>NZ_CM143953.1:0-3568629 GCF_055361185.1 Arthrobacter sp. TRD_SC_6
GGGTGACTGATTCTGCAAGCGGGCGGGGCGAACTCACGACCCTTGTAAATCAACTAGGTCTACAGGGCAGGCAGGCTCCTGGCACGGGAAGCTCAGGCGGGTGACCGAGGATCCCGTGCAGTGTTCCAGCTCCAGCCGCTACTGGGAGGGCTGCCCGGAAACTGGCTGTCCATGGCGCCGATAACTCTCCGCACTAGACTCGCACCGGGCAGAGGCGTGGCCGGAAGGTTCGTCATTTCCGGAGGTGACACCCCGTTCTGAACGTCACCATCCCCCATCAGGCCCCTAGACGAACCTCCCGGCCACAGGTTCCAGTAAATGCTACAAAAAGACTAACTGAAGCCAATTAGGCCAACCTAAGTGGAAATTGATTCCAAAATGTTGCAATATTCGTTGCCTCTGAGTATCATTTCGAGGCGGAATCGGGCGAAATCGGACTGGATCAGCCCTTGAAGACGGGTGCCCGTTTCTCCTGGAACGCCCTGAAGCCTTCCGCATAGTCGGCGCTTGCGCACAGCTCCCCCTGCGCGGTGTTTTCCTCGGCAACCGCGTCCCACAGCCCTAGCCGCCGGTCGCGAATTGACGCCACCAGGGCCTTCGACGCCGTGAACGCACCGGTCGCTCCGGTCGCAACGCGCTCGACCGTGGAACGGGTGGCGTCGAGCAGTTGCTCAGCGGGAAACGCCCTACTGAAGAGTCCGCTGTTAACTGCATCTGCACCCGACATCAGATCAGCCGTGTAAATAAGGTCAAGGGTCCGGTGCGCGCCGAGCCGCTCGGTGAACAGCCAGTGCCCTCCCGAGTCCAGCGTGGCTCCCAGCTTGGCGAATGGCGAGCCGATCTTCGCCGAATCGGCCACATAGACCACATCGGTGGCGATGAGCAGGCCGAGCCCGACGCCGAGACACGCGCCGTGCGCTGCGGCGAAGGTGGGTGCCGGGAAGTCCGCCATCTTCTTCAGCAGCGGGGTGACGAGCCCGCCAAGGTAGGCAACGGCGTCGTCGGTTTCAGGCGCGACGCCGGCAATGTCCCGTCCGGCGCAGAAGCCGCGTCCTTCTCCCCGCAGCAACAGCGCACGGACGGAGCCGTCAGCGGCGGCCGAGCCGGCGTCGTCGTACGCTGCGGACAGCTCTGTAAGCGCAGCTTCGTTGAGCGCGTTCAGCTTCTCCGGTGCGTTGAGCACGATCTCGGCGACATTGTTCTCGATGGTCAGGTCAATCATGGAAGCTCCTCTTCACTTCAATGAAGTTTTTGTCGCCTAGTTGCTCTCTAATGCCGCTGTGGGCAACAACTAGGCGACAAAAAGTTTGGGATCAGGCGTCGTAGTCCACAGACACTTCGGGGCTGGTGGGCCGGGACTGGCAGGTGAGCACGTAGCCGCCTGCCAGTTCGTCCGGCTCCAGCGCGTAGTTCTCCTCCATGTCCACCGTGCCGCTGACAACCTTCGCGCGGCAGGTTCCACACACACCGCCGGCGCAGGCGAACGGGACGTCAGGCCGGACGCGCAGGGCCGCGTTGAGGATCGATTCGCGGGCATGAGTGGGGCTGGCGACCGTGCCCTGGAGACCGTCGAGGTTGAACGTGATCGAGAAACTTTCGCCGGCGTCATCCTCCCGGACAGGCCGCCCGATCTGCCCTTCGGGGCGGGTGGGCTCGCCGGTGGTGAACAATTCGAACCGCACCTTCTCCGGCGGCACCCCACGCTCAGCGAGGGAGTCCCGGCACAGCTGGACGAGTTCGAACGGGCCGCACAGGAACCACTCGTCGACGTCGTCGGTGCGGATCACGCTGGTCAGCATGGACTGCAGTTTCGCGGCGTCGATCCGCCCGCTCAGCAGCGGCGAGATACGCTGCTCACGGGAGAGGACGTGGTGCAGGGCGAAGCGGGCAGGGTAGCGGTCCTTCAGGTCAGCCAGTTCCTCGAGGAACATCACGTCCATCGCGGCCTTGTTCGCGTAGATGAGGTCAAAGCGCACCGCCGGATCCGCGGCAAGCACGGACCGCGCAATAGCGATGACAGGAGTGATTCCCGAACCCGCAGCAACCGCCACGAACGAGTGCTCCGTATCGGTGTCGATAGAGTCCGGGTTGTTGAGCCCGGACATCGGGTGCTTCGAGATGAACTGGCCCATCGGGCTCATGACCTCAAGCTTGTCCCCGGCTGCGAGGTACTCATTTGCCCAGGTGGAGAAGACTCCGCCAAGGTCCTTCTTGATGGCGACCCGGATTTCGCTGCTGCCGTCCTCGAAGGCCCGCGGCTCGGCGCAGATCGAGTAGCTCCGGCGGAATTCCTTCGCTTCGCCGTCGACGTCGAGCATGGTGCGCAACGCCACGTACTGGCCCGGCACATAGTCGAAACGGCCGGTCAGCTCCTGCGGCACCGCGAAGGTCACCTCGATGGCGTCCTCGGTCAGGCGGCGCACCTCAGCCACGGTGAGCTCATGGAAAGCCGTGCGCCGTTTGTTCGACGGCGCGAGTTTCACTGCCATTACAGGACCTTGAAGTAGTCGAAGGGCTCCCGGCAGTCCTGGCACGCGTAGAGCGCCTTGCAGGACGTACTGCCGAAACGGGTCAGTTCCCGGGTGTTCAGGGACGAGCACTGCGGGCACTTCACGCTGAGCCCCACGCTTACGGCTCCTTGCTTCCGGCCCAGGGCTGCGGCCTTCCCGGTGGGCGGTGCGATCCCGTATTCCTCGAGCTTCGCCTTCCCGGCGTCACTCATCCAGTCGGTAGTCCACGCCGGCGAGAGCACCAGGTTTACGAGCACGCTGGTGTGACCATGCGCTGCGAGGGCGGCAACGACGTCGTCCCGGATTGCGTCCATGGCCGGGCAGCCTGAGTAGGTAGGTGTGATCGTCACGGTTATCCCGCCGTCGTCGTGCACGTCCACCGCGCGGAGGACGCCGAGGTCCTCGATGGTGAGCACGGGAACCTCGGGATCCGCCACCGTCGCTGCGATGTCCCACAGCGTCTCTTCAAGAGTCTGCATGGTCATCACCACGTGGCCCCCGGATGCTCACGTGCCAGCACCTGCATCTCGGCCAACAGATAGCCGAGGTGCTCGCTGTGCCTCCCGTGGCGTCCACCGCCGACGGCGGCAGGAACGTTGGGAACTTCGAGCTCGGCTTCAGCGAAAATCGCCTCAACTTCAGCGTCGAACGGAGCACGCAGCTGCGAAGGCCGCACTGCAACGCCGTCGAGCGCTTCAATCAGAGCGTCATCTTCGAACAACTCGCCCACGTAGGGCCAGGTGAGGGTGAGGCCCTGAATCATGCGCCGCCGGGATTCGTCGGTTCCAAGAGCCAGCCGTAGCACCCACTGGCGAGCGTGATCGCGGTGGTAATCCACTTCCTTCACGGCCTTGGCGGCGATGGCAGCCAGCGTGTGATCAGCGGAGTCCATCAGGCGTGAGTACAACTCGAATTGATAATTGGAGACCACCAGCTGCCGGGCGATGGTGCGGGCAAAATCACCGTTCGGCTGCTCGACGAGGTGCGAGGACTTGAAGCCTTCTTCTCCACGGAAGTACGCAAGGTCATCTTCGGTCTTGCCCCAGCCCCTGCCCGCGTAGGTCAGGAAGGACCGTGCGTGTCCCATCTGATCCAGCGCGATATTACCGAGAGCCACGTCTTCCTCGAGCTCCGGAGCACGCGAAATCCACCAGCCCAGGCGCTGGGCGAGGATCAGCGCATCGTCACCGAGCCGCATCGCGTACTCGGCAACCACCTCGCTGGGCGTTGCGCCGGACGCAGCGATGTCCTCCGGCCGGAGCGCGTTTCCCGGAGTGATGCGGGTGGCGCTCGCATTCGACTCACTCACAGGTGCTTCACTCCCTCACTCTTGGTGTAGTACGTGGCGTGGCGGTAGTCCTTGCCCTGCGGGGATTCGAAGAACTGCCCCTTGGCGTCAGGGTCGCTGGAGATAATCGACGACGCCGGCACCACCCAGAGGCTCACGCCCTCGTTGCGCCGGGTATAAAGGTCGCGGGCGTTGCGGACGGCCATCTCGGCGTCGGCTGCGTGCAGTGAACCGGCATGGACGTGGCTGAGCCCGCGCGAGGACCGCACGAACACTTCCCACAAGGGCCAAGGCTCGGCCTTCGGATGGTCCGGCTGCTCTGCGCTGGGGGCCTTGGAGCCGTCGTCGCCCGTTTGGGATCCGCTGACCATTTAGGCTGCTTCCTGTCGCGAGTTGCGCTTGGCTGCCTGCTTTGAGGCATAAGCCGCGGCCGCCTCGCGGACCCACGCGCCGTCGTCGTGCGCTTCCCGACGCCGCTCAAGGCGCTGGGCGTTGCAGGGGCCGCGCCCGGCGAGTACTTCCTTGAACTCGTTCCAGTCCAGCGGGCCGTGCTCCCATTTGCCTGTCGCCTCGTTGTACTGGATCTGGTCATCGGGCAAGGTGAGCCCCAGGGTTTTGACCTGCTCCACGATCATGCCGACGAAGCGCGAACGCAGCTCGTCATTGGAGAAGCGCTTGATGTTCCAGGCCATGGACTGCTGGGAATTCGGTGAATCCTCATCCGGCGGGCCGAACATCATGAGGCTCGGCGCGTACCAGCGGTCCACGGCGTCCTGGGCCATCTGCTTCTGGGCCTGCGTTCCGTTGGCAAGCTCGAGGAGAATCTCGAAGCCCTGGCGCTGGTGGAATGACTCTTCCTTGCAGATGCGGACCATGGCCCGGCCGTACGGTCCGTAGGAGGCACGGCACAGCGGCACCTGGTTGGCGATAGCGGCGCCGTCGACCAGCCAGCCGATGGCACCCATGTCGGCCCAGGTGCGGGCGGGGTAGTTGAAGATGCTCGAGTAGCGGGCCTTGCCGGCGATGAGGTCGGCCATCATCTGGTCGCGGCTAGTGCCGAGCGTTTCGGCTGCAGAGTAAAGGTAGAGCCCGTGGCCGGCTTCATCCTGCACCTTGGCCATGAGGATGGCCTTGCGCTTCAGGCTGGGGGCGCGGGTGATCCAGTTGGCTTCCGGTTGCATGCCGATGATCTCGGAATGCGCGTGCTGGGAGATCTGGCGCGTGAGGGTTTTACGGTAGGCCTCGGGCATCCAGTCGCGTGGTTCAATGCGGGAGTCCTCGGCAATCAGCCGGTCAAACTGCTCCTGCTCCGCTGACAGGTCCTGCGGGGTATCAGTAGCGGTTGTCATGATGGTCACCTCACTGTGCACGGCTGGCCGATTGCCAGCCCGAAATAATTACCGACCGTTCGTTCAGGATATCGGCGTGGCGCGCGGTGAGTCAAGACACAGGGAGTGCCGGAAGTACTCCCCTCAGTCAGTCGAGGGCGATAGGACCGATCGCTTCCAGCAGGTCGCCAGGACCGGCATTGCCCGGGTGGGACGCCCCGCCCAGGTGGTTCATCACACCCCAGACGGCGTTCAGCCCGGTTGTCACGGCACCCTCCGCCCAGCCGGCAGTGAATGAGATGTCATCACCGGCCAGGAAGATTCCGCGCTGCTCCTCCGGCAGTGCATCCTGCTTGAAATGCGTGAAGAGCCGCTGTTGGTACCGGTAGTGTCCGGGCAGGTTCGCCTTGAACGCCCCCATGAAATTGGGGTCAGCCTCCCAGGACACGGTGATGGGCTCCCCCACGATGTGCGAGGCGATGTCCACTCCGGGGTAGATCTGCGCAAGGGAATGCAGCATCAACCGCACGCGCTCGTCAGCATCGAGAGCCAGCCACTTCAGCGCGTCGTCGTTCCAGGTGTAGGAAAGCAGTATTACGGCGGGCTTGTCCGGACCGTCGTCCAGCAGATAGGTGGCCCGGTTCAGCCGGTCAGTGAGCGTCATGCTCAGGGTCTCCCGGCCCGTTGCCGGATCAATATCCTTCCAGAACGGCCTGTCCACCATGACGAACGTCTTCGAGGACTGCATGTAGTGCGAACGCTCAATCGCGGTCCACATGGGTGCCTCGAAAAGGCTTTCCTGGGTATCGATGCGGGTGGAAAGCAGCCACGACTGGCAGGTTACGACGACGGCGGGGTAGGCACGCTCCCGGCCCCACTTCTCAGTGATCACGACGGAGTTGTCTGCACCTCTGCGGATGCGGGCCACCCCGCCCCGGGGAGCGCCGTCGTGCAGTGTGGCCAGGGAGGTGCCAGCCGGCCAGTGAGCCATGCCCGACGGCGCGTGTTCCCACAGCGCCCTGGGCAGTTCCTGCGCGCCACCGGCGATGCTGCGGTGTCCGTCGTCGGCGTCGGTATACACGACGCGCAGAATCTCGAGGATCGAGTTGGGGAAGTCCGTGTCCCAGCCCCCGGTACCGAACCCGACCTGCCCGAATGCCTCGCGGTGTGCAAAACCGGCCTCCTTGAACGCCTTCGAACCGGCGATGAAGCCATAGAACGTCTGCTCATCCAGTTCAGGCAGGAGGGAGTTCCAAAGCTCCTTGATCCGTGTGGTGTCGCGCTCCCGGATTGCCCGCTGCATGTCGCTGAAGGCAGCGCCGTCGTTGACCGCCGATTTCCAGGCATCGGCGACCTCCTGAAAGAAGTCCGGCAGGTCGGACGTGGTCTCTGCGTAATACCGCTTGCCTCCGAGCTCGATTACCGTGCTTGAGGTCGCCTCCGCCAGGGGGTTGGGGAAGGCACGGGTTTCCAGGCCGAGTTCCTCGATGTAGTGGTAGAGGGCCTTTCCGCTGACTGGGAACCGCATACCCCCGAGATCAGCTGTGACACCCGGGGCGGACGGGAAGCACGCGGTCCGCAGCCGTCCGCCAATCTGGTCGGACTCATAAATGACCGGGCGGAGACCGAGCTTCATCAGTTCGTACGCAGTCACCAGCCCGGATAGGCCCGCTCCGACAACCGCCACCTCGGTCCCGTACATGCTCGACGGCACTGAACCGAGTCCGGCAGGATGTGCAAGGTAGTGGTCATAGCTGAACGGAAAGTCCGGGTTCAACATGGTGATCGGTTCGCTGCCTGCTGGAGTGGGAGCGTGGATTTCGGTGGCGATAGTCATTCGTCTTGCTTTCAGTGAAGTGCTTTTGAAGGCGGGGTGCTGAGGTTATTGGGCGCTGAGTCTTTCGTATTCATCCTGACTCAGCCGCGCAACGCGCGAGTTGCGCCTGCCATAGCCAAGGTAGGCGAGCGCCCCGACGGCCATCCAGGCCGCAAAGACCACCCAGGTGCTCGAGCCGAGGTTGATCATCAGGTAGATGCACATGATGGTGCCGAGGATTGGTGTCACGGGGAACAGCGGCGCCCGGAAGGTGCGTGGCAGGTCGGGGCGGCTGCGGCGCAGATAGATCACCGACAGGTTCACCAGCGCGAAGGCGCAGAGGGTGCCAATGCTCGTAGCGTCCGCAAGCTCTCCGAGCGGAACCAGTCCGGCCGTAAGCGCAACCACGGAGCCAACGATCAGCGTGCCGGCGGCCGGCGTGCCTGTGCGTGGAGACACGCGGCCGAAAATCTTCGGCACCAGGCCATCGCGTGACATCGACATGAGGATGCGGGTCTGTCCGTAGAGAACGGTCAGCACAATGCTTGCGATAGCCACAACAGCTCCAACCGAGAACACCAGCGCCATCCAGGGCTCACCGGTTACCTCCTGCAGAATCTGGACCAGCGCAGCTTCTGTTCCGTCAAACCACGTCCACTCACGCGCGCCAATTGCGGCGACAGCAACGAGGATGTAAATGCCGGTGATGACCACCATGGAAGCAATGATGGCGCGTGGGAGGTCCCGCTGCGGATTCTTTGCCTCCTCGCCCGCCGTGGAAGCGGCGTCGAAACCGATGTAGGAGAAGAAGAGGCGTGACGCTGCGGCCGACATTCCGGCCACACCCATCGGCAGCAGCGGTTCAAAGTTGCGGGCGGAGAACGCCGAGAACGCGACCACGCAGAACAGCAGTAGCACCGCGATCTTGATGACGACCATCACGGTGTTCACCCACGCGCTCTCCTTGGCGCCTCGGACAAGCAGGAACATGGCAAGCACGACGATGGCGATCGCCGGCAGGTTCAACATGCCTCCTTCCGCGCCGGGCGGGGCTGCGATGGCGTCGGGAAGCGCGAGTCCGAAGGTGGCGAGCATCTCGTTGACGTACTCGCCCGCGCCGACGGCGACGGCTGCGACCGAGACTGCATATTCGAGCACCAGGCACCAGCCGCAGATCCAGGCGATTCCCTCGCCCATGGTCGCGTAGCTGTAGGAATAGCTGGAGCCCGAAACCGGCACTGCGCCGGCCATCTCCGCATAGGAAATGGCAGAGAGCAGAGCAGCGAATCCCGCGATCAGGAAGGAGATCCAGATAGCCGGTCCCGCCAGGGGAACCGACGATCCCAGGATCACGAAGATGCCCGTGCCGAGGGTCGCTCCAATGCTGATCATGGTCAGCTGCCATACACCCAGGCTGCGGCGCAGTTTCGGTCCGCCGGAGCCGCTGCCGGCCTCATCGAGCATCTGGCCGATGGGCTTGCGGCGTAGCAGTTGGCTTCCGAGCTTCAGAGCTGACCTTTCAGGGGCCGATGTTGCCTGAGTCATCTTTGACTTCCGATCTGTCTGTCCAGCGATTGCACCTCTTCACGGTGCCATGTGACTCCAATTACAAGGCGGGACGAATCGACCTCTACCCTTGGGTGTGTGAGCCTATCTGCACAATCGCCCGGGCGGGAAGCACTGCCGGGGCTCGGGACCGTCCCCCTGCACCGATTCCTGCAGAAGCTCCCTCCGGAGTTACGCGTCCTCCATGACGCCCAGCCGCCCGGTGATGATGCGGCACCGCTCACTGTCCGCTGGGTGGAACCCAGTGAGTTGGAAGATCCGACGCCGTACCTGCTGGAGGGCGAATTCATCCTTACGGCGGGGTTGCCCTTCACTGGTCGCAAAGGCAGCGAACCGGAGGTGGACCGTTACGTCCAGCGCCTGGTCCAGGCGAACGTATGTGCGTTGGGGTTCGGCATCACTCCCTACTTCGACGACGTCCCTGTGGAACTGCTGGAAGCCTGCCGGCGGCACAATCTCACTCTGGTGGAGCTTCCGGCGTCGGTTCCTTTCGCCGCCGTCGGACTCGAATTCGCCCGCATGCTCGAGGCGGAAACCCTCCAGGCGTTGAGGACCCTGTCTGAGGTCAACCGACAGTTGATGCGATCAGTCCTCGCGGGCCGGCCGGAGCAGGAACTCCTGCAAACCCTGACCCGTTGGATACCGGCCTGGGCGCTGATTGTCGGCTCGGACGGCCGGGTCCGCGTCCGCGTCCGCGGTGGAAACACCGAACTCAGGGGCCAAATCCCCTCGGATGCCGAACTTCAGCCGCTCCTGCGGAAGCTGTTGGCGGGGCGGGGCCCGCGGATCGAGGTGGACAGTTTCGACTCCCCGGGCGCGCGCGCTGTGGTCGGCTATCCGCTGCGAAGCACTCGCGACGCCAACCTGGGTGCGCTTGTGGTTGGCTCCGAAGAGCGTCTGGGACCGCTCGACAGGAACATTGTGGAGGTGGCCGTCGGCTTGCTCGAAGCCCTGGTGCGGCAGCGTACAAGTGGAGCGCTTGCCCCGGGACAGCTCGCCACGGGGTTGCTTCTGCGCCCTTCTCCTGGATCCGCGCGGGAACAGGCGAACCTGGAGGAGCTGCTTGTGCACAGTACTTCCGGAACGCACCCCGAACCAGTGCGCGTTGTGCGGGGAGTCCCCCGCACAACGGGCCAGCACGACGACGACGTTCGCGGCCTGCTGCAGTGGCGCCGCCTCTTCGACACCAAACTGGTGGAAATTTCCGACGACGGGTTCGCGGCGATCACGCGCCTCGCCGCAAGCGATGCCCTCATCGCCGAAGTTGAACAGACCGGTTGGCTTCTGGCCGTGTCGGATCCCGTGGAACCTGCGGCCCTGCCCCACGCGTTCCGCCAGGCCACCTCGCTCCTGCGGCACGCCGTCCACTCCGGTCGCAGCGTGCGCGCGGAAACTGTCGCGTGGACAATCACCGGCCTCCTGGGTGACGAGGCGGGGAAGCAGCTTGCGTCGCGCATCTTCGCGCCGCTGAAGGGTGTTGAACCGGAAAGGTCAGCCCTGCTGTTGCAAGTCCTGAGCGCGTGGCTTCAGGAAAACGGCAACTGGGATGCGTCAGCGAGGGAACTGGGCCTTCACCGGAACAGCGTGCGCCGCCAGATCCGCTTACTGGGCGATCTGCTGGAACTGGATCTCGCTGATGCATCCACCCGCGCCGAGCTCCTGATCGCGCTGAATTACGTCGACGAACCGTGAGGCCGGGGCTGCCAGGACGTGTATAGGTCTGTGCGGCGGTCCCGAAGGTACGGCACGGCGGCGCGGGCGGCAGCGACGTCCGCTGGGCAGATGTCGGCAAGAATCAGCTCATCAGCGTCGTCCCCGTCAGCCGCGCTCCCCTCGGCCAGCACCTGTCCGCGCGGACCGACGATGATACTGCCGCCACCGAGCTGAACCGCGGTACCCGCTGCAGTGGGCGCTTTACCGGAATGGTTGACGTACGCGATGGCCAGTTGACTCTCCAGCGCACGGGCACGCAGCAGCACCTGCGGCACGTCACGGAAACCGGCCGCCAACGCCGTCGGGACCAGCGCCACATCGGAGCCTGCATCGGCCAGTGCGCGTGCGATCTCCGGGAACTCAACGTCGTAGCAGATGGCCAACCCCACGCGGAAGCCCCGGAACAGAACTGACTCTGGTGCACTCCCGCCTGGACGAAAAGCTGCTTGTTCCTCGGCTCCGAAGAGATGGACCTTGAAATAGCGCAACAGTTGTTCGCCGTTGCCGTCGAGCATCGTCGCGGAGATATGCCATCCTCCGCCTTCCGCTGGCACGGGGGCGCTGTACACGAGCGCGATACCGTGCCGCATTGCGATGTCCCGTGCGCCGTCGTCGATGGGCTGTAAGAGGCCTGCCCCGGATCGGGAAAGCGCGTCAGCCAGCCTTGCCGGCGCATATCCGCAGGGGAACAGTTCCGGGGTCACCAGGACGTCAGCGCCGGCGGCAGCGGCCTGGGCAGCCGCGCGGTCCATGACCGCCAGGTTCGCTTCGACGTCAAGTATTTTCGCGGCACCCTGCATTCCTGCGATCCGCATGCGTTCCTCCTGCCCCCGTGTGTCCGGCTCCCTGCCAGCTTAGGCTTTGCCGGGCACGTGGTTGCGGGCATTTGGACCCGCCTGGTCAGCCTTCAGGATGAAATGCACGACGACGGACAGAACCAGGGGCGCCGGGCCGCCTTCGTCGTCGTCCTGCTGTGCACGCACGCCCGGAGCGAACGTGCGCCCTCGTCGTTTCCGGCTCTGGCAGGATGGGCGCATGACTCTCACTCCTCCCCTTGCCAAGAAGGTTCCGACCGAGCGCACCCACCACGGCGACACCTTTATTGACGAGTATGAATGGCTCCGCGCCAAGGAAAACCCCGAGGTTGTGGAACACCTGAGCGCGGAGAACGCGTACACCGACGCCGTCACCTCCGGCCAGGAACAGCTGCGCAAAGACATGTTCAATGAGATCAAGAACCGTACCCAGGAGACCGACCTCTCCGTGCCGGCCCGCAAGAAGGGCTGGTGGTACTACTCGCGCACCGAAGAGGGCAAGCAGTACCCCATTTACTGCCGGGTCAAGGCGGAGGACTCGGGAGACATCGCGCAGGACTGGACGCCGCCGGCTGTGGTACCCGGGCATCCGGTCCAGGGTGAGGAAGTACTGCTAGACGGCAACGCTGAAGCTGAAGGCAAGCCGTTCTTCTCAATAGGCGGGCTCACCGTGAACGAGGACGGCAACCTCCTGGCGTTCAGCGTGGACAATGCGGGTGATGAGCGTTTCACCCTGCGCATCAAGGACCTGCGCTCCGGTGAACTGCTGGCGGATGAGATTCCCAACGTCTTCTACGGCCTGGCCTTCTCCCCCGACGGACGGCAGGTCTTCTACACCGTCGTCGACAGCAGCTGGCGCCCTTACCAGGTGAAATCCCACACCCTTGGCACTTCCACGGACGAAGACGTCCTGGTCTACCAGGAGGACGACGTCGCGATGTGGACCGGCTTCGACCTCTCCGCAGACCGCACGCAGCTGCTCATCGGCATCGGCTGCTCCGAGTACAGCGAATACCGGGTCCTGGACCTCCGCGACCAGGACGCCGGGCTCACCACGCTCATCCCCCGTTCCGAGCGGGTGTTGTACGAGGCTGAACCCCTGACCATCGACAGCCGGCTGCACTACCTGCTCACCCATGACCGCGGCGCGAAGAACTCGATGGTGAGCCTGGTCGGTGCCGAACAGTTTGAGCGCCCCCTGGCGGAACAGGAGTGGTCCACAGTGGTGGATCACGACGACGCCGTCCGCGTCCACGGCGCTACGGTCACCTCCACGCACGTCCTGGTCTCGGTACGCAAAGACACCACCATGCGCGTGCAGATCCTCCCCCGTGAGTACCTCGGCTCACCGGGCCAGCACGCACCGCTTGAACCGGCGTTCGATGAGGCGCTCTACACCTGCAATCTGGCGGGCGCTGAGTTCGAAGCGCCCGTGATCCGCCTCTCCTACGCGTCCTACTTCACCCCGCCGCGGGTCTACGACTACCTGCTCGACGGCGGTGAGCTGACCCTCCGCAAGGAGACCGAAGTGCGCGGCGGCTACCGTTCCGAGGAATACGTCGCGGAGCGCCAGTGGGCCACCGCGGCAGACGGCACGCAGATCCCGCTGTCAGTGCTGCGCCGCCGGGACCTCCAGCAGGACGGCTCCAACCCGGCCGTGATCTATGCCTACGGAAGCTACGAGATCAGCATGGATCCGGGTTTCTCGATCTCCCGGTTGTCCCTGCTGGACCGCGGCGTCATCTTTGTTGTGGCACACATCCGCGGCGGTGGGGAAATGGGGCGTTCCTGGTATGAGAACGGCAAGAAGCTTGCGAAGAAGAACACCTTCACGGACTTCGTCGACGCCACCACCCACATGGCCGGGACCGGCTGGGTGGACCCGGACCGGGTCGCGGCCATCGGTGGTTCCGCGGGCGGCCTGTTGATGGGCGCCGTCGTGAACCTCGCCCCCGAGAAATACCGTGCCATCGTGGCGCAGGTCCCGTTCGTGGACGCCCTCACCACCATCCTCGACCCGGAGCTGCCCCTTTCAGCCCTCGAATGGGAGGAATGGGGCAACCCGATCACCGATCCTTCGGTCTACCGCTACATGAAGGAGTACACGCCCTACGAGAACGTACGCGCCACCGCCTACCCGCGCATCGCAGCGGTCACGAGCTTCAATGACACCCGTGTGCTGTACGTCGAGCCGGCCAAGTGGGTTGCGAAGCTGCGCGAGGTGACCACCGGAGACGAGCCGATCGTGCTGAAGACCGAGATGGACGGCGGCCATGGAGGCGCGAGCGGCCGGTACGAGCAGTGGAAGGACGTGGCCTGGGACTATGCCTTTGCAGCTGACGCCCTGGGCGCCACGCGCATACTCTCAGGCGCCGCCAACGTCTAGGGAGACCAGTTGGTTACTGCGGGCTACCTCTCCGTACCACCGGCCGCTCGCCTTCGGAATGCGCTCCTGGGTCTCATAATCCACCCGGACTATCCCGAACCGCTTATGGTAACCCCATCCCCACTCGAAGTTGTCCATCAAGGACCACACGAGGTAGCCGCGGACGTCCGCGCCGTCGCTGATTGCCTGGCTGACCGCTTCGAGGTGCGCGGCGATGAAGGCCAACCGGTCTGTGTCGTTGACGTACCCCTGGTGGTCCGGGACGTCGTCGTACGCTGCCCCGTTTTCGGTGAGGTACATCGGTATCCCCTTGGGCCCGGTGTAGTCGCGTTGCAAGCGCAGCAGGAGCCGGTGCAGGCCCTCGGGCTGCACCTCCCAACCCATCGAGGTGACGGGGAGGCCGCGGGGCACGGAGGACACCCCCTCCGCCGCCACGTACGGTGAGGAGACGGTCCGTACGGGATTCGTGGCAGCCATTACCTCGGGCTGCGGCTGCGCGGTAACCGCCTCTCCGTGGTAGTAGTTCACGCCCAGGAAGTCGATCGGTTGGGCGATGATCTCCGTGTCTCCACACTGAATGTGTTCTTCGAAGCCGAGGTGACGGACGTCGTCGAGCACGTCCTGCGGGTAAGCACCCTTGACCACCGGGTCCAGGAAGATGCGGTTGAACTGGCCGTCGATCCGGCGGGCAGCGTCCTGGTCCGCTTCGCTGGACGGGTCCAGGGGATCCGGGACCGTGAAATTGAGCGTGATGCCGAGTTGCAGGTCCGGGTCCAGGCTGCGCAACCCGCGAACCGCCAGGCCATGAGCCAGCAGCAGATGATGCGCCGCGGCGAGTGCAGCCTTGGGCTCCTGCCTGCCGGGAGCGTGCTCCCCTGACGCGTAGCCGAGGAACGCTGCGCACCACGGTTCGTTCAGGGTGGCCCAGAAGCGCACCCTGTCCCCCAGCGCCGCGTGCATCACGGCGGCGTATTCGGCGAAACGGACGGCCGTTTCCCGGTTCGTCCAGCCGCCTTCGTCCTCCAGCGCCTGCGGCAGGTCCCAGTGGTACAGGGTGAGCCAGGGGGTGATTCCCGCGGCGAGCAACTTGTCGACCAGATCAGAGTAGAACTGGATGCCCGCCGGATTCGGTGTGCGGCCGTCCGGCATACAGCGCGCCCAGGAGGTGGAGAACCGGTACGCCTTCAACCCGAGGTCCTGCATCAGCTGCACATCGGCGAAGGATCGATGGTAGTGGTCACAGGCCACGTCACCGTTGTGGGCGTCCGCAACCGCCCCGGGGACGCGGGCGAAGACATCCCAGATCGAATCCTGCCGGCCATCTTCGTGGACGGCGCCTTCAATCTGGTAGGCGGCGGTGGCTGCACCCCATACGAAATGGTCGGGGAAAGACGGGCCTGAGGTCATCTTTTAGGTGCTCCTTGCCTGGGCGGTTCGGCCGGATCTGCTCGAAGTGCCGCGTCACACAACCTGAGGTGTCACAGTACCTCCAACTGCTTGACAGTGGTGGGTGTCGGGGTATTACCTAATGAACGATCGGTAAATAATTCGAGAGGCCCCCATGAAGGACACTGACGTCCGCCCAGCACACCCCATCCTGGCGAAGGATCACGCCTCCGCCTGGCTGGGAATCGATGTGGTCCAGCTCGAGGACGGACACGCCACCATATCCATGAGGTTGCGTGAGGAGATGCTCAACGGATTCGGCATAGCGCACGGAGGGATGGTGTTCGCGTTCGCGGATTCCGCGTTCGCCCTGGCGTGCAATCCGATGGGGGAAACCGACACCGTCACGGTTGCCTCCGGCGTCGACATCAACTTCATTTCCGCGGCGCTGCCGGGCGAACTGCTCACCGCCGTCGCGAACAAAAGAGCCTCCACCGGGCGCAGCGGCATTTACGACATCACCATTACTGCAGGGAACGACGACGGCGGTCGCCTCGTCGCCCTCTTCACGGGACGCTCGCGCACCATTCCCAACCGCTCACGTACGTCTGACCCGTCAAGAACGCACGCTCCCGGAGAAGGAGAAGCATGATCACCACAGCCATCAAGGCAAGCCCCGCGGAAACAGCCGAGCTGGACGCCGAGGAAACCTATGACCGCGGGCGCATTGAGGAACTGCAACTGGAGCGGCTGCAGTGGACGGTGAAGTACGCCTACGAGCGCGTGGAGCTGTACCGCCGCAAGTTCGACGACGCCGGCGTTCACCCCACCGACCTTCGGGAACTCTCCGATCTGGCCAAGTTTCCCTACACCACCAAGGAAGACCTTCGCCAGACGTATCCGTTCGGGATGTTCGCCGTGCCCCAGGAGCAGGTCGCCAGGGTCCACGCTTCTTCCGGAACCACAGGGCGGCCGACCGTTGTCGGCTACACCACAGGTGATCTTGACCGTTGGGCGTCACTCGTGGCCCGATCGCTGCGCGCAAGCGGGGTCAAGAAGGGCTACAAGGTCCACAACGCCTACGGTTATGGACTGTTTACCGGCGGCCTCGGGGCCCACTTCGGTGCCGAGAAGCTCGGCTGCACCGTCATCCCCATTTCTGGCGGGCAAACCGAACGCCAGGTGCAACTCATCAGGGACTTCGAGCCGGACGCAATCCTTGCCACACCGACCTACCTGCTGACCATCCTCGATGCCATGGTCGAGGCAGGCATCGACCCCAGGAGCACCTCCCTGAAGACGGCCGTTCTGGGCGCCGAACCCTGGACCTCGGAGATGCGGCACGAGCTTGAGCAGCGGATGGGCTTCGACGCCTGCGACATCTACGGGCTCTCAGAGGTCATGGGGCCCGGGGTTGCCGGTGAATGCGTGGAGACCAAGGACGGCTCGCACATCTGGGAGGACCATTTCCGCCCCGAGATCATCGATCCATTCACTGATGCAGCGCTCGACGACGGGCAGCCCGGCGAGCTTGTCTTCACTTCCCTCACCAAGGAAGCACTCCCGATCATCCGCTACCGGACACATGACCTGACCCGCCTCCTGCCCGGGACAGCCCGCCCGGGCATGCGGCGCATGGAGCGCATCACCGGCCGCAGCGATGACATGATCATTCTGCGCGGCGTGAATCTTTTCCCCACCCAGATTGAGGAGATCGCACTTCGCATCCCTGCGCTCAGCCCGCACTTCCAGCTGGAACTCACGCGGCCGGAGGGCCAGCGGATGGATCAGATGACCGTGCGCATAGAGCCCCGTGACGGCGTATCCAGTGATGACGCCGCTGCCGCCGCTTCTTTGCTGAGCGAGCAGATCAAGATCCACATCGGCTCGAGCTGCGCAGTATCGGTGGTCGAGGTAGGTTCACTTGCCCGATCGAGCGGAAAGTTGAAGCGGATCTACGACCTGCGGCCGAAGCCGTGAGTCCCCCTGCCTGATCCGACCGAACGTTCATGCGAAAATATCCCGTATGCCCAGCTCACAGGCCGCCACCCGCAGGGGCCGTCCCGGATACGACCAGCAGACCGTCCTCAACATTGCCGTTGACGTGTTCAACCGCCATGGCTACGAGGCAACCTCGATGGGCGTCCTTGCGGAGAACCTGGGGATCAGTAAGTCGGCGATCTACCACCACGTTCCGTCGAAAGGGGACCTGCTGCGGTTGGCACTCGACCACGCGCTCGGTGGCCTGGAAGCAGTGCTGACGGAGGCGGATGCAACCTCCGGGAAAGCTGACCAACGCCTCGAATACGTGTTGCGGGGCACCATCTCCGTGCTGATCGCACGTCTGCCGTTCGTGACGCTGCTACTTCGCCTGCGCGGCAATACGGAGGTTGAGCGCGAGGCCCTGGAGCGTCGTCGTGCCTTCGACCATCAGGTGGCCGCACTCGTGGAAGCCGCCCGCTCCGAGGGTTCAATCCGAAAGGATATCGACCCGCGCACCACCACCAGGCTGTTGTTCGGAACCATCAACTCGCTGGTCGAGTGGTACAAACCCGGTGGCCCCCTGACACCCGACCAACTGGCTGATGACGTGATCGCCATGGTTTTCGAGGGCCTTCACCACGCCTGATCCCAGGTGCGTCGAGCGTGCACGGCGGCAGATAACCTCCGCAGAGTCAGTGCAAGTGTCAGACGGTAATGGCGACCTTGCCACGCACGTTCCCCGCACGAAGGTAGCGGATGGCGTCCGGAGCCTCCTCGAGTTCGAAGGTGCGCTCCAGTGGCACGCGCAGCTGGCCTGCTTCGATGAACCCGGCGAGTGCAATGAGGTCGTCGCGGCGTGTTGTGGCCGTGAGACCCCGAAGTTTCTGACGGGTGATCAGCGCCAGAGCAGGTGCCCCGAGCATCGCCCGCTCGAAGCCCCCAAGCAGTCCTCGGCCGCCCTCCCCGCCGACGATGACGAGCGTCCCGCCGGGGGCGAGTGCCCGCCGCAACTTCCCCAGCGGGCGGTTGCCGCCGGTGTCGAGTATCAGGTCGAAGAGGCTTGCACCGTCCACCGGGTCCTGCTGCGTGTAATCCATCACCTCATCGGCACCGAGATCCCGGACGAAATCCAGCTTGCCCGTGCTTGCAACACCGGTGACGTGGGCGCCGAGCGCCTTTGCCAACTGCACGGCGAATGATCCGACGCCGCCCGAAGCGCCGAGCACAAGCACCCGCGAACCTGCCGTCACTCCACCCAGCCGAAGGCCCTGAAGCGCGGTGCAGCCGGAAACCGGGATGACCGCCGCTTCTGTGAAACTCAAGCCTGCTGGCTTATGCGCCAAGCCCTTCTCTGACGAGGCGAGCGCGAAGTCGGCATAGCTGCCGGATGCGACGCCGAAGACCTCGTCGCCCGGGACGAACCGGGTGACCTCGGGGCCGACCGCTTCGACAATGCCTGCGACATCCGCCCCTCGAGTGCGCTGCCGCGGCCTGCGTACGCCGAAGGCTGGCCGAAAGCCCACAGGCTGACCGGCCATAATGTGCCAGACGCTGGGGTCGACGCCAGCCGCCCGGACGCGGATGAGGACCTGCTTGCGTCCGGGCTCCGGCCGCGCAACCTCCTCAAGGCGCAGCACCTCCGCGTCTCCATATTCGTCCTGCACGATTGCCCTCATTGGGATGCTCCTTCATCGGTGTCCGGGTAGTGGAAGACGGCGTCCAGTCCGACGCCGAAGACTCGCGCGATCTGGAATGCGAGCTCGAGTGTTGGGGAGTAGCGGCCCTGCTCGATGGCGATCACAGTCTGGCGGGTGACGCCGATCCGGTCTGCGAGCTGTGCCTGGGTCATCTCCCCGTTCATGGCTCGCAAGGCACGGATCGAGTTGGTTACGCGGGTGGGCTTCACCATTCCGGCAGCCCCCGGCGGTAGCCGATGATCTTGGTGATGGACCCGAGGACCGCGGACAACACGAACCCCAGGTAAATCACATTCGCAATCCAGAAGGCGTCCGATTCGAGCATCGCGAGCGACAGTGCAACGACTGCACCGAGGATGACGAACGACTGACCGACCTGGTCACCGAACCGTGCAATCTGCCGGTCCCGCTGGTCGACCCGCCCGGCATCCCGCCGGAACATACCGGAGACAATACCGACGAGAATGTTGATGACGATACCGGCGACGATTCCGCCGACGATTGTCCAGACCATGATCGGCGCGTAGGGGCGCTCGGGAAGTGGGTCGGAGCCGCTGCTGAGTAGCAGTCCGAGGTAGACCGCATACCCAAGCACTGCGACCAACCCGAGAACCCAGGCGTTCTTTTCCTGCGCTGACATGACCACTCCCATGTAAAAAATTGTTGACATACACAAGCTACGCCCGCGACTGAGGCATGTCAACAATCTTTTACATCACTAGCCAGAGGGCCTCCATCACCCCTGAATTCCCAGGCGAAACCCTTGACTGTTCCGGGGCCGAAGTGGACCCTGAATTCATGACCGCAAAGCTGTCCGACACCCTTTTCGGCCTGCTCCCCGAGCTTCGCTACGAACCCACGCTAAAACGGATTCGCGGTGACCTCGACGGAGCCACGATTACAGACACCCGCCGAGCACTGCTTGTCTGGGAACCCAGGCGGGTCACACCGATCTTTGCGGTGCCGGAGGAGGATCTTCAGGCAGAACTGTCCCCCGCCGGTGTGGACCAGGGAGCCGGGGAGGAGTACCCGGTCGCGATTATGCTGGACGCCCCGCCTGTCCTCGATCCCCGCACAGGCTTCAGCCGGCACACCACCGCTGGTACCCCGTTGACTCTCACCGTCGGCGGTACCTCCCTGCCCGGAGCCGCCTTTCGCCCGGATGAGCCCGCACTTGCCGGGTATGTCCTTCTCGACTTCGATGCCCTGGAATGGCGGGAGGACGACGAGGTCATCATCGGGCACCCCCGAGACCCGTTCCACCGCATCGATGTCCGCGATTCATCCGAACGCATCAGGATTGAGATGGAAGGCGCAGTCCTCGCGGAGACGTCGCGCGCCGCACTGCTCTATGAGACTTTCCTGCCCCCGCGCCTATACATCCCACCGGACGACGTCCGGTTTGAGGTGTTGGAGCCGAGTGAAACCCGAACGGTGTGCCCCTACAAGGGCAAAGCGAGCTACATCTCCTACCCGAAGTCACCGAAGGGTAAGGACATCGCGTGGCAGTATGATTCACGCTTCCCTGACGCCACCCAGATTCACGACCGGGTGTGCTTCTTTAACGAGCGGGTCGATGTGCTGGTCGACGGGGCACAGCAGGAGAAGCCCGTTACGCCTTGGTCATAGGCTCAGCCTAAGACCGGCGGCGTGCCTACTTCTCCACGAGGGTGAGGACGTCGTAGGTTGCCACGATCTCGTCCTCCTGGTTCGTCAGCACCGCGTCCCAGGCGACTTCGCCGTACTCCTCGTCCTCGCGCGGAGTGATGCGCTTGGCCGTCAGGGTCACCCGGATCGAGTCGCCGGCGGCAACCGGCGTGATGAACCGCAGGTTTTCCAGTCCATAGTTCGCAAGTACCGGGCCCGGAGCAGGCTCCACGAACAGTCCAGCACCCCACGAAAGCAGCAAGTACCCGTGAGCAACGATGCCCGGAAAGAACGGGTTGGCGGCGGCCGCTTCCTCGTTCGTGTGGGCGTAGAACTTGTCACCGGTGGTATTCGCGAACGCCGTGATGTCCTCAAGGGTCACCTGCCGCAGCTCCGACCGCACAGCATCACCGACCCGCAGGGAAGCAAGGCTCTTACGGAACGGGTGCTCCTCATCGAAGTTCCGGTCCGCACCGGCATGCCAGACACCGGTCACCGCGGTGAGCATGTTCGGCGAACCCTGCAGGGCCGTGCGCTGCATATGATGCAGCACGGACCGGATGCCGCCGAGTTCCTCACCTCCACCGGCGCGGCCGGGGCCACCGTGCACCAGGTGCGGCACCGGCGATCCATGCCCGGTGGAAGAACGCGCGTCCTCACGGTTCAGCACCAGCACCCGCCCGTGGTGGGCAGCGATTCCCGTCACCAGTTCCCGCGCTACAGCGGGATCATTCGTGCACACCGTCGCTACGAGGGATCCCTCGCCCATGGCGGCCAGGCGAACGGCGTGGGCGACGTCGTCGTACCCTACTACCGACGCCACGGGACCGAAGGCCTCAACGGTGTGAAGTTCGACGGCGTCCGCATTTTCCCAGGTCAACAGCACGGGGGCCATGAACGCGCCGCCCTCGGCGACGTCGATCGTTCCGTCAGCGAGCGTTACCCGCGGCGAATCGAGCGTCCCGTAAGCCAACTCGCCGCCGGCGGCAATCATGGACTCGACGGCGGCTCGTACGTCCCGCAACTGGTCAAGCGATGCGAGCGCACCCATGGTGACACCCTCCGCTCGTGGGTCACCGAGCGTGACGCGCTGCTCGATGCGGTCACGGGCGGCAGCAACGACGTCGTTCACCAGCGCTTTGGGGACCAGCGTGCGGCGGATGCCGGTGCACTTCTGGCCGGCCTTGACCGTCATCTCGGTGACGAGGGATTTGATGAAGGCATCGAACTCGGGGGTGCCGGGCACCGCATCCTCACCCAGGATCGCGGCGTTCAGGGAGTCTGTCTCCGAAGTGAACCGGACGCCGCCGGTTGCCACGTTCCCGTGCGCCTTCAACTTGTTCGCAGTGGATGCGGAGCCCGTGAAGGACACCAGGTCCCGGTAGTCGAGGTGGTCAAGGATGTCCCGGGCTGGCCCTGAAATCAGTTGCAACGAACCAAGCGGCAGGATGTTGGATTCGATGATCAGCTTGACGACGGCAGCGGTCAGGTAGCCCGTGGGCGTGGCCGGCTTGACGATGGTCGGGACACCGGCCAGGAACGACGGCGCGAGCTTCTCCAGCATGCCCCAGACCGGGAAGTTGAACGCGTTGATCTGAACCACGACGCCCGGAATGCGGGTGTAGATGTGCTCACCGATGAAGGATCCGTCCTTCGACAACACCTCCACCGGCCCATCGATGACCACCTGCGAGTTCGGCAGTTCACGGCGGCCCTTGGAGCCGAAGGTGAAGAGCACGCCGATGCCGCCATCGATATCCACCATTGAGTCGATCTTCGTGGCGCCGGTGCGGGCGGACAGCTCGTAGAGGTGGTCGCGCTGCCCGTTCAGGAACTGCGCGAGGGCCTTGAGCATCAACGCACGCTGGTGGAACGTGAATTTCCCAAGCTCAGCCTGCCCCGTGGTGCGGGCGTAGTGGACGACGTCGGCAACGTCCAGGCCGCTGGTGCTCACCACCGCCAGGGGTTCGCCGGTGCTGGCGTCGCGTACCTCGGTGGAGTTGTCCGCGGAGAGGGTGTGCTGTTCCGGGGTCCACCACGCATCTCGGATGAAACTGGGAACAATGTCCACGCTGAGGGCGGTCGAAGTCATCGTTGACCTTTCGCATTGGGGAACTCGGGACGGTGCAGGGAACATTACTGAACGGACGTTCGGTAATATGTCCAGAGTACATGAACCCCTTTAGCCGCCCCACCCCTAGGAGCTTCACTTGACCGGCGAACCCTGGCAGATCACCCTCGGCGAACTTGACGAGAAAATGGGCGTGAAGATCCTCGAACAGTCGGTGGAGCGCGTGGTCGCGACCATGCCGGTGGAGGGTAATCGGCAGTCGTTCGGCCTTTTGCACGGTGGGGCTTCCCTCGCTGTCGGGGAGGCAGTCGGCTCCTGGGCGGCCGTCATCCACGCGAGCACCATCGGTAAAACGGCGGTTGGTGTGGACGTTTCCGCAACGCACCACAAGTCCGCCCGCGACGGTACCATCACCATCACCGCCACGCCCATTCACCTGGGCCGCACCCTCACCACCCATGAGGTGCTGATCACCAACGACGACGGCGGCCGTCTCTGCACCCTGCGCATCACCAACCTGCTGCTCGCCAAGCCCTGAAGTTTTTGTCGCCTAGTTGCTGGCTGAGAAGCTGTTGGGCAGCAAGTAGGCGACAAAAACTTCTATGAGCGGGGCTTAAAGAGCCGGTAGCGCAGATGGGAACGGACCATCGGCCATTCCGAGGCGATGATCGAGAACACCACAGTGTCCCTCACCGTCCCGTCCGGCATGCGGACGTCTCCCCGGAGGATGCCGTCCTGCTTCGCACCCAGGCGGGCAATTGCTTCACGCGACTGATGGTTCATCCAGTGCGTACGGAACTCGACGGCGGTGCACCCCAGCGTCTCGAAAGCATGCGTCAACAGGAGCAGCTTGCTCTCGGCGTTGGAGCCGGTGCGCTGCGTTGACGCGCGGTTCCACGTATACCCGATCTCGACTTTCGGCGTATCGGCGTTGATATTGCAGTAGGTGGTCATGCCAAGAACCTCACCCGTGTCGGTGCGGCGGGCAGTGAACGGCAGCATCGAACCGGACCGTTGTCTGGCTAGGCGCTGTTCAATTTCCTCAGCCATCCGCTCAGGCTTGGGGATGCGCGTGTACCAAAGATTCCAGAGCTCACCGTCACTCACGGCTTCAACCAGGCCGTCGTGATGGTCCATGGAGAGCGGCTCAAGCGTCACGCGTTGACCCTGCAGCGTGACGGGAGACAGTGCGCTCACGCGGTCAGCCGTTCCCGCACCGCGTCGATCTCGCGCTGTGATAGACCCGCATCAAGCAGGTAGTCCTCGGCATCGAAATCCGCCAGCAACTCCAACAGGTGGCCCTTCGTGTGCCCGATCCATTCACGCAGTTCCCCGGCCGTCTTCGGGATTTCGTGCGGCTGATCCTGCGCCAGGTGGTGCTCGTTGATTCCGTGCACGCCGAGCGCGTAGTCGTCAGCGATGACCTCGGCAGGAACCCCCGCGACCGAGAGCAGCACGGCCGTCACCATCCCTGTACGGTCCCGTCCAGCAGCGCAGTGCACGACGACGGCGCCATCCGCCTCCGCGACGGCGCGCACCACAGCGGCAATTTTCTCAGGCCAACGGCGCAGGTTCTCCCCGTAATACTCAGGCGAATTGAGATAGGGGCCGGCCAGCGCCATGAACTCCTTGTCGGACTGGTCTTCGGTGGGGCGATTCACCACGCGAAACCGCTCCAGCACGGCGTCGTTGAGCACAGGGTCCGTCTCCCGGCGTCCGCGCTCGTCGGGGTTCCGGAGGTCCACTACGGTACGGACGCCGTCGTCGTACGCCTGCTGCCAGCCCGCTTCGGTGATCCACTCGTGGCGGCCCATCCGGTACAGCCGGCCGGGTTTGACCGCGTCACTGACCCCGCCGAGGTCGCGGGCGTTCACGGCGCCCTCCCACAGAACGGTTCTGGCGCGGAGTGCATCATCAAAGTCAATCGAGGCCATGCTTCACCCTAACTGTCCGGCTCCCATATTCAGCGTGCCAAAAGAGGCGTACGGTGAGGCATGAAAATTTTCCGGGTGACGGCCTGCGCCCTCATGGCGTCGGGTCTGGTTATTGGTTCTGCAGTGTTGCCAGCGTCGGCGGCAAAGCTGGACACCATCAATTACGTGGCTCTTGGTGACTCTTACGCGGCGGGGTACGGGGCGGGCTCCTATGTGAACGCCTGCGGTCAGTCGCCGTTGGGTACCGCGGGGCTGCTGGATGAGCGCAAGCAGATCGAGCTGACGTTCAATGCGGCCTGCGCCGGTGCCCGTGCGGCCACGGATTCAGACGGTGTTCCGGACGTTCCCGAGCAGTTGGGCGGGCTTGTTGCGCTCGGCGCCATCGGCCCGCAGACGAAGTTGGTCACTCTCTCAGCTGGCGGGAATGATGTGGACTTCGGAACAGTCATCGGGGCTTGCACAGCCGGCCCTGTGGCTTGCCAGCAGGCAGTCGACGGCGCCACGGCTTACGCAAACACCTTCCTCGCCGCGGATCTGCAGAGGCTTTACGCGCAGATCAGAGCTGTGGCACCAAACGCGGAAGTCATAGTCACCGGGTACCCGCACCTGTTCTCCCCCGAGTTCGGCAACGAACCTCTCCTCAGCGTCGAAGCGCAGGAAATCTTCAACGCGGGAACCGATGCGCTCAACCAGGTCATCCGGGCGCAGGCAGAGGCTGCCGGCTTCGAGTATGTGGACGTGACAAAGCGCTTCGACAAGCACGGGATCGGCTCACCGCAGCCGTGGATCACTTTCACTAACTTCACCGCGAGGGATGATCTCCACCCGAACGCCAAGGGCTACAAGTCCGGCTACCTTCCCGAGGTGCGCAAGGCCATCGATTAATTGACCCTGATGATCGCCTGCACCGGCGTGTGGTCCGAGGGCCACGCGCCGTTGTAGCGGGCGGTGTTGATACCGGTCTCCACCACCGTGACCGCCGAGTTGACCATCACCCAATCAATCCGCTTGTGTCCCTGCTTTGGTGCGCGGTAGTGCGGGAAAGTACCCCACAGTTCAGTCAGGCGTTCCTCCGCCGCATCCCACGCATCCGTGAGCACCTTGCCACTGGTCAGTGCTACGTAGGGCTGCGACGCCGCCCCTGTGTTGAAGTCCCCAAGAACGACGACGGCGCCCTCAGTCCGCGCGACCAGGGACCGGATTGCCTCAGCAGAGAGTTGCCGGGACTTACGCGACATGTGATCCAGATGCGTATTGATTGCGGTGAGTTCCTTGCCGGTTTCACGGTCGCGGAAGCGGGCGGTCACAATGATGCGGGGAATGAGGTTCCCCCAGCTGTTGGAGCCCGGCGTATCCGGCGTATTGGAGAGCGCATCCTGGTCCCATTCGAGCAACTCAAGCCGGTCCGAGTCGAAGACCAGCGGGCACTGCTCGCCGCCTCCGTCTGCATTCCTTCCCCGCCCCACGCTGCTGTACCGCGCGCCCAGCCCCTCGAGGATTGCCGGAAGTTGGTCCGGCATGGCTTCCTGCACGCCGAGGATGGTGGGCTGCTCGGCAGCCAGCAGCCTGCGCAGCAGCGGCTCGCGGCGCGACCAGTGATCGTGGCTCCAGAGGTTCACGTGAGCGACCCTACGGCGGATGTTGTACGTCATCACATGCAGTTCCGGCGCCTCGACACGTCCGATTAACGGTTGATCCGTCAGGGTCCGCTCGCTCATGAAGAAAACACTAGTCCTTTTGGCGCGCCGACCGGACTACCCGTCCCAGGTGAAGAAGCCCTGGCCCGACTTCCGGCCCAGTTCACCCCGGGCTACCTTGTCGCGGAGGAGCTGCGGCGGCGCGAACCGCTCCCCCAGCGTCGACTCCAGGTACTCAGCGATTCCCAGCCGCACGTCCAGCCCGACAATGTCAGTGGTCCGCAGCGGCCCGACGGGATGCTTGTAGCCCAGCACCATCGCCGTGTCGATGTCCTCAGCCGATGCGACACCTTCCTCGACCATGCGCATCGCTTCCAGGGCGATCGCCACGCCAAGCCGGGAGCTGGCAAATCCGGGGGCATCCTTCACAACCACCGGTGTCTTGCCCAATGCCCCGGTCCAGTCACGGGCAAGGCCCTCCAGTTCAGCTGACGTCGACGGCGCGAGAACCACCTCGATGAGCGTGGACGCCGGTACCGGGTTGAAGAAGTGCAGCCCGCAGAAACGCTCGGGCCGCTTCAGCACGCCTGACAGCTCCGTTACCGAGAGCGACGAAGTATTGGTCGCCAGCCAGGCGCCGTCGTCGAGCTTGTCCTCCACCGCCGCCAAAGCGGCGGACTTGAGCGCCAAGTCCTCCGGCACGGCCTCGATCACGAGACCGCAGGGCGTGAACGCTGCGTAGTCCGTCGCCACGCTCACACGGCCCGCGAGCGCGTCGAGGCTCTCCGGCGTCGTTCCCTTGGCGATGCTCCGGTCCAGCGCTGCAGTGATGCGTGCGTGTGCGGCTTCCGCGGCGGCGTCGTCCCGTTCGACGACGACGACGGCGGCGCCCGCCACGCAGAAGGCATGCGCGATTCCGGCGCCCATCCGCCCTCCCCCGAGCACACCCACTATGCCAGGTACAGTCATGGTTTCTTCTTCCGGTCTGTGTTCTTCCTGTCGAGGAATGCCTGCATGCGCTCGAACTTCGCGTCGGATTCGAACAGGATGGCCTGCGCCAGCTGATCGATCATCGGGTGCGCCTCACGCGGGGCATGGAAAACGCTCTTGGTCAGGCGTGTGGCCAGGGGATCCTGTCGGGAGATGCGGTCAGCGAGTGCATTCGCTGCCTGCAACAGGTCCTCGGCTGGGTGGATTTCCGTAATGAGCCGGGCGGCGAGCGCCTCGTCCGCGTTCAGCACGCGGCCGGCGAGGAGGATTTCCTTGGCGAGTGGTTCGCCCACCAGTTCCCGTAGGCGCCAGGTGGCGCCCGCCGCGGGAAGGATGCCAAGGCCGGTCTCGGGGTTGCCGATCTTGAGGCTGGGCGTCCCGATCCGGAAATCCGCCGCGAAGGCCAGCTCCGCGCCGCCCCCGAGGGCATATCCGTCCAGTGCTGCGATGACGGGCATGGGCAGTTCGGCGATGCGTGAGAACAGGGTGGAGTTGATGCCGGCAAGGGCGTCGTCCCGCCGTCGTTCCTTCAACTCGGCGATGTCAGCGCCGGAAGCAAATACGCCGCTGGTCCCGGAAACTATGAGGATCCGCGGATTGCGTTCCAGGTCCGCGCACACCTGGTGGAGTTCGTCGACCATCTGCTGGTCGATTGCGTTGCGCACCTCCGGGCGGTGCAGCTCGACACTTAGGCGGTCACCGTCGTCGTCAGTTTTGAGCGTCTCCATCACACACGCTCCAGCAGCATCGCGGTCCCCTGGCCAACGCCCACGCACATGGTCGCCAGTCCGAGCCGTCCGCCCTCGCGTTCCATGCGGCCCATCAGGGTGATGGCAATGCGCGAGCCGGAGGATCCAAGCGGGTGCCCAAGCGCGATTGCTCCGCCGTCCCGGTTGACGATCTCCTCATCCAGTCCCAACCTACGGATGCACGCCAGTGATTGCGTGGCGAAGGCTTCGTTGAGTTCGACGGCGTCAAGGTCGGCGATGCTCCGGCCGGACAGTTCGAGGACCCTGTGGGTCGCCGGCACCGGCCCGATGCCCATCACCTCCGGCGATACCCCCGCAGACGCACCCGTCACGATGCGGGCCCGCGGAGTCAGGCCCAGCCTGCTCAACGCTGCTTCCGAAGCAACGACGACGGCGGACGCTCCGTCATTGAGTGAACTCGAGTTACCAGCAGTCACGACGCCGCCCTTGGCCACCACGGGCCTGAGCCCTGCGAGCACCTCGAGCGTGGTGTCAGCGCGCGGGCCTTCGTCGGTGTCGATCGTGACGTTCTTCTTGCGGCTGACCGTGTTCACGGGGACGATCTCGTCCTTGAAGTAGCCGGCCTCGATGGCCTTGAGCGCGCGCTGGTGGGAGCGGAGGGCGAAAGCGTCGGCGTCGTCGCGGGTAATGCCGTCAACGCGGGCGACCTCCTCCGCGGTCTCGGGCATCGAGAATGTGGTCTTCTCCTGCGCCGCGAAAGTGGGGTTGGTGAAGCGCCAGCCAATCGAAGTGTCGAACACCGCGCCCGGCTTGGCGAACGCCGTCGTCGGCTTCTCCATCACCCAGGGTGCGCGGCTCATGGACTCGACGCCGCCGGCGATGACGACGTCGGCCGCGCCCGCCTTGATCATGTGCGAGGCCATGATGATCGCCGAGAGGCCGGACGCGCAGAGCCGGTTGACGGTGATTCCGGGGATGGAGTCCGGAAGGTCCGCGAGGAGGGTCGCCATGCGGGCGACGTTCCGGTTTTCTTCACCGGCTCCGTTGGCGTTGCCGAGGATCACTTCCTCGATGGCTTCCGGATCCAGGCCCGTGCGGTAGACGAGTTCCCGCAGCGTCAGCGCAGCAAGGTCATCCGGACGGACTGCGGAGAGCGCTCCGCCGTAACGTCCCACCGGGGTCCGCACCCCACCCACCAGAAAAGCCTCGGCCATGCCAGCCTCCGTCATCGTCGTCGTTCAGCGAGTTACGTCGAGGGCCGCAGAATTACCGACCGTTCGTTCTATAAAGAATCGCACGGGGTGCCGGAGGGGTCAACCGCGCGGGAAATGTTGGATCAACGGTCAGGCAGCCCGCTCCCCGGCCACCCGCCCTGCCTCCAGCCGCAGCTCGGATCCGTCCAGGCCCGCAAACCACCGGCGTAACTCACGGTCGTGACTGACCACCAGCAGCGTTCCGGCAAATCCGGCGAGCGCTTCCTCCAGTTCGCCCACCAGTACCGGCGAGAGATGATTGGTCGGTTCGTCGAAGAGCAGGATGTCGTAGCTACCCACGAGCAGCCGGGCGAGGGCCAACCGGCGGTACTGGCCCGCCGAGAGACCGCCAACCGGCACCAATAAGTCCGAGGAACGGAACAGGCCCAGGTTCAGCAGGCGCTCCGCGTGCCCGTCGATGTCACCGCGCAGGCCAGCGGCGAACGCCGGGAGCAACCGCTGCGAAGGATGCTTCGGCGGAGCGAGTTCCTGCGGAAGGTAGCCGAGTCTTCCGCGCCGGCGGACGGCGCCGCCGCCGTCACTACCAGCGCCCGCGATCGCGTTGAGGAGCGTGGTCTTGCCTGCACCCTTCGGCCCGGTGATCAAAAGCCTCTCCCCCGCGGCAATCCTGAGCGACGGCACCGACAACCGGTTTCCGACCCTAAGTCCCGACGCGGTGATCACGTCACCGTGCAGGTTTCGCCCTCCGAAGCGTGCCGACAACGCAAGCGGCAGCGGCGGACGCTCCACCGGTTTCTCCTGCAGCCTCCGCAGCCGCTCGAGGGCGTTCCGCTTTTGGCTGGACATAGCCTCCTGGACGGTGCCCTGCTTGAAGTCGAACCCCATCTTGTCGCCGTCGCGCACGCGCCCGTAACCCATGCGTTGTCCGACCGTCGCTGCCTTACGGCGTTCGGTCTCCTGTGCGTCAAGCCACTGCTGGTACTCCTGCTCCCACCGGCGCCGTTCAGCGGCTTTCCCAGCCAAGTACCCCTCGTAACCGTTGCCGTACCGCACCAGGTGCTTCCGGTCGCCGTCGAGCTCGACGATGACCGTGGCGAACGTCCGCAGGAACGCACGGTCATGTGAGACCGCCAGCACAGCACCGCGGTGTGATGCGAGCCGGCGCTCGAGCCAGGCAACGGCGTCGTCGTCGAGGTGGTTGGTGGGTTCGTCGAGCAGGAGGATAGCCGCCGGGTCAGCCAGCAGACAGGCGAGCGCCAACCGCTCCTGCTCTCCACCGGACAAGGAGGACAACTCACGCTCCCGACCGATGCCAGCGAGCCCGAGGTGCTCCATGGCCGAATCCACCCGGGCATCGACCTCATACCCGCCATGCAGGGCGAATCGGGTCTGCAGGTCGCCGTAGTGGGAAAGGGCGGCGTGGTCGGCAGTTGCGAGGTCCGCCTCCAAACCGCGCAGTTCGGCTTCCACCAGCCGGATAAAGGACAGTGCTGAGTCAATAACATCGCCGACAGAATCCGACGCCGGGTGATCGAGTGTCTGCGCCAGGTAGCCGACGGTCGCGGCAGTGTTCACGGTACCGGCGTCGGGAGTTTCGAGTCCGGATAGCAGCCGGAGGATTGTTGATTTTCCGGCACCGTTTTCGCCGACCAGTGCAACGCGCTCACCCCGGCTGATGAGCAGGTCAACATTATTGAGAAGTAGTTTGTCGCCGTAGCCATGGGACACGCCGGAGAGGGAAAGGTATTGGGTCAAGGGAACCTCGCATGAATCGAAAGGACGCCGGCGGAGCTGCCCCGGAACTGTGCATCGGGGCCAGCTCAACGCCGGCGAGAATATCCGAAAATCTGCAGGTTACATCCACATAGGCTCTAGAGTGCCCGGGTTGTCAGGATTCGTCAACGGGTTGCGGTCCTAAGGCTCCAACCGGAACCCGAGCTTCACCGTAACCTGCCAGTCGGCGACGGCGCCGTCCACCAAATGCCCGCGGACCTCCTTTACCTCGAACCAGTCGAGATTGCGCAGTGTCTTGGCTGCCTGGGTCACGGCGTTGGTCACCGCCGCATCAATCCCGTCCGGTGAGGTTCCGACAACTTCCGAAATGCTGTAGGTGTGGTTGGCCATGCTTCCTCCTTGAAGTGGTCCCGCTGACGCGGCGTGTGGGTGCCACGCTAGTCCCCTGCCGGCCAGTGGTCCAGACCTCCATTCAGGACCGTGGTTGTCCTGGAGGGGCTGTCCGGGCAATCCTTCGCCTCGTAGGCTCGGCTGCATGACGTACAACATCCAGGTAGCCATCGATTGCACCGATCCCTACTCGCAGGCCGACTGGTGGGCCGAAACCCTGGGCTGGGTGGTCGAGCCAAGCAATCAGGACTTCATCGACGAGATGCTCGCCAAAGGCCATGCAAGTCCGGAAGACCTCACAGAGCACAAGGGAGTGCGTATCTGGAAGGACGGCGTTGCGGTCTGCCGCCCTGAGGAGGTGGGTAGGAAGGGCAGGCAGCGGCTGCTATTCCAGACGGTGCCGGAGCCCAAGACCGTGAAGGACCGAATCCACCTGGACATCAACCTGGACGGCGAAGACAAGGATGCGCTGCGCGCGGCGCTGGAGAGCCGTGGCGCTACGTTCCTCTATCAGGCAAATCAGGGGCCGCACGTCTGGTACACCATGGTCGATCCGGAGGGCAACGAGTTCTGCTTAGGTTGAGACTGACATACCAGTCCCGGCTCACACCCCGAGCCGGAACTGCCCGCCGTCGTCGAACCCTGCCGGAAGGACGTCGTTGACGTATTCCGGCTTGATGGGCCCGTAGATGTGTGGGTAGAGCGTGCCGTCACCGCCGTCCTCCCATTTCACTGAAACGCCGTCCGCTTCGATGGCGTCGCTCTCCATGTCGAGGACAAGCAGTTCGTCCTCCTGCGCGTCTTCGCGGTAGAGAAACTCGGCGATCTGCGCAAGCTGGTCGGGCTCGGAGCAGTGGATGAAACCTACGTCGTCCAGCGTGGCGCCCCCGGTTGAGACCAGATATGGGTCGCCCGCCTGCGCTGCGCGGTTCCAGTCGGAGGCGTAGGCAAGGTGAAGTATCCGCATGTGCTGAATCGTAGCCCACCGCTTTGAAGTTCCCTTAGGTCTCAAAGCTAGACTCGACTGGTGACCACAGACCTCCCAATCCAGGTATCCGACACCTTCGACCCGACCCGCTGGCGGCTCGTGGAGGGATTTGAGGATCTCGAAGACATCACGTACCACCGCGAGGTAGAACGCAGTTCCGCCCAGCGCGACCTACCCACCGTCCGCATCGCGTTCAACCGCCCCGAGGTACGCAATGCGTTCCGCCCCGGCACTGTGGATGAGCTCTACCGCACCATGGATCATGCCCGCATGACCCCAGACGTAGCCACCGTGCTCCTCACAGGAAACGGCCCGTCCCCCAAGGACGGCGGTCATTCGTTCTGCTCCGGCGGGGACCAGCGGATCCGCGGGAGGGACGGTTACCGGTACGCCGAAGGGGACACCAGGGAGACCATCGACCCCGCCCGTGCCGGCAGGCTCCACATCCTCGAAGTCCAGCGGCTCATGCGCACCATGCCCAAGGTGGTCATCGCCGTCGTCAACGGTTGGGCAGCCGGCGGCGGGCACAGCCTGCACGTCGTGGCGGACCTGACCATCGCCTCACGTCAGCACGGGAAGTTCAAGCAGACCGACGCAACAGTGGGAAGTTTCGACGCCGGCTACGGGTCTGCGCTGCTTGCCCGCCAAATCGGGCAGAAGCGTGCCCGCGAGATTTTCTTCCTCGCCCGGGAGTACTCGGCAGATGACATGGTGGCGATGGGCGCGGTCAACGAGGCCGTGGAGCATGAGCGGCTGGAAGAGGTGGCGCTGGAGTACGCGGCGGACATCGCCCGGCAGAGTCCACAGGCCATCCGCATGCTCAAATTCGCCTTCAACCTGGCCGATGACGGCCTGGCCGGCCAACAGGTGTTCGCCGGGGAAGCCACCCGCATGGCCTACATGACCGACGAAGCCGTCGAGGGCAAGGAAGCCTTCCTCGAAAAACGCAGCCCCGACTGGTCCGCCTTCCCCTACTACTTCTAGGCGCTGATGGAACTCCTTCCCCAACACACTCCCCCCGGCTCCGATCCACACGCGTTGCTCAAGCCGCTGGCAGCCGCCCTCGCCGGTGAGGGCCCCGCTGTCGCGCCGCACGCTGATGAACACCAGAGCTTCAACGGTGAACTCCCCAACGACGAGATCGCCGCGGTGCTCAGCACCTCCGGGTCAACCGGCACGCCGAAGCAGACCCTTCTCAGCGTCGACGCACTCGCTGCATCGGCGATGGGCACTGCCTACGCCCTTCGGGCCGAGGGTCAATGGCTGCTCACCCTCCCGGTGCACTACGTCGCCGGTTTCCAGGTTCTGGTCCGCTCCCTTTACGCGGGCACCCGGCCCTGGGCGATGGACCTCGACCGGACGTTCAGCGCCGAGGCGTTCACCCAAGCCGCCGGTGAACTCACCGACAAGGTCCGTTTCACCTCGCTGGTCCCCACCCAGCTACACCGGCTCCTCCAGGATCCGTCACCGGAGACCATCAAAGCCCTCAAACGGTTCAATGCCATCCTGCTCGGCGGTGCCGCTGTCTCGGACCCGCTCCGCGAAGAAGCACGCAAGCACGGACTCAAGATTGTCCGTACCTATGGCATGAGCGAAACCTGCGGCGGCTGCGTGTACGACGGCGTCCCCCTGGAAGGCGTGGAGCTCACTGAGGAGGCTGGCCGGCTCTGGATCAGCGGCCCCGTCCTCGCTGACGGCTACCTTGGAGAGCCCGAACTGACCCGTGAGAAGTTCCCTTTCAATTCCGGCCAACGCTGGTTCCGGACCGACGACGCCGGTTCCCTCGACGACGGCGTCCTGACGGTTCACGGCCGGATGGACGACGTCATCGTCACCGGTGGCGTCAAGGTTTCCGCGGCCGCCCTGGCAAGCGTCCTTGAGGGCATGGCGGAAATCCGGGAGGCACTCGTTCTCGGCGTCCCGCACGCCGAGTGGGGCTCCCAAGTGGCTGCCGCCGTCGTCGGCTCCGTAAATCCCGACGCCGTCAGGGAACGCGCGCGGGAACAACTCGGACCGCACGCGGCACCGAAAATCGTGCTGACGCTTGACGCCCTCCCATTGCTGCCCAACGGGAAGCCGGACCGGCAAGCGGTACGTGCGCTCTTCGAACAGTCAGCCCTCTAACCACAACACCTTCGGAGAAGTACTTTGCCAACTGCAACACCTGCGCAGTGGATCGAGGGGGCACGCCCCCGGACGCTACCCATGGCGGTGGCGCCCATCATCATTGGGAGCGCTGCGGCCTACGACCTCGGTGCGTTCAAACCCGTCAATGCACTCCTGGCCGCCCTCGTTGCTGTCCTGCTGCAGATCGGCGTGAACTACGCCAACGACTACTCGGACGGCATCCGCGGAACCGACAACGACCGCGTTGGTCCGCTCCGGCTTACCGGGTCCGGCCTCGCGAAGCCTTGGCAGGTGAAGTGGGCCGCTTTCGGGTGCTTCGCCCTGGCAATGCTGGCGGGTGTCGCGCTGATCGTCCTGTCCCAGACGTGGTTCCTGCTCCTGGTCGGAGTGGGCTGCGTAGCTGCCGCATGGGGTTACACCGGCGGTCGCAATCCGTACGGGTATATGGGCCTGGGCGACGTCTTCGTCTTTGTGTTTTTCGGGCTGGTCGCGACGCTCGGAACCACCTACACGCAGGCTAACCAGGTCAGCGGACCGGCGTGGATCGGTGCGATCGGCACAGGAATCATTGCGATGGCGCTCCTGATGGCCAACAACGTGCGGGACATCCCGACGGACCGCGAGGCGGGGAAGCTCACCCTGGCCGTACGGCTGGGCGACTCCGCCGCCCGCATCAGCTACGTGATGATGTTGGCCGTAGCAATCCTGCTGCCGCTGTTCCTGGTGTATGACCACCCGTGGGTGCTTCTGGTCCTGCTGCTCATCCCGCTCTGCCTGATGCCGAGCTGGCTCATGCTCAACGGGAAAAAACGCCGCAGCCTCATTCCCGTATTGAAGCAGACCAGCATCATCAACCTTGGATTCAGCGTGCTGTTCGGCGCAGGTGTGGTGCTCTCGAGCGTTCTCGCCTAGGAACTACTTCCGGCGGCGGTCAGAGTTGACAGGTGTGTTCGGGTCGAGTGAATCTTCAGCATCAGCGTCCACTAGCTCGCGTTCCGTGCGGACCGGCGGGGCGCCATCGCGGAACCGGCGCTGCAGCGTCGCCGCCGCCTGGTTCCGCAGGTCTCGGAAGAACAGATAGGTGACGCACCACGCCATGATGGCCCCGGCTATCACCGAGAAGATTGCTCCCAGCCCCAGCAGGTAGCAGACGTAGGCGAACACCACGACGAGGCCAAGGCGGAGGGCGGTGAATTTGAGGAAGGGCACACTCCAAGTTTACTCGCCTACAATTGATGCATGCCCCGACTGCTGCTGTTCCTCGTGATCCTGGGGATCGCCGTCATCGTCTACGCGCTCTTCGACTGCATCATGAGCCGGGGCAACACCGTACGCAGCATCTCCAAACCGGCCTGGATCCTCACGATCCTGCTGGTGCCCCTCCTCGGAGCGGGTCTCTGGTTCCTGTTTGGGCGTCCCCGGCGCGGAGGCAGCGCTGCTCCCCGGCAGACCCCGCGCCGCCCAACCGCCCCGGACGATGATCCCCAGTTCCTCCGCAACCTCGAAATAAAGCGGCGCCAGCAAGCACGAGAGGCCGAGTTACGGCGTCGTGAAGCAGAGCTCCGCGCGAAGGAAGACAAGAAGAACGACGGCGGCACGGCCCCCGGCGCCTCCGACGGCCAGCCCGCTTAGCCCAAACGCAGGTTGAACGGGGTTATTGGACCCCTGCGTAGCTGTGCAGACCTGAGAAGTAGATGTTCACGATCGTGAAGTTGAAGACGATGCACAGGTAGCCCACAATCGACAGCCAGGCTGCCCGGGTTCCGGTCCAGCCGCGGGTGGCCCGTGCGTGCAGGTAGCCCGCGTAGACCACCCAGATCACAAACGTCCATACCTCTTTGGTGTCCCAGCCCCAATACCGGCCCCAGGCCTTCTCAGCCCAGATGGCACCAGCCATGAGGGTGAAGGTCCAGAGCACGAAGGCGATCGCGTTGATCCGGTAGGAGAGGTTCTCAAGGCTCAGCGCGGACGGGACCAACCGCATGAACGGCATCCGGTCATCGCCGCCGGCCGCGAGGCGTGCAACCCGCTGGGACTGCAGCAGCTGCAGCACGGACATCGCGAAGGTCAGGGTGAACAGCGCCGACGCCGCCACCGCTACCGACACGTGGATAATGAGCCAGTAGCTCTGGAGGGCGGGCACCAGGTTGGCCACCGGCGTCGGGAATCCGATCGTGGCAGCGCACAGCATGACCACCACCAGCCCGATGACAAACGTCCCGAGGAACCGCAGGTCCTTCCGCGTGAGAACCGCAAGGAACACCAGGGCCACGACAAGGCCACCGGTGGTGCAGAACTCGTACATGTTCCCCCACGGCACACGACCGGCCGCAACTCCGCGGGAGACGACGGCGACCGCATGGACTGCCGCGGCAACCACGGTCAACGCGACGGCGATGCGTGCGGCGGAGCGCTTCTCGCCCTTGTAATCCATGGCGTCGTCAGCGGTGCTGCCAGCCGGGGCTGCGCTGCCTGTCGCAGCCTTGCCGCGCTTCCCACCAGCCACGGCTCCGGCCAGCACCAGTTCGCGTTCCTCAACGGACTCGGCCAGGCCTGCCTCGACCTCGCGGATTTTCCGGCTACTCTTCACCAGGTCCCAGGTGAAGGCAAGGAAGCCGGCCGTGTAGGCGAGCGCCGCGAGCAGCATGAACAGCTCGCTGTACTGCCCGAGGGTCTGGTTAATGTTCTGCATCAGTTGTCCTTACCGCTGGTCCGCGCCGATGCCCCAGCATGCGCTGTTTCATTCTCGTCTTCTTCGGTGCGGGCCGCCAGCCAGCGATCCCGCAGTAGCTTCTCGATTGCGGCGCCCTCTCCAACCAGGCGGTGGTCTTCCCCACGCGCCAGGAGCCCGTACTCGACAAGGATGCGGCCGTCGTCGTGCGCTTCCGTCCGCACCCACACCCGCCGCCTGCCAACAAACAGGGAGGCGCTCAACCCCGCCAGAGCAAGGGAGGAAAACACGAGTGCCCCCAACTCGGCTGGATCATGGGTGATGTCCAACGCGGCGTAGCGGCGGATCCCGTCGAAGGTGACTGAGCCCTTGCCGTCGGGCAGCTCAAACGTCTCCCCCGGGTCGAGCACAATGCCGCCAGCTGCACTGCTCCGGCTGTTCAACTCGGTCAGCGTCTGCGTATCGAGGACGTACACGTTCTGGGGCTGGCCGTCGTCGAGCCCGAGATCACCGTAGTAGGAGTTGAGATTCAGCTGCGGAAGGAACGGGTCAGGGTCTCGTGAGAAGGAGACTCCGTTCTCGTCGATCGCAGCGGTCGGGAGGAAAAAGCCCACGAACCCAAGCTGGTCGGGCTGCGCATCCGGTACTTTCAGCACCAGGAGCGAGGTGAAGAGCCCGTCCTGGGGGATCGACACCACCGGCCCCTGATGGGCGACATTCCCATCCCCGTCCCGCACGGTCACAACCGGAGCGTAGCCATTGCCCACCAGGTACACGCTGGTGCCGCCGATGGTCAGGGGTTCGTTGACCTTGAGGATCTTTTCCTCCGGCTCGGCCCCCGGCGATGGAATCGCCGTCATGGTTGCCGTGAAGTCGATGGGCTGCCCGTAATGGGTAATTTGACGGTCAAACCGGACGTCGAAATTTTCCAGCGTAATGGAGTACGGGTCCAGGTTGTCCTCGGAGAAATTTGTGCCGGGGGTGAAGGAATCGTAGCCCACCAGGGTGTTGACGAAAGTGTCGCCCTCCACAAGGATCTTCTGCCCGCGGTAGCCGAACAGCCCGCCGACCGCCACTGACACCAGGACGCCGATCAGGGAAACGTGGAACACCAGGTTCCCCAACTCCTTGAGGAAGCCCCGCTCAGCCCCGACGGAGGGCCGCGGGCCGTCGTCGTCGCGCACGTCCACGCGGTAGCCGCGCTTCCTGAGCACCTCCGCGGCGTCGACGACGGCGGCACTGGCCGACGCCGGACGCTCACCGACACCCGCACCCGCACCCGCACCCGCGTCAACTCCAGCAGGCAGCGAGAACGTGCCGTGAACCGGCATGCGTGAGAGCCTGCTCGGTGTGCGCGGCGGCTTTGAGCGCCAGGCTTTCCAGTAGACGATCGCGCGCGGCACCACGCAGCCGATGAGCGAAATGAACAGCAGCAGGTAAATGGCGGAGAACCACACCGAGGAGTAGACGTCGAACAGCTGGAACCAGTCCAGGATGGGCCCGGAGTCTGGATTCTGGCGGATGTATTCGGTGACGACGGCCGGGTTCGCGGGGCGCTGCGGAAAGAGAGAACCCGGTACTGCCGCGACAGCAAGCAGCAGGAGAAGGAAGAGGGCCGTGCGCATGCTCGTTAGCTGGGTCCAGGCCCATCTCAGGGTGCCAAAAAACCCGAGAGCCGGTAGCGCCACGGTATTCGCGTCAGCCTCACCGCCTCCCAGCGGGTCCTTGCGATCCTTCGGTGTCATTGCGCTTTCCTTCGACGTGCCTTCGAACTGCTCATCAGAATGTGCCATCAGATGGGTAGTGTCACCCCGCCAATCCACTGCTGAAGCTCATTGATCCAGAGATTCCAGGCACCGGTCGCCATCAGGATGCCGACCAGAATGAGCATGCCCCCGCCGAACCGCTGAAGCAGCAGCCGGTGCTTACGGAAGAAGGCCATCGCTCCCATCCCGCGGCGGAGGCCGAGCGCTATGAGCAGGAACGGCAGTCCCAGGCCGAGGCAGTAAACAAAGGTCAGCAGCGCGCCCTTCGATGCACTGGCGCCGTCGTTTGAGAAAGCCAGCAGCTGGACGGCTGAGAGCGTAGGCCCAATGCAGGGTGCCCAGCCGAGGCCGAAGGTCAGGCCGAGAAGCGGCGCTCCCCACAGGCCGCTCGGCACCCTGGCGTGAAGCTTCCGGTCCTGCTGGAACCACGAGAGGCCGCCCATGAACACGATGCCGAGAAGGATCACAACGACACCGAAAATGCGGATCAGCCACTCCTGGGAGCCGGCCATCCATGCGCCAAGTTGTCCGAATATGGCACCGTAGGCCATGAAAACCACAGAGAAACCCAGCACGAACAGGCCGATGCCAGCGACCATACGCCCGCGCTTCTGCTCCTGCAGGTCAACCCCGGTGAGGCCGCTGACGTACCCCAGGTACCCGGGCACCAACGGCAGCACACACGGCGACACGAAGGACACCAGGCCAGCCAGGAGGGCCACCGGGAGCGCCAGCAGCATGGACCCGTTGAGGACGGTGTCGGCAAAGGCGTTCCCTGCGGGTGCCAGCACGACGACGGCGCCCAGCGTGGGTGTGGAGATCACGGCTGATACTTCACTTACGACTCAGCCAGGGCAGTTTCAATGAGTGCGTTCAGGGTGCCCTTGTCGGCGAGGCCGAGGATGCGGGCCGAGACACGACCCTGCCTGTCGACCACGATGGTGGTCGGAACAGCCTGCGGCGGAACGTAACCGGTCATCGAGAGGAGGACTCCGCCGTCGGAATCGTTGAAGCTGGGGTACGGGATGCTGAAGTTGCGCTCGAATGCCTCGGCGTTGGCCTTGCTATCACGGATATTCACTCCGTAAAACTGCACGTCCTGGGGTGCGAATTCCTCATGCAGCGCCACCAGGTCGGGGGCTTCCTCCCGGCAGGGCGCGCAGGCGGCGTACCAGAAATTGAGGACGGTGACCTGGCCCTGCCAGTCGGCGGCAGACACAGTCTCCTCGCTGTACAGCGTTCCCTCGAGGTCGAGCGGTGCACCACGCTCTGCCGGCGCGTACTCGGTCACCGAGCCGTCCCCGGCGATGTAGTTCTTGTTGGTCCCTTCGCGCGCTTCAAGCGCCAGCGGATCGTCGGCTGCACACCCGGAGAGCACGACGACGGCCGCCACCAGGGGGGCGGCCATTCTCAGGAGCCTGCCGAGGGTGCGGCGGCGGGGTGCTGCATCAGTTAATGTCACGACGTCTTCCACGATTTCTACAACGTGTAGTAATGCTATTACGCTCCCGGGATATTAGCTGCACCGGGAAGCAAATCAGCGCACGGCTCCTCGTAGCGGACGCCGGTGAGGTTCTCGCCGTCGAAATACAGCGAAGTCACCGAACTGAGCGTGCACCGGCGCTGGCGTGGGTCGTGCCAGAGGCGCTTCTTCTCGGCCGCAAGGCGCGCAACCCAGATGGGGAGCTGGTGGCTCACCATGATTGCCTCTGCTTCCTCACCTCCGGATGCAGCAAGCGCCTGGCGCCGCGCATCCTGCACAGCGTCCATAACCCGGGTTACCTGCGCCTGGTAGGGCTCACCCCAGGAAGGCTTGAACGGGTTGTGCAGCGACCTCCAGTGCCGTGGGTGGCGCAACTGCTGCGCGACCTGCGCCATGCCCTCGAACTTGTTCTCGGCTTCGATGATGCGCTCGTCGGTCACTATCTCGAGCCCCAGGGCGCGCGCAGTTGGGGCCGCGGTTTCCTGCGCCCGGGTCAGTGGCGACGCAACGAGATGGACTATGCGGGCGCCGTCGTTCCTTCGCTCGGTGAAGTGCCCGGCCACCCGCTCGGCCATCTCCTGGCCAAGCTTCGACAGGTGGAACTCGGGCAGCCTGCCGTACAGGATGCCGTCGGGGTTATGGACTTCGCCATGGCGCACGAGGTGAACGGTGGCTTTGGGCATGCCTTAAGTTTCGCACCCCTTGCGCCGGGTGGCTAAATCGCACGGGTCTGCACTGCCCCGCCTAATATTTGAACCTTTAACCAATCTGCGGAATAAAAGATGCAAACGCATGTTTATATGAGGTACACCGACTGTGGAGCCATCCGGCGAGACAGTAGAAAAGCACCTCAGATCAGGAGACAATCATGGCTATTCCCACAGGACTCACCGAAGGCACCTGGAGCTTCGACGGCTCGCACAGCGAAGTAGGCTTCACCGTCCGTCACGCTGGCATCAGCAAGGTGCGCGGCAACTTCGACACTGTTGACGCATCCTTGCAGGTGGGCTCATCCTTTGATGATTCGAAGGTGACTGCCACCATCAAGACGGAGTCATTCAACTCGGGTGACGCAAACCGCGACGGCCACGTCAAGGGCGAAGACTTCTTCGACGTCGAGCAGTTCCCGGAAATGACCTTTGAGTCCAATCGCGTGGAAGGCAGCGGCGAGACCTACCGGCTCATCGGAGACCTCACCATCCGGGGCATCACCAAGGAAGTTGTCATCGACACCGAATTCAACGGCGTTGCAGTGGACCCCTTCGGCGCCACCCGCGCCGGGTTCTCGGGCCAGACCGTCATTTCCCGCAAGGAGTTCGGCCTCACCTGGAACGCAGCCCTTGAGGCCGGCGGAGTGCTGGTGGGAGACAAGGTAACCATCAACCTCGACGCAGCCTTCGTGGCACCTTCCGCCAACTAGTTTCCACATGCTTCGTGTGGCGTGCCGACCCGTTCCGGCACGCCACACGAATGTTTACCTCCAGTTCCTTCCTGGATCCCACGCTGAGGCCTTTCCCGGCGGTACGCTGGGCGCATGAGCACGCCATCCCACAATCCGCAGCCCTCCGATCGCGACCCCAACCAGCCGGCCTCCGGGCACAACGGCCAACAGTCCTCCTCGCCATACGGCTACCAGGCTGCCCAACCGTCGGGATACGCCTACCCCACCGCAGCTAGCATGCCGAATGCCGAGCGCCCGCCCATGCCCAAGGAAGTGAATCTCGCTTTCTGGCTGATCATCGCCGCGGGCGCCCTTACCCTTCTCTCCTCGATCATCGCTCCGGGCACCAGCGGCATGACCGGCGGTATGGCTGCCATGGGCAATGCCGTGGTCATAGTCGTTTCCCTCTTCATCACCGCGATCTACGTGCTCCTCGCCGTCTTCATCCGCAAAGGGCACAACTGGGCAAGGATCACTGCCACCGTGCTGGCTGCGATCTCGATCATTGGTCTGATTATTGGCTGGATATCCAACGCCATGCTTCAGAGCAACCCTGAACTGATGGAACAGATCGAGGCTCAGGGCCAGCAGGTTCAGCAGAGCGGCCTGTCAACGGCGCTCGGCATTATCGTGACGCTTCTCGGCGTCGTGGCCGTTGTACTGCTCTACAGGAAGCCGTCCAACCACTACTTCAAGCCTCAGCAGCCCACTTACTGAGCTATCGCAGAACCTTACTGAGCCGCACGGGCGTGGGCTTCGGATTCCAGATCCGGATCCTGCGCCCTTTGCGCGTGGTAGGCAAGAATCTGGAGCTCCGTGGCCATGTCCACCTTGCGGAGTTGCACACGGTCCGGGATCTGGAGGACCACGGGAGCGAAGCTCAGGATGCTGGTGATTCCAGCGGCTACCAGTTCATCGCAAAGGGACTGCGCGACGCCGGCTGGAACCGCGAGTACCGCCATGTTTGCGCGGGTGCGGCGCAGCACTGTTGAGAGCTCCTCGATGGGGCTGACACGCAGCCAGCCCACCTCCGTGCCGACAATCAGCTGGTCGGCGTCAAACAGGGCCACCACTTCGAACCCACGCGATTGAAACCCTGAGTACCCCGCAAGGGCCCTGCCGAGGTTACCTGCCCCAACAATGGCTACGCGCCAGTCCTGGGTCAATCCAAGGGCGGTGGAAATCTGGCTATTCAGGTACTGGACCTCATAACCGACGCCCCTGGTGCCGTACGAACCGAGGTAGGAGAGGTCCTTACGCAGCATTGGTGAGTTCACGCCCGCGGCGTCGGCCAGTTCTTCGGAAGATACCCGCTCAGTGCCTTCCGCAAGCATCGAATTCAGCGCGCGAAGGTAGATTGTCAGGCGCGCCAGGGAGGCTGGCGGGATCTGCCTGCCCTGTTGGTCGGCGGCTGCTGATCGCAGCCCGGGTAACTCCGGCATTGTCACTGGTCATCTCTCCATCACTGTGCTTGGCTGCTTAGGGCAGCTTCACCCGCCCGGAGGATGATGGCGGGAGTAGGTCCACTCTAGGTGGCGTTGATGAGCACTCAAAGTCGAGTCCCCAGCACTACGCGAGCAGTCTGCGGAGCCGGTTCTCATCGATACTCCAGAAGTCCCGCTGGGTGCCGTCGAGCATCAGCACAGGGACTTCCTCCGAAAAGCGCTCGAGCAGCGCGGGGTGATCCTCAATTGCAATGTCGAGCCAAGGGACGCCGTGCTCCCCCGCGACGCGGCTCACCACTGCACGGGCTTCGGCGCAGAGGTGGCAGTCTGCGCGCGTCACCAGGACCAGTCCCGACGACCAGGGCGCGGGAACAGGTTGCTGCGAGGGCTTCACGGTATCTGAGTCTACCGATCCCCTTCACAGCGCGCGCTCGGCGATACAGCGCTGCCAGAGGGCTGAGGGGGCAGTTGAGCCGGCGGGATGAAGCGGAGCGTGAAAGCGGCGGGTTGAAGCGGCCGGGCCGTCCCAATGATTAGACTCGTGCTATGTCCGCAGCCAACCTCCAGCCCGCCGTTGAACCTGGAGCTCCATTGGCTGACGTGGCTCTGGAAGCCGCGCCGATCGGCGGACCGACCGGGGAAGCAGCATTTTTCGACGTCGACAACACCATGATGCGCGGCGCCAGCCTCTTCCACGTGGCCCGCAAGATGTACCAGAGGCGCGCATTCACCGTACGGTTCGCGGCGGGGCTCGCCTGGAAGCAGCTGCGGTTCGTGATGCGTGGCGAGAACATGACCGACATCCACGCGGTCAGGGACGCTGCTCTCGCCTTCGCCATAGGCATTGCACACGAGGATGTGCTCGCACTCGGCGAGGAGGTCTATGACGAGATGATCGCCTCGAAGATCTGGCCTGGTGCGCGGGCCCTGGCTGAACAGCACCTGCGGAACGGCCGCCGCGTGTGGCTGGTAACGGGTACGCCAGTTGAAGTGGCCAGTGTCATCGCCAATCGGCTGGGCCTCACCGGGGCTCTCGGAACGGTGGGCGAAGTCTCAGAGGGCTTCTACACGGGAAAGCTCGTGGGTGAGTTCCTGCATGGTCCTGCCAAGGCCGTTGCCGTGCAGGCTCTCGCAGACAAGGAAGGCCTGGACCTCGCGCGCTGCTGGGGATACAGCGATTCCTATAACGACATCCCGCTGCTCACCATTGTTGGCCATCCGGTAGCCATCAATCCGGACCACCGCCTCCGCAAACATGCGAGGGACCATAACTGGCCTGTCTATGATTTCCGCAGCGGCCGACGCGCTGCCACCCTCGGCCTGAAGGCGGCTACCGGCGCGGGCGTGGTGTACGGCCTGTGGCGGGGCTTCTCCCGTATGAGGGGCTAGTCCCTAAAGTTTCGACGCTTTGCTGGCTGCGGCTTCCACCATCGCGCGGTGAGTTTCCCAATCGGCTTCCTCGGCTGTGCTGAGCGGTAACACGCTGGCTCCTGCAGCCCCATCCAGGGTTTCACGGAGGATGTCCGCGTGGCCCAGATGCTGCGACGTCTCCACGAGCATATGCACCAGCACATTGAAGAGGGTGACGTCTGCACGCCACCAGGACACATGTCCGGTCGCGTCAATGGGAAGCAACTCGACCGTGCCGTCGGCATGCTGGCATGCCCGCTGGTAGGCCGACACCACGTCGACACGGCTTTCATCGGCTGTCACCCACATGAAGTCCCGATTGCGGAACGTTCCGTCAAGGGCAGGAATGGGTTGCTCCGGAAATGGGCGGCCAAATGCATGTCCGAAATAGGCTGCCTCATAGAGCGACAGATGCTTGACCAAGCCGAGGAGATTGGTGCCCGTGCGGCTCATTGGTCGGCGGACATCATATTCGCTCAAACCTTCGAGCTTCCCGATGAACTGTTCACGCGCATGCTGGAGCCGCTCGTGCAGCTGGGATTTTACGGCGTCGTCGATCATGGTCCGAAGTTTACGTCGCGCCCGGCCGTCCGAACGGAATGACCTGAACAAAAGCAAAACCGGCCCGCCTGGTAGGCGGACCGGATGCGATGCTACTTTTTGTTGCGGCGCTGGTGGCGGGTTTTGCGAAGCAGTTTGCGGTGCTTCTTCTTTGCCATCCGCTTGCGGCGCTTCTTGATTACTGAACCCATAGAGTCCTCACAATTTGTTCATTCCGGTTCCGGACAACCCTCTACCCGAATGAACAGGCAGGGACGTTCGAATCTGACATTGACGTACATCCGGCGGACGCTGCCCCTTCTGGGGAAACGCGGCCGCCTACGCAAAACGCTTCTTAATAGAGTACCCGCTCCAGCCGGTGCTTCCCGACCGGAACCTTCAGCCTGTGCCCGACTCACCCTCGACGGAGGCGGAGCGCAAGTATTGCTGCACGGCAGACTCGGGGACACGGTAGGAACGCCCAAATTGGACAGCCGGCATCTCGCCGGAGTGAACCAGGCGGTAGACGGTCATCTTGGATACCCGCATGACCTCTGCGACCTCCGCGACCGTCAGGAAGCGCACGTCTGAGAAGTTGCTCCCGCTAGTCATCTCACCACTGTCCTTTTCTCTGGAACCTCACCCTGAGATGGCGCCCATCCAAATGAATGGGACGCCGGACGGCGTGTCGCCTTGAGACCTGAGGATTATCCGTCTAGGGAGATACTCTAGTGGTTGATGTGACTAAAGTGAAAGCTCGCTTCGGTCACGATCCGCAACACCCCGGCGACGCCTGGAACCGCGTGCCAGATCGCCCAGCACCGCAGCCGTAGTCCCCCATGACATGCAGGCATCGGTGACGCTCTGACCGTAGACCAACTCACCCCGAGCGGTCACATCCAATTTCTGCGCTCCCTCAACAAGGAAACTCTCCAGCATGACGCCGGCGATCACCGGGGACACTTCGATGGCGTCAGCAAGCTCCCGCGCGACCTCCGCCTGACGCCGGTGGTCCTTCCCGCTGTTGGCATGGCTCGCATCGACAACGATCCGCCCATTCAGGCCGGCTGCCGCAAGGCGCTCCGAAGCCGCCGCGACGTGGCTGGGCCCGTAGTTCGGGCCGCCGGTTCCACCGCGGAGGATCAAATGGGTATCCGGATTGCCGGAGGTGGAGACCAGCGCGGCGCGGCCGTCGTCATCCACTCCGAGGAAGGCCTGGGGCGAACTGGCGGCAGCGCAGGCATCGATCGCCACGCTGATCCCGCCGTCGGTGCCGTTCTTGAAACCGATGGGCATCGAAAGGCCGGACGCGAGCTGGCGATGTATCTGGCTCTCGGTAGTGCGGGCACCTATTGCACCCCAGCTCACCAGATCCGCCACGTATTGCGGACTGATCGGCTCAAGGAACTCGGTTCCCACCGGCAGGCCGAGTTCACCGACGTCGTGCAGGAACCCGCGGGCTGCGCGAAGGCCTGCCGCAATGTCGTGGGTGCCGTCAAGGTGGGGGTCGTTGATCAGGCCCTTCCAGCCGACGGTTGTGCGCGGCTTCTCGAAGTAGGCGCGCATCACGATGAGCAAATCCTCCCGGTGCTGTGCTGCCGCACCGGCAAGAAGGTTCGCGTACTCAAGGCCCGCAGCGGTGTCGTGAATGGAGCACGGCCCGACGACGACGAGCAGCCGGTCATCCACGCCGTTCAGTACCGCGCGGACTTCTTCGCGGGAGCGGCGGATGTGTGCGGCGAGGGAATCATCGCCAGGGAGCTCGGAGAGCAGTGTTGACGGCGAGGGTAGCGCTTCAATTCGGCGAACGTTGAGATTCGACGAACCTGCGGAGAGGGTTTGCATTGTCCCGGCTTTCTGGAAAGTTTCCGGCGGGACTCAAATCAGAACCCGCCGTGGAAACGACGAAGGGCAGGAAGTGATTCCTGCCCTGTTGGCTCTGAAGGTGTTGGTCGGCGTATTGGACGTCAGTCCTGACGAGGCTCCTCCAGAGCCAACGAAAAATACGCATACCAACGGGTTGTCATGTTTCGAAGCGTAGCGCTCCTGAAGAGCTTCCGCCAAGTCGGTTACGCACGGGCGGGAGGGCGCGCGCTATTCCTTGCGGCGGCGGAGCTTGGGGAACTGCGAGAGGAGGTCGGCGGCGCGTTCTGCCGCCCGGCCCACCGTGCGACCGAACGGCTGCGCTGCGTCGGACTGCTCGAGGGCCGCCGCGACCGTGTCCAAAGCGTCAGGATCAAGTTCGACGACGGCGGGAGCCAGCCCCTGTGTCTGCGGCTCCGGGAGCACGAAATCGCTCAACCATTCCGCGATCCCCTCAAGGGGAGCCACCTCCAGCGAGTAGAAGCGCTTTTGGCCCTGGGCGCGCATGGAGACAAGGCCTGCTTCACGCAGTACTTTCAAGTGTTTGGAGACGGTCGGTTGACTGACCATCAGTTCCTCCACCAACTCGCCGACCGCCTTGTCGCCGTCCCGCAGCGATGCCAGGATCTGGCGGCGGGTGGCTTCAGCGATGACGGTAAACACATCGTCAATGACCATCCCATCACCCTAACCGCATATACCGCCGGGGGCATAGCTCCGCAGACGGGTGAGTCCGGGGCAGGTCAGTCGAACCAGGGGTCCAGCCCGTGCAGAGGGAACACGGCCTTCCTGGTGGCCATGATCGAACGGTCGAGTTCCTCGTTCGGATCGAATCCTGCTTCCCATGACTGCCACCAGAGGTCCGCGCCGTCGCCGAGTACCTCGGGTGTCCGCGTCCCGTAGTGCTCGGCGACGTAGGCGCGCCACTGTGCGGGCACCGGCGTCGTGCACGTAAGGTCGGCGCCGGCCGCTACTGCGGTGAGCAGCGTCCAGGACCGCGGCACCACTGACGTTATGTTGTAGCCGCCACCGCCGGTCGCGATCCATCGTCCTTCGCAGTAGCGGGTCGCGAGGTCGCGGATGCTGAGCGCCGCAGCATGCTGGGCGTCGACCGAGATACGGAGGTTGGTGAGCGGATCCTCCACATGGCTGTCGCAACCGTGCTGGCTGACTATCACCTCAGGCTTGAATACGTCGACCAGTTGCGGCACCACGGCGTGGAACGCGCGCAGCCAGGCGGCGTCAGCGGTGGTGGTCGGCAAAGCCACATTGACCGCATAGCCAGGGGCAGCAGGACCCCCTGTCTCATTCGAGAAACCGGTACCGGGGAACAGGCTCATGCCGGTCTCGTGGAGGGAAACCGTCATGACCCGCGGGTCATCCCAGAAAATCTCCTGGGTACCATCTCCGTGGTGTGCATCGACGTCCAGGTATAGAACGCGCTGGACGCCGCCGTCGAGCAGTCGCTGCACAGCCGCCGCGGCGTCGTTATAGATGCAGAATCCGCTAGCACGGGCCCTGCCTGCATGGTGAAGGCCGCCGCCGAAGTTGACCGCATGCTGGGCCGCTCCCGACAGCACCGCGTCCGCCGCTGCGAGTGAGCCCCCCACCATGCGGGCGCTGGCCGAGTGCATCCCGGCGAAGGCGGGGGTGTCCGTAGTGCCGAAGCCAGCGGACCCGTCGGCGGCCTCGGGGTCTGCGTCGGCTGCCTTCACCGCGGCGACGTAACCGGCGTCGTGCACTGTCAGCAACTCGGCGTCGTCCGCTACTTCCGGAGCTTCGATACTCACCTGCGGCAGGTCCAAAAGTCCGACGGCGCGGGCAAGGCGTGCGGTCAGGTCCAGACGGCGCGGGTCCATGGGATGCCCGCCCCCGAAGTTGTACGCGAGCATGGACTCGTCCCACACCACGCGGGTGGCGAACGCCGGAACAGGGCTATTGGACACTTCAGAAGGCTACGCGATCAGTGACCGTCCTGCCCACGCCGGGCGGGTGGAGGTGATTTACTACTCGGAGGACTTCAGCACCCAGGCATTACGAGGAATCGGAGCGTATCAGCAAGGATGGCAAGCCAACACCCCTCGTGGTTGGGAGGGGAAGACCAGGTCCACCTGCGGCTGCTAAGCAGAGCGCGCGATTTCCTCGACGGCGTTATCAACAGCTCACCGGCACGGGTTGCCCTGCTGATTTTCGCCCTGGTGGTTGTCATCTTCACGGCCCTGCTCAGCATGCCTGTCTCAAGTGCTTCCGGAGAACCCACTCCCCTGCCGGATGCCCTGTTCACCGCAGTGTCAGCCGTCTGCGTGGTCGGTCTTACGGTAGTCTCAACCGCCGCATACTGGTCCTTCTTCGGGCAACTGGTAATACTCATCGGTATCTTTGTGGGCGGCCTGGGTACCCTCACTCTCGCATCGCTGCTTGCCCTGGTGGTGAGCAAACGCCTTGGCGTCCGTGGAAAGCTGCTGGCCCAGTCCGCGCTGAACAACGCCAGCAGGCTCGGGGAGGTCGGTACCCTCCTGCGGATTGTCATCACTACTTCGGTGCTGGTGGAGATCACCCTGGCGCTGGCACTGATCCCGCGTTTCATGGTCCTGGGAGAACCGTTCTGGCTCGCGGTGTGGCATGGCGTCTTCTACTCCATCTCCGCCTTCAACAATGCCGGCTTCACGCCACATTCCGATGGCCTGGTTCCTTACGAGACGGACCTGTGGATCCTGGTCCCACTCATGGTCGGGGTCTTCATTGGCAGCCTGGGATTCCCTGCGATCCTGGTCATGGTCCAATTCCGGCACCAGATCCGGAAGTGGACCCTGCACACCAAGCTCACCGTCAACGTCTCCCTCATTCTGCTGGTGGCGGGAGCCGCGCTGTGGGCTGCGATGGAATGGTCCAACAGCCGCACGGTTGCCGACCTGAGCGTCGGCGACAAGATCATCCACTCCATTTTCGCTTCGGTGATGACGCGGTCGGGTGGATTCAACCTGGTTGACCAGGGGCAGATGGAACCCACCACCATGCTGCTGACCGACGCACTGATGTTTGCGGGCGGCGGGTCCGCCTCCACTGCGGGCGGCATCAAGGTGACCACCATCGCGGTGATGTTCCTGGCCATCCTTGCCGAGGCGCGCGGCGATTCCGACGTCAGCGTGTATGGGCGGAAAATCCCGCAGGGTGCCATGCGGGTGGCCATCTCGGTGATTTTCATGGGCGCAACGCTCGTCCTAGTGGGCACGGGACTGATCCTCTGGATCTCCGGTGAGGAACTGAACCGCGTGCTCTTCGAGGTGATCTCGGCGTTTGCAACCTGCGGATTGAGTACCAACCTCAGCGCGGAGCTACCGCCGGAGGGAAAGTACGTGTTGTCCGCGCTCATGTTCGCTGGCCGCCTCGGAACAATTACGCTGGCTTCTGCCCTGGCCCTCCGTCAGCGCAGCACGCTGTACCACTACCCGGAAGAGAGGCCAATCATTGGCTGACAGACCAGCACATAACGCACCGGTGCTCGTGATCGGCCTGGGCCGGTTTGGCGCCGCGACCGCCGAGCAACTGGTGAAGCAGGGACGCGAAGTCCTCGCGATCGAGAAGGACCAGCAGCTGGTCCAGCGGTGGTCAGCGACGCTCACACATGTGGTGGAGGCCGACGCAACGAATATCGACGCCCTCCGCCAGCTCGGCGCGCAGGAGTTCACGGCCGCCGTCGTCGGCGTTGGAACCTCCATTGAAGCGAGCGTGCTCATCACCGCGAACCTCGTTGACCTCAACATTGACAACCTGTGGGTCAAGGCGATCACCCCGTCCCACGGGAAAATCCTGAAGCGCATCGGCGCCAACCACGTGATCTATCCCGAGGCCGATGCCGGCCAGCGCGCCGCGCACCTGGTGGGCGGGCGGATGCTTGACTTCATCGAGTTCGACGACGGATTCGCGATCGTCAAAATGTACCCGCCCAAGGAAACGCAGGGGTTCACGCTCGGGGAATCGGCTGTGCGGTCGAAGTACGGCGTCACGGTGGTCGGCGTGAAATCGCCCGGCGAGGACTTCACCTATGCCCGTCCGGAAACCAAGGTCACGAGCCGCGACATGCTCATTGTTTCCGGGCATGTGGACCTGCTGGAGCGGTTCGCCGCGCGGCCCTAGCGGTACGAGCGCTGAGCCTCTGCGGGGTCAGCCGCCCAGTTCATGGGTGATGACGGCCGCCCGCTCGGCTGCCGCCCTGGCGCCTTCCGCAATGATGTCCGGCAGGCCCATCTCGTCGAAGGTCGCGATTGCGCGCTCGGTTGTTCCGTTGGGGCTGGTGACGGCCTTGCGGAGGGCTGCGGCATCGGCACCTTCCTCGGCGAGCATGAACCCTGCCCCGGCAACGGTTTCGTTCGCCAGCAGCCTCGCGAGGTCTTGATCGAGCCCCAGCTTCACTCCGGCCGCGGCCATCGCTTCGGCAAGGTAGAACGCGTAGGCGGGCCCGGACCCGCTCACAGCAGAGAGCGCATCGACTTGGTCTTCGGGGATCTCCACGACCGTCCCGGCGGCGCTGAGGACAGCGCGGGCCTGATCCATCAGCTCTGGTGTGGCATGTGTTCCTGCCGAGATGGACAACACCCCACGGCCGAGGCTGGACGGCGTGTTCGGCATGCAGCGGATCACCGGCTGCCCCTCGGGCAAAGCTGATTCAAGCATGTTGATTGAAACAGCCGCTGCAACGCTGATCACGACGGTGCCTGGCTTCAGCGCCGGTGATATCTCCCTGGCCAAGTCAATGATTCCCACCGGCTTGACCCCGAGGAGTACGACGTCGGCCGCCCCGGCCGCCTGTTGGTTGGCACCGGAGTCGGTGGTCGAGGACAACACGGCGACACCGTGGCGCGCGGCAAGGGCCTCAGCCTTCCGGGGATCCCGGACCGTTGCGGTGACCTGGACTGGCGGCAGGCCTGCGGCCAGCAGCCCGGTCAGGATGGACCCGTTCATGGAGCCGCATCCGAGGAACGAGACGTGCGCGGAGATGGTGTTAGTCATCAAGCCATCGTGTCATGGGGAACCGATTCACAGCATCCTCCCAGCCCGTTCAAGGCGAGGGTCCAAGAATGGCCAGTACATTCGTTATTACCTCATAAAGGTGCGAGTGATGAGGCCGGATTTTCCCTGATCCGGCCGGTGCCGGTGAGCTACGGATGCGTTCCCCCAAACCATTCCGAACAGCTCACCGGCACATTTCTTTAACCACCGCCGAACTGCACCTGGCCTACGCCCACGGAGGCCATCGGCTCGTTCGCCTCGAACATCAAGGTGTCAAAGCGCCTAAGGATGAGGCCCTCGCGCAGTGCCCACGGGCAGATCTCCATCGTCCGCACCCCGAAGACCTCAAGCGCGGCCTCGGCCACCAATGCACCCGCCAACACCTGCTGCGCCCGGAGGTCCGAGACGCCGTCCAGGCTGATTCGGTCGCTCACAGGCATGGCTTCGAGGCGCTTCGCCCAGAGCCGGAGATCATCCAGCCGCAAGATCCTCCGTACAAAGGGGCCGTCGCCGGAGGGCGCAGCTCCAGCCATGCGTGCCAGCGAGCGGAAGGTCTTGGAAGTCCCTGCCACCAGGTGGGGTTGACCCAACCTGTCGAACTCCGTGGCGGAGTCCTTGAGAGTCTTGCGGATATAGCGCCGCAGCTCCTTGACACGCTTCGGTGCAGGCGGGTCGCCCGGCAGCCAGTCGCGGGTGAGGCGTCCGGCGCCCAGTGGAACGGACAGGGCAACCTCCGGGAGCTCGTCATGTCCCATGGCCATTTCGAAGGATCCGCCGCCGATGTCAAGGTTCAGGATTGAGCCCGCACCCCAGCCGTACCAGCGCCGTACCGCCTGGAAGGTCATCGCCGCTTCCTGGTCGCCGCTCAATTCCTGGAGCATCACTGAAGTTTCGGCGTCCACACGGCGCAGGACATCCTCGCCGTTGGCCGCTTCCCGGATAGCCGAGGTACAGAAGGCGAGGAAGTCCTCCGCCCGATGCACATTGGCGAATTCACGCGCCTGCCGGATGAAGCCGATCAGTTCGCGTTGACCCTCATCGGTGATGGCACCATCCGCGTCGAGGTAGGAAACCAGCTGCAGGGGCCGCTTGTGGGATGCATACGGCACGGGCCGTGCCCCTGGGTGGGCGTCAACCAACAGGAGGTGCACCGTGTTGGACCCAATGTCGAGAACGCCTAGCCGCATGGTCTCATTATGTCCCGCAGGCGCGCGCAGCCCTCAATCGTTGCAGTGCAGGCACACATTACTTCCGGGCAGCTGTCTTCCGTTTGGCCGGAGCCCTGCCCCCGGTCTTCCGCGGCGCTGGACCCTTCTCGCGTTTCTCCGCAAGAAGCGCAACCGCTGTCTCGCGGGTGAGCTCCTCGATAGCCGTCGAACGCGGGACCGTGATGTTTGTGACGCCGTCGGTGATGTACGGTCCGAAGCGGCCGTCCTTGACCACGATCGGCTTCTCCGACACAGGGTCATCACCGAACTCCGCCAGCGGCGGCGTTGCCGTGCGCCCACCACGCTGCTTGGGCTGGGCATAAATCTCGAGTGCCTGCTCCAGTGAGATGGTGAAAATCTCTTCTTCCGACCCAATGGAGCGGGAATCAGAACCCTTCTTGAGATATGGCCCGAACCGCCCGTTCTGGACCGTGATCTCCTTGCCCTCGGCATCCACACCGAGCACGCGCGGAAGGTTCATGAGCTTGAGTGCCTCATCCAGCGTGACCGTTTCGATCGACATGGACTTGAACAGCGACCCGGTGCGCGGTTTGACCTTCACGGGCTTCTTTGGCGGCTTGGGCTTGCCGTTCTTGAAGTACTCGACCGGCTGGTTGGCCAGATCCTCCTCCGTTGGCTCGGGCACGAGTTCAATGACGTAGGGACCGTAGCGGCCGTCACGGGCAACGATGGTGCGGCCAGTCTCCGGATCAGTGCCGAGCGCCTGTTCCTCAGCCGCCGGGTTGTTCATGAGCTCGATTGCCTTCTCGGCTGTCAGCTCATCCGGTGCAAGATCCTCGGGAACGTTGGCGCGCTGTGGCTCGGTGCCTTCCGGGGCATCCGGTGGCAGCGGCGTCTCAAGGTACGGCCCGAACTTGCCTACCCGCAGAACGATCCCTTCGGCGATTTCGACGGAGTTGATGCGCCGGGCATCAATTTCGCCGAGGTCGTTGACGATGGTGCTGAGCCCGGTTTCCTTGCGGTCGCCATAGTAGAAGCGGTTAAGCCACTCAACCCGGCCCGCCTCGCCCCGCGCAATGCGGTCGAGGTCCTCCTCGAGTTCGGCTGTGAAATCGTAATCGACGTAGTCATGGAAGTGCTCTTCGAGAAGCTTTACCACCGAGAACGCGATCCAGCTGGGCACCAGTGCCTGGCCGCGGGTGCGGACGTAGCCGCGGTCCATGATGGTGGAGATCGTTGCGGCATAGGTGGACGGACGGCCGATGCCCCGCTCTTCGAGGACCTTCACCAGGGAGGCCTCCGTATAGCGCGGCGGCGGAGACGTTTCGTGTCCGACGGCGTTGATGGCTTCGGCTCCGAGGGCGTCGCCCTTCGCAAGGTTGGGCAGGCGTGCGCCCTGACCGGACTGGTCGGCGTCATCGGCAGATTCTTCCTGATGGCGCGAAGCGTCGCGGCCTTCCTCATAGGCTGCGAGGAAGCCGCGGAAGGTGATGACCGTTCCTGACGCGGAGAACTCGGCGTCCTGCGTCTTCCCGTCGGTGCCCGTTGCCAGGGCACCCAGGCGGAGTGTCGCCGTCGAACCCTTTGCATCAGCCATCTGGGAGGCGACAGTGCGCTTCCAGATCAGCTCGTAGAGCCGGAACTCGTCGCCGCGCAACTCCTTGGCGACCTGCGCCGGCGTGCGGAATGAGTCACCGGCGGGACGGATGGCCTCATGGGCTTCCTGTGCGTTCTTCGCCTTGCCCTTGTAGACGCGGCGGGAATCAGGAACGTACTCGGCGCCGTACAGCTCGGAAGCCTGGCGCCGTGCAGCGTTGATGGCCTGGTCACTCAGCGACGGCGAATCCGTACGCATATAGGTGATGTAGCCGTTCTCATACAGGCGCTGTGCCACCTGCATGGCGACGCGCGAGGAGAAGCGCAGCTTGCGTGCTGCTTCCTGCTGCAGCGTCGACGTGGTGAACGGCGCGGCCGGACGGCGCGTGTAGGGCTTGGTGTCAACGGACCGGACCTGGAAATCCGCCTGCTGGAGTGCCGCAGCCAGCGAGGTAGCAGCCTCCTGACTCAGGAGGGCGACGCTCTGCGATTTCAGCTGGCCGAGGTCGGTGAAGTCCTTGCCGGTCGCGACCCGGGTGCCGTCGAGCGAGACGAGCTTGGCATTGAAGGACTCGCCCTTGGACGCGTCCTCCGGCGAGAAGGTGCCAGTGAGGTCCCAGTACGACGCCGCGCGGAACGCCATGCGCTCACGCTCGCGTTCGACAACGAGGCGGGTTGCCACCGACTGCACGCGTCCGGCGGACAGACCGCGCGCCACTTTGCGCCACAGGACCGGGGAAATCTCGTAACCGTAGAGGCGGTCGAGGATGCGGCGGGTTTCCTGCGCGTCCACCATGGGAATGTCCAGGTCACGCAATTCATGCATTGCACGCTGGATGGCTTCGCGGGTGATTTCCGGGAAGGTGAGCCGGTACACGGGCACCTTCGGTTTGAGCACTTCGAGAAGGTGCCAGGCAATGGCCTCGCCCTCCCTGTCACCGTCAGTTGCCAGGTATAGTTCGGTGGCATCCTTGAGCGCGGCCTTCAATTCGGCGACGCGCTTCTTCTTGTCGGCCGAGACAACGTAATAGGGCTCGAAATCCTTATCGAGGTCCACTGCAAACTTGCCGAGTGAGGTCTTCTTCAGCTCCGGCGGCAGATCCGAGGGCTGCGGCAGGTCGCGGATATGGCCCATGGAAGCGGTGACTTCGAAGCCCTCGCCGAGGTAGCCCGCAATGGTCTTGCTCTTGGCCGGAGACTCGACAATGACGAGCTTCTTGCCGGCCTTCTTTTCCGTTGCCTTAGCTGGCACTTCTCTCCTCGGTACAGGTGACTCTTTAAATAGCAGGACAAGCTCACTTGCACATTGGTTTGGGCGTCCTGCCCTTCACAGTATGCGGTATGCCCACCTGCACTAGGGTAACGGCTGCTGCGGACGGCGGGCTTTTGCTGGTGCGCAGTTGTGCACAACGGGTCGACGACGGCGGTTGGTTGCGCCTCCGTCAGGCCTGATCCGCCGGAACCAGGAAACCCTCCTCGACGAGGTTGCGGACGTCTGCGAGGAGCCCTGCGCGGAAGCCGTCGTCGTCCCTGTCCAGCAGGGCGGCAAGGGCGCCGATGATCTGCCCGGCGGTGAGGTCGCCGTCGCACGCTGAAACGAAGCCCGCCAGCTCCGTACTGAGCAGCGTGGTGCGGCGAAGGCCCGCGCCCTGGCGCAGGAGGATGACGCCGGGATGCTCGGCGCCCGGCCGCTGGTGCCGCTCCTCCGTGACGTCCTCGGGGATCAGCAGGTGCACTGACTCAAGCGATGCGCCATCATTCAGCCAGTCATGGCGTGTGATGGCCGCGTTGATGTGCGGGCCGACCGGTTGTTCGAGTTCGTACGTGACTTCCTCGAGCCGATGAAGGCTTGCCGGCCCGCCGGCGTTCCGGAGCCAGACCATGCCGAAGCCGATTCCATCCACGTTGCGGGATGCGAAGTCCTGCAGATAATCATTGAACCGGTCCGCGAACTGGGCTGGTTCGCGGTTTTGGGCTGCGTCCCTCAGCCAGGTCTCGGCGTAATGCGTAGGCGAGAGCTGTTCGCGCTGGATGACCCACGCATCGGCCGTCGCGGGCACCCAGCTCCCCACGCGCTGGGCCCAGGTGCCGCCGCTCTGGATCTCCCAGTTGCCCAGCAGTTGCGCCGTGCCGCCTGGCACCAGCACCGAGGGGATCGCACGGACCAGGGTGGAGACAATGTCATCGCCCGGCAGGCCACCGTCCCGGTAGGTGAACTGCTCCCCGGTTGATTCTTCGGGGGTGCGCGGGGTGATGACGAACGGCGGGTTCGAGACCACCTGGTCGAAGCTCTCCCCCGCCACCGGCTCCAGGAGGCTGCCGAGCCGAAGGGAAACGCGGGCTTCAGGATCATCCGGGTCGATCCCGAGGACGCGCGCATTAAGCAGCAGGTTGAACCTCGTGACGGCGAGCGCCCGCTCGGAGATGTCCGTTGCAGTGACGTGCCTGGCATGGGCAAGCAGGTGGAAGGTCTGGATACCGCAACCGGTGCCGAGGTCAAGCGCCCTCTCCACGGGCCCGCGCGCCGCGAACTGGGCGAGGGTCAGCGACGCCTGCCCGATTCCGAGCACGTGGTCCGCACGCAGCACGCCGGGGCGCACGTGGGAACCGAGATCGGAGGCAACCCACAGGTCACCGCCGGCGTCCGATGAGTACGGGCGGAGGTCCAGTGCGGCGCGAAGGTGAGTGCCGTCGTCGTCGTACTCCACCAGTCCCAGCGCCTCCAGCCCTGCCGCGCCGGTGAGCGGCAACGCAGCGTCCAGCTGTTCGCGGGCGGTACTTTGCCCGAGCAGGAAGACGAGAACGACGACGGCGCGCGCGGCCGCGGGGGTGTCGGCTTCGCCTTTGCTACTCGCGGCGCGGGCGGCCAGCAATGCCGGAACCACCTGGTCGCGGCTGAGCGCGGCGTAAGCGTCCGGGCCGACCAGGTCAGCGACACCGTCCACGCTGTACGTGACACCGCGCAGGTCGGAGGCGAGGCGGTCCAGCGCTTCCTGCTGGGTGCTGCGCGGGGCGTCGGGCACGGTATCGAAGTTCATCACGGGGGCAAGTCTATTTGCGCAGTTCCGAGTACCATTGACGCATGCTCTCCAGCCAGCGATTTATCAGCCCCCGGCCGCTTCCCGGCCGTGAGGGCTCCGCGCTGCGCAACTGACTCCAGCTAAGTCCACACGGTGTCTGCGGCCGAGGGTTCCCTCCCGAACCCTCCCGACACAGCACAAGGACCAGCTCATGTATCTCACCATTTCCGAACTCAGTACTGCCCTGTCCGTCCGCGATCTCAGCGACCCGGCACATGGCCCGCACGCCATACAGGCCCTGCTCGCCGCCGTCGTTGATCGGCTGACGTCGGTCTGGGCGGTGCAGGCCACCGCGCACCGCACTACTCCGCTGGTGTCGACGGCTGACAACTACGACCGCCTCGGTTACGCGCCCGATGACGTCACCCGCGACACCCGCTACTCCCGCCATGTCAGCCCCACGGTGATGCTGCGGAGCCATACCTCGGCGGGGATTCCAGCGGTGCTGGATTCGCTTCGCGCGGTCGAGGACTCCTATGACCACCTGCATGTACTGCCCGGGCTCGTCTACCGGCGGGACGCAGTCGACCGCACGCATGTGGGGACGCCCCATCAGGCCGACCTCTGGCGCTTGAAGGCCCGGGGGCTGCTGACGGATCGCGACCTGCTGGACTCAGCTGGCGCCGTCGTCGACGCCGTCCTGCCCGGTGCCCGTTGGCGGGCGGTTCCGGCGAAGCACTCCTATACCTCGCACGGACTGCAGATTGACGTCGAAACTCCCGCCGGGTGGCTGGAACTCGCCGAGTGCGGTCTGGTGGGCGCCGGGGTCCTTCGCGGTTCGGGGCTGGACCCCCGACGCTGGGGCGGACTGGCACTCGGGATGGGCTTGGACCGGGCGCTCATGCTGCGCAAAGGGATTGACGACATCCGGCTCCTCCGGTCGGCGGATCCGCGCATCGCCGGGCAGTTGCTGGATCTGGAGCCATGGCGGCCGGTGTCGCTGATGCCCGCCGTGCGTCGCGACCTGTCGATCCTGTGCGGCGCCGACGACGACGAGGAGACGCTCGGCGACCTCGCCCGCGAAGCGCTGGGTCCAGATGCCGAGGTGCTCGAATCGCTGGTGATCCGGGCCCGGACGCCGGTTGAGCAGCTGCCGCCTGCCGCCCGGGTCCGCCTGCAGCCCGCGCCGGGGCAGGAGAACCTGCTGATTAGGCTGACTCTGCAGGCGCTGGACCGTACGCTCACTGACAGTGAGGCGAACACGCTGCGGGACCGGGTATACGTAGCACTTCATGAGGGTCCCGTGCTGGAACTGACTTAGGTACCGGTCAGATCCCGCCGACCGCGGTGGCCTCAGCTTCTTCCGACTCGCAACCCTGCGGACAGCGCAGGGTTGCCGGACTGGCCGCGCAATCCGCACAGTAGAGGGTGAGGTTACGGCAGCTCAGGTTCGAGCAGTTTTCGAACTTGTTGGTGGGCGATGAGCAGCGCACGCATTTGCCGATGGTCTTCGCGTCTTTCGAGAACTCCACGTGCATGCGCTTGTCGAAGACGTACAGTGAGCCCTCCCACAGCCCGGCGTCCCCGTAGGTCTCGCCGTAGCGGACAATCCCGCCCTGCAACTGGTAGACCTCGTTGAACCCGCGGTTCATCATTAGGCTGGACAGCACCTCACAGCGGATGCCACCGGTGCAGTAGGTGACAACGGGCTTGTCCTTAAGGTGGTCGTACTTGCCTGAATCGAGTTCACGGACGAAATCGTGGGTGGTGTTCACATCCGGCACCACGGCATTCCTGAACCGGCCAATCTGCGCCTCCATGGCATTGCGGCCGTCGAAGAACACGACGTCGTCGCCGCGTTCATCCACCAGCTGGTGCAATTGCTCCGGCTTGAGGTGGGTTCCACCGCCGACGACGCCGTTCCCGTCCACCTTCAGTTCGCCGGGTGCACCAAAAGAAACGATTTCCTCGCGGACCTTGACGCTCAGGCGCGGGAAGTCCTCCGCACCGCCATCGGACCACTTCACATCGAGCTTCCTGAACGCTGGATGCTCGCGGGTGGTCTTCACGTACTGCTTGACCGCGTTCAGCTCACCACCGACGGTCCCGTTAATACCGTCCTTGGAGATCAGGATCCTGCCGCGCAGCCCGAACTTCTCACACAGCGCGCGCTGCCACAGCCGGACGGCCTCGGGATCGGGCAGCGGCGTAAACGCGTAATAGAGCACAATGCGGTTCATTGACACCCATCAAGGTTACCGGCGCAAGTACGTCAGGTATCAATACGGCAACCTCCCCTCCTGGCTATGTTCAAGCGGACCCCCGCGCCACTATCGTTCATTCATGAGCGCCACTCCCTCCGAAGAACTCGTCAGGACCTGGATTGACGGCTGGGCCGCATGCCGCGGTTACGAGCCCCAGGATCATGGCCGTTGGACATCTGTTCTGCTCACCGATCAGCAGAACCATCTCGAAGACATCGTCTACGAACCCACCATCGGCGAGTTCCTCGAGCTCGCGCAGGAGACCAGGACGGACCACTACAGGGTGCTCACCGTCGTCACGAACCGGATGCAGGACCTCATCGACGCCGCTGCGCCGCTCGGCATGCGTGTATCTGACCGGCAGCAGGCCCTGATGTGCTTATCCATGGATGGGCAGGACGTTGAGGATCCAAGGCCGCCCGACGAGGAATTCCACCTGGAGCACAGCCGCGAAGGCGCCTGCAGGCGGGTGTCAGTGACCGCAAACGGGGAGGAAGCTGCCCGCGGGTCAGTGGCGAAGCAGGGCGAGTACGCCGTTTATGACCGGATCGTGACGAATGAACATTACCGGCGTCGGGGACTTGGCAGCTTTGTCATGCGCGCCTTGACGGCGGCCGTGCTGGAGGACGACGTCGAGACCGGGCTTCTGATGGCATCGGCTGACGGCCGGCACCTGTACCAGTACCTCGGCTGGACCCACCTGGCGGACGTGTTCGTTATTCGGCGCTGACGGAAGCAGCCGCGAACCCACTCAGGCCGCACACTCAGGCACCCCTGCCTCTTCGCGCTCAGCCAAAGCGCCACCGTTCCAGAGCTCGGGGTGTCAGACTTACTTGGTGCCCGCCCATGATTCCCTGCTACCGCTGCTCGGCGGGGTGGATCCTGAGCAACTGGTACACGTACGGCACCTGCCTGCACGCGAAGCTCAATACGCGCCCTGGCCCGGCTGGGTGCACCCAGATGTGGTCTCCGCTTACCAGGCTCTGGGTATTGCTGAACCCTGGACGCATCAGAGCGAAGCGGCAGATGCCGCGCATGCTGGTTCCCACGTTGTCATTGCCACCGGAACCGCGTCGGGGAAATCGCTGAGTTATCAGCTTCCGGTCCTCGACGCGATCCACCGTTCGGCGCTCACCGATCAGGTATCACTTGAGCCCACCGGTGCCGTGGCGCTCTATCTTTCCCCGACCAAGGCGCTTGCGGCGGACCAACTCTCGGCGATCAACTCGCTGGGTCTTTCCACAGTTCGGGCGGACACCTACGACGGCGACACAGACCCTGGCGCGCGGCGCTGGATCCGCGATCATGCCAACCTGGTCCTTGCGAATCCGGACATGCTGCACTATGGGATCCTGCCGAACCACGCCTGGTGGGCGCGGTACTTCCGCCGGCTCTCCTATGTAATCGTGGATGAAGCGCACAGTTACAGGGGCGTGTTTGGTTCCCACGTGGCGAACCTGTTGCGAAGACTGCGGCGGGTGTGCGCATCATATGGCGCCTCCCCCGTGTTTATCGGCGCCTCTGCAACCTCCGCCGCCCCCGCGGAGTCATTTGGAAAGTTGATCGGCGCCCAGGTGACCGCCTTTACCGAGGATGCTTCACCGCACGGCTCCACCACCGTGGCGTTCTGGGAACCTCAACTGACTGATCTTCGCGGGGAAAATGGTGCACGTCAGCGGAGAACGGTTATCGCTGAGACCTCGGACCTTCTGACCAACCTGGTTTCGAGCCAGGTCCGGACCATCGCGTTCATCAAGTCCCGCCGCGGAGCAGAATCCATCGCTGCCAACACCAAGCGTTTGCTCAGTGAGGTGGACGGAAGCCTACCTTCCCGCGTTGCGGCCTACCGATCGGGCTACCTGCCGGAGGAGCGGCGTGAGCTGGAAGCGGCGTTGCGCTCCGGCCGGCTGCTGGGCGTGGCGAGCACCTCCGCACTGGAGTTGGGGATCGACATATCCGGCCTGGACGCGGTGCTGGTGGCCGGATGGCCCGGGACCAGGGCGTCACTCCTCCAGCAGATCGGGCGCGCCGGGCGGTCCGGACAGGACGCGCTGGCTGCGTTTGTTGCCAGCGATGATCCGCTGGATACTTTCCTGGTGCACCACCCCGAGGCGGTCTTTGACGTGGGCGTGGAAGCGACTGTTTTCGACCCCTCCAACCCCTACGTGTTGGGACCGCATCTCTGTGCCGCCGCTGCGGAGATTCCGCTTACGTCAGAAGACCTTGACCTGTTCGGGGAATCGGCGCGCGGCCTGTGTGACCAGCTGGTTGATCAGGGGTTGCTGCGCCAACGCCCGGCGGGCTGGTTCTGGACGCACCCGCAAAGCGCCGCAGGAATGGTGAACCTCCGGGCGGATGGCGGTGGACCCATCAACATCATCGAATCATCCACCGGCACGGTGCTGGGGACCATGGACTCGCCGCAGAGCCATTATCAGGCCCACACCGGCGCTATCTACGTCCATCAGGGCCAGAGCTACGTTGTCGATGAACTGAATGAACAGGACCATTGCGCCATGGTCACCCGGTCCAATCCCGACTACTACACCCAGGCCCGGGATGTGACACAGATCGAGGTCATTTCTGAACACCGCAGCGTTCCCTGGGGCCCAATCCGGGTCTGTTTCGGCGAGGTCAAGGTCACCACTCAGGTGGTTTCCTTCCAACGCAAAGCCTTCGTATCAAATGAGATCCTCGGCGAAGAGCTCCTTGAACTTGGTGCCAGGGATCTGTTCACGAAGAGTGTGTGGTTCGAGTGCGACACCCGCCTGCTCGAGAGCTCCGGCATCACCCCAGCCGATCTTCCGGGTGCGCTCCACGCTGCGGAACATGCTGCCATTGGACTCCTTCCGTTGGTCGCTTCGAGTGACCGATGGGACATTGGTGGCGTCTCGACGGCGTTGCATGCGGATACCGGACTGCCGACTATTTTCGTCTATGACGGGCATCCCGGCGGAGCCGGCTTCGCTGAGCGTGGTTTCGAGGCGGCAGCTCTCTGGCTTGGGGCTACGGCGCAGGCAATAAGGTCCTGCGGGTGCGACGACGGCTGCCCCTCGTGCGTCCAGTCCCCGAAGTGCGGTAACAGGAACAACCCCCTGAGTAAGCAGGGCGCCCTGACACTGCTGGAAATGCTGTTGGCGCAGGCCCGCCTCGTTGAGCCCACGCCAGACAGTGTTTCCTGAGCACGCTCACTGACGCAGGAAGGCTGATCCTTACCCGGAGCCGTCCGATGGCACCGGCGGAGGGCCGGCTCTTGCGTGGCCCTGTGCAGCGGGTAGGGCCGGCACTGACGCGACCTCCGTGCTGACGGAGACTATGTGGCCGGCAGGCCCTTGAACATTGCAGTCCGTCAGGATTGCCTGATTCTGCGTTGCTACTTCTTCGGCGACCACGCAAGGATTCCCGTCCCGGAGCCCCCTCGCCGCGTCCGCCGCCGCGAGGGCCGCCAGATCCGCAGCAGTGGCTGCCCTGGACGCTGCCACTGACGCCTGTGCAAACAGGATGACGATCAGCAACAACAGCAGCGCGCTTAAGGCCACTCCGGCCATCAAGGCTGTTCCGGCGCCGGCTTCCCCTCCCTTTGGGCGAAGCCGGCTGAACCGGGACAGCCGTGTTCGGGTTGCCGGGGTACGGCTCATGGGAACTCCGGTGTGGCAACGGCTTGAGCTGACAGATCAAGCTCGAACAGGTCCAGTCCCGGCAGATCCACGCCGGTGGATACGACGACCGTGGAAGTGATTCCACCAGCCTGAACGGAGATCACCGCACCGTCTCCGGCTATCCGCCGGACCGTAGCGTTAACGCTCTCCGGTGATTCGCCGCGCATGATCTCGCGGGCACCGGCGCGTGCTGCCTCTTCGATCCGGAGCTGGGTCATGCCCACGGTGGCCGCTGCCAGCACCACCGCAAGCAGGGCCACCACAGCCGGGAGCGCCACCGCCACTTCCGCCGTCACAGCGCCACCCTCACGGACGGAGTGGCCGGTGCGCCAGCTTCGAGCCCCCAACACCGACGGATCAGCCGAAGCTCAGGGCGGAGGAGATCAAGGACATGAGCATGCCCCTGATCTCACCACTGGAAAGGACGGCCACGAGCAGCGCCGCGAAACCTACGGCCGCGAGCGTGGCAATCGCATACTCTGCCGTCGCCAGGCCCGCGTCCGAACGCATCAGCGCCCGACGCCGGCTCGGCTGGGGCGCTGCCTGCAGGTCCGCCCGTATGGGGGTGACCGAGGCGCACCCCGGCGATTCAGAACTCGCCTCGACCGGCTCATGGGCTCGGCTGGCTTCGAACTGGGGAAATGACATGTTGACTCCTTGTCCTGGTGATCGGGTAATTCGCCGGGCTTCCACTCGGTTACCTTCCGAGGAGACGCCCATCAGGCGGGCCACCGAAGCGGCTGATTCGAGTCTGGTCCGGGCGGTGCTTCAACGGGTCGCCCAACCGCGCTAAGTGGATAACTTCAGCAGCTTCGGGCCACCTGTGGAGCACTGGACGGATCATCCCTACTTGAAGGAGGGGAAAAGACCTACAAGTATGGGAATCACGCCGAGGCAGACGAACGCAGGCAGGGAGCACAGGCCAAGGGGAACCACCAACCGCACCCCCAAAGCGGCTGCCCGCCGCTCCGCCTCCCGGTTACGGCGCCGCCTGAACTGCGCGGCATGGGCGCTGACGATCGTTGCCGATGGAGCGCCGGTGGTACCGGCGAACCGGAGGGCGCGGCCCAGTTCGGCGACTGAACCGGCGCCGGACGTCCCAGCAGCTGACCAGGCGACGTCCCAGGAAGCACCCACCGCAAGTGCCGTTTCGACTGGGACAAGTACGTTCCCGGTAGCCGCTGACGCCGAACGACGAAGGACCGACAGACCGCGCTCGACCGATGTTCCCGACGCGAGCATCGCAGCCATCAGATCCATCATCAGTGCCGGGTCATCCAGTCCAACGCCCTGACCCGCCTTGGCAACGCCAGCCCGAACAAGAATCAGCTGGCGCGACACGGGGGGCGAACGGTGGAGAAGCCAGCACCCCAGCCACAGGATGCAGCCGACGAGTATCCCGGTCATCTGGGTTCCTCCTCGGCTGCCCGCACCAGCCTGCTGGACCACAGCCGTCCGGAGACCAACAGCAGGATCCCCGTCATCAAAGCGGCCATCCCCGGTGGAGAACCAAGAAGTACCGCCAACGGATCCACACCAATCAAATAGGCCAACAGGAGCCCGAACAGCGGGAGCCACGAGAGCAGGCGGACGGTCGCTTTGGGGCCGGCGAGTGCGGTGTTCCGTGCTGCGTCGGAGTCGAGCTGGGATTCACGTTGGGCGGCGTACCTTGCAAGCACGCCGGCCAGCGGGGCGCCGCTGCGCTCCGAGACCTCGATGCACGCAGCAAGGTCCACCCACAGCCCCCGCAGCGCAGCGTCAGGTGACCGCGCTGCTGCCTCGCGGAGTACCTCCGGAACGCTGATTCCGAGTGTGGCCGCCTGGCGGGCAGATTCGAGGACTGGGCGAGCGGAAGCTGAGAATCCGGAGTTCGGTGAATCCTGATGGACTTCGAGGATGTCCTCCCACAACTGAAGTGGGGACCGCCCAGCCTGGAGCAGACCCGCCAACTGGTGAACGAACAACGGGAATTCATGTGGATCCGCTCTCCTGCGGCCACGCCTGAATTTGCTGGGGCGATTGGAAGACGGGCCAGGCTCGGTGCCCAGCGTCAGCTTCGGCGCTGCTCGAAGCGGCAACTGGGTCAGCCAGAATGCCGTCAGGAGTAGCGCTCCGATCAGGACTCCAGCCATCAGCGCCTCCGTTCCAGTTTGGCGGCCAGTTCCTCCCAGGCGGGTCCCCGGGTGCAGGTTGGAGTTTGACCAGAGTCAGTACTGCCGCGATGAAGCGCAGAGCGGACCAGCAAGTTGCCATCGGGTCCCAGGCTGAACAGACCAATCTCAGAGACCGTACGGCCGGTCGCTTCACGGGAAACATGGATCACCACGTCCAGGGCATTTGCCACCTGTTGGGCGAGTGACCGCGCTTCCATGCCCGCCAGCGCGCCGAGGGCACTGAGCCGGGCGGGAACGCTCGACGCGGAGTTGGCGTGGATGGTTCCACCCGCGCCGTCGTGTCCTGTATTCATTGCCGCAAGCAGTTCCCTGACTTCCGCCCCACGGCACTCCCCGACCACCAGACGATCAGGGCGCATCCTCAGCGCCTGTCGAACCAGTTCCGCCAGATCCACGGCTCCGCTTCCCTCGAGGTTGCCGTGCCGGCTTTGCAGTCCGATGGCGTGCGGATGGGCAGGGCTCAGTTCAGCGGAATCCTCAACGGTCACCAATCGTTCGTCGGGGCTACTGAGGGAAAGCATCGCCGAAAGCAGGGTTGTCTTGCCGGTACCCGTTGCCCCGCTGACCAGGAAGTTGAGGCGGTTCTCAACGATGCGGCGCAGGACGGCACTCATCTGGGGGTCGACCGCCCCCGCCGTGACAAGTTCCTCCAGCGAGAAGTTGCGCTGGCGCTTGATGCGGATGGACAGCAGGGTCCCGGTGGTGGACAACGGAGGTAAAACCGCGTGGACTCGGAACCGGTCCAGGCGCACGTCCACGCAGGGATTGCCGTCGTCGAGCCGCCTCCCGCCCGCGGCAATGAGGCGCGATGCCAGTGCCCTTACCTCGCCGTCGTTCCCGAAGGACAGCCCGGTTCGCCGCAACCCACCACCGTCATCCACCCAGACAGCACCGGGTCCATTGACCAGAATGTCCGTGATGGAGGGATCTTCCGCATAGGGCTGCAGGGGGCCGAGGCCCTGAAGCTCAGCCCTCACACGGTCGAGGGTCCGGAAAGTGCCCTCGGATCCAAGCAGGCGCCCGGTGGACTGCACTGCCGCGGCGAGCCGGGCCCCCGTAACCGGAGCCGCTTCACTGATCACTGCGTCGCGGACCCGCGCCACCATTTCGATGTGATCACTGGGATTCTCGTTCCCCGGACGGGTTCGGCGCGGACGAAGGTGGTCGCTCATGCTGTGGTCAGGGTGGACTGGGGAAGCACGGAATCCAGCACCAACCGGCAGAATGAGCGGACGGATCGATGGCGTGACAGATCGAGCACCCGGCCCTGGTTTTCAGCGCTGCCCGCCCCGCGCAGGTGCGGCAGGTAGCCGACGCAGGGTATTCCGACAGCGTCAGCCACGCGTTGGGGGTCCAAGCCTGGCCCGAGCGGACCCCGGACAACAGCATGGACAGGCAGGGGCTGCAACTGGGTAACCGTGGTCCGGGCCGCTGAAATGGCCCTGACTCGCCCCGGAACCACCAACAAGATGCTGTCGCAGTAGGGCAGCAGCGAGCCGTCGGCGGACCAACCGCGCGCAGCATCCACCACAGTCAGCTCAAACGCGCTGCGCGCAGCCTCCATCACCGAACTGACCGCCGCGGTGCCAAGAATGCCAGGATCCGGTGGTTCGACTCCCATGGATAACAATGAGAAATCCTCCTTCCGAGGGATGGCCTGGACGAGCTGGTCCGGGTTGAGTGTGCCGCGGACCTCCAATAGATCCGGCCATCTGACCCCCGCGAGCAGTTCGCTGCCCAGAGTGAGTTCAATCCCGCCGCCCAACGGGTCTCCATCGACCAGTAGCGTGCCGACCCCGCTCCGGGAAGATCCCGCCGCCAACCAGCAGGCGGCTGATGTAGCCCCAGCACCACCGACCGCTCCCAGCACGCCAACAACGCGGCCCTGAATACGGGGATGCCTCAACCGGCCAAGATGTTCAGCCAGCCAGCCAGCCGCCTGCGGAAGGATCGCCACCCGGTCAGCGCCACAGCGGGTTGCTGCTGACCAGGCGAGTTGCTCCTCCCCGTCCAGCCCGACCACCACGACGGCGGCGCTGGTCACGGTATGGCGCGCACTGTCCGGTTCCAGAAGCACGACGGCGGGACGAAGCGACAGCGCTTCAGGAACCGTTGCGGCCAGGGTCAAGTCCAAACCTGCGGCCAATGCCACCCTCGCCACCTCATCGCGAAGAAGCTGGGAGGCAGCAACCAGCACAACTGCGCCCGACTCGGACGACGGAATCCACGAAGACATGTCATCAGCCTGCGGCGATCGGCGCGCAATACTCCACCGAAACGGCGCTATGTGGATAACTCCAGCGAATGTGCAGGAACGGTCAGCCGACGTCGTAGGTGAGAATGGGAGTGTGTACATCGTCCTGGCGCCACCGCCCAGCGCCTTGCGCCTCGACGGCGTGGATGGTGCGCAGGTCGCCTTCCGCCCCGTCGACCCTTCGGGCGAGACCGTGGGGAGCACCGCCGTCGTCGGTTTGGGAGACCTTGTCTCCCAAGTCTCCCAGCTTGAGCGGCCCGGGGTCCGCTGGGTGTGGGACAGCACCCGGCCCTGGTATCAGGCCATCCTTGCGGCCGGGATCACGGTTGAGCGGTGCCACGATATCGCGTTAAGCCGCGAGATCATGCGCCATTCGCCGTCCTGTGCCTCTACGCAGTATGGAAGCCAACTGCAGGATCACCCGGTTGAGGCCGATGACCCCCTCATACGCGCGCTACCCGCGGCGGCGCCGTCGCCGCTTCAGGACAGCCTTTTTGACACCGGGTTTGATACCGGGTTCCATGACCGTGGTCCGGATATCGACACCGTTGCCGGGGAGTTTGCGCTGCAACAACAGGCGCTCAAGCGCTCCTCCGATCCCCAACGGCTGGCGCTGCTCCTCGCTGCCGAGTCTGCCGGCGCCCTGATTGCAGCGGAGATGGAGTTCCACGGAGTTCCGTGGCGTGCGGACCTGCACAATGCGTTGCTCGAGTCCCAGCTTGGACCGCGTCCACGGGAGGGCCACCGGCCTGCCGGGCTCGAGCTGCTGGCGGAAGAACTTCGTACAGCGCTGGGCAATCCGAGGTTCAATCCGGACTCTCCGCAGGAGCTGTTGCGCGCGCTGCACCGAGCGGGAATCGAGGTGTCCTCTACCCGCTCCTGGGAGCTGGAACGGCAGAAGCACCCTGCGATAGCACCGCTGCTCCGTTACAAGAAGCTGTCCCGGCTGATGACCGCCAATGGCTGGACCTGGCTCGACACCTGGGTGAATGAGGGGCGGTTCCGTCCCGAATACGTGGTGGGTGGCAGCATGTCGGGGCGCTGGGCTTCCCGCGGCGGTGGGGCCCTCCAGATTCCGCACCAGGTGCGTGACGCCGTCCGTGCTGACCCCGGCTGCGTCCTGGTGGTTGCAGACGCAGCCCAACTTGAACCGCGGGTCCTTGCCGCGCTGGGGCGGGACTCTGCCCTCGCGTCAGCCGGACGTGGACTCGACCTGTATCAGGGAATCGCCGACCAGGGGTTCGGTGGTGACCGATCGAAGGCGAAGCTCGCCATGCTCGGCGCAATGTACGGAGCCACCACCGGCGAGTCCGGCCGCCTCATGCCGCAGCTCACGCGAACTTATCCCCAGGCAATCGCGCTGGTTGAGGAAGCGGCACGCACGGGTGAGGCCGGCGGTGTTGTCGCAAGCTACCTGGGCCGCGGCTGCCCGCCTCCGTCCGAACGATGGCTGGCTTCCCAGCAGACCAGCTCAGCTGCCGAGCAGCAGCGCGCTGACTCACTTGCCCGCTCGCGCGGGCGGTTCACCCGAAACTTCGTGGTGCAGGCGACGGCCGCGGAGTGGGCCTTGTGCTGGCTTGCAGAATTACGACGGCGGCTCCGGGCGGACGCTGCAGCGCTAGCCAACGCCCACATCGTGTTCTTTCTGCACGACGAGGTGATGCTCCACGTTCCCGAGGAGCAGGCAGAGAGGGTCGCGGCGGTTGTAAACGACGCTGCCCGGGCGGCGGCAAAGCTCATGTTCGGTGAGATTCCGGTGGACTTTCCGGTCAACGTTGTCACGGTGAACTCATACGCGCAGGCGAAGTAACCCTGTGCAGGAGTAGTCGGGCGGACTTTTCAACAGTTTCCCAACCCTCGTGGCGGGCGGCTGAGCTGCTTCAGTAGCGTCAGGGGAGACCGCTGCATGGGCAGAATCAGAGGGGAACCCATGACCATACTGACAGTCGATACAGACAGATACGCCGCGGCGGCACGCTGCGCGGCCTCAGCGGCGCGTAGCCTGTCTGCTGCGGGCACCACAGTCCACGCGACCCTGACTAACGGAGCCGGAATGGCCGGTTGGGATTCAAGCGGGACCGACTGGGCAGCCGCCTACGAACCTGCAGCACAGGAGACCCTTGCAGGGCTCCAGGGTCTCACCGCCGCCAATTCCGACAGCTCCCTGGCCCTGACCCTGGCCGCTGAGGGCTACAGCAGCGCAGAACACGTGGCATCGCTCGGCACCAGCGCGCTGGTGGTGCCGACGATGCCCGAAGTTCCGGCCGAATGCCTGGCACTTGGGTTACCCTCAGCCGTAGGCGACAACCCGGTGTTCCTCCCCGAAGGCTGGGACATCGTGACGAACATTGCGGGTTTCGTCTGGCCCAATGGCAATCCGACGGCCTTGCGTGAGGCGGCGCTCGCCTGGACCTCGTTTGCCGATGAGGTCGAACTTTCACGGATTACCGCCATGGGCCAGGTCAGCCAATCCGTCGCGGGGTTGAACTCTGCGGACCTCACTCTGCTGGCTGCGCGCTCAAGCGTTGCGGATAACGCAGCAAGGAACATCGAGGACGCGGCGCGGGAACTGGCCCGCGCGAGCCGGGAATACGCCGACGGCATCGAAGCCGCGCATCATGAGCTGATCGAGGAGACCGTTGCCTTCGCCGCTGAGTGCGCTGTGGTCTTCGGAGCGTCGGCCGTTCTGAGCTTCTTCACCCTCGGTGGTTCCGCCGCGATTGGTACCGCAGTTGGCGCATTCCGCACCGGCCAAATGGTTATGCGCGTCACCGCCACCATGAGCAAACTAGCTGCCAGGGCACTCACCGCCAAACCGTTGCAACACCTGGTGACACCGGTCTCGCGCATCGTCACCAGCCTCGCTTCGCGCGGAAGCCTGCGCCTTGCCGGCGCACGGACCCTCCAGGACTTGACCTTGGCAATCAAGGCGGCAGACAACGGCATCCTTGCCGCTGCCGGCCTCGGAGCCAGGTTCCTCTCCCCCGCTGTCACTGTGCTGAACCGGCCCACTTTGAAAGCTGCCGGGAAAGTTCTGGACGAGGGCACCTCCTTCATCGCGGCGGGCCCCACGGGATATCTGGGCGGCAAGATGAAGGACCTGTTGAAGGACAGACTCTTTCCTGCCGCCGCCGCAATGTACCCGCGGGTTCAGGGCAGGTTCCCTACGCTGAACCGGGCATTTGCCTTCCACAAAGCAGGAACGGAAACCGGTGCGTTCAAAGTTGTCATGTGGAGCAGGGCCGCACGGGATCGCCTTGACACTGCCACGGGCCTGATTGACCGGGCCAAAGATCCCGGCAGCCTCCTTCGCACGCCAGGCGGTGGGGTAAGAGCACCGCAAGCCTCAGTACATACCCCCGAACGCGTCACAACGGTGCATCGCGCTCCCTTGACTCATCCCACGGTCCGGCCCAGCCCAGTCCGTCAAACAACCGTGCCAGCAGCAAGCCTGTAAAACCCCAGATCGTGACTCCCTGCACGTCGAAAGCAGGTGTGCGGTGCACTCTGTCACCGCGGCGAACCACCGCGGTGAACCGGGTGCCATCAGCGAGGAGATCGGCGACGGGCGCCCGGAAGACGTGGGCGGATTCACCATGGTCAACAACCCGGACCGGTGTTGGCGAAGCCCACCAGGCAAGCACGGGTGTGACCAGGTAGTTACTGACCGGAAGGCCCACTTCCGGAAGTTCGCCCAGGATTTCCACCCCGGACGGATCCAACCCGGTCTCCTCCACAGCCTCACGGAGTGCCGCCGCGGAAGCGCTCGGGTCGCCGTCGTCAATTCTTCCGCCCGGGAAAGCCACCTCACCCGGGTGATCCCGCAGCGAACCCGCCCGGGTGACAAAGAGGACATCGAGATCATCCGGAACCGCAATCGAATGGGCCTTTGCAGGCTCATCATCGAGGTGCCCGAAGAGAATCAGCACGGCAGCGGGCCGGGCGGTGGCGGGGTCGAGTCCGCGAAGCTGCCAGGATTCACTGGTCCGGGCGCCTGGACCAATAGCCTCGGAGCGCTCCGCGAAGCGTTTGAGTTCGGCGTAAGCGCTCATGCGCCGAGGCTGTATCCTGCGCTCTGGAGCTCGGCCCTGTTAGCGCCTGCGAGCATTCGGGCGCGGAGTTCTTCCCTGCCCGGCGCCATTTCGTACTTGAGGAGTTTCGCTGCCTTGACCGGATCAACTTCACCCTCGCCGTAGGACGGACACAAAGCCGCAACCGGGCAGACACCGCACGCGGGCTTCTTCGCGTGGCAGATTCTCCTGCCATGGAAAATGACCCGGTGGGACAGCTCTCCCCAGTCCTTGCGTTCGAAGAGTGCGCCGACCTCGAACTCGACCTTGACCGGATCTTCCTCCTGCGTCCACCCGAAGCGCCGCGACAGCCGGCCAAAGTGGGTATCAACCGAGATACCCGGTATCCCAAAGGCGTTGGCCAGCACCACGTTTGCGGTTTTGCGGCCTACCCCGGGTAGGGTCACCAGGTCCTCCAAACGCCCGGGTACCGCTCCATCAAAGTCGTCGACCAGCCGGGTTGAGAGCAAAAGCAGGCTCCGCGCCTTCGCACGGAAGAAGCCTGTGGGCCGGATCATCTCCTGAAGCTCAATCTCCGCAGCCTCGGCAAGGCTTCTTGCGTCCGGGTAGCGCGCAAACAGCGCCGGCGTGGTCAGGTTCACCCGAACGTCCGTTGTCTGGGCAGAAAGTACCGTCGCCACCAACAACTCGAAGGGGTTACGGAAATCCAGTTCCGCCACCGCGTAGGGGTAGGTCTGCGCGAGCTCACGGTGAATCCGCCGCGCACGCCGCTTCAGCGCAACTGGCGATGGCGCCTCGTAAAGCACGTTCCGTCCCCTAACTGGCCTGCCCGCCGTGGCCCGTCACTCCTGCGGAGCGCGTTCAATGTTGCGCAGATCCCGCATGACGCCGATCCGCCCGGTGCGCTTGTCCTGGACCAGGAACTCGTTGCCGCGGTCCTCGATCCCAACCTCCCAGTCTCCAGGCTGGAGCACGAACAAAGGCGCGCCGGTCTGTTCGTCGACGACGGAGCGTGGCGTCCCCACGGCGAACCAGAAAGCCTCGACCAAAGGCTCATCATCCTCCGCCTCACGTGTTGCGGAAATGGATTCAGTGCGCGAAGGGGTTTGCGCTGGCTCCTCGCGCGTGTCCTCCTGCACCGCGGGATGGGCCATCGTGGGTGCGGGTGTTTCCGGAACGTTCTCGTGGTCATCGGATGGGTCAGCCTCCACTTCCGCACGAGGAGAAGCTTCCTGTTCCAGCTGATGGCTGGACGGGGAACCGACCTCCGGTTCCGTTCCTGCCGCAGGTTCCACGGAGCTCTCAGAGGCAGGGGAACGTTCAGCAGCAGCTCCCTGTGCGGCGGATTGTTGGCCAGCCGCGTAGCCCGCCACAGCGTAACCCGCCGATCGGCCTGCGCTGCTTGGCCCGGTATCCGCTCGGTTTGATGACGCAGGTGTACCTGCCGTCGCATTATCTGGGTCCTGCCAGGCTTTCACCTGCTCCGCCGGTACCGGCTTAGGCGGGCGTGGCTTGGCCGGAAGCGCCTGGCGGGCGATCAGGTGCGCTGGCGTTGAAGGCCGTCCGTCGAAATCGGGCTTGAAGATGCTCAGGTGCGGGCCGCCGACAGTCGCAGCCAGGAACCCAACAGAACCGAGGAGCGCGATGAACTGGCCGATACCGAACGTGGTGACCGTTTGAATAAAGAAGAAGCTGGTGGCCAACGCTGCCGCCACCGACGCGAACTGGTCAACCGACAGTGACCCGACCCTCAGGTTTTCCGATCCCAACCGGCGGCCCACCAGCAGCGCAAGGGAAGCAACGGGCAGCAGAATGCCGATCCCGAGGAAGAACAGTGCAGACGTCCTCCACAGGTTCACGCCCTCGGTGAAGGGGAGGATGGTGCCGATGAGCATGACCAGCACCGATCCGCCAATCACTGCCTCGCGCAGTGTGAATGGACCTGCAACGGCATCGCTCGTGGTCTCACCCGAGGACCCGGCGTCGCGCGAACGCTCCTCCGCCTGCTGCACAGGCGAGCTGCTCGCGGGGCCGGTGCCGCCGTCGTACTGGCGCGGTTCGGTCATGTCGGGACTCCATTCAAGACAGTTTTACAACAGCGGCGCATGCCGCGGTTCAGAAGCCGACGGCGGTGAGCCAGGTTCGGATTCTCTGACAACACTAGTCAACGCCATCTTCCTTCACTACCCATGATCGGCCGCGTCGACGCTTAGCCAACAGCGCCTGAGCGCCGTTCGTCGCAGAAACAGGCCCTCTTACATCCGGATTGTGACGGCAAGCACATGCTTACGGGTGCTGCCTACTAAAGTGGGAGACAGCACACGCGTACGGGCTGGCGTCTGTTCAAACCCGTAGCGCTCCGATCGGCCGAAGGGGTCCACCATGTCTGAAGACACCCAAACTCATGCGGGAGACGCGTTCGAAAACCTCCTGCATGAGGAGCGCAAATTCCCACCCACCGAGGAATTTGCTGCCAACGCAATAGCCACCGCGGACCTGTATGAAAAAGGCAAGCAGGGTCCCGAATTCTGGGCGAAGCAAGCCCGTGAGCTACTTACCTGGCATGAGGACTTCACCCAGGCCCTTGACTGGTCCGATGCCCCGTTCGCCAAGTGGTTCGTCGGCGGGAAGATCAACGCCGCCTACAACGCGCTGGACCGCCACGTCGAAGAAGGCCGCGGCGATAGAGTTGCCATCCATTTCGAGGGCGAACCGGGAGACACCCGCAGCTTCACGTACGCCGAACTCACCATCGCGGTGAAGAAGGCCGCCAATGCCTTCGAATCACTCGGGGTGTCCAAGGGCGACCGCGTGGCCGTTTACCTCCCCATGATCCCTGAAGCGGTCATCACCATGCTGGCCTGTGCGCGGATCGGCGCAGTGCACTCCGTAGTCTTCGGCGGCTTCTCGGCTGACGCGCTTCGCAGCAGGATCGACGACGCCGAAGCAAAGCTCGTGGTCACCTCCGACGGCACCTACCGGCGCGGGAAGCCCAGCTCCCTCAAGCCAGCGGTCGACGGCGCACTCCAGCGTCCCGGCCACACGGTGGAGAACGTCGTGGTGGTCAAGCGCAACGGTGAGCCCGTTGAGTGGACCGAGGGCCTGGACGTCTGGTGGGACGACGTCGTCGGCCCCGCAAGCGAAGAGCACACTGCTGAGGGACACGACTCCGAGCACCCGCTCTTCATCCTCTACACCTCGGGAACCACGGGGAAGCCCAAGGGTATCCTCCACACCACCGGCGGTTACCTCGCGCAGACCGCGTTCACGCACAAGAACACTTTCGATCTACACCCCGAAAGCGACGTCTTCTGGTGCACTGCCGACATCGGCTGGGTGACCGGCCACAGCTACGTGACCTACTCGCCGTTGGTCAACGGCGCCACCCAGCTGATGTACGAGGGCACCCCGGACACACCGCACCAGGGCCGCTGGTGGGAGCTCGTGGAGAAGTATAAGGTGTCCATCCTTTACACGGCGCCCACTGCGATCCGGACCTTCATGAAGTGGGGCCGCGACATCCCCAAGAAGTTCGACCTCTCCTCAATCCGTGTGCTTGGTTCCGTTGGGGAGCCCATCAACCCCGAGGCCTGGATGTGGTACCGCGAAGTCATCGGCGGCAACGGCGAGCGTGGACAGACACGCGCGCCCATCGTTGACACCTGGTGGCAGACCGAGACGGGTGCGCACATGATTTCGCCGCTGCCCGGCGTCACTGCCTGCAAGCCAGGTTCGGCCCAGGTCGCCATGCCTGGAATCGCCATTGACGTTGTCGACGAGATGGGCCAGTCCGTTCCCAACGGGTCCGGTGGTTACCTCGTGATCCGGGAGCCGTGGCCCTCCATGCTCCGCGGCATCTGGGGTGATCCGGAACGGTTCAAGGAGACCTACTGGTCCCGGTTCGAAGGCATGTACTTCGCTGGCGACGGCGCCAAGCGGGACGAGGACGGCGACATCTGGCTCCTCGGCCGGGTTGACGACGTCATGAACGTCTCAGGCCACCGCCTCTCGACCACGGAGATCGAATCCGCCCTGGTGAGCCACCCCTCGGTGGCGGAGGCCGCCGTCGTCGGCGCAAGCGACGAGACCACCGGAGAGGCAGTGGTGGCGTTCGTGATCCTCCGAGGGTCAGCAGTGGAGGACGACGACGTCGTCACCACCCTGCGTAACCACGTGGCCAAGGAGATCGGGCCGATCGCCAAACCGCGCAACATCCTGGTGGTCCCGGAGTTGCCGAAGACGCGCTCAGGCAAGATCATGCGGCGCTTGCTGAAGGACGTAGCCGAGGGCCGCGAGGTAGGAGACGCGACCACGCTCTCCGACCCGACGATCATGCAGCAGATTGCGGCGTCCCTGCGTAAATAGCTGAGTTTTTGTCGCCTACATGCTGTCCAAACGGGTTACGAACAGCATGTAGGCGACAAAAACTGTGAGCTGGGTCTATGCACCCTGTGACGTTGCCGGGATTTCATGGCAGCGGGCGGTCCGGTACGAGGACAATTCTGAAACGTGTCCTCCTCAACATCCTCCCCAACCCTGGCAGCGCCGGCCGTACGCCCCGGAATGGCCCGCAAGACGGCGGCAGCGTCCTTCGTCGGTACGGCGCTTGAGTCGTACGACTTCTACGTGTTCGGCACAGCTGCCGCACTCGTGTTCAACGAGGTGTTCTTTACCTCCCAGGACCCGCTCGCCGGCACCCTCTCAGCGTTCCTGGTCTTCGCGATGGGGTTCGTTGCCCGTCCACTGGGCGCGATCCTCTTTGGGCATCTCGGCGACCGGATCGGCCGCAAGAGGACCCTTATCTGGACCATCCTGCTCATGGGACTGGCTACCGGATCAGTGGGTCTCCTGCCTGACTACTCCGTGATCGGCGTCTGGGCACCCATCATCCTCACCGTGCTGCGGCTCCTGCAGGGGCTCTCCCTCGGAGGTGAGTGGGGCGGCTCCATCCTCATCGCGACCGAGCACGCCGGCCCACGCCGGCGCGCACTTTATGCAGCCATTCCGCAGATCGGGTCCCCGGTCGGGACGCTCCTCATCTCCGCCGTCTTCCTCGCCCTTACCCAGCTGGTGCCCCCGGAGATCATGACGTCCTGGGGCTGGCGCATTCCGTTCCTGCTCGCGTTCCCGTTCCTTGCCGTCGCGCTCTACCTGCGCCTGGCCATTGACGAAACACCGGTCTTCCGCACCGCCCGGAAGGTTCGCATCCCCCTCCTTGAGGTTCTGCGGGGCCAGCGTGCCGCCGTCGTCATCGCTACCGCTTCAGCGGTACTGGGGATCGGTTCCTACTTCCTCATGGTCTCCTACACCCAGGCCTACGGGACCGAGCGGCTGGGCTTGTCGCAGGCCACGGTGCTCAATGCCGCGCTGGTGGGCTCACTACTGCAGCTTGTTACCATCCCGGCGTTCGGCTGGCTGGCGATGCGTATCGGTTCGGCGAAGGTGGTGCTGGGCGGTGCGCTGGGTACGGCGTTGATCGCCTTCCCGCTGTACTGGGTGATCAGCATCGCCGATGCCCCGCTGTACATCACGGCGATCCTCTTGGGCGGAATCCTGCCGACGGCAAGCTGGGCCGCCCTCGGGGGACTCATGGCGGACCTGTTCGAACCGAGCACCAGCTTCACCGCACTGTCCTTCTCGTACAGCATCGCGGCGATCGTCGCCGGGTTCGCGCCGTCGATCACGCAGGCGTTCGGCACGGCGACAGACGGCGCGTGGTGGCATCCCGGCGTCGTACTCGCGCTGATGAGCCTGGTGACAGTTGCGGGCGCCGCGGCTGCCGTAAGGGCACGACGCCGGGTGCCCAGCCGTTCCTAAGGAGGCCGTCCCTGTACGGCATAGTTAAGCCATGGCGACCACCACCCTGCTGATCCTCAACGGCCCAAACCTGAACCTGCTTGGCTCGCGCGAGCCCGGGATCTACGGTTCACAAACGCTCGACGACGTCGAGGAGCTGTGTGCATCGGCTGCGGGCGCGCACGGCTGGGCCGCGACCTGCGTTCAGTCGAACCATGAGGGTGAGCTGGTGGACGCAATCCAGGCCGCTGTGAAGACTGCTGACGGCATCGTGATCAACGCGGGCGCCTACACCCACACGTCGGTAGCGCTCCGTGATGCTCTCGCTGGCGTTGGCCTGCCCGCGGTCGAGGTGCACATCAGCAATGTCCATCAGCGCGAGGAGTTCCGGCACCACTCCTACCTCTCCGCCGTGGTCGACGCCGTCATCGTTGGCGCGGGGGTGGACGGTTACCGGCTGGCCATTGACCATCTGGTCCGAAAACTGACGTCGGATGGCCAGCTGCACCCCACTTATGAGGGACGATAGGGCTATGACGGAAATCACCTCCATCGACAATGCTGTCGGTGACGCAGAGAACGCACCCATGCTCGAAGTGAAGAACCTCGCTGTCAGCTTTCGCACCACCTATGGCGAAGTGTCGGCAGTTGAGGATGCCAGTTTCACCCTCCACCGGGGGAAAACACTGGCGATCGTAGGCGAGTCGGGGTCAGGCAAATCGACCACGGCAATGGCCTGCATCGGTTTGCTGCCCAACAATGGCCGGATTACCAACGGCAGCATCATGTTCGAGGGCCGGGACCTGGTGCCGCTGCCGGAATCGGCAATGCGCACCATCCGGGGCCGAGCCATCGGCCTTGTCCCCCAGGACCCGATGTCCAACCTCAACCCCGTGGCGAAGATCGGCACCCAGGTGGCCGAGACGCTCCTGGTGCACGGCCTCGCGGACAAAAAGAACGTCAAGGAGCGCGTGATCGAAGTGCTCTCCGCTGCCGGACTGCCCGACGCCGGTGAACGCGCCAAGCAGTACCCCCACGAATTCTCGGGCGGCATGCGGCAGCGGGCGCTCATCGCCATCGGGCTCGCGTGCCGGCCTCGCCTGCTCATCGCCGACGAGCCCACCAGCGCCCTCGACGTGACGGTGCAGCGCACCATCCTGGACCAGATCGACACCATGACCGAGCAGCTGGGAACCTCCGTGCTGCTGATCACCCACGACCTCGGGCTTGCTGCCGAACGCGCTTCGGAGCTGGTGGTGATGCACCGCGGGCGGGTGGTCGAGACCGGCCCCGCCGCACAGCTCCTCAATGATCCCCAGCACCCGTACACCCAGTCCCTGGTCCGCGCGGCACCAAGCGTCGCCGCCGTCCGGCTCCGCCCGGGCGCCTATCACGAGGACGCCGCGAAGCGCGCCAGCCTCGCGCAGGCTGCCTTCAAAGAGCACCAGGCCGAACCTGATTCCGCCGCAGAGGCTAAGTCGACCGACAACATCGTGGAGATCCGCGATTTGACCAAGATCTACAAGCGCCGGGGCTCCTCCGAGGATTTCTACGCTGCAAAGAACGTCACGCTGGACATTCCGCGCGGCCAGACTGTCGCTATCGTGGGCGAGTCAGGGTCCGGCAAAACCACCACGGCGCGCATGCTGCTGAAACTGATCGAACCGACGTCGGGCTCCATGACCTTTGACGGCATGGACGTTGCGACGCTGAACAAGTCACAGCTCGACGATTTCCGCCAACGCGTGCAGCCGGTTTTCCAGGATCCTTACTCCTCGCTGAACCCGATGTTCACCATCGAGCGCATCGTCGAAGAACCACTCAACGCCTACAAACGCGGTTCAAAGAAGGAACGTGCCGCCCGCGTGCGGGAACTGATGGACCAGGTGTCCCTCCCCCACAATGCGTTGCGCAGGTACCCCTCAGAGCTTTCAGGCGGTCAGCGGCAGCGTGTGGCGATCGCCCGCGCACTGGCGCTCAAGCCCGAACTGATCGTGTGCGACGAGCCCGTTTCCGCCCTCGACGTGCTGGTACAGGCGCAAATCCTCAAGCTGCTCGGCGACCTCCAGTCAGAGCTGGGCCTGAGCTACCTGTTTATCTCCCACGACCTCGCCGTGGTGCGCCTCATCTCCGACTACGTGTGCGTCATGAAGGACGGCGAGCTGGTGGAGGCCGCGACCTCCGAGGAAGTCTTCCAGAACCCGCGCCACCCGTACACGCGCACGCTCCTGGCGTCCATCCCGGGCAACGAACTGAACATCGCCTGAGACTTCCCGCAGGGAAGCCACGGTACGACGACGGCCGGTCACCTTCGCTGAGAAGGTAACCGGCCGTCGTCGTACTTTTCAAGCTCCGTGAGTGTTCAGATAATCGCCTTCTGATCGCGCCAAAGCACTGTTATCTGCGCACTCAACGCCGAATACAAACTGTGCTGGTTACTTCTGGCGCGTCTTCGGATCAAGCGCCTCGCGGAGGGACTCGCCCAGCAGGGTGAACCCAAGCGCCGTGATCGCGATACAGGCGCCCGGTAGGAACGCCAGGTACGGCGACGACGCCAGTTCAGCCTGAGCGGAGGTCAGCATGCGGCCCCATTCGGCGGTCTGCGGGAGCCCACCGCCGAGTCCCAGGAAGGACAGCGCAGCAGCATCGATCACCGCGGTTGCCAGCGACAAAGTGGCCTGCACGATGACCGGACCAACGCTGTTCGGTAGCAGGTGGCTCATGGTGATAGTCCGCTTGCTCAGACCGAGCGTCTGCGCCGCCAGGATATAGTCGGAACCGCGCTGGGAGAGCATCGATGAACGCAGCAATCGAGCGAAGATCGGGACCTGCGAAGCGCCGATGGCGATCATCACCGCGTACGGGCCCTGTCCAAGGATCGCAGCGATACTGACCGCGAGCAGCAGGTTCGGGACAGAAAGCAGGATGTCCACGAAGCGCATGATCACGCTGTCCACCCAACCGCCCAGTCCGCCGGCCAGGAGACCCAGCAGCATGCCGCCCATCAAGCCCAGGGCCGTCGAAATCACACCGATCAGCAGGGAGGCCTGCGCGCCCCAGATCAGCTTGCTGAAAACGTCTCCGCCGAAACGGTCCAGGCCCAGCGGATACGCTTCGATCTCGCCCGGGCCGGGAATGTTCGTTGGAGTGATTTCCGTACGGCCTGGCAGGGCCTCACCGCCATAAGGCGCGAGAAACGGGGCCAGGGCCGCAACGAGCAGGAACAAGCCGATAATGACCGCGCCAGTGATGGCCTGTGGATTGCGCCGGAGCCTGCGGAACGCGTCCTTCCAGAGGCCGGTGCCACCGCCGTCCGCAAGAGCCGGCTCGGCGGTTGGCGAGGTTGATCCGCCCGCAGCGGGAGGCAAAACATTGCTCATTGCACACGCACCCTCGGGTCGATGATTGTGTAGGACACGTCAACAATCAGGTTGATCAGCGCATACAGAATCGCGATGAAAATGATGAACCCCTGCAGCACTGGATAATCGAGTTCGAAAATCGCGTCGCGCAGGAAGCGCCCAATGCCGCTGAACGCGAACACAGTTTCCGTCAGAACCGCACCGGAGATCAGCAGGCCCGTCTGCAGGCCGATGGTCGTGACCACGGGAAGCATGGCGTTGCGCATGATGAACCGGCTTCGGATGGTCCTTTCCATGAGCCCCTTGGCACGGGCTGTGCGCACATAGTCGGCGTTCTGCACTTCGAGCACCGACGCGCGGGTGATGCGCACAATGATTGCCAGCGGGATGGTGCCGAGCGCGAGTCCCGGAAGGATCAGGTGGAGGAACGCGTCCCATGCGGCGTCGTACTCGCCGGTGAGGAAGCCATCCAGCACGTAAAAGTCAGTGACATGGGTGGCGTTGATCCTTGGGTCCTGTCTTCCGTCGGGCGGCAGGATGGGCCACTGGATCGCGAAGAGGTACTTCAGGATGAAAGCCAGGAAGAACACCGGGATGGTTATCCCGATCAGGCTGAGGACCACCGAGCCGTGGTCCAGCACCCGGCCGTAGTGGCGGGCAGCCAGGTAACCGAGCGGCACCCCGACTCCAATGGCGAAGATCAACGCGATGACGCTGAGCTCGAGGGTGGCCGGGAAGCGGGTCGCGAACTCAGCGAGCACGGGCCGTCCGGTCATGATCGATGTGCCAAAGTCTCCCTGCAGCAGCTTCCCCATGTAAGTGAAGTACTGCAGCAGCAGAGGCTGGTCGAAGCCGTACAGCTCATTGACGCGGGCTACCGCCTCGGGGGTGGCGCGTTCGCCGAGCAGCGCAGTGGCGGGGCCGCCGGGCAGGCTGCGGACCCACAGGAATAACAGGACCGAGAGCCCAAAAAGGGTGGGAATCAGGAGGGCGAGTCGTTTACCGATAACGCGAAGCACAGTGTCCTCTCAACACGAATGACAGCAAGGCAGACAAAAGCGGAGGGACCTAAGGTGGCTGGTCCCTCCGCCAATGGCTTCTACTCGCTGAGTTCGATCAAGTTGAATACCTCGTCGTTGACCGGGCTCGCTGGGTAGGAATCTACCCGCTGGGCGAAGGCCAACGACGGCGCTGGGTGCGCCAGCGGGATAGCCGGGTTGAACTCGGCGATTTGCTCGTTGATCTCCTCGTAAAGGGCGGTCTGCTCTTCGCGATCGGTCATGCCGCGGGCTTCGCTGAGGGCGTCGAACAACTCGGTGTTGTTGAAGCCGAACTCCGGCTTCTCCTGTCCGAAGAAGACGCCGATGAAGTTGTCGGTGTCGTTGTAGTCGCCGGTCCAGCCCAGGAGGTGGATGCCGTGGTTCTCGGTTCCCTGGATGCGGTCAAGGTAGTCCGGGGTCCAGACGTCGGGTGCCGGGGTGACCGTGATGCCAACTTCTCCGAGCTGTGCGCTCAGGTTGGTGAAGACCTGCTCAGGGGTAGGCATGTAGGGCCGTGACACGTCGGTCGGGTAGTTGAACTGAACCTCGAAGCCATCCGGGTAGCCAGCTTCGGTGAGAAGCTCGCGAGCACGCTCGGGATCATACTCATAGGTGGTGACGTCCGTGTTATAGCCGTCCACTACCTCGGGGATGAACTGCGTTGCCAGCTGGGTACCCTCTGGCAGCGTCTGGTCGATCAGGGCCTGCTTGTCGATAGCGTGGTGGATGGCCTCGCGTACCAGCGGATCGCTGAGTTCCTCAACCTTGTGGTTGATGCCGAGGTAGAGGATGGTGAACGGATCGCGGGGGATGATCTTGAAATCGTCGCCTTCGAGAACCGGAATGTCGGCCGGCGAGACGAGGTCGAAGCCGTCGATGGTTCCTGCCTGCAGTGCCTGGGTGCGCGCCTGCGGGTCATCAATGATCCGGAAGATGACCTGCTGGACGTCTCCCTGGTCTCCCCAGTACTCCGGGTAGGCGGAGATTGTCAGGTCTTCGCCGACGTTCCACGAATCAAACTTGAACGGACCGGTGCCCACGGGGTTGCCCTGTGCGTACTCACTGAGCTGGGGCGCTTCGGCGGACCCGCCGATGTCGTCGGCGTTGAATTCCTCGAGCGCCGTGGGGCTCTGCATGGCGAACGCGGGCAGCGACAGTGCCGGAATGAAGCCTGCGAACGGCTTTGCCAGCGTGACCGTCGCCTCAAGGTCGCCGTTCACCTCGCAGGACTCGTAGACAGCGGCGTCCGCTGAATCCGCGAAGCCACGGAAGAGGTTGTTGTAGTAGTAGGAAACCGATGGCGCCTGAGCGAGGCCGGTGAAGTTGTACCAGCGGTCAAAGTTGAAGCACACGGCTTCGGCGTTGAATTCGGTGCCGTCGTGGAAGGTGACACCTTCCTTCAGCGCGAAGGTGTAGGAGAGGCCGTCTTCGGAGGTCTCCCATGATTCTGCGAGAAGCGGCGCGGGGTCTGCGGTACCGGCTTCGACGCCCACGAGGCCCTCGAAGATCTGGCGGCTCACGCGGAAGGATTCGCCGTCGCTGGCGAACGCCGGGTCAAGCGATGCGGGGTCCGATGACGCTGCGAAGACGAAAGTGGAATCCACTTCCTCGCTTGCGCCAGTGCCGCCGTCGTCCTCGCGTTGGCTCTGGACGCAGCCGCTGAGCAACAGTGCGCTGATGGCGGCACCAGCAGTGATGGCGGCGGCGCGTGTCCTTGTGGGACGCGACCGGCGCTCCGATTTGCTTGTGAACATTGATTGCTCCTGATGATCTGTTACCTGGCAGACACGTCATTGTGCCCGACGGCGCACGGCGAGCCGTGGTGCCTTTGTGTGACGAGCCTAACTCTCAGGAGTGCTCTGTGCAGTATTTTCAGTCAGCAACCGGTCACGATTTGGTTACACCCGGCTAACCGAAATCAGCGCTGCGTACACTGGCCTGCCGATACCGTCTCCGTCAGGCCCGCGACGCGTTCGACGACGGGACGCAGTTCTTCGAGCGTGAGCGCATATCCCACCGGGAGATCGGCTGTGGACTTGGCGAAGATGACGCCGGCAACGCGCCCCTGCATGTCGAGCAATGGACCGCCGGAGTTGCCCTGTTGCACGTTCGCCGCGAGGGTGAAGACGTTCACGGGCGTTGGGTCTGCACCGTAGATGTTCTCCACCAGAACGTCCGAGCGGTTCTGCACACTGGCAGGCTGGATCTGGAATGGCCCGCCCGCGGGATACCCGGCGAACGCAGCGGTCTCCCCGTTCTCGAGGGCACTTCCGAGCGGGAGCGGCGCCCGGTCCAGACCGTCCACCGCGAGCACAGCGATGTCCCTCACCGGGTCGAGGTAAACCACCCGGCCGGGCAGTGCACCTCCGCCTGGGAACTCCACGACGGGCTGGTTCACTCCGGCGACAACGTGGGCGTTGGTAACCACCTTGCCGTCAGCGATGACGAAGCCGGAGCCGGTCTGGTTCTGCCCGCACTGGAACGCAGTGCCAGCGATGCGAAGAACCGACTGGGACGCCGCTGCAAGCTCCGGTGTATTCACGGATTCGTCCGGGATGGGAGCGGGCGTAGCCGGAGCGATCTCCTCAAGCAGGGTAGGAATGCCATCCGCGACCGCGATGGAACGGATCTGCGCCATCCAGGACCGCACGGGTGACGGCGTCAGGGTGTCTATTCCGGTGATCAGGCGGGACGACGCTATGGATTGCGACAGGAAGGGAACGCCCATGGTGCTGATGCTGAAGGCCAGCATAGCGAGCACCAGCGCCGCCACGACCACGTTGGTGAATCCGCCGAGCAGGCGGTCAATAAACCGGACCGGACCGGATTCCGAGCGGCCACTGATTGCCCTGCCCAGGGCTGAGCCGAGGGCTTGCCCGATGACCACCAGCAGGAGGGCCGTAGCGATGACGGCGGCAAGACGCCAGCTGTCCTCCGTAACCCAACTGCTGACGAGGGGAATGGCGAAGAACGCAGCCACTGCGCCGGCGCCGAAACCGATGATGCCTCCGAGGGTCACAAAAAAGCCGTTGCGCAGCCCAGCCACGAGGTACCCGACGAGCACCAGGACCAGAATGATGTCCAGGAGGGTAAAGCCGAACACTTTTCTCCACTTCCGAAGAAGCCCCGCACTTCCCCTACTGTCCCAACGATTCTACGTTCCGCGGCTGACAATTCGCGGAGAAGTGGTGGCCGCCGACGCTTGGAGGGCGAACCCATCTCCTATCCCTTCGGCGAACATGCGTGTATCAGGTGTCACATCGCGTTTGTGTACGGCAAGATGGGAATAGATAAAACAGTTGGTTTTGCATCACGTTATAGGAGCTTTCATGGATATCGAGGTACTGCGCCGGGCGCCCCTTTTCGCTTCGCTGGGCGACGAGGTGTTTGCTGCCCTCACCGATGAGTTGACGGAAGTTGACCTTTCGCGCGGCGCTTCGGTCTTCAGGGAGGGGGACCAGGGGGATCAGCTCTACTTCATCGTCTCCGGCAAAATCAAGCTCGGGCGCACTGCGCAGGACGGCCGCGAGAACCTTCTGGCCATTCTCGGCCCAGGCGAACTCTTCGGTGAGATGGCTCTCTTCGATCCCAGCCCCCGCACCGCTACGGCCACGGCTGTTTCCGAGACACGCCTCGCAGGCCTGAAGAACGAGAACCTGCGTGCGCTGCTCGAAACCCGCCCGGAAGTCTCCGCACAGCTGCTCCAGGCGCTTGCCCGGCGCCTCCGCCGCACCAACGAATCGCTGGCTGACCTGGTGTTTTCCGACGTTCCGGGCCGCGTTGCCAAGGCGCTGCTGGACCTGGCCGACCGCTTCGGACGCCCAGCTACCGACGGCATCCTTGTTGCACACGAGCTCACGCAGGAAGAGCTCGCCCAGCTGGTTGGAGCTTCGCGCGAGACGGTCAACAAGGCGCTCGCCGAGTTCGTCCAGCGCGGCTGGCTGCGACTCGAGGCGCGTGCCGTCGTCATTCTCGACATCCAGCGCCTGCGTCAGCGCAGCCGCTGACTTCTGCGGGAAGCGCACGACGGCGGGTGGTCACCTCGGTGGCCGCCCGCCGTCGGCTTGCGGTACTAGCGGCCGCGCTGCTCTGAGCCTTCGGTCGCGGTGGAGCACTCGACCTCGATGCGCGGCTCAGCATCCACTTCCACGAGCCTCGGTGAGAACACCTTCATGGGCCGTTTGTGGGAGAGATACGCGATGCACCCGCGGGAAGAGCCGATTTTCTCGAGGATGAGTTCGACCGCCGGGACGGTCAGCTCATCCAGGGTGCGGCCGGTTGTGTTGGGCTGTGACACTTCGTCGCCGAGCCTGGTGGTCCCGCGCTGGTTAATTTCTTCTGCCGACCAGCGCCAGCTGCCCCAGACACCCTTGCTTTCGAGAAGGGAGGGCTCCTGGTTCACGGGTTGGGCTGCGGCGAAATACCGGGTGTCGAACCGGCGATGCGCAAAGTCCGGGCTGAGCCACGCTGACAGCGGTTTGATGAGGTCTGTGCGCAGGCCCAAGCCACGCTTGGTGAGGATCTCGGCGAAGGTTTTGTCCCCTGCCGCCATTGCTTCGCGCGCTTTCATCCAGTCGGGGTGCCGCGTTCCCTCGATGAGGCTTGAAGCATCGGGGCCGGCGAGCAGCACTCCGGTCTCTTCGAAGAGTTCGCGTATCGCGGCGGTAACGAACCGGCGCGCCGTTTCGTGGTCATCGGTAGCGAGCGCCAGCGCCCATTGGGCGGGTGACGGGCCGTACCAGGCAATGGGGTCCTCGTCCTGCTGCTCCACACTCCCGCCTGGAAAGGCAACCACGCCGAGCGGCGATTCCCCGCGGCGGTAGGAGAGGTAGACCTCTGTGCCTACTGCGGCGTCGCGAATCAGCACGACCGACGACGCCGGACGTGGCTTCATGGGGGTGCGCTCGCCGTGGTCTATCCAACTGCGAGCGGCGCCCTGTTGCTCTTCCGGTACAGGAAAGAGCCTGGTGCTGGATCGGTTCACGAAACTAGACCTACTAGACAAACTCAGCAATTATTTCGACTTCAACGGGCGCATTCAATGGTAGTACTGCAACGCCGACGGCGGAACGGGCGTGGGCACCGGCTTCGCCGAGTACCTTGCCAAGCAACTCGGAGGCGCCGTTGATGACCGCGGGTTGACCGGTGAATGAGGGCTCGGAAGCCACGAATCCGACAACCTTCACGATCCTGCTGATGCGGTCGAGGTCGCCGATCTGCGACTTTACTGCGGCCAGGGCGTTTACCGCGCAAATGGCCGCGTACTCCGCTGCCTTCTCCGCGCTGACCTCGCTGCCCACTTTGCCCGTAGCTGGGAGTTCACCTTGAATAAAGGGCAACTGGCCTGAGGTGTAGACGTAGTTGCCGGACACCACTGCGGGCACATATGCGGCTACTGGAGGTGCGACCTCGGGGAGCGTGATTCCGAGGTCTTGCAGCCGGCTTTCTACTGCTGACACCGCTTCATCTGTGCTGGTCATTACGCGTTCTTCTCCCGTTTGAGGTACGCGACCAGACCCTTGCCGTCCGGGCCCGGGACTACCTGCACCAGCTCCCAGCCGTCCTCGCCCCATTGGTCAAGAATCTGCTTGGTGGCGTGGATGATGAGCGGAATTGTCGAGTACTCCCATTTGGTCATGGTTCACAGGTTAGCGCGTGCTTGTAAACTGGAGTACATGGCTGCTCGTAAATCTCCTCTCTTTGACACGGCAACCACTCTGGGGAAGATCATTGCATTTCTAGGAATCAGTGGACTTAGCGGGGTGCTTGCTGCTGGCCTTTTGGTGCCCATAGCGGCTGCTGCCGGCACCGGCGCTACCGCCTCCATCCAGTTCTTCGAGGATCTTCCGGCGGAGCTGGAGCGCGGGGCGCTCGCTTTGCCGTCCACCATTGTCGCGGCTGACGGGTCCAAGATTGCCACCCTCTATGAGGAGAACAGGCAGCCGATCACCCTGGATCAGGTCTCGGAAAACATGACCGACGCGCTGCTGGCGATCGAGGATGATGAGTTCTATGATCACGGCGGCGTTGACCTGCAGGGAATCATCAGCGCGGCGCTCAGCAACCTGAGCAGCACCAGCACACGTGGTGCTTCAACGATCACGCAGCAGTACGTGAACAATGTTCTGATCGACGGTGGCGAGGTTGATCTTCGGACGCAGAAGACCATGGGTGACAAGCTGAGGGAAGCCAAGCTGGCCATCGCAGTGGAGAAGGAACTTAGCAAAGACGAGATCCTCGCGGGTTACCTCAACATTGTTCCGTTTACTGGCAACACCTTTGGCGTGCAGGCCGCTTCCCGGTACTTCTTCAACGTCGAAGCCAAGGACCTCAACATCCAGCAGTCGGCGCTCCTCGCAGCGGTGGTCAACGGTCCCTCGCTGTACAGCCCCGAGGCGAACCCCGAGCTAGCCCTCGAGCGCCGGAACCTGGTGATGTCCCGGATGCTCGATACCGGGCGGATCACGCAGGAAGAGTACGACGCCGCAGTCGCCACCGATCTGGGCCTCGCTATCACCCCGGTACTGAGCGGGTGCGTCGGGGCTGAGCAGGCACCCTACTTCTGCGACTACGTCACGCACCTGATCCTCAACGATCCTGCCTATGGCGAGACGCTGGAGGACCGCGAGAACGCGCTGTACCGCGGTGGCCTGACAATCAAGACGACCCTCGATGCGAGGGCCCAAGGCGCCGCTCAGACGGCTATCAACGAGACTGCTAATCGGGAAACCACCGATCCTTCTGTAGGCCACTCAATGGTGAGCCTCAAGCCTGGCGCGGGGGACATACTCGTTATGGCTCAAAACACTCGGTACATGCCGGGCGAGACTCCCGGAGATTCCGTTCAGAATTTCAATGTAGATACCTACTATGAGGGCGATGCCAACAAGCCAATCGGTGGTCTGGGCGGGTTCCAGCCTGGTTCAACGTTCAAACCTTTCACCGTGGCCGCCTGGCTGGAAGACGGCCGGGCTCTGAACACAGTAGTTGATGGCAGCAAGAAGGCGTATCCCGTCGGCGACCGGTGGGAGGCAACCTGCTTGCCTCAAGGACATTACGAGATCATCGACGCCGATCCGGATTACACCTACGAGCCGCAGAACTATGGGGATATCAACTACGGGAACTACTCTGTTTTGGAGGGTTTGGCGCAGTCCTACAACACCGTCACCTTCGAAACAGCGGAGCAGCTTGACCTCTGCAAGATCCGCGATATGGCTTTCGACATGGGCGTGCACAACGGAAAGAGCTCCGAAGGAGAGCCGTTGCCGGTCGACTTGAACATACCGATGGTGATCGGTGGGTCAAGTGATGTTGCGCCTATGTCGATGGCCACTGCATACGCCACCCTCGCGGCTGAGGGCCTCAAGTGCGAACCCCGAGCCCTCGTCGAGGTTACGGCTGTCAATGGGGATACTTATCCCGTGCCACCTCAGTCCTGCGAGCAAGTCATCTCGAAGGAAATCGCTCGTGGAGTAAATTACGCCACGGAGGCCGTCATGGACCGCGGCTCTGGACAATTGCTTGAGTTCGGGGACATCCCGATGGCTGGCAAGACCGGTACCAATGACCAGCGGTCACAGACGTGGTTCGTCGGTTACAACAGTGCACTGGCCACCGCCTCTTGGATCGGTAACTGGAAAGAAGGCAACACTGGCCTCGGCGGCATGCAGATTGGTGGGCGCGAGTATCCGGAGATTGACGGTTCTTTGATTGCTGCTCCCTCTTGGGCGCGCTTCATGCAACAGATTCCGGGTGCTTATCAGCCAAAGCCTTTCGTCGATCCGCCGTCTAACATGATCAACGCTTCCCGCCAAACGCAGGTCGATCGATCCCCGAACAACAATGGGAATAACGGCGGAAATACCGGCGGGGGAAACACCGGCGGCATCACCCTTCCACTCCCGCCGAGCAACGGTGGAGGAAGCACGCTGCCCACCACTCCCCCGGACAACAACGGTGGAAACAACGGCAATGGGAATGGCGGCGGTAATAACGGCGGCGACAATGGTGGCGGCAACGGAGACGACGGCTGATCGTGGGAGCCACTAGAGAAGGCGCCCGCACGGGCGTCGCGATGACGCTCGGCCTCACGGCAGCAACTGGCGCAGCAACACTCGGTTACGCAGCCCTGGTTGAGCGCAACTTGTTCGGACTTCGCCGCGAAAGCCTTGCCATCCTCCCAGCTGGAAGCCGGCCGCTCCAGATCCTGCACCTCTCCGACATCCACATGGTGCCGCGCCAGGCTGCCAAGACCAAGTGGCTGCAGGGACTTGCCGAGCTGAAACCCGACCTGGTGGTCAACACTGGCGACAACCTCAGCCATCCAAAGGCCGTCGAACCGCTGCTGGAAGCACTTGAGCCGTTGCTGGCATTCCCGGGCGTCTTCGTCCCCGGATCCAATGACTATTACGCACCGCGCATCCAGAACCCTTTCAAGTACTTCGGGGGCCCTTCGTTCAAGGAATCAAACAAGCCGCCGAAGGAACTGCCCTGGCAGCAGATGTTTGCGCAGTTTGGCTCAGCGGGCTGGATTGACCTCACCAACCGCTCGCAGTCCGTTGCCGTCAATGGCCTTCGAATGGACCTCAGCGGCGTCGATGATCCGCATTTGAAACGGGACCGGTTTGCCGGTTTCCCAGCGGGCAGCAGCACCGCAGCAGAGGCACCGCACCTTCGCGTCGGCGTCGCGCACGCGCCGTACCAGCGCGTCCTGGACACCTTCACCGACAACGGTGCAGACCTGATCCTTGCCGGCCACACGCACGGTGGCCAGGTTTGCCTTCCTGGTTACGGCGCACTGGTCAGTAACTGCGACCTCCCCACCTGGCGTGCCCGCGGGCTCACCATTTGGGAGCACAACGGCGCCACTTCTCCACTCAACGTTTCAGCGGGAATCGGCACTTCGCGCTTCGCTCCGGTGCGGTTAGCATGCCGTCCTGAAGCAGTGCTTCTCACCCTCACGTCACGCTGACCGAGGCTGCCCCAGAAGCCGCCTCAGCGACGGCGCCGTCGCGCGAAGAATGTGACCACTGGCATAGGATAGTTGCTAGGGGACACGAAACCTCGGCTTCCCCATAACCTCTACTGCCAAGAGACGAGCATGCCGACGCAAACAACGCTGTGGGAATCCCTCGGCCGCCTCTATCCACATCTGAAGCCAATTCTTCTCCGCCTGATCCTCGGTCTCTTCGCCGCACTCGGTGCCAGCCTGATGGCGCTCGCCATCCCCCAGGTATTCCGAGTCCTCGTGAATGATGCCCTGGCAGAAGGGCAGGCGACCTCTACGATCTGGATCGCGTCCGGCGTCGTACTCCTGTTCGGCATCATGGAGGCAGCGTTCGTGGCGCTGCGCCGCTTCCTCGTCATTGCCCCGGCAACCACGGTGGAGACCAACCTGCGCACGTCCTTCTACCGGCACCTCCAGAACCTGGCAGTGGCGTTCCACGACCGGTGGGGCAGCGGCCAACTGCTCTCCCGTGCCATGACCGACCTCAACCTGATACGCCGGTGGATGGCGTTCGGGGCAATCATGCTCGTGGTTGACTCGATCACTGTGACGGTTGGCGTGGCCATCATGTTCTTCATGAGCTGGCCCCTCGCTCTGATCTTCATGGCCGCCGCCGTTCCTGTCATGATCTACGGATTCCGCTTCCGAACCACCTACAGCAAGGTCTCGCGCAAGAGCCAGGATCAGGCCGGCGACCTCGCCACCACGGTCGAAGAATCGGTTCACGGTATCCGCGTGCTCAAGGCCTTCGGGCGGAGCCGCGAGGCACTGGACTCCTTCAACGACCAGGCTGAAGAGCTACGCCAGACCGAAATCCACAAGGCCCAGAGCCTGGCCCGGTTCTCGCTGGTGGTCACGCTGCTTCCGGAGCTGGCACTCGGCGCTTCGCTGGTCACGGGAATCCTGCTGGCGGTCAACGGGGATGTCAGCATCGGCGGGCTGGTGGCGTTCTTCGCGACCGCAGGCCTTGTCACCGCCCGGGTTGAGTTCATCGGACCGCTGCTCGCCATGACGTTCACCGCCAAGACCGCAATCGACCGGCACTACGAAGTGATGGACACCGAAGACACCATCACCGATCCAGCCACGCCGCAGAGCCTCGCTGAACCTCACGGCGTGGTCACCTTCGACCGCGTCCACTTCCGCTACCCGGATGCTGAGGACACCTCAACTGACGTGCTGAACGGAATCAACCTCAAGCTCGATGCCGGCGAGACCATGGCCCTGGTCGGCGTCACCGGCTGCGGCAAAAGTACCCTCCTGCAGTTGGTCCCCCGACTCTACGAGGTCACGGGCGGGTCCATCCGCATCGACGGAATGGACCTGCGGGAGTTCACGCTTGAGGAACTGCGCAGCCACGTTGCTGTCGCCTTCGAAGACACCACACTTTTCTCCAACTCCGTGCGCGACAACATCCTGATGGGTGCAGATCCAAAGAACGACGACGACGCCAGCGCCATCCTCGAGGAGGCACTCGACGTGGCGCAGGCCCACTTCGTGTACTCGTTGCCCAACGGCGTCGACACCCTGATCGGTGAGGAAGGGCTGAGCCTCTCCGGCGGGCAGCGCCAACGTGTGGCGCTTGCACGCGCCATCGCAGCCAAGCCCAAGGTACTGGTCCTCGATGATCCGCTCTCCGCACTCGACGTCCGCACCGAGGAATTGGTGGAGGAACGCCTCCGCGAGGTCCTGCGCGACACCACGACGCTGATCGTGGCGCACCGTCCCTCGACCGTGGCCCTCGCTGACCGTGTTGCCCTCATGGAGCATGGACGCATCGTGGACGTCGGCACCCACACCGAACTGCTGGCCCGAAGCGACCACTACCGCTACGTGATTGCGAGCCTCACCGAGGAGCCCGTGGACCTGGACACCGAGCTCGAAGAATTAAGGCACGACGACGAGGAGGCACGCGCGTGAGCACGTCACCCAAGCCTGGGAAATCGGGCCGCAAGGCGCGCGGTGCCCGGCCGTCGTCGTCGGCTGAGGCCCCGCAAGAGTCCCCGCAGGTGTCCTCCGGGGTAATGAACGAGGATGACGTCATCCTCAACCGGGCGCAGAACAAGTCAGTGCGCTCGCGCTCCTTCCGCCTCCTCGGTTCGCTGATCCGGCCCAACCGAAAGCAGTTCGTCTGGACCGCTTTCCTGGTGATTTTCTCCCAGATCGCGCGGGTAGCAGGGCCAGCGATCATCGCTTTTGGAATCGACCATGCCCTGCCCGCGCTGCAGGGCGGCGATCCCGCGATGCTCTGGGCAGCCGGCGCCACCTACCTGGTCGCCGCTGTCCTCGCTGCCACGCTGACCTCCGGGTACGTTCGCGCTGCAGCAAAGCTCAGCCAGGAGATGCTGCTGGACCTCCGCTTGCGGGTCTTCAGGCATACCCAACGGTTGAGCCTCGAATTCCACGAGAAGTACACCTCCGGACGGATCATCTCCCGGCAGACTTCCGACCTTGAGGCGTTGCGCGAACTGCTCGACTCGGGTGTCAGCTCACTCGCATCCGGGGCCATGTACATGGTGTTCACGGCAGTCACCATCTTTGTGCTTGATTGGCCCACCGGCATGCTGATACTGGTCGCGGCAATCCCCATGGCCTTCCTGGCGCGCTGGTACCAGAAGCATTCGCAGATTGCGTACCGCTCCTCCCGCGTGGTGTCGGCACGGTTGATCGTCCACTTCATCGAGACCATGACCGGCATCCGCGCCGTCAAGGCATTCCGCCGCGAGAAGGTCAACGCTTCCCGGTACGACGAGCTCGCCGAGGACTACCGCAAAGTCACCGTCCGCTCCATCAACCTGAACGGGGTTTTCCAGCCGGGCCTGGTGCTGATCGGGAACGTGACAGTTACGGCTGTGCTGCTGTTCGGCGGGTTCCGGGTGCTTGATGGCACGCTTGAAGTTGGTGCACTGCTGGCACTCCTCCTCTACAGCAAGCGCTTCTTCCAGCCCGTGGATCAGATGGCGATGTTCTACAACTCATTCCAGTCGGCCTCCGCTGCTTTGGAGAAGGTGTCCGGGCTGCTGGAGGAAGTACCGACCGTACGTCCGCCGAAGAACCCGGTGCCTCTGAAGGATGCGAATGGCCGGATAGAGTTCGACGGCGTCGAGTTCCGCTACGGCGACGGGCCCGTCATCCTCCCGCGCATGGACCTCACCATCCCGGCAGGTCAGACCATCGCCCTGGTTGGCCAGACCGGTGCCGGAAAGTCCACGCTCGCGAAGGTGATCGCCCGGTTCTACGACGTATCCGAGGGCAGCATCACGCTCGACGGCGTTGACCTAAGGCAACTTGCCCCACGGGACCTCCGCCGCGCCGTCGTCATGGTCACGCAGGAAGCGTTCCTGTTCAGCGGGAGCGTGGCGGACAACATCGCGCTCGGGAAACCAGAAGCGAGCCGCGAGGAAATTGTCGGCGCGGCCAAGGCCGTCGGTGCACACGAGTTCATCGAAGCACTTCCCGATGGATACGACACCGACGTGAACAAGCGCGGCGGCCGGGTGTCCTCGGGTCAACGCCAACTCATCAGCTTCGCCCGTGCGTTCCTCGCTGATCCGGTGGTGCTGATCCTGGACGAGGCGACGTCATCACTGGACATCCCGAGCGAGCGCCTCGTGCAGCAGGGGCTCCAAAAGCTCCTGGGTAACCGGACTGCACTGATCATTGCGCACCGGCTGTCGACCGTGGCGATCGCGGACAGGGTGCTGGTTGTGCACGACGGCGTGGTGGTTGAGGACGGCACTCCGACCGACCTCATCAGCGGCAATGGGCGGTTCGCCACCCTGCACGCGGCCTGGCAGGAGTCGCTGGTCTAGTTCCACGTTTAGTTCGTCTGCGGCTGGATTCTCCGTTATCCTTGAGAGGTTGCTTTCACGGGCAGTTTGAGCCTGAATTCAGCCGTGGAACAGAGTAAATCGGGGTGTGGCGCAGCTTGGTAGCGCGCGTCGTTCGGGACGACGAGGCCGCAGGTTCAAATCCTGTCACCCCGACCAAAAAGAAAGGCTGTCCACGCGAAGTGGACAGCCTCTTTTCATGCCCGTTGAGTGTTCAGATAATTACCGAATGCGACTGCGTAAAGGGGTTTATCTGAACACTCAGCGGGGTTGGAAGTGGGGCTAGCTGAACGTCCGCCCCGTCAGCCGCTCGTAGGCCTCGATGTACCGCGCGCGGGTCTTCTCAACGACGTCGTCCGGCAACGCAGGCGGCGTGGACTCACGGTCCCAGCCGGACGCATCGGACGTGAGCCAGTCACGCACGAACTGCTTGTCGAAGGACGCCTGCGCCTGGCCCGGCGAGTACAGCGAAGCGTCCCAGAACCGGGAAGAATCGGGTGTCAGGACCTCATCGCCGAGCGTCACCTCGCCGGCCGGGGACATCCCGAACTCCACCTTGGTATCGGCGAGGATGATTCCGCGGTCGCGGGCAATCGCTTCCGCCTGCGAGTAGATGTCCAGCGTCAACGACTTCAGTTTCGCGGCGAGATCATCGCCCACCATCATGACGACGGCGTCGTAGGTGATGTTTTCATCGTGCTCCCCCACCTCAGCCTTGGCCGACGGCGTGAAGAGCGGCGTTTCCAGCCGCGAACCGTCAACCAACCCCGAGGGAAGCGGCAACGAGCACACCGTCCGGGATTCTCGGTACTCGGCCAACCCGGAACCGGTCAGGTACCCGCGCGCTATGCACTCAACCGGATACATCTCCAGCCGCTGGCAGATCATGGCCCGCCCGGCTACTTCCGCCGGAACATCAACTGACAGGACGTGGTTGGGAATGCCGGAGAGCTGCTCGAACCACCACAGGCTCAGCTGCGTCAACACCCGTCCCTTGTCGGGAATCTCGGAGGAAAGCACGTAGTCGTACGCGCTGATGCGGTCACTGGCGACCACCAGCACCCGGTCAGTCTCACCGGTCAATGGCTCGTACAGGTCCCGGACCTTGCCCGAGTAGATGTGCCGCCAGCCAGTAATTTCCTGCACCATGCTCATGCCCCGCTCGGTTCGGTAACAACGATGTCGCCGCGGGCGGCCTTTGCTGCGATGTCCGTGCGGTACTGGCCGCCTTCAAGCTTCAGGCGCGTCACGCCGTCGTACGCTTTCTCCCGCGCGTTCGCGAGGTCATCCCCGAGCCCGACGACGGCGAGCACCCGCCCACCGGCGGAAACTACGGCACCGTCCCCGGCGAGCGCCGTTCCAGCGTGCAGCACGTGCACGCCGTCCAGTTCCGCGATGTCATTCAGGCCGAGGATGGGATCGCCGGTGCGTGGGGTGTCCGGGTAGTTCGCCGAAGCGAGGACGACGGCGACGGCCGTCTGGGAGGACCAGTGCAGGTTGTCGACGGTGGAAAGTTCACCCTTCGCTGCTGCGAGGAGGACGCCACCGAGCGGGGTCTTGAGGCGGGCAAGCACTGCCTGCGTCTCGGGATCGCCGAAGCGGGCGTTGAACTCGATCACGCGCAGCCCGCGGGAGGTGAGCGCCAGCCCGCAGTAGAGCACGCCGGTGAACGGCGTTCCGCGGCGGGCCATTTCGTCGATGGTGGGCTGGGCCACGCGGTCGATGACCTCATCGACCAGTCCCGCAGGCACCCACTCGAGCGGCGAATAGGCGCCCATGCCGCCGGTGTTCGGGCCCTCGTCGTTGTCGAAGATTCGCTTGAAATCCTGGGCGGGCGCGAGGGGAACCACGGAGACGCCGTCGGAGAGAACGAACAACGACACCTCCGGACCGTCGAGGAACTCCTCAATGACAACCGACCCACCGGCGTCGAAGCATGCTTGGGCGTGGTCCAGGGCCTCAGCCCGGTCCGAAGTCACCACAACTCCCTTGCCCGCGGCCAACCCGTCGTCCTTCACCACGTACGGCGCGCCGAAAGCGTCCAGTGCTTCCCCGGCCTCGACGTCGTCGGTGGCTACCCTTGCCATTGCCGTCGGCACCGATGCTGCGGCCATGATCTGCTTAGCGAAGGCCTTTGACGCCTCCAGCTGGGCCGCAGCCTTCGTGGGACCGAAGACCGGGATGCCCGCCTCAATCAGGGCGTCGGCAACGCCGGCAGCCAGCGGAGCTTCCGGTCCGACAATCACCAGGTCCGAGCCCAACCGGGAAGCCAACCCAGTGACCATCGCGGGGTCACTCGCGTCGATGCTGTGCGTGGGGACTACCTGCGCAATTCCGGCGTTCCCGGGGGCGGCGTGCACCTCGCTGACGAAAGGGTCAGCCAGAAGCGCTCGGACAATGGCGTGTTCGCGGCCTCCGGGGCCAATCACAAGAACCTTCACAGTAGTTCAGGGTACTGGCTCCACGCTCGGCCGAACCACTGAAGGAAGTTAGTGTGAAGCGTCAGCACCCATACCCGAACCCCGTCTCTCCGAATGAAGAGTATGAAAGCCGCCCGGAAGCCCACCCGAAAACCACCGCTCCTGCCCATGCTCTCGGGCATCCTCGCCGCTGGCCTGGTGCTGGGCGTGGCTGAACTTGTGGGCTCGTTCTTCTCGACCCGTTCAGCACCGCTGATCGCCCTTGGTTCGACGTTCATCGACTTCACGCCGCCCTGGCTGAAGGATTTCGCGATCGCAACCTTCGGCACGAACGACAAGCTCGCACTCTTCGTCGGCATGGCCGTCACCATCATCATCCTCGCCGCCGTGCTGGGCTATGTCGCTTGGCGCCGCTGGATTCTCGGGGTTGCCGGCGTTCTGCTCATGGGCGCTGTGATGGTTGCCGCCGTCGTCTCCCGCGCCGGAGCCTCGCTGCTCGACGCCGTCCCCTCGGCGATCGGGACCCTCGCCGGCCTTGCGGCGCTTCGCTGGATGATCCAGAAGCTCCGCGCTTCGGCCCCGGTGGCAGCGGCTTCCCAAACAGCAGCCGACGACGACGGCGCCTTCAGTACCGGGGGATCCCACAACGTCGGGGCCAAGACCGGGACCAGCCGGCGTGCCTTCTTCGCAGCGGCCGGTGTCACCGCCGTCGTCGCCGGCGCCGCAGCCGCGGGTGGCACGATAATCAGCGGCATCCGCAACACCGTCAACGTAGCCCGCGAGAAGCTCAGCTTCCCGGCTCCGGCGAGCCCATCCGCGCCGGTCCCGCCGGACGTGGACGTGAACGTCGAGGGAGTGCAGCCCTGGCTGACCCCTAACCCTGACTTCTACCGGATCGACACGGCCCTCCAGGTGCCCACAATCGACGTCGACACCTGGGAACTTCGCATCCACGGAATGGTCGAGGAAGAAATCACCGTCAACTTCCAGGACCTGATGGATTCCGAGCTGATCGAACGCCACATCACGCTGACCTGCGTTTCCAACCCTGTGGGCGGGGAGCTCGTTGGCAACGCGAAATGGTTGGGCTACCCGATCCGCAACCTGCTGGAGCGTGCCCGTCCAATGGAGGGCGCGGACATGGTCCTTTCCACCAGCACCGACGGTTTCAGTGCCTCCACTCCCCTGCCCGTCCTGCAGGATGAACGCGATGCCATCCTCGCCATCGCCATGAATGACGAACCGCTTCCGCTCGAACACGGCTATCCGGTACGCATGGTGGTTCCCGGTCTGTACGGCTATGTTTCGGCGACCAAGTGGGTGGTGGATCTCGAAGTCACCCGATTCGCTGATGCGAGGGGTTACTGGACGGACCGCGGCTGGTCCGAGCGAGGTCCCATCAAGACCCAGTCCCGGGTCGAGGTTCCGCGTTCCTTCGCCAGCGTTCCCGCCGGCACCTTCCGGATCGGCGGCACGGCCTGGGCCCAGAACCGCGGGATCGAGAAGGTCGAGGTCCAGGTGGACGACGGACCGTGGGAAGAAGCCACCCTTGCGGGCGAGCACAGCGTCGACACCTGGCGCCAGTGGACCCACGAGGTCAAGTTCGACGCCGGGTCGCACCGCATCCGCTCACGCGCCTACGATCCCGATGGCGTCCAGGCCGAAGAGCGCGCCGACACTGTTCCCGACGGCGCTTCAGGCTGGCACACCGTCCAGTTCTCGGCGGAATAGCTTTCGCGCCCGTCCCCCCTTGTGCCCACCGGATGCCGTTCACTCCGGTGGGCACAAGCTCCACTGCTCTGTAGAACCACGACGGGTAATCACAATGGGTAATACTGGAACCATGCCCTCCACCTTCACATCATCCGACGCTGTGGACCTCGCGGTTCTCGAGCGAAACGGTTTCATCGAATCGCGTCATGTGGGGTCCGCCGTCGTCCTCGCTGCCGACGGCTCCGTAGTGACGGCGTTGGGCGACATCGACACCCCGATCTTCCCGCGGTCAACGTTGAAGCCATTCCAGGCCCTTGCAGCGATGCAGGCTGGGGTCCCGCTGCGGGGTCCGCAGGTGGCCCTCGCCGCGGCGAGCCATGTGGGCAGCCACGAGCATATGGACGTCGTGAAGGGCATGCTGAGCGCCGCAGGCGTAACCGAGGATGACCTGCAGTGCCCGGCCGATTGGCCCCAGGATGAGGAAGCCCGCAACTGGCTGATCCGCACCGACAAGGGGCGTCAGCGGATCGCCTTCAACTGTTCGGGCAAGCACGCGGCCTTCCTGTGGGCCTGCACCGAGAACTCCTGGGATCACGCGACATACCTCGACCCGCAGCACCCCCTGCAGCAGCGCATCGCCGCCCTGGTCGAGGAATACACGGAAGAGAGGGTTGCGCACTGGGCGGTGGACGGCTGCGGCGCTCCGCTCGGTGCGGTTTCGCTGACCGGGCTGGCCCGCGGCATCGGCAAGATCGCCAAAGCGCCCAGTGACAAGCACGCAGACGCCAGGGCAGCAACCATCGCCACGGCCATGCTGGACTACCCGTGGGCTGTGCATGGTCGCGGCCGTGAAAACTCGATCGTCATGGAAGACCTCGGCATCCTCGCCAAGAACGGTGCGGAGGGTGTCCTGGTGATGGCAGCGCCAACAGGCGTCTCGATGGCACTGAAGATCCTCGACGGCAACATCCGCGCCACGTCCCTGGTCGGCCTGACCCTGCTGGCCGCGAGCGGTGCGCTCGACGCCGAAGCGGTGGGGCCGGTGCTGGAAAAGATTGTCCAACCGGTCCTCGGTGGCGGAGTTCCGGTGGGCAAGCTTCGTTTGGCCGCCCCCGTGATGGCACTGCTGGACTGATCATGGCCCGACGGCGCATTTCAGCGGCAGCAGGAGACGCCGCGGTTCGCGCCGTGGCTGCCGGCAGCACAGACAGGACGGAACGCACGACGGCGGTCCGCTACTCCCTCGAAGAACTCGCCTTCCGCGCGCCGGGAAACAGCGTGGAAGTCCGCGTGCCTCCGCTCGGCGTGACGCAGTGTATTGAGGGTCCCCGCCACACCAGGGGAACCCCGCCAAACGTCATCGAGACCGACGCCGAGACTTGGCTGGCGCTGATCCTCGGCTCCCTCTCCTGGCCGGCTGCCGTAGCTGCCGGACGCGTTGCAGCCTCCGGACAGCGCGCCGACCTCTCCGCCGTCCTGCCGCTCTTCGGCGGACGCTATTCCGGGAGCGCACCTCACACGGAGGAGCCGCCGGGATGATCCTCGAACGTAACGGCTCCTCCCAAGCCGGTGGAAAGCGCCAAGGCCTACAGCGCCGGTTACGGGGCACCCTGCAGAGGGGAAGTGCGGCGGTGCGCCGCCAACCCGCCGAGGCCTGGGTGGCGGCAACGGTCATTACCGCGCTGTACTGCGTCTTCTCGGTTGCCCAATGGAACCGACTGGACACTCCGTCCTGGGACCTTGGAATATTCACCCAGCTTGCAAAGGCCTACGCGGGTTTCGACGCTCCGATCGTCCCGATCAAGGGCCACGAGTTCAACCTGCTGGGCGACCATTTCCATCCCCTGCTCATTGTGCTGGGGCCGGTGTACGCCCTCTTCCCCTCCGGGTTGAGCCTGTTGATCCTGCAGAACATCCTTGTTGGTCTGTCGGTGTTCATCATCACCCGCCTCACGGTCCGTCACGTGGGCAGGGTCAGTGGCCTGCTCATCGGCTCTGCCTACGGACTGTCCTGGGGCGTGCAGTCGGCGGTCGCTGTCCAGTTCCATGAGATTGCACTTGCCCTTCCCCTGCTCGCCGTTGCGCTGGAGGCTTACATCGAGAAGCGGCTGCGCACCGCCGTCGTCGCCAGCGCCCTGCTGGTGTTCGTCAAGGAGGACCTGGGGCTGACGGTCATGGCGTTCGGCCTGGTTCTTGCCTGGCGGCACAGGGCCAGCCGGTCCTCTCGTGCAGGCCTGGCCCTTGCGCTGTGGGGACTGGCGTGGATGTTCCTCTCTGTGGTGGTGATCCTGCCCGCGCTCAATACGGGCGGCACCTATGACTACGGCGACCGCATCGATGTGGGCGCGCTCCTCGCGAACCCTGTCGACACGATTCTCATCATGGCAACCGCCGTCGAGAAGTACGAGACGCTCTGGCTGTTGCTGCTCGCCGGCGGGTTCCTGTTCCTCCGCTCGCCGTTGGCCCTCGTGATGGTTCCCACGCTGCTTTGGCGCTTCGTTGCCTCAAATGATTCCTATTGGGGCCCGGACTGGCACTACAACGCAGTCCTCATGCCGGTTCTCTTCGCAGCGCTGGTGGATGCCATCCTTGGCGCGCGGCAGAGCAGGCGAAGGTGGTTGCGCTCCTATAGCGCCGCCGTCGTACCTGTGGTGAGCGTCGTGGCGCTGATGTTGTTGCCGGGGCAACCGGCGGGCACCCTCGCGAAGCCCGGGACCTACGCCCAATCGCCGCGGTGGGACGCTGCGCACCGCATGATGGCACAGATCCCGGAGGGTGCAACAGTTGAATCCGGTGTCGTGCTGATGCCGTACCTGGTGCCGAAGACCGAGGTGTACTGGATCGGGAACGAGAACCCGGCGCCCGAGTACCTGGTGCTCGACGCCGAGGACTGGAGCTGGGGGGCCACGCGCCCCACAAGCGCAGAACAGCACGCGGAAGAGACATGGCCCGGTGAAAGTTACACCCTCGTTTACGAGGAGGCGGGTTACCAGCTGGTCAAGCGTGAGCGCTGATCCCGGTAGCCTTGAATCATGAGTTCGCCCCAGCCTCCCGAGCGCCGACAGGTCACCCTCCGCCGGGCTCCCAAGTTCGCTCCCTTCATGGGATTGGGAGCGGTCATCGGGTTCATCGCAGCGTTGGCTGTCGCCTACACCGGGGACGCTGACCCCACGCTGACCCGGGAAGCGGTCCTCGGTTTCTTCACCGTGGTCTTCTCGCTGCCCGGGCTGCTTATTGGAGCTCTCGTCGCCTTACTGCTGGACTGGATCAGCGTGCGCCGAGCCCGTCAGATGACGGCCGAGCGCACCCACGACGACGACTGAACCAGCCGACAACTTTCCGCAGACTCCTGCCGGTAAGAAAGCCCCGGCGGCGCCGTGAGAGAATGTAGTAATGGTGCGCGGTGACGGACAGCTTTCCCATGATCTACTCCCCAACGAAAAAGGCCCCCAGGATGCCTGTGGTGTTTTTGGCGTCTGGGCCCCCGGCGAGGAAGTCGCCAAACTGACGTACTACGGGCTGTACGCGCTGCAGCACCGCGGCCAGGAGTCCGCCGGCATAGCCACCAGCGACGGCAAGCGCATCAACGTGTACAAGGACATGGGCCTTGTCTCGCAGGTCTTCGACGAAACCACGCTCAACACGCTGACCGGGCACATCGCCGTCGGGCACTGCCGCTACTCCACCACCGGGTCCTCGAACTGGGCCAATGCGCAGCCCACCCTCGGCGCTACTGCCGTTGGAACCGTGGCCCTTGCCCACAACGGCAACCTGACCAACTCGGCTGACCTGTACCAGATGGTCCTCGACCGCCACGGCAAGCCCCGTTCCGGCGAGATGGCCCAGGGCAACACCTCGGACACCGCACTCGTCACCACACTGTTGGCCGGCGATGATGGGCGCTCCCTCGAGGACACCGCCATGGATCTCCTTCCCGGCATCGAGGGTGCATTCTGCTTCGTGTTCATGGATGAAGGAACGCTGTATGCGGCGCGGGATCCGCACGGCGTGCGCCCGCTGGTCCTTGGGCGGCTGGAGCGCGGTTGGGTTGTTGCTTCCGAGCAGGCGGCGCTGGCCACTGTCGGCGCCAGCTTCATCCGGGAGATTGAACCCGGTGAGTTCATCGCGATCGACGAGAGCGGCGTGCGTTCGCGCCGCTTCGCACCGACGACGGCGGCGGGCTGCGTCTTCGAGTACGTGTACCTCGCGCGTCCCGACGCCGCCATCGCAGGCCGCTCGGTCTACGACTCCCGCGTGGAGATGGGCCGCCAACTGGCGCGGGAGAACCAGGCGGACGCCGACGTCGTCATTCCCGTCCCGGAGTCCGGCACCCCTGCGGCGGTCGGGTTCGCGGAAGAGTCCGGTATCCCGTTTGCACACGGTTTCGTGAAGAACGCCTATGTGGGCCGTACCTTCATTCAGCCCAGCGAGACACTCCGGCAGCTGGGGATCAGGCTCAAGCTCAATGCACTGGAGTCTGTCATCCGTGGGAAACGGATTGTGGTTGTTGATGACTCGATCGTCCGCGGAAACACCCAGCGTGCCGTCGTCCGGATGCTGCGCGAGGCCGGCGCGGCATCCGTGCACGTGAAGATTTCATCGCCGCCCGTACGCTGGCCGTGCTTCTACGGGATTGACTTCGCGTCCCGTGCCGAGCTCATCGCCAACGGTGCGGCTGTCGATGAGATCGCCAATTCGATCGGCGCGGACAGCCTCGCCTACATTTCCGAAGACGGCATGATCGCCGCCACCAAACAGCCTCGCGAACGCCTGTGCACCGCGTGCTTCACCGGCGAATATCCCATCAGATTGCCTGAGGAAGACCGCCGCGGGAAGAACCTTTTGGAGCGCGCCGATCCCGCCGAGAAGCCCGGCGCCACGGGGTGCGACCCCGGGCCCGGCGCTGAACTCGAGAACCTCCTGACCGAAGAAGACAAGAAAGAGCGGGTATGACCTCCAACCCCATCACCTATGCAAGCGCCGGAGTAGACGTCGAGGCTGGTGACAAGGCAGTGGAGCTCATGAAGGATGCTGTCAGGGCTACCCATAACGCTCACGTTGTAGGCGGGGTCGGCGGATTCGCTGGCCTGTATGACGTCTCCAGGCTCCTGACCTACCGGAAGCCTCTGCTTGCAACCTCCACCGACGGCGTTGGAACCAAGGTCGCCATTGCGCAGGCCATGGATATCCACGACACCATCGGGTTTGACCTCGTAGGCATGGTCGTTGACGACATCGTGGTGGTTGGCGCGGAACCGCTCTACATGACGGATTACATCGCGTGCGGCAAGGTCGTGCCGGAGCGTATCGCGGGGATCGTTCGCGGTATCGCCGCCGCGTGCTCGGTGGCCGGAACCGCTCTGGTTGGCGGCGAAACTGCCGAGCACCCCGGGCTTCTCGGCGAGCATGAGTACGACGTCGCGGGTGCGGCGACCGGTGTTGTTGAAGCCGATGCGCTGCTCGGCCCTGACCGTGTGCGGGAGGGGGACGTCGTCATCGGCATGGCATCCTCCGGGCTGCACTCGAATGGCTACTCTCTGGTGCGTCGCGTGATCAACCAGGCCGGCTGGGCACTGGACCGCCAGGTTTCGGAGCTGGGCCGCACGCTGGGTGAGGAACTTCTTGAGCCCACGCGGGTCTATGCCGCGGACTGCCTCGACCTCGCCCGTCACCTTCCTCTGGATAACGACGGCGCCGTCCACGGCTTCAGCCACGTCACCGGCGGTGGGCTGGCGGCCAACCTCGCGCGGGTCCTCCCGCAGGGCTTTGAAGCGACCGTCGATCGCTCCACCTGGTCCCTGCCTCCCATATTCAACCTCGTGTCTGAATTGGGCAGCGTGCCCCTTCCTGACCTGGAGCGCACACTGAACCTCGGCGTCGGAATGGTGGCCATTGTCGCCAAAGCCGGAGCCGACGCAGCTATTGCACGGTTGACTGAGCGCGGTGTGCCTGCCTGGGTCATGGGCAGTGTAGCCGCAGCGTCAGGCGGAGTCACTGACGGCCCCGATTACGTTCAGGGTGCCAAGGGTGTGGACGGCGGTTCTGTGCGCCTGGTTGGCGCCTACGCCTAGGTTGTTCTAGTTTCAGGTGTTGCGCGCACCTAAATCGGGAGTTGGCCAGGAGCACACGCATCCTTCTCCTCCCGTTCATGCGAGCGCGAAAAGGTGGATGGTGTTCCCCGCCCACTCTCAGGAAGTACAGCTATCGTGCGCCTATCCTCTTCTCGGCAAAGAACCCGTCATTCCATCCGACAACGCCTGGCCGCCGTCGTCGTCGCTTCGCTGGCCGTCAGCTCAGCGGTCGTGCCTGCAGCCACCGCGGCGCCCGCTGCGCAGGAAAACCCAACACTGACCGCGTCACCTCTTCAGATCACGGAGGTGACGCCGGACACCTCCAACATGGGAGGCGCCGATGCCTTCGAATTCATCGAGGTGTACAACGCCTCCGCAGAGCCCATCGATTTCAGCGACTACACCCTCCGCTACCTCTACCCCCGCCCTGATCTGACCAACACCAACGTGGTTGATTGGCCCTCCGTACCACGGGACGTTTCCATAGCCCCCGGGGGCACACTGGTCTTCTGGATCAAGAACGGCAAGAACGATTCGCTGACCGAGGCGGACTTCAACGCCAAGTTCGGAACTTCCCTGGTCATGGGTGAGAACCTCGTGGAGGTCTTCATCGGCGGCATGGCAAACGGCTCACCGCGCGGCCTGGAGATTGCCACAAACACAGGCTTCGCCCTCAACCGGGCCTATTACAACCTCGACGGCGCCGACAACACCTTTCCTGACCAGGGCATCCAGTACTCGGTTGATCCGGAGGACCCGCTCCGGCAGACACTGGCCGGTACAGCCCGCGCAACGCCCGGCACCGTTACCCCGAACCAGGTTCCCGCGGAGCCCGTCGTCCTTCCGGCTGACTCGGTAGCCCCTTCGGTGACCGACACAACCGGACAGACAGTCAATCCTGCGGCGGACTTTGCTTTCACAGCAACGGCCACCGACGACCAGCTGGTCCGAACGGTCAAGCTGAGCCTGCGAAGCGACGTAGACGCTGAATTCAGGACCCACTACCTGAAGGCTGGACAGGACAACCAGTACGAGCACATCCTCGACGTGTTCGACCCCGTGGACAAGCTCTGGTACGAGTACTTCCTGACCGTCTCGGATGGCACCAATACCGTCAAGACCGAAATTCGACGTATCTCGGTCGAGGGCGCCGACAGTCCACCGGCTGAGGGCAGCTGGGCCGCTACAGCCTACCGTGGTGGCGTTGAAGTGATCGAGGCTGCCGGACCGGCCCAAACAACCCTGGACGGAACAGTCTTCAATGACAAGAACAGGAACTCCACCCAGGACCGCGGCGAACAGGGCCTGGGTGGCGTGACGGTCTCCAACGGTCGGGACGTCGTAACCACCGATGGAAGGGGACGCTACGAGCTGCCTGTCTTCGACAACATGACGGTCTTCGTTACCCAGCCGCGCGGCTACCAGGTTCCGGTGGACGAGGACAATGTTTCGCAGTTCTTCTACAACCACCTGCCCGAAGGCTCTCCGAAGCTGAAGTACGGAGGCATCGCCCCTACGGGTGCCCTGCCCGACAAGGTGAATTTCCCTTTGGCTAAAAGCAACCTGACCCAGTCCCCGGAACAGCAGTGCGTTCTGGGTGCCGATGTCCAGACCTACAATCAGCAGGAAGTCAGGTTCGCCCGGAACGGTGTATTCGCCGACCTGGCTGGCCGCACCGATTATGCAGGCTGCGGCGCCCTGTTCCTTGGCGACATTGTGGGCAACGATCTGTCGCTCTTTGCGCAAACCCGAAACCTGACCTCCATGCTCAATGGTCCGGCACGGTTCCTGCCGGGCAACCACGACCTGGACTTCGATGCGCTCGACGGCGAACACGAGTTCGATTCTTACCGCGCGCAGTTTGGGCCCGAGTACTACTCCTACAACGTAGGGAAGGCCCACGTTGTGGCGCTGAGCAACATCGTGTACCCGGGACCATCGGGCGCCAACTATGACTCCGGCTTGCATGAGCAGCAACTGGAATGGCTCCGCCAGGACATCGCCTCCGTGCCGAAGAACCAGGTCATCGTCCTGGCATCCCACAGCCCCTTGCTCGAGTTCTACTACAGCGATACCCACGAAACGTATCCGCTGAAGGAGATCTACGAGATTCTCCAGGGCCGCGAAGTCATTTCGGTGGCGGGCCACACCCACATGTCGGAGAACCTCCGGAAAGGCGACCTCATGGCCGGCTGGCACGACGTGGTCGGCGATGAAGGTCTGCCGTTCACCCACCTGACTGTTCCCGCTGTGTCCGGCCAGTGGTTCAACGGGCGCGTCCTTGAGGAGGGGTACCCTACAGCGGTGCAGCGTGACGGCACTCCTCCCGGCGTCCTGACCCTGGATATCAAGAACACCGAAGTCCGCGAGCGGTTCACCGCTACTGGTGACGACGGCACTGCCCAGATGGCCGTCGGTATCAACTCCCCCACCTACCGCGCCTGGTACAACGAATACAAGACCCTTGCGGGCCGGGCCCCCGCACCGGAGAATCCGAATGCGGTGGCCCAGAACGAACTGGCTGACTCCTGGCTCACCACGAACTTCTGGATGGGCTCCACCGGGTCAACAGTGTTGGTGTCCATCGATGGGGGGCAGGCCACCGAGGCCACACGCACCCAGACGATGGCGGCCGGCGATGTACCGATGATCGGTGCCGAATTTACCGATCCGGTGGCCACGCTGGAGCAGTTGGTGCACGGCGGCGGAGTCCACGACCGGACTTCCCACCTGTGGCGGTTGAAACTGCCTGCTGACCTGGCTATCGGAGAACACACCGCCGAGGTCACCGCTACCGATGTCCACGGCCGGGAGTACGTCGAGACGATCACCTTCGAAGTCACGGAGTAGCCTGCCGTTCAGTACAACGACTTACGACTAACACACGCCGAAGCCCCCGCCCTCCGAAGAGGGCAGGGGCTTCGTCACGTAACCCGGTCAGGACTTGCCTGCCTGCTTTCGGGTAACGATCACGTCGAATGAACTTGTGCGGATATTGCCCGCCTCGTCCGTCGCGGAGCAGCTGACCGTAGTGCTGCCGACGCGGAAGCGCGTCCCCGGTGCGGGTGCACAGGTCAGTTGCACTACGCCGTCGAGCGTGTCGATGGCCGAAGGCAGCGGGTACTTCACTTTGGCGCCGCTGGCACCCTTCGATACTGCTTCAACATCCGCTTGATCAGCTATCCGTGGCGGCAGTACATCAGCGGGCCGCGCAGGAAGCCTGGAAGGATCCACAATTCCCCAGTAGGCGGGTGTGACCTGCAGGTCATCGTCGAAGGGCAGCGGCTGTTCCCACGGCCGCGCCATGGGCCACGTCCGCAGCCACGTCCGCGCATTGCTGATGCCCCAAAAGGTGACCGAGTCAACCGACGCATTATGTGTCCGTAGCATCGCGAACAAATCCCGGTAGTAGTAGCCAACCTCGGCGGCGGCGTCCTCGTCGTTCTCGAACGCCGGACTGTAGGGGTCAACCGGATTCCCGCTGACATCGGCGCCCTGGTTCTCTGTGGAGGCATTGACGTCGAGTTCCGTGATGGCCTGCAGGAGCTCAGGGTCCAGCGCCTCCACCGCCTTAATGGAGTCTTCCAGCCACTGCACCGGGCGTGCGACGTCCACGTGGGCCTGGTGCCCAACCCCATCAATAGGCACGTTCCGGGCCTCAAGTGCTCCGATCAGCTCCACGTAGTCCGCTCGTTTCGCCGGAAGTTCCGTGTTGTAGTCGTTGATGAACAGCGCCGCCTCCGGGAAGTAACGGTCGGCAAGCCGGAAGGCCTCGTCCACGAATTCCTCACCAAGGACCTGGAACCAACGGCTGTCGCGCATGTCGTGTGGATTGGCTGTGTCAGTGTCAGCGATAACCTCGTTGACCACGTCCCAGGCCCAGATGGGGCTGTCCCCGTTGGGGTAACGCGCGTCGATGTGATCGGCGATCCCCTTGATATGGGCTTCCATGCGCGCCTTGAGGAGCGCTTGGTCGGCCGGGCTGTTGGTGAGGTCCCGAGTGCCGTCCCTGAAGAACCAGGCTGGGGTCTGCGAGTGCCAGGCGAGCACGTGGCCGTACACCTCGATGTCGTTGGCATCAGCGAAGTCCAACAACTGGTCAAGCTGCGCGAAAGCGAACTGGCCTTCCACCGGCTGCACGCTCTCCGGCTTACCCGCATTCTCGGGGGTGAAGGCGTTGAAGTGCTTGCGCACAAGATCCGCCGCTGTTCCCACGGTTTCCCGCGCGTCTATGGCTACACCAACGTGCTCTATGCCCTGGGCGCCGAGGACGTCCTTGAGCCCAGGCACCTCGGTCTGGATAGGCTTCTCGACGATCCGAGCGAGGCTGAAATCGTCAAGCAGGAAGTCGACGCCGGCTGGACCCTCCACGTACACCTGCAATTTGTCGGCGGCTGCACCGAGCGTGTAGGTGCCCTTGAGCTGGGTCCAACCGGTGGTGGTGACCGAAGCGCTGGCTCCGGCAACGCCGTCGTACGCGCTTCCTCCACCGTTGTCACGCTGCACCGACACTTTGAGCGACGCCGGAGCCTGACCTGGTGCTAGCTTCGCCCACACCAATACCTCTACCGCAGTCCCCACCGGCAGGCCGGCCGTGATGTCGAGGGCGGCCCCGTGCCAGGGCTGGGTGCGGTTGGATACCAAGAGGCTGCCGGTGCCGGTGCGGGCATCCGTGCTCGGTGCTATCTGAACCCCGTCGCCGCGGGCCGTCCAGCCGTCGGTACCCGTTTCGAACCCGCTCCTGATCGGGTCCGGTGCTTCGGCAACGCCACCGCGGGGAAGAGTGAAAGTCCAATCCTCGGCAAGCCTTTCAGCCAGGACTGTTGTGACAGCCTTGACCGTGTTTGACCGGTCACCGCCGCCGTCATGCGCGAGCACCACCGCGCCAGGGGTGAACGCCGCGCGCAGGTTAGCCGTGAGGGTGGCCTCGCTGAGATCATTGCCGTCCCAGTCGGAGATCACGTTGCCAAGGCCCAGCGGCTGCATACCGAGTGCTGCCGCCACCTCGCCGGTAACCCCCCAGCTACCGTTCGGGGCCCGGAAGTAGGGCACCTTCAACGACGGATTGCTCGTGGCTTCTCTGATGATTCGCAGGTTCTCCTTGAGATCCGCCTCGACCTGCGCCTTCGTCCATGAGCCCATGTCCGCAAAGGAGGTGCCGTGGTTGCACAGCGTGTGCCCCTCGGCGACCATGCGCCGCAGCAGCTCGGCACCACCCGGCGCCTGCACGTTCTGGCCGATGACGCAGAAAGTTGCGGTGACCCCACTGTTCCGCAGGAGGTCCAGGACGGCGGCCGTCTCGCCGGGGTTCGGGCCATCGTCAAATGTGAGAGCGGCTGTGTTTCCCGTGCCGCGCGCAGAGGCGAGGGGCGTCGTCGTCGGATTGTCAGCTCCTCCCGGTACGAACCCGGGGTCTGGCGTGGGCTCCCAGCTGCCATCGCCGTCGGATGCGGCCGTTCCGGTGATCACGACGTCGTCCACGAGGTAGTCATAGGGCGCCCCGAGATCCCCGGTTCCGAGGTAGGCCCGCAGTTTCGTCGGGTCGGCACCCGCCGGGGCGTTGAAGGTTCCGCTCACGGTGGTCCAGGCATCCGCCGAGACAGTGGTATTGCCTACCCAGCTGTAGGCAGGTTCGACGACGAAACGGGCCGACGTCGTCGTACCGGCTGCCACCGAAAGCTTGACCTGCGCGGAGAAGGTGTATGCGCCTCCGGCCTGCAGGAGATTGGCCGGTGTCTTGATGCCGTCGTAGTCGTTCGCCCTGCCCTGCACCAGCAGCGCTTTGTTGACATCACCACCGTCGCCATCGGCGTCGACCACCGACAACGCCGGCTCTCCGTTCTGTGCCAACGGGCTGAAGGCTCCGTCCTCGAAGTCCTCGCTGAGAAGCACCACGGGTTCACCGGCCTGGGCCACCGGTAGCGCGAGCGCGCCAGCGCCTGCGACCAGGCCGAACGCTGTGACGCCGGCAATCAGACATCGTTGTCTCATAACTCTCCTTGTTGATTGGGCTCTTGCCCTCGAAGGTGGCCAGCGGCCGGAAGTACTGAAGTGAGCGCGGCGTCTAGCGGTTGCCGCGCCCGGGTGAGGCCTGCTCGAGGGTGTCCTGGAGCGCGTAGTACGCGGGCTTGCGGATGAAGTCGTTCCACATGACCGTCGCCTCGCCTTCGCCGGCGAAGAACACCGGCACCCACGAGTACTTGTCAGTGAAGCCCCAGATGGTGAAGGAATTACACTCCTCCACGAGCACGCACGCCTCGAGGGCCCGCTGGTAGTAACCCGCCTGCTGCTCAAGCTGCGCTGCGGTGGGTGTAGTTCCCGCCGCGACGTCCATCCGCACGTCCAGCTCGGTGATCGCTGTCTCAAGTCCGAGGCTGTCGAAGCGTTGGAGATTTGCCTGGAGGTCGCCGGGGAATCCGTACCGGGTGCTCAGGTGACCCTGAATCGCGAAGCCATCCACCGGGACGCCCTGCGCCTGGAGCTGCGGAATGAGTTTGAGGTACGCGTTACTCTTCGCATTGATGCCCTCCACACCGTAATCATTGAAGAAGAGCTTGGCTTTGGGGTCAGCCTCGTGGGCCCAGCGGAACGCGTCCGCGATGATTTCTGGGCCAAGTTCGCGGATCCAGATGTTGTCCGTGGTGCGCAGGGTGCCATCACCGTTGAAGATTTCATTGGCGACGTCCCACTGCTGGATTTTGCCGGCGTAGCGGCCCACGACCGTCTGGATGTGGTCCTTGAGAATTGCTCGCAACTCATCCTTCGAGAAGTTGCCCTCTTCCAGCCAAGTCGGGTTCTGGCTGTGCCAGAACAGGGTGTGCCCACGGACCACTTGCTTGTTCTCCTGGGCAAACTTCACGATGGCGTCCATCTCGGCGAAGCGGTATGTGCCCTGTTCCGGGTGCACGAATTCCCATTTGAGCTGGTTCTCAGGGGATACCGAGTTGAACTCAGCGGCGAGCCGCTGCCGATACTCCTGGTCGAAGGTGAAGGGATCAGGATAGGGCTGGTCCACGTGGTGCCCGCCGCCCGCGACAGCCGTTCCGATCTTGAGATCCTGCGGCGCGACCCAGCGGAGGGTGTCCTTCTTATCGATCTTCGAAGGGTGGGAGGCTTGCTGCTCGCCTGCGAGCGCAGGCACCGCGGCGGGGAGGATGAGGGCCGACGCGAGAACCGCAGCAGCAAGGGATTTCGGGAATGACATGTGCTCTCTCCTTTGAGGCGCCTGACGCTTTTGCAGGCCGATAAACGAATCGGAACTTTCCGGAAGTTTCCGGAAGTGCCGTTGCTGTAGGTTAGGTACACCGTGCCTCGTGAGTCAAGGGTGAGGTTGAAATGAACCGGCCGCCGAGGCCTGAGGAGAGGAAGCGCGTGCAGGAAAACCCTGAGCCGGCCGTGACGATTTCAGCTGTCGCCGCGGCCGCTGGCGTCTCTGTTCCCACGGTGTCCCGCGTACTCAACGGCCGCTCAGACGTTGCTCCCCGGACGCGCGAACGCGTGGAGAAGCTTCTGCGTGAATACGGGTATCGCCGCAGGGGCTCCACCCAGGAGCCGGCGTCGGGTCTGGTCGATCTGGTCTTCAATGACCTGGACAGCCCCTGGGCAGTGGAGATCATTCGTGGCGTTGAGGAGGCCATGGACTCCGAAGGCCGGTCGGTAGTGGTCAGCGCGATCCACCGGCGCGGAAGCGCAGACTCCACGCGCAGGTGGTTGGACAAGCTGGGCGCCCGAAGCAGCGCTGGCGTCATCCTCGTCACCACGGACCTTGACTCGTTCCTGCATGCCGAGCTGCAGCGTCTTGAACTGCCCGTTGTAGTGGTGGATCCCGCTGGCGTACCGGACCTCGAAGTTCCAACTATCGGCGCAACCAATTGGACCGGAGCCGTAACGGCAACCGAATACCTGGTCTCGCAGAATCACAGGCGCATCGGATTTGTGGCCGGCCGCCCAGGGCTTTGGTGCAGCCGGGCACGCCTCGACGGGTACCGCGCGGGGCTGGACGCAGCTGGGATCCCCTTCGACCCCAGCCTGGTGGTCAGCGGTGAATTCGACTACTCCTCCGGATTCACGGCCGGTGCAGGATTACTCAACCTCGCCGTTCCCCCGACCGCAATATTCGCGGCGAGTGATCAGATGGCCCTCGGCGTATTTGAAGCTGCCCGCCAGCAGGGTTTACGCATCCCGCAGGATCTCAGCGTTGTCGGCTTTGACGACCTGCCCGAGGCGGGATGGGCCTCACCCCCCCTGACCACGGTCCACCAACCGCTGTCCGGGATGGGCGCACTTGCGGCCCGGACCCTCATGCGGTTGATCGGTGGAGAGGCTGTGGAAAGCCCGCGCATCGAACTGTCCACCAAGTTGGTGTTGCGGGCGAGCGTGCAGGCTCCCGCAAACTAAAACCAACTCTTTACGGGGTAGCCCGGGGCTTGACTATCGGCATAAACAGAATATGTTTATAACGGCAACATATCCAGTTCCCATACTTCCAGGAGCACTCAATGGCGATTCAGCCCACCCGCGATGACAAGTTTTCCTTCGGACTCTGGACTGTGGGTTGGGAAGCCCAGGATCAGTTCGGGTCCGCGACGCGTGCGCCGCTGGACGTTGTCGAAGCCGTCAACAGGCTCAGTGACCTTGGTGCGTACGGCATCACCTTCCACGACGACGACCTCTTCCCTTTCGGTTCCAGCGCCACAGAACGCCAGGCGCAGATCGACCGCCTCAAGGGTGCCCTTGAGTCCACCGGACTGATCGTTCCCATGGTCACCACCAATCTGTTCAGCCACCCGGTCTTCAAGGACGGCGGCTTCACCAGCAATGACCGCGGCGTCCGCCGCTTCGCCATCCGCAAGGTACTGGACAACATCGATCTCGCGGCGGAACTTGGCGCCAAGACATTCGTTATGTGGGGCGGACGCGAAGGCAGCGAGTACGACGCCGCCAAGGACATCCGCGGCGCACTGGAACGCTACCGCGAGGCAGTGAACCTGCTCGGTGATTACGTCACTGACAAGGGCTATGACATCCGCTTCGCCATTGAACCCAAGCCCAATGAACCACGCGGAGACATCCTGCTGCCCACGCTCGGCCACGCAATGGCCTTTATCGAAACCCTCGAACGCCCCGAGCTGGTGGGCATCAACCCGGAAACGGGCCACGAGCAGATGGCAGGGTTGAACTTCACCCATGGCATCGCGCAGGCCCTCTACCAGGGCAAGCTGTTCCACATCGACCTCAACGGCCAGCGAAGCATCAAGTTTGATCAGGATCTGGTCTTCGGGCACGGTGACCTGCAGAACGCGTTTTCACTGGTTGACCTGCTGGAGAACGGCGGCCCCACGGGCGGACCTTCCTACGACGGGCCACGCCACTTCGACTACAAGCCCAGCCGCACCGAGGATATGGACGGTGTCTGGGACTCCGCGGCCGCGAACATGCAGACCTATCTGCTCCTCAAGGAGCGTGCAGCCGCGTTCCGCGCAGATCCCGAGGTCCAGGCAGCACTCGCCGCGTCGCGGGTATCCGAGATCAACGAGCCAACACTCAATAAGGGCGAAGGTTACGAGGACCTGCGCGCGGACCGCGCTTCCTACGAAGAATTCGACGCCGATGCCTACTTCAACGGCAAGGGCTTCGGCTTCGTGAAGCTTCAGCAGCTGTTCATCGAGCACCTGCTCGGCGCCCGCTGATCCATGGCCCTCGTTGCTGGAGTCGACTCTTCGACCCAAAGTTGCAAGGTCGTGGTTGTAGATACCGGCTCCGGCGTTGAGGTTCGCAGCGGCCGTGCCCTCCACCCGGAGGGCACGGAAGTGGATCCGGCGGCATGGTGGGACGCATTACTCACCGCCCTGGAGGCCAGCGGAGGGCTCGATGAAGACGTCGACGCCATCGCCGTCGCGGGCCAGCAGCACGGAATGGTGCTCCTGGACAGCCGGGGCAGGGTCTTGCGTCCGGCGTTGCTGTGGAATGACACCCGGTCCGCGCCGGCCGCACGGGCGCTGATCGAAGAACTCGGGGTTGACGCCCTCGTCGAGCGCACAGGGTTGGCCCCGGTTGCGTCCTTCACCAGCACGAAGGTGCGGTGGGTGCGCGATGCGGAGCCCGACGTCGTACCGGTGATCGCCGCCGTGGCACTCCCCCACGACTGGCTGACCTGGCGGCTACGGGGCTTCGGCCCCGAGGGTGAATCCCCGCTAGGGCCCGTTCTCGAGGAACTGGTAACGGACCGCTCCGACGCCAGCGGCACCGGGTACTGGAATCCCGCCACCGGCCACTATGACCTGGAACTTTTCGAGCACATCCTTGGGCGCACCGCTCACGAGGCACGCGGAACCGCTGGCGCGGCGGACGGCGATCGTGCCGGCGTCGTACTCCCCCGTGTGCTCCCTGCGGAGGGTGTGGCCGGCACGGTTCATCCCTCGCTTGCCCGCGCTTCCGGCCGACCCATTACTATCGCGGCCGGCGCGGGAGACAACGCGGGTGCTGCACTGGGCCTCGGCGCGGTAGAGGGTGACGTCGTCGTCTCGCTGGGGACGAGCGGTACCGTCTTCGCCGTCGCCGCCGATCCCATCGCGGATCCGTCCGGGACGGTGGCAGGTTTCGCTGATGCCAGCGGCGTGTTCCTTCCACTGGTCGCGACGCTCAATGCGGCCCGCGTCCTTTCCTCGGTCGCAGATCTTCTCGGAGTGGACCACCACGGCTTGGCAGCCCTGGCTCTTGATGCTCCTCCGGGTTCGGGCGGGCTGGTCCTGCTGCCCTATTTCGAAGGCGAGCGCACACCCAACCTCCCCACGGCGAGGGCGAGCTTCCACAACCTCAGCATCACCTCGACCACCAGGGAGAATGTTGCGCGCGCTGCGATTGAGGGGATGCTGTGCGGGCTCGCCGATGCACTCGACGCCGTGCGGGCAACCGGCGTCGTGCCACGCCACCTGCTGCTGATCGGCGGAGCGGCCCAGAACAGGGCCGTGCAGGAGGTCGCCGCGCAGGTGTTCGATGTGCCCGTCCGTATTCCGGCGCCCGCAGAGTACGTCGCACGAGGCGCCGCAGTGCAGGCCGGATGGGCACTCACGGGTTCGAAACCGCAGTGGCGCGTGGAGACGGTGGAGGATCGGGCGGTGGACCATCGGCCGGTCATCCGTGAGCAGTACCGCACCGCAGCGCAATCGGTCATTTTCTAGCAGGAAGTGCAGAGGCGCCATCCCGGCCGGGATGGCGCCTCGCGTTGCCCTGTCAGTCGGTGGCCACCTGCACCAGACAGTGCAACTTCCGGGTGTGATCCACAATCCGCGTATTCCCGGTCAGGGTGAATGGAGCAACGTACCTGATGTCGCTGCTCGAAGCGCCGAAGCGCAGTTCCAGTTCGCCTGGTTCGACTATCCTCACACCGTCCCGGCCGGTGAATGATGCGACGTCGGCGGGGACGGTAAAGCTGACCCGGGCCGATGCACCCGCAGCGAGGGGAATCCTGGCGTAGGCAATCAGTCGCTGCACAGGCCGCACCACCGACGCCACGGGATCGTGGAGGTACAGCTGAACGACCTCGACGCCGTCGCGCCGGCCACTATTGGTCACCTTCAGGTGAACCGTGACCTCGCCGTCGGTGGAAGCGGTATCCGTTGTGGCCTGTTGATCTGACCAGCTGAACTCGGTGTACGTGAGCCCGTGTCCAAACCCGAAGGCCGCGCTTGGATCGATGTTGGACACCCCACTGGCCTGCGCCAACGGTGCGGCAAGGTAGGTTGATGGCTGCGCACCCGGCGTTGCCGGGATGCTCACGGGAAGCCGTCCGGCCGGGTTGACGCGCCCACTGAGTACCGCGGTAACGGCTGCCGCACCCTCCTCACCGGGGAAAAACCCCTGCACGACGGCGGCTGCACCTCCCGCAGCGGAGCCGAGGGCGTAAGGGCGCCCAGTGAGAAGTACGACGACGACAGGCTTGCCGGAAGCCATGAGCCGGTCGAGTAGTTCCTGCTGCACCCCTGGAAGAGCAAGCGACTCCGCGTCGCAGCCCTCGCCGCTTGTGCCACGCCCAAAGAGACCTGCCCTGTCCCCGAGAGCGGCGATGACGACGTCGGCCCCCGCAGCCACGGCGAGCGCCTCATCGAAGCCGGTTGTCGCGCCGCCGTCGATGGTGCAGCCCGCGGCAGTGGTGATACTGCTGCTGGGGAATTCCTGAACGAGCGCATCGGCGAGCGTGGGAATCCGCAAGCCCATCGGCACGTCCGGATGTTGCTCTCCCACATGGGCCGGGAAGGAATAACAACCCAGGAAAGCGCGGTGGGTATCAGCGTTCGGCCCGATCAGTGCGATCCGCGGCGTACCTGAGAGCGGGAGGATTCCAGTGTTGCGGACCAGGACAATCGACTGTTCAGCGAGCTCCGAAGCGATTTTCCTGTTACCGGGTGAGTCCAGGTCGATGGTGGGGACGGCTGAGCCGGTGCCCGTCAGGGCCGGAGGAACAGCCGACCAGTCAGGCTCCAGCAATCCCAGGTCAAGCTTCTGCTCCAGGACCCGTCGGAGTGCGCGGTCCACCAGCCGCTCGTCCAATCTCCCGCCGTCGATCTCGTTGACCAGGTGCTCACCGAAGGTGTGCACAGTGGGAAGTTCGACGTCGACGCCGGCAGCCAGGGCCGCGGCAGCCGCGGCGCCCAGCGTGTCGGCTACCCGGTGAAGCTCCTTCAGGAAGGCGATGCCGAAGTAGTCCGCCACCACGGTCCCATCGAAGCCCCAGGTGTCCCGGAGGAGGGAGGTGAGCAACGAGGTGTCAGCCGCCGTCGGGACGCCGTCGATGTCCGTGTAGGCATGCATGACGGACCGGACGCCGGACTCCCGGATGGCCATCTCGAACGGCGGCAGCAGCACGTCCGCAAGCTCTCGCGGCCCTACTGATACCGGTGCAAGGTTCCGGCCAGCCTTCGACGCCGAATAGCCTACAAAATGCTTGAGGGTAGCGACCACTCCTGTGTGCTCCAGCCCCTGCACGTAGGCAGTGGCGACCGTACCGATGAGGTATGGATCCTCTCCGATGGTTTCCTCGACGCGGCCCCAGCGGGCATCCCGCACCACGTCCAGCACGGGTGCCAGGCCCTGATGCACTCCCACCGAGCGCAGGTCGGTACCGATGGCGGTTGCCATGGTTCGAACCAGGTCCGGGTTGAAGGTGGCTCCCCAAGCGAGCGGAACGGGGTAGGCCGTGGCTTTCCAGGCGGCGAATCCAGCCAGGCACTCCTCGTGGACCAGCGCCGGGATGCCGAACCGATTCGCTGCGACTATCCGCTCCTGTGTGCGCTGCAGCGACAGAGCACCGAGTCCGGGTTCCACCGGCGCAGTACCGAAGGGCCGGGTCAGCTGCCCTAGACCGTGGGGCAGGAGTTCGTCGAGGTCTACGGCGTCGTTCATCTCGTGCTGGTGGGGGGCAACCTCGCCACCTTCGGTATTGGCACCAACCCAAACGCCCACCAGTTGGGCGACCTTCTCGCGGAGCGTCATGGCGTCGATGAGGGCCTCTACCCGGTCCTGGGGCGTTCGCCCGGTATCCCGCCACGGGGCATCGTTCATTGTTGTCTCAGTCATTGCTACTTTCCTCCAGCGCCCATAAGGCCCTGGACAAGCGCGCGGCGCGCAAACAGGTAAACCAGGAGCACGGGGATCATCGACAGGGTGACCGCGGCCAGCAGCCCGGGGATGTTGATGCCGTACTGCGTCTGGAAGTTGAAGAGTCCGAGGGTCACCACACGGGTGGACTCGGATTGCGTGAGGATCAGCGGGAAGAGGAAACCGTTCCAGGCCTGCAGTGCCGAGAAGACGGCAATCGTCGAGATGCCGCCCCTGGACAGCGGAAGCACCAGACGGAAGAAAGCCCGCGCCGGGCTGGCCCCGTCCATCGCCATTGCCTCGTAGAGCTCGCCCGTGATGTCACGCATCGTCCCGCTGAGGATCAGTGTGCAGATGGGCAGTGCAAATGCTGCGGTGGGGAGGATGACTCCGAGCAGGTTGTCATACAGTCCCACGGTGTTGATCAGGTAGAAGACCGGAACAATCACTGCCTGCGCGGGGATTGCCAAACCCAGCAGGAAGAACCGGAAAACGAAGGTTGCTGCCCGGCTCCGGCTCCGCACAATGGCGTAGCTCAGCGGCGGCACAAGCAACAGGACGATGACGACGACGCCGACAGTCACCACCACGGTGTTGAGGAAGTACCGCCCGAAGCCGCTGGACAGGGCATCGGCATAGTTCTGCAGTGTGAAGCTGCTGGGAAAGGACAGAGGGCCGTTGTCCCCAAACTCCTCGCGGGTCTGGAACGTGCCCGACAACATGACGTAGAGCGGCACTGCAACGATCGCAAGCCACAGAATGGACCCGGCGCCGGCCAGGTAATTGGGACGGGTTTTCATCACAGACCTTCCAGGGAGCTGCTCATCTTGTCGTAGCCGGATACCTTGACCACTACGAGCGAGATTCCGGTGGCAACCACCACAAGCACCAGGGCAATGGCGCTGCCTACGCCGAAGTCAAAGCTCTGGAAAGCCTCCTGGTACATGTAGAAGGCTGTAATGGTGGTGTCTGTACCCGGGCCGCCGTTAGTCAGGATGAGGACTGTCTCGAACGTGGTGAGTCCACCGACCACCATCAGGATGATCGAGGTGATCGCCGTGTTGCGCAGTTGCGGCAGTGTGATCGAGAAGAACTGCCGCACCTTCCCGGCTCCGTCAATTGACGCCGCCTGGTAGAGCACAGTGGGGATGCCCTTGGCGGCACCCTGATAGATGAGCGTGTGGAACGGGGTGAACTGCCACATTCCAACGAAAATGAGGACACCGATTGCTCCGGCCTGGTTGCCGAGCAGGTTGCCGTCGCCGAACAGCCAGGTCAGCTGGCCCGGTATACCGAAGTTCGGATCGAGCAGTGCGCGCCACAGCACTGAGATTGCCGCAGAAGAGAGCAGCAGGGGAATGAAGTAGATCGCGCTGAGAATTGCACGGTTTCGTTGGTTTCCAGCTGCCCACACTCCGAGCAGGATGCTGAGCGGCGTCTGGGTCACCACGCCCAGCACAATGAAGAGCAGGCTGAGCCAGAGGCTCTTCACCATCACCGGATCGGCAATCAGCGTTTCCCAGTTCTCCAGTCCCACGAACTCGGGTTCCCCTAGTCCGCTCCACGAGGTGAAAGACAGCACAGCCACCGCCACCAGTGGAACGAGCGCGAAGAGGGCGAAGAAGATGGTGGCAGGTACAGCCCAGGCGAACCCCGGACGTCCCACGGATGAGGCGCCGTTGCGGGCCGGGCGGCTCACCGTGGAACCGCCCGGCGCTGGCTGCCTGCGGGTAGCAAGCGTTGTCATGGATTGGTCCTAGAGGCTCTGCATGGCCGCGATGAAACCGTCTTCATCGATCTGCCCGCTGAAGAACTGCGACACTGCGGTGTGGATGGTTACGGTTGCTTCGGGCGGGTAGGCCTGGTCCCAGGAAAGCTGGAAATTAGGCGCTTCCTGCACGAGCTCGAACTGGTACTTCGCGTAATCCGGGTTGGTGGCCTGATCCAGGAACTCCTCCGTGTTGGTGGTGGTGGGCAGGTTACCGATGGCAATCTGCTCCTGCACGAACTCGTCCGAGTACATGAGCTTCAGGAATTCCGCGGCTTCTTCGGGGTACCTGGTGTCTTTGTGGATCGAGTAGAAGTTGTTCGTGTTGCCGGCGAGGTTCGCAGGGTCTCCGTCTCCGCCTTCGATGGCGGGGAATTCGCTGTAACCGAGCGCACTTTCGGCGAACTCGGGGCTGGCATCGAGGTGGGTCGAGTATGCCCACGAGCCCATGAGTTCGAAACCCGCCCGGCCGCTGGATAACAGGGTGGGAGACCCACCGTCGGTGAACTTCACGGAATCGAAGTTGGTACCGAAAGCACCCGCGTCGATCAGTTCCCGCAACTTACCGAGTGCCTCACGGCTCTCCTCGGAGTCCCAAACGCTGGTGTCGCCGTCGAGTGCGGCCTGGAAGAGGTCCTCTCCCGCAACGCGGTCGAAGACATACTGGAACCACATCTGGGTGGGCCACTGGTCGGCGCCACCGAGAGCGATAGGGGTCACCCCGGCTGACTTCAGCTTCTCAACCGCCTCCAGCAGTTCCTCCCAGGTGGCCGGGGGCGCATCGATGCCGGCATCCTTCAGCACCTCGGAGTTGTTGAAGAGCATTACGGGCTGGGTACCGCGCATTGGGATGCCGTAGCTCTTGTCCTCGATGACCGCGGTATCGAACACCGAGGCCAGGAACGCTTCCTTGAGTTGCGGGTCCTCCTCGATGAAGTCGTCGAGGGGCATCAGCAGGTCCGCCTTCACGAAGTTTGCGATGCTGCCGCCACCCCAGTTGAAGAAGATGTCCGGCGCTGACTCGGTATCGATGATCGTCTGCAGCTTGCTCTGATAATCCGCACCGGGAATTGTGTCGAGCACAATCTTGACGTCGGAGGTCTCGTTGAACTTGTCCACCATGGCCTGCTCCACCTTGTTGCCGGCGTCGCCATACACGGCCAGGTGCAGTTCATTTTCGGGGCGGCTGGAAGCGTCCCCGGAACCTCCGCCGCACGCCGAGAGGGTAAGTCCCAGCATGACGGCGGCGCTTCCGGCAACGCTGCGCGTCACCCAAGTGCTGTTGTTCTTCATCGAACGCCTCTCGAAAGTTTCGATAATAGTATCGAAAGTTGACTAGTGGCTCGAGTGTATATTTCGGTCCGGTGGAAGCGCAAGGCCAAATTGTGCGGGCGGTCACATATTGCGACGAACGGCTGATTCATCGGACGAACGGCGGGGGTAAGCTGACGACATGTCGATTCCGGCGGACGAACCGCGCATCACTCTCGCCCAGCTCGCCTCCGAGGCAAGCGTCTCGCTCTCGACGGTCTCAAAAGTCCTCAACGGGCGCGCTGACGTGTCAGCGAAAACCCGGGCGAAAGTTGAGGAGCTGTTGGAGGAGTACGGCTACAAGCGCCGACAGGTCTCCTCATCACGGTCGGGGCTCGTTGAGCTCGTCTTCCACGAGCTCGAGAGCGCCTGGGCGCTGGAGCTTATCCGCGGAGTCGAGAACGTGGCACGCGAGCATGGCATGAGCGTTGTGCTCACGGAAACTGGGACGCGGCATGCACCGGGCGCCGAATGGATCGAAGGTGTGATGTCCCGCCGTCCAGCCGGCGTCGTCCTTGTCTTTTCCGATCTCCCCCTGGACTTTCGCCAGAAACTGGATGCCCGCGCTATTCCGTTCGTCATCATCGACCCGGCAGGCGATCCGGCTCCGGATGTCCCTTCCGTGGGGTCCGCCAACTGGGCGGGCGGAATGATGGCAACGCGCCACCTCATCGAGCTCGGTCATACGCGGGTAGCAGTCATCAGCGGACCGGAAGACATGATGTGTTCCCTGGCCCGCGTTGACGGGTACCGCTCCGCAATGAACATGGCTGCGCTGCCGATTGACCCCGAGCTCATCAAATACGGCAACTTTCATGTGGACGGCGGCCGGGACCATGCATTCACCCTGCTGCGAGGCGAGAATCCTCCAACGGCAATCTTCGCTGGAAGCGACCTTCAGGCCCTTGGAGTGCTCGACGCCGCCCGCCAGATTGGTCTGCGGGTTCCGGAAGAACTGTCGATAGTCGGGTACGACGACCTCCAGCTAGCCCAATGGTCCAGCCCCGCGCTCACAACCGTGCACCAACCGCTGATCCAGATGGCGGAGGAAGCCACCCGGATGGTCCTCCGGCTTCGCGGGGGAGAACGCCCCAATAACCTCAGGCTGGACCTTGCCACCAGCCTGGTGATCAGGCAAAGCACCACGGGACCCGCGCCACGGCCGAGGGGCGGATCGAAGAAGGTGCGTCAACAGGCCTGAGTTGGGTGGGGGATGCGGCCTGCACACTCCGCGAGATCCGCTCGGTACCATAAGAGGCGAGCAGGACTCCCCGGTCCAACGCGACCAATGAGGAGGTGTTGCTGTTGCACTCCAACCCGCGCGCTCCCGGCGGCAATGACGGCCTTCGAACCCACAACCTGTCGCAGATCCTTACGCTGGTACACCGCAATGGGCCCCTGTCCCGCGCCGAGCTGACCCGGCGCACTGGACTGAATCGTTCGACGGTGGGTGCGCTGGTGGCGGACCTCGCTGAATGGCGGCTGGTGCGGGAGACAGAACCAGCAGTTGGTGGCCGCGTGGGGCGGCCCAGTCCTGTTGTCCACGCGAACCGGGACGTGGCGGCCCTCGCCATCAACCCTGACATAGACGCTGTGACCGTAGGGGTCGTCGGACTCGGCGGGCACGTTCACAAGCGGGTTCGGCACTCGATGCCCAATGCGCCCACACTCGCTGAAGCCGTGGCAGTAAGTCAGCAGTTGATCTCTGACCTTGAGCCCGTCCTTACCGGATTGGACAGGGTGGTTGGCGCCGGAGTCGCCGTTCCCGGCCTCGTGAACGGCGACGCGGGCACGCTGCTACTTGCTCCGCACCTGGGCTGGCGGGATGCGGACCTCGTTGGATCATTCAGTGAAGCACTGGGGCTTCCGGCTTCAGCGGCAAACGACGCAGCCTTGGGCTCGCTCGCGGAAAGCATCTTCGGCGCGGCTGTCAACGTACGCGACGCCGTCTACGTCAACGGAAGTGCGAGCGGGATCGGAGGAGGGATAGTCACCGGAGGAACCCAACTACGCGGCAGCCGGGGCTACGCCGGGGAACTGGGGCACACCCTGGTGAACCCCGACGGAGCACTCTGCCACTGCGGCCGGTCTGGATGCCTGGACGCCGAAGTACGTTTGGAACGGCTCCTACTGGCTGGTGGGCTTTCGGATGGGGACGGGGAAGCGCTTGAGCCTCTGCTCTTCGGACAGCCCCCACCTGCGGTGCAGGCCGAAGCTCACCGCCAGCTCGAACTCCTGGGGTTGGCACTGGTCAACTTCGTCAACATCTTTGACCCTGAGGTGATAGTTCTTGGCGGGTTCCTGGGCTCGCTGTTCGACTTCGACAAAGAGCGGCTCATTGATTCGGTGAACAGCGGAGCCCTGGTGGGTGGCGTTTCAATCTGCCGTGCAGCGCTCGGGCCGGAACTGCTTCTTGTCGGCGCGGCCGAACTGGTGTTTGGACCGCTCCTGAAGAACCCGGCCTGAGCAGGTCAGGCTTCGGGGAGTGCTGCGAAAGCCTTCTTCGTCTCCCGGTACCAACCCATACCCTTGATCGGATTCCTCCAGCGGCCCTTCATTGCCTCGTGGGCTTCCTGGTGAGTCAGGTCGCCGGCCTTAAGTGCTTCCCGGAGGTGCTGGTCCTGGGCTTTGATCACGAGGTCGGCGGTGTCGCCGCGCAACGCCACTTCGCAGGGGCCGCCGAGGTCTTTGCAGGTCATGGTCTTCATGGTGGTTCCTTCCATCGGGGGACTATCTGAGAGTTCATCTCGAACCTCTACTCCTATGACGAGTGCACCACCACAAATGTGACCGCCGGACGTGGACAGCTCCAGAAAATATTGACGCTGGCCTATCTGCGCTTCGAGTCAGCCCGCCGGGCGAGCGAGTCCAGGATGTCCTGTCGCGCTCGGAACGTGATGCGTTGAACAACACCGTTGGCGACGGTGAAGTCGAAAGCCACCCGGGCCTGCCCTTGGTGGAACCAGGCAGCACCGGGACGATCCTCAACAAACACCGGTAGCGCGGCCTTCGCGGCACCATTGAACATCGCTGCGACCTCGTGCCGCCCTTCGAGCCGCTCAGGAGTGCCAGCGGCGATGGCCTCCGCGTCCGCGGTGAGGACAACATCAGGTGCAAGAAGATGCAGGAGACGAGCAAAATCACCACCCCTGGAAGCGGAAAGAAAAGCATCGACCACCTCCCAGTCAGCTGGTGTCCCTCCTGGCGCACTGGCGGAGACTTTCGAACGTGCCCTCGAAGCCAATTTGCGTGCAGCAATGGACGAGATGTTGAGAACCTCGGCGATGGTGCGAAAGTCCACCCCAAAGGAGTCATGCAGAACGAAGGCCACCCGCTCCGAAGGTCCCAAGCGTTCAAGGACCACCTGCAAAGCGACTCCAACAGTGTCCGCCAAAACCACGTGATCACTCGGATCCGGAGAGAGCCCTATGTCAGCCAGTTGTGCCGGTTCCATCGGTTCGGGGACCTTTGAACGAAGACGGTCCAGGCACAAACGCGTCGTGACTACTGTGAGCCACGCAGGCACATTGTCGATAACGGCTGCTGTGCCATGGAACCGCAACCACGCCTGCTGGACAATGTCTTCCCCCTCGGCCCTGTCATCCAGCAAACCCGCGGCAATGCGCACAAGGCGGGTACGCTCCGCCTCAAACTGTTCAATCGAGCTCATAGAGCCATACCCTAGGCGCAACCATGACATCCGTCAGCCTCATCGTTCGTTCCCAGCCCGGACTGGCGCTCCGGCTCTGCCAAAGTCTGTGCGTAGCCATGTTGAGAGGTCGGCAGCGGGCGGAACACGTCGAGGTGCCGGACTGCCCTCGCGCACGTCGCTGACCCGATCGAGGCGGAACACCCTCCAATCCACGCGGTCGAGATCGTATGCCAGCACGTTCCACCGCCCCCGCAGGTACAGGCACCGCACGGAGTCGACCCGACGTCGCGAAGAAATCCCCTGCTGGTCCACGTAAGAAAAGAAGACACCCAAGTCGGCTGCGGCTGCAGCCGTCAACGGTCCGAGGTCGCTGCCCGTTTCTGCACTTTCAAGTTCGAGCGCCTCACTGTTTGCTGCAACGCCACCCGCAAGGTTCGCTAACCGACGAGGCAGGACCTGGTACAGCTTGACCAAAGCTCGGCCGGCCGCCTCGGAAGTCAAGCCGCGCTCGGCCATCCGAAGCCCCACGACCAGGGCAATTACCTCGTCGTCGTCGAACACCAACGGCGGTAGCCGCGCTCCCGCGGCCAGGCGATAGTAGCCACCTGGCCCGGGTTTGCTCTCCACCTCGTACCCGAGTCCGGCGAGGCGATGCAGGTCACGACGGAGCGTGCGCGGACTGGTGCCTGTTCGCAGAGCCAATTCGGGCCCAGACCATGCGGGCCGAACCTGAAATAGGGTCAGCAGGCGCAGTGTGCGGGCGGCTACATCGGAGTCCATGACCTTCACAATCGAAAGGTTCCAAGATGTGGCCAGAATTCGGCCACATCTGAGACTAGCGTTGTTTCCATGAAGATCGCTACTACCGCACCGTCCGGAAATGTAGGTCGCCACGTCGTTCACAACCTCGTCCGCGCGGGGGTGAAGCCAGTCGTGTTGGCACACCGTAGGGAGAGCCTCGACGCCGCTCTCAGGGATCACGTTGAGGTGGACGTCGTCGACCTGGCCGATGAAGCTGCTCTGACGGAGGCCGTTCGGGGCGTTGATGCTCTCTTCGTCACGGTTCCGTCAGTGATGTCGGAGGACCCTCTTGCCGACTACGGCCGTTTCGGTTCTTCAATCGCTGCCGCAGTGAGCCGAGCCGGCGTCGCCCGGGTGGTTCTGCAGAGCAGCGTGGGCGCGGAGTTACGCCATGGCGCCGGTGAGATCGACGGGCTGGGCCAGGTCGAGCAATTGCTCGATGCCACCGGCGTGTCGGTGGTACACCTGCGCTGCGGATTCTTCTTCACAAACCTGCTGCTGCAGATCGAGGACATCAGCGCCGGGCAAGTACCGGTTGTGCTTCCCACGGATCAGCCGATGGCATGGGTTGCTCCGGTCGATATCGCCCACGTCGCGACGACATGGCTGCTCAGAAGCGATTGGTCGGGCCGCCACGTCCAGGCTGTACACGGACCGCAGGACCTCAGCTGGGACGACGCTCTTGCGTCCGTCTCGCAGGCTACGGGACACCCCGTTCACGCCCGGCGAATCGCTGACGACGAGATGCGCGCCACCTTAGAGGCTCTAGGGATGAGCAAGAGGCAGATCGGGGCAATCCTTGGGATGTCGACCGGCCTTCGTGAAGGGTTCATTCCTGAGCAACCCCGCGACGCAACCACGACGACGACCACTACCCTGGCAGCTTGGTCCTATGACGTCCTCCGCCCCGTCCTCAGCGGCGCCTGACGCCCTCTAAGGCGTCCCGGGCTCCTGGTAGACATCCGGAATCCCGTCACGGTCGGCGTCGATCCTTTCCTCGGCCTCGATCAGCCGGTAGTGCTTGTTACGGGTCCTGAGAAGAACCGCCGCGATCAGCGCCGCCAGGATGGAGGCAGCCAGGATGCCGACCTTGGCGTGATCGTTGGTGGATCCGTCAGGTGCGAAGCTGAGGTCTGCGATCAACAGGGACACAGTGAAACCGATTCCTGCCAGCAGCGCTACGCCGACCAGATCCACCCAGCGAAGCGCGGGGTCGAGCTTGGCTTTGGTGAGCCTGGTGAGGAGCCAGGTGGTACCGACGATTCCAATAGGTTTTCCGATCACCAGCCCGAGGATGATCCCCAGCGCCACCGGGTCGGTGACTGCCGAGACGAACCCGTCCCATCCACCGACCATCACACCGGCGGAAAAGAAGGCAAAGACAGGAACAGCAAAACCTGCCGAGAGCGGCCGGATGCGGTGCTCGAACAATTCAGCCAGGCCTGGTCCGGCTTCCACACCGCCGGTGCCCTTACGGTGCAGGACGGGAACCGCGAATCCGAGAAGAACCCCAGCCACAGTGGCGTGGATACCGCCTGCGTGGACGAGCGCCCAGACCACGAAGCCGATGGGCAGCAGAATGAACCAGGCAGCCGCGGGCTTCAAATGGAAGAACTGGCGGTACTTCTGTGCCAGCACGGTGTACAGAGCCAACGGGATCAGGGCAAGAAGCAGTGGGGTGGCCTGAATGTCATCCGAGTAGAAGACCGCAATGATGGTGATGGCCAGCAGATCATCGACTACGGCGAGGGTGAGCAGGAAGATTCGGAGCGCGCTGGGTAGATGGGACCCCACGATAGCCAGGACAGCGACGGCGAAGGCAATGTCGGTAGCGGTGGGAATAGCCCAGCCGTTGAGAGTGTCAGGGCTGGACAGATTAACGCCGGCGTAGACCAGGGCTGGGACGACGACGCCACCGACAGCTGCAGTGACCGGGACGATGGCCCTGCCCGGGCTACGGAGATCCCCTGCCACAAACTCCCGCTTCAGCTCAAGACCGACGAGGAAGAAGAAGATGGCGAGGAGACCGTCTGCAGCCCACGCACCCAGGCTTAGCTCCAGATGCCACGGTTCGTAGCCAAAGGTGAAGTCCCGCAGCGCGAAGTAGCTATCGGACGCAGGAGAGTTCGCCCAGATAATTGCGGCTGCGGCTGTGATAACGAGCAGGATGCCGCCAACAGTTTCCTTGCGGAGAATCTCGCCTACCCTGAGCGACTCGGCGTATGTGCCCCGTCCAAGCACACCTGATTTGGGTTTTGGGTCCGTGCTTGGGTGATTGGCTGGATCTGCCATGGGTGGGGCTCCTAAAGTGAGGTCGGCAATAGACGTTGCCGACCAGACTTCCCGGCTCACCTGCAAACAGCCTACCGGGATTACGGGGATCTCTGCTCAAATTGTGCAACCAGGTAAGGCTTAGATAGGCCGGAGCCACGCGCGCGGCTTAAAGCCAAAGACGCACCATCCCGTGCGGGCTTGATGCGTCTGCGACTTAGGAGGAGCCGGGGCTACCCGATACGGCGGGTGCCGCCGTCGTCCTCTTCCTCGTCAATCTGGTCTGCGTACTTGTCCTCATACTCCGTATAATCCGGCTCCACCGGATCTTCACGGCGGGAGGCACGGCTACCAGGGCCTGTGAGCTCGCGCTGCAGTGCCGTGTAGTCCGTGGACGGGCTGAAGTACTTCATATCCCGTGCCTGCTTTGTGGCTTTCGCCTTCTGACGGCCGCGCCCCATGGCGTGACCCCCTTTTTGCGTCGATCCGGAGGTGGTCGCTGTGAACATAGCTGTCGCGAGGCCCCGGAGTATCCGGTTGATGTGTCGTGACTCTAGGTTACATGCTTTCAGTACCCCCCGCGTTATCGCCAGACGGTAGCGCCTTCGGATATGTTCTTCAGGACCGCTGACCCCCATGCGCGGAATCGCCAACATTGGCTAGAGTCAAGGGTAATTCGACGATAGTCAGCCCGTCAGCCATGCCGGGAACAGGAGGGGCAGTTCACTATGAGCGATCAACCGGACAGGCCGGAACGCGAGGACGCACCCACAGGCGGCGACCCTGACGCGTCGGAGGGTATATCTGGGGCCGCCAGCCCCAACCCGGAGGAAGTGCGCGAGGAGCCTGTCAAAGCCCGCGATTCTGAGCCGCAGATAATCGACCCTGACAGTGTCGAGATAGACCCCGACAGCATCCACCTCGACGCTCAGTTGAATGAGTCAGCTGACGAGCCCACGGAAGCTATTGAGCCGGTCCTCAGCACCTCCGCCGACGAGGTTCAACTCACCGAACCCACCCTGGGCGCCGCTGAGATCAGCGAGGAGTCCGCGGAAGCAGCCTCGCTCCGGGACGCCGCCGCGGAGGCCAGGGCAGTTGAACAGGAAGCTGAGGAAGTGGGCACGCTGGTCGGCGGGCCCGTGCCGGTCGACCGGAACGCGGAACCCTCCGGTACCGCGCCTGCAGGAGGTAAGGCCGGAGACGCCGCTGATTCCACCAGCCTGCCGAGTTTCGCAACGTCCAGCGAGGAGCCGGGCTGGTCCGGCAGCACCGAGGATCAGACCCGCTGGGACGCGCTGTTCGAGAGCGGACTGACTGACGCCGCCTCGACTCATACCTCGGCTGCTGCTGACGTGCACAGATCAGAGGCGCAGCTGCCCGTCGAGCAGGCGTCAGCACCCGATGCACTCCCTACCGAAGCCCCTGGGGCCGCCTCGGACGACGCCTCGACTGATACCGAAAAGTCATCGGCGCCAGCCGTGCCTCAATCTCCGTGGGGACAGCAATTCACCGCGCCACACCCGAACCCACGGTCGCCGGATGGTCCCGGAGCGCCGCTGGGCGGTGCCTACGGGCTGCCACCATCAGGGTCGGATCAAGGGCCGGGCGGATCCCACGCGGAGGGGTCGAAGCGCAGCGGACCGAGCAGGAAAACGCTGATCATCCTTGCCGTGGCCGGGGCAATAGTCCTTGGGCTACTGATCTTCGGGATTGTCCGGATAGTCGACGCGATCAGCGGTGGCGAACCGGAGGCAGGCCCGTCCGCCAACCCGACGCCAGGAGCTGACGGGATCATTGCCGAGAACGTCTCGCCACTGGATCTTGAAGCGGGCGCCTGCGTTCTCGGCTTCGATCTCGAGGACGTGAATGCGGAACTGACCACCGTGACGTGCACTACGCCACACAATGCCCAGCTGCTCGCGACCGACAACTTCACCGACGAAGCCGAGTTCCCGGGCGAAGAAGCGTTGAACGCCCGGGGCGACGAGCTGTGCAACTCGGCGGTTATCGACGAGAATGCTGCCGCCGACTACCCCGAGCTCGCCCTCACAACCGTCACACCCACGGCTCAAACGTGGGCGGACGGCGACAGGCGCGTCGACTGCTACGTGGTCTCGAGCGAAGGCGACATCATCTCCGACAACCTGCTGACGGAGTAACTACTCAGCCACCCCTGTGACGCTGGTGACTGCGAGGCCCTCGGAGGCGCCGTCGCCGGGCCTGTCCACCCGCACGGTATCGCCGTCGTTGATGGTCCCGGACAGGAGCCCGCGCGCCAGCCGGTCCCCGATCTCCCGCTGCACCAGGCGGCGGAGGGGCCGCGCCCCGTACGCCGGGTCGAAACCCGTGAGCGCCAACCATTCGCGGGCGGCATTGGTGACATCCAGTGACAGCCGGCGTTCCTGCAGCCGGGCAGCGAGGGCCTGCACTTGAAGGTCAACGATTTGTGACAGTTCATCGATGCTCAGGGCGTCGAACATGATGATGTCGTCGAGGCGGTTGAGGAACTCGGGCTTGAAGCTCACATTCACAACGGACATCACGGCCTGCCGGCGGGCGGCGTCCTCCAGCACCGGGTCCACGAGGAACTGCGAGCCGAGGTTTGACGTCATGATCAGGATGACGTTGCGGAAGTCCACGGTGCGGCCCTGCCCGTCTGTGAGGCGGCCGTCGTCGAGCACCTGGAGCAGGATGTCGAAGACTTCCGGATGGGCCTTCTCCACCTCATCCAGCAACACCACACTGTAGGGACGACGACGGACGGTCTCGGTAAGCTGCCCGCCCTCCTCATAGCCCACGTAGCCCGGCGGAGCACCAACCAGCCGAGCCACCGAATGCTTCTCGGAGTACTCGGACATGTCGATGCGGACCATCGCACGTTCGTCGTCGAAGAGGAAGTCGGCGAGCGCCTTCGCAAGTTCGGTCTTGCCGACGCCGGTCGGGCCGAGAAACAGGAAGGAACCGGTAGGGCGGTCCGGATCGGAGATGCCCGCACGTGCACGGCGAACGGCATCGGAAACCGAAGCCACGGCCTTGCTCTGGCCGATCAGCCGCTCGCCCAGGGTCTGCTCCATCTGCAGCAGCTTTTGGCTCTCCCCCTGCAGCATGCGACCAGCGGGGATACCGGTCCACGCGGAAATCACCTCAGCGATGTCTGCAGCAGTCACCTCCTCCGCGACCATCAGCTCCGGCGAGTCCGCGGATCCGGCTTCCTCTGCCTGTGCAGCATCGAGCTCGCGCTGCAGTTGCGGGAGCTCGCCATAAAGAATCCGCGAGGCCGTTTCCAGGTCACCTTCGCGCTGGGCGCGGTCAGCATGCGAGCGCAGCTCATCCAGCGACGCCTTCAGGTCGCCCACCCGGTTCAACCCGGCCTTCTCCGCTTCCCAGCGGGCGTTGAGCGCGGCGAGCTGCTCTTTCCGATCTGCCATGTCGGCGCGGAGTGCATCGAGGCGTTCGACTGACGCCTCGTCGCTCTCACCCTCTAGCGCCAGTTCCTCCATGGTCAGCCGGTCCACCGCACGCCGCAGCTGGTCAATCTCCTCCGGAGCGGAGTCGATTTCCATGCGCAGCCGTGAAGCGGATTCATCCACCAGGTCGATGGCCTTGTCCGGCAGTTGCCGGCCGGTGATGTACCGGTTGGACAGCGTGGCCGCAGTCACCAGTGCGGAGTCGGCAATGGAAACTTTATGGTGCGCCTCGTAGCGCTCCTTCAACCCGCGCAGGATGCCTATGGTGTCCTGAACGCTCGGCTCACCAACGTAAACCTGCTGGAAGCGGCGCTCCAGGGCGGCGTCCTTTTCGATGTTCTTGCGGTACTCATCCAGCGTGGTTGCGCCGATCAAGCGCAGCTCGCCGCGGGCAAGCATCGGTTTGAGCATATTGCCCGCGTCCATCGAACCTTCGGCGGCTCCTGCGCCCACAACGGTGTGCAGCTCGTCGATGAATGTGACGATCTGACCGTTTGAGGCCTTGATTTCTTCCAGCACGGCCTTGAGCCGTTCCTCGAATTCACCACGGTACTTGGCGCCCGCGACCATCGACCCAAGGTCAAGGCTGATCAGCGTCTTCCCGCGCAGCGACTCAGGAACGTCTCCAGCGACCATGCGCTGGGCCAGACCCTCGACGACGGCGGTCTTACCGACGCCGGGCTCACCGATCAAGACCGGATTGTTCTTGGTGCGCCGGCTCAACACCTGCACCACGCGACGGATCTCGGTGTCACGTCCGATTACCGGGTCCAGCTTGCCGGAGCGCGCAATTTCAGTCAGGTCCACACCGAACTTCGCGAGGGCCTGGAAGGTGTTCTCAGGGTCCGGTGAGTGTACGCGCCGATCGCCGCGAACGCCCGGGAGTGCCGCTTGGAGCGCTTCCCTGGACGCACCCTCCTCGCGCAGGATGCGGCCGGCGGCACCGCCGTCGTCGGCTATGCCCAACAGAAGGTGTTCGGTGGAGACAAAGGTGTCACCAAGAGACTGTGCTTCCTCCTGGGCAGCGCTCACCACCTGGAGCATGGGCCGCGAGAACTGTGCCTGCGCCACGGAGGAGCCCGACGACGCCGGCAGCACCTTGATTGCCGAGCTCGCCCTGACGCTGACGCTGTCTGCGCTGGCACCCGCAGCCGTGAGGAGCGCTACTGCTACGCCGTCCCGCTGGTCCATCAGCGCTTTGAGCAGGTGAGCCGGCTCCACCTGGGGGTTGCCCGCAGTCGAAGCGTTCATGGCGGAAGCGGACAGGGCTTCCTGGCTCTTGGTGGTGAATTTGGTGTCCATGCGGCCTCCTCTGTGCGGGCGATGAGTCTTACTTGAGTCTACTACGCTCAACTTTTGCGAAGCGCCACTGGGAGCGGTTTTCACTTCAGGCGAAAGCTGCAAGAACCTGCAAGGCTGGCCTAACCCTCCCGCCCCTCCGACACCCAGTTGGCGTCGGCGCTGCGGCTTCCGGAAACAAGTTCCGCCGCGGCGTCGAGCACGTCGAGATCCGCCTCGGAAAGCTGCACATCGAGCGCTCCGATATTTTCGTCGATACGTGCGGGTTTGCGGGTCCCGGGGATGGGGACAACGGGCAATCCAAACTTTCGCCCCTGCGCGCCGAGCCAGGCCAGCGCCACTTGCGCCGCCGTCGCACCCGTTCCCACTGCAACAGACTGGACCGCCTCGACTACGGCGGCGTTTGCTGCCATGGCATCGCCCTGGAACCTGGGAACCCGGTGGCGGAAGTCGCCGTCGGCCAGTGAATCGGCCTGCACCGTACCGGTCAGGAAGCCACGGCCGAGCGGAGAATAGGGCACAAAGCCGACCCCAAGGCGTGCAGCCGCGGGAACAACGTGCCGCTCGACGTCGCGGCTCCAGATGGACCATTCGCTCTGCACCGCGGCTATGGGATGGACGGCATATGCAGCCGCGAGCTCGTCAGCGGTCACCTCCGACAGCCCGAGCTGGCGCACCTTGCCGGCGGCGACCAGCTCAGCCATGGCGCCCACTGTCTCCTCAATGGGCACAGTGGTGTCCCGGCGGTGCAGGTAGTAGAGGTCGATGACGTCGGTTCCGAGACGGCGCAGGCTCGCCTCCGCGGCGCTACGGACATACCCGGCATCTCCGCGGATACCCGAGTAACCTGCGGACGGACTGCCCAGGATGCCGAACTTCGTGGCGACCTCCACCTCGCTTCGGCGTTCCGCCAGAAGCTTCGCAACGAGTTCCTCGTTGCTGCCAGCGCCGTAAACGTCAGCGGTGTCGAGAAAGGAAACGCCGACGTCGACGGCGTGATGGAGGGTCCTGAGAGCGTCCTGAGGGTCCAGGCCGCCATACACCTCCGTAAGCGCCATTCCGCCAAAACCCTGCGGGCTGACGGCGAATCCGGGGACAAGATTTACGCGGGTGAGGTTCATACGTTGATGGTATGCGCGGTCAGGAGAGTCGGACAGGTACGCCATAATGGGGGCCATGGGGAAAAACACCGCCACTTCCGCTCTGACCACTGCCGCTCTTGCGATGACGCTGGCCCTGACCGCTTGCACTCCCGAAGGGCCAACCGCTGAGGACGCCGCCAAGGTGCTCGCCGAGGGCCTCACCAGCGGCGATGTAGGGGCTGTCACCTTCAGCTCCGCCGCCGCGGAAGAGGTCAACACGCAGCTGGATGAAATCACCGCTGCGCTTGACCCCGTCACTCCCACCGTCACGGTTGCCGGCGTCGAATCCACGGGCGAGGACACCGCAACCGCCCAACTGGAGCATGTGTGGGACCTCGACTCAAGCGAATCGGACTGGACCTACACCACCAGCGCCGAACTCACCCTCGTGGAAGACGTCTGGCAGGTGGCCTGGGATCCTTCTGTCGCCGTGGACGGGCTCGGCGCAGATGCAGCCGTCGCTGTGTCGCGCACCCCCGCTGAACGCGCCGAAATCCTCGGAGCTGGGGGCGAAGTCCTTGTCACTGACCGGCCGGTCATCCGGGTAGGCGTCGACAAGACGCGGGTCGAAGCTGAAGAGTTTGAGAGTTCGGCAGCTGCCCTCGCAGAACTGACGGATGTCGATCCCGCCGCCTACACCGAACAGGTGCTCGGCGCCGGTGAGCAGGCGTTCGTCGAAGCGATTGTCTACCGTGATGATGACTCCCGCCCGGTATCCGACGAGCAGATCGAGGCCATCCCCGGTGCCGTGGGCATCCCTGACACCATGTCGCTCGCGCCAACCCGCACGTTCGCCCGTGAGCTGCTCGGTGGCGTCGGCGCCGCAACAGCTGAGCTGATTGAACAGTCCGAGGGTCGCCTCGAAGCCGGTGATGTCGCTGGCCTTTCCGGCTTGCAGCTGCAGTATGACGAGCAGTTGGCGGGCTCCCCCGGGCTGCTGATCGAGGCAGTCACCGGAGAAGGTGAAACCCGCACCAGCGAGGTCCTGTTCGAGAGGGCCCCAACAGCCGGTGAGCCGCTCGAACTCACCATCGATCCCCAGCTCCAGACGCTCGCTGAAGACGTCCTGGCCGAGGAACCTTCCGCCTCGTCGATCGTGGCCATCCGGCCGTCAACCGGGGAGATCCTCACCGCGGCGAACGGTCCCGGCAGCGAAGGGCTCCAGACCGCCCTCCTCGGCCAGTACCCGCCTGGGTCGACGTTCAAGGTCGCCACCTCACTGGCGTTGCTCCGTAACGGCTTTACTCCCGAAACGCCGACAGACTGTCCCGAGCAACTCGTGGTGGACGGGCGGGAATTCAATAACGTCCCGGGCTATCCCGCTGAATTCACCGGCGAGATCCCACTCCTGCAGTCCCTCGCGCAGTCCTGCAACACCGGTTTCATTTCCCAGCGCGACGTCGTTTCCCAGGAAGCATTGGCCGCTGCGGCAATGGATCTGGGAATTGGTGTCGAGACAGCGATCGGCACTCCGGCCTTCTTCGGCTCGGTCCCGGCCGAAGCTGACGGAACAACCCATGCAGCTTCCATGATCGGCCAGGGCGAACTGCTCGTTTCCCCGCTCTCACTGGCCATCATGGCCGCTTCGGTCGGCGCCGGGGAGCGCGTTGCACCCACCCTCCTCGCAGGGGGTGCGGACGGCGAGGCGGCGCCGTCGTCGTCCGCTTCGGCTGAACCTTCGGCTGAAGCTTCGGCAACGCCGTCTGCGGAAGCGACCACCGAACCCGCCGCGAGCAACTTCACCACTGAGGAAGCCGCTGCGCTGCGCGAGATGATGGGTGCCGTCGTTACCGTCGGTGGAGCACAACTCCTCGCGGATGTCCCCGGCGAACCCATTCTCGCCAAGACCGGCACTGCAGAGTTCGGCACGGAGGACCCACCGCGGACCCACGCCTGGGTTGTGGCGCTGCAGGGCGACCTGGCCGTTGCAGTCTTCGTCGAGGAAGGCGAGCGGGGGTCCATTTCGGGTGGACCGCTGATGGAGGAGTTCCTCCGCGGGATCGGTCAGTAAACCCTGGACCCCTTAGCGCAATTGGGGAACCCGTGTGCCGTAGGAGGGCACAATCTCCTTGCCCAACGGCATGAGTGAAACGGGAATCAATTTGATGTTGGCGATGCCCAGCGGGATGCCGATGATGCTCAGGAACATCGGGATGGACGTGAGCACGTGTCCAATGGCAATCCAGACGCCCGCAACAATCACCCAGATCACGTTGCCCACCGTCGAGAAGAAATAGGTCTGCCCCCCGCGGTCAACCACCGAGCGCCCGAACGGCCAGAGGGCGTAAGCGCCGATCCGGAAGGACGCGATGCCGAACGGGATGGTGACGATCAGCAGGCAGCACACTATTCCGGCGATGAAGTAGCCGATAGCCAGCCAGATTCCACCGAAGACGAGCCAGATGACGTTCAGGATTGCATTCATGGGGTCCATTCTCCCCGCATTCGTCCGGCGCCGCTATGAGGGGATGCCCTGAGTGGGCCCCCATCTCCCTACAGGCATGTCATTATCGATCGATCCGTTAGATGTCACCACATGTTCGCGCGCTCTGGAAGATATCGATCGATGATGTCAGCGGGCCGTACCCTGATTGCCCACTGGTTAGCCCGCGGCAGCACCCACGAGCGCCCGCGCGGCCGCCGTTGCCGCCGGACGCGAAGCGCCGAAGCACGTAACAGTGGGCGGCTCCAGTTCCACGGACAGCCCGGCATTGATGCAGCGGAGGTCCGGCCGTTCAGCGAACAGCGCCGCGAGCGTCGAGTGTTGCGCGGACCCCGGCGTTGCCCGGTCCACGATGGCAACCACGGCCGACGACGTCGGCAGGGTCCAGTTGGCAGCGCCACCTGCGTGGGGCCCGGGGTGGCCGGCCGTGAGGTCACCGGAAGTGAAGTAGGAAACGGGCCGGTGTTCAGACAACGCCGCCGAGAAGACGTCGGGCATCGCGCCGGCAGCCATATTGACGGTGTGGCGGAGGTCGATCACCGTGACGTCGCCGTCGGGCAGGGTCACGTTTCCATCGGTGCGCACCGCAGAGGGAAGCGCGTCGAGGTCCACCGGGCGGCCGTCGTCGTGAGCTCCAGCTGACCACGAGGCAAGGTCCGCACTCCGCTGCCCGGCCTCGAAGAGGCGCCCAAGGGGAAGCCGCCCGCTCTGCAAAGAGGATGCAAGAGCGTCGAAAACCTCGCGGTAATCGGCCTCGTCGACGGACCCGCCGTCGTTCGCCGGATTACCCACGCACAGCAGGTCAGCACCCGCGAGCATCGCCAGCACGGCCCCCTCCCCCGATCCGTAGGTGTGCCGGACGGCACCCATATCGAGCGCATCGGTGACCACCACCCCATCGAATCCGAGTCCGCGCAGCATCCCGATGGCTTTAGCGTTGAGCGTCGCGGGGTGCTCCCCCAGTTCTGGAACCACGATGTGCGCGGTCATGATCGCCCGGGTACCGGCGTCGATCGCTGCGGTAAACGGCGGAATATGGGAGGCGGACAGCTCATCGAGCCCTAACTCAACCTTCGGCAGCCCGACGTGCGAGTCGGTCACTGTGTCACCATGCCCCGGGAAGTGTTTTGCGCAGGCTCCCACGCCCGTGCTCTGAATGCCGCGCGTTATCGCGGCTGTGTGACGGGCGGCCAGGGAAGTGTCGGAACCGAAGGAACGGACACCGATGACGGGGTTCAAGGGATTGGTGTTCACGTCCGCTACCGGCGCCAGCAACAGGTTGATCCCGGCCTCCCGCGCCCTCCTGCCCAACGTGACGCCGACGGCAGCGGTCACCTCGTAGTCGTCGATCTGCCCTAACTCTGCTGCACCAGGGACTGAGGATCCGGTGGCCGCTTCCAACCGCGTGACGGTGCCGCCCTCTTCATCAACGCCGATGATCGCGTTCGGGTTGAGCGACCGGATCTGCGCGCACAGGGCGGGGAGCTGCTGAGGGTCTGAGGTGTCGATGTTGTGCGAGAAGAGGACGACGCCGGCCAGCCCACGCAGCAGCGCCTGCTCGAGCCAGGTGGGGACGGTGGTCCCGATGAAACCGGGCCAGATGACGGCGTTGACGGCGCTGGTGTATTCGGCTGGCTCGGCCATGTATGCACTCCTGTTCGCTGGCAGACAGCCTGCCGATTCCGGCTGAACCTAGCACGGCGCCACCGGGGGTGCAAAGACACTGGATGCTGCCGTTAAAGAACGCCGCCCACCGGCTGTTGTCAGCTCGGTGGGCGGCGTTACGCAGATCTTTAGCGGCTGCGGCGATCGTTCGACGCCGGCGCTGTTGCGCGGCGCGGGCCCGATCGCCGGGCTGCTGCAGGACGGCCCGACGGCGCATCGCTGCGCTGTCCGCCGCTGCGCTGTCCGCCACCGGCCGACGGCGACCCCTGGCTTCCGCCGCGGGTGCTGGTGCTGTGCGCTACTACATCGCCTGAGCGTGCGGAACGGGGACGGCGAGTGCGGCCGCCTCCACCGGCTGCGGCGCCTTCAGCGGTACGACGGCGTTCCCCGTCGCCGCCGAAGCGCGGGGCCTGGGGCTGATCCTTGCGGCGCTCGGAGCGGTTACCCGTGGGCTCTGCCGTAGCTACGCGGCCACGCCCTCCGCGGCCGCCACGACCGCCGGCCGTGGGCGCTGCGCGACGGGCGCGCTTGCGCTGTGCGTTGGCTCCCGAGGACGAACCCGGTGCACCCTGAGTGTCGCGCTGGGCAATCAGTGCTGCCCGCGTGCGTGGGTCGACCTTCTCAGCGGTTTCACCGATGAGCTTCATCACCAGCGGGGATGTGGCAGTGACGCTCTCGACGCCGACATTCACGCCTGCCGCCTTCATGAGCTTCTGCACTTCGCCCTTCTGCTCGGGCAGCGTGATGGTGACAACAGTGCCGTCCGAACCCGCGCGGGCGGTGCGTCCTGAGCGGTGCAGGTACGCCTTGTGCTCGGTGGGCGGATCGACGTGGACCACGAGTTCGACGTCGTCAACGTGCACTCCGCGCGCAGCGACATCGGTAGCGACCAGAACGCGGACGCCGCCGGTAGAGAACTCGGCGAGGTTGCGGTCACGCGCGTTCTGCGAAAGGTTGCCGTGAAGGTCGACGGCAGGGATGCCGGCGTCGGTCAGGGTCTTTGCCAGCTTGCGGGCATGGTGCTTGGTGCGCATGAACAGCACGCGCTTGCCCTGCCCCGACGCCAGCTGAACGATCAGCTGCTTCTTCTGGGTCTGGTCGTTGATCAGCAGCACATGGTGCTCCATGGTGGTCACGGAAGCCTGCGTGGTATCCACTGAGTGCGTGACCGGGTTGGACAGGTAGCGCTGGACAATCTTGTCCACGCCGTTGTCCAGCGTCGCCGAGAACAGCATGCGCTGGCCTTCGGTGGGCGTGGTGTCGAGGATCTTCTTGACGATCGGCAGGAAGCCGAGGTCCGCCATGTGGTCAGCCTCGTCGAGGACGGTGATCTCCACCGAATCGAGGGTGACCAGCTTCTGCCTCATGAGGTCTTCGAGGCGCCCGGGGCATGCGATGACGATGTCGACGCCGGCACGCAGCGCCTTCTCCTGGCGCGCCTGGGACACACCGCCGTAGATGACGGTGGTGTTCAGACCGAGCTCGCTGGCCAGTGGCTCCACCGTGGCGTTGATCTGGGTTGCCAGCTCGCGGGTCGGAGCAAGGATCAGTGCCAGTGGGCGGCCCGGCTTGCGGCGGTACGCAGCTTCCCGCTCGGCCAGGCGGGAGACCATGGGCAGCGCAAAGGCGAGGGTCTTTCCGGAGCCTGTGCGGCCGCGGCCCAGGACATCGCGTCCTGCCAGGGTGTCGGGGAGGGTCTTCACCTGGATGGGGAATGGTTCGGTGATTCCCTGGTTGGTGAGGGAACGGACGAGCGCTGTGGGCACGCCAAGCGCAGCAAAGGTAGTCATGTAAAGTACACGAACTTTCTTCTCATCTTCCCTGGGCACCGGTTGGCGCTCAGAGTCCGCCGAAGGAAAGTCAGACAGTGTCAACCGCTCTCACAAACTCAGGAGATAGTGCGGGACAAAAGAATGCGTTCATCGACGCAGGCTGCGGCCGCAGGTTCCTGTAGTTGTGGTGAAAATCCGACACAAATACAGGTACAGAGCCGCAAGCAAGTGGAACCAGTCTATCAGCCTGCAGCTTGCACTCCCGACGGGAGGCGGCGAAGATGGAGCGCGTGTGAGCATGATCACCCCTCATCCGCACCACAACCTGACAACCCGCAGGAGGCACCATGTCCGCCGCAAGCATCCGCTCCGACGCCGAAAACCTGCAGGAGGAAGTGGCGGACCTTCGCCATCGCCTGCATCAGGAACCAGAAATCGGCCTGCACCTTCCGCGCACCCAGGAGAAGGTTCTTGCGGCGCTGGATGGGCTCGAATATGAAATTTCCCTCGGGACGGAGACGACGTCGGTCACTGCGGTCCTCAGGGGAAACGCTCCCTACACGGGTGAGCAGAAACCGGTGGTCCTGTTGCGCGGCGATATGGACGCGTTGCCTGTGCAGGAGCAGACGGGCGTGCCCTACACCTCGACCATCGACGGCGCCATGCACGCGTGCGGACACGACCTCCACACGGCGATGCTCGCCGGAGCCGCGCGGCTGCTGGCCGACCGGCGGGACCAACTCGCTGGCGACGTCGTACTCATGTTCCAGCCCGGCGAGGAGGGTTTCGACGGCGCGGGCGTGATGATCCGCGAAGGCGTGCTCGAGGCCGCCGGACGCAGGCCGGATGCCGCTTATGGCATCCACGTGATGTCTTCGCTGCTGCCTGGCGGCATGTTCGCAAGCCGGCCGGGGACGCTGATGTCGGCGTCGGACAGCCTCTTCGTGACGGTGCTTGGCGCGGGCGGCCATGGGTCCGCACCTCACCGCGCGAAGGACCCGGTGACCGTCGCGGCGGAGATCGTGACCAGCCTGCAGACCATGGTCACCCGGCAGTTCGACATGTTCGACCCCGTGGTGCTCACGGTCGGCCTCCTGCAGGCGGGAACCAAGCGGAACATCATCCCCGAGTCAGCGCGGATCGAAGCGACTGTCCGGACTTTCTCGGACCAGAACCGCGAGCTGATGCGGGCTGCGGCACCGCGGCTGGTTCAGGGTATTGCCGAGGCTCACGGACTGCACGCCACCGTGGAGTACGAGACCGAGTACCCACTCACCGTCACCGATCCGATGGAAACTTCAAATGTGGAGCGCCACGTCAGCGAGCTGTTCGGCGGCGAACGCTACACGCAGCTCGTCAACCCCATCAGCGGCTCGGAGGACTTTTCGCGGGTCCTTGCGGCCGTTCCGGGCAACTTTGTATTCCTCTCCGCCGTCGAACCGGGCGTGGATCCGGCGGGTACGGCGTTCAACCACTCGCCCTACGCAGCGTTCGACGACGGCATCCTCGCCGACGGCACGGCCCTCTACGCGCAGCTTGCCGTAGCCCGGATCGCGGAACTCGCCGGGGCACAGGGATAGCTGGAGTCCCAACGAAGCTCACGCACTCTCTCATCTCATCGCTACGCTTGTACCGATGAACACGCACCCTGAACCCCAGCCCCGCCTCGCCCAGCCCGTCTCCTTCGTGCGTCGCGGCTCAAGGCTGCAGGGCCGGCGTCGTGATGCGTGGGCCGAGCTGTCCGACGGGCTGGTTATCGACGTGCCGCGCAACTCCGCGGCGGATACGTCCGTGGATCCCGCGTGGGAGTACGACCCCGCTGCCTCCTTTGGGCGCGAGGCTCCCCTCGTGGTGGAGGTAGGGTCCGGCCTGGGTGAGGCTGTTGCTCACGCGGCGGCCGAAGATCCGGACCGCAACTACCTCGCCCTCGAGGTTTATAAGCCGGGACTGGCACAGACGCTGCTGCGCATTGAACAGGGCGACCTTAAGAATGTCCGCGTTGCCCAGGTCAATGCAGCCGAGGCGCTCGCCACCATGATCCAACCTGCATCCGTCGCAGAGCTGTGGATCTTCTTCCCGGACCCCTGGCACAAGACCCGGCACCACAAGCGGCGGCTGGTCAAGGACACTTTCGTCGAGCTCGCTGGACGGGTGCTGCAACCGGGCGGGGTTCTGCGCCTGGCCACCGACTGGTCCGACTACGCGTTCCAGATGCGCGACGTTGCGAATGCTTCCGCCCTGTTCGAGAACCTGCACGACGGCGAGCGCACGGGTGCGCACAGCCCCCTCACCCATGTCTGGGAAAGCGGCGTCGAGCATGAGGTGGGTGGGGCGCCACTCCGCGACGGGCGAGATAAGGCCGGAACCGCGCGGGACCACGAGGGCGAGGACACCCTTGGCGGGTGGGCTCCCCGTTTCGAGGGGCGCGTCCTCACCAGCTTCGAGAATAAGGCGCACGACGCCGGGCGGCTGGTTTTCGATCTGGCCTACCGCCGGGTGCCGCTGCAGTAGCCACGGGCGGGTGGACGGCGGACAGAGGGACGATCAATATCAGTTCACGACGAGGTGTTGGTGCCCGTCGATCAGCTCACGCACGATGTCGAGGTGGCCCGCGTGGGTCGATGTTTCTACCAGCACACGAAAGACGACTTCGCGGCCATCTTGCATCGGCGGCCCACCGAACTCGTTCGCAGGCGGCCACCAGCGCGGAGCGGCAGACAGGTCAGTCTTCAAAAGAACCTCGTCGCTCCGTTCAATCTCGAACTTGTAAAGACTGACAGCTTCGGCGCCCGTCATCGGCTCGGATGACCACCCGTCGTGAAGGGCCTCGATCGCCCTGGGGTCGCCGCCGAGGACTGCTGAGATCCAGAACATTTCGTCGTCGTACGCAAGGTGGTTGAGGAGGCGCGTTATGGTCCACCCAGATGGGACCAGCTGCCCGTTCATCTCGGCCTCGGTGAGCCCGTCCACAGCGCTCAGAATGTGGGCGCGTTCGTTGGCCAATTGGGAGAGGAGAAACTCATCACTCATATTTGGACTCGTCTCCCGTGACTTCTACGCGTCTATTCGGCGTACTTCGATCGGCCATCGTTCCGCTTCCCCTAACTTGCCGGCGATCTCCACCGCACGTTCCGTGTCCACACAGTCGACAATATAGAACCCCGCGATGAATTCTTTGGTCTCCATGAACGGACCGTCGGTTACTGCGAATTTGCCGCCGTCCGATCTAACGAATTTTGCTTCCTCGCTCAGCTCATGCGACTCCACTAATTCTCCGGTGGCCTTCAGTTCCTTATGCAATGAATTATGGGCCTGCATGATGGCCTCGATTTCGGCTTCAGAGAGCGCGTTCCAGGTCGCGTTATCGATTGGAATCAACAACAAATGTTTCATGGTTTCTCCTCCGCACCCGGTGTGGGGCGCCGGTCTTTGATTAGTTGGGATTAGGTCGAGGGACCGGAGCCTGTTTCGGACAGGCGCCGGCCAAGAAAGCGGCGCTCAACTTCCGACGGAGCCAGTTCCCAGGCCCGTTGATACTCGCCGTTTGCCTCCGTCATTCTGCCCAGACGCCGCAGCAGGTCAGCTTTGGCCGCAGGCAGAAGGTAATACCCTTCAAGGGCCCGTTCCCCCGCCAGCCGATTCATGAGCTCGAGGCCCGCCTCCGGCCCCTCAGACATCGCGACGGCGACGGCACGGTTGAGCTCGATAACCGGCGACGGGGCAATTCGTCCGAGGTGCTCGTATAGCCGGGCCACCCTCGCGAAGTCCGTGCTGCCGAAGTCCGGGGCGATCATATGGCAGGCGGCAATGGCGGCCTGGACGCGGTAGCTTCCGGGCCGGGAACGGCGTGCGACGCCGGTCTGCTCGGCCTTTGCGAGCACCGCTACCGCTTCCTCGATCGCAGCCCTGTCCCATGATCGGCGGTCCTGCTCTTCCAGAGTCACCAGATCGCCTGCGGCGTCTGTCCGGGCATCCCTGCGCGCGTGGTGGAAGAGCATGAGCGCCAGGAGGCCGGACGCTTCCGATTCCTGGGGGGATCCGCCGAGCAGGACAATCAACAGCCGGGTCAAACGAATTGCTTCCCGGACAAGGGATTCACGGATCAAGGTGTCGTTGCCCGTGGCGGAATATCCTTCGTTGAACATGAGGTAAAGCACCGCCAGGATCCCAGCTGTCCGCTCGGAGATGAGCTCCGGCGGCGGTACCCGGTAAGGGATCCCGGCGTTCCGTATCTTGGCACGGGCACGGACCAGCCGTTTCGACATGGTTGCTTCCGGGACAAGGAACGCCCGTGCGATCTCCCCTGTGGAGAGCCCGGCGACCGTGCGCAAGGTCAAGGCAACCCTGGCGTCGAGCGGAAGCGCCGGGTGGCAGCAGGTGTAGATAAGGCGCAACCGGTCATCGTCCGCGGCAGGGTTCCCTGTGGGGTCGTCCGCCGGTTCATCAGGCTCGATGAGGATCGCCAGTTCACGCACTGCCCGCTTTTCGGTGGCAGAACTGCGCAAACGGTCGATCGCCCGGTTCTTGGCAACAGTGGTTAGCCAGGCCCCGCTGTTCCGGGGTATGCCTCGTACGGGCCAGTCGGTGAGGGCACTTGCAAAGGCATCCTGGACGCAATCCTCGGCAAGGCTCCAGTCACCCGTGACGCGGATGAGCGTTGCAGTGATTCGCGCGGTCTCGGTGGTCGAGGCCCGTGCGAGCGCCGTCTGCACGTCCGTCAGTGCAGACACCACTTCACCCCTCCCGGAACCATCTGTGACGGCTTCGGTGGGGACGGCTACTCTCCGAGCGGCCATACTGGCCTGATTTCAATCTTGCCGAAGCGTGCCATGGGATGTTTCGACGCAACTTCGATGGCCTCGTCGAGGTCGGTGCAGGCGATGATGTCATAGCCCGCAACCCATTCCTTGGTCTCGGCAAACGGCCCGTCGGTCACCACCACTTCACCGCCACGGACTGTGACGGTAGTTGCGTCCTCCACGGGTCGCAGCCGGTCACCGTGGCGGGCTATACCCCGCGCGTCCATCTCAGCCCCCCATTCCTCGATGTTGTCCTCGGCAGCCACATATTCCGGCGCTGAGGGATCGCTACAGATGAATAGCATGTACTCCACCATGACTCCTTCTTGTCGGTTGATATACAGCACGACGTACGGGATACGGGCAAAAGGACACTTGGAGCAAATCTTCTACAGACTGCACTCTCGAACGGGCGTGCCGGTCAGCCGCGCACGTCGGAAAGGTGATGGACGACGTCGTGCAGGCCGTACTGCGCGAGGGACGCCACAGTGAAGCGCGAGCCGTTGCTTCGGCGGCCGGTTCGGCCCCAGTCCTCCACGCTCTCAAGCAGGGCCGCGTACTCCTCACCCGCATTCGTCAGTTCGGCTGAAACTTTAGCTGGATCCTCCCCCGCATAGTCTTTCTCTTCCGCGGTGCGGTCCTGATCCCAGTTCTCGAACTCAGGATCAACCTCGCTGACCATCAGCTCCGTACGCTGAGCGAACAGCGCGTAGACGTCGCGTACGTGGGCCGCGTACTCGAGCGCGGACCAGGTGCCGGCGTCGGGCCTGTTCCGCACGTCTGTGCGCTCCAGGACCGCCTGCCACCGCGGGAGGTCCGCGCGAACACTTTGGGCAACTGTCTCGGGAGCATTGTCAGCAGCTTCGAAGCCGCATTCGCTACAGGGTTTATCAAGCACCCAGGTCCAGTCTTTGGTTTCAGGTTCAATCGCCATGAAGCCGACAGTACCGGGCGACCACGCCAACTGTCGCCAACAGCAACTCTTGCCACAAACCACTTTGTAGTACAAACTAGTTTGCATGAACCGTAATCCGGACCTGCCTCACACCGACGACGACACCCTCGACCTTCAACGCGCCCTGTCCCTCGTCACCAATGCCGAGACCGAGGCCCGCAAACAACTCAGCCCCAGCGGTCCGCTGCTCTACCTGATCTGGGGCATCACATGGCTGCTCGGCTTTGGGGCACTGCACGGTTCCCGCTTCGGATGGCTCAACCTGGAGTACCTCGCCGCGCTGTCCTTCGCCGCCGCGGTCATGTCGCTGGGCATCGTCGCGACCATCGTGCTGGCCACCCGCCACAGCACCGGAATCCGCGGACACTCAGCCTTCATCGGTTCCGTGTACGGCGTCGGGTGGTTTCTTGGATTCGCGGTGGTCGGCATTCTCAGCGCCACCATCAGCCGCACCGTCGACGATTTCTGGACACGCGGCATGCTCATCAACAGCATCGCCGTCCTGGTGGTCGGGCTCATGTACATCACCGGTGGCACCACCTTCAATGACGTCACCCAGGTGGCCATGGGCGTGTGGTTCCTCGTGGTTGACTTCGTTGCCCTCCTCAGCGGCACCGACCATTTCCTGACCGTCTTCTTCATCTTCGGTTCCGGCGGGTTCCTGGTGGGCGCAGCCGTCGAATTCCTCCGCCAGAAGCACCAGCGCAACCGCCCGGGGTTTGCACATGCCTGACCTAGACCCGGTAATCCACGCCGAATCCCGCCTCCGGGCGATTACTACCCTCAACGAGGTCGGCGAACGCAACAGCATCGCCTTCACCAAGCTGCAGAGAATCCTGGACATGACGGCGGGCAATCTCTCCACCCACCTCCGCAAACTCGAGGACGCCGGCTACATCGCCGTCTCGAAGACCATCGAGGGGCGCACGCCTGCAACATACGTGTCCATAACGCTGGCCGGAAAGGCTGCCTACGCCGCGTACCGCGAGGCGCTCCACGAACTCCTTTCGGCACAACTCACGGAGAAACCATGACCTCCCGACCCCTTGCTGGAACATCTCCGCAAACCTCAACCAGTACGACGGCGGCACTTGCCACCGCGGATTCCGTCACCAAGACGTTCGGTGGCTCCACGGCCCTCGACTCAGTGTCGCTGGAGATCCACCCCGGAGAATCCGTTGGCCTCCTCGGGCCTAACGGTGCCGGCAAGTCCACGCTGATCAGCCTCTTCTGCGGCCTCCGCCGGCCCGATTCCGGCATTGTCACCCTGTTCGGCGGCAGCCCCGGGGACCCGGCATCACGCCTGCGGTTAGGGATCACCCCGCAGGCTACAGCTGTTCCGCAGACGCTGCGGGTATTGGAAGCGGTCGACTTCGTAGCCGCCCATTACCCGGACCCCGTCCCGAGTGGTCAGTTGCTCGCGGACTTCGGCCTTGAGGAGTCCGCGAGCAAGCAGTGCGGCGGTCTCTCCGGCGGCCAGCAGCGGCGGCTCCTGGTGGCACTCGCCCTGGTTGGCCGGCCCGAACTCGTCATCCTCGACGAGCCCACCACCGGCCTCGACGTCGACGCCCGCGAAACGCTGTGGCGCAGCCTCCGTGAGTACCGTCGCTCAGGCGGGACGCTCCTCATCACCAGCCACTACCTCGAAGAGATCCAGGCCCTGTCCGGCCGGGTTGTGGTGATGGACCGCGGCTCGGTCATCGCGGACGGAACGGTCGACCAAATCCGTAGCCGCGTGGCAGTAAGCAAGGTCTCCTTCCGGACGGACCTGCCGCCGTCGTCGTTCACTTCATTCCACGCCACCGAACTCTCAGCCGACGACGACGGCCGCCTCACCATCGTCACGCACGACGCCGACTCGACCGTCCGCGAACTGGTCCACAGCGGCGTCACTTTCAGCCAGCTCGAAGTCCGGGGCGCAAGCCTCGAAGAAGCTTTCCTCGCACTGACCTCACAGGAGCATGCATGAACACGCAGACCGCGCCCGGCCCCATTTCGCTGATCCGCACCCACACGAGGGCGCAGGTCCTTGAGCAACTCCGCATCCCGGTGGCGGTGATCTCGTCGGTCATCTTTCCTGCGCTCGCGTTGCTCTTTTTCGTGGTGCCGCAGTCCTCCGTTGTCGAGAGCCCTACTGCCTCCCTTGCCGCCGTGGCCCAGTTGGCACTGTTCGGGGTGATGAGCTCGTTTCTGTTCAACTATGGGATCGGCGTGGCTGAAGACCGGCAGAATCCGTGGACCACCTACGTCCGGACGCTTCCCGTGGGCCCGCTCCCGTCGACTGTGGCCCGGGCGCTGACGGCCATGCTGTTCGCGCTGCTGTCCCTGATTCCGGTGCTGATCCTCGGCGGGCTGCTGACCTCGGCACCCGAGGCCTTCGCTAATGGGACCCTGCCGTTGTGGCGGGTGCCGATGTCGGTGCTCGTGTGGCTGCTGTGCGGGTTGCCGTTCCTGGCGCTGGGCCTGTTCATCGGGTACCTATGCACCTCGAAGGTAGCCATTGCGGTGACCCAGGTGGTGTTCTTCCCGCTGGCGTTTGCGGGCGGAATGATGCTGCCGCCGTTCCTGTTCCCGGAATGGCTGAACACGTTCTCCCTGTTCCTTCCCTCACGGGCGGCGCGGGATCTGGCGGTGTTCGCGCTGAGCGGTGACGGGCTGCACGCCACGACCCTGCTGTGCATCACGGCCTGGACGGTTTTGCTGGGTGCCCTCGCGCTGTGGGCCAACCGCCGTGACCAGGGGCGCCGGTTCCGCTGATCGGCCTTCGCGGAGGGCGGGTCGATGAGCGTTCATAACAGCCCGTTACTGCCTCAACTTATCGCTGATAGAATTTCTTTCATTGAAAGAGATACGACGGGGTGAGTAGCAGTGCTAGTAGCGGGAACAATAATCGCGATCATCTCCGGTGTCGGTATTTTCGCCATCGGAGTGCTCTACCTAGCCGTGCCGCGGCCGATGGCCGCGAACTTCGGACTACCGGTAATCCCGCACTCTGAAGCGACGGACTGGCTACGGGTGAAGGGCCTCCGTGACCTCGCAATGGGGGTTGTTGCAGGCGTTGTGGTCATCACTGCACCCGGAACAGTGCTGGGTTGGGTACTCGCCGCAGCGGCCATCATTCCTCTAGGCGATGCCGTGATGATCCTGAAGGCCGGCGGGTCGAGGGGCGCAGCAATCGGCATTCATGGGTCCACGGCAGCGTCAATGCTCGTAGCCAGCGCGCTTCTCCTCGCCGCATGAACAACGTCGAAGCCCCGAGAACCGACGACAAACGCCAACGGCGACTCGCAGCACGACGTGAACTCATCCTTGCGGTCGCCCTGGACATCGCAGAGTCCGAGGGGTGGGACGCGGTGACAACGCGCCGTGTCGCCGATGAAATTGAGTTCAGCCAGCCCGTCATCTATCAGCACTTCTCCAGTCGCGACGAGCTGATCCGCGCAATTGCAGTGAAAGGTTTCGTGAGACTCACGGAGGAGATCCATTCTGTGCGTGCTTCACAACCGCCGTCTCCCCTGAAGGAGCTCTGCTGCCGTTACGTTGACTTCGGCTTGAGCAATCCGCGGCTTTACGAGGCAATGTTTGTCTTACCCACCACAGCACGGTTCGCGACTGCGGACACTCCGGCCGAAATGCGTGCGTCATTCGACGCTTTAGTCAGCGTTGTTGTGCCGAACACCAGGTCCGACGACGCAGAGTCAGCGGCGGAGTTGCTGTGGGCAGCGTGCCACGGAATCGTGACCCTTCGGATAGCCAAAAGGGTACCCGGCACCCGGATAGACCAACATGTTGCCCGCATCGTAAACATCACAATGCAGCCTTCGTAGCCGCTGCGCCAGGCTGCTCAGCTGAACGACGACGACGGAAGGTCGCGCTCCCTGCCCACCATCGCATCAACGATCCTGCGGGCTACGGCGTCGGGATCCTTGCCCTGCGGAAGACGGGGAGGCTCACCGTCGATGGGACGCGTGGCCAATCCGGTCTCGGTGTGTGGCGGGCGTACGTCGAGCACCCGTATGCCGCTGCGCCGCAGCTCGAGGGATGCAGCCTTGCCGAACGCGCTCAACGCGGCCTTGGTTGCCGAGTAGGCAGCCATTCCCGCGGTCGGGCTTTCGGCGACCACTGCACTGAGCTGCACAAACAGCCCGTCTTTGTTCATTATTGGCGCCAGCGCACGGACCAGGCGGACGTATCCGATGAAGTTGGTGAGCAGCAGTTCGTCGAGGGTGTCGTCGTCGAGCTCGGTCAGTCCCCCAAAGGCCACCACGCCGGCCGCGTACACAACGCCGTCCAGTGAGGAACCGTTGAGCGCATCGGCGATTGCGGCAGGCCCGGCCGGCAGGGTCAGGTCAGCTCTGACCGATTCTGCGCCGAGCTCGGTTGCGAGTGCGGCGAGTTTGTCACCATCCCGGCCGGAGAGCAGAAGTTCCGCGCCCCTGGCGCTGAGTTCGCGCGCGATACGCGAACCCAACTCGCCTGTGGCACCGACTATAAGGAACCGCACTCCTGTGAATTCGCTCATCGACCGACAGTAGCAACCGGGGTCAGCGTGAGTCACCCGTTGAGTGCGCAGGTAATCGGTGAATCAGCGCGGTAGAAGGCGATAAAGTGCGCTCAGGGGTGGTGCTAGACCTTCACGGCAGGCTCAGGAACGCCCGGGGCGCGAGTCCTTGGTCCGCGCCTTGAGTTCACGCAGTTCCCGGTCGGTCTCCTCGAGGGACTCGAACTCCTCGAAAGCGCGGTCCAGCTTGCCCGAATTGGGGTCAGCCCACGCAAGTTCCTCCCGGGCGGCCTGCTGATGGCGGAGCCGCCTGGCCTCCTGCTCCGCCTCCCGTGCAGCGCGCGCAGCCTCGAGGCTGCTTCCCGCAGTTGCGGACACAGCCCCCTCCATGCTCAACGCAGCCTGGGTGGCACCGTGCTGTGCTTTCATGGATTGGTAGCGGATCGAGTTCTCGTGCAGGGCTGTCTCAAGCCGGTACAGGTCAGCCTCGAGTGACCGGACCTGACGGTCGACGTCGTCGCGCTGGCTGGTGAGGGTTTCGAGCCTCTTGCGCACCTCGATGCCGCGTTTGAGCGCGGCCCGGGCAGCGTCGTCGTCGTTCCTTGAAACCGCGAACTCTGCGGCACGGTTGGATTCCTCCAGGTCTGCAGTGGCCTGGCGGACGAGGGTGTCCACCCGGTGGCGCACCGCGGCGAGATCAGCCACGCTCCGGCGTGCCAGGTCCAACTGCTGCTCCTGGTGGCGCTGTGACTGGTCGATCGCAGTGATGGGATCGACCGGTTCAATGGCGTTGCGGCGGGCAGAAATGATGCGGGAAATTCGACGTCTGACGGACACGGCTTCAGGCCCGTTTGGTGCTGGAACCGTAAGTGTTGCTCCACGTTTGCAGCGCACCGATCTCAAGCGCGAGGCGGGATGTTGCCCGGTTCACCTGCGCGGTGCCGGAGACGTTGTGAACCTCAAGCAGGGTACGGCGGAGGTCCGCGGAGAGGGTCGACAGTGTGCCCACCTGACCGCTGATGCTGCGCGCAAGCTCCTCGCGGAGTGCCCGGTTCGGTTCGCGTTCGGCGAGTGCAATCCGTTCACAGAGGACGGCCTCGGCACGCGTCAGGTCCTCCGCGGTTGCCGCAAGCTCACCTCCCGGGACTCCCTGTGCGAGCGCCGCCTGGACGGACCGGCGGGTTGCATCGGTTGAGCGTTCCAGCTGAAGTCTGAGTTTCGCCAGCTCGCGTGACGCCGGATCCACCGATAGCGAGCGCATCCTGCTGGAACTGCGCTGGATACGGCGGCGAAGCACGCCCGACTTACGAACCCTGCGGACCACCAGCCAGGTGCCTGCAACTGCTGCGATGAAGAGTATGCCCAGCCCGGCTCCGACGAGCAGGAGGAGCTCGAACAGTGTCCCGGCGGCGTCGGTGAAGTCTGAATCAGGCATACATCAAGTGTGCCGTGCCAGGAAGTTTTTGTCGCCTCCCGACGGGATTGGAGGGCCAATCTTCGCTAAGAGCGGTTGCCCTCCGCCCGCCAGATCATCAGTGCCTGGCTCCTGGGACGCGGCCGCTGACCGCGGGCCAGGGTGACGACGTCGCCTGCTAGACCCGCCGCGAACACCCGGCTGGTCTCGGAGCTGCGCCGCTGGGCCAGTTCACTTGTGAGCTCCTGCACGCGGTGCTGGAGGGCCATCACCTGGTTCTCCAGTTCCAGGATGCGCTTGATGCCTTCGAGGGACACACCCTCCTGGGACAACCGCTGGACTTCCCGGAGGACGTTTACATCGCGCTGGGAGTAGCGGCGTGCGCGCCCCGGTGCCCGGCTGGGAATCACCAGGCCCAGCCTGTCGTACTGACGCAGCGTCTGGGGGTGCATGTCCGCCAACTCCGCGGCCACCGAAATGACGTAGATCGGCATGTTCATGTCGACGGTCATGCAACCCTCCTTCGGGACTAGAGCCGCGCCTTCTCGGCGAGGTTGCCGCGCGGGTCAGCGTCCTTCGTAGCCTCGGCGAAAGCCTGCACGGCTGCCTCGGCGTCCTTGTTCAAATTCTGGGGTACGACGACGTCGATGGTCACCAGCAAATCACCGGTCGCCTTCGAAGTCTTGACCCCGCGCCCCTTGACCCGGAGCGTGCGGCCCGACGGCGTTCCCGCCGGTACCTTCACTTTCACATTTTCTCCCTCCAGCGTGGGGACCTCGATCTGCGCACCGAGTGTGGCCTCCGGGAAGGTGACCGGGACGTGAACGCGGATGTTGTCGCCGTCGCGCTGGAAGAACGGGTGGGGCTTGACGTTGACGGCGACCATCAGATCGCCAGCACCTGCTGCTCCGGGTTGGCCCTTTCCGCGGACCCTGACTTTCTGGCCATCACGGATTCCAGCGGGAACCCGGACGTCAATGACCTCACCAGACGGTTCACGAAGGCCGATGGTTGTCCCACGGATTGACCCTGCGAAGGAAATGCTGGTGGATGCCGTGCGGTCCGCGCCCTTGCGCGAAGGTGGCTGGTAGCCGGGGAATCCCCCGCCCTGCGGGTACCCGCTGCCGCTGCCGAACAGGTCGGCGAACTCAGGCGGAATGTTCCCGCCGCCCCCGCCGAAACCTGCGCCGCCCCGGCGCTGGCGCCCGGCGGATTGCCCGAACAGGTTGCCGAAGACGTCCTCGAACCCTGCTCCCCCCGCCGGACCGCCAGCCCCGCCGGCCGTGAACCGGGCACCGCCGCCCATGGCGCGGATGGCGTCATACTGCTGGCGTTCCTCCGGGTCCGACAAGACTGAGTAGGCCTCGGAGATGTCCTTGAACATCTTGTCTGACCCACCCGTGCTCTGGTTCTGGTCAGGGTGGTGCTTGCGGGCGAGCTTCCGGTAAGCCTTCTTGATGTCGGCGCCGGAGGCATCCTTAGGCACACCAAGGATCTTGTAGAAGTCCTTATCGACCCAGTCCTGACTTGCCATTCAGCGTCTCCTTGTTAACTACGTCCGTTGCCCTGTTCGTTGGAAGCCTGGCCGCGGTCCACTCCGAGGAAGGGGGCTTAAAATTCCGAAGCGAGCTCTGCGAGTCTCGGAATTTCGTTGCCCCCGTTCGGAGGGGACCACGGAATCAGCTACTCAGGAACAGCAACAATCACTTGGGCTGCTCGCAGCACTCGGTCATCCTTTTTGTAGCCCGCGCGAAGGATCTGGCTGACGGCGTCGAACTGGACGTCGGCACTTGGCTGTTGGATCAGGGCTTCGTGGACGTTCGGGTCGAACTCCACGCCGGTCTCGTCAATACGGCTCAAGCCGTAGGTCTTCAGGGCGTTCTCCAGTTTTGTGGAGATCGCCGCGAACGGCCCATCAGCCAGGTCGCCATGCTGGCGGGCGGCATCAATGTCGTCGAGAACCGGCATCAGGGAGTTCAGCACTCCGATGACTGCCATATCCCGTGCAACGTCGCGGTCCCGCTCTACGCGCTTGCGGTAGTTGACGTATTCCGCCTGCAGCCGGAGTAGGTCGTTGCGGAGCTCGGCTTCCGCATCGGTGGCAGGAGTTTCGGCTCCGGCCTCGTTCAGGATCGCCTCAGCCTGGGCGAGTGCGTCGCCGTCGCCGGCTGCATCTGCGGCGGGTGCGTGGGACTCGGTTCCGGCGTCGGGCTCCTGCCCGGCACCCGCGGAGGGTGCCGGGTCAGGAGTGTCCGAGCCAGCCGAGTCACCGGTGTCATTGCGCCCACGGACCTTGCCAGTCTCCGGGTCGATCTTCCGATTGTCCCGGAAGCTGACCGGCTCTTGGTGCTCTTCTTCGTTTCCGTGGTGCGGCATAATTACTTCTTCTCGTCTTCGTCGACAACCTCGGCGTCGACGATGTCTTCGTCGTCGGCCTTGGTCTCCTCAGAGGATGGCTCACCGGACGGTGCTGCGCCCGGACCGGTTGCGCCTTCTGCCTGTGCCTGAGCGTAGATCGCTTCGCCCAGCTTGGACTGGGAGGCCTGCAGCTTCTCGAATGCTGCCTTCACCTCGTCGTCGTTGTCCTGGGACTCCAGCGCCTTCTTGAGGGCGTCGACGTCCGCCTGGACTTCGGTCCTGACCTCTTCAGGCAGCTTGTCCGAGTTGTCGGCGATGAGCTTGTCCGTGGAGTACGCCAACTGCTCGGCACCGTTACGGGTGTCAGCGGCCGCGCGGCGCTCCTTGTCCTCAGCGGCGTGCTCCTCGGCGTCACGGACCATGCGGTCGATGTCTTCCTTGGAGAGCGAAGAACCACCGGTGATGGTCATGGACTGCTCGGTGCCGGTGCCCTTGTCCTTGGCGGACACGTGAACAATGCCGTTGGCGTCGATGTCGAAGGTGACCTCGACCTGAGGGACTCCCCGGGGTGCCGGAGCAATGCCGGTTAGCTCGAAGGTGCCCAGCGGCTTGTTGTCGCGAGTGAATTCGCGCTCACCCTGGAAGACCTGGATGGCCACTGACGGCTGGTTGTCATCCGCGGTGGTGAAGGTTTCGCTGCGCTTGGTGGGGATAGCCGTGTTGCGCTCGATCAGGTGCGTCATGACGCCGCCCTTGGTTTCGATACCAAGTGAGAGCGGGGTGACGTCGATGAGCAGGACGTCCTTGCGCTCACCCTTCAGCACACCAGCCTGCAGCGCGGCGCCAACTGCGACAACCTCGTCAGGGTTTACGCCCTTGTTGGGCTCCTTGCCGCCAGCCAATTCCTTCACGAGCTCGCCGACCGAAGGCATACGGGTGGAACCACCCACCAGCACAATGTGGTCAATGTCGGAGACCTTGATTCCGGCTTCCTTGATGACGTCGTTGAACGGCTTCTTGGTGCGGTCAAGGAGGTCTTTGGTGAGGTCCTGGAACTTCGCCCGGCTCAGGTGCTCGTCCAGGTGGACCGGTCCGTCCGGGGTGACGGAGAGGTACTGCAGCGAGATGTTGGTGGACGTAGCCGAGGAGAGTTCCTTCTTTGCCTGCTCAGCTGCTTCCTTGAGGCGCTGGAGGGCGATCTTGTCCTTCGAGAGGTCCACACCCTTGGCCTTTGCCTGCGAGAGGAGGTAATCCACTACGCGCTGATCCCAGTCGTCACCGCCGAGACGGTTGTCACCGGACGTGGAACGGACCTGGATGGTGGAGAAGTCATCCTCGTCCTTGCCGACTTCGAGGAGCGAGACGTCGAACGTGCCGCCGCCAAGGTCGAAGACCAGGATGAGCTCATCTTCCTTGCCCTTGTCCAGGCCGTATGCCAGCGCGGCAGCGGTGGGCTCGTTGACGATACGCAGAACCTTCAGGCCCGCGATTTCGCCAGCTTCCTTGGTTGCCTGGCGCTCAGCGTCGTTGAAGTACGCGGGGACGGTGATGACGGCGTCGGTGACCTTCTCACCCAGGTAGCTCTCGGCGTCGGTCTTCAGTTTCTGAAGGATACGCGCGGAGATTTCCTGCGGGGTGTAGGACTTCTCGTCGACGTCCTTCTTCCAGTCAGTACCCATGTGGCGCTTGACGGAAGCAATGGTGCGGTCAATATTGTTCACGGCCTGACGCTTGGCGATTTCACCGACCAACACTTCGCCGCTCTTCGAGAACGCGACGATTGACGGGGTAGTGCGGGCGCCTTCTGCGTTGGCGATAACGGTGGGCTCGCCACCTTCAAGAACCGAAACAACGGAGTTGGTTGTTCCAAGGTCAATACCTACTGCACGTGACATGCGTTTTCCTTTCGACGAACCACCAGCTCGGGTAGCCAGCGGCTCAAATTACCGGAATAGACGGGGGTCTCCGCTCGATTGAGCGTTCTGCACTCAACTGTACTCAGGTCCCTCGCGGTGTCAAACCAGAGTTGAGCGCACTTCACTCAAGTACAAAATCCGCTCGCTAACTTTCCCCGTAATACCGGGCTTTTCAATCCCTGCCCGCACGACGTCGGCGGTTGCGCCAGCAGCGAAACAGCTCAGGCCGGCGCGGAGGGAAGGCGTGGGCAGCTCTCCCCATCGCGCGGGAAGGGCTTTGGCCCTAGGCTCAACGCAGGGCTCAACGGACATGGGGATGGGGAAAAGAATGGCCGGCGAAATGATTGGCGCTAACGTTGCGCAACTACGGGACCTGGCAATGCACTTCGAGGACGCTCAGGAGCGCATTCACTCCCTTACCGGAATAGTGACCGCCCGCGTGAACACCCCGGGTTATTGGGGCGGCGATGATGCCGACAGGTTCCGCGCCGACTGGAACACCGGCCACCGCTCGCGGCTCCTCGGCACACAAACACTGCTTAGTACGGCCGCAAGAGACCTGCGCCGGAATGCTGACGAGCAAGAGGGCACGAGCAGCTCCGACACAGGAACGACGACGCCGGCAAGTCCCGGCACTCCTGGTACGCCCGGGTCACCGGGAGGCCCGGGCGTACCAGGGAGCCCGACCGACCCCGGCGCCCCCGGACTGCCGGGGATTCTGGGTCCGCTTGGAGCGCTGGCTGCGGGCCTGACGGCGAATGGCCTGTACAGCGCGTTCACCACGGTCAACTCCTGGCGCGGGCGCATCGGCCTACCCGTGACGGCACTGCGCCTCCTGAATCACCTGCAGTTGAGCGGAAGCTTCGCATCGCTCGACGATGCGCTGCGCGTAGCGAGTCAGGGGCAGCTGTTCAACAGGCTCGGCGGCATCATCGGCGGGGCGGGCTGGGCTGATGAGCTCCAACGGGTAAGCAACCTCATTCCGGAAGGAGTCCTTGCCCGGGGTGCAGGATCCCTCGCCGGGCCACTGGGAGCTGCGGGGCGTGTCCTCGGTCCGCTCGGCGTCGTCCTGGGTGGAGTGACGATCGCCAGCGACCTCCATCAGGGCAACTACGGCCGAGCTGCATTCCACGGTCTGACGACGGGTCTGGGTGCTGCAGCGCTGTTCACTCCCCCTCCGGTCAACCTGGCGCTCGGGCTGGCCGCAGGTGGTCTTGCACTGGGCGAGCTGGCATACGATCACATCCCTGTCTTCCGGGATGCGGTCAACTGGACGGGTGAGACACTGAGCGATGCCGCCGGAGCTGTAGGCGAGGGCCTGCAGGACGTCGGAGAAGGCATTGCCGAAGCGGCTGAGGACCTATGGCCGTTCTGATCGGGTCCTGAATAACTCCGATGAAGTTCTGACACACTTCGAACAACGCACAAGCCCTCCCGAGGAGAACCGTGACCACTGCACCTACTGAACTCGCTGCACAGATACCCCTGTCCGGCGCAGGCGAGGAAGCCGGCGTCGTCGGTTTTGGTATCGCTGAAATCGCCTTCCTGCTCTCACTTGGGAAGGGTGCGTCCGCGGACAAATCCCGGGACGCCCTCAAAGTAGGCGACGATATGACTGAAGAACGCTTCACGGCGGCCGGTGCATCCTCGCTGTTGGCGCGCGGGCTCGTGCGTGTGGAGGGTGACGCTGTGGTGCCAAACGCGGCGGCGGAATACCTCGCGTATGCCTTTGCCGTTGGGCAGCGGTGGACTGAGGTCGGCCTATTCGGTGCTGCCAAGCTGGAATTTGCCCTGTACTTCCAGGCGCCGGAGGTTTCGGTTCTCCTGCAGCCTTCCGTTCTGAGCACGTGGTTCGCGGTGGTCAAGTCACCGGAGGCCACTGATGCCGACATGCTGAAGCAGATCATTGACGCCAATGTGGCCCAGCACCCCGAAGGCGCCGTTTATCTCGGGTCCACAACGTTGGCGGAGGAGAAAAACTTCTTCGTGCGGGCCGCAGAAGGCGGCAACTGGGATGTTGCGTTCGTCCGCTCGCCCGGGGACCAGGACCGAGACCCCTCGGTGGATACCGCAACGCTCATGGCGCACCTCGGCGCCCTTACCGTCCTGCCTACTGAGGCGGCGTAGGGTGGGCCGCGACCTCTACTTCCCGGGCCAATGGGACACCCACGTGCCGGCCGATTTGAAGGAACCTTTTCCCTGGGCGCACCCCAACTACCCGAAGAGCTTCCACCCGTTCTCCCGGCCGGTTGGCACGCTGGCGTTCGGCGTCGCGATCATCCTGGGAGGCATTGTGCTTGGAGCAACTGCTTTTTCGGGCACACCAAACCCGGGCGAGCCGGGGGCCGTTGCCACCGGCGTCTTCCTACTCTTGGGGTTCGGGGGCTTAGGGCTGTGGGGCACAGTCCTCGGAGCCGTCCGCATAGGGTGGCAGCGCCGGTTCACCAAGCGAATGGGTTTTTCACCGTTCGACCGGCGGCCTTAGCTCACCTACGCGCGGTGGGCCGCACCGCCGTCGTGCTTTGGCAGATCCTTTGAAAGCTTCGACGGCCACCAGATGGCACGCCCGACGTCGTACGCCAGTGCCGGCACCAGCAGCGAACGCACGATCACGGTATCGAGCAGCACGCCGAACGCGACGATGAACGCGATCTGCGCGAGGAACAGGATCGGGATGACACCAAGCGCCGCGAACGTCGCCGCCAGGACGATTCCCGCGGAGGTAATCACGCCACCGGTGACGCCGAGTCCGCGCAGGATTCCGGGCCTCGTCCCGATGCGCAGCGATTCCTCGCGCACCCGCGTCATCAGGAAGATGTTGTAATCAACCCCAAGCGCCACGAGAAACACGAACCCGAACAGCGGAACGGAGGCGTCCGCACCGTCGAACCCGAGCAGATTGTTGAAGACCAGCGCAGACACACCGAGCGCCGTGGCGTAGGAGAGCACCACAGAGCCGATCAGCAGCACCGGTGCCAGCACAGAGCGCAGCAACAGCATCAATATGACGAGAATGACGGCCAGCACGATCGGGATGATCTTCACCAGGTCTGCCTGCGCGGTCACGTTGGTGTCCAGGGCGATGGCGGTCACGCCGCCGACCAGCACATCGGGGCTCACCTCATCCAGCGCGGTACGGAGCTCCTGTACCGCGTCCTCCGCTTCGGCGGAGTCGGCCTGGAAATCCAGGGTGGCCCGCAGCAGGACATTTCCTTCGCGAACGACGACGGCGCCAGCCGGGTCCGCTGTGACGGTCGCTTCCGTGATGCCCTCCTGTGTTTCAAGGATCTCCAGTACCGCATCCTGCGACGCGACAGGTGCAATGACCGTGACCGGGCTGCCCGCACCGGCGTCGAAATGCCGTGCCAGCGCCTCCTGGCCGTCCACGGCGTTCGACGGGGCCAGGATCACAGACGACTGTGGAACTCCGTTGGCCTGCAGCTGAAGCAGCCCAAGCGAACCGGCAGCGAGCACCAGGAAGGACGCTATCCACACCGGCCGTGCGTGCCGCGAGATTAAGTGCGCAATCCGCTTCCAAATCCCGCGGAGCCCCTCCACCCCCGTGACGCCTGCACCCTTCACGCTGGCTGCGTGACTCCCTGCCTTCGGGCGGAGCGGCCAGAACGCAGCTCTGCCGAACAGGAGCAGCAACGCAGGAAGGAGTGAGAGCGCCGCCAGCAGCGAAAACACGATGCCGATGGCCGCGATCGGCCCGAGGCTCCGGTTGGAGTTGAGGTCGGAGAACAACAGGCACAGCAGGGCCAGGATCACCGTGGCCCCAGAGGCGACGATCGGTTCAATGGATCCGCGGTACGCCACCTTCATGGCATCCCACTTGGACTCGTGTTCGGTCAGCGCTTCCCGGAACCGCGCCACCAGGAGCAGCGCATAGTCGGTGGCAGCGCCGATCACCAGGATGGACAGGATCCCCTGGCTTTGGCCGCTCAGCTTTATCCAGTCCCAGCTGGCAAATGCGTACACGAGCAGGATGGACGTGGCGAGCGCGAACACCGAGGTGAACAGCACCAGGAACGGCAGCACCAACGCCCGGTACACCGCGAGCAGGATGAGGAAGACCGCCGAGAGCGCAACCGCCAGCAGGATGCCGTCAATGCCGCTAAAGGCGCCCACCAGGTCGGCGGTGAAGCCAGCCGGCCCGGTGACGTAACCAACGGCGTCGTCCGGCAGCTCGGCGTCGAGCACGGCGCGAAGTTCGGTGATCACCTCGCCGAGTTCGGCATCGTCGGCCACACTCGCGATGTACTGGACGGCCAGTCCGTCCTCGGACGGAATGGGCCCGACGACGGCGGGCTGGCCTTCCGCCGCCGCTTCAAGTCCTTCAACCTCCGCGAGGGAGTCAGCGAGCGCTTCGTACTCCGCCAGCCCCTGGGACGGGATCTCGCTTTCAGCCTCAACAACGACGACGGCGGGAACGGCCTCGGAGTCGGTAAAGTCTTCCTGCAGCTCACCGGCTTCGGTGGACTCCGCGCTTGCGGGCAGGAAGGATGCCTGGTCATTACTGGAGACCTCATCGAGCTTCCCGAAGGTCGGCCCGCCGAAACCGGCGCCAACCAGCCACGCCACCACGATCAATGCGGGCAGAATGGCGCGCACCCATTTCCTGCTGAACATCTTGAAGCCTTTCTGGAGTTATCTCTACTGCAGAGTATATCCATGATGGAGATATATGCCAGATGGCCTAATCTTGACGTGAGAGGTGAGCCATGTCCCCCACTGCCCCGCGAGAACTGATGGCCCTGCTGCAGCAGTTCACGGTTGAGACCGACCGCTACGTTGATACTGTCAGCGTCCGCGATTCCCTGCACCGAACCGACCTCAACGCGCTCGGCATCATGATGGGTGCAGTCCGGATGGGGAACACCGTGACGCCGGGAACGCTCCGGCAGGAACTGAACCTGAGCTCGCCGGCCACAACGGCGCTGATCGACCGCCTGGACCATGCGGGCCATGTGCGCCGAACCCGCAGCTCTGTTGACCGGCGGCAGGTTCACCTCGAGATGACGGAGAAGGCGCTCGAAACCGGTGCGCGACTCTTCACGCCGCTGGCCCGCGGCATCGAACAGTCGTTGAAGGGCTTCTCTCCGGAAGAGGTTGAACTCCTGGCTGCCATGATGCGCAAAGTCACCGAAGCGACCATCCAGGCGCGCCATCACGCAGTGGCAGGGGCGCCGGAGTAACCTTTCGTACATGTTGGACGAGGTGTACTCACACGGTCATCACCCGAGCGTCACCAGCACGCATTCCGCCCGACGGGCCGCTGACTCGGCGGCCTATCTGCTCGATCACCTGGCAACGGGCATGGACCTGCTCGACGTCGGCTGCGGGCCCGGGAGCATCACGGCAGACTTCGCCGCCGCCCTCGACCCCGGGCGGGTGGTGGGGACGGACCGCTCGCCGGACGTCGTCGCACTCGCTGAGAAAACCTACGCCGGCCTTTCGAACCTCACGTTCCGCACCGGCAACGTCTACGACCTCGACTTCGGCGATGAATCTTTCGACGTAGTCCACGCACACCAGGTGCTGCAGCACCTCACCGACCCGGTGGCCGCACTGCGGGAAATGCGGCGCGTCACCCGCCCTGGCGGAATCATCGCGATTCGCGAAGCCGATTTCCATGCCATGGCCTGGTACCCGCCCCGGGCGGAGCTTGACGAGTGGATGGACACCTACCAGCGCCTGGCCCGCAGCAACAGGGCGGAGCCCGACGCCGGCCGCCACCTTCTCGCATGGGCGCACGAGGCGGGACTGACCAACGTGGAGGCGTCGTCGTCGAACTGGCTGTACGCCACCGAAGACGAACGACACCGGCATGCAGGCGCGTGGGCCGAGCGCGTCCTCAGTTCGGGCTTCGCCGAGCAGAGCCTGGAGCGCGGCCTCGCCGACAGCGCCGCACTGGAGCGCATGGCCGATGGCTGGCGGCAGTGGGGAGAATCCCCGGATGGCTGGTTCCTCATCCCATGCGGCGAACTCATCATTCACGTTTGAGGAACACCGCTGACGGCGGCGCCCAGGTTGTAGGGTAAACGGATGGGCCGGTCCAAATCCGCTGCGCGAGCCACAGCTCGCGAGCATTTCGACATTGTGGTGGTCGGCGGAGGTCACAATGGCCTGGTTGCGGCAACCTACCTCGCGCGCGCGGGCAGGTCCGTCCTTGTCCTTGAGCGCCAGGATCACGTGGGCGGCGCAGCGGTCTCGGCGGAAGCGTTTCCCGGCACCGGTGCACGGTTGTCACGCTATTCATATCTGGTCAGCCTCCTTCCGCAGCAGATCATTGAGGACCTGCAGCTCGAAGTCGAACTGGTAAGGCGCAGGTACTCCTCCTACACCCCCCTGCCGGGCTCCGACGCTGGCCTCCTCATCGACAATGCTGACCGCAAGGCGACGCGCGCGAGCTTCAAGCGGATCGGCGCCGGCCAGGACGCCGGTGGGTTCGCCGAGTTCTACGGGTGCACGTCCCTACTGGCAGAGAAGCTCTGGCCCACGGTCACGCAGCCGCTACTGCGCCGGTCCGAAGCGCGGGCGCTCGTGGGTGACGACGCCGTGTGGGACTCGGTCTTCGAGCGACCGCTTGGAGAGGTGATCGAACGGATGGTCGGGAACGACACAGTGCGTGGCGTCCTGCTGACCGACGGGCTCATCAGCACCTTCGCCAGGGCGCACAGCGAGGACCTGCAGCAGAACAAGTGCTTCCTGTATCACGTGATCGGCGGCGGCACCGGAGATTGGGATGTCCCAGTGGGCGGCATGGGTGCCGTTTCGGGCGCCCTCGAACGGACGGCGCTGGAGGCCGGCGTCGTGATCCGCACGTCTGCGGAGGTGACCGCCATTGAGCCGGAAGGGGTTGTGCATTTCGCACGACAGTCCGACGGCGGTGCTCCTGCGGGTGCCCCAGCGAGCGTGAGCGCCCCCGCCAGCGTCAGCGGCGAGTACGTGCTGGCAAACGTGACGCCGGCGGTTCTCGAGCGGCTCATGGGCGGGCCGGAAGCGGAGGACGCCGTGCCGTCGTCGTACCCTGCCGAAGGCGCCCAGGTGAAGGTGAATATGCTGCTCTCGAGGCTGCCGCGCCTCCTGGACCCGGCTGTCACGCCGGAACAGGCCTTCGGCGGGACGTTCCACATCAACGAAACGTATTCGCAGTTGGACACGGCGTTTGAGGCGGCAACTTCCGGCCGTATCCCGGACCCGCTGCCCATCGAGATCTACTGCCACTCCCTGGCGGATCCCTCGATCCTCTCGCCGGAGCTGCGGGAGTCCGGCGCGCACACGCTGACGGTCTTCTCGCTGCAGACCCCGCACCGGTTGCTACGGGACGGCGATCACGCCGAGCTGAGGGATGCGCTGCAGCGTGCCGTGCTGGCATCGCTCAACAGCGTCCTTGCCGAGCCCATTGAGGACTGCATCCTCACCGGACCATCCGGCGGGCCGTGCATCGAGACCAGAACCACGCTCGACCTTGAAGAGTCCCTTGGACTCACTGGCGGCAACATCTTCCACGGCCCGCTGTCCTGGCCCTTCGCCGACGACGACGACCCGCTGGACACTCCCGCCCGGCGGTGGGGAGTGGCGACGGACTATCCGCGGATCCTTATGTGTGGTGCCGGTTCGCGGCGCGGTGGAGGTGTGAGCGGCCTCGGTGGGCACAGCGCGGCGATGGCGTTGCTCGAGGACGGCTAGCCGTTCCACACTGTGCGGCTTTGGTGGCCATGTAACGGGTGTGCCGCCCTACGATTGAGTTATGTACCGCATCGTCACTGTCTGCACGGGCAATATCTGCCGCTCGCCCATGGCCGAGATCATGCTCAACCGCGCCTTCGAGGAGGCGGGGCTGGCCGACGACGTCGCCGTCGACTCCGCAGGCACAACCGGCTGGGAGGCGGGGCGGCCGATCGACGAAAGGGCAGCCGCAAAGCTCACCGAGCTGGGGCTTGCCAGTGAAGCGCACCGTGCCCGGCAGTTTGACCCTTCCTGGTACGCGGACCGGGACCTGGTCCTTGCGCTGGACGTTGACCACTACGAGGACCTGCGTCTTGAAGCGCCCGACGCCGCCAGCCGGAGCAAGGTCCGGATGCTGCGGGAGTTTGATACCTCCACGGCGGGCACCCCGGTATCCGATCTCGGCATCTACGATCCTTGGTACGGGGACCAGGCCGACTTTGAGGCGACGTGGCAGATGATCAAGGATGCCATCCCCGGCATTGTGCAGTACGTCCTGGAAGAGCTTGCCAAGGGTCACGCGGCCCGCTGAGCTGGGCGGCACTTTAGCTCCGGCTACGCTCCGTCGAGACCGGCCACGTCCGCGAGTACCAACAGGTGCTCTTCGAAGAGCTGTCCAGGAGCGGTGAAGGTACTGGCGCCGTACTGACCAAAAACCTCGAAGTTGACGATTCCGAACAGCGATGCCCAGACCAGCGTGCCGCGGACGATCAACCGATCATCGGCTTCCAGCCCCATCTCCCCGCGGATGCGCGCGAGATCCTGCGCTAGAGGCGCTGCCGACGGTTCAACAGCTGGCTCCCCCGCAAGCTGGCCGCTCGCTGCGCGGGCCCGGAAGGCGTCGTCGTAAATTCGTACAAGAGCACGGATGATGCGCGTGCCCGGGCCAGTGGTCTGCTCAGCCGGCGCGTGATAGCCGGGAACCGGGCTTCCAAACAGGAGTGCGTACCGCGCGGGTTCACGCAGTGCCCACTCCCGCACAGTCCTCCCGAGTGTCATGAACCGGCCATGCGAATCCGCGGAAGGCACGCTCTCGACGGCGGCATCCACCTGGTCCCCCAACTCGTTGTAAGCGTCAACCAGCAAGAGGGTGAGCAATTCGTCGCGATTCTTCACGTAGCGGTACACCGCAGAGGAGACGACGCCGAGATCCCTAGCAACCGCGCGCAGGGACAAGGCTGCCGCCCCGTGAAGGGCAAGGTGCTCCCGCCCGATGCGGGTGATGTCCTCCATGGTCTGGGTGCGGGCGCGCTCTCGTGGGGTGGGAACCATTCATCCATGTAACCACACGGTAGAGAGCGGTATCAACAAAAGAGAGCACTGCTCTTGACAGCAGTGCTATGTGCAGTCATGCTTATGGCGAGAGCACTGCTCTCCTTTCGCCAGACCCACTCAAGGAGCACAAAATGTCCAAGATCTACGTAGTTATCGGAGCAGGACCAGTCGGCTGGACCATCGCAGAGCAACTGGCGCAGCAGGGCGAGCTTGTTCGCCTCTGCACCCGCTCCGGCAGCGGGCCGGACTTGCCGGGAATCGAGCGGGTCCGGATGGACGCCTCAGATCCCGGGCAGGTGGAGGCAGCTTTCGAAGGCGCCGCAGCAGTTTTCCACTGCATCCATGGTTCCGCATACACGACAGCCGCATGGGAAGCGGAACTGCCCAGGGCCGAGAAGATCGTGCTTGACGCAGCCGGGCGCGCGGGCGCCGTCGTCGTCTTCCCGGAGAGCCTCTATTCCTACAGCCGGCCTGACCAGGTGATGGCCGAAGACTCGCCGCGGGAAGCGGCCGCCGGCAAGCGGGGCGTGCGCACCGGGCTGCTCGCCGCACGGCAGGCATCGCAGATCTCAACAGTCAGCGTGGTCGCCTCGGACTTCTACGGGCCGCGAGTGCGGACCTCGCATGCCGGCGAGCGCATGGTTCCGCTGGTTCTAGCGGGCAAGACTATCCGCCCGTTGGGTCGGGTCGATGTGCCGCACTCCTTCACTTATGTTCCGAACCTGGCGGCTTCGATGGTCGTGGCGGCACAGCGTGAGGAGCTGTGGAATTCAGTGCTCCACGCACCCACCGCTGCGGCACCGACCCAGCGTGGGGTGGCGCAGGCATTCGCACACGCGGCCGGCCTGCCAGAGCCCAAGGTCAGCCCAGTACCGGCGTGGATGGTGCGGACCATGGGAACGGTATCCACGGAAATGCGGGAATTGAGCGAGATGCTGTATCAGTTCGATAAACCATTCGTCATGGACTCCAGCCGGAGTGAAGCGCTGCTCGGGCTGACGCCAACGTCGCTGTCGGATGGTGCTGCGGCGACTGTCCAGTGGTGGCGGAGCGAGGACCGCGTCCCCGTGGCCGGGTAAGGGCGCAGCATTCCCTAGAATTACCCGGTGACACTTTCGCTTTGGCTTGCTCTTGTCGGCGCGCAGGCCCTCATCAGCTTCACCCCCGGCGCCGGGGCCGTGAACACCATGAGCAATTCGCTCACCGTCGGGTTTCGACGCTCGATGTGGGGAATCCTGGGGCAGCAGGTTGCCCTGCTGGTCCACATTGCCGTTGTTGGAGCCGGCGTGGGGCTCCTGGTTGCGGGATCACCGGTCGCGTTCAACGTGATCCGGTACGCGGGGGCCGCTTACCTCGTCTATCTGGGCGTCCGGAAATTCTTCCAACGCCCAGTACCGGCTGAGCAAGCCGCGGAGCTCTACGCCGAGGGCGCAGCGTCCATGTTCCGCCGCGGGCTCTGGGTGAACCTGCTCAATCCCAAGGCAATCGTATTCTTCCTTGCATTCATCCCGCAGTTCATCCGACCCGACCAACCGTTGCTCGGCCAGTACGGAGTGGTAGCGGGGACGGTGGTCGCGATTGATGTCCTGGTGATGTGGCTGTTCTTCGCCGCTGCGGCGCGGTCCTTCAGCCGGTTCACCAGCGGCCCGCGCGGACAACAAACCCTCAACCGGGTCTTCGGCGTACTGTTTGTTGCCGTGGGCGCGATGCTCGCGTTCGCCTGAACCGCTCATGCCAAAGCAATCCCCAGTATCTGAAAGCCACCCATGGCACTGAAGCCTGCACACGCTTATCCCCCGCTCGTCATTGCCGTGGACGGGCGTTCGGGTGCGGGGAAGACCACGCTCGCCGTCGAACTGGCGGCACTTCTGCGCGAGCACCACAGCGTAAGCCTGTTCCATCTTGAGGACATCTATCCCGGGTGGGACGGACTCGATGACGGCATGGACCGGTACGTCCGAACAGTACTTACCCCGCTCGCGGCCGGCTCCCCCGCTAACTGGACGGCGTGGGACTGGACCAGGAACGACGACGGCGACGCCCGCTTCACCCAGCCCGCAGACATCGTCATTCTGGAAGGCGTTGGTGCCTCCTGTGCGGCGGCCCGCGACCTGCTTGATGTAGCCATCTGGATCGACGCCGAGGACCAGGTCCGCCGAACCAGCGCCCTCGAACGCGACGGCAACACCTACGCTCCTTTCTGGCAACGCTGGGCTGACCAGGAGGAGCGTTGGCTACGCGTCGATGAACCCGCTGCCCGCGCCGACATCGTGGTTCAGGGCCATCACGGGAATGCAGTTCCCCAGCAGATCCGCCTGGCGCTGACGGGGCTGCCGCAGTGCGAATCGTTGATGTCCATGGAACGGGCTGCCCGGCGCGGCCTGACCCTTGAGGTCGAGACTCTCGACGCCTACCCCGACGGCGCGGCGCTTTTCCGGGCCCTGTTCGCGGATTCGGATGCGGCGGCCTGGCTGGACAGCTCCACCGCGGAGGATCCGCAGAGCCGCAGCCGGTTCTCGGTCCTGGCCGACGACGGCGGGCGCTTCGGCCAGAAGGCCCGGCACACCGCTGGCGCAACGCTGGTCAGCAGCGGCCCCGTCACCGCACGGATCCAGGGGCCGTTCTTCCGCTGGCTCGACGGTGTGTGGGGGCGCCGGGCTGTGCGTTCACCGGAGGAGTATCCGGGCCCGTTCGCGCTCGGCTGGTTGGGCTGCCTCGGGTACGAGCTGCGGCGCGAGACGGGTGGGGGGCCGGTAGCACCCGGCTCAGTACCTGACGCCTCCCTGCTCTTCGCGGGGCGTGCCGTCGTACTGGATCGCCGGGAACAGTGCACCTACCTGCTGACGCTGCGCGACGGTTCCCGCGACCCCGACGCCGATGCCTGGCTGGAACATGCCCGCGCCGTCGTACTGGGGGGTCTTGAGGCAGCAACCCCAATTGATCCGTGTCCAGAATTGAGTTTTACCGCGCGGGACTCGCGCGGGGAGTATCTGGAGAAGGTGCGGGCCGCAAAGGCTGAGATAGCGGACGGAAATTCCTACGAAGTGTGCCTCACCACCGCGTTGACCGCCCGGGTGGATGTGCCGGTTGATCCGTTCCAGGCCTACCTCCGGCTGCGGAGCACCAATCCGGCGCCCTTCGCGCACTACTTCGCGTTCCCCGGCTTCGCCATTGCGAGCACTTCACCGGAACGGTTCCTGCGCCTCGACGCGGCCGGTGGCATGCGCGCCGAACCCATCAAGGGCACACGCCGCCGCTCGGCTGACCCCGCCGAGGACGTTGCCCTCCGCGAGGAACTGCAGGCCAGCTTCAAGGACCGGGCGGAAAACATCATGATCGTTGACCTGCTGCGCAACGACCTCTCCCACCTGGCCATCCCCGGGACCGTCATGGTCAGCCGGCTGTGCGACATCGAAACCTACGCCACCGTGCACCAGATGGTCAGCACCATCGACGCCCGTCTTCGCCCCGGTTCCTCCCGCGCGGAAGCGGTCGCAGCCGCGTTCCCCGCGGGCTCCATGACGGGAGCACCGAAGATCAGCACCATGGCCATCCTCGACCGGCTGGAGGGCGAACCCCGCGGCGTCTATTCGGGGGCCGCCGGATACTTTTCGCTGGACGGAGCGGCGGATCTCGCCGTCGTTATCCGCACCCTGGTGATGGAGGACGACGACGGCGGCACCCGCCTGACGCTGGGCGTCGGCGGCGCCATCACCACAGACTCAGACCCCGCCGACGAGTGGGAAGAAGTCCGGACCAAGGCGTTCGGGGTGCTTTCCGCGCTGGGTGCCGAGTTCCCGCACTAAGGCTGGAACACGCAATCGAGCGGGTGCTAACTACGCTTCCGGGCCCGTGAAAGCGTTATTTCTGCCCACTCGATGGCGGCCCGCGAGGATAGGCTTCTCCCCATGACTGTTCTGGTGTTCCTCGACCCCGCGGTGCCGGGCGGCCGCATCGCCGACGCTTCCCTGCCACAGCTGAAGGTGACCGATCCGGGCATCACCCGCGGCGACGGCATCTTCGAGACCATGCTCGCTGTCGACGGTGCACCGCGGAAACTGCAGGCGCACCTCGCCCGACTGGCAGGGTCAGCGGACGCGCTGGAACTCAACATCCCGCCGTCGGACGCTTGGGAGCGCGCAATCGCCACCGCGCTGGGCGAAATCGACGACGACGGCGAACTTACGGTCAAGCTCGTCGCGGTCCGCGGAGCTGAGCGCGCCGCAGGCACCGGCACTGCCACCGCGTGGGTGCTGGTCTCCCCTGTCCCAGCGGGCCTCCGCGGGCAACGGTTGTCAGTGCTCCTGCTTGACCGCGGCTACGACAGCACCGTCGCCCAACGCGCGCCGTGGCTGCTCATGGGTGCCAAGACGCTCTCCTACGCCGTCAACATGGCAGCCATCCGGTACGCCCGCTCGCAGGGTGCTGACGACGTCATCTTCACCTCCTCCGACGGCAAAGTGCTGGAAGGGCCCACGTCGACAGTCCTGATCGCGCGCGTGATCGACGGCGTGAAGCACCTCATCACCCCGCAGCTTGAGACGGGCATCCTCGCCGGTACGTCGCAGGGGGCACTGTTCAATGCCGCGCGCGACGCCGGGTGGGAGCTCGGTTACGGGCCCCTGGTCCCCGATGACCTGTTCAACTCCGACGGCGTCTGGCTGATCTCCAGCGTCAGGCTGTTGGCGGAGGTCGGCTCGATCGACGGCAAGCCGGTGTCCGTTTCCGCAGAACTCACTGCCGAACTTTCCGCGCTGGTGGAGTCCGTCTCCTAAGCCTCCGCGCGGCCGCGGGCGTTACCGCTTATTACGACGGCGCGTGGCAGAGTCCCGTGAGCCGGTGCTAGGTTCACAGGTGGAGTAATGAGCGCCAGCGCCAAGCCCTGACTTGCTGGCCGGCAACCCTCTTTCCACGGCGGGGTGCCTCAGGTGACTACTCGGCACAGGATCATGTCCGTTGATCAGCAGCGTGCACGCGTGAAGGAGACACAGTGTCACAACAGTCATCACATTCGCCTCAACCCGCCAACGGGTATGCAGGCGACATAACGCCCCGCCAGGCCGTGGAGCGCGTCAGCAAGGGCGCCGTCCTGGTCGATGTCCGGACCACTGACGAGTGGCGTACCGTCGGCGTCCCCGACCTCGCCGACGCAGGTACCGCTCCCCTCTTCCTCGAATGGAACCGGTCCGACGGCACGCGCAATGAGGCCTTCGTGAACCAGTTGGACGGGTTGAAGGGGCGCGAATTGCTGTTCCTCTGCCGGTCCGGCGTGCGTTCCGTAGCAGCAGCCCAGAGCGCGACGGCGGAGGGTCACACGGTGTACAACGTGCTTCATGGTTTCGAAGCCGACGGCGGCTGGCGCTCCAGCGGTCTGGCCACCACGGTGCATGGCGGGACCGACGGAACCACAACTGAAGGCAGCACAAATGACTGAGCCCACGCCGGCTGAGTCCACGCCAACGGCGTTTTCCCTGGCAAAACCCACCGAACCCCTCCCCGGCAACGGCGGGTATCCGAAAGTCCGCCGCCCGGACGAGGACGTCGCCGCCTGGTCGCTTGACACCCTCGCCGTGCGTGGGGGTTTGGCGCGGTCGAACTTCGAGGAGACTTCGGAGGCACTGTTCCTCAACTCGGGATTTGTGTACTCCTCTGCCGCCGCCGCGGAAGCTGCCTTCACCGGCGAAGTGGACCGGTTTGTCTACTCCCGGTACGGCAACCCGACCGTCGCCATGTTCCAGGAACGCCTTCGCCTGCTCGAGGGAGCTGAAGCATGCTTCGCCACGGCGAGCGGGATGTCCGCGGTTTTCACGGCGCTCGGTGCGCTGCTTGCGTCCGGTGACCGTGTGGTCGCGTCGCGAAGCCTGTTCGGCTCATGTTTTGTGATCCTCAACGAGGTCCTTCCGCGCTGGGGCGTCGAGACCGTCTTCGTGGACGGCTGGGACCTGAATCAGTGGGAGGAAGCGCTCAGCGTTCCCACCACAGCGGTGTTCTTCGAATCGCCCTCGAACCCCATGCAGGAGATCGTCGATATCCGGGCAGTCGTGGAGCTCGGCCACGCCGCAGGTGCGCAGGTCGTCGTGGACAACGTCTTCGCCACCCCGTTACTGCAGCGGTGTACAGAACTGGGTGCCGACGTCGTCGTCTACTCCGGTACCAAGCACATGGACGGCCAGGGCCGCGTGCTGGGCGGGGCCGTGCTGGGGCGGAAGGAATTCATTGACGGGCCGGTCAAGACGTTGATGCGGCACACCGGGCCATCGCTCTCCTCGTTCAACGCTTGGACGCTGTTGAAGGGGCTCGAAACGCTGTCCCTGCGGGTGAACCACTCCTCAAATTCGGCGCTCACGCTCGCGCGCTGGCTCGAGGGGCAACCCGCCGTGAACTGGGTGCGGTATCCGCTGCTGGAATCACACCCGCAGTTCGATCTGGCCGCGTCGCAAATGACCGCCGGCGGAACCGTCCTGACCTTCGAACTGGACGCACCGGCCGAACGCGCGAAGGAAACCGCGTTCAAGCTGCTGGATGCCCTCGACATCATCGACATCTCCAACAATCTGGGCGACTCCAAGTCGCTGATCACCCATCCAGCCACCACAACGCACCGCGCGATGGGGCCGGAGGGGCGTGCCGCCATCGGGCTGTCCGACGGCGTGATCCGCCTGTCCGTGGGGCTTGAGGACGTCACCGATCTCCAGGCCGATCTCGGGAAGGCCTTCGCCGGGTTCTGACCCTGCCATTCTGTGAGCACTGGATAGCGCAGCCGCGGGGTCAGCCGAGCACAAAGTTCCAGGTCCCGGCCACCACCGCTGCGGTCACGGCCAGCGCTGCAATGAACACGCCGCCCAACGCCACGCCGATATCCACCCTGCTGAACGTACTCTCCCGTGCCCACGTGCGCGGTCCGGCGCCAAAGCCACGCGCTTCCATCGCAACCGCCAGCCGGGTGGCCCTGCGGATGGCCTGAACCATGAGCCCGAAGGCCTGGCCGAGGAAATTCCCGAACCGGGCCAGCGGGTTCCCCTCATGACCCACACCGCGGGCATGGCGGGCCAACCCCAGCGTGCGCCACTCCTCGAACAGCAGGCCCACTAGGCGCATCCCGGCCAGGGCTCCGAGCACAAAACGGTGCGGGGCCTTCAGCTTCTGTGCCAGTGCGTCGGCAAGGTCGGTGGGGTCGGTCGTTGTAAGGAGGAAGACTCCGGGCAGCGCTATCGCCAGCGCGCGCAGCCCGATCGCCAGGCCCGCATTCACTGAATCCTCCGTGAACAGCACCGGTCCGGCTTCGAACAGGACCCGCCCGGTCTTCTCGGCGAGCAGGGCCGTCGAGTACGCGCCCACGGCCGCGGCGATCAGGAACGGCCACGTTCGCAGGAACAGCCGGCCCACGCTGATCCCGAGTAGAGGGAGTAGCAGGAGTTCACTGACCAGCACGACGCCGGCGCTCACCCAATCCACGCTCAGCATCACGACGATGGTGATGAGGACCGCAGCGAACAGCTTGGACAGTGGATTCGCTTTCGGCAACAGGCGGCCAGTCAGCACAGGGTTCAGGACGTCAGTGCTCACGCGGGAACTCCCAACGCAGCGGTGGCGCCACCGACCGGCAGGCTGCGGCCGCCGAGCGCAGCGGTGAAGTCGCGGTCGTGGGTTACCGAAAGCACGCAAGTCCCACCCGATATGAGCTCAGCGAGCAGGGCCACCAGTTCCGCCCACGTGTTGGCGTCCTGTCCGAAGGTGGGTTCGTCAAGGATCAGCACGGCGGGTCCTGTGGCGAGCATGGTTGCCACGGAGAGCCTTCGTTTCTCTCCACCGGAGAGCGTGAACGGGTTGGCCTTGAGCAGCCCAGTCAACCGGAGACGTTCGGCGATGGCATCCACCCGGCGTCGTACTTCCGCCTCCTCCAGGCGGGCCACCCTTCGCGGCCCGAATTCCAGTTCGTCGATCACTGTGTGGGTCAGGAACTGGTGCTCGGGTTCCTGGAAAACGGTCCCGATCCGGCTCACCAGTTCGGCCGATTTCCATTGGTGCGGCGCACTTCCGGCCCCGCGTGCGAGAGCTTCCGACGCCGCCAGAGTGCCGGCCCGCGGTTTGAGTAAGCCCGCCAAGGTGAGGGCCAACGTGGATTTGCCGGCGCCGTTCGGACCGAGAATGCTGACGGCCTCGCCGGCGCTAAGGGTGAGGTCAACGCCGTCGAGCACTGTCGGTCCGCGCTTTGCGCGTGTCACAGCGAGTCCATCCGCAGTGAGCAGATCTGATCCAGGTTGACCGGTCACCGGCGGTGTCTCCGGCCGGTAACCCGGAACCCAGACGCCTGCCTCGATGAGCCGGGCGCGCGTGTTTTCCTGCTGCAGGATGACGCCGGGGTAACCGTCGGCGAGGATGCCGCCGTCGGCGTCGAGCACCACCACCCGGTCCACGACGTCGGCCCACACCTCCACCCGGTGCTCCACGACCACGAGCGTGGCTTCGGTCCGTTCAAGGACGCGCATGACGGCGTCGCGCACCTCGATCACGCCAGCCGGGTCAAGGTTGGCCGTGGGTTCGTCGAGCAGGAGCAACCCTGGCTGCATCGCCAACACGGCCGCGAGAGCAAGGCGCTGCTTCTGCCCGCCGGAAAGCGCCGTCGTCGGGTGGTCGAGCGGGACATCGAGCCCGACGTCGTCGAGCGCCTGGTGGACGCGGGGCCAAATCTCGCTGCGGGGCACGGCGAGGTTTTCTGCCCCGAAAGCCACTTCGTCGCCCACCCGGGCCAGGACGAGCTGGGTGTCCGGATCCTGGAGAACGAGCCCGGACCGGCCGCGAACGTCCGCGGGATGCCGGCTGTCGACCACCAGTTCGCCGGCTTGTTCGCCTTCGTCGTGATCGCCCAGCACCCCGGCAAGGGCGTGGAGCAGAGTGGACTTGCCCGCGCCCGATGCGCCGAGCAGCAGCACACGCTCGCCGGGTTCCACCCTGAGGTTGATGTCGCGGACCGCCCATCTGGCGCGGCCGGGGTGACGCCAGCCCCACTCAACAGCGGTGATTGAGGCGCCCATGCTAGACGTCAGCCGTGCGGCCCGCTGCGAAGGATGAGAGGACGCCCGTTTTAGCGAGTCCACGGGTGGCCAGCCAGGACAGTAGGCCTGCGATCACCACGCCCGAGATGGCAGCGAAGACGCCGTACATGAGCTTGTGGTCCAGCGCCCACATCGCGTTGTACATGATGTTCTCGCTGACGGCGAGGAAGATGCCTGCGCTCAGTCCGGCCAGCAACGCAATGCCGATGTTCCAGCGCTTGTAGAGGAAGAGCGCAAAGATGAGTTCCGCGCCGATGCCCTGGATGAGCCCTGAGAGCAGGACCGCCACACCAAACTGCGTGCCGATCAGGGCAGAGACGGCCGCAGCCAGCACTTCACAGTAGATAGCCGCACCCGGCTTACGGATGATCAGCCCCCCGAGGACGCCGGCAATCAGCCAGCCACCCGAGTACAGTCCGCTCAGCGGCGGGTAGGCGAGCGTCAACGCACTGATGCCACTGTAACCGGCGGACCAGGCGAAGAATACGACGCCGACGGCGACCGCGATCACCGACGCGACGACGATGTCCACAACGCGCCACTCATAGCGGCGGCGCGACAGTTGCTTGTTTGAAGAGTTGGTGCTTGATGACTGGGTACTAGTCATGGTTTGGAATCCTCCTGGGTACAGGAGGGGAGGGCAGCTGGCGGGACGCCGAATACCCTGAGAACTCGACTCCCTTCGCCGGTACTAGCCGGATCAGGTTCGAGGGTCTGCGGAGTGCCGCACTCTCAGCGCCCACCACATGTGGCGGCGCTCCCCTGTCGTTGCTTAGAACGATACCGAGTTTACACCCGCGCGGTACTTGGGTGCCGCCGTCGTCATCTTGTCCAGCCCGCCACCGCGCAAGCCATGACGGGCCCGAAACGCTACGCTGGAAGAAAGTAAGCCGACTGAAGGAGGCAGCATGCAGGCATTTTTCAAGCTGATGGGCGTTGGGCTCGGAATCGTTGCGGGGCTGGTAAGTACACAGGCCGTCGATTTTTTGTGGAAGCGATTCACCGGCAACGAGCCGCCGAAGGACAAGGACGGTCTCGAGAACACCCTCCGTGAGGCGCTCGTGTTCGCCGTCGTTTCCGGTGCCGTAAGCACCACCATCCGGGTACTGACAAACCGCACCACCCAGCGCGCAATCCACCGCTACCAGCGCACGCGCCACATTACCTGAGCGTCACTCACCCGGCGGCTGGTCCTCCGCGGCACGCCGTCGGGTGGCGGCACGCTCCACCACTTCATCGAGTTCGTCCATGCTGAGCAGGTCGCGGCGCAGGTGCTTGGTGCGGTAGCCCGCCCGGCCCACCATGTGAGCCGATACGGGCGCCGTCAAGATCTGGAAAATCCAGCACAGTGCCAGCACCGGAAGCAGAACCCAGCTCCGGAACTCCATTGCCATGGCCAGCAGGAACAGCAGCAGTCCCAGCACCTGCGGTTTGGTGGCCGCGTGCATCCGGCTCATCAGGTCAGGAAAGCGCAGGAGCCCGACCGCGGCAGCAAGGGACATCGATGCCCCGCCAAGCAGCAGGATTGCAACGAGGGCGTCAAGAAAAGTTTCCATCAGGCGCTCACTTCCTGTCCGTGACGTAGCGGGCAACAGTCACTGAGGCGATGAACCCCACCACGGAGATTGCCACCAGCAGTACCAGGCTGTTGGTATGCCGGTTGAACACCATGTCAACGGCAAGCGCACCCCCAACGATCGCAAGCAGCACATCCACGGCCAGTACCCGGTCCAGGATCGACGGGCCCTTGGCCGCGCGGTAGATCGCGCAGAGCGCGGAAATTCCCAACACGGCGGCGATGATTCCAACGACAACTGTCACCGTTGTGCCCTCCCTTCACCGGATGGGATGCGGTCAGGCTGAAGCAGCGCGAGGTCATCCCGCGTTCCCATCACCTTGATGAGCCACTCCTCGGTGCGCCTTACGTTGCGGCGGATAGCCTCGGCGTCTTCAGGGGAATCCACGTTGAGGCAGTGCAGGTAGAGGGTGGAGGTTGACCGGTCCACCTCCACCACCAGCGAGCCCGGAATGAGCGAGATCGCGTGCCCCGTGGCGGTGACCAGCAGGTCCGACGGACTCCGCAGGCGGACGGCGACCACGGCGTTTTTCAGCCGGGGCCCACGCGTCAGCGCCAACCAGAAGACCTGGACGCTGGCCAGCACCAGCTGGGTGAAGAACCGTCCGGCGAAGCCCACGGCGTAGATGAGGTTGAACCGTCCGCTGAGCTCGACCGGCGGCAGGTAGAGCAGGTTGGCAACGGCGAAGGCGATGATCGCGCCGAACACGAGGTTGCCCAGGCTGAAATCCTGCCAGAGCGCACCCCACACCAGGGTCAGCCAGATCAGCAGCGGGATCTCGACGCGCAGCGGTATGCGTTGCCGGGTCATGGCGTAACACCTGCCTCGGCAGCTTCTTCCGTTGAACCTTCTCCAAGGACTGCGTCAATGTACGGTGTGCGTTCGAGCATTTGCTGCGCGGCCTGGTCGCTGAGGGTGAACAGCGGTCCGGCGAGCACGGTCAGCGACACTCCGAGGGCTACCAGGCCCATGGTCGGACCGACCATGGTGCGCGGCAGAAGATGCACGGGGTTCCGTCCGGAGAATCGGCCGGTGCTGTGGGTGTTGACCCGGCTGGAGGTCCTGACCCTCGACCCGTCCTCCTTCTGCACCATGAGAATTGGGTCGGGGTGCGTGGCGTCTTCGGGGCGCCGCCAGAACGCGCGGTTCCAGACGCGGGCGATCGTAAGGAGCGTGATCAGGCTGGTCAGGACACCGGCTCCGACCAACAGGTAGGCGATGGGGGTTCCAAGTTCGACGCCGGCCTGCAGCAAGCCGAGTTTGCCCAGGAAGCCGGAGAACGGCGGTATGCCCGCGAGGTTCATTCCGGGAATGAAGAACAGCACCGCGAGGACGGGCGAAATCCGTGCGAGCCCGCCCAGCCGGTCCATGTTCGCCGTCCCGCCGCGCCGTTCGATGAGCCCGGTGACCAGGAAGAGGCTTGTCTGGACGGTGATGTGGTGGGCCACGTAGTACACGGCAGCGCCGATGCCGGTCACTGTGGACACTGCGAGGCCGAACACCATGAAACCGATGTGGCTGACGAGCGTGAAGGAGAGCATGCGTTTGATGTCGGACTGCGCGAGTGCTCCGAGTATTCCCACGATCATGGTCAGCATGGCCACGATCATGAGCAGCGTATTGATCCGGTCCCCAGGGAACAGCAGGGTTTCCGTGCGGACCATCGCGTAGACGCCCACTTTGGTGAGCAGCCCCGCAAACACCGCGGTGACCGGCGCGGGTGCTGTCGGGTAGGAGTCCGGCAGCCAGAAGGACAGTGGGAACACCGCGGCCTTGATCCCGAACGCGACCAGCAGCATCAGGTGCAGCACCATCTGCGTTCCGTGGTCGAGCCCGCCAAGCTTGATGGCCAGGTCCGCCATGTTGATGGTGCCCGTGGCTGCATAGATCATGCCGATGCTGATCAAGAAGAGCATCGAAGAGACAACGCTTACGACGACGTACGTCACCCCGGCGCGGATGCGCGGTGTGGTGCCTCCAAGGGTCATGAGCACGTAGCTCGCGGTGAGCAGGATCTCGAAACCGACGTACAAGTTGAACAGGTCACCTGCCAGGAAGGCGTTGGACACTCCGGCCACCAGGATCAGGTAGGTGGGGTGGAAGATCGAGATGGGGCCGTCTTCGTCGCCGTCGGCCATGCCCTGGCCCGTGGCGTAGATCAGCACCGCCAGGCTCACAGCGGAGGAAACCACCAGCATCAGGGCCGAGAACTGGTCCACCACCATCGTGATGCCAAACGGTGCGGCCCAGTTGCCGATGAAGACCGCAGTGGTCCCGTGGGCGCCCGTATTCACGAGCAGGAAGACCTCGATCAGCAAGGTGATGCTCAGGGTCGAGATGCTGACAGCGCGCTGGGACCGCGAGTGGCGGATGAGCAGGAACGCGAGCGCGGCGCCGAGGAACGGGAGGACGACGGCGAGCGGTGCCAGGTTCGCTATGTTCATCGCTCCTCCGTCCTGGTTGTTTCTTCCGTTCTGCCGGCTTCCGCGCGTTGGGCTCCGGGTGCTTCCTCTGCCTCCTCGACGGGAGTGAACTCGGAGGTCTCGAGGGGGGCCTCGGCGTCGTCTTCTGCGTCGAAGCTGCTCTGCGAGGCCACGCGCCGATCCTCGATGTCGTCCTGGACTTCGTCTTGCCTGCCGAGGATCCAAGAGCGGTAGATAATGCCGAGCATGAACGCCGTGACAGCGAAGGATATGACAATCGAGGTGAGGATGAGTGCTTGCGGGAGCGGGTCGCTGTAGTCCTCAGCGGGAATGTCAGACGCGTACAGCGGTGCAACACCTGCAGGTCCGCCGGCGTTGAGGAGCAGGATATTGGCACCGTTCGCCATCAGGACCAGGCCGAGGAGCACCCGGGTAAGGCTGCGTTCCAGGAGCAGATAGATGCCGGCGGCGAACAATGCAGCCATGACCACGATCAGCGTGATGTTGACGCTCATTGGGCCACCCCTTTCCCGGACTCGGTGTGCTGTTGGTGTTGTTCGAGCAGGCCGTCTGCGTCCGTATTGACGGGCCGGGTTTCTCCCCGGGCTTCGCTGCGCTCGTCGATTTCGGAGCCAAGGCTGCGGAGCACGTCCAGCACCAGGCCCACCACCACCATGTACACGCCGATGTCGAAGATGGTCGAGGTAACGAACTTGATGTCCCCGAAGACGGGCCAGGTAAATTCAAGGATGGCGCTCTGGAACACCACCCCGCCCAGGAACACGGGCACGATGGCCGTCAGCGAAGCCGTTGCGAGACCTGCGCCAAGCAGCAAACCGGCGCTGATCGGTGTTGCCTCTGCAAGTTCGAAACGTCCACCGGCCAGGTAACGGATGGTCAACGCCAGCCCTGCGACCAGCCCGCCGGCAAATCCACCGCCGGGCAAATTATGGCCGGCAAGCAGCAGGTAGATCGAAAGCACGATGACCGAGTGGAACAGCAGGCGCGTGATTACCTCGAAGATGATGGAGCGCCGCTCCGGCGCGAGCGTACGCCCAGCGACCAGCCAGGCGTCCCCGGCCGACGTCGCGAATTTCTTGGCCAGCTCACGGGCGGCTGCCTCGCGGCCATACTCGACGACCGGTTCCTGGTTACGGTCCACCGAACCGCTCTCGACGTTCCCGGCCCGCACCCTGCCGTCGCTGCGACCACGGATGAAGATGAGGCTGGCGACACCCGTCGCCGCGATGGCGAGCACGCTGATTTCGCCGAACGTGTCCCAGGCCCTGATGTCCACCAGGGTGACGTTGACAATGTTGGCGCCGCCGCCGTCGTCGTACGCCAGGCGCGGATAGCTGAGGGAAACGGGATCGGTGACCCGCGACGCCATTGCGGACACAGCGACGGCGGCCATCACCAGTCCGAATGAGATCCCGAGCACCGCGCGCAGCAGGCGGTATTTGCGGCCCGGAGCCCGCTGCCACAGCCGCGCCGGAAGGGAACGCAGCGCCAACACGAACGCCACCAGCACGATGGTTTCAACGAGCACCTGCGTCAGGGCGAGGTCCGGCGCACCCTGCAGTGCGAAGATCAGGGCCATCCCGTAACCGGTGAGGCCCACCATGATGACCGCCATGAAACGCTTCGTCGCCCGGATGGCGCTGAACGCGCCGAGGATGATGACGACGCCGGCGATCATTTGGGCCGGCGAATCCGCAATACGCCACTGCGCCGGGAGCGGTGCGTCGAACAGGATCAGCGCCGAAAGCGGGGTGACGATCGCCGTCGAAAGGATGACGAAAAGGTAGAACGCCAGGGAGCCGCGCTGCGTGCGTCCGGTGACCCAGACGGCGACGTCGTCGAGCACGCCGATCACGTTTTTGTAGGTTGTCTCGGCGTCGCTCTTGAGCGCCACCCGCGTCTGCACGCGTTCGAAGCGCTCGCGCAGCAGGAAGAGCACGACGCCGGCCGCAATGGTCAGGAGCGAGAGGAAAAGTGCGGGAGTCAGACCGTGCCAGAGCAGCAGGTGCGGGGTTTCCTGGGCTTCGTTCGGCGCAAAGTTTGAGAGGTACGGCTGGATGGCGGCGTCGAGGGGCGCCGGCCACAGGCCGAACACCACGGTAACGGCCGCCAGGAGTGCGGGAGCGAGCAGGAACGTCGGCTCGATCCGTTTGAACGGCGTGGGCTCGCCGCCCTTGCTTCCGAAACCTCCCCAGACAAAGCGGGCGCTGTATGCAAAGGTCAGGACGGAGCCCAGCACCACCCCAATGAGGACCACCACACCCGCCGGCCCTTCCTCAGCGCGGTGGACAAAGGCCTCGAGCACCGACTCCTTCGCTACGAAGCCCAGCAGCGGCGGGAGCCCGGCCATCGACGCGGCGGCAATTGCGGCTGCGGCGGCCAGGAACGGAGCGGACTTGCCCAGCCCGGAGAGCTTCCGGATGTCGCGGGTACCCGACTGGTGGTCGATGATGCCTACCACCAGGAAGAGAGTCGCCTTGAAAAACCCGTGCGCAAGCAGGAGACCGAGCCCGGCCAGCGCTCCGTCCTGCCCGCCAAGGCCCACCACCATGGTCATGAAGCCGAGCTGGCTGATCGTCCCGTAGGCCAGCAGGAGCTTGAGGTCGTGTTGGCGGAGCGCACGCCACCCGCCGAGAATCATGGTGGTCAGCCCGAGGGTCGTGATCATCGGAGCCCACAGCGCACTGTCAGAAAACCCCGGCGCGAACCGCGCAACGAGATAGATTCCCGCCTTCACCATCGCAGCGGCGTGCAGGTACGCACTGACCGGGGTGGGGGCCGCCATGGCGCTCGGCAGCCAGAAGTGGAAGGGCACGAGCGCCGATTTGGAGACTGCGCCAACCAGGATCAGCACGACCGCCACATCGATGACGGCTCCGCTGAGATTCTCCGCGCGGGCAAGGATGTCCGAGAGGCGGTACGTTCCAGCCGACTGGCCAAGCAGGATGATTCCCACCAGCATGGTGAGCCCGCCAAGCGTGGTGACGACCAGCGCCTGCAGCGCAGCCCGCCGCGCCGAGAGCCTGTGGCGGGAGTAGCCGATCAGCAGGTAGGACAGGACGGTTGTCAGTTCCCAGAAGACGAACATCAGTATGAGGTCGTCGGCGATGACCAGGCCGAACATCGCGCCGGCAAAGGCGAGCAGTTGGGCGCCGAAAGGACCGATATTCGGCTCATCCTGCTTGAAGTACCTGGCGCAGTAGAAGAGAACCAGAGCGCCGACCCCAAGGACCAGCAGGCACAGCACCGCAGACAGCGCGTCGATCCGGAAGGCCAGTTCCAGCTGCAGTTCGGGAACCCAGGGAACGACGACGGACGGCGGCGCGTTGGACTGCCCGTTTGCCGCACCTTGGTCGGCGCCCGTGTAGGCGGAGAAAGTAGTCAGCAGCCACGCGAAACCGGCGGCAGGTACCGCGGCCAATACATAGAAGGCGGAGCGGCCGATTCGGCGGAAGATCAGGGGCGCTACCAAGGCCATCGCAAAGAGGGCGATGAGCACAATTAGCACGATGATCTCCTGATCTCTCTTGAGACGAGACGGTCAGCTGACGGTCAAGGGCTGTTATCTATTCTACCCGGGGAATACGACACTTACTGGGGTTACGGTTCGGTTCAGCTCGCCGCTGAGCCGCTGAAGTTCAGGAACAACCTCCACGCCGAACCTGTTGTACTTCGCCAGCAGATAACATGCACCCTATGAGCACGGATACCCGACAGCCCGCAGGTCGCCTCCTCACCAAGCCCGTCCTTGCCTGGGCGTCCTGGGATTGGGGATCCGCCGCATTCAATGCGGTGATGACCACCTTCGTCTTCACGGTCTACCTGACATCGGACGCGTTCGGCGGGGAGACCCATGCGTCGGAAGTGCTCGGCTGGGGCCTTGCGGTTGCGGGGCTGCTGATCGCACTGCTGGCGCCAGTGACCGGGCAACGATCCGACGTCGGCGGCCGCCGAAAGCTGTGGCTTGGCGTGAACAGCCTGGTGGTCGCGATCCTGACGGCGATGTGCTTCTTTGTCTTTCCGCGTCCGGAACTACTCATCTTCGGTGTTGCGCTCATCGCCGCAGCGAACATCTTCTTCGAGTTCGCGGGCGTCAATTACAACGCCATGCTCACCCAGATTTCGACGCCGTCGAGCATTGGCCGGATCAGCGGATTTGGCTGGGCGATGGGTTACGTCGGTGGAATCGCCGCACTGATCATTGTCCTCGTCGCGTTTGTGCAGCCGGTGGTGGACTGGTTTGGATCGAGCACCGATGACAGCCTGAACATTCGCCTGGTTGCGGTATTCTCGGCGCTCTGGTTCCTCGCTTTCGCGTTGCCGGTGATGTTCTCCGTACCTGAAGTGCCGCGACAGAAGCAGGTCAGCAAGCTGGCCTTCCTGGACTCCTACAAGCTGCTGTTCCGTCGGATCGAGGCGATTTACCGGACCAGCCCGCACACCATCTTCTTCCTGCTCGCCAGCGCCATCTTCAGGGATGGCCTTGCAGCGGTGTTCACCTTCGGCGGGATCATTGCGGCTGGCACGTTCGGGTTCACGCTGAGCGAGGTCATCCTCTTTGCGATCGTCGGCAATGTGGTCGCGGCGATCGGCGCGGTGATCGGTGGTTTCTTCGACGATCGGGTGGGACCCAAGCTGGTGATCATAGCGGCGCTGATCGGGCTGCTGGTAGCGGGATCGGCGATCCTGGTTCTCGGTGCATCCACGTATGAGGTGTTGGGTGCGCAGTGGACCGGCGACACAACGTTCTGGGTGTTCGGGTTGATGCTGACCCTGTTTGTCGGGCCCGCACAGGCCTCATCGCGGGCGTACCTCGCACGGCTCTCCCCGAAGGGCGAGGAGGGCGAGATGTTCGGTCTCTACGCGACAACCGGCCGTGCGGTCAGCTTCCTTGCGCCTGCTCTGTTCTCCATCTTCATCGGCGTGTTCGGCGAGCAGCGTTACGGGATCATCGGAATTCTGGTTGTCCTGTTGGCCGGGTTGCTGGTGCTCCTTCCGGTGAAGCCGCCCGCAAAGGTGATTCCCGCCGTCGTGCCCTCGGCCTAACCCCAACCCCCAACCCCCAACTCCGCTGAGTATTCACGTAACCACTGAATCCGGGCGGAATACGGTGGTTATCTACGCACTCAACGCTGTAGGTGAGGCCCATCCCGGCTCTGTAGCGCGCGACGGATACGCACGACGGCGTTATCCGCACCATGCGCGGTCAGCGCTGACGTCGTGATGGTGATTTGCAGCCAACCTGCGCGGGCGGTCTGTTCATTCCGCCTAATGTCCTGTTCGGCCTGCGGGCGCTCGAAGTGATGGCCGCCGTCGTACTGAATTGCCACCCGGTACTGCGGGTAAGCGAGATCCGGCCAAGCTATTTCACGCCAGGTGGCATCCGTGATCACGTACCCAAGTTCGGGTTCTGGAAGACCCGCGCGGACGAGGTTTAGGCGAAGGAATGTCTCGGGCGCTGGATCCGCACCAACCCGGACGAGTTCCAAAACTCCCCTGGCGTTCAGGATCCTCCGCGTCTTTGGGTGCCTTCTAACGACCTCGCGCAGCTGCGGGTGATGCCCGCCGCATCGGATTCGGCAAGGGAAAATGACCGCCCGGCAAGGTGTTCTGGCAGGGGTTCGGGAGTTCGCATGCCGGCAATTTTGGCTTCCGGATGCCTACTACAGAGGGTTATCCACAGACCTTCCACCCGTGGGTATTCACAAAATCCCCGAATAGCAGCTTGGAAGGGTGGTGATGTGAATACTCAGGGAAGCGTTTTGATGGTGGTGCGGTGAAAGTTCAAGTGGCTGCGCGACGCTGTCGGGCCCCGCTGGCCCTGGTAACGGTTGCCGTACTGGCCGGAACCGTAGGGGTGCTCGGTAGGTGAGGTGAGCTTGAAGAAGCAGAGCTGACCGATCTTCGATCCCGGCCACAGCTTGATGGGCAGCGTCGCCATGTTGGAAAGCTCGAGGGTGACGTGGCCGGAAAACCCAGGATCGATGAAACCGGCGGTGGAGTGGGTCAGCAGCCCCAGCCGCCCCAGCGAGGATTTACCTTCGAGGCGTGCAGCGACGTCGTCGGGGAGCGTGACCCTTTCATACGTGGAACCAAGCACAAATTCACCCGGGTGCAGGATGAACGGCTCATCGGGGTCCACTTCGACCAGGCGGGTGAGGTCCGGCTGGTCCTCGGCGGGGTCGATGTGCGCGTACTTGTGGTTGTCGAACAGGCGGAAGTACCGGTCAATCCGCACGTCCACGCTGGATGGCTGGACCATCGCCGGGTCATAGGGATCGAGCGCAATGCGCTGGTTGGCAATCTCGGTTCGGATGTCGCGGTCGGAAATCAGCACCGTCTAAAAATACCGCACGGACCCGCCTCGAATTACCTGCCAATTTCCGTTCTCACGGCGAACAATTCGGGGAAAAACGTCAGCTCAAGTGCTTTCTGCAGGAAACCGACGCCGCTTGAGCCACCGGTCCCGGATTTGAACCCGATGGTTCGCTCAACCGTCTTCAGATGACGGAAGCGCCACAACTGGAAGTTGTCCTCGAGGTCCACCAGCTCCTCGCACGCCTCATACACGTCCCAGTGCTCCGCGGCGTTTTCGTAGACGCTCTTGTAAACCGCTACGAGGCCGAGGCTGAAAACATGGGCCTGGGTGACGTCGCGCTCAAGCAGTTCGGCCGGAATCGGGTACCCGCGGCGGTGCAGGTAGCGGATGAATTCGTCGTAGATGCTGGTCTCGGACAGCAGGCCGGAAAGCAGCCCAAACGCCTGCGGATCACTCTCGAAAACCTGCAGCATTCCGGCGTTCTTGTTGCCGAGCAGGAACTCGACCGCCCGGTACTGGTAGGACTGGAAGCCGCTCGCGGCCTGCAGGGAACCGCGGAACTCGGCGTATTCAGACGGTGTGAGCGTGGCAAGCACTGACCATTGTTCCGTCAGGGAACGCTGGATGTGCTTGATTCGCGCTATCCCCTTCATGGCCGCGCGAAGATCGTCCTCCTGGAGCCGCAGCCTAACCGCACCAAGTTCGTGCAGCACGAGTTTGAGCCACAGCTCGGACGTCTGGTGCTGGATGATGAAGAGCATTTCGTCGTGGTGCTCAGGACGGCTCACAGGGTGCTGAGCGTCCAGAAGCGCATCGAGCGCGAGGTAAGACCCGTAGGTCATTTTTCCCGAGAAGTCTTTCTCGATGCCGTCTTCAAGGTCCCTTGTGTTCCGTTCAACGCTCATGGGTTCAGCGTAGCGACCTCTGCTCCCCCCGTTATCCCTGGTGGGCCATTGAATACTGTCGGAGGCGGCCGCTACGTTTGAGGAAACGCAGGAGGCCCCCTTGAGTGACACACAGAAGTCCACGCTTTCAGTCCGCCGCGGCATCGTCCCGCCCTATCTGCTGGCGAGGCTGGCCAATCTTGAGGGTCCGGCCCACCAAGCGGCCGCAGCGGCAGCGCGCAGGGCCCTGGTCCAACTGGATCCGTTGCACGCCGCGCGTTCAGCAGCGCCTACCGCGCCTCCCGGCGGTCCAGGATCCGCCGTCGTCCTCGCCCTTCGCCGAACCATTTCCGACGCCGGCGGCACCCAGACACTGCCCGGCGAGGCAGCTCGGCGCGAAGGTGAGCCACCTACCGGCGATGCCGCTGTGGATGAGGCCTATGACGGCCTCGGCGCCACCTATGAACTGTTCAGCGAGGTGTACGGCCGGTCTTCGATTGACGACGCCGGGCATCCGCTCAACGCGACCGTCCACTACGGCGAGCAGTACGACAACGCATTCTGGGACGGCTCGCGCATGGTCTTCGGGGATGGGGACGGTGAAATCTTCCGCCGGTTTACGTCCTCGATCACCGTAATCAGCCACGAGCTCGCCCACGGCTTTACGCAGTACACCACCAACCTTCGCTACCAGGGGCAGGCCGGCGCATTGAACGAATCCATCTCCGACGTCTTCGGTGTCCTGGTGGAACAGCGGGAGCTCGGCCAGTCAGCTGACGCGGCAAGCTGGCTGGTGGGCGAGGGCATCTTCACAGATCAGGTGCAGGGCCGCGCCTTACGCTCGCTCAAAGCTCCGGGAACCGCGTACGACGACGACGTCCTGGGCAAGGATCCCCAGCCTGCCACCATGGCGGATTACGTTGAAACCACTTCAGACAACGGTGGCGTCCACATCAACTCGGGCATCCCCAACCACGCGTTCTATATCGCTGCCACGCGGGTTGGCGGCTACGCGTGGGAGGGCGTGGGGCAGGTCTGGTATGACTCCGCCACGGGAGGCCAAGTACCGGTTGACTGCGATTTTCCGTTGTTCGCTCAGGTGACGGTCGAAGCTGCGAACGCGCGTTTCGGGGAAGGCTCCGCGATAGCCGATGCTGTCGCCTACGCGTGGCGGGAGGTGGGTGTGCTGTGACGCGGATAGTGGTGTCGCGCTCAGGCGGGTTCGCCGGCATGACCCGCACCTGGAGTGTGGAGGTGAGCTCCTCGGAAGCTGAAGAACGGTGGCTTCCCCTGCTTGAACAGGCCAAGGACACCGACGACGGCGGTACTCACCGCGATCGGTTTGTCTACCACATCACTGTGGGCTACCAGGAGGTCACTGTCACCGAAAGCGCCGTCGAAGGGCAGTGGCAGGAGCTGATTGACCGCGTCAGGGAGGCCACATCCGAGGAACCTGACCCGTAGGTCTGCGTGCGAGTGACGGGTCGGGAATGTTGTAGGGTTTTATCCAGCGGTCACGGCCGCATTGCGGGCGTAGCTCAATGGTAGAGCGCTAGCTTCCCAAGCTCGATACGCGGGTTCGATTCCCGTCGCCCGCTCCAAAACCTGATCTCCCAAAGCATCTCATCACGCGCTGTGCCGCGGACCGAACATGATGACGGCCACGCCCGCCACGCAGATTGCGCAGCCAATGATGTCCCACCGGTCGGGACGGAATCCGTCAAGCAGCATCCCCCATGCCAGGGAGCCGACAACGAAGACGCCGCCATAGGCTGCGAGGATCCGGCCGAAGTTCGCGTCGGGCTGCAGGGTTGCCACAAACCCATAGGCGCCAAGGGCCATGATGCCAATCCCTGCCCACCACCATGGCTGACCTTCTCGCACGCTCTGCCAGATGAGCCAGGCTCCACCGATCTCAGCGACGGCAGCGAGAGCAAACAGAATCACGACCCATAGAACGCCCATGGAATCACCGTACGCGGTCCAGTGCACCGGTGAAGGTGGCCTCCGCATGAGGCCAGCCGTTCCTAACGAGCGGCTCCCACAGGAACCGCTCCGGATTCCCTCTTCGGCACGATGGCGACCAGTCGGCGTCGTGCGTCCGGTGCCGGTGTCCAACGGAACCGCAGCGTCAGCTGACCCCGCCTGGCCAGCATGACGGCCATAACTGCCGCGGCGAGCACGGGCACTCCGCCTGCAATCAGCAGGGCGGTCTGAGCGCCGATATTCTCGGCAAGCCAACCGATCATGGGTCCGCCAATCGCCTGCCCGCCGATCAGCACCATCATGTAGAGACTCATGACCCGCCCACGGATTGCGACATTCGTGGAAACCTGCACCAGTTGGTTTGCTCCGGTGACAAACCACATACTGCCCACTCCGGCGAAGAACATGAGCGCAGTGAATACGATCTGGTTCGGCGCGAAAGCGGCTACTGCCATGAAACCGCCGAACGCCGTCATGCCTCCAAGTACGCCACGCAGGCGCAGGGACGTCCGGCGGGTGGACGCGAGCGCCCCTACCAGGGAGCCACTAGCCAGTGCCGTGTTCAGCAGTCCGTAGCCGCCCGGCCCGGAGTGGAAGACGCCGTCGGCGAAGGCTGCCATGAGGACCGGAGTACTCAGGGCGAAGACTGCAACGAACCCTGCGGCGATAGTGCTCCACAGGATCGGAGGCTTGCTCACAAGGTAGCGCGCACCTTGACGGAGTTGCCCTTTGCTCCTCGGTGCGGGGACGGACACGTTGAGCTGGTCGGTCCGCAGCCGATACAGCGTGAAGACCGTGAAAGTGCAGGCGAACGCGTTGATCGCGAAGGCCCAGCCGCCACCGACGGCCACGATCATCAGACCGCTGACGGCCGGGCCGACCATCGCGCCGAGCTGGAAAATCGAGGAGTTAAGGCTGATCGCATTGCGCAGGTAGGTGGGGCCCACGAGGTCGTTCACGAAGACCTGCCGCGCCGGCGCATCAACAACCGTCACCAGGCCAAGGACGAACGCAATGAGGTACACGTGCCAGACCTGAATCGCTCCGCTGAGAGCGAGCACTGCCATTGCCGTGGCCATCACAGCGGAGAGGCTTTGGGTGACCATCAAGAGCGTCCGTTTGCTGCAACGGTCCGCCACCACACCGCCCCACGGGCCAAGAAGGAGCATCGGCGCAAATTGCAGCGCGACAGTTATGCCGACGGCGGTGACGGAGCCCGAGAGTTCGAGGACCATCCAGTCCTGTGCGATGCGCTGCATCCAGATCGCGACGACGGCGACCAGGTGGGAGATCGCGAAGAGCCTGAAGTTCGGGATGCGCAGGGAGATGAAGGTGTCGCGCCAGGCTGGGCGCTGCGTAACGATGGGAATCTGTGCGGTCAGGGTCGGGTCTCCGGCTGGGGCGGAGGGCGGTGGGGGTGCCAAGGTAACTTTCCTGCAAAGGGGGTTTGGAAGGGAACGTGTTTAACGCTAGCCAGCGTGCAACCCATTTAGAAAGCCGATCGGCCCTATAAGTACTATTGAAGAACGTAATAAGACGTGATGGAGGACTCACCGTGTTCGATTCGCTTCAACTCAAGACCTTCCTTGCCGTCGCCGAGACCCACAGCTTCACAGCCGCGGCCGCCCGTCTCGGCTTGAGCCAGCCGACGGTCAGCCAGCACATCCGCAAACTCGAAAGCGCGGCGGGCAGGAGCCTGATCATGAGGGACACACGTGACGTCCGCCTGACTGACAACGGGGACGCCATGGCGGGGTTCGCGCGCACCATCCTCGCGGCGCAGGAGCAGGCCTTGAGCTACTTCTCCGGCTCGGCAATGCGGGGCCGGCTGCGCTTCGGCGTGGCGGATGACCTCGCCATCACCCAGCTCCCCCGCATCCTCCGGCACTTCCGGCAGCTCTACCCGCAGATCAACCTCGAGCTGACGGTCTCCCAAAGCCCACCGCTGCTCCGCCGGCTCCGCGCCGGACAGCTGGACCTTATCTTCATCAAGTACATGACCGGAACAGGCGAAGGAACACTGGTGCAGCGGGACCGCCTCGTGTGGGCCGGGCACGGCAAGACAACGCTCGACGACGGCGCTCCCGTCCCGCTCATCGCCTACCAGGCGCCGAGCCTCAGCCGCCAGATGGCCATCGACGCGCTTGAACAGGCCGGGCGCACGTGGCGCATCACCTGCAACACCCGGGAAATCAACGGGGTACTCGCGGCGGCTCGGGCCGGAATTGGACTCGCGGTCTTCCCGCAGTCACTGATCCCCGAGGACCTGGTGCAGGTGACCAACCGGTTTGACCTCCCCGCGCTGGGCGACGTTGATTTCACCCTGCTCAGCAATCCGCTGGCAAACCAGGAACTGGTCGAAGCGCTCAGTTCCGCGATCCTCGGACGGGCGTTACGGAAGGCACCCGATGCTTAGCTGGGACCGGCCCGCCGGGCGGCTGACGCAGCGCCTACTTGACGTGCCCAACCCCACATAGCACCCGTGAATCGGCAAGCGTAGACTGGAGGACGATGAATCGCACAATGTTCAAGTCCAAAATCCACCGCGCTACGGTCACTCACGCAGACCTGCACTACGTGGGTTCAGTAACGGTTGACCTGGACCTGCTTGAGGCCGCAGACATCCTGCCCGGAGAGCTGGTGTCCGTCGTGGACGTAACCAACGGCGCGCGCCTGGAAACGTACACGATCGCGGGAGTTCGCGGATCGGGAGTGCTCGGTATCAACGGGCCTGCTGCACATCTGGTGCATCAGGGAGACACAGTCATCCTGATCACCTACGCGGCGATGACAACCGAGGAAGCCCGGGCCTACGTGCCCACGGTTGTGCACGTGGACGGCGCAAACCGGATTATCGAGCTGGGCACCGATCCAGCGGAGGGCCTCACGGAAGGCCTTGAACGCCCTCCTTTCGCGTTGAACAACGCGGCGCTGCTCTAGCCTCAGCATCAAACTTCACTAACCGGCTCCGCAGATTCTGCGGGGCCGGTTCCGTTTTCCGCGCGTCCGTTGCGGGAGCGTGGCGCTTCCTAGCGAATTTTCCACTCAAGGCATATGGTCAGGAAGATAAGGTTGCTTCCGGTTCCCTCGACTGTGACTTTCACAGTTCAAGAATCCGGCGGGCGAGGCTCGATGTGGAGGCGAGGTACGTATGCAGGAAAAGAACCGAATCAGGAGGCGCCCGGCCGTTGTGGCCGCAGCTTCAATGGGCCTGGCGTCACTCCTGCTGACTGGATGCGGACCCGCAGACTCGGGTCCCCCCACGCTCACCTGGTACATCAACCCCGACGCCGGTGGGCAGGCCGCGATTGCAGAACGGTGCACCCAGGAAGCCGGCGGCGAATACCAGATCGAGACTTCACTTCTCCCGAACGACGCCGCCGCGCAGCGTGAGCAGCTGGCCAGGCGCCTCGCAGCGGGAGACAACTCGCTGGACATCATGAGCATCGACCCGCCGTTCGTCCCGGAGCTTGCCACGTTCCTCGCCCCGGTACCGGAGGAAACCGCGCAGAGCACCACAGAGAACACCCTCGAAGGTGCTCTCCAGGGCGCGATGTATGAGGACGAGCTGGTGACAGTTCCCTTCTGGGCCAACACGCAGATTCTTTGGTACAGGGAAAGTGTGGCCGAAGAGGCGGGCCTGGACATGTCGCAGCCGGTGACCTGGGACCAGTTGATCGAAGTGGCGTCCGCACAGGACGTGGAACTTGGCGTTCAGGGCTCGCAGGCTGAGTCGATGACTGTCTGGATCAACTCGCTGATCGAGTCAGCTGGCGGAACCATCCTTGAGAACCCGGAAGCACCCGCGGATGAGATCGAACTCGGAATCGCGAGCGACGCCGGTGCTGAGGCCGCACGGATCATCGGCACCATTGGCAAAGAGGGTTTGGGCGGACCGGGTCTGGCAACCTCAACCGAGAACACCTCGCTTATCGAATTCCAAGGCGACACCGGTTCGTTCATGGTGAACTACCCCTTCGTCTGGCCTGCTACGCAGGGAGCCGTGGAGGGCGGCACGCTTGACCAATCCGTCCTCGATGACATCGGGTGGGCTCTTTACCCGCAGGTGATTGAAGGTGAAGAGACAGCGCCTCCCCTCGGCGGAATCAACCTTGGCGTCGGCGCCGGCAGCGACAACCCCGAACTCGCCTACACAGCGATCGAGTGCATCGTCCAGCCGGAGAACCAGACCGAATACTTCCTCACCAACGGCAACCCGCCGTCGAACTCGGAAGCCTACGACGACCCGCAGATTGAGGAAACCTTCCCCATGGCGGAAACAATCCGCGACTCACTGGAGATCGCCGCTCCCCGGCCGCAGACCCCGTTCTACAACGAAATTTCCAGCGGGCTGCAGCAGACCTGGACCCCGCCGGAAGAGGTGGATCCCGAAACCACGCCGGAGGATTCGGCTGACTTCATTACCGCCGTGCTGAGAGGGGAGAGACTGCTGTGACCAGCGCGATCACCAAAAACCCAAAGGCCATGAAGACCAACGGCCGAAAGAGAAACGGTCAGAACACTGACTACAGCGACCGCGCGAAGGCTGAGCGGAAGCTTGGCTGGATGCTCGCCGGGCCAGCGTTCATCATCATGCTCGCGGTCACCCTCTACCCCATTCTCCAAGCGTTCTTCGACTCGCTCTTCGCATTCCGCCTGACCGCCCCGGACGAGCGCGAGTTCATTCTCCTGCAGAACTACGTGACCATCCTCAGCGACCCAGTCTGGTGGCGGGACCTCGTAGTGACGCTGCTGATCACCGTGGTGACTGTCGCCGTCGAGCTTGTGCTTGGCTTCGGTCTGGCACTGGTGATGCACAAGGCTCTCAAGGCTGTGCGGGGCTGGCTGCGCACAGCCATCCTGGTTCCGTACGGCATCATCACCGTGGTTTCCGCCTACGCATGGTTCTACGCGTTCGATATCAGCTCCGGCTACGTGAACAACTGGTTCGACTGGGTGCCGGGCATCAGCTCCGACCTGAACTGGTTTGCCCAGGCGAGTACCGCACTGCCGGTGATCATGGCCTCGGAGATCTGGAAGACGACGCCGTTCATCTCGCTGTTGCTGCTGGCCGGCCTGGCGCAGGTGCCGGATGAGCTGACCGAAGCAGCCAAGGTGGACGGTGCCACCTGGTGGGAGCAGATGCGCAAGGTCATCATTCCGAACATGAAAGCGGCCATCATGGTGGCGGTGCTATTCAGGGCGTTGGACGCGTTCCGGATCTTCGACAATGTGTTCATCATGACCAACGGCCAGTACGGCACGGAAGTGCTCTCGTTACTTGCGTATCGAACGTCCATCTCGAGGCTGGAGATAGGGCTCGGATCAGCGGTCTCGGTTCTGCTCTTCGCCTGCGTGCTGTTGATCAGTTTCATTGCCATCAAGGTGTTCAAGGTGGACCTCACCGGCTCGACAGGAGGAAAGTGATGAAATCTACCGGACGCCAGAAGCTCTGGTGGACAATCATTTCGATTGCCGTCGTGATCTACGCACTTTTCCCGGTCGCTTCGATCCTCGCGACGTCCTTCAAGGCAGCGGGAGACCTGACGAACGGCAGCTTCCTCCCCTCTCCGGGGGCTGCAACGCTCGACAACTACGAGCAGATCCTCGTTGGTGAGGCTCAAGGGTTGTTCCTCAGCGCGCTGTGGAACTCGATCGGTATCACGCTCATCGCGACGGCCATCGCCGTCATACTGGCGACCCTGTGCGCCTACGCCATCGCCCGCCTGGACTTCCCGGGGAAGAAGCTCATCCTGACGACGGCGTTGGCCGTGTCCATCTTCCCCGTGATCTCGATTGTGACGCCGCTGTTCAACCTGTGGCGGAATATCGGACTGTATGACACGTGGATCGGGCTGATCATCCCGTACCTGTCGCTGACGCTGCCGATCTCCATCTGGACACTGGCAGCGTTCTTCCGCCAGATCCCGTGGGAGCTTGAGCAGGCTGCGCAGGTTGATGGTGCCACCACCTGGCAGGCATTCCGCAAGGCGATCGTTCCGCTGGCCGCTCCTGGCGTCTTTACGACGGCGATCATCGCCTTCTTCATCGCCTGGAACGACTTCGTGTACGGCATTTCGCTGACCTCCACGGAGGCGGCACGCCCCGTCCCGGCCGCGCTGGCGTTTTTCACCGGAGCATCGCAGTTCGAGTCCCCCACCGGCGCTATCTCCGCGGCGGCGATCATTGTCACCATCCCGGTTGTGCTGCTGGTGTTGCTTTTCCAGCGGCAGATCGTGTCAGGCCTGACGCAAGGCGCAGTCAAGGGTTGAGAACCGAAGTATCGGCAGAGTTTGAAGAAACTGAAGGAAGAGGACCATAGGAAATGGCTTCGATAACGCTGAACAACCTCGTCAAGAAGTACGGGGACGGGTTCCCCGCCGTCAATGACATCAGCATCGACATTGAAGACGGCGAGTTCATCATCCTGGTGGGCCCGTCCGGCTGCGGGAAGTCCACGCTGCTGCGCATGATCGTGGGGTTGGAGGACATCACCTCCGGCGACCTCTATATCAACGGCGAACGGGTCAATTCGAAGGCGCCCCGAGACCGCAACCTCGCGATGGTGTTCCAGAACTACGCCCTGTATCCGCACCTGACGGTGTACGAAAACATCGCGTTCCCGCTGCGGCTTGCCAAGGGCAAGCACAGCGAGGATGAGGTGAAGAAGCTTGTCACCGAAGCGGCCGCGACCCTGGAGTTGACCGACCACCTCCAGCGGAAGCCTGCGAACCTCTCCGGCGGCCAGCGGCAGCGTGTTGCCATGGGGCGTGCGATTGTCCGGCAGGCGGACGCGTTCCTGTTCGACGAGCCGCTGTCCAACCTCGACGCGAAGCTGCGCGGCCAGATGCGCTCGGAAATTTCGCAGATGCAGCGCCGGCTCGGAACCACTTCCGTTTACGTCACCCATGACCAGACGGAGGCTATGACGCTCGGCGACCGCGTGGCCGTGCTGAAGAAGGGTGAGCTGCAGCAGATCGCATCCCCGCGTGAACTGTACGAACAGCCGGTCAACCTTTTTGTTGCCGGCTTTATCGGCTCACCGTCAATGAACTTCCTGCCTGCGACCATCGAGAACGGCAAGCTGCAGACCTCGCTTGGTGAACTGGACATCGACCCTGAGCGGGCTGCGAAGGCCGAGGGCCGCAAGGTGGTCCTCGTCGGGGTGCGTCCCGAGTTCTTCGAGGACGCCAAGCTGGTTGACGATGCGAAACGTCCGCACGGCTCCACCTTCACGGCCACGCTCACGCACACGGAGTGGCTTGGTAACGAGCAGTATGGGTATATTCACTTCGATCCGTCGCCCGAGGTCCGCGAACTGCTCAACAACCTGGCCCGGGACATGGATGCCGACGAGCTCCGCCCCCAGGTTGTGGTGACCCTGGATGCAGCCAGCCGCATCCGTGGCGGGCGCGAGTCGGAGATCTGGGTGGACACACGCAAGCTGCACCTCTTCGACGCCGAGACCGGCGAGAACCTCACCCGCGACGCCGAAGCAGGAGCCGCCCTCACGGCAGAGGCGAACGAAGAACGGGCCGAGGAGATCGCTACCGCCAAGGCAAACGATGACGCCCAGGAGCAGAAAAGACAGGACGGCGGGAGCCACGCCGCCGCCCACTAGGACTAGAGGGATAACGACGACGTCGGCACCCGGCAGAGATTTCCGGGCCCCTGGTGCCGACGTCCCATTCCCGCTTCCATTCCGTCCGTCGCGTGGGTGACGGTGTGTACGCTGACACCATGGTGAGCACAGGCGCAGATCAGGCCGCACGGATAACGGCCGGTTACACCTTCGAGGGGCCGTCCATTCAGTTGGGCACTGCACTGGTGGATGGCGAGCTCCAACCCGAGGCGAGGGTTCGCCTGCCGCTGGCGATGATGAACCGGCACGGGCTTGTCTCGGGGGCAACCGGCACGGGCAAGACCATCACGCTGCAGGTCATGGCCGAACAACTGAGCGCTCAGGGCGTGCCCGTGTTCCTGGCCGACATCAAGGGTGACCTGACGGGCCTTTCCACCGCCGGTACTGCGACAGAGAAGCTGTCCAAGCGCACGGCCTCTGTTGGGCAGGCCTGGGAACCAGCCAGCTTCCCCGTGGAGTACTTCTGCCTCGGTGGCGATGGAGCCGGAGTTCCCATCCGTGCCACAATCACCGACTTCGGGCCGCTGCTGCTGGCGCGTGTACTGGATCTGAACGAGACCCAGGAATCGAGCTTGCAACTGGTGTTCCACTACGCGGACCGGGCGGGGCTTGAGCTGTTCAACCTCGCCGACCTGCGCGCGGTGATTCAGTTCCTCATTTCGGATGAGGGCAAGCCGGCGCTGGAGGAGCTCGGCGGCCTCTCGAAGTCGACCGCCGGGGTGATCCTGCGGGAACTCATCACCCTTGAGGCGCAGGGTATGGACAAGTTCTTTGGCGAGCCAGAGTTCGACACCGAAGACCTGCTGCGGACCGATTCCACCGGACGCGGCGTGATCAGCTGCCTCGAGTTGCCCACCCTGCAGCAGAAACCTCAGCTGTTCTCGACGTTCCTGATGTGGCTCGTGGCGGACCTCTTCGCCGACCTTCCTGAGGTTGGGGACCTCGACAAGCCAAAGCTCATCTTCTTCCTGGACGAGGCGCACCTCCTGTTCAACGGCGCATCCAAAGCGTTCCTGCAGTCCATCCAGACCACGGTGCGGCTCATCCGGTCCAAGGGCGTGGGCATCTTCTTCGTCACCCAGACACCCCGGGACGTTCCGGCGGAAGTCCTCGGACAGTTGGCCAACCGCGTGCAGCACGCACTCAGGGCCTTCACCCCAGATGACGCGAAGGCGCTCAAAGCGACCGTCTCAACGTTCCCCACCAGCCCCTACGACCTTGAGGAGGTGCTGACCTCTGCCGGAATCGGCGAGGCGGTGGTCACTGTCATGAACGAGAACGGCGCGCCCACGCCGGTTGCCTGGACGCGCCTGTTCTCGCCGGTCTCGACCATGGGACCGTCGTCGTCGGAGGTGGTCGAAGCAATCGTCAGGGACTCTCCCCTGCTGGCGGATTACGGAACCCCCATCGACAGCCACTCCGCCTACGAAAAACTATCCGGAAAGCCGGCCCAGCCAACCACGACGACGACGACGCCACCTGCACCTGCATCGCGGCCACCCCACGAGCCGGGTAGGGCATCGCCCTCCGGCGCGCAGCGTTTCCCTTCACAGGCAGAAATCGACGCCGAAGCGCGCCGCATCGAGGAATCCATCCTCGGCAGGCCGAGCACGCGTCCGCCGACATCGACCGGTCAGCAGCGGCGAGGGGCTGAACCGCCGGCTCAGCAGCGACCCTCCGAGCGAGACCAGGGTTCGCCCACAGGACGGCCAGGGAGTGGAAATGACGAACTTATGGACGCTGCGCTGAAAGCGGCCGGCACCATCGGAGTCGAACTGGTTCGCGGACTGTTTGCTACCCAGCGCAAGCGCCGCCGTCGTCGCTGGTGAACGCAGCCGCCCAAGGCGCCAGTGATGCCCGGTCTGCGCGCCGTCGTCGTCGTTAGCAGTTGGAGCACCGCCATTGGGTAACGTGGGAGGGTGCAATCGTCCCGTGTGATTCGTGTCCTGGCAGCGTGGCTGCTTGGGCTCATGCTCACGGTGGTCGCCGCCATCGCCACAATCACCCTCGTCAACACCCACCTCTTCGGGCCGCATCAGCAGGTGGAGAGCTACCTTCAGGCGTTACGGGAGGGCAATGGCGAGCTGGCGATCGGACTGCTCAACGCCACCATCCCCGATGCCAATGCCGCGCTCCTCGACGGTCCGGCGCTGCAGAGGGCGGCAGAAGCTATCGGCAACGTCGAAGTTGGATCACCGGAACCGTCTGGCGATAACCGAGTACAGATCGACGTCACGTACACCATCGGCGACACCGAGCACAGCACCGCGTTCCTGCTGGAGCAGACCGGCAAGGAATGGCTGTTCTTCAACCGCTGGGAGTTTGTGCCTGCACCGTTGCCTACCCTTGAGGTGTCGGTCCTGAACGAAAACGAGGTCACGCTGAACGGTACGCGCGTGGCCGTGCCCGAGGGCCGCAGCCAGTTCGCCGCGTTCTATCCAGCCGAGGTCGAAGCCCAGTTCGAAAGTGAGTATTTCGAAGCCCCCGCCCAGACTGCAGCCGTCACTGACCGCCAGCAGAACGCGGCCCGGCTGCCGCTTGCCACAGCCGCCACACCCGCCCTCGTCGAAGCGGTCAACGCGCAGCTGAAAAGCTTCCTGGACTCCTGCGCCGAGCAGGCAGTGTTCCAGCCGACCAACTGCCCGTTCGGCTTCCAGACCGAAAACCGGGTTGCAGCGCCGATCATTTGGTCAATCAGGGAGTATCCCACCGTCAGTATCGAACCCTACAACGGCACCTGGGTCATCTCTCCGCTGAAGGGGACCGTAGTGTTGGAGACAAGCCTCCAGGATCTGTTCACCGGTGCGATCGAACCCGTGAGCATTCCCCAGGACTTCAATTTCACCGCACGCCTCGCCGTGACGGACGAGGAAATCAGCGTCACGCCCGTCGTCGAGTTCTAGTCCAGCCGAATTCTAGTCCAGGCCGCGAAGGTCGAGCGTCAGCTCGGTCTCCCCGTCAGCGCTCAACGTGACCGGGATTCCCCAGTCCTGTTGGTACAGGTGGCATGCGGCGTGATCAGGGATCTCGCCGCCTGGCTCACCGTCGCACGCTGCCGCACGCGCAGTGATGTGGAGGATGCCCTCCGGGACGTCGCCGGACAGCACCAGCTCCCGCTCCAACCCGATGCCGGTCCCGCCTCCAGAGGCGAGCAGTGTCTCGGGCGAGGAGGACACCTTGAGCTGCGTTGGGTCGCCCCACCGGTCGTCGAGCTTTTGGCCCTTCGGTGCGCTGAAGCGCACTTTGATCTTCAGGACGCCAGGCACGACGGCGGTCTTTGGCCGTTGCGTCTGGGACGCACCTTCATCGACCGCGAGTGCGTCCCTGGGAATCGGCAGCCGCACCAGCTGGTGCTTGTTCGCCTCAACCACGATGAGCAGCGGCTCGCCCCCGGCCTCAACGGGCGCTGTATCCACCAGCACGTCGGAGGGTTCCGCCAATCCGCGCATCAGCGTGGACACCTGCCGGGTCACCGGATCATACCGGCGGACCGCACCGTTGTAGGTGTCGGCGATGGCGATCGATCCGTCCGGAAGCGCGGTGACGCCAAGGGGGTGCTGGAGGCGGGCCTGTTCCGCGTCACCGTCGCGGAACCCGAAGTCGAACAGTCCCGTTCCGATGGCAGTATGCACCTGAGTCCGGTTGCGTCCGTTCACCGTGAGGAAGCTCAGGATGCGAACCGCCGATGTTTCCGAGTCCGCGACCCACAGGTTTCCGTGCGAATCCTCAGCAAGGCCGGAGGACTGGGCGAACCACGCGGCGCTGGAATCGCCGTCGAGCAGGCCCTCAAGGCCCGTTCCCGCGAGGATGTCTACCGAACCGCTTACCGGGTCCACGGTGAAGATCTGGTGTGTGCCAGCCATGGCCACGACAAAGCGCTGCAGGGTGGTCGACCACACCACATCCCACGGGGAGGAGAGCGAGATGTTGACAGCGTCCGTCCCGAGGTGGGTGTCTTCGAGGCGGGGAGCTGCGTCTTCGGGGATGTAATCCCCACCTCCGCCCAGATCATAGGAGGTTTCCTGCAGCTCGACAGGCCGGGCCTTCACCTGGTTCTCGGCGTCCAGGAGCCGTTGGACTCCGTTGCCGGCAATGGTCGTCACGGTTCCTGTTTCCAGGGCAACCCCGCGCAGGCGGTGGTTGACTGTGTCGGCAATAACGACGTCGTACCCCACCTGCCGCGCCACCTCCAGCGGGAGAAGGGCGAGGCCCTGGGGTTCGTTGAACTGTGCGTCGGACGAAGACCCATCAGCGAAGCCGCGGGTCCCGGAGCCGATGGTCCGGCGAACGGTGCTCAGGTCCGCTTCGAGTTCCACCAGGCGGTGGTGCCCGCTGTCCCCCACCAGGAACGTACCGGTGGTGGGCAATGCGAGGACCTTGCCGGGGAAACGGAGGTCCCCCGAGGTGGGCTCGGCGGGGACGTAGGGACCCTCGCCGCGGTGAAGCGTGCCCTTGGCTGTGTGCTCAGCAACAAGCTCCTCGACAAGCGATTCGAGCCCGGCAGCATGCCCCTCACCAGAAAGATGGGCCACGATGTAGCCCTCGGGGTCGATGACCACCAGGGTGGGCCAGGCACGCGCGGTGTAGGCCTGCCAGGTGGTGAGCTCGGGGTCATCCAGGACTGGGTGGTGGATGTCGTAGCGTTCCACCGCAGCGGCGAGCGCTACCGGATCCGCTTCGTGTTCGAACTTGGGCGAGTGGACACCGACTGTGACGAACACATCCGAATATTTCTCTTCGAGTGGGCGCAACTCGTCCAGCACATGGAGGCAGTTGATGCAGCAGAAGGTCCAGAAGTCGAGCAGGACTATTTTCCCGCGCAGGTCCTCCAGTTGAAGCTGCCTGCCGCCCGTGTTGAGCCAGTTCCGCCCGACGAGCTCGGATGCGCGTACCCGGTAGCCGACGCGGAGCGAAGTTTCGGTCATTCAGGGTCTCCAGTTCCAGTGGTGCGTGGGGCGCGGGTGCCCGGCGCCGTCGTCGTCGTCGTTCCGCTTCCGCTGCCCGGACGCTTTTGGTCCCGTTCAGCCAGGGAAGTGAACATGTTGTTGTAAGCGGAGAGCTCGGCGTCGTTATTCCTGTCGGCTGCGCGGTCCGTGCGGCGGGACTCGCGTGCGTCGCTGCGGGACCACATGATTGCGACACCGATCGCCAGCAGCAGCGTGGGCACTTCGCCGATCCCCCACGTCACGGCTCCGCCGATCTGCTGGTCCACCAACGCCGACGGCCCCCACTCCCGCCCCATGTTTCCGAACCAGGAAGCCTGAAGGAGCGAGGAGCTACCGGTGAGCGCGACGCCGAAGAAGGCATGGAAAGCCATCGTCGCGAAGAGGATGAGCAGCCGGAGCGGGAAAGCGGCACGGTGTGGAACCGGATCGATGCCGATCATCGAGAGCACGAAAATGTAGCCGGTGATGAGGAAGTGCAGGATCATCAGTTCGTGGCCCACATGCTCGCGGAGTGCAAACCCGAACAGCGGCGAATAGTAGAAGATCACGATGGAACCGGCGAAGTTCGCGGCCGCGAAAAGCGGGTGCGTGACGACCGCGGAGAAACGCGAGTGCACGATGACGAGGATCCATTCGCGGATCCCCCGGGTGCCGTCGCCCCTCGGAGTCAGGGCCTTCAACGCGAGCGTCAGGGGTGCGCCGAGCACAAGGAACAGCGGAACCACCATGGTGAGGGCCATGTGGTCAATCATGTGGGCGCTGAAGAGGACCATGCCGTAGATGGCCGGCGCACCGGAGGTGAAGTAGGTGAGCGCTGCCAGGCCGGTCAACCAGCAGATCAGGCGGATGACAGACCAGGAGTCGCCGCGCTGCCTGAGCTTGATCATGCCGAGGATGTACGCCACCGCTACGGTCAGGGCGAAAGCGATCCACAGCCAGTCCGGGCGCCACTCGGTCAGCCAGCGCATCGGCGTCGGCTCCGGCGGCAGTTCATAGCCGGTCAGGATACGTGCCGGTGTGGCGTCCGGCTGCAGTTCTTCCGAGCGCGGCGGGGCGGTACGGGCCAGCGCGACGGCGACACCGGAAACTGCGCCCATGATCGCGAGTTCGACGGCGATGAGTTGCCACAGCACGCGGCGAGCGGACATGTTGGTGTCCAGTTGCGGGATGATCCACTGCCGGTGCATCAAGCCGATTCCGCCCAGCAGGATGGTGGCTATCGCCTTGAACGTGACGAGCAGGCCCCATTCGGAGCCGAGCTGGGAGAGGCTGCCGATCCGCAGGCTCGCGTTGATGATCCCCGAGAGGAAGACGAGGGCGAACGCAAAGCCTGCCAGCGCAGAGAACCGCTTCAGGACGGCGGACGTGTGTGTGCCAAGCTTCCCGCCGATCACCGCAAGGACGATGATCCCGCCGATCCAGAGGCACACGCTCACCAGGTGGAGGGCGATCGAGTTGACCGCCGCGTTGTGGTCATCGCCGCTTGCCGAGTGGCCGATGAGCGCCATCGGCAACAGGCCGCCAAGAGCCAAAACTGTGGTGAGCGCGAGCCAGACGCTGGAGCGGGCGCCGAAGGTCATGGTGGCGACGACGGCCGCGATCATCGTGGTGGAGAGCCAGGCGCGTCCGGTGTCGAAGTCGGTGAGGTAGCTGGCGAGGCCCTGGGTGTACGTTGGGTCGCTGCTGAGCGGCAGGCCTGCGGCATCGGAGTAGGTGAGGACGAGGACAGCCAGCGCTGAAAGGGTCCAGGCAACCGCCGCCCCGGAGGCGAGGGCCATGGCCCTGGTGAAGGCGGGGTGCTCCGGTTCGTCGGACTTGGCGCTGTTCCTCGTGGGCTTTCCGGCCCGCCTCGGGAGGATGATCACCGCGAAAACCAGTGAGCCGATGACAGCTGCGACCGATACATTGTGCAGCGCCTTGGCGATCGGAAGCCCCCAGCGGGTGAGCGCACCCGGGTCACCAAGCTGCCGCGCGGACGCCGCACCGGAGAAGGCGAGGGCGAGCACAACGGCGACAATCACCAGCACTCCGGCAGCGATGAGCCAGCCGGGTTTTACTCCTGACTGACTCTTTTCCCCGGTGCTGCCGGGTCTGGACTGCTTGGTAGTTGTGGCCACGCTTTCCATTGTCTACCCGCAGTAGAACAACGGCCAACTAACGAGGTGGGAAGGAACACGGCCTTAAACGAAACGGGGCCGCCACCGGATAGGTGACGGCCCGTTCGATAACTACTTGACTACTTGACGGATGCCTTGAGCTTGGAGCCGGCGGTCAGCTTGACGCTGCTGCCTGCTGCAATCTCGATGGTCTCGCCGGTCTGAGGGTTGCGGCCGGTGCGTGCGGCACGCTCGGTGCGCTCTACGGCAAGCCAGCCGGGGATGGTGACCTTGACGTCGTTCTTGGCGGAAGTGGCGAGAACGTCGAACAGGGCGTCGAGCACGCTGTTCACGGCAGTCTGGCTGGTGTCAGCCTTTGCTGCTACCTCTGCAACCAGTTCGCTGCGGTTCTTAGTCTCTTTCTTAGCCAATGTGTGTCCTCCTGGACTCGTCCGGATATTTCAGAACCCCACCGTTCTGGTGGAGCTTCTGGAGGAAAACCTACCAGCTTCAACCGGAAAGTCCTGTTGATTGGCGGCAAATCCACCCCATTTGCACGGAAAACCCCGAAATTCAGCGTATTCGGCAGGGAAAGCCTGCCCTGGAACCGGTGAACACAACCCAAAAGGCCACCACCATCAGCGCCGCTGTCACGTAGGCGATATCCGACGGTGGGGCCACCAGCACCACCTGTGCACCGACGAATGCACCCGCACTGATGCCGATGTTGAAGGTCGAATTGTGAATCGCCGCCACGGTGTCAGGGTGGTCTGGGGACGCGTTCATGGCCGCGGTCTGCACGTAGGACGGCACCGGCCCGTAGAAAACGCCCCACACCACTACCAGGGCCAGCGTCCAGCCGGACGCACCGCCGAGCAGCCCAATAACGACGACGGCGCCCGCCATCACCGCGATCGACACCAGCAGGGCGCGGCGCAGGCTGGCATCGGTGAACCGGCTGAGCGCGATCAGGCCCAGCACTCCGGCGACACCGTAGGCCAGCAATGCCGCCCCGACGGACCCGCCGTTGAATCCGGCCTGCAGCAGCAGCGGCGTAACGAAGGTGTACAGCGCGAACTGCGCTGTCATGAGGACTACAACGGCGGCGATCACCCTGCGCAGCCCCGGCTGGGACAGCGCGGACCTGAGCTGGGCTCCTCCGGAGATGGTGGACCCGGCGATCGACGGCATGATCCTGGCCGCGCAGAGTGCAAGCAGGAAGGCGAGCAGGGCCGCGCCCCCGAACGCCCAGCGCCATCCCGCCGCCGATCCCACCCAGGTACTCAGCGGCACACCGCCCGCGATGGCGACGGCGTTGCCACCGTTCACGAGCGCGATGACCGCGCCAAGGCGCCCCACCGGCGCCAGCCTCGAGGCATAACCGAAGACGACGGCGAAGAACAGCGCGTGGCACGCTCCGGCGAGTAACCTCCCGGTAACAGCCAGCGCGTAGCTGTCGGCCAGGCACACCACAACGTTGCTCGCTCCGTACCCGGCCAGCAGGCCCACCAGCAACGGCTTGCGGGAGACCCCGCTGGTCCACGCGTTCAAGGGGATTGAAGCCAACACCACGACCGCCGCGTAGGCGGATACCAGCAAACCCACCGAGGATTCCGAGACACCCAGGTCAGCAGCCATCAACGGCAGGAGCCCGATGGGGAGCACCTCGGTGGCAACGGCCAGGAATCCACCCGCGGAGAGCAGCAGCAGGGGCGGGCGCAACACGCTCCGGTTCGTCACGCGCACCCTTTCGATGTGGGAAGCAGCCTTGCACGAGTTGGCCACGAATTGAAGTAACCCGTTAAATGGCTGGAGCGGCGACCCGTGAGAGTCGCCGCTCCAGCGTGAAACTGAAGGCTTACCAGCTGGACTTGGTTACGCCGGGCAGCTCGCCGCGGTGTGCCATGTCGCGGAAGCGGACACGCGAGATGCCGAACTTCTGGAGCGTGCCACGGGGGCGGCCGTCAATCTGGTCGCGGTTACGCAGGCGAACCGGCGACGCGTTGCGGGGCAGCTTCTGCAGGCCGAGGCGTGCAGCCTCGCGGGCCTCGTCAGTTGCGTTTGCATCGACAAGGGTCTTCTTGAGCTCGAGGCGCTTCGCCGCGTAGCGCTCAACAATGACCTTGCGCTGCTCGTTACGAGCAATCTTTGACTTCTTAGCCATATGTTTAGCGCTCCTCTCGGAATTCAACGTGCTTGCGGATCTTGGGGTCATACTTCATCAGAACCATGCGGTCCGGGTCATTACGGCGGTTCTTGCGGGTTACGTAGGTGTACCCGGTGCCAGCCGTGGACTTCAGCTTGATGATCGGACGTACGTCTTTGTCCTTTGCCATTAGAGCTTCACTCCCCGTGCCTGGATCGCAGCGACGACGGCGTCAATACCGCGGACGTCGATGGTCTTGATGCCGCGGGCCGAAACCTGCAGCGTGACGTTGCGGCGCAGGGACGGAACCCAATAGCGCTTCTTCTGGATGTTTGGGTCGAACCTGCGCTTGGTGCGCCGGTGCGAGTGCGAGATGCTGTGCCCGAAGCCCGGCTCGGCTCCTGTCACTTGGCAGTGAGCTGCCATGATGGTCCTCCAAATGTTGAATAGAGCAGGTAAACATGAAGTCCTACCTGCCTTGGAATGCATTCAGTGGCGTCCTTGGTGACGATCAAGACCGCCGGATACGCGCTACCTTGCGCAACTTGAGCCCCTAACTACCGGCCGCCGGGCAAGAATAATCCCGAGAACCGGAGCAATTGCGCACGCTCCGCCAACTGATGCCCCTCCATTCTAGGAGGTGGCAGGGTTTAAGACCAATCGCTGCGGCTATTCCGCCACGCCATCCGAATCAATCACCGTGACGCTCCCCGCTTCGCCGAAGTCGCCTGCCCGAACCTCAGCGGTGGAGTCCACGATCGCGGAGCGGACTACCGCGCCCTTGCGGATCCTCGCACCATCCAGCACCACAGAGTCGACGACGACGGCGCCCGCCTCCACAACGGCGTCGGGACCGATAACGCTGTGGGTGACCGCGCCCGCAATGCGCGCGCCCTGGGAGATGAGGCTCCCGTCGATGCGTGCGCTTTCCTCAATGAACGCCGGCAGACGGCGCGTGTTGGCGCCGAGGATGGGCCACTCGGGACTGTCAAAGGCCAGGCCTTGCCCGTCAAGCAGGTCCATGTGGGCGCGGTGGTAGTTCTCAGGAGTGCCAAGATCAAGCCAGTAGGACTCAAGGCGGTGCTCTGCGACCGTCTCCTTGTCCACCAGGTGCGGGATCAGCTGATCCCCGTAGTCCTCAAGGCTGCCCTCACGCTCGTGGAGTTGGTGAAGCGTTTCAAGCAGCACGTCTGCCGAATAGAGGAAGATCTCCGCTGCCACCAGGTCGGTTTTCGGCTTCTCCGGCTTGTACTCGAAGCCGGTAATCAGGCCGTCCGCCACTTCAACCACGCCGTGCTGGGAAGCATCGCCGTCGAACTGTTTGGTGACCATGGTGAGTACGGCACCGGTGTCCTGGTGGGTTTTCAGCACGTCCCGGTAGTCCAGCTGGTAAAGGTGGTCAGCGCTGAGAACCAGCACGTAATCCGGCGCGAACTCGCGGATGTACGCCGCCTGGCGATACAGTCCATCGGCGTTGCCTTCAGCGAAACCCTCGCCGTGCTCGCCCTCGAACGGAGGCAGCACGCGGAGCCCTCAGTTCGTGCGGTCGAGGTCCCATGGCCGGCCGTTGGCCAGATGATCGTTGACGGACTTCGGCTGATACTGCTCGATCACCCACACGTCGGAGATGTGGCTGTGGTGCAGGTTGGAGAGCGGAATGTCGATCAGGCGGTACGTGCCGCCGACAGGCACCGCCGGTTTGGCTTTATGGTCCGTTAGGGCACCCAGCCGTCCACCCGCCCCACCCGCCAGGATCAGCGCAAGGACGGAGGGTGTCTTCATGCCGGCACAACCGGTGCGGACTGCTTCAGGATCCAGTGGTTCTCATCCAATCGCCCCAGGATCTTCCTGCCGACCCGTTCAAGGTCCGCTACGTCCTCTTCGGTGAGCGCATCGAAGACCAGCTGCCGCACATACTCGACGTGGTCCACGGCGAGCGCCTGCACGTTCTCGATCCCCTCGGATGTGATGGTTGCCGTGGTCACGCGAAGATCCTGTGTGCTCTGGCTCCGGCGAACCCACTGCCTGCCCTCAAGTTTGGTCACCACATGGCTCAGCCGCGACAGCGAGGCGTTGGACCGCTTGGCCAGTTCACTCATGGGCAGCGTGTGGTCGCCGGTCTCGGAGAGCATGGCCAGCACGTGGTAGTCGAAGAGGGTGATTTTCGACCGTTTGTTGAGGTCCGCATCAAGGGATCCGGGAAGCATGGTCGCGACAGCGTAAAGCGCCAACCAAGCCTGCCGTTCCGCAGGATTCAACCACCGTGCGCCTGTCATAAGCCAATTCTGGCAGACGAAGACCTGTCAGGGCGACGCGGTGTGACGCTGGCGTACCGGGTGGGTGAGCTGAGGGTACCTGGACTGCAGCTGGTCCCCCGAGGATTGTCCACGCAACCTGCGTCCCACCCACGGGCCCAGATGCTCCCGCGCCCAGCTGGCATCAGCCTTTAACTGGGCCAAGCGGGTAAGTGCCGGCCGTGCGTCAAGCTCGGGGACCTCGATGGTGTGCGCTGACTTCAGGACTTCAAGCACCTTGGCGGCCATCAGCGTGTGCCCCGCAGTGGACATGTGCATCCGGTCCTCATCCCAGTAGTCCCAGTTCTGAAATTCGCGCATGCGCCAGTAGTCGGCAATCTCGGCGTCCCGCCGGTCCGCGATCTCACGTACCAGTTCGTTGTAGACCGCTGTCCGGCCGCGGGTCTTGCCGAAGACAGCAGACTTCGACGAATCAAACCCGGTGAACATCACCACAGCCGCACCGGACGCGCGCAGCCGCGCAATGCCGCCGTCGTACGCTTCCAGCAACTCATCCAGGTCGATCCTCGGACGCAGGATGTCGTTGGCGCCCGCGTAGATGGTGACCAGGGTGGGCTTCAACTCGAGGGCCGCGTCGACCTGCTCCGCGAGGATCTGGCGCATCTTACGTCCGCGGATCGCGATATTGGCGTAGCCCCAGGACGGGTCGGCGAGGATCAGCTGTTCCGCTACCCGGTCCGCCCAGCCGCGCACTCCGTTGGGGCTTTCCGGATCCCAGTCGCCCACACCCTCGGTGAACGAGTCTCCAAGCGCTACATACTTTTGCGTGAACTCCACCGCGCCTTAGTCCTCCTTCGAGCCGGACTGGTCACCGGCGTCGTACTCGGTTTGGGTGTGGTGCCCGGTTTCCGTGTAGGAACCGTTGAACTCCTTCGAAGCGCCCGTTGTGTCGCCCGCCGTGTCTCCGGGCTGGTGCCCGGTTGGCTGTGCCGAAGGAGGATTGGGGAAGGTCGGCGAGCCGCCGAAATCATTGCCCTCCTGTGCCGCCTTGTCGGCGGGCTTTGGCGTTTCCTGGTCCTTGCTCATGACCCCTCTTTCGGTCCCGTGAGTTCTGAGAGTTGGCCCACCCAGCATAGTCCTGAACGCTAAGCTCGGTTACGAGTCACTCTAATCAGGAGATCACACATGGAATCTGTGCCGGAAGTTTCATCCTCACCCCAATCAGGCACGGATTCAGGCCGCAAGCGCGCCGCCGTCATCATCAACCCGGTGAAGCCAACCGAGGCGGATATCCGCGGCATCGTCACGAAGCTCAGCGAGTCCGAAGGCTGGGATGAGCCCCTGATTCTGGAGACCACCGTTGACGACCCAGGGCATGGCCAGGCGCAGGAAGCGCTGAAGGCCGGCGTCGACGTCGTTATTGCAGCCGGCGGCGACGGCACCGTGCGGTGCGTGGCTGAGGAACTCGCGGGCACGACGACGGCGCTTGGCCTGTTGCCGATGGGCACGGGCAACTTGCTCGCCCGCAACCTTGATATTGATGTTGATGACCCCGAGGCTGCAGTCGAGGCGGCAATGCTGGGCACCGAGCGGCAGGTCGACGTTGTCTACGTAAACGTTGACCGCGCACAGGACGCCCATGTGTTCCTGGTGATGGCCGGCCTTGGTTTCGACGCGTCCATCATGGCCGACACCAGGGATGACCTGAAGGACAAGGTCGGCTGGCTGGCCTACGTGGACGCCGGCATCCGCAATCTGCAGGGCAAGCCGTCCAAGGTGACCATCCGGCTTGACGGCGGCAAGCAGATCACCCGGCGCCTGCGCAGCGTGATGGGCGGAAACTGCGGGAAGATCATGGGCGGTCTGGAAATTTTTCCCGGGGCAAAGATCGACGACGGACTACTGGACATCATGACCGTGGCCCCGAGCGGCGCCTTCGGCTGGTTCGCCGTGCTCGGCAAACTGGTGGCGCGCGGCAAGGGCAAGGATCCTTCGCTCGAGTACTTCCAGTGCAAATCGGCGGAGGTGCAGTCCGATACTCCGCTGGAAATCCAGCTCGACGGCGATGCCCTCGGCAAGGGCACCCACATGGCCTTCCGGGTTGAACCGTTCTCGCTGAAGCTCCGCATGCCATACGGCAAGAAGGACCCGGCAATCCTCACCAACCCGACGCCCTAGCGTTTGTGTGACTGGGCGCCTTGCCCAGACACACCCTGGCTAGAGCTCCGATTTTCCCTGACGCCAGTAGCCCATGAAGGCCACCTGCTTGCGGTCGATGCCGACGTCCCGCACCAGGTACCGGCGCAGTCCACGGACGACGGCAGCCTCGCCGGCAATCCATGCGTAGAACGGCAGCGCGCCGGAGGGCTTGTCCGGATTCAATGACCCGCCCAGCGCTGCGGCGTCCAGCAGTTGCGGGGTTTCCCAGAGAATGGTCTTGTCAATGTCGATCTCCTCGGGCTCGGGACCGGGAGCACCGCCAGCTGCGGCGGTGAGTGCCTGCGCGGCGGGGGTATCCGCTCCGAGGCTCACGCGGAATGGAGCTGCGAGCGAAACCCAGCCCGGAACCTTCACGGTCAGCCGGACAGCGGCGTCGAGAAGTTCGCCGTGCGGCCGCCCTCCGCGGACCAGCCAACTGATCCCGACGTTGGAATGGGTCTGAATGTCCTGGATGTCGGAGCTGTCCGGCACTTCGAGGAACGCGTGCCCGCTCATATCCACGGGAAGTGATTCCAGGATGGCGCTGATCGCCGGGACGGCGGTCTCATCCCCGGCCAGCACCACGTTCTGGGCCAGCCCGGGCCGCCACTCGATTCCGCCGTAGGCACCGGCAGTTGCGCAGGTCGCCGCGTGGACGTTCGGCCCGATAAGCCACACCCGATCACCGGGTACAGCGGCAGCAGCCCACTGGGAAGCCGGGCCGCCCTTGCCGTCCTCATCGAGGTGCATGACGAAGTCGACATCGATCTCGGGCACATCCTGGTCGCAGCGGGAGTCGCGGACCGTGTAGGTGCGCATGTCTCCGCGCTCCTTCGGGTCCAGCCCGAGCCACTGCTGGTACCAGGCGGCACCGCCGTCGGCCATCAGTTCCCCGATGTTGGCGCACTCGCCACCGGCCGGCGGGATCATCACCTTGATACGGAGGTCGAAGGTGTGGCCCTGCACACCGAAGTCGGCGAGGCATGCACCGCCGAACGTGATCCGCTGGAAGTTGGCGCTGAGCCGCTCCACACGGCTGACGACGACGTCGAACGCCTTGACCGCCGAGACCGCACCCTGCGATGAGGTGGCCGCCTTGGTTCCTGTGCGCGATTCCCTGCGGGCCTGTGACGTGGCCTGTGACCTCGCCTGTGACGTCGCCTGTGACCTCACCCTTCGGGTCCTGCTGGTGCTGACTTCGGTCACGATGCTGCCTCCATGGTCAGTGCTTGTAGCCCGTCCTGCGGGTTGGCTAAAAAACCCAGGTTCTGGCCCTGGGTGGTCTGTGATGCGGTGGCTGGCGCGCTGTGGTGGCGGCCGATCGGCACCACCATCGGCGTACCCGACACCGGGTCCACGAGAACGTGGGACTGCAGCCCGAAGACCTCGGCCACGGTTTCCTCCGTCACAACGTCCGATGGCGAGCCCTCCGCCACGATGCGCCCACCCTTCATGGCGATGAGGTGGTCGGCGTAGCGGGCTGCGAGGTTGAGGTCGTGCAGCACAATGGCGACCGTGGTTCCCGCCCTGCGGTTCAGGTCGGTGATGAGGTCCAGCACCTCGACCTGGTGCGCCACGTCGAGGAAGGTGGTCGGCTCGTCGAGGAGCAGGACGTCTGTCTGCTGGGCAAGTGCCATCGCGATCCAGACCCGCTGGCGCTGCCCGCCGGAGAGCTCGTCGACGTTCCGCTCGGCCAGTTCGAGCGTGTCGGTGGCGTTCAGCGCGGCGGCCACTGCGGCGTCGTCGTCGGGGCTCCACTGCCGGAACCACCCCTGGTGGGGGTAGCGGCCGCGGCCCACGAGGTCCGCTACGGAGATGCCGTCCGGGGCGACGGGAGTCTGCGGGAGCAGCCCCAGGGTTTTGGCGACCGCGCGGGTGGACAGCGAATGGATGTCCTTGCCGTCCAGCAGCACGGTGCCTGACGCCGGCTTGAGGAGCCGGGCAAGTCCGCGCAGGAGCGTCGACTTGCCGCACGCGTTTGCACCGACAATGACGGTGACCCTGCCCGCGGGCAGTTCAACCGTGAGGTCTTTGACGACCTGGCGGTCTTCGTACGCGAGCGTGAGGTCCTTCGCTTCGAGCCTCATGTCAGCCTCCCTGGCCGGATCGGTTGGATGTGGCCAGAAGCCACAGCAGGAACGGCGCGCCCAGCACGCCCGTGATCACGCCGACCGGCAGCGAAACTCCGGGGATCAGGTTGCTCCCGACGAAGTCTCCGGCCAGCACAATCACTGCCCCCACCAGCGCCGCGCCCAGCAGCGGTCTGTAGCCGCGCAGGAACCGGCGCGCGATGGGCCCGGAAAGGAACGCGATGAAGGCAACCGGCCCCGCAGCCGCCGTCGCAACCGCGGCAAGCAGCACGCCGGTGACAATGAGCCCGAGCCGAGACCTCTCGACATTCACGCCGAGGGCGGCTGCGGCGTCGTCGCCCAGTTCCAGCCCACGGAGCGAACGAGAAAGTACGACGACGGCGGGCGCCAGCACGAGGAGCGCCACTGACAATACGGTCACGCGGTCCCAGTTGCTCGAGTTGAGTGAACCGTTGAGCCAGACCAGCGCTTCAGAGGCAAGGTTGATATCGGTCCGGGTGAGTAGGAAGCTCACCACAGACTGCAGCACCGCCGAGAAACCGATGCCAACAAGGATGAGCCGGTAGCCGGCCACTCCCCCGCGACGGGAGATGGAGTAGATCCCCAGCGCCACCACAAGCGCTCCGGCCATCGCGAAGCCCGAAAGCATCAGCCCGGAAGCACCAAGCAGGACGATCGCGAGCACCGCCGACGCGCTGGCACCGTAGCTGATGCCGATGATGTCCGGGCTGGCCAGCGGGTTGCGGAGCATGGTCTGGAAGATCGCGCCTGCCACGCCGAATGCCATGCCGATCATCACGCCGATGAGCACACGCGGCAGCCGGTTCTCCATGACGATGAAGCTGGCCCCGGGGATGTCCGCGCCGCCGAGGATGCGGAAGAAGTCCGGGATGGTTACCGTGTACCGGCCGAGGAGGACGGTGACGGCGCTGAGCACCAGGATGGCAAGGAGCAGGGAGCCGAGCTTCACGGCCCGCTGAGTGCGCAGATGATCACTCTTTGGCAGCCGTATTCCCGTGTTATCTGCGCACTCAGCGGGTGGCTTGCGCTCGGTGAGGGTCATAGCTGCGCCAGCTTCCGGCGTCGTACCAGCCAGATGAATACGGGTGCGCCGATTATCGCGGTCACGATGCCCACCTGCACTTCGCCCGGCGGAAGCACGATGCGGCCAATGATGTCGGCCGTGAGCAGCAGCACGGGCGCCAGAATCAGGGAGAACGGCAGAATCCAGCGGTAATCCGGTCCCGTGAAGGCCCGCACCACGTGCGGAATGACGAGGCCGATGAAGCTGATCGGTCCCGCTGCCGCCGTTGCCGCACCACAGAGCACGACGACGCCGAGTGCCGTGAGCGCGCGGGTCACCGTGACGTTCTGGCCGAGGCCACGGGCGATGTCGTCGCCGAGCGAGAGGCTGTTGAGCACCTTGCCGGTGAGCAACGTCAACAAAATGCCGAACGCCAGGAAGGGAATCACGGGAACGATGACATCCCAGCCCCGGCCGGACACCGAACCTACCTGCCAGAACCTGAAAGTATCGAAGGTCTGCTGGCTGGAAACGAGCACGGCATTAAGCAGCGAGACCATGCCTGCCGAGAGTGCCGCACCGGCGAGGGCCAGTTTGATGGGGGTGGCGCCGTCGCGACCAAGGCTGGCGATCGCGTAGACCAGGACGGCCGCCGCTGCCGCCCCGAAGAAGGCGAACCAGATATACCCGGTGATGTTGGTGACGCCGAAGACGAAGATGCCAATGACTACTGCGAGCGCGGCTCCGGAGTTGACGCCCAGGATGCCGGGATCTGCCAGCGGATTGCGGGCGACACCCTGCATCGCCGCCCCGGCAAGGCCAAGCGCTCCGCCGACCAGCAGACCCACAACGGTGCGGGGCACACGCGAAACTACGACGGCGTGATCCCCGTTTGAGGGGTCGAAGGAAGTCAGTGCCTGAAAAAGTACGTCGAGACCGATTGGCCTGGCGCCGATAACCAGCGAAGCGAGGGCTGCCGCCACAAGCACGAGGGCTGCGAGGGCCAGTTTGAGTCCACGCACACTGTGACCTTTGCGGGGCGGTGCGGCTGAGGCCTGAGGGGAGATGACGGCGTCAATGGCCATTCGTTCCTCCCCTAAGTCTGGTCGATCTCGGACTTAAGTAAGGCTAGCCTACCCACGGCTTGATTAGGAAACGGTTCTGTACGCTATTCCCCCACGATGAATCACACTGGGGGTTACGGCGCTGCGGTCGGCGGGGTTCCCCGCCCGAAGGGGCTGCCACCCAAACGCTCACGCTGATGCTCGCTGTGCCAGTTCTCCAGGGACGGACCTTTTGGCACAATCCCGGTCGGGTTGATGTCCTCGTGGACCACGTAATAGTGCTTCTTGATCTGGTCGAAATCGATGGTGTCGCCAAAGCCCTGGGTCTGGAACAGGTCGCGGGCATAGCCCCACAGCACTGGCATCTCACTCAGCTTGTTCCGGTTGCACTTGAAGTGTCCGTGGTACACAGGGTCGAAGCGGGCCAGCGTGGTGAAGAGACGTACGTCGGCCTCGGTGATGGATTCCCCTACAAGGTACCGCTGGCTGGCCAGCCGTTCTTCAAGCCAGTCGAGGGCGGTGAAGAGGCGGTCATAGGCGTCGTCGTACGCTTCCTGCGACCCGGCGAAACCGCAGCGGTACACGCCATTGTTGACCTCGGTGAAGACCCGCTTGTTGACTGTGTCGATCTCTTCACGCAGATCTTCGGGATAGAGCTCCGGTGCTCCCTCGCGGTGGTGCTCGGTCCACTCGGTGGAGAGGTCCAGGGTGATCTGCGGGTAGTTGTTGGTGACCACCGCACCGGTGGTCAGGTCCACGATGGCCGGGACCGTGATCCCGCGCGGATACTCGGGATCACGCTTGAAGTAGGCCTCCTGCAAGCGTTCGATGCCAAGCTCGGGGTCCTTGCCGCCGGGGTCAAGGTCAAAGGTCCAGGACCGTTTGTCATGGGTTGGCCCGGGCGTCCCGAGGGAAATGGCGTCCTCGAGACCAAGCAGTCGCCGCACGATGATGGACCGGTTGGCCCACGGGCATGCCCGCGCCGCGATCAACCGGTAGCGGCCGGACTCAACCGGGAAACCGTCCCCACCGTCCCGGGTGATCCGGGTTTCGATGTAGTTGGTGTCGCGCTTGAACTCCCTGCCGGAGTCCACATAAGCGCCCTTGGTACTTTGGTTCTCTTCGCCCATGACCACACCCTATTCCTTAAAGCTTCAAGTTTCCCGAAAATGGTGAGTTTACGCGAGGCTCTCCAACAGGGCAGCGCACGCAGCTTCGCACCGGCGGCAGGCTTCGGCACAGATACGGCAATGGTCGTGCATGGATGCGTGCTTCTCGCACTCCTCCGCGCAATTGCGGCAGGCCTGCAGGCAGGCTTCGAGCAACGGGCGCAGCACTGCGGGGTGATGCCCGCCCTGGCGCTGCAGCATCCGCACTGTCGCAAGGCAGATGTCGGCGCAGTCCTGGCCGGTCCGGATGCAATGCCGCAGGTCGGCGATGCTCTCCTCACCGAGGCACGCGTCTGCGCAGCTGCCGCAGGTCGCCACGCAATCCAGGCACGCTTCAATCGCCGCCGCGAGGTCACCCGCCTGCAGGTGACCCGAGGGCCTTGGATGAGCGATGATCATGTCTGCGATGTGGGTCATGACTTGGAATCCTCCCGATCGTTGCGTTCGCGGCCGTATTTCTGACGCAGTTCGCGGCCCTTGTCCACGAGCTCAATCTGCTTGTCCCGTTTCTTGCGGGCCTGCTTGCTGTCCCTCGGCGGCAGTTGCACCGTTTCCTCTGCTTCGATGCCTGCCTGGAGTTCGCGGCCCCGCTCAAGCTCGGCGTCGAACTCGGCACCGAAGAGCAGGGACAGGTTTGCCAGCCACAGCCACAACAGGAAGATGATGACGCCGGCGATCGCACCGTACGTGCGCTCGTAACTGTCGGAGTTGGCGACGTAGAGGGAGAACCCGACCGTGGTGATGGCCAGGACAAGTAGCGCGATGATCGATCCGACGCTAACCCACTTGAACTTCGGCTGTTTCAGGTTGGGCGCCGCGTAGTAAAGGACGGCGATCATCAGCACGGCGAAGAGCACCATGACCGGCCACTTCGCGATGTTCCAGATGGTCACCGCGGTGGCACCAAGGCCGATTGCGCTACCGACGGCTTCCGCTACCGGCCCGGAGAGAACGAGCAGCAGCGCCATCAGCACCACAAGGAAGAGAACGACGATGGTGATGAGCAGCATCACCGGGCGCAGCTTGTAGAACGGGCGGCCTTCTTCAACCTCGTACATCCGGTTCATTGCCCGGGCGAAGGCGCCAACATAACCGGACGCTGACCAGATAGCGCCGAGGATACCGATAATGAAGGTCAGGCCGGCCGCTTCAGAGGAGGCCAGCTGCTCGATCGGCCCCTGCAGGGTCTCGGCGGTGTCAGGCGATACGTTCCGAAGAATGTCGAGCACGGCGCCGGTGGTTGCTTCGCCCTGCCCGAAGAAGCCAAGGATGGATACGAGGGCAAGCAGCGCCGGGAAAATCGAGAGCACGGCGTAGTAGGTGAGCGCTGCTGCGAGGTCGGTGCACTGGTCCCTGCCGAACTCGCTGACCGTGCGCTTGAAGACGTACCCCCACGCCGGCTTGGCAACGTCGGTGGGGCTGTCGGGCTTACGGGAGTCGTCCGGGTGCGGGCTGGAAGCGGCTTTGGCCTCTGTGGCCTCCTCGGTCGAGTCCGCCTTTGTTGGATCCTTGGTGCTCACCTGTTTACCTCCGGTTCGAAAAAGCCTGTTTCAACCGAACCATAAGGATACTTACTATTGCAATCAGAGGTCGAGCCTTTAGTGTGGTTTTCGAAGGCTCATTTCCACCTCAGCCTTGCCAGTCGACCGAAGGATCCCTAATGCGCATAGCTGTCATCGGAGCAACCGGCAACGTCGGGACCGCGGTGTTGCGGCGTCTCCAGCAGGCACGGGAGGAAAACCCGGCGATCGAACTGGTGGGCATTTCCCGCCGTCGTCCGTCCCCGGATCACCCGCCGTACGCGGGGGTGCAGTGGCACACGGCCGACGTCGGCACAGACGAGGGGCGCGAGGCCCTCACCTCCGCGCTCGAGGGAGCGGACGCCGTCGTGCACCTCGCGTGGGCCATCCAGCCGAACCGCGACGAGGACGCGATGCACCGCACCAACGTGACCGGCACCGAGAACGCGCTGCGGGCAGCGGCCGACGCCGGTGTGCGGCACTTCGTGTGTGCCTCCTCCGTGGGGGCCTACAGTGCGGCGCCGAAGGGCAAGGTGGTAACGGAGGACTGGCCGACCGGCGGGATCGCCACCTCGCACTACAGTCGCCACAAGGCTGTGCAGGAGGACTTACTTGATGCCTTCGAACGCGACTACCCGGAGATTCCCGTGGCGCGCGTCCGGCCGGGTCTGATTTTCCAGGCCGACGCCGGTGAGGAGATTGGGCGGTACTTCCTCGGACCGCTGGTGCCCAAGTCGATCCTGAACAAGCTGAAGGTTCCAGTACTGCCGATTCCGTCGCAACTGGTCTTCCAGGCCGTCCACGCGGCCGATATGGCCGATGCCTACTGGCGGATCATTGACCAGCGGGCGTCGGGAGCGTTCAACATTGCGGCCGAGCCGGTGCTGACCCCTGCGCTGGTCGGCGGGCTGCTCGGAGCGAAGCGCGTGCTGGACATCCCAGTGTCGGTGCTGCGCGCCGTCGTCGCCGCTTCCTGGTCGATGCACCTGCAGGCGACCGATCCGGGGTGGATCGATATGGCCGCTGGAGCGCCGTTGATGAACACCGACCGCGCGCGGACGCTGCTGGGTTGGGAGCCGACGCGGTCTTCGGTTGCGGCGATGCGCGAGGTCATCGATGGGATGGCTGGCGGTGCCGGGGTGCAGGGTTCGCCGAGCCTGCGTCCCGGGCGCTGACCCCTGCTTTCGCATCGAGGGTGCGGCGAAAGACCCAGAGGTTCTTCTCGGTTCCGTCGAAGCTCCAGTCGCGCTCCGGGATCCGCCCGAACCCGAGCGATTCGTACAGCCGGTGCGCCTGCACCATGTAGGACGCACTGGTGAGAACGACGGCGTCTATCCCGTCGAGCGTGCGGGCGTGGCTCAGGATCCACTCGACCATCGCCCTGCCGATGCCACGGCCCTGCGTGGCGGGATCCACCGCGAGCATCCGGAATTCCAGCTCCCGCTCCCGCGCCACCTCGGTATAGGGTTCCCCGGCAGCGGTCAGCATCACCGCACCCGTGACGGCACCGTCTGTCTCCGCCAGCCACACCTGCGCGAATGCTGCGCGACGTTCGACGTCCCCGAGGATGCGCAGGTATGGATGTGCCTCGTCGACGTGCCCGGCGCCCAGGTAGGCGTCCAGCGTGATGCGGCGGACGACGTCGTAATCTTCCTTCCGGGCGGGCCGGACCACGAGCTTTGTGTCGAGCAGCGCGCTCAAGCGACCGCCTCGACGTAGCGCTTCAACGGCGACAACTCGGGCTGCGAGGAGAGCTGGCCGACGGCGTCGGCGCCTACTTCATTTGCGACGGCGAGCGCCTGCTCATCGGGCAATCCTTCCTGCAGTGCCAGCACCAGCGCTGCGCAGAACGCGTCCCCGGCACCGATCGTGTTGACCACCTTCGCCTTCCGGCCCGGCGCGCGGGCCACCAGGGAACCCTCCCGGTACAGCGCTGAACCATCCGCGCCGTACGTCACTGCCACTAGCTTGGCGTGCGCGAGTTCCGGGATGAGCTGGTACTCGGTCTCGTTGACAATGACCAGATCACAGCGGTCAATCAGTTCCTGCGGCAGGGACTGCGCCGGCGCTGCGTTCAGCACAAAGTAACCGGGGTGCCGATTTGCCGCTTCAACGACGACGTCGAGGCCCACCTCAAGTTGGCAGAGCAGCACCTGAGCCTCGGAGAACTGCACTCCTTCGAGAGTCACCTCGCTATTAGCGCCGGGGCAGACGACGATCTGGTTCTCCCCTGCAGCGTCGACCACGATCAGCGCCGTGCCGGTAGGGCCGCTACGGCGCGCAACCAGCGCTGTGTCCACACCCGCGGAAGCGAGGGACTCGAGCATGCGCGTGCCGGCGTCGTCGTCCCCTACTGCCCCGAGGAGCTGCGCGGACCCACTGAGGCGCGCCGTGGCGACGGCCTGGTTGGCACCTTTGCCGCCGGGCTGCTCTGTCAGCTTGCCGCCGCCGATGGTCTCACCGGCGGTGGGCAGCCGCTCGGCGGTGGCGATGACGTCGACGTTGATGCTGCCGAGCACGGTAAGGGGGTGCAACATGGGCGTTCCTTGGTTCATAGAGGGGGTCAGGACTGACGGACGGAAAGCTGGCCGGCGCGGGCGGGAACCAGGCACTTGGCCAGATAGAAAGGTGCGCCGGCACGCCGCACGTACTGGGTGAGGACCATGACGCCGTCGGACGGGCGGAGGGCAAGCAATCTGGCACGGCTCGGCCCCACCACGGTCACGCCGATCTCACAGTGACCCGGGCCCAGCTCAGGTCCGAGACTGGCCTTGAGCGCGGTGAACATCGTGCTCACGCTGGGTTCCTGACCCTCCGGCAGCACGTGGTGCGGGGCTATGTGCTCCTGCAGGTGTGCGATCTCCTCGCCATCCCGAAGGATGACCGTCTCCCAGAGGACACATTCCTCCTCCGGCGCCACGCCGATCCCGGGCGCGATGAATTCCGACGCCGGCTGCCGCACTTCCTGGATCCGCTTCAGGGTCAGCTCACGGCCGGGCGCAGCAAAGAGCTCCTCGAACGGCTGCAGATGCTCGATTCCGAGGCGTGGCAAGGTCTCGCAGACAAACCGCCCCACACCCCGCTTGGCGCGGACCAGCCCGTCTTCCTCGAGCAGCATGAGCGCTTCCCGAATGACCGTCCTGCTGACCTCCATTGCCGTACCGAGTTCCGCCTCAGTGGGCAGCATCGAGTCCGGTCGGAGCTTCCCGGTCCGGATCGCCTCGGCGATGCGCGAGTAGGCGGCAACGCGCAGGGGCAAGCCTGGCCCGGCAGTGAGGCGACCGGCAAGGAGAGAGGTCATCGGCATCCCAGTTCGTCAGTAGGTGCTGAAAATGTTACCGCGAATCCGACGTCACGTTGTACTTGCACGTCATACATGGTTGTATAACAACCTATTCAGAGTGATGCACCCCGTTCGAAACAAAGGAGTTTGTTGTGCTCACACCTACGTCGCCGCCCGCACCAGCCGAGGCTGCACCATCCTCAAGGATTGCCCCGAAGCCAGCCATCCTCATCACTACCCTGCTCCTCGGCGTACTCTCCTTCCAGCTCAACGCGAGCATGGTGACGCCCGCACTCCCCCAGATCGGCGCGGATTTCGACGCCGATCCCGCCGCCGTCGCACAAGTGCAGTCGATGTTCTTCCTGGCTGGAGCCATCTCCGGCCCCATCATGGGCCGGTGGAGTGACTTCCTCGGACGCCGGAAAGCCCTGCTGCTGGTACTTGGCGTCATGGCCGTCGGCACGGTGCTGTGCCTGATTGCACCGACGCTGCCGCTGCTGATCGTTGGACGCTTCCTGCAGGGTGTCTCGAGTGCAATCTTCGCGCTCGCCTACATCGTGCTCCGTGAGAATCTCGATGCGCGGATGTTCGGCACCTCCGTGGGTATCCTTGCTGCCGTCAACGGCGGCGTCGCGGGCTTCGACGGGTACGTCGGCGGGCTCATGACTGAGCAGTTCGGTTTCCGGTCCATCTTCCTGGTGATCCTCGGCCTGACCGCAATTGCTTCCGCATGCATCCTGACGGTGGTGCCCGCGGGCCGGCCCGCTACTTCGGAGGGGCCCGCCGGCCGAATGGACTGGTGGGGAGCCGGGGCGCTGTCGGTGTTCCTTGTATGCCTGAGTTACTTCGTGACGACGGGTTCCTCCGCGGGTTGGATCTCGTGGCAGACACTCCTGCTCGGCATTGCAACCATCGCCGCCTTCGCCGCATTTTGTGCGCTTGAGAAGCGCCGCAGCTCACCGCTGATCTCGGTGCACCACCTCCGGTCGAGGAACGTGTGGACCGTCATTGCCACCACAGTGCTCACCCTGACAGGCATCTTCGCCATCATGAACTTCACCGTGGTGCTGCTCAGTCAGGACTCCGAGAACGGCTTCGGACTGACAGCCTCCCTGTCGGCGCTGCTGTTCCTCACTCCCGCGGCATTGATTGGCGTGTTCGCCGCGCCGCTCGCAGGTTGGCTCACCAGCAGGACCGGATGGATCAAGACCCTGCGGATCGGGACGGCAATGAGCCTGGCCTGCGCCGTTGCGGCGGCCCTCTTCGCTGACAACCAATGGGCTGTTCTCGCCGCCGTTGCTGCCCTCGGCATTTTCTACAACGGCTTCTTCCTGACGGCAATCAACGGCCTGTCCGTCCTGCTCTCCCCGAAAGATGCGCCTGGCTCCCTTCCCGGACTCAACGGGGCTTCATTCGGCACAGGTGCAAGTCTCGGCGTCGCACTCGTGGCGCCGTTCGCCGGGCTCGCCACACAGGGAGGCTACGCCGTCGCCCTCTGGATTTCCGTGGGTGTCACGGCCGCGGCATTCCTGGTAAGCCTCCTCGTGCCCGCGCCAGGCGAAGATTCCCCGAAAGGGCAGCCATGACCGCGCCCCTCTACCTCGACTGCGATACGGGCATCGATGACGCACTCGCCCTCGCCTACCTGCTCGCCGGACCAGCTGACCTCCGCGGCATCGGGACAGTCAGCGGCAACGTCTCCGCGGCCGTGGGCGCCGAAAACACCTTGAAGTTGCTTCAGCTCGCCGGCAAGCCGGAGGTACCAGTCGCGGTGGGTGCCCACAATCCGCAGGCTGGCGAGTTTGCCGGGGGCGCACCGCACGTTCACGGGCTCGACGGCGTTGGCGGGGTTTATCTGCCCGATTCCGGCCTGTCGGTGGTCGCTGAGAGCGCCGCCGAGATGCTGGTTCGCCTTGCACACGAGCATGCCGGAGACCTCCGGGTGCTTGCCGTTGGACCGCTGACCAACCTCGCCGAGGCCCTGCGGATGGATCCCCGGCTGCCGGAACTGGTTGCTGAAGTAACGATCATGGGTGGCGCCGCACTGGTCCCGGGAAATATCAGCCCGGTAGCCGAGGCGAACATCTACAACGATCCGGAAGCAGCTCAGGAGGTGCTTGCCGCGCCATGGAACATCACACTGGTTCCGCTCGACGTCACGATGTCCAACGTCCTGGAGGAGGAACACGCAGCCCAGTTGCTGGGTGCTGATTCACCATTGGCGCGGTCACTGGGCGAAATGCTTGCGCACTACAACGGTTTCTATGAGGGCATCTTCGGGCGCCGGTGCTGCGCCATGCACGATCCCCTGGCGGCGGCGATCGCCGTCGGCGGTGTGGCTGTTGGCACGGCGCCGGTGGTGCGCGTGGAGGTCGACGCCGGCTCTGGTCCGGGCCGTGGGCAGACGGTATGTGACCTACGCGGGCAGCACCTCGGCTATCCCGAACAGGCCGGCGCGCACTGCCGCGTAGTGCTTGATGTGGCGGAGGGGTTCGTGCCCCACCTGGTGGACACGCTCCTGGCCTTCGAACCGGTAGGCCCGCTTGCCCCCGTACCGGGGGGGTAAGTCAGTACAGGAAGATCGCGAACCATTCCCGGTTGTGCGCGTGCAGCAGCACCAGGAACAGCACGAAGTCGAAGAGCAGATGCACGCTCACGATGTAGCTCAGCGACTTGGTCTTCGAGAAGATCCACGCCTGGATCAGCGCGAACGGGTAAATGAGGAATGGCCCCCACGCGTGGAATCCGAGCTCCCACAGGAATGACGTGAACAGCACAGCCTGGAGGAGGTTGGCCTGCCAGTCAGGGAGGTGGCGCCGCAGCAGCGTGAACGCCGTACAGATGAAGAACAGCTCATCCCAGATGCCCAGGACGTTGGTGCCGAGGAACAACCGGGCGATCGTGTCGGCGTCTGAGGCTGCGGGCCAGTTTTCGTATACGCCGGTCGGGATCATGTAGACCGGCAGCAGGAAGTATCCGATGACGACGACGGCGAGCAGGTACCAGCGCTCCGTCCGGGTCCACTTCTGCCCGGTGAGGACCGGGAACCTGATTGCGTGGTCCTTGTACACGAACCGCGACAGGAGATACGGCACTGCCACGGCGAGGATCATGGCCGTACCCATGATCAGCATGTGGCTGAAGCTGATGTCGGTGGTGATGGGGACGGCGCTAATGATGGTCAGGCCGATCGCCAACAGCGAGAAATCCTTCAACATCGCACGACCGGCGAAGTAGGCGACAACCAATGCTGCAACCAGCACCATGTACCCGATGAGCCGCTGCTCCAGCGCAAACATGGTGAAGCCCGAAACCGACACCAAAGCCGCGGAAACTACCGGCAGAACCTTGGGCCGCGCGTCAAGACCCGCCGTTGCAATCATGCTTCGAGCTTACGCCTGCTAGGGTTTTCCCATCCACACGGGTGCCCCATTGCAGGGGCTGAGATCAGGCTGATGCTGCCTGCGACCGTTGAACCTGTCCGGGTAATGCCGGCGAAGGAAGTAGGAGTCCTTTGAGCGCACTAGATTCACATTCGTTGTCCCATGTCTACGACCAGGAGCACGCCCTTGCCGTTCCGGTGATGGAGATTGCCCTCGCCAATTCACCGAACGGTGAAACGAATTCGCCGCTTCGCGTTTACCGCACGGCAGGCCCGGGCAGTGATCCGCTTGTCGGTCTCACACCCCTACGGACGCCTTGGATCAATGGACGGAACGACGCCGAGAATTATGGGGGGCGGGAACGTAACCTGCTCGACGATGGCAAATCCGCGATGCGCCGGGGCCGTGCGTCCGCGGAGTGGCAGGGTGCCCGCCGACCTCCGATGCTCGCCCGGCCGGGGAAGCGGATCACCCAGATGCACTACGCACGCCGGGGCGTTATCACCGAGGAGATGCGGTTCGTCGCAATGCGGGAGAACTGCGACGTCGAACTGGTGCGGTCCGAACTGGCCGCCGGCAGGGCCATCATTCCGAACAACATCAACCACCCGGAATCCGAGCCGATGATCATCGGCAAGGCGTTCCTCGTGAAGATCAACGCGAACATCGGCAACTCGGCAGTCACCAGTTCCATCGCCGAAGAAGTCAGCAAAATGCAGTGGGCCACCCAATGGGGCGCCGACACAGTCATGGACCTCTCCACGGGTGATGACATTCACACCACCCGCGAATGGATCATCCGCAACTCCCCCGTACCGATCGGGACCGTCCCCATTTACCAGGCACTGGAGAAGGTCAACGGCGAAGCGAACGCGCTCACCTGGGAAATCTTCCGCGACACCGTCATCGAGCAGTGCGAGCAGGGCGTGGACTACATGACCATCCACGCCGGCGTGCTGCTGCGCTACATTCCGCTTACTGCACAGCGCGTCACCGGGATCGTGTCCCGCGGCGGGTCGATCATGGCCGGCTGGTGCCTGGCCCACCACCGGGAGAACTTCCTCTACACCCACTTCGACGAGCTCTGCGAAATTTTCGCGCGATACGATGTCGCCTTCTCCCTGGGTGACGGGCTGCGGCCCGGGTCCATCGCCGATGCGAACGACGCCGCGCAGTTCGCTGAGCTCGACACCCTCGCCGAGCTGACAAAGCGGGCCTGGAAGTACGACGTCCAGGTGATGGTCGAGGGCCCCGGCCACATCCCGTTCCACCTCGTGCGTGAGAACGTCGAGCGGCAGCAGGAACTATGCGACGGCGCTCCCTTTTATACGCTTGGCCCGCTGGTCACCGACGTCGCACCCGGCTACGACCACATCACTTCCGCGATCGGCGCCACGGAAATCGCCCGGTACGGCACCGCGATGCTCTGCTACGTCACACCCAAGGAGCACCTGGGCCTGCCCAACCGCGACGACGTGAAGACCGGCGTCATCACCTACAAGATCGCCGCCCACGCCGCGGACCTTGCCAAGGGCCACCCGGGCGCACAGGAGCGCGACGATGCCCTGTCGAAGGCGCGGTTCGAGTTCCGCTGGCGGGACCAGTTCGCCCTGTCGCTGGACCCGGAAACCGCTGAGGAGTTCCACGACGAGACCCTGCCCGCCGAGCCCGCCAAGACCGCCCACTTCTGCTCCATGTGCGGTCCGAAGTTCTGCTCGATGCGGATCTCGCAGGACATCCGCGACCAGTTCGGGAACAGCGAGGAGCAAGCAGCCATCGCCGGAATGGCAGCGAAGTCGGAGGAGTTCCGCGCAGCCGGCGGGCAGGTCTACCTGCCTGACCCGGTGCTGCTGCCCACCGGACAGTAGTGGTGAGTGAACGACGACGGCGGCAGGTCGCCGTCGTCGTTCACTAGACTGGCGAAATGGTAGACAACGCAGACCGCCAGCAGTTGATCGCCGACACGCTGGTCGAGGCCTTCAAACCGCTCATGGACGCCGACGCACACGGTTTCCGTACCAAGTTCCGCAAGATGGCCGCCGATCCGTTCGCGTTCTACCGGGGAAGTGCGTGCCTCTTCTACGCCGATATGCGCGATCTGAAGGACAACTGGGCGGATGAGCAGACCAACCGTGTCTGGATCCACGGCGATCTCCACGCCGAGAACTTCGGAACCTACATGAGCAGCACCGGCGAACTCACGTTCGACATCAATGATTTCGATGAGGCCTACCTCGGTCACTTCTCCTGGGACCTCCGCCGGTTCACCACCTCGCTGGCGCTGATGTGCTGGCAGAAGGCCCTCCCGGAGGAAGCGGTACGGGGCCTCGCGCGGACGTACCTTTCCGCGTACCTGGACCAGGTGAAACATTACGACGACGAGGGCCAGGACGACTTCGGGTTGCACCTGGGCAACACCTCGGGGACAATCCACGCGGTGCTGCTGGCCGCCCGGGCTGCCCGGCGCACCGAACTGTTGGACGCGAGGACCCTGGTCGAGGACCACGAGCGCCGCTTCCAGGACAACGGCAAGACCCGCCGACTGGACGAAGCCGAGTACGACATGGTGATGGCTGCATTCGAGGATTATCTCGGCACCATCCCGGAGGACAAGCGCGCCACCCGCGAAGTGTTCTACCGGGTGAAGGACATTGTGGGAAGCATGGGTTTCGGGATCGGCAGTGCCGGGCTTCCCGCGTACAACGTGCTCATCGAGGGCTACAACGAGGCCCTGGAAAACGACATCATCATCTCGATGAAGCAGGGCAACGTCGCCGCACCGAGCCGCATTGTCACGGACGAGAACGTGCGCTCGTACTTCGAGCATGACGGCCACCGCACCGTCATCAGCCAGCGGGCGCTCCAGGTCCACACCGATACGTTCCTCGGGTACACCACTGTGGATGGCGTTGGTTTCGTCGTGGAGGAGCTCTCCCCCTACAAGGCCGATCTGCGCTGGGACGAACTCACCGAACCGGACGAAATCGAGCCGGTCCTTGTCGATCTGGGCCGCGCGACGGCGAAGGTCCACTGTGAGTCGGATCAGGACAGTGAGCAGGACCTCGTGGACTTCCAGACAGAGCGGGCCATCATGCAGGTGATCGGCGGGCAGCGCGAGGAATTCATGGATGACATCATCGAGTTCTCGCTGGACTACGCCAAGTCAGTCCGTGCCGATCATGCGCTGTTTGTGGACGCTTTCCGGGAAAACCGGATCCAGGGCGTTCCGTCAACCTAGAACTTTTTGTCGCCTAGTTGCTGTCCGGAAGGCGATTAGGCAGCAAGTAGGCGACAAAAACTGGAGGAATTGTGGACTTTGACGTGATCGTGATCGGTGCCGGACCTGCAGGCATGGCCGCCGCAACCCGCGCAGCCGAGCTGGGTGCGCGCACCGCCGTCGTCGAACGCGCCCGCCTCGGCGGTACCTGCGTGAACTCGGGCTGCGTGCCCACGCGCGTCCTCGCCAAGACCGCGCGGCTCTACCGGGAAGTGCGTACGGCACAGGACTACGGGATCGTGGTGCAGGAGCCGCGGGTTGACTGGCCGCAGTTGGTCCGGCGCGTCCGCGCGACCGTGGACCGCGTGCTCGAAGCGAAGGCGTACGACGACGTCATGCAGCGCCTGGACATCGCCCTCCTCCGCGGGGACGCAACTTTCACCGGACCGCACGAGCTCACCGTCGATGGCCGGATGATCACCGCGGAATCCGTCATCCTGTGCGTCGGCGGCAGCGCACGCCGCCTGCCAATCCCTGGTGCCGAACACGCCGTCCTCCCACACGAGGTGCTCGACCTCCCTGACCTTCCCGACGCCATCGCCATCATCGGCGGGGGTCACACCGGCGCCCAACTGGCCACCATCTTCGACGCGCTCGGCTCCAGCGTCACCCTGCTCGACCTCGCACCGCGGATTCTCATGACCGAGGACCACGACGTCTCCGCCACCGTCACAGATGGCTTCCGCACGCGCGGCGTGTCCGTGGAGACGGGTATCGGAGGCGTGGACGGTATCGACAGGCACGACGACGGCGGCCTTGAGATCCGCTGGCACGGCACCGTCAGCGGGGCCGATTCTGCGCAGTCGGCGAGGGTGGGCGCCGTCGTAATGGCAGCTGGTTGGCCGGCCAACCTTGAGGGGCTGGGGTTGGAATCCGCTGGTGTTGAGACTGGCCGGACTTCCATTCCCGTAGACGGCTACCTCCGCTCCAACGTGCCCCACATTTTTGTTGCCGGGGATGCGAACGGAACGTCCATGCTGGTCCAGGCGGCGGTCTTCGAGGGTGAAACGGCGGCTGAGAACGCGGTCCTCGGTGCCCACCGCACCACACCGCACCACCTGTTGCCCGAGGGCGGCTTCACCGACCCGGACTACGCCGGGGTAGGGCTGACCGAGGCGCAGGCGAGGGAGCGGGATGCGCAGTGTGCCGTCGTCGTCGTTCCCTATGCTTCGGTTGAGCGGCCCATCATCGACGACCGAGAGCAGGGCTTCCTCAAACTTGTCACTGACCGGCACCGTGAGCTGATTCTCGGAGCGCACGCCGTCGGCGAAAATGCCGTGGAGGTGATTCAGGCGGTGGCGTCGGCGATGGCCGCAGGCACCGACGTCGCAACCCTCGCGCGGGTGAAGTATGCGTACCCCACGTACGGCTCGATCATCGGCCACGCTGCGCGTAGTCACCTGCGGGGTGTCACGCAGGGCGGAGCAAAAGACTCCTGGTGAGCTGACTGCTACTGTGGGATCAGGATCACTACAAAGCTTGCTTATGAATCTATTCAGATGGGCAGGGGTCGACGGCGCCAGGCCGCATCCCTGCCGGTGCGGGCGATGAGGAGTTGATATGGGCAACGCGGAGAAGAAGTACTCGACAACCGAGGAATCGGACAGCAAGCACCCGCATGACTGGGGCCGTGCCATGGCCGTGGCGATCAGCCGCTTGGTGGAAATGGCACACAAAGCCGGCGACGTCGTCGAGCACGAGAACCTGTACGGCGAAGACCTCCACCTTTGTGTGACCGAGACCGAGCACGGCGCGGACATCACTCTCTCGTGGACGCCTCGCGAGTCCGCCAGGCAGGAAAATGGGGCCGGGCAGAGCAATAGCCAGGAGCAGCCATGAGCGGACAGAATCCTGACCCGGAAGAGGACAAGATCACCGGGCTTGAACCTGGCGGCGGTGTGCCCCCTGGCGAGACGCCGCCCGGTGAGTCGAGCATCGGCGCGCCCCAGGGCCACGACGAGGGCGGGCCGGGCAAGGCCGCCTCACGAATCTGGCTGACGGTCATAGGAATCTTCGTGTTGCTGGGACTGCTGTTCTTCGTCGGTTACATCGCCGGGTTGTTCTCCTAGGACTGAGGACATGGAAAAGGCCGGGACGAGTCACCTCGTCCCGGCCTTCCTGTGTGTCAGGCCTCTTTGTAGTAGGCCCTTAGCTCTTCCTCGTTCTCGGCAGTCAGCCCGTGCTCGGCCTTGAAGTCCGGTGATCCCTTGATCTGGTCCTTGCTGACCGAAACAAAGAGGCTTTCACCATCCAGACGGGCGCCGGTCAGCGGGATGAAGTTCTCACGCGAGTTCAACAGCCCCAGCCCGACGGTTATCCAGGCTGGCTGGCCTGAGGCTCCGTCAAGGTGTACCTGCGAGACGTTGCCCAGCTTCTCGCCGTGAACGTCCCAGGCCGTAGCCGACTGCAGCTGTTCCATTTCGAGCTGTTCCATGACGCCTCCATAGGTCGAATGACAAGTCCGCTTACTATTCCAGTGCATTGGGGCGTCAAAGGCAACGTGCCGGCCGCTGCGCTCAGATCAGGGCGCGCCGCCGTCGTCGTTTCGTTTCGTTACTCGGCCGCAACGGCAGCCTCATTGAGCATCGGCAGCCACTCCTCCAGCGCCCAGGGGATGCTCAGCGGGTTGATCGCGGAGAGTGACAGGGTGCGGGTGCTGTCGGAATCAGCGACCAATGCGCCTGTTTCCACTGCGGGGATCTGGCCCAACAGCGGATCTCCGGCGATGGATTCAGCGACCGCTTCATCGGCCACCCAGGTGACGAAGACGTCGGAAACAAGTTCGTCCGTGCGCTCCGGTGACCACGGGAAGTAGAAGGAGCCTGCAGCGGCGTCCTCGTTCTCGGCGACAACCTCAGCCTGAACCATGCCGAGCTCGGTAAGGAAGCGAGGCCGGTTATCGCCGGCCGTGTAGATGCCGACGGGCTCGGCCCCCTTCGGATCGAGGTTCCCGAAGATGAAGCTCTTGCCCTCCAGGGCCGGGTACTCGGCGGCGGCCGTCTGTATGGATTCCTCGGTCTTGGTGACGAGTTGCTCGGCTTCTTCGGAGAGCCCAAGGGCGTCACCGATGATGCGGGTGGAGTCCTGCCAGGCAGTTCCGAAGGCCATTTCGGGGTACGCCACGACCGGGGCGATTTCGCTCAGCGTTTTGTAGTCCTCTTCGGTGATGCCGGAGTAGGCAGCGAGGATGACGTCGGGGTTCGTGGCTGCGATCTCGTCGAACGCTATACCGCTTGCCTCCGAGTACTGGACCGGCGCGTTTTCCGTGCCGATAGCCGCACCGAGTTCCTCGAGCTTGGTGTCCTTCCACGGGGTGGAGCCATTCTCATTCTGTCCGTATTCGTCAAGCGGCATGCCAACGGGAACGACGCCGAGAGCCAGGCTCACATCGGCGTTGACCCAGGACACGGTCGCTACGCGTTCGGGCTTCTCCTCGAGGACGGTCTCGCCATAGACGTGCTCGATGGTCACCGGGAAGGCGTCCGTGGAACCCTCCTCATTGGCTCCGACCGCTTCGGAGCCCCCGCCTGCAGGGCCGGTGGAGCAGGCGGAAAGGGACAGAACGGCGATGGCTGCTGCGGCTGTGATACCGCGAATACTGCGCAGGCGTGTGGGGGCCATGAGGGCTCCTGACTTTCGTGAAGGCTGTGGACGGACCGTCGATGACGGCTACGAAAGTTAGGCTAGCCTATGTTCCCAAGGAAATAGGAAATGTTTATGTTGCGTAATGGTTCAGGCCCGCGCCTTTCGGGTTTCCCTGTCGTTCGCCTTCTGGATCGCCTCGACCAGTTGCTGCTTGTCCATCGTGGAGCGGCCGGGAACCTCAAGCCGTTTCGCGACGTCGTAGAGGTGCCGCTTCGTTGCATTTGCGTCCACGCCGCCAGCTGTTTTCTGCTTCTTCTTTGGAGTTTTGCCGCCGCCCTCGGCTTGCTCGTCGGAGGGACCCTTCCGGTCCTTCTTCTCCCAGCGGTCGCCGATCTTCTCGTGCGTGTGCTTGAGCGCGCTGATCGCAGTGCGATGGGCGCGTTCGCCCTCGCCGTACTGCTTCTCAGCGGCGTCGAGCGCCTTGGCATACGTCTTTTGCGCCTTCCTGCCCGAGCGCTGCAACGTGCCTGGAAGCTTCTTGGTCTTGATCTTCCCCTTCTTGGTCACCAGCGGCATTGCTTTAGCTCCATTCGTTAGGGGTCACCTGGAACTTCCGACACTATAAGGGCGCTTGGTGGCCTGCAAGCGCCTTCAGATTCCCGTTCACGGTATGAGGTTGTCCGTCCGGTAACGATCAAAAAGCGCGATGAATGCGTCCAGTGTCCGCCGGTAACCGGTGAATCCGGCATCCCGGCTCTTGCCCATGTCTGTCAGCACCTCGATGTTGCGCCCAAGGTCGCCGTCCGTATGCCACCAGGACGCCACGCGATCCAATTCCGGCTCGGTGAGGTTATGGCGCTGGGCAAGTTCCCTCCACTGGTCCTCACGCCCTGCCATGGACTGCGAGAGAGGCCGGGGCGCTTCCTCGTAGCCCTCCCACTCCACACCGAAGTAGGCCGCGAGCTTTGGCCACATCCAACGCCAGCGGAACACGTCCCCGTTGACAATGTTGAAGGCCTGATCAGCTGCCTGAGGCGTGGTGGCAGCCCAGAGCATGTGCTCGGCGAGCAGGCCAGCCTCAGTCATATCGGTCAGCCCGTTCCACTGCGTCTCGGATCCCGGAAAGACGAACGGCTCCCCGCTCTCCCTGCACAGAGTGGCGTGGGCGGCGAGGGTGAGCCCGATGTTCATGGCGTTGCCCACCGCATGCCCGATCACCGTATGCGCCCGGTGCACGGACCAGGTGAATCCCTGACCAGCCGCCGCAGCCCAGAGCTCATCCTCCTGCGCGTAGTAGAAGTTCGGAGCCGGGAGACGCGGCTCCTCCTCGTGGAAAGGCGTGTCGGCCATCTCCCCTGCCGCGTACGCCTCGAACGGCCCGAGGTAATGCTTCAGGCCGGTCATCAGGGCAACGTGGGCTACGTCCTTGCCACGAAGCGCAGCGAGCAGGTCCCGAACCATGCCGGCGTTGACGGCAATGTTCTCCTCCTCGGTGTCGCGCCGCGACCACGCAGTGAAGAAGACGAGCGAGGGATTCTCCGGACCGAGCACGGAGGCCAGCGACGCAGCGGAAGTCAGGTCCGCCGAGAGCCACCGAACACTCGGACGCTCCGCCCCGGGATTGCGGGACAAGGCAAGGACGTCCCAGCCCTCGCGTGTCAATGTGTCCACCAGGGCTGATCCAGCGATGCCGGTAGCTCCGACCACCAGAGCCGGAGGCCTGGCACCCGCTGTTGTTCCTGTGCTTTCATTCGTCGTCATGGTGCTCCTCCTGGTTTGCCCGCTCCTGAACCGCTGCGACCCCGGCCAGGTACTTCGCGAGCGCGCTGGGCGCCGAGCGGGGAGCTTCCGCCTCAACGACGGCGTTGTAGTTGGTGTTCGTGTTCACGTCGTAGGTGAGGATGCGTCCGTCAGCCGTTTCCATGAATTCGATCCCGCACACCTCAATGTTGTTCCGGCGCGCGAACTCGACGTACTTCTCAATGATCGGGTGGGCGAAATCCTTCCGCAGGCTGAAGAGCTGCTGGTCGGCTTCAGGCTCGATGGTTGCCCCGGGCGGCATGATCGGCTTGCCCGTGGTGGGGTCGATGGCGCAGGCATCAGCCGGGCAGAGCTGGAATCCGCCGCGAGCCGTGTCAGCCTGAATCGCGTAGATGAACTCGCCGCCCACGATCTCCACGCGGGTGATGACGGGTTCGGCAGCGTGGATGAACTCCTGAATCAGGGTGATGCCGTCCTGTGGCTCCTCGAATTCGTCCGAACCCACGTACTCCGCCAACTCCTCATGGCTCTCGAACTTCCGCACGCCCAGCCCCTTGCCGCCCTGGTTGTGCTTGGTGATGAACGGCGTGGGGAAATCCTTCGCGGCTTCGAGAATCCGGTGGCGCCCAATCGCCGCCACCGTGTGCGGAGTATCGATCCCGGCCGCCTTCAACGCAGTGAGCTGGTCCACCTTACTCATCTCGAACTCCAGTACGCGCCTGCCATTGATGGTCCTGCGGCCATGAGCCTCCAACCAGGACAGGACCGCACGGGCGTAGTCCTTCGACAGGTTGTGGTCGCGGGTATGCGCGGAGGCGCTGATGCGCGACCAGAAGATCCCCTCCGGCGGCGTGGCGTCAAGGTCCAGCACACCATCAGTCAGCAGCAACTCCTCGAATTCCAGGCCCTCCCGCTCAAAGGCTCGTGCGAAGGGTGGAAACCATTCGGGATTCTCGTGCAGCGCGTAAATCTTGGCGTGAGCGGTCATACCAAATGCAAGCGCCCCTCTGGGGCTTCCTATTCCTTGGCCGGAAGAAGATGCGTATCCCGTGGCAATAAAGTTGCTTCGCGAAAATAACGCGGCCGAAACCGGATTGCAACACACGGACGGAAAGCTTGGAGGTACCGGCGGAAGCGCCCATTCCGCCCAGTACCGAGGAGCACCACATGTCTCTACTCTCGTCCATAGCCCCAATGCCTGAGTCCCTTGTCAACGCCACCGAAATCAGCCGCGTCCGAGCCCTTGGCACACTGCGCCGGGGCGACCTCGTCGAAGCCCACCGCCGCAACGAGGTCCACTACCGCGGCCGGGTCGAGGACACCGCGCCCGGCCTGGGCGTCGTCTGGATCCGAGACGACGCCGACGGCCGCCGCGCCATCCTCCACACCGACGAGTACGTGATCTGGCAGATCCACCCAGCAGCACCGCTCCATGCTGACGCTGCGGCCTAAGTTCCCACCTCAGCACCAACAAAATGACGACGGCGACATCCGGCTTTCCCGGGCGTCGCCGTCGTCGTTTGCTGTCGGTTGTCAGCGGTTAGGCGCGCGGTCGAGTGCGGCCTCGTGCTGCTCATGCGCCTGCTTGATGAGCGCCATGAACTCGGTCTCGTTGCGGATCAACCGCTTGTACTTCTCGGGCTGCTTCTTGAGCATTTCCTCTTCGCGGCGCAGCTTGTTGTAGATGTTCTCGCGCTCGACAATGTTGGTCTCGTAGTTGAGGTCGAGGTACTCGGTCGCGTGGCGGCGGGCGCCTGAGACCAGGTTCTTGGCCTTGCCCTTGGGGCTGAGCAGGGAAGCGAGGACCGTGACCACCAGCACGCCGAGGATCACCAGGAGCGAGGGACCGGTTTCAATTTCCACGACGTTGACGGGCTGGCCGTCGTTGATGAACGGCAGGTTGTTCTCGTGCAGCGCGTGCAGGATGAGCTTGACCCCGATGAAGCCGAGAATCGCGGCGAGGCCGTAGGAGAGGTAGATCAACCGGTCAAGCAGCCCGTCGATCAGGAAGTACAGCTGGCGCAGGCCCATCAGCGAGAACGCCGTTGCAGTGAAGACAATGAAGACTTCCTGGGTCAGGCCGAAGATCGCCGGAATCGAGTCAAGTGCAAAGAGGATGTCCGTGGCGCCGATGGCAATCATCACCAGGAGCATGGGCGTGAGGACCTTCTTGCCGTTCTCCACGGTGAAGAGCTTGTCGCCGTCGTAATGTTCGGTGGCCGGCAGGAACTTGCGCGCCATGCGGATGATGAAGCTTTCTTCCTCCTGGATGTGCTTCGGCTTCAGGATGTTGCCGGCCGTGATGAGCAGGATCAAACCGAAGATGTAGAAGACCCAGGCAAACGAGTTGATCAGGGCCGCGCCAAGAAGGATGAATCCTGTGCGGGCGATCAACGAAAATACGATGCCGAACAGGAGCACCTTCTGCTGGTCGGCCCGCGGCACCTTGAACGTAGTCATGATGATGAGGAAGACAAACAGGTTGTCGACGGAGAGCGCCTTCTCCGTGATGTATCCGGCGAAGTACTCCTGGCCATAAGTGGGCCCCGAGAAGATCAACACACCCAGACCGAACAAGATCGCGATGCCCACGTAGATTGCCGACCAGATGCTGGCTTCCTTCAACGACGGCGTATGGGCCTTGCGAACATGGAAGAAGAAGTCGAAAAGGAGCAGCCCGACGATCCCGGCGATGGTCAGGATCCAGACGATTGAGGGTACTTCCATGCGGGAACTCCTGGTCAGTTGGGTTTGACTTCACCGTAGTTCGCTGGCGAGCGCGCCCGCAAGGCGGCCCACTAGTACTTGATGGTGCCGATCAGCGTGATGATGCGGTCAATGGTGCGGGGATCAGTCTCCTCAGGCATGGCTCCAGTACCTGTGAGCGACGCATTGAAGTAGATCCCGTCTCCCAAAAGCATCACGAGGTGCACCATGTCTTCGTTCCCGACGGCGTCCATCAGCACCGTGTACCACTGCGTTCTGCACTCGGCCAGGAGCTCGTTGGCTTCCGGGTGCGAGCCCTGGGCCAGCCGCGTGACCGCCATGTTGCAGCGCTCCAGAGGACTGGCGATCTCCAGCGAGCTCTTGATGTAGTAGTCCGCCGCGCGTTCCGGCTCGGCACGCATCACGGCGAGGTCCGCTTCCACGAGGTCGCGGAGCCGTTGGAAAAGAGCCTGGGCCAGCTCATCCTTGGACTTGAAGTGGTAGGTCAACCCGCCTTTGGAGACGCCTGCGCGCACTGCAATTGCGTCGAGGGTGGCGCTGCGTTCGCCCTCGTTGATCAGGATGTCCTCGTACGCGTCGATCAAACGCTGCAGAGTGGTTGGTGCGTGGCCCATACGTTGAGTTTACGTAGTTTTGAAAAAACCGACCAGTCGGTATAGTGATCCACACAACATTCACCAACCGTCCACGCATGCCACTGGGAGTGATTCATTTGAGTGAGACATCGGTCCATAGCGGACCACCAGCCACCAACTCGGAAGGCAAGGGACTCGCAGCAGGGACGCTGGGAGTCTTCGGTTCAGTAGTCATCGGTCTCGCATCCACTGCGCCGGTCTACTCTCTTGCCGCCACCCTCGGATTCGTCGTCCTGGCCGTTGGCGCCCAGGCTCCCATCGCCTTCATCCTCGCGTTCATCCCCATGCTTTTCATCGCCTTCGCCTACCGGGAACTCAACCGCGACGTGCCCGATTGCGGCACCGCTTTCACCTGGGGCACCAAGGCATTCGGCCCATGGGTCGGCTGGATGGCGGGCTGGGGCGTCGCCGTAGCCGGCATCGTCGTCCTGGCCAACCTCGCGCAGATCGCCGGCCTCTACTTCTGGCTCCTGATCGGGGACGGCGCGCTTGCGGAGAACACCGCCCTGGTGACCGGAACCGGCGTCGTCTTCATCGCCCTTATGACCTACGTCAGCTACCGTGGCGTGGAAATCGGCGAGAAGCTGCAGAATTTCCTCCTGGCCATCCAGTACGTGGCGCTGGCGCTCTTTGCGGTCCTCGCCGTCGTCGCCTTCTTCAACGGAACCGCGGAAACCCCGACACCGCCGTCGGCCGACTGGTTCAACCCCTTCGCTTTCGGCAGCGTGGAAGGCTTCACCGAGTCCATCCTGCTGGCCCTGTTCATCTACTGGGGGTGGGACACGTGCCTGGCGCTCAATGAGGAGACCAAGGACGCGCGCCGCATTCCCGGACGCGCCGCCGTCATCACCACCCTCATCCTGCTGTTCACCTACGTTGGCGTGACGATCGCCGTGATGATGTACGCCGGCGTCGGCGACACGGGACTGGGCCTCGCCAACGAAGAAGGAGCCGACGACGTCTTCTTCGCCCTCAAGGACGCGATACTCGGCCCGTGGGCCTGGCTGCTCGTGGTCGCTGTACTGGTTTCCGCCGTGTCCTCGACCCAGACCACCATCCTCCCCACCGCCCGCGGAACCCTGTCGATGGCCGTCTACAAAGCCCTCCCCCGCAGGTTCAGCGTGGTGCACCCGCGTTACAAGACGCCGTCGTTCTCCACCCTGGTGATGGGCCTCGCGTCGATCGCCTACTACGTGGTGATGACCATGATCAGCGAGAACATCCTTGCCGACTCCATCCTGTCGCTCGGGCTCGCCATCGCCTTCTACTACGCGATTACCGGCTACGCCTGCGTCTGGTACTTCCGCCGCGAGCTCTTCGCATCCCGCCACAACTTCTTCTACAAGTTCCTGCTGCCGCTGCTGGGTGCGCTGATGCTCACCGCTGCGTTCATCAAGTCGGCGATAGACATGCTCGACGTCGAATACGGCTACAGCGTCCTCTTCGGCATCGGCGGGACCTTCGTTGTGGGCATCGGCTCGCTGGCTTTGGGCCTGGTGCTGATGCTGGCTTGGCGGTTCTCCTCCGGGTCCCGCGAGTTCTTCCGCGGCGAAAGCCTGAACGAAGCGACGCCGGTGCTGGTCCCCGATGCCCCCGACGTCTACAAGAGGTCCATCGACGGCGGGCTCTCCTGACGTTCACCACCCCATCGAGTCCGATAAGAAAATTACCAACAAGGAAAGAAACAACATGCGAATCCTCATTATTGGCGCCGGTGGAGTGGGCTCGGCCGCGGCTCGGATAGCCGTGCGGCGGTCCTTCTTCGACCTGATGGTGGTGGCAGATTACGACGCCGCCCGTCCGGAAGCGCTGATAGCCTCCCTCTCCGATTCCCGGCTGGTCGCCGCGCAGGTCGATGCCTCCTCCCCGGAAGCGGTTGCCGCTGTGATCCGCGAGCACCAGATCACCCACGTGCTCAACGCGGTGGACCCGCGCTTCGTGATGCCGATTTTCAACGGCTGCTTCGACGCGGGAGCCACCTACCTGGACATGGCGATGAGCCTGTCCACCCGCCACCCGGAACAGCCGTTCGAATTACCCGGCGTGATGCTCGGGGACGAGCAGTTCGCCGATGCCGGCAAGTGGGCCGACGCGGGCCAGCTGGCTTTGGTGGGTATCGGCGTCGAGCCTGGCCTGTCTGACGTCTTTGCACGGTATGCGGAGGACGAACTGTTCTCCGAGATCGATGAGCTCGGCGTGCGCGACGGCGCCAACCTCACCGTTGAGGGACCCGATGGGGAGCCTGCTTTCGCTCCGTCGTTTTCCATCTGGACCACCATCGAGGAATGCCTGAACCCGCCGCTGATCTTCGAGAAGGACCGCGGCTGGTACACCACAGAGCCGTTCAGTGAGCCCGAGGTGTTCGACTTTCCCGAGGGCATCGGCCCGGTGGAGTGCGTCAACGTTGAGCACGAGGAAGTTGTCCTCATGCCCCGCTGGACCTCCGCGAAGAAGGTCACCTTCAAGTACGGGCTGGGGGACGAATTCATCGGCGTGCTGAGGACCCTGAACAAGCTCGGCCTCGACTCAACGAAACCTCTGAATGTGAAGGGTGCTTCGGTTGCCCCGCGCGATGTTGTGGCCGCTGTACTGCCGGATCCCGCGAGCCTGGGTGACCGCATGAAGGGCAAAACCTGCGCGGGCCTCTATGTCACCGGGTTGGACAAGTCCGGCAACCCCCGGAGGGTGTACATCTACCACGTTGTCGACAACGAGTGGTCGATGCGCGAATACAACTCCCAGGCCGTGGTGTGGCAGACCGCAGTGAACCCCCTTGTGGCACTCGAACTCTTGGCCAACGGCACCTGGAAGGGCACCGGCGTCCTCGGTCCGGAAGCTTTCGACAGCCGTCCGTTCCTCGAACTGCTCGCGTCCCCGGACGGTTACAACTCGCCGTGGGGCATTGAGGAGCGGTAACGCCCCCACATCGACTCAGCGGAAATAGCTGGGTTCCATCCCGGAATCCAGCTATTTCTGCTGAGTCGATGTGCTCGGTGTTTACCAGGCGTAGTCTTCCGGGGCGGTCTTATGGCCCGGGAAGATTTCGTCGAGCTTGGCGAGGGCGTCGTCGTCGAGCTTGATCTCCATGGCGCGAAGACCGCCGTCGAGCTGGTCCTGGATGCGCGGCCCGATGATCGGCGCGGTGACGGCGGGCTGCGCGAGGAGCCAGGCAAGGCCGAGATCGCCGGGGTTGTGACCGAGCTCGTCTGCGAAGTCCTCGTAGCGCTGGATCTGATCGCGGTGCTTCTCGAGCGTCTCGGCGGCGCGGCCTTCAATGCGCCGGACACCCTCTTCCTGCTTCTTCAGGACGCCACCGAGCAGACCACCATGCAGCGGCGACCACGGGATGAGGCCCAGGCCGTACTCCTGTGCGGCGGGAATGACCTCGAGCTCGACGGTGCGGGTGAGCAGGTTGTAGATGGACTGCTCACTCACCAGGCCCGTGTAGTTGCGGCGAGCTGCGGAGGCCTGTGCCTGCGCGATGTGCCAGCCGGCGAAGTTGCTGCTGCCCGAGTAGAGGATCTTGCCCTGCTGAACTGCGACGTCGATAGCCTGCCAAATCTCGTCCCATGGAGTGCTGCGGTCAACGTGGTGGAACTGGTACAGGTCGATGTAGTCGGTCTGCAGGCGCTTGAGGCTGGCATCGAGTGCACGGCGGATGTTCAGTGCGGAGAGCTTGCCGCCGTTGGGCCACTCATTCATATCGCCGTACAGTTTGGTGGCGATGACGGTCTTCTCCCGGCGTCCTTCACCCTTCGCGAACCAGCGGCCCACGATCTCCTCGGTCCAGCCCTTCTTCTCGCCCCACCCGTAGACGTTTGCGGTATCGAAGAAGTTGATGCCGTTGGCGTGGGCGGAGTCCATGATCGAGTGGGAGTCGGCTTCCTCGGTCTTCGGGCCGAAGTTCATGGTGCCGAGGCAAAGACGGGATACGGACAGGCCGGAGCGGCCGAGGTGCGTGTATTCCACGGTGTTTCCTATCGGGTTGGCGGGGTTGAATCGTTTTCCATCCTGCCAAGTTGGAGCCGGCAGCGCTAGGGCTAACGTTTCCTGCGGCAACGTTTCCGCAGCCCGCACCGTAGGATTTTGCCCATGACTTCTCCACCGGTTTCCCCGCTGCCCGTTGCCCTCATCACCGGAGCATCCCGCGGCATTGGCCGTGCCATTGCGGATGAACTCGCGCCCACCCACCACCTGTTCCTCGGTGGGCGGGACCGCGCGGCGCTGGAGGCGGCGTCGTCGTCGTACCCGTCGGCTGAGCCGTTCGCCGTGGACGTGCGCAAGGTGACCAACGCCGACGTCGCGGGCATTGACCGGCTCGACGTACTGATCCACTCCGCGGGCGTGCTGCAGATGGGCACAATTGCGGAGCTCGACGACGAGACCTGGCGAAACAGCTTCGACATCAACGTCTTCGCGGTCGCCCGGCTGACCCGGTTGCTGCTGCCGGCGCTGCGGGCAGCGGGTGGGCAGGTCATCGCGATCAACTCGGGGTCGGGCTACAGTTCCGGCGCAGGGTCTTCCGTATATAGCGGAACCAAATTCGCGCTGCGGGCACTCACTGACGCGTTGCGCGAGGAAGAACGGCCCAACGGTGTGCGGGTCAGCTCCATCCATCCGGGCCGCGTCGCCACCGACATGCAGCAGGAACTTCACGAGTTCGAGGGCAAGGACTACTCCCCCGAAGCATGGATCCAGCCGTCGCAGGTGGCCAAAGCGGTGCGGCTCGCGGTTGACGCGACGAGGGACTCCACGATCGAGTCGCTCAACATCCGCCCCTCCGGCCTGACGTGAGTACCGTCCGGCTGGTCGCGACGGTCACGGGCCACGTCCAGGGCGTCGGCTTCCGTTACAGCACTCGGCAGCGGGCCGAGCAGTTTGGCCTCGTCGGCTCTGCGACCAACCGTCCCGACGGGTCGGTGCTGGTGGTGGCGACCGGGCCGGCGTCGTCCGTGGAGCAGTTGGTGCGTTGGCTGCGCTCCGGCGACACTCCCGGCCGGGTCGATTCCGTGAACGCCAGGACCGACGACGACGGCGGCACCGGTCTCAGCGGTTTCCTCACCGACTAGGTGGGTTGCCGCACCCGCCGCGGCATACCGAACTGGGTCTGCACGCCCGGCGAGTAGAGCACAGACTCAGGCGGCCCGTCCACGGTAATTCCCGCGGCAGCGACGAGCCCGTCCTCGCACCGGGACAACTGTGCGGGCTGAAGCGGCCACGGAACATGCGTATTCGGGATGTACAGCGTGCGCCCCGCGAAGACCGAGTGCAGCCCAAACCGGGCGGTCAGGTGGACGGACAACGGATCCGATGCAACGTCGTCCAGCGGCCGGACCGCAAATGCCGACGATGCCCCACGGAACCTTCGCACCGAGTAGCCCACTTCCCCGCCGGACTGCCTGACCAAGCAACGCGACCACACATACGGAATGCCGCCGGCACGGGCACCGAGAACAACTGCCAACCGCGACGCATCCAGAGTCAGGAACACAACGCCCCGCACACCATCAGGCCCCCTTGAGTAGAGCCGGACGTTGATCTCGTTGAATGACCCGAAGTACGGAACGGGATTGCCCGCACCAAACCCGGCGCCCACCATGCGGAAGCCGATCAGCCCAACCCAGGCATCGCCGTCGTACACGTCCGGTTCGGTGCCGGGCGGCATGAACCGGGCAGCCGTGGCAACCGGAATCCGCCAGTGCAGGAAGACCGCGTCCCGCCAGGCCTGATCCATCAGCACGCGCCCGCGTAGGGGCGCCGGTGCGGGCCAGTCAGACATGGGTGTCGGCAGCGCCGTCATCTTTGTTCAGGGCCCGCGATTCACGACGGCGGACGCGGTCCAACGCCCGCATCACTGGCGTCGCGCTCACGCCATGCAGCACCACTGACAGCGAAACCACCAGGCCAACGAATCCCCAGACCTCGTTCGCCTCAGCGGTGAACTCGCCGTTACTCAGGCCGTAACCGATGTAATACAGCGAGCCAATTCCACGCACGCCGAAGAACGCGAGCGCAACCTTCTCACGCATTCCGGTTTGGCCCCCAAGCAGCCCAAGGTAGCCTGCAAGCGGCCGCACCAGCAGGAGGAAGACCAGGGCGAGTACGACGTCGGTCCAGCCGATCGTGTCCAGCAAGCCGCGGGAAATTGCGCCGCCGAGCAGAACCAGGATGAGCACGGAGAGCAGCCGTTCGAGCTGTTCGACGTAACTATGGAGAACGCGGTGGTAGCCGTGGTCCCGTTCGGCGGCCCGGATGGTGATGGCACAGACAAACACGGCGATGAACCCGTATCCCTCGAACGTCTCGGTGACTCCGTAGGCCAGGAAGGTGGCTGCGAGCGCTACGAAACCTTCGGAGTGGTTGGACAGCTTGAAGGTGGTGGATTTGGAGGAGAAGAACAGGCGGCCCAGTAGCTTCCCCGTGCCGTACCCGAGCACGATGCCGAACCCGATGCGCCACAGCACGTCCACGAAGAACCACTGCGGGAACCATTCACTTGGCGCGGCGCCTACCAGGCTGATGCCAATGGCCAGGTAGACGAAGGGGAAGGCTAGGCCGTCATTCAAGCCGGCTTCCGAGGTGAGTCCGAAACGGACTTCGTCCTCCTTGTCGAATCCTTCCTCACCGTCGGCTGGTTCACCGACCTGCACCTCCGAAGCGAGCACCGGGTCGGTGGGAGCGAGGGCTGCTGCCACCAGGATGGCGCTGGCGAGCCCCAGCCCGAGGAACACATACCCCAGAAACGCAAAGACGAGGATGCAGAGGGGCATGACGATCGCGAGGAGCCGCCACGTGGTCGACCAGTTCCGCCAGCCGATCGGCCGGTCCAGGGCAAGACCCGCTCCCATCAGGGAGATGATCACGCACACCTCAGTAAGGTGGGTGGTGATGTCGCCGTACTTCACGGGATCCGGCGACGGCAGGTAGTCGATCAGGGCAAACATAACCACTCCCGCGCCGAGGAAAACCATCGGCATCGAGATGGGCGCCCGGCGCAGCAGACGGGGGAGAAGAGCCGCCGCGAATACGACGAGGCCGAGCACCGTGTAGATGATGCTCGGACCCTCAAACAGTTTCAGCAAAGTGTTCCCTTTTCGGCGCAAGTGGTACCGCCTAAAGATACTCGTCCGGGGCTCCGCCGTGTGGGCCGAAAAGCCCCGATGCGATACTGGGTGCGGAATTTAACTGCTGGAATGAACTGCGTGAGAGAGGTCCAGATGGCCCGGCGCGAGACAACCGGGACACCGGCCACCGTGTTGTTGGCGAAGCATCGGGTCACCCATCGCATCCTCACCTATACGCATGATCCGGCGGCCGAGCATTACGGAACCGAGGCTGCCGAAAAATTGGGGGCTGATCCCGCGCGCGTGTTCAAGACGCTGATGGTGGACCTCGGCACCAGACTGGCCGTCGCCGTCGTACCCGTGAACCGCACGCTGAATTTCAAGGCGATGGGCACCGCCTGCGGGGGCAAGCGCGCTGGCATGGCTGATCCGGCTGCCGCACAGCGGCGAACCGGTTACGTGCTCGGCGGCATCTCGCCCCTTGGCCAGAGGCAGCGGAGCCCGCTGGTGCTCGACGAATCGGCGCTGGAATTCGAGACGATCGTTGTCTCCGGAGGGCGAAGGGGCATGGAGATCGAGCTGGCGCCCGCCGATTTGCTGGCTTTGACAGAGGGTACGACGGCGGCAATCGCCTCGTCCTGAGCCCGGCGTACGATGGTCCTAGCCAATTGGCTCATTTCCTCCTCTAGGCGTGAAGCCAGGTAAGAGAATCCATGCATCAGGGCATGTTGGCGGTCGTTAATTCCTCCGCTGGAACGGCGTCCAGGCGCGGTGTTGACGCCGTCGCTTCCTTTTTCGACACTCATGCGCGGCGGCACGGCACGTCGTTCGAGCTTGCAAAAACGGACGACCTCGAAGAGCTCTCCTCGGTGCTGGACGGTCTGGACGGACGCCGGCTGGTGTTGCTTGGCGGTGACGGTTCCATCCACGCGGCGGTGCAGTGCCTTTATACAAAAGGGGCCCTTGAGGCTGCGGGTCCCATCGGGATCGTTCCCGTGGGTACGGGAAACGACCTCGCCCGGTCGCTCAATCTTCCGTTGGACGCGTTGAAGGCAGCGGAGGGTGTGCTGACGGGAACTGCCCGCACCATGGAATTGCTGGTGAGCGAAGACCGGGTTGCGGTGAACGCGGTCCACGTGGGCATCGGTGCGGACGCCGCGGCGAAGGGTGCTGCAGCGAAGAAGAAGCTGTCCAGGTTCAAGATGGGAAAGCTTGGCTACCCGCTGGGTGCGGTGGCGGCGGGTGTCTCGTCCCCCGGCTGGCACTTGAGCGTTCATGTGGATGGCGAGTTGCTGCACGACGGAACGCGGCCGTTACTGATGGCCGCCCTGGGCCTGGGCGGCACCGTCGGTGGAGGCGCTCGGCTCATTCCCAACGCCAACCCGCACGATGGTTTTGTCGACGTCGTTCTGTGGGAGTCCGTTGGACCGGCTGCCCGGGTGGGCTATGCGCTCGGGCTGAAGGACGGCGACCACGCGAAGCGCAGCGATGTCCGCATCGGCAGGGGACAGACAGTTGAGGTAACCGCAATTGATGGGAACGGCTTTCGCGTGAGCAACGACGGCGAGCTGATGGGGCCGTTTGTTGACAAAAGCTGGGAGACCGTGTGTGACGCGTGGCAGGTGGTCGCGCCAGCCTGATTTCTGCTTTTTTGTGCTCCTTCCAGCGTATATTCGAGCAGGAAGACGTACCCTGTGAATATGCTCAAGGTTTCCACAGGACAACCACCGCACTCTATCTACATAACGATTTGGCCAGTAGGCTGAACCACGTACTTGTAACGCGACGCCTCTAGAGGGGCACCCGGATTTTTCTGGCAGCTCGGATTTCTTTCCGCACTCGCTGCTGACAGTTCTTTGGGGGAAACACATGGAGAGCAACTTGTGACTGAAGTCAGGCCAATATCTGGCCCGGAAACGTCAAACGTTCGGCGCCGCCGAGCGCTGAGGTCAACCCTCAGTGTCGGCTTGGCGCTGGCTGTCATCTACTCCAGTGGCTATTCGGGCAGCAGCATCTCAAAGCTTGACGCAAACGGCTCCATCCAGGCTCAGGGCGTAGCGAGCGTCTCGGAAACGGATCAACCAACCGGCATCGTCGGCGAGCAGGTCCTCGAACTTCCCTGGACCGCATCACCTTACGGGCAGGTTGACTCCCTGGTCCCCGGGCAGCAGGTCCCAGCATCTCCCAAGGCCTCCGAGCGCGGCTCTGAGACCCAGGTACGCGGCACCATGGAGCGCCCTGGCACGGGCACGCTGATTGCTCCGCTTCAGTTCCTGAATGCGAGCTCGTCCTTCGGTTACCGAACCAGCCCCATCACCGGAGAACACGGTGAGTTCCACACCGGCCAGGACTTCGCAGCCCCCTGCGGCACCCGGGTCTTCTCGGCTGACGCCGGCCTGGTGCGGGCCATCGGCTGGCACCCCTGGGGCGGCGGCAACCGCGTGGAAATCGATCACGGAAACGGCCTTGTCACCACCTACAACCACCTTGAGGGAATCGCCGTCAAGAAGGGGGATGAGGTCGGCGCCGGCCAGGTCATCGCCACGGTTGGAACCTCCGGAATGTCCACCGGATGCCACCTGCACTTCGAGACCATCCTCGATGGCGAACACACCGACCCGGCAAAGTGGAAGCTGACCGCACTGGATGGCAGCGGACCAGTAGACCTGCCAAAGCTGGTGAGCTTCGGTCCCGGTGGCGGCAACGAGGCCGATGGCGAGAAAGCCTGGGTTGCCTACCTTGCCGCAAGCGGGCCGATCGAACCGCTGGCCACACCGTCGCCAAATTCGGTTGACGCTGCAGCTAAGCAGTCTGAGGCTCCCAAGGTTGAGAAACCGAGCAAGAAGCCGAGCGAGAAACCATCTGAGAAGCCTTCAGCCAAGCCCAGCCAGAAGCCCTCTGCGAAGCCGTCTCCGGACGCATCGAGGCCGCCGGCCACGGGTGAACTGACCAAGCCACCAGCCACGGACGAAGTCACTAAGCCTCCGGCAACCAGCGAACCGACCGAGCCACCAGCCACGGACGAACCCACTAAGCCTCCCGCAACCAGCGAACCGACCGAGCCACCAGCCACGGACGAACCCACTAAGCCTCCCGCAACCAGCGAACCGGCCGAGCCTCCCCCATCCGGTGAGCCAGCACCAGAGCCGGATCCCCTGCCCACAACGCCCGAGCCGGAGCCGACCGATTATTGCGCTCCTGGTGCTGACGCCCTGTTCGCGACAGGCGATGAAATCGTCGGCGCGGAAGCTGCCGCCTTGGGTTCTGCCGCCGTCGTCGTGCCTGTGGCGTCCATCGTGAAGACCGTTCAGGCGGACGGAACCTTCACGTTCACGTGTGGCAATTCTGCGCCGTCGGGCGCTGCTGTAGCCCCTGAAGCTGAGGTTGCTCGCGAGCCGGCACCAGCAGTCACCGGCGCTCCGTAACGCGCCTTCAAAAGTGGCCCCTAGTCGCGGAACATCCGCACCGGGGGCCATTTTCATGTCTCGGGCAATAAGCATCTAATAGGCACTTTGGTCAAGACCTCAGGGCGAAATTCAACCAATATTGGCAAACCCCTAGAACAAGTTGCTTGCCGGAAGTAACGTCGGGAGACCACTCATCTGAGATCTTCCTGGAGGCACCACCATGGGAAAACCGTTCAATTTCTATTCCACCCTGGCACTCCTCGGCACCGCCGCCTTGGCTGCGCCGCTGCTCGTTGGACCGCCCGCCGTCGCCGACGCCAACTTCCCCTCCCCCAAAGGCAACACGAACACGGCGAGCATCCTCACTTATGAGGACACCATCCGTGAGCTCACCAAGCTTGAGCGCACCAGCCGGTATGCCGTGGACGTCTTCACGCTTGAGGAGGCTGGAACCGAGGTCAACAAGAGCGAACAGGGGCGCGAGCTCTATGTCGCGACCGTCGGCAACGGACCGGAGGACGTCTGGGTGCAGGGCCGCATCCACGGTAATGAGCCGTATGGCGCGGAGTCCATCCTCACCCTCCTGAAGGATCTGGGCACCAACGGCTCCGCGGACTACCAGGAAATCCGTGACGCGTTCACCATCCACTTCATCCCGATGTACAACCCGGATGGCAGTGAGCTGAATATCCGCCAGACGGTACTGTACGACGATGTAACCGGTGAGCCGCTGCGCGATGCCAATGGTAACGAGCGCCGGATCGACCTGAACCGTGACTGGGTGGCGGACAAGTTCGAGGCTGATGAGTCACTTGCGTTCTACGAGTATTGGACGATGGTGAAACCCGAGTACGGCATCGACATTCACCACCAGGGGCTCAAACGGCAGTACGAAACGGGCGATGACGTCACGTTGTCGCTCGGCATCTCGCTTGCGCCGGGTGGGCCTACCCTTCCCGGACTGCAGGGTGGGGCGTACGACGTCCTAACCCGCCAGATGCACGGCTACGTCTACCAGGACCTCTCGAAGTACGGCTTCATCAATATGGACCGTTACCAGGTGGGCAACGGGCTCGAGATCGATATCAAGGGCGGTGTGGTCTCGGCAATGATGCTCGGCCTGAACTACCAGGGCCTCAACCCGACCGGACATTCCAACCCGGTGGTCTTCTTCGAGACTTCGGGCAACACCAGCGACGGCAGCCTCGGCCAGAAGGCGCGCGGCAAGAGCATCCAGCAGAACGTCCTGGCCATGAAGTCGCTTCTGTTCGGCCTTGCAACCGAGGAAGTGCAGCAGGTTGACCCGGAAATCTGGGAGGAAATCCCGCACGCACCGGTCACTGGCTACAGCACCGACTATGCAGGAACCATCCCGGCGTCGTTCTAACAGTTCGCTCATCACCCGATTCATCACACCGAGAAAGGACACTCAATGAAGAAATCACTCGCAGCTGCCGCGCTGAGCGGCGCGCTCGCCGTCGCCTCGATCACGACGGCGGCACCGACTTTTGCGGTCGGCGAAGGGCCGGGATACAACGGCAACGAGTCCATCAATACGTCGATTCTGCGCACCTATGACGAGGTGGCGAAGTACCTCCAGACCCAGGACGCCAAGCAGGAGGCATTGGAGGTTGAGGTGATCGGCCAGTCTGTGAAGGGTCGTGATTTGTACCTCGCCAAGTACATCTCGGACCCTGCCAATCCGACGATCCTGTTCCTCACCCAGCAGCACGGCAACGAGCAGCTGACCACCGAGGGGGCGCTTGAGTTCATCAAGCATCTCGGGTCCGGGAAGACCGGGGACGTGCTCGACAACGTGAACGTGCTGATTGTCCCCATGCTGAACGCTGATGGTGCAATGGGTGACGTCAACTTTTCACTTGATGACTACATCGCGAAGGGGGACCGGCACCTCACCCGGTATAACGCCGTCGGGGTGGACCTGAACCGCGACCACGTCGCCAAGGTGCAGCCTGAAACGCAGGCACTTCACGAGAACGTGATGCAGAAGTACGACATCGATTACATGATTGACCTGCATCATCAGGGCACGAACAGTGAACGTGACGGAGAGCTGGTTTCCGGTTCGATCCTTCACCCCACGACGCCGAACGTCGACCCTGCCGTGCTCGAGGGTTCGAAGCGCCTAGGTGCCGTGGTGTTCGACGCCGTCGACTCCACCGGTTGGGGCCACCTTGGCAAATACGTTGGTGGAACTGCCGAGACGATCAGCCGTAACGGCATTGCGGTCGAGTACGGGATTTCGACGCTCTTGTTCGAGATGCGTGGCATGTCGGATCACGAGGGTGAGTGGGCGATTCTCGGCCAGAAGAGCAACGGTTACCTGATCAAGCAGACGGTCACCACGCTCGACGCGACCGTTTCGGCGATTGCGGACGGGTCGATTGCGACTGCGGATACCTCATTCTGGGACACTCTGGCTGAGCAGAACAATCGTTCCGAGTAACTAGGGATTTGGGAAGGGGCGGCGACCGCGGAGTTGGTTGCCGCCCCTCTCTTCGTTTACTCGCGTACACAGTATCCGGCCCAGTTGCACCGGGAGCCACAGTCACAGTCGTCAACATGGACAGCGAAGTCCACACAGTTACTAGCCGGGGAAGTGGATCGAGTTTCGAGTGGAACGCTTGTGGAGCAAGAAGCTCCTGCTCCAGCTGCCGAGGATGACACTGATGACGAGAACACACGGCGGCAGCTTCATCCTGCTCGTCGCAGCCGGCGGTACCTATGTTGTCCGGAAGCAGAGCAACAGCTAACCGGCGATCAAAAAATGGCGGGTGTTGAGGCTACCTCGCGACCATTACTGTGCACGCGGAGGTCGAGTTCCTCGCAGCGACGGAGAAGCTCGATTAGCAGTGCCTCAGAGGATTCACGGCGAAGGTTTGACGCAACCCACAGCGAGTGACCGTTACGGAGCGAAACCACCTTCGGCCGTGTTGAAGATTGCAAGGCATCGGCTGATTCGCCCACGGCGTCATCGATGAGTGCCACCCCTGGTCCCTTCTTCTCAGCGAGAAGCTGTACCACTTCACGCACAGCCCGGGCCGCCGGGAGGAGAACGCCTTCGAGTCTCTCAGGACAGTCTGCTCCGGTAATTTCATAGGTGCTATAGCCAACTTTTGCGCGGAGACGGTCGTACCGCCATTCGAGCTGCTGATCACGTTTCCGGACGGTTCCGATGGCGCCCGTTGCCTGAATATAAACTTCTCCGAATCGGGCAAGGAGCTCGTCATCGAGGCGCCTTACTCTGGTGACGGAAATGGTAGCGTCCATCAGTCGTCTAACTTGATCGCCGTCGATCGCTTCAAGGGCACGAGACAAAGCTTCAATCGATTCCAATCCGCTCGCACGCACCAGTTCACAGGCAAACTGTATGCCGGCGTCGGTAGCTTCCCCGTCCTCCGGAAACCGATCGGCAAGATAGGCCCGAAGACTTGCTATTCCTACAGGGGTGCAATCTCCCTCTCGGTCCTCTTGTTGTATGGATTCACCGGCAGCGTTGTCTTGCACGGCGTCTTCCATGGTTCTTGCATCCGCCGTGGATAAGGTCGGATTGGCGAGCACTCGATCGATCGCAGCGAAGGTCTCATCAAGGGCTCTTCGTGCGTCAGAGGCAGCACCGAATAGCTGGTCAATCGTCTCTTGATCATGTTCGCTAATCGCTTGGTATGACTGACCTTTGTACCGCCGCGCGTGCTCGAATTCTGCCCACGCATGGGCAGCAACGGTTCGAACCTGAATTTCCAGGCCCCCAAACCTGTCAAAGTATCGCGTTAACTTTCCCCCTGCGATCAACCAGCCTCGGTCGACCTCCGACGCTTCGCCGGTGATGACGAAGTGGTGACAGTCGTATCCACGCCGTCGTTGGTCCTTCGCCTCACCGGGGTTGGCATCTTCCTTGACCATGAAACGGTCACGAATGATTTCAACAGCACGCTTCTGGTCGGTGACTGAGTAGGTGATGATTCTTACCGCAACTGTGTCGGTGACCTCCCGCAACGGATCGGAGTAGGCCTTGCGTTGGCACTTGTCCTGGAAGGACCTGATCGACTTTGCCCGAGCGGACACAGAGTGAGCTTTTATCGCAGCCTCAGTGAGGAGCCGATCCAGGTACGCTCCGCTTTCTGCCGCTGCGTCAGGCAGCCAGTCCCACTCTCGATAATCCACTGGGAACGCACTTTCCCCCATTAGTTTCTCCAATTCAGTGATCGCACATTTCGCTACTGCTGCCTAGAGTGCAAGTGACGGCCAGCGTCAGCCAGCACAAACCTCAACGTCACCAACTGGAACGGGCGCAGTGAAAGCCGCACACCGGCGTCGTTTGCTGGTGATGAGTCGTTGGCTTGCATGAAGTCCGCCTCAACCGGACGCTCCAGCAGGTCCGTAACGCCAACCGACACATAAGAAAATCCGGGCGACACCAGGGCTGACGCCCGCCCACCGAACGCCTCATACAAGCGGACGACGACGTCGCCACTCCGGTCCTCCGCCAACTTCACCGCCTCCACCACCACAGCCGGGTTGTCCACCGCAAACGCAGGCACAACCGGCGACGACGCCACCCCCGACACCGTTCGCACCGGCAGGTTCAACCGGTACCCCGCTGCGACCGCATCGGCAATGGAAGAACCAGGCCGCAACGAAAACTCGAAAGAGTGCGCACCCTGATCTGACTGCGGATCGGGAAACAACGGCCCACGCAGCACCGACCCACGGAGCAAGGTGTAGGCAGTACCGGCAGGGGTCGCAGCACGCGTGATGTCGTGACCGTACGTCGAATCGTTCGCCAGTGACACCCCGAAGCCCGGCTCCCCCACGTGCACCCACCGGTGAGCAACCGTCTCAAACCGCGCGGCATCCCAGGACGTATTCGAATGCGTCGGCCGGTGCACATGTCCAAACTGGATCTCCGAGGAAGCCCGATCCGCCAACACATCCACCGGGAACGCGAGCTTCATCAGCTTCTGCTGCTCGTGCCAGTCAACCTCAACCGACAGATCCACCGCCGTCCCGTCGCCACTCAGCGCAATCCGCTGCACCAACCGTGACTTCCCGAACACCCGCTCCACCCGCAGCACCGCGCCCACCACGTCAATCGACACGGCATCGGTCAGCTCGGTGACGTTGAACTTGTAATGCTCATCAATGTCCCACGCATCCCACTGGTTCGGCGTGTCACGGAACAACTGGAACACGTTCCCGCGCGTCCCCTCCGGTATGACCTCCCGGTCACCGGATTCAGACACGGCGACCAGCGAGGTGAACAGCCCCTGCGGGTCCACCGTCAACCGCAGTGACGGACTCTCCAACAGCCACGATGAGCCCATACGGACCGGTTCAAAGGCAGCAGACGACGACGGAACTCCACATCCCAGCGCAGGCACACCGCCGACGTCGTACGGTCCGGCGTTCAAAGCCGCAGTAGCAGAACCAGTCCCCAGCAACGCAGCTAGTGAAGACGAAATCAGGGACTCCAGCAACAAGGCAACCGAAGCATAGTGACGCTCCGCCTCCTCATGCACCCACGCAATCGAGGACCCGGGCAGGATATCGTGGAACTGCTGCAGCAGGACGGTGTGCCAGGCGGATTCGAGCGCATCATACGGGTACTCAAACCCAGCCCGCACGGCAGCCAATGAACACCACAGTTCCGCCTCACGCAGCAGGTGCTCGCTGCGCCGGTTCCCCTTTTTGGTTCGCGCCTGGGACGTGTACGTCCCGCGGTGAAACTCCAGGTACAACTCCCCGGACCACACCGGCGCATCCGGATACTCAGCCTCCGCTTCCGAGAAGAACCGGGACGGCGAAGACAACGTCACCATCGGCGAACCCTCAAGCGACGCCGTGCGGGACGCTGCTGCCAGCATCTCGCGGGTGGGCCCGCCACCGCCGTCGCCCCAACCGAACGGAACCAGCGACGTGTTCGCGGCCCCCTTCTCCCGGTACTGCCGCTGCGCCCGGGCCAGATCCCGGCCGGACAGCTCCGAGTTATAGGTATCCACCGGCGGGAAATGCGTGAAGACCCGCGTCCCGTCGATACCCTCCCACTGGAACGTGTGATGCGGGAAGGCGTTCGTCTCGTTCCACGAAATCTTCTGCGTCAGAAACCACTTCGATCCGGCTGCCTCAACAATTTGCGGCAACGCGGCCGAGTATCCAAACGAATCCGGCAACCACACATCGAGCGGCTCCACCCCGAAGTTCTCAAGGAAGAACCGCTTCCCCGCAACGAACTGCCGTGCCAGCGCCTCGCCGCCGGGCATATTCGTGTCGGACTCCACCCACATTCCGCCAGCGGGGACGAACTGCCCGGACCGCACCTTCTCGGCAACCCGCTCAAACAACGCGGGGAAGGAAGACTTCAGCCACGCATATTGCTGCGCCGACGACGCCGCAAACACAAAGTCCGGATCCCGGTCCATCAGCTCAAGCACGTTCGAGAACGTCCGGGCCACCTTCCGCACGGTCTCCCGCACCGGCCACAACCAGGCACTGTCGATATGCGCGTGCCCGACGGCGTGGAGCCGGTGCGCGCTCGCATACGCGGGCGACGCCAGTACCCCGGCGAGACATTCCCGCCCCGCCGCGGCAGTCCCGGACACGTTGGAAGGGTCGACGGCGTTAACCGCCTTTTCGAGCGCCCGCAGGATTTCGTGCCGGCGCGGCAGGTCCACAGGCAACTCGTGCATCAGACCGTTCAGCGTCCATACGTCCTGCCCCAGCTCCCATGCCCCGCGATCGAACAGGGCGATCTCGGCCCGGCGGAACGTGTACAGCGGATCGGTTCCGGCAGTAGACAACGATCCCAACGCGGTCGGCTGATAGTCGAAGTTCTCGATCACGTTCGGATTTGAAGCCGCCTCAACGTAAAACCCCACCCGGGAGCCAGGCGAGCCCGCCAAACCGGACAGCGGCACCCACATGTTCAGCGGTTCGAGCGCCTTGATCACCCGCCCGTCCGGCGCGTACACGAGGCCTTCGGCCTGGAAGCCGGGCATCGTCGTCGTGAATCCGAGGTCCACCAGAGCCTCGAAGGTGAAGGAAGAAACAGACCATTCCTCCGGCACCGTCCCGGAGAACCTGAACCAGGTTGTCCCCCACGGACTCCCCCACGAAGAACCGACAACAAACGGCGAGAACGGCGAATCGGCCGCCGCAGCAAACGGCACCGGCTCCCCCGGCGCCTCCCACACCGAAACCTCCAACGGCACCGAAACCGGCCACACGGCAGGCGTAAGCCGTTCGTTCAGGAACCGGAGGATCCGCGCTTCGACGAGCAGTCGGTTGTCGTGCATGAACCTAACCTTTCAAGGCGCCGGACATGGCGAACGAGCCGCCGAACACACGCGAGACGAGGATGTACAGGACGATCACCGGCAACGCATAGAGGATCGAGAAGGCAGCGAGCTGGCCGTACGCAACCGTCCCGAACTGGCCGAAGAACTGGAAAATACTCACCGCTGCAGGCTGATTTTCGAGCGAGAACAGCAGGATGAACGGCACGAAGAAGTTCCCCCACGCCTGGATGAACACGAAAATGAAGACGACGCCGAGGCCCGGCCGCATCAACGGAACCACTATGTGCCACAGCGCTTTCATGGATGACGCCCCGTCCACCCATGCCGCTTCCTCCAGCGAAACGGGTACCGAATCCATGAAGTTCTTGGTCATCCAGATGGCCATCGGCAGTGATGTCGCGGCCATGAAGAACGTGGTGGCCACGAGCGAATCGAGCAGGTTCAGCTGCACAAACAGGCTGTACACGGGGACCATGATCGCGGTGATCGGCAAACACGTCCCGAACAGAACGGTGTAGAGGAATGGCCGGTTGAAGCGCGTGCGGAACCGGGACAGCGGGTAAGCGGCAAGCACCGCGGCGACCACGGTGATCAGCGCCGAACCGCCGGACAGAATGAGGCTGTTCAGCAACGGAAGGAACGTCTGCTCCGGCGTCAGGATGGCAGTGAAGTTCGCCAGCGAGAACGACGACGGCACGGCAGTCCGGTACGTCGCCTCCGCATCGAGGGACGCCAGTACCAGCCAGCTCAGCGGCACAACGAAACACAGCCCGATCACGGCCAGCACCGCGGTCGCGGTCCAGCTCGGCGCACCCCTGCGCACCCGCGCAGCAGGCGCCGACCCAACGGAGCCGGAGCCGGGTGCCGCCGTCGTCGTCGTTCGTGTAGACACCGTCATGGCCTGCGCTCCCGGAGCAGGCGGATGTACGCCAGCGAAAACGCCGCACCGATGATGAGCATGACGACGGCGATGGCCGTACCGTAGCCGATGTCGCTGTAACGGAAGGCTTCCTCGTACGCCATGATCGGCAGGGTGGTGCTGCGGTTAGTCGGCCCGCCTGCGGTCATGACGTAGATCAGCGTGAACACTGCGAGGGTCTGCAGGGTGATGAGCATCAGGTTGGTCGCGATGCTGCGGCGGATCATCGGCACCGTCACGAATATGAGTGACTTCACCCCGCCGGCGCCGTCAATCTCGGCAGCTTCAGTGACTTCGCTCGGTACGTCGTTCAGCGCCGCCTGGTACACCATCATCGAAAACGCCGCCCCGCGCCAGATGTTGGCGAGGATGATCGCGAGCATCGGGTGCTCGAACAGCCAGTCGACGGCCGGCAGGCCAGCGAAACCGGTCAGCTGGTTCAGCGTCCCGTCGCGGAAGAAGAACGCATACGCCACGAACGCCGCCACGATTTCCGGCAGCACCCACGCCGCAACCACACCGACACCGACGACGGCGGCAACTTTCTTGTGCGCCCGCCGCATGAGCAGCGCCAGACCAAGGCCGAGCAGGTTCTGCCCGATCACCGCGGACACCAGCACGAAAACGACGGTGAGCAGCAAAGACTGCGGGAACAGCGGATCTGCGAATAGATCGGTGTAGTTCTGGAACCCCACCCACTCGGGGTTCTTGGCGTTGGCGCCAGTGAGCGCGGCGTTGGTGAACGAGCCGTAGAAGGACCAGAGGATGGGCCCGGCCAGGAAAATCCCGATCAGGATACTCGCCGGAAGCAGGGGGATGAACTTCAGGAAGGAAGCGGTGCGGGAGGCCCGCCCGTTGCCCTCCCGTTCCTGCCTTATGGTCCTTCCGGACGCCGTGGTCTGGGAGATGACTAGTCCTCCACCACGTTCTCTTCACCGACGATGGACCTGAGCCGTTCGTCGAAGGTTGCTGCTGCTTCCTCCGGTGATGCTCCACCGGTGATCACGGCTTCGGTAGCTTCCTGGACCGCTGTGGAGATTTCGGCGTACTCCGACGTAGCAGGCCGGTAATGCGTGACGTCCACTACGGCCGACACGTCCTCCACAAACGGGTTCGCTTCCAGGTACGTGGAATCCTCAGCGATGTCGGTCCGGACTGCAATCTGCGAATTGTCCACCGTGTACTGCAGCAGGTTCTCCTGGTTCATCGCGGTGGTGAGGAACTCGAAGGCGAGGTCCGGGTTCTCACTGCCCGCACCCACCGCCAGCGTCCACCCGCCGGACATGCTCACGCCCCCAGGCTGCTGCCCGTCCTGCGTGGGGAACGGCGTGACGCCCATGACGTCCCCGTATTCTGCCCACTCGAACTGGCCGCCTTCCTGCCAGAACGACGGCGCGTAGGAGCCTTCAACCGTTGCGCCCATCTGGTTCTCGGGTAACAGCGTGCCGATGACCGTCTGCCACACGTTCGGGTCCAGTGCCTCAGCGGGGGTGACTGCGAGTTCCTCGTCGTAGAGCGTCTTCAGGAATGCGAGCGAATCGACAAAGCCGTCAGACCCCGCCACCCATTTCTGCGCTTCCTCGTCATACAGCCCGCCGCTCTGGGTCCCGTACAGCAGCTCGTAGAAACTCTGCATCACGGTTCCCTCACCCGTGCCGGTTCCCGCGTACATGCTGAACGGCACTGAATCCGGCTGCTTCTCCTTGACCGTCCGCGCCATGTCCAGGATGTCTTCCCAGGATTCGGGCTGCCACGGGACGTCCACCCCAGCTTCCTGGAGCACCTGCTTGTTGTACCAGATGACCCGCGTGTCGGTGCCGAGGGGCACCGCGTAGGTGCCGCCGTCGTCGGCCTTTCCTGCTTCCTTCGCGGCGTCATTGAAGCTGGCCCACTCGTCCCAGCCAGCGAGGTGCTCGTCGAGCTGCAGCAGGTAGCCGGCCTCCACGTCGGAGCGGAGGCGGAAGGTGTCCTCGTAGAAGACATCGGGAGCTGTGTCCGGCGAGCGCTGCGACAGCGCGAGGCGGGTGTTGTAGTCCTCGTCGGTGCCTTCAACGGGTTCGAGTTCGACGGTCACGCCCTCATTGGCGGCCTCGAACTGTTCCTTGGTGGCCTGCATGAGGGTGTCGAGCGGGGAGACGTCGCCGGCCTTCTGGTAGATGATGCGCAGCGTCTGGCTGTCGGGATCATCGCTGCCTGCGCTGCAGCCGCTGAGGGCCAGAAGTGCGGCGACCGCCGCGGCCGGGAGGATGTGTGGGGCGCCGCGCATGGTTCTCCTTTGAATCAGGGGCCTCGGGAGACTATCCGATTACCCCGAATAGTACATCGAGTAGATTTACTCGTCCACGACCGACGTTTATTGGGTGAGGAGCAGCCGCTCAGCCCGCGGTCCCAGCGTTTGCTCGAGCATGAGACACGCGGCTCCAACCGCCGCGACGTCGTCGCCGATCTGCGCGGACACCACCGCAACCGGGTGGATGCTGCGGGTGGCGCGAAACTTGAGCAACGACGACGGCACCACCTCGAGGTAGCGGCTTGCCAGCGGCTTCCAGAACGGCCCGCCGAACACCACCCGGTCAACATCGAGGATGTTCGCGACAACGGACACGGCCCGCGCGGTTCGGACAGCCGCACGGTTGAGGATTTCGACGGCGAGCTCGTTCCCGGCGTCGGCGGCTGCGCTGAGCTGAACCAGCCCTTCGGCCACGTCCCCATTGCGGTGCGCGTCGCTGTCCAGCACGCCGAGCCGTTCAGCCTCCTGCACGAGCGATAGCGGGTCGCAGGTCACGGCGATGCAGCCGCGCATCCCGCATTCACACTCCGGGCCATCAGGGTCGGTGACAATGTGCCCGATCTCCCCGGCATTCCCCGAGGTTCCGCGCATCACTTCGCCGTCGATCACGATCCCGCCGCCGATACCCGTACCTATATAGACGAACACGAAGCTCTGCGTGCTCTCCGCGCCGCCCGCCCAGATCTCGGCGACGGCGGCCGCGGTGACGTCCTTCTCCACAAGCACGGGCATGCCGGTCGCCTCAGCCAGGGCATCCCGCAGCGGCACCCGGTGCCAGCCGAGCAGAAGGGGAGGGTCGACGACGGCGCCAGCCGGCTGGTCGATCGGGCCCGGCGCTGCCACGCCGATGCCTTCGATCCTTGCAGAGTCAACGCTGCTTTCATTGAGCACCGCGCGCACTTCGCCGGCAATTACCTCGATGATCTGGCTGGGAACAGCATCGGTTGGGGATTCGAGGACTCGCCGCTGCAGCACCGTACCCATGAGGTCCATCAGGACCACCGTCATGACGGCGGGGTCCAGGTGCACGCCGATCGCGTATCTGCCGGAAGGATTGATGCGCAGGATGGTGCGGGGTTTGCCCGGGCCGCTCCCCGATTTCCCCGCCTCTACGATCAGTTCTTCGGCGATCAGGCGGCGGGTGATGTTGGAAACGGCCTGGGGTGAAAGCCCGATCAATTCCACCAGCTCGACTCGGCTCAACCCCTCGCTCGAACGGCGGATGGCGTCGAGAATGACACTCTGGTTGAAATCCCCCATCCGGGGGAGGTTGGTGCCACGGCGCACAGCAGGGCCTTTCGTTGAGGCGACTGATGCATGATCCTACCGTCGCCCCTGACCGGATAGGAGTAGGCGCCGCTAGACTCGGCTGGAACTGTATAACTAAGGAAGCTGGCTGGAGGGACGTCGGATTGACGGCTATTGAGGCGTCGGGGGCAGGGACGGTCCTCGCGGTGCACACTGACCAGGGAGTGCTCGACGACGTCCAACGTGCCCTCAGCAGCGCCGGCTTCACCGTCATCGCGCACAACTTGGTGGGCCCCGCATTCCGGACGGCGCGTGAGCGCAAGGTGGCGCTCGCCGTCGTCGGGGCGGGCGATGCCCTTGAGTACCTGGCAACGATCGCGACCGAATCCGATCACCTCCTGCCGCGGAACATTCCCGTGGTACTGACGGCGGGAGCCGCTGAGGAAGTGCTCTCGCATCCGGAACTGGTGATGCGGTCCAGTGATTACGTGCTGACGCCGCTCAACGCTGACGAGTTGGTTCACCGCGTCCGTACAGCGATCCACCGCAACCGGTTGCGGGAAGCGCGGCGGAATGAGTCGGCGACGCTCCGCGAGCAGGTCCGCGCTATCTCGGACCGCATCCGGCGCACCACTTCTCCTACCGACATGCTGGACCTGACCCTGGCGGGCATCGGCGAGGCGATTGACGCGGACGAGGTGCGGCTGCACGTGTTCGACGACAACCGCGTTTCCTGCGGGTCCGGGGCGTGGGTTCGGGGTACAGGCGCTTCTGCTCCTATCGAGCTCGGCGACCTGCTTGGTGAGCTGCGCGAGCTGGGGACGGACCTGTGGCGTACGTCCAGTTCAGTGGCCGTGATCAACGGGGCTGCCGACAACGTTCCGGATCACCTGCTTCAGCTCAACGCCCGCATGGCCGAGTTCACCAAGAGCGGGCTGCTTCTGCCGATCGGCGAGGGCTCCAGTGCGTTTGGAGTGCTGTGGCTGGTGGTGGACCGTGGGCGCCGCAAGTGGTCCAGTGCGGAAATATCGTTGCTGCAGCACCTGCTGGGAAACCTGGCGCACGGAGTTGTGCAGGGACAGTTGATCATCGGGCAGCAGCAGGTGCTGGACCGGTTGCGGGACCTCGATGCCGCGAAGGACAACTTCGTCGCGACCGTGCACCATGAGCTCCGCACCCCGCTGTCTTCCATCCTCGGGTATGTGGAGCTGCTGCAGGACGGCGACGCCGGCGAGCTTCCCGCTTCCGCGCAGAAGATGCTGGCGATCATCGAGCGTAACGGCCAGCGGCTGGGCAGTCTCGTCGAGAACGTCCTGGCACTTTCGGTGCTGGACGCCGGGACGGAACTGACGACGTCGTCGGTTGATGTGGTGGACCTCATCGAATACCTGGTGACGGACCTGCAGCCGATAGCCGCGGCGAAGAACGTCTCCGTCTCCCTTGAGCATTCGATCCCGGAACGCCTGGTCTGTGGCGTGCGGGACCTGCTGGAGCGGGCGTTCGTGAACGTGCTTTCCAACGCGGTGAAATTCACGCCCGTCGACGGGTCCGTCACGGTTCAATTTGCAGCGGACGACGACGGCACTCTCCGCGTCACGGTCGCGGATACCGGCATCGGCATCCCGGCGGACGAGCTCCCGCGGTTGCTGACCCGGTTCTACCGGGCGTCCAACTCCGTTTCGGCCGAGATTCCCGGAACGGGCCTGGGCCTCGCGATTGCCGCATCCGCTGTCGCACGGCACGGCGGGAACCTGGACGTTCACTCTGAACTGGGCGTCGGGACCACGGTCACCATCGAACTGCCCAAAGCATAACGATGCTCCCAGTTTTCGCTGTAGCATCTCGACACCCGCGCGGAGTCTGGCAAGGTAAGGGGTATGGTCTCTGAAACCTTCGATCGCACGGCTGTTGTGGTGGAGGATGACTCCGACATCCGGGAGCTCCTCGCCTTGACGCTGTCCATGGTCGGGTTCAAAGTCGTGGAGACGGCGAGCGGCAAGGAAGCAGTATCGCTGATCCGCGAACACAACCCCGACCTCATCACCCTCGACTTGAACCTGCCTGACCTTGACGGAATGGAAGTGTGCCGGCAGGTCCGGCCCACCACTGACGCGTACATTGTCATGGTCACTGCCCGGGTGGAGGAGATTGAACGCGTCCTCGGCCTGGAAATAGGGGCCGATGACTTCATAGTTAAACCTTTCAGCCCCCGCGAGGTGCGGGCGCGCGTGGCGGCGATGTTCCGCCGGCCCCGGGCCATGCTCGACGGTCCCGCGGGCTCTCCTGCTTCCACCACGCCTGCGGCGAAGGCACAAGCGGACGACGACGCCGCCGTCGTCGTGCATGGAGCCCTCGCCGTGGATGTCGAAGGGCGGGTTGCCCGTCTGGATGGCGAAGAACTGGGCTTGACGAAGATCGAGTTCGACCTGCTGGCCACGCTGATCACCGGGCCGCGCCGGGTGTGGACCCGTGAGACGCTGCTGGCGCGTGTGTGGGGCGAGGGGTGGACCGAGGACCACCATCTGGTGGAGGTGCACATCCGGAACCTGCGGAAAAAGCTTGGTGAGGATACGCGGGAGCCGCGGTATATCCGGACGGTGCGCGGTGTGGGGTACCGGCTGGTACCGGTCAGCTAGCTTTAGTTTGCGGCGCGCTGTTCTTCGGTGAGGTAGGTGAGGAAGCGCTCGGCTTCCATGACCAGTGCGGGCAGGTAACAGCTTTTGCGGCCTGAGCGGATGTCCGTGAGGCAGTGGCTGGTGACGTACTCGAGGCGGGGGGCGCCTACCATGCTTGAGCCGATGTGCAGGCTCATCAGGGTGACAACGGCAGCAGATTCGTCCCGCGAGCGCAGCCCTGCGGTGAGTTCCTCGATGCGGGTAGGCAGGAGCCGGGCGAAGTTGTCGCGGTAGCGGAGTGCGTCTGAGTAGCTGGGCAGTTCGGCGCCGAGCTGGTCGATGACTTCGTGCCGGTGGACAGGCAGGGCCGCGGGTACCGCAAGCTTTGCGTTTCCGGTGATTCGGGCCTTTCGGGCTCTTCCAAACTTGAACCAGGTCACCGGACGTCTCCGATCATTGGATGTGCCTATGCGGGCGGAGTTGCCGTGCGTGCTGTTTCCGCACCAGGGGTCCTCGCAGAGGACGTCGCCACAGAGCGCGAAGGACGCGCTGACTGGGACTATCCGCATTGCGTGCTCCTGATTACGGGTTAACCAAACCTCCGGGCCGGCGAACGGTCCGGCCCGGAGGCAATTGGATTTGTCGGGGAGAGGAAAGGGGGGGTCCGCCCCGACGTGCTATCTACTCTGGCCCATCTCCCTCAAGTCACGGGGCGGATTTTTGCGAAGGTTTCCTCAAGAATTTTTCGCTCGGTTCGGCACCCCGCGAATCCGTTGCTTCCGCGCCGGGTGTGTTGAACTAGTGTCGTCACGAAACGGCCGCAACAGGAGGGGGTCATAGCCATGACCGGCATCTCCCCCAAGCGCCCGCCCACAGCACAGGCCTTCGCCCTGGCCGAGCTGCGGCGGATGATTATCGCGGGCGAGGTCCAGCCAGGGCAGCCGCTGCGGCAGGATGCGCTCGCTGACCGGCTGGGTGTCAGCAGGGTTCCCCTGCGCGAGGCGTTCAAGATCCTCGAGGGTGAAGGGCAGATCGTTTACGAGCCGCATCGGGGCTTCAAGGTCGCTCGGCTCTCACTCGCTGACCTCCTTGAGGTGTACCGCATCAGGCAATTGCTCGAGACCGAGGCCGCGAGCGCCGCCGTCGAACGTGCCGATGGTTCGGTTCTGCAGTCAATGAAGGATGCCGCACGTGAGGTGGAGGCAGCGAGCGCAGCCGCGGACATCCTCCCGATGACAGAAGCGAACCGGCGGTTCCACTTCGTGTTGCTCTCGGCGTCAGGGATGCCGAGGCTCGAACGGCTGATTCAGGTACTCTGGGACGCCACCGACACGTACCGTTTTGTGTACTACGGCGTGCCGGGCAACCGCCAGCGGGTGGAGCATGAGCACAATCTCATCATCGACGCGTTTGCCGACCGAGACGTTGACAGGCTCATCAAGCACCTGGATGAGCACCGGGACCACGCCGTCGAGGGGCTGCGCGCGTTCCTCGACGTGACCTGACGGGTCATTTTCGGTCGATATCTTCATCCGCACCACATCATCGGGCGTCGCTGACGAAATCGATCGAAGTTTCAGCCGGGTAGCGGATCCCCGGCACCTTCCACGGTGAACACCCGTAGGATTTGGCCATGTCAACTGATGAAGAGAAGGATCCACCCGTACCCGAATACCTCGAAGGTATTTCCCTGAAGCGGGTTCCCGACAAAAAGGGCACCGACAAAAAGGGCACCGAGGAAAACGACGACGGCGCTAAGACCCAGCCGCCTGGAGGTAAGGACGACTAGGCAGTCAGTTGGCATCGCAGCCAGGTGACTCGGAGAGACCATGACTGACTCCGCGAGTGGTACAGCTGCGGTCGCCGCCGGACGGCGCCATTCTGTCGGCTTGCGTACAGACGGCACGGTCGTGGCGGCCAGCGTCTCCCAAGCTGAGGAATGCCAGGTCGGTGAATGGCATGACGTCGTCGCCGTCGCCGTGGGAAACGTGCACACCGCCTCTAATACCGGACGGTCACACACTGTAGGGCTGTGCAGGAACCGCGAAGTCGTAGCGGTTGGATGGAACAACGACGGACAGTGCGACGTGAGCACCTGGTCAAATGTGCTGAGCATCGCCGCAGGATGGCGACGCACAATGGCCGTGCTCGCAGACGGCACGGTACGTGCAACAGGACGCCAACAAGAAGGCGCATGCCGGGTCGACGGATGGACAGGAATGGTTGCCGTTGCGGCCGGCGACTGGCACTCCGTCGGACTCCGGGCAAACGGTACTGCCATAGCTGTGGGAAACAACCGCAAAGGGCAATGTGAGGTCGATGAATGGCGGGGACTGATTGCAGTCGCCGCTGGTTACCTACACACGGTTGGACTCAACAGGGGCGGACGTGTGTTGGTGACCGGGGCGGGAACAAACGGTGCACATGACGTATCTGCTTGGCGCGACATCACGTCGGTGTCGGCGGGGAGTCATCACACCGTCGGCGTTACCGAGAGCGGCCGGGTAATGGCGGCCGGTGATAACAGCCGAGGACAGTGCGACGTCGGGTTGTGGCGCGACATCCTGTCCGTATCCGCCGGCTCCACTCACACTCTTGGGCTCCGGGCTGACGGGGCCGTTCTGGCCGTCGGCAGCAATGAGCACGGCCAGTCCGACGTCGCTGGTTGGGCCCTTCTGTCATAGCCCTTCACCATGAGGTCAGCCGGCGGATCCTGTTGTTAGCGTTCCCAGAAGCCATCATCCGCTCCTTTCCCAAGGCTTGGTAACCCAGTTACCTTTGATAACTTTTGTGTGACAGAGGTTACATCGAGCAGGAAATTTGTATACAATCTCCAATAACGCTGTATTCGACGAGGCATCGCAGCAGCCCACAAGAAGCACCGGTCTCACCGGACGCTTCTGTAGTGGGCCAGGCACTGCCTGAAGGGATCACATTCGTGGAGAACTGGCTCGGTCTGTCAGGCCGGCGCGTACTCATCGCCGGAGCCGGCGGTATCGGCGCAGCATGCGCCGAAGCCTTCTCCGCGGTCGGTGCCAGGGTCGTGATTACCGACGTCGACGAAACCAAGCTGAACCACGAACACACGGTCACTGCGGACCTCTCCTCCCGGGAAGGCGCCGAATACGCGGTCAACACAACTGTTGACGCACTCGGTGGCATCGATATCCTTGTCCACGCCGTCGGCATCAACCGCCGCATCCCCATCCTCGAAACGCACGATGACGACTGGCAGCTTACGCTCGACGTGAACCTCTCCAGCGCCTTCCGTCTCGGCAAGGCCGCCGGACAGCACATGGTCAACGCGGGGTGGGGCCGCCAGATCTACTGCTCGTCAGTGTCCGGCCTGCTCGCCCACCCCGATCATGGCCCCTACGCCGCCAGCAAAGGCGGCATAAACCAGTTGATGCGCGTCATGGCCCGTGAATGGGCTCCGCACAAAGTCACCGTCAACGCGATCGCGCCGGGCTACACCGAAACGGACCTCACCACCGCCCACCTCGACAAGCCGGGAGTCCGCGAGCACTACACCTCGCTGGTCCCGGCCGGACGGCTCGGCACGGTCAAAGACCTCACCGGCCCTATCCTGTTCCTCGCCTCCGAGCAGGCTGCTTTCATCACCGGGCACGTCCTCTACGTGGACGGAGGCCGAACCCTTGTCTAACCGCTTCCCTCTGCTGCACCCTGAATACATGAGTGAGGATCAGCAGAACCTCTACGAGAAGATCATCGCTCCCCCACGCGCCAACGGTCCCTTCACCATCAAGTACGACGACGGCTCCCTCGCCGGCCCCTTCAACGCCCTCCTCTTCGCGCCGGGCATCGGAAATGCAGTGCAGGAGCTTGGCGCCGCACTGCGGTTCAACGGCAACCTCCCGGACCGTACGCGCGAACTGATTATCTGCGCCGTCGCGGCCGCCCTCAACTCTGAGTACGAGTGGTACGCGCACAGCCGAGTCGCCGCCGTCGTCGGGGTCTCGGAAGAAGAGCTCGCTGAGCTAAAGACGGGCAGCGTCCCAGGCGAGGCAACGGAAGCTGAAGCTGCGGCGCTCGGACTCACGCGCGAACTCATCGCCGAGGCCGGGGTCTCCGAGAGCACCTTCGAGCACGCGAGGGAGCATCTAGGCCTCGCCGGAATCACGGAAGTTTCGCTCCTGGTGGGGTACTACCGCACCCTGGCAGGCGTACTGGCCGTGGCCGACGTCGGAGTGCCGCCTGACAATACTGACAAGACCCACCTAGTGAACTAGACAACCCGAAATGAAAAGCACTGCTCCAGAAATTCACCACACATCAAGGGAGAAATCCATGTCCAGCACCATGAATAAAGGTCGCGGATCGCGCATAGCTGCCGCCGCATTCCTTGCACCGGCACTTTTCCTGAGCGCCTGCGGTAGCCCCGCACCCAGCGGCGGAGGCGACGGCGGAGGCGGTGCAGACAGCGGCGAGGGTGGCGCTCTGTCCATCGCGACAGGCGGCACCGGTGGCGTCTACTACCCGCTCGGCGGTGGTTTTGCCACCGTAATACGCGACAACATCGAGGGCTACGACGCCACCGTCCAGGAAACCAACGCGTCCGTCGACAACATTTTGCTACTCGAAAGTGGAGCGGCTCAGCTTGCCCTTGCCGTGGGTGACGTGGTTTCAGATGCAGTCGAAGGAGTGAATGACTTCGACGGCAAGCCCCAGGAAATCTGCTCGCTCGGCAACGTCTACAACAACTTCCTGCAGCCCATCACGGTCGAAGATACCGGTATCAAGACCGTCGAAGATATGAAGGACAAGGTTATCTCAGTGGGCGCGCCCGGCTCGGCAACAGAAGTTGCTGCCCTTCGCACCCTGGAGGCCGCGGGGCTTGACCCCGAGGCTGACATTGATCGCCGCCAGCTTGGTGTTGCCGAAACCGTTGCGGCCCTTCGCGACGGCACCATCGATGCAGGGTTCTGGTCCGGCGGCCTGCCCACCGGCGCGATGATCGACCTCGCCAGCGACGGCGACATGGTGATCGTGCCGATCGGCGAGTACGCAGCACCGCTGGCAGAAGAGTTCGGCGAGTTCTATGTGGAGGAAGAGATCCCCGCAGACACCTACGAGGGACAAACGGAGCCCGTCTCCGTAATCATCTCGCCGAACATCCTGGTGGCACCCTCCAGCATGGATGAGCAACTACAGGAAGACATCACCACCGCGCTCTTCGAGAACAAGGATCAGCTCATTCAGGTCCACCCTGCGGCGGAAGAGATGGATCCGGCTACCGCCGGCGAAGTTCCGTTCGTAGAGACCTGCCCGGGCGCTCAGGCCTATTTCGACCAGGCCGGCTAGATAACAAGGACGCAGCTCGTGCCAGCTCGCTCAACAACCGTCGTCGCCGCGCTGGTGTGCCTTGGCACACTGGCCGGCGTGACTGCAGGGAACGCCGATCCACCGCAGCGCTTCCTGGTGATCTCGAACGACGACGGCGAACTGGCGCGCGTTCCCCTTGATGGGGAAGGCTTCGCCGTCAGCTACCGCAACTCGATTTACAAGACACTCGCCGAGGAACGCTACGAAGTGCAGGACGGCTCCTACCGGTTAGTGGAGATTGCGGCCGACCAGCTCGCTGTCCTCGAAGAGTATTACGGCGTCCCCGGAGCTCCGTCCGAGGCAGCATCCGGGGACCGCCGCAACTATGTTGTAACGGCCAACCAGGCCCGTCCGGCCGTCTTTGACACGCTTTCGATCGCTGCCACCGACCTTGGGCAGCGCACACTCCACGTTCCCGGAGAACCACCGCTTGAGCTGTGGAAACTGGTCGGGGATGACAATCCGTTCGTTGTGCTAGACATCAAGGAGATCCCATGACCGAGCGATCCGACGGCAAAGGAGCCGTTGCAGCGCGACCGGCGCGACGGTCCAAGGACCGCAAGTCGCCTACTGGAGAAGGGCCCGACGATCACGGGTTTCAGCCCTCGCCGGATCCTGACAAGGCAGCCACGGACAAGGTCGGCACAGACAACGGCACCATCGACGAAGAAGCGTTGATCGCCGAGTTCGAAGCCGAGAAGCCCGCCCGGCACCTCAGCGGCAAGCCGGCGCTGATCATCAAGGTGATTGGCGTTGCACTGTCCGTCTTCGGCCTGTACTGGGTGTTCAATCCGATGGCCACGCAGTTCTACCTGCCCGCGTTCCTGATGATCGGGCTGTCGATGACGTTCCTGGTCTACCGCGGATGGGGCCGGTCGGACAAGGCGAAGGAGTCGAATAGAGCGGATAATCCGCACATCCTCGACTGGGCGCTGGCGATCATTGCCATCGTGCCGTTCGCCTACATCATTTCCGACTGGGACGCGTTCTTCCGCCGGGCAATCGTGCCCACCTACCTCGACCTGGCCATGGGCACCATCGCCATCCTGGTGGTGCTCGAAGCCTGCCGCCGGACCGTGGGCATCCTGGTGCCGATCGTCGTCGTCTTCTTCTTCGCGTACGCCTACTTCGGCCCGTACTTTCCGGATCCGTTCGGGACGTCGTCGTTCGGGTGGATCCGTCTGGTGGGCCACAACGTCATGGGAACGCAGGGCATTTTCGGTGTTCCGACGGATGTGGCGGCGACGTACATCATCCTGTTTACGATCTACGGCGCCGTGTTGACGGCGTCGGGTGCCACAAAGTTCTTCATCGATCTGTCTTTCTCGGCGTTCGGGCAGTCGAAGTCGGGTCCCGGCCGTACGGTCACGCTGGCGGGCTTCCTGCTGGGTACCGTGTCCGGTTCCGGTGTTGCCACCACCGTAACCCTCGGTGGTATCTCCTGGCCCCTGCTGAAGAAGGCCGGTTACCCGAAGGAGCACGGCGGCGGCGTCCTGGCGGCTGCCGGTATCGGTGCGATCATGTCTCCCCCGACCCTCGGCGCCGCAGCGTTCATCATCGCCGCGCTGTTGGGCGTTTCCTACCTCCAGGTGCTGATCTGGGCGACCATCCCTACGCTGCTGTACTACCTCGGAATCATCCTCGCCATCGAGATGGACGCCCGGAAGTTCAAGACCAAGCCTGTCGAGGTGGAGACGAAGCCCGTCGGCAAGCTGCTGCTGCGCTTCGGCTACCACTTCAGCTCACTCGTGGCGATCGTCGTGTTCATGGCCCTCGGGATGACGCCGTTCCGCGCCGTCGTCTTCGCAACCGTCCTTGCGTTCCTGCTCAGCTTCCTCGACCGCGAATCATGGATGACCCCCAAGCGCATCTGGAACGCCCTTGCGGTCGGCGCCACCGGTGCGCTTTCGGTGATTCCCGTGATGGCTGCGGCTGGCCTGATTGTCGGCGTCATGACCCTGACGGGCCTTGGCTTGAAGCTCGCGAACATCATCGTGGACTTCGCGGGCGGCAGCCTCTTCCTGACCGCGCTGTTCTCCGCGATCTCGGTGATCCTGCTGGGCCTGGCCGTCCCGGTGACGGCTAGCTTCATCATTTCGTGGGTGATCATTGGACCGGCGCTCCAGGACGTCGGCGTTGCCCCGTTCGCGGCGGCGATGTTCATCTTCTACTACGCGGTGCTCAGCGAAGTGTCGCCGCCCACCGCGCTCTCCCCGTTCGCGGCGTCGGCCATTACCGGCGGTAAACCGATCAAGACAATGTGGCTCACCTGGCGGTACACGCTCTCGGCCTTCCTGGTGCCGTTCATCTTCGTGCTCTCAGGCTCGGGCATCGGCCTGTTGATGCAGGGCGGAATCGGCACGGTATTGCTGGCGCTGACGGTCTCGGCTGTCGCTGTTGCCGCTCTGGCGGTCGCGACCGGCGGCTGGATCGCCATGCCGGCCAACGTGCTCGAGCGGGTGCTGATCGGCCTCGGTTCGCTGCCGCTGCTCGTCATGGAGCCGCTGTACCTGGCGGTCGGTGGCGCGCTCATCGCCGTCGGGCTTGTTCTCCACTTCATCCGGCGGAAACGTCACCCGCATGATGAAAATGTAACGCCGGCGGTAGCCCGCGCCTGATGAATTCACCGTCCTCGGGACGGCCTGTCACCACCCTGCTGCAGGCCGTCTCCGTCACCACTACCGGGGTGCTGCCCGCCTTCCTGCTCGGAGCGCTCGCGGTACAGATCCGCGACGACCTCGACCTGGGGCCTGCGCAGATGGGCATCGCAGCAGCAACACTGTTTGCGGTGTCCGGGACCCTCGCCCGGCCGTTGGGCGGACTGGTCCAGCGGGTGGGATCCGGCCGGGGAATGGTCATTTCGGCCACCCTGGCCACCGTGGCACTGGCAGGAGCCGGAGCAGCACCGTCATTCCCCGTTCTGGTGGCGGCACTGTTCATCGGCGGCTTCGCCAACGGCACGGCCCAGCCGTCAGCGAACCTCGGTATCTCAAGGGCTATCGGCTCCAACCGGTTGGGCCTCGCGTTCGGCGTGAAGCAGTCATCCATCCCGGCGGCTTCACTGCTGGGCGGACTGGCCGTGCCGGGCATCGCGCTGGTGCTCGGCTGGCGGTACGCGTTCTTCTTCGGCGCCTGTCTCGCGTTGTGCCTGGCGGTGTGGGCCCTCTTTCGCGGGCCTGCAATGCCGAGCACGACGACGGCGGCAGCCCAACCGGAAGACCGCGGCACCCCGCGCTCGGGGCTGGTTGTCCTCACCATCGGCGCGGGGCTCGCCGCCGCAGCAGCAACCTCGCTCGGCGTGTTCCTCGTGGACTCGATGGTGCAGTCCGGCATCGCGCCCAGCACCGCCGGGTTCATCTTCGCGGGCGCCGCCGTGGTGGGCCTCGGCATCCGCATCCTGCTCGGGGCGCTCATGGACAAGATGCCCACGCGCAGCCCGTACGTGCTGATCGCGAACCTGCTGGTGACCGGCGTCGTCGGCTATGCGTTGCTGAGCGTCGGTACGCCCACGCTCATGGTGTTCGGCACCCTCCTCGCCTTCAGCGCCGGCTGGACCTGGCCCGGGCTGCTGCACTTCGCCGTCGTGCGGGATAACCGGCTGGCTGCGGCGTCGGCAACCGGGGTGGTGCAGACCGGGCTCTCGCTCGGTGCCGCCGGTGGGCCGCTGCTCTTCGGGCTGCTGGTGAGCGCTACGTCCTACTCCACCGCATGGATGGCGGCCGGCGTCGTCGCGCTTGCTGCTGCACTGACCTTCCGTATCGGGCGGCGGCTGATCCGCAAGTCGCGCGGGCTGCCCGTCCGTTCCACCTTCGTTAAGGAGTCTCGATGACACGTTATGCAGTGATCGGCGGCGGCATTCTCGGCACCGCCGTTGCGCGGCGCCTGCTGCAGCAGCAACCCAGCGCTTCCGTGACCGTGCTGGAAAAGGAACCTGCGCTCGCCGCTCACCAGACCGGGCGGAACTCCGGCGTGGTGCACGCCGGGCTGTACTACACGCCCGGATCGCTGAAGGCGAAGCTGTGCCGGCGCGGGGTCGATCTGCTGAAGGAGTACTGCGGATCGAAGGGACTGGCGTACAACGAGATCGGTAAGGTCCTTGTTGCCCGGAACGAGGTGGAGGAATCCCGACTGGGCGGCATCCTGGACCGCGCCCAGGCCAATGGCGTTCCAGGCGTTCGGATCATCGACCGCGACGAGCTGCGCTCTCTTGAGCCGCACGTCTCCGGGACCGCTGGTCTGCACTCGCCGCACACGGCGATTGTGGACTACGGCGCGGTGACGCGGGCCTTCGCGGAGGACGTCGTTGCCGCCGGAGGCACCGTGCACACCGGGTTCGAGGTCACGTCGCTGATGCGCAAGGGAACCGAGACGCTCCTGACCGGGCGGCATGACGGCTCCGACACCTGGGACATTTTCGACTCGGTGATCATCTGCGCCGGGCTACATGCCGACCGCGTTGCTGCGCTGGCCGGTGATGACGAGGACCCGAAGATTGTGCCGTTTCGGGGCGAGTACTTCCTGCTGCGCCCCGAGAAGCGTTCGCTGGTGCGCGGGCTCGTGTATCCGGTGCCTGATCCGCGCTACCCGTTCCTCGGCGTGCACCTGACTCCGCGGACCGACGGCGAGGTGATGGTCGGGCCCAACGCGGTGCTCGCCCTTGCCCGCGAGGCGTACGGGTGGGGCACCTTCTCACCGCGGGACCTCGGTGACGCCGTTGCCTACCCGGGCTTCCGTGCCTTCGCGAAACAACACTGGCGGACCGGCGCCGTCGAAATGATCGGGTCGCTGAGCAAGCGCCGCTTCGTGAACGAGGCGCGAAAGTACGTGCCGGAGCTGACGGTCGACGACGTCGTTCCCGGGCCCAGCGGGATCCGCGCCCAGGCGCTGGACCGCGACGGATCGCTGGTGGACGACTTCCGCATCACCCGCCACGGTTCGGTCCTGGCAGTGCGGAATGCGCCGTCACCCGCGGCGACGTCGTCGCTCGCTATTGCCGAGCACATTGTTTCGCTTGTTCTTGATGCTGATTCTGACAGTGAGGAAATTGCATGACTTTTCTGCCTCGAGGCCTCTGGGGCGTGCTGGCCACGCCGTTCACCGGGCCGTCATTCTCCGTCGACACGGAGTCCCTTCGCCGCGAAGTGGAGCTGTACACGCACATCCCGGCCACAGGCTTGGTGGTCCTCGGGGTGTTTGGAGAGGGTGCCGCGCTCGATACCGGCGAGCAGATCCTCACCGTTTCGACTGTCGCTGAGACCGCTGAGGAGACGCCGCTGGTGGTGGGATTGTCTTCGCGGACCACGCAGGTGGCAATAGAGCAGGCGAGTACCGCCGTCAGTGCCGCGGGCTCCAGCCTGGCTGCGCTGATGGTGCAGGCGAACACTGCCAACCCTGACCTGCTGACCGCCCACCTGACCGCGATCCATGAGGCGACCGGTGCTGACATTGTGCTGCAGGACTACCCCGTGGCGTCCGGAGTGAAGATCAGCACCGCGCAGATCCTCGCCGTCGTCGAACGCTGCCCCTTCATTGCAGCCGTGAAGTCGGAGGCGCCACCAACGGCCGTATCGATCGCTCAGTTGACGCGCGCTACAGACGTACCCGTGTTCGGTGGGCTAGGCGGCGTCGGGCTGATTGACGAGCTCGCCGCCGGTGCCGCGGGCGCCATGACCGGCTTCTCCCATCCCGAAGCGCTGCAGCTGGCTATTCAGGCCAACGACGACGGCGGCTTCCGCGCCGCCCGCAGCGCCTTTGCGCCGTGGTTGCCGCTCGCGAACTTCGAGGGCCAACCCGGGATTGGGCTGGCGCTGCGTAAGGAGATCCTCAAGCGGCGCGGAATCATCGCGGAGGCGTTGGTGCGCCCGCCGGCTCCCACGCTGCCACCCGAACTGGCCGACATGATCGATGCCCACCTCGAAGCAGTTAAGGAGCTCGCCTAATGGATACGGGACTCAAAGGGAAGAACGTGCTGGTGCCGGGGTCGAGCTCCGGGATCGGGCTCGCCATTGCGCAGGCGCTGGCCGCTGAGGGCGCCAACGTGGTGCTCGCCGCCCGCCGCGAAGACGTGGTGCAGGCCGAGGCAGCCAAGCTGCCGTCCGCCGTCGGGCTCGGTATGGACCTCAATGCTGACGGTGCGCCCGCCGCTTTGGTCGAAGCCGCTGAGGAAGCGTTCGGTCCAGTCCATGTACTGGTGCTCAACAGCGGCGGGCCGCCTCCGGGTGGTGCGGCCGATGTATCGGACGAACAAGCTTTAGCTGCCGTGAACCAGCTGCTGCTGCAGCACATTCGGCTCGTGTCGCTGGTGCTGCCGGGGATGCGGGAGCGGGGCTGGGGGCGGATTGTCGCCGTCGGGTCCTCCGGGGTGCAGAGTCCGCTGCCCAACCTGGCGCTGTCCAACATCGGCCGTGCAGGGCTGGCCGGGTACCTGAAGACTCTGGCGGGAGAGGTCGCCGCGGACGGGATCACCGTGAACATGGTGCTGCCCGGGCGGATCGATACAGACCGGGTGGCGTCCCTCGACGCGGCTGCGGCCAAGCGCACCGGTGTGAGTCCCGAGGAAGCGCGGGCGTCGTCAGAGAAGACGATTCCGGCTGGACGATACGGGAAGCCGGAGGAGTTTGGCGCCGTCGTCGCGTTCCTCGCAAGCGAACCCGCAGCCTACGTGACCGGTGAGCAGATCCGCTGCGACGGCGGCCTGGTAAGGAGCTACTGATGATGAACCACACTGTGCACCTGTGCTCCGTCCTCGACGGCGGTGAGGAAGTCGCGGCCGTAGTGCACCCAGTGCGCGGCGTTGCGCTGGTCCGCGACCTCATCCCCGAATTCACCGGCGACATCCGCGACGTGCTGGTGGACGGGCTGCTGGAAGAGCTCGAGTCTGCTGCAGCCGCAGTCGACGACGGCGCCTTCCGGAACCCCGCGTCCGTCACCTACGGCGCCCCCTACCGGCACCCGCGGATGCTGTGGGGCATCGGGTTGAACTATGTGGAGCATGCGTCGGACCTGTCCGAGGGTGTTCCGGAGGAACCGGCGTCGTTCATCAAGGGCGACCACACGGTCATCGGGCCGGGCGAGGAGATTCCCATCCCGTCGCAGAGCGAGCGGACCACCGCGGAGGGGGAGGTCGCCGTAGTCATCGGGCGTTACTGCCGCAACGTGGAGGTGGAGGACGCGCTGGACTATGTTGCCGGCGTCGTGCCCGTGCTGGACCAGACCGCGGAGGACATCCTGCAGCGGAACCCGCGGTTCCTGACGCGGTCCAAGAACTTCCCCGGATTCTTCTCGTTCGGACCGCGCATTGTGCCGCTGGCCGAGGCGGTGGGTGACGGGATCCTCGCGGACATGGAGGTATCCACGGTGGTGAACGGCGAGGTGCTGCGGACCAATACCGTGGCGCACATGCGGTACAGCCCGGAGTACCTGATCAGCTTCCACTCGAAGGTGATGCCGCTCTACCCGGGCGACATCATCTCCACGGGAACACCAGGCGCGATCCACATCAAGCCCGGTGATGTTGCTGAGGCGCGGGTATCCGGCGTCGGAGTTTTGAGCAATCCCGTCGTTGCGGGCAGCTAAATCTACTGAGGAGGATGAGGCGCAATGGGTACGTCAGTATCTGGCCCCCTGGAGGGCGTGCGGGTGGCCGACTTTTCCCGCGTGCTTGCGGGCCCGTATGCCTCGATGATGCTCGCCGATTTCGGGGCGGACGTCATCAAGGTGGAGAGCCCTGCCGGGGACGACACCCGGTCCTGGACACCGCCCGTCGACGAGCACGGTGTTGGCACGTACTTCTCGAGCGTGAACCGGAACAAGCGCTCGGTTGTGTGTGATCTGCGGACCGAGGACGGGCTCGAGCGGGCGCGGGATATTGCGCTGCACGCTGACGTGATTATCGAGAACTTCCGGCCTGGAGTGATGCAGAAGTTCGGGCTGGACTATGAGACGCTGCAGCGTTCCGACCTGATCTACTGCTCCATCACCGGATTCGGTTCGACGGCGGGGGCTCACCTTCCGGGGTACGACCTCCTGGTGCAGGCCGTCGGCGGGCTGATGAGCGTGACCGGATCGCTGGATTCGGAGCCGAGCAAGGTTGGTGTGGCGCTGGTCGACGTCGTGACCGGGCAGAACGCGGCGCTTGGGATTCTCGCGGCGTTGCGTCATCGTGATGCGACCGGGCGCGGGCAGCGGATTGATGTGAACCTGCTGTCGTCGCTGCTGGCCGGCCTGGTGAACCAGGCGTCGAGCACGCTGGCCACCGGTGAATCGCCGCAACGGATGGGCAATGCGCATCCGTCGATCGCGCCGTACGAGACTCTTCGCACCGCCGACGGGCCGCTCGCCGTCGCCGTCGGGACGGACCGGCAGTTCGCTTCACTGGTGCGGATGCTGGGCGTTCCGGCCATGGCGTCCGACCCTCGCTTCGAGACCAACTCACAGCGCGTAGCGAACCGGGATGAGCTGAAGGCCCTGTTGGAGGAGCAGCTGGCGAAGCGTCCCGCGGCCGAGTGGTCCGCCGTCCTGTCGAAGGAGGGCGTCCCGGCCGGGAAGGTGAACTCCATTGTGGAGGCGCTCCAGCTGGCCGAGGAGCTGGGCCTTGATCCCGCCGTCGAAATGAACGACGACGACGGCCCCCGCACCAGCCACCAGGTCGCCAACCCGATCCTCCTGTCCGAGACACCCGCCAGCTACAGGCGACTGCCGCCACTGCTAGGCGAACACAACGATGCGACGTTCGCGGCGCTCACGACAACCCTCAGCGGAAAGTAGTAGACCCATGACTGTTGACCTTCTGTCCATCGACTCGCTCCTGTCACCGGAAGAAATTGAATTGCGTGCGTCCGTGCGTGAATTCGTGGACACCGAGATCAAGCCCAACATCGCCGGGTGGTATGACAACGCGGTGTTCCCGCTGGAGATCGTGCCGAAGATGGCGTCTTTGGGGCTGCTCGGCATGCACATCAAGGGGTACGGCTGCCCGGGCCGCAGCTCGGTGGAGTACGGTCTGGCCGCGCTGGAGTTGGAAGCTGGTGACTCGGGGCTGCGGACGTTCGTGAGCGTGCAGGGGTCGCTGGCGATGAGCGCGCTGGCCAAGCACGGGTCCGAGGAGCAGAAGAACGAGTGGCTTCCGCGCATGGCTAAAGGCGAGGTGATCGGGTGCTTTGGGCTGACGGAGCCTGGCTCCGGGTCGGATCCCGGATCAATGACCACGTTCGCTAAGCGCGACGGTTCCGACTGGGTTCTCTCCGGGGCGAAGCGGTGGATCGGGCTGGCTTCCGTTGCGCAGGTTGCGATCATCTGGGCAATGACCGACGACGGCGTCCGCGGCTTTGTGGTGCCGACTGATTCTCCGGGGTTCGTGGCGACGCCGATCACGCAGAAACTGTCGATGCGGGCGTCGATCCAGTGCGACATCACGATGACCGATGTGCGGCTGCCTGAGTCGGCGATGCTGCCGAAGGCGAAGGGGTTGCGTGGGCCGTTCGAGTGCCTGAATGAAGCACGGTACGGGATCATCTGGGGTGCGATGGGTGCGGCGCGTGACAGCTACGAGTCGGCGCTGAACTACTCGAAGGAGCGCATGCAGTTCGGCAAGCCGCTGTCGGGGTATCAGATGACTCAGCTGAAGCTGGTGAACATGGCGCTGGAGATCAACAAGGGCATGCTGCTAGCGCTTCAGATCGGGCGGCTTAAGGATGCCGGGACACTGGAGCCGTACCAGATCTCGGTGGGCAAGCTGAACAACTGCCGGGAGGCGATCGAGATCTGCCGGGAGGCGCGGGCGATGCTGGGCGGCAACGGCGTCACGCTGGATTACTCGCCGTTGCGACACGCGAACAACCTGGAGAGCGTACGCACGTACGAGGGAACCGACGAGGTGCACACCCTGATCCTGGGCAACCACATCACGGGTACGCCTGCGTTCCGGTGAGCGACTCCTCCCCTGCGCCTGAACCCACCGGCCTCCGCCGCGGCCTGACCAGCTACGGTGACGCCGAGTTCTCGCTGTTCCTGAGGAAGGCGTTCATCAAGGGCGCCGGGTATTCGGATGATGCGCTGGACCGGACCGTCGTCGGGATCGTGAACACCGGCAGCGGCTACAACCCGTGCCACGGCAACATGCCGGCGTTGGTAGAGGCTGTGAAGCGTGGCGTGATGCTGGCGGGTGGGCTGCCGGTGGAGTTCCCGACCATCTCGGTACACGAGAGCTTCTCCTCCCCCACCAGCATGTTCCTGCGGAATCTGATGTCGATGGATACCGAGGAGATGATCCGCGCGCAGCCGATGGACGCCGTCGTGCTGATCGGCGGGTGCGACAAGACGGTCCCGGCGCAGCTGATGGGTGCAGCCTCGGCGGGTGTGCCGGCGATTTCGCTGGTCACCGGGTCGATGCTGACCGGCGGGTACCGCGGTGAGCGGGTCGGTGCGTGTACGGACTGCCGGGCGTTCTGGGGCCGCTTCCGTGCGCAGGAAATTTCACAATCAGAGATCGACGACGTGAACTCGCGCCTGGTGGGCAGCGTCGGCACGTGTTCGGTAATGGGGACGGCGAGCACCATGGCGTGTATTGCGGAGGCGATGGGGATTGCTCTGCCTGGGTCCGCTTCAGCGCCGGCGGTGACGGCGGACCGGGTGCGAATTGCTGAGGCTACTGGGACACAGGCTGTTGCCCTGGCTGATGCTGGGGTTGCTCCGTCCGCCATTTTGACTCCTGAGGCGTTCCAGAACGGGCTGCGGATGCTGCTGGCGATCGGTGGGTCGACGAACGCGATCATCCACCTCACCGCAGTGGCCGGTCGCCTTGGGATCAAGCTCTCGCTGGATGAGCTGGACCGGATGAGTACCGAGACGCCGGTGCTGGTGGACCTGAAGCCGTCGGGCAAGTACTACATGGAGGACTTCCACCGTGTTGGTGGAGTCCCCGCGGTGCTGCGCGAACTGGGTTCGCTGATCAACCGCGATGTGCTGACGGTGACCGGCCGGACGCTGGGCGAGGAGATCGACGACGCCGGTCCCGGCTTCCCGCAGGACATCATCCGCCCGTTGTTGGACCCGATCTATCCGCAGGGCAGCCTGGCGGTGCTGCGTGGGAACCTGGCTCCTGGTGGGGCGATCATCAAGCAGGCCGCTGTGTCGCCTGCGCTGCTCGAGCATTCCGGACCCGCCGTCGTGTTCGAGAACGCCGCGGACTTGGCTGCCCGGATCGATGATCCGACCCTCGACGTCAATGCCGACTCCGTGTTGGTGCTGCGGAACATCGGGCCGGTGGGTAACCCTGGCATGCCTGAGGCGGGCTACTTACCGATCCCGAAGAAGCTCGCGGCCCAGGGCGTGAAGGACATGGTCCGCATCTCGGACGGCCGCATGTCTGGAACCGCTGCCGGAGCTGTGGTGCTGCATGTAACCCCGGAGTCTGCGGTGGGCGGGCCGCTTCGGCTGGTGCGGACCGGGGACACGATCACGCTGAGCGTGAGCCGGCGGTTGGTGCAGTTGGAGGTATCCGACGAGGAGTTGACGCGGCGGTCCAACGAACTCGGCCCAGCATCACCGGAGCTCCCCGAACGCGGCTACCGACGCCTCTATGTCCAGGAGGTAACTCAAGCGAACGAGGGCTGTGACTTCCGTTTCCTGCAGTTAACCCGGTTAGGGCATGACACTTACCACGCAATGAGCAGATCCTCAGCAACCTGATTTCAACGCCACCCTCCCAGCTTTTCAGCAATTTCTCCTACAGACATGTGATGGAAGGTGGTGGTGTTGTCATTACTGGCCGAGTACTCGACGATGAGAAAGCACTCGCGCTTCTTCGACGAGGCAGGCACGCCATCAATGAGTTATTGCTCTCCTGCAACGAAGCTTTAGTACCAGCACCACAGGGCGCGCGAATCACCATCTGGGCGAGCGCTACCTTGATGGAGGTGTCGGGTTTCTCGAACGGAGGTTGAACCGCAGGCCAGGATTAACGATGCAGAGATATGACGCCCGGCACTGAATGCCTAACCATCGTGATCGGGGCCAATAAGACGCGCTCGGGCCCGGGTGACGGGTTGCTGAAGGAACAGGAGTACCCGCTCTATCAGATGGTCATCCCCCCACCAGGCCACGTCGAGGGCAGCGCGCACGGCTACTTGGGTCCTCGACACGGTCCCCGCGGACCACAAGCTGGTAGTAGAAGACACAGGCAACGAGGTCGAAGCAAGCCTCCACATCCAGGTCCGCACTTGAATCGTCCTTCTCGATTCTAACCAGGCGCGCTACGGGATTATCTGGGGTGCGATGGGGGCGGTGCGGGATAGCTATGAGGCGGCGCTCAACTAATCGAAGGAGCGGCTGCAGATCGGCAAGCCGCTGTCCGGGTACCAGATGACTCATTTGAAGCAGGTGAACATGACGTTACAGATCGGGCGGTTGAAGGATGCCGGAACCTTGGAGCCTTATAGAATCTCGGTGGGCAAGCTGAACAAATGCCGTGAGGCGATCGAGATCTGCCGGGAGGCCAGCTCGATGCTCGGTGGCAACGGCGTCACGCTGGATTATTCGCCGTCGCCCTGGGCAACCACATCACGGGGGTGGCGGCGTCCCGGTGAGGTCGCACGACACCGTCTTCCGAGGATGAATTCGTATGTAGCTTCAATCAAACAACGGAGATCCAAAGTACTTGTTCGTGGGAAATGCGACTTGTATCAGGACCAAAGGTACCGATCGATCGGGCCACCGTAGCGTGCGGCCATCTTGTGCTCTAGACGATCCGCCACGCAATCTTCGCACCAGCGGAGCCGACGACACTTTCTTTTACCCAACACATAACTCGGGACGCGAATCCGACGAACAACGTCCGTCGGATCCTACGACGTGTTGGAGTAGCCGCGTCGAGAACGTCACCCATACCGCCTTGCCGCACCGTCGCCGATAGAGCCCAAGTTCGCACCCTAGACTAAAGGAAGACTTTATCCTTGGGATGATGCTGCGAGGAGGTGTAATGGCGGGCATAGGCGAACACATCACTGCGATGGTCCGCAGTCACGCGTCCGGCGACGACTCAGCGTTCTACTCAGTGGCTCTTCAGGTCGCAGCGCGGGAAGCCCGTCAGGGCCACCACCTGCTTGCTGACGACATCAAGAAGGCTGTTGACGCCTCTCGCCGCACGACGCCCCGTAGTAACGTGACTAAGCTTGCTAAGCCACGTGGGGACCTGACAGACCTGATCGAGGTAACGCACCCAGAAGCGACCTTGAAGAACCTCGTCGCTCCGCGCGAACTTGTTGAACGACTTGAGCAGGCACTCGCAGAGCAACGGCAGCGAAAAGTACTCCTCGAGCACGGTTTCGACCCCACCCATAGACTCCTCCTCGAAGGACCGCCGGGGACCGGGAAAACGATGACCGCTGCTGTACTCGCTCGCGAGCTGTCGCTACCTATGTTTACAATTCGACTCGATAGCTTACTCAGCAAATACATGGGTGAGACTGCAGGTAAGTTGCGACTCGTTTTTGACGCGGTCGCAGAACGTCGCGGTGTGTATCTCTTCGACGAATTTGACGCTCTAGGCGCTGATCGATCCGGTAACGACGTCGGTGAGGCCCGACGAATCCTAAACTCCTTCTTGGTTTTCCTCGAGCAGTCCAGTCCAGAGAGCATCGTAATCGCAGCAACCAATCACCGCTCCATTCTCGATAAAGCGCTCTTCCGACGGTTCGACATGGTTCTCACCTATCATCTCCCGGACAAAATGCAGGCCCGCGCGGTCGTCAAGGGCAGATTGGGCCCACTTATCAGAGGAATGCGCTGGGACAACGTCGACAAGCACACCGAAGGTCTCAGCCACGCAGACCTCGTAAAGGCTGCCGAAGCTTCCGCAAAGTCTGTCATCATGCGAGGGGCCACACTCATTACCGCTAATGATCTAATCGCTGCTTTGGACACCCGGCGGACGGCGAGCCTTGGCTGACGACCTTCGACATCTCACGCATCTCTTCGTATTCGACCGTGCACGAAATGAGGACTTCTCCCGGGGTGGTCAGGGAAACCCGAAGATTCGCCCGGTTGAATATCGTGCCCATGGACTCGCCATCAAAGGACAGCTTGAAGACGCCTTCTCTGAGATTAGTGACGAGCGAACCGACATAGGCCTCAGCACGGCCGAGCTCAAGGCCCTTGGCAGCGTGATCACTCTAGAAGGAGAAGAGGCTGCTTACCCCCTCAAGGTTGAGTCGCTTCAGGCTTTCTCCCGTCACCGAAAGACCCCGAAAGTGCCGCAATGGCTGCTCCTATCGGTGCAACCAGCAACAGCGGCTCTGCCCGAGCGCGCAATAGTCTGGGTAGCAGACACATATCGTCCTCAGTTCTTAAAGATCTTTGAAGATTACCTCGAGAAGAAAATCACTAAGGCATCCGCAGACAAGTGGGAGACGCCGGAAGGGAACCCTGCGAACCGCGCACTCGTCGCCAATATCTCCCGAATCCGTCACGCAATTCTGGAGGACCTTTGGCAATCCCACGGCGAACCACCTAAATCCGGATGTCGCTGGTGGGAACTTTGGTTGGACCCGTCCCAGCAGAGCGTCAACGCCCTTCAAAAGTTCGCGACCGCATATAAGCTCAAGCTGCCGAACCGATCGCTTGCTCTGAACGACAGAGTCGTTGTGTGGATCGAGGCGACATGGCAACAGCTCGAGATTCTGCTGTTTACAAACGTCCCAATTGCGGAGGTTCGTCGCCCAGAATTCATCGACACCATCGAGGATCTTCTGCCCGACGAACAGGATGAGTACGTAGACGATCTCGCTTCGCGCGTCCTGTCAGCATCCAAAGATGCGCCGGCGGTCTGTCACCTCGATACAGGAGTAGCCCGGACACATCGACTGCTTTCGAGCTCCCTTGACTCCGTAGATCTTCACACGATCATTGGAACCTCGGGGAACGACAAGCAAGGCCACGGCACTTCCATGGCTGGCCTCGCACTCTACGGGTCGCTCGACGATCTACTTACTGGGACAGGAACCGTTCAGCTGCATCACCGACTCGAATCCGTCCGAATTCTCCCCGACATCGAGGAGTCTGACACAGACCCCCTCGACTACGGAACGGTCACCGTCGAGGCGGTCGCGATGGCCGAGGTCGCAGCCCAGCGAAAACGCGTTTTCTGTCTGCCGATCTCGACGGATCCAGACCACCCGGGTCTTCCCACACTTTGGTCTGCAACAATAGACGCGCTCGCAGTGGGCACAGACATTGTCCGTGACGGGAACCAACTCCAGCTGTTGTCCCAGCCAGACCGCGACGCTAGCCGCTTACTTGTCATTGCCACAGGGAATGTCGACAGCTACCAATCGAATCACCGCCTTGAATCCGACACCTCCGGTGTCGAAGACCCCGCCCAGTCCTGGAATGCCCTTACGGTTGGCGCATATACGGATCTCGTAACGTTACCCAACGATCCGGAGTACGCGGGATGGTCGACGTTATCCGGAGAAGGTGAGTTGTCGCCCCACAGCCGAACATCGCTCCCGTTTGGCAAGCGAAAGTGGCCTATCAAGCCCGATATCTGCTTTGAAGGTGGCAACGTCCTTACAGACGGCGAATCAGGATATGAAGACCGTCACCCACTGCTCTCGCTGCGCTCGACAGGAATACACAACGACCTCGCGCTCACTTCCGCCAATGCAACGAGCGCTGCCGCGGCACAGGCCTCCCGCTTAGCTGCGCTTACTATGGCTCATTATCCGGACTATTGGCCGGAGACCGTGCGCGGCTTGCTGACCCACGCGGCAGAGTGGACACCCGCGATGCGAGCTGAATTTGACGCGACCGGTACTAGGAAGGAACCGAAGCTAGAACTACTGAGGCGATATGGTTGGGGCGTCCCAACGGAGGACGGAGTGCTCCGTTCGTCCAGACAATCCGTCACCTTAGTAACACAAGACACATTCGTTCCGTTCGAAGGGAACGAATACAAGATGCGCAGATTCCGACTCCATACGATGCCCTGGCCAGTAGACGTGCTCGAGGCTATCGGCGCCGGCGACGTCACTTTAAAGGTGACGTTGTCGTACTTTGTGGAACCGTCCGCATCTAGAAGGGGTTGGAGGCAACGATACTCATTTGCTTCCCATCTCCTCCGGTTCGAGCTCAAGTCGCCGACTGAAACGGAGAGCGAGTTCATCTCCCGCATAAACCGTGACGCTGAAGACGATGAAGAATCAAGCGGCGGTTCCTCGTCGTCGAGCTCAGATCGATGGTTCATTGGCCCGAATCAACGGAACCTCGGCTCTCTTCATCAAGACATATGGGAGGGTTCCGGACAAGAACTGGCAGCTAGCGGTATGCTCGGCGTTTACCCCGTTGGTGGCTGGTGGAAACGCAACCAGCGCAAAGATCGGCTCGACCTTCCTGTCCGTTACTCGCTGATTGTTTCCCTCAAGACTCTTGAACAAGACGTTGATCTCTACACGCCGATCGCAACTGATCTTCACCTTCCCATCGAGATCGATAGCGCATGACTGCTGCTGTGAGGGGTTAAGAATCTAGTTGGAGGCGCGCCGGGTGACCGGATGTCGCACTGCACCCAACGTGATCGGCACTGTCAACACCGAAGTCAGCCATCCAACCCGTGCCACTGGAACCTGCCGCGCGGGTCGAGTTCGTGAAGCGGCTGTGCGCCGTCAGATACTCCTATTGGCGTCCGAAGGGCGCAACGCGCGAGCACGGCCGACCGTTGAGGTCGATGCCTGAGAAAAAATGACCCCTGCTCTAGCACAAACCTAAAGCTTTTCTCCGATGTGTGCTACCCGTAACTCCTTACGGCCCGGTCCCACGTTAGTCCGGAAATGAATCCTGCCAGCGCCTGGTGTAAAGCGTGCGTGCATATCGAAGAGATGTTGCTCGCCGTCGGTGTCGACGAACCAACACAGATGTTGCCTCGTTGACGCTTCCGGCGTTACTTTGGACTGCCACCTTGGTTCTACGTTTTCGTTCGGTTGCCACTCGGAAATGGAAGCATCCAACTCCAACAACCGCTCGTCCACCTCTCGCAACCCGTCCGAATATAAACTCGGCTCCAGGAACTGGGATCTGACATGTGGCAAGAAGAATAAATTCGGATAACGCGAAGCACGCGTTTCCCACAAATCGCTGCCGGTTGGCCGCGCGGGCATGCCCAAATTCTTAACCCGCTGACGATGAGTCTCAGAATGATCTGCCCTGCTCACGTTCGAGAGAGTAAGCGAGAAAGTCGACACTATTACCTCACGCTCACAATTCTCCACCAGCTCGCTGATGTCTGCATGAACAAAGTCATTCTCCCACATCGGATGAGAGATCAGTGACAGGAGCACATCTTCCCTACTAATCGATGGCGGCCCCAGGAAATTTTTACCGTTCACCCTGACGTCCCGCGTCAGATCGGCAGTGAGAGTGGGAACCGAATTTCTTTTGGCCTTCAAGTAGCGAAATTTGTCTTGTGCACCACTATTGTCGGTGGATGCAAGGTCAGCAAACGTACGGCCATTAGCTCCTACAGTCGCGGACTGGATTGGTGTCGTACTTAGCAGGGCAACATCGGGTCTTAGTCTGGCTAGCGCTCGAAGCGCCTCAACCATCGCGTCTAACAGTCGAGCACACTCTTTCTCAGCCGAGTTCGAGAGGCCCGTCGGCATGGAATTGCCATTGAAAACCACTAAAGGCGTATAGCAGCCGACCTCAGTCATCTAACAATGCGTCCAAATCCTTATCCCACTGATCGAAAAAGCCAGAGGGCCAGCGACTCACAGATCCGTCGAGGGCGACTGCCATAGATTGGACTGATGGTTGAAGGTTCTCTTCCGTGCGCCAGAAGTAATTGAAGACTACGGCGTTCTGGTTTAATGCACCCTGTTTAACGAGCAGTCGAGTAGCGTTCAAGACGTGATCGCTGTGGGTTTCGACGATGACTTGACTGCCAGCAATGGAAGCGTATGCACAAAGTCGGCCGACGATGCTTTGCGCTGCAGGATGCAAATGCGCCTCCGGATTCTCGACAACAATTAGCCCACCTTCGGATGCCGAGAGACAGGCCACTATTATGGGCAACGCATAAGTGAGCCCAAATCCTACATTCGTGGACCTCTGGGAAGGGGTGCGGACATCAGAACCCGCTCTCGAAAAGGATAATCGCACAAACTCTGTGCCCGGAACGTCAAGGATCTCAATCCGCGTACCCGGAGACAACTCATTTAACCAAGCTTCCGTTTGGTCAAGTAGACCGAGGCTGCGAGCACTTGGGTGAGCAACGGCGGTCGAGCTTATAGTACGCTCACCGTATACCCTCAAATAATTTGCGGTATTCTCCCCTCGCACGCCTAGCCAGCGCTTTATATTCACTGCCTCGTATGATTTCGGAAATACCGGAGAAGGAACAATTCTGTCGGCTTGCAAATATTGGAAATTTGAAGAGAAAAGCGACGCGTCAGGCTTTCGCACTGAACTGCTAAGAGGAAGAATATCCGCAGCACTATCATAGGAGGCCGACCAAGTTACCGAAGACTCAGCCAAAACCAGCTCGATCCGCATTCCCCCTTTCCTCATGTCGGTTATTTCGACCGGTTCCGCATATAACAAGTCGCGACCGGTTCCTAGGCTGATCAGCTCACCATTGAGTATCCAATCGGACAAGGTATCTTCAGATCCGTACGATTGGCGAAGCATGGCGAGCGCGCGTAAAACAGAGGTCTTACCGCCGGAATTCCCACCTGTGAGTAGCGTCAACCGCGCTAGGGGCACTTCCACGTTGGCGAACGCGAGTATGTTGGTTAGGAGAATACTCTTCACAGGTCGATCTCCTGTGCATACTTTTCAAAAAGTTCTCCAACAAGTGCGAATCTAAGCCGAACCCTAGCGGGGTCGCCGGTGCCTTGAGATATCGCGCGCTCGAAGCCGGAATCATGCATGAGTAGCCGAAATTCTTTTGTGATCTCCGCCTTATGGTTTACTATGTGCCGATGTGCACTGTCACCATAGCGATCTAGGGCCTTAGTTATTCCGACGGAAACGGCCTCAAAGAGAGCCTTACTTATAGGTCGCCGCTGATCGGATACTGTGTATCGCTTCCTGAAGGCGTCCCTTCCGAATACGTCTCGTGCAATGCTCATTGAGCGGGCGAAATCATCTGTTGCTCTAATTTGCTCCGATTCATTCCAACCATTAATTCGCTGAGTTGCCGACCGGAGGAAACTATCGAAGTCGGCCTCCCTATGTTTCAGCGGGTCGCTCATACGAAAGGCCAGATATCGTAGCGCCATCTCGCGATCCACCATCCGGCTGCTCCTGACGCTAAAATCAACTGCTTTTTGGAACTCAGGACGAAGCGCCATCTCCTTCAATAGTCTCCTACTAGGCCCTGGGAGCAAGGCATTTCGCAATTCTTGGCCGGTTAGAGGCAGCCCTCCAGTGTTGATTCTGGCAAAGATGTTGAGCTTGACCGCCTCTGGCGTGGACTTCCGAATCACCTGAATGGTGAATTGTGATTCAAGGATCCTGAGTTGAAGAGAGACCGGGAGCTCGCCGAAAGCTTTGCCTTCTTCGTCCCGGAGGTACTCCAAACCTCGCAGGCGTAGAGGAGACAGGGATAGCGCATCCGGGTCTACGAACTCCGCAATGGTCGTGAGGCGTTGTATCCCATCAACCACTGCCCAACGGGATTCCCCCAGTTCGGATCCTGCTTCAAGCTCAGATACATAGAAGGTGGGCAGAGGAATACGCAGAAGGAGCGACTCGATTAGTAGGCTCTTCTTCTTCGGCGTCCAAATCCCTCGCGAACGCTGGAAGTCCGGGTCGAGGTCTATCTGTCCTATCTTCAACCGCTTTAGCAGATTGTCTAGACTCCTCACCTCGCTCGTAACGTCGATCAATCTAGGATCGAACGGCTCGGTAATCTCCCCCTCCTTCAGTTCCTCAAGCTCCACGCCAGATTCCAGACCTTGCGCATCGGACTCTTGGAGGATGTCTTTCGTCACATTATCTTCAGACATACGTTTCCTTGGAGCGAGTCGCTTTTTGCATACGTTCACCTTACGCAGGCACCTTCGAGCATGAATAGCCGGTGATGGCGCGCCACACGCATAGAGGCGAAGTTCGTCAGCGGAACGCCCGGCCGGTTGGCCACCAAGCTACTCACTATTGCCCGCGTCAACCCAGAATTACAGAAGGCGCATGACCCGGCAGGGCCCAGCTTCACGGGGCATCTCCCCCTCTCTCCGACGGCGCCGTCGGCGCCGTCGTAAGTAATCACACACTCAGATGCCCAGGACCCGCACAGGTCCTAGGCATCCGCTGCCAACGTCCTCGTCCGGCAGTTGGTCGTAAGGAATGTCTACTTGGTAGCGCCCAACGCCCCTTCGGAGCTGGCACCGGCTGTGGCTGCCTTTGAGGACAAGTCATCACCGTGAAGCAGATCGATGCCCTTGGTTTCCTTCATGCTGAGCACCGCAACCAGTCCAATGATGCCGACGACTACCAGGTAGAACGCGGGCATAAGGTTATTTCCCGTTTCCGCGATGAGCCAGGTCAGGAAGTAGGGAACCGTGCCCGCGAAGATGGCGGCCGTGACGCTATAAGCGATTGACAATCCGGTCTGGCGAGTTCTGGTCGGAAAGAGTTCCGCCGCTGCGGCGGCGTGCACCCCAAGGATGATCGCCAGGATGATTCCGAGACCAAGCGTTCCGACGATTCCGGCCCAAGGTGTGCCTGAACCCATAACCATGAACAGCGGGACAGCCAACACAATGAGGGAGACCGCCGCGACGATCAGCACGGGACGGCGACCGAACCGGTCAGATGCCGCTCCGCAAATTGGAACGAGAATCAGACCCGCGATCGATGCAACTGTCGACAGGAGTGCTGCGGTGCCGGCGTCGAATCCCAGCACAACCTCTTGATAGGTAAGGAGGTAGACGAGCACCACGTAGAACGTCACGTGCATCATGATCTCCAGCCCGCTCATTTGCAGCAACTGCTTGCGGTTCCGCTTGAAGACCTCCTTGACCGGGCTCTTCGGTACGTTGTCCAGCTTCTCAAGCGAAAGGAACTCCGGGGTGTCCTCAATCTTGGTTCGAATGTAGAACCCGACGATTCCAAGCGGGACAGCAATCAGGAACGGTATACGCCAACCGCCCGCCAGGATGGCTTCCTCAGACATGACGGACGTCAATACAAATACGACCAGGGAAGCTGCAAGGAAACCAAGGAGACTGCCGAACTCGAGCCAGCTGACGCCGAAACCACGACGTTTGCGGGGTGAGTATTCGGCAAGGAACGCTGCGGCGCTGCCAAACTCACCTCCCGCTGCGAGTCCCTGCACAACACGGGCCGCAATGAGGAGAACAGGAGCCCAGATACCGATTGCGTCATAGGTGGGCAGAAGGCCAACCACCAGGGTGGCTCCCGACATGGACAGGATGACGATTGACAGTGTTTTCTTCCGCCCGATCCGGTCACCCAGCGTGCCGAAAATCAGGGCTCCTATCGGGCGTACGCCGAAACTGATAGCGAAGACCACGAATACCGAGAGCAACGCTGCTGTGCCATCTTGTTCGGGGAAGAAGATCACAGCGATGGTGGATGCCAGATACGCGTAGATTGCCCATTCGAACCAGTGGACGAAGACACCGATGGAACCAGCGGTGATGCTTTTGCGTAGGCCCTTCTGGTCGACCCGTTGCTCGGCCTGAATGTTGACCATGATTCCTCCTATGAGGTGGATTGGGGAGCCGGTTGGTTCCAACGCCTTGCAGTAGCGTGACTCCGGTCACTTCGTCCTAACCATTCCAATTCACTCTGCTTGATCTGTCCAACTCATTTAACTCTTGAACTTCATCTGTTTTTCAGATGCACAAAGCCCGGACATGACGAAATCGACCGCCCCGCAATCGCGTTGTTTGAAGCAGAGGGCTCTCGGAAAGTCCGCACTAGGGGACCTTCGCCACCAGACCGGCCAGGCTGCTCGGCGATAGTGCGAGCAGCAGCCGCTGTTCGTCCAACAGGCCCCGCTCCACCGCCAGGGATGCGATCGTTCGATTGCTGGCCAGCGCTTCTTTCGCGAGGTCAGCTGCTGCCGCATAACCGATCAACGGCGCCAGACCCGTGACAACACTGATGGATTCGAGCATGCGTTGCTGCAATACCGCTGTGTTGGCACGGATGCCGTCGACACAGTGGGTGCGCAGTTGGCGGCAGGCCGCGGTGAGCCAGTCGAGGGACTCGAGCAGTGCGTCGGCAATGATAGGTTCGAAGGCATTGAGCTGAAGCTGCCCCGCCTCCACAGCCATCGTCACGGTCGAGTCCGCACCGACCACCCTGAAAGCCACCTGATTGACCATCTCAGGGATGACCGGGTTAACCTTGCCCGGCATGATGGATGACCCTGCCTGGACGGCAGGCAGGAAAATCTCGCCGAAACCGGTCTGGGGACCGGAGGACAGCAGCCGCAGGTCGTTGCAGATCTTCGACAGCTTCACCGCAGCCCGCTTCAGTACACCCGATACCAACATGAACACGCCGGTGTCGCTGGTGGCCTCCACCAGGTCAGTCGCGGAGACGAGCTGCATTCCGGTCAGCTCATTGAGTTCCACGATCACTGCTTCACGGTAGGCAGGTGGTGCGGTGATCCCGGTTCCAATGGCGGTAGCGCCGAGGTTGGACTCCCGCAGATGCGGCAGCAACTCGAGCAGCCGCTTCCGGTCCTCACGAAGGGTTTCCGCGAAAGCACCGAACTCCTGACCTAGAGTCATCGGCACAGCGTCCTGCAGCTGTGTCCGCCCGACCTTGACGATGTCTGCGAACTCCTCAGCTTTCGCCGCGAACGCATCGCTGAGCCGTTCGTGCTCGTCGCAGAGAATCATCAACTCGCGCTGAAGGGCGATCTTGATGGCCGTCGGGTAGGTGTCATTGGTCGACTGACTGCGATTCACATCGTCTATCGGGTGCAGCGCCGCATAATCCCCCTTTGGCCGGCCCATCAGCTCCAACCCGCGGTTCGCCACCACCTCGTTGACGTTCATATTGGTGCTGGTCCCAGCCCCGCCCTGAATACGATCGACAACGAAATGGTCGTCCAGCAGCCCGTCCATCACCTCACGGGATGCCGCCTGGATGGCCTTCGACCGCTCCGGCTCCAACAGACCCAGCTTCTCGTTGGTACGAGCAGCCGCTGCCTTGATAGCGCCGAAGCCCCACAGCATCGACCGCATACTGCCGATCGTGCGTCCGCTGATCGGGAAATTCTCAACAGCGCGGAGGGTGCTGATGCCCCAATACGCATCGGCGGGAACTTCCCGCTCCCCGAGGCTGTCCCGCTCAAGCCGAACGTTGCCGGTCGACGTTGACTCTTGGCTTGTCATGAGTTCTTCCTAAGTAAAAGGGCTAGGCCAGATAGTCCAGCGCGGTGAGCGCCAGGGCGGCAGCGCCGTCGTAAATTGCCTGGTTCGCGGCATCGCCGACACAATGGGCCTCGAAGCTGGGCTGATGGTTGGCTGCCGGGAAGCAGCCGAGACCTATATAGGGATGGATGGCCGGCACCACCTGGGAGACGTTGCCCATGTCGGTGGAGGCGCGGTTCATGGTCGCCTGCTCGGGTGGTGCGTTGAAGTCCCGTCCGAGCGACTCGGCGTGCCGGACGTACAGTTCAAGGGCTCGCTGGTCGGTCCGGAACTCGGAGTATGGTTCGGACTCCGGCGTGATCGTCAGCTCGCTACCGGAGGCCAGTGCGCCGGCTTCGAAGCACCGGTACACGCGTTCCTCCAGCCCTTCGAGCTCCGCCAGCGTTTCAGCACGGACATACCAGCGGCCTTCAGTCTTCTCGGGGATGGCGTTCGGCGCCTCTCCCCCGCGGGTTTGGATACCGTGCACCCGGGTCCCGGACGGCAACTGCTGCCTCAGCAGGCCGAGCGCAACCTGTGCGACGACGAACGCATCGTTCGCGTTTACACCCATCTCCGGGTAGGCGGCGGCATGGGCCGATTTCCCCTGGAACTCAATGTGGCTGTGCGCGACGGCGAAGGGCCGGGCATCAGCGGAGTCCACGGGACTGGGATGAGCCATCATGGCCAGGTTCAGCCCCTGGAAGGCGCCACGCTTCAGCAGCTCAATCTTGCCGCCTCCGCCTTCCTCAGCCGGCGTCCCGTACACCTCGACGGTGAGGTCCTGCTCCTCCGCGAATTCGGCGAGCGCCGCAGCGGCGCCGCACGAGATCGCGGTGATGATGTTGTGCCCGCAGGCGTGCCCAAGGCCGGGAAGTGCGTCGTACTCCGCCATCAGTCCAACCCGTCGGCTGCCGGAACCGAAGACCGCGCGAAGGGCCGTCGGGAAGCCGAGGTACTCCTTCTCAACCTCGAAGCCGACGGCGGTAAGGTACTCCGCGGTCCATGCGGCCGCCTTATGTTCCTGCCACCCGAGCTCGGGATTCGCGTGCAACTGCTCGGAGAGCCCAATCAGCCGCGCGTGCTCCGAAGAAACAGTGCCAAGTACACGGGCGCGCTGGTCAAACTCAGGAGTTTGCTCAGCGGTCATCGCCGGGCACCCCGTACCCGACTGACGCTGCAGGATCGAGTCCGCGGACCACGTAGTCCTCGCGCTGCGGCAACCACACCCCGAGCAGCCGCTCAAGTTCAGCGATGGGATCCTCGTGCCAGTCCACGCGCAGGTCTGTGTCCCGCCAACCATGGTCGGAAACAACCGACAGGCCCGCCGACATCACCGGCCCCACCTCTCCCCCGGCGGCTTCGGCGCCTTTCAGCGCAGCCAGGAGACGCTCTTCCAACTCACCGGCGGCGGCATCGAACGCATCGCAGAGCGCCTGGGCGACGTCGGAACTGGTCAGCATATTCCCGGCAGCCACGCAGTCCTGGCCCCGACCCTCACCATAAGTGCCGAGAGTGTTGGATCCGCTGTAGACGGCAGACCCACCGGCGGCGTCCAGAACGACGAGCTGCCGGAAGTCGATCCCGGGAGCCTCCTGAACGACGGCGTCCAGCGCCTCGCGCGCGGACGCCCCCGCCTGCATGCGATCAAGAAGCTGAGCGCCGAGCCTCGGGTCAGTAATGTTTTGCGAACTTACGACGCCGACGCCGTCACGCAGGTGCGCACACCGGGCCGCAACCGCGGGCGACGACGACGAAACAGCGATACCGAACCGCCCATTGCCGTCGGTGGCGGCGATGCTGAAGGTCACTTCGCCGCCTCAGGCGTCGACAGCACTGCGGTGGCGTCGATCTCGACGAGCCACTCCGGACGCGCGAGCGCCTGCACCACAATTCCCGTGGACACGGGGAACACGCCTTTGAGCCAGCGGCCCATGGTGCGGTACACCGTCTCGCGATAACGCGGATCGACCAGGTACACCGTGACCTTGACGATGTCCTCGAGGCTGCTGCCGGCTTCCTTCAGGAGCATGTCGATGTTCGCCATGGCCTTCTCGGTCTGGGCCTCGACGTCGCCGATGCCGACCGACTCCCGAGTGTCCAGGTCCTGACCGATCTGGCCGCGCAGGTAGACAACACCGTTGGCGACGACGGCCTGGCACAGATCGTTGTCCAGGTTCTGCTCGGGGTAGGTGTCCTTCGTATTGAAGGTGCGGATGCGCTGATGCTTCACGTGGTCTACTCCTGATGATCAAGGGATGTGAATGTCTGTTCTCAGCTTCCTCCCCTGGACTGAATCTGTCTAACAGTCATTTCTGAGAAGTTGCATCAGTAGAAGTGTTGAAGGGGTTATGCTGTCGGGCATGGATGTCACGCTCACCCAGCTGCGCTACTTCGTCGAAGCTGCCGCCCAACTGTCGATGACCGGAGCCGCTCTTCGCCTGAACGTGGCTCAATCCGCGGTCTCGGCGGCCGTCTCCCAACTGGAGAAGAGCGTCGGTTCCCAATTCTTCATCCGGCAACGGTCCAAGGGCCTGCTGCTCACTCCCGCCGGTGAGCTGTTCCTCCGCGATGCCCAAGCAGTGCTCGGGCACCTGGAAGAAGCCCTGGATCACGCCCGCGGCGAGCAGCGCAGCGTCGAGGGGCGCATCCGCCTGGCGTGTTTCAGTACGCTGGCGCCCTTCCTGCTACCCGGACTTTTGGGGCGGCTCCGTGCCGACCACCCGAACCTCGAGCTGGAAGTCACCGAGGCTGACGCCGCCGGCTGCTCAGCCGCGCTTCTCACCGGCCAGGCGGACCTGGCCCTCTGCTATGACCTTGGGCTTCCGGAAGCGATCGCGGTTACCGCCGTCGACAGCGTCCGCCCGTACCTGGCCCTCCCTCCGGAGCACAAACTCGCCTCCCGCAAGGAGGTTTCGCTCTCCGAAGTGGCCGAGGAACCGTTCGTCCTGCTCGACCTCCCGCATAGCCGCGAGCTCATGCTCTCGATCCTCCGCAGCGCAGGATTCGAACCCGATGTGCAGTTCCGCTCCGCCAGTTACGAGACGGTGCGTACCTTCGTGGCCAACGGTCACGGCTACTCGATCCTCCACCAGCGCCCGCAGCACGGATTGACGTACGACGGCGGACACGTAGCCGCCGTCGTCATCAAGGACAAAGTGCCTGAACTGAGCATCGTGCTGGCACGACTACGAACGCAACGCCCGACGGCGCGCATGAGGGCGGTCGCTCAAAGCGTGCGCCAGCAGCGCGCGGCCGCAGGCCAACCGAAGCCACCGGTGAAGGACTAGACGCCCGCGGATTGCCCCGCCGATAGCCGGGCTAGAGCCCGCTCCATCATGTGGCGTTGACGCGAGCCGGTGACCACATGGGGGTCCAGCATCGACGTGACATGCAGCCCCATCATGGTGTTCAGGAGCTCGTCGACGATCGTGTCGGGGTCCGCCAAAGGCGGGCATTCGCCGTCGTGCTCTGCTTCCGCAAGGAAACCCATCATCAGGCTGCGCCAGTGCAGCAACGCGTCCCGGCCGACTGCACGCAGCGACTCCTCAGTCTGCGCGCGCTGCCAAAAGGAAATCGCCACGCGGGCTTCCACTACCGTCAGCGGGTCCGCCGGAATGATCTCCAGGCACAGCCCCCGCAACGCGGCGAGGCCGCGACGGCCTTCCGTACCGGCAGCGATCCGCTCATTGGTGCGCTCGCAAATCAGCTCATAGGACGCGAGCAGCAGCGCATCCTTATTCGGGAAGTAGTGGGCCAGGACGCCGGGCGCAGCGTAGCCGCACTCCCGCGCGATGTCCCGCATGCTCGCGTTCTCGATCCCCTGCTCAGCAATCAATTGCCAGGTGGTCTCGATGATTGAACGGCGTCGCTCCTGGTGATCCACCAAGCGGGGCATGATGCTCGCTCCTTCGTTTGCGGGTTCTCTCGGCCGTGTGCACCGTATCACCGCGGGGGCGCGCTGATACGTGCCCCCGCGGGAGTCTGATGCTAGTGGCAGCCGCCGGATTGGGAATGTCCGACGGCGGTGTCAGCGATTTGATTCTTCGCTGCACTTCCGCTGGCGCAGTGCCCGGACGACGACGGCGGCACGTTCAGCGTGGGGTTGGCGTCAAAGAAGCCGTGCGGCTTCAGCTTGAACCCGGTGGTGTCCACGGGCATGATCGGCCAGTCTTCCGGTCGAGGGAAGTGAGTCAACCCGAAGGAGTGCCACACCACGAGGTCCTGTCCGTCGATATCGCGGTCCTGTGCCACGAACGCGGGCAGTCCGGCGCCACCGCTGTGCTGGTTCACGAAGTCACCGGCAGCATAGAGTTCGTCCTCCGCGTGACGGGTGACCCAGAGGTGGTGACGTGCGAACGCTGCCCGTGAAGCGATGGAGGAGTCATCGGCCATCGCGAGGGTGGGGCCGCCTTCCGGGTAGAGCGTGTAACCCACCGGGTGGCCGAGGTGGTTCAGCGACTCCGGGTTGCTGATGTGCCAGACGCGGCCCTTGGTGCCGTCGGCGTCGCGTATGGCATCGGATTCGCGGGCAAGCAGGGTGCGCTGCTGGGTGAAGGCGTTGCCGTGCGGATTCCCTTCACCCTTGGGCAGGCGCACGAGGTCCAGCTCCTCAACCCGGTTGGTGGCGCCGTCGATCATCATGTCCAGGCGGGCGCTGAAGAGGTGCTGATGGTACGGCGCTCCCAAACCCGGTGCTATTTCCGACGCGTAGGGGTAGTCCCTATCCGGGAGGGCCGCCGTGAAGACGATGCCGGTTGCCTTTGCTTCGAATTCGATGGTGCCGTCAAGGTAGAGGTACCAGTAGAAGCCGTAGTCATAGTTACCCACGGTGGTGAAGAAGGAGACCACGAGGCGGCGGTTGCGGCGCACCTCGTTGGAGTTTGCCCATTCGTCCGTGTGCTTCCAGAGAATACCGGCATCCTCCTCGTGGATGCAGATGCCGTTTTCGATGGTGCGCGGATTGCCGAAGTCGTCGGCGACGATAGGCGACATGTAGGTGATTTCGCCCAGGCAGTCGCAGCCGAGCTTCAGGGAATTGGCGTCACGGCCCACGAGGTATTCGCCGGAGTCGAAGTAGTTCTGCCAGCTCCGGTACGGCGAAGGGTCGCCGTAGGGAACCACCATTTCGGAGATCGATGCGCGGTGGATGAGCGGGCGCCGTCGTCCACTGTGTGTGTGATGCAACTGCTGGAGCACCAGCCCTTCGCGGGCATCGAAACCAACCCGCAGGTCCCAACCGGCCCAGGAAAGCAGGTTGCCCTCCAGGGTGAAGCTCGGGCCGTCGGGCTGGGTGATCTCAATGGGCTTCAGGTCGGTACGGTGTTCACCGTGGATCGCGGGTTCGGTGTAATTGCCGTTGACCTCGGGGACCGCGACGGGCCCGTCATCAATGAGGTAATCCACCCGGCGCTTTTCCACGTCGACGAACGCCACGAGCCCATCGATCGGGTGCGCCCAGGGGTGGTCCTTTGCGTGGTCCTGGCGGAAGCCGAGTCCGCGGAGGAGCCGCTTGCCGGTCTCGTTCTCGTACTCGAAGACGCCAGCCGAGAGTGGTGCCACCCGAACCTGAGCCGGTGTGAGATCACGGGCGGCGAGCGAGGCAACCCACTGCGAATCATTCGCGAGGATGGTCTCGATGATCTCGAATTCCTCGATCAAGACGGGCAGTTGGCCGTCGACGGCGGGGTCCAATTCGCGCTGGCCCAGGATCTGCCCACTCGTCAGGGAAAGGCGAACGTCCAGTGAGCGCGAGAGCGCCGCGTCCCAGAGCATGGCACGGACGGAGCGCTCGGTGCCCGCTTCTTCGGCGTCGTCGTCGTAAAGCGCGGACTTCGGTGGCTCGATCAGCCCGAGGTACGCGAATCGGGTGGTGTCGGCGACCAGTCCGGCGTCGGCCAGGATGCGGCGGGCTTCGGTGATCTCCGGAGCCGTGATCTGGTCCAGCGGGTGCTGCGTCAGCGCAGCCAGGGTAGGTGATTCAAGCGTCATGGCACTTCCTGAAAGTCGGGTTTTGGTGGTACAACTGTTCAACCAACGCTTTGATGTTACGCACCTCACAGCCCAGACGTAAAGCCCGCAGGTGGAAAGACGCCAGTCAGGAGGGAAATGCACCAGCTTGCAGCGCGCTCCCCTGGTTACTCACGTGCCGATCGAGTCCGGACGAGCCTTGTCATCATCGCTATTGCCGTGAGCACCACAGCTCACAGTGCCGCAGCCGCCGCCGGACCAGCAGGCCCGATGGCGTGGTGGATGGCTGCAATGGCTGTCCTTTGCCTCGCGTGCGCCGCGCCCATGGTGACCGGGCAACGCTGCACCTCTCGGGCAGCAGAACATTTGCTCTTCATGGGCGCCGCAATGATCCTGATTCATTTGGCGGTTCTCGCGTGGCCCGCCGGCGGCTCCCATCACGGACCAATGCATGGCGGCGGAACCCCGGGTGGAACAGACCATGGCACCGCGATGCTCGCCCTCCTGGCGGTGGAGTTGCTCTGCCTCATGCTCGCTTCTGCTGCACTCCGCATGGACCCTGACCCGCGCCCTACACCTGCCCCGCTGCCCTCCGAACGCCACCCCCTCGATTCCGTCATCTAACCAACGCCCACCAAAGGAGCCCTCATGACTACCAGCACCACTTCCACCGATTGGCAGAGCCGCGCCGACGCACTCTCCATCGACGGGCGCGCCTTCATCGAGGGACGCCGCGTGACAGCAGGCGATCAGCTCTCGCGCGCCGCCATCAGTCCCATCGATGGCCGCGCCCTGGCGGAAGTGGCGGCCTGCCGGTCCGCCGACGTCGACATTGCGGTCGCCGCCGCCCGGCGCGCCTTCCCAGCCTGGTCCCGCAGTGGCGCAGAAAATCGCAAGGAAGCGCTCCTCGCGGTCGCTGCACTCATGGAACAGCACGCCGACGAACTGGCACTCCTGGAAACGCTGGACAGCGGCAAGCCAATACTGCAGACGACGACGGTCGACGTCCCGGGAGCCATCTCGACCCTCCGCTGGTATGCCGAGGCCGCGGACAAACAAAGCGGCGAATTACCCGCCGTTCCGCCCGGAGCCACAGCGCTGGTGACGCGGGAACCGCTCGGTGTGGTGGCCGCCGTCGTGCCCTGGAATTATCCGCTCGAAATCGCGATCTGGAAGATCGCGCCGGCTCTCGCTTCGGGGAACACCATGGTGCTCAAGCCTGCTGAGCAGACTTCCCTGAGTATCCTGCGCGTGGCGGAGCTTGCTGCGGAGGCCGGGCTTCCGGCGGGCGTCCTGAATATCGTCACGGGCAGCGGGCGGGAAGTGGGCGCCGCACTGGCGCATCACATGGACGTGGACGCCCTTGCCTTCACGGGTTCCACTGCCGTGTCGCGGACCCTGCTCGAGGCATCCGGCAAAAGCAACCTCAAGCGGCTGAGCCTCGAAGCCGGGGGCAAGAGCTCCAACATCATCTTCGCCGATACGGCGGACCTTGCTACGGCGGCCGCCAAAGCCGCCTTCGGGGCCTTCTACAACCAAGGGCAGGTGTGTTCCGCCAACTCACGCATCCTGGTCCAACGGGAGGTGCACGATGACTTTGCGGCACTGCTGGCCAAGGCCGCTGCCGGCTACACGCCCGAAGATCCGCTGGCCGGCCTGGAGGGGAATGGTTCGCTGATCAGCAGCGCCCATACCGACGACGTCGAGGGCTGGATTAAGCGCGGCCGCACCGACGGCGAGGTGCTTTTCGGCGGCGGGCGCCGGGAGGTTCGCGGCTCCAACGCCTACCTGGAACCGACACTGCTGGGCGGACTCGGCACCGACCATGAGGTTCACCGCGAGGAGATCTTCGGGCCGGTAGCAGTGCTGCATGCCTTCGACACCGAGGCCGAGGCGATAGCCCTCGCCAACGCAACCGACTACGGACTCGCGGCATCGGTGTGGACGTCGAATCTCTCGCGCGCCCACCGGGTGGCTGGTGACCTGCTGGCCGGGACCGTTTCTGTGAACACCGTGGACGCCCTGGGTAACACGACGCCGTTTGGCGGATTCAAGCAGTCGGGTTTCGGCCGGGACCTGTCCCTTCATGCCTTCGATAACTACACGGCACCCAAGACGACCTGGATACAGTTCGGCTAGCCGCCTGCATCTGATGAATCGATGATTCTCATCGATATTCAATGGTGTACGTGATGCAGTTCACAGGCCTACGCTTCTCGCAATACACGTCGCCTCACCCGTCCCAACTGAGGTGCCGCCGCACTCTTCCCGCCCCGTTTGCGACGCTGCAAACGCAAGCAAAAGCAAAGGACCGATCATGGATCAACCAGTAGGCAAGACCCGCCTCGCTGAGGAGCAGAGCAAGCATCTGCAGAAGTCCCTCGGCCGCTTCGACATCCTGTTACTGGTGGTCGCAGCAGTCATCTCCGTAGAAGTGCTGGGACAGGTTTCCGGCTTCGGCGGAGAAACCTTCACCTGGACACTCATCCTCGCCATCACCTTCATGATTCCCTACGGACTCATCTTCGCTGAGACCGGCGGAGCGTTCACCGAAGAGGGAGGTGTGTACGTCTGGACGAAGATGGCCTTCGGCCGAGTGGTGGCCGCCATCACCTCGCTCTTCACCTGGGTGACACAGCCCGTCTGGGTGGGCGGCGCCATGGCCTTCGTTGCGGTGGAAACGTGGTCAGAGTACGTCAGCCATATCGATGCGGGCAGCGTTGGCGATTACGTCTTCAAACTGACCTTCATCTGGATCACCGTCACCTCAGCCATCATCAGCCTGAAGCACGGCAAATGGCTACCGTCGCTGGGCGCCATCCTCAAGGTCCTCTTCCTCACGTTCTTCATCCTCGTCACGATCGTCTACGGGATTCAGCACGGCTTCAACGGTCTGGACCTCGGCTTCTTCTCCCCCACCCTGGCAGGCTTCCTTGGCGTTACCCCGTTGCTCCTGTTCTCCTTTCTCGGGTTCGAGTCCGGTAACAGCGCCGCCGGGGAAATGAAGAACCCGGCCAAAGACGTTCCCATCTCCGTGGCGCGATCCTCAGTCATCGCTGCGGCAAGCTACCTCCTGCCGATCCTTGCCATTCTGCTGGTGGTGCCCGTCGACCAGATCACCGGCATCGGCGGACTGTTCGGTGCTATTGCCACGGTCTACACGGTGTTTGGCGGCGCGGCGGAAGTCATGCTGGCGATTTCCGCGATGGTCTTCTGCTTTGTGCTGGTCTCCCAGGGCGCCGCGTGGATGATCATCAGTGACCGCATGCAGGCCATGGCTGCCGCCGACGGTTCCTTCTTCGGAGGCTTCTTCGGCTACTTCCACCCCAAGCTGGGCACGCCCATCCGCGTCAACACCCTGTCCGGTGTGGTGGCGACCCTGTTCATGCTCGCTGCAATGCAACTGACCGGCACCAGCAGTGCACTGTTCGGAGTGGTGCTGACCATCGCAATCTCCACCTTCCTGCTCAGCTACCTGCTCGCCATCCCCGCAGCGGTCATGTTGCGCACCAAGTACCCGACAACCCACCGCCCCTTCAAGGTCCCGGTGTCGGATAAAGGGTTCAAGATCCTCGGAGCGATCTGCTTCGGCTGGATCCTGATCGGCTCGTGGGTGGCCATCTTCCCCGGCACCCTGGACGTCCTCTTCGGGCTGGAATACAACTTCGAAGAGATCTGGGGCGTCTCCCAGTTCACCTTCGAGGCCTTCGCTCTCGGCACGCTCGGCTGCATTCTTGCCCTGGGCATCGTGGGCTACGTCCGCGGCAAGAAGGTCCGCGACGCCGGCGTTACCGACGACGTAACAACGGATAGCAAAGCCTTCACCTCCGGCGTTTGATCCCCCGGGTTGGGCGGCGCGTTCTCAACGCGCCGCTCAAACCTATTTTCTAGAGGACGATCCTTGAAGGCGAGTCGGTGTACCCACGCTCAGCAAAACTGGCATCGCCCGTTTCATAGCGCTCATTGCATCTGCACATCAGATGATTCGGAGCGTTTTTATTAGCTATGCAGATGAAGTCGCAGCCGGAAGAATTGAAATAACACGGAGTTCAGTGGTCGCAGAACGTAGAGGAGATTCACATGTCCAGCCCTGAGGTTGAGGTCCTCGTTGTAGGCGCAGGCCAAGCCGGCGTCGCGATGAGCGAACATTTGAGCGAGCAAGGGATCCCGCATCTGGTTCTTGAGCGCCACCGTATCGCCGAGCGCTGGCGCTCCGAGCGGTGGGACTCCCTGGTGGCGAACGGACCCGCATGGCACGACCGTTTCCCGGGAATGAGCTTCGCCGACCTCGAACCGGGCGAATTCGCATCGAAAGAGCAGGTCGCCGACTACTTCGTGGCCTATGCAGAGAAGATCGGTGCGCCGATTCGCTCCGGGGTCGAGGTGACGTCCGTGCGCCGGAACGTCGGCACAGCCGGCTTCCAGGTGGAGACCTCGGAAGGGAACTTCACCGCCCGCTACGTCGTCGCTGCTACCGGACCATTTCAGCGTCCGGTGATTCCCGCCGTCGTTCCCGAAACTGCCAACCTGACCCAGCTGCACTCCAGCAAGTACCGCAACCCGGGGCAGCTTCCCGAGGGCGCCGTGCTGGTGGTCGGTGCCGGGTCATCAGGTGTCCAGATTGCCGCTGAAGTCCAGCGGTCGGGCCGCCAGGTCTACCTCTCTGTAGGCCCGCATGACCGTCCTCCGCGAAGTTACCGTGGACGCGATTTCTGCTGGTGGCTCGGAGTTCTGAACAAGTGGGAAGCTTCTGCTCCCCCGCAGGGAGCGGAGCACGTGACAATCGCGGTCAGCGGGGCCGACGGCGGTCATACAGTTGATTTCCGCTACCTCGCGCATAGCGGGATCAAACTCGTTGGGCGGACCCTTTCTTTCGAGGAAGGGACCATACGGTTCGCCGACGATCTCCGAAAGAACATCTCGAACGGAGACGCTCACTACCTTGAACTACTCGACGAAGCGGACGCTTACGTCGAGCGGAATGGCCTCGATCTGCCCGAAGAAGCTGGGGCCCGCGTCCTGGAGGCTGACCCGGCGTGCGTTACCGATCCTTTCTCCGAACTGGATCTCGCAACAGCGGGGGTCACGTCAATCATCTGGGCGACCGGCTTCGCTGTCGACTACAGCTGGTTGAAAGTGGATGCGTTCGACGAGAACGGCAGGCCGCGGCAGCAGCGTGGGGTATCCACCGAACCCGGCGTCTACTTCCTGGGTCTGCCGTGGCAGTCGCGCCGCGGATCGAGCTTCATCTGGGGCGTTTGGCATGACGCCAAGTATGTGGCTGACCAGATAGGCATCCAGCGGAGCTACGTTGCGCACAACGAACAGTCAGCGATGGTTGCGAGCGGAACGAGCTAAGGCAGCAAACTCTGCGGCCGGTCCTGGCGCCCACTGCCGGTGATCGGCCGCTAACCTTGCGGATCTGGCTGCGCGGATCGATGACCCATCGCTGATGGTTCCGGAACCGGTGCGTGGACTACCAGGAAGCCTCCGACGAAGCTGTCGCCCAGCCCGATGGTCGTCGGAGTCGCGGTGTCGATCCGAAAGGCCGGGACGCCGACTGAGCCGGGGATCATTCGCTCGACGCCGTCCACCACGCGCTCGCCCCGACTGCTAAGCGGAAAGAGAGCCGTGGCAGCAAAATCGGACGCGGTGAATGCGTCCCCCACACGGAAACGTGTGGCTGCCATTCGTACCGCGGAAGCGAGGGCGGCGCCGTGCCGTTCCGCCGTCGGGCCAACCGCGATCGCCCAGTGCTGGGTGTGGACGAGCAGCGTGGGTACCGGGATGAGTTGGTGTAAATCGAGGAGGGCTGCGGCGACGTCGGCAGCGTCCAGCAGGTCGACGGGCCGTGCCAGGTACTCCTGGAGTTCGTCCTCGTTCATGCCGTATACGTCGATGCGGGGCAGCAGGTGCGCCCAGATCCGTTCGGCGAACCGCCGGACGTAGAAACCCGCGTCCTCGTAGTACAGGAGGGCATCGGCCGGCAGATGAACAAGTGCGGCGTCGAGGTCGCTGAGCCGCTGTTCGAGCAGCACCTCGTCCTGCATGGTGTTGAAGCCTGAGACGAGGAAGGCGCCGGCAGCGGTGAGCGCGTCCCCCAGTTCCGGCGCGATCGCCATGCTGCGATTCGGCGGATCGTTGGCGAAGATCAAGCGGTTCGACGACGGCGAGACAATCTCGCCGTCGTCGAACCGGATGACCGTCCCGGCCGGGTACTGCACGATCAAGTGCGGATCCAGGGTGTCCCCGGTAGCCGAGCTGACCCAGGAGATGGACGCCGGCATGAGCCGCCGCACGTGGTCGTCGATGCTGACGAGGTGCTGGACACTCGGGATACCGAGCCGGTCGAGGGCGATGCCTGCCCGCACCCCGGTGCCGCCGAGCGTGATCTCCTTGGCGAAGCGGTCAGCGAACCGCTTGACCACCTCGGAAGAGGCAACAAAGCGCTCCCCGCCGGCACCGTCAACCACGAAGGCGAGGATGGTGACCACCAGTGATCGCTCGTCCATGATCGGTGCCATGGTGGTGAGCTCCGCCCGTCGGATGCCGTACTGTTCGGCCAGTGATCCGATGATCGCCGCGTCCCACTGCACCTCGTAGTCGACTGTTCCGCCGAGTCCGAGGACGAGCGTGGTTTCCATGTCACCGATCCCCTTTTCCTGTCAGTCTCGTGTCAAGGCTGCGTCAACCGTGCGTCACCCCGCATGCAAGCATGCTCCAGGCAATGGTCTCAGTACAGTTTGGCCTTGCCGTCCGCGCCGAAGAGGTCGATCTTCTCGGCGGCGGTTACCTTCAGGGCAGCGACGGCCTCGGGCTGGATGGCGTTCGGCTCCCGCAGGCGCTCGTCCGTCCCTAAAATGCGCCGCATGGCGTTGTGGTAGGAGACCTTGATGTCGCTGGAGATGTTGATCTTGTTGATGCCGAGGCTCACCGCGCGCGCCAGCTCGCTGTCCGGGTTCGCGGACCCGCCGTGCAGCACGAGCGGGATGCGGACGGCGGCCTTGATCTCCTCGAGGAGGTCGTGGCGCAGCTCGGGGTTCTTCTCCGCCGGGTACAGACCGTGGGAGGTGCCGATGGCGATCGCCAGGCTGTCCACGCCGGTCTCCTGGACGAAGCGGACGGCGTCGTCGGTGTTGGTGTAGATGATTTCGGCGGCACCGGACTCGCCGTAGCTGTCATTGGCGCCAATGGTACCGAGCTCGCCCTCCACCTGGATGCCGACGGCATGGGCAGCTTCGACGACCTTGCGGGTCAGGGCCACGTTCTCGTCAAAGGGAAGCAGGGAGGCATCAATCATGACAGAGGTGAAGCCAGCCTGGATGGCGGTGATCATCTGCTCGTATGTCCCGCCGTGGTCCCAGTGAATAGCTACAGGGACACTGGAGCGGTGAGCCCGGCTGCGCATGGCAGCCACGAGGTCCGTGCGGATGTGGGAGACCTCGTCCGGGTGGATGGCGATGATGACCGGCGCCTCCAGCTCCTCGCTGATGTCCATGACGCCGTTGAACATAGCCCAGTCGCTGATGTTGAAGGCGGGAATGGCGAAGTTGTGTTCGTTGGCGATATCGAGGATGGACTTACCGGTGTACAGCACTGTGATTCTCCTTGGATAGATGAGGTGCGAAAGGTGGTGTGTGGGGTCAGCTCTTGACGGAGCCGGCGGTGAGGCCGCTGATGAAGAAACGTTGCAGGACCAGGAAGAGGATGAGCACGGGGATGGACCCGAGGATGCTCATCGCCATGATCTGGTTCCACTCGTACGAGTGCTGGCCCATGAGCAGCTGGATGCCGATGGGCACGGTGCGCATTTCCGTGGTCCGGGTGAGCGTGAGAGCGAAGAGGTATTCGTTCCAGGCGATCATGAACGTGTAGATGCCCACTGACACGATGCCGGGGACAGAGATGGGGACGAGGACTCGCCATAGCGCGGTGAGCGAACCGGCGCCGTCGACCCGCACCGCCTCGTCCAGCTCACGGGGCAAGGTGTTCATGTAGCCGGTCATCATGATGATGGCGTAGGGCAGCGTGAAAACCATGTACGTGAAGATGAGGCCCGGGTAGGTGTTGTAGAGGCCGAGAGCCACCACCAGGCCGAAGTACGGGATGAGCAGGGTGATGGGCGGCACGGCCTGAACGCTGATGATGACGACGTTCAGCACCCGCTTGCCGCGGAACTCGAAGCGGCTGAACGCGTAGGCGGCGTGGATGGCCACCAGGAGCGTCAGGATGGTGACTACGCCGGCCACCAGATAGCTGTTGAAGAAGAACCGCAGCGTCTCGGAGTTCGTGAGGATCGCGGCGTAGGCGTCGAATGAGAACGTGTCCGTGATGAGTCTGGGCGGCAGTTCGAAGATCTCGGTGTTGGACTTGAACGAGCTGGACAGCATCCAGAGCACGGGCCCTGCGGCAAACACTGCTCCGAGGATCAGTCCCGCCAGGACGCCTGACTTCGCCAGGCGCGTGCGGCGTTGCGTGGTGGTCATCGCCATGTCAATCCCTTGCTTTCTGGTGACGAACGTAGAGGACGGCCAGGACCAGCGACATCAGCAGAATCAGCACCGCGGCGGTCGCGGCGAGCGAGAAGTCGTAGTTGGCGAAGGCGAGCTTGTACGTGTAAGTGCTGAGCATCTCGGTAACGTCTATCGGACCGCCGCCCGTGGTCAGCCAGATCAGCGCGAACTGCTGGGAGGTCCAGATCAGGTCGAGGAGCACGAGGCTGATGATGATGGGGCGCAGTTGGGGAATGGTTACATTCCAGAAGCGTTGGACGTGGCTGGCGCCGTCGATACTTGCCGCCTCGTGGAGGTCCTGTGGAATGCCCTGCAGGCCGGCCAGGAGGCTGACCATGAAGAACGGGTAGCCGGCCCAGATGTTGATGAAGGTCACCGTGCCGAGCGCGAGCTGCGGATCGGCGAGCCACTCCACGTCTGTGTTCAGCAGGAAGTTCATGATCCCGTTGGGCGAGAGCAGCATGCGCCACAGGACGGCGATGACGGCGGCGGTGAAGAGCCACGGCAGGACGTACAGGGCACGGAAGATGGCCCGGGAAGTCACGCTGATCAGTGGGCTGTTCAGCAGCATCGCGAATGTGAGGCCGAGGACCAGGTGCACGGTAACGCTGACGGTGGAGAAGAAAACGGTGTTGCTGGTTGCCTTCCAGAACGCCGGGTCCGTCAGCACGGTGACGTAGTTGGCCGTCCCGGTGAACTCGGAGGACGACTTCAAAATCACGTTGTCCTGGAAGGAGTAGCCGATCACCATCACGATCGGGACGATCATGAGGATGAAGAGCAGGATCAGCGTGGGAGAGAGGAAGCCGTAGGACTCACCGGCGCGTCGCAGCTGGCGGCGCTTCCTGGGAGGTGCTCCCTGGACGAGGGTCTCGGGGTCAGGCGGTGTGACGGTGCGGAGGCTCATGGGGTGACCTTTGTGGAGGGATCGGGCACCGCGCGGAGGCAGCGGTGCCCGATCCGGTTCGGGGAGGAGGACCTAGAACTCGCTTTCCCACTCCGCCTGCGCCTTATCGAGCGCATCGGATAGGGATTGCTGGCCGTCGAAGGCGGCCTGCAGCTGAGCTCCGAGCTGGCGCATCAGTTCCTCCGCGACGGGGAGGCCGACGAACTCGTTGGCCGGGTAGCCCGCCTGGTAGATGTCGAAGGCCTTCTTGAACAGCTCGTCGTCCTCGACGAAGGCAGGGACGGATTCGGTGTTGCCGGGGAAGGCGTTTGCCATGGTCGAGAGCTCGGAGTTGGTCTCCTCGCTCATCAGGAAGGACACCAGCTTGGCGGCCGCATCCTTGTTCTCGGAGTTCTCGGCGACGCCGATGCCCCAGGAGGCGTAGGGGATGCCGCGTTCGCCGGTGTAGTCATCGGCTGCGGGAACCGCCGAGATGGAGAATTTCAGGTCCGGATTGGTCTCCCGGATCAGGTTGATGTGCGCAAGGGAATCGATCATCATGCCGACACGGCCGTTGGTGAACTCCTCGACCTTGTCCTGTTCCTTCATGGTGAAACTGCCCGGAGCGATCACGCCGTCGTCCCACATGCCGCCGATGAACTCGACGGCGGAAGTGACGTCGTCGTTCGTGAGGTCGGGCTGACCGTCCTTGAGCATGGTGCCACCCGATGCCCAGGCCCAGGACATGACGTCGTTCTGGACACCGTTCGGCGCCTCGAGCGAGAGGGGAAGGACCCAGCCGGAAGCGTCGCCGTCGAGGTCCGAGATGCTCTTGGCCGCGTCGGCGAATTCCGAACGGGTCTCCGGCGGAGCGCTCACGCCGGCCTCGGCCAGGAGGTCGTCATTGGTGAACATCGGGTAGACGAAGTTCACGACCGGGACCATATACGTGCTGTCATCGACCTTGACCTGGCTCACGAGCTGGCTGTCGTCGAAGCCGGCCTCATCCAGCAGGGGACCGAGGTCGGCGATGACGCCCTGCTTCGCGAAGTCGCTGACCCAGGCGCCGTCCAGGCCGACGACGTCGGGCATTGTGCCCGAGGCCGCTCCGGCGAACAGCTGCTCCTTCGTGGAGGCGTAGGGTCCGCTGACGAGATCCACGGTGATCCCGGGGTTCTCCCCCTCGAACGCGTCGATCAGGGCGCGGAATTCGCCATCGGGAAGTTCGGGCTCCCACCACTGGGCGAATTCGATGGTGACGTCGCCGGCCGCTTCCGAACCGGACCCGCCCGAACCGCAGCCCGTGAGTGCGACGATCGATACTGCGGTGGTTGCCATGCCGGTAAGCAGTGTTGCGCGGGTACGCGTGCGCCGATGGGTGGACATCAGGTCTCCTCGTTGAGATAGTGCGATATTTCGCAGGATTATGCTGTTTCTTGCTTCTTTCTTCCACAAGTGTGCGCTCGGTCACAGCGGTCCGTCAAGGGTTTTGCGAGAGAAATAAGCGCAAAGCAGCAGAAAAGTCACGCCAGATCCTTGTGTAGGATGCAAAAAGCTGCAGATTTCTGCTGTTTTTGCTGCGCTAAAAGAGTCCATGTGTTACAGATGGGTGCATGACATCGCAAGAACTACAGCGCGTGCGCCAACTTCCTGCGGGGCGGAAGGCGGACCTAGCGGCCTATGTAGACGAGGTGGGCCGGGTGACGGTCGCGGACCTCGCCGCGCACTTCAACGTGTCCATCGACACGATCCGCCGCGACCTCGACCAGCTGGACCGGGAGAATATCGTGATCCGGACGCACGGCGGTGCCGTCAGTACGTCGGAGCGGGCCGGGCGGGACCGGGAAATCGACGTGCGCCTCAGCATGCAGACGGCGGAGAAGGAGGCGATCGCCCAGCTCGCCGTGGAACTGGTGACCGACGGCTCCGTCCTGATGATCAACGCCGGGACGACGAGCCTCGCCGTCGCCCGGGCGCTCCGGAACCACCGCAACCTGACCATCGCCACGAACAACCTCCGGATCCCGGCGGAGATCTCGCCAGTGGTGTTCCGCGACCTCTACATGTTCGGCGGAGCCGTGCGCACCCTCACACAGGCGACGACGGGCCCAGTTACCCTCGGGATGAGCGGGAGCACGCCAGAGGTCGAAATCCGCTGCGATATGGCGCTCATCGCCGTCGGCGCCGTGGACGCATCAGGCTGTTCGACGTCGAACCTCGGCGACGCCGCCATGATGACCCAGATGATCAGCCGGGCCGAGCGCACGGCCATTCTGGCCGACTCCACCAAGCTCGACCGGCGGCTGTTCGCGCAGATCGTTCCGCTGGAGAGTGCCGACTACCTGATCACCGACAAGGCGCCGTCGACGGAGTTGGCCGCGGCGCTCGACGCAGCAGGGGTCACGGTTCTGCTGCCAGAGGAGTGAGTCAGGGCATCCGGCACCGTTCAGGGTGAGTTCACCTTGGTCTCCTCAGTGGTTCACCTCCCTGTGATGGTCTGTTTATGGCTATTCACACAATCAAGGAGCCACGAATTTATGACGACATCACAGACAGACCAAGCGACAACCTCAGTAGGACGGCGCGGATTCCTCCGGGCAGGCGGGGTCCTCGGCGCGACCGCAGCCCTGTCAGGACTCATGGGAAACACTGCACAGGCTGCCCAGGGCCGACGACGCGGCGACGACACCATGCAGGCACCGGACAACGGTGGCTACGGGCCACTGCAGCCTGCGCCCGGCGGCGAGCTCCTGCTGCCCGCAGGGTTCACCTACGTGGCATTCGGTCAGACCGGCACGCCGATGAGTGACGGCACCCCAACGCCTGGCATGCACGACGGCATGGCGGCCTTCCCCGGCGAAGACGGCCTGATCCGCCTGGTACGCAACCACGAGCAGTCGCAGGGCCCGGCCTTCGGTTCTAACAGCTACGACCCGACTGCCGCAGGTGGCACCACCAACATGGTGTTCGATCCACGCAGCATGCAATTGCTCGACACTTACCCGACCCTGACCGGCACCATCCGCAACTGCGCCGGCGGACCCACCCCTGCGGGGACCTGGCTCACCTGTGAAGAAACCTTCACCAGCCTCGACGTGGAATTCCCACACGGCTACGTGTTCGAGGTACCCGCCGACGCCACCAGCCCGGTTGACGCTGTTCCATTGAAGGCAATGGGCAGGTTCACCCATGAGGCGGTCGCCGTCGACCCATCCACCGGCATCGTCTACGAGACCGAGGATCGCGGCACCTCCGGGTTCTACCGGTTCCTGCCCACTGACCGTGACAACCTTGCCAGCGGCGGGCAACTCCAGATGCTGGCCATCAAGGACCAGCCCCAGTACGACACCCGCTTCGGCCAGCGCGTCGCCAAGCCGTTGCCGGTCGAGTGGGTAGACATCCCGGACCCGGATCCAGCCAGCAGCGACAGCCTCGCTGTGTTCCGGCAGGGCTTCCAGCGTGGCGGCGCAGTGTTCGACCGGTTGGAGGGGGCCTGGTTCGGCGAGGGTTCGATCTACATCAACTCCACCAGCGGAGGCGACGCCGGCCTCGGCCAAGTCTGGGAGTACCGCCCCCGGGGCCGTTCCGGAGGCCAGCTCGTCCTGGTCTTCGAGTCCACTGACCCGGAGGTTCTGCAGAGCCCCGACAACATCTGCGTCTCACCGAACACCGGCGGTTTGGTGCTCTGCGAGGACGGTGGCGGCAAGGACCTGCTTCGCGGTGTCACCAACCGCGGACTGATCTTCGACTTCGCGGAACTCGCCAGCCCCAACACCAGCGAGCTCGCCGGTGCCACGTTCAGCCCCGACGGTGAGATCCTCTTCTTCAACGTTCAGAGCCCGGGCATCACCTACGCAGTCACCGGACCCTGGGAAAACGGCGCGTTGTAAACCCTTCACCGGCCTGACCGGCGGGTAGCGCATACCAATACGCTGCGACGCCGGAACTAGCGTCACCTCCCTCTTTTCCGCATCTCGACTATGAGATGCGGAAAAGAGGGAGTCAGCGCACCACCCGGTAACGAAGATGTGCTTCGCCCGCGTGTCCTGAGGTCTCGAGACGCTCAAGGTTGACCCGCTGCCCAAGCCCGGCAAAGAGTGAGATTCCATCTCCGAGCAGTACGGGGACCACGTCCAGGTGGATCTCATCAACGAGGCCCAACTGCAGGCAGGACCGCGAGACTTTTCCCCCAAGAAGGCTGACCCACTTGTCTCCCGCCGCTGCCTTCGCGGCCTCAACGGCAGAAGCTATGTCATCCACGACGAACGTGTAGATGGTGCCGTCCTTCTCGATCGGCTCATGTTCCTGCCGGGTCATCAGGTACACCGGCACTTTCAGCATCCCGCCGTACGGCTCCTCACCCTCCTCGATCGTTTGGTCTTTGTTGGCCCCACCGACAACCGCACCGATACGGGCCATCACTTTCTGAACAACTGCCTCGTCTTCGGGGACCGTGGGGAAACCAAACATCCAGTCCGCACCTCCGTCGACGTCGGCCATGTACCCGTCGAGGGTCACCGTTGCGTGAATGATTACTGTCGCCATCGTCATGCTCCTTGGGTAGCTGATGGTGAGTTGACTGACTCACCACTTGAAGAATGCCACGGGCTGAGAGGTGAGTCAATAGACTCACCTCGTGGAATACTGATGTCATGACACCCAGCGTTTCGCCGTATCACCAGCAGATTGCGTCGCGGAATCGTGCCGCAATCCTTGACGCGGCCGCCGAGCTGTTCCTCGAGACCGGCTACGACAGGACGTCGCTTGCGCGCGTAGCCGAGAATGCGGGAGTGTCGAAAGCAACTCTGTTCAAGCAGTTCCCGGTGAAGAGTGAACTCTTCGAGGCGACGGTGCTGGCCGCCGGCGCAACAGCCGACATCGAGTTGGGTAGTCCACCGATCGGGGATCTCTTCGCAGGGCTCGTTCAACTGGGCCGGACCTACGCTGATGTCCTTGACCGCCCACAGATCGCCGGTTTGATGCGGACCATCATCGCGGAAGGGCCCCGGTTTCCAGAGCTGCGGGAGCGAACCTTTGATTTTGGGACTCTTCCCGTGCTGCGGGCGCTTCGCAATTACCTGGCCGAAGCCGATGCCGCCGGCACAGCTCAAATCGACGATCTTGAGGTAGCAACGACTCAGTTCCTCGGCATGATCGCGTCCGCTGTGTTCTGGCCCCGACTCGTACATGGCACCTGGTCAATCACCACCGAAGAACGCCTCCGTGCAATAGACGAAGCAGCGCGAACGACCACCGCACGCTGCACACTCAAGCAGCCGTAAACGTGCGCTAATGATGGGTGCGTAGACCCTCGGTGCCACCGGGCTCATCATCGGGCCGGCTCAGCCCCTCACCCGCAGCGGCAACAGCCGGCGCAGTTCAACGTTACCCACAGGGTCCAGCACCGAGTGCTGAGCACAGGTCGGCACCAGCTGCCCCATGTCCGGATGGCTCATCGTATATATGCAGGCTTCCAGCCGTTCCTGGGTCTCACGCACCGCCGGATCATCACTGGTCTTCCCCTGCTGCATCAGTGCCATGCCGGCGCCACCACTTCCGCGTCCATGAAGTTGTGCACCACAAGCTTCATGGCCCGAGGCACACTCGGCCCACTGGTCGATGGACCGTCGCTGCAGTTCTTTTGGTGGGCGTCAGTGTTCCTCATCGCCGTCCCAGCAATGCAGCTGCTGCTCGGCACGGCGCGATTCCTTCTTCCGGCGTCGCAGAGGGCGGCTACAGATGGAACTGATCCGTTCAGCGTGTTTCTGTCGCTCGCGACGTCCGTTTCACCGGACCGGACGGGTCGACGATCAACAAGGCAACAGACATGCCAGCTCATCGAACGCAGGCTTTCACGCTAATCGCGGTCGACGAACTAGCCCGGTTATTGAAGGGGTTGGCATCACTCGAACGACGCTGCACCTCCTCGGCGCTTCGGGTGAGGGCGCGTTTGACATGATTCTTGCCTACACCAGAGTTTCGATTCCGCCGGGAAATGGCTGGGTAGTTGCAGCAGCTCATGGTGGTCCAGGTCCAGTGAACTAGTAGAGGGGACCTGCCGACGTCTGAGCCCTTTGGTCTTCGTCGCGCGATCTGGTCTCAACGTCCCGTGATGGTTTGGCTGATCCGGCACCTGTCCCCGACTCGGCATGGGTCACCCAAACAACATAGCTGCCAATTGACCGTGGGCGTTCGACAAGTCGTGCAATGTTCGCGAACACTATCGGATTGGCCGTTTGCGACCAATCATCGGGCCGCAGAAGCGCGTTGCCCCTCCTTCCTGGCCACGTTGAAGCTCGGCTGTCAAAGCAAGGCTCCACCGGAGGTATCAATGTGTTGTCCGGTGATCCAGCGGCTGTCTTCTGAGGCAAGAAACGCAACAACGTCGCCGATATCCGATGGCTGGGCAACCCGGCCCAGCGGAGAGAGATTTGCAACCGTTTCCCGAGCCTGATCGAGCCAACTGGCATTCATGTCTGTGTCGACGGCGCCGGGTGCCACCGCATTGACGGTGATACCCCGTTTGCCAAGATCTTTACCAAGTGTCGCAGTGAAGACGTCAATGGCGCCCTTCGTCATTGCATAAGCAATCAGGTCAGGCTTTGAGCCACCTCGGGTCAGATGTGTAGAAACGTTCACAATGCGGCCGCCATCAGTGATGCGTGGCAGGGCGAGCTTGGTGACGAAGAAAGGGGCCAGAGCGTTGACCGCAATCAGACGGGTAAGAGTGGCCTGATCGATGGTCTCAATGGTGCCTCGTCCATCGGCGATGCCGGCGTTGTTGACGAGGATATCCAGGCGGTCAGTGATCGCGTCGAATTTATCCCAAAGGGCGGTCGCCTCCCCCTCAATGTCGCCGCCCCCCATTGGTGCTTTGAGGATGTCGGCACGGCCACCGTCCTCACGTATTGCTGCTGCAGTTAGTTGGGCTGCCTCTTTGTTTGAGCCGTAGTGCACAACCACGTGAGCGCCCTCTGCCGCAAGACGTCGTGAGATAGCTTGCCCGATACCTCGCCCGCCGCCGGTCACTAGGGCCGTTTTTTCGTTTAGTTTCATGTTTTCACAACTTTCATAGTGATCGATACATAACAAGCTTAACAGATTCTTGAGCTATCGCTATAGAATGGGGCTGTGAGCACTAAAGTGGGGCGTCCAAGGAGCTTCGATCGCAGTGCGGCGTTGGAACAAGCGATGCTGCTGTTTTGGGAGCGCGGCTACGATGCAGTATCCATCCGTGACCTGATTGCTGCGATGGGCATCACTCCACCCAGCCTGTACGCGGCTTTCACTGACAAGAAAGCACTCTTCGAAGAAGCTGTCGAGCACTATGCGCACCGGTATGGGAGCTACATCCAGGAAGCCCTTGAAGCTGAGGAGACGTCTTACCGGGCGGTGCGACGATTGTTAACGCAGTCAGCTATCCAGCAAACTCTGCCCGGCCATCCCGCCGGTTGTCTTATCCTCCAAGGTGGGGCAAATCAATCTGCCTCTGAAAGCGTCGCGACGGGCCTTCGGGCGCGACGAGCTGACACAGCAAACCTCATTGAGCAAGTGACTAAAGCTGACATAGAGAGTGGAGAGCTTCCGCCCGGCACCGACGCCCGCGCCCTCGCAACCTTCGCAGTAACTATCTGGCAGGGACTCGACCAGCTTGCCAGGGACGGCCGCAGCCTGGCTGATCTCAAGAATGCGGTGGATATCGCAATGAGCGCGTGGCCAGTGGCGCCGTCACAGTAACTACAACAACCGGGGAAGGTTCAGCATCGCTATCATGCCGTACTGTCCAGATTCGCTGCACCGGTCTGCTGCGCCGGAATGCCCCCTCCTTTCTCGGCGTTGGCGACTGTTATGACGGTTGATGCGGATGCTCTGGCGAAGGTTCTCAGTTCCATCGATCTACGTGTTGGAGTGGCGCGCAGGGTGACCCTCGCGCCGGGCGGGTTGCTCCCTTTGGCATCCCGCGTTGTCACACTCGTCTACATTGCGCAAGGCAGCGTGCACGGTCAACCACCGCTCGCCTCCAGATGCCACCTTGAGCTGGATAGTGCCTCGCGGCTGGTCGCCTTTACGCCCCGGGACGAGAGGGACCGTCTGGCTACTGGCGACGCCTTCGTAACGTTCGGCCAGGAGTCCTTCGCGCTGGAAGCGGACGTCGCGACAAGCCTCATGGTCGTTGATATTGAGCTCTCCGAAACCGCCGCGCGTCTGAGCACGATGCTTCCCGAGTTCATCGCGGTCACTGGCTTCGATGCGCTCGAGCCCGCTGCAGCGGGCCTGGCCGGGCACATGGGGAAGGCCGACCCTGAGAACTGTTCACTGCGCTCCGGCGACCCTGTTATCTGTCGGATGATGGTGACAACCGTACTGCTGTCCCTCATCCGGGCCTGGGCCGAAAGCGGCTGCGCGCCGGATGGCTGGCCGTCACGCGCCGCGGATCCTTTCCTCGACCGCGTCGTGGAGGCCATCCACGATGAGCCTGGGCGCGACTGGACCGTTGATAGCCTCGCGATCGTTGGCGTCATGTCCCGATCTGTGTTCGCGGAGCGGTTCCGCAGTGCGACCGGACACTCCCCGGCGAGTTACGTCAGGCAGGTGCGTATGGACGCGGCGAAGCGGATGTTGAGCGCGGGGCGTAGCGTCTCTGATACGTCCCGCGCGTTAGGTTACGCTTCCGATGAGGGCTTCAGCCGTGCGTTCCGCCGACACACCGGGTCGGCCCCGAATGCGTGGCGGGTGGCGCAAAAGGTAGCCGTTCTCGCATAGCGGGTAGCACTCAACCAGTCTTCCTTTATTGCTCCTACCTCTGCTTCCGGTTCGACGCTCCGAACAAGACTGCACCCAGGATGAGCACTCCGGCGCCCAGCCAGTATGCAAGCTGTACGCCGAGCGTGTCGACGAGGAGACCGCCCACTCCCGCAGCAACCATGATCGCCGCCTGAAACCCGACGACAACCAGGCTTCCGCCGGCTTCGAGACGGTCCGGCATCCTGTGCCCGACCCAGGTGTTCACGACGATCAGCCAGGAGGCGAAGAAGAACCCCCAAACGAATACTGCGACCCCGATTGCGAGCACTGAGCCGGGGAGCAGGATCGTCGCTGCGATAGTGAAGGCAATGACCGTTGGTGTGAGCACCGCGAGCAGCGCGAAGGTGCGGTCCACGACCAGGCCGATGGTGATGTTGCCAATGAGTCCGCCAATGCCGAACAGTGCCAGGAGGAGTACGATCATGCCGGCGTCCACGTTGGGAATGCGCTCTAGGGCGAGGCGAATGTAGGTGTACCCGAGGAAGTGACCGAGCACGACGAGCACGTGTCCGGTCAATCCGATGGTGACGCCCGGGCGGCGTACCGTGTTCAGTAGCAGGCCGAACCCCGAGGCGGGCGCGGCAGGCACAGCTGGGAGCAACACGCGCAGCGCGATCGCCAGCATACCCGTGACAATCCCGGCGAGGGCGAAGACGGCGCGCCAGTCCATAAGTTCACTGAGCATCACACCGACGGGGACACCGGCGACTGTTGCCAGGGAGGCTCCGGCGGAGGTGAACATTACCGCCCGACCGAGCCGCTCTGGGCCAGCGATCCGCACGGCGACGGTGATCGACATCGACCAGAATGCGCTGAGAGCAGCACCGAGGAAGAATCGGGCGAGCAGAACGATCACCAGGTTCGGTGCGATTGCAACGAGCAGGTTCGATAGCCCTGCGGCTAGCGCCATCCACACGAGCAGCGTCCGGCGATCCAGCCGCGGGAATATGAGCCCCACCGTCGGCGCGACGACCAAGCCGACCAGCGCGGTCACGGTGACCGTTTGTCCCGCCTGACCCGGCGTTACACCGAGCGAGGCCGCCATCTCGGTGAGCATTCCGTTGGGCAGGAATTCCGCCGTGACCAAGAGGAAGCTCATCAGCATCACGACGACGAGTCCGCCATAGCGGATCCGCTCGGAGGAGGATGGGGAGGAGACGGTCACGGGAACAGGCGCGGCGGTTTTCATAATCCCACTCTGACGGGCAAACGAACGCTCCGCCCGACTTCGCGTCCGTGACATCCGATCATTCGTCCGCCGACCGTTTGTCCGCCGCCGTTGTCTGCGGGTACTGAATGTTTTGCCGTGGTCGGGTGCGCTCCCCGCTGGTTGCAGGGTCAGCCATCATCCTTCTCTCCGCGACATCCCCCTCCAGGCGACGTCGAGTGCCGCACGGCAGCGGGCGCGGGTCTTCGGGTCCTCAACGCGGTCTCCGCGGACCACCAGTTGGTAGTAGAAGACGCCGGCGATCAGGTCGAAACAGGCCTCAACATCCAGGTCCGCACGGAGCTCGCCCTTCTCGATCCCCGCACGGAGCGCGGCCTCGATCGGCGCCCGACGACGCGATACGTGCGACTTCCAGTACGCCTTCTGCAGTTCACGGTCAGCCATCGCAAGCCGGATGCGCTGACGGAACCGCGCCTCCGAGTAGCCGCCCAGACCTGCTCCTTCACTCCCGCCGAGGAGTCCCCCGACTATTGCCTCCCGCAGATTGCCATCGATCGGAATACCTGGCGGCATTTCCCGACCGACGTCAAGAGCCGCCGCGATCAGCGTCGTCAGTGAAGGCCACCGACGATATAGCGCCGCCTTACTCACACCACTCCGCTCCACAACCCGTGAAGCCGTAATCTCTGAACCCTGATCAATCAGTTCCAGAGTCACCTGCAGAATCTGGCTATCGATCTCCTCATTACGCGGACGGCCGGGACGCCGACGCACAGTGTGCGCCGGCGTCGCGACCTCGACGAGCGTGGTCGTCATGCAACCGCCCGCTCACGCAGACGGGCAACAATCGCATCCGACAACCCAGCCGCACGCAACGGCGCCAGCGCATCGCCGTGCCGGTCGCGCAGCCGGGCGAGCATCGTCCGCATCGAGATGTCCATCGGCTCCTCGGACAGCGTCAGTGAAGCCATCTCCTCAAGATCGAACCCAAGCCGCGCCATCAACGTCCCCATCACCGGGCGCATCCTCTCGTGGATCGCGGCCATGTTGAGGTCGGTCCGGGCGTAGTCGGTGACGATGTCGTCGTCGTCGGCTCCCAACGCCAGCAGCAGGACCGCCGCCAGCACGCCAGTCCGGTCCCGGCCAGCAGCACAGTGGAACGCCGTCGCTCCAGGCGACACCGCAATGATCCCCAGCGCAGTCACCAGCTGCGGCGCAGCGGTCTCCACCATCCGCGCATACATCTCCCCCATCGCGATGTGATCCATCACGAAGGACCGGTCCTCCGGCATCGCCGTACCAATGCTCGCCATCAAAGGTAAGTGGTGGTAAGCCACGGGATATGCGGCAAGCGGACCGCGCCCAGTCAGACCAACCTCATCACTGGTCCGCAGATCAATCACCGAGGTGAGGCCCGCGCTGACGAGGCGGGCGGCGTCGTCGTCGGTAATCACCGCAAGGTCATCGGCACGGATGGCCAGGCCTTCGCGGAGGGTACCGCCGTCGATGGGGATCCCGCCGAGGTCGCGCAGGTTGACGGGTGCGCTGAGCTCGATTTCGGGTGCGGTCAGTGTCATGTGATTCTCCTTCGGATAAGGGCGCTGCCCTGGTCGATCACCGTGACCAGCACGATGATGCAGATGATGATGGCGCTGAGGTGGCCGTAGTCGTACATGCGCATGGCGGTGGTGAGTTCCAGGCCGATGCCGCCGGCGCCCACGAGGCCGAGGATCGTCGCGCCGCGCACATTCCCCTCGAAAAGCAGCAGCGTGTACGAGACGAGGAGCGGCGCAGCCTGCGGCACAATCCCGTACTGGATGACCTGCCGCTTCGACGCCCCAACCGCTTCCATGGCGACCATCGGGCCGCGGTCCACCGACTCCATGGCCTCGGCGAACACCTTCCCGATCGAGCCCAGCGAACCAAGCGTCATGGCGAGGATGCCAGCGAAGGGACCAAGGCCCACGGCGGAAACGAACATCAACGCGAACACCAGGTCCGGCACCGAACGGATCACGTTCATGATCCAGCGCGCCGGGTAGTACACCCACTGCGGTGCAATGTTCGACGCCGCCGCGAACGCCACGAGCAGGGACAGCACGGCACCGAGCACAGTTCCGACTATCGCCATCTGCAGGGTCTCGATCAGCAGGGCCACGATGGTGCCGAACTTCCCAAAGTCAGGCGGGAACAGCCGGGAAAGGAACTCCCCCATATTGACCGTTCCCTCGCCGAGCTTGGTGAAGTTGAACTCGGCGCCGACAAAGGACCAACCAAGTACGACGACGGCGACAGGGAGGCCGAGCAGGAACCTCGCCCTGGGTACCGAGAAGGCACGTTCGAGGCGCAGGCGATCGGCCGGGTCGAGCGGCTTCTCGGCCGTCGCGTTGGTGCGCTGCGTGCGCGCGGAATCAGGCACCGTCGTCGTCATGATGTGTTCCTTCCGCTGCGTTGTCCTCGCTGTAGAGGACAGCGAGCTTCCCGGCGTCGAGCTGGGCGGTGGGTGCGGAGACGAGCATCTCGCCGTTGCGCAGACCGACGATGCGGTCGCTGTGCGCGAGCGCGAGCGGCAGCACGTGGAGGCTGACGAGTACGGGGATGCCGTCCTCGGTGGCGATACCTCGAAGCAGTTCGAGCACGGAGTCCGCGAGCTTCGGGTCGAGCGAGGCCACTGGTTCATCGGCGAGGATCACGCGCGGCTGCTGCATGAGTGCCCGTGCGATGGCGACGCGCTGCTGTTGGCCGCCGCTAAGTGACCGTGCCGGGTCCTTGGCCTTATGCGCGATGCCAACGCGGTCGAGGTAATGCATTGCCAGCTTACGGTGCTTGCCGCCGAAGCCGCCCACCAGGTTGACCGGTCCCGCGGAGTGAAGCGCACCGGTCAACACGTTGGTGAGCACGCTCATCCGCGGGATCAGGTTGAACTGTTGAAAGACCTGCCCCACGCCGGAGCGCAGCTCCCGTAGTTCGCCCGCCCGGAGGTTGGTGACGTCGTGGCCTGCAACCCGGACGGTCCCTTCAGCAATGGGCGCGAACCCGGTGAGGCTTTTCATCAGGGTCGACTTGCCGGAGCCGGACGCACCGAGCAGCGCGACCATCTCGCCGGGGTGGAGGTCGAGGTCGACGCCGTCGAGCACCTGCTGCTGGCCATAGGCGACTTTCAGGCCCCGCACGGTGACGAGGGGAAGCGCCTGGCGGAGCTCCGACGTCGTCGGCTGGGTTTCGGTGGGAGTGCTCATTCAGCCCAGGTCCTCGAGTTGAACGCCGGCGACCTCAGCGATTTCAGCGAAGCCTTCGAAAGTGCTGGTGTCGGGGTCCATGATCTCGTCCAGTCCGATGAAGCCTTCACCGAGGGCGCCGAGCGCTTCTGCGTTTTCCTCTGAGAAGACCTTGGGAAGGGCTTCCTGGAGCAGGGCTCGGGTTTCGTCGTCGAGCGTCTGGCGGACCAGCACGCTGCCCATCACGTCCATGGATGGGCTTTCGCCGACGCCGCGCCACTCACCGTCAGCGAAGGGGAACATTGGCTCGCCGAGTTCGGTGAGCATGATGGCTGTGCACGCGGCGTCCACCTGGCCCTGTTCCAGTGCGGCGAAGCTGCCTTCGTGGCCGCCGGCGAAGATGGCTTCGTAGTCGGTGCCCTGCTCGAGCCCGGCTTCGTGGAGCATGTAGACGGGCATGAAGTATCCGGAGCTGGATGCCTGGTCGGCGAAGGCCACGGTCTTGCCGCGGAGGTCTTCCAGTGTTTCCACTGGCGAGTCATTGAGGACCACGCAGGTGGAGACCGGCTTGTCGCTGCCGGCCCACGCCATGAGCGCATCCACTTCGCCGGTGTTGACGGCGAGCGCTGAGGGGAAGCCGCTCATGATGCCGATGTCCACGTGGTCGGCGCGGATGGCTTCGACCACGCTGAGGTAATCGGGAACATCGGTGACCTCGACGGGGCGGCCGGTCTCCTTCTCGACGAGTTCGGCGAAGGCTTCGATGGGGTTGGCTTGTGTGGGATCGTCACCGAGCGGGATGGTGGCGATGGTGATGGGGGCTTCGGTGTCGGTTGCGGTGCTTGCCTCGGAGGCGGCTGTCTGGCAACCTGTGAGCGCGAGGACGGCGCTGATGCTGAGAATGCCCAAAGCAGGAACGGTGCGGTGGCGCATGATGGCCCTTTCACGGGAACGTTTTTCGAATAACGAGAACGTATGTATTCAAACCGTGGAAGATGACCGGGAATTACGAGAACGGTGTACTTGTATTGGAACGCGGGGTGAACAGTTTCGTTTCGCCAGCTAGCAGAGTCCGCGATGCAGCCGCAGCACTGCACTTCGATGTAGTTACCCGCCCGCAACCTTTACACTTGTGTGAGGCCTTGGACGGCCTTACGACGCGATCTACAGGAGGCTTCTTTTGCGTATAGGCGAACTGGAACAGAAAACCGGTGTACCGGCCCGCATGCTGCGGTATTACGAGGAGCAAGGCTTGGTGACACCACGCCGCCTCGACAATGGTTACCGGGAGTACGACGAGTACCTTGTGGACCGCGTCGCCAAGATCCGCGGGCTCATCGACTCAGGCATCCCGACCAGGATCATCGGAAATATCCTCCCATGCCTAAATCAGCCGCAGACAGTCATCGTCAACGACGCGGACCCGGAACTCCTGGAGATCCTGCGGCACGAGCGGGATCGAATGTCCCACAAGATTGACGTCCTTTCCCAGAACCGGGACGCTGTCACCCGCTACATTCATGCCCTGGAGGCCGCTGGCAGCAAGAGAAGCATCATTACGGAACGGCAGCCGGCGTAGCAACACGCCCACGATTTGACCTTGCCATTAGTGAGAAGGTTGACGATAGATGGGTGACTTCTTCCTCCTCCTCAAAAATGATTCTCGGCCTGCAGCTCGGCAACGGATATGGCGCCCACGGCTCGGCTTGGCGCGCCGAGGGCGTAGATCCAGCCAACTACACCGACTTCGACGCGCAGGTGCGGTACGCCCAGGCCGCCGAACGGGGAAAGTTTGCGTTCCTGTTCCTGCCCGACTTCCTTGCGTACAAAGCAGATGGCGTTCAGGAAGCGCCCATGCTAACTCTGGAACCCATGCTGACGCTGGCAGCCATAGCCCGCGCGACCGAGCGCATCGGCCTCGTAGCGACAGGCTCCACGACCTTCAATGAGCCCTACAACCTCGCCCGCCAATTCAAGGCCCTGGACGTGATGAGCCACGGCCGAGCTGGGTGGAACGCCGTGACGACCAGCGACCCCGCGTCCGCCGCGAACTTCGGGCAGGAAATAGCGCCCCGACCGCAGCGCTACCAGCGGGCGCACGAAACCATCCAGATCACGCAGGCTCTCTGGGGTAGCTGGCAACAGGACGCATGGATCAGGGACACGACGAACGCTCGGTTCATCGATCCGGAGAAGATCGAGGCCATCAACCTGCAGGGACACTACGTCTCCTCCCGGGGACCGCTCCCCATCCCACCCTCGGAGCAGGGCCAACCCGTGGTCTTCTCGGCCGGCGGAGGCGCGAACGGCCTCGAGATTGCTGGTCGGTACGCCAGCGCAGTCATCGGCGCCGTGTTCACCATTGAGGACGCGCGCGCCCAGCGTGAAGCCATCCGGGACGCAGCGCGCAGGGCCGGACGTAACCCTGACGAGGTGAAGTTCATCGCTGGAGTCATGCCTGCCATCGCCGCCACCAAACGGGCAGCCCTTGACCGCCGCGTAGCCCTCGGCGATCAAGCCGCCCCGGCTCTCGTGCCCTACCTCGGCTCAATGCTGGGACTGACTCTCGATGCGAGCCAGATCGACGAGCCACTCAGGCCCGCCCAGCTGGCAGGGGCCCGACCCAGTCCCTTCGATCCCCGATCCACGCGGGCACTCGAAGTCGCCCGCGAAGGATGGACGCTCCGCGACATCCTCGCTCATGGGGTCATCGACTACCATCCAACCCCCGTTGGCCCGGCATCCGTCACTGCGGACCACATGGAGGAATGGTTCGAAGCGGGCGCCTGCGACGGCTTCTGGGTATCCATCGATGTCTACGAGGACGGGATTGACACCTTCGTCGACGAAGTTGTCCCTCTACTACAAGAGCGCGGTCTGTTCCATGACGACTACGAAGGCTCGACCCTCCGTGATCACCTCGGCGCCCCGGACCAGTACGGCCTGGACGCGCGACTCGCGAACCCCACCGAATGACGACGACCGCTGACACCCACAGCCAGAACATCGATCAGAGTCTCTTCCGCAATACCGTCGGCAGTTACGCGTCGGGCATCACGATCATTACCGGTCACGATGACCAGGGACCGGTCGGGTTCACCTGCCAGTCCTTCTACAGTGTCTCCGTCGACCCGCCGCTGGTGTCCTTCAGCGTCATGAAAACCTCCACCAGTTACCCGAAGATCCGGGACACCGGGACCTTCACAGTAAACGTCCTAACACGGAATCAGGAAGCAGTATCCAACCAGTTCGCTCGGCAAGGCGCCGACAAGTGGACAGATATCCAGTGGACTCCAACAGCACAGGGCAACCCAATCCTCGATGGAGGCGTGGCCTGGCTCGACTGCACAATCTGGGCCGAACACGACGCCGGCGACCACCTCATCGTGCTCGGACGCGTTATCGAACTAGGAACCTACCCAGACGAAAACCCTGATCCTTTGCTGTACTTCCGGGGCCAATATCGATCCCTGCACTAGCGACCCTCTGCTTTGCGCGCACTCATGACCTCGGGCTCCGGGCCGGGCTTCATTCTCGATTTGACCTTCACACTAATGGCAAGGTTGAGAATGAAATGACAGGAATCGAAAGAGGAGAAGCATGAAAATCGGAATCATCGGCGCGGGCTCGATCGGCTCGACCATCGCTCGGCGGCTCAGCCGTAATGGACATGACGTCGCGATCGCGAACTCCCGCGGCCCGGAAACGATCGACGCCGCCGCATTGAGCACCGGCGCACGAGCCGTCACCGCTTCCGAAGCGGCCACCGACGTTGACGTCTTGATCGTCTCTGTCCCGATGAACCGCAACGAGGACATCGCCGCTCACGTCCGGCGCGCGCCCGAGGCGGCAGTCGTTATCGACACGTCAAACTACTACCCGGCCCGCGACGGCATCATCCCCGCCTTCACTGAGGGACAACCCGAGAGCATGTGGTTGTCCGATCTGTTTGGCCGCCCCATCACCAAAGCCTGGAACGCCATCACATCCCAGTCCTTCGACGCCAAGGCCACCGAGGCCGGTAACGCAGGCCGAGTCGCCATTCCAGTGGCATCCGATCACGACGATCACCGGAACCTCGCGATGTCCCTGGTCGAGCAGACCGGCTTCGACGCTGTCGATGCCGGAGTCCTCGCCGAGTCCTGGCGTCAGCAGCCCGGTGCCCCCGTCTACTGCACGGATCCTACGCGCGAGCAGGTCCCTGCCTTGTTGGCAGGCGCCGAGAAGGAACGCGTCCCCCAGCGCCGGGATCTGGCCATGGACGCAATCGGCGGGTACATCGCCGCCGGCGGCAGGCCGGACGGCAAGTTCCTCGTCGCCATCAACCGTGCCTGCTACAACTGACGCTCCCCCGAACTTCACCCAACCCATCCCCACCCTCAAGCCAGAATGAATAACGAATGACTTCTCATGACGCGACAGCCATACAGGAGGTCGGCAGTAGCGGATCACCGTCCAACAACGCAAGCCCAACGCCGAAAACATCATGGGCGGGAGTGGCATCGCTGAGCGTAGGCGTATTCGCCCTCGTGATGGCCGAATTCCTACCTGCAAGCCTTCTCTCCCGGGTCGCCGCAGACCTGGGGGTGACAGAGGGTGTGGCCGGTCAATCCGTCGCCATCACCGCCATCGTCGCAGCCATTTCCGGCATCACCATCCCCGTCCTGTTGTCGCGCATGGACCGCCGGCACCTGATGATCATCCTCTCGGCGCTTGCCGTCATATCCGACGTGCTGGTGGCGATTGCGCCGACCTACCCGATCCTCCTCACCGCCCGCATCCTGCTGGGCATTGCTATCGGTGGGTTCTGGGCCCTGGCAATTTCCATCACCGCGCGCCTGGTTCCAGCGTCAAAAATCGGACTGGGTCTGACGATCGTGAACGTAGGTGTGACACTGGCCACGGTCGCCGCCATTCCACTCGGCACGCTACTCGGTGAAATATGGGGCTGGCGCGCGGTATTCGCCCTGGCTGCGGGCGTGGGCGTCATCGCCATCATCATCCAATTCATCGCCCTGCCCTCAATCCTCGCCGGCCCTTCGGGCGGATTCCGGCCCCTGGTACAGACACTTCACTCCCGACTGGTTCTGCTCTGCCTGTTCACCATGGCCCTGATGGGCGCAGGTCACTTCGCCGGATTCACCTACATCCGTCCTGCAGCTACCGACGTGGGCGGCCTCGAGCCGGAGCAGCTCGCCGTCCTGCTCCTGGTGTACGGCCTCGGGATTGTAGGCGGCAACCTGATCGCCGGACCTCTCGCCGACCGCACCCTGCGTATCGCGGCACTGATCTTCCCGCTCGTCCTCGGTCTCGCGATGATCGCCTTCGTGTACATGGGTGGCAGTCCTATTCTCCTCTTCGTCGCCGCCGCTCTTTGGGGTGCCGGATTCGGTGCCCTGCCGACGGTCATCTCGACCTGGCTCGCACGCGCCGAACCGAGCCGCCTCGAAAGTATCGGCGGACTCCAGACAGGTGTGTTCCAGGTTGCGGTCGCTCTCGGCGCGTTCCTCGGTGGGCTCCTCGTCGACGGTGCGGGCGTACAGACCGCCCTGGTCCTCGGCGGTCTCGCATCCGTGCTCGGCGCCGTGATCCTAGTGGCAGTCAAACCCCCAAAACTTCCCTAATTACACAAGCACTTCGGAGTCGACATTTCATGAGTAATGACACGCACCTCGCTCCTGCAACAGGGCATATTGGCATAATCGCCGACCCTCAAGGAGCAGTGACCGGTCCGATCGCGGCCATCCCGGCTCCAACGAAGCAATTGTCTCCGGGAGAGGTTCTGACAATCTCCGTCCTGGCCTTCTCAGCATTCGTGGCGGTCCTGTCCGAGATGGTCATCGGGGTGGCACTGCCACAGATCATGGACGACCTCAACATCACGGCTACGACCGGGCAGTGGCTCACCACTGGCTACGCCCTCACCCTGGCGGTGATCATCCCCACCACCGGGTACATCATGCAGCGGTTCCAGCTTCGGACAATCTTCATCGTCAGCGTCGGACTGTTCTCCCTCGGCACCGCGGTCTCGGCGGCCGCTCCGGGCTTCGAGCTACTGCTTACCGGCCGGATCGTGCAAGCCCTCGGTACGGCGGTGTTGGTTCCGCTGCTGCTGACGACGTCGATCGGTCTCGTCGCGCCCTCTCGTCGCGGACAGATGATGGCATTGGTCACCGCGGTGACTGCCGTCGCGCCCGCCCTCGGCCCCGCCTTTTCCGGGATCGTGATGTCGCAGCTGAGCTGGCGGTGGCTGTTCATTATCATCCTGCCGCTGACACTCCTCGCCCTCATTATCGGGGCGATTAAGATGCCGAACCTCACCACGCCGCGGCGCATCGGCTTTGACACACTGTCGCTGGTGCTCTCCGCGATCGGGTTCGGCGCACTGGTCTACGGCCTGGCAAGCGCCGGCGAATCCAGTGATGGCCATCTCTCTGCTGCGTTCTGGATCGCGATCCCGCTGGGCCTCGTAGGTATTGCAGCATTCGTGGTGCGGCAGCTCCGGCTGCAGCGCCATGACGCGGCCGTCCTGGATATGCGGATCTTCACGCATGCTGCGTTCGCGCGGCCCGTGATCGTCTTCGTGTTCCTGGTGGTGGGTGCCTTCAGCCTCGCCACCCTGCTCCCCCTGGTCCTGCAGGAATCTATGGGATTCGGTTCGTTGGAGACCGGGCTGCTCATGGTGCCCGGCGGGGTGACGATCGGGATCGTGTCCCTCCTCGTCGGCCGTTACTACGACCGCATCGGAGCTCGTGGGCTTGCGATCCCGGGAGCCTTCGTCGTCGGTATCGGTTGGTTGTTCATGACGACCTTCACTGAGAACACCTCGATGTGGGTGGTCCTGGCCACCTATGTGTTCATCTGCATCGGACAAGCTTTCACCTGGGTCGCTCTTTTCACCATGTCGCTGGGGTCCCTCCCCAGCGCCCTGACCCCACACGGAAGCGCCGCACTCAACACCATCCATCAGCTCGGCGGCGCGGCCGGTCTGGCAGTACTCGTCGCCGTTCTCAGCTCGAGCGCTGGCGGCACCGACGCCGCCTCTATCGCCGATGGTGCCCGCGCTGCATTCACCGTCGGCGCTGTCATCGCAGGCGTCGCCCTCGTCGCAGCGTTCTTCCTGCCGCGACACGCACGCAATGCGGACTGAGACTGAACAAGCAGCAGGAAAGAATCTGTCAGCTGCGCCGGCAGGGGTGGCGATGCCCAACCCGGCTGCTAATGCGACGGTGGCGGCTAGCGGTGCGAGAAGCTTTTTCACGGTGCTCATTCGCCATCAGTGCAACCGGCGCTGTAATGCCGAACGGCTACCACCCGCAGGGGTGGTAGCCGTTCGTTTGCGTGGTGCGGCGAGTTACTTAGCGAGGAACGTGATGAGGGCGCTATTCCACTCGTCCGGATGGCTGACGTTACACCCGTGGGGCGCCCCTTCGATGACGTGCAGGTCGCTGCCGAGCAGGGCGGCGTGGGTGCGCTGACCAGACCCTTCGTAGGGGACTGTCGCGTCGCCTGCACCATGGAGGATGAGAGCAGGCACCGTTACTATGAGCAGGTCATCGCGGAAGTCGGTTGTCCCGAAGGCCTCCATACACCCGAGGGCCGCTTTCTTGTCTGCCTGCTTGCACAGGGTCAGGGCCTCCTGACGCTGCTCTTCGGTGACCTTGAGTTCGCCGTTGACGGAGAAGAACTCCGTAGTGAACCCGTCATAGAACGAGTCTTCATCCTCGGTGAGATCCTTGGTCATGCCGGCGGCCGCTTCTTCGGTCAAAGGTCCGTCGGGGTTGTCCTCGGTTTGCATCATGTAAGGGGGAACCGCTGAGGCGAAGACGACACTACGCAGGCGTTCGGCGCCGTACTTGCTGAAGTATCGGGCTACTTCCCCTCCACCCATTGAGAATCCGACCAGTGTGACGTCGGTGAGGTCCAACTGCTCAAGAAGGGCACGAAGGTCCTCTGTCAGGGTGTCGTACGTGTAACCGGAGTCTGGCTTGTCGCTGCGCCCAAAACCGCGGCGGTCATACGTGATCACCCGGCAACCGGCCTGCTGCAGGGCGGGAATTTGGGCTTTGAATGACTCCCCGGAGAGCGGCCACCCATGGATGAGAACGACGGGCCGTCCGGACCCACCGGTGTCGTCGACGTGCAGATTCGTGTCCTTGAACAACCCGTGATGGGCGGTAACTTCAGTCATCGAGCAACCTCCAGTGTCAGTTTGCTTGTGGCGCGGTCACGCAAAGGGATATTCGTACGCAGACTGTCTATTGGATGGGCCCGCATTCGCGGAAGCTCAATGTGAATGAACGGTCGGCACATGACGCAAGAGTGGCCCTTGAATGTAGGCAAAGGTATGTTGAACGAAGGACGGACCCGGTTACCGTTCCCTGCTGTTCACCTCTTTACCGTTTGACCGCACGGCGTGTTACCGATAAGGGATCCCGTCATGAACAGGCATGGACACGCTGCTTCCGTCGAACAAGTTGCGCTGAGACACCTGGCCGAGCTCCTCCAACAAACCGCGCAGGGCGACCAGCACGCCTTCGCAGCCTTCTATCAACTGACATCCCGCCGGGTCTACGCACTGGCCCGACGCATCCTTGTGGACCCCGTGATGGCTCAGGACTCCACCCAGGACGCCTATCTGATGGTGTGGCAGGAAGCCCACAAATATGACCCCTCCACGGGTAGCCCGATGGCATGGTTGATGACCATCGCCCACCGCAGGGCAGTCGACAAGGTGCGTAGCGAACGAGCCCACACAAACCGGGAAGCCCACTGGAACCGCACCAGCCTGGGCGTGGAATATGACGTTGTCGCGGAAACCGTGGGCGACCGCCTGGAAGCACAGGACGTCGTCAAATACCTGGGTAGGCTCTCAGCCCTGCAACGTGAAGCGATCACCCTCGCCTTCTACCGCGGCCTTACCTACAAAGAAGTAGCCGAGCACCTCTGCGTACCACTGCCGACCGTCAAGTCGAGGATCAGGGACGGGATAAAGCATCTGCGGGCCTGCATGGAGAGGTAATTGAGCGTGAGCTGACTTGTTGCCGGGTAATAGTTCAAAGCGACGAACGGCACTGGTAAGGGTCCAGCACGGTGATAGCGTCGACGTCGTTGTGCGGCAGCCGCAGGGCTTCTGAGCGAACACGGAACCATCTCAGGCCAACAAAAAACAGATGACCCTCATGTCCGGGTTGGTGGTTGCATGAGGGTCATCTGCGAGGATTGCTGAAGGACAATCCTCTATTGGGAGTGCCTTTGAAACCCGGCTGCTAGTCGGAGTTTACGGAAGTGTTTTCGGTAGCAGTTTTGGTTCCCATCTTGTGTTGCACAGCCAGGGCTGCTCCAGCAGCCAGCGCCGCTCCAGCACCGAGCCCGATGAGTCCCATGTCTGGCTGTCCGCCGCCCTGTCCGGCATTGGGTCCTTGCACTCCAGTGCCAGGTGCGCCAGCGGGGAAATCCCCTTCCGGTGCGGGGCCGAGGTTTCCGCTGCCATTGAGGGCACCGTTTACGCCGTTGGGGAAGAACCCGCCGGAGCGTACTGGCTCCGGCGTCAGGTAGACGATGTTCAGGACCTGGCCCGGGGTGCGGCTGAAGGCAATGCCGTTGGCATCCAGAGGCACGAGGTTGGCAGTGTCGTTGAGGATGATGGGCTGATCGACATCCTCGGGGCCGTCGACGCTGTCGCGAAGGTCCGAAATGTTTACTGTCGGGGCGGCGAGATCAAGCCCATACAATGTGGTTCTGATAATTCCCGAGTGATATGCCTCGGCGGCAAGAATCCCCGCAGCAGCCTCAAGGAAAACCTTGCTGTCGATCAGCGGTGCAGCACCCTTGTATGCCGTGACTCCGACATCTTCGAAGATGAACGCGCCAAGCAGAAAGTTCTCCTCCTTTTCATACACATCGAAGGGTTCCCCCTCTTTAATCAGTCCTGCCGCTACAGCGGCCGCGGTGAAGCTGGCACCAATATCAATGGCAGGACGCGACACGGCCGCGCCTCCCAGGGCTGTGCGCAGGAAGGCGACGTGAGCTTTTTCATCCTCCGCGATTTCCCGTGCATACTGCTCAATGTTCTTAGTTTTGAACGGGACAGCATGACCGCCGGTTACCTCGCCCGGGGTACCAGTTCCTCCGATCAAGTCCGACGAAAGACCCTCTCCATACACTGCTCGCAAATAGAATTCAGCTTCGAGGTATTCCAGGTTCAGGGCGAAGTTCAGTATTGCTGAATCGCTCGGGCCTTCCGCATCCATAGGCTGCGCGTTCGCGGGTCCGGCCGTGGTTGCCATCAACGCCGCCGAACCAACACCAAGGCCAGCTATACCAGCAGTTCGGAAAAAGCGGCGGCGATCAAGCTGATTTTCCGCGCTCCTGGAAATAGCCTTGGTAATAAATTTCTGATCAAACATTGCCTAGCACCTACCCGTCCATGAGAAACCGTGGGAGATACCCTAGACGGATCCCTAACAGCGCCTGAGGCATGTTCCCGTGTAGGGATGATCATTCTTGACGGACGGGGCAAATACAAGGGTGCTGACTAATTTATTATTTGCAGGTTGATTTTCTGCTCAGGCAGGGTGGCTGGAAATCAAGTGGGCGTAGACCACGATGTTCTGGTCGAACTCTCCGTTGGAGGGGTCGTAGCCTCCGCAGGTAATCAACCGCAGCTCGGCACGATCAACGTACCCATAGACATCCACCGTGGGGAACTTTTCCTTATCGTAGGTGTCCACACGATATACCTCGAAAACGGCGACTGTACCGTCGGCGCGGGTGACGGAAACCTGATCGGCGGCCTTCAACTCAGGTAGCCGGTAAAACACCCCGACACCGGTCTGGGTCGAGTTGACGTGACCGAGTATGACGGAGGATCCGACCTCTCCTGGCGTGGGCGAGTTCTCGTACCACCCTGCAGGCGAATCGGCATCTCCGGGCGGGACCTCCACGGTCCCATCGTCCTCTTTACCCAACACCATTAAAGCGGAGTCCACCCCGATGGTTTCGATCGCCGTGCTGACTGGGGCCGAAGCTGGCAATACTGGCCCCACCGGAGCAGCCGGCTCTGGCGGCTCTGGCGGCTCTGGCGGCGCGGGTACCGCCGTTGGTGCTGGCAGCGCGGGCGGCGCCGTTGGTGCTGGCGCTACCGTCGTCGTCGGCGTGACGGTGGGAGGCGCTGACGGCGCCACAGCGGACTGGGAAACGGCAGAACCGGCGAGGGCATCCCCTTGAAGGCCCACACCAATGGTGGCCGCACCCCCAGCAAGAACCAGGACGCATGCCGCGGAAAACAACCGCCGGCCAGCAACGGGCTTTTGATGTTTCATTCACCCATCCGTTGCTTGTGGGAAGCGCTTATTCGGCAGGTGGCCTTCGCTTCGCCTGCACCGTCGGCGGAGATCTTCACGCAACGTTCCGCAATCTTTCACGGTCACACCTTCCACGAAAATCAACCATCAAAGGGGGCGTTGAAAATGGCTAGTTGCCCTTAGTACAGCACCGGATCCTCCTGAGGTCCACCCTTGACCAACCAAAACTGCCGCCGAAGGGTCCTCCCAACTCGGGCCGCTACTCGGCGAAGGCACCTCGCGGGGGATTGCGTTGATCTTCCTGATCGCGGGAATCGTCATTATCGTGGCCGCGTTACCTGGCTTTCCTGACACCGGTCTACCGCCGCGTTTCCGAGTCCACGAGGCGTGAGCCGACAGCTCGCATTCGACCGGAACGGGTCGGAGGACTGCACCTACTGGCAAGGCAAGGCCAGGACAGGAACTGAAGCGAATTAACCTGTTGATCCAGGACCTCCTGCAGGACCTGTTCGCCGGTATCGGCAAACCCGAGCCGCTCAAGCACATCCTGTCGGGCGCCTGGTCCAGGCGAATCGATGAGGCGCACCGTCTCGTCTACCTTGTGACCGACACGCACGTCGTCGTTTCACAGGCATGCGACCACTACTGATCCACGATCAGTAGTGCGGGCCTCCGTATGGCGACATTCGCGCACAGAAGCCGGAGTGCAGGTAAGTCCTCCGGCAGCCCTACCGGGGTGGGAGAGCAGGGCCCTATCGCTCCCGGAGGTCTTTCGCTACGTCTGGCTGCGGCTCCTCGGCATGCTCGTCCCGCGCGCTGATCAGCAGTCCCAGTACCGCGCCCACCACACACACGACCGCGGTGATCGAGAATATTTCGCCGTACTGCAGGGCGTAAGCTTCACGGAGCCGGCCAGCTTCGGCCAATAACCGTTCCTCGAGTGTGCCGTCCGTACTGGCGGGCAGGCTGGCCAGATGCTGGTTGAACCGGTAGAGGCCCCATGCGCTCAGCGCCGCGATGCCGAGCAGCATGCCGATCATTCGGGCAACGACGATCGCCGCCGACCCGATTCCGTGCTGGGCGGCGGGCACCACCCGAAGCGTGGCGGACGTCAACGGACCGATCACCAGGCCGAGACCCAGGCCGGCGATCGCCAGATCGGTGTCCAGTGTCGGCAGGGTGAACAGCCCAAGATCGTGTTGCGTCGTCAGCACATCGACGGACCATTTCGAGATCAGGAGATAACCCGCGGCCGCGATGAGCAGGCCGGTGAACGCGACGATCCGGTCGCCGATCTGCGTGGCCAACCATCCACCGAGTAGCGCCCCAACCGGCAGCGCGATGAGGAAACGTAGCAGCAGGAATGCGGCCTCGTTCTGGTCCTTGCCCAGGACACCCTGACCGAACAGCTCGACGTTGACCAGCGTCACCATGAGCGCGGCTCCCGCGGCCATGGACGCGCCGAGTGCCGCCAGGAACGGTCTGAGGTGCACTCCTGCCGGTTCCAGCAGCCGGGTGCGGGCGAACCTCTCCCAGACGAAGAACGCGACGCTCACCACGGCCGCCGCGATCAGCACCGGCATTCCCCAGCTGGGCAACACCGCCTTGCCGTCCGGCTCGGGGTTGTAGAGCCCGATCACAATCAGGCCCAAGGCGACGGCCAGCAGGAGGCCTCCCACCACGTCGACCTTTTGAGGATCATCGGTTTCCTGCCGGCCGGGCAGGCTGAAATGGATCATCACCATCGCGAGCACTGCGAGCGGCACGTTCACCCAGAAAATGGCCTGCCAATGCTGGAACAGCCCGACCAGGACGATGCCGTACACCGGACCGAGCACGCTGCCCAGTTCCTGTACGGCACCGATGCCGCCGAGCACAGCTGCGCGGTTGCGCGCAACCCACAGTTCGGCGGCCAGGGCCATCGTCACCGGCAGCAGCGCGCCACTGGCGGCGCCCTGGAGAGCGCGGCCGATGACCAACACCGTGAGATCGGCTGACAGTGCCGTGACTACCGATCCGAGCGCGAAGCCGGCCAGACTGACCTGAATGAGCATCTTCCGCCCGAACCGGTCCGACGCCCGGCCGAGTAGCGGCATCGCCGCGATATACCCGAGCAGGTAGCCGGTGATGATCGGGGTGACCCGCTGGAGCTGATTAATACCAATGCCGACGTCGCGCATGATGTCGGTCATGATCGTGACCACCACGTAGGTGTCGAGCGCTCCCAGCGCCACTGCCAGACTGGCCGCACTTATCGCCATGCGGCGGTTGGTCGGCACCCGCCTGACTGCCGGGGGCGGGCCCTGAATCACTCTGCCGGATCGTCGACGGTGACCGGTTCGCCCCACTTGGACAGGGTCATCGTGACGCTGTTACCAGGGCTGGGCTCCAACTGGACCTGCATCAGTTCGCGGTTGTCATCCTCAGAGATCCAGACGGTGCCGGGCACGGGCCCGGTGGCCGCGATCTGCGGGGAGATTTTGTTGACCGCGTCCGCGGTGACGTTTCCAGTAATGCGTACCGAGTTCACGCCCTCGACGGCCTCCTCGCCGTCGATCGCGGCGTCGGAGAAGTTGGCGAGCACGTTGGCCAGCCCGGCGTCAGGGTCCAGGATCGTCGCGACGTCGTAAATCTCGGATGCCGGTCCGAAGTTGGTCACGCTGCCTCCCGACGTGATGGCGGCCCAGAGGTCGCCGTCGAAGACCACGAACTCGACACCTTTGAGCGGTTGGCCGAGGAACGTCATGTCGAGTGTGCCCTGGGCAGCCACCGCCGGGGTCTGTGTGAGATCGCCCTCGACGAGTTCGACCGGCAATCCGTCGATTTCGCCCTCAACCGTAAGCGCGAGATGTGCACTGCTTTGCCCTTTGGTGGTCTCACTCGACTCTTCCAACAGGGCGGCGGGGTCGGGGGAATCATCCGGCGACGGGCCTGTGCACCCTGCAACAAGCGCGACAACGGCGAAGAGGGACGCGAAGATCGCCATAAGGCGGGTCTGCATGGATGCACTGGACATGGCCGAAGTGTACACGACTAGTTCAACCCATTGTTGTAAACCGTGAGGAGCTTTCTGAGACTACCGATCCGACTTCGGCAGCACGATCCACAGGATGACGTAGACCAGCTCCCCCACGCCCACCAGTCCGAAGATGACGAAGCCCAACCGGACCAGCCACTTGGGCAGGCCGAAGCCCGCAGCGATTGCCGCGCAGACTCCAGCGAGGATCTTGCCATTACGGGGACGTACCAGTGTGCCAGCCATGCGGGCGACTCTACGCGGGTCAGCCGCTGGGCGAAAGGGGCTCTCCCCCGCGGTCCTGGCTTCTCCCGGCGGGAGCTCATGATCGATCGATCAGTTCATCCGCGCACGATCATCTGACGCATTGGACAATTTCGATCGATATCCCACCGTGCAGGTGGGCACGAAGCCTCCGGAACAACGACGGCGGGGGCGAGCGAAATCCTGCCAGCCCTGACACACTGGGGCCATGGCAACTCCCCGTCCCTTCGCCCAGGTCGACGTGTTCTCCTCGACCCCTTATCTCGGCAACCCGGTCGCCGTCGTACTGGACGGAAACGGCCTGGACGCCGACACCATGCAGCAGGTCGCCCGTTGGACCAATCTCTCCGAAACCACGTTCCTCCTGCCACCAACCACGCCTGACGCCGACTACCGCGTCCGCATCTTCACCCCCGGTGGCGAACTTCCCTTCGCTGGACACCCCACGCTCGGCTCCGCCCACGCCTGGCTTGAGGACGGCGGTCGTCCGCAACGCGCCGGCGTCGTCGTCCAGGAATGCACGGCCGGGCTGGTCACCCTCAAGCACGACGCCGGCGTCCTCTCCTTCGCTGCTCCGCCCACCCAACGTAGCGGCGACCTCGACGAGGAGTATCTCGCCGCCGTCGTCAGCGCCTTCGGCATCGAGCGTGACCAGGTGCTGTCCCACCAGTGGGTGGACAACGGGCCCGGCTGGGCGGGCATCCGGCTTGCCACTGCGGAGGAGGTCCTCAGCCTCGAGCCGGACCTGTCGCAGATTCCGACGGCGATGATCGGCGCCATCGGCGCATACCCGGAAGGCGCCGAGCACGCTTTCGAGATGCGCACATTCGCCCCTGCGGTCGGCGTCGCCGAGGATCCGGTGTGTGGCAGCATGAACGCGTCGGTCGGGCAGTGGCTCACACGCACCGGCGCAGTTGCCGACGGTTACCGCGTCTCCCAGGGCTCCCGGCTGGGCCGGGCGGGCAGCATCACCATCACGGCGGACGACGACGGCGCTGTCTGGGTGGGCGGCGCAACCACCACCTGCTTCCGCGGGACCGCGCTCATCTGAGTAGCGCTGCCGTCCCCTCGCGCTCGGTCAGAGAAATTAGCCTGCAAAGGGCTGAGCGATGGCTCCGTAATGCTCAGGCCGCCGATGATGGGAGAAATTGAAGACATCGCGCCGGTACCGGGTGACCATGTCAAGGTCGATTTCCGCTGTCACCAGCTCATCTTCCAACGTCTGCGCTGTGGCAACAATTTCGCCCGAAGGCGCGATGATAGCGGTGCCGCCTATCTGAGCAACGCCTTCCTCTGTGCCTGCTTTGGCAGTACCTACAACCCACATTGAGTTCTGGTAGGCGCCTGCCTGCATCGACAGGTGGTTGTGGAAGTCCACCAGTGCATCGCTCTCAGGCAGATGTGGTGTCAATGCTGGGGTGTTGTACCCAAGGCAGACCAATTCCGCTCCACCGAGCGCCAGTAGCCGGTAGGTCTCCGGCCACCGCCGGTCATTGCAGATAGCCAGCCCAACCTTCGTATTCGCCCAAGTCCGCACACCGAAACCAAGATTCCCCACCTCGAAGTACCGCTTTTCAAGGTTTTGGAACGGAGCGCCGTGCTGTACTTCCTTGAATCCTGGGAGGTGGATCTTCCGGTATTTGTGAAGAATCTCGGCCCGTTCATCGACCAGTACTGCCGTGTTGAACAGCTGGTTTTCAACCGTGCGTTCGGCATAGCCGAGGACAAAAGCAACCTTTAATTCACGTGCGGCGTCGAACAGCGCCTGAGTGTCCGGGTTGGGCAAGCTGGCCTCGAAATAGGCATGAAGCTCCTCATCCCCGGTCACGAGCCAATGGGGGAAGAAGGGGGTCAGCGCGGCTTCCGGAAAGACAACCAGTTGTGTGCCATCCAGTGCAGCCTTCTCCAGCAGGCTGATCAATCGCGAAAGTGTCTGGGCCCTCGTTGCTGAACGTGGGACAGGTCCAAGCTGAGCTGCGGAGACAGTAAGCACTCTGCTCGTCACGTGGACCTACTGAAGTGGGTCATCAGAATGATCAGTTATCCGTTCCAGCTCTGGCGCCAAGAATCTCGCTGATCAGATCCAGCTGGCGTTCATCCGCGAGAGCTGAGCCGACGGCCACCGTTTGTGCGCCGGCGTTGAGGAACTCTGCCGCGTTCGTCGCGTCGATGCCGCCGGTGGCAACGAAGGTGACCGCGGGGAACGGTCCCTGCATTGCCTTGAACCACTCAGCACCCAACACGGACGCCGGAAATGCCTTCACCACATGGCAGCCAAGACGAACCGCAGACTGTATCTCGCTGGGGGTGGAGATACCCGGCAGATGCGGCATGCCGACCTCGCGGCACAACCGGACCACTTCCTCGTCCAGTCCCGGTGCCACAGTGAAAGCCACTCCGAGTTCCTGGCTTTGCCGGACCTGCTCGACAGTGACGATGGTTCCGGAACCAACGAGCTTTCCCCGTTCTGCTCCAGCCCTGACGACAGCTTCCAGGGAGGGAAGAGCATCAGGGGACTGGATGGGCACTTCCACCAGGTCGATTCCCAGATCCCAGGCGCGAGACGCCAGCTCAACCGCGCGTTTGGCATCCATGTTCCGGAGAATCGCCATGACAGGTTGGCCCTCGATGAGAGTTCCGATTTCAGCTGACATTCGCATGTCCTTTCCGTATGAAGCCCTCGAGGTCGTCCAGATGCGTACTGCTCAAGGAGATACCAGCCCACTCTTCGGCGCTGGCATCGCTCAGGGACAATATGGCCGCTGCAGAAGGAAGCGTCGGCAGATCGCTGACATGCTGCAAGGTGAGGCCAGCCATCAGATGGCCCAGACGCAGCGCTCGCGGCACTCCAAGGCCGCGGACGACGCCGGACAAAAAGCCTGCGGCGAAGGCGTCACCGGCACCGACGGGGTCCACCACCTCGGCCTTGAGCGCAGGCTCGAAGATCGCCTTGTCACCGGAGAAGTGAGTGGCCCCCACAGCCGCATCCTTCACCACCAGGTGAGGGATGTCAGGCAGGATCTGCCGGACATCCCGGGCCCGCGCGGTTCCCCACAATGTCTCCGCCTCGTCACGACCCACCACCACAATGTCCGAACCACGGGCGAGCTCAAGCAGACGCGGCGCCGCGTCCTCGACATCCCAAAGGGCGGGCCGGTAATTGACGTCGAAGCTCACCAGCAATCCGGGAACTTCGCGATCGACAACCAACCGCTGCATCAGGGCGTCGGCCGTCGTCGAGAGCGCGGGGGTAATGCCGGACACGTGGCATAACGCCCGTTCCTCCAGGTTCAGGGAAGGAAGGTCCTCTGGGCTCATTGCAGACGCCGCGGATCCAGACCGGTAGTAAAACACACGGCTTGTGTCAGCTTCCCGGTTCTTCAGATAGATGCCGGTAGACCGTGCGGTATCGACAACCACCGTCTCCAACCCCACTCCCCTGGCACGGAGAAAGTCCATGATGATGCGCCCAAAGGGATCGTCACCAACCCTGCTGAACCATTCGACGTCGTGCCCCAGATGGGCCAGCCCACTGGCTACGTTGCTTTCGGCCCCGCCCACATGGATCCCAACGTGACTGTTCTCCTCCAACGGGCCATCATCAGCGGTCAAAAGGACCATGGTTTCGCCAAGACACAGCAACGGTGGGGGCTTACCCTCAGAGGTTTTCAATCTCGTCATGCCGGCTCCAACTTCCGTTCGCATTATCAGCTGGAAGCCATCTGCGGGCTGTCAAGCAGTTCTCCGCTATCTGTGGAATACCAGAGGACATCGGATTGGTCGAAGGACACGTTACACAACTGGCCGTGCTCCAGACGGGCATCACCGACCAGCTTGGCGTAGAAGAGATCACGGGACGCCCGCGCACCAACCTCCGCGGTATGTTCCTCGGAACCAAATTTAAAGCCGACTACGGTCTCCGATCCCAAATGTTCAACGGTGATCACCCTGGCGGAGTAACCTCCGGACCCTGCTTCGGTGTGCACATGGACCTTCTCCGCGCGAATTCCCAATTGAACTTGCTGGGAACCGGTGGCGGCGGGAGGTGCGAAGGAGAGCTCGTTACCGAACATCTCCATCGTGGTCCCATTCATGTGGACCGGTATCAGGTTCATAGGAGGCGAACCGATGAATTTGGCTACGAAGGTATTGGCTGGCCGGTCGTAAATTTCCTTCGGGGTTCCGTACTGCTGTACCAGACCGTCGTTGAGCACAATGATCCGCGTTCCCATGGTCATCGCCTCGACCTGATCATGCGTGACGTAGACAAAGGTCTTCTGCACGCGGTCGTGGAGTGCTGAAATCTCGGCCCTCATCTGGGTTCGCAGCTTCGCGTCCAGATTGCTCAGCGGTTCATCCAGCAGATACAGCGCCGGCTCCCGGATCAGGGACCGCGCTACCGCTACGCGCTGCCTCTGGCCGCCCGAGAGTGCCTTCGGCCGGCGGTCCAGATAATCGGTCAGTTCCAGCATCTCCGCTACATTGCTGATCTTCGCTGCTATGTCCTTCCTCTTCATCAGGGAACGGCGAGCGAATCCTCCAACGATTGGGATGTGGTGCCACATCTTGAAGTTGTCCATGATGAGGGGGAATCCGATGTTGGCGCGCACGCTCATGTGCGGGTACAGCGCATACGACTGGAAAACGAAGGCGATATTCCTCTTCTTCGGCTCCAGGTCGTTGACCACCACGCCGTCGAACTTCAGTTGTCCCTTCGAGATGTCGGTAAGGCCGGCGATCATTCGGAGCATGGTGGACTTGCCGCAGCCTGAAGGGCCGAGGAGCACCAGGAACTCTTTGTCGGGAACGGTTGCATCGAAGCCCTGGATCACTGTGTTACCCGAGAAACTCTTGCTGACCTGGTCAAATTCAATAGTTGGCATGGAACTATCCCTTTACTGATCCGGCGGTAAGTCCGGAAACGATCTTGCGTTGCATGAGAAGGAAGAAGACGACGGCCGGGATGGTGAACACAAGAGCTGCGCTGAAGACGGTATCCAGCGGCGTCGAGAATTCACCGATGAACGACGCCAGGCCCGTCGAGGCCACCCAGGACGACCTGTCCTCAATGAAGGTCGTGGCAAACAGGTACTCGTTCCAACCATCGAAGAAGGTGATGACGGCGGCCGCAGCCATGGACGGCGCAACCAGCGGAACAACCATTACCTGCAGGATGCTCAGTGGGCTGCACCCGTCTACCCGAGCTGATTCCTCGAGCTCATAGGGGATGTTGTCGATCGCTGATTTCAAGATGAAGAGCGCCACCGGCATCGCAAAGGCGGTATTGACTAAAACAAGTCCGTGCAACTGGTTGAGTAGGCCCAGCGTCGCGAACAGGGAGTAGAGCGGCACGACAAGCAGTGCCTCGGGAAGCATCTGCGTGGCGAAGAAGAGGAATCCCATGGGTCCTTTGCCGACGAACTTGTACCTGGAAAGCGCGTAGGCACCCATCGTCGCCATGAGGAGACTCAGGAGGGTGGTGCCGAAGGCCACGAAGGCCGAGTTGGCCATCCAGCGCAGGAATGGCGTATCAGTGGTGAGGACTGAGAACACCTGCAGGCTGCGGGAGAAGTCCGGCACAAGAGTCTGTCCACCTTGAAAGAGGACATCCGTTGGAGTCATCGCGGTATTGATGATCCAGTAAAGGGGAAAACCTGCCAGGACGGTCAGCAGTAGCGCGAGCAGCGCCCTGATCCCGGTGCCCAGACGACGACGGCCGATCATGAGTTGACTCCGTTCTGCTTGTTGGAGCGTAGTTCCAGGACGAAGTAGACGGCGGTGACAATCAGGGACAACACCAGGCCCAACATGCCGAGAGCAGCCGCAAGTCCAAGCTGGCTGTTGTTGAACGCCTGTCGGTAGACGTCAATAACGATGGTCGTGGTTGCGTCCACCGGGCCCCCGCCGGTGAGGAGCCAGATGATCTCGAATCGTCTGAAGGACCAGATGGTCATCAGCAGCCCGACAACACGGAGGGTTGGCAACAGGAATGGCAATACAACGAGCTTGAAAGTGCTGTAGCTGTCGGCGCCATCTATTCTGGTGGCCTCGTAAAGGTCTTCCGGGACGGACTGGAGTGCGGCCAGGACAACCAGCATCACGAACGGCGTGACTTTCCAGACCGTGGCAACCACCACCGAGAGCATGCCGTAATCAGGGTCTGTGAGCCAGCCCCGTTCGCCAAGGCCCATTGCCGTCGTCGCGGCATTGGCTACTCCGGACGAATCGTTGTAGATCCACCGGAAGACCAGTACCACTGCCACCGTAGGAACTGCCCATGGCATGACCATGATGGCGCGTGCCAGCGTGCGTCCGGGAAACATGCGGTTAATGACGAACGCCGAGATGGTTCCAAGGGTCAGGGAGGCTACGACGGTGAAAGCGGTGTAGACCAGGGTGGTGAGTACGGACTTGAAGAAAGCACCGCTGCCCAGCAGCCGCTCATAATTCTCGAATCCAATGTAGGTACCGCCTGTCGGATTGAGCAGCCGCGTATCGGTGAAGCTCAGGTCCAGGCCTTTAAGTAAGGGAAGGACGGCGAACAACAGCAGATAGAGCACTGCTAACCCGATGAACAAGTAGGGTGTCCAGCTGAACCGTCTGCGCTTGGCCTTCGGTGGCGTCGCGGCAGCTGCACGTTCTTTGGGGGGCGCGTGGGTAGTCATCGCGGTTCTCTCGATAGGGCAGGGTGCTGGGCCGTTATGCCTGCCCAGCACCCTGCGTAAGGCTAAGGAGCCAGGCCTTCAGCCTGTTGCTGGGCTGCGTCCATGGCCTCCTGCGCGGACACCCCGGTGGTCAGCATCCGCTCAATCTCGGTGAGGACGATGGTGCGGATCTGCGGTGTCTGCGTTTCGAAGCCCGGGATCACTACGGAGGATGAGTTGTCGAGCTGCTCGTAGAAGGCCTCAATCCATGGATTTGCCTCGACCAGTTCCGTGGGAACCTCGGTATCCGTGGCGATACCGGATGGGAACAACGCCTCTACAAACGTGGACTGCGCATCCGCGGTCATCATCCATTTGATGAAATCCTTCGCCAGCTCCTTATTGTCCGAGTTAGCGTTGATGCCTATCGCGAAGCCTGCATAAGCAGAACCACCGCCGGGGAAAGGCAAGGTCGAGGCGGAGACCTCTTCAGACTGCACGCCGTCACCCGAGACCATGGTGAGCAGGGCCGACGAGTTGTCGATCACCATGCCTACCTCTCCGGCTGCGAACTTGCTTCGGTATGTCGAGGCATCATCCCCAACTCCAAAACCACCGGAGTTGTACGCGTTGAGGTACGCATCTGCCGCGGCGACATTTTCCTCGCTGTTAATGGTGAGGTTCTCGCCGTCTGACCAGGCGCCGCCGAACCCGTAGGCCCAGTTGCTGTAGTCGGTCCACCAAGGCGCCTCTTCATTGAGCTGGTGGCGGACAACGAAGCCCGTCTTCCCTGTCGCGTCCTGGATCTCCTTGGCCGCGGTAGCCAATTCCTCAGGCGTGGTAGGCGGCTCGACTCCAGCCTCACTCATGATGTTGTCGTTATAGAAAAGTGCATAGGGCACGGCTTCCCAGACCAGGCCGAGCTGCTCTTCCTCGAACAGATAGTTCTCGTTCGCCGGGCGCAGCGCCTCCTCGCTTTCGGGGTCCAGGATTCCATCGAGCGGCTCCAACGCCCCGGAGGCCGCGAGCTCCGGGAAGAACGGGTCCGGAATGATCAGGATGTCCGGACCCGCTCCGGAGCCGATCTGAGTGCTGATCGTCTTCTCGTAGTCAGCCCGGGTGATTTCCTGCGTTTCAATTGTGGCTGCGGTGTTGACCGTCTCGTACTGCTTCACTGCAGCCAAGATGTTCTCACCACGGCCCGGCTCGAGCCATTGCCAGTTGGCAAAGGTGAGCGTTCCGCCCTCCTCCGCCGGAGGCCCTTCGTCCTGTGCTGCCCCACCCCCGCCGCTACAGGCTGTGAGTGCCAGCGCAATCACTGCAAGCGAGGCCGCGTTCTTCATCACTGATCTGTTTTTCACTACGACTCCTGGTTGTGCACCTGTTGCAACACGTGTTGCGGTATATGCCATGGTCTCAGGTGAGCACAGTCTTTGTAAATAGGTGTGGGGTGATGTTTACAGAAGCGCTATACGCGGCGGACTGCCCGGCCGGGGGTTGAGGCCGTCCGTTGGCCGCGCTCGATAGTGGGCTCGCCATTGACAAAGACGTAGTGGATACCTTCCGGGGTGACCTTCGGGTTGTCGTAGGTCGCCCGCGACCCGACCAGATCTGGATCGAAGACCACAAGGTCCGCCCAGTTACCCTCGGAGACAACACCACGGTCCTTGAGCCCCAACCGGCGTGCCGGGCGGGATGTAGCGTGAAGCACGGCTTCCTCAAGGCTGAGGACGCCAAGTTCGCGAACGTAGTGTCCGAGGAATCTGGGGAAGGTGCCCCAACCCCTCGGATGCGGTTTCTCGCCTACGAGAATTCCGTCGCTGCCGACGGTATGGGCTTCGTGGCGCATGACGGCCTGGACATTCTCTTCGTTCCCTACCTGCACGAGGCACCCAGCACCGAATGCGTCCGCCAGGAGCAGATCCAGGAACGCTTCCCCGGGAGAGGTTGCGCGCTCCTGTGCGAGTTCCCCAACCGTCATTCCAACTGCGTAGGAATTTAGCGGGTCCTGGGTGGAGGCGATCACAATTGATTGCCAATCCATGGGAACACCGTGGTGTCCGTCGGACCCCTCGACTTCGATCTCATGCAGGATGTTGGTCCGGGAGACTGGATCACCCAGCAACGCCGTCATGGCGTCACGGCCACCTTCATGGACCCAACTAGGCAACAGGGCAGCCAGATAGGTGGCGCCGGCCAGGTAGGGATATGCATCCAGGGTGACGTCCACGCCGTCGGCTATCGCGTCATCGAAGGCCGCCAGTACCTCGTTGGCCCGTCCCTTGTTCTGCGGAAAGTTGACGTGGCAGTGGGCCAGGTGAAGCGGCACCTGAGCCTGACGGGCAATCTCGATGCAGGCGCGGTACCCCTCGACAACCTCCGTGCCGTAATTGCGGTGATGCGGGCAGTAGTAACCCCCAACCTGCCGGACGGCCCGTAGCGCGTGAATCAGCTCCTCGTCCGATGCATACATGCCGGGCGTGTAGGTGAGACCCGTTGACATTCCCATGGCGCCGTCCATCAGACCCTGCGCCACAATGAACCGGATCTGTTCAAGTTCACCGGCAGTAGCTGGACGGGACTGTGTGCCCATCACATTCATCCGCGCCGTGCCATGAGGAACAAGAACGGCAACATTGACGGCGCACCCCTTGTCAACCTCCGCAAGGTACTGCGCGACGCTGCGCCAGGAGTAGGTCAGGTCGGGTTTTCCATTCCAGCCTGCGATCTGCTCCCTGGTTGCTGTCATTACGGCGTCGGTCACTGGGGCATACCCCAGGCCGTCCTGACCTACAACCTCCAAGGTGATGCCCTGCGCTACTTTTGAAACGTGCTCCGGATCGGCCAGCACGGCAAGGTCGGAGTGGGCGTGCATGTCGATGAACCCCGGCGCTACAACCATTCCTGATACGTCAACGTCCCGCCCTTCGGCCGAGCTGCCGGGCGCAAGAACACCGGCAATACGTCCGTCCTGGATCCAGACGTCCGCCGCATATCGCGGCCCGCCGAGACCGTCAATTACTGAACCGCCGCGCAGAACCAAACCAGCCATGCTCAATCACTTCGCATTCTCATCAATGTTGCATATGCTGCACATACGTGTGCAAAATTGTTGGTGGACGACCAGTATATAAGGGGTTTACATGTCTCAAGCGGTTCAGCGAGCTATCGAAATATTGGAATACCTTTCGGAAGGACCACGAAGCCTCAGCGACACGGCCAGGCGGTTCGATGTCCATCGTTCAACGGTTTTGCGCCAATTACAGACCTTTGAGGACGCTGGTTTTGTGCTTCGCCGGGCCAACGGCCACTACAGCATTGGCCCCAAGGTAATCTCGATCGCGCAACAGGCATTGGATGGGTTGGACCTACCCGCGGTGGCGCATGATGAGATCCGCAAACTGCAGGCGAAAACCGGCAACACCGTTCACCTCGCGCAGCTGGTGGAGTCCACCGTTATGTACGTGGACAAGGTGGAGGGTCGTGACAGCGTCAGGATGTATTCACGAATCGGCAAGACCGTCCTTCCGCACTGCACCGGCGTTGGTAAAGCCATCCTGAGCCAACTCCCCGCTGCACGTCGGGACGCAATTCTTGCTCATGCAGAATGGACAGCGTTCACATCGCAGACCATCACCTCCCGTGCGGCTCTCGACGACCAACTGACCCTGATTCACTCGCAGGGCTGGGGGGTTGACGACGGGGAGTTCGAGGACTTCGTGAATTGCATCGCAGTACCTATCACCAACTCGAGCCGAAGCATCGTGGGTGCCATTTCACTCACCTCCATCAAGGTTGTGGCCACGTTGGATGACCTGAAGACGCATCTTGATGATGTTCGGAATACGGCCCACAACATCTCCCGCCAACTCGGTTGACCCTCACGAAAGGCGCCATGAGTTTCTATTCAGACCTCGGGGTAAAGCCCGTCATCAACGCCGCAACTACGTTCACCGCCCTAGGTGGGTCGCTGATGCCGGAAGAGGTGTTGGAGGCCATGCGGGATGCAGCAGGATCGTTTGTCGATATGCATCAACTTCATATTGCTGCCGGCAAGCGCCTTGCCGAGTTGACCAACAATGAGGCAGCGTACGCAACCTCCGGCTGCGCCGCGGCACTGATCCTCGCTCTCCTCGGCATCCGCACCAAGGGCGACCCAAGCGTTCTGCGTGAATTCCCCGGGAGGGAACACGCACCCAGTGAGGTAATCATGCACGCGGCACACCGCATCCCTTACGATGCAGCCATTGCCTTGGCGGGGGTCACTGTGCGGCAGATTGGCAATATTCAGCAGACCTTTGACTGGGAGCTGGAGGCAGCAATCACGGAGGAGACGGCAGCCGTGCTCTACGTTGCCGGTTCCCATCTCCCGCAGGTCGCGCTGCCCTTGTCCAGAGTTGTGAGCATTGCCAAATCGCGTGGTGTACCGGTCATCGTGGATGCCGCAGCCCAACTGCCACCCGTGGAGAATTTCTGGCACTTCACCCGTGACCTGGGTGCTGACATCGCAGTTTTCTCGGGCGGCAAGGCGTTGCGCGGTCCTCAGGCCAGCGGACTTATGGTCGGCAACCCGGAAATCATTGAAGCAGCCCGCCAGAACGGTGCACCATACCAACGCTGGGCACGCGCTATGAAGGCCGGCAAAGAAGAGATCGCGGGCCTGGTTGCCGCCGTCGAACGCTTCGTCAATCTCGATCACGCCGCTTTACACCAACAGTGGCTGACAACCGTCGACTCCTGGGAAGCCGCGCTCACCGGCCTTCCAGGCACGACCCTCCGGACAGAATTGCTCAATGAGGCCGGGCAGCCGGTCCCTCGACTCTACGTCGGGGTATCCGACTCCTCCCGGGCATCGCGGGTTCTTACCGCTCTCGACGAAGCATCGCCCCGCGTCGCTGTACACCCGGACCTACGCAACGGTTCTGCGCACGGCTTTTGGATTGGACCGGACCTCCTCCAGGACGGGGAGGCAGCGATCGTCGAAGAGACCGTTCGAGCGGCCGTTCGCATCAGCGACAGCTAGCGATTTTTCAAGCACCTATTCCCACCGATTACAGCGAAACAGGAGAATCATCATGTCCAAGAAGGCAATCGTCATTCCAAACGCACCGGCACCGGCAGGACCTTACAACCAGGGCATCATCGCCAACGGATTCCTGTACACAGCGGGGTTCGGGCCGCAGGATCCCGCCACGGGCAACGTCCCGGAAGGAGTTGCCGAACAGACCCGCCAGGTTCTAAGGAATATCGAAGCAGTCCTGACCGAAGCTGGGGCCACCTTCGCCGATGTCGTCAAGGTCACCACTCACCTGCAGCACCTGAAACGGGATTTCGCTGAATACAACGAGGCTTACATGGAGTTCTTCCCCACCCCATACCCTGTCCGGACAACTGTCGGCTCGGACCTTTACGACATTTTGGTGGAGATCGACGTCGTCGTTGCGTTGCCGTCCTGATCGGACCAGCAGTGAATCTTGAACAGGAGGACCGCACCCCTCCTATAAGGATAGGGATAATCGGCGCCGGGATCATGGGGCGCAAGCATGCTGACATGATCAGCCGAAATGCGTCAGCGAAGCTCGTCGCCGTCGCCGATCCTGCGACTACCGCTTTGGCGGAACAGCACGGTGTTCTCTATTTCGCCGATCATGAGGAACTGCTTGATGCTGGCGGTGTGGATGCCGTAATCATCGCCAGCCCAAACGGCTCCCACGTTTCCACGGCCCTGGATTGCCTGAGCGCGGGGCTACCCGCACTGCTTGAGAAGCCCATCGCTGTTTGCTACTCGGAAGCCGCGGCTCTGGTTCAAGCCGCTGAGGCAAGCACGACACCAGTCCTGATGGGGCACCATCGTCGTCACCACCCCGCAGTCGAAGCTGCCAAAGGCATCATCTCGAAGGGTGAGCTGGGTACCCTGGTGGCGGTCAGCGGAACCTGGCTCACCAAAAAGCCGGATGACTACTTCGATCAAACGTGGCGCAAGCTACCGGGCGCCGGCGTAATGATGATCAATCTGGTGCATGACCTGGACCTGTTACGTCACTTGTGCGGGGAGATAGTGTCCGTTCAGGCGAAAACCAGCAACGCTACCCGCAACTTTGCGGTCGAGGATACCGCCAGTGTGATCGTTGAGTTCGAGAATGACGCCCTCGGCTCCTTCATCATCTCCGATGCCGTCCCAGCGCCTTGGGGCTGGGACCAGGTCACCGAAGACGACCCTGCCTTTCCGTTCAATCCTTCACTGTCCTGCTACCGGATAGCCGGCACACGCGGGGCACTCGATTTTCCCCAACTGGCAAAGTACCACCACCTGGGAGTGTCTGACTGGAGCCAGCCTCTGAGCATGAACTATCAACCCAAAGGCACCGGAGATTCGTACACCCGCCAGCTGAACCATTTCATCGACGTCGTCCGCGGTACATCGGCGCCTCAAGTGACCGTCAAGGACGGCGCGCTGTCTTTGGCCGTGGTTGAAGCGGCGCAGAAAGCAGCATTGACTGGCCGCACCGTTCTGGTTTCGGAGGTTACCGACCAATCACTGAAGAGGTCCTAGCCGCGAGCCAACAGTCCGCCAAGGGGAGCGGACAGATACTCCTAACGGACAACCTTCTCGAATCCTGATGTTCCTTCACCAGTCCAGCGGTAAAGCTCCAGCGTGGCTGCTTCCTGCTTGTGGCCGCTGCTGTGGTCGTCGAAGTCGCGGGCGACGTAGAAGTAGCCGTCGCCGATCGGTTCTATGCCGACGTCGGACTTGAACTCCCAACCGTATATTCCGGTGGGCTCGTGGGGAATGCCCTGCTGCAGGAGCGGCACCACCAGCCCGGTTTCCTCGGTCAGCTGTCCTTCGATGACCTGCTCTTGAGGGACATCGGACCCGTCCACCATGTACAGAGTCCGGTTCGGATACTCAGCCTTGCTGCCGCGGTAGACACCCATGTACCAAAGGTTGGTGTCCTCGTCGTAGCTCAGGTTCTGCACGCCGTAGTGGGTGTTGCCGGTGTGGATGAAGTATTTGGCGTCCTCGTCGGCAGGGCCGGAGGTGTGCGGGTCGGCCTGGGTCAGCGGGCGTTCGTACTTCTTCCAGCCGGAGACGTCGTACTGCAGGAGCACCTGGTGGTTGTTGTCAGTTCGGGCGTTGTTGCGGTAGACACCGTAAGCGACCATCAACTGCTGTTTGCTGTTCTTTTTTCCGAACTCCGGTCCGAAGGAGACGCCGTCGATGCCACTGGAGCCGTACCGGTGATCCGCGGTGTTGCCGGTGTTCCCGTCGAACCGACCGTCACCGTTCCTGTCGGCGGTGTAGTCCTCGACGACTTCCTCCAGGTAGACGGCGGTGACGATGCCCGAGTCCTCAGCGTCCATGCCTATCTCGGTGATCTGGTCGACATCGAAGATCGCTATGTAGAAGGATTCCTCGGCCTTGTACTCGAGCGAGCCGTAGACGCGGCCGTCCTTCGTATTGAAGTCCAGATCGCCCAAGTGGCCTGTAAACCCTTCGACCGTGCCGATGACGTTGCCCTCGAGGTCGGTCTTGACCAGCATGTCGGTGAACGAGTGGTAGACGTACCCGTTCTTCTCATCGATCGCGATGCCCTGGATGTGCCCGGCATCCCAGGACCCGGAATCAATGCTCAATGGGTAGTTCTGGATGGCCCCCGGTGCTTTGGCATGGGCCGCAGGTGCCTGAGGGTCGGCCGGCGCAGCGCCCGCAGGGGCGGTGATACCCACCCCGGCTAATACGACGGTGGTGGCAATCGGTGCGAACATTTTCATCGAGGTCATTCCTAGGAGGGTGGGAACGGAACAGTCCTGGTTTCATCCACCCTGCCAGCGCCCCGGAAACGTTCACATGGGAGTAGGTGAACAGCACTGAAACTCCCGATCAACCCTCACGACTGTCCGCAGCCAGAAGGCACCGCTGTGGACGGTGTACCTTGAAACGGTGAAAATTGTTTCCCGGCCATACGAGCACCCCGATGTTGCCACCTTGCTCGACCAGGTGCAGGCGGAGTACGTTCGCATCTTCGGTTCGCCTGATGAGGGTCATATCGAGCCCAAGCAGTTCACGCTGCCGCAGGGTGACTTCGCCGTCGGCTACCTCGAGGCCCAGCCGATTGCCATGGGCGGCTGGCGCCTCCTCGATGACGGCCGCGCCGAGGTGAAGCGCATGTACGTCGTGGAGCACACCCGGGGTCGGGGCTATTCGCGGTCAATCCTCGCCTGGCTGGAAGCCTCTGCTGCCGCAGCGGGCGTCACCACGCTCATCCTCGAAACCACCGGGCAACAACCCGCAGCGCTCCACGTCTACCGGTCAGCCGGCTACGAGGACGTGCCGCCCTTCGGCCACTACGCGGATAGCGACATCTCGATCCACCTGGGCATCGACCTGCGCACGCGCTGACGCGACAGGAGCACACACCACGAGCGGGAGGAACCATGACCACCAGCAAACCGTCAACGATTGTTTTCGACGTCAATGAAACGCTCTCCGATATGTCGCCGATCGGCGGGGAGTTCGCGCATGTCGGCTTACCCGAGTCGATGGCGAAATTGTGGTTTGCGTCGGTACTGAGGGACGGCTTCGCGTTGGCAGCCTCCGGCACGAACCAGCGCTTCGCCGATGTCGCGGCCGAGGTCCTTCGCGGGTTGGTCACTGCGGCGGACCCGCAGCTCGACATGGACGACGCCGTCCGCAGGGTCATGCAGGCGATGGCCGCACTCGACGTACACGCCGACGTCGTACCCGGCATTCGCCAGCTCTCGGCGGACGGGTACCGGTTAGCAACTTTGACGAATGGTTCGGTGCAAACGTCGGACGGGCTACTCAGCCGTGCCGGCGTACGCGAGCATTTTGACCGGCTGTTGTCCGTTGAAGACGCACCGGCGTGGAAACCCGCACCGTGCGCCTACGAATACGCGATCCGCGAATGCGAGGCGGATGCAGGTGAAATGATGCTGGTTGCCGTTCATCCCTGGGACATTCACGGTGCGGCTCGCGCGGGCCTGCAGACGGCCTGGATCAATCGCTCGGGGGCGTCATACCCTGGCCTTTTCGAAGCGCCGGATATGACGGCGGCAAGTCTCGTCGAACTGGGGCAAGCGTTGCGGGACCGTTGAGTCGGCAGCTCCGGTGATGACCAGCCTCAGGCAGGATCGACGGACTTGACCATGAGCCGCTAGTCGGGGTCTGCGGCCTTGGTGGCGTCGTACTAGCTTGCGTGGTGGAGGGTTTCGGAACTGAGAGGTGCGATGGAGTAGGTCGGCGCGTCAACCATACGTTAGTCCTTCGCCACCGCGGATGTGTCAACGCACAGAACCCCCTTGTTCCCATCCTGATCGGCGATTACGGTGAGCGCCGGCGCATTGCTTTCGTCGACGACGGTCCCACCTGCTGCGACGGCGGCCGCAATCCGCTGCTCGGCCACCTCGGGCGCCACGTAGACCTCGACGTGGAACCGCTGGCCTGGGGCATCGCCCTCGCTGGCGTCCCCGAACCACAGGTTCGGTACCCGACCCGTGGCGTCCCGGATTTCATCGCTGGGGCTCCCTCGGCCCTGGTCGCCGGCATTCCCGGTCAGCAGGGCGGTCCACACCGGGGCGATGGTCGCGGACTGTGCCGTGTCCAGGCCGAGCTCGATAACGCTGACCGCGGCTGGGTCGCTCTTGACCTCGAAGCTAGCCGCGACCTCGGAGATGCGGCGCGCAAGGTCCACGTCCTGCTGGGTCGGCCATTCAACGACGTGCTCTGTGCCCTCACCGTCGCGGTAGATGGCGTCTTGACTGATCAGCTTCAGGTCGACGTACCCGTGACCGATTGACACGCTCGGGTAGTGACCGAGCGTGTCACCTGCTTCTCCCACCGCTACGACGAACCGCGCGGCGGCGCTGAAATCCTCAATCAGATAGCGGGCGTGTAGGCCCTGGGCCAGCTTGCGCCAGTCGGTCAACTTGGATTCGGCGATCTGTTTTCCCGTCAGCATGTCCATGAGCGGGACTCTACACGTGATCCACTTCACAGCAAGGGAGTGGCGATCAACTGGATCCGTCCGGAAGATGAACAGTTCACCGAGCGCTGCGTCGCCGTCGTCGTTCTCGTAAAAGACCCGCCGCTACAGCGCGCTGCCCTCGATACGCGACCGTAGAACCGGCACACCCGGGCCATCCAGCCCCTCAAGATAGGCTGCCCGGCCGGCCATCGTCATGACCAACGCAAGCGTGGACCCGGAAACCAGCGGGCCCTCCCCCGAGCAGAAAGGACCGTCGTCGGTCTTCAGCCGCAGGCCCTTTGCGAGCGTCCGGCTGGACACCGTGAAGTTGCGGCTCGCGTAGAATTCTGCGACTGGTGTCAGCGCTTCAACCCGCGGTTCACGCGCTATCCCGAGCGGCTGGCGAATGTCCTGTGCGTGCACCACAACTTCGCCGAGGTAGGCCGGGAGGTCCGACGACGGCGCGACGCTCGTGTTGATGATCCCCCGGAACCGGTCGAGGGTCTCGGCTGGAGTGCTGCCGAGGTTTTCATCGAGGCGCCGTTGGTTGTGGACGTCGGGCCGGAACCTTGCGCCGATCATGCTGCGTAACCACTGCCACTGGTTCAGGCTGCCCGCCGCGGTGATGTGCGCGACCACCTGCTCCACATTCCACCGCCCGCACAGTGACGGTTGGTGCCATTGCTCCGCGGTGAGCGCGGCGAGGTCCTCTGCCAGCGCAGCCCGTTCAGCGTGCGCCAGTTCCCATAGTGAGTTGTTGGCCGTCTTCGTCATGCTGAGTCCTCCTGCCGCCTCACCATCTCCCCGATCCAGATTGGCGCATACGGCGATGTGCAACCCGGGGATGTTGGATAGTCCTCGAGCACCCGCAACCGCTCCCCGATCCCCAGCGCACGGGCACGGTACTCGGCATGCTCGATCCCGATCTGTGCGAGACACGTGTTCATTGCCCACTGCAGCCGGTCCGGAGCGTCCTTCATCTGCGCCTCGATGAGGTTGAGCAACCCGGGCAGGTCCAGCCCCTCAGGCTTCTTCACCACCCGCTCCGACGTCAGCGCCCACCCCGCACTCGCCACAACGGGGTCTGCGTCGTCGAACCAGGCAACCCGCAACTCCTCAACGTGCGGAGACTTCCTGACCACGTAGTTGACGAACCAGTCCTGCACCTTCGGCGAGCGCGCCTCACGCAACATTAAATCCAACTCAACCCGCGTGAACTCTTTCGGCCGGCAGATCAGCAGTGCCAGCAGCTTCGCGGCGGTCTCTCCGGTCCCCCACAACTGGCGTGCCAGTTCCTGCTGCGTCTTCAGCCGCTTCGCCACGGCTCGCAGCTTGGTCAGGTTCACGCCGAAATCATCGCCGTGCCGCTCGTTCACCGCACGCATTTTCGGGTCTTCCAGCGTGGCCAGCTCGGCCAGCACCTCGTCCACGGTTGCCTCAGCCATCGCACTCCCTTTCGTCGCAGCTACAGCTTACGAAACCCGACCCCCAAGACAACCGCGCCTCCCGGCGGTACTCAAGTGCCGCCGTGGTGCGCTCAGAGAGTACGACGACGGCGCCAAGTCGCGCCGCCTGGTCCGGCACCCGCGCGGAGCTTGGCTAGGCTCGGACGATGGGGTCCAGCCAAAGTACCAAAATTCATCCTGCACGGCGGCGTTTCAGCCGAGCATCCGCCATCGTTGGGCTATCCGCGGTCCTGATCGTCGTGTTGGGCTGGAGCGGGCTGATTTTTGTGGTGGGCGGATTGATCCTGCCTGCGTGGGCCGTCGCCAGCGCTTTGTGCATAACCTCGGTGGTGCTTGCGGTCATCGACCCGGGTGTGCGCGTCGGTGAAGAGAATCACGGATCACCCCCGGCCGGCCGGTCGACGGCCTTCCTTCCGTGGTTGCTCATCAGCCTGGGCCTTGCCGGTTCAGGGCTCGCCATAGCCGGAGATGCTGCCTACAGCACGACGTACACGCTCTTGAAGCCGGCCGGACCCGATGGATGTCAGGCCGTGGTGCGCGAGGGCTCATTTTTCATGGGCGGCCACGGGGAGGTCTACGCAGTGCAGCCGTGGGGACTTGGCTGGCGCACTGGTTCCTGGACGGCTGACGATGGCATCCGCCCGATCGAGGACGGCCAATACGGGTTGTCGTGGGGTGTCGGCAGTGGATCGTTGGTTGTGCACGGCGAGAACGGGAACCCTGTCTGGCCCGCCCTGCACGATGTCAACTGCTTCTAAGCTGGCAGGAAAGCCGTTTCATTCACGGGCCGTTTCCTTCACGCCCGTTTTACGGACGCCGGCCTGCAATGTTACGGAACCGTCCACAGCAACGAGCTGGCGGTAGACGCCGCAGGTTCGCTGCCCTTTCTGCTCAAGGTGGGAGTCGATGAGCACCCACGCGTCGGCGACGTCGTTGGGCTCTTTGAACTGGACCGAAACGCCGTCGTCGACCGCTGACACCGTGGTTGGTGCGAGTGAGTCGAGAGGCGTCTCTACGCCCGCCGTTACGGCGATCGTCTCCGGGTCGGTCCCATCGAAGATGAGGATGATGGGATGTCCGGCAGTGCCAACCGCCTGGTTCAGTTGCTCACGGAGGATCGTCACCGCCGCTGGGATGTCCGATTCGTCGCGGACGCGCGCCTGGACGCCGGAAAGGTGCAGGGCGGGAAGTGGCTGATAGGTAAGGTTCACGGCGATCACCTGGGCTTTCGATTCGAGGAGGTCCAGGCGCTCCCGGACCCGGGCAAGACGCGTTGAAGCTTCGGAGATCTGCTGTTCGAGCACCCGCTCCTGGGTACGAAGGACGCTTTCCAACGTCGCCTTCCCAATCTGCGGATCGAGCATCACCTTGATGTCGTCCAGCCCGAATCCGAGCTCGCGCAACGCGGCGACGGCTTTGACCCTCCCCGTCTGCGTCGGATCGTAGCCCCGGTAGCCCGAGGCGGGATCGACGCGGGCGGGCTCGATCAGTCCGAGCTGCTCCCAATGTCGAAGCATGCGGCGCGAGACGCCGGTGCTGTGTGCGATTTCTCCGATGCTCAACATGTCGTCACTCACTCAACCCCTTGCCACAGTGTGAAGGTCAACCAGCTCGGTTGGACTGGTGTTACGCCGTCCGGTCATAGCCTCATAAGCGCATGGATCAAATTGCCGCTGGACGACGCCGGGGACGTGAAGTTCTTCGCGACGCCAGGAGGCATTACTCCCTTGCGAGAGGATGACGCCACACACGACCGCTGCGTCATACAGCTGAACCACACCGCGCACCTCGATAGGTCATCAGGCTGAGAACCTAAGGTGGCGCCGTCACCTACTTGGCGCTATGCGATAGTCAACCCGCTTACTCGGACCTGCGCTCTCCGGATCCGTCAGCTCGACCGTCTGGCCCATCGGGTCCTGAACAACGTAGCTCCAGTAACCCACCCAAAAAGGGTCGGGGCGGAGCGCCGTGACTACTGCTTCTTGTAATCGGCTGACCGCCCGCGCGAACAAGTCCGGGGAGAACGGGATGCTCCACGACGCGGCTGCGGGCCGTGGAACAAGTTCGGTATGGACTGCGTCAGTCCAACCCGGTTGATGCGCCCACCCAGTGTCAGGGGCCGCATCGGCGTCGTGGGTGACGGAGAACTGCACAGAATCGCCGAGGACGTAGGCGATGTTGTCTTCCTCGTCCCAGATCTGCTTGAGCCCCAACAGATCGGAATAGAACCTGCGTGAAGCGGCGACGTCGCTGGTTCGGGTGTAGAGGAAGAACGCTGGGCTCGGCATTCGGAAAGCGTACTCTTCCGCACCTGTCAACGGCACCCAAGTGCCGCCGTCGTATTTCCAGCGCTATGGCGAACCCAAAGAGCGCCAGTATCGGAAGACAGGTAAAGAACAACACCACCGCACTAGACTCCCGCTATGCCCCTTCTGAATTGCGCCCTCAACGACGATGCCGGGCAGGTCGTGCACCGGTGGTCCTTGGCCGTGCCCGCGGAACGGGTGTGGTGGGGACTGACGGACGCTGATGCGATGCCGCACTGGCTGGGGCGCCTGACAGGTGGAAGATTCGTCGTCGGGGAGGTTGTAACGGTCGAACACGCCGAAAACTACTCCTCCACCAGCCTCATACGGGAATGCGCGCCGGGCGCTCTGCTATCCATGACGTGGAAGTTTCCGGACGAGCGCGAGTCCTACCTACGGGTCACTCTCAACGATAATGACGGTCACACACAACTGGACTTGCAGCACACAGGATTAGGGAGCGAGACCACCAACTATCTTCATGGTTGGCACACTCACCTGCTCTACCTCGAATCGCTTCTCATTGATCAACCGAAATCCATGGACGATTTCTGGACTACCTATAACGCCATTGCCGAGACATAGAGAGCTTTCACGTCAGTCGAGCCTACGGCGCCTCAATGCCTGCGGGGCCTGGTAAGCCGTGAGGCGTCTCAGATTTTTGCGGGAACGCTTCTCTATTACCGCATCGACGCATTGAAGTGCCCGAAGTCCAGCGCCGGGCTAAGGGCGTTATATGTTCCGTGGTGCAGCAACTCACGGGCTGCGGATTCAACCTGCGAATAGGCGGCCAAAGCTCCGGCCATACCCGTCGTGATGCGCCCCGCGCCTGCGTCCAGCAGTTCGCGTACTGGTGGACTGCCCGGCCCGACCATCACATTTAGTGGGACAACCAACGCCTCCGCCAATGCGGTCACTGTGGGAAGGTCGACGATCCCCGGCACGAAAATCCCATCGGCTCCAGCATCGATGTATGCGGCGGCCCGGGAGAGACACTCGGCGTCTCTTTGGGTCGCGTCTTTCGAACCGAAAAACGCCGTATCGATGCGAGCGTTGATGAAGAGGTCGACGCCAGCCGAACCGGCTGCCGCGCGGACGGCTGCGATCCTCCGGGCTTGTAGCTCCGCCTTCACAAGAGCCCCGTCAACCGAGTCTTCGATGTTGATCCCAACGACACCGAGGTCGACGATCGCCTTGACGAAGTCCGCGAGTTCAGCGCATTCAGCCTCGTACCCATGCTCGACGTCGGCCGTCACAGGTCGATCAGTGGCGCTCGCGATATCGGCAATCGCTCGGAGGGCCTGCTCGCGGGTCAGCCCGCCGCCGTCGGGCACTCCATGGGCCCAAGCCACTCCGGCGCTGGTCGTTGCAATCGCACGGGCTCCTGCCCGAGCGGCACATACCGCTGAGGCGGCGTCCCAGGCGTTGGGAAGGACAAGGGACCGCTCATGGCAGAGCTCCCGAAAAGTAGCGGTTGTGCCAATAGTGCTGGGCGAAGAAGTAGTCATGCCTACAGCTCACCAGCTACCGGGCAAGGGTGTCTGGCGGGATTCAGTCATCAGCGTGAACTGCCGAACTCCCAGGCCCCGCTAACCAGCTGCCACTTCGAGAATCAGTTCCAGGCCATCATCCTCGTCCCATTGCTCCCCGACTTCCGCGAACCCATAGCCCCCAAGGAGAGTACGGGAAGCAACGATATCGGGGCTGACCGTTGCGCGGACAACGGTCGGGGTGTTATGTGCTCGACCCCATAGGACCTTTTCGCCCGCGCAAGGAAACGAATCGATCCGACCGGCAGGGTGACACCCAGTTCCTCGCGCACCTCACGTTCAACGCAGTCCCGAGCCGACTCCCCCGGCTCCAGCATTCCTCCCGGGATGGCCCACATATTAGGAAATGGAATCGAGGGCTTGTCGTCGCGTAGCTGCAAGAGGACCGCGCCGTGGTCGTTCACCAGAATAATCTCACAACCCTCGACGATTTCAGCGTGGCTCATCGAACCAGTCTACGAATCGGGAGCACCCGGCAAGCCGGCATCCTGAAGGCGCGCCTATCTTCTCTACCTTGAATCAGGGACTAAAGGGTTGGTCGCGCGGCTCTCGCCGTGTGACCGGCCCTAGGCTAGCGGCAGCGCCTCAGCTGGCTTCTTAACTGATCCACCACTACTAAGCCCACTTACAATTAGTTGTGATGGTTGGACGGCGAGTCAAGGTGCCGACCGGGAGTTTCAGAGGGAACAGCACTCATGCGCAATCAAATTGAACCCAGTTCCGGGCGATGAGGCTGTGGGCTGGTCGGCTTAGATGAAGTGGGTTTGGACGGGCGTTGACTGGCTCAATGACGCCAGGATTCCAGTGGCCAGGTCCCTGAGTTTGATGTTCCGGGCAGACGAAGCGCGGCGGAGGATGTCGATGGCCTCATCTTGGCCGCACCGGTTCTGCGCCATTATCGCCCCCACCGCCATATCGATTGCGGTGCGTGATTCCATCGCAATCCGGCGGTGACGTGCCTCGTCTGTGATGTTGGCGATGCGTACCGCCAACATCAACGAACGGGACGCTTCGCGCGCGAATCCCTCGGCGACCGCTATGCCTTTGTCGTCGAAGATGTTGGGCCTGGTGGAGTAGAAGTCCAACCCTGCGCTGGCGCCGTTATCGAGTTCGATGGGGACGCCCAGGGCTGATCGGATTCCATGTGCTGCGATCGCTTTCCGGTATTCCGGGAAGCGTGTTTCGGTGAGGAAATCAGGGATGTGCACCAGGTAGCCCTCGCGGGCGGCCCGCAGACAAGGTCCGTCGTCGAAGCCATACTGGATCTCGTCCATGAGCTGCGCTTCTTCGCTACTGCTCGCCACCGTCACCATCGATTGCGGCCGCAGTAGGGTTATACCGCAGAACACTTCGCCGTACTCACCCGAGAAGCCCTTCGCCGCTACCTCAACCATCCGCAGAAGGAAAATTTGGACGTCCTCACTTTCCAGGACCATGTCCTGGAGCACAGCGGTCACACTGTCCTGCTCGGCTTCCCGAGCTAATTCCTGTTCATCCGGCATGAGGATCTGACCTGATCTACTGTCCTACAGCGAAAATCGCCGCTCGGTGGGTGAGTATTGTTCGGTGAAACACCGGAGATTCAAGTGAAACACACTATTGATCGCCCGAATCATGTCTGATGGAGAACATAATCAGGAGCGGTCCGTGTCCGAGCACTCCAGTACGCGTTTTCGTCCGCGCGCTTCGCTAGTTTGGTTCTGATACAGCTGTCGGGTTATTGAGGGACTGGTTGCATATGTCAAAACCCACCACAAACATCACTGCTGCATCTTTACGGATTGCCCCCGCAAGCGAGTCGCCCTGGGAGGATCTCGAGCTGGTGCTCAGCGCGAGTGCACCGCACAGATGTCAGTGTCAGCGGTACAAGCTACTGCCAAGAGAGAGCTTCAGTTCGTTTCCCGCAGAAGAGCGTTCACAACGGCTGCGCCAACAAACGCACTCTGGCGACCCGGCAACGGGTGACACAACCGGCATTGTTGCTTACCTCGATGACGAGCCTGTTGGCTGGTGCGCGGTTCAGCCCCGCACCGCGTATCCAGGGCTCCTGCGCAACAGCCGTGTCCCCTGGACAGACAGGGCGGAAGACAAAACGGATGGCAGCGTATGGGCTATCACGTGTTTTGTGACCCGCATCGGGTACCGGCGACGGGGTATCAGCCGGGTGCTGGCGAGTGCTGCCGCACGGTACGCGCAGGAGCGGGGCGCGCGAGCGGTGGAGGGCTATCCCATCACGACGACGGCGGTCATCGAGGAAGAGCTGCACGTCGGTACCGTCGCGACCTTCGCTCAGGCAGGGTTCCGCGTAGTCAGCCACCCGTCCAAGCGGCGGGTTGTCATGCGCAAGGATCTATAGCCTGGACGCCGGAGCCCGGCCGCCTCACTTGGCCAGAGACCCCGCCAACGCCGCCGCACCTGCGAGCGCGAGGGCACCCCGAATGGAGTTCGCGCGACCCCACGGGCCCGCGAAAGTGCGCCACGCGCCGTCGTCGTCGACCCCGGCCTGTATCCGGGCGAGGGCGTTGTTGAGCGGGACGTTGGCGGCGACGGTCACGCCGAAACTCGCCAGTGACAGCACGGCCCCGACCACCCGAAGTGGGGCTAGCTCCGAAGCTCCGGCAGTTGCAGCCGCCGCCACTGACGCAACTGCACCGCCGAAGAACACGCTCATGAAGGGCGGCTGAACGGCGTGGACGTTGATGCGCTGCATCACGGCAACCGCTTCCGCGGCCGGGCGGGCTTTCAGCGCTGGGATCACGATTGCCGAGAACGCGATGTACACGCCACCGGTAGCGCCCGCACACACCACGGCAACAGTTGTGGCGGCGGTTGCGAGGAGGCTCATACTGTTGCCCGTGCGGGAACGTTCCACACGCCCGTCGCCGCAGCGCGCCGGGCATAGTCCGCGAAGTCGGTCGGTTCGCGGTCCAGCGCTGCAGCTAGGTCGCCGGTGAGCGACGCGTTGCGTCCGTCGAGGATCGACTCGAACAGTTCGGCCAACGGCTCGGCGTCCTCCGCCGGAATCCCATCGGCCGCAACATCCTCCACGAAGTCAGACGGCGTACCGGCCACGTACTCGATGCGGCGGCCAGTCGCCGTCGAAAGTTCCGCGGCGACGTCCTGCATGGAAAGCAGTCTCGGGCCGGTGAGCTCATAGACCCGGCCCGGCTCAAGTTCGCCTACCAGCGCGCGCGTGGCCACCTCCGCCAGGTCGTCCAGATCAATGAAAGGTTCGACGACGGCGCCCGCCGGCAATATCAGCCGCCCCCTCAGGACCGGGCCGAGCAGGAAGTGCTCGCTGAAGTTCTGCGCGAACCATGCCGAGCGCACGATGGCCCATTCGACGCCGGACTCCTGCACCGCCTGCTCGCTCGCCACCGCACCCTCCTCGCCGCGGCCGGACAGGAGAACAAGCCGCTGCACACCTGCCCGCCGCGCTTCGCCGGAGAACTCGGCGATCAGCTCAGCGGCGCCCGGGAAAGCGAGATCGGGTGAGTAGCAAACGTATGCTGACCCGACGCCGTCGAGCGCTGATTGCCAGGTGGAACGCTCATGCCATTCGAAGGGATGACTGCCGCGCCTGGACGTGGCGCGGACGGGCACACCACGGTTCCGTAGCCGCTGAACTATTCGGGCTCCAGTTCGTCCAGTGCCGCCGATTACGAGAGTCTTTAATGTAGTCATATGTCCATGAAACTTGAATTCACTCAGACTCAACATAGTCTGAGCGCTCCTTCAGATACGCCAGCGTCTAGGATGTTGGCATGGAACCTCTAGTACGATTGCTCGACGGCCCGCATGCGCGCCGTGCCTTCGCACTGCGCGTGATCATGAATCCGCCCTGGTCACTCAGCATTCAGGACGAGGCACCGCTGACAATGGTGGCTCTCCTGTCAGGACAAGCGTGGCTGACGTCCGACGGCGAACCGGTGGCACTTGGCGCGGGCGACGTAGCCCTCGTCCGCGGACCCGACGCCTACACCCTCGCGGATCAACAGGGCCGTGAGGCGAGCATCACCATCCTGCCCGGCCAGGTATGCACCACGCTCACCGGCGAGCCCGTCCATTTGAGCATGAGCCACGGCGTACGCACCTGGGGAAACTCTCCGGACGGCAGCACGGTGATGCTGATCGGCACCTACGAGACCGACGCCGAGATCGGCTCCGCGGTATCCGCAGCGCTGCCTCGCACCGCCGTCGTTCCCGCCAGCGGAGTGAGCCCTGCACTGATGCAGTTCCTCGCCGATGAGATTGGAAGTGACTTGCCCGGGCAGGGCAGCGTGATTGACCGGGTGCTGGATGTGCTGCTCATTCATGCGGTGCGGGCGTGGACCGCGGCGAATCCTGACCGAGCCAGGGGCTGGCTTGCGGCAGGTACCGATCCGCTCGTGGCCCGCGCGGCTGAACTGATTCACGAGTTCCCGGCAGAGCCCTGGACCCTTGAGTCGCTAGCGAAGCGGCTCAACGTCTCACGGGCCACGTTGGCTGCGCGCTTCAAGGTTGTGGTGGGTGAACCTCCCATGACCTATCTCGCGAACTGGCGGATGCTGCTGGCCAGTGAGTTACTTGCCGACCCCATGCTCACCACCGCCCGGATAGCCGGCAATGTTGGCTATGGAAGTCCCTTCGCGTTGAGTACGGCATTCAAGCGCCGGTACGGGCTCAGCCCAACGGAATACCGCCGTCGCAAGTACGCGCCGTAGGTCCCCCGCCAAGGGGGGACGCAGAGGAAATCGAAATCAAATTGTCCTGGTTCTGAAAATAAGTTTCAACATGCGAGTACTTAGTTGACTCAAGCTCTGAAGTTACCCTAGTGTTGCAGTGATGTAGATCACGAATAGAGCCGGTTCTCCAACAGAAGAGCAGGTCTACTGAAATCCGCTCTGAAAGTAATTTTCAATAATCGCCGATCCGAGTGTCACGCCTCAACACCCATTGAAAGGCACCCCCCACTATGGCTATCAATCGCAGAAACCTCATCCAGGCCTCCGGGCTTGGCGCCGTCGTCGCAATCGCCTCGCCGTTCGCCCCGAGCGCCGTCGCAAAGACAGACAAGACAAAGAACCCCAAACATCAGGTGATCAACGGCGCCGATGTAGCCGCCGCCGAGAACTGGAGCGTCTTCGACGGACGCACCATCGGCGTCATCACCAACCCGACCGGTGTCCTCGCCAACTTCCGCACCATCGTGGACGACATGGCAAGCAAGGGCGTGGACGTCGGCGCAGTGTTCGGGCCCGAACACGGCTTCCGCGGCACTGCACAGGACGGTGCCGCCGAAGAAACTTCCGTTGACCCCCGCACGGGCATCACCGTCTATGACACCTACGGTGCATCGGTGGCGACCTACGCGCGCTTCTACGAGGAGTCTGGCGTCGACACCATCGTGTTCGACATCCAGGACATCGGAGCCCGCTTCTACACATACATCTGGACCATGTGGGATGCCATGCAGGCTGCGTCCCAGGCCGGACGGCGCTTCGTGGTACTTGACCGCGCCAACCCCATCGGCGGCCAGGCCCGCGGACCGGTGCTGCAGGACGGTTTCCAGTCCGGCGTCGGAAAGCTCGGCATTGCACTGCAGCACGGCATGACCGTCGGCGAGCTCGCCCGGTACTTCAATGCCGTCTTCCTTCCGAAGGCCGGCCTCGAGCCCATTGAACTCGAAGTGGTCGAGGTGCAGGGTTGGGGCCGCGAGAAGATCGTTCCCGACAACCGCGCCTCCTGGATCCTCCCCAGCCCCAACGTGCCCACGCCGGAAACGGCCGTACTCTACCCGGGCACAGCGCTCTTCGAGGCCACCAACATGTCCGAGGGGCGCGGCACCACCCGCCCGTTCGAACTGATCGGCGCACCCTATGCGGACTACCAGTGGGCTGAAGCACTGAACAGCAAAGGGCTCGACGGCGTCACCTTCCGTGAGGCGTATTTCCAGCCGACACTGTCCAAGAACGCCGGCAAGATCTGCGCCGGCGTTCAGGTACACATCAACGACGCTCAGAGCGTTGAAGCCCTCGAAGTCGGTATCCACATGCTGGTGGAGGCCAAGCGCCTCTACCCCGGCTTCGACTGGCGCGGCGACGGCGGCCGCTGGATGGGACTGCTGAGCGGATCGGCACGTGCAGGCGAGCAGATCGACGCCGGCGCTGATGCCTCGACGATCATCAACGCCTGGCAGCCCGAGCTCCGCCAGTTCGTCCAGGACACCCGCGAATTCCTGCTCTACAACGGCAAGCGCTGATGCGGGTGCAACACAGGGCCGGAGCAATCCTGGCCCTCACCGGGATGCTTCTCAGCGGTGTCAGTGGTGTGGCTTACGCTGACGGGACAGCTGGTCAGAACGCTTCAAACGGAGCGGATCAACGCGCCACAGGAAGATTCGATATGCCACTTGACGGGTTCTCCCCCGCCAACACCCGCCTGACCGAGGGCAACCCCCGCGCCGTCGGCATCAAGGACATGTCCTCGATCGACGCCGCATGGGAGCAGATCGAGGCCTACGCCAACCCGGCCAATCCGGCCACCAAACCCATGTACGCATCCGCTGTCGGGCTGATGGCGCACCAGGGTCAGATCGTCAGCACCCACGCCAGCGGCTACTCACGCCTGTACGCTGACGGCGCCGGTACCAAGTTGCCTGAGGGCGAGCGGATCGCAGCAACCGGGGACACCATTTATGACCTCGCCTCGGTGACCAAACTCTTCACCTCTCTCCTGGTGATGCAGCAGGTAGAGCAGGGCCGCCTTGACCTTGACCGGACCTACGCATCCTATATCCCGGAGTTCGGCAACAACGGGAAAGAAGGCATCACGCTTCGGCAGATGCTCACCCATACAACCGGGCTGAAGCCGTGGCTACCCCTCTGGAGCGCATACGACACCAAGGAAGAGCGCATCCAGGCGGTCATGAACACCACGCCCGATGATGAGCCCGGCACCACCTACACCTACAGTGACCTGAACCTGATCTCGCTCGGTGTGCTGGTGGAAAAGGTCACCGGGCAGCCGTTGGACGAGGTGCTGGAGGCCGGAATCACAGGGCCGCTCGGGCTCAGCGACACCGAGTTCAATCCGCCTGCCAGCAAGCTCCCCCGGATCGCGGCAACCGAATTCCAGGCCTCACCCAACCGGGGCGTTGTCTGGGGAGAAGTCCATGATGAGAACGCCTGGAGCCTCGGCGGAGTATCCGGGCACGCCGGTATCTTCTCAACTGCCAGCGACATGGCGATCCTCGCCCAGACAATGCTGAACGGTGGCACCTACCAGGGCGTACAAATCCTGGAGGAAAGCACTGTTGAGGCACTGCTCCAGAACGAGAACGAGGAGTTCCCCGGCAACGCACACGGTCTCGGGTTCGAGCTGAACCAGATGTGGTACATGGGCGGGCTTTCCAACCCGCGCGCGGCCGGCCACACGGGTTACACCGGAACGTCGATCGTCATTGACTACGCATCGCGCTCATTCACCATCCTGCTGACCAATCGGGTGCACCCAAGCCGCGCCTGGGGGTCCAACAACCCCGCACGCCGGGTGGTCTCCGATGGCCTCGCCGGAGCGCTTGCCGTAAACCCCCAGAAGGGACCAACCGCCTGGTTCGGCGGCGCGGCCAACAGCTCCGAAGCCACGCTGCAGACGAAGGTAACCATACAAAACGGAGCCACTCAGAACGGTGCCGAACTGACCTTCGACGTCTTCTCCGACAACGAGGCAACCGACACATTCGCACTGGAAACCTCGACCGACGGCGGCCAGACCTGGGAACTGCTCCCGTTTGCAGTTTCCGGATCCGGACAGACCGAGCAGACCAACGGCACCTACAACAACCACGGCGAGCGCACGTGGGGTAAAGCCACTGCCGCGCTTCCCACCGGTGAGCATCTGGTCCGCTGGCGCTACAAGACCGACACCACCACCCTTGGCCGCGGCGTGTTCGTGGACAACATCCAGGTGCACGACGGCAACCGCACCATCCTCGACGGCGAACACAACGCGGACGCCTTCGAGGCTGACGGGTTCGCCGAAGTACGCCGCTAAAGCAATCGACCCCCCACCACACCGATCACCGGGCGAAGAAGCCCACTACCAAAGGTATGAGATGCACAAACAACTAGGCAGAAGAGCGTCGGTCCTGACAGCGGCCGCCTCGGCGCTGCTCATGGCTGGCACTGGCGCGGCATTCGCCACCGTCCCCTCCACCGTTCCAATGAACACCCCGATTACCGCAGCGGCGGCACCCGACATCGAGGCAATGATCGCCGGCATGACGCTGGACGAGAAGATCGGCCAGATGACCTGGACGCACGTCTACGGATCGACGGCGAATGACACGTCGATGAAGGCCAGCAACCAGGCGCGCTATGGCGTCGACACCCCGGCGCAGGTTGTGGAGAAGTACAACCTTGGAGGCGTGCTGTACTTCGCCTGGTCCGGGAACACCAACAATCCGCAGCAGGCAGCCAGCCTCTCCAATGGCCTGCAGGAAGTGGCATTGGACGACACCGGTGTTCCACTTGCTGTGACCATCGACCAGGAGGGCGGCCTCGTTGCACGCGTCGGTCCCCCGGCCACCGTGCTCCCGGGCAACATGGCGCTCGGTGCCACCGCTGACGCCGAACTTGCCCGTGCAAACGGTCAGATCCTCGGCTCCGAGATGCGGGCAATGGGCATCAACGTGGACTTCGCTCCCGTGCTGGACCTGAACTCCAACCCCGACAACCCGGTCATCGGAATCCGGTCCATGGGCGAGGATCCCGCGATGGTCAGCGCCCTCGGCGTGGCGCAGATCGAGGGAATGCAGTCCTTCAACGTTGGCGCGTCGGCGAAGCACTTCCCCGGCCACGGCGACACCTCAGTCGATTCCCATTACGGGCTCCCGACCGTCACCTACGACCGCGCGACGCTGAACGAACACCTCAAGCCGTTCCAGGCCGCGATCGACGCCGGCGTGGACATGGTCATGACCGCACACATCATTGTTGAAGCGATTGATCCCCACATGCCGGGCACCTTGTCCGAGAAGGTCCTTACCGGTCTGCTGCGTGACGAAATGGGCTTCGAAGGACTGGTCACCACCGACGCACTGGACATGGCTGGCGTCGCCGCACAGTGGTCACAGGAAGAAATTGCCGTCATGGCCATCAAGGCCGGGTCCGACATCCTGCTGAACTCCCCCGATGTTGACGCTTCGTTCGCAGGCGTTCGCGCCGCCGTCGAATCCGGTGAACTCACCGAGGAACGCCTCGACGAGTCGGTTCGCCGCATCCTTGAGTGGAAGGTCAAGCGCAACGTCTTCGGCGCGCCGATGGCTGACCTCGGCGCCGTGAACACGGTCGTCGGAAGTGCGGAGAACCTTGCCGCAGCAAACACCATCTCGGACCGCGCCGCAACCCTGCTGCGCAACGAAGAGCGTGTTCTCCCCCTGGATGAAGGCGCCTCGGTGCTGGTGGTCGGTTCGGGATCAGGATGGCCTGAGCTGTTTGGTCCGATGCTCGCTGACCAGGGCTTCGCGGTGACAGGGGATTACCAGAACGGTGCTTCACCGTCCGCTGCGTACCGTGCGCGCGCGGTGGCCGCCGCGGGTAATCACGACGCCGTCGTCTTCACCTCCTACAACGCCACATCCAATGCCGCCCAGCAGCAGATGGTGGCCGAGCTGGCCGCGACGGGAACGCCGGTCATCGTCGTTGCCACGCGCAACCCGTACGACATCAGCGTCTTCCCCGGCGCCGATGCCGTCCTGAACAGCTACGGCGTGAAGGCGGTCAACTTCCACGGAATTGTCCGCGCGATCGCTGGTGAGGTGAACCCGAGCGGCAAGCTGCCGGTCAACATTCCAGAAGCCGACGGCGAGGGCGTACTTCTGCCCCTGGGCTTCGGCTTGAGCTACGACACCGAAGTTGAACCGGCAGCACCAACGTTCGATGACCGCCCCGGACTCGGCCAGGACACCTACACGATTCCTGCTACGGAAGGCATTGGCTACCTGGTCAACGGACAGCCCGCCGCAGAGGGAAGTTACCGGAAGCCCGTCGGTACGGTGACCATCACCGCCGTCGCGCAGGAAGGCTACTACATCGACGAGGGCACCCTCGCCGAGTGGAGCCACACCTTCACCACCGGACGGCCATAGCCCGGACGGTTCAGCGTCAGAAATACGGCGCCCGCACCCGAAACGGTGCGGGCGCTTCTGCGTCCAGCTACGGTGACCGGGCACACCCTGAACTTCCGGTGGCGGATCCGCTAAACCTTGGACATTCGTCTATTGCTTCGCTGGAGCGGCGTCCGGCAGGCTGGGAGGACCAGCCTCCTACTAGATCCAGGACCCCCAGTGAAGCAAACCAGTCGCTTTTTTCTTGTCTCCCTGCTGGCAGTATCGGCAGTTGTAGCGCCGCTCCAACCCGCGATCGCCGCTTCGCCGACAGCATCCGAAACTGCATCCGTGGCCCGCTACCCCGGACTCGTTCCCTTCATCTGCAAGGCCCTGAAAATCTGTTGAGCAAGGCTGTTGCCTGCCCCGAAGCCGGAACGCGATAGGTTGAGTCCAGAGGACAATCCGTCGTCGGCCGCGGGAGGGGAACCAGTGTCATGGCGAGCCGACATCATGCGGTCTTTCTCTCTGACGCCCACGCTCCGATTCATCGCGTGCATTCTCCTGCTGTTGGTGATCGTCTCCGACCTCCTCGACCTTGCGGCCTCGACTTATAGCTCTGCCAGCCTCATTGTGCCGGTGGGCTCCTACATTGCACTGATTGTCTATTTCCTTCGGGTCGAGTTCGGGTTGCTGGCGGCCGTTGCCGTTGCAATTACTGCACTGGTGCTTGACCAGGCAGGCTATGCCATCCTCGTGGTGGCAGTAGTCACCATCGTTGTGTCCTTCCTCGGCCGCCGCTGGGCGCGCCTGACCGCCCTCGGCGGCGCATTTCTCTGGGGAATACTGACGCTCCTCGACACACACGGGCACCAATGGTCATCCCTTCTCAGTGTTGCCTTGATCAGCGTTTGCTTCAGTGGCCTCGGATGGGTGGGCCAGTGGTTTTGGGTGCAGCGCATCGGCTCCGAGGAACAGGTTCGCCGCCTGGAACGCCAGTCCGAGAGCATCCGCGCTGACGAACGCCGCGCCCTCGCGCGTGAGCTTCACGACGCCGTCGCCCATCAACTGACCGTGATCGTCCTGCAAATAGCGGGGACGCGCCGCTCAACCGATGTAGTCAAGCTCAGGGATACGCTCGGCGCGATCGACGGGGCATCGCGATCCGCTCTGACGGAACTCCGGCTCATGCTGCACTTGCTGCGCGATCAGGAAACCATAGCCGCCGCGCAGTCTGTCGCGGCGCCACCTGCCACGGACATTCGGGAGATGCTTTCCACGCTCGAGGAACAGCTGCGGGCGTTGGGGGTCCAGATCGAATCGCGGTGCGAACCCCAGCACGTAGCGGTTTCCGGAACTCTGGCGACGTCGATTACCAGGTTGCTTCAGGAGACCTGCACAAACGTCGCGAAATATGCCGACCGCACCCAGCCTGCCTTGATAGAAGTCTTTGCGGCCGATGAAACCCTCTTCATTGCGGTGACCAGCCACATCGACAGGCATAAGGGCGACACCACCGGCGCACTAAGCTCCGGGCACGGGCTTCAAAGCATGCGCGAACGAGTGAACCTGCTTCAGGGAAGTTTCTTTGCGGGATCAGTCGGCGAGCGGTGGGAAGTGCGCATCAGTTTGCCGACTGGCGGCCACAATGTTCGGTCATCGATTACCGCTGAGAGTGGTGCCGTCGACGTCGGCCAGCCCGGGCGAGACCAGACCTAGCTCCACCGCGCGCACCAACAGCTGCACCCGGTCCCTCACCCCCAACACCTCACAGGCGCGCCCGAGGTAGAGCTTCACGGAGCCTTCGGAGACGAACATGCTTGAAGCAATCTCCTTGTTGTTCCTACCCATGGCCAGGTGACACAGAGCCTCATACTCCTGTCTGCGCAAACCTGATTTCACCAGGCGTTCCTCACCATTCAGCGCGTCCGCGTTGGACGCCGCTACGTGATCGGCCAGGAGGCGGGTGACGTCCGGTGAGAGGACCAGTTCGTTGCGCATTACCTGCTCGAGCAGGCTGAGGATCTCGTCAGGGTCGGCGTCCTTCACCAGATAACCGGAGGCACCCGCCCGGAGCGCCGGAATGACGTAATCAAGCGTGGAGAAAGTTGTGAGGGCCACGACGTGCGGTGGGTCCGCCAGCTGGCAGATCTGGCGTGTGGCCGCGATCCCGTCCATTACCGGCATCTGAATGTCCATCAGCACAACATCAGGGTTGGAAACTGCCAGCTGATCAAGTGCCTGCTGGCCATTGCCCGCAGTCCATAGGACATCGAATCCGGGTTCAGAGTCGATGAAGTTCTCCAGGCCACGGAGCATAAGCGGCTGATCATCGACCAGTCCCACACGTATTCCCCCAAGCATGGTTCCACCATAACCCGCGAAGAGGCGCAGGGTCCAGCTGTCCAAAAATATTGGAAATTCGGCTATTGAAGCTGCAGATCGCTCTCCGGCACAGTGAAGACGGCGGGGAAATTCCCTGCATGAAGTGATCATTCATCCACATAATTCTCAGCGGCGCACTCGCACCGGCTCAGTGAAAACCATGGAGGAAATTCAACGTGAAAATCAAGAATGCACGAATGGCGAAGGCGCTGGTAGCGGCCTCCGTCATCGGGGGAATGTCGTTCGCAGGTATGTCGGCGGGCAACGCCGCTCCGGCCACGCCCGTGGTGTCGCCAACTTCTTCAAGCCAGTCGGTTGCAATAGTGCTCAGCGCGGGTGGCTCAACTTCCACCACATCAAGCACCCTCGGCGGCGTCAGCCCATCATCCGTGCCCAGCCTGCAGGGCAATCAAGCCACTCCCCAGGCAGTTCCCATCGCGGTGCGGCTGGCCGTACGGGCCGCCATGGAGGTCCTGAAGCGGACCAGCACCACCTGGTACAACGCTGTTCGCGCAACTCTCAACAAGGGCCGCACAGCCTTCGTCAGCTGGTGGAACAACAGCGTGCCGGCCAACATCAAGAATGTTATCTACACGGTCACTGGTGGGATCAGCGGAAATGCACTTTACGACGCACTTCTCTGGGTCTTCGGCCTCAACTAAGCCAGCAAATTAGCACGAAGTATTCTCCGCCAAATAACTGCACTTAGATAGGAAACTTTCATGGATAAGAAGAACTTCTGCCGAGCCGCGACCTCGGTCGCAATTGTCAGCGCGCTCTCCTTCGGCGGTATTTCCGCTGGCAACGCGGCTGTTGCGCCCACTGCGGCACCTGTGACGGCGTCGTCCTCTGTGATTCTGGCGAGTCCCGCCGGTTCCGCAGGTACGGCGTCGACTGTATCGCCGTCGTCGTTGGGTTCCCTTGCCGGCGGAATCACTGCAGCACCTGTAACCTCCGCCGGAGGTGGCGCTTCCACCCAGGCTGTGCCGATCGTCATTCGCCTGGCGATCCGGGCCGGCATGGAAGTCCTCAAGCGAACCAGCACCAGTTGGTACAACGCCATCCGCAGCGCCATCAACAGCGGGCGCACGGCGTTTGTGAACTTCTGGAACAACAGCGTTCCCTCGTCCATCAAGAAGATCGTGTACGGCGCAACCGGCGGCGTGGGCGTGAACGCCCTCTACGATGCTCTTCTTTGGGTATTCGGCCTCAACTAGCCACTAACCCCAAACTGACTTCAAGGGGCGTTCCAGGCTATGGCCCGGGACGCCCCTTGAAGTGTCATCCGGATGATTTGCCGGCCCGGCTGTAGCGGAGGAATTCCGCAAGGACACCAAGACCCATGACCAGTAATCCAAGCAAGGGGCTGAATGGTGTGACGGGATCAAGCGCGGTTACCCCTGCCTCAGCGGCCAGCCTGATCCCCAGCCAGACCACTAGGCCCAGAACCAATCCCGCGATGATGAAGCCGTACCGTTTTTTCGGCTTGTTGTTTGGAGTCAGGCTGCGCGCGTAGTCCTCAGGCTCACCAAACTCGCGCTCCAAGCCCTCGTCATCCAGGCCAAATTCCTTGATTCCTGCGACAGCCCCCCGGATTTGTTCGTGGGACGCACCGCGGTTCACCAGCTCGGCCTTCATCCGGCTCTCAAAATCAAACATCATCCCTCTCCCTCACTCAGTCTGTTCATGCTTGTCACGATTTCCTGCCAGGCCTTCCGCGCTTGTGCCAGTTCTGCTTGCCCATCAGGGGTCAACCGGAGGATCTTCCGGGCCGGGCCAGTGTTTCCTGTGTCCCAGGTATGGGCTATGAGCCCTTCACTTTCCAGCCTGGCCAGAATGGGGTACATCACCCCGCCTTTGACACTGCCGAACCCATACTCCCGAAGGCGAACCAGAAGCTCGTATCCGTGGACTTCCTCATGTGCAAGGACTGCCAGCGCGGCAAAGGGAAGGGTTCCTCGACCCAACTCATTGCGCCACTGCCGTGTTTCCATACCTAGACAGTAGGCGCAACTAGATGGAAATTCAACCTATGTACGAACGCAAGAATAATCCTTTCGGCTGATGTTTCCGCTTGCAGCCGGGCATAACCTGAGATGCGGTTCTCCCACCCCCGGAACCGCTCCCACTATTCAAGGAACCGGCTCAATGCTGATCAAACTGGTCCGGCACTACCTGCGGCCCTATGCTCCACAGGTTGCGGCGGTGGTGGTTCTGCAACTCATCTCGACCATCGCAGCCCTCTATCTGCCCAGCCTTAACGCGCAGATCATTGATGAGGGAATAGCCCGCGGTGACACAGCGTACATCTGGGATATTGGGCTGGTGATGCTCGGCGTAAGCCTCATTCAGGTGGCAGCGGCCATCGCCGCGGTGTACTTCGGGTCCAAAGCCGCAATGGCGCTGGGCAGGGACGTACGCAAAGGCGTCTTCCACAAGGTCTCAGGCTTCTCGGCCCAGGAGGTCAACCGCTTCGGAGCACCGAGCCTGATTACGCGGGGCACCAATGACGTCCAGCAGGTTCAGATGCTGGTGCTGATGGGCCTGAACTTCATGGTCGCGGCGCCGATCATGTGCGTTGGCGGCATCTTCATGGCGTTCCGCGAGGACCTCGAACTCTCATGGCTGGTGTGGGTGTCGGTCCCCGCGCTGTTCGTCGTCGTCGGGTTCCTGGTCTGGCGCCTGATGCCGCTGTTCCGCACCATGCAGGTGAAGATCGACAACATCAACGGCGTGCTGCGTGAACAGATCACCGGAATCCGGGTGGTCCGCGCCTTCGTCCGTGAACCGTACGAGGCCAAGCGCTTCGGCAAAGCCAACCGTGAACTGACCGATGTGTCATTGGCTGTTGGCTCGCTTTTTGTGCTCATGTTCCCCGCGATCGGCATGATCCTCCACCTCGCCACCGCCGCGGTGCTGTGGTTCGGCGGCCTGCGGGTCGAAGCCGGAGAAATGCAGGTGGGCGCCCTCACCGCGTTCCTCCAGTACCTGCTGCAGATCCTCGTGGCAGTCATGATGGGCACCTTCATGGCAATGATGATTCCGCGCGCCTCAGTGTGTGCCGAACGCATCGGCGAGGTGATGGACGTTGAGCCATCCATCAAGGAGCCTGCCAGCCCCCAACAGCCGCACAGCAAAGCCGGCGTAGTTGAGTTCCGCAACGTGACATTCGCCTACCCCGGTGCGGAAGCTCCGGTCCTGAGCAACATCAGTTTCACCGCCGAACCAGGGCAGACCACCGCTATCGTGGGGAGCACCGGCTCCGGGAAGAGCACGCTGATCTCCATGCTGCCCAGGCTGTTCGACGTCGGAAGCGGTCAGGTCATGCTCGACGGCATTCCGGTCACCGAAATGGACCGGACGGACATCACCGACCGCGTGGCACTGGTACCGCAGCGCCCCTACCTGTTCTCCGGGACCATCGCGCACAACCTGCGCTTCGGAAACCCCGACGCCCACGACGACGACCTTTGGGAAGCGCTGACCGTGGCACAGGCCGCGGACTTCGTTCTGGCGAAGGAGCACGGCCTGGACGCACTGGTGTCACAAGGCGGAACCAATGTTTCAGGCGGACAGCGGCAGCGGCTCTGCATTGCCCGCGCCCTCGTCGCAAAACCGAAGGTCTACCTCTTCGACGACTCCTTCTCCGCCCTGGACGTCACAACCGATTCCCGGCTGAGAGCGGCACTGAAAGCCAAGACCAGGAATGCCACCGTGATCATCGTCGCCCAGCGGGTCACCACCATCACCGGTGCGGACCAGATCCTGGTCATGGAGCACGGGGAGATCGTTGCGCGCGGAACCCACGAAGAACTCCTCGAAGACTCCTCCACCTACCGGGAGATCGTCGAGTCGCAGAGCACAGTGGAGGAAGTGGCATGAAGAAGAACAAGACCCTCCCACCCGACGCCGGCCCCACCGTGGACCCGGTCCTCGCGCCAACCCCCGGGGCGGCTGCTGACGCGGAAGCACAGGTGCTGGAGGAAGAGTTCCAGCCAACAGAAGCCGACGGCGACATGTTCGGCGGCACTCCCGCCAAAAAAGCAAAGCACTTCTGGCCCTCGGCCAAGCGTCTCTTCGGCCTGTTGAAGCCTGAGAAGGCAGCCATCGCGGTGGTGCTCGCAATGGTGGTCATCGCCGTCGTTCTCAATGTCATTGCCCCGCGCGTGCTTGGTAACGCGATGGACGTAATTTTCAGTGGGGTCATCAGCACCAACCTGCCGGGCGGTGTCAGCCAGCAACAGGTCATTGAGAACCTGCGCGCGGATGGCCAGGATCAGTTCGCCGACATGCTCTCCGGGATGGAGCTGACGCCGGGAGCCGGTATCGACTTCGGGTTGCTGGGCCGGCTCATCTACCTGGTGCTCGGGATGTACCTGGTGTCCTCACTGTTTATGTGGCTGCAGGGCTACGTGTTGAACAAGGTCGTCATGCGGGTGGTCTACAACCTGCGCCGAGACGTTGAAGCGAAGCTGAACAGGCTGCCGCTGAACTACTTTGACACCCGGCAGCGCGGTGACCTGCTCTCCCGCGTAACCAACGACGTCGACAATGTGCAGCAGGCGCTGCAACAGGCCTTCGCGCAACTCATCATGTCGGCCCTCAGCCTGATCGGCATCACGGCGATGATGTTCGTGGTCTCCTGGCAGCTGGCGCTCATTGCGCTGGTGGCGTTGCCGCTTTCGGCTGTTGGCGCCGGCATCATCGGCGTCCGCAGCCAGAAGCTCTTCGCGGCACAGTGGAAGAACACCGGAAAGCTCAACGGGCATATTGAGGAGTCCTTCAGCGGGCATGACCTGGTGCGGGTATTCGGCCGCGAGAAGGAATCGCTGGCCCAGTTCGATGAAAGGAACGACGAGCTCTACAAGGCTTCGTTCGGCGCACAGTTTGTCTCCGGGATGATCATGCCGGTCATGCAGTTCATCTCCTACCTGTCCTATGTGGGGATCGCGGTGGTCGGCGGCTTGCGGGTGGCTTCGGGTTCCATGACCCTCGGTGATGCGACGGCGTTCATCCAGTATTCGCGCGAATTCAATCAGCCCCTGAGCCAGATGGCGGGCATGGCCAACATGCTGCAGTCCGGAATAGCCTCAGCCGAGCGGGTGTTCGAACTGCTCGACGCCGAGGAACAGGACCCGGACACAGCATCTGAGACGCTTCCGGCGAAGACGGACGGGCATGTGGAGTTTGACGATGTCAGCTTCAGCTACTCCCCCGAGAACCCGCTGATCGAGAACCTCTCCTTCGCGGCGAGGCCGGGTGAGACTGTCGCTATTGTCGGGCCGACCGGGGCGGGGAAGACCACACTGGTGAACCTGGTGATGCGTTTCTACGAATTGAACTCCGGGCGAATCACCGTTGACGGCGTGGACATTACGCACATCACCCGCGCTGAGCTGCGCTCCAAGGTGGGCATGGTCCTGCAGGACGCCTGGCTGTTCGGCGGCTCCATCTATGACAACATCCGCTACGGCAACCTCGATGCCACCGAGGAGCAGGTGATGGAAGCGGCCAAGGCAACCTACGTGGACCGCTTTGTCCGCGCGCTCCCCGACGGCTACGAAACCGTGATCGACGAGGACGGAAACAACGTCAGTGCCGGCGAGAAGCAGCTGATCACCATTGCGCGTGCGTTCCTGGCCAATCCGTCGCTGCTGATCCTGGATGAAGCAACCAGCTCCGTGGACACCCGGACTGAACTGCTGGTGCAGCATGCCATGGCCGCACTGCGGACGGACAGGACCAGCTTCGTTATCGCCCACCGGCTCTCAACCATCCGTGACGCGGACGTCATCCTGGTGATGGAGGACGGCCGGATCGTTGAGCAGGGAAGTCACGCTGAACTGCTCGAGTCCAAGGGCGCCTACTACCGGCTCTACATGTCGCAGTTTGCGGGAGCGACGACGGACGCCGGCTAGGAGGGCGCCCGCCGTCGTCGTACCCCGATTTGGGCGCTGGACCAGTCCGGTTTGGTTTGTAGTGACTAGCTGAGCGTCGAGGTGTCGATCACGAAGCGGTAGCGGACGTCTGATGCAAGCACGCGCTCGTAGGCCTCGTTGATCTTGTCGGCCGGAATGACCTCGATCTCCGAACCCAATTGGTGTTCGGCACAGAAGTCGAGCATCTCCTGGGTCTCGCGGATCCCGCCGATCATCGATCCGGCGAAGGACCGCCGGCCGCCGATCAGCGACATGGCGTTGACCGGCAGTGGCTCGGCGGGAGCGCCCACGTTCACCAATGCACCGTCGAGACTCAGCAGGCTAAGGTAGTCGCTGATGTTGATCGAGGCGCTGACCGTGTTGATAATCAGGTCGAAGGAGCGCGCCAGGTCCTTGAATGTGTTTTCGTCGCTGGTGGCGTAGTAGTGGTCAGCCCCGAGCCGGAGCCCGTCTTCCTGCTTCTTCAGCGACTGGGACAGCACGGTGACTTCCGACCCCATGGCGTGTGCGAGCTTAACGGCCATGTGGCCGAGACCGCCAAGCCCGACGACGGCAACCTTCTTGCCGGGTCCGGCACCCCAGTGCCGCAAGGGAGAATACGTGGTGATCCCGGCGCACAACAGGGGCGCAGCGGCGTCGAGCTCGATTCCCTCCGGGATCCGGACCACGAAGTCCTCGGTCACCACAACGTGGGTGGAGTAGCCGCCCTGGGTGACGGTCCCGTCACGGTCAACGGCACCGTACGTGCCCACGTTTCCTTTGAGGCAGTACTGCTCCTCGCCTGCTTCGCAGTTTTTGCACTCGCGGCACGAGTTGACCATGCAGCCCACTCCCACACGGTCTCCGACGGCATGCTTGCTGACGTTCGCGCCCACCTCCGCGACCACGCCGGCAATCTCGTGCCCGGGTGCCAGCGGGAACTTCTGCGGCCCCCAGTCGCCGCGGACGGTGTGGATGTCGGAGTGGCAGATGCCGGCGAACTTGATGTCGATCAGTACATCGTCGGGGCCGACGTCCCGGCGCTCGATGGTGGTGGGTATGAGGTCTTCGGTTGCGGAGGGGGCGGCGTAAGCGTGAACGGTGGTGGGCACGGTGAACTCCTGTGAATGGTTTCTATGGGCTACTAACCATCTAACCCCTTTTCGTGCTGACGTGGGAGACCTCGGTCCGCGGACATGGCATTGACGGTGCGAGCGACTAGGCTCGTTGGCGACGCAATCGAAAGCAGGAGGAACGCGGTGCCCGAGAACCAGCAACCTGACGGCGAGTTCGATCCCGATACCTCCGATCCCCAGCCGCCCGAGGCCCTCGAAGCGCTGATCAACCGGGTTGAGGAAGAAGTGAAGGCGCTGCAGTTTCCGTCCTTCAACCAGGGGGACGCGCTGGCGTTGGGGCTGCTGATCGTTGAGCTGGCGACAGAGCGGGAGCTGCCCGTCGCAGTCGATATCCGGCGCGGCACCCACGTCCTGTTCCACGTCTCCCTGCCTGGTGCAACGCCGGACAATGAAGCGTGGGTCGAACGGAAAGCCCGCACCGCCGAACGCTACGCAGCGCCGTCGCTTTTGATTGGTCTGCGTGGACGGCGGGGCGGCGGGAGCATCGCGGACAACGCCTGGTTCGATGAGTCCGTTTACGCACCTCAGGGCGGCTCTTTCCCCGTTTACGTTCGGGACACCGGTCTGGTGGCAACGGTGACCGTTTCGGGACTGCCCCAAAGGGAGGACCACGACCTCGTGGTCGAAGCGCTCCTCAAGTTCCGCCGTCGGAAGAAGAAACCGCGCGCCTAGGCCAGCCAGCTCTCCGTGAGGAGTCCCGGTACTCGGTCAAACTCCTTCAGGTTATTGGTAACGACCACCAATCCCCGGGACCGTGCCTGACCCGCGATCATCGAGTCGAACGGCCCTATGGAGGTTCCGACTCGTTTAAGGTGTGCCCTGACCTGCGCCGTGTGGTGCGCCGCGGCGGCGTCAAAATCAAGTGGCGCCAGTCTCCCAACGAGCCCGTCAATCACCCGCAGGTTGGTTTCCACCCGGTCGGAGATTTCCGCGCCGTAGACGAGTTCGGACAGCACCACGGACGACAACGCCATGCGGCCAGCATGCTCGTTGAACTGCGCACGCAGCGACTCCGGCTTGTGACGAATGGCGTGGATAAGAATGTTGGTGTCGAGGAGGTACTTGAGCGTCACAGTGAGTGCCGCTCCTGCTCTTCGGGTTGTTCGCGTTCAGCTGGAAAACTGGCGTCCAGTCCAGCCTCTCTAAACCACGAATCCCACACCAAGTCCACTGGCGTGATCACTCTCGACGAACCATGCTGGATCACTTCGACTTCCGTCACTGTGTCCGGCCACTCCAGGGCTTTGGGTATGCGGACGGCCTGCGACTGATTGTTCTTGAAGATTCGGGTTGTGGTCATGTGGTAACTCCTGCGGTATATACAACAAGCATATACAGGATGGGTCGAAGGGACTAGGCCGTTCGACTGGTTTTTCCTGCAACCCTGAATTTCGGTTTTCAACGCCCCTACGCTGGAAGCAGGAACAACACGGAGGGGACCATGATGAACCTGAAATCGGTAGGACCATCCGCCGCCGCGGGCGCGATGCTTCTCCTGGCGCTCACCGCTTGCGGCGACAACGGGCCGGCCACCCTGCCGAATCCTCCCAGCGCCAGCAATGTGCTCGATTCCGCTGACGTACTCACTGGCGACCAGGAGCGGGGCCTCAATGCGCTGATCGAAGAGCGGAACACCGAGACCGACGCCGCCCGTGTAGCAGTACTGACGGTCGACGGCGCCAGCGGCTCGATCGAGGACTACGCCCGGGATGTCGCTGCCCACTGGGGCGTCGGTGACGAGGGCGCCGACAACGGCGTACTGGTGGTTGCCGATACCGGCGAGCGCGAACTGCGCATCGAGACGGCCGACGGCGTTCGCGAGCGGTTCTCCGACGACGAGGCTGAGGACGTGGTTGGGGATGTCCTTGAACCGGCCTTCAAGGATGAGGAGTACGCGGAAGGCCTGTCCGCGGCAGTGGGCCAGATCTACCTGTACGCACAGGGTCAGGAACCACCGAAGGATCCCTACGCCTGGGTTCTTCCCGTTTCGATCGTAGGCGGACTTGTCATCGTGGTGACCGCGGTGATGCTGTGGATTGCGGCGGACTCACGCCGTCGTCGTCGGATTGCCGAAGCCGAAATTCAGGCTGCCGAACAGCGCGACCCCGAGTTCCAGCTCACCGATTTCGAGCGGGAAGCCTACCGAAAGTACCGGTACAGCCACCGCAAGTCCGACGCCGTGAGCAACCCGGCCATATGGCTCCCGCTGTACGCCGCGAACCCGGGGCAATTCAACGGAAGCGCGGGTAATGCGTCCGGCTCCTCGGTCAACGGGGGTGGCGGGTTCTCCGGCGGCGGGGCCTCTGGGAGCTACTAACGTAGGTCCTGTGCACGCTGAAACAAACCCCAACGTTCCCACGACCATCGACGTCGACCGCGTGCGTGCTGACACCCGCGGCGCCGGGCAGGTCGTCCACCTGAACAACGCCGGCAGCGCCCTGCCGCCGCGCCAGGTGACGGATACCGTCATCGAGTATCTGAGGCATGAAGAGCTGACGGGCGGCTATGAGGCAGCCGAAGACGCCGCCGACCGCATTGACGGCGTGTACTCCTCGCTAGCCCGATTGCTCGGTGCCACGCCGAACGAGGTCGCCGTGATGGAGAGCGGAACAATCGCGTGGGAGCGGGCGGTCTCTGTCCTGCCGCTCGAAGGTTCGCGCATACTCGTCAGCCGCACCGAGTACCATAACAACCTTCCGCTCCTGCGAGAGCTGGCGGACCGGACGCACCTCCGGATCGACGTGCTCGACGACGACGCCCACGGCCAGGTGAGCACCGACCACCTCTGCCAGGAACTCGACCGGGACGACGTTGCGTTGGTCGCAATCCCACACGCCGCCATGGCGAACGGCCTGGTGAATCCGGTGGAAGAGATCGGGCAAGCGTGCCGGAATGCCGGCACACTGTTCCTGCTCGACGTGTGCCAGTCGATTGGGCAGTTACCCGTGGACGTCAACGCGATCGGGTGCGATATTGCGATCGGCACCGGCCGGAAGTTCCTCCGTGCTCCCCGAGGTACCGCCTTCGCGTACGTGCACTCCGCCCTGATCGATCGCTGCGAACAGCCTCTCCTCAATCGGGACCTCACCGCGGACGAACCCACCGCCAGGCTCCTGGAGAGTTGGGAAACGAGCATCGCCGGGCGTCTGGGGCTCGGCCGTGCAGCGGATTACGCACTTGACCTCGGGCTCGATGCAATTCGCGAACGGCTTGACCACCTCGCCGGAGAGCTAAGGGCCCAGCTCTCCGAGTCACCCGGCGTACGCGTCCTCGATCGAGGGCTCACACAGTCCGCCATTGTCACGTTCTCCGTCGATGGCATCCCCTCTGATGAGGTCAAACAACGCCTCCGCGCCAAGGGCATCAACGTCTCGGCAGTCCCGGCTCCGCCCGGAGACCCGAACAAAGCACTGGACTACGACGGACGCGCCCGCGTGGTCCGCGCAAGTCCGCACTACTACAACACCGAAGCGGAACTGAAGCGGTTGGTCGAGGCAATACGGGCCTAGACGGGCTCGGCAAGGGTCATCGCGTACCGGCCACTCTCGTTAAGCCACTGCCCGACGACACCGAACCCCGCCTTTTCGAGCTCGGCCACCAACCCCTCGGGCCGGAACTTCGCCGAAATCTCCGTACGCAGTTCCTCGCCCTCGCGGAAAGTGATCGCGAGATCGGCTCCAGGGAGCCGGACGTCCATGGCCCGCGTGGCGCGTAGCCGCATCTCGATCCATTCCTCCGTCTCATTCCAGAGCGCCACGTGCTCAAAAGCATCGGCGTCGAAATCAGCGTCCAGCTCCGCGTTGAGGACGCGCAAAACGTTGCGGTTGAACTCGGCAGTGACGCCGGCGGCGTCATCGTAAGCGGGGACCAGAACCTCCGCCGGCTGCACCAGGCCCGTACCCATCAGCAGCGAGCCGCCGTGGGGACCGAGGAGTTCCCGGATGTGCTCGTAGAAGAGCTCCCGCTGGTCCGGCTGCATGTTCCCGATGGTCCCGCCAAGGAAGGCGACCATGCGCCGGCCCTCGCGTGGAAGGAGGTGCAACTGCGATTCAAAATCGGCCGCGACGGCCTGTAACGTCAGATTCGGGTACCGCTGGGCAAGCTGCGCCTTGGCGTCCAGCAGAGCGCTGTCACTCACGTCCACGGCCACGTAACCGCGCAGATTTCCGGCCGCACGCAGTCCATCCAGCAGCAGCGGCGTCTTCCGCGACGAACCCGAGCCGAGCTCAATTAGCGTCTCCGCAGGGCCTGCGGCTGCGATCTCGTGGGCGCACTGTTCCAGGAGGCGGCGCTCGTCGCGGGTGGGAAAGTACTCGGGAAGTTCGGTGATCCGTTCGAACAGCGCGCTGCCCGCCTGATCGTAGAACCACTTGGGCGGGAGCGTCTTCTCCGGTGCCGTCAGGCCGGCACGCACATCCTTCCGGAGGCTTTCCTCGAGGAAGTGCGGCGGCAGGTGGTGGATGATCTGGCAGTCGGTTTGGGCGGGATTCATTGAACAGCAGGCTCCGTCCGGGCGGGTTTGAGGTGATGAACGTTGAGGGGGTGGACAGCTACATGGCCGACGACGGCCGTCACCAGCGACCCGTCGGGCACCTCGTGCCAGCCGGTTGTATCGTCGGAGGGTTCGCTGGCAACCAGGGTTCCGCCGTCGTCGTCGATTCTCCAGAACAGGGTGTCGCCGGCTGCTGTTGCGGCAATCGACTTCCCATCGGTGATCAGGAGGTTGAACCTGCCGGTGGTCTGCGCGGCAACCGCTGCAACCACGTGGGCCAGGGCGTCGCCGGGCGGGTCTCCGACGGCCAGGCGGTCGAGCACCAAGGCCCACAGCAGCGCCGAATCCACCCGGGCCTCGAGGTTCAAAAGCCTGGTTGGAGACAGGGTGGCGGCAAGGTCTTCGACAGCGTCCGGCCAGCCTTCCACCCGGCCGTTGTGGCTGAAGAGCCAGGGACCGTGGGCGTACGGGGCGGCGGCGGCCTCGTCCGGAGCCGTGCCCGGTGTCGCCGACCGGACGGCCGCGAGTACCGCGCCGCTCCGGATCACCCGGGCAAGGTCGGGAAGGGAGGGGTCCGCCCACATCGGGATGGCGCGGCGGTAACGGGCGGGAGCGGTGACATTGTCACTAGAAGCGTCGTCGTACCAGCCGACCCCGAACCCGTCGGCGTTCATGTTCCCGTTGCGCTGCAGACGTGGCGACCAGGACTGACGCAGCAGCCCGTACTCCGGTTTCAAGAGCAGCTCCGTGAGCTGGACCGGCGGGCCAAGGTACGCCAGGTGGCGGCACATCAGGACTCTCCGGCTGACCGCACGGTGCGGAAGCCAGTGAAGATCTGGCGCCGAACGGGAAAGTCCCAGTTGCGGAACGTGCCGCGGCAGGCGGCAGAGTCCGCGGCCCATGACCCGCCGCGGAGCACCTTGTAATCGCCTCCGAAGAAAGCCTCGCTGTACTCCTTGTAGGGGAATGTGCGGTATCCGGGGTAGGGCGCTAAGTCGCTCGACGTCCACTCCCACACGTCGCCGATCAACTGCCGGACGCCCAGCGCCGAAGCCCCGTCCGGGTAGGAGCCCACCGGCGCGGGGCGCAAGGCTCCGCCGCCCAGGTTCGCGTGCGCCGGCGTCGGGCTCTCATCGCCCCAGGGGTAGCGCCGGGAGCGTCCGGTGCCGGGGTCGAACCGCGCCGCTTTCTCCCACTCGGCCTCCGTGGGCAGGCGGCGGCCGGCCCAGCGGGCGTAGGCGTCGGCTTCGTAGAAGGACACGTGCTGCACCGGCTCGTTCATGGGCACAGGCTCGACGACGCCGAAGCGCCGCCGCCACCACGCACCGCCTTCACGGGTCCAGTACTTCGGCGAGTTCAGCCCGGCCTCGTTCCGGTGGGCCCACCCTTCGGCGCTCCACCAGCGTGGGTTGAGGTAACCGCCGTCGTCCATGAATTCAAGATACTGCCCGTTGCTGACAGGAGTGGTGTCGATCCAGTAGGCGTCCAGCTCGATATCGTGGGCCGGGCGTTCATTGTCCAGGGCCCATGGTTCCAGGGAAGTGCCCATGCTGAAACGCCCTGCCGGAACGTACACCTCCCGCGGGAGGGTGCTGGTATCGAGCGCAGCAGGGCCTATGGGCGTGGCGTGCAGCACCGGCTCGCCCTGCCGCAACTGGTGGGTGGCCAGCATAGTTTCGGCGTGCTGCTGCTCGTGCTGGATCATCATGCCGAAGACGAACCCACCCTCAAGCAGCGGCGAGCCGTGCAACGGCACCTGGTCGAGGATGTCCATCGATTTCGCGCGGACACCGGCCAGGTAGTCACGGGACTCCGTCGGCGCCAGGAGCGGCAGTGAGGGGCGAGCGCTGCGCGAGTGCTCGAAGGCGTCATACATCTGGTCGATCTCGGGGCGCAGCGGGTCCATCCCGCCGACGTCCCGCACCAGCCAGATCTCCTCCTGGCTGCCGACGTGCGCCAGGTCCCACACCAGCGGTGACATCAGCGGTGAGTGCTGCTTCAGGAGCTCCTCCTCATCGCACGCCGTCAGCAGATGCGTCCTGTCGCGTGCACGTTCCAGGCCCCCCGCAATGCGGCTCCGGAGGTCTTCGGTCGATTCCGCGGTCACGTCACTTCCTCCATCTGGTTGTCATTCGTGCATCCGTCCGTCACGCTGCCGGTGCGCTGCCAGGTGTCGAGCTGGTCATCCGCCGGGCTTCGGCCGCGGCGTGTGTACCTGTCCACGAAGTCCTCCACGAGGGCCTGGGTGCGCTGGTCGGCTTTCAGGCGTACGACGCCGGCAGCGGCCTCCAGTGCGCAGGTCCGGGCGGCCTCGGCGAGGATGGGATGCTGAAGGCCTGCCTGCGCGGCGATGCGCATGGGATCGGGAAGGTCGGCGAGCGCGCTGGTGGCGTGTGTCGCCTGGTCAGCTGTCTGCGGGTCCTCGATCAGCGCCGTGGTGATGGCTGCGGCTGCTTCCCAGAGCGGGCCGGGTTGGGTATCAATGACCCGGATTTCGAGAAACCCGCGCGGCCTGACCCATGGGAAGAGGGTGGTGAGGTGGTAGTCAAGGTCCGCGAGCGTGACCGGCCGCGGGCCCTTACCCCTCAGCCAGCCGCGCATGGTCAATCCCTGAGGAGCTGACCACGAGGTGTCCGGGTCCCGCAACGGTTCAGGCTGGATGCACAGTACAGCTGCATCAAGTGCGTATTGCGCCCACGACTCTTGCGGCATGTGCGTAATGGGTACTGGCGCTGTCCGGGAGGGGTCCGTGTTGAGCCAGATCGACTGGCGGGTGCTGTGCCAACCTGTGGGTGCACCTCGGTGAAAGGGCGAGTTGGCGAAGATCGCAACGAGCAGTGGTGCGAGGCGGTGGATGTGCCGCCAGCGTGCGACGGCGCTTCCCGGGCCCGTGCCATCGTGACCGGCGTCCACACATACTTGCAGTGACGCCGTGGAGCACATCATGATGCGGCCTGCCGGGCTGATGCGCTCAAAGTGCTGTTCCATGGCCTCGTAGCGCGGGTGAAACAGGGTGCGTACCGGTGGGCGCAGGGCGTCGGCGGCGAGCGGGCTGAAAGTGAGGCCGGCTTCGTGAATACTGCGGTTGATGTTGTCCAGGTTGCTCCTGGTGGCCGAAACCAGGGCCGGAAGATTTTCTGCACAGGCCGAGCTGAGTTCAAGTTGTCCGCCCGGCTCAAAGGTGAGTGCTCCCCCACCAGGGAGGTTGGTACCGGCGACGGCCCGCCGGACTTCCTCAACCGGCACGATGCGCCTCGGGTCGGTCGGGTCATGCACAATTCGTTCAATTTCGATTCCCACTTGACTTGGCGGGCCCGTCTTGAAGCACACCGATGCGACATACGCCTCAGCTTCGGCTTCGGAGAACCGCCGGCCCGGCTCCTCCAGTCCCTCGACCAGCACCATTGCGCCACACCCTTCCCGGTCGTTTTACCCTCCGTCGACTATCTCAATACCTGCGCAGGTTGGGAACCCTTCGGCCCTAAGAAACGACGACGGCACTTCCGTCCGCACAACACGAAGCCCGACGCCGGAGGGTAAGTTCCGGCGTCGGGCCGTGTTGTGCGCGTAGTCGCGCGTTCAGTGCCGCGCTGGGCTCAGTCGCCGCGTGAGCCTTCCCGCCGCGAGCCCACAGATGCCTCGGCGGGTGCCGTCTCCACCCAGAAGTCGGCGCCCTTGATTCCAAGCGGCCGCGGATCGAAGGTGGGGTCGATGCCCGTTTTACGCTGGCGGTCGTAGTCCTTGATCACCTTCCGGACGATCGGCGCGAGCAAAAGGATGCAGATCATGTTGATCCAGCCGAGCGACGCATAGCCGATGTCGCCGATTGTCCACATCACCGCGGCAGACTCGACCGACCCGTAAAAGGTGATCGCAAGCATTCCGACCTTCAGCACCCAACTGAGCAGGGGCCCGAGTTCGCGTCCGGCCAGGAACACAAGGTTGGTGTGCGCAATGTAGTAGAACGCTACGAGCGTGGTGAATGCGAAGAAGAACAGGGCTATAGCCACGAAACCCGGCCCGAAGCCCGGAAGCGCATCACTCACGGCCTCCTGTGTGTAGGCGGCTCCTGCCTCAAGACCCGGAACGTTGGTGACGATCGGGTCGCCGTTCTCCCGGGTGACGTTATAGGAACCGGTCATCACCACCATGAGGCCCGTCGCCGAGCAGACGACCACCGTGTCAACGAAGATGGAAAATGCCTGAACCAGCCCCTGTTTGGCGGGGTGGCTCACAGATGCCGCAGCCGACCCATAGGTTCCCTCACCCACACCGGCAACGTTCGAGAACACAGCGCGGCGCACGCCCCAGGCAACCGCTGCGCCGGCAATACCGCCGAAGAGCTCGTGCGTGCCGAAGGCGCTGGAGAGGATGAGCGCGAAGGTCGGGATGATCTGGTCGAAGTTGAACAACAGGACGACGACGGCGGCCAGGATGTACCCGACGGCCATGATCGGGACCATGAACTGGGCTGCGCCGACCACGCGCTTGGTGCCGCCGATGATCACGAAGGCGAGCAGGCCGGTGACGAAGATCGCGGTGACCCAGACGGGGATACTGAACGCCGTCTCCATGCTCGCCGCGATGTTGTTCGACTGCACGCCCGGGAACAGGAAGCCGTAGCCCAACGCGGTCAGGACGGCCAGCAGTGCCGCAAGCCACTTGATGCGCAGGCCGTACTTCACGTAGAACGGCATGCCGCCGCGGTGCTCGCCGTTGATTTTGCGCTTGAACACCTGCGCGAGGGTGGACTCCGCGAATGCACTGGCCGATCCGAGCAGTGCGCATACCACCATCCAGAACAGGGCGCCCGGACCGCCGGCTGCGATCGCCGTTCCGACGCCGGCAATGTTGCCGACACCGACCCGGCTGGAGATCGTCAGCAGGAGCGCCTGCAGGGGCGAGATGCCGCCGTCGTCGGCGTTCTTGGGTTTGAAGATCAACCGCAGCGTCTCCGGCAGGAGCCGGAACTGAGCCGCGCCGATGAGGATGGTGAAGAACAGGCCAACCCCCAACGCCATGTATGCCATCGGGTTCCACAACCCGTCGCTGATGCTTACCAGGATTTCCATGCGCCTCTTCCTAGGGTGATTCGCCCGATCGGTCCAAATGTGGCCTATGCCACATAATATGTGCAATGTTACATACTAAAGAGCTTCAAGCAAGGAAATCGTCAGGAATGACGGAACTACACTCGTAGAGAGTCGAACCCTCCATCCGGCCAGCACCCCAGGAGACCCCATGACCGTCCTTCGCGCCGTCCGCCCCTGGGGCGGAGAACTGAGCGACGTCGAACTACGGGACGGGCGGATAGCCGCCGTGCGTCCTTCCGCGGAGACCAGCGACGACGTCGGAGGAGACGTGGTCGAGGGCCGCGGGCGCCTGCTCGTTCCCTCGTTCTCCGACGTGCACGTGCACCTGGATTCGACGCGGCTCGGCCTGCCGTTCCGCCCGCACACCGGACGGCCAGGCGTATGGGGAATGATGATGAACGACCGCGAAAACTGGCGCGACGCCGGGTCCCCCCTCGCCGACCGGACATCCTCCACGCTCACGACCATGATCGAACGTGGGACCACCCGCGTCCGCAGCTACGCCCAGATTGACGCCGACTGCCGGCTGGAACGGTTCGACGCCGTCGTCGCTGCCCGTGAGGCGCACGCGGCGCGCGCCAACGTCGAGATCATCGCGTTCCCGCAGGCAGGGCTCCTGTTGGAGGACGGCGTCGTGCCGTTGATGGAAGAGGCGTTGCGGCAGGGTGCGGACGTGATGGGCGGAATCGACCCGTGCCAGTTGGACCGGGATCCGGTCCGACACCTCGACATCGTGTTCGGGCTGGCGGAAAAATACCAGGTTCCAATCGATATCCACCTGCATGAGCCCGGTGAACTCGGTGTGTACAGCGCTGACCTGATCCTTGAGCGCACGCGGGCAACCGGCATGCAGGGCAAGGTGACCATCTCGCACGGGTACTCGCTAGGCAGCGTTTCGGAGGCCACCACGCGGCGGCTCATCGAGGAGTTTGCGGAGGCCGACATTTCGATGGCGACGGTCGCTCCGGCCCGGAGTGCGTTGCCCCTGCAGCAACTGACCGGGGCCGGCGTGCGTGTGGGGCTCGGCGAAGACGGACAGCGGGATTACTGGTCGCCCTACGGCAACGGCGACATGCTGGACCGCACCTGGCAGCTCGCGTTCACCAACGGGTACCGGGCTGATGAACTGATCGAACATTGCCTTGCAGTGGCGACGATCGGCGGGGCATCGATCATGTCCGCGTCCGTCCCGCGGCTCGCTGGGGTTGCGGACCGGCCCGGGCTTTCGGTCGGGGATCCGGCCGAGTTGCTGTTGCTCGACGGCGAGACCGTCACCTCGGCCATCATGGACCGCTCACCTGACCGGACCGTCATTCATGAGGGCCGCGTTGTGGCGGACCAGCTCGAACTGGTTCAGTAGGGGGTCCCGTGGACGCAGCGCAGTTCGAGGCCGCTCTTCGGGCAATGGCCACCGAAGAGCAACGCATCAAGTACCAGCGCTTCTTTCCGGGAGATGAGTCCTTCATCGGTGTCCGGATGGGAAACATCTTCGCGCTGGCGAAGGAGAATCTGGCGATGCCGGTGGCAGGGCTGGAAGCACTCCTCGAGAGTGACACCCACGAGGTCCGGGTCGGTGCGGTGTCCATCATGGGGAAGGCTGCATCAGCGAAGAACGTCTCACCTGACCGGCACCGCGAACTGTACGAGCTCTACCTCCGTCGCCACGACCGCATCGACGGCTGGGACCTCGTGGACCTTGGCGCGTACCAGGTGGTCGGTTCGTGGCTGGTCGATAAGGCGCGGGCGCCGCTGGATAAGCTGGCGTCGTCGTCGTTCTGGCCTGAGCGGCGCACCGCCATCGTCGCGACGGCGGCGTTCCTCGGGCGCGGGGAGGTCGCGGACACACTGCGCATCGCCGCAGTGCTGGCGGATGACACCGAGGAGCTGGTTCAGAAGGGCGTCGGCTGGATGCTGCGCTACGTCGGCGACAACGATTCCGCTGCCCTGACGGGCTTCCTCGACGAGCACGCTCCACGCATGGCGCGGGTGGCAGTTCGCGCTGCGACAGAGAAGCTCGACAAAGAGGTCCGTGCCCGTTACGCCGCGCGGAAGTCTGCTTAGGCACCGGTAGGCTTGCCACTAAGCCGCAACGACGCAGGGAATCCATGGACCAGCAACTGCACTTCATCACGCTCGCCACACCCAACCTGGATGCGGCGCGCCGTTTCTACCATGAGGCCCTCGGCTGGCACCCCACCCTCGATGTCGACGGCGAGATCATCTTTTACCAGGTTGGTCCGGGACTGCTGCTGGGCCTGTTCGACGCCGACAAGTTCGCCGAAGACTCGGGTGCCGTATCAGCTCCGGGCCTCTCCGGATTCACGCTCTCCCACAATGTCGGCAGCCCGCAGGAAGTGCACCGCACCGTCGACGCGATGGCCGCCGCGGGAGCCAGCGTGATGAAGCAGCCACAGCCCGGCAAGTTCGGCGGCATCTTCCACGCGCTTGTGTCGGACCCGAACGGCGTCGCCTGGGAGATCGCGCACAACCCTGGTTGGCGGATCAACGACGCCGGGGACGTCGTTCTGAGCTGACGCTGCTTGACCTACGTTGTGGAGGGCTACTCGCCTGGTTCGAGGAGCTGCGCCACGCGCTCTGCCAGTTCGGCCTGCATTGTGCTGTCCGGCTTGGTGGAGCTCATGGACTGCATCGAGGCGACGAGGCCATTGGCCCGCGCGTTCACTGACATTGTGTAGAACGTCTGGTCGGCAGCAAGTTCCTGCGTAACCAGCAGCGCGATGGACTCATCACCGATCTGGTCCAGCGGAACTTCTTCGGTGGTGGAGGTGATTTTGCTTCCCGCGATCTCAAGGGTCACCGTGCTGCACTTCTCGAGGATATCTCGGTTGGCCCCGAAATCCTGCTCGGCCGCCGACTCTCCGCCAATCAGCGCGGCCGCCATGATGCCGCCAGCTGTGTCGGCTGCGCCAATCCCGGCAACACCGTCTTCGGCAGCGCCGTCGGAGGCTGCAAGACTCCCCGCAGCTAGATCCTTGCACTCAGCGGGCTCGACCACAGCGTCCTTCAACGCCGCGTTCATAGCGTCCATACCTGCGGCAGCCTGGTCGGTTGAGACCACCTGGAAAGGATCTCCCGCTGCATCCGTCAGAGTTGCAATGCGTGCCTCGAGTTCCGCCTTATCTACGGGCTCAGCGGGGGCTGCCGCCGTCGTCGTCGTCGTCGTTTCGGAAGATGCTTCTGGCGCTGCAGGATCAGCGGCATCGTTTGACCCGCCACACCCAGCCAGTAACAGCAATGATGCCAGTGCGCAGGACGTGACAACGGACTTGTTCATGGTGGTATCCCCCTTGTTTCGCCGCGACCTTTCGCGGACTCTGGGAAGATCGTAACCCGAATGATGGCCGCCGTGGCAGGGGAGCTGTGGGATTACCAATCCACTCCAATGAGGTCCGCTGCCAAGCCGGCGAGCTGGTCCTGGGTCAGGCCGTCCGCTTCATCCGTGCCCGTGTATTGGACGGAGGCGATGAGTCCGTTGCCGCGCGCGTTCACGGCGAGTGTGAATTCCGGCTCCCCGCCGTCGACGCGGACTTCGCCGGCGAAGGCGAAAGTGTCATCACCGACCAGATCCTGTAGCTGTTCCTCAACCGTGGTCTCCACCTGCGATTCGCCAGTAAGAACAACCATGGAGTCGCAGGCCTCAAGCTGGTCCGCGGTTTGGGTGAATCCCTGTTTCACCCAGTTGTCCGCCGTGTCATTGAACAGGGCGATCAATATAGCGCCGTCGAGCTCGCCTGCGGCACCCACGCCCACCACGCCTTCGGTGGCCTTGAACCTGGACTGTGACAACGTGACCGCCACGTACTCTTGGCAGCGTTTCGGCCTCACCCTGGCTCCCTCGTATCGGGCAGCCGTCTCTTGGATAATCGTCTTCATGTCTTCGTGGGGGATGAGCCGGAAGGGCTCGCCTAGTCCGTCACTTAGTGGTGTTATCCGTGCTTCGAGCTCGTCCCTGCTGAGAGTGGCTGAAGCGGCAAGGGGCTGAGGCGCCGCGGGGATCGCGTTGCAGCCGGTTATGAGTAGAACCGCCAAGAGCCCAAAAGGAAGCAAGCCCATCTGTTTCAAGGTGTTTGCTCCCTGCGTCAACGCGACCCCATTGGCCGTGGGGAAATGGTAACCCGCTCCTTTACAAACTCGTGTGGTTGAATCCCCGTATGGGGAAACAGGGCAGGTGGCAGCGGGTGAGAAGACGGCGTGCTCAGATTGAAGCTTTGATCGCGCAGTTCCTGGCGGACCACGACATCGCCACGAGGCACCATCCGATTGACACCACAAGAAGGTCGAACCGGTACCGGTAGGGACCGGAAGCTGGGCAAGTCGGCACACAGGAACGCTCACAAGTCCACAGACGGCTCTGGCTGTGGCTGCGGCTCACGACCATGGACCTCGCACCGTACCGGACCGCGAAACCCAAAGACTTCCCGAGCATCAGTCAGGCACACCTTCGGTTGGTTCAGATGGGGTCGACGCTCGCGCCAGCAGCTGCGCCAGATGGATGCCCTTCCGCTCGCTGAGGTCCTCGAGCTGCGTGCGGCAGGAGTAGCCATCAGCGAGTACGACGGCGCTTGCCTCCACCGCGCGGACCGCAGGCAGGAGTTGCTGCTCGGCTACCGCAACGGACACCTCGTAATGCCCGCGCTCCACACCGAAGTTCCCGGCAAGACCACAGCAGCCGCCGAGTTTCTGCAAAGATGCACCCGCTCGTTCAAGCAGGGCTGCATCAGGACTCCAGCCCATCACTGCGTGGTGGTGGCAGTGCGGTTGCGCTACGACCGTGGTTCCCTCAAGCGATGGAGGTGTGTAGCCGGGAGTCCTCGCCAGCAGTTCGGCGAGGGTGTGGGTAGCACCGGCCACCGGTCCGGCGGTTGAACCACCCAGTAATTCCACGGCATCGGACCGGAGCACCCCTGTGCAGGAGGGTTCGAGCCCAACGATGGGAATGCCCTGGTCCACGTATTCATTTAGTACCGAGACGGACGAGCGAAGAATCTTCCGAGCCGCATCGAGTTGCCCTGTCGATATCCAGGTCAGCCCGCAGCACACGGGCTTCTCAGGAATGAGAACTTGATAACCGGCGTCCTCCAAAACCTGCACAGCGGCCTGGCCAACCTCCGGGGAGAAACTGTTCGTGAAGGAGTCCGCCCACAGCAGTACCTGGGGTCGACCAACCGAAGAATCAACACCGGAGACAGGCCTCGATCCGAACCACTTGTGAAACGTCTGCGGCGCGAACGCGGGAATGTTCCTGCGTTGATCGACGCCGGCAAGACGCAGTCCCACTCGGCCGAGGCCCGGTAAGTGCACCAGGAAGTTGACAACCCGGGGCGCCACCGAGGCGAACCGTGCCCACCGCGGCAACCAACCGAGCGAATAGTGCGACGCCGGCCGCAACCGTCCCTTGTAACTCTGGTGCAGCACTTCGGCCTTATAAGCGGCCATATCGATTCCCGTGGGGCAGTCGGACGCGCAGCCCTTGCAGGACAGGCATAGGTCCAGCGCATCGTGCACTTCCTGCGCACGCCAGTTCGGCTCACCGGACGGAACCTGCCCGGGACGCCCCCGGTCCGACGGAGATCCGGTGACGCTTCCGTTGATCATCTCCTGCAACGCCCTCGCCCGCCCGCGGGTCGAGTCCTTCTCCTCAAGCGTCGCAATGTAGGACGGGCACATCACCGTCTGGTTATCCCGATGGGCCGCACGGCACTGACCCACACCGGTGCAGCGGTGGACCGCCTGGCTGAAGTCGCCGTCGTCGTGCTCATAGCCGAAGGCCAGGCCGGAACGCAACGGCCCAGCGGACGCGACGCGGACGTTCGCGTCCAGCGGGTCGGGATTCACCAGGACGCCCGGGTTGAGGAGATTGTCTGGGTCCAGGATTCCCTTGACCTTCCCGAACAGCGCCAGCGCGTCCGGCGTGTACATGTACGAAAGCAGCTCGCTGCGAGCGCGGCCGTCGCCGTGCTCGCCGGAAAGCGAGCCGCCGTATGATGCCACCAGCTTCGCAGCATCGGTGAGGAACGCGCGGAAGGCCGCGGCGCCGTCGTCGTGCTGGAAGGGGAAGTCCAGGCGGACGTGCACGCAACCGTCACCGAAATGGCCGAACGGGAAGCCGGTGAGGTTATGCGCGAGGAGCAGTTCATCAAACTCACGGAGGTAGTCACCAAGCCGTTCGGGCGGAACTGCGGCGTCTTCCCACCCGGCGTGGGCAGGGGCACCGGCCGGGGAGCGCCCGGCCAGCCCTCCGCCGTCTTCGCGGATTCGCCAGAGCGCGGCAGCCTGCCCGGGATCGTTGACGATGCGGGCATGGCGTGCGGCTTCGATCCGGCTCACTTCAGCTGCTCGTGCAGCGACCTCAAGCGCATCATCCCCGGAAACTTCGACGAACAGCCACGCGGCGCCGCCGGGAAGTTCGGGCACGGCCTGCGGCCCCTTACGGGTACGGACCACCTCGACGATCCGCGAATCCAGCCCCTCACAGGCGGTGGGCTTGAAGGGCAAAACGGTTGTTACCGCGTCGCCCGCCTCGCCGATGTTTTCGAAGCCGAGCACCACCATGGTCTTGTGCGGCGCGTCCTTCACCAGGCGGACGCCGGCCTCGAGGATCACCGCGAGTGTTCCCTCGCTGCCCACGAGCATTCGGCGCAGGTCGAACCCCCGCTCAGGCAGGAGGTGCTCCAACGAGTAGCCGGATACCTGCCGCCCAAACCGTCCGAGCTCAGTTCGGATGGTGCCGAGGTTGGCGGCCACGAGTGAGCGCAACGCGTCAGTTTCCGTGCCGCTCGGCGTCCCTTCCGCGTTCAGGCACAGCCGCGTGCCGGAGCCGGTGACGACGTCGAGCTGCGTCACGTTGTCCGCCGTACGCCCATAGGCCAGCGCACGGGAACCGCACGCGTTGTTGCCTATCATCCCGCCGACGGTGCAGCGCGTGTGTGTCGAGGGATCCGGGCCGAATCGAAGCCCGTTCGCCAGCGCCATCTTCTGCAGCGTCGCATGGACAGCGCCGGGTTCGACGACGGCGGTGTGCGCTTCGGCGTCGAACTCCAGGACCCGGTTCAGGTGGCGGCTGAAGTCGATCACCACGCCCGGCCCGATGGCGTTCCCCGCAATCGAGGTGCCTGCACCGCGGGACGTTACCGGAACACCGCGCTCACGGCACACCCCAAGGGTGGTCAGCACCTCGTCGATGTGACGGGGGAAGACGACCGCGGCCGGCTGGATCCGATACAGCGAAGCGTCGCTGGAGTACACGGCGCGGGACGTTGGGTCCGCGCGGGCGTCTGCAACCCCGCGCGCTTGCAGCTCGGCAGTAAGGGAACGGGGTTCGGTGAGCGTCGTCGCCATAGGTAACATGTTACTTCTACGGAGGGTGTCTCTGGCTACTACTCTGGTGGTATGCCTCCCGCCGCCCGCCCGCCTTCCCTGACTGAGCGCACCATCGAGGCCGTCCGCGAGGGCATCCGGAATGGCACCTTCGTGCCGGGCGAACTGTATTCGGTGTACCAGTTGGCGGATCAACTCGACGTTTCACGCAGCCCGGTGCGTGAGGCGTTGCTCCGACTCGCGGAAACTGGCATGGTGTCCATCGTCAGGAACCGGGGGTTCAGGGTGGTGATCCCCGGTGCGCGGGAGCTGGCCGAGATCATGGCCGTCCGGTTGGCGCTTGAGGTTCCGGCCGCGGCGCAGGCGGCGCGGCGGGCTTCCGCGGAGGATCTCGCAGCACTCGAAACTGAACGCGAGGCGATGCAGCAAGCGGTCCAGGACGGCGATGAGGGCGCGTTCCTCCTGCACGACCAGCGGCTTCACGCCCTGTTTCTGAACCTCGCGGGTAACAGCCACACGATCCGGATCATCGAGAACCTTCGCGATGCCACCCGCCTCGTCGGCATGTCCACCATCCGCAACTCCCGGTCCCTCGAAGAGGTGTACGCAGAGCACCTGCCTATAATCAGCGCCGTCGAACACGGCAACGCCCCCGCCGCGGCCGAAGGGATGCGGCATCACCTCGAGTCCACCGGCCGACTCCTCCTTCGGGAAGCGGCCGGCGAGCACGACGACGTCGGCCGGCTCTGGGCGGAGTACGTCGACTGATTGCTGCGTCCCGTGATCGACCGACGCCTATAGTTCACGTCGGGGAAGGGCTGCGTTGGGTCCGCACTCGGCACTAAGAACAGCCCTTGACGCAACAGGCACCCGGAACAATCGTTGAGACATGGACTGGCTCGACGCCGACGGATATGAGATTGGCAGACAGATCCTGCAGCGTGGGGTTGCGGCGATCTACCTCATCGCTTTTATCTCAGCCCTCAACCAGTTCCCGGCGCTCCTTGGCGAACGAGGGCTCCTTCCGGTTCCACGGTTTATCGAACGGACAGGCAAGCGTGCCGGCCCTACCCTTTTCCGCTGGCGCTACTCAGACCGGCTGATCAAGGGAGTCTGCTGGATCGGTGCTACAACGGCGGCGCTGCTCGTTGCCGGGATCCCACAGACGGGCCCGCCCTTGCTCCCCATGCTCGCTTTCCTCCTGATGTGGGCGCTGTACCTGTCGGTCGTGAATGTAGGCCAGGTGTTCTATGGCTTCGGTTGGGAGAGCCTACTCCTCGAAGCCGGATTCCTGGTCGCTTTCCTCGGATCCGATGACGTCGCTCCCCCACTCCTGGTCCTCATCACCATCTGGTGGCTCGTGTTCCGGGTCGAGTTCGGCGCCGGCATGATCAAAATCCGCGGCGACCGATCCTGGCGCGACCTCACAGCCCTCTACTACCACCACGAAACGCAGCCGATGCCCGGACCGGCCAGCCGGTTCTTCCACCTCCTGCCCAAGCCGCTGCACCGCATTGAAGTTGCTGGCAACCACTTCACCCAGCTCTTCGTCCCGTTCCTACTCTTCGCGCCCCAACCACTCGCCGGAACCGCCGCGCTCATCATCATCCTCACGCAGGGCTGGCTCGTCGTTTCCGGTAACTTCGCCTGGTTGAACTGGATCACGATCGTGCTCGCCTTCGGCGCCGTTCCCGACTCGTTCTACGGAGCCGCCGGGCTCACGGTCGCCCCAACGTACGGGCCGACGCCGCCTTGGTTCGCCGTCGTCGTCGGGCTGATGGCTGCGCTTATTACCTACCTGAGCTGGCATCCCCTACGGAACCTGTTCGCAAGGCGGCAGCTGATGAACGCGAGCTTCAACCGATTCCACCTCGTCAACGCATACGGCGCCTTCGGGAGTGTCACGAAGGTCCGGTATGAGGTTGTCATCGAAGGCACCACCGATGAGGTCGCGCATCGTGCCCACTGGCAGGAGTACGAGTTCAAGGGCAAACCCGGCGACCCCAGCCGAAGGCCGCGGCAGTACGCGCCGTACCACCTGCGGCTCGACTGGCTGATGTGGTTCCTGGCGTTGGGGTCCGACGGCGGCTGGTTCGCGCCGCTGCTGGTGAAGCTTCTGGAGGCCGACAGGACGATCCTGAAGCTGCTGCGGCATGACCCCTTCAACGGCGTCCGGCCGCGCTACGTGAGGGCCCTGGTATTCCGGTATCGGTTCAGCACGCGCGAGGAGAAGCGCTCGAGCGGTTTGTGGTGGATCCGCGAACCCACCGGCACGCTGGTGCAGCCAATGTCATTACGATCGGACCACCAGAGCCCCTTGCGCTAGGCACCCCTCGCGCGCACTGGTTGAATGGAGGTACGACTATTCGAGGGGGAATCTCGTGACCTACACCAAGCTCCTGTTCGTCGGCGGCACCTCGCTGCTCGCCGGCTTCTTCCTGCTGGTGGCACCGCTTTCGCAGGTATTCAAAGGGACGGCGGACGGCCTGGACTGGTTCCTCGCGGCAGTTGGCGCCTTCTTGCTGCTGGAGGGCATCGTCATGTTTTTCCTGGGCATGCAGGCCCAGCGGCGGGACCTCAAGCGGGCACGCAGTTACGGCCAGGAAGAGGATGACAAGCCTTTCGAGGAAGACCGTCCCCAGAATCCGCACCAGCTCCCAGGTTCCGGCGTGCAGGGCCAGCCGGGAAGCGGAGTCTGATACTGAAATACCTCCAGCGTTAGCGCTGGACCCGGTTCGCGATCCACCTGATCAGCAGCGCCAGCGCCGCAAACGCGAGAATCAACGCTACGCAGTACAACGCAACGCCCGCGTAGCCCTGTTCCGTCGGGTCCAGGAACGGATAAGGGTAGAACCCAACAATGGCACCGCGGATGAGCGAATAGACCACGTACACCACTGGGAAGATCATCCACATCAGGACGGTCTTCAGGACGATCGGCGAACGCGGCGGCTGCACTATCCAATCCACGATCACTGCCAACGGCATGATGAAGTGGTGGACCGTGTTTATCCACGGCAGCAGACCACCCAGGTCAACGTCGCGCAGGAGCGTGTTGAAGACCACCCCGACGAACACCATGTACACCACCGAGGCGCCGCGGATCGCGACGTCCCGGTCATTCGTCTGGTAATTCCTGGTGAGGCGGACGGCGCTGATGATGAATACGAAACTGGCGAAGATATTCGACAGGATGGTGAAGTAGCTGAAGAAATTTACGGCCCCGAAGCCCGTGGACAGGCTGATGCCAAGCTGAACGACGACGCCGGCAAGCGCCAGCGCCGCGAACACCAGCCTGAAGGCGACAACAAGATTTTTCTTCATCATGAGCGTCATAGTAACGGGGTATCAGCGCCGCACAACCGAAGAGGCCGTTGGCTGCACCAGTGGTGCGGCCAACGGCCTCTTTTGTGGTTCGAGCACCTACCTGGTGGTCACCGAGGTGTCATCGATGCGGAATATTGTGGCCACGGACGCATCCTCGGTACCCAAGAAGCGCAGCTTGACGGTCTTGCCTTTGTACGCGGAGAGGTCAAGGGTCTTCTCCGAGTAGGTGGAGGACTTTTCCCGGTTTGAGTACGTAGCCAGGGTCCTCGTGGTGGTGCCGTCGATGACCTGTACGCGGAGAGTGTCGTAGGCAGTGGCTGTGCCCTCGTTGCTTGCAACGTTCAGGAAGAACTTCAGCGACGCGGAGGTCACGGCCGCAGGGACGGCGACCGACTGGTCAAGCGTGTAGGTGTTGGAACTGCCATACCCGTTCAGTCCTGCTAATCCGTTACCAGTGCGTGCGTTCGCACCGGTCTCAAAGGTGTCCGCGCGGTTCGAAGTCCACGAAGCACCTCCTTCTTCAAATCCAGGGTTCTTCAGCAGGTTGCCGGTAGGCTCCGGGTCTCCGCCGCCGCCGAGCAGTGCAAGGGTTGCCGTGGCATCGGCCAGGCCTGCGCCACAGCCGCCGGTGCAACCGCCGGCGAGGGTGCGTGCACCCTGCTTGATGGTCGACTCAACCTGTGCAGGCGTGAGATTGGGAGCAGCGGTCTCCATCAGTGCGGCAAGGCCCGCGATGTGCGGAGCTGCCATGGACGTGCCCTGGTAGGAAGCGTAGCTCTCGCCGGCCGGCGTCGTCGTGCCCGCGTTCAGCGTCGAAAGGATGCCTCCGGCGGCGCCGTTGCGGGTGTCTCCGCCCGGCGCCGTGATGTCAACCAGCGAGCCGTAGTTCGAGTAGTAGGAGCGTCCGCCGTTGATGTTGCTCGCTGCTACCGCAATCACGGAGCTGCAGTTCGCGGGCAGGGAGCCGGAGACGTCCACATTGCTGTTGCCAGCGGCGACCACAACCGAGGTGCCGCGGGAAACCGCACCATTGATCGCGCTCTGCATCGTTGTGGTGCAGGTTCCGCCACCACCGAGGCTCATGTTGATGACGTCCGCCGGGTTTGTGTTGGCAGGGACGCCCGAAACGGTTCCACCGGATGACCAGATGATGGCATCGGAGATGTCGGACAGCGAGCCGCCGCACTTGGCAAGCACGCGGACGGGAACAATCTTGCTATCAAAGGCAACACTCGCCACACCCTTGGCGTTGTTGGTCACAGCTGCGACCGTTCCCGCGACGTGGGTGCCGTGCCAGGACGAACCGCTTCCGGTGTTCTGATTGCATTCGCCAGCGTTGTACCAGTCGCCTTCATCCTGCGGATTGGCGTCGCGTCCATTACCGTCACGTGCAGCGTTTGCGTCGGATACAAAGTCATATCCGGCCAAAACGTTGGCGTTGAGGTCAGAGTGCGACGTGATTCCTGTGTCGATCACCGCGACAACGGAGCCACCGCCTGTTGAAGTGTCCCAGGCTCCTGGTACGCGCATGCCGTTGGTTCCGGTGAAGTCCCACTGCTCGCCGTAGCGGGGATCATTCGGTGTCAGCTGAGTTTGAAGCAGGATGTCCGGCTCCACTGCCTCGACAATCCCGGATGCCGCGAGATCTTTCATGAAGTCCTTCGCAGCATCGCCGGCAAGCGGCTTGCTGGAAGAGATCAAAGTGCCACCAGTAGCAAGCGTACGGACTTCCTTGACCGATACTCCCTGCTCCTTTGCAGCGAGACCCCACGCGTTGGCGCGGCCCTTCGCGCTATTCGCGGCGGCGGTCGCCTTGTAGGTCACGATGAACTTGCTGTAACTCTCGCCCTCCGCAACGTTCTGCACAAAGGCAGCACCGTTACCGGAGTTGGTCTCGCCGCTGGGGTTGGGTGCGGCAGCGACAGGGGCAGCGACGAGGGTCATCGCACCAACTGCCGCAGCAACGGAGAGAGCGAGGAAACCCTGCTTCCTCATTTTCGAATTGCCCATTGAACTGCTTTCTCTCGCCGGGATCGTGTAGATCCCGGAAGGGTGGGAATGATGCGGACGCCGGTAGGTAAACCGAAGATCCTCCGTAAAAGTACGGACGTTTTGATGCGGTGTAAACGCTCAAAGAATAAATGGGTCAGTTTCGGCATTCACTGATGTAATTTCACGGTTTGTAGGCTATTGGTGCCCTGTGAAGGTTCGGCAGACGAGGGCAACTGAGTGAAACGACTCAGTTTAAAGTCCATCGTTTGGAGAGATTGTGGCCCCTCTAACACGCGTAAGTCCTCTTGGGAATAGTTGCCCATTGGATTACAGCCCAATGAATCTATTACATTGATTTTTGCGTCAACGGGACCTCAAAGGAACTTTGTTGTGTAATGAGGTGCAAATATAGGGCACCGATGAACGGACAAAAGTTGTTGCGCGGCACCGTCTAGTGGGATGCCGGATTGCCCGTCATCGCTACAACCAGGAACACCGCGCTGCTGATCACGGTCTGCACAATCAGGACCGGCAGCGCGACCACACCCAGGTACAGGGTGAGGATGACGGGCATCATGCTGAGCACAGTGACGTCGATCCCGCGCAGCATCGCCGCGAACTGCGCCCGCGGAACCGGCCCAAACGGTGTCTCGACGGGAGGCAGCGTCCAATCCGTGGCCGGTCTTGTGGCACCACGCACCGACCCTGCGCCCATGCCGATTCCGGCCAGCGCCGATAACAGGATCAACAGTGGGCCAGCAGCGCCGAGGGCAGCCAGCAACGCTCCGAGCAGTGCCATCCACAGACCCATGACGACGGCGGGCATGAACGCCCGGCTCGACCTCACCACGGCAGGCCCCACCGGAACCAGCGCATCGAGCTCCGGAACGAGCACCGCACGGCGCGCAACGCCGCCGAAACTCGACGCCGTAACGCAGCCCGAAATCACGAGGATCCCCAGCTGCGCGAATACCGGGAGTCCGCCATCCACCAGCATGACCGCAACGCACGCAGCCAGCCAGGCGAGCGCCGTCGTCGGCGTCCTGTGCAGGCGCAGGAAAGCGACGACGTCGGCACGCAGCAGGGCGCGCACCGGACCTTTCGCCGGGCGCAGGTAGAAGCGCCGTGCACGGGTGGGCGCTGTTTTGCTGGTGCCGCTGAATGCGCGCAGCAGCTCGTTGGGGTCCATGAAGAAGATGGACGCGCCTGCATGGCCGGACACCGCGCCGGCGCGGGCGAGTTCGGCTCCGGACACCAGGCCGGCGCGCGGCGAAACGAACCGGAGCATGCCGCCGGTCAGGGCAATGCCGAGCAGCAGGGTCCAGACGGAGGGGGCAAGCGGAAGCAGGACTGCACCGGCCAGCAGCAGTGCGGCGGGCAGGATCAGTTGCATTCCCCTGCCGCCTACCTGCAGGAGCGCCGCAATGGCTAGGGCTGCAGCGGCCAGTACACCGAACGTGAGGGCAGCCAGCGTGTGCGTGTCGAGCGCCCGGTCAAGCTCGGTCAGGAAGGAGAACGGGAAGTACACGACGGCGGCGCCTAGCCCGACCGCAAACATCCGCTTCCCGAACGGTCTCCACACCATGGGACGCCGATCCACCGGAAGGTTTAGCCACCACGTGCTTTCAGGGCCGCCCACGCCAAGCGGGCCGAGCCTGCGCCCGAACGAGATGACGACGGCGAGCGCACCGACCGTAAGCAGCACCCACAGTGCCTGGCTGGGCAGGACGATGGCGGGCTCCGCGATGAGGCCCGCCGTCGTCGTCGTTCGTTTGGCGAACTCGTCCCGGAGCGCCAGGACGAAGGAAACGGCGATGGTGATCGCGCAACCGAGCGCAAACACGCTGGTGTATACGTCTACGAAGAGGTCGCTGAACGCGGTGCGGGCGCGGTTGTAGCGGCGGGCGGATCCGCGGGTGAAGCGGATGACGTCGAGGGCTGTCTGGGTCTCCTGCGAAGTGGTGGTCATCAGGAACCCGCGATGATTGCCGCTGCAACGGCTGGCGTGCGCTGGGTTACGTCGTCGTCGATGATCAGGCTCGAGGACGCGGTGCTGGTGAGCAGGCGGGGGTCATGGGTGACGAGGAGGACCGCGCAACCGCCGCGGGCGATGCCGCGGATACGCTCCGCGAGTGCCTCGCGCATCACCGGGTCAAGGCGCTGTTCGGGTTCGTCGAGGATGAGCAGCGACGCCGGGCGCAGGACGCCTGCGGCGAGGAGGGTGCGCCGTCGTTGGCCCGAAGAAAGTGCCTCGGGGACGGCGTCTGCCCGCGCTTGGAGACCGAAGAAAACCAACTCCTCCTGCACGACCGCTTCCGGGTTGGGCAGAGAGTGACCACGTGCGATGAGCAGGAGGTGCTCGCGCACTGTCAGGGAGGGGAAGAACAGGTCTTCGTCGAACACCGCTGAGACTTCGCGCCGGAAGGGAACGGCGTCGGGGTTGGCAAGCAGGCCGTGTACTGTCACTTCTCCGGAGATCGGGTTCTGCCGCCCGGCGAGGGTTCGCGCCGCCGTCGACTTCCCCGCACCATTGAAGCCGACGACGCCGAGCACCTCCCCCGCGCTGAGGCTGAAGTTAATCTCCCCGCAAACGGGCGCGCCCGCATAACCCACGAGCAGTCGTTCGGCGTTCAGGACAGTCCCCCGGTCAGTCACCCTTCAACCCTATCGGTGCCCCGGTACGCTCCTCTTTCGTGAAGCGCCGTAACGTTTCAAAATCCCGCGCACGCTAGAGCCGGCCGGACTAGAGTTGCACCGGTGAGCACTACGCCTCCGCAAACCACCGAAACGCCCCGCTACCGGCCCGGTATCAAGTACATACTGATGCTAGGAGCGCTCGCGGCGTTACCCGCTGTCACCACCGACATGTACCTGCCGTCCCTGCCCGCGGTGGCAGAGGATCTGCGCGCGAGCCAGGCTGCCGTGCAGTTCACACTCTCGGGGATGCTGCTCGGCGGCGGTGTGGGGCAGCTGGTGATCGGCCCCTTGTCGGACCGGTTCGGGCGGAGGCTGCCGCTGATTGTCGGCATCCTGTTACACGTAGTGATTTCCGTGCTCTGCTCCATCGCCCCGGATATCGGCACGCTCATTGTGCTGCGCGTGCTGCAGGGCTTCTTCAACGCGGCGGCGGCAGTGGTGGCGATCGCCGTAATCCGCGACCGGTTTGTGGGGTCCGACGCCGCGAGGCTGCTCTCCCGGCTCATGCTGGTCATCGGGGTAGCGCCGCTGTTCGCGCCGACCGTCGGCCAGGCGATCGCGGGCCTGTGGGACTGGCGGGCAGTGTTCTATGCCCTCGCTGTGATCGGGCTGGTGCTCGTGGCGATCGTCTGGCGCTGGATGCCCGAGACCCTTCCGGCAGAACGACGCCGGCCGGGTCACGTCCGCCACATTGCGGGCAGCTACTGGCAGCTATTGCGCAATGTCCGGTTCATGTCACTGGCCGTCATTCCAGGCCTGGGGCTCGGCGTCATCATGAGCTACGTTGTGGGCTCCCCATTTGTGTTCCAGGAGGAGTACGGACTCAGCCAGACCGAGTTCGCGCTGGTCTTTGCCCTCAACGGGGTTGCACTCGTCCTGTCCGCACAGCTCAACGCCGCGCTGGTCCGCAAGGTGTCACCCGCCCGGCTGCTGCGTGCAGCCTCCGTGGCGCAATTGGTGTTCGCTGTCATCCTGCTGGCGGTTGCAGCGACGGGGTTCGGCGGGGTCGTGGGGTTGATCGCCGCGCTCTGGCTGGTGCTCGGTACACAAGGCATGATTCCCGCGAACGCGTCCGTCCTCGCCCTGAATTCCTACGGGCACATGGCGGGAACGGCCGCCGCGGTCATAGGCGCGCTGCAGTCAGGCGTGGCCGGGCTGGTGAGTCCGCTGGTCGGTGTGCTTGGAGGAGATGCACGGTCCATGGCCATCGTCATGGGAATCACCGTCGCGCTGACCGTTGTGGTGCTGCTGCTGGGGACACCGCTGTTCCGCAAAGGTGGGTGGCGGGCAGTCGACCAGCCGCCGGGCGAGGAACGGTAGACGCAATCCCCCTCCGTGATTGAGGATGGAACGAATCCCTCTTAGCCAATAAAGGAGCCGACGCGGTGACCAAGTACCTGATTTCTTTCCCGAGCAGCGCCATGAACGTTTCAGCGGAGGACTTTCCAGCCGTTGTGGAGGCCTCTCACGCAGTCGTTGAGGAGGCGAAAGCGGCTGGCGTCTGGGTGTTCGGGGGAGGCATCAACGAAAGTGTCCCTCCCGTGCTGGTCGATCGCGCTGGAACCGTCACGGAGGCAACTTATCCGCAGACCAAGCAGATCGAAGGCGGGTACACGGTGCTCGAAGTGCCAGCCCGTGAGGAGGCGCTGGAGTGGGCCAGGAAGATCGCGGTGGCCTGCCGATGCGCACAGGAAGTACGCGAGTTCCAGTACGACCCAGCGAGCTGACCGTCAGGTCCAGTAAAGGAGCCGGGCAGCGGGCAAGCGCCGCTCCAGTTCCGCGGTGAACCACTCGCGCATCTCCGCCATGGTCTGCTTCGGGTACACGTACTTGACGCCACCGAACTTGGAACGCTTCTGGCTCCGCGTATCCTCGTCCATCTCGAGCCTGGTCCTCGGGTACCAGCCCAGCAGCACCTCCTTGCTCGCGGGTGTGAAGCGGTGCGTGATGATCTCGGCCGTGAGATCAAGGTCCTCAATGCCGGCAACCGCGGCGGCGACGTCGTCCAGCAACGCGCCATACTGTTCCCGCCAACCGGGTACGGGCATGATCGGTGCGATCGTCAGACCCACCCGGTAGCCAGCCATCGCTACAGCCCGCAGTGCGGACAGCCGCGCCGGCATCCGCGCCGTGCCGCCCTCGAAACGGTTTGCAACCTCCGCGGCATTGACCGAATAGCGGATCCGCGTCCTGCGGCCGTGATCGAGCGTCACCAGCTCGCCGACGTCGTCGAACTTTGTCGTGAAACGCAGGGATACGTCGCTCCCGAACTCGCCGCCACCCACGCGGGAAATCGCGGCGGCAAGCGATCCGGTCACGTTCTCGATCCCGAGCGGATCGGTGTAACAGGACAGTTCAAACGTGGTGCCCTCTGCGCCACGTTCAACGGTGCCCCTGGTGACGGATCCCCTGCCGGCGTGGGTGCGGATTCCGTCGAGAACGTCGTCGAGATTGGCATACACGCGCGTCACCGGCGGACCCTGCAGCGATCCGGCTAGGTAGCAGTACTGGCAGTGGGCAGGGCACCCCCGGGCGAGGTCGATCCGCCAGTCAGCGCTCGGCGGGATGGGCTGCGGCTTGAGTGCGCTGGGAGGAGCGACGACGACGGCGAGTGTGTTCTTCGCGGACGCGTAGGTCTCGCGCTCGCTGGCTCCACGCAGGCCCGTCAGCGCGTTGCCGGACAGGAACCGGATGTCCTCCACTCCGGCGCGCTCACACCGCCTCACAATCTCGGCAGTGTGCGGCAGATCAGCTGCAGCCCGCGTGATCATCACGTGTTTGGGAATCCACAGGCGCGTCGGAGAGATGGTGGTCAGATCCAGTTCCCGGGATGGCGTCATTACTCTGTGTAACAACCTGGACGGCGGGTATGTTCCGCAAGTTGCCCGGCCGCACGGCGCAACAGCGGCTCCTCCTCCTGCGCCCAACGGTTGACCACTGCATCCGCCCGCGCCCGCTCCTGGCCCGTGAGAGATTCAAGAAGCGGAACGACGACGTCGGCCGTCAACGGATCGGCGAGCGCCTCCACGCAGGCGGTCCGCAGGAACCCTTCCAACCGGGTCAGATCAGTGTTCCGGAGCAGCCGTACCTTCGACTGCAGGAGAACGACTGCAGCCAGCCGCCGCTCGAAGACCGGGGTGTCCCAGAGCTCAGAACTCAGGGAAGTGACGCCGTCGTGCGTTAGATTCCGGTACTTGCGGAGTGCGTCCCGGACGGTTCCGCGAACGGCGCCGACGGACGCGCCGTAGTAGCGCAGTCCGTCGTCGAGGGCGTTCATCCCCTCAGCACGTTCCCACGACGCCTCCCGCTGCAGCGCAGCGTCAATGAACCGGGCTTCCTCGCTCAAGCGTCAGACGCGCGGGGTCCCGGGAACGTTGGGGTCAGTGGGGTCCGTTGGTCCATTTGGATCAGTAGGTCCTGTGGAATCAGTAGGTCCTGTGGAATGAGTGGGTTCCGCTGGATGAGTGGGTCCGGTGGGATCGACAGGCGTCCCGGTTGGCCCCGTGTTGCCGGGTACAGTGTTGCCGGTTCCCTCGCCCTGGCCGCCGAGATGCTTCTGCGCCTGGCCGCGGGCGTTGTGGATTTTGTCCTGGTGCTTGCCCTTGGTCGCCTTGTCCGCGGCGTCTGCCACCCTGTCCACAACCTTGCTGCCCATCTCGCGGGCCTTCGGGTTGTTGAGGGCTTCCTTTACCTTCGGGTTGCGCGCGAGTTCTTTCGCAAGCTTGCCGAGCGATCCAAATCCAGCCATGACGGAACCTTCTTTCGTTGCGGTGTCTTGCACAATCCAACGTGCCCACAACGAGAATAATCCCCGTGCTACCCCTGTCGGGCCTTCATGCGCGGATTCTTCTTGTTGATCACGAACGTGCGCCCACGGCGGCGTACCACCTGCGCACCCGGAATCTTCTTCAGTGCCCGAAGCGAATTGCGTACTTTCATGGTGATCTCCCTAGTGAGTGGTTCGTGCGTTGAATGGGCTGGTTGGGTCCGTGAAGGCGTCCACACCGGCGGCCATCTCGGCGTCCGTCAGTTCGCACCCGGTGAGCAGGACGCGGATTTCCTCGGCGTCGACCTCTTCCCCGGTCACCGCCAGGACGCTGCCGCGTTCCCCGAGGTGGGGAAACCAGGCGGTACCGGCGTCGGGCTCGGCTTCGAACGGGTGCGCCGTCCACGGGCCGGTGTTTTCGAGCCAGACGCGGGGTCCGATCCCCTGCACGGTGATGCAGCATTCCGGTGCCGCCGCCACCCAGAGCCGGCCGCGGAACCAGCAGCACCCCGCCGCCAGCGTGGCAAGGGCGTCGCGGAAGCGTTGGGGATGGAGCGGGCGGTCCGCGGTCTGCACCACGGTGGAGAACGACGACGACGACGCCCCCGCCGGCACCCGCACCGTACCGGGAGCGGCACGCACCAGCGCGGCGGCCAGGTCGTGGTGACCGGTACGGAGGTCCCCCTCGCACTGTGCCAGCTCAGCGTGCGGTGCGAGTTCCTCGATGAGGTGTACGCCCCGGCGTCGTACTTCGGGGTCCACGGGGATGAGCGCCGGGTCGGCAAGGATCACGGTGTCGCTGAATGAAAGTTCCCCGATGAGGAACTCCCCCGGCGTCCGGTTGTCCCAGGGCACGGGTGTGAAGCCGGACTCGAACAGGCTGTGGTGGTCCCAGATCTGGTCCTCCAGGGAATCCGGGGCGCAGGCCAGCGCGACGGCGTCGATGCTGAAAGCCTGGCTGACGCCGCGGTGCAGGGCCTCGACGACCGTTTCGCCGGTCACGGCCGGAGGGAGCCCGAGGATGATGTTCTCCACTCCCCTCGCCAGCAGTCGCTCCACCGTGGGCACCACGTCGAGGCGGACCGTGCAGCTGAGGCAGCCGTGCTCGAGGACGGTTTCCTCCCGCTCGAGCAGCTTCTCCCCCTCGAAGATGCGGCGGACTACGCGCCCGCCCTCGAGGAGGTCATGGAGCACGACGACGGCTCCCGGCAGTGTGCCACCGATGGCCTCGCAGGCCTGTTGACGGCAGAAGGAATCGAGCGAACTGATGATGGTGATGAACACACTGGTCAGCCTACATGAGAATGATTCGCATTACGTAACCGGTGCCCAACACAGAAACTACGCCTCCAGCTTCATCGCCTTCCGCAGCGAGAGCGCCCCGCCGCTCTGCATCACGGCCCGGCGGTAGATCTTCTCACCGAGGTGAAGCAACGCCACGGCTGCCGCGAGCGCAATGCCCATCGACAGGAGCGGCTCCCACAGGGCGACGTCGGAGTTCAGCATGCGGATCGGCATCGCCACCGAGGACACCACCGGCACATAGGACGCCACCACGAGCCACTGCCCCGAGGCGAACAAGCCTACGAACAGGGCCGCGAAGATCAGCGCCATTACCGGCGTCGAGTTGCTCGAAAGGTCCTCCGGCCGGCTGGCCAGCGAACCGAGCACGGCCCACATCGCCGCCAGAATCAGGAACCCGAAGAGGAAGAACACCAGGAACCAGCCCGACGCCGGGATGATGCTTCCAGCCAGCTCCGCCGTCCCCGTGAGGTTCAGTGCGAGCAGCGCCGCCCCGCCGTAGAGTGCCAGCTGCAGCATCGCCAGCACGGTGTTGCCCAGCACCTTCCCGTAGAGCAGTTGCCGGATCGGGATGGCCGTGGCGAGGATTTCCACCACCCGGTTCTGCTTCTCCTCCACAACCGAGTTGGCGATGGCCATGCCGAAGATGATGGACGCCATGTAGAACAGGAAGCTGAAGATGAACCCGGCCGCGGATGCCAGCGCCTGATTCTCGGCGTTACCTTCCAACAGCGACTCCTCAAGCTCCGAGCCGGCGAGCATTGCCTCCGGCGTGGTGCCCGCGGCAGCGGCGTTCCCTTCCAGTGCGTAGGTTTCCAGTGCGGCACCCAGCCCGGTGCTCAACCCCGACGAAACCTCCTCCTTGCCCGTGAGCGTCCACCCGCCGTCGTCGTTCTGAATGAGTGCAGCATCAGCTTCCTCGCTGCGCACCTGCGCGAGGGCGTCGCCGTCGGATTCGTTGACGGATGCCGTGAAGGTGGTATTGCCGTCACTGGTGCGGCCGTCCTCATCGGCGAGCGCAACGATCGCCTGGCCTGCGTCGGAGCTGACAGCGATGTCGTAGTCGTCCCCGCGGGAGGCCATCCAGGCGTTGAACACCACGCCCGCCGCGATCAGCACCACGGTCACCAGCGTGGAGATGGCGAAACCGCGGTCACGCGCCTTCACCAGGACTTCGCGCAGCGTCACGATCAGCCATGGCGGCTGCGTGCCCTGTGCAGGAGAGGACGACGACGACGGCACCTCGGCCTCTGACTGGTTCGATTGATTGAGCTTCAGTTCAGTGCTCACTGGGATACCCCCCGGTAGATTTCACTCAGGCTCGGCCTGATGCGGCTGAATTCGTGCAGGCTTCCGCGTGCCATGGCGTTGGCGAGGAGCCGTTGCGCGGCGTCGTCGTCGTGAAGTTCCACGACGGCGTCCTGGCCGGCGACGTCGATCACTGTCACGCCCGCTTCCTCCCGTACCCAGCCGGCGTCGGGTGAGACGGTCAGCCGGTGGCGGCGGGGGGCAGTGGCGCGGAGCTCATCGCCCGTCCCGGACGCGACCAGCTTCCCCTTCTGCAGCACCACGAGGTTGTCGCAGAGCCGGTCCACGAGGTCCAGCTGATGGCTGGAGAACAGCACCGGGACGCCCTGGGACGTGTGTTCGCGCAGCAGGTCCACCATGGAATCCACCGCCACCGGGTCCAGCCCGGAGAACGGCTCGTCGAGGATGAGCGCTGACGGGCGGTGCAGCAGGGACGCCGCGATCTGCACGCGCTGCTGGTTCCCGAGGGAGAGGGACTCAAGCTTGTCCTTGCCGCGGTCCCCCAGTTGGAACCGTTCCAGCAGCTCCTGAGCCCGCGAACGGGCATCCGACTGGGTCATCCGGTGCAACTGGCCCAGGTACACCAGCTGATCGAGGATGGGCTGCTTGGGGTAGAGCCCGCGCTCTTCCGGCATGTACCCGAAGCGTGCACGCTGGTTCGCCGTGACCGGCTGGCCATCCATGAGCACCTCCCCGGCGTGGGCGGTGAGCACTCCCATGACCATGCGCATGGTGGTGGTTTTCCCTGCACCGTTTGCGCCGACGAAGCCGGTCATCTTGCCGGCGGGAATGGTGAAGCTGACGTCGTCGACCGCGGTGTTGTCGCCGAAGCGCCGCGTCAGGTTCCGGACCTGCAGCATGAGTGGTTCCTCCCTATGGTTTTCCTGCACTCAAATCTAGTGAGGACGGCGCTGTCAGGGATGAGCCGAAAGAGGGAAAGTTCACTCCCCCGGACGGATGAGCCCGCTCTCGTAAGCGAACACCACCGCCTGCACCCGGTCCCGCACCTGGATCTTCGCGAGCAGGGACGAGACGTGGGACTTCACTGTCGCCTCCGCGAGGAACAGCTTCGTGGCCAGTTCCGCGTTGCTCAGCCCGGACGCCATGCACACGAGGACTTCCTTCTCGCGCTGGGTCAGGGCTGCAAGGAGTTTCTGCTGGTGCTGCTCCTCCTGGGTGGGCGTTTTCGGCGCCGTCGAGTTGTCGAGCTGTTGGGCGAACCGCTCGATGACGCGCACAGTGACTTCGGGGGCCAACAACGCATAGCCGCCAGCAACCGCATGCACCGCCGCGATGAGGTCCTCCGGCTCCGCGTTCTTCAGCAGGAACCCGCTCGCGCCTCCCCGGATGGCGTCGAAGAGGTAGTCATCCCGCTCGAACGTGGTGAGGATGATGACCTTTCCATGCCCGGCCGCGGTGATACGTTCGGTGGCTTTGATGCCGTCGAGTACGGGCATCTGGACATCCATGAGGATGACATCAACGCGGTTCGCCGCAGCGAAGTCGACCGCCTCCTGGCCGTTGGTAACCTGCCCGACCACCTCGATGTCGTCCTCAACGGAAAGCATGGTGGCGAAACCGGCGCGAACCAGCCCCTGGTCGTCGGCAAGCAGTACCCGGATTGTGTCCATGACAGTCATTCTGCTCTGCTGCGTCAGGACAGGAGGAATCGGGCGCGGACGCGCCAGCCGCCGTCGGACCGTGGACCGATCTCCGCCGTTCCCCGGTGCAGAGCCACCCGTTCGCGGATGCCCTGCAGTCCGTAACCCGTTCCCTTGACTCCCCGCGCCTGCTTTGTCTGCTGCTTTGGACGCCCGTTATCCACCGTCTCAAGCTCCACCCAACGCTGCCCGCCCGTGGTTCCCGTGCGCACGGTCATGACCGCGGACGACGCCGTCGAATGCCGCCTGGCGTTGGTCAGGGACTCCTGCGCCGTGCGGTACAGCGACAAACCGAGCGGGGGGGAGATCGCTTCCAGGGCGCCGGGCTCGTCCTCCACGCGGGCAAAGGACACGTGCAGGCCGAACTCACGCTGGTTCGCGGCGAGCACCTCAAGGTCGGCGAGGCCGGGCTCAGGGTGACGGCCGTCGTCGTCGTTCGCTCCCGGCACCAGCGTGTCCGAGCGCAGCACGCCCAGGAGGTTCCGCATGTCCGTGACCGCCTGGCGGCTGGCCTGTTCGATGGTGCGCAACGACTCGGCGGCGACCTCGGGCTTACGGTTCAGGACCCGACGGGCCGCCCCCGCCTGTACGCCGATCACGGAGACGTGGTGCGCGACGACGTCGTGCAGTTCGCGGGCGATCCGCAGCCGCTCCTCGATCACGGCGCGGCGCGCAAGCTCCGCGGACTGCCGTGAAATCTGGACGGCCTGCTCCGCCAGCTGCGTGCGCTGCAGGGCGCCGCGCCAGGAGGACAGGCCCGCGAGGATCGCCCCGCCGAAGTACGCAATGTTCACCGCGAAGTTATACAGCGCGGCGGAGGTGAGGGGCTCAAGGATGCCGCGCCACGTCTCATCCCCCTCCTGGACCCGATCGACCAGGCCGTCGAAAGTGTTCGACACCGTGAGCGCGAAGATGAGCCACAGCGCCATCGCAGCCACCACCACGGCCGTTCCCAGCCACAGCATCCGGCGGTCCTTCGCCCACGCCACCGCGGAATACAGCGACGCGAAGTAGGCCACCTGGTAGGAAAGCTGCACGGCGACCATGGGTGCCTGGAAGCTCAGGACGAGGAACAGTGCGGAGGAAACCATCATGACGGTGATGGGGAACCGGCGCCTGAATACCAGCGGGATGATCATCCCGGCGGAAACGGCGTGCTGCACCCAGAGGGGACTGTTCTCTTCGGCCATCCCGCCGAAACCGCGGGCGAGTTCCAGCAATACGGCGCTCACCAGGATGAAAACAACGACGCCGGCAGCGTCCTTGCGCAGTTGCTCCCGCGTTGGGCCGGGGCGTTCCCAGCGGCTCTCATCGGAATCGGCGGGGATCAGGCGCCTCAGTACGTTCACTTCACTTACCTCCGGTTGTCCCTGCGCCAGTTTAGTCAGCGAGGCAGTGCCGGCGGTTCCCCCGGACGGCGTAGGCCAAAGGGATGAACTCCGGTCACTCCCCCGTCCGGGATCCTTCCCCCAACAGGAAAGGCGGCCATTGGCGCCGCCTTTCCTAGTAGGTAACTACTTCTGAAACCGTTCCGGCCGGAACGTCGCCAGCATCGTGTGTTTCTCCCCAGTGAGGATCTCTCCAGCCAGAAGCTCCCCGGCGATCAGACCCAGCGTGGCACCGGAGTGAGTGAATGCCACAAAGCACCCGGGCACCTTCTCCAGTTCGCCAAAGACCGGTTCTCCATCACCGGGAATCGGCTTGAGTCCTATCTTCCAGGAAGCGGCCTTGAGCTTCGGCGTCCCCTCGATCAGCTTGGATGCCTCGTCGGCGAGCTCCTGCACAACGGCTTCCGGAATGGAGTAGGTACCGTCCCCGGTCACCGTGATGTCCTCCTCATACCAGTCATGATCGAGGGCGAGGGTGTTGTCGGGGTTGGGCCGGAGGGCAACCCGCGGCGTGTTCATCACGGCGCGGACCCCGAGATCTGCCGGTTCGGTAAGCACGAGCATCGACACCGGTGATGCATCATCAATCTGCACCCCCAGCTCGGCAACGACGGCGGGCGTCTGCGCTCCGCAAGCAACCATAACGACGTCGGCCGCATAAGTCTCGCCGCTTGCGGAAGTAACACCCACCGCCCGGCCCTGATCATTGACGGACACGGACACCTTGCCCGCATGCGTCACCAGATCGCCGCCGAGTTCCCTGAACTCCTCCATGAGGAACTCAATGAGATGAGGCAGGCTCACCCATCCCTCACCCGGGTTGTAAATCGAGGCCGATCCCGCAGCGGAGGAGTTCACGGAAGAAACACGGCCGCTCACCTCGTCAGGGCCGAGGAGGTGAGAGTCGTAAGCGTGAGCCTTCTCGTACGTGTGGCGCTTCACGGTCGAGTCCGAGTTTGCCTCGACGTCCCAGAACAGGCCACCGTCGAATCGCAGCCAGTCGAGGGCCGGGTCCTGTGCAAACAGGGTGCGGTACCGGTCGACTCCTGCGACGCGCAGCTGGTGGTACGGGCGTGACCTTTCGCCGGCCGAATTCAGCCAGGACAACGATCTTCCGGAAGCGCCGCTGGCGAGCTCGGCCTCGCTGAGGAGAATCACCGATGCGCCGCCACGGAGCAAGTGAACAGCTGTGGAGACACCCATGATTCCGCCACCGATAACGGCGACTCTTTGGGCAGATGGGTCCAGGGACATGACAACTCTCTTTCTGAAGCTAAGGGGCCTAGCGCAGGCCGTGGATCTCTTCGATGATTCTGAGGACGGCAACTGATTCGGAGGGGTCGACGGGCAGCTTCCCGCCGTCATGGATGGCGGAGGCCAACAGCCGGTAGTACTCCGGGTAGCTCCCGCGTTCGGTTGGGATGAACTGCTGCTCCTCGGCACCCGCGCCGAGAACACCCCAGGTGGACTCGGGCTCGGTCCCGTAGGAAGCATCGGTCGGAAGAACACCGGCTGCGAGAGCCGGTTCCTGCCCGTCCAGGCCCCATTTGGTGAAGGCCGCAGTGGAACCCAGAAGGTGGAAGCGCGGAGCCGGAAGTGCTGCCAGTCCGTTCATCCAGAGCCGGGAGCGCACGCCGGAGCGATGAAGCAGCGACACAAACGTGTCTTCATCCCCATTGGAACCGCCGTTCGAGTGGCGAACGGTTTCCGCGTAGAGGTCCTTCACCGGGCCGAACACCACCACAGCCTGGTCGATGAGGTGGCTTCCGAGGTCAAACAGGATCCCGCCGCCTTCGGACAGTCGTGCTTCGTCCTTCCAGCTGCGGAAACCCTCCGGCATCCACCATTCGAAACGGGACTCGAACGTGCGCACCTCGCCGAGGAGCCCGTCGTCGATCAGCTTCTTGACGGTAAGGAAGTCACCGTCCCAGCGCCGGTTCTGGAAGACCGAAAGCACGACGCCGGCGTCCGCAGCCCTCGTGATCAGCTCCTCACCTTCCGCGGAGGTTGGAACGAAGGGCTTGTCGACGACCACATTCAGGCCACAAGCAATTGCCTTCTCCGCCAATTTGAAGTGGTTGACCGGCGGAGTTCCGAGCACCACGAGATCAAGCTCGTCGGCGTGGTCGAACACTTCCTCGGGGCGGGCAAGCACCTTGACACCCGGGTAGAGGGCCCCGGCCTGCGCTGCACGGTCCGGGTTGCCGGTCACGATCACGTCCAAAGAGTATTTCGGGTCCGCGGCAATCAGAGGCGCATGAAATACCCGGCCGGAAACACCGAAACCAACGACGGCGGTCCGCAGCGGTTGCCCACGTTCCACTAGAGCACCTCCGAGAGGAAGCGTTGCAACCTCGGCGACTGGGGCCGGTCGAAGAGGTCGGCCGGGCGGCCGGCTTCCACAACCTCACCCTCGTCCATGAAGACAACCTGGTCCGCCACCTTGCGCGCGAATCCCATTTCGTGAGTCACGACCACCATTGTCATGCCGCGTTCCCCAAGTCCTGCCATGAGGTTCAGTACGCCCTTGACCAACTCCGGGTCCAGCGAGGAGGTCACTTCGTCGAACAGCATCACCTCGGGCTCCATGGCGAGGGCGCGCGCAATGGCAACGCGCTGCTGCTGCCCGCCGGAAAGGTCGCTGGGCCTGTGGTCGGCGCGTTCAGCGAGGCCTACTTCCTTCAACCGTTCCGACGCGAGTGCGCGCGCCTTGGCTTTGGACATCCCCTTCACCTTCCAGGGCGCGAGTGCAACATTCTCCAGCGCAGTGTGGTCCGGGAAGAGGTTGAAGTGCTGGAAGACCATCCCGATGCGGAGGCGCAGCGCATCGGGCTTGTCCTTCAGAACGCTGGCTCCGCCTAGGAGGACGTCTCCGCTCTTCGGTTCGTGGAGGCGGTTGATACCCCTGAGCAACGTGGACTTTCCAGATCCAGAAGGTCCGATGATGCAGGTCGTTGTTCCCGGTTCGACCGTAACGTTCACATTGCGCAGTACGTCTATATCGCCGTACGCCATGGACAGGTCCCTCAGCTCCAGGCTGGAACCGTGGAATGCCTTTACTGCCTGGTCAGTGGCTGTGCTGCTCGTCGACTTGGTCTGGTTCATCGTCCGCTCCCTGCGGTTGCGCTTTCGATTTCAGTTACTTCCTTCAGACCGCTGGTCGGTGCTGTAGGACGGCGGCGCCCGCCTGCACGGAACCGCTGGTCGAAGTAGTTCACGAGGTGGGTCAGCGGAACGGTGATGATGAGGTAGAACAGTCCCGCCATGACGAGCGGTGACAGGTTCCCCGTCAGTACTGCTGCGTCCTGCCCGACCCTGAAGAGCTCACGTTCCGAGACAAGGAGGCCAAGGAAATAGACGAGTGAGGAATCCTTGACGATGGCGATGAACTGGTTCACCAGAGCCGGCAGGACCCTGCGGATTCCCTGCGGAATGACTACCAGGCGCATGGCCCGGCCGTAACTCATGCCAAGCGCACGGCACGCCTCCAGTTGTCCACGCTCCACGCTCTGAATTCCTGCGCGGAAGATTTCTCCGATATACGCGCTGGCGATCAGGCTGAGGGCGAGGATTCCCAACGGGTAGGGCGAGGGGCCGAAAATTTCCTGGCTTGCTCGTGCGAAGCCCTGTCCGATCAGGAGGATCGTGAGGATAGCTGGCAGACCGCGAAACAGGTCGGTGTAGATACGAGCGGGAATTCGCAGCCACCGGGAGGGTGATATGCCCATCACGGCAACCACCATTCCGAGCACCACACCGATTATGGTGGCGCAGATGGAGATAATCAGTGTGTTGACGAGCCCCACCTGGAGGAGTTGCGGCAACACAGCCATCATGGCGTCGAAGTCCAGAAAGGTTCTTACGAGGTTATCGAGCAGGTCCATTATTGACTCTCAGTCGTCATGTGATTCAGTGCGCGGTAAGAGATGTCACTTACCGGCATTCTGCTCGGCTTTTGGCAGATACTGCTCCGGCATAGGAGAACCCGGGAACCACTTCTCGTAAAGTTCCTTCCAGGTTCCGTCTTCCATTGCCTCGGCCAGCGCTTCGTCGAGGGCTGCTTTGAACTCCTCGTTGCCCTTGGCAATGGCGAACCCGGCGGGTGCATCGAATGAGGGAATGTCGGCCGCGCTCACCAGGTCGAACTTCTCGACATAGTCCTTGGCAGCCTCATAGTCCAGGAAGTGCGCGTCAACACTTCCGCTATTCACCGCGGAGATCGCCGTGTTGTTATCGGGGAAGCGCACCAGGTCGGTATCGGTAAAGTTCTTGACCGCATAAGCTTCCTGCAGCGTCCCCTGCACCACTCCCAGACGGTGGCCGCCCAGCGTGTCTTCGCTGGTGATTCCCGATTGTTCTGTGGTGATGACGGTGAGGTAGCCGGCGAGGTAGCCCTCGCTGAAGTCGACGGTCTGCTTCCGCTCCTCGGTGATCCCGATTGCAGCTACGCCAACGTCGAATTGCCCGTTCGCCACGGCTGAGAGAAGTCCGGAGAAGTCCTGGCCTGTGAACACAACCTCGTCAATCCCTATGCGGCCGGCGACATTCTCGAATAGTTCGACATCAAATCCGGTGAACGCCCCGGTCTCATCGGTGAAGGTGTAGGGCTTGGCATCTCCAAGGCTTGCCACGCGAACCTTTCCCGGTTCAATGAGCCCGTAGGGATTTGCCTCTGCTGCTGCATCGGCGCCTCCCTCGCTACCGCAACCGGTCATAACCAGAAGTGAGAGGGCGGCCGCAGCCATGGCGGCTACCGGGCGAAATGTGGAGCGGATGTTCATCATTGGATCCAATCTCATTTGAGCTGAAGAAAAGCGGTACCCCAGCTGGTTGGTTGATGAGTCCGGTCTCAATCGCTAGAATGAGACCGGACTCACAAAGGTTGAAGAGGAATCTACTCGCACTTCGAGAGAGACGTCAACCCCTCCTTCTGAAAGGCTGCCTGTATGACGACTTCAAGTTCCCGAAAGCGGGACACCACCGTTGCAGACGTTGCTCGCGAGGCGAAAGTGTCAAAGGCGCAGGCTGCGAGGGCGCTCGGCGGGTACGGCGCTGTCAGCGAAGAGGTTAATTCGAGGGTCCTCGCAGCGGCGGAAATCTTGGGCTATCGGCCAAATGAGCTGGCCCGAAGCATGAACACGGGAAAGTCCAACACCATCGGCGTTGTGGTGGGCGATATCGAGAACCCCTACTTCGGGCTCGCAATGCGCGGTATATCCGATGCCGCAAAGCGCGCCGGTTACGACGTCATCCTCATCAATACGGGAGAAGACGTTCAAGCGGAGGTGGACGCAGTGCGGGTACTGCAGGACAAGCGTGTTGACGGCCTGATTGTTGCGCCTGCTTCCTCGTCCCACACGAACCACCTGAAACATGTCGTCGATGCCGGACGGCCTCTAGTGCTTTTTGACCGCTCTGCCCTTGGAATCGACGTCGACGTAATTGCCGCGGATGTTGAGCAAGCGGCCTACGACGCTACGGCTCTCCTCCTCGACTCAGGCCACGAGCACATCGCCTACATTTCCGCGCTCGAAACCGGAGGTGTCGAGTACGGCAACGGCAATGGCTACGCACTGGAATCTTCTGCCGTTGCCGACCGCATCAACGGCACCCGGAGGGCCTTTCTGGAAGCCGGGGTCCGTTTCCACGACTCCTTCATCCGGTTGGGGGCGAGTACACCCGAAAGCGTTCGGTTTATCCTCAACGACCTGATGACGAGCAGTGAGAAGACGACGGCGATCGTCGCCTCTGACAGTCTCGTCGCTCTGAGCATTCTGGAAGCGCTTCAGGCGATGGAGATCAGCATCCCCCACGATCTCTCCTTCGTGATGTATGACGACTTCCCCTGGACTCGCCTCGTCAACCCCCCACTGACCGTGGTTTCACAGCCGGTCTATGAACTCGGCGCGGCGGCCGCCACCACACTGCTTCACCGCATCCGGGGCGTCATTCCGCCTCCCCTCCCGGTCTTTCCTGCCACGCTGATCAGTAGAAACTCGGTGGGCGCGCCCAGACTCGCTGTACCTTCCGAGTAGTCGCATTGAATTCCCTCATCCAAGCCCCAACGAATTGAGCAGACGGGCCATTGCACGCGGCTCGTTGCGCACGAGTCCCATCTCACATAGGACCGGCTCGTCGCGCCGCAACCCCGCCCGGTACCCTTGAAAACAACCCGCCCGAGGCCGACGTCGTCGTTGGCTTGACCGTTACGGCGGGTGGACCCCGCCACACGCCCTCACCCCGGGCCGCACCACCCGCGCTGGAACTCCAGCGCCCAGAGAGGACCTGATCATCGTGGATCACAACCCTTCCGTTACACGCGACACCTGGATCAGCCGGGAGGCGCTCGCCGAGGGGATGATTCCCGTGATCGGTCGCCTCTACCGCGAGAACAATGTGGTCACCAGCATCCACGGACGCAGCCTCATCAATAAGTCCACCATGGGCATCCTCAAGGCGCACCGCTTCGCCCGCCGCATGAGCAAGGAAGAACTGCTGCTCGAAGAGACCGCGCCGCTGGTGCGCGCACTGGCTGAGCTGGACCTCGGTGCCGCCTCGATTGACGTTGCCCGTCTGAACCAGAAGTACAAGGCCGTTCAGAATCAGGACGGCGGCGCCTCCCTGGAAGACTACCTGCGGTCCGAACTGGCCGAAGTTGTCGGCAAGCGCGGTGCGGACGCGCGGACCAGCACCGACGTCGTTCTCTATGGTTTTGGACGCATCGGGCGGCTGGTTGCGCGGCTGCTCATCGAGAAGGCTGGCGGTGGGCACGGGCTGTGCCTGCGGGCCATCGTGGTGCGCAAGGGTGCCGAGAATGACCTCATGAAGCGTGGGAGCCTACTGCGCCGCGACTCGGTGCACGGGTCCTTCGAGGGCAGCATCCAGGTGGACGAAGCAACGAACACCATCACGGCCAACGGCGTCCGGATCCAGGTGATCTACTCGGACAACCCGGCGACCATCGACTACACCGAATACGGCATCCGCGATGCCCTGGTGGTCGACAACACCGGCCGTTGGCGTGACGAAGAGGGCCTCAGCCAGCACCTGCAGAGCAAGGGTGTTGCCAGGGTGCTGCTGACCGCGCCGGGCAAGGGTGCGCTGAAGAACATCGTGCACGGTATCAACCACACTTCGATTTCGTCCTCGGACCAGATCATCACTGCGGCGTCCTGCACCACTAACGCGATCACGCCGGTGCTCAAGGCGATCAATGACGAATTCGGCGTGGTCCACGGGCACGTCGAGACCGTCCACTCCTTCACCAATGACCAGAACCTGATCGACAACTTCCACAAGGGCGACCGCCGCGGACGCTCCGCTGCGCTGAACATGGTGATCACCGAAACCGGTGCAGCGAAGGCCGTGGCGAAGGCGCTTCCCGAATTGCAGGGCAAGCTCACGGGAAGCTCAATCCGCGTCCCCACCCCGGATGTGTCGATCGCGATCCTGAACCTGTCGCTTGAGCGTTCCGCTGCCAAGGATGGGGTCAACGACTTTCTCCGCGAAATGTCTTTGCACTCTGACCTCCGGAAGCAGATCGACTACATCGATTCACCCGATGTGGTCTCCACCGACTTCGTCGGCTCCCGCCGGGCCGGAACGGTGGACGGCCTCGCGACCATCTGCAATGACAAGAACCTGGTGCTCTACGTCTGGTACGACAACGAGTTCGGCTACAGCTGCCAGGTGGTCCGCGTGATGGAGGAGATGACCGGGGTCAACGCGCCGTCGTTCCCCGCGAAGGACGCGGTGCCTGCGGCGGAATTAGCCCCCACACGCGTATGAGCACGGAGGGCCTGCCGTTGCTCTCAGCATCGCCGCGGGCTTCATCCTCGCGTTCGTGCTGTCGCTCATGTAATGCTCCGCTGCCGCTAGTCGCTGAACACCAGGCCCGGCAACCAGGTGACCAGGCCTGGAACGAGCACGATCACAAGAAGACCGATGAGCAGTACCGCGACAAATGGCAATACCTCCTTGACCAAGCCGCCGAAGGAGACGCGCCCGATCTTCGTCATCACATACAGCAGCGCGCCCACAGGAGGCGTCAAGAGGCCAATCATGAGATTGACGACCACAGCCACTCCGTAGTGGATGGGATCTACCCCGATCTCGATAGCGACCGGAAGCAGTATCGGCAGGAAAATAAGGATGGCCGGAACGGCGTCGAGAACCATCCCAACGATGAGGAAAAACAGCATGGAGAGCAGGAGGAATGCGATCGGACCCAGATTCATACCCTCCAGCAACGCTGTCAGCTGGTCGCCGACGCGCTGCGCAACGATGATGAACGTGAAGGCCCCCACCGCAGCGAAAAGGATCATGATCGTCGATGCGAACACGGCGCCGTCACGGATGAGGGCGGGAACCTCGCGGAACCGGAGGGTTCGGTAGGCGAGACCGACCACCAGCACGTAGAAGGCCGCAATCATTGAGGTTTCCGTGATGGTGGCAAACCCACCGAAGATACCGGCGATGATCAGGACGGGAGCGCCGATCGGCGGCAGAGCCCGGAACAGAAGTGTGCCCAGGGACCTGCCCTCGACCCCGGTGCTCTCTGCACGGCCGGGGATCTTCCCTCGATGTGCCTGCCAGAACACGAGCACCATCATGGTTCCGGCGAGAACGAATCCCGGCAAGATGCCGCCAATGAACAACTGGCCCAGCGAGAGTCCTGTCACCAACGCCACGAACACCATTGGGATACTTGGAGGCAGAATCGGCCCAATGACCGCAGCGCTGGCGTTGATGGCGGCTGAGTAGGTTGGTCGGTAGCCCTCACGTTTCATTGCCGGGAGCATGACAGACGAGACAGCGGCTGCATCAGCTGGCGCTGAGCCGCTGACTCCGGCCGCGAAAATGTTGACGCCGATGCTGGCATGAGCCAGCCCGCCCTTGACCCGGCCCAGAAAGAACATCAACAGTTCAACGATGCGCTGGGTCAGGCCGCCGCGACTCATCAGCTCGCCCATCAGCACAAAGAAGGGAATGGCGAGAAGTTCGAACGAGTTGACGCCTGAGATCATCGTCGTTGGCAGGACGGTTGCAGTGCCGAGTCCCGTGACGGCCAAGGTGACCAGTGCCGACGCCGCCATGGCGATGAAAATGGGCACGCCGATTGCCATCAAGCCGAACAACACACCGAAAAGCGCGACAATCTCCATTGGTCACTCACTCCCTGTGTCGTTATCCATGGAACCGGACGGGTCCTGCGACCTGGGCGGCCGGACGGCGAAGTCCCGGATGAACTCTGCTGTCCGTCCGACGGCCGTGCCGAGAATGTCTTCTCCGGATTCCGTCGTAGCGAGGGTGGCATCCCCGAATACGCCGTTACGTGTGCGTGATGCGAAGCTCCTCGCCGTCGTCAGGGCGAATGGCTGGTAGTTGTCCTCGTAGGCGCCATATTCCTCGATGAGGTCCCCGGGCTCCCGGACCGTGGCGACCATTGACCCATCAACAGCCATCGCCACGCTGGTCTCAATTTCGCAACCATGCCCCCAACGGTCGGTCTTGCGATGCCGCGCGATGGCATCGGAAGCCTGAGTCATCCAAAACGAGGAGGCGGCCTCGATGCCAAGATCGTACGTCAGTTCCGCAGCGACCACCCCGAGGACATTTTCATTGCCTCTGTGCCCATTGACAAACACGACCTTTCTGATTCCGTGTCGGGCCAAGCTTGTAGCGATTTCCCGGCAAACCGCGGTGAACGTCGCGGCGGAAATATGCAGGGTCCCAGGGAATCCAAGGTGGTGCCCGGACAGCCCGAAGGGAAGTGGCGGCACCACCACAGCCAGGGGGTCGACAGCCGCAGCGATGCGGTCTGCCATCTCCTCGGCGACGCGCCAGTCGATTCCGCACACAAGATTGGGGCCGTGTTGTTCGGTTGCACCGACCGGAATGAGCGCGACCTTTGCTCGACCGATGGCCTCGGCGGCCTGGACTGTCGTCATGCAGTCCAGGCGGTGAGGGCGATTCATGTGGTTCCTTCCTGAGATGTCGGCCGTGGACCCAGCAAGCCCACTTCCTCTTCAATCTGGTCTTCGCTTGTGGTGGTTCTGGGCGCTGCGGTGAGGCCGAAAATCAACATGGACACACCGAGCGCCGGCACTGCCAGATAGGCCCACCCCGTAGGCACTCCCAACTGGATGAACGCGATGTTCATTCGGGTTTCGGCAATCTGCAGGCCTGCCACCAACAGGATGAAGGCGACAACCAGTTCGATTAGACGCACAGCATAGGCAAGCACGCGCCGCCCAGCTACCGGGAGCCTGTCGATCAGGAAGCTGGCCACCACGTGATCGAACTTGCCGTATGCGGCCGCCGCTCCGAGCATTACGGTCCAGGCGAACAGCAGTGCGCTCAAGTCGTGCACCCATACCCAACCCCCGCCGAACGGTCTCAGGGCGATTTGAACGATGTTGACGGCGAATATCACACTGAATGCTGCGAACGCAGCCCAGGCAACAAGTGCAACGAGTCCTTCCCTCCCTCGTCTAACCAGGGATGGCAGTGCCTGCATCAGGAGTTCTCTTCCGCCAATTGTTGGGTCTCGGCGAGCAGGCCTTCCGGCCATAGCTCGCCGTCGAACTCCTCGAACACGCCATCCAGAGCGGTACGGAAGGATTCGACGTCGACGTCCACGACTTCGACTTCCTGCTCGAGGGTCGCCATCGCTTCTTCCATCTGCGTGGTCGTCTCGGCAGTGGTCACCTCACCGGCCTCTTCAGCCTCCGCCTTAATAGCTTCCTGCTGGTCGGCGCAGAGAGAGTTCCAGACGCTGTCGCTGAAGTACCAGGAACGTACGTCGCGAATGTAGTCCGTCGGCATGTAGTGCGACTGCACTTCCATAAGGCTCTGGTTCACCATGGTGATCGCACCATTTTCCTGTCCGTCGACAACTCCCTGCCGGAGGGCAAGGTACAGGTCCGCGAACGCTACTACCTGCGGTTCCGCGCCGAGGGCCTGAGCGAACGCCTGCGGCATGGGGGCGTCCGCAATGCGCAGTTTCAACCCTTCCATCTCTGCAGCGGTCGGGATGGCCTTATTGGCGCTCAAGGCGCGTGGCTCTGCGTCACCCGCGGTCGCAACGACCCGCACGCCGGTCGCTTCAGCGGCTTCGTCCAGCAGTTGCTGGAACCTGTCGGTGTCAAGCACCGCCCTCATCTGTTCATAGCTGTCCCAGAGGAACGGGACGCTCATTACTGTGAACGCGTTGGCACCGTCCAACGTGGGGTAGAGGCTGATGCCCTCGTAGAACATGTCGACGTCCTGGCCGGACGCCATGCCGGCGTACAAATCATTGGCATCACCGAGCTGGCTGTTGGGGAAGACCTCAACGGTGACCTGTCCGTCGGTTGCCTCGGAGATGCCCTCGGCAAACGCCGTAGCGCCAAGGGTGGTCGGATCATCCTCTGTCCGGATGGTCGCCAATCGCAGAGTCTGCTCGGTGCACTCAGTGCCCGCCGTGCCTCCGCCGCCTTCTTCTGCCGATTCGTCCCCCGTGATGAACCCGCAGCCGCTCAGCCCCAATGCTGCAACGGCGGTCAGGCAGACGACTGATCGGAAGTACGGGGAATGTGTTTCCTTCTTCATGATGTTTCCCTTCAGTGTGTACTTACAGTGATTGTGATTCGCGGACGGTAAAAATGAACTCGATCTCCACAGGTGCACGGCGTGGGAGGGCGGCCACTCCAACAGCCGATCGGGAATGCCTCCCCGATTCGCCGAACACTTCACGCAACAACCGGCTCGACGCGTCGAGGACCTTCGGTTGGTCATGGAATTCCGGCGTGGAAGCGACGAACCCGGTGACACGCAATACGCGTTCGATCTCATCCAGCCCACCGGCGGCCTCAGCGGCACAGGCAAGGCCCTGCAGGGTGCAAATCTCCGCCGCACGGCGGGCTTCTTCCAACCCCACCTGCTCCCCGCAACGTCCGGTGATACGAACCTCCCCGTCCTCTTTCGGCAACTGGCCCGCGACGTACAGCACCTGACCGAATCGGGTCACCGGTACGTAGTCAAATGACGGCGATGCGGCAACCGGCAACTCGTGGCCGGCCGCGGCAAGACGCTCAGTGGGGGTTCGCAGATTGATATCGGACATTGCTGCCTCCTGATTGTCGGAAATGCCGGTCATGTCAGCTGGCTGCTGTCTTCAGGTAATCCGCGGCGCCGCTGGCGGCGTCGGGGAAGCGCGGATTCCAGCCCGTAGCGCGCCGGAGGAGTGAATCATCAATGGGAGGGATGTCCGGCTCTCCAGCTCCGACGGTCTGAACGGTTGCCGCAGGCGGATTGCCCGCCGCGTGCAGCATCTGATGGGCAAGTTCGGCGAAGGAGCCCCGATGGCCGAGCACGTGGTAGGCGGAGTTGGGCGCTGGCACATCGAGAAGGGCAAGAAGAGCCGTCGCGGCGTCATGGACGTGCACCCAGTCCGCAGCTCCATCCCACGCTTCGACCGCAATCTCTGTACCTTCGCGGAGTGCAGCGGCGAGCCCGACCATCGGAGCCTGACTTCCGCCGTACCAGCGGCCGGGGCCGTAAACCATGGGCAGGCGCAGGGAGACCACGTCCACCTCAAGCCGTTCCGCGAGAATTGGGCCAAGATGCTCACATGCTGTCTTAGTGGCGCCGTACGCCGTCGTCGGGCGCAGCGGTGCGGATTCGTCCACAACGGAGCCGTAAAGACCAGCCGAACCATAAACCGTTGTTGAGGATGACCAGACCACCCGCCCCACCCCGTGTCGGGCTGCTACCTCAGTGACACGCACAAAACCCTCGATATTGGTTCGAACTGCGGCCGCTGTATTTGCGTTGGCTCCAGCAACCAGCCCCTGATCACCTGCCCCAGCCGCCGCCAGGTGAATGACCGCGTCGACCGACGGCACGTCGCCGAATATGACGTCCAGTTCGTCGTCAGAGGAGATGTCGGCTGCGACCACGTCTGGAGCCGACCGGATGTCGATGGCGGTTGTGTAGTAGCCTCGCTCGGCCAGTTCGGCTCGGACGACTATGCCCAAAAATCCGCTGGCCCCCGTAACCAATACGTGTTTCATCGGTCCTCCCTTAACCGTTCGACGGCGGCTTCATCCACTTCGACGCCCAACCCCGGGCCGTCCGGTACACGCACGACGCCGTTCTGAACCTGAATCTGTTCGCAAAGGAGGCGTTCTCGCAGATGGTTGTCACCACGATCGAACTCCAGCCATAGGGGCTCCGGAACAATAGAAGTGTGGGGATATTCGGGCACAGAGCAGAGCAGTTGGATTGCGGCTGCCAGTGCGATACCGCCGCCCCAGACATGCGGACTGGCCCGCACACCCCAGGCCCGCGCCATCTCACAGACACTTTTCGCCTCCGCGAGACCCCCAATTTTCGTTACGTCAGGCTGGACGAAATCCACCAGCCGGTCGGTGATCAACGTCCGGAAGGGAGCCCTCGTGTAAAGCGCCTCACCTGTTGCCAGTGGCACGTCGAGCGACCGGAGCAGGCGAAGGCCGCTCGTGTCGTCAGGCGCCAGCGGTTCTTCCACCCACGCCAATCCGAACTCCGCCATCGCACGAATGGATGCGGCCGCCTGGTCCGCGGAGTAATTCCCATTGAAATCCACCATCAGCGCCCTGTCCGGGCCAAGCACCGTCCGTGCTGCTTCCACCCGCCTCCGGTCTTCGCGTGTCCCGAGTCCGCACTTGATTTTGGCCGCCATCATGCCCTTGCAGTCCCGCTCCAGATCAGCAGAGAATCGGTCGAGGTTTCGATCGGCCCGCACATACCCGCCCGAAGCGTAGGGGGTCACATACTCCCGGGCGCGCCCTCCGAGCAACGTGGCAACGCTGGCGCCCAGGGTACGCCCCAGCGCATCCCACAGTGCGGTCTCGACGCCCGAGACCGCCGCCGCGTGCAAACCGCCACCGCGGTGGTAATGCTGTTGCAACGAGGCTGCGCTGAATGGAACCGGACCGTCCAGAGTTGAACCCGGCAACGTCGAAGCAACTCCGTGCACCAACGGGACGACGGCGGACGTCGGCCCGAATGCTTCGCCCCACCCGACGGCGCCGTCACTGGTCACAACCTTGACTAGCGTTGTCTCCCGGGCCGGGACAATCCCGCGGGCCGAACCGTAACCGTCGCTGAGCGGATACCGGAGCGGGATGGCCTCGACGCCGGCGACCGTCACAATGCTCATTTCGTGCCTGCCGCCAGGCGGCTCAGCGATTTCGCTGGAGCGATGATGTCTGGATCGGTGTGGACGACGAGAACAGTGGTCCCCTCGCTGCCCATGAACTCCTCGACGGCGCCACGCAACGATTCCTCGTCAGAGCACTCAATGGCATGGGCCCCAAGAGCACGCGCCAGACCCGCGATATCCACGGCTGAGATGTCACATGCACTCACTGTGCGGCCGGAGGCTGCCTGATGCATGGCTATTGTTCCGTAGATACCGTTCTGGAGTACCAGCACCTTGATGTTCAGTCCCAGGCGCACGGCGGTTTCCAATTCCATCGCCGTCATCAGGAAGCCACCGTCTCCCGCCACTGCCAGCACCGGTTTGTCGGGGCAAGCTAGTGCAGCTCCTATCGCCCCCGGCACGGCATAACCCATTGCTCCGGAGATGGGAGCCGCCTGTGTGCGCGGCTCCCGAAAGACCCATTGGCGGTGCAGGTACACGGAAAAGTTCCCAGCGTCGTTGACGACGACTGTTCCCTCCTGGGCCGCCGCCTGGACCGCCTCAATTGCACGCCCGGGGTGTAGCCCTCCGCCTTCGACTCGCTGGGCTGCTTTCAAAGCCAGGTCGAGGTAGACCTGGTGTCCAGACCGCCACCAGCCGGTTTGATCCGAGCCGCTGTTTCCCGGTGCATCCTTAGCGGCCTCCACAAGGCTGCGGCAAACCTCGGAAGGCTCCGCAACGATGGCAACATCGGCGCGCTGGTGGACCCCGTGGACCGCTGGATCGCGGTGCACGTGAACCAACCGGGCGCTGGGAGGCGGCAGGGAATATCCCTGCGTGGTTGTCTCATCGAGTCGATCTCCGAGGACGAGCACAAGATCTGCAGCTTCAAGAGCGGCCAGTGCCGGCTTCGGCGTGCCGAGCGTCAGATGACCGAGGTAGTGCTCATCGTCGTTCGGGAACTGATCCTGACGGCGAAAAGCCGCGTAGACGCCCGCACCGAAGGTGTCCGCCAACTCGAGCAGTGCCGATGGTTCGTTGCCGGCGCCCGCGATAACAACAGGACGCTCGGCTGCAGCGAGCATCTGCATCACCGTCTGAACGTCGTCGGGGTGAACAATGCTTCGGATGCTGGTGACCAGTCGCTCCTGCGGGGCACAGGTACCGTCGAGAACATCCGCGGGAAACGCGACGACTGCCGGCCCCCGGCGCCCGGTAGTGGCCCGCACCAACGCCCGAGCCACGGCCTGCGCGGCACGGTCGCTGCGATGGACAGTGGTCCCCCAGACGCTTACCTCTTCGAGGAACCGCGGAAGGTCGACTTCCTGAAAGGCTTCGTTACCGAGATGGTCAGTCTCAACCTGCCCCAGCAGAGCGAGCATAGGGGTTCCATCCTGTCGCGCCGTGTGCAGTCCGATAGAAAGATTCGCCGCCCCGACTCCACGCGTCGCCATAACGACGGCAGGTATTCCGGACAGCTTTCCGTCCGCCTCCGCCATGAATGCGGCGCCACCCTCGTGACGGGTGGAAACGACCTGAATGTCAGGATGCCGGTCAAACGCTTCGAGGAGGGGCAGAAAGCTTTCTCCCGGCACGGTGTAGGCGCGGCGGACGCCGGCCTCCACCAGAAGGTCCGCTATTGCATCGGCAACCGGAACAGAGCTGGGATTGTGATGGCTCATACGATGGCTTCGCTTTCTGCGGTCATCACGTGGAGCGCCAGCCCGTCCACCACCCGATTGATGTGCGTGTGGACATGGGCACAGGCGGCTTCGCTGTCCCCCTGCCCGATCGAGTGCAGGAGGTGCCGATGATCCTCGTTTGATAACCGGGCCGCCACGATGGACTTCCCCTGATAGTGGCGGGCGATCTGAACATGCACGTGCAGAGAGTCGAGAGCTTCCACCAAGAATCGGTTGCCAGATGCCGAGACGGTCAGTCGATGAAACTCCGCGTCCACCGCGTTGAACGCTTTGATGTCGAGTTCTTCGGCTGAGGCGAGCAATTCCATACGCTCGGTCAAGGCAGCGAGTCGAGTCACCACAGAGGCGTCCCTGAACATCGCCGTCTGCTCGACCGCTGCCGATTCAATCACCTCGCGAGCCCGGAGCAGTTGGATCAGCTCAGCAGGATCGAGAAGATCGGCGACGCGAAACCCGCGGTACGGCTCCTGGACAACCAGACCTTCGGCAGCCAGCCGGTTCAACGCTTCGCGGACCGGAGTGGGGCTGACATCGAGTTCTTCACTGAGTCGCTCGGTCCGGAGCCGGGCACCAGGCGGCAACTCGAGATCGATGATGCGCGCTCGAAGCATGGTGTAAGTGCGGTCCGTTATGGCGGTTCTCATTGGCGGGAGGTTCGCTGACATAAATTATATATAATACATAAAATTCAAATGTGTCAAGCGTCACAGGATCGGTGAAGCGTCACCGGAGGACCCGCGGCGTTGATGAACCGTCGCTGCTGGAGCCTATAGTCGAAAGCATGGAACAGCGCACACTTGGCAAGACTGGCAGGCCGGTATCAACGGTAGGACTCGGAACCTGGCAGCTCGGAGCGGACTGGGGATCGGTGGATCCGCAGGAGGCCATGGCTGTGTTGGACGCAGCAGCCGGCGCCGGGGTGACCTTCTTCGACACGGCCGACGTCTACGGCGACGGGCGCAGCGAACAGACCATCGGCACATTCCTCAAGGCGAACCCGGACCTCAACATCACGGTGGCGACCAAAATGGGCCGCCGCGTGGATCAAACGTCCGAAAACTACACGTTGGCCAACTTCCGAAATTGGACGGACCGGTCGCGGAAGAACCTGCAGCAGGACACACTCGACCTGGTTCAGTTGCACTGCCCGCCAACGGCCGTCTACAGCAACTCAGAGGTTTACGACGCGCTGGATACCCTGGTCAGCGAAGGCGCCATCCGCAACTATGGCGTCAGCGTCGAGCGCACCGATGAAGCCTTGGAGGCGATCAAGCGCGGGAATACTGCGTCCGTGCAGATCATCCTCAACGCGTTCCGCCTCAAGCCCCTAGATGAAGTGCTGCCCGCGGCAGCGGCCGCCGGCGTCGGGATCATTGCGCGCGTTCCGCTGGCCTCCGGGCTGCTGTCCGGCAAGTACACCCCGGACACGTCCTTCCCCGAGGACGATCACCGGAACTACAACCGCACCGGCTCCGCGTTCGACGTCGGCGAGACCTTCTCGGGCGTGAACTTCGAGACGGGCCTCGCAGCCGTCCAGGAGTTCGACGGACTGGTGCCCGACGGCGTCACCACCGCCCAGGCTGCCCTCGCCTGGATCATCGCGCAGGAAGGCGTCACCACTGTCATCCCGGGAGCACGTTCTCCGGAACAGGCGCGTGCCAACGCGGAATCGGCCAATTTCGGCCCGCTTGGCCGTAACCTCGGCCCCGGCGTCGCGGAGATCTACAACCGGCACTTCCGCGAGGCGATCCACCCGCGCTGGTAGGCGCCCGTCAGCCCTTGAGCGCCTTCGCCAGCGCATCGAACCGCTGCAATGAGGCCAGATCCTCAACGAGAACGACGCCCTCCGGCCCCGCAAGCGGAACCTGCCAGTTGGGGTAAACCGCCGACGACGTTCCCGGCTGGTTCTGCGTCCGTTCCTCGCCCACGGCGTCAGTCAACGCCATCCCGAGCAGCAGCGACGGGGTCCGGGCGATGAAGGAGTGCAAGGCCTCGACGGTCCCCTGGACAGTCGAAGGTGAACTGCCGACGACGGACCGCACCATCGAAAGCACGCCTTCCTGAGCCTCGCGGTCGGCCGCCCTCTCCTCCTCTACAGGCCGGTTCAGCAGCCCGAGCTGTTCGCGCAGGTCAACGTGCCGCCCGGCCAGGTACCCCGCTGTGGGTGGGAGGTCATGGGTGGTGACCGTGGTGAGGCACGCCTGCCGGTACTGGCCGGCGACACGCGGGGCGCCGTCGTCGTACTCGAACCAGAGGATCGACGTGCCGAGCACGCCGCGCTCCGCCAGGTACTCCTGCACCCCCGGCTCGAAGACACCGAGATCCTCCCCGACGACGACGGCGCCCGCCCGCTCCGCTTCGAGGGCGAGGATGCCGATGAGCGCCTCGTGGTCGTAGTACACGTACGCGCCGTCACCGGGCATTGACCCGGACGGGATCCACCAGAGCCGGAACAGGCCGAGGATGTGATCGATCCGGATCCCGCCGGCGTGACGGAGGATGGTCCGCAGCATGTCGCGGTAGGCGGCATACCCGGACTCCGCGAGGCGTTCCGGATGCCACGGCGGCTGCGCCCAGTCCTGGCCCTGCTGGTTGAACATGTCCGGCGGCGCACCGACGCTGATTCCGGGGGCAAGGACGTCCCGGAGCGTCCACGCGTCAGCGCCAGCGGGGTGCACGCCGACGGCGAGGTCGTGCATGATGCCAAGGTTCATACCGGCGTCGACCGCTGTACGCTGGGCGGCTTCCAACTGCTCATCGCACAGCCATTGCAGCCACGCGTGGAACTCGATCCTCGGGCTGAGGCGGGTGCCCTGCTCCTCGAGAAACACGGGATCGGACCACTCGGGCGCATCCTCGGGCAGCGTCTCGGCGAGCGCCGACCACAGTGCGAAACTCTCCAGGCCAGGGCCCGCCTCGCTACGGAAGCTTCTGAACGCCTCCTCGCGCTCGGGCGTGCGCGGCACCTCAAACACCTCCGCCAGCGCGGCGAGTTTCGCGGCGTAGCTGGGATCCCGGTCAATCACTTCAGCGTTCCGGTTGGCTTCCTCGAAACTTGCGGCAAGGCCACTGATATCAACAGCGGCACTTTCCGGAACGTTCTCCACGCGCAAGTACAGCGGGTTGAAGAACCGCCGCGTGCTCGGCAGGTACGGCGAGGCTTCCACCGGCGGTTTGGGCTGTGCAGCGTGCAGCGGATTGATGAGCACGAACCCCGCACCCTTCCCGGCCGCAACCTCGGACAACTGCGCGAGGTCGGCAAGGTCGCCCACACCCCACGAAGTCTGCGACCGCACCGAGTACAGCTGCGCCATCAAACCCCACGTGCGGGTCAGCTTGTCCGCCGTGGAGAGTTTCTGCGGCGTGACGACCAGCGCACAGCGCGAACCGCCCTCGATCACCAGCGAATGCCACCCGAGCGGAAGGTCTGTGGGCACCTGCACAGTGAACCGACGCACCGGCTCACCGTTGACCTCGCGGGTCTCCTCCGGTATCGGATCCAGGTCCCGTTCGGTCCCGTCCTCCAGCACCAGCCTGGCCCCGGGCCGGCTTTCGGAGCGAACGTTCACCGGCACGGCGGCCGGGACACCAACACGCACGACGACGGCGGGCGGCAGCTCCCGCACCCACGGCGCTAGTTCGGCGGCGCGGAGGGAGGAGGCGACGTCTTCGTCGTTCCGGCAGGCGATGCCGAGTGCCGTGAGCACTGAGGTCAGGGTCGAGTCGCTGACTTCACGCTCGGTGCCGTCCCAACCCCGGAAGGTGATTCCGACGCGGTGTTCCTGGGCAAGACGCTGAAGGGGTGAAGGGCTGGCCATCCGTCCAGCCTAGTGAAAAGAGATGATGCGGGCGTTATCCCGCGACTTATCCCACCCAGGCGTGCGGGGCCGGCTTACGGGTACTGGGCAGCGCGGTGTTCAGCCGCCACTCGTGAATCCAGTCAGGCAACACCAGATCAGCGGGCGGGGTTCCGAAAGACCCGAAGATCTCCTCGTTACTCACCGGACCCTTGGAAGAGAGTAGCCGGGTGGCGATATAGGCGCGGGCGTAGATCTCGTCGCCGTGCACCATGCGCTGCTCGAAGAAGATGGCACGCTCGTCAAAGCCCAGGAGCTTCGTTTCGATGGTGTACCTCTGGCCAAGCTGGAGGGACTTGCGGAATGTAATGGTCTCGGCGTTCACCACCGGGCTCCAGCGCTTCTGCCGCATGAGGCGCCAGATGCCGCTGCGGATCATGAGGTCGAACCGCCCGAGGTCCATCAACGAGAGGTACATCCCGTTGTTGACGTGCATCGCGATGTCGATGTCCGTCAGCTGCACTCTCAGCGGCAAGGACGCCGAGTCCCAGATACTCACCTTCGATCGGCGCCGTGATGTCATGAGGATCCAGAGGGTGCGGAGGAGCAGGTGCATCGTCCCATGTTACCCGCGGGTAACATCCGTGACGCAACTCACTTTATTAGCCAACCGGGCGGTGATCTTGGAATAGTGGGCGGCTGCACTCAGCCAGTTCCAAGAAATCTGTGAAAGGGACCCATGACTGACCTGACCTACCAATACCTGGCGATGGCGCTTTACATGATCGCCATGCTGGGGATCGGCTGGTATGCCTTCAGGAGAACCTCCGACCTGGATGACTACATGCTCGCCGGCCGCGGGCTGAAACCCGGCGTCGCTGCATTGAGCGCCGGTGCTTCTGATATGTCCGGCTGGCTGCTGCTCGGACTGCCGGGAGCCATCTACGTCTCCGGCCTCATCGAAGTATGGATCGCTATTGGTCTGACCATCGGCGCCTGGGTGAACTGGAAAGTGGTGGCGCCCCGGCTGCGCAGCTACACAGAGGTGTCGAACAACTCGATCACCGTCCCCAGTTTCCTGGAGAACCGCCTCAAGGACCGGTCCCGGGTGCTTCGCGTGGTTTCCGGTGTGATCATCCTCGTCTTCTTCACGTTCTACGTATCCTCCGGCATGGTGGCCGGGGGAATCTTCTTCGAGTCATCCTTCAACTCCGATTACACGCTCGGCATGATTCTCGTTGCCGCCGTGACCATCGCCTACACCCTCTTCGGCGGATTCATGGGCGCCACCTTCACCGACGTGGCGCAGGGCTTGCTGATGCTGGTCGCACTGCTTGTGGTGCCGGTCATAGGTTTTGTCCAGGTGGGCGGATTCACCGGCATGACTGAATCCATCAACGCCGTCGACCCCTCCATGCTGAGTCTCTTTGCAGGCGGGTCAGCCCTTGCGATCATCTCCTCGGCTGCCTGGGGACTTGGCTACTTCGGCCAACCACACATCATCGTCCGCTTTATGGCGCTGCGCTCCCCGCAGGATGCTCGAGCCGGCCGCCGCATCGGCATCGGCTGGATGATCCTCACCGTCCTTGGAGCGGTCGCCACATCGCTGGTGGGTATTGCGTACTTCCAGCAGAACCCCCAATTGACCCTTGAGGACCCGGAAGCTGTTTTCCTCTCGCTGTCGCAGGCCTTCTTCCACCCCTTTGTAGCCGGGATTGTCCTTGCGGCCGTGCTCGCAGCCGTCATGAGCACCATCTCCTCGCAGCTCGTGGTCTGTTCCTCGGCCCTGGTTGAGGACCTCTACAACATGGTGTCCAAGAAGAACCTCACGTCGAAGCAGGGCGTACTCCTCGGACGCCTCGGAGTGCTTGTCGTTGCCATCGTTGCGATCGTCCTTGCGTCAGGCCGTAACGAGTCCATCCTCGCCCTGGTCGCCTTCGCCTGGGCCGGTTTCGGTGCATCCTTCGGGCCCACCGTCCTGCTCTCCCTTTACTGGCGAAAGCTCACTATGCCCGGTGCGCTCGCCGGGATGGTGGTCGGCGCCGTAGTCGTATTCGTCTGGGGCAACTCGCCGTTGTCCGCCACCATGTACGAAATCGTGCCGGCGTTCCTCGCGAACCTCGTGGTCGCCGTCGTGATCAGCCGCCTGACCTGGAAGCCGAACCCGGAGATTGACGCCGAGTTCAACGAAGCCCTCCGTGGTGTCTCATCACGCAAGGAGCTGGTCGACGCTAGCTGACGCTGGTCTGCAGGCCCGACGACGGCGCGTCACCAACCTCCGCGGGTGGGGGTGTGGCCGGTGCGTGCGTCGTCGGGCATTGCCATCTCCGCCCGCAGCCCGAGGAGGCGGATGGGCCGGTCGGGTTCGATTTTGCCGACAAGGTCCAGCGCCCGGGCGAGCACTTCGGCGTGGTCCGAAGTGGCCGGGATCTTCCGCGCATAGGTCTTGGTGAAGAACGGCGCGTAACGGACTTTGAGGGTCAGCCCGATTACGGCCCTACCCTCTGCTGCGACATCTTCGAGCACCCGCGCGGCCAACTCGCGGACGGCACCGTCAATCTGGGCTGGCTCGGTGAGATCCTGCTGGAACGTCGTCTCGCGGCTGTGGCCGCGCGCCACCCAGGGGGTGTCGTCGACGGTTTCGGAGCCGTCACCGCGGCCCAGCTGCGCGTACCACGGGCCCATTTTCGGCCCGAACTCGGGAACAAGGTCCGCCGGATCAGCCGCAGCGAGCTGATCAACGGTCTTGATGCCGAGGCCCGCAAGCCTGCGCGAGACCTTGCTCCCAATCCCCCACAGGTCCGCGACCGGCCGCTCACCCATCACCTCCAACCAGTTGCCTGCCGTGAGGCGGAAGACGCCGGCGGGCTTGCCGAACGTCGTCGCAACCTTGGCCCTTACCAACGTGTCCCCGATGCCTACGCTGCAGTGCAACGAGGTGCGCTCGAGAACGTTGGCCTGCAGGCTGCGCGCGTAGGCTTCTGGATCGCCCGTTTCGACGCCGACGAACGCCTCGTCCCAGCCCAGCACCTGGACGACGGCGCCCGGTTGCTCGCGGAGCGTTGCCATGACGGCTTCGGAGGCGAGGTTGTAGGTCTCATGGTCGACTGGGAGGATGACGGCATCGGGCACCTTCCGCGCGGCGATCCGCAACGGCATGCCCGAGCCGACGCCGAATGCCCGGGCCTCGTACGACGCCGTAGACACCACCGCACGCTCGCTTGGGTCACCCCGCCCGCCAACGATCACCGGCTTGCCCGCCAGTTCGGGCCGCCGGAGCACTTCCACGGCCGCAATGAACTGGTCGAGGTCGACGTGCAGAACCCACGGGGTCTCACTCACGTTCCCAGTCTGCCCCGCCTGCCCGTGCGGCACCACAACTTCCACTCTCCAATGGCGTTCGCGGTCACCCGGGATTGACGCGCCACCGCCGTAACTAGAAAGCTGGGGAGTTGAAGAACGCAACTAAAAGAATCTGAGGAGAACATGACTGACGCAGCGGCCCCAACCATCGAACTCCGCAGCGGCGCTTCAATACCGGTGCTCGGACTGGGCACCTGGCCGCTGAATGACGAAGAGGCGGCCACCGCCGTCGAGCAGGCTGTCTCCGCCGGTTACCGCCTGATCGACACAGCCGAGAACTACGGCAATGAGGCCGGCGTCGGCGAGGGCATCCGCCGCTCAGGGATCGATCGCGAGCAGGTTTTCATCACTACCAAGTTCAATAAGGAGTGGCACAGCGTCGACGGCGTCCGGCAAGCGTTCGGGCAGAGCGTGTCCAAGTTGGGCGTTGACTACATTGACCTGCTGCTGGTGCACTGGCCCAACCCGGACCAGGACCGTTACGTTGACGCAGTGAAGGGCCTCACCGCACTGCGCGACGAAGGGCTGCTTCGGGCGATCGGCGTTTCCAACTTCAAGCCGCACCACCTGCAGCGCCTGCTCGATGACGGCCTGGTGCCGGACGTGAACCAGATCCAGCTCGATCCACGGCACGCCCGGACGGATTCGCGGGCCTTCCATGCGGAGCACGGGATCGTCACGGAGTCATGGAGCCCGATTGGGAAGGGCGGCGACCTGCTCAAGCACCCTGCGGTGGACAGGCTCGCGGACAAGTACGGCATGACTCCGGCGCAGATCGTGCTGCGGTGGCACATTCAGCTGGGTCTGGTCGCGATCCCCAAGTCAGCAGACCCGCTGCGGATCAAGCAGAACATCAACCTGTTCGGGTTCGAGCTCACCCAGGACGAAGTGGACTCGTTGACAAAACTCGACACCGGCGACGCCGACATCACCGATTCGGACTCCTTCGGCCACTAGAAGTTTTTGTAACCTAGTTGCCCGCTGAAGAGCGTTTAAGCCGCAACTAGGCTACAAAAACTTTCGAGGTTCATGGCCAGAGGACCTCGCGCCGCCAGCCCTCACCGCCGCGAACGTAACGCAGCCGGGTGTGCCGCCGCTCATGGTCGGCCTGCCAGAACTCGACGCTGTCCGGCGCCACCGTGTACACGGTCCACGTCGCTGAACCTTTGCCTTCGATTCCCTCAAGTTCACGTTCGACGGCGGCGCTGACGGAGTTCCCTTCACCCACGACGGCGCTTTGCTCGCCGGCGAGCACCAGGGCACGTGCGGAGGGATGACGACGGCGGAAGTCGGCGTCGTTCTCTTCGGCACCCCCGGGCGTGACTGCTCCGCGGACGCGCACCTGACGCCCGGCCGGTTGCCAGAAAAACGTCAGCGCGGCAAAACGAGTCGATTGCAGGTGCCGGCCTTTGGGGCTTTCGCTGCTGGTCGCGAAGGAGAAGCCGCGCTCGTCGAGGTCCTTCAGGATGACCACGCGGGCGTCGGGGCGGCCGTCGTCGTCGACCGTGGATACGGTGACCGCGTGCGGCGCGGGAACGCCGTCGTCGATCGCTTCCGAAAGCCAGCGGGTGAACAGTTCAATGGGCGAATCCGGAGCAGCGCCCGCATCGAAGGCCCTGAGCGCATCAGGGAATACGGGCAAACCGCGTAGGAGGTCCCGGGCTGAGGTGGTCACCGTCCCAACTTTACAGAGGCCCAACCCTACGAACATTGATTCAGTTACAGTCAAAGGATGTCTTTTCAGGATCCGGGGAACGAGGACCACCACGTCGGTACACGCGACCTGACCCGGTGGACCACGCCTGTTGGCCGCTTCCTGGTCACGTGCGTCCGGACAGTGGCCGGGTGGATCGGGCCCCGCTGGGCACTCGTTCTCCTGCTGGTGCTCGGCATCGGTGGAGCTGTGGGCCTCACCTTCGCGTCGGCTGAAGTGTATGAGGCCGTCAAGGAACAGGACGACATCGCGTCCCTCGACCAACCGGCCCTCGATGCGGCGCTCGCCCTGAGATCCCCCGCGCTGGACGCCGTCGCAGTCGCGTTCACGTCACTCGGCGGAACGGTGGGCATGCCGATCCTCGCGACGGCCGCCACACTCGCCCTCACCGCGGCCCGCCGGTCATTCACGCCGCTGATCCTCATGGTCGCAGCGGCCGGCGGATCGCTCCTCATGACGGTGCTCGGCAAGGATGCCATCGGTCGGCTCCGCCCGGACACTGACTTTGCGGTTCCCCCGTTCGAGATCTCGCCGTCGTTCCCCAGCGGGCACACGCTGAACGCCGTCGTCATCGCGGGCGTAACCGCGTACCTACTGGTCCTGCGTCAGCACCGCAAACGCACACGGGCCCTCACCATCATCGCGGCCGTCCTCTTCGCCTTCATCATGGGCCTCACGCGCGTCTATCTCGGCCACCACTGGGTCACGGACGTCGCCGTCGCCTGGACGCTTGGACTCGCGTGGCTGGCGATCGTCATCACCACGCACCGGCTGCTGCTCACGTTCCGGAGCTATCGGCGGGAGCGCGAAGCCTAGTCTGCACCTGATCCGTCCCGGCGAACGGGGTGGTAGAACAGGGGCGGCCTACGGCTGCGCCTCCTCTTCAAGCCGGACGTACTCCCTCAGCAAGTCGAGCGCATGGGCATTGCCCTCAGCGGCCAGTCCCTCCTCCATCGACTCCGCAAGGGATCTGCCGCCCGGGAAGGGCGGCACTAACGGCACATCCCGATCCGTTACGACGTCGAGCACAAACGGCCGGTCCGCAGAAAGCGCGCGGTCCCACGCGGAGCCCAAATCATCCGGGGAGGACACCCGCATCCCGTCCAATCCGAGCAATTTCGCGTACGCAGCATAGTCAACGTCGGGAATGTCCTGGCTGTCCTCAAACCTCGGCTCGGACTCCGTCTCGCGTTGTTCCCAGCTCACTTCGGCCAAATCCCCGTTATTGAGGATGCACACCACGAACACCGGGTCTTTCCATGCCCGCCACAACCGGCTCACGGTGATCAGTTCGGCCACACCGGTCATCTGGAAACCGCCGTCGCCGGAAAGGACTACAACGGGACGGTCCGGCGAGGCGAGCTTCGCGGCCAGACCGTACGGCACCCCGCATCCCATACTCGCGAGCGTGCTCGACAGGTGTGCGGGAACACCACGCGGAAGCTGCAACTGCCGGGCGTACCAGTAGACGCAACTCCCGACGTCGATAGCCACCTGCGCGTTTGAAGGCAGCCTTCCGCTGAGCTCACGGACTACGCGCTCGGGATTAACTGGATCCGCAGGAACCATCGCGCGCGCCTCAGACAACGAACGCCAGGCGTCCACCTGGCCCGCTACGTCGGCACGCCACCCCGAACGCTGTGCCACCAACGGCAGGAGCATCCGGAGCGAGGAAGCGGCATCACCGGTCAGCGCCACTTCCACGGGGTACCGATTGCCAATCGCCTTGGCGTCGCTGTCGATCTGCACCGCACGCGCCGCACCCGGCGGCGGGTAGAACTCGGTCCATGGGTCGTTGGACCCGACGATCAGCAGCGTGTCGCAGTTCGCCATCACCCAGCCGGATGCGGACGTCCCGAGGTGCCCCATGGTGCCCGCGGCATAGGGCAGCGACTCATCAACATAGGGCTTCCCGAGCAGGCTGGTCACCACCGCTGCACCGAGTTTCTCCGCCAGGGCCACAACCTCTTCCTGCGCTTCCCGCGCGCCCTGGCCGACCAGCAGCGCAACCTTCGATCCGGCGTTCAGGAGAGCGGCGGCGTCGTGCACGTCCTGCTCCTGCGGAACCATGAGTCCCGGGCTCCACAGGACAGCTGACGGGACCACGCCGTGCTCGTGCTCCAGCTCGGGAGCGGGCTCCTGCTGGACATCGTGCGGAAGTATGACGACGGAGGGCGAGCGGGTTGCGAGCGCAGCCTTGAACGCACGGTCGATCACCATCGGCGCCTGCTCGGGACTGTTGACCTGCTGGCGGAAGCCGGATGCCACGTCCTTGAAGAGGCTCTGCAAATCGATCTCCTGCTGGTACGCGGAACCGAGCACCGTCTGGCTTTGCTGCCCGACGATCGCAACAACTGGAACGCTGTCCATCCGCGCGTCGTACAGACCGTTGAGGAGGTGTACAGCGCCGGGACCCTGCGTGGACAGCATGACGCCCACACCGCCCGTGTACTTCGCGTGCCCCACCGCCATGAACGCAGCATTCTCCTCATGGCGTGACTGGACGAACTGCGGCGCCCCGGCTCTTCGAAGCGCGCCCAGCACGGGGTTGATTCCGTCACCGCTGTAGCCGAAGACCCGGTCTACACCCCACGCGCTCAAGCGCTCAACAATGAGATCCGCAACCAGCCTGTCCCCCATCCCTCAGGACCCAGCCTGCACAGCAGAACGAACCGGCCCCACCGGCCAGCGCAGCAACGCCGCCACCGGCCCGCCGTCGAGCGCGCCAGAGGGGAACAGCACCACCTCCGCGTCGGTGAGCACCGCGGCCCGCAGCAACGACGACGGCGCTGATACCTCCTCGAGCACCGGCGCCCCCGCGGTTTCCCCGCCAACAAATGCGGTCCAGGGCTCGGTGCCGAGTGCCAGCAGGTGCTGCCCGTTGAGGCCCACGCTCTCCAGCAGCAGGGTGGCCACTTGCGCCTGCTGCAGCGCGTTCACCACCGCGCCGATGCCTTCCACCGCCTCGGGGTTCTGCCCGTTCTTGTGGTTGTTCAGCCGTTCGAGCAGCTGCGCCTGCCTGCGCGCGATGCACTCAGCGACATGCTTCTCGATCTCTTGCGCGTACGCCTCCTTGTCCGCGCCCTCAGTGCGACTATGGCTTTCAACAATGGTGAGGATGTCCCGGGATTGCTCACTGACCTGCTCAGCGACCAGGTTCCGGGCACGGATGTCACCGGCAACAATCAGCAACCGCGCACGGTTGCTCCGCACCACCCGGTCAATCTCCCCGGCGATATCCGCTGCATTCGCTTTCCAGATGTTCTCGGTGCGGTGCTGGTACCTGCCCTGTGACCAGCCGCCGCCTGGAATTTTCTTGAGGTTTTCGGTGTCGCCTTCGATGTGCGTGGTGTCGTCGTCGTGCCGGCCGTTTGCGTGGCGAAGGTGGATTTCGCCGCCGTCCCGCCCTACCTCGGCGACCACGTACGCGAAGTCATCCGGCCGGTGCCACACCAGCGGGCACAGGTCGGGCAACTCCCCCACGCTGATGATCTCCTTGAATGCGGCGGGCCCTGGCAGGAACTCATCAAGCTCCACCTTGCCGTCGGACACGAGGATCAGCCGCCCAACCGGGTCCGGAATGCCCTTCGCGGACTGGCGCAGCGCCTCGGCGACGGCCTTACGGTCCTCCCTGGTGGCGCTGCCCGCGAGCGCGCGGTCGATGTTCTCGGGGCGTGCATCGTCGGCATGAAGGGAATCGGCGGTGCCGGTGCTCGCGTCCGTGTAGACCGTGACCCAGGGCCCGGGCTTTCTGTAGAGGTCCGCGTAGGCATGCAGGGTGCTCGTCACTTACCGCTCCTCGTTGTGGTTGTTTTCGATGCGCGGTCGCTGCTGTTCTGGTTCGGTGTGTGAGCTTCCGGGTTCCGGATCGATGCCGGGATCAAACTCAGGCTTCTTGCCGGGACCCGGCCCATCGCCGTCGTGCTGTCCGTCTGTGCTGCCTTGTTCCGCCATGACGTACCTCTTTCTCATCCGCAGGCGTCGGTGCCCCGGATGCGAGAATGGTCAGAGTACTGCCGGTTTATCACTCTCGGGCGCAGTTGGAAAGGGCACCCGGGACACAAAACCGGGTACCGGACAAACTGAGCAGGAATAACCATGCGGAACAGGCATTCCGACCCCACGCGATACACGGACCGCGACGACGCCGGGCGCGCCCTCGCCGCCACCCTGAAGCCTGTCCTCTCCGGCATGGACCCGCTGATCCTCGCCCTTCCGCGCGGCGGTGTTCCCGTTGCGGCAGTGGTCGCGGACGCTTTCAACGCCCCGCTCGACGTCGTCATGGTGCGGAAAGTCGGCGTGCCCGGGTTTCCTGAACTGGCGATGGGCGCAATAGCCTCGATCGGCGGCCAGCTGCAGACCGTCCGCAATGAGCGCGTATTGCGCGATGTCCACGAGCGGGATGCCGCGTTCTCCCGGGTCGCAGCCTGCGAGGAGGCGGAGCTCGTCCGGCGTGAGTCGCTGTACCGTCAGGGGTGCGGTCCGTTGGTTGTCGCAGGGCGCGCTGTGGTGATAATCGACGACGGCGTTGCCACCGGAGCGACGATGCGCGCCGCCGTTGCTGCCCTCCGCGCGCAGGGTGTGGGCACCATCGTGGCTGCAGCTCCGGTGTTCCTCGGCTCCGCCCGCACCACGATCGGCGATGTGGTGGAGAGCCTGGTCAGCCCCTGGTCGGGGCCGGATCTGTCCGCCGTCGGCAGCGCCTACCACGCCTTCCCGCAGGTCAGCGATGACGAGGTTCAGCGGTTGTTGACGGCCGGGCGCGGGCGTAGGTTGGGAATCATGACCGACTACGACGATCTGCCCGAGGCTTACCGCGCCTACCTGACCACGCTCGATGACAGCACCGCCAACGCGCTGCTCCCCGTGCTCAAGCAGTCCGTTGCCGGCGGCGAGCACGGCGTGCTCGTGACCACCGGCCTCGGCCCCGATACCCAGGCCGAGGTGTCGCCCGAGGTGCCCTACGGCGAGGTCCGGGAAACTGTCCGATAAGCGCTTGAACGACGACGGCGGCGGCCTTCAGCGCAGCAGTGCCCTCACGCAGTACCGGCTGGCGCCCAACCCGGGGCCGATGAGCCTCGACGGCACCAACTCCTACCTGCTCTCCGGGCCGGAATGCGAGAGCGTGGTTGTAGTAGATCCAGGCCCGCTGGACGAGCCGCATCTGGCCGCCCTTATGTGCTCCGGCCGCGTTGAGCTCGTGCTCATTACCCACCATCACCTGGACCATACTGAGGCGAGCGCGCGCTTCCATGAGCTGACCGGTGCACCCGTCAGGGCCCTTGACCCGGCATTCTGCCATCGGGGTGCTCCCCTTGCAGACGGCGAAGTGGTTACGGCAGCCGGCGTCCGCATCGAGGTGCTCGAGACGCCCGGCCACACCGCGGATTCCGTGTGCTTCCATCTGCCCGACGACGGCCCCAGCGGTTCCGTCCTCACTGGCGACACCGTGCTCGGCCGCGGCACCACCGTACTGTGCTATCCCGACGGGACGTTGGGGGAGTACCTTGATTCGCTGGACCGGTTGGAGGCTTTGGGCGATGCGCTCGTTCTGCCCGCGCACGGGCCGGTTTTGCCGAGCACCGGCGAGATAGTCCGCGCGTACCGGGCCCATCGGTTGGAACGGCTCAACCAGGTCCGCGCGGCGCTTCTCACGCTGGGTATGTCAGCGACCCGGTACGAAGACGCCCAAGGGGCGGGCACCGACGCCGACGAGGTGAGTGCCGCCGTCGTCGCCGTCACGGACGCTGTGTACGCCGACGTCGACCCTTCCGTACGCAACGCGGCTGAGCAGTCCGTGGCCGCGCAGCTCCATTACCTTCGCGAGGAGCAGCGCGGGCGCTGAGCCGGGCGGTACTCACGACACAAGATTCGCGACAGACGCTCTCTCGATGAATCGAGTCTCAAGCGTGTGCATCATTCGCGAAGGCGCTGCGCCCTGGATCTCGTCGAGCAAGGCTTCGGCGGCGCGCGCCCCAAGTTCCAGCATCGGTTGCTCGATCATGGTCAGCGGCGGGTCCATCACCGCCGCCCAGGAGCTGTCGTCGAATCCAATCAGCGAAACGTCGGAGGGGTAGCTAAGCCCGCAGGCCCGCACCGCCCGGAGAGAACCCGTAAGCGCGTCATTCTCGGTGCAGAAGAGCGCCGTCACGCGATCATCCAACGCCAGCATGCGCGTGACCGCCACCGTTGCGTTCTGTTCTGTCTTGGCACCGGTCATGACGACGTCGGCGTCGAAAGGTATACCGGCGTCGTCGAGCGCGTCCAGATAACCATGAAGCCTCTCCCCATCTGTCCACAGGCTGCGGGCTGCGGCGGCGCTGAGAGCGCGTCGCGTGGTGACAGGTTGCTTCACCGGAGGACCCCAGATGAAGCCAATTCGGCGGTGGCCGTGCTCAATCAGGTGTTTGACTGCCCGACGGCTCGCTTCCCTGTTATCGATGACCACTGAATCGAGTGCCAGGTGTTCTACGGCCCGGTCAACGAGGACCACCGGGATCCCGCGGGAGATTGCGTCCTGGATATGTGTCACGTCGTCACGATCCACGGCAGCCGAGGCAATGATCATCCCGTCGACGCGCTTGTCCACCAAGACCCCCACGGCGGACTTCTCCTCCTCAAGATCTTCATGGGTGCTGAGCACTATCGTGTCGAAGCCTCTTTTGCGCGAGAAGTCGCTGATTCCGCGCGTGACCCCGGCAAAGAATGGATTCCCGATGTCCGCAACGATGAGCCCCAAAGTATGGCTGACACCAGTCGACATACTGCGCGCGAGCGCGTTGGCCCGGTAACCGAGCTTTTCTGCGGCTTGCAGGACCCGTTCCCGGAGCTCTGGGCTGACGTACCCATATCCACCGAGGGTACGTGCTGCTGAGGCACGGCCCACTCCTGCCTCGGCAGCCACTTCCGATATGGTGGGCGGGGCAACACTACGGTCACGTTCGGCAGCCATTCAGATCATCATTCTCTTCGCGGATCGACACACCCGGGTCAGCATGTCACATAGTAACCGTGAGGCCGGAATCGGTGATGCCGCGCCCGAACGCGCCTTCCACGAGACACTGTCTGGCTGCGAATGCGGCACCTGCGTTTAGCGCTTCCCTGATTGTCGCGTGGCCGAGCAGGGCACCACGGCTCCACCCCCCTTCCACCAGAGTCACTACGAAGGCGGTCAGGAATGCGTCACCGCACCCCATGGTGTCGATGGGCCCTTCCGCGGCCGGTATGGGAGCGGAAGGGGCACTGACGTAGTGCTTCCCGTCAAAGACGACGGCACCCCGTGACCCGCGGGTACCCAGCGCCATGCCGGCTCCGTGATCCACCAGGCTAGCCAGGAGTAGCTGGGTTTCATCTGCCCGAAGGTCGGAACAGGAGATGAGGGCAAGATCGACCGCAGGGCACACTTCTGCGAGGTAGCCGTTGGAGCGGAACTCCTCTTCGCTTGAGAAGTCGTAGCTGACCAACGGCCCACTGGCATGAATTTTCGGCAGTTCCTTCTCGGAACGGGAGTAGACACTCGAATGGACAAGGTCGAACCCAGCGATATAGGTCACCAGTTCGCCGTCCAGTTCCAGTGGATCACTCACCGTCACGCCACCGCCGTTCCATCCTCCAAATACCCGCTCACCGTCCACAATGCTGATGGTAGAGACACCACTGTGGCCATTCTTGACCACCGAACGGCTGGTGTTCACACCTTCCGCCTCAATCGCGTCCCGGAGGAACCGTCCGTGGTCATCGGACCCGAAGACTCCCAAATATGCGGACTCGACCCCCAGCCTGCGGGCGAACACTGTGAAGTTGACGCAGTTACCGCCTGGATAGATCTTCCCCCGGTCGAGGTACCGATCAATGATGTTGTCTCCGAACCCCAGAGCCTTCACAAGCCCCCACCCGTTCGGTGATGATTCTGCTTCATAGCCGCCTTTTGCACCTGGGCCTGTGTGTCTGGGCGCCCGTCCCGCAGCACGGGCGCCCAGCTGGAATTGTGGATCAGTACTCGACGACGCGGTAGTAGCGCCGCAGATCCAAGGAATGATTGCGGACCCTCTCGAGGTGCTTGCTGATTCGGCCGGTAACGGTATCCAGCACAGCGGGAGCGAAGAGACCCCGGAACTCTTCACTGATTCCTTCGAGGGGGTAGTCCCGGGTGTCGAAAACAGAGACATCGTCAGAAACGCGCTTGGCGAACTTCTCCACGCGGTCGGTTAGAGGCCGTGTCTCATCCTCACCCTGGAAGATGATGACGCTTGTGTTCTTTTCGAGCAGTTCGAGGGAGCCATGGAAGAACTCGGCACTGTGAACGCGGGTGGTCCGTAGCCACTGCATTTCCTCCAGGATGCACATTGAATAGAGGTACGTGAACCCCCACAGGTTCCCTCCGCCCACGAGGAAGTGGTAGTCGGTTTCGGCATGCGCGTCAGCAAAAGCAGCGGCAACCGGCTCGGCCTGGATGGCCACGTCAACCAGTACCTGGGGAAGTCCAGCCATCTCATCCGCGAACTTCTCATAGCCAGCAAATTCTCCACGCTCAGACAACAGCCGGGTCATGAAGAGGAGCATCTGCATATCGAACGGCCAGGTCTTCGGTTCAGAAATGAGGGCGGCGTCTACCGCCTGGGCAATCGGCGAATCCGGGTATCCGGTGAACGCAATCGTGTAGACGCCTCGCTGCTTGCAGTACTCGATAGCACGCAGGCTGTCGTCCGTGGTTCCGGAGACGGAGGTGAATACGGCAACAGATTTCTCACCCAGCGAGGCATCGCCGGAGACGATGAGCTCCGCCGCTACCGAAGCCTTCACCGGGAGGGTAGAGAGCCGGCGTGCGAGGTGTTCGTAGGGCCACATCGCGGCGTAGGTACCACCGGCGCCGACCAGGAACAGGTTGCTGACGCCGTTCGCGGAGATCGATCCAACCAGCTCCTCGATCTGGGGACGGAGGGACACAGCACTTGCGATCTGCTTGCGAAATGCCGACTCATCAAAACCGAGCATCATTTTCCTTTCAGAGGGGGAATAGGCAGGCTGCGGATAGAAAGGTATCTGATACCGGTATCAGCCGACATTGATCGTGGCACACGCTGCGGGACTCGTCAAGAGGTCGCATGCAACCAACTCAACGAGACGGACAGCTCGCCTAGACCAGCTGGAAGCTGCTAAGGCCGAGACGAATCTCCTTGAAACAAACGGGGCTGTTGACTGCACCATCAGTCGAGGAAATAATCTCACGAACCTCTGGTACCGGTACCAGAACATCTGTATAGTCATCGAAATCACGCACTACCTGTTCTCCCAATCCAACGGCGGGTTTGATGGCTCACATACGTGGCTACGAGGTCCGCTCACACATGAAGGACCACCATGCAGAGACGAGATTCCCTGGCGGCAGTTGCGCTCCTGATGGCTTCAGCATTAGGACTCAGCGGGTGCGGCGGCCAATCGAACACCGCCGTCGCCGACGTCGGAGCTGAGCCGGAGTTCTCCGGCACCCTGAGTATCCTTACCAAGTTCGCTGGAGACCCGCTGCAGCCTTACTTCGAAGACCTGGCCGCGGAATACACCGAGCTTCATCCGGAGGTCGAGGTCGAGCTGATCCAGGAGACTGACCAGAGCATCAAAGACAAGACCAAGACGCTTACGGCATCCGGTGCCCTGCCGGATATCTACTTCAGCTGGACAGGTGATTGGGCCGAAAACTTTGTGGGTGGCGGGCTTGCCGCAGACCTAAGCGGCATCATCGCACCCGGCACTGAATGGGGTGACACCTTCGGAGAGGCTTCCCTGGACGCATTCAAGTACAACGGCAAGTACTACGGTGTGCCGCTCTATAACAACGGGAAGTTCATGGGGTACAACAAAGCCGCGTTCCAAGAAGCAGGCATCGAAGTCCCCACCTCTTTCGAGGAGCTTATTGAAAGCTGCGGTCCCCTCCGCGATGCCGGCTTCGAGCCCATCGCCTTTGGCAACAAGGACGGGTGGCCCGGCCTGCACTACCTTCAGCAGCTTTTCGCCTACAACGTTCCAAGCGAAGTCCTGAACGCCGATTTCGACCCAGGAACCGCGGTGCTGGATCACCAGGGATACCTCACCTCACTTGAGCAATTCAAGAATTTAGTCGACGAGTGCACAGATTCAGGCGACGGCACCAATGGCGTCCTCTACACCACGGCGCAGGAGGCTCTCGCCCGCGGATCAGCCGCAATGTACTACCAGGAGATCCTTGAATTCGACACCGTCACCGCGGAAGGCAATTCGCTCACGCCCGAGAACTTCGGCATGTTCAAGTTGCCGGTTCCTTCCGGCGCGCAGGGAGATCCGGAGGCGATCGAGGGCTCACCCGAGGGATACCTCATTAATGCCAAGTCACCCCGTGCAGCACTGGCAGTTGATTTCATGAAGTTCGTAACCACGGCTGAGAGCGCCAAGACGTTGTCGTCACCGCCCTTCGGACAGCCCAGCACAGTCCTGGGCGCAGTTACGCCTGAGACTTCGAGCGAAGCGGTGTTTGAGGGCATTGACCAGGTGAACAGCGCCTCGCAGATAGTCATCTGGCTGGACATGGTCACTGTTCCTGAGGTGGCTGATGCCTGGCTCGCAGGCGGAGAAGCGATCATCAGCGGGAGCTCGACCCCCGAAGAGGTACTCGAGAGCGTGCGCAACGCGTCCAACTCGGCGAAGTAGGCCATGCTGACCGTAGAGGGCACCCGCAGGGAGCGGGTGCCCGGGCCCCACACTGCACATCCGAAGGCCGCCAGGGCACCCCGATCCCGCGTCCGGAAAATTCTCGGCCTCGCCTGGGTACTGCCGGCGCTGGTTCTCCTCGGGACGTTCGTATACCTTCCGCTTGTACAGAATTTCGGATACAGCTTCGTTGAATGGGACATCTACAGCGGTAGCCAGACATTTGTCGGTGCGGACAACTACGTCAAACTCATCAACGACCCGATCTTCTGGACTTCGCTGGGCAACAACGCACTGTACGCCGGAATCTCCATCCTGTTTCAGGTCTGCGGTGCGTTGGTACTGGCGGCCGTCATCGAGAGCGTGCGCAGGGAGCGCTGGCGGCAGGCGCTTCGCGCTATCTACTTCATTCCTTCCGCCATCTCACTCACCGTCGCCGGCCTCCTCTTCTACTTCATCTACGAGCCGAACCTCGGACTGCTGAATTTCATCCTCGACGGCGTAGGCCTGAACGCTTGGACTCAACCGTGGCTCGGCCAGGAGAGCACCGCCATGATGTCGGTTATCGCCATGAGCCAATGGCAGGGGTTCGGCTACTCGACGCTGCTTTTCGCTGTTGCGATACAGCGCATTCCATCCGAGCTTTACGAGGCGGCGTCCATCGACGGAATCGGCGCCATCCGGCGGTTCTTCACCGTAACCGTGCCCCTGGTTCGCGAAATGACCGGTCTGATGACCATTGTCACGATCTCCGGAGCCTTCCAGGTCTTCAACGAAGTGATGGTCATGACCAGCGGGGGTCCCAACAATTCCACCCAGGTCATGGCCACCTGGCTCTACCGCAACGGTTTTGTCCGTAATGACTTCGGTTACGCTGCTGCGATCGCCATGGTGATCTTCCTGGTCACGCTCGTCATAGCTCTTGGGCAGCTCTGGATCACGCATAGGAGAAGAGTGGAATGGTAACTCGAACATCTTTTCTCGGGATTATCGTCAAGGTCTTCATGTGGACCTTCTTGCTTGGCTTGGTGGTGGTGGTCGCCTATCCGCTTCTGTGGATGGTGCTGAACGGTTTCAAGCAGAACGCCGAACTGTTCGGCAACCCTTTCGCGCTTCCCATTACCTGGGACTGGCAGAATTACGCGAATGCCTGGAACAGGGGTGTAAGCAGCTATCTCATGACAAGCGTGCTGGTGACCGTCACCTCCACCATTGCCACGGTCTTCATCAGTGCGTGGGCGGCGTACGGCCTGACTCGTGTGAACCTTCCTTTCAACCGAGGGATCCTGACGGCGATCCTTGGCGGTCTCATGCTGGCCCCGGCGGTTGCCCTTGTTCCGCTCGTCAAGATGTTCCAGGGTCTGGGCCTCTACAACACCTTCTGGGCCCTCCTCATCCTGTACACCGCTTTCCGCATTCCCTTCACCACGTTCCTTATACGGGCATACATGATTGATCTGCCACGGGAAATCGATGAGGCAGCGAAGGTGGACGGAGCTACCCAGTGGACCACGTTCTGGCGCATCATCTTGCCGATGTGCAAGCCGATCATTGTTTCGACGGTCATACTGCACATCCTGTTCGCGTGGAACGAATACCTTTTCGCGATGGTGTTCACGAGCGGCACCGGCGTGCAAACGCTGCCGGTCGGCCTGACCAGCCTGATGAGCAAGCACGGGACCGACTACCCGGTGGTTTTCGCGGGCATGGTGATCGCCGCTATCCCAGTGGTCCTGCTTTTCTTCATCGGTCAGCGCTACTTCGTGAAGGGACTCGCAGACGGCATCGGGAAGTAGCTCTCAGCTCTTGCCACACATGCAGCCGCGTTCTCCGGTGAGAATGTACTCATGGCTTCCCTGCTCCCCCGCGAACGCGCCGTGATCGCGCCCGGCGCTGTCCACGTACCCGCCTGGCTGAGCTTCGACCGCCAGCTGGAGCTGGTCGCGGCGTGCCGGGAATGGGCCGCTGGCCCGGTCCCTATGCGCAACACGCGCATGCCTAACGGGTCCCAAATGTCGGTGCAGACCGTTTGCCTGGGCTGGCACTGGATGCCGTATCGGTACAGCAAAACAGCGGACGACGTCGGCGGCGGGCAGGTCGCCGGGTTCCCTTCCTGGCTGGCTGGGTTGGGACGCGACGCCGTCGAAAGCGCCTACGGAACGCGCGATGACACTTACGCACCCGACGCTGCGTTGATCAACTTCTACGACTCGGCAGCGAAGATGGGCATGCACCAGGACAAGGAAGAGAAGTCGCTGGCGCCGGTCGTGTCGCTCAGCATCGGGGACACCTGCCGTTTCCGGTTCGGCAACACCGAGAACCGGAACAAGCCTTGGAGGGATGTGGAGCTCGAGTCAGGCGACCTGTTCGTCTTCGGCGGCGAATCGAGGTTGGCGTACCACGGTGTCCTCAAGACCTACCCGGGCACGGCCGACCCGACGCTCGGCCTGAACGGACGGCTTAACATCACGCTCAGGGTCACCGGCCTGTAAGCCTGAGACGCTGGTACTGCGGGCTGTCAGTCCCTCTCGAGAGCAGGTTGACCAGCTTCGAAGTACTCAACCAGGGCGTCCGGAAGCGGTGGAACCTCGCGCGCCGATCCGTTGCCCCGCAGTGATTCCGCTGCCAGGACCCCCGCCGCAACAGCCTGCCGGGCTGCGACGGGGCTGGTACGCGTGCCGCTTCCGGTGGCAGCGAAGCTCAGGAATTCCTTGATCAGCAGTGGGTCAGCGCCACCGTGGCCACCGTTCCCCTCCTCGATCGCGATCACTTCGTCAGGCTCCGGGAAACCCGAGGCACGCTGTGTCCACAGGTTGATGGTCCCGCCCACGCTGTCGCCGAAGTTCTCCATCCGGCCCTTGGTGCCGATGACCGTGTAGTTGCGCCAGTAATCCGGTGTGAAGTGGCACTGCTGGTAGGAGGCGAGCACCCCGTTGTCCAGGACCATGTTCATCATGGAAATGTCTTCCACATCGATGGTCTCCGCGAGACCCTGCTGCTCTTCCGGCGGCCAGTTGGCCAGCGAGTACCAGTCGCGCATGCGGTCGCCCTTGTTGTCGCTCCGGTTGGGGACGTCACCGTAGACCGCAAGGTCTCCAACTGCGGAAACCCGCTGGGTGTACCCGCCCGCGAGCCAGTGGATGACGTCAATGTCGTGGGCTCCCTTCTGCAGCAGAAGAGATGTCACCTTGGAACGGTCCGCGTGCCAGTCCTTGAAGTAGAAGTCACCGCCGTGACCCACGAAGTGGCGGCACCAGATGGCTTTAACCTCGCCGATGCGTCCGTCCTCGATGAGCTGGCGCATCTGGGCGATGACCGGCATGTGGCGCATGTTGTGGCCGACGTAGAGGCGCGTGCCGGTTTCGAACGCCGTCTGGAGGACCAGATCAGCGGCCTGGATGGTGATGTCCAGGGGCTTCTCGCAGAAGGTGGGTATGCCTGCCTTCAACGTGCGGACCGCGACGGCGGCATGTTGGTTATCAGGCGTGAGCACCAGCACTGCATCGATCCCACTGGTGAGCAACACCTCAAGATCATCGGTGACCAGGGCGGTCGGCACCCGCGCAGCGGCGTCTGCACGCCCTCTTTCGCTGGTATCGCAAACCACTGTCACCTCAGATCCCTGACCCGGTCGGTGCGTCTGGTCCACCAGCGAGGCGCGCAGGCCGAATCCTACGATGCCAACTTTCAAGTCCTTCTCCACGGTAGGAGATCCCTTCTATTGCTTTTGAACGAGTGCTTCTCAGCTGAGTCGAGTCAGCGAAGTACGGCGGGGGGCTGAGTTACGGACAAACAGCTTCCATGGAAATTCAGTAAGACCCGGCTCTTTGGCTGGTGCGCTGTTCACGGCCCGGTCGAGCAGGAGGCGGGCGACCCGGTCGAAGAAGTCCGCCGGACCGACGGTTGTCAGGGAAGGCTCCAGCCGCTCGTCAAGGTCGGAGTTGCCCACTCCGAGGATGTCGACATCCTTGCCGACCTCCAGCCCGAGCCGCTGTGCAGCGCTGATCGCGCTGAGCGCGATGTAGTCGGAGGTGGCGTAGATGGCCGTCGGGCGGTCGGCGAGGCTCAGGATTCTGGTGGCGGCCAGGTAAGCGCCGGTCTCAGATCCGTCGAAGAACTCAACGTACTCGTCACGAATGGGCAGTCCCGCCTCCGTCAACGCTGTCGCGTAAGCCGTGTAGCGGTTCCAACCCGATGAATCGACCGCACGGGTCAGGCAGCCAATTTTGCTGTGCCCCTCCAGCAGGTGCGCCATCGCGATCTCACAACCAGGCCTCGCGACGGAACGGATGACGTCAAACCCCTCCGGGTCCAGGTGCTCGTCAAAGACCACCAGCTTCATCCCGCGTTCGGCGAGACGCCCCGGTTCGGAAGACTGACCCGCGCTTACACCGTCCACAAAAACAGCGTCAGCGCTGTGGACATCGAGGATTTCGACCCAGTTGGCATCACCGAGAATCATCGGGGTGATGCCCATCGGTTTCGCTGCCTGCTGCACTGCGCGGATGACCGATTGGGCCCAGGGATCCGAGAGCATGGTGAGCGAGAGGATCACCGTGTTGGTTTTTCCCATCCGGATGGTGCGTGCTGCCTGGTTTGGACGGTAGCCGAGTTGCCGTGCGACCGCCCTTACCTTTTCCGCCGTGGGATCGGAAACGCCGGGACCAATATCTCCACGCCGGCCTGAAAGTACATACGAGACCGTTGCAGTGGACACGCCCGCCAGTTCGGCCACCATTCGGATGGTCGGGCGGGTTTTCGGACCGGTGTTTTTCTCCATTGCTCCCTGCGTTCTACTTCTCTGGCGCCGTCACAACATTGTCGCAGCGCTTCCCCTTCGCGGCAGCGATGCTGCAGCGTACCGCGAAGGAGAAGCCTGTTGAGCTAGCTCGTGAAGACGGGGGCGTCTTCACTCAAAGCGGCTGTGTACTCATCGCGGATTTTGTTGCCACCCTCATTTGCCCACCGCTTGATGGCCCCCTCGAGCTCATCGATCCTGGACCGCCCGGTAATGATGTCCACCATCTTGTCCCGGAACTGCGTGGTGATCTTGGCACCCACGCGTGCGTTCGTGTCCGAGTAGGATCCGTTCGTTGGGTTGCGCCACGCCATCTTGAGCAGTTTCTGCTGCGTCTCGCTCACATACTTGGTGTCGTCGTCGAACCCTGGGTTGAAGATGACGTTCTCCGGACTGGACATGATGTTGAGCGCCGACACCAAGCCAGGAGCGTTGACCGCGGCGGACTCGGTACGGGCCGGGTTTCCAGTGTTGTCCAGCGTGTAATCCTCGCCTTCGGTACCGTAGTTCTTCTGAAGCCACTCGGCCGTTCCGAAAGGAGCAGAGAGGTAATTGATGAGCGAGAGGAGCTCCCGTATTTTGCCCTCCTCCGCCTTTTTGAAGGGAGTGAAGCCGACTGTGCCGTAACCCATGTCGTAGGTGGGCTTGGCGCTGCCGTCCGCACTGAACGGTACAAGGATCTCGTACTTGCCGGCGTCGTCGAGCAAGCGGAACTGCTTGATATCCTGCGGCCCGCTGGTCACTACTGCACCGATCGAACCGTTGGCTACCCTCGAGTTCAGGTCGGGTGTCTCAGCGTCCGGGTAGATCACACCGGCAGCGAATACCTTCACCATGAACTCAAGCCCGGCCGCGTAGGCGTCAGTCTCGAAGATATGCGTGAGGGTCCTGTCCTTGTTGACCGCCCAGCCGTTAGGGGCGCCGAACCATTCAGTGACCATGTGCAGCGCGTTGATGTAGTCAGGCGCGAGCGCCCACTTCTGCTCTCCCGGACGGTTGATTTCTTTCGCCTTCTCGAGGAACTCGTCCGCGCTTCCGGCGGAAAATCCTCCAACCTCTGCCCATGAATCAGCCTTGCCGATGTAGGTCTGTCCGAAGGGGGTGCTGGGGATGGGTGCTCCCCAGATCTTCCCGTTGACGACGGCGGTCTTCCAGGAGTCCGGCTTCAGTGCAGCGAGGTTCGGGTACTCGAGGACCGCGTCGCCCGAGAGGTAGGGAGTGAGGTCGTGGAATTTGGCTTCGAGCATGGGGCCCACGTTGGGAATGCCCTGGTTCGGCGGAACCCACATCAGGTCGGGCAAGTCATTGCTGGCCAGCACCGTTGCGAATTTCGCAGGGTATCCGTCACCGATGTCCTGCGCGATCTGCAGTTCCAACCGGCCGCCGAGCTTCTCGTTGAGACGTTGCCAGAACGGGTTGTCGTCGAGCGAAGGGCTCATCACATCGAAGGTCTCGGTCAACCCCGTGACGGTGCCCGTCAACGGCGGCGCCTTTACCGACTGAATGCCTTTCGGGAGGTTGTAGTACGCAGCCTGCAATCCCTCGGCATTGCCGGCGATTGCCGGGGTGGTTCCCGTGAACTCCTTGAACGTAGGAAGTTTCACGGAGGCGGATGCCGCAGCACCGCCGTTGCCGGCCCCTCCGCCGCCGCACGCGGACAGGCCAATGGTGGAAACCGCCAGGCCCGCAAGGCCTAGAAATCCACGGCGGCTGAAACCTGATTGATGCTGGGTGGCGCTTGTCATTGGTGTGCCTCTCTGTTGTCCCCTCGCGGGGAATTCGATGTTGTGGGGTTGCCTGCCGGCTAGCCCTTGACCGCGCCGGTGATGACGCCCTTGGTGAAATGCCTTTGGAGGAACGGGTAGACCATGAGGATCGGCACCAGGGCCACCACCACAACGGCCATCTGAATGGACTGCGGGGGCGCCGTCGTGGAGATGCCCAACTGCTCGGCAGCCCCGCTGCTCTGGACCACGAAGTTGCGCAGGAGCAACTGAATTGGCCATTTGCTCTGGTCGTTGATGTAGAGCAGTGCGTTGAAGAATGAGTTCCAGAATGAGACGGCGTAGAAAAGGCCGACGACGGCGATGACAGCTTTCGACAGCGGCACCACAATGCGCCACAGGATCTGCCAGTCCGATGCCCCGTCAATGCGGGCGCTTTCGATCAGTTCACCCGGGATATTCATGAAGAACGCGCGCATCACCACGAAGTTGAACGCGGCAAACGTTCCGGGAAGGATCAGCGACCACAACGAATCAAGCAGGCCAAGTTGGCGGATCATGAGGAAGGACGGGATGAGGCCTGGGCTGAACAGAAGGGTGAACAGGACCGCGATCACCACAGGGCGGCCGAACAGCACCGGCCGGCTGGTCGCGTAGGCCATGGTGATGGTGACGAAGAGGGCCAGCACCGTGCCTATCGAGGTGATGAAGAGGCTGACTCCCAGGGACTGCAGTACCAACGGACCCTTGAAGATCGTGACATAGGCGTCGAGGCTCGGGCGTTCAGGCCAGAGCACGAAGCCACCCGCCTCGATAATCTGCTTGCTGTCCGCCAGCGATGTCGCGACCACGAGGAGGATCGGTAGCAGGATCGAGAGACTGAACAGGATCAGTACCAGGGCCTTGATCCCCTGTTGCAGGAGCGAGGGGCGTTCCTGCCACAACGGGCGCTTCGGATCGTAGGTCAGCGCCTTTTCGCGCCGTGTGAGTGTGGTTGCCATGATGTCTCCTTCGCCTGGCCGCCCGGAGGCTAGCCGACCTTCCGTGCAAAGATGCCGTCCTCGCCGAAGCGATGGGCAAGCTTGTTGGCCCCGTAAATCAGTAGTGCGCCGACCACACCCTTGGCGAGGCCGGCCGCGGCGCCCGAGCTCCAGCCGCCACCGACTACGCCCGTGTAGTAGGCGAAGGTATCGAGAACCTCCGCAGCGCCCGCTCCTACGGCGTCCCGCTGGAGGATGTATTGCTCGAATCCGACGGAGAGGATGTCGCCGATGCGCAGGATGAGCAGGAGGATGATGACCGGCCGGAGCCCTGGCAGGGTGATGTGCCACATGCGGCGCCAACGCCCTGCTCCGTCAGCGGCAGCCGCCTCATAGAGCGCAGAGTCGATGCTTGCCAGGGCGGCGAGGAAGATGATCATCGCCCAGCCGGCGTCTTTCCAGATCATCTGGACAACAACCAGCAGCGGGAACGTGTCCGGGTTGGACATGAAGGGAATCGGGTCCATGCCAAGGTCCCGGAGGAGGTTGTTGACGAAACCCGCGCCACCGAGCATCTGCTGGAAGAACGCGATAACGAGCACCCAGGAGAGGAAGTGCGGCAGGTAGGCAATGCTCTGGAAGATCCTGCGGACCTTGTTGCTGACGAGTGAATCCACCATCAAAGCCAGGATCAACGGGATCGGAAAGAGGAACACGAGCTGGAATGCCGCCAGGTACAACGTGTTCCAGAATGCGCGGATGAAATCCGGATTGTTGAAGAGGTCCGAGAAGTTCTGCCAGCCGACGAACATGCTGTTTCCGATGCCCAGGAAAGGCTGGTAATCCTGGAACGCGATCACGTTGCCCAGGATGGGGATGTAGAAGAAGAGCAACAGGAACGCCACACCCGGGGCCATCATCAGCAGCATCTGCTTGTCGCGGCGCACCCGGCTTCGGAAACTCTGCGCCGGCGGACGGTTGGCCTCTCGCCTGGCCTTGAGAGCGCGGCCCTTTGTAGCGGGGGTCCGGAGCTGCTGAGACGACGGCGCGTCGGGCGCCTGCTTCGTCGTCGAGTTCATCCTGATCTCCTTTACCGAGGGTTGATGTGATCCGAGCCACACAATTAAACGTTTAACAGAGCGTAAGTGATCACCTCGGTCCATGCAATATCTGCGCGGGAGTAATTTGGGAGGCTCATCTTCGCAAGCCCCAAAACGAACGCCGTCGACTCAACAGAAATGGCTAGCCCCCCGTGGGAAGCTAGCCATTTCTACTGGGTCGACGAAACAGGATTGTTACAGGTGCGGCTCCACCAGCGACTCGTAGCGCTCCTTCACGGTCGCCAGAACCGACGCTGATGGGGAATCCCAGATCTCCTGGTTGAAGATTTCGACCTCCACCGGCCCGGCGTAGCCCGTCGCAGCAATCATCTGCGTAATGGCAGCGAAGTCGATGTACCCGTCCCCCATGTACCCGCGGGACAACAGCGCGTCGGCGGCAATCGGTAGGTTCCAGTCGCACACCTGGTAGGACGCGATGCGCCCTTCGTCCCCGGCACGCTTCACCGAAGATTCAAGCGACGGATCCCACCACACATGGAAGGTATCGACAACGACGCCGACAGTCTCCGAAGGGAAAGGCGCCGCCAGATCGAGTGCCTGGCCCAGCGTCGACAACACCGCGCGGTCCGCTACGTACATCGGGTGCAGCGGTTCGAGCACCAGGCGCACATTGTGCTCCTGCGCAACGGGTACCAACTCGGCAATCCGGTCAGCAACCCGCTGCCGGGCAGCTGATACATCCTTGGCGCCGGGAGCGGAAGGGTCGACGGCGGCACCTCCGATGAGCGAGCCCGCAGCCGGGAGCCCACCCACCACCATGATCAGTTCCCGCGTCCCCAGAGTGGACGCCTCGATGATCGCCTGGGTGTTGTCCGCCAGCGCAGTTGCCTGGCCAGCCTCGTCAGCAGCCGTGAGGAACCCTCCCCGGCACAGGCTGGAAACAGAAAGCCCGGCGTCGGAGACAAGGCGGGCAGCCTTGTCCAGCCCTGCCTCGGCAACCCGGTCCCGCCACAGGCCGATGTGCTGCAGCCCCGCGTCAGCAGACAGAGACACAGCTTCGGCGAGCGTGATGTTCTTGGTGGTCGCGGTGTTCAGCGACAGGCGGCTCATGCACTTACCCCGTAGCTAACCAGGAGGCCCTCGAACCGACGTGCAGCAAGCTCGGGATTCTCCAGCAGGCCCGCTTTGTCCGCCAGTCGGAACGTGTCCGTCAGGTGCAGTACGGAACGGCCCGAGTGAAGCCCGCCAACCATCTGGAACCCGGCCTGGTGCCCGTTGACCCAGGACAGGAAGGCAACACCAGTCTTGTAGTAGAAGGTCGGAGCACTGAAGATGTGCTTTCCGAGCTCCCGGGTGGAGTCGAGGATGGCGCGGCCACCGTTGGCGTCGCCGTCGTCGTACGCCTGCAGCGCAGCGGAGGCAGCCGGGTAGATCGCCGCGAAGATGCCGAGCAGCGCGTCCGAATAGTGCGTGCCGTCGCCGTGGATGAGTTCGGGATAGTTGAAATCGTCACCCGTGTAGAGGCGGACGCTCGCTGGAAGCACGGCACGAAGCGACGTCTCGTGGGCGGCGTCGAGCAGAGAGACCTTGACTCCGTCAACCTTCTCCGGCTGGCTGCGGATGAGGTTCAGGAAAACACCGGTGGCAGCGGAGACGTCATTGCTTCCCCAGTATCCCTCGAGCGCTGGGTCGAACATGGTCCCGAGCCAGTGCAGGATCACCGGCTCGTCTGCCTCCGCCAGCAGGATCCCGTAGACGTATTCGTAGTCGGCCGGGCTCTTCGCCACGGCCGCGAGCGCGCGGGAAGCCATGAGGATGACCTTCGCACCGGCGTCGGACACTACCTTCACCTGCTCGCGGTAGGCCTCGACGACGGCGTTGAGCCCCGCGCGTCCGGACGGCAGCGTTGCAATGTCCAGCTGGTCAGTCCCGGCACCGCACGCCAACAGGTCGCGGACCGACTTGCCGCGCGTAGCGTCCGCGTTGGAGCCGACGACGGCGGCAGCCTCGGCACCGGAGCGCCGGATCAGTTCCTGCGTGGCAGCCCAGTCCAGGCCCATGCCGCGCTGGGCTGTGTCCATGGCGTCAGCGACGCCGAGCCCGTAGGACCACAGTTCCCGGCGGTAGGCGAGGGTAGTATCCCAGTCGAGTACGGCGGGGGCTCCGGGGGTGTTGTCCGCAGTCACCACCGGGACCACATGCGCGGCGGCATAGGCGTGCCGGGCGGTGAGCGGCGACGTCGGCTTTGTCCAGGCTGTCGCCGGAGCCAATTCGTAGCGCTCGAGCGAACCCGCGGCGGTAGGAAGGTGAAGCGAGGTCATAGCGTGATCTCCGGGATGTCCAGGGTGCGGCGCTCGGCGGAGGACTGCAGGCCCAGTTCGGCCAGCTGAACACCGCGGGCTGCGGACAGGAGGCCGAAACGGTGCTCGCGGCCGGCGGAGACGTCGCGGAGGAACTCTTCCCACTGCAGCTTGAAGCCGTTATCCAGCTCGGCGTTTGCGGGGACTTCCTGCCACTGGTCGCGGAAGGACTCGGTGACGGGAAGGTCCGGGTTCCAGACCGGCTTCGGGGTGTGGGCGCGCTGCTGGGCAACGCACTTGTTCAAACCGGCGACGGCGGAACCATGGGTGCCGTCAATCTGGAACTCAACCAGCTCATCGCGGTAGACGCGGACGGCCCAGGAGGAGTTGATCTGCCCGAGTACCTGATCCCCGGCGGGGGTCTCCAGTTCGAAGATGCCGTACGCGGCGTCGTCGGCGGTTGCCTTGTATTCCTTGCCCTGCTCATCCCAGCGGGTGGGGATGTGGGTGACGGTGTTGGCGTTGACGCTCTTGACCTTGCCGATGATGCCCTCAAGCACGTAATTCCAGTGGCAGAACATGTCGGTGGTCATGCCGCCGCCGTCTTCCTTGCGGTAGTTCCACGAGGGGCGCTGCGCATCCTGGAACTCGCCTTCGAAGACCCAGTAGCCAAACTCGCCGCGGAGGGACAGGATGCGGCCGAAGAAACCTTCGTCGACCAGGCGGCGCAGCTTCACGAGGCCGGGCAGGTAGAGCTTGTCGTGGACTACGCCAGCGGTGACTCCAGCCTCCTGCGCGATGCGGGCCAGTTCCACGGCCTCTTCGAGCGTCTCGGCGGTGGGCTTCTCGGTGTAGATGTGCTTACCGGCGGCCATGGCCTTCTTCAGGGTGGCGGCGCGGAGGGAAGTCATGGAGGCATCGAAGATGACGTCGACGCTCGGGTCATTGATGATCCCGTCGAGGTCGGTGGTCCAGTGCTCCACCTTGTGCTGCTGGGCCAGCTCGCGGATCTTCGCTTCATTGCGGCCTACGAGGATGGGCTCAACCTGCACCTTGGTGCCGTCAGCGAGGGTGACGCCACCCTGGTCGCGGATAGGGAGGATGGACCGCAACAGGTGCTGCCGGTAGCCCATGCGGCCGGTGATGCCATTCATCGCGATGCGGATGGTCTTGGTCTCTGTCACGTTCACTCCTGTTGACTTGAATTTTTGTCGCCTAGTTGCCGCTGAACTGCCCCTGGAGGAGCAGGTAGGCAACAAAAACTCTAAAGATTGATGGAAAGCGCTTTCCAATATAAGGTGGTGTTCAGCAATTCGTCAAGACCCTTCTCCGCTGAATGTGCAGATAATCGCCTTTCCAGGTGGTTGTAGACCGATCGTGCGCACTCAACGGGAGGCAATGCAAAGGAGCCCGGTGGCCGCTGTAACCCTGTCCGGCGTCGCGAACCACGCCGGCGTCTCCCTCGCCACCGCGTCACGCGTACTGAACGGATCATCCCGGCGCCCCGCGGAAGACATCGCAGAGCGTGTCCGTGCCGCCGCCGTCGAACTTGGATATGTGCCCAATGCGCAGGCCCAGGCCCTCGCCCGTTCATCCACGGGCCTCGTGGGTCTGGTGGTGCACGACATCGCCGACCCCTACTTCTCCTCCATCGCCCGCGGCGTCCAGCACGCGGCCCGCAACTACAGCAAGCAGGTGCTGCTCGCGAGCACTGACCCTTCGGAGGGAGCAGAGCACGACGCCGTCAGCGCGTTCGCGTCCCACCGCACCGATGCGATCATCCTCGCGGGCTCACGGCGGGCAACGCCCCACCCGGGCCTTGAGGACGAACTGCTCCGCTACGAAAAGAATGGCGGGCGTTTGGTCACCATCGGCGGTTCGCCGGGGGCCGGCCTCACAGTCCCCGTAGGGAACGCCGACGGCGCCGCAGCCCTGGTCGCGGAACTGGTGTCCCGGGGCGTCTCCCACTTCGGCATCCTTGCCGGCCCTGCTGAACTGAACACGGCACGTGACCGGGTAGCCGGCTTCACTTCCGCATTGCGGGCAGCCGGGCTTGAGGCCGCCGCCACCGTCGAATCCGCCTTCACCCGAGAAGGGGGCTACGACGCCGCGAAACGCTGCTGGAAGCAGGCCGGCGGGGAGCGCGGGCTCTGCATGCTCGCGGTCAATGACGTGATGGCCATCGGCGCCATCGCGGGCCTACGGAGCATCCGCGTCTCGGTTCCGGAGGAGGCCCTGGTCACGGGATTCGACGACATCCCCACCCTGCGCGACTACTTTCCCGCCCTGACCACCGTCCGGCTCCCGCTGGAGTTGATCGGCGAGAGCGCCGCCAACCTCGCGCTGAACCCTGACCACGCCGGCCTGGAGCCCATCCTCGGTGAAGTGATCATCCGGCAGTCTGCAGGAGCGAACGCATGAGAATCCTCATCGCACCGGACAAGTTCAAGGGCACCCTTACCGGCGCCGAAGCCGCAAACGCGATAGCCGTTGGTGTCCGCAGGGTCATCCCGGACGCCGAGATCACCACCCAGCCAATTGCCGACGGCGGCGAAGGCACCTTCGAGGCGGTGCTCGCCGCGGGCGGCACTCGGCGCCAAACAACAGTGCGGGGTCCGCTGGATGAGCAGCTGGCCGCACCGTGGGCGCTCACCGGACACACCGCGGTGATCGAGACCGCCCGCGCCAGCGGCCTGGAGTTCGTGCAGCCTTCCGTGGACACGGCCGGTGTTGCCCATTGCTACGGCAGCGGAGAGCTGATCGCCGCCGCCCTCGATGCCGGCGCCACCGAAATTGTGCTCGGCGTGGGCGGGTCGGCGATGACTGACGGCGGCTCGGGCGCCTTGCGCGCTCTGGGTGCGCGGATTCTCGACGACGACGGCGCAGAGCTGCCGTTGGGTGGGCTCGCACTGACTCGCGCAGCTCGGCTTGATCTCACCGGCCTGGATCCCCGCCTCGGCGCAGTCAGGCTACGGATAGCCGTCGACGTCCAGAACCCGCTGCACGGTCCCGACGGTGCAGCACACGTCTTTGGCGCCCAGAAGGGCGCGGACGCACACCTTCGTGAGGAACTGGATGCAGCGCTTCTGCGCTGGGCGGAAGTTCTTGAGGAAGCTACGGGAGTGGACGTCCAGCAACCCGGCGCCGGAGCAGCTGGTGGGTTTCCGTCGGCTTTCGTTGCATGCACCACCGCCTCGCTGGAGCCCGGCTTCGACCTCGTCGCCGATCTCACCGGTCTGGACGAGTTGCTTTCGGCCTGCGATCTGGTGATTACCGGCGAGGGTTCGCTCGACGCGCAATCTGCGTTCGGGAAGGCACCCCTCGGCCTCGCAGCCCGGGCGAGGGACCTGCAGTTGCCTGTGCTGGCCGTGGGCGGGAGGATCACCCTTCCCCCGGATGCCCTGAGGATTCATGGGGTCCTTCATGCGCGGAGCCTCGCGGACATTGCCCCATCGGTGGCAGCGGCGATGTCGGAGGCTGCACGGTACACCAGCGCGGCGGCCGAGCAGGTCATAAAGGATTACCTATCTGCCTCATAAGTTATTGATTACTCCTTTTTCGACCCTGCACGGTTGATTCCCGTCAGATCATAAGTAAGCTGATGATTAGACAGATAAACGGTTCGACAGGGAAGGTGAAGTGCGCATGCCCGATCTTTCGGCCTGGTCGACAGGCAGACTCCTCACTACGGCGGCGCGGCTGGTGGAGCAATCTTGGAACCAGCGGCTTGCCGAACTGGACGTAACTCACGCCGGATTCACCGCCCTTGCGGTCCTCTCAGCGCAGGGTCCGTTGCGTCAGGCGCAAATCGCGGACTTCGTCCACGTGCAGGCTCAAACCATTGGGAAGACCCTCAACCGCCTTGAGTCCAAGGGGCAGATTGAGCGGACCAGGGGAGATGATGACCGGCGCAGTCAGACGGTCCGGATCACCGAAAAGGGCCGGGCCACACTGGAGCGTGGGCGCGATATTGAGCGAACTCTCGTATCCGATGAAGCGCTGCTCTCCCCTGACCTCCGAGAGCACCTGCGCGCCGCCATTCAGGAGCTCGCCGAACCCCAACGCACCGGCCGGCGAACCCCGTTGCGGACCGTCGGAGAGCCCGTGGGCTACAAGCCCGCTTCCTCGTAAAAGCCCTCGATATGGCGGGCCACCAGTCCAGCGGCACGGGCACCGTCGTCGTTCTTGATGGCTTTGTGGATCTCGCGGTGCTCTGAGCGGAGTCGGGCCGAGGTAGCCTCCCAATCCGGAAGGTTCCGCGTGAGCCGCAGGGTGTAGCCCTCGATTGATTCTCGCAGGGAAGACATCATGGCGCCGATCAGCACGTTGCCTGCGGCCTCAGCCAGCGCTACATGGAACAGGGAATCAAGGCGCAGGAACTCCTTCTCATCCAGCGCCTGCGTGTCCATTGCGTCGAGCAGGTTCGCCGCCTCGGCCATGGCCGGCGCGGATTCATCAGCGTGCGCCGCGGCCCAGGTTTCGAGCAGCAGCCGGGTCTGCACGATGTCCTCGATGGGCAGGTGCGAGGTTGCCATGTGTAGACGGAGCGCCGAGCCCAACGCCGCCGTGGGATTGGCCGTGATGACCGTTCCAGCCGCAGGGCCAGAGCCGACGCCGGCACGAACGATCCCCATCGCCTCCAGGATTCGAATTCCCTCGCGCACTGATGCCCTTGAGATTCCGAGCTGTTCAGCAACCAGGCGCTCGCCGGGCAGCCGATCACCGACGGAGAGCTGGCCGGCCGCGAGTTGCTCCTCGAGCCAGGACTGAACAAGCTGATGGGTGCGCACGGGAAAAGTTTAGCTTGTGTGGTCAGACCATAGGCGATATCGTGTTCTCAGTGTGGTCAGACCACAGCCTGTGACTTCCCATGACCCACGGCCTACCGTGTCTGACCACAGTGTCCCCCGATCAGGTTCTCCGAAGAAGGTTCCCATGACTGACACCCCCGCAGCCCTCAAGCGCCGGATTCCCAAAGTCGCCGACCTTGCGCCGCTCATGCAGTTCAAGAAGCCGGATTTCACCCAGTCGGCTCGCCTGAAGCGGGCCAACACCATCGGGGATCTGCGGGCCATCGCCAAGCGCCGTACGCCCACTGCCCCATTCGACTACACCGATGGCGCAGCTGAAGCTGAGATCACCCTGCGCCGTGCCCGTGAGGCCTTCCTTGATCTTGAGTTCCGCCCGGGCATCCTCCGGAACGTCGAGAAAGTGGATACCTCAGTCACGGTGCTCGGCAAGGAATCCGCCCTGCCCTTCGGCATTGCCCCCACCGGTTTCACACGGATGATGCAATCCGAGGGCGAGTACGCCGGATCCCAGGCCGCAGAGGCCGCAGGTATCCCCTACACCCTCTCGACCATGGGCACCGCCTCCATCGAGGATGTCGCCGAAGCCGCCCCGAACGGCCGGAACTGGTTCCAGCTTTACCTGTGGACCGACCGCGAGCGCTCCATGGAGCTGATCCAGCGCGCAGCTGCGGCTGGAAACGACACCCTGATGGTCACCGTGGACACTGCCGTCGCCGGCGCCCGGCTCCGCGATGTCCGCAACGGCATGACCATCCCGCCAGCCCTCAGCGTCAAGACGGTCATCGACGCGTCCTACCGGCCCGCGTGGTGGTTCAACTTCCTCACCCACGAACCGCTGGCATTCGCCTCGCTGAACCGGTACTCCGGCACGGTGGCGGACCTGATCAACTCCATGTTTGATCCCACCCTTACCTTCGAAGACCTCGACTGGCTCCGCGACGTCTGGAAAGGGAACCTGGTGGTCAAGGGCATCCAGACGCTTGAAGACGCCAGGAAGGTAGTTGATCACGGCGCAGACGGCCTGGTGCTCTCCAACCACGGCGGCCGCCAGCTCGACCGCGCCCCCGTGCCCCTGCACCTGCTTCCGGAGGTGGCGAAGGAGCTCAAGGGCAAGACGTCGATCATGCTCGACACCGGCATCATGAGCGGCGGAGACATCGTAGCGGCCCTGGCACTCGGCGCCGATTTCACGCTGATCGGGCGGGCCTACCTCTACGGACTGATGGCCGGCGGCCGGCCGGGGGTCGACCGCACCATCGCAATTCTCGAAAAGGAAATCTCACGCACCATGCAATTGCTGGGTGTCACGCGGGTCGACGAACTCACCCCGGACCACGTCCGCTTCCTGTAACAAGTCCGCCCACCTGCCTTGCGAACCGCAGTTCGATAATGGTGGCAGGTGGGCAACAATAACTTTTCCATAAGGCTTGCCCTGGCCGTGGTGGTGATTCGCCCCCGTGCTATTAGGATCAGGGATGGAACCCGTGGGGCGCGGGTTCCATCCCAAGGCCTGGGGGTCAAACTATGGAGCGTCAACGGGTGCATTATCCGTTGAAATTCCGCCGTGCCCGTACAGTTCTTTACGCTGTGGCGCTTTTCTGGATATGGGTCTGGCTGGGTAGCGCGGCTTTCCTGGCCGGCCTCTTCGATTCCCCGATTCACGCAATCATCGCGGCCTACGCCCTCTTCACTTTCGTTCTCCTCTCGATCCCCGTGTGTCTGCTGGCGGTGGCCCAGATGGCACTGAACCGGCCTCAGCGAGCGTATGACGACGTCGTCGTACCGCTGGGTGCCTCGCGGGCAATACCGCGCCCTCCGGCCGCAACGCAGCGCCAGGTTTCCTGAAACTGGAACCACAGTTACCTGACGAAATAAACAATTCAACGCAAGCCGTGAAATCTCGTGAATTTCCGACTATCGAATGCGCATTCGGCCGACCTGCGGAAAACCTGCGGAAAACCTGCGTTTTCGAGAGAATCCTTGGCCTAATTCGGGCGTTTCCCCTTACATTTATAAACCTATACTTGGTGCGGACCATCACCGTTGTCGAGAGGCGCGGACATGCTGCAACGGGGGCGTCGTGCGGCTCTGGTGGCCTGCCACACTCGTACCACCAAGGATCCTCATGCCTTCACTTCAGCGGTCAACAGCAGCGCTCTCCGGCCTCCTCCTCGCAGCAGGCCTTCTTACAGTTGGAGGATCGCCTGCCTCCGCGGAGACAGCAACCCCTGCTCCGTCAGCGGAAACCCTCGATCCGGTAGACACACCCGCCGGGGTCGGGGAGGTTGACGCACACGATTCGGAGCTGAGCCACGACCACTCCGGAATGTCGCAGCTTCAGATCCAAACCGAATCTGCCCTTGCGCTGCCGGACAACATCGCGCACTCGGACCACACCTATGAGGGGACCGTTCCAGGCTCCAGCTTGCGAGGGGCATCGCCGGACGGTGCGGCGATGGATCCGTTGGGCGCTGGTGGAACACTTGCGCGCAGCGGCGACATCAAGGTGACGCTCGTGACCCTGGACCTCGCCGACAGTTCCGCGCGGGTTTCAATGAGTCACGCTGTAGCAGCGGTACAGACTGCCAGCAATTTCTGGAGATCCATGTCGAACGGTCGCCTGACCATGTCGGTGGCCACCAAGTACGAGCACCGTGCAACAAAGGCCAGTTCCACCTGGGGTTACCAGGACATCATGAACCAGGTGACGGCAGAGTTGGGCTGGAGGTACGAGCCCTACAAGGCGCTGGTGGTTGTCACGCCGTCCGGCCTGCAGGGTGGAATCCTCGGGTATGGCTGGAGCAGCAACGGCACCAGCGGCAGGATCCTCCTTCCACAGATCAGCAACTTCACTAACAACGTCACCGCTCACGAGTTCGGGCACGTTCTCGGCCTGATGCACGCCGACTCGCTGCAGTGCATCAACGGTCAATCCGACACCGCAAGCTTCTCCGGTACAGGCTGCAGCATCCGCGAGTACGGAGACACCTCGGACCTGATGGGCATCTCCCGCTGGTTCGATACGCCCGCGATCAGCTCCAGCTTCTGGGATTACGGCGGATTCGGACGGGGAGACGAGATCTTCAACGCGGGCATTGCCACCGGCCGCAAGACCTATACCCTCAAACCCTGGGCCGGCACCAGTGCGAACCGTGCGGTGAAGTTCACCGACCCCCGCAGCCGCGAGATCTACTACCTTGAACTCCGCACCCCGACAGGTTTCGACCAGAACCTGGCCACGGGAGGAAACCGGGGCGTGAAGGTTGTGCAAAGCGGCGGGTGGGGGGCGTCGTCGTCCATTGCCTTGATGCCGTCCACCCGGCCCTACTCGGGCTACTACGCCAGCAACACGGCGTGGCAACAGGGCAGTGTATTCACCACCCACTCTGGAACCACCGTCACAGTCAAGACCGTTTCGGATACTGCCGCCACGGTGACCGTGGACGCCGGGCTTCCGTTCAAGGATCTGCGTACCTCTGGCTTCCGCAGCCAGATCGAATGGCTTGCGGCCAGCAAACTGAGCACTGGTTGGTCCGATGGGACCTACCGACCGTTCTCGGCGATGAACCGCGACGCCATGGCGGCCTTCCTTTACCGCCTCGCGGGCGTCACCAACTACACAGCGCCGGCGACGAGCCCCTTCAAGGACGTCTCAACCCGCCACCCGTACTACAAGCAGATCGCCTGGATGGAATCCTCCGGCCTGTCGGATGGCTACGCCGACGGGATGTACCGGCCCTACCAGCCCATCGCCCGCAATGCGATGGCTGCATTCCTCTACCGTTTCGCCAGCAAGTTCTGTGGAATCGGCGCAGCTGCCTCCTACACGATGCCCAGTACGCAAACCTTCAGCGACGTGTCCACCTCCGGCGCCTTCGCCAAGGAAATCGCGTGGATGAAGCACACTGCAATCTCCACCGGGTGGAATGACGGCACATACCGTCCCCTTGAGCCAATCACCCGCGAGGCCATGGCGGCATTCATCCAGCGACTGGACGGCTACACCGACCGCAACGGCGGCTGCTGACTGATCCGACCAAACACAGTGAGGCCCTCCATCCGGAGGGCCTCACTGTGTTTGAGCCTGCGTTTTACGCCTCAGCATCCAGATCCGGGTCGCTGCGGAAATTGATGAGCTTGTGCGTTCCGTCGCAGTACGGCTTGATGGTTGACGCCCCGCACCGGCACAGCGCCACAGTTTTGCGCCGACGGGGCACGGGGTCTCCCGCAGGAGTGACAATTTCGACGTCGCCCCGCACCAGCAGGGGCCCGTCCGGACACACAACGATGCTCTGGTCTTCACTGCCAGCCCGTGCGCCCATGGTCCTCCTTGTTGTTACCTGCTTCTACCCCTACGATACTAAGCCTGCTGGCCTTTGTAGCCTCAGCCGCCTGTACACCGGCGAAGAAGTTTCCGTCGCAGTCTTGTTATCAGATGCTAAGCATGCTTATTGTGTAGGAGCGATGACTTACTTTCCAGGAGTCCTCCACATCGATCGAAGGAGTCATTATGAGCACACAGAATTGGTCAGAAGACCCGCTGGTTACTTCACGGACTGGCGAGGAGACTTACACCTCCACGTCCGAACAGTCCACCACGTCCGCCGCGAAGGATGAGGCCAAGGACGTTGGGCGTGAAGGCGTAAGCGCAGCAAAGAACGTGGCACAAACCGCCGGATCCGAGGCGAAGAACGTAGCCCACGAGGCTGGCACGCAAGCCAGGAACCTCATCGGTGAACTGGGCTCGGATCTGAAGAGCCAGGCCAACACGCAGCAGCAACGAGTCACCGAAGGCCTCCGCGCCCTGAGCGACGAACTCCGCTCTATGTCTGACAACTCCGAGGGCGGAACCGCCCAGTCACTGGTACAGCAGGCTGCTGACCGGACCGGCGGCGCTGCCTCGTGGCTCGAGGGCCGCGATCCAGGTTCGCTCCTCAACGAGGTGAGCGGCTTTGCCCGGCAGCGCCCGGGCGCTTTCCTGCTGGTTGCAGCTGGCGCAGGCCTCCTCGCTGGACGGCTCGTACGCGGCCTTCAGGGCGGGTCGGATTCAGACAGCACGACGACGGCGGGCAACAGCCCCTCGGGTGCGGTCCCTGGCACGCAGCCGGTCGGCATTCAGCCGGTCAGCACGTATCCCCCGGTACCGGACGAGTATGGAACCGACACGCCCCTCTATGATTCCGGCGTTGAAATCGGCACTCCCCCGGTGGCACCCCCGGCCACCACACCGACACCTTCCATCAACCCTGCGAACCCCGTCAGCCCCGCTGATCCGTTCGCAGAGCCCGGCGTACCAGGCACCGAACCGCGGAGGGACTTCCAGTAATGACTGAGCCACACCTACACGGATCGCACACAGTGCAGCCGCCCGTGGATCGCGATCCAAATGGCGACGCAGATAAGGCATCCATCGGTCAGCTGCTCGGCGAAGTCACCCGTGACCTGTCCACGCTGATGCGCCAGGAAGTTGAGCTCGCGAAGGCTGAGCTCAAGGAATCGGGCACCAAGGCCGGCAAGGGAGCGGGGATGTTCGGCGGCGCTGCAGTCGCCGGGCACTTTGTACTCCTGTTTCTCTCCCTCGCCCTGATGTGGGGGCTCGCCGAGCTCATGGGGCTGGGTTGGGCGTCCGTCGTCGTGGCAGTCATCTGGGGCATCATCGCCGCAGTTCTGGCCATGAAAGGCAAGAAGGAAATGAAGCAGATCAAGGGCCTCCCGCAGACCGCTGAGACAGTCAAGGAAATTCCGCCCACGTTGAAACCAGGAGAGCACACGCCATGAGCCAGACACCTGACGAAATTCGAGCCGACATTGAGCGCACCCGTCGCGAACTTGGGTACGACGTTGACGCAGTCGCCGACAAGGTGAGCCCGTCCAACATTGCGCACCGGCAGACCGACAAAGTGAAGAGCGCTCTCGGCAACGTGAAAAACAGCGTGATGGGATCAGCACACGACGCAAAGGACAGTGTCATGGGATCAGCACACGGCGCAGGCCACTCCGCCAAGGACACCGCGCACAATGCCGGTGATGCCATCCAGGGCGCACCGCAGCGTGTCGCCTCCAAGACCCAGGGCAACCCTCTTGCCGCCGGGTTGATCGCATTCGGAGCCGGATTGCTGGCTGCATCGCTCATCCCCGCGAGCGAGAAGGAGAAGCAGGCTGCGCAGGCCGTCAAGGACAAGGCGCAGCCCCTGGTTTCCGAAGTGACCGACGCCGCCAAGCAGGTAGCCGAGGATATGAAGGAACCAGCGCAGCAGGCAATGGACTCCGTCAAGGAAACCGCCACCCAGTCCGCCAACACGGTCAAGGAAGAGGGCACCCACGCCGCTTCCGACGTGAAGGACCGGGCGCAGGACGCAAAGTCCAACGTGCAGGGCGGTTCAAACACCCCGTAGGGTCATTACCATTTCAACCCGGAGGGCACTGCAGGCATCTGCAGTGCCCTCCGGGTTTTTGCTGTTGACCCAAGCTGCTCAGGCACTCTCTGCGGGGCCCGACGTCGTCGTCGTTCCTGGCACAAGCTCCCTGATGAGCGCAACGAGCAGATCCCGTAGCTCCGGTGACGCATTGTGGAGGTTGGCCGTGAAGTCACGTTCGTCCTGTTCGGCGGCGGCCAGGCAGGCGCGGCCCTGATCCGTGAGACTGACCAGCACCGTTCTGCGGTCGCTGGCGCTTCCTTCGCGGGATACCAGGCCCTGTTGCTGGAGGCGGCCCAACGTCTTCCCCATGGTCTGCGCGGTGATGTGCAGCTGGGAGGCCAACTGCACCTGGGAAGCCGGACCCAGAACCTCCATGGCCCGCAGGGTGACGAAGCTGGCGTGGCTTATGCCGATGGCCGCAAGCCGCTCATTCCAGGCGTTCTCTGTCAGACGCGCGGCCGTGGTCAACAACCGCTCCGTTGACCACATCTCGGTGCCCATTGTGGCCGCCTCTTTCCTGTCAGGTCAGCACAGGTAGGATTCGGAGTCACGGAGACTTTGGATGGCTGTGACGTGCGTGTCGGCTGGCTGGCTGGCTGGCTGGCTGGCTGACCATCCGCTCCGGTGAGCGGATCTCAATCCGCGTGAAAGACCTCGGGGAGCTCGTGCCACCACTCACCGTCGCCGCGTTCAGCAACCGGACGTTGCATCGGCCCGCACACTGCCCACCACCGCTGGGTGGCGGGATCCTCAGCCATGCGGGCCATGTCGCCGTCGTAATCCTCGCCCACGTACTCAAAGTAGGAGAACAGGGTTTCGCCGTAGCGGTAGATCGAGTAGTTGCGGATGTTGCTGCCGGCGATCTGGGCCAGCACCTCGGGCCATACCTCCGCGTGCAGGGCCTCGTACTCGGCTGCGTGCTCGGCGGGTAATCCGATCACCGACGCGATCCGCTTCATGTGTGGCTCCCTGTGTATGTTCCAAGTAACGGACACTTCTGGCCTTCGCCCTGTCAGACGCGTACCGCTAGGGGGCTACAACCTCGATTGAGGCGAAGCGCTTTGCCTCTTCCTGCAGCGCTTCACCGCGCTGGGGATTCGGAACTGTCATCACCGCGTAGCTGCCTGGTTCCAGATCAGCATTGAGGCTGATCGGCGCAGAGTATTTTCCGGTGCCGTCAGCATGGAGAACTACGCTAATGAGCATGTCATCGGAGCGTGCCCAGCCGAAGGTCACGAGGATCTGGTCGCCAGGTTCGTATCCTTCGCCAGTAATGATGAAAGTAGATCCCGTTGTCGTCACGCGCTGCACCTCGTCGAACGTGGGTACGGGCGTGATTATTTGCTGGTCGGTTGGCGGCGGCACCGCCGGCTCGGAAGTTTCCACTTCGGGCTCCGTGGTAGCCGGGGCGGGTTCGGCGCTGGTGGCCTCAGGCTCCGGAGTCGCGGACTCGGTGGGTTCAACCGGGGTACTCGATTGTTCTTCCTGCGGTTCGGACGAGGCCTCGGTTTCAGCTGCGGAGGATTCAGCGGCGGAGGAAGATGCCTCCGTCTCACCAGCATCCGGATCCTGCGACGGTGTACTGCATCCGGCGAGAAGTACCATTGCGATCGATAATGCGGCAATGGAAGGGTATTTGGGCACGGCGGATCTTTCTCGATGAGACTGAAGTGTGGACAGAGGGGCGGGCGCTTGCCGGCCCGCCCCTCTACACCGAACAGTACGGTCAGCAAGACCCCCGAAACAGCACGGTTGGGTCACGTGAGCTAATCGTTATGAGGTGCCGTTCAGGCTCGGAAGAGGTCCTCAATCGGTGCTGTCGAAACGACGCCCGCAGCGCGCTCTGAAGCTTCCTGATCCACTGAGACGAAGGCATCTGCCTGAAGCTTCGCGACGGCGAGATACTCGGCGTCGTACGTTGTCTCCCAGCCCTTCTCCCGGGCGATCTTCCACGCGGTCCCGCGGGAAACCCTGTCACCGAGCAGCCGCATCTTCAGACCGGTCAGGCGCTCATGCTGGGTGAGCGCTTCTGCTTCTGTGAGCGCACCGTTCCTGACCTCTTTGAGCAGGAGCGCAAGCGCTTGGGATCGGATGAGGTTCGGGGCCACAAGTTGATGCCCTGGGTCAGGTGTCAGCTCGTTCGCAACGATGTGCAGGAGGGTGGGCGCGTCAATTACGTAGCGGGTCATCTCAGGCTCCGATCAATCCGCAATCTTTGCTACCAGTTCGGTGATGTGGGCTTCGCGCGCCTCGCGCGTCGACGGGCGTCCGGGAACACCGGGGCGCGCCTGCCAAGGCAGCGGACCTGACGCCTTCCGGTACTCCACACCGATCGCGTCGAGCCGCCCAAGGTGCTGCTCAAGCCGCGGAGCAAAGGCCTCATAGTCCCCGCCCGGCCCCGACCACAGAACCTCCGCGACGGCGCAAAGCCGGGGGAAGGCAAAGTAGTCGATGGTTCGCGGGGAGTCCATGTGCTCGGTCCAGACGTTCGCCTGCCCGCCGAGCACGCGCCGTCGTTCTTCGTCCGTAAGATCGGCGGGAGCCGGGTCGAAGGAGTAGACATCGGCGACGGTGAGTGAAATCGCCACGGGGATGGGCTCTCGCGGATCCTCCGACTGGCGGTAGTCGAGGTACACCTGGTCATCGGGGCAGGAAACCACGTCATTTCCCCGGCGCACCGCTGCCCGGGCGCCGGTCATGCCACGCCAGGAGGCGACCACCGCGTCCTTCGAGAGGTCGCCTTCGAGGATTTCATCCCAGCCGAAGACGCGCCGTCCGCGGGCAGCGATGCGCTCCTCAAGCCTGCCGATGAACCACGTCTGGATCTCGGCCTCGTCGCTCAGCCCGAGTTCGTTCATCCGTTCCTGCGTGCGTTCGTCGGATCGCCACTGATCGCGGGGGCATTCGTCTCCGCCGACCCCGATGAAGCGGCCGGGGAAGAGATCCATGACCTCCTCGAACACGTTGCAGAAGAATTCGACGGTGGATTCCTCGGCGTTGAGCACGGTGGGATTGATTCCCCAACGGGTGAACACCTCGACCGGCTTCCCGGAAACGCCGAGTTCCGGGTACGCAGCGATGGCGGCCTGCGCGTGCCCCGGAGTCTCGATCTCCGGCACCACGGTGATGAACCGTTCGGCGGCATAGGCGACGATTTCCCGGATGTCGTCCTGAGTGTAAAAGCCGCCATGGGGGCGTCCGTCCATGGTGGATCCGGGGTCCGCGCCGACCTGTGTCTCGTGCCGCCACGCGCCGACCTCGGTCAGCAGTGGGTAGCGCCGGATCTCGACGCGCCATCCCTGATCATCGGTGAGATGGAGGTGCAGGGTATTGAGTTTGTGCAGTGCCATGAGGTCCAGGAAACGCAGCACGTCGTGTTTGGGCAGGAAGTGGCGTACGACGTCGAGCATTACGCCGCGCCAGCCGTACCTTGGGTGGTCGGTGATATCGATGGGCGGGACACCCCATTCAATTCCGGTTACAGGCGCCTTGCGGAAAATCTGTGGCGGCAGGAGTTGCAGCAGGGTTTGCACACCGCGGAACACCCCCGCTGGGGCGCCTCCGGTAATGCGCACGACGTCGGTGGCAACCGTCAGTCGGTAGCCCTCCTCCGGGAGGGCCTCGTCCAACCGCAGGGTGATTGCGGCGTCGTCGTCGTTCATTGGCAGCACCAGTCCGGTGGCCGGGCGCAGCGAGGACTGCAGGCTCATTGCAACACCGGTCAATTCCGCGGGCGCCGAAATGGCGGTGGTTGCACTGAGTGTGAACGGAGTGCTCTGCGCTGGGTGCGTGGCCTCAACGGGAATCGGCAGCATGGTGGCCCTTCGGAGTCGGTGGTCTTTCACTGGAGCCTAGCGTCAGGTGGCGATCACACCGGGCGGACTACACGCGGCATTTTGCGGTGACTGCGGAAGCGATCGCGGAGGTCGCAGCGTCCAGGCTGGCTGAAGTGGCAGGCCGATCAGTTGATTCGGAGTCATGGATGAAAGCCTTCGCCCCGCGTTGCATGCCGCAAAAGTCAACGATCCCATGCTCGATCTGCGTACTGAAAGACTCCGCATAGCCATGCTTGGCGAAGGATTCTGGAGCGGTTCCGGAGACTGGCAGCAGATGCATGGTTAGCGACCCCAGCCGCGGGACTATCTTTCCGCTGCTGTCGGTGTCGAAGGCCCAGCCTGCGATGAAGACGCGGTCGATCCACCCTTTGAGCAGCGCGGGCATCGACCACCAGTAAACGGGGAAGACCAGCACCAGGTCCGTTACGCCGTCCAACCGTTCCTGCTCCGCAGTGATGGACGGGTCCACTGTCCCCAGGCCGAGGTAGGTCTGACGATCGTTCGCCGTGAACCTTGGGTCGAAGTTCTCCTGCGCGAGGTGTGCAATTTCAACCGCATCAGTGCCGAGCAGATCGCGTAGTTGTGCAGCGGCCTGATGGGTCAGTGATTTCGGGTCCGGATGGCAGGTGACAATAAGGGTGGTCATGAGCTCAACGTTATGCGCCGGGCACCTGACTCTAGACATCACATTGAGTGGGTCTGGTCACTCTACGCGGGCTCATGTTGCTGGACCAGCAACAATGATTGCTATTCCGATGCATGCACTCGAAGCTGGACCTACCAGCTAAAAGAGGAGACCGGCATGACAAGCAACCAAGTTCACAGCGACATTTTCTCGGCGGCGATGGAGGCGGAAGTATGCAGGCGCGTGCTCGGAGCTCGCCGCCACGGGTTGGACTGCGAATCGGCCAGCGTCGGCAATTATGTCGAGGGAGTAGAACGATTAAGCGAAGCCAGGCGCATGGCGCTTCCCGGCGTTCGCGCTGAGACTCGCCTCTGAGCCCCTATGCCTCTTGCAGATCGAGGTTGAGAGGGTGCTCGGCCCAGTTCGCTGGCATGGTCAGACGCGGTCGTCGCTGCGACAATGGGCCTGTGCATATCGAGCGAGTAGTCCCCAACCTGACGGTGGCCGACCTCCACGCCGCCGTAAGGGAGCACTCCGCCGCGCTCGGGCTCCGGGTCCTGATGGATCATGGTTGGATCGTCACCCTCGGAGACGACGACGGCCACCAGCTCAGCCTCCTGACCAAGGACGCCACGGCACCTGTCAACCCCGACGTGTCGATCTTCGTCGACGATGTCCACGAGGCGCTCGCCCGAGTCGAGACAGCGGGCCTAGAGATCGTGCATCCGTTGACCGGGGAACCGTGGGGAGTGACGCGATTCTTCTACCGCGCTACCGACGGCCGAGTCGTCAACGTCGGCATGCACACCGCCTCGCGCTGACGCCGACTCCATCGACCTTGAAACCTTGAAACGGCATCAAGACCGCATCCGCGCGTTCGTCGTCGCGGCGAGGTGGAATCCACGCAGATGTTCGACTACGTCGGAACTGTGGAGCTTAGGGGAATCGAACCCCTGACCTTTTCATTGCGAACGAAACGCTCTACCAACTGAGCTAAAGCCCCGCACGCACCAAGATACCGCAGCACCCCGGCGCCGGGCAGCCAAACCAAATGTCATCGGCCGGTTGTACGCTCAGACCATGCATTCCCCCGCTCCAGAAATTCGGGCTTGGCCTGCCCTGTGGTCGCTCGTCATCGGGTTCTTCATGATCCTCGTTGACTCCACCATCGTGTCCGTTGCCACCCCGGCCATCATGGAAGCGCTGGGAGCAGATATCGACAGCGCAATCTGGGTCACCAGCGCCTACCTGCTCGCTTATGCGGTTCCCTTGCTTATTACCGGGCGCCTCGGCGACCGCTTCGGCCCGCGCCGCATCTACCTCGCCGGTCTCACCGTCTTCACCCTTTCCAGCGCGCTCTGCGGATTTGCCGGCACCATCGAACTACTCATCCTCGCGCGGGTACTTCAAGGCCTGGGCGCAGCGTTGATGACCCCTCAGACCATGTCCGTGATCACCCGAATCTTCCCTCCCGATCGGCGCGGTTCCGCAATGGGCCTCTGGGGTTCCGTGGCTGGTATCGCCACACTTGTGGGGCCCATCCTGGGTGGGGTGCTGGTGGACTCCCTCGGCTGGGAGTGGATCTTCTTCGTGAATGTGCCCGTCGGCGTCGTCGGCTTCTTTCTCGCCTACCGCCTGGTGCCTGCCCTCACTACCACCAGCCACGCTTTTGACCTGCTGGGTGTTGTGCTGAGTGCGGCCGGCATGTTTTGCCTGGTCTTCGGCCTGCAGGAGGCGGAGAGCTACAACTGGGGCACCATCGCCGGGCCCATCTCGGTCTGGTCCCTCATTGTCACCGGCGCGGTCCTGTTCACCGCGTTCATCGTCTGGCAGCGCTACAACCGCAAGGAACCGCTCGTTCCGCTCAAACTCTTCCGGGACAGGAACTTCTCGCTCGGCAACACCGCCATCTCCGCGATGGGATTCACCATCACCACCATGAGCCTGCCGCTGATGCTGTACGCGCAGAACGTCCGCGGGCTCTCCCCCACGGAAGCCGCGCTACTGCTGACACCGATGGCGGTCATCTCCGGGGCACTCGCACCGTTTGTCGGCAAGCTCGTGCAGCGGGGCAACCCCAAATACATGGCCATCTTCGGGTTCGCAGGCATGGCCACCGCACTGTTCTGGCTCGGTGCCCTCCTCACCCCAACCACACCCATCTGGCTCCTGCTGCTGCCGCTTGGGCTCATCGGCCTGTCCAGCGCGGGAATCTGGGCGCCGGTCTCGCTGACCACCACCCGCAACCTCGCGCCGTCCCTCGCTGGTGCCGGATCCGGCGTGTACAACACCACACGGCAGGTCGGTGCGGTGATCGGAAGCGCCGGGATTGCGGCGATGATGCAGGCGCGGTTGACGGCGAACGCCGCTGAGGAAGGTGTTGCCAACGCAGCAGGCTATTCCGCGGCGATGGGGCAGTCGCTCATCCTGCCCGGCGTCGTTGTGATCATCGGCCTACTCGCTGCACTCTTCTTTGCGCCGCCAGAACAGCGCCAGAAGTGGTCTGCGGACCGGGAACACGCGGATTCAGTATCCGGACAGGGGTAGTTGCCTGCCACAACCACCGATAGGCTCGACGTATGGCTGAAGAATTCGCAACAGTAGACACCACCACCGAGAAAACCGAACCTGCCGCAGTCAAGGAAGTCAGCGACGACTTCGTGACCCGGCAGCACACCACCCGCTCGGGCCTCGCCTACACCACCACCACCGGCCGGCTGGTCCTGCGCCGCGAAGAGGTCAAGGACGGCAAATCGGAGGGCTTCAAACCGAAGGCGGAGATCTTCGTCGTCGCCTACACCAAAGACGACGGCGAGACTGACCGCCCCGTAACCTTCGCGTTCAACGGCGGGCCGGGCTCCTCCTCGGTCTGGCTGCACCTCGGCCTGCTCGGCCCGCGCCGGGTGGACTCCGGCGACGTCGGCGCCATGACGCCGCCGCCCTACGGCATCGTCGATAACCCGGAAACGCTCCTCGAGCACAGCGACCTCGTGATGATCGACCCAGTGAGCACAGGCTTCTCCCGCGTGGTTGAAGGCGAAAAGTCCGACGAGTTCCACGCGTTCATTGAAGACCGCGACCTCGTGGCCGAAGTCATCCGGCTCTGGACTACGCGCAACAACCGCTGGCTCTCCCCCAAGTACCTCGTCGGAGAGTCCTACGGGACGCTGCGCGCCGTAGCGGTCGCCGGCCGCCTGTACGAGGCCTACGGCATGGCCGTCAACGGACTCGGCCTCATCTCGACCGTGCTCAACATGTCCACCCTCCGCTTCTTCCCAGGCAGCGACACACCCTACGCGCTTCACCTGCCCACGTACGCTGCCATCGCGCACTATCACGGGCGCCACCCGGGGAGGGAACTTGCTGACGTCGTGCGCGAAGCCGAAGAGTTCGCTGCCCGCGAATTCGGGTACGCACTCACGCAGGGTGCGCGGCTAACGCAGCCCGAACACGACGACGTCGTCACTCGCCTGAGCGCGATCACCACCCTCGACGAGGCTTTCATCCGGCGGACGAACCTGCGGTGGGCGTACCACGAGTTCGCGGCCGAGCTGCTGCGCGCGGAGGGCCTGGTGGTGGGTCGGATCGACGGCAGGTTCACCGCGTCTCCCGCCAACCTCCAAGCCTCCGTCAACCATGACGACCCAAGCATGCGCGCCATTACGGGGCCCTTCGCCGCGGCGATCAACCACTATGTCCGCGCAGAACTTGGCTACGAGTTTGACCTGCCGTACGAGATCCTCAGCGCCAGGGTGCAACCGTGGAGCTACCGCACTTTTGAAGGCGCACCGGTGGACGTGAGCGATGTCCTCGAACGCCTCATGGTCAACAACCCGGCATTGCGCGTGCATGTGGACTACGGGTACCAGGACGGCGCCACCCCGCACTTCGCGGCGGAGTACGTCTTTGCGCATATGAACCTTGATGAGCAGGCTCGGGCCAGGATGACCCACCACTATCACGAGGCCGGCCACATGATGTACCTGAAACCGGAGTGCAGGCTCGCTCAGTTGGACGCATTGCGGGAATTCGTCAGCCCGTAGTGGCCAAGACAATAGTCAGCGTGCTTACTATAGAGGTGATGTACCTCAACGAAAGGCGGACATCATGTTGAAGAAGCTCCTCTGGACCCTCGCACCTGTCATTGCGTCGAAGCTGCTCGGCAAGCGGCAGAGCGGACGGGGCGGCACCAAGTACTCGGGCGGGAAGTCCTACGGCAAGAACTACGGCCGCAAGCGCCGCTAAGCTGCTGCCCCGGCGGGTCAGCGAGTGGCAAAATGCGCCCATACGGCGATGATCCACGCGCTGCCCGCCAGGCAGGCGAGCAGAAGCTCCACCATAATCCCGATACCCATGGCTTTCAGCGCCTCAATGCTTGACGCTGCTGCAGCCCGGAGATCTTTTAGCCGCGCCGCCTCACTCAGCAGGAGGCCCGCGAGAAATCCAACCAACAGGCCGACAACGGGTATGACAAACATTCCGACGACGCCGAGAACCAGGCCTACGGTGATTGACCGGCCGGGAATCTTCTGCTGACGCAGCTTCCTTCCCGTAAGGACGGTTCCGGCCACCATGCCGATCAGGGCCGCCACGCCCCCGACACCCAGCGCAACCCATCCTGCAGCACTTTGGACAGTCAGAGCCCAGATCAGCAGTGACGCCAAAATCAGGATGCCTCCGGGGAGGACCGGGATCACCACACCGGCCACGCCGACGCCGATTGCGAGTCCACACAGCACGGTGATGATGATCTGCCAATCCATGCTCCCAGTCTGCCACCACGTAGCCCCGCCCTTGTGACGAAGGGTGCAAAATACTAAGGTTGCTTATGAAGTCGCCTTAGGGCCCTGATATCAGGAGGCACCAATGAGTACACCAGTAACAGGGAACAACGATCGGGACAACAACACCCCGAAACACGTAGACCCATCGGCAACACCCGATGCAGGACGCAATGACCGCGATTCCCATGCGTCGGGCCCCGAGACCCGCGCGATGAACGTGAACCGGAACGACGACGGCGCGGGCCAGCGCGACGACGCCACGCGTCAGCACACGGCAGCGGTGCCGGTGTCCCACTCGAAGGACTCGGACGGGCATCACACCCGGGAGCGTCGACTGGATCCAGACCACAATGACCAGGACCGGCACGGGGACCGCGACAGGGATGCGACTCCGGTTCCGGTGGGTGCGGAGCGCGATGCCCTGCACCAGCGCGAGAAGGAAACTTTTGGCGGGATGAAGTTCGGCGCCGCATTCTTCGGTTGGCTCACAGCTACGGGAATGGCCGTGATCCTTACCGCGCTGGTGGCAGCGGCTGGGGCTGCTTTTGGGCTGTCAACGAACACTAACCTGAACGAAGCTACCGATCAGGCCGCTCAGGATCCGCAGACGGTGGGCATCACCAGCGCCATCATTCTGCTGGTAATCCTGCTCCTTGCTTATTACGCGGGCGGGTATGTAGCCGGCCGGATGTCGCGCTTCAACGGCGCCAAGCAGGGCGTTGCGGTGTGGTTGTGGGCCATCATCATTGCGATCATCGTCGCCGTACTTGGACTCATCTTCGGGTCGCAGTTCGACGTCCTCGCCAACCTGAACAGCTTCCCCCGCCTCCCCGTGAATGAAGGAACGCTGACCACGGCAGGCATAATCGCCGTCGTCGTTGCTTTGCTCGCAGCGCTGGCGGGTGCGGTCCTTGGCGGCATGGCGGGTATGCGTTACCACCGCAAGATCGACCGCGCTGACTACAACGCCGTCGACAACAACCGGTAAGTCCGCAGCACCACAACTGAGGGGAGCAGCCGCTTGGCTGCTCCCCTCAGTTATGCGCTCTCAAGGCGGCTACCCGGAAACTGGCGTAGCAGTAACGACGACGTTCTTCCCGAGTGGATCTGCCGTGTAGCAACTGATCAGCACGATCCTGCTGGGCTGGATGCCCCAGATGTCGCTGGACTTGAGCTCGGATTTGACGTAAGTAGTCACGCTGTCGACCCGGTAGGTCATGGACCCGGCGCCAGTGGTGACTTCGAACGTTAGGCAGAATGACGTCACCGGTATCACGAGCATAACCACCAAGCGAACTCAGGGACTCAGCAGCGGAGGAAGTCCGGCGTCGTCGCGCCGGGGTGTGCGCGCTGCCTGCGCCGCAGATCGCTCGCCGAGTTTCCGGCCTTCACGAGTTTCGATCCCGCGTACGGCATGCCGCCGGACAGTCGATACGCAACGGCCACCCAAACGGTGACGGCCCGCTCCGCGACCCACGCCGGTGCCCAGAGCGCGGCGGTGGGTGGGAACACAGCCCGGCCGTTCCGCCGTCGTCGTCCCCGTTCTGCCAATAGGACTGCAGCGAGCGCCGCGTACGCAAGAGCACGGGGACGACGGCGCGCGGCCAGCACCAGCGCCGGCAGCAGGGCCAGCTCGAGGAAGAGGCGGGACGGCTGTGCGAAGTCGTCGTAAGCGTGACGGATACGCTGCCGCAGGAAGTGCCGTACGGAGCATGGCAGCCGGCCAACGAATACATCGTCCGCCTGGGCCTCCACACCCCCTACCGCCCGCACCGTACGAATCAACTCAAGGTTCTCGAAAAGCACATCGCCGTCGTAACCGCCGGCGGCAAGGAGGGTTGACCGCCGCACGCCAAGCGTGCCGGGATAGTCCGATCCCAGCGCCCTGTTCAGCAACGTCCGCCCCGTGTCCCAGCGGGCATGCCAAGGCAACGTCAGGAAGTAGCTTTGAGGGCGTACGACGTCGGCGTCAGCCAGCAGCGCGACGACGCGGCGGAGGGTCGCGGCGCTGTATCGGACATCGTCGTCGGCAATCACCACGCGTGCGCGCGTGGTGTGGTGGAGTCCGGTGAGGACGCCTGCCACCTTCCCGTTCCGGCAGGAGAACTTCGGCCTCAGGTGGCGAACTTCGGGAGGGAAAGCTGCGGCGTGAGCGGCGAACAACTCGTCCGGCGAACCGTCCACCACCAGTACGTCTGCCCACAGCGCCACTTCGCATAGGTACTCGGCCAACTCCGGCAGCCCGGAATCCTCAGTCCACCGCAGCGGCAGCACGTACGCCGCGTCAGCGTTCACTGTTCACACCGCCGTCGGCACCCGCGGGCGCAGTGAAGACTCGCCCCTCTCCCACGCTTCCATGAGATGAATCCCGAGCATCCCGTCCACAGCGAGCGCTGCGGCCGCTCCGAAGTAGACGTCCTCAAGTAGTTCCGGCTCCACCTCGACCAAACCGCCGGCAAGGTCGCGACCGGCAATCTGCTCGTGGACGGCGTCGGCCTCGACGTGCTCGTCGAAGTACCAGGTGACGTCTTCATCGAAGCCGAGGCGCCGGAATCCGTTGCCGTAGAACCGGTTGGGCTGGGAGGACGTCATCTCGTACGCGGCAAGGTGGCCGACTATCGCCCCGCGCAGGCGCCGGTTCAGTCCGAAAAACGACATCATATTGTTGTTCGCAAGCGTGAGGGCCGGGACGGCATCTAGATAGTGGCCGTACTCATCTTCCAGGCCCACGCCGCGCATCGTACGTGCGAACAGTGCTGAGTGCATGCGCTCCGGGCGCCCGCCCCCGTACTCGTCCGCCTGGATTTCGACCATCGCCGCCTTCGCCCGGCCCCTCAGGCGCGGAATGGCCCAGGTGTGCGGGTCACCCTCCTTGAGCTGGTAGATGGACTTGTGAATGAGCCACTCGTGGGCCTGCTCCAAGGTGGCCTTCTTCGCGAGGAACCGGGACACGCTGGGGCCGGCATCAGCCCCGGTGAGCTCGAAAAGCACTGAAGCAACGCCGTCGCTGTCGCGCGGTTCGAGGGAGGGAAGTTCGACGGCGGCGCGAAGAGCCGCTTCGAAGTCCCGTTCGATCCGCTGCCGGACGCTGATGAGGCCCGGGGTCCACTCCCAGTCTGGGTGGGCGCCGTCGATCCCGCCGTAGTGCAGCTCGTAAAGGCAGAAAAGGGTGAGCTGGAGGTCTTCGTCGGCGAAGATGTTTGAAGTTGCGTTGAGCGCGTCGCTGACAGCCGCGCTGAGCGCCGCGACGTCGTCGTCGTTCGGCGCCGCCGACAGGATCCTCAGGAGCGCCTCGCTGGCAACTCCGCGCGCTTCGGGACTCTTCATGGTTCAGCCTTCCTCACCGGCGATACTGTGTCTCGCTGTGGTCCGCCGTCGTCGTCGGACCCCTCGTTACTAAGCCTACTGCGCATTGTGCCTCTGCTACTGAAAGGTCACCCGGACGCGAGACGCAGAACAGCCCGCCGCACCGAAGTGCAGCGGGCTGCCTGGAGCGCACGAACGCTACTCCTTCTTCAGCTTGTCCTGCACCTTGCCGGCCACCTTCTCCACGCTGTTCGGAAGTTCCGTGGTCCCGTAGAACCGGGAATCCGGGTGCGTTGGCGGCGGCATCGGAGCGCTCGTGGTGGGGCCCTCGTGGTAAGTGAACTCGCCGTAGCCGTCGGGGGTGGGGCCGGAAGCCCAGGACCCCTCCGAAGCAGCCTTGCCGTCGGAGAAGTTGAGGTATTGGTAAGACACCTCACGTTCCTCTTCCTTCAGCGGGAAATTGCTCGGTACCGGCAGGTTCTCCGAGCCCTCCTCCTGCAGCTCACGAGCCGCCGCGAGCCACTGGTTTTGGTGCATGGTGTCCCTTGCCAGCAGGAACTTCAACATGTCACGCACGCCGTGGTCGTCAGTCATGTGGTACAGCCGAGCCACCTGTACGCGGCCCTGCATCTCCGCGTTGGCGTTTGCAGTGAAATCGGCCAGCAGGTTGCCGCTTGCCGTGATGTAGCTGCCTGACCAGGGATTACCCATACTGTCCACTGGACGGGCACCCGCGCCGGCCACGATGGCCTGCTGCATGTCCGTACCGCCGATGACCGCGGCGATCGCGGGGTCGGACTGGACGGCGTCGTCGGTGATCCCCAGCGGTGCCTTTTCGAGCAACTGGGCGATCATGGTTGCCAGCATCTCAACATGCCCGAACTCCTCGGAACCAATGCCGAAAAGAAGGTCTCGGTACTTGCCGGGAATGTGCGTGTTCCAGGCCTGGAACGAGTACTGCATGGCAACCGTGATCTCACCGTACTGGCCGCCCAGGACTTCCTGGAGCTTGCGGGCGTAGACGGCATCGGGCTTGTCGGGGGTGGATTTGAACTGCAGTTCCTGCTTGTGAAAGAACACGGGGAAACCTCCGCGGTTGCGGTTCCGAACCTGGACGGCCAACTCATCTGTCGGGGTTGGAGAGAGCGAAACCAAGTCCTTCGACGCTAACCCGAGAGCCTCTCGGTTGGCTACTAATAAGCTTGCTTATTTTCTGCAAATTTTCTCTACGGTGTCGGACTGCCGCCGTTGACGTTCAACGTCTCGCCTAACACGTAGCTCGATTCCGGGGACGCGAGGAATACGTAAGCCGGCGCCAGTTCAGTGGGCTGTCCCGCGCGGCCCAGTGGAGTGTCCTTTCCGAACTCCGGCAGGGCGTCCTTGGGCTGGCCGTCCGAAACCTGCAACGGGGTCCAGAACGGACCGGGCGCGACGGCGTTCACCCGGATCCCGCGTGAAGCGAGCTGCTGCGCCAAACCCTTGGTGAAGTTGTTGATCGCCGCCTTGGTGCTTGCGTAGTCCAGCAGGGTGGGCGACGGGTTATAAGCCTGGATGGACGTGGTGTTGATGATGCTGGACCCAGCCGGAAGGTGTGCGAGTGCCGCGCGGGTGATTCGGAAGAACGAGTAGATGTTCGTCTTGAACGTGTGGTCCAACTGCTCGTCATCGAGGTCTTCCAGCTTCTCGACCGCGATTTGCTTGCCCGCGTTATTGACGAGGATGTCGAGATCGCCGAGACCCTCCACAGCCTGCTCCACCAGCTCCTTGCAGAACTCGGCGTCTTTGATGTCACCCGGAAGCTTCACGGCCTTACGGCCGCATGCCTCAACGAGCTCGGCTATCTCCGCGGCGTCCGCTTCCTCTTCGGGCAGGTAAGACAGTGCGACGTCGGCACCCTCGCGTGCGTAGGCGATGGCCACTGCCGCACCGATCCCGGAGTCGGCCCCGGTGATGAGTGCCTTGCGTCCTTCGAGCCGGCCGGTTCCTCGATAAGACTGCTCACCTCGGTCGCTCTGCGGGGTGAGGTCGCGATCCAGTCCAGGCTCAGGTTGGTCCTGCTTCGGCGGGCTGATCTCGGGGAATCGCGTGACAGGGTTCTGGAAGGTGTACTGATCACTCATGCGTTCCTCCTGGTGTTTCGGGCGATTGGCGCCGGGCCTTGAGGGCCCTTGAGCGTACGACTAGGCTCTATCCCATTGCTAAGCCTACTTATCACACTAGATCGGACCGGCTCGGGCCTTCAAGGGCCTGGACAGGCACCAGGAGGAACGGCTCGCCCATGACCACAGTTATCGGATTTCACGCTTCCCACGAACAGATCGCTCCATCCCAACTTCTGGCCGACGTGCAGTTGGCCGAACAGGCAGGGTTCGACGCCGCAATGTGTTCCGACCACTTCGAGCCGTGGTCCGCGGTGCAGGGCCATTCGGGATTCGCCTGGTCCTGGCTGGGAGCCGCGCTGGCCACCACGAACCTGCGTTTCGGCGTCGTCACCGCCCCCGGCCAGCGGTACCACCCGGCCATCATCGCCCAGGCGAGCGGCACCCTGGCGAGTATGTTCCCCGGACGGTTCTGGGCAGCGCTCGGCAGCGGCGAGAATCTCAACGAGCACATCACAGGCGACGAGTGGCTGCCCAAGGAACAACGGCAGCAGCGCATCGAAGAATGCGTGGATGTCATCCGCCGGATGCACGATGGCGAGGAGGTCACCCACAATGGGCTGGTCAACGTCCACGAGGCCCGGCTCTGGGACGCTCCGGAAGTGAAACCGCTACTGATTGCGCCCGCAGTGAGCGTGGAGACGGCGGCGCGCAGCGCCCGCTGGGCGGACGGCCTGGTCACTGTGAACCAGCCACACGACAAGCTCAAAGAAATGCTTCATGCCTACCGCGACGCCGGTGGCAAGGGTAAAGCCATCCTGCAGGTTCACGTTTCCTGGGCTCCTGATGAGGCCAGGGCACTGGACATTGCCCGGGAGCAATGGCTTTCGAACTGCCTGACCCCGCCCACCACCTGGGACATCTCCCGCCCCTCCGACTTCGAGGACGCTACCCGCAACCTCGGCGAGGAAGAGCTGCGCGGCGCCGTCGAAATCTCCTCGGATCTCGGCCAGCACGCACAGCGGCTCCGTGAGTACGCCGACCTCGGCTTCGACGAGCTGTACCTTCACTTTGTCGGCACGGATCAGAAGCCCTTCATTGAGGCATTCGCCGAGCACGTTCTTCCCGAGGTGCGCTGATGCGCATCACGGATACCGCAGACCTGTGGTGGAAGAACGCCGTCATTTACTGCCTGGATATCGAGACGTTCTGCGATTCCGACGGCGACGGCGTGGGAGACTTCACCGGCGCCGCCCAACGCATGGACTACCTCGCCGAGCTGGGCGTGACGTGCGTCTGGCTCATGCCGTTCTACCCGTCACCCCAGAAGGACGACGGCTATGACGTCATGGACTTCTACGGCGTCGACGGCCGGTTGGGCACGCTCGGTGACCTGGTCGAATTCATCCGGACGGCGAAGGACCGCGGGATGCGCGTGATCGCGGACATCGTGGTCAACCACACCTCGGACCAGCACCCGTGGTTCAAGAAATCCCGTGCGTCCAAGGACAACCCGTACCGCGACTACTACGTCTGGCGGTCCGAAGAGCCGCCCGACACGTCCAAAGAGGTGGTCTTCCCGGATAAGGAGGACTCCATCTGGAAAAAGGACGAGAAGACCGGAGAGTGGTACCTCCACAGGTTCTACTCACACCAGCCGGACCTGAACATCTCAAATCCCCAGGTACGGGACGAGATCGCAAAGATGATGGGCTTCTGGATGGAGCTCGGGCTCTCCGGATTCCGGGTGGACGCAGTGCCGTTCTTCCTCGAAACCATGGGAACCGATGCCGAAGACGGCGGCGACCCCCACGACTACCTGCGTGCCCTGCGCCGGTTCCTCTCAAGGCGGGCCGGCGACGCCGTCCTCCTCGGTGAAGTGAACCTTCCGTACGAGCAGCAGTTGGAGTTCTTCGGGGACGCAGCTGACGAGCTCAACATGCAGTTCGATTTCATCACCATGCAGCAGATGTACCTCTCGCTCGCGCGAGGTAAGGCCGGGCCACTGGCCGACACCCTCACAGCACGCCCGCCCATCGACTCCGACAACCAGTGGGCAACCTTCGTCCGCAACCATGACGAGCTCACCCTCGACAAACTCTCCGACTTCGAGCGTGAGGAAGTCTTCGCGGCTTTCGGCCCGGAGGACAACATGCAGGTCTTCGGCCGTGGCCTGAAGCGCCGCGTCCCGCCGATGATGGACGGCGATCTGCAGCGGATCAAGATGGTTTACTCGCTGCTGTTCTCCCTGCCCGGCACGCCCGTGCTGTTCTACGGCGAGGAGATCGGGATGGGCGAGAACCTGGACATCGAGGGCCGGATGGCTGTGCGCACCCCGATGCAGTGGACAGATGAAGACTCCGCCGGGTTCTCGGCCGCCCCGCCGGACAAGCTGATCGCGCCGCTGGTGAGCGGCGAGTTCGGCCCCGACAAGGTGAACGTTGCAGCGGCACGCAGGGATCCGGCGTCGCTCCTTGCCTTCATCGGTACGCTCATCCGCAGGTACCGCGAATGCCCTGAGCTGGGGTGGGGAGAGTTCCAGGTGATAGACCAGCCGAACCCCGCCATCCTGGCGCACAGGTCCGTCTGGGAGGCCAGCTCAGTGATCCTCCTCCACAACTTCGCTGACGAGCCAGCGAAGGTCACCCTGCACCTGGACGACGACGACGTCCCCGACAGCGGGGGCGTGCTCACCGACCTGCTGCAGAACAGCAAGCGCGACATTTCGCGCGGCGAGGACCTGGAACTTGAGCTGGAACCCTATGGCTTCCGTTGGCTGCGGGTTCAGAAACCGGGGACTGGCCGGCTGTGGTAGGCCGTCCGGGCTGACCGGAAATCAGAAGATAGTGGCGAAGAACCCCGCGCCCACGCTGACAACCAGCGCGACGACGAGCAACCAGACAATGGGCGTGCGGTATTTGTTGACGAATCGCATCATGGTGGACCCAGTCTACGGGCGAGGTGCGGCAGAGCGTGAAGGAAGGGAAATTTGATGAGCAAGCTTGACGAGGTATGGCCGGAGTGGGAGGAAGCGGTCAACATGACCGCCTCCGAAATTGAAAAGTGGCTGGACACTGATGAGTCCAGGGACGTGGGACAGAAGGACGACGGCGGCGAGTCGGTTGGACACGCCTCCGGCAGGCGGATTATCGAACTGCTGTCCACGAAGAAGGCGGACCTGACGGACTCGGATGTCGACCATATGCAGAAGGTGGTGGGCTACGTTCACCGGCACCTGGCGCAGAAGCCGGCCTCCGACGTCGAGCACTCTAAGTGGCGCTACTCGCTCATGAACTGGGGCCACGATCCGCTGAAGTAGGGTCCTCAGGAACGCCTGCTAAGTCCGCGAGGCCAGGCTGTCCCGCTGCGCCGCCAAGCGCTTCAGCCCGTCCGCCGGGCGGATCGGCTCCGGCCAGCGCGGTTCGAGGTGGTCGCCGAGGGTGATGTTACGGAGGCGCCGGCCGAACATGGGGATCACCCATTCGCGCAACCATACCGATTCCTGCTGCAGCCAGTCGCGTGCGGTGACGGGATTGCGCGGGCGGAACGGCTTCGACGTCAGCGTATGGTCGACGCCGAGCACCCGCAGCACGTGAGCGGCAAGATTTTTGTGCCCGGCCGGCGACATGTGGAGACGGTCGGCGTCCCAGAAACGTGGATCGTAGTACTCGTCGAAGCACCAGTAGTCCACCAGGAGGGCGCCGTAAGTCTCCGCTATCCGGCGGACGTGGTCGTTGTAGGTCCAGTTACGGCGCCGCATGGGCTCGAGCATCGGGTGCAGGCGCACGTCGAATCCGGTGAACAGCAGCGGGCGTGCTCCGGCGGCGGCGATGCGCGAGACCATCTCCTCATACATCTCCATGAGCGGCGTCATGCTGGTCCGCAGTTCCAGGATGTCGTTGCCGCCTGCGTACACGCTCACCACCGTCGGCTGCAGGTCCAGCGCGGGCTGAAGCTGCTCGTTGATAATGTGCCGAAGCCGCTTGCTGCGGATCGCCAGGTTGGCATACCGCCAGGATGGATCCTGCTTGCTCAGTTGCTTCGCTACCCGGTCCGCCCAGCCACGCACACCATTGGGGAACCGGGAATCCCAGTCCCCCACACCTTCCGTAAAGGAATCGCCAATCGCGACGAAGAGCCTGGACACTGCTTCACAGTAGGGACCGACGACGACGGCGGCGCGTCGCCCACGCGTCCGCTGGGCGAACTGCCATGGAAGCCGCAGTGAACTCGTGCCCGGGAATAGTAGTGCCAGCCCCAGCGCTCCATCCTTCATGACTCCACGACTGGCAGTAACTGGATCCACCGGGCATGTGGGCGGGCAGGTTGCGCGCGCCCTTTCCGAATCTGGACTCGAACAGACCCTGTTTGTCCGCAGCCCGGAGCGCGCACCGCAGCTGCCTGGCGCAAGCGTCGCCGGGGGGACCTACTCCGACCGAGCCGCCGCAGTGAAGGCCCTGCGCGGCGCGGAGACCCTCTTCATGGTGTCCGGCGCCGAAGCCGAGGACCGGGTACACCAGCACCGTACCTTTGTCGACGCCGCAGCCGAAGCGGGCGTGCGGCACATCGTGTACACATCATTCCTCGCAGCGGCAGAGGACTCGATCTTCACACTCGGCCGCGACCACTGGGCCACCGAGGAGCACATCCGCCGCTCCGGCATGGACTTCACTTTCCTTCGCGACAACCTGTACCTCGACTTCTTCCCGCTCCTGGCCGGCGACGACGGCGTCATCCGCGGTCCGGCCGCTGACGGTCGCGTAGCGGGAGTGGCCCGGGCGGACGTGGCGCGCTCCGCCGTCGTGGTGCTCAAGGACCCGGCCGCGCACGCAGGGCGAACCTACGACCTCACTGGACCGGCCGCGCTCTCGCTTGAGGAGGCTGCGCAAATCATCACCCGGACGACGGGCCGTGAGGTACGGTACGAGGCCGAGACCGTCGAGGAGGCGTACGCGTCGCGTGCCTCGTACGGTGCTCCGCAGTGGGAGGTCGACGCGTGGGTCAGTACCTACAGTGCGATTGCGTCGGGGCAGCTGGAGAGAACGACGACGGCTGTGCTGGACCTGACCGGGCAACCGGCCCTTAGCCTCGAATCGCTCCTGGTGCGCTAGAAAGCCCTTGACCGTTCACCGAAACAGTTTTACCCTTTTAATCAATCAAACCGTTGATAAAGGAAATGGTTGATTATGAACGACGATGAGCTTCTCGACCGGGCCTTCATGGCTCTGGCGGATCCGGCGCGTCGCAGCATAATCGCCCAGCTCAGCCGTGGCCCGGCAACCGTCAACGAGTTGGCCGCTCCTTTTGATATCTCGAAGCAGGCAGTTTCCCGGCACATCCAGGTTTTGGAGCTGGCCCAACTGGTCACCCGTTCGCGGGACGCCCAACGCCGGCCCGTGCATTTGAATCCCGAGAGGCTGGAGCTGCTAACGGCGTGGATCGATCAATACCGGCTCGTTCGTGAGAGCCAGTTCCGCGCACTGGATGCGCTACTCGCGCAAGCAACCGACACAACTGACTCGGCCAGCAAAGGCCGCAAACCCAAGGACACACTATGAGCAACCCATTGAATCTCTCTCTCCCGGAAGGCCTTCCCTTCATTGAAAGCGAGCGGGAGTTCGACTTCCCGGTCGAGGCAGTCTTCGAGGCCCACCGGGACCCCGCGATGATCGCGCAGTGGCTCGGCCCCCGCGGAATGGAATCAAAGGTTGAGGAGTACGACTTCCGGACCGGCGGCAGGTACCGCTACCTCCACATCGACGCCGAGGGCAACGCCTACGCCTTCAACGGCGTTTTCCATACGGTGCGCGAGAACGAGTTCGCCATCCAGACCTTCGAGTTCGAAGGATTCCCTGACGTCGTCTGCATTGAATCCCTGACCTTCGTGGACCTGGGCAACGGCCGCAGCAAGCTCGTGGGCCACTCGGTCTACCCGTCGCTGGAAGCGCGGGATGGCATGGCACAATCCGGCATGGAAGCCGGAATGACCGAGGGTTACGAACGCCTGGACGAGCTGCTTTCGGGGCGCGGGTAGCACTCCTCCATGCAGCCCCGGTAGGTTACCGCCACCGGGGCTGCATGAATGCAGAGGACGATGGCCGGTAGTCTCACGGGCATGACGTCACCACCAGGCCCGATTGCCGGATTCGAGGACTGGCCCGACACCGTGCGGCGGCTCGGCACACACGAAGGGCACAACCCGGCGAGTGCCCAGCTGTCGCGGGTGCTGGGTGTCCCTGGGCCTATCCCTGCGCCGCAGCCAGCGCTGGGCGCCACACAGGTACTGGATGGCGTCCGTGTGCAGCAGCTCAGCTGGCAGCTCCCCTACGGTCCTCCTACACGTGCCCACCTCCTGACACCTGCAGCACCTGCACTAAGTGGCGGGAAGCTGCCCGGTGTCCTGTGGTTCAACTGCCACGGGGGCAACAAGTGGCATGGGTCGGAGCGGCTGATTGACGCCGGCAAACACACCGCTATGGAGGTCACCGCACTACAGCGGGACCTCTACTCGGGGCGTGCGGTGGCCAACGAGCTGGCCCGCGCGGGCTTCGCCGTCCTCGTCCACGATTCGTTCAGCTGGGGCAGCAGGCGGTTCCAACTCAATCCCCCGCCGGCCCGGATAGCCGAAGGACTGGCTGCACGGGAGGCGCGCTGGCGGGAAGAGGGCACGCAGCCCACCCTGGACATGAAGTACAACGCCGCAGCAGCCCTGCACGAACACACCATCGCCAAGACCGCCGGACTGCTCGGGACCAGCTATGCCGGAATGGTCGCTTTCGAGGATCTGGCCGCCCTGCGCATCCTCCAAGCCCTGCCTGGCGTGGACGGAGGGAACCTTGGAGTCGGCGGGTTCTCAGGTGGCGGAGGCAGGGCCCTCGTACTGTCGGCCCTCGCGCCGGAGGTGCGTGCCGCCGTCGTCTGCTGCATGATGACCACCTTCAGCGGGCTTTTCCCTTCTCACTTGGACACGCACTCGTGGCTACTGACGACGCCGGGGCTTGCGCACCACTTCGACTGGCCGGATCTCACGGCCATCAACAGCGCGTGCCACTATCTCGTGCAGTTCGCAGCGGCGGATGCGCTCTTTTCCTCCGAGGGGATGCATGACGCGGCGGACAGGCTCAGCGCCCTGGCCCGTGTGGGTAAGTCCCGCTACACCGGCACCTGGTACGACGCCGGCCATGTGATGACAGCTGAAATGCTTGCCGAGTCCATACGGCACCTAAGGTCAGCCTGCGTAACTGACACCCGCCGAAGCTGACTTTCTGAGGTCTTTTCCGTTCTCAGAAAACGTTTCCTTGACGTGCGCCGCGTCACACACTAGGGTCGATTGAAATCATCAGAAAACGTTTTCTGTGATGTAACCATCAGCTTTCCAAAAGCTCGAAACGATCCCGACAGAAGGTCACCCATGAAGCTTCCGAACGACGCGCTCGCGGCGCCGGAACGCAGCCGCGCTTTTGCGGAAAGGAGCGGCAATGTCAGCACTGTCTGAGATGTCGCGGCTCAAGAAGGAACCGCGCGCCAAGAAGCGAAAGCTGACCGCCGCCGAGAAGAAGGAGGAGTTGGTTTCCTACCTCTTCCTGGCGCCATGGCTGATTGGCCTGGTCCTCATCACCATCGGCCCGATGGCCGCTTCGCTGTACCTCTCCTTCACGGACTACAACCTGCTCCAGGCACCGGAATGGACCGGACTGGATAACTACCTGCGGATGTTTGAGGACACCCGGCTCCAGAACTCCCTCGGGGTGACCTTCCTCTACGTTTTCGTTTCCGTTCCCCTCCAGCTCATAGCAGCATTGGCGCTCGCATTGATCCTGGACCGCGGCATGCGGGGACTCAGCTTCTACCGCTCGATCTACTACCTGCCGTCCCTGCTCGGAGGCTCGGTGGCCATCGCGGTGCTGTGGCGGCAGATCTTCGGAACGTCGGGGCTCATCAACCAGCTGCTGGGCCTGGTCGGCATCGAGGGAATGGGTTGGATCGCTGACCCCTCCACAGCGCTGGGCACCCTGATGGTGCTGAACGTGTGGACCTTCGGTGCTCCCATGGTCATCTTCCTGGCCGGCCTGCGTCAGATTCCGACCATGTACTACGAGGCAGCGTCCGTGGACGGAGCCTCCAAGGTGCGGCAGTTCATGTCGATCACTGTTCCGCTGCTGACTCCGATCATCTTCTTCAACCTCGTGCTGCAGATCATCGGTGCCTTCCAGTCCTTCACCCAGGCATTTGTTGTCTCGGGAGGAACCGGCGGACCGGCCGACTCAACGATGTTCTTCACGCTTTACCTCTATCAACAGGGCTTCGGCAACTTCAATATGGGCTACGCCTCGGCCATGGCCTGGCTGCTCCTGCTCATCATTGCGGCCTTCACCTTCATCAACTTCATCGCCTCGAAATGGTGGGTGTTCTATGACGACTAATATCGCGCCCCAGACCAGCGCAGCCCCGGCCGCCGCCCCAAAACAAACGGTCGAACAGCCGCCAGCGCGGCGGAAGAAGAACGGCCCGGACACACAGGGCAGCGCCGGACGCCGCTTCCTCAAGCACCTGGTGCTCATCGCCTTGGGCATCATCATGCTCTACCCGCTCCTGTGGATGTTGGTGAGCTCGCTGCGGCCCAACGACCTGATCTTCCGGGAAGCCGGCCTCTGGCTCAACACCTTCGAGATCAGTAACTACACCGAAGGCTGGAACGCACTCCAGTCACCCTTCGGCCACTACATGATCAACTCGATGATCGTGGTGATCGGCTCGATCATCGGGAACCTGGTGTCCTGCTCGATGGCCGCCTACGCGTTCGCCCGCCTGAGGTTCCGCCGTCGGAACCTGCTTTTCGCGATCATGCTGATGACCATCATGCTGCCGATCCACGTGATCATCGTCCCGCAGTACATCATCTTCTCCGAGCTGGACTGGGTGAACACCTTCATCCCGCTGGTGCTGCCGAAACTGCTCGCAACCGACGCGTTCTTCGTCTTCCTCATGGTGCAGTTCATCCGCGGGCTCCCCAAGGAACTGGACGAAGCGGCCAGGATTGACGGCTGCGGACACGTGCGGATTTTCACCAAGATCATCCTTCCGCTGATGGTCCCCGCACTGGCAACCACCACCATCTTCACCTTCATCTGGACCTGGAATGACTTTTTCAGCCAGCTGATCTACCTGACCGACCCTGAAATGTACACGGTGCCGGTCGCCCTGCGCTCCTTCGTCGACAGCACCGCGACCTCCTCCTGGGGCTCCATGTTCGCCATGTCAATCGTCTCCCTCCTGCCAGTCTTCCTGGTGTTCCTGTTCGGCCAGAAGTACCTGGTCAAGGGCATCGCGACCACCGGCATCAAGTAAATAATCAACCGCTAAACCGCCCTCCTGTTCGAAGCACTCCACGTAAGGAAAGAAATTCAATGAAGAAGTTCTCCCGCCCTGCCCGCACCGCAACCGCAGCCTCTCTCGCCGTCCTCCTTGGCCTCTCGCTCGGAGCCTGCGGGGACGGCGGCAGCCAGGCTGCTGGAGACGGCAACCTGCGCTTCTCCTGGTGGGGGTCTGACCCGCGCCACGAGGCAACCCAGGAAATCATCGACAGCTACGAGGCGGAGAACGAGGGCGTCACCATTTCCGGTGAATTCTCCGACTTCTCCGGATATTGGGACAAGCTGGCGACGACGACGGCAGGCCGTGACGCCCCCGACGTCATCACCATGGACGAGAAATACATCATGGAGTACGCAGGACGCGGCGCGCTGACCGACCTCACCGAACTCGAGAACCTCGACCTGTCCAAGTTCCCCGAAGGCGCGCTCGACCTCGGACGCTACGAGGACGGCGTGTACGGCCTGAGCACCGGGCAGAACGCCTACTCCGTCATGGTGAATGCGGACCTCTTCGCCGAAGCCGGCGTCGAGATCCCGGACGACAGCACCTGGACCTGGGATGACTACTACGAGATCTCCGCCCAGATCAGCGAGCAGCTGGGCGACGTTGCCGGCACCGACTACGGGGCGCTCGACGGTGACCTGCGTATCTGGCTCCGGCAGAACGGTGAGGGACTCTACAACGAGGACGAGCCGGGCACAGTGGGTTACTCACAGGAGAACCTGCTTTCCTGGTTCGAGCACCTGCTGAATGTCCGCGACACCGGCGGCGGAGTCAGTGCGGCACAGTTCACCGAAGCCGCCGCGGGCACCTTCGAAGCCGAGAACTTCCCGACCAGAAAGACCGCCATGGGCTGGTACTGGTCCAACCAGTTGGGCGCCCTGCGCGCCGCCACCGGTGATGACATCCGCATCCTCCGGGTGCCGTCCCCCACGGGCAACGCCGCAGATAACGGCATGTACTACAAGGCCTCCATGTACTGGTCCATCTCCAGCCAGTCCGATGACCAGGCCGCAGCAGCCGACTTTGTGAACTACCTGGCCAACGATCCGGCAGCAGCCGAGAAGATGCTCGTGGACCGCGGCGTACCGGCCAACCCGGACATGGCCGCCGCCATCGAACCCCTGCTCGATGAGTCGCAGCAGACCGTGGTGGACTTCCTCGAGGAAATCGAGCCGGAGGTTTCCGACTCCCCCAAGCCCTCGCCCATCGGCGCCGGAACCGTACAGGAGACGATCGTCCGCTACGTCGGCGAGGTCCTGTTCGACAACCTCACCACGGAAGAAGCAACTGAACAGCTGACCGCCGAAATCGAAGGCATGATCAGCGCGGGCTGACCGGCTGACCATCATCACTACAGACAGGACGAGACTCAATGAAGAAGATCTCACGCCCCACCCGCATTCTCACGGCCGCTGCCGCCGCCGTCGTACTCACCGTCTCCCTTGGCGCCTGCGGTAACGGAGGCGGCAACGACGCCAGCGGAGACGGGAACCTCCGCTTCTCCTGGTGGGGCTCGGACCCCCGCCACGTGGCGAACCAGGACATCATCGACATGTTCGAAGCCGAAAACGAGGGCATCACCATCGCCGGTGAGTACTCCGATTTCGGCGGCTACTGGGACAAGCTGGCCACCACCACCGCAGGCCGTGATGCTCCGGACATCATCACCATGGACGAGAAGTACCTGCAGGAGTACGCGGGCCGCGGCGCCCTCGCGGACCTGAGTACCCTCGAGGGCATCGATACCTCGAAGTTCGACGACGCCGCCCTCAACCTCGGGCGCTATGAGGAAGGCCTGTACGGGCTGACCACCGGCCAGAATGCCTACGTTGTCATGGCCAACAAGGACCTGTTCGAGCAGGCGGGCATGGAGCTCCCCGATGACAGCACATGGACCTGGGATGACTACTACCGCATCTCGGCTGAATTGAAGGAGAAGCTCGGTGGGGAGATCGTCGGCACGGACTACGGCGCCCAGGACGTTGACCTGAGGATCTGGCTGCGCCAGCACGGCGAGAACCTCTACAACGACGACGAACCCGGCGCTGTGGGCTACACACCGGAGAACGCGACGGCCTGGTTCGAGCACATCCTTGAGGTACGCGACGGCGGCGGGCCAAGTGCCGCCCGGTACACCGAGGAAATGTCGGGCTCCTTCGAAGCCGGCGGCTTCGCAACCAACCGCGCCGCGATGGGCTGGTACTGGTCCAACCAGTTGTCCGCGCTGCGCGAGGCCAGCGGCAGCGACGTCACCATGCTTCGTGTGCCTTCGGAATCCGGGACGGCCGGGGACAACGGCATGTACTACAAGGCCTCCATGTACTGGTCCATCTCCGGCCAGTCCGAAAACCAGGAAGCCGCCGCCAAGTTCGTGAACTACCTGGCCAACAACCCCGAGGCGGCCAAGAAGATGCTGGTTGACCGGGGCGTGCCGGCGAACCCGGACATGGCCGCTGCGATCGCCCCCGAACTGGATGAGAACGACCAGACGGTGGTGGACTTCCTCGACGAAATCCGCCCGGACATGGCCGAGCCGCCGCTGCCCTCCCCCGTCGGAGCCGGCGGCGTCCAGGACATGGTCAAGCGCTACGTCTCGGAGGTCCTGTTCGACAAGCTGACGCCCGAGCAGGCAACCGAACAGATGACCGCGGAAATCGAGGGCATGATCAGCGCAGGCTGATCATGCAAGGAACGGAAACCTGACCCATGCTCGATTCTGTACCCCAAGCGTTGCAAAGCCCTTCCCGGGTGGCGCGGGTAGCCCTCGTCGGTGTGCACGGGTACGGCGCACGGCATCTGGACAACCTGCGCCGGTTGGAGAACGACGGCGCCGCCCGGCTGGTCGCCGTGGCGGATCCGCACCCGCCAAGGGACGGAACGCTGGGCACCGACGTCGGCGTGTTCGCGAACCTGGAAGACCTGCTTGCCGCGGGGGTGGCGCCCGACGTCGTCGTTATTGCCGCCCCCATCCAGGCGCACGCGCCGCTCGCCCATGCGGCGATCGCGGCCGGTGCGGACGTTTACGTCGAGAAGCCTCCGGTGGCATCGATGGAACAGTATGCGTCCCTCCTCGCCGCGGCGGAGGAAGCGGGCGTCTCCGTGCAGACCGGGTTCCAAAGCCTGGGTTCGGCGGCCCTGGACAGGATTGACCAGCTCGCAGCATCGGGGGCGCTGGGTTCGGTCCGGGGCGTCAGCGCAGTGGGTGCCTGGGTGCGGACCCGTGGCTACTTTGCACGCTCACGCTGGGCGGGCAAGCGCACCCTGGACGGAGTGGATGTGGTGGACGGCGTGGCCACCAATCCGTTGGCCCACGCGGTCGCTACGGCGCTGCGCATGGCGGGAGCGCGGGAAGCAACGGATGTTGCCACGGTTGAAACCGACCTCTACCGGGCACACGATATCGAGTGCGATGACACCTCAGCCATCCGGGTACGCACTGTCTCCGGGACGGTCATCACCCTGGCGCTGACCCTGTGTGCCGCGGAGCAGACGCGGCCCAGCGTTACGCTCCACGGCACGCTCGGGACGGCAACCTTTTACTACACCGAGGACGAACTCGCCGTTACCACCGCCGAGGGCACGGTCACCGAATCATTCAACCGCCTGAATCTGCCTGAAAACCTGCTCCAGCACCGTACGGACGGCACTGCCCTGATCAGTCCGCTGAGGTCGTCGGGAGCGTTCATGCGGGTGCTCGACGCCGTGCGCCTGGCCCCGGACCCGAAGCTGATCGATCCGGGATACGTCACCTGGATCGGCGACGGCGAGGACGCACATCCCGCGGTCCACGGTATCGAGGACCTGCTGCAGCGGGCGTGCCTGGCGCAGGCATTGTTCAGTGAACTGGAGCCGGGCTGGGCGCGCCCGGCGCCGTCGTCGTCCCTTCCGCTTGTTCTCGGGGACAAAACCCTTGGCCACTACCGCGACGGTGCCACCGTCTCGCCGTTCCTCTCGCCGCGGCCCTACCTGCACGCCCTCACAACGCTCGACGGCGTGGCGGTCACCGACCATTTCCCCGCCGACCACGTGTGGCACCTCGGTGCGGGTGTGGCTATCCAGGACGTCGGCGGCGTGAATTTCTGGGGCGGCCGCACGTACCGGCGCCATGAGCAGGCGTACGTCTGGCGCCCCGATCACGGCCGGGTCCTGCGCACCGGCATCGCGCAGCACGGTTCCTCCTTCGAGGAAACCCTGCGATGGACCGGACCCGACGACGACGCACTGCTGGATGAGGCCCGCCGTGTCAGTTGGCGGTCCGTCAACGACAACGCGTGGGCGCTCACGATCGACTTCTCACTTACACCCGCCGCCTCCAATGAGGTGCTCCTCGGCAGCCCGGGATCCAACGGGCGCGAGGGCGGCGGCTATGGCGGTTTCTTCTGGCGCCTCCCAGCCTCCGGCGACACCTCGATCACGACGGCGGACGCTTCCGGGGAGGCCGGTGTCCACGGCACTGTCTCCGACTGGCTGTGCTGGCAGGGCACTTTCGGTGGCAAGCGGGCGTCGCTCCTCTTCCTGCCGGGTAATGACTCCCCCGACCCGTGGTTTGTGAGGTCCGAGGGGTACCCCGGAGTGGGACTGGCCCTCGCCTGGGATAGACCCGCCACAGCTACCCGTGAGGCTCCATTGACCCGCTCCGTCACCGTGCTCATCGCCGACGGCGCCTTGACCCCCGAGGCGATCCGCACGTTCGCGGCCGAAGAAGGACACCAATGACCACCACCTCAGTCCCCGGGCTTGAAGCACGTCCGGAGCCAATCGCGAACCTCAATCACGAACGGGCCGTGAAACGCGGGCGCCTGGTGGACATCCTCGACCGGACCGGTCACGATTCCCTCCTGCTCACCAGCAACACGGCGATGACCTGGTACCTGGGCGGCAGCCGGCTGCACATCAGCCTTGCCGGCGATCCGATTGCCACGCTCCTGGTGGACCGGGAGCAGGACCATCTGGTCACGTTCAATAACGAGTCGGACCGATTGATGCGCGAGGAATTGCCGGCCGACGTCGTCGTCCATCCGGTTCCTTGGCACGGCCCGATGGACGAGGTGGCGCGGCGGCTCTCCCCCTCGCAGCCGCTTAAGGAGGCGAGCGTGCAGCGCGAACTCCGGGAGGCGCGGCAATCCCTCCTCCCGATCGAGACGCAGCAGTATGCCGAGCTCAACCGCGAGGTGGCGCAGGCGATGACCGACGTTCTCTCGGCGTCGCGCCCGAACACCTCCGAACGTGATGTCACCGCGGAGCTCGCCGCGCGGGTCATCGCGATGGGTGCGGAACCGCTGGTGCTGCTCTGCAACGGGCGCAAGCGCTCCGCCTTCCGCCACCCGCTACCGACGGCGGCGCCACTCGGCCAGCGGGCAATGGCGGTGGTGTGCGCGCGGCGTAAGGGAATGGTCGCCAACGTCACCCGCTGGGTCAGCTTCGGCGGTTCAACAGCGGAGGAGCGGGACGCCGAGGCGCGGATCGCCGCAGTCGAGGCGGACATCTTCGCTGCGACTGTCCCCGGGGCACGGCTGGACCAAATCTTCGACGTCATACGCAGCTCCTACGACGCCCACGGGTTCGGGCGGGACCAGTGGCGGCTGCATCATCAGGGCGGCCCGGCGGGATACGCAGGTCGCGACCCACGGGTGACGGCGTTGACGGACGACGAGGTGGTTTTGAACCAGGCGTTTACGTGGAACCCGTCCGGTCCGGGCGTGAAGATCGAGGACACCGTCCTGCTGACCTCCGACGGAATTCGGGTTCTCAGCGTCGATGAGCGTTGGCCCATGATCGAGGTGAACGGCCTGATGCGGCCGATGACACTCGAGGTCTAGAGTCGGGCAGTTGACCGAGCCGGTTCTTTGACATGCTCAGCAGGGACAACCGGAAGCCCTGACGAGCAGTGCCAGCTCCAGCGACTCACGCCTGGTCGTGACGATGTAGGGTCGGAGCGATGCAACCTGAACAGCATGCTTCCGACGTCCCGGGGCCCATCCTGCCGACGCTGGCTTCCACTCATCTCACCGATGGCTTTGTCCGGGTGCGCGGCGCCCGGGAAAACAACCTGCGCAACGTTGATGTGAATGTCCCCCGCGATGCCATCGTGGCGTTCACCGGAGTATCCGGTTCGGGCAAGTCTTCCCTGGCCTTCGGCACCATCTATGCCGAAGCCCAGAGGCGCTACTTCGAATCGGTGGCGCCGTACGCCCGCCGGCTCATTCAGCAGGGGCACAACCCTAAAGTGGAAGAGATTACGGGTCTGCCTCCGGCGGTGGCGCTTCAACAGCGTCGCGGCGCACAGAGCAGCCGCTCCACTGTCGGCACGGTCACAACACTGTCCAACTCCATGCGTATGCTCTTTTCCCGGGCGGGCACTTATCCGGAGGGTGCCGGGCAACTTGACTCGGATGCCTTCTCCCCAAACACCGCGGCAGGCGCCTGTCCGGAATGCCACGGCCTGGGCATAGCGCACACCGTCAGCGAGACCTCCCTGGTACCTGATCCTTCGCTCAGCATCCGCGATGGAGCAATCGCCGCATGGCCGGGAGCTTGGCAGGGCAAGAACCTGCGTGACATCCTCGCCCACCTCGGTTATGACGTCGCAACTCCCTGGCAGAAGCTGCCGAAAAAGGACCGGGACTGGATTCTTTTCACCGAGGAGCAGCCCGTGGTGGAAGTGACTCCCGAACGCGATCGCGTTGCGAAGCCGTACAAGGGCCGGTTCTGGAGCGCCCGGAGCTACGTTCTGCACACCCTGGCCGACTCAAAAAGCGCCACCATGCGCAACCGCGTGCTGCAGTTCATGCACACCGGAGCATGCTCGCGCTGCGGCGGCAGCGGGCTCAGGCCCGAGGCCATCGCCGTGAAATTCGCCGGGAAGACCATTGCCGAGCTCAACGCCGTCCCGTTAGCCGAACTGGCCGACATCATCCGGCCTACCGCGGAACTCACGTCAGCCGGGACAGCCTCGCGCAGACAGACCTCAGGAGAAAACGATGAGGTGGCCGTTGCCCTGACCAGGGATCTGCTGGTTCGGATCACAGTACTCCTGGACCTGGGACTGGGTTACCTGGCACTCGGCCGCGCCACCCCCACGTTATCCCCAGGGGAAATGCAGCGCCTCCGGATTGCCACCCAACTTCGGTCCGGCTTGTTTGGTGTCATTTACGTGCTGGACGAGCCCTCGGCAGGGCTCCACCCTGCCGACGCCGAACCACTCCTCGCGGTGCTGGACCAACTCAGGGTGTCCGGCAACTCAGTGTTCGTCGTGGAGCACAACATGGATGTGGTGCACCGCGCGGACTGGATAGTGGACGTGGGACCGCACGCCGGCGAAGGCGGCGGAGAGGTGCTCTACAGCGGACCCGTAGAGGGCCTCCGCGAGGTTCCCTCTTCGGTAACGAGGCCTTTCCTGTTTCCGCAGAGTTCCGGCGGGCCAGACGGCGGCAGTCCAACCGTCGATGATGGAGATGCTCGGGGCGGTGCGAGCCGGGAAGCCACCGGCTGGCTCGAACTAAGAGACATCAGCCGGCACAACCTGCGGAACCTCGATGTGGACTTCCCACTGGGAGTACTGACGGCAGTGACCGGAGTATCCGGCTCCGGCAAATCGACTCTGGTCAGCCAGGTTCTCGCCGAGGTTGTCAGTGAACGGTTACACCCTCAGGGCGCGATGCAGGAAGACACTGAGCCGGAAATCCACGATGGCACGGCCGCTCCGCTCGGCAGGTTGTTGAGGAGGGGGTCTGTTCCAGGGGTGAACCACCTTGACCGGCTGGTGAAGGTGGACCAGAAGCCGATCGGCCGGACTCCCCGCTCCAACCTCGCGACCTATACCGGGCTCTTCGACGCCGTGCGGAAAGAGTTTGCCGCCACAGACGAGGCCCGGTCCCGGAGTTTCGGCCCAGGACGGTTCTCCTTCAATGTGGCAGGAGGTCGATGCGAAATCTGCCAAGGGGAGGGGTTCGTCGCGGTGGAGCTGCTGTTCCTGCCCGGGAGCTATGGGCCCTGCCCTGAGTGTCATGGCTCGCGGTTCAACCCCGAAACTCTTGAGGTTGAATACCGCGGCCGGAACGTCGCTGAAGTTTTGGGAATGACGGTGAGCGCTGCCGCAGAGTTCCTCGCCGACGTACCCGCAGCAGCGCGCAGCCTTAAGACCTTGCAGGAAGTGGGCCTGGGCTATCTCCGGCTCGGTCAACCCGCGACGGAACTGTCCGGAGGCGAGGCTCAACGCATCAAGTTGGCCACCGAGATGCAGCGCGCCCAGCGAGGTCACACTCTGTACCTGCTGGATGAGCCGACGACGGGACTGCACCCGGCCGACGTCAAGCTGCTGATGACGCAGCTGCACGGGCTGGTCGACGCCGGCAATACAGTGATCGTCGTTGAACACAAGATGGATGTCGTAGCTTCAGCTGACTGGGTGATCGATCTGGGGCCCGCCGGTGGAGACGGCGGCGGGAAGATCATGGCCGTCGGTACCCCTGACGTGGTCGCGCGCTCCGCGGAGAGCCGGACTGCTTCCTACCTCGCTGTGGCGTGCCAGGTCGGAGAGGCAGCCCGGCCACACGCCGCACATGTCTCCTGAGGCTGCTCCTCGCGTCGGCGGACCGGGCGTTCAACGGGGCGGGCTGAGCTTCAACCCGAGTCCCGGCTGCCCGGTCACCGTGAGTCCCGCTTCCGTAATGCTCACCGGCGACGGGCCGGCGAGGATACCCATCTCAGCCAGGCTCGCGCCGTCGACCGCTTCCACCCACGCCGTCTCAGCCAGGGTGGAGGCCAGCTGCCCGGACAGTTCCGGTAGCAGGTGCGGGGCCACAGCGATGCTGTTGGCGCGCGCTAATTCGACGATCCGCCGAAACGGGGTAATCCCACCGACGCGGACGATGTTGGGCTGGATGATGTCCACTGCATCTGCCTCGATGAAGTCCCGGAACCTGTAGATGGTGTGGACGTTCTCGCCAAGCGCGATCGGCACTGATGTGGAGCGCCGCAGCCGCCGGTAGGCAGACAGGTCATCGGCACGGATTGGCTCTTCGAGCCAGTGCAGCCCGTACTCACCCAGCCGTTCCAGGGCGCGCAAGGTAGTTGGCAGGTCCCACCGCTGGTTGGCATCGATCATCAGCGCACGGTCGGGGCCAATAACCTGCCGGACAGCGGCGATCCGCTCCGCATCCTCGCGCAGGTCCGGCTTGCCCACCTTGACCTTCACGGCCTGCCGGCCCTCCGCAATCCAGCGCTGCGCCTGTTCGACCAGCTCATCCAGGCGGTAGTGCAGGTTCACTCCGGACCCGTAGACGGGCACGGTCTCACGACGCCGGCCCAACAGGTCCGGCACGGAACATCCCGCTTGCCGACCAGCCAGGTCCCAGAGCGCGAGGTCGACGCCGGCCATCGCGATAGTGGTCAGCCCGCCTCCGCCTGCTTCGTGGAGCCGGACCCACAGTGCGTCCCAGACTTCCTCGGCATTCGCGGGGAGTCCTGCGACAAATGGTGCGATGTCGTTCTCAAGGAGGGCCAGCACTGCCTGCGGCCCGATGGTCGGAGTCCACGCGAACCCGTGCCCGGTGCCGCCGTCATCGGTAGTTATTGTGGTCGCGATGAAGTGGTTCTCCAGCACGTCCGCGCCCCACGGCCGCTGCAACGGCACGGTGATCAGCCGGGCGGAGAGCCCGACAATCTTCGGGGTCATGTGCGGGCGGGGCTGATACCGCTGACCAGTTCGTGGCCAGCCGCAAGGATGCTCTTGAGCTCCACCAGCTGGCTCTCGCTCGGATCGACCAGTGGCGGGCGGACGGAGCCGACGTCGAGCCCGTCCAGGCGAAGCCCGGCCTTGATGAGCGACACCCCGAAGCCGGGAGTCTGGTCACGCAGGCGCACCAGCGGCCCGTAGAAACCTTCGAGCAGGCGGTGCCGGGTGGATTCGTCGTTGTCGATGTATGCCCGGTAGTAGGCGGTCGCGATTTCCGGTGCCATGGCGAAGGCCGCGGAGGAGTACAGGGGGATTCCCAGCCCGCGGTACGCCCCCTGGCTGAGTTCAGCCGTGAGCAGTCCGTTGAAGAACTGGAAGTCGGTTCGGCCCGTTGCGGCAACCGCAGAAACGATCTCCTGCGCGAGGCCGACGTCGCCAACGCCGTCCTTGAAGCCGATGACCTTGGGGTTCGCGGCCAGGCGGGCGACGGCGTCGGCTGTGAAGGAACCGTTGGCGCGGTGGTAGATGATGACCGGCAGCTTCGAGGCGGCCGCTATGTCTTCGACGTAGGCGACCAGGCCGTCCGTCGGCCCCTTGACGAGGTAGGGCGGCAGCACGAGCAACGCATCCGCCCCTGCCTGCTCAGCGGCCTTCGCCGCTGCCCGCGCATGGCCGAGCGGCCCGCCTGCACCGGCGATCACCGGGACCTGACCGTTGACGGCGCTCACAGTCGTACTGACGACGGCGGCAACCTCCTCGATGCCGAGGGCATGAAACTCACCGGTGCCGCAGGCGGGGAACACTCCTCCCGGGTGGAAGTCCAGGCGGGACACGACGTGCTCGCGCAGTAGCGCGGTGTCCACCTCTCCTGACCGCGAGAAGGGCGTGACGGGGAAAAACAGCACTCCATTGAACTGCATGACTTACCTGGCTTCCTGGGTTGCGGCGGCTAGCTCCTGCGCTTCGTGTAGTTCGGTGCGCCAGCTTCGCTTCGGTTCCCAGCCGAGCAGCCTGCGCGCCTTCCCGATCGAGAAAGCCGGGCTTGATCCGGCCAGCTTTCCGGCAAGCGCACCGGCTTCCGGGAGATAGCGTGGGATGAGGACCGAAAGCGGCTCGCGGGCGAGTGCATCTGCAGCTCCCACGAAGAAGGTCTCCGCGTTGGGGATCCGGTCCATCGATTGCAGCAGCACGTCGAGGAAGTCCGCGACATCGCGGGCGTCCACGTAGTTGAAGATGGCCGGCGCGGCGAGCGCCGGGTCATCAAGGCGTTCGACGACGGTGTGCCCCTGCTGGGTCGGCGCGCCAGCCCACTCCTCAGGAGAGATGACATAGCAGGGCCGGAACGCGGCGTAGCGGATGGTCTCACCCTGTGCCGCGGCGAACATGCGCATGGTCTGCTCGGCGAGCAGCTTGGACAGGGCGTACGCGTTCCAGGGCTTCGGCGTGGTGTCTTCGTCCAGCGGGAACGCTTCGGGCACCCACCCGGCCGGCGATCCGTAGCCGAGCACCGTTGGGCTCGACGCCGTGATGATTCGGCCAACCCCGGCGTCCGTAGCTGCCCCCATCACCTGGAACGCCAACTGGCTGTTGGTCTGCAGGATCACGTCCTCGGGTGCGCTGAACGGAACGGCAATCGCGGCGAGGTGGATGACGGCGTCGGGCAGGTGCTGCTCGATGACGCGTCGTGCCTCACCGGCAGCTAACAGATCCGCGGGCGCCTGCCTGATACTGGCCGGGAACACGCCGTCGGGGACCGGCACGCGGTCCACTGAAACGACGTCGTACCCTGCTTCCGCCAGGCCGGTCACCACGCTGCGGCCCAGCCTGCCGGAACCGCCCGTGACGAGCACCGTGGTCTGCGCGCGCTCAGCCACGGCGCGCCTGCCCGTCCTGGTTGCGGTCGGCGGCGAGGTCAGCGCCGAGGTCCAGTTCGCTGATGCGCACGGGCAGCTCCGACTCAAGAGAAGCGTTGCCCGCGATCCCCACGGCGACCGCGCGCAGCCCGTCAAGGTAGCCCGATGGCCGTCCCAGCGGATCCACTCCGGGACCTTCAAACAGATCGGTGAGCAGCAGGGCGTCTCCGCCACCGTGGCCGCCGTCCCCGTTGATGATCGGCACGTCGACGGCGCGTTCCCAGTGCCGCTGGAGGGTGAGGCGTTCACCGTTGACACGGACGGCGTCGTCCTCGTTTATGGGAGTTGCGCTGGGATCCACCACGTTCTTCTGGTCGGTGCTGTCGGACACCGCAGCCCGCTCCACGACCTCAAGCTCCGCGCGGCCCAAGGTCCCATTGACCGCGACCCGGTAGCCCTCCCACGGGCTGTGGGCGTTGAGCGAGTAGCTCAGCGTGGGCCCGGACCGGTAGTCAACGACGAGGGCGAGGTTGTCCTCGATGGTAATGCCGGCGGCAAAGACGTCCTGGTCGCGCTGATACCCGTCGTGGTGTTCGTTGGCGTAGTAGAGGGCGTTCAGGCGTTCGTCCTCCCGGAGGTCCAGGGCGAACGGGTCTCCGGCGGATTCGTCGTTGGTACCGCGCCCGGGCCGGTTGGTGAGCCCGCGTCCGGCTGCGTTCCGGTCCCCGTAGAAGCGCAGCGCGCCGCTCGCAAAGACGCGCTCGGGGACGTCGTCGATCCACCAGTTCACCAAGTCGAAGTGATGCGACGCCTTGTGGATAAGAAGCCCGCCGGAGTTGTCCTTCTCGCGGTGCCAGCGCCGGAAGTAGTCGGCCCCGTGGACCGTGTCCAGCATCCAGCTGAAGTCGATGGAGGTGACTTCCCCGATTGCACCGCTCTGGATGATCTCCTTGAGCGCGCTGTTCCGGGGAGAGTAGCGGTAATTGAAGGTTACGACGACGTCGCGTCCGGTGCGCTCGATCGCGTCGCAGATCCGGCGGCAGCCCTCGGCATTGATGGTGAGCGGCTTCTCGACGACGACGTCGGCTCCAGCTTCCAGCGCTTCGACGATGTAGTCGGCGTGGGTGTAATCGGGGGTTGTGACTATGACGCGGCCAATGCTGTTCTCGCGGATGAACGCGGTGAGCTCCTCTGGATGGAACTGCTGGATCTCCGTCCCCGGAGAGAGTTCAGCAGCTACCCCGAGGTAGAACTCAACCCGCCCCGGATTAGTGTCGCTGATGGCCACCAGTTCAGCAGAGGACGCGTGGTCGCCGAGGGCAGCGCGCACGTACATCTCGGCGCGGGATCCCGTGCCGACCAGCGCTATGCGGGTGCGCTCGCGGCCAGGAATCTGTTGGTCTGCGGTCTGGGTATGCGGGGCGGTGCTCATGGAACTCCTTCAGTCACCGGCATCGGCGATGATGCGACACCGCGATTGCGAGAAAACGTTTTCTGGAAAGGTTATATGCTTTCTATCAACACACAGGTGCGCCCGTCAACCGTTTCCCGCCGGAGCACCGATTCGAGAGCCGTAAGGATCCCATGGCCAGGAAAGCAGCCAACCGCAGGGTAGGCATCACAGACGTAGCCCAGCGTGCGGGAGTTTCGCTCGCCTCGGTTTCGCGTGTCATGAACGGCAACTTCACGGTGGACCCTGATATTGCCGCCCGGGTGCGGGCTGCAGCTGCGGAGTTGAACTACCAGCCGAACGCTGTGGGCCGCAGCCTCGCACTGGGCAAAACAGACACAATCGGCGTCGTCGTACCGGACCTCGCCAACCCCACGTTCCAGGGGATGCTGCGCGGAGTCAGCCGTGCCGCTGCCCAGGACGGCTACCGGGTCCTGATCGCAGACTCGTCCGAAGTTTCCAGCGAGGAGTCGATCCTGGCGGGCGAAGCGCGGCGCCGGTGTGACGGCGTCGTGCTCTGTGCTCCGCGCATGAACGAGGCAGAGCTCGAGGCGCTCATGCCCTCGTTGCGCCCGCTGGTCTTGATCAACCGCTCGACGGCGGACACCGACACTCCCAGCCTCGTGGTCGATTACGGGCAGGGCGTGCAGGATCTCGCCGTACACCTGGTGGAGCTCGGGCATGCCAAACTCGCGTACCTCACCGGACCCGAACGCAGTGCCGGAAACCGTGCGCGGCTGGAGGGGCTCGAGAAGTTCCGGCTGGATTATCCGGGCGTGGAATTGGCCGTAATCCCTGCAGGGTCAAGCTTCGAGGCTGGGCACACCTCAGTGGACGGTGTTCTCGCAACCGCCGCAACCGGCGTACTTGCATTCAACGACCTCGTGGGGATGGGGTTGTTGAGCGGGCTGCACGAACGCGGCATCGACGTTCCCGGCGAGATTTCCATCACCGGATTCGATGACATTCCCTTCGCCAGCTACACCACTCCGCCACTCACCACGGCGGCCGTGCCAATCAACGACGTCGGCGAACAGGCCTGGCATGAGATGCGGCGGCTCCTGAATGACGAGGACGCCCAACCAGAGCACACCACCTTCCAACCGGTGGTGATCCAGCGCGGGAGCACGGGTCCCGCGCGCGGGTAACGCTGACCCCGTAGAAAACAAATTCGGTTGACATCTGAGAAAACGTTTTCTAGGGTTGCTTGACCGGGGTCGGCCCCCGTCGGGGTGCCGACAAGAAAGCTTTCGAACCAATAGCTCAATCTCAATGAGGAGAATCTCAATGAGCCTGTTTCGTCCTGCCCTCACGCTGATATGCGCAGCAACACTCGTCTCAACGGCCGGTGCACCCGCCACTGCCCAACCCCCGTCACATGCGGCACACCCGGCACAAACTGCTTCCGTACCCCTTGAGCACCAGACCCTCCCTGCTAACGATGGTTGGGGTTCGTCCGGCGCCGGCACCAGCGGCGGCGCAGGAGCACCTGCCAAACGCACCTTCGACGTCTCCACCCGTGCGGAACTCAAAGCGGCCTTTGCGAGCGCCGGGAATGAGTCGAAGATCATCCGTGTCCACGGCGAACTGCTCGGCAACGCTGACGACGCCGGTAATCCGATTTCCTGTGAGCAGTACGCATCGGGTACCGGTTACTCGCTCGACGCCTACCTCGAAGCGTACGATCCCGCCACGTGGGGCTGGGACCGGGAGCCCGAGGGCGAACTGGAGGATGCCCGCAATCGGGCGGCCCAGAAGCAGCGGGCAACCATGCTCGTTGATGTGCCGAGCAACACCACCATCGTGGGCGCCTCACCCGATTCGACCCTCAACGGACTCTCACTGCGCATCAACGGTTCCAGCAATGTCATTGTGCGGAACCTGCACCACAAGGGCGTCATCGACTGCTTCCCGCAGTGGGATCCCACCGACGGCAGTTCCGGAAACTGGAACAGCGAGTATGACATGGTCCAGATCGTCAACCGCGCCGCGAACATCTGGATGGACCACAACCACTACACGGATGATCCGTTCTTCGATGACGAGGCACCGACGTACTTCGGTCGGTCCTACCAGCAGCACGACGGCGCGATCGACATCACCAACGGCTCCGACCTTGTCACCGTCTCCTACAACCGTTTCGCAGACCGTGACAAGCTCATGCTTATCGGTTCCACGGACTCACCCGGGCGCGGGGACCCAGGAAAACTTCGGGTAACCCTGCATCACAACGAGTTCGTCAACGTCGGGCAGCGGGCACCCCGCCTGCGCTACGGGCAGGTTGACGTGTACAACAACCACTACGTGGCCAATGAACAGTCGAGGATTCCCTACCAGTACAGCCTCGGCGTCGGCGTGCAGTCCCACATCTGGGCCGAAGCAAACGCGTTCAGCCTGACACCGGACGTTGACCCGGCGGACATCATTGCCCACTGGAAGGGCACCATGATCGCGACGATCGACAACACCGTGAACGGCCACGTGCTCGATCTGCGCGCGGCATACAACGCCAGTGCGCCTGCGGACAAGCAGCTCGCCGAGGACACCACCTGGCGGCCGGTGCTGCGTACACAGATCCATCCAGCCCAGGCGGTGCCAGCGATCCTCAAGGGCAATGTTGGGCCGGTCTTCACCGCGGGAGGTGCGAAATGAAGGTCGAGCAATCCATTAAACGACGAACCGTTCTGACTGGAATCACGGGCGCAGCCGGTTGGCTAGCGCTGGGTACCAATCCAGCGTCCGCTTCAAACCTTGGGGCTGAGGGCCTTCGTTCAACAGGGAAACCAGCAATCTACGTGGTGGGAGATTCAACTGCTTCGACCTATGCTCATCGTGAACTGCCGAGGGCAGGCTGGGCGCAGGCCCTCCCCCTCGCACTCTCATCCGGAAACCGGGTGGTGAACCGTGCACTGTCAGGCGCTTCATCGAAGAGTTTCACGGACTCGGGACTGGCCGCCGAGACGCACGCGATGTTGCGTGCGGGAGATTACCTGCTGATTTCGTTCGGTCACAACGATCAAAAGACATCTGATCCCGCACGGGGTACTCATCCACAGACCACCTACAAGGAATATCTCACGGGTTTCATTCGTGGCGCGCAAGCCGCAGGAGCGCACCCGATCCTGGTTACCCCCGTGGAGCGCCGACGCTTCGACAGCGCGGGAAACGCTAGGGAATCTCACGGGGAATACCCCGCGGCGATGAGGGAACTGGCAGCCGCTACCACCACACCCTTGATTGATCTGACGCGCACGTCGCTCAATCTGTGGCAGGAATTAGGGCCCAAGGCAACCGAAGGCATGTTCCTCTACACCACCCCTGGGGAATTCACTCAGTATCCAGAGGGCGTACAGGACAACACCCATTTCAGGGCGGAGGGGGCGCTTGCTGTCGCACACCTCGTGGTTCACGGTCTCCAGGACCTCGGCGTCACCGCTTTGGATCCCAAATCTGCCGACTTGTCGGGTGAGAGCCTGCTGACTGCAATGTACTGGCCATTGGAGCGCCCAGTCGACAAGCCGGTTGTACTCGAAGTGGGCCCGGACCGTCAGTTCAAATCAGTGCAAGCTGCGGTCGATGCTGTGCCCGATAACGCCGAGGTGCGTCACGAGATCCGGATTGCACCTGGGCACTACCGGGAGCTGATCCTCGTAGCGCGAACCAAGGCGCGCATCAGCTTCGTGGGCATGGGAGCCTCCTCACGTGATGTCGTTCTGGTCTACAACAATGCGTCAGGCACACAGAAACCGGACGGATCCGGCACTTATGGAACCAGCGGGAGTGCTTCAACAAGACTCGACGCCGCCGATTTCCAAGCCAGGAACCTCACCTTCAGCAATGACTTCGATGAAGTGGCAAATGGTCAGATCAGCAACCGACAGGCCGTCGCCGTGCACGTGACCGGTGACCGCTGCATTTTCGAGAATGTACGCATACTTGGGAATCAGGACTCGCTGCTCGTCAACACTCCGAACGCTCAAACCGTGGCACGCCACTTCTTCGTCGATACGTACCTGGAAGGCGACGTTGACTTCATCTTCGGGCGGGCAACCGCAGTATTCCAGCGTTGTTCGATCAGGTCTCTGGATCGGGGCTCGTCCTCGAATAATGGCTACGTCACAGCGGGGAGCATCAACCAGCGGTTCCAGTACGGGTACTTGTTTGAAGACTGTCGCTTTGAATCAAGCGCCGCACGGGGCACCGTGCACCTCGGGCGGCCGTGGCATCCCGGTGGTGATCCCACGGCCACAGCCCAGGTGCTGGTCCGGAACAGTTATCTTGGCCAGCACATCAAATCGTCGCCCTGGACCGACATGAGCGGGTTCTCCTGGAAGGACGCCCGCTTCCATGAGTTCCACAACAGCGGGCCGGGGTCGGCGCGCTCCGCTGACCGTCCACAAATGACCAGTGCCCAAGCGGCGAGTTTCAGCGCAAGTCACTATCTCCGCGGGGCAGACTGGTGGCAACCGCAGTTGGCAGGCGGCAGGTCAGATACAACTGTCTGAGACCCCTGGTGTGGCGGTCGATAGTTGCGCCGATTACAAAGCTGCCTTATTGTTTCCGGGGATCACTCACAATTGGAGGCAAACATGGCCATTATTGGTTTTCTTATCGCAGGACTCATCATCGGCGCACTCGCGCGGCTCATCAAGCCGGGCAAGCAGAACCTGGGTTGGATCGCTACCCTGCTGCTCGGCGTCGCAGGCTCGCTGATCGGCGGGATCGTCGCCAGCGCCATCGGAACCGGAGACATCTTCGAGCTCAACATCATCGGGTTCATCGTCGCGGTGATCGCCGCGGTGCTGCTGATCGGTGTTGCTGAGTCGCTGACCGGCCGGAAGAACCGTAGCGTTCGCCGCTAAACAGCGCTCCTGCGGCACACAGCCGTAAAAACGGCCCTTACGTGCAGGCCTGCCGGTTCGAACCGGCAGCTCTTCATGTAGGGGCCGTTTCTCTGTCCACGGAGTGCTTGAACCTGAAATAGTCAGTAGGCTGCATATTTTCAGCCCGCGCACAGGTGATTTCTGTAAGATTGGGGAATCGACGGGACTATGGGGACCCTCCGCGGCTGGGAAGTCGGATCTCGACCTCAGGGAATTTCATGACTATCACCGCACCCGCCCGGGTAGTTCGCGTCGCCAAACCGAACGACGTCGTTGCCTCCTACGCGACGCTTCTCAAGGAAGTCCGCAAGGAAGGCCTGCTGACCCGCCGTCGCCGGTTCTACATTTCCGTCATGGCCCTCCTGGCCCTGGCCATGGGCGCCGCCTGGACCGGCTTCGCACTCCTCGGTGACACCTGGTTCCAGTTGCTCATCGCGGCGGTGCTCGGCATCGTTTTCACGCAGATCGCGTTCCTGGCCCACGAAGCTTCCCACCGCCAGATCTTCGCCTCCCGCGGCGCCAATGACTGGTCCGGCCGCATCCTGGCTGCCGGCGTCGTCGGAATCAGTTACCAGTGGTGGATGAACAAGCACTCACGGCACCACAATGACCCGAACGTGGTGGGCAAAGACCCCGACATCGAGGTGGACACCATCTCCTTCCTCGAGGAAGACGCCGCGAAGGCCAAGGGCCTCCAGGCGTGGATCACCCGCCGCCAGGGCTACCTCTTCTTCCCGTTGCTCACCTTCGAGGGCCTGAACCTTCACGCGCGCTCCATTGCCACGCTTTTCCGCCCCGGTGCTATGAAGGGCCGCTATGTTGAGCTTGCCCTCCTCGCAGTGCGCTTCGGCCTGTACCTCGGTGTACTGTTCTACTTCCTGCCCGTCGGAATGGCATTCGCCTTCATCGGTGTGCAGATGGCAGTCTTCGGCATTTACATGGGCGCGTCCTTCGCTCCAAACCATAAGGGCATGCCCGTCATCCCGAAGGACAGCAAGCTGGATTTCTTCCAGAAGCAGGTCCTCACCTCACGCAACATCCGCGGAGGTAACTTCATCAACAATGCTTACGGCGGGCTGAACTTCCAGATTGAGCACCACCTCTTCCCGGACATGCCGCGCCCACACCTGCGCCGCGCTGCAGTGATCGTGCGCGAACACTGCGAGCGCCTGAAGGTCCCCTACACCGAGGTTGGTGTCGCGGCGTCGTACGGTGCAGTGGTTTCCTACCTGAACCGCGTAGGCCTCGCAGCCCGCGACCCCTTCGACTGCCCCATGGTCAACCGGTACAGGCGGCGGTAGTTCACCCTTGGTACGACGGCGGCCCTCACCTTCTCGGTGGGGGCCGCCGTTCAGTCCAGCTAACTTTGGGTCAGGCGTTCCAGAGCCCGTAGGAGTCGGCGAGCGAGGAAATCTTCTGCGCACGGGCCAACCGGGGAAGGTAGGAGCCGTCGCCCACCACAGAACCGGACGCATGCGCCTCAAGGAGTTCGTGTGCCCAGAGGATCTCCGACTCACTCGGCGAAAGGCCCATATTGATGGTGTCAGCGGCATCGGGCATCAGGCACAGCTTGCCCGTCATGCCCATGGACGCGGTCACCTTGCAGGCCTCCAGCAGATCATCGCCGAGTGCGCCGACGGTTGGCCCGTCGATCGGGCCGGGGAGCTGGCCCACGCGTGAGGCCACCACCAGCTTCGCCCGGGCATAGGCGAGCGCCATCGGGTCATCGGATGCCCCCGTGTCACGGCGGAAATCGCCGACGCCGAACGCCAGGCGGAACGTGCCCGGGGCGCTGGCTATCGCCGTCGCGTTCTCGATGCCGAGCGCCGACTCCACCAGCGCTAGCACCGGAGTTCCTGCCTGCAGGCGCATTGCCGTGTGGGTGACCTGCTCGGGTTTCTCGGTCATGGCGAGCATGACGCCGCGAAGGCCAGGAGCCTTGGACAGCGCGGCGAGGTCATCAGCCCAGTAGTCGGTTTCAATTCCATTGACCCGGACCCACGCCGTCATACCGTTCGAAAGCGCTTCGACCACGCGTTCACGAGCCTCAGGCTTGTGCTCCGCGGGAACGGCGTCCTCCATGTCAAACACCACGGAGTCAGCCTCCGAGGCAAGCGCCGGCGCGAAATTTGCCTCCGATGCCGCCGAAGCGAGCAACCAGGAACGGGACAATTTGGCGGGAAGCGCAGCAGCGCGACTATTTCGAAGTGGAGCCATACCTAGAACCTTACGCAACGGCCGTCGTCGTAATCCACCGGGCGGCCTTGCGAATCAGAGAACACTACGACCAAAACAGTGAAGTAGCCGTCAGGCTGCCACAGTCGTAAGCTTTTCGTAGATCGATAATTATCTTCCATCTAATGAAAGCGCCCACATGACTCTCTCCGTTGGACAGACCGCTCCCCTCTTCACGCTCCCCGATGCTGCCGGGAAGTCCGTCAGCCTGGCTGACTTTGAGGGTGACGGCGTCGTCGTGTACTTCTATCCAAAGGCGGAGACGCCCGGGTGCACCACCGAGGCATGTGATTTTCGGGATAATCTTGCGTCGCTCCAGGCCGCCGGGTTCAACGTCGTGGGAATCTCAGCCGATTCGCCCGAAGAGCTCACCGCCTTCGCCGACAATCACGAGCTCTCCTTCCCGCTGCTCTCCGATGCGGACAATGCTGTCGCGAAGGAGTGGGGTGCGTTCGGTGAGAAGCAGGTCAACGGTTCTACCGTCATCGGGATCATCCGGTCCACCGTTGTGGTTTCCCCGGACGGTACTGTGCAGCAGGCCGAGTATGGCGTCGATGCCAAGGGCCATGTGACGCGGCTCCGCGAACAGCTCGGCGTCGCGTAACCATAGGCAGCACATGCGAAAGGCCCTCCCTGGCTCAAGAGGGAGGGCCTTCCATGTTCCCGGACGGACGTGCTAGCACCCTTCCGGAGTCTTTGCTGGCATCGAGTCAGCAAAAATGACTGGATTCCCACAATTTTCCAGTCATTTCTGCTGACTCAATGCGTATTGTTACGCGGCTTGTTACGCGGCGCCGCGCTTGAGCAGGCGTCCGGTCGGCTTCTCGAGGTCCAGTGCCTCTCCGCGCAGGAATGTCGAACGCACGACGCCGGAAAGCGCCTTGCCCGCGTACGGCGAGATGGGGTTCTTGTGGTGGAGTTTCGCAACGTCCACCACGAACGTCTCGTCAGCAGCGAAGACTGAGAAATCGGCATCGTACCCAAGCGCAAGCGCACCCTTCCGCTGCAGCCGGGCGAGCTTCGCCGGGCGGGCCGACATCCACTCCACAACCTGCTCCAGAGAAATCCCGCGCTGCCGCGCCTCAGACCAGATCAGTGCCAGGCCCAGCTGCAGCGACGAAACACCTCCCCACGCGACGCCGAAGTCCCCGTTCTCCAGGTCCTTCAGATCCAGGGTGGACGGCGAATGGTCCGACACGATGCAGTCGATCGTCCCGTCGATCAGCCCTTCCCACAGCAGCTCCCGGTTCGAGGCCTCGCGGATCGGCGGGCAGCACTTGAACGCCGTCGCACCGTTTGGGATCTCCTCCGACAGCAGCGTGAGGTAGTGCGGGCACGTCTCGACGGTCAGCGAAACGCCGTCGCGCTTGGCGGTTGCGATCATGGGCAACGCGTCCGACGACGACAGGTGCAGAATGTGCGCCCGCGCGCCCGTCCAGCGGGCCCGTTCGATGACCTCAGCGATGGCCACGTTCTCCGCACCGCGGGGGCGGGAGGCGAGAAACTTCGAGTACTGGTCGCCCTCAGCAGATGGTGCCCGGTCGATGGCCCGGGAATCCTCCGCGTGGACGATCATGAGCGAGTCGAACGTCGCGAGTTCGGCCATGTCGGCTTCCATCTCGTCAGCCTCAAGGTGCGGAAACTCGTCCACGCCCGAGTGCAGCAGGAAGCACTTGAACCCGAACACGCCTTCGTCGTGCAGCGGACGTAGGTCGGCCTTGTTGCCCGGGATCGCGCCACCCCAGAACCCGACGTCGACAAACGCCTGGGTCTCCGCCGCCGCCCGCTTCTGATCCAGCGCGTCAACTGTGACCGTGGGCGGGATACTGTTCAGCGGCATGTCGATGATGGTGGTCACTCCCCCGGCAGCCGCAGCCTTCGTGGCGGACGCGAAGCCCTCCCACTCGGTGCGGCCAGGCTCGTTGACGTGCACGTGCGAGTCAACCAGCCCCGGGATCAGCGTCTCGTCAGGTCCGAGTTCGACGATGCGAGCGCCGTCGAGCCCGTTACCCAACGGCTCGAGCGCAACGATCACACCGTCGCGGACGCCCACCTCACGTGGTGCGATGCCCGCCGTCGTCATTACTCTCTCACCCCGGATCACGAGGTCATACGTATTTTCCGCTGAATAGTCCGTCACAGCTCAGTCATCCCCTGTCCGTTCCCACTCCAACGCCCAACTGCAGGGCAATGTCCCGCCCAACGCTGGTCAACAACTCGGCGGCATTCGCGATGCACTTGCTCACATCCGGCTCACGGTCCGTCAGCGCGTGCACGCCGGCAAATCCCGCACCGTTTGCCTGTTCAAGGGTCAGCGTAGTCCGTCCGCACACCGCAATCACGGGGAGGCTGCCAGCCGCATACGCAACTCCGAGCGGAGTCTTCCCGCCCAGGCTCTGCTCATCGAGGCTGCCTTCACCGGTGATCACCAGGTCTGCGCCCTTCAGCTTGTCCGCCAGGCCGGTGAGCTCGAGTACGACGTCGATGCCCGGCCTCCGCTGCGCGTCCAGTACCGCGAGGGCGGCGTAACCAACACCACCGGCAGCGCCCGCGCCGGGAGCTTCGGCCACAGCCCGCGCCCGCGGACCCAGTTCCTTCTCAAGCACCTCGACGAAGCGTGCGAGGGCGCTGTCGAGGTGCGCGACGTCGTCGGGCGTTGCTCCCTTTTGGGGGCCGAAGACTGCAGCGGCGCCGTTCGCGCCGAGGAGCGGGTTGTCGACGTCGGATGCCAGGGTGACCGTGGCCGTCGCCAGCCGCGGATCGAGCCCGGAAAGGTCGATCCAGGCGAGGTTAGCCAGGGCCGCGCCACCGCCCGGCAGAGGTGTGCCGGCGTCGTCAAGCAGCGCAGCGCCAAGCCCGACGATCATGCCCGCACCGCCGTCGGTGTTAGCACTGCCGCCAACGCCGAGGACGATGCTCGTGCAGCCACGGTCGAGGGCGAAGCCGATCAGCTCGCCTGTTCCCCGGCTCGAGGCCTCCCGCGCCTGACGCACGCCGCCGGGCAGCACCGCGAGACCGGAAGCGACCGCCATCTCAATGACCGCCGTCGAACCGCGGATCGCGATGGGTGCCTCGACTGGTTCGCCGGTGGGCCCGGAAACCGTGGTGACATGGCGTTCGAACCCGGCGGCGAAGGCAGCATCAAGCGTGCCTTCACCGCCGTCGGCTACCGGAACCTGGACGACGTCGAGACCTGGGTCCGCGCTATGCAAACCCCTGGCCAGCGCTGCGGCGACCTCGGGTGCGGACAGCGAGCCCTTGAACTTGTCCGGTGCGATAACAATTCGCATGTACTAGACCAGCAGCGAGATGGCGGTGGGGGCGTCGTCGGCGGATTCGGCGAGGTCCTCGAACTCGTTGATCGCGTCGATTCCAGCGGCGCCCATCGAGATGTTGGTGACCTTTTCGAGGATGACCTCCACGATCACCGGCACGCGGTATTCCTGCATGAGCGCGCGGGCTTTCTCGAACGCGGCCTGCAGATCGTCAGCCTCACGGACGCGGATCGCCTTGCAGCCCAGGCCTTCGGCAACCTTCACGTGGTCCACGCCGTAGCCTTCCAGCTCCGGTGCGTTCACGTTATCGAAGGCGAGGGACACGTGGTAATCCATCTCGAACCCGCGCTGCGCCTGGCGGATCAGGCCCAGGTAGGAGTTGTTCACAACCACGTGGATGTACGGCAGCTGGAACTGAGCGCCGACGGCGAGCTCCTCGATCATGAACTGGAAGTCATAGTCACCCGAGAGTGCGACGACGGTCTCCCCCGGGCTGGCCTCGACCACGCCGAGCGCTGCTGGTCCGGTCCAACCCAACGGGCCGGCCTGGCCGCAGTTGATCCAGTTGCGGGCCTCGTACACGTGCAGGAACTGTGCGCCGGCAATCTGGGAGAGGCCGATCGTCGAAACGTAACGGGTGTCCCGGCCGAACGCGCGGTTCATCTCCTGGTACACGCGCTGTGGTTTGACGGGGACGTTGGTGAAGTTGGTCTTGCGCTGCAGCATGGACTTCCGCTGCGCACAGTCCTTCACCCAGGCGTTCCAGTCAGGCAGGCCCTGCTTCTCCTTGCGGTCACGGGCAACCTCAACCAGCCCGCTCAAGGCGGCACCGGCGTCGGACACTATCCCGAGGTCCGGCGAGAATACACGGCCAATCTGGGTGGGCTCAATGTCGATGTGAACGAACTTGCGGCCCTTCGTGTAGACATCGAGGGCACCGGTGTGGCGGTTCGCCCAACGGTTGCCGATACCGATCACGAAGTCCGATTCGAGCATGGTCGCGTTGCCGTAGCGGTGCGAGGTCTGCAGGCCAACCATGCCGGCCATCAGCTCGTGGTCATCGGGGATGGTGCCCCAGCCCATGAGTGTGGGGATGACGGGGATGTTGAGCAGTTCGGCCAGTTCCACGAGTTGAGCGGAGGCGTTGGCGTTGATGATGCCGCCGCCGGCCACGATCAACGGGCGCTCGGCCGCTGTCAGCATGTCCAGTGCCTTCTCCAGCTGCCTGCGCGTTGCTGCGGGCTTATGGACCTGGAGTGGTTCATAGGTGTCGGGATCGAATTCGATCTCGGTCTGCTGCACGTCGATAGGCAGGTCGATCAGGACCGGCCCGGGACGGCCCGTGCGCATCTCGTAGAACGCCTTCTGGAAGGTTCCCGGAACCTGCCCGGCTTCCATCACGGTCACGGCCATCTTGGTGACCGGCTTGGCGATCGAGGCGATGTCCACCGCCTGGAAGTCTTCCTTGTGCAGCTTGGCTACGGGAGCCTGGCCGGTGATGCAGAGGATGGGGATGGAATCCGCCCAGGCCGAGTACAGGCCGGTGATCATGTCGGTTCCGGCCGGGCCGGAGGTACCGATGCAGATGCCGATGTTGCCTGCCTTGGCGCGGGTGAAACCCTCTGCCATGTGCGAAGCGCCCTCAACGTGGCGGGCAAGGATGTGGTGGATGCCGCCGTGAGCTCGCATCGCGGAATAGAAGGGATTGATCGCTGCGCCCGGCAGGCCGAACGCCGTAGTGGCGCCCTCCTTCTCCAGGATCGCAACGGCTGCGTCAACAGCGCGCATTTTGGGCATGGTGTGCTCCTACTTGAGGGAAGTTTTGGGGTTATTGCTTGCCGGAGAGCTGGTTGATCAGCTTGAAGAGGCCGGAGTGGTCCAAGCCGCCGTCGCCATTGTTGACGAGTGAGGCAACCAACTGCGCGACGACGGCACCCAGTGGGGTGGCGACGCCGGCTTCGCGGGCGGCTGAGGTGACGATGCCCATGTCCTTGTGGTGGAGGGCGAGGCGGAAGCCGGGGTCGAAGTTGCGGTCGAGCATCTTCTGGCCCTTCTGGTCGAGCACCTTGGAACCGGCGAGGCCGCCACCAAGGACCTTGAGCGCGGCGTCGGTGTCAACGCCGTACGCCTCGAGGAAGGCGATTGCTTCAGCTAGGACGCCGATGTTGACGGCGACGATCAACTGGTTGGCGGCCTTCACGGTCTGGCCGGAGCCGGATGGACCTACGTGGACCACAGTCTTGCCGACTACGTTGAGGATGTCCTCGGCAGCTGCGAAGTCTTCCTTCTCGCCGCCGACCATGATCGAAAGGACGGCGTCAATGGCGCCCTGCTCGCCGCCCGAAACGGGTGCGTCCAGGGGACGGATGCCAGCCTCGCGGGCCTGCTTCGAAAGTTCTGCAGCGACGTCGGGGCGGATGCTGCTGGCGTCGATCCAGAGGGTGCCCTTCTTCGCATTGGCGAAGACGCCGTCGTCGCCGCTGACTGCACCCTTGACGTCCGGGGAGTCCGGCACCATGGTGATGACGACGTCGGCTTCCTTGACGGCGTCGGCGATGCTGGTTGCGCCGTGGCCGCCTTCGGCAACGAGCTTGTCGATGGCGTCCTGGCTGAGGTTGAAGCCGGTGACCTTGTGGCCGGCTTTCACGAGGTTCTTTGCCATGGGCAGGCCCATGATGCCGAGGCCGATAACTGCGATGTGTGTCATTGTGCGTGTCCTTTGTGTGTCTGTGCGGGAATCGAATCAGCAGAAATAGCTAGCTACGTGCAGATGTTCCAGTTATTTCTGCTGAGTCGATGGGGGGTGGGGTGTCAGCGGGAGGCGCGTTCGCGGATCGCCCAGTTGAAGGCCGTGTCCGCCGGTTCCTTGTACTCAAGGCCGATGTGGCCCTCGTAACCGAGTTCGCGGCTGCGGGCAATCCATTCGCCGAGCGGTAGCTCCGCGCTGCCGGGGGCGCCGCGGCCGGGTGCATCGGCGATCTGGATGTGCCCGAAGTCCGGTCCGTGGTGTTCGATGACCTGCGCGACGTCGTCCCCGTTGACCGCTAGGTGGTAGAAGTCGGCGAGAAGCTTGATGTTGCCCTTGCCGGTCTTCTGGATGACATCCAGTGCGTCCTGGGCTGTCTTCAACGGGTAGCGTTCAGCGCCGCTGACAGGTTCAAGGAGGACGATTCCGCCGATTTCCGCGACCGCATCAGCAGCGAAGGCGAGGTTTTCGACGGCGACGGCGTCCTGTTCCTCGGCGCTCACGCCCTCGATCCTGTTGCCATAGAGGGCGTTGAATGCCTTGCAGCCGAGCCGCTGGCCGATTCCGACGACGACAGGAACGTTCGCGCGGAAGTCTGCCTGCCGTTCGGGCCAGGAGACGAGGCCGCGGTCACCGCCGGGCATGTCGCCGGCGTTGAAGTTGAGACCGGTGAGCTGGACCCCGGCGCTGGTGATGGCGTTCTCGAACTCGGCCACCTCGGCGTCGGTCGGTGTGGAGGTACTGAACGGCCACCAGAACTCGACGGCGTCGAATCCGGCCTTCTTCGCGGCGGCCGGGCGCTCGAGCAGCGGCAGTTCGGTGAGGAGGATGGAGCAGTTCACGGTGTACGTCATCGTTGTAATCCTTAGTCGCTGGCTCCCCCATTCCGTTTCCGGATTGTGGAAGTAAGTTTCTGTCTAATGAAATAGTAGGGCGTCTGGCGGACGCGCGTCAACCACTGCCGGAAACAGAAACTGCCCGCAGTGTTTTGTTCGCGGTGAAGGTGTGCGGCGGGCGGGTCAGGCCACCTGGCGGGCCTCTGCGACGAATAGCGACCAGGATCCGCTCCTTCGGCATGCCTCGTTGAGTATGTGCTTCCACTCAATGCGACTGAAGGTCCCCCCTCCTCCATCAGAGCCTTTTCTGACAGACAGGTGGAGCCCGTGGAGACGGGCAGCATTAGCGTGACTGTAGGTCGCCGACGCAACGATTCGGCGAAGACGCATCACCTACCCTGCCCGGACGCGATAGCCTTAAATCGGAAAGGGAATCATGCAACGCGCGGATAAACACGACGACGTAACAGCCACGGTCGAATGGCCACGCCCCCTGAGTTCGCAGGCGCTGAAGCTCATCAAAGGCCTACTGCTGGGTGTGCTGGTCATCACGGCGCTGATTCAGGTTGTCCCACTGCAGCTCATTGGCGGGTTCGCGAACCACTTCTTCACACTCTTCCTCATCCTGTCCTGGCTCGGGCCAGCGCGGAGGTACTTCCGCCGTCGTGCGGAGGAGCGCCGCCAGGACGGACCTGCCGCGCCTGATGAGAACTAGGCCAAAGGGACAAAGAGCTCGCTCACAACTACGCGCCCTTCCAGCACCATTCGAACCACTGAAGGCATCGTCCCTGAAGCGCCGGCAGCCAACGGGATGTCCACCACCCCTTCGTACCCGGATGCGATCGGCGCAGCACCACATTCGCGCCAGGTATCCCCTGGCGCAGGCACCAGGATTCTCAGCACTCCTCCCTTACCCGGAACCACCCGCGCCTTCATGAATGGCGGCACGGAGCCGTCCCAGCCACGGTAGGTCAAACCAGCATGCAGCAACGCTGGATCCTTGACGGTCACCGCGGTCCGGCTAAGCGGCGTCTCGGGTACAAGAAGCGCGTTGGTGGATTCGTCGAAGAGTTCGGCTCGGATCCACTCGCCGCGCTGACGGGCAGGACTCCCCTCGGCGCGGACCGCGAGCGTCGCTGCGAGCGGCAGATCTTCTGCTGACCGGCCAATCAGCAGGACGTAGGAGCCCGGTAGTAATTGCATCCGGTCCGCTGAGGGGCTGAAGGTTGCAAGTTTCTCTTCGTCCACCGGGATCGGGATGACCGCATTCTCCCCAGGCGGCAGCGTTACTCGCGCATGGGCGATGAGTCTCCGCCGCGGGTAACCGGGAAGGTCAGCGGACGCATAGACCTGCACCAGTTCGTGCACTTTCCGCTCACCGGTGTTTCTCAGGGAGACATGGAGGACGCCCTGCTCCAACTTCACCGAACTGTACTCAACGGCGGCATAGCCCAGTCCGTGGCCGAGCGGGTAGAGCGGCTCTGCTGGACTGTAGTGGTAGGTGGACTGAGACCCGATGATGTCGTAGTCAAGGATGTCTGCGAGGTCCGCATCACGCGCCCACCACGTCTGCGGCAGTCGACCGGAGGGTTCATGATCACCGCTCAGCACATCGACCATGCCGTGCCCGAGCTCCTGCCCTCCGTGGGAGGACCACACAATAGCCGGCGTCTCCGCCAACTCGCCGAGCGCGTAGGGATACGACGAGACGATAACAAGCACGGTGCGCGGATTCGCTTCACGGACCACCCGGATCAGTTCCTGCTCACTGTGCGGGAGTTCAAGGGTGGAACGGTCGATCGTCTCGCGCCCGCCGAGGTGCGGATCATTGCCGACGACGACGACGGCAACATCCGCCGACGCCGCCGCCTCACGTGCCGCTTCGGTGCCGGACCGGATGGTCCGCAGTACGAACCGGGCAGCGTCCCGCTCGGAACCAGTAGTCAGGGCTGCGCTACCAGTCCCCTCCTCCACCCGAACCCATTTCCCTGAGGCGACGTGGCGCAGGGCAACCGTCCCGTCGATCGAGCGGTGCAGCGCGAAGGTTTCCTGCACCACCCAGCCGCCGACACGCTCAGCGGAAGCGCGGAGATACCCGCTCTCTCCGGAAACGAAACAACCATTCGCTGAGGAGCGCAGCGTATATTCGCCGTTCCCCCAGTCCTTGAGCACCAGGGACTCGGCAGAGTCCGGTGACATCCCGCACGCCGTCAACGCCGCGGAGCCATCCGGCACACTCAAGTACCGGTTGGTCCTGGTGCTACGAAGAGCGACAAGATCCAGCCCTTCTTCTGCTACAACGCTGCCGTACCGTTCGGCCATGCCGTCGGCGATACTGACGGGCTTCACGAGGGTTCCGCTGTACCAGTCGCTGAGAACCTGCGATCCAAGCGAGCCGATCACCGCAACGGTGCCTGGTGCATCCCCCAACGGAAGGAGCGGGCGGCCGCTGGTCGAAGAATTACGAAGAACCACCACGGACTTGCGGGCAGCTTCGCGGGCCAGCCCGCCATGCTGGGCGGTAAGAAGCGCGTCCGTCGAGATCGATCCGTATACACCACCGTTGGGCTCGAACTCACCTGCACGTTCACGCAGCAGGAGCAGGCGAAGCACGGCCGCATCGACGTCCACCATAGTGATGAGTCCGCGATCCAGCGCCTCCGTCAGGTAGGCGACGGACGGCGCGGGATTGTCGCCGTCGTCCGTGAAGCTGTCGACGCCGGCACGCAGGGCAGCGGCGTAGGCGCTTGGTCCGTCGTCGAAATACTTCTCAGCGGTAAACAGGGAGGACGGCGCGCCGGCATCCGTCACGATCGCCAGCGAATCGCCGTTGCGCCACTGCCGCAGGTGTTCCGCCACGAGGTCAGACACGTGCGCGGGCCGCCCGTTGACAAGGTTGTAGGAGAGCATGACTGCGCCAGCCGCGCCGGATTCGATGGGTAACCGGTAGGCGGGAAGTTCGTACTCGTGCAGAACACGAGGCGGCAGCTGGCTTGAGGTGACGTTCCGATCGCGTTCGTTGTTGTAGCCCAGGAAGTGCTTCAGCGTGGGGACGGTCAGCCAATGCTCGGCGTGATCCCCCTTCAAGCCTTCACAGTAGGCGGTTGCCAGCAGCGCGGTGAGACCCGAATCTTCCGAGAAGCCCTCCTCGTTCCGGCCCCAAAGCGGGTGCCGGAGCGGATTGACCACGGGCGCCCAGACGTTAAGGCTCACGGTGGGATCGGTAGCTTTCTTGGCCCGCATCTCTGTGCCGACCGCTCGCCCCACCCGGCGGAGAAGGTCTTCGTCCCAGGTGGCCGCCAGCCCCACGGTCTGCGGAAAGACCGTTGCATCGCCGAGCCAGGCAACACCATGGGCCGCCTCCGCCCCGGTGTGGAAGTATGCCAGGCCGGCGTCGGGAATAGCGGGCGAATGCTGGTGAAGCAGCGAGATCTTTTCGGCGGGCGACAGCGCGGCGAGAATGCTCTCGGCGCCGCGGGTGGCGAGAGGAGTTTCGGTCACGAAAGAGTTCCGATCGATGAGGGAATTGTTTAAGCGCTTGCACAACGCTCTTCGCCCACCATGCTGGCAGTAACCGCTGTGATAAGCAACACAATTTCCTCTTGTCTACGGGCGCGTGATGCCCTACCGTTGAATCAATCGAAGCGCTTCGACTTATTTGCCGGTTGCTGCGCCACCGATACGACAATCACGCAAAGCGCCCCGACCGGCGCGCCTGGACACGAAGGAGTGCACCATGCCAACTCACCCACACGGCTCCAATTCGGGGGCAGAGAGCCTTATCCGCAAACCCCTGGGCCGAAGGTCCTTCCTCGGCCTGCTGGGCGGGGCCGCCTTCTTCGCCGCTTCGCCCGCCCTCCTGACAGCGTGCAGCTCCGGCGCGTCAGCCCCGCAGGCGACGACGGCGGGCGGCCTGGCTGATGCTGTCGCCAAGCTTGTGCCCAAATACATTCCGATGAACGTGGTGCAACCCGACATCCCGGGCGTCAATGGATCCACCCCTGGCTTCACCACCATCCCAACCAATCTGGTCAAGTCGGTTTCAAAGGCGCCCGGCAGCGGCGGTACCTACACGGCGATGACGCCGGCGTGGTGGGCCATCCCCCGTGGCTTGCCGGACAACGCGTACTACGCAGCGGTGAACGAGCAACTGGGCGCCACCATCAATTTCCAGGCCAATGACGGCAACACCTACGGCGACAAGATCCAGACCGTGCTCGCCTCACCGCGTGATGTTCCCGACTGGGTGGTCATTCCCTCCTGGAACCTCCCGCCCCGTTTCGGCCAGGCAGCAAAGGGCCTGTTCACGGACCTCTCCCCCTACCTGGCCGGCGACAAAGTAGAGAAGTACCCAAATCTTGCGAACATTCCGACGGCGGCGTGGAAGTACAGCTGCTTCGAGGGCGGCCTGTACGGACTGCCGATGCCCACCCCGCTTGTCAACGATGCGTTCTTCTTCCGCAAGGATCTGTTTGACGAGATGGGCCTCGAAGTCCCGAAGACCGCGGAGGAGTACATCACCGTCGCTAAGGAAATCACGGACCCGGCGAAGAACCGGTGGGGTTCTGAAGACGTTTGGAACGGCGCGCAGCTTATGCACGGGGTCGTTCCCAAATGGAAGCTTGTTGACGGCACGCTGGTGAACAAGTTCGAGACCGAGGAGTACCGCGCCGCCCTCGAGTGGATTGTCAAGCTTTTCGAGTCCGGCGCGGTTCACCCTGACGCCGTCGCGGGCAACGCCCAGCAGGCCAAGCCCCGCTTCGAATCAGGTGCCACGCTCATGACCGTTGACGGAGTCGGCGGTTGGCATGAGTCGCTCGGACGTGTCCTGCCCACCAACCCTGATTTCAACGTGCAGCCCATGGACTTCTTCTCGCCCGACGGCGGTGATCCGGTTCTCTACAGCGGCCAGCCCGCTGGAATCTTCAGTTTCATCAAGAAGACCGACGACACTGCAAAAATCGAAGAACTGCTGGCACTCGCCAACTTCATGGCCGCACCGTTCGGAACGGAAGAGAATCTCCTGATCAACAGCGGGGTAGAGGGCGAGCACTTCTCGCGCGACGACCAGAACATCCCGCAGATGACCGACCTCGGCCGCCAGGAAGTGACCAGCACCTACCAGTTCCTCGTAAGCCCGCCCACCGTCAACTCGCACGTCCAGTACCCCGGCTTTGTCGAGGCGAAGACGGAGTGGGAGGCCCGCCAGGCACCGTTCGTACAGGAGGATGTCTTCTTCGGCATGCAGATCCAGGAGCCGCCGCAGTACGGCTCGCTGAGCGCACCGTTCGATGATTTGGCCAAGGACATCGCCCGCGGCCGCAAGAGCCTGACAGACCTCGATACTGAGATCGAGGCCTGGAAGCGGAACGGCGGCGAGGAGCTTCGCGAGTTCTACGCCGGCTTCCTCACCTCTTAAGCACGGTCATGACCACTACCGATTTCATCCGCCGCGGGCAGCGGACGGCAGACGCGCACGACGACGTCGCTGGCCCGCCTGCCCCGCCGCCGGGCCGGCGCAAGCAGGGCTTGCGGGCGCGCTTCCGGCGCGACCGTTCACTGGTCCTCATGGCGCTTCCCGCCGTCGTACTTCTGATTGTCTTCGCCTATATACCGCTACTCGGCAACGTGGTGGCCTTCCAGAGCTATTCGCCGTTCGTCGGTATCCCGGCCAGCCCCTGGGTTGGATTGGATAACTTCACGCGGGTATTCGGTGATCCCAATTTTTGGAATGCCGTGCGGAACACGCTGGTGATCACGGGCTTCCAGTTGGTGTTCTTCTTCCCCGTCCCAATTGCATTGGCGCTGTTGCTGAACTCGCTGATCCGCCCGGCAATGCGGGCAACGATCCAGGCGATTGTGTACCTTCCGCACTTCTTCTCGTGGGTACTGGTGGTTTCGGTCTTCCAGCAACTGCTGGGCGGCGCAGGACTGCTGAGCCAGATGCTGCAGGCGAACGGGTGGAGCGGCATGGACATCATGACCAATCCCGACACCTTCCTTTTCCTCATCACCTCGCAGGCGGTGTGGAAGGACGCCGGGTGGGGCATCATTGTGTTCCTTGCTGCGCTTGCCGCCATTGACCAGGAGCAGTACGAGGCCGCCGCAGTCGACGGCGCCAACCGCTGGCGCCGCATGTGGCACGTCACACTTCCCGGACTACGGTCGGTCATTGTCCTGCTGCTCATCCTCCGCCTGGGTGACGCGCTGACGGTTGGGTTCGAGCAAATGATCCTGCAGCGCGACGCCGTCGGTGCTGAGGCAGCAGAGGTGCTGGATACGTTCGTCTACTACACCGGCATCCAGAACGGTGACTGGAGTTACGCTGCCGCCGCCGGTCTCGTCAAGGGTGTTATCTCGCTCGCGCTCATACTCGTCGCCAACAAGGTGGCACATCTCTTCGGTGAAAACGGGGTGTATTCCAAGTCATGACAACGATCATCAAACCAGCCCGGGTTCGCCGGACGGGCCCTTCCAGGCCGGCGTGGGAAGAAGAACCGGGAGTTGTAACCAAGGCAGGCAAAGCGGTTCTGCTGTGCCTTGTGGTCCTTGCAGTCCTCGGACCGCTCTACACCATTGTGCTCACGAGCATTTCGTCGCAGGGCACGATCACCCAGGCGGGCGGCCTAGTCCTTATCCCGGGTGAATTCTCCCTCGACGCGTACCGCCAGATCCTGAACGGCGGCGTGGTGACCCGCGCTGTGCTCGTGAGTGTCGGCGTCACCTTCACCGGAACCCTGATCAGCATGGTGGTGTCAATCCTGTGCGCCTACGGCCTTTCCCGGCCAGGCTCCTTTGCCCATACACCGATACTGTTCACCTTGCTGATCACCATGTTCTTCAGCGCTGGGATGATCCCGTCCTACCTTCTGGTTTCCGGGCTGGGGCTGATCAATTCCTACTGGGCGCTGATCCTGCCAAGCGCGGTGTCGGTCTTCAACATCATCATCCTGCGTGGTTTCTTCATGGGCATTGACCGCGGCATCCTCGACAGCGCGCGGATTGACGGCGCCAGTGAGTGGCGCGTTCTGGCCCAGATCGTCCTGCCCATGTCCAAGGCTGTGACCGCAGTGATCGCACTGTTCTACGGCGTGGGCTACTGGAACGCCTTCTTCAACGCCGTGCTCTACATCAATGACAGCGCCAAGAACCCGTTGCAGGTGGTCCTGCGCTCCTATGTGCTGCAGGGCGTGTCCGTCCCGGGGCAGATCGACGTCGGCCAGGGCGTGGCGCCTTCGCTTGCCCTGCAGATGGCAGTCATTGTGATCGCGATGGTGCCGATCCTCGCCGTCTACCCGTTCGTGCAGAAGCACTTTACCAAGGGTGTCATGATCGGCGCGGTGAAGGGATGAGCCGGCCCGCCCACCCAGTCTCACCGGGTGCCCGTGGTCTCCCGCGGCACCAGGGTGGGAACGATCAGCCGGACCTCCACCGGTTTGTCCGAGTTGAGCCTGTCCATGACCATTTCGACGGCGGCGCGGCCGATGTCATGCGCCGGAATGGAGACGGCGGTCCATGGCCGCACTGCGCCGAGTGCCACGTCCTCCGGGGCGATCACCACCACGGAGATGTCCTCGGGAATGCGCAGCCCGCAAGCGGCCAGCGCCTCGTGCAGCAGGGGCAGCAGCCCCTCGTTATGCACCACGAGCGCGGTGACCGGAGTGGCGCCATCGCCGTCGAGCACTGCATTGAGCGCCTCGGCGAGGGCGGGCATGGACGCCTCGCAGGCGCGCAGTACGGAAGTCACGCCGGCGGCGTCGCACGCCTCGGTGAATCCCTTCCGGGCGCGGTCGGCGTAGGTTGCATGGCGCTCAAGGGAGGCCTGGGGGGAACCGATGAAACCGATACTGCGGTGGTTGAGGTCCACCAGGTGCCGCACGGCGGTGCGGGAGGCCCCCGCGAAGTCGAAGTCGACGCAGCTGAGTCCCTGCGGATCATCCGGCAGCCCGATCAGTACCGCGGGCTTGCGCAGCTTGGTAAGGAGCGGGATACGGGGATCACGCGCTTCGATGTCCATCATGACCAGCCCGTCCACCATGGACTGGGACGTGACACGCTCCAGTCCACCGGCGTCGTCCTGTGTCAGCAGGAGCACGTCCTGGTTGTAGGTGCGCGCGGTGGTGACGACAGCGGCCACGAACTGCATGACGACGCTGACGTTCACATCCGCGCGCAACGGGGCCATCAGGCCCAGCACGTTGGAGCGGTTGGAGGCCAGCGCACGCGCACCCGAATGCGGGCTGTAGTTGAGTTTCCGGATGGCTTCCTGGACAGCCAGGCGGGTCTCTTCGGAGATGGTTCGTTTTCCGCTCAGCACGTAGGAAACGGTGCTGAGCGATACGCCGGCTGCCCGGGCGACGTCATTCATGGTGGCCACGGTCCCCATCCTAGCTTCGACAGTCTTCGACGCGCGTTCGCGCCAAAGTGACGGTGATGCCGGCAGAAGCGCTTCGACTCCCGGCAGCTGAACTTTCCCACGCACGACAATAAAGGAACAGCATGAAATTTACTGACGGCTACTGGATGTATCGAAAGGGCCTCACGGCACTGCATCCGCGGCACATCTCCGACGTCGTTGCCACCGACTCGGGACTCGAAATCTATGCGCCGACGCGGCCGATCAACGCGCGCGGGGATGCATTGAACTGCCCGCAGTTGACGGTGTCCTTCACATCTCCGTTGGAGGGCGTCATCGGCGTGACGATCGAGCATTTCCAGGGCGCGCTCGACCCGGGTCCGTGGTTCGAGCTACAGGACGCGCATCCCGCCGTCGACGTGTCAGTGGACGAAGCGCACGCAACGTTCACCTCGGGTCCACTCACCGCCTCCGTCAACCTCAGCGGCGACTGGACGGTCGATTTCACCGGCGACGGCAAGCTGCTAACAAGTTCGGTGCCGCGAAGCGTCGGTTTCATTACCGACGACGCCGGACGCTCCTTTGTGCACGAACAGCTCACGCTCGGCGTCGGCGCCAACGTATACGGGCTCGGCGAGCGCTTTGGTGCGTTCGTCAAGAACGGCCAGTCGGTGGACGTCTGGAACGAGGATGGTGGAACCTCCAGCGACCTCGCATACAAGAACGTGCCGTTTTTCCTGACGAACTCTGGCTACGGCGTGTTCGTGAACCATCCTGAGCGCGTTTCATTCGAGATCGGATCTGAGGTCGTTTCCCGCGTGCAGTTCAGCGTGGAGGGGCAGAAGCTTCAGTACTTCGTGATTTACGGGCCATCCCCGAAGGAGATACTGCGCCGCTACACGGAGCTCACCGGCAGGCCGGCGCGGATCCCGGCGTGGTCCTACGGGTTGTGGCTGTCGACCTCCTTCACCACGGACTATGACGAGGACACCGTCATGTCCTTCATCGACGGGATGGCAGAGCGCAACCTGCCGCTCTCCGTGTTCCATTTCGACTGTCACTGGATGCGGGCCTTCCACTGGAGCGACTTCGTCTGGGATCCGGATACCTTCCCCGACCCCGAGGGCATGCTCCGGCGCCTGCATGAACGCGGCCTCAAGGTATGCGTGTGGATCAACCCGTATATAGCCCAGCGCTCCCATCTGTTCCGGGAAGGCCAGGAACTCGGCTATCTGGTGCGCAGGGCGGACGGCTCAGTGTGGCAATGGGATCTCTGGCAGGCCGGCATGGCCCTGGTGGACTTCACCAATCCCGACGCCGTTCTCTGGTACCAGGACAAGCTGCGCGCGTTACTCGGTCAGGGAGTCGATTCCTTCAAGACCGACTTCGGCGAGCGCATCCCCACCGACGTCGTCTGGCATGACGGGTCTGACCCGCAACGGATGCACAACTACTACACGCAGCTCTACAACGAAGCAGTTTTCAAACTGCTCGAGAAGGAGCTCGGCGAAGGTGAAGCCGTCCTGTTCGCGAGGTCCGCAACTACCGGCGGGCAGAAACTTCCGGTGCACTGGGGCGGTGATTGCGAGTCCACGTTTGCTGCGATGTCCGAGTCCCTGCGTGGCGGTTTGTCCCTGGCGTCCTCGGGGTTTGCATTCTGGAGCCACGATATCGGCGGGTTCGAGGGCACGCCCGAGCCGGAGATCTTCAAGCGCTGGATCGCGTTCGGACTCCTGTCATCGCACTCACGCCTGCACGGGTCGAACTCCTACCGGGTGCCCTGGCTTGTGGACGAAGAGTCGGTGGATGTGCTGCGCCACTTCACTGAACTGAAGATGCGCCTGATGCCCTATCTGGCGGGCGTTGCTGAGGAGGCATATTCATCCGGCACCCCCGTGATGCGCCCGATGTTCCTCGAGTTCCCGGGCGACCCGGGATGCGCCCACCTCGACCGGCAGTACATGCTCGGCAGCAGTCTGCTCGTTGCTCCGGTGTTGGAAGCCGGCGGCGAGCATTCCTTCTACCTCCCGGAGGGGACGTGGACACACCTCGAATCGGGACAGACTTTGGAGGGCCCGCGGTGGCATTCGCAGGCCTTCTCGGTAATGGAAGCACCGGTCTTCGTGCGGCCCGGAACCGTACTGCCTTTCGGCACGGTGTCGAACAGGCCCGACTACAACTGGGCAGCGGACGTCAATTTCAGAGCCTTCGGCGTTGGGGAAGGTCATCGGGCCCTTGTTCGGGTGCCCTCCCCCGATGGTTCCTCGGTGACATACGAGGTGGAGGCCGTGCAGGGCGAGGTGACCGCCGTCGTCGTCCCCTCGTAGTGGCTGCGAAGACGGTTGGCTCAACCCGCGGATTATCGGTGAGTGCTTGAGCCGGGAAAGAGGGCGCGCAGGAACGGTTACTCCCAACGGCGAGCGCCCGAACCCTCCATGCCTAACGCATCGGACGGGTTCTGCAGCGTGCACTCCTTCAAGCTGAGGCACCCGCACCCGATGCACCCGTCGAGGTCCCGGCGGAGATGCTCAAGAGAGGCGATCCGCGCGTCGAGCTCCGACCGCCACAGCAGGGAAAGCTCCGCCCAGTCCCGCTTGTTGGGCGTCCGGCCCTCCGGCAGCGAATCCAACGCCGTCCGGATGTCCTTCAACGGAATACCCACGCGCTGCGACACCCGGATGAACGCCACCCGTCGCAGCGCATCCCGGCGATACCGCCGCTGGTTGCCCCACGTGCGCTCCGACGAAATCAGACCGTTTCGCTCATAGAAATGAAGGGCCGACGTCGACACCCCACTACGCGCGGATAGCTCGCCGATACTCAGGACGTGATGCGGCAGGGACACGAGGAACTTTCGTAGAGGGCAGACGGATTGACCTCAACCATAGTTGAGGTTCTACGGTTGCGTCCATGACATCAACTGCCGCCGCCCCGCGCGAATCCGCCGGTACTTTTGGAATCCTTCAACCGGCCTTCCGCTGGGTCACCATCGGCACGTTCGCGCTCGTCTTCCTCGGAGCGTTCGAAGCCCTCGCCGTCACCACGGTAATGCCCCTCGTCAGCCGCGAACTCGACGGCGCCGCCCTCTACGCCCTCGCGTTCGCCGGCCCCCTGGCCACCGGTGTGATCGGCATGGTCGCTGCCGGCAACTGGTCCGACCGCCGCGGACCCTCCCTTCCGCTCTACACATCGGTCGCGGCGTTCGTCGTAGGCCTCCTGATCGCTGGCCTTGCCGCCACCATGCCGGCCCTGGTTGTCGGCAGGCTCATCCAGGGCCTCGGCGGCGGCGCGATGACCGTGGCGCTGTACGTCGTCGTCGCACGCGTCTATCCGCCGACCCTGCATGCCAAGATATTCGCCGGGTTCGCCGCCGCCTGGGTACTTCCGTCTCTGGTAGGTCCATTCGCCGCGGGACTCGTGGCAGAGCTGGTCAGCTGGCATTGGGTGTTCCTCGGCGTCATCTTTTTGGTCATCCCCGCACTGATCATGCTCGTCCCGGCGATGCGCGGCCTTGATTCCGTGCCCGACTCCCCCGTCCCCTGGAACTTCGGCCGTCTCGGTTGGGCCGCACTCGCCGCAGCGGCGGTCCTCGGGTTGAACCTCTCCGCCGAGGTTCCGTCCGTCGGTGTGCTGCTCGCCGTCGTCGCGCTCGCGGTTGCCCTCGTCGCTGTTCGACCGCTGGTGCCGCGCGGCACGCTGAGCGCCCGGCGCGGCCTGCCGAGCGTCATCCTGGCCCGTGGCCTTGCCTCGGCGGCGTTCTTTGGCGCGGAGGTGTATCTCCCCTACCTGTTCATCGAGCGTTACGACTTCCCGCCTGCCCTCGCCGGCCTGACCCTCACACTCGGGGCACTCGCCTGGGCCGGAGCGTCCGCCGTCCAAGGGCGCATGGGCGACCGGTTGCAAAGCACGACGGCGGTGCGCGCCGGAGCCGCGCTGGTGCTCGCCGCCACAGTCCTTGCGCTGACGACGGCGCTCCTCACCTGGCCGGCCGCCGTCGCCATCGCCGGGTGGGTCCTCGCCGGCGCGGGTATGGGCGTGATGTACCCGAGGCTGAGTGTCATGATGCTCGCGCTGTCCACCCCGAAGACCGAAGGATTCAACAGCTCGGCGCTGTCCATTTCCGACTCGCTCGGCGGCGCGTTGGCCCTCGCCATCACAGGGATCGTGTTCACCACGCTGACGACGGCGGGGGCATCCTTCGCGGGCGTCTTTGCGCTGACGGTGGTGATCGCCGCCGCAGCGGTAGCTATTGCCCCGAGGGTCGCTCCTTCTGCTGAACAGCTACCCCAGCAGGGTGCCGCCGAGATTGAGGGAGCATCGGTGTGAAAGCGGTCAGCCAGCTACTTTTCGCCGGCCCGGAACGCCTTGTATTCGACGGCCGGAACGCACAACGCGAAGGGACCAAGCCGGGCACCCCAATGGAACCGGACGCTACTTCTTCGCCGCGACCGACTCCGTCATGAACTCCGCCACCACCCGCTGGGAGATAGCTACGTCGAGGACGAAGACGCCGTCGTCGTTCCCTGCCAGCCACTCCTTGAGGGCACCCAGGTCCGCGAGGGTGTGAGCCTTCGCGCCATCCGCACCGAGGGCACGCCCAACGGCAGCGAAGTCCACCTCGTCGATGAGCATCGCCGCGTTGTGGAGGCCCTTCACCGCGTACTGGTGAAGCTCGGCGCCGTAGGCGGAATCGTTCAGGACGATCAGCACGCCGCGGCGGGTGGCGCGGAGGAAGGTCTCGAAATCGGCTAGTCCCATGAGCCCGCCGCCGTCGCCGCTGAACAGCACCGTGGTGCGTTCCGGCCGCGCCACCGAGACGCCCGCAGCGGACCCGAATCCGAGCCCGATGGACTGGAACGCCGTACCGACCAGAATCATGGCCTGCGGATCCGGCACCGAAAGGTACATCGGCGCCCAACCGATGAAGTGGCCGCCGTCCATGACCACCGAGCGCTCCTTCGGAAGGATGTCTTCGAGCGCAGCGACCACGGCTCGCGGATTCAGGCGACCATCGGGGCCGAACTCCACGGGATCCTCGATGGGGTGCGCGGACCTGAACTCCTCGCCCGCAACCTCAGGGATGCTCTCACGCCAGGGCTTCGACGCCGGCTGCACCCGATCCAGGAGGCCGTCGACGAAAGACCCGATGTCGGACCGGATGTAGTCCACGGTAATCGGGTGGGACTCCTGCGGTTCGTTGTCTACGCGGATGATGAGCGTCTCCGGCGGGAACAGCGTTCCGTAGCGCGTCTGGAAGATGTTCATGCTCGCACCGACAACCAGTACGACGTCGGCCTTCCGCGCCACCGCGAGCCGGTGGCGCCGGGTGAACCCGCCGGCTACGCCGAGGTCCCATTCGCTGTCGAACGCGTTGATCGCCATGACGGACGTCATGAACAGCGCGCCAAGGCGGTCACCAATAGCTCGCAGCGGAGCAGCCGCATCGGCGAGAACCACACCGCGGCCGGCGATGACCACTGGGCGCTGCGCTGCGGCAAGCAGCCCGGCCACGCGGTCAAGATCCTCCGCTTCGGGCGGCCAGACGGCCTTCGGAGCCAGCGGTTCAAGTGGCTCGGGTTCCGCAAGCGGCGCGTTCGCAAGGTCATAGGGAATGGCCACGATCACGGGCTGAACGGTCCGCAGCGCCAGGTCGAAGGCGCGGTGCGTGATCGCTTCCGCGTTGCCGGGACCAGCTACGAGCGTGGTCACGCCGACGGCCTCGGCGGCTTTCAACTGGTCGATGTCAAAGTTTCGCCGACCGCTGGCCGGTGCATCCCCCACCACGAGCACCAGCGGGATCCGGGCTATGCGCGCCTCCGCCAGGGTTGTATACGCGTTGGTGAAACCGGCGCCGTAAGTAGTGGTTGCCGCAGCGACACCACCGGTGGCCCGGTGATACGCATCGGCCATGGCGACGGTTGCCGACTCATGCCGCGCCGACGTAAATGGGAAACCGCGCCTGGTGAGGCGGCTGATCAGGTATACATTTCCGTTGCCCATCAGGCCGAACAGGTGCCCGGCCCGCTCCGCGACCACATCGGCCACCGCGGCGGAAACGTGTCCTTCGTCCGGCAGCGGCTGGGATCCTCCAGCTGGCTCCGGCTGAGGCGTGGGTATGCTTGCGCTCGTCATTGCTTGTGCTCACTCCTTCGTGTTCGTCGTGAACAGGGTATGCGGTCCAGCTGCACTACGGCGTATCGCAAAGTATCTGACGAAGGAGCTGTCTCCCGCTGTTGTGGCGGCGTCCGCGGCCTACTCTTCCGTCGCTTGGCGCAGAATAGCTGCGATCTCTTGGAATCCTAGGGACGTGGCCTGCTGCAAGGGCGTCAGACCATCGCCCTTGGAGGGAAGCTGAACGTCGGCACCGCCTTCGACGAGCAGCTGCACGGTCTCCACGTACCGGGCCGATCCATCGCCATAGACGATCGCCTCGTTCAGTGCAGTCCAACCCACGTTGTTGACGTGGTTAACTTCCACGTCCGTCTCCAGCAACCTCCGCACCACGTCCGCGTGGCCACGCTCCGCAGCGCGGATCAGGGCGGTGCCGTTGTAACTGTCGTGGGCGTGGACGTCCGCACCGTTGCTTAAGGTCAGATCCAGGAGCTCGACGTAGCCCTCACTCGCTGCGATGAGGAAGGCGCTTTGTTGGGTCTCGTCCTCGTAGTTGACGTCAGCGCCGGCGTCGATGAGCCGGCTAGCTTCGGTGACATTGTTGTCCCAGGACACCGCGATCAGGTTCTGATTCAGCGCGATCAGTTCGCCGGGGGCGAGCGACTTGGCAGTAGCCGATGGCCTGCTCAGCGACGCGCTGGGCGCGGTCGACGGACTCGGGGTTACCGACGGGCTCGGGGTGCTGGACGGGCTCGACGTTATCGACGGGCTCGCGGACCCGGAAGGCGCCTGTTGCGTTGGACCGGACACCTCGCCGTTGCCGGTGCAGCCGGTCATCAGCAGCAGCCCGGCAAGAACACCACACCGTAGGAGGGCCCTCACCAGGACGCCCGCCGCGGGATCACCGAGGTGGCACACCAGAACTTCATCGGGAATATTCCCATGCCTGCCAGCATACCGAGCCACGCCTCGGACAACCTAGGGTTGAACAGTGACAGACGTCGGTAGTGACCGCCCGCGCGGAGGCCTCGTGGCCATGTGCATCGCGCAGACAACCAGTTGGGGCCTGCTGTACTACTCCCTCCCGGTGGCATTGGTGCAGATCAACCGGGACACCGGGTGGTCGATACCCGCGATGACCGCCGCGTTTTCCGCTGGACTGATCATCTCGGCATTCGCTGGCGTGCGGGTGGGTAAGATGCTCGACCGCACCGGCCCACGCCTGTTGATGGTGGTCGGCAGCATGATCGGAGTGCTCGCCCTGCTCCTGGTCGGCGCAGCTCCAAACTTCGCGGTGTTCGCTGCCGGCTGGGTGATAGCGGGGTTCGCACAGGCGGCTGTGTTCTATCAGCCGGCGTTCATTGTCATCACCCGCTGGTACGGAACCCGGCGGGTCCGCGCCCTTACCACCCTCACCCTCGTGGCAGGCTTCGCGTCGACCATCTTCGCTCCGGTCACCGCGGTCCTGGTCGAGAGTCTCGGTTGGCGTAATGCCTACCTCGTCCTCGCCGTAATCCTCGCGGTGGTGACCCTTCCCCTGCACTGGTTCTTCCTGAACGCCCGATGGTCCGCGCGGCCCAGCTCCCCTACAAGCAACCAGCCGCAGGACACCAGGACCGTCTCAAAGAGCCGCTCATTCCTCCTGCTGCAGATCACCATGTCCCTCTCAACGCTCGCCCTATTTGCCGTGACGTTCAACCTGATCATCCTGTTTGTGGAACGCGGCATGAGCTATCAAACCGCCGCCCTGGCGTTTGGGCTCATTGGGGTGGGGCAAGTCATCGGCCGGGTCGCGTACGCCCTGCTACCCTCCGGGATCTCCGCAGTACGGCGAACGGTGGTGCTCACGGCCGCCGGAGCCGCGAGTGTATGGGCGCTGGCCCTGGTGCCCGGTCCGCCCGGCCTGCTGATTGTCGTCGCGGTGGTCGCCGGAATGGTGCGTGGCTGCAACACGCTCCTCCAGGCAACAGCCGTCTCAGACAGGTGGGGCACACAGAACTTCGGCGCACTGCAGGGGATCTTCGCGGCGCCGGTCACCGTAGTCGGCGCGCTCGCCCCAGCTGCGGGACCGGCTCTCGCGGCCGTGCTCGGCGGCTACCCGCTCATGGCTGTCTTGATGGCAATCCTGGCGACGGCCGCCGTCGTGACCGCTGCCCGCACCTGAGCGAAACCATTACGACTCTTTGACGGGCCGCCACTCCGAACTATAGGGTCAAGAAAACGTTTTCTGGTATTCCTAGAAAAGAGGACCGTGAGACGCGACGCACCGGAGCAAGCACCTCCCGGAATGGTCCCAACGGTTGGCGTGGTTGCTTACGGCGCCGGCGATATAGCGAACAGCATGACGTTCAGCACCATCGGGATGTTCCTGCTGGTCTATTACACGGACGCCGCGGGCATTCCTGCTGCTGCAGCCGGAACAGTCCTGCTTCTGGGAGGGCTCTTCAACGCGTTCACCGATGTGTTCGCCGGAAGAATGGCGGACCAGAACCGCCGCCTCCGGATGGGCAAGTTCCGTCCGTTCCTCCTTCTAGGTGCGGCACCGCTTGTGCTCTGTGCCGTGGTGTTCCACGTTCCGTCGCTTGATTCATCCGGCAAACTGCTCTACGCCTACATCTCCTATTTCGTGTATTGCCTGGCCTATAGCCTGGTCAATGTTCCGTATGGTGCCTTGGCCGGCGCCCTGACGCAGGCTCCCAGGGGCCGCGCGCGGCTCGCCAGTGCTCGAACAGTCGGCGGTCTCTGCACCGGCGCCTTCCTTGGAATCCTCATCGCTCCCCAGTTCGAGAGCGGCGCGGACATCCAGGGCATCATGACGGTCCTTACTGTGGGCTTCGCGATCGTTGGAACGTTCCTGTACCTCTTCACGGCCCTGTCGACGCGGGAACAGATCCCGCAGTCGAGCCCGAATCTGTCACTGCGGCAGGCTGTCACGGTGCTGCGAAGCAACGGACCGTTGATGGCCCTCTGCATCAGTTCGCTGCTGTTCATGACCTCCAACGTGGTGACCAACACGGCGAAGCTTTTCTACCTTCGGGATGTTTTTCAGCGACTCGACCTGTTCGCCGTCGTGGCGGCCGCACAGGTGGTCATCACCCTTGGTGCGGCAACGGTCATGCCGCGCCTGGTCCACAAGTGGGGTAAACGGACGGTCTATGTTACAGGCGGTCTCGCCGGTGCTACCGGCGGTATCCTCGTGTTCGCGGTGCCGGATGGGATCGTCTGGATAGCCCTCGCGGGCATCATGTTGAGCTTGTTGGGAGCAGCCGTCATCAGCATGTTGATGTGGACGCTCGTGGCAGACACCGTCGAGTTTGGGGAGTGGCGCAGCGGCCACCGCACCGACGGCACCAATTACGCCCTATTGTCCTCCACACGGAAAATCGGAATGGCTCTCGGCGGCGCGCTTGCCGCTTTCGCTCTGGCGTGGGGCGGTTACGAGGCTGGAGCGGCGACCCAGAGCGCCCAGGCTGAACTTGGCATCCGCATCGCCGCTGGTCTGGCTCCGGCCCTCATTCTCCTACTCGCCCTCGTGGCCATGCGCTGGTACAAGCTCACCGACGCGGCGCACGCGGAACTGGTGCTGGAAATCGAGGACCGCCGCGCGAGGCAATAGGCGCGCCGGGAGTCCCGACGCTCCTATTGCCCGGCTAGTTCTGCCGCAACAGCGCGTACCCAAACGACTCCAGGTGCACCTTGTCCACGGATTCCCCACTCAGCAGATCGGTCCCCGCAACCTCGATCGCGACGCCATCAGCGCCGTGGTTGATCACGGTCAGCACGTCGCCGCGCTGGGCGACCTCGACCGTCTCGGGCAGCCCGTCCAGAACCGGTACGACGCCGGCACCCGCGAACACGTGCGCGCTCACCAGGCGGGCGCCGTCGTCGTCGGGCAGTGTCGCAAGGTAGTAGGCGCGGCCCGCGCCGGACGAACGAGCAGTGAACGCAGGCATACCCTCGGTCCGGCCGCCGCTGAAGGTGGCAAGCACCTCGGCGTCGGTGGCGGCAATCTCCTCGGCGAGGAATTGCCCCTCGAAGTCCGATCCACCAAGCGAAACCGGCGCCGAACGCTGTCCCGGTCCGGCTGAGTCAGGGGCAACCAACGCGCCGAACTCCTCCACCGACACACCCAGCACGGGGCCAAGCTGGGTCAGGAAGCCGCCCTCGCGGAAGCGGTCGTTTTCGTCGACCACGTCGCTGAACGCGGTGACAAGCAGGTGCCCGCCACCCTCCACAAAGCGGGTCAGGTTGGCGGCACCCTCTGAACGGAGCAAATACAACTGCGGCGCGATGACCACCGCATACGAACCAAGGTCCGACGTCGGCTGCACGAAGTCCACCTGCACGTGCTGGCGGTGGATCGCGAAGTACCAGCGCTGCACGCAAGCAACATAGTCAAGGATCACGGGGTGGTCAGGGGCCTCGATGGCCCACCAGTTTTCCCAGTCGAACACGATCGCAACCCGTGCGTCACGCGAACCGGCCGGCAGGGTAGGGAGGGAGCCGAGCTCCAGGCCCAGCTGCACAACCTCACGCCACGTCCGCGTGGACGTTCCTGCGTGCGGCAGCATAGCCGAGTGGAACTTCTCCGCACCGGCGCGGGACTGCCGCCACTGGAAGAACAACACGCCATCGGCGCCGCGCCCAACCGACTGCAAGGACAGCGCGCGCATCTGGCCAGGAGCCTTGGGGGCGTTGGTCGGGCGCCAGTTCAACGCATTGGTGGACTGCTCCATCAGCAGCCAGGGAACCTCGGGCTTGAAGGAGCGGATCAGGTCCCGCTGGAAGGCGCCGGCGCGGAAGCTCTCGGCGTCGTTGGGGTCGGGGTAGCAGTCGTCGGAGATGACATCCATCTCGGCAGCCCACTCCCAGTAGTTCCCGGGCTTGAAGGCACCCATGAAGTTGGTGGTGACCGGCTGCGTTGCCCCGGCGGCACGGATGATGTCCCGCTCCATCCGGTAGCACTCGAGCAGCATGTCGGACGTGAAGCGCCGGAAGTCGAGCAACTGGCCCGGATTGTGGCTGTATGGAGCCTTCCGCGGCGGGAAGATGTGGTCGAAGGACTCATAGTGCTGCGCCCAGAACCAGGTGCCCCACGCCTCGTTCAGCGCGTCAAGCGAGCCGTACTTCTTCTGCAGCCACCCGCGGAAAGCATCCCTCGCGGAGTCCGAGTAATCCAGGTTCAGGTGGCACCCGTACTCGTTGTTCACATGCCAGAGCACCACCGCGGGGTGGTCCACGTACCGTTCCGCGAGCCGCTGCACCAGAGCCGCGGCAAGACGACGGTACGACGACGACGACGGCGCGTAGTGCTGCCGGCTGCCATGCCAGTAAGGTGCACCGTTCTCGTCCGCCGCGAGGATGTCCGGGTAGGCGACAGTCATCCACGGAGGAGGCGACGCCGTCGCAGTCGCGAGGTCGACGGCGATTCCCGCCTCATGCAGCAGGCCAATCACCCGGTCGAGCCACTCGAAGTCGTACACATCCTCAGCAGGCTGAATCCTTGCCCACGCGAAGATCCCGAGGCTCACCATGGTGACCCCGGCCTCCCGCATGCGCTCGATGTCCTCAGGCCAGACTGATTCCGGCCACTGCTCAGGGTTGTAATCGCCGCCGTAATGCACGGTGGGGTGTCCTTTCGGGTGGGTGTTCAAAACCTAACGCTTGCGCTCGCGTTCCTTCACGACGAGCACGGCAAAAACAAGGCAACCAAGTCCCGGCACCACAAGCGGCGGGAGCTGCCAGGTCACTACGATCGCGAGGACGACGGCGACCAGCAGGGGCACGATGGCGCCGGCATCAGCGGTCAAACTCCGGAAACCCTCGCGGATGGCCTGGCGCCAACCCGCCTGCGGTGTCCAGCGAACCGCTGACTGCAGCAGCGCGAGGATGAGCACGGTCAGGGCAAGGAGCGCGAAGCCGAAAATCAGGGGCCAGCCCGGGAGCAGCCGTGACCCGGCAATCACCAGGTTGATGAGCAGGACGGCGGCGAGCGCCGTCGTCACCAGTCCCACCAGCCAGCCGGTGCGGAGCGCAGACAGGAAATCCGCCCACCACTGGCCGAGCGTGGAGCGCTCGGCCAGCAGGTAGCGGTGCAGGTGGCGGGTGGAGGCAGCGATCGCGGCGGGAAGCGTGATGATCAGCAGTCCGCCAGCGACGGTGAGGATTCCCATCCACAGCACTTCGGCGAACAGCGCGAACTTCCCCTCGGCACCCGGCCACTTGAGCTGGGTGCCGTCGGGAAGTTCTCGCTTGCGGCTCAAACCACGCGGTTCACGCTGTCCGCGAAGGCTGCGGGCTGTCATCCCTTGAGGCCCTGGGTGGCCACACCGGCCACGAGGAACCGCTGGAAGATGATGAAGAACAGCATCACCGGTAGGAGTGCAAGGACCGAAATCGCTACGGTTGCGCCGTAGTCGGAAGCACTCGATTGGTCATTGAATACCCGCAGAGCAAGGGGCAACGGGTAGTTGTCCGGTGAGTTCAGGTAGAGCAGCGGGCCGAGGAAATCATTCCAGCTCCAGATGAACGCGAAGATCGAGGACGTAATCAGTGCGGGTTTGATCAGCGGGATAGTGATGGACCAGAAGACCCGCCAGTGTCCACAGCCGTCAATGCGTGCGGCCTCATCGAGTTCCTTGGGCAGGTTACGGATGAACTGGACCATGAGGAACACGAAGAACGCCTCCGTGGCCAGGAACTTTCCGATCAGCAGCGGGAAGAAGGTGTCGATCATGCCGAGGTTACGGAAGATCATGTACTGCGGAATGATCAGCACGTGGAACGGCAGCAGCAGGGTGCCGATCATCATGGTGAAGAACAGTGGACGGCCCTTGAATTCCATACGGGCAAACGCGTAGGCCGCCATGGAGGAGGAGATGACCGTGCCGATCACAGCGCCGATGCCGAGGATGGTGGAGTTCCAGAAGAACTTCCAGGTGGGGATACCCGCAACGCCTTCCATCACCTTGACGAAGTTGTCGAACGTCGGGTTCTCGGGGAAGAAGGTCTGATTCGCACCAAACTCGGAGCTGGGCTTGAACGACGCCGAGATCATCCAGATGAGTGGGTAGAGCACAAGGGCGGTCAGCAGCACGATTCCGATGACCCAGGCGACCGTCGATGCCGTCTTCCGTCGCGGCTGGCGGCGCTTCCTGGCTGGCTGCACCGGTGCAGTCGGTCCATTGGTTATTGGCACATTAGTCGCGGTCACTTTGTGTCACCTCCGTAGTGCACCCAGCTCTTTTGAGTGCGGAAAAGGATGAATGCGAGGAGCCCTACGGCAATCAGGAGCACCCAGGCCATCGCTGATGCATAGCCCATCTGGTTGTTCGTGAAGGCCCGGGTGTAGAGGTAGACGGTGTAGAAGTTCGTGGCGCCAGCCGGGCCGCCAGTGCCCGAGCCGATGATGTACGCCGAGGCAAACACCTGGAATGCACCGATCATTTCGAGCAGCAGGTTGAAGAAAATCACAGGGGAAAGCATCGGCAGAGTGACGCTGATGAACTTGCGCCATGCCTTTGCGCCGTCCACAGAGGCGGCTTCGTAAAGCTCGGCCGGGACCTGCTTCAGGCCGGCCAGGAAGATGACCATGGGGGCGCCGAACTGCCAGACCGCGAGGAGGATCATCATCGGCATGATGAGCGTGGGAACGCCTATCCAGCCGCCGAGGTTGATGCCGAACAGGCTCAGGCCACTGTCCACCGGACCATCCGAGGAGAACATTGCCCGCCAGACGATCGCGATGGAGACCGAAGCTCCGATGAGGCTGGGTGCGTAGAACGCGGACCTGAAGAAGCCGGTGCCTTTGGACCTGAAGTTCAGAAGCATCGCGACAGCGAGTGCGGCAGCCAGTTTGATCGGTGTACCGACGAGGACGTAGATCAGGGTGATCTGAACCGAACCCCAGAAGACTTCGTCACCGGCCATGCGCTCAAAGTTGCCGAGGCCGGACCACTGCGGTGAACTGAAGAGGTTGTAATCGGTGAAGGCCAGGTAGAGCGAGAACAACATGGGGCCCAGCGTCAGGGCGAACAGCCCAATCAACCAGGGCGAGAGGAACAGGTAACCGGCGAGGTTGTCGCCATTACCTTTGCGCCTGCGGTTGGAAGACCCACCCGTCCGGCGGTTGCCCGCCGGACGAGTGCCGGATTCGGCGGTATTGCGGGTTTGTGTTGGCGCGTGCGCCGATCCCGTGGTCATGAACTGCTCCTATACTGCGGTCGGATCGAATCAGCTGCCGAGCGTAACGGCGGCCTCATCGAAGAACTGCTGTGCTGCTTCCTCAGGAGTGATGGCGTCGAGGCCAATCGAGGTCCCGAGGGTCAGGAAGGTGTTCTCGAGCGAACCGTAACCAACTACAGGTGCTGCTGGGGGCTCACCGATACGGTCAGCAACCGAGTCGAGGTATTCCTTGACTTCGAGTTCAGGGCCTTCAAGCGCTGCACCTTCGAGCGCCGTTTCCGAAGCAGGAACGCCGAGCGATGCTCCGAAGATCGCGCCGACCTCGGGGCTGTTGATCAGGAACTCAACGAAGGCAACCGCAGCTTCAGGGTTCTCGGTCCCAGCGGATACCGCGTGCAGCATGGACGGCTTCTGGTAGAGGTCCTTGGCTGAGGGATCGTTGGTCGGAGGAGCCAGGATGGTGAGATCCTCAGCTCCGGTGTCCGCGAGGTAGCCACCCATGAAGTTGGACCAGGTCATCTCACTGGCCGTGAGGTTCGACCCGAAGCCCGACTTGGGCAAAACTTCTTCCAGCTGGCGGGCCGGGATGGTCACGTTTTCACGCAGGTCCTGGGTGCTGCTCCAGAATTCGGCCAGTTCTTCCTGGGTGAAGCCGAGCTCGCCCTCTTCGGTGAAGAGTTCGCGGCCTTCCTGGCGCAGCTGCAGTTCGAAGTTCTGGATGCGACCCGTGTAGTCGGTTCCGCCGTAGACCTCGCCGCCGGTCGCTTCCGTAACGCTGGCCATGTAGGCCTCGTAGTCTTCGTAGGAGGTGCCGCCTTCGTACCCTTCGACGCCGGCCTGCTCAATCAATGCCGGGTTCTCGAAGAGCGACCAGGCGTTGTAACCGGTCGGAACGCCGAGCGTCTGGTCCTCGAGCTTGCCGGTAGCCATCAGGGTTTCGTCGATGGAGTCGGTGGTCAGCCCGTTTCCCTCGAACCCGCTCAGGTCGAGGAGCAAACCGTTCTCGCCGTACTGGCGAAGGTAGCTGTAGTCGAACTGCATGACGTCGGGGAGACCGCCACCTGCAGCCTCGGTCTGGCGCTTCTCCCAGTAAGCGGGGAAGTCCATGAAGGTTCCGTTGACGTCGATGTTCGGGTTGGCTTCCTCGAACAGGGCGATCGCCTCGTTGTAGCGCTCTGCGCGATCCTCGTTACCCCACCAGGTGAAGTTGAGGGTTACTTCTTCGTTGGGGTCGGGGGTGCCTCCGGCTTCCCCTCCGCCATTTCCTCCACATGCTGTCAGCATGAGGGCTGCAGCCATTGTGACTGCTACGCCGGACCCGGCGCGTCGTGAGAGCTTATTGAACATCTTTGTCCTCCTGGGAACGGCTCAGAATTGAGATGAAGCTCTTTGGTCCGCTGGTACTGTGGTGTACCTCACGGGAAAGCGCTCTCCATAGAGACTAAATTGAATCGTCTCAATTTGCAAGGCTTACTCCTAGAATAGTGTGATCCGTGATACATCCGAGACCTTTCACGGACACATCTCGGACACGTTCTCGAAACCTTTCCCCTACGTAACAGCGAAGGATACCGATGCCGCAGTTCGACCTTCCCCTTGATGAACTTCAGCAGTACCGTCCGGAGCGCACCGAACCCTCGGACTTTGACTCGTTCTGGGAGGCCACTCTCGCCGAAGCCGCGACCTTCGATCTGGACGCACGCTTTGAGAAGGTCGACGCCGGCTATAGCGAGCTCGTCACCGAGGACGTAACCTTCGCCGGCTACGGCGGCCATCCCATCAAGGGCTGGATGCTACGGCCGCGCTCGGCAACCGGCCCGCTTCCCGCCGTCGTCACGTATATCGGATACGGCGGAGGCCGCAGCCTCCTCGGGGAGTGGACCGCTATCCCAAGTGCCGGCGTCGCGCATTTTGTCATGGACCTGCGCGGGCAGGGGGCAGGGCACCGCAGCGGCGATACGCCGGACCCTGGGGTGAGTGGTCCCTTCCTCGGTGGCCACCTGACTCTGGGCATAGACTCGCCGGAGACCTACTACTACCGGCGGCTGTTCACCGACGCTGTGCGCGCGGTCGAGGCGGCACAGGCCCACCCGTTCATCGACCCTGCGCGGGTGTTGATCTCGGGCGGGAGCCAGGGTGGCGCCATTGCGCTGGCTTCGGCTGCGCTCTCCCCCACGGTGCTTGAGCATGCGCCGCTTGCGGCCATTGTGGATGTACCGTTCCTGTCCCACATCCGGCGTGCGACGGAAATTGTCGACACAGCTCCCTACGGAGAGCTGGTCCGGTTCCTCGGCGTACAGCGCGGACGCGAGGAGGAAATCTTCAATACCCTGGGCTATTTCGACGGCGTCAACTTCGCCTCCCGCGCCAAGCTGCCAGCCCTCTTCTCGGTGGGCCTGCTCGATGACGTTTGCCCGCCGTCGTGCGTGTACGCGGCCTACAACCACTACGCCGGGCCGAAGGCCATGAACGTGTTCCCTTACAACGGCCACGAGAACGGCGGCGCGGCCCAGGCCGCAGAGCACATCCGGTTCCAGCGGGAGATCTTCGCTTCGGCGTAGCGCCGCGTGCTGAGGCAACGAATCCGTCACTTTACCGCAGACGGGGTTGTCTCCACACAACGGACCTGCGCCTAGGCAGCGGATCCGTTGGCGAGGTGCAGTTGGAGGCGCCGACCGCGAGGGGCACCTCAAGCGGCTTAAAACAGACAGGGCGGGCCCGGCATACGCCGAGCCCGCCCTGTCTTGCAATGACCCCGGAGCTACCGCACCATTCCGAGGACCGTATTCGCGCCGTTCCCGAGCACCGCGCGGGCGGTGTCGCTTACGACGTCGGGCTTCTTGCCCTGGTTGAGGAACTTCACGAACTTGTCCATCGCCTTACCGACGTTGGTGGTGTTGCCCTGCTCGACGGCGGCCTGAGCCTGGGCGAGCGCGGCCTGCAACTGCTTTGCTACCGGACCGGACACATCGCCGCTGGCGATGAGGGCGTCAAGCGTACGCTGCAGGTCAGCGACGATGCCTGGCGTCCACGCGTCCGGTACCGGCACCTCCGAGAAGTCCATGTCCGAGGCAAGGTAGTAGCTCGTGTAGGACGGCTGGTTGTAGGAGGTGTTCTGGCGAGCAACCTCTGCGCGGTACTGGGGATCGTGCATCAGCGTGGTGAGCTTGTGCTCAGTAACCTCGGTGCTGAGGTACACGCGGATCGCCGAGCTGTCAGCCGTACGGACAAACAGCTCCTCACGCCAGTCGCCGAAGGCATCTGCCACAAGCGCGGGGTTGCCCTTGGTTCCGTTGTTGGTGCGCGTTCCTTCGGCGGTAAGCAGGCGGCCACGGGTCCAGTCGTCGATGGTCGGCGTTGCGTTGCCGGAGCCGTTGACGATTTGCGTGGTCATGTCTGCTGCCCACTTGATGCTCTGATTGGTGCCTGGTGTGCGGGTGTCCAACTGGTCGCCGTCGGAACTCAGCAGACCGGACCCGAGCGAGCCGTTAGGCATTCCTGCCCACACTTCAATGCCGTCGACGTCGGCGCGTACGTCGCCAATCATGCCGCGGCCGGTATCCCGGCCGGAGTAGGCGCCGTGAAGCACCTCACCTGTGGCGGCGTCGCGCATTGCCGAACCGTACGGTGCAAAGCGCCCGCCTTCATGTACGGTCCACATCTCCAGTCCCGGGCGGTTTGGGTCGATGTCCGTCACATGCATTGCGTCACCGTGACCCAGACGTGCCTCGGTGCCCGGCGCAGCGCTGGCGTCCGGCATGGTGTCGAACGAGCTGTAAAGGAGCGAGCCGTCGTCGTCGATCGTCGCAGCGCCGTAGACGATTTCCTGCCGCCCGTCGCCGTCGACGTCCGCGGCACTCAGCGAGTGGAAGCCCTGCGTCGTGATCGAGCCGAACTCGGGGTCGGTTCCGTCCCGGCCGTGAGGTCCGTCGTTGAACGGGTTGGTCATCGGCGTCCAGCCGCTGTCCACGTCCCAGACCTTGGAGAGGTTCTTGCCGTCCCAGTTGTAGGACACCAGCGTGGTCCGGGTGTAGTAACCGCGGGCAAATACCGCGGAGGGCCGCTGCCCGTCCAGGTAAGCAACGCCCGCGAGGAAGCGGTCCACGCGGTTGCCCGGCTCGATGCGGGACATGGCGTAGTCGCCCCACATGAGGCCGTCGTCGTGCCGTCCAGGCTCATAGTCGACGGTCTGGAGCTCTTCGCCCGTTGCGCCGTCGAACACTGTCAGGTACTCGGGGCCGGTGATGATAAAGCCCTCGAACGCGCGCAGGTTGTTGCGCCCGCTGCGGCTCGGTGCGTAGACGTCCATGAAGTAGTCGGCCATGGAGCGGGCATCGGCGTCGGAGAGCGGGTAGTCGTGGCGCGGCTCGATACCGAAAGCCTCCTCGAGGGTTGCAGGCCAATTTCCTGCCACAACCTCGGGGTGCTCGTGCCAGGCCTTGAACATGCCGACCACGTGCTCGTAGTAGTCCGGGGCGCTCATGCGGTAGTCGTCTTCGTTCGAGAAGCCGGCTTTGACGTCTTCCTTGGGCATGGTGATGAACTCGGGTTCGCCCGCGACGCCGTCGGTGTAGGTGGTGACCGTGGTGCCAGGCGCGGTCTTCATCATCATCTCGGTGCGGCCGTCGCCGTCGAAGTCGTAGACCATGAACTGCGTGTAATGCGCGCCCGAGCGGATGTTCACGCCGAGGTCGATGCGGTGCAGCAGCGACCCTTCCATCGTGTACGTATCAACGTAGGTGTTGCCGGTATACCCGACCTGCGAGACGTCCTTGGAGTTGGATGGCTCCCACTTGACGACGTACTCGTAGTCGCCATCGCCGTCGGCATCGCCGAGGCTCATGTCGCTCGCCGCGTAGGTGTACGGCTCGCCTGCGGGCGTAACGCCGTCGGCCGGTTTCTGCAGCGGGATGTCCGTATGGCCCTGCGACCATGGGGTCACCTCAGCGCTGCGGCTGAGTTCCACACCGTCGACGACGGCGGCAACCTGGTAGGTTGCGCCGGCTTCGGCCCCGGCGTCGAGGTAGTTGGTGCTGTCTGTGACCGTGGCGACCTTCTCGCCGTTGCGGTAGACGGCGAAGTCGGAGCCGGTCTGGCCGGTGGCGTTGGCGCCGGTCACCTCGGTGGCCAGGAGGCGCCAGCTGAGGAACGTTCCCTCGGACGTGCTGGCGGCGACCAGGCCTCGGTCGAGGTGCTCCAGTTGGATGCCGAGTTGAGCGTCCTGCTTGGTTCCGTGAGCGGGGGCCGCAGCGGCAGGAACGCCGCCACCTCCCGCGATCAGGGCGACACTCAGGGCAAGAGTTGCTGGGACGGGGATGTGGCGAAAGCGCGGAGTCATCTTTGAATCCTTTCAACGGAAAACGCTTTCTCTACCGTAGGGGAAGTGACGGAGAGAGGTCAAGGGTTGATTTTGATGCCGTGCGGGCTGTACCGGCTGGTTGGGGTGTTGCCCCCTACCTCGCAGGATCGATCGATATCTTCATCTGCACGCGGTAATCGGGCGCACTGGACCGAATCGATCGAAGATATGGGGCCAGCCGAGACCGGCTTCCCTAAACAGGAGAGCAACCTGGACACGGCCGGTAGCAGGCCGGTCAGCGTAGAGCAGTACTCCCCTCACCTCGTCCGGGTTGCTCACCGTCCCGTCCGTTCCGGCCAGTCCGCCATGCAGCCTCTGAAACAATGAGGGTTCAATGTCTCGCCAGCCGCCAAGGGGCACAATGCAGAACCCGCTCATGCCAACCACCTGGGAATGGACCGTGACCGCGCTGGCGCTTGCCGCGCTCGCACTGGCGGTTGCCGCCGTCGTAAGCCTTGCCCGCAACCGGCGCTACACACCGGTTCAGCGACTGCTCTGGTTGCTCGTCATCATCGCCGCGCCGATTGTTGGCGCCCTTCTCTGGCTGACGGTCGGGCGTACTGCCCCCGCCCCGGGCAACGCGCAGGTGAGGTAGTGAACGCACAAAACTCGCCACCGACGGACCAGTGGTTCGAGGACAATCGGACTAATTGGGATGATCGGGGCGCTGAAAAGCGTGTTATCTGCGCACTCAACGGAGGGGTGAAACTATAACGCATCCACCGGAGCGTCCCGGTCGAAGCGCAGCACGCCGTCGTCGTCGACCCACAGCCGCGCCCGGTGCAGCTCCGAACGCCGCATCGCGCCCGCCTGCCCTTCGACGTCGTTGCTGCCATCCCACTCGGGATGCGTGAAGTAGAAGGCCACCGCGTCCTCGCCGCGAACGACGACGTCGGCATGGCGCCCCACCTGCCGGTCGTCCGGGTGTGTGCCGGAAGCGTCCAGAACGAGGCCCTGCGCGGACCATTCGACGCCGTCGTCGGACCGGTAGACGCGCTGCCCGCGCCACTCGTCGACGATCATCCACAGCGAGCCGCCGAGCGCGAAGACATTCGGCCCCTCATGCGGATCGCCGCCGATCACCTGGCCATCAACACTCCAGCTGTCCCAGTCGGAGCTGACCGCGGACCACGTGGTCGAACCATCGGCCTCGTCCTTGTACCAGAGGCGTAACAGGCCGTCGGGCGTGCGGGCGACGGCGGCGTCGATCACATACTGGGAGCTCAACTTGAGGAAGCCGCGGTGCTCCCACCGCTCAAGATCGGCGCTGACCAGGTGCGCGATGCGCCGCTCATGCCCAGCCCAGGAGGATGGAACGCCGCGGATCCACGACAGGTACATGTGGTACTTCGACCCGTCCCACACCACCTCCGGCGCCCAGTGCGTGTTGACGCCCTGTGACCCGGCCGGATCCAGACCGTCAACGACGCCGCGGTAAACCCAGCGGGCGCCGTCGTCGTCGGACACGGCAATGCCGATCCGTGAACCATGAACCCATTCGACGCCGGCACCTGAATCCGCGGGCCGGCGCTGGGTGTAGAACATCCACCACTGGCCGGTCTGTTCGTTCCGGATGACCGCGGGGTCGGTGGGGCCGCCGAGCGGGTCCCGCAGCAGCGGCGCGCTCACCGAACCGGGCGGAGATCGGTGACAGGGACCTGCATGCCACCCCGAAACTCGGGCGCCGCGAGCTGCGCGCGGGTGACCGGAGCCCCGCGGCCGGCGGAAGCGTACAGGGCAGCGACAATCTCAATCGCGCGGGTTGCATCGGCGGCAACAGGCGGCACGTCCGAGCCGGTTTTCAGCGAGGTGTACACCTCGCTCAAGAGTGCGTCGTGGCCGCTGGGCACCTCGACGTCGGGCAGCGCCCAACCTGCGGCCTGCGCGGAATCAATGTGACGCGCCGGGGTGATCTTCCAACTCGCGTGGTTGTGCCCGTAGAGATGCTCGAGCTCGATGGTGGCGTGCTCCGTATCGATGCGGATCAGGCTTGATTCCCGCGGTGCGAGCACCGTCGTCAGCACAGACGCAACAGCCCCGCTCTCGAAAACCACCACACCACAGGAGGTGTCCTCCGTCTCCACATCCCGGTCCAGGCGGAACAGTTGACCGCTCGCGGAGTTCCACTCCCCCAGCAGGTAAGCGAGCAGGTCGATCTGGTGAATCCCGTGATTGAGCGTGGTCCCGCCGCCCTCGGATTTCCACGTTCCGCGCCAGTCCACGTCGAAATACTCGGCGCCGCGGTACCAGTGCGTGTGGCAGATGGCGGTGAGTGGCCGGCCGAGCTCACCCGCGTCGAGCAACCGCTTCACGTGCGCCGCCGCAGTGCCGGTGCGCTGCTGGAAGACGACGGCGAGCTGCCGCCCGGCTTCCTCGGCGGCCGTCTGCATCGCGTCGACCTCAGCCAGTGACAGCGCTGGCGGCTTCTCGACGACAACGTGGGCACCGGCGTCGAACGCGGCCTTCGTCTGGCCTGCGTGCCCGGCAGGCGGAGTGCAAACGTGCACGACGTCGGCGGCCTCCTCCGCGAGCAGCTCCTCCAGGGTGCCGTACCCGGCGGGGATGCCGTGGCGCTCGTTGAAGCTGTCGACGCGCTCCTGGCTGGGGTCCGCCGACGCAACGAGCGTGACGCCGTCGATCTTCGCCAGCGCCTCAGCGTGCAGGTGCGCGACTGCGCCGGTGCCGAGGATTACGGCGCGGAGGTTCGGGGTCATTTTGGTGCTCCTTCGAGCGTCTGGGCTGGATCCGTTGCCTGGCTGCACGTTCGTTGTCTCGATGCTACGGATTTTGCACTAGATCGGCGGGTTTGGCGCTAGAGCTGGTCCTCAAGGTGGAAGACTTCTTCGAGCTGGAGGAACCCTTCATCCGGGCGGCCATCGAGCTGCACAAAGAACTCGCCCATTTCGGCCTGCCAGCGGGCGTTGACACCGGTTTCCGCCATGGCCTTCTGCGCAGCGGCAAAGTCTTCCGACTCCACGTAGCCGATGAGCAGACCGTCCGGACGGAGGAACAGGGAGTAGTTGTTCCACCCCGTGTCTTTGAGCGCTCGGACCATGTCCGGCCAGACGGCGGCGTGGCGCTCCTTGTACTCCTCGAGGCGCTCGGGCTTGACCTGCAGCTGGAAGCAAACGCGTTGCATGGTTCTCCTCATTGAGTGCGAGTGAATCGATTCAAGATTAGGCTAGTGATGCTATCACTGCTCTTCTGGCGCCCCACGCGCATCGACTCAGCAGGAATAGCTAAGGCTGGCGCCAGTAGGTAGCCGTTTCCGCTGACTCGATGAGTGGACAGTCTGAGAATCCTTCACCACTGGACCAGCATTGCACCAGAGGCGCTCTGTGTGATGTCGATCTGCATCCCCTGGGTAACCCCGGAGAGGATGGAACACTGCGGCCACGGGAGGGACCATATGCTCACGCCGCATCAGCGGCTGGTGAATGCCGGCAGCTTTACAGCGTACTTCCCCGGCTGACCAACTCAGGCTGGAAGATCACCTGGCGGCTTTCGCCGCGCTTGTCCTCGATGGCTTCGAGCAGGAGTTCGACGGCGGTGCGCCCCATCAGTTCGGTGGGTCGCCGCACGGTGGAGAGGGGGACGACGGCGGACTGCGCAAAGTCGATGTCGTCGTAACCGATCAGCGCCAGGTCTTCGGGTATCCGGAGGCCCCGGATCAGCAGCACGGCCTGCATGACGCCGATCGCCAGGAGGTCGTTGGCGCAGAAAATGCCGTCCGGCAGCCCCTCACGCCCCCGCTCGGCGAGCAGTTCCCCTGCCGCGCGGCCGGCCAGCACCGTCATGGCAGCCGCCTCGACCACCTCGAGTTCCGCACCGGGTTGCTCATCAATGGCCTGCTGGGCGCCGGTCAGACGATCCGCGACCTGCTGGATATCCGTCGAGGCGCCGATGAAGGCAATCCGCCGCCTGCCCCGGGAGAGCATGTGCTTGACGGCCATGTATCCGCCCGCCACATCATCCACGGACACCGAGCTCACGCGGCGCTGCGGGTCGAGGCGATCCACCAGCACCACGGATATGCCGTGTATCCGCAACTGGTCCAGCCGGGCGTCAATGTTGCCGACCGGAGAGATCAGCACGCCCTTGACGCGCTGTTGCTCGAAGACGTCCAGGTAACGGCCCTCGCGGACAGAGTCGTGACTACTGTCGCCAAGCAGCACCGTACTGTCCGATTCGGCGGCGCGGTCTTCCGCGGCACGCGCGAGAGAGGAGAAGAACGGGTTGCTGACGTCCAGCACGATCAGGCCGATTGTCCGGCTCAGTCCCGCGCGCAACTGCCGGGCAGCGTCGTTCCTGACGAACCCAAGCTCGGAAATAACGTTGAGCACGCGCTCACGCGTTTTCTCGGCAACCCGGTCCGGGTTGTTGAGCACGTTGGACACCGTGCCGACCGCCACCTGCGCCTGGTCGGCAACGTCTTTGATACTGACCATCTGAGAGATCCCCCGTTTGTATTTGGTGCAATCTTCCGCAAAACAATCAGTAATGTCCAAAAAGGGTTGGGGGTTTGCCCGCCCCGGCGCCGATTGCTTGACACCCAGTAAGGCCAAGGATACCTTTGAAACGAAACAATGAATCGATTCAAACCGCAACTGAAACCGATTCCCCAACAGATGACTGATTGACGTTCCTGATGGTCACTTATTGGAGAGTCGATCCAGACAAACGACGACGACGACGTGCGGCGGCTGAGAGGCCGGCCTGCCAAAGATTTGGAGTAGTAATGGTGGACCTAAGCCGCATAGCGCCGGTGCTGGAGAACCTTGCCATCGAGGTGCCCTCCTGGGCGTACGGCAACTCCGGCACCAGGTTCAAGGTGTTCCAGACCGAGGGCACACCCCGCACTGTGCATGAGAAGATCGCAGACGCGGCGAAAGTCAACGAACTGACCGGCCTCGCTCCTTCAGTTGCCCTCCACATCCCATGGGACAAGGTGGAGAACTACTCGGAGCTCTCCGAATACGCACTGGGCCTCGGCATCAAGCTCGGCACCATCAACAGCAACACTTTCCAGGACGACATCTACAAGTTCGGTTCCCTCACCCACAGCGATGCTGCTGTGCGGAACAAGGCACTGGACCACATGTACGAGTGCATCGACGTCATGAACGTCACCGGCTCCCAGGACCTGAAGATCTGGCTCGCTGACGGCACCAACTACCCGGGCCAGGGCGACATGCGTTCCCGCCAGGACTGGCTGCATGCCTCCCTGCAGAAGGTTTACGAGCGCCTCGGAGATGACCAGCGCATGGTCCTCGAATACAAGTTCTTCGAGCCGGCGTTCTACCACACGGACGTTCCCGACTGGGGAACCTCCTACGCCCACACCCTCGCCCTCGGCGAGAAGGCGTTCGTCTGCCTCGACACCGGCCACCACGCACCGGGTACCAACATCGAATTCATCGTCGCCCAGCTGCTCCGCCTCGGGAAGCTCGGCTCCTTCGACTTCAACTCACGCTTCTACGCCGACGATGACCTCATTGTCGGGTCCGCTGACCCGTTCCAGCTCTTCCGCATCATGTACGAGGTTGCCCGCGGCGGCGCGCTCGATCCCTCAAACGGTGTGGCCCTCATGCTGGACCAGTGTCACAACCTGGAAGAGAAGATCCCCGGCCAGATCCGCTCGGTCCTCAACGTCCAGGAGATGACGGCGCGTGCCCTCCTCGTTGACCGCGATGCTCTGACCACTGCCCAGGAAGCCGGGGACGTGCTTGCAGCCAACGCCCTCTTCATGGACGCCTTCTACACCGACGTCCGTCCGGCACTGGCCGAATGGCGCGAATCCCGAGGCCTTCCCGGGGATCCCATGGCCGCGTACACAGCAAGCGGCTACCAGGAGAAAATCAACGCTGACCGTCAAGGCGGCCAGCAGGCCGGATGGGGTGCATAACCATGGAGAACGTAGTGAACTATCCGGCAGAGCCTAACCCGACCGTTAAGACTTTGATCGAGCGTTCCAACCGCCTCGGAGCGGATAAGCGGAACACCAACTACGCCGGCGGCAACACGTCTGCGAAGGGCAGCGACACGGACCCGGTGACCGGGGAGAATGTGGAGCTGATGTGGGTGAAGGGCTCCGGCGGTGACCTCGGCACTCTCAAGGAGCAGGGCCTCGCCGTCCTCCGCCTCGACCGGCTCCGCGCGCTGACCAACGTCTACCCGGGCTTGGACCGCGAGGACGAGATGGTCGCAGCATTCGACTACACCCTCCATGGCAAGGGCGGCGCCGCTCCCTCGATCGACACCGCCATGCACGGCCTGGTCGACGCCGCGCACGTCGACCATCTCCACCCGGACTCGGGTATCGCGATTGCCACGGCGGTCGACGGCGAAGCCCTCACCGAGAAAATCTTCGGCGACAAGGTGGTCTGGGTTCCCTGGCGCCGTCCCGGCTTCCAGCTCGGGCTCGACATCTCAGCCATCAAGGCCGAGAATCCGCAGGCCGTCGGCACCATCCTCGGCGGCCACGGCATCACAGCATGGGGCGAAACCTCCGAAGAGGCAGAGGAGAACTCCCTCTGGATCATCGAAACCGCCGAACGCTACCTCGCCGAGAACGGCGCCCCGAACCCCTTCGGTGAACCCCTCGAGGGCTACGGCGCCCTGGCCCCCGAAGAGCGACGCGCCAAGGCTGCGGCCCTCGCGCCCGTGATCCGCGGAATTGCCTCCACCGACCGGGCGCAGGTTGGGCACTTCACCGACGACGACGTCGTCCTCGACTTCATGGGCGCCTCGGAGCATCCCCGGCTGGCGGCTCTGGGCACCTCCTGCCCGGACCACTTCCTGCGCACCAAGGTCAAGCCGCTGGTCCTGGACCTGCCCGCGGACGCATCCATCGAAGACTCCATCAAGCGTCTCAAGGAACTGCACCAGGAGTACCGCGGGGACTACCGCGGCTACTACGAACGCCACGCTGATGAGAACTCCCCGGCCATGCGCGGAGCCGACCCGGCGATCGTCCTGGTTCCCGGCGTCGGAATGTTCTCCTACGGCGCCAACAAGCAGACCGCCCGCGTGGCAGGCGAGTTCTACATCAACGCAATCAACGTGATGCGCGGCGCGGAATCAATCTCCACCTACTCCCCGATCGATGAGGCCGAGAAATTCCGCATCGAATACTGGGCTCTGGAGGAAGCCAAGCTGGCGCGGATGCCCAAGCCAAAGTCCCACGCCACGCGCATCGCGCTGGTGACCGGTGCCGCGTCGGGCATCGGCAAGGCCATCGCCACCCGGCTTGCCGCGGAAGGCGCGTGCGTAGTCATCGCTGACCTCAACCTCGACAACGCGCAGGCTGTGGCCGATGAACTCGGCGGACCCGACGTCGCTATCGGCGTCCAGGCCGACGTCACCAGCCCCGAGCAGGTCCAGCGGGCCGTCGACGCAGCAGTCCTTGCTTTCGGCGGACTGGACCTCGTGGTCAACAACGCCGGGCTTTCCATCTCCAAGCCGCTGCTGGAAACCTCCGAGAAGGATTGGGACCTGCAGCACAATGTGATGGCGAAGGGCTCCTTCCTGGTGTCCAAGGCAGCCGCGAAGGTGCTCATCGAGCAGGAAATGGGCGGAGACATCATCTACATCTCCTCCAAAAACTCTGTCTTCGCAGGCCCCAATAACATCGCCTACTCTGCAACCAAAGCCGACCAGGCGCACCAGGTCCGTCTCCTCGCCGCCGAACTCGGCGAGTACGGCGTCCGCGTCAACGGCATCAACCCCGACGGCGTTGTCCGCGGCTCGGGCATCTTCGCCGGCGGCTGGGGTGCCAAGCGCGCGGCTGTCTACGGTGTGGATGAGGAAAAGCTCGGCGAGTACTACGCCCAGCGCACCCTCCTCAAGCGCGAGGTGCTGCCCGAGAACGTGGCGAATGCCGCCGTCGTACTCACTTCAGCGGAACTCTCGCACACCACCGGCCTGCACGTGCCGGTCGACGCCGGTGTGGCCGCGGCGTTCCTGCGCTAGGCCCCGGCAATGAACTCGGACCACGCGAAGCCTGCGGTTTACGCGGCAATCGATATCGGTGCTTCGTCCGGCCGGGTTATTCTCGGCCGGATGGGTGCTGACGGCCCGTCGCTCGAAATCGTTCATCGCTTTCCGAACGGTGCACGGGAGGTCGACGGCGCGCTGCGTTGGGACGCCACGGGCCTGTTCGGGCAGGTGCTTCATGGGCTGACCCTCGCGGTGGAGCGCGCGGCGGCGGACGGTGAGCGCATCGTGAGCGTTGGCGTCGACACCTGGGCTGTGGATTACGGCTTGGTGCACGACGACGGCGAACTCGCCTCCGAGCCGCACAGTTACCGCGATCCCCGGGCGGCTGGCGTGGTGGACACCGTGCACGCGGCCGTGCCGTTCGAGGAGCTGTACGCGACCACGGGGCTGCAGTTCCTGCCGTTCAACACCGTGTACCAGCTGGCCGCCGAACCATCGCTTGAGGGCACGCAGGCCCTGCTGATCCCGGATCTGTTGGGCGTTTGGCTCACTGGCGAGCGGCGCTGCGAGGTCACGAACGCGTCCACCACCGGATTGTTGGACGCATCGACGGGGATGTTTTCCGGAGAGCTCTTCGACTCGCTCGGCCTGAAGCGGTCCGTGTTCCCCGAGCTGATCCAGCCCGGGGAAACGCTTGGCACCGTGCTTCCGACCATCGCGCAACGAACGGGGCTCGACGCCGGCACGCGGGTTGTGGCCGTCGGATCGCACGACACGGCGTCGGCTGTCGCGGCTGTTCCAGCAAGTGACCTGGGTTTTGCGTACGTCTCCTCGGGCACCTGGTCGCTGGTCGGCGTCGAACTCGCGAAGCCGATCCTCAGCACCGCCAGCCGTGACGCGAACTTCACCAACGAACGCGGCGTCGACGGCACCATCCGCTACCTGCGCAACTGCGGCGGATTGTGGCTGCTGCAGGAGTGCCTGCGTGAATGGGGGCCTGCCGTCACGCTCGAAGGCGTGCTGGCAGAGGCCGCTGCACTTCCCGCCGGTGGGCCGTTGATTGACGCCGATTCGGACACCTTCATCCCGCCCAACAACATGCCGGAGCGCATCCGCGCCGCGGCGAGCGGAGCGCTTGAGTCTCCCGCCGCCGTCGTGCGCTGCGTCCTTGATAGCCTCGCGCAGGTCTACGCGCGCACGCTCGCGCAGGCGGCACAGCTGAGCGGCCAGCCGATCGATGTGGTGCACATTGTGGGCGGCGGATCGCAGAACCGGTTGCTGTGCCAGCTCACTGCGGATGCAACCGGGCTGCCCGTAGTGGCCGGACCGGTTGAAGCGACAGCGCTCGGGAACGTGCTGGTGCAGGCGCGGGCCGACGGCGCACTCGGTGCTGAAGCCAGCCTTTCGGACATCCGCTCCGCCGTCCGCCGCACCGCGCAGACGCATTCCTTTCAACCCAGCAAGACCCTGAGCACCATCTAACTCAACGTTCAATTTCGCGTCATCAACTCAACGAAGAGGGTCACCAGTGGGCATCCCCAAACCAATCCGCGCCGCCGTCGTCGGGGCAGGAGGCATCGCGCAGGGCCAGCATCTGCCCGGGCTTCGCAGCCTCGGCGACCGGGTGGAAATTGCCGCCGTGGTCGACATGGACGCCGAGCGGGCCGGCGAGGTGGCGCGGGAGTGGGGCGCGCCGTCGTCGTACTCGTCAGTGGCGGACATGCTCGAGGAGGTGCGGCCGGACCTGGTGCTGGTGTGCACGCCGCCCGGTTCGCATACGGATGCGGTGATCCGGTCGCTCGACGCCGGTGCGTCCGTCTGGTGCGAGAAGCCGCCCACGCTTTCGCTCGCGGAGTATGACGCGATCCTTGAGCACGAGTCCGACGCCGGCCCCTGGGCCTCGTACGTTTTTCAGCACAGGTTCGGCTCAGCGGCGCAGCGGCTTCGCTCGCAGGTTGAGGACGGAACGCTTGGGGCGCCGCTGGTGGGCATCTGCCATACGCTCTGGTACCGCGATACCGCGTATTACGACGTCGAGTGGCGCGGCAAGTGGGAAACCGAGGGTGGCGGGCCGGCGATGGGCCACGGCATTCACCAGATGGATCTGCTGTTGTCCCTGCTGGGTGACTGGTCGGAGATCAGCGCCACGGCCGCTACTCTGCACCACGACGTCGAGACCGAAGACGTCTCCTTCGCGCACGTCACCTTCGAGAGCGGCGCCATAGTGTCGGTGGTGAACAGCGTGCTGTCGCCGCGGGAAACGAGCTACCTGCGGTTCGACTTCGCCGACGCCACCGTGGAGGTCGAGCACCTCTATGGGTACGACAATTCTCACTGGACGTGGACGGCTGCCCCGCACGTGGATGCAGCCCAGGCGGCTGTGTGGGCGCCGTCCGAGGACCTTGCGAGCTCGCACGCCGTGCAACTGGAGCAGCTGGTGTCGTCACTGGAACGCGGCGAGCGCCCTGCTGCTTCGGGGCACGACGGCCGGCGGGTGCTGGAGCTGATCGCCGGGCTTTACCAGTCGGCGTTTGAGGGCCGGCGGGTGCGTCGCAGTGAACTGACCCGGGATAATCCGTTCTACTGGTCGATGAATGGTGTTCCTTTGAAGGAGTCAACACATGTCTGAGCTTTCCGTACGGCGTCCGGGTAACAGCGAGCTGGTGGTGTCCCACGGCTCGGTGGACCTGGCGACGTACGTGTTCATCCCCGCCGCAACCCGTTCCGAAGCACCCAAGCCGTACCTCCACCCGCTACGGACGCTGAGCGGTGCGCCGCTGACCGGATTCCGGCCGTGGGACCACCGCTGGCACAAGGGCCTGCAGATGACGTGGTCGCATGTGTCGGGGCAGAACTTCTGGGGCGGGCCCACATTCTCACCGGACACGGATTACCAGTGGCAGGAGAACCTGGGGTCGATCGAACACGACGAATTCACCGCCGTTGCCGCCTCCCCTGACCGCGTTGCTCTCGCTGAGACGCTCACCTGGCGCAACTCCTCGGGCGAGCGCTGGCTGTCCGAGGAACGTTCGACCGTGTTCTCCGACGTCAATGTGGAGGAGCAATCCTGGCAGCTCGACTTCACGACTGAACTGACCAACATCTCCAACCGTTCCCTTGACCTCGGCAGCCCGACGACGGCAGGGCGCCCCAACGCGGGCTACACCGGCTTCTTCTGGCGCGGGCCGCGCGCGTGGACCGGGTGCTCGATCATCGGACCGGACGGCGTCGAGGGCGAAGCGATGATGGGTGTCTCTTCGCCGTGGATCGCTTTGACCGCGCCGCATGACGAGCTCGACGGCGGGGCGACCATCGTCGCGTTGGCGGGGACGTCGTCGTCGTCGATACCGTTGAAGTGGTTCGTGCGCAGCGAGCCGTTCGCCGCGTTGGCGCCGTCGCCGTCGTTCGATGAGGAGATTGTGCTGGCACCCGGCGAGACGCTGCGGCTGCAGCACCGGTACCTGTTCGTGGACCGGATCTGCGGGCGTGACGACATCGAGCGGCTCGCCAAACAGGCTGCGCTGTGACTGCTGGCCCGTTGTTTCCGGGCGCTGTCGGGTTCAGTGACCTGCGCGTGTATGAGTGGGAGACCAGCGACGGTCACCGTGGCGGGACCCCGCACGTACACACGGTGTCGAACGAGGGGTACGTGGTGCTCGGCGGGACCGGTGAGGTGCACACGCTGTCCGCTTCCGGGTTTGCGCGGGATTCGCTTTCGGCCGGGTCGGTGCTGTGGTTCAGCCCTGGGACGGTGCACCGGCTCATCAACTCCGGCGACCTTCACATCCTTACGGTGATGCAGAACTCCGGGCTGCCCGAAGCCGGGGATGCGGTGCTTACGTTCCCACTGTCGGTTGTGTCTGACCCGGAGCAGTACCGCGCGGCCGTTACCCTGCCCGACGGGTCGGAGGCCGAGCGCGCTTCGGCGGCCCGTCGTCGTCGTGACCTGGCGCTTAAGGGGTATTCGGAGTTGCTCGACGCACTGTCTCTTGGCGACCGCGGGCCTCTGGAGGCGTTTTACGCGGCGGCGGCTGCGCTGGTGCGGCCGCGTGTGGAGGAGTGGTCGCGGCTGTGGAGTGAGACTGTGTTGGTGGATGTTGAGACCACCCGGTCGCAGCTGGCCGCGCTGGCTTCCGGGGACGCCTCGCACCTCGGTGATTCCGCCGTCGTCCGCGGCGTTCCGCGCCCGGAGCCGCGCGCGTTCGGGATGTGCGGGCGGTTGGGGGTCTGGGACGCAACGCCTGGGCGTTGACCCTTGTCCCCCTGCGAACGCGCCGATAAGTGGCACGATCGTAGGGTCTTCGCATCGATCCTGCACGTTGTCGGCGCGTTTGTGCGGCGTCCCGGTCGCGGGCTAGTTGCGCCAACGAATTCGTTTCCCGGCTGCATTTCGTCGCAGGATCCGCGCACGGTCGTTTGCGGGTAAGCAACGAATTCGCAGCTTAGCGACCAGCCCAGAAACAGGTCGATAAGCTTGCACCATGCGCCCCGCAATCGTTTCAACCACCCTGTGACCCACCCGGGCGCTGGGGTCGGCGCGCTCTTCGTCCTCGCCGCGTCGGTCCTCTGGGGCACAACGGGAACGGTGGCAAGCTTCGCGCCCGGCGTCGGGCCCCTCGCGATCGGCGCTGCAGCGATGGGAATCGGCGGACTCCTGCAGGCAGCGATCGCCATCCCGGCGCTGCGCCACACAGGCTCCCAATTACGACGACGATGGCCGTCGATACTCGTTGGTGGACTTTCGGTCGCGGTATACCCACTCGCCTTCTACAGCTCCATGCGGTTCGCCGGTGTAGCGGTCGGTACGGTCGTCTCAATCGGTTCGGCACCGATTGCGTCGGCGGTCATCGAGCGGGTCATCGACCACCACCGGCTCACGCCACGCTGGCTGCTGGGCGCCGCCGTCGGACTGGCCGGCGTCGTCCTCCTCTGTTTCGTGGAACCGGCGGGCGAAGCGAACGACGGCGGGAACACCGCCGTCGGAATCCTCCTTGGGCTGGTGGCGGGGCTGACGTATGCGCTGTATTCATGGGCAGCGCACCGCACCATGCAGCGCGGTGTTCCGGCGCGGGTGGTGATGGGCGCCATCTTCGGGCTGGGCGGGGTGCTGCTCATGCCGGTTCTGCTGGTGACGGGAGCGCCGCTGCTTGAATCGTGGACCAACTTCGGCGTCGGTGCGTACATGGCCGTGGTGCCGATGTTCCTTGGATACGTACTTTTCGGTCTGGGCCTGGCCCGAGTGAGTGCGAGTACCGCAACCACGCTGTCGCTGGCGGAGCCGGTGGTCGCGGCGGTTCTCGCCGTCGTCGTCGTGGGTGAACGCCTTCCGGCCGCTGGCTGGGTGGGCGTGGCGCTGGTGATCGCGAGCCTCGCGGTCCTCACTGTTCCACTGCGGCAGACGAGAATGTCCAACCCGCGAGCCGAGGAGAATGTGCCGCACTTGCCGTGAAAACCTTGGCTCGCGAAGCGGGATGTGCGAGGGTCGGGTTATGGCATCACGCACAGCGAACTTCTGCATCGACGCTCACGACCCGCTGGCCCAGGTGGCCTGGTGGGACCAGATCCTTGATGATTTCGAGCCCGGCGATGAGAACAACGAAGAGGAAGCGGAGTTGATTGGCCCGGCCGGGCGGTGCCTCGAGTTCCTCAAGGTCCCCGAGCCGAAGGCGGTCAAGAACCGGATGCACATCTGCGTGCGGCCGGTCGATCGTGGCCGGGACGAAGAGATCGACCGCATTCTGGGCCTTGGCGCAACCATGGTCAACGACCTGCGCGACGGCGACTCCGGCTGGGCTGTCCTCGCCGATCCCGAGGGTAACGAATTCTGTGTTCTCACGACGCGGGCCGATGAGGCAGGGATCGCGCGGCGGTAAGCGCCGGATCTTCCGCAGCTGGTAGCTAGGGCCTGGTCACGGCGAAGATGTACTCGACGCCGGATGCTCCAGCTTCACCGTTGAAGCTGACGAAGTAGCCCGGCTCGGGTATTGAGACACTGAACCAGGTAGGCCCGCCGCATGTGAGAGAGGACATTTGCTCGTTGCCCGCATTCGATGCGGGGGAGAACGTCAAGCTCTCAACGCCACGGCACTGCGCGTGAACCTTGTAATCGCCCACGGGGAGTTCCGTCCCCGGCCAGCCGATGGTGTTCATTGTGGAGGAGTCGCCGGATCCTTGAGAAATGATCGTCTCGGGATCGGGCCCCAGGTCCAGCGGTGCCAGCGAAGTTGCAGTGCCTTCCGGCTTGGCCAGCGGATCCTCACTCAACGCGGCTGTGAATGCCTCGCCCGATCCGCATGCGCTCAGCAGCAAGGCCGCCGCTATCAACATGCCCGAACTTGCCCAGCGCTGACGTGCTTCGGTGTTCCCCATCCGATAAGGCTATTGTATCGATTCAACAATGGAGTTGTCGCAGACGATCTCTATAGTCGGGTCCCAGGCGGGCCGTTCCCGAAGACCCGCGTACGTAGTTCATCGTAGGCGCGCCCGGCCCACCCAGCAGGAATGACTACTTCTTCGGGAAAAGGTTGTCATTCCTGCTGACTGGATGCCCATCTATTCGAGGAGCTTTCCAGCTGGGGAATCGTCTGTGGTGCCCTCTGCCAGAGCCCGGAAGGATTCCGGAGCAGCTGGCAGCGCTTCGAAGCTGACGCCGTCGGTTGGTGACCAGACGAAGTTGCCCTGTAGCGAGGGGTCGATCTCCGGGAAATCTGCACGGTTATGGGCTCCGCGGGTTTCTCTGCGTTCGAGCGCGCATTCCAGGGTGGCTCGTGCGGCCAGCAGTGAACCCATCAGGTCGTAGGCGTGGGCGAGGTCATCGAACCCGGCGATGTCCGGACGCGCGGTGACGTGCTGTACCCGTTCCTCCAGGGCCGCCAATTTGTTCAGGCCCTGCTGCAGACGCTGCCCGGTGCGCACCACACCAGCGTGCTCGGTCATCAGATCGCGCAGCTCGCGCTGCAGGCGCCGTACTGATTCTGTGCCGTTTCCGTCCAACAGGCTCTGCATTTCGCTGCGGGCCAGTCCGACGGCGGCGGGATCCCGCCGGACCTCCGTGCGGGAGGATACGTACCCGGCGACGTGCTCACCGGCGATTCGCCCGTAGACGAGCAGTTCACTCAGCGAGTTTCCACCCAGCCGGTTAGCGCCGTGCAGGCCCGAGGAGGCCTCGCCGATTGCGTACAGCCCGTCCACTCCCGTGCCGTGATCCTCCGGTGCGACCCATACTCCGCCCATTGAGTAGTGGGCGGTGGGGGCGATCTCCATTTTCGTGGTGGTGATGTCCAGCATCTGAAGGTCGATCAGGGTGCGGTACACCCGGGGCAGCTTTTCCATTATGGTCTCGCGAGGCAGATGGGAGACGTCCAGGTAAACCCCGCCCTTCTCGGTTCCGCGGCCCTCGGCTACTTCAGTGAATGCGGCAAGTGCTACCCGGTCGCGGGTGGAGAGCTCCATGCGCTCCGGGTCATAGCGTTCCATGAAGCGTTCACCGAGCGCGTTCGTGAGGATACCTCCTTCGCCACGCGCGGCTTCGGAGACGAGGGTGCCTGCGGCGTCGTCTGGCTCCAGCAGACCCGAAGGATGAAACTGAACCAGTTCGGCGTCGCGAATCCGGGCCCCGGCGAGCACGGCCAGCCGAAAGGAGTCGCCGGTGTTCTCGTCGCGCCGGGAGGACGTGTGGCGCCAGATTCGCGTGTGCCCGCCAGCAGCAAGGACGACGGCGTCAGCGTGGATCTGCACGGGAGTTCCGTCCACGATGTCGAAGCCATAGGCCCCAAATACCGTGCCATCAGCAACAAGCAGTCTGGTGATGTAGACAGTGTCGATGATGGGCACGTTCAACTCGGCTGCCCGGCGCATCAGGGTTCGCTGAATCTCCAGGCCGGTGTAGTCCCCAGCATAGGCCGTGCGGCGGTGCTTGTGGGCGCCGAAGAAGCGCTGAGAGATCCGTCCGTCCTCCTCCCGCGCGAATGGCATCCCCCACTGTTCGAGGTCCTCGATGCCGCGCGGCGCGTTTCGCGCCACGGTTTCGACTATGGCCGGGTCGGCCAGGAAGTAGGACTCGCGCAAGGTGTCTGCCGCGTGCTGCTGCCAGGTGTCCTCCGGGTCCATGGTGCCCAGGGCGGCGTTGATGCCCCCGGCCGCTAAGGACGTATGCGCGTCGTGCTTGCGGCGCTTGCCCACCGCCAGCACCTGCACGCCGCGCTGAGCAAGCTCGATTGAGGCGCGCAACCCGGCGCCGCCGGTACCGATGACCAGCACGGACGTGGACATGAGTCGTTCGGGAGTGCGTGTAAGAGTCATGTACTCAACGGTAGTCAGGGCAGCCTCATGTCTCCAATGCATTGATCAACTCAGCGTCATGCGATTAGGCTATGGGCGTGAAGTTAGAACAGTTGCGCTCCTTTGAAGCGGTAGCCCGAGTGGGGCATTTCACACACGCGGCTGAGGAACTGTACCTCGCCCAACCTTCCCTGAGCCGTCAGATCGCCGCTCTTGAGACCGATCTCCGTGCCGAACTGTTCCACCGAGGTTCCTCGGGGGTAACGCTGACGAACGCCGGCGAGCTATTGCTGCCCATCGCCCGACGCATGCTTGGCGACGCGCGAGCGGCGCGGGAACAGATGGATGAGTTGACGGGTCTGCGCCGCGGACGCGTGAAACTCGGAGCTCCGCCCACCCTGTGCGTCTCGCTGGTGGCCGATGTGCTGGCCGACTTTCGCAGCACGCACCCGGGAGTGGAATTGCATATCACCGAGGGCGGCTCGCGTTCCCTGGTGAACGCGCTCAACGAAAGCGCACTGGATCTGGCTTTGGTGGTAACCCGCGGAACGGATCCCGCTGCGCCGGGCACCGAGTTGATCCCCCTGCTTTCCGAGGAACTTGTGGTCGTTGCCGCTGCCGGATCAACCACACCGAAAGAATTGACACTGAAGGATCTGGCGCACATCCCGCAGGTGACATTCAACCGGGGTTACGACCTGCGCGTGGCGACAGATGCTGCGTTTTCGGCCAATGGTCTGGAACCGGTAATCGCCGTCGAGGGAGCCGAGATGGACGCCGTCCTTCGGTTTGTAGAACGCGGGTTGGGCGTGGCGGTGGTGCCGGCGATGGTGGTCATCGACCGCCCCGGACTGCGCAGCTCCCGCTTGGTCAACCCCTCGCTGACCCGGACCGTCAATCTGGCCCGTCGCAACGACGTCGGCCCTTCGGCTGCTGCGGCCGCCATGCAACAGTTCATCTTCGACACCGTGGACCGGCTCGCGGCGCCGGGCACCGATTTGTCGCGACTCGTCACGGTGATACCACGTAACTGAAGAGAGGTCAGATGAGGCCGAGATCGGCTACAGCCGCCCGCTCACCGGAAAGTTCATCAGCGGTCGCGTCCATCTTTCTACGACTGAAGTCGTTGACCTCCAGCCCTTGCACTATCTCCCAGTTTCCATCGGACGTGGTGACCGGGTAGGAGTAGATCAGTCCCTTGGGCACTCCATACGAACCGTCCGACACAACAGCCATCGACGCCCAGTCACCCTGAGGGGTGCCGTGCAGCCAATCCCGGGCGGCGTCGATGGTTGCCGAGGCCGCGGATGCTGCCGAAGATGCGCCACGTGCTTCGATGATCGCTGCCCCTCGCTGAGCAACGGTAGGGATGAAACCGTTCTCAATCCAGTCTTGGTCGTCAACAACATCGGCTGCATTCCGTCCGGCAATTTCAGCGTGAAAGATGTCCGGGTACTGCGTTGCTGAATGATTACCCCAGATCGTCATCCTGCGGATGTCCTCGACCTTTGCGCGCGTCTTCTTGGCGAGCTGTCCGATAGCACGATTGTGATCCAGCCGAGTCAGGGCGCTGAACCGCTCGGCAGGGATATCCGGCGCGTTGCTCATCGCGATCAGAGCATTTGTGTTGGCAGGATTGCCCGTTACCCCGATGCGGACGTTGTCGGCAGCAACCCGGTTCAGAGCCTTACCTTGGGCGGTGAAGATTGCACCATTGGCCTCGAGCAGGTGGCCGCGTTCCATTCCCTTGGTTCGCGGACGGGCGCCCACCAGCAAAGCAAGGTTGACGCCGTCGAACATCTGCTCCGCCTCGGCGCCAATCTCGACCGAGTCGAGGCTGGGAAACGCGCAGTCATCGAGCTCCATGACCACACCCTCCAGAGCCTTGAGCGCGGCCGGGATCTCCAGGAGTCGAAGTTGCACCGGGGTGTCCGCGCCGAACAACTCGCCGCTGGCGATCCGAAAAAGGAGGCTGTAGCCGATTTGGCCGGCCGCACCGGTCACAGCGACTCTGACGGGAGCGTTCACTGGTTCTCCTTGCGGATCGACGTACTCTGGCACACCTGTATCGCTCATCGTGCCATAGAGCCTGCCTGTGGCACGGCTCAACAATTAGAACTCTTTGGCCAGGGCTTGATAACCCCGTCCAACCTGCTAAGTCGAGGCACCTACATGCGTCCGAACTTCGCCCGGATGATCGCGAAGACCCCATAACAGATCAATCCAGCCGCAATCCCGATCAGCAGCGGCACGCCGAAAGGGTGCTCGGTGAGCGCTTTGAGACTGCCGTCGAGGCCCGTGGACCGCGCCGGATCATGCGTAAAGACAGCTGCCACGAAGAGGATCCCTACCAGGATGAGCGCGGCGCCCTTGGCAACATGCCCGACGACGCCGAGCACCTCGATCAGCGCCCCACGCCGGGTGTCCTCGAAGTGGCGCAGCTCCGGGCGGAACTTGCGCAGCAGCCCCTTGAACACGAAGTAAACCCCGATCCCAAGTACCGTCCCGCCGACCGCCAGGATCACGAAATTGCCAACTCCGGTCCCGATGAAGGATTCGGTGAAGTCCCGTGTCGACTCGCTGGAATCAGGTTCCCCGCCGAAAGCGAAGCGGGCAAAGGTGAACGCCATGCTCCCGTAGATGATGCTGAGCGCCCCGGAGGAGATGGTCTTCGAGATCTCCTGGCCGGTAGGCAAATGGCGCGCCCTGAGCGTTGCTTCGCTGAGCTGCCACGCCGCCAGTCCCAGGCACCCGATCGCGCAGGCGCCCATGGTCCACGGGCCGGTTGCTCCCGCGGCGAGTTGCTCGAGGGCGCCGGTAGGCTCGGCCTCGCCCTTGCCTCCGAAGGCAATCTGCAGCGCAATTATGCCGATCAGAATGTGAACCAGGGCCAGCACCGCGAATCCAAAGCGTGCGACGACGTCGAGCGCTTTGTGATCCGACACCTCCTCGACGGCGTCAGCGGCTTCACTCGCCCGGCTGTCCTCGTCCGCTGACATCACCGCTCCTTATGCCTCAGCTTTTCAGCGTACCGCCGCGCCAGGAAACACGCAGCGCTACCCGCTCCACTGACCAGTGGCGAAGAACCTTTCGATCACAGCGGACGACGACGACGGGTCGAGCCCGCGCGAGGCCAGCCAGTCGTCGTCGTTATAGGAGCACGCATACCGCTCGCCGGAATCGCACAGGATCGACACGATGCTCCCCTGCCGACCCTCCGCGCGCATCCGCGCAACCAACTGCCACACGCCCCATAGGTTGGTGCCGGTCGAGGGACCCGCCGAGATGCCCGTGAGCGATTTCAGGTGCCGGGAGGCCGCCACAGACGCAGCGTCGGGCACCTGGATCATGGTGTCGATGACTGCGGGAACGAAACTTGGTTCGGAGCGGGGCCGGCCGATTCCCTCAATACGCGACGGACGCCCGACCGCCGGTTCACCCGGAAACGCCCACGTCGGGTAGAACGCGGAGTTCTCGGGGTCGACGACGGCGAGCCGCGTTGGGAAGCGGTTGTACCTGACGTACCTGCCGACAGTTGCGCTGGTGCCGCCCGTTCCGGCTCCGACCACGATCCAGTCCGGAAGTGGGAACCGCTCGTGCTCCATCTGGCGGAAGATCGATTCGGCGATGTTGTTGTTCCCGCGCCAGTCCGTGGCCCGCTCAGCGTACGTGAACTGGTCCATGTAATGCCCGCCAGTGGCCGCGGCGATCCGCTCAGCCGCTTCGTACACCTCGGACGCATCGTCAACGAAGTGGCAGCTGCCACCGTACTGCTCAATGAGGGCAATCTTCTCGGGGCTGGTTGACTGTGTCATTACCGCGACGAACGGCAACTCAAGCAGTTGTGCGAAGTACGCCTCGGAGACCGCCGTCGAGCCACTGGACGCCTCAACAATGGTGGTGCCCTCACGGATCCACCCGTTCACCAGCCCGAACAGGAACAGTGAGCGCGCCAGCCGGTGCTTCAGGCTCCCGGTCCGGTGTGTGGATTCGTCCTTGAGGTAGACATCGACCCCCCACTCCTTCGGCACCGGCACAGCCAGCAGGTGGGTGTCCGCGGAGCGGTTACCCTCGGCCTCGACCCGGCGAATCGCCTCATCCGACCACGCCCGGTCCGTTGCTTCCAGATTGCTCATGACTTCACCCTACGTAACTCCAGGCACACCCCAAACGCGGCAATGGGCTGGGGCTTCGTCCCCGACCGATCGCCGCGATTATTTCGGTACCGCTCGTTCGCCTACATGAGGGATAGAACGAAGGACAGGACGAAGCCGGCCGCGGTACTCATGGCAACAGCGGGTCCGCCATGTTCGTAAGCTTCAGGCATGAGTGTGTCGGCAAGGGACGCGATGACAGCACCGGCGGCGAAGGCCAGGGGCAGTGAGATCGCTTCTGGACTCGCTTCTGATAGAGGGCCCGCGCCAACGATGACTGCGCCGACCAGCAGGACGGCACAAGCTCCCCACAGTCCTAGAATCTTGCCTGTGGATCGACCCTGAGAGCGCATCGATGACGCACCTACCAGCGCCTCGGGCAGGTTGGATACGAAGATCGCGGCCAAGAGTGCAAGGCCGCCTGTTCCCCCTCCCAGTGCTACGCCCAGGGCAACGTTTTCGGGTACGCCATCGAGGGTAACTGCAGCGAGAAGGGCAAGACCTGCGGCACCACGTGTCGATGCTTTCGACGCCGGGCGCTCGGATGCGGCTGCGTCGGTGTCCAACTTCGCGCTGCCCTGGTGTTCATCGGCGGACGTCGGCTGCGAGCCTGCCTGAGCCCATCGGTCGAGCAGTGCGCTCAAGACCGTGAAGACGAGCGCGCCGGCGAGTAAGCCGATTGCTGCCCGCCAGATACCTCCTTGCTCGAAGGCATCCTCGAAAAGCTCGAAGGCCAGCGCGGTGATCAGGGACCCGGCGGCGAAGGACAGCAGGATCGCCAGCACCCGCTTCGGCAAGTTGAACCGGACGCCGACCAGTGCACCGATGATCAGCGCGCTGGAGGCCACCACGCCAAAGAGCAGTGACATCATCATGCGCCCAGTATAAGGACCACGAAACCACTATCAAGACTGAAAACCCACCACACCCAAAGCCCGACACCCAAAAGCCCGCCCACTTCTGGAAAGTGGGCGGGCTATTGGGGTGAGGTAGGTGTGTCCGTCGCCGTCAGGCGGGTCCACTTACAGGTTCCGCTCAGCGAAAACCTTCATCGTGTCGCGGACGAACTCCGCGCCTTCACGGCCGCCGTAGTTGACGCCGAAGCGCTCGTCCGCGACGTACATTTCGCCCAGTCCCACGAAATACTCCTTCGAGGGACGGCCGCTCGACGACGGCAGCCCGGGCATACCGGACAGCCATTCGAAGTGCCGGCGCGCCAGCTCCTGCGCCTTCTGGCCTGCCGGGTCTGTACCCCTTTGTGCGGCGTCGGTCCAGTCCTCACCGAGGCGGGCGGTGTGGTCCTTCCATGCCTTCCGCTCGGCGTCGGACATGCCCGTCCACCAGCGGTCCCCCGCGGCGTACGCGTCCCTGCCCCAGCGTTCCGCGACCTCGTCCTTGTATTGCGTGTGGTCGAATCCGTCGAACATGGTTTCAGCCATGAGTTCCTCACCTTCTTCGAGCCTCTCAATGGTTTCCGCGACCGACGCGATCTGCCGCGCAAGCCGGTCCTGCTCCTGCTTCAGCCATTCAAGGTGGCGTCGCAGGGCACCCGTCGGTTCGGCGTTCCTGCCAAGTGCGTCAGAAATGGCGGGCAGGCCGAGCCCCAGGTCACGCAGGAGGAGGATGCGCTGGAGACGAACGAGGGCGCCGTCGTCGTAGTAACGGTAGCCATTACTACCAATGCGCGACGGCGGCAGCAGGCCGACGTCGCCGTAGTGTCGCAGCGTGCGGCTGGTAGTCCCGGCCAGGCGCGAGACCTCCTGGATTGACCAGTCCATAGCTTCCTCCTTGCGTGGTGGAATCAACGGTATTAGTTGACGCCGCGTCAAGGTCAAGGGGTGGTGGGTGTGGTGCGTTAGCTCTGTGCCCGCAGCGTTCGCCGCTCGATGAGCTGCGGCGGCATGACCAGGCGCTGCAGCGGCTGGTCACGGCCCTGCGGCTCAAGCCGCGCAACCAGAAGCCTGGCCGCGCCGGCTGCCATGGCATTGAGGTCGTGTCCGATGGTGGTCAGCTGGAAAGACTCCCAGGAGGCAAGCGGAATGTCATCGAAACCGATCACGCTGAGATCCTCCGGCACCCGCAACCCCGCGCTCAGCGCAGCGTTGAGCACACCGATGGCAACGACGTCGTTCCCGCAGAACACCGCCGTCGGCAGGTCCGCGCGGTCACGCTCAAGGAGCTTGCGCAGGGCGCTCGCCCCAGCTTCGAAGTCGAAGGGACCCTGCAGTATGTTTTCGGGTGCAAGGCCAATGCCTACATCCGCGAGGCCCAGGAGGAAGCCAAGCTTCCGGTCCCGGCCCGTGCTTGTGTTCTCCGGGCCGAAAATCCCCGCGATCCGCCGGTGCCCCAGCTCAGCGAGGCGGGCAGCCGCCAGCCGTCCGCCTGCAACATTGTCGACGACGGCGGCGTCCCCGATCCCGTCCCCGCTCTCACGGTTGAGGAAGACAAAGGGCAGACCACGCCTACTCAGTTCGGCCGGGAGTGGGGAACCGATCACGCTGGTCAGGAGCACAGCGCCGTCAATGGAACCCGTCAAAAGTTGGGAAGCTGCCATCTGGTTGTCGGAGCGCTCGGTGAAAACCATCATGCGGTAGCCGTGCGTCTCGAGCTCATCATGCAGCGGGGCGATCAGGTAGGGGTAGAAGGGATTGGTCAGGTCGCTGACAACAACCCCAACCCGCTTGCTGACCCGCGTGACGAGGCTGCGGCCGGCTTCGCTGGGAACGTAACCCAGCGCATCGGCCGCCTTGCTGACAGCCAACCGGGTCTGCTCGGATACCTTCGGATCACCGCGCAGCGCGCGCGAGACCGTGGGCTGGGAAACACCGGCCAGCCTGGCCACATCACGACTCGTGACCGTCATCGCCATCCTCTTTCTCCGGCGCTGATCCGTGCCTTACCGCCGGCGCCCTCGCCATCATAACCGGGCGAATCCTTCGCGCGCGGCACCACGTGGCCCCAGCAGCTCTCACAACCCGGTCTTCCCGTGCTCCGCATACAGGTGCGGCTGACGGTCAAGCCATACGTCGTTATGTGGGCCAAGGGCCTTGCTTACTGAGGTGGAGGGATCGATGTCGGCCACCAGGACCGCTGGGAGCGAGGTTTCGCCGTCGTCGTTCGTTGCAGGGCCTGCGAGCAGGTACCCGGAGTTCTCGCAGATGGCGCTCCCGCCAATCCACTCGGTACCCCTCTCCAGCCCGCAACGGTCAGCCGCGACGATGTGGACGCGGTAGGAGCCGGCCGCCGCCTGCAGTTTGATCACTTCGAGCGGACGCTCTCCGTCGGGGCGAGGCAGCAGCGGCCAGTTGCACGGCGCCGCGATGAGTTCGGCACCAGCCTGCGCTGCCAGCCGCACCCACTCTGCAATTTCGAGGTCGTAGCAGATCAGGACGGCGATCCTGCCGGCAGACGTGTCTACCACCTTGGGCGGGACCTGGCCCGCGGTGAAGAATTCGGGCTCGCTGCCCCACAGGTGCGTCTTCCGGTAACAATCCACCAGCTCACCGTTGTCCACGGTGACGGCACTGTTGTAGATCCGGTCATCCGACCCAAGCTCGCAGATTCCAGCGACGATCACGCAGCCGGTTTCCCTGGAGAGATCCTTCAGGGAGCGAACCGAGGGTCCCTCGAGACCCTCGGCCGCAGCCCGTGCTTCGGCGACCGACTCGAAGCTGTACCCGCTGAAGGCCAGCTCCGGGAGCACTGCTAGCCTGGCGCCCTTCGACACCGCTTCCCGCACAGCATCCTCCGCGATGGAGGTGTTGTGCTGGCCGAGGTGAACGGGGATCTGGCAGGCAGCGACGGTGATCATGGCAGGTTAGTCGTCTTCCGTTGCGGTGCGCATTACTGCGGCGGGTGCAAGGTAGCCGTTCGGGTCGATGACCCAACCACTCTTCGTGGCGGCGCTGATAACTTCGCGGTCCCACTCCAGAGATACGCGGCCGTCGCCTCCGTTGACCACGAGCAGCTCGCCCTTGCCCTGGTCGGCAGGGCGGCCGCCTTCGGCGTCCAGGAGTTCGAACGAACGCCACGCGCCAGCCGGAATCGAGAGGGTGTCCATGGGGCCAAGCTCGACCGTGCGCTCCTCGCCGCTCTCATTCAGGGTGACCCGCCAGTGCCCGGCCTTGCCGGTGACAACTGAAACGTGGTCGTGGCGGTGCTTCAGCACACCTTCTCCGGGCTTTGCCCGCAGCCAGGCCAGGTTGAAGCTGTGCGGCTCGTGGAGCCTCGGGGCTGCGCGGCGGTCTTCGCTCATGCCGTAGCCGATGACGAGGCTGAGTTCAGCTCCGCCGCCCGGCAGTGATGAGCAGAGGAAGGGGTTGGAGATCCACTGGCGGTCGCCGTTCTGAGTGACGCGCGCGCGCATCTGCTCGACGGTGAAGACGTCCAGCTTGTCGATTTCCGACTGGGGCATCGGCTTGATGAGCTCGACGTCGTCGGGGATCGCGTCTCCGGCGACGGTGTCGATCAGCCGGTTGTCCGCGGTCAGGTGGAGGCCGTGGGACTCGGCTTCCTTCAGGACCGACGGTCCCCAGATGATTCCACCGGTGTCGCTCTGGCCGAGGACCGTAAGGAGGATGCCGTCGTCGGGCCCTATGTTCGTGAAGCCGCGGAAGATCCAGGCCGGCACGGAAATGACGTCGCCGTCCTGCGAGACGTATTCGCCCTGCTTGCCGTCGGCGCCCCAACGGGTGCGGAACTCACCGCCGAAGTTGATGAAGACTTCAGCCGTGAAGTGCAGGTGCAGGTTGTTGTTGACACCGTTCGGCATGCCGGCCGCGCCGAGGTTGAACCCGTGGTTCTCCTGCAGGTTGATGAACTGCTCGGCGCTCTGAGAAACGCCGACGCCGATGAACGAGTAATTGTCCTTCTTGTCCGAGCCGGGTGTGCGGCAGTCAATGAAGGCAGCCTTGCAGGGAACCCAGTCTTTGCGGAGGATCGTCCGGCGTTCAAGCTCGTCAGACGAAACGGTGGTCGCGGGGGCGGTGGTGACAGTCATGATTTCGACTCCTAAAGGATTAGTAAATATTAGTGAAGGGGGCGTCGCCGTCGCCCCGGGTGCTGTTGATCTGTGCGCGGAGACCGATCTCGTCGTAGACACGCACTTCACGCTCAATTCGGCCGTCCCGGACCAGGAACTGGGAGACGCCGAGCAGGTCGACGGGCTTGTTGGTGAGCGGGCCGAAGTGTGCCGAACCGTTGTAGGTCCCCTTTAACACCCACATCACTGCGATGCGCAGGCCGGCATAACGGTCGCCGAAGTTGGTCTGGATGTCCCGCACCTCGAACTGCGCGTTGGGGAACGGCGCGATCATGCGCAGGAGCTCCCGCTGGTAGCCGTCCGGGCGGACCACAGTCCGGTCACCGATGGTGTGGAGGAACGAATCCCGGACCATGTACTTAGGCACCAGGCTGAGGTTGCGCTTGTTCCAGACGTTCTCGATGAACTCGAGGACCATCTCGCATTCGCTCCGGAAATCATCGGGGCGGGGGCCGCTGTCACCCTCAGTCAGGACGTCTTTCGGAGCTGGTTCGAGCATGGATCCCGAGAAGCCCTGGAAGGTCATGGCGCGGGCTGCTTCCTCCGGATCCCGGCCGGTCTGCAGCACCTTGGCAAGTTCATCGCGAACCACCCATTCCTCAACCATTTTGCCCCTGCGGTAGAGGCAGTTCGCCACCGTGCGGCCGCGGAGTTCCCGGGCGTTGGCACCGATGGTTACAGCGTCCGCCGAGAACACCAGGTGGGAGCTGAGGAAGGCGTCATTTCCGCGGGCCTCCCAGATGACGTCCTCTGCGACACCCACGTGCTGCGGTGTTTCAGCGATGCGCATCAGGCTTCCCTCGATGACGCCGTCACGGCCAACCAACGTTCCCAGGGAACCGTGGACGATCGAATTCGGCTCGTAGTTGTCAACGATGTGCGAGATGTCCCTTTGCACCCAGATGAGGTCGGTGACCTCCCGGATGAAATCGTCGGGATCAGCCCACGGCTCGTACGCAACCTTGTCCAGCATGTTTGTGCTCTCCTCGCACTCTTCGGACCACTCCCATGGCCCCGAATAAAAAGGTGTATGCGTATGCACACTAGAGGAGTATTGAATGGGACGCAAGGGGATGGCGGGGTGAAAAGGCGCCAATTTGCCCCTGTCTCTTGACGCGCAGGCAACTCCAAGCTTCACTGTTAGTTATACGTATGCAGAAAGGTAAAGCCCCCATGGCATTCCATCTCAAGTCCGCACCTACGGTTTCCTTCGCGGACCGCACCCGGGAAGACGTCTCGGACAGCGTGAAGGCCGTCATCGGTGAAATCCGCTCCGAGGGCATGACCGCAGTGAAGCGGTACTCGGAGAAATTTGACCGCTGGACTCCTGAAAACTTCCGGCTCAGCCCTGAAGAGATCGAGCAGATCATCGCCACCCTGCCCCAGCAGGTCATTGACGACATCGAATTTGTCCAGACGCAGGTGCGCAACTTCGCGCAGATCCAGCGTGACTCATTGAAAGACGTCGAAGTCGAGACCCTGCCCGGAGTGCGGCTCGGCCACCGGCACCTGCCGATCGACGCCGTCGGCGCCTACATTCCAGGCGGCCGCTACCCACTCACGGCGTCCGCCCACATGACCATCGTGACCGCGAAGGTAGCCGGTGTGCCCCGCGTTGTTGCGTGCACGCCGCCCATCCGCGGCGAAATACCCGCAGCCACCGTCGCAGCCATGCACATGGCCGGCGCTGACGAGATCTTCATCCTCGGTGGAATTCAGGCGGTCGCGTCCATGGCCGTCGGCACCGAGGATATGGAGAGGGTCAACCTCATTGCCGGTCCAGGTAACGCCTATGTGGCCGAGGCCAAGCGCCAGCTCTTCGGCGAGGTGGGCATCGACCTGTTCGCCGGTCCCACCGAGATCCTGATCCTTGCCGATGACCGCGCCGACGCTTTCACCACCGCCGTCGACCTGCTCTCCCAGGCGGAGCACGGCCCTGACTCCCCCGCCGTGCTGGTCACCACCAGCGAAACCCTTGGCCGTGAGGTGGAGGAATTGATCGAGAAGATCCTCCCGAACATGCCCACCAAGGACTTCGCGGAACCGGCCTGGCGCAACCACGGGCAGATCATCGTGGCTGACTCAATGGATGAGCTGTGGCGGATCGCGGATTCCTTCGCGTACGAGCACGTCCAGGTCTTCACCGCCGAACCACACGAAGCACTGACCCGCATGAGCAACTACGGTGCGCTCTTCCTCGGCGAGGAAACCTGCGTTTCCTACGGTGACAAGGTCATCGGCACCAACCACGTACTCCCAACCCTCGGGGCAGCCCGCTACACGGGCGGACTCTGGGTCGGCAAGTACCTCAAGACGGCCACCTACCAGTCCATTTCCAACCCGGACAGCAGCGCCGACCTTGGCCGCGTCTGTGGACGCGCAGCCAGGGTCGAGCTCTTCGAAGGGCACGCACGCTCCGGAGACGTACGCGCGTGGCGCTACGGCAACGAGAAGTTCGACTGGATCGAGCAGGTTGTGGGAGCGGAGTCGAAATGACCTCGCTCGAAGGCCGCACCGCCCTGGTTACGGGCGGCGGAAGCGGCCTTGGCAAGGTGATTGCCGAGGCTCTGGTCGCGGAGAAGTGCCGGGTCGTCGTCGTCGGACGCCGGCTGGAGAAGGTGCGCGAAGTTGCCCTCGGGCTTGGCCCGGCCGCGCGTGCAGCAGCGTGCGACGTCGGCGATCCCGCCAGTGTTTCCGCACTCGCGGCCGAGCTGGCTGACGAGCAGATTTCGATCCTGGTCAACAACGCGGGGATCGGCGGTCCGGTGGCACCGCTGGTGGACATCGACCCGGCGGAGTGGGACGAGGTTTTCGCCGCGAACGTCCGCGGCACGTTCCTGATGTGCCGGGCTTTCCTGCCGCAGATGATCGAGCGGAACGCCGGTGACATCATCAACCTCGCATCCGTCTCCGGTAAACGGCCGCTTGCCCGCCGCACCCCGTACTGCGCGTCGAAGATGGCTGTCATCGGTCTCACCTCCACACTGGCCTTCGAGGTTGGCGAGTACGGTATCAACGTCAACGCGCTTTCCCCCGGGCCCGTCGATAGCGAACGGATGGAGCGCAACTTCCGCCTTGAAGCGGAGCGCACCAATACCGATTACGACGCCGCCCGCGAGGCTTTCGTGAACCGTTCCGCTTTGGGGCGTCTGGTGGCGCAGGACGAGGTGGGGCGCGCCGTCGTCGGCATCCTGAATATGCCGGGCATGACTGGCGCCGACATTGACCTCTCCGCAGGGATGGTGGCCTGATGCCGGTACCTTCTTTCACTGTGAAGCAGCGGCTGGCTGCCGGCGATCGGCTGACCGGGTGCCTGCTGCGGATGCCGGCCGAGGAGACGGTCGAGATGCTCGCGTTAGCCGGGTTCGACTTCGTGCTCATCGACTGCGAGCACGGGCCGGCCGACGTCATAGACCTGCGCCAGCACATCGCTCTCATCCAGCTGCACGGAATGGCGCCGTTGGTCCGCGTTGGCCTGGGTGAGCACGCGCTGATTCTGCGGGCGCTGGATCAGGGTGCGGAAGGTATTGTCGCGCCGCATATCGACACCGTCGAGGAGGCTCGAAACCTAGTGCAGGCGGCGCACTACCCGCCGCTTGGTGAGCGCGGTTTTGCCACCTACTCCCGTGCGGGCGGCTTCGGTTTGATCGACACCGCCGAGCACCGCGACAAGATGCTGGATGGGACGCTGATCCTTGCGATGCTCGAGTCCCCGAAAGCAGCGCAGAACGCATCGGAGATTCTGGGCTGTGCAGGGATAGACGGCTACCTCATCGGGACCGCCGACCTCCGCGCCTCCATCGGTGAAGATGACCTGCCCTTTGCCGATTCGATTGCGTCGATTCGCTCGCAGTCCGCGGGCACCGGTGCTTTGCGGGCGGACCTCGCCTCGTCGCTCGAGGACGCCGAAAAGGCGTTCGCGGACAGTGCGCAACTGGTCGTATACAACCTGGCGCACATCATGATGTCGGTGTTCCAGGGCTTGCTGCCGGCTAAGCCGCACGTCTGAGCGGGCAAATCTAACGCGTTACGGGCCAGCGACACAGCAACAACTGCGTCGCTGGCCCGTACTGTGCCATTTAAGACCTACCGCATCAGCGCGCAGCGACCTACGGCCGCCCGGATTAGACCGTCAACCAGCGCGTGAGCTCCGCAGCTACTTCCCGCGGTTGCTCCATCGGCGAGAGATGTCCCGTGGAAGGCAGTACCACCAGTCGCGAACCCGAAATCAGCGCATGCAGCTCCTCATGCCTGGACACCGGGCAGAGCGCATCTCGCTCGGCCGCCAGAATGAGAGTCGGCACGCCAACCCGCGTCAAGGCCCCCCGCTCGTCAATACGCGTGGCTTGCATGGCGAGCTGCTCCGACAAAACGAGCGCACCGACGTCGTCGGCCATGGCCAGAATGTCGGCCTCCAAGCCAGCCCGCACGTCCCCGGATACCAACACGGGCATCAACGCCTGTTGAATATCCCGCGCCGAGCTGCCTGCCCGAAGGGCGGCCGACGTCTCGGCCCAGGAAGCCAACTGCGCAGGGGTGGGCCCATGCGGGTTGGTGGACATGAGGCACAGCCTCGACACGCGTTCGGGGGCCTGACGCACCAACGCCATCGCCACGATCCCGCCGAGACTGAGCCCCGCCAACGCGAATCGCGAGGGCAGGACAGCGAGGAGTTCCTCAACACACTCATCGATACTGGACCCTGAAAGCTCCGCTGCCCGCACATCAACTCCGGGCAGGACGCCCCGAAGTTCCGCCTCCATGGATGTCCAGAGGGAGGCGGAACAGTTCATGCCGGGAAGCAGGACAAGCGGGTCCATGCGGTTGATAGCGGAGGCTATTTCACTGATCCTTCAGACAGGCCCGCCACCAGGTACTTCTGGGCAATGAAGGCGAATCCGACCACCAACAGCGTCAACAGAACCGACGCGGCGCCGGCCTGCTGCAGCATGGGCAGCGTCTGGCCCAGCTGGGTAGCGATGAACAGCGGAACCGTCATGGCGTTCGAGTCAGTGAGGATCAGCGCCGTAAGGTACTCCTGGAAGGCGAACAGGAACATGAAGACGCCTGCGGTCAGGATGCCCGGACCCATCATCGGAATGATGACCCTGCGCAGTGCGCCGAACCGGGAACAGCCGTCGATCATGGCCGCCTCATCCACTTCCTCCGGCACCTTGACGAAGAAGTTTCGCAGCAGCCAGATACTGAAGGGCTGGTTGATCGCCACCAGGGCGGCGGCCAGGGCGAAGGTGGTGTCGTGGATTCCCAGGGCCCTCGACATTTCGTACATGGGAAGCACGACGGCGAAGCGCGGCAGGGAGCGGAACACCAGGGCGATGATCAGCAGGATCGCCGAGACGTAGCCGGGGGCACGGGCAAGTGCGTACGCCGCCGGCAGCCCGATGACCAGGGCGACGATGGTGCTGATGATCGCGACCACCGTGGTGTTGATGAGGTACTGGTAGAAGTTCGTTGTCTCCCACAGGTCGATGAAGGCCTGGAGCGTGGGTTCGTAGAGCATCACCGGTGGACTGACGAACGCCACGTTGGTGGGCTTGGTGACGGACATGATCGTCCAGATGAAGGGGGCCAGCATCGCGAGGCACACCACAATGAGGAACGCCCCGCCAACGAGTGAGGTGGAACGGCTCTTCGTCCGCTTCCCGCCGTTCGGGCTGTTTCCGGCTTGCTTGCCCCGAACTATTGCTTCAGCTGTCGAAGTCATCAGCGCTTCGCCTCCTTGAGAGTGTTGCGGATAAACGGAGTGAGCATGACGAGCATGATCAGGATGGTCAGCACGTTGATGACGCTGCCCAAGCCAAGCTGTTGCCCGCCGTCCTGGAATGCCATGTTGTAGGTGTAAAGGGCTATCGACTCGTTACCGTTCAGCACCGCGTTGGGGGCAAGCGGAACCAGGTTGTCGAAGGTCCTGAGCACATCCATGATGGTGATGATCGCTACGAAACCGACCATGCCCTTGATGGTCGGCAGGATGACGTACAGGTGGCGGCCCATGGTGCCAGCGCCGTCAATCTTGGCTGCTTCGATAATTTCTTTTGGCACTCCCTGGAGCCCTGCGAGCATGATCAGCATGGCGAAGGGAAGCATGGACCAGATGATGTTCAGCGCGATCATCACCCGGTTTGGCCAGGTGTCGGTGAACCACAGGATTTCCTGGTCGGTGAAGAGGCCAAGGATGACGTTTGCCACGCCGCCGAAGTTCTCATTGAAGAGCCAGGAGAACATGGACGCACCAACCACGTTGGGAATTACGTAGGAGATCAGCAGTATCCCGAGAACCAGGGGGCGCACACGGACCAGGTTGTTCACCAGCACGGCGAGGATGTAGCCGAGGACGATCACCACAACCATGACGATCAGCGTCAGCCCGACGGTGAACAGCACCGAGCGTCCAAACCGCTCATCCGTCAGAGCCAGGATGTAGTTGTCGAGGCCAACGAAGGTGCCTACCTCGCCATAGTTGACGTCTTGCAGGCTCCACTCGATGGTTCGGTAGATCGGGATCATCAGCAAGCCGAACATCACCAGCAGACTCGGCAAGATCAAGATCCAGTATTCACGCCTACGCATCCGGACTCCTCAGGGTTTGATGGGGAAGGAGGAGGCCCGGCAGAACCGGGCCTCCTCATCACTTGGGGTTATCGGGCGTCGAGTACTTGTTGTGCTGTTTCCTGCATCTGCTTCACGCCTTCTTCGGGAGTGGTTGCGCCGGTGAGCACCTCCGCGATGACCGGGCGGACCGAGTTGCCCAACTCGGGTATGTAGGGGAAGGGCTCGAGCGTCGGAGCGTTACCGATGGCGTCATTGGCGGCTTCCGCGTACGGGCTGTTCTCTTCGGTGACCAAACCTTCGCGTGCGGGGTAAGCCGCGGGGATGGCTTCCAGTGACGCATCTTCGCTGACCGATGAAGCGATCATGTGGAAGAGAACCTTCGGATCCACCTTGGTGTTGGCCGGAATCGACCAGCCGTCCACGGACAGGGCGCTGAACTGCTTGCCACCCTCAATGACCGACGGCGGTGCAGCAAAAGCGAAGCTGTCGAAGTACTGGCTGTTGCTCTCCTGGGTCAGGTCAGTCATGCGGCCTGAGAACATGATGGCAATCGCAGCGGTTCCGTTGTACATCTGCTGCTGCACCGTCGGCTGGTCAAAGGTGGTGACCTGCGGATCCATGTAGGGCACCAGTGACTTCAGTTCCTCGAACGCCTGTACCGCTTCAGGTGTATCAAAATTCGGGGTGCCGTTCTCGTGGTCCGCCAGGTCCACTCCGAGCGAGCCTAGTGCGGCGTCGTAAGCGGTGAGGATGTCAGCGCTGGCGAGCCAGGGAAGTGCAAGCGGGTAGTCAACGGTGCCGGCGTCCTGAATGGCTGCCGAGACCGTCCGCAGTTCCTCGAACGTTGTTGGCGGTTCGAGGCCCAACTCGTCGAAGATGTCCTTGCGGTAGGCCATCGTGTACACCTGAGCCTGCATCGGCAGGGCGTAGACCTGTCCGTCGTAGCTCATGGCGTCGACCATCTGCTGATTGAGTCCGTCCAGCTGGTACTGGTCACCGAACTCCGCGATGTAGTCATCGAGCGGCAGGATCTTCTCACCGGCAGCAAACTCCGGAATCACGAGGCCGTAGGTCTCGAGAATGTCGTAGGTACCCTCGTCGCCCGCAAGCGTGGTGGTGGTGCGCTGCACCTGTCCGCCGAAGTCCACAGGTTCGTGAACAACCTCGACGTTGTCCTTGGAACAGCTGGCAACCATCGTGTTGGTGAAGGGATCGATGGCCGAAGAGTTGTACGCCAGCACATTCACGGTGAGGTCCGAAGCCGGCGGCTCGAAATTACAGTCAACCTCGGTTGCGTCCCCTCCTCCAGTCCTGGAACCGGCGCCACAGCTGCTGAGCAGCAACGCCGCGGTTGCCCCTAGCGCGAATGTAGCCATCAACGGGGATCGTCGTGCGCTCATATCAAACTCCTATCAAAAATGGGTGGATCAAGGGATCAGGTTCGCGGGCCTTGGCACTGCTCGCTTCGTAACGTTGGTTTATACGTATGTAATTTTGGGATCTGTCCCGATCACACGGTGATTCCGGCGTTCGCGACGTTGCAGTCACCTAATGTGAACCACGCCACATCAAAACCATACCGTAGTGCATACGTATACGCTAGAGCTTTTCCCAACCGGTCGGGACAAGTGACACCTAGCGGTTGTAACGTGCGGTTCGCAGTGTCGCCGTGTTCTTGTGCGCTTCCATTCCCTCGTAGTCCGAGATGTTCGCGACGTGCTGCGCGAGGCGCGGAGTAGCTTCCCGGGACACTCGCTGGAAGGTGAGTGGCTTCAGGAACCGGGAAACGGAGAGCCCAGCGGAGGAACGGGCACCGGTCCCGGTTGGAAGAACATGGTTCGTTCCAGTGATGCCCTTGTCCGAGTAGGCAACCGTTGACCAGGGCCCAAGAAAGATTGACCCGTAATTGGTGAGGTTCTGGTGGTAATAGTCGTCATCCTCGGTAAGGATTTCCAGGTGCTCCGGAGCCAGCGTGTCCATGAGTTCGATGGCGGTCTCCCGGTCTTCTGCGAGGTACACGGTCCCGTAGTCACGCCAGGCCGGGCCGGCGATCTCCTTGGTGGAGAGGACTGCCAACTGCTTCTCGACCTGTTCGATGACGGCTAGGCCCAGCTCGCGGGAGGTGGTCACGAGGGACGCCGGCGACTGCGGGCCATGCTCGGCCTGGCCAAGTAGATCGGCCGCAACAAGTTCAGGGTCGGCTGTCCCGTCCGCGATCACGGCTACTTCAGAAGGTCCGGCGAGCAGGTCAATGCCGACCCGCCCGAACAGCTGGCGCTTGGCCTCGGTCACGTACGCGTTTCCTGCACCGACAAGGATGTCCACCGGCTGTTCGCCCAGGAGTCCAAAAGCCATCGCAGCCAGTGCCTGCACGCCTCCGACGGCGAACGCACGGTCCACTCCCGATAGGTACGCCGCGTGCAAAACGGCCGGGTGACCGCCGGTTGGCGAGGTGGGCGGCGAACACGCAATGACCGTGGGGACGCCGGCGGCCTTCGCCACGCCCACCGTCATGAACGCACTGGCGAGGATGGGGAACCGCCCGGCTGGGAGGTAGGCACCCACGCGGGGAACGGGAATGTATTTATGCCCGGTGATGACGCCGGGGATAAGTTCAGCCTCAAAGTCGCTGAGGTGTTCGCGTTGCTCGATCGCGAACAGGCGGGTCCGCTCAGCACCGGCGGCGAGTGCTTCGCGCAACTGCGGCGAGAGTTCATCACCGGTGCGCGCGAGGTCCGCAGCGCTGATTTCGATGTCGCTTCCCTCCCAGCCGTCGAGCTTGCGGGAGTAGTTGATTACGGCGTCGATCCCGTTTTTCTCGATGTCCGAGAGCATGGAGGAGACGGTCTCAATAACAGCGGGGAGGCGCTGTGCAGGAATGCCGCCGATTTCGGGTTCCTTGAGGACGGAAAACTTGCCTTTGATGTATGCCTTGTCGGCCTCGTTGATTTGCATGCAGCTAACGTAGGTCAGATCACATCGTCAGGACAAGCCTGTATGCGACGATGCGAGGGATAATCTAAACCTATGACACTCGCCCAACTCCGAGCCTTCCTGACGGCCTATGACCTTGGCTCCTTCACCGCCGCGGCGCGCCAACTGGAGACCAGCCAGGCTTCCATTTCCGAGCTCATTGCGCGCCTCGAGGACGAGGTGGGCTTGAGCCTGTTCACGCGCGGGTCACGCAAACTGATACCGACGACGGCGGCAGCTGAGTTGAGGGTCCACGCCCAGCAGGCGCTCACTTCAGTGGACAACGGCCTCGACGCCCTGCGCTCACTGAAATCGCTCGACGGCGGTGTCTCCACCTTCGGTGTACTGCGCAACGCCGGGTACTACGACCTCGCAGACCTCGTGCAGCGATTCCACAAGCGCTACCCGAAGGTGAGGGTACGGATGATCGGCCTCAACTCGGGGCTTGTAGCTGAGTCGATTGCTGCCGGCGAAATTGAATGCGGCCTGGTGGTGCTTCCCATCGAGGAAGAGGGCCTGACCGTCAAACCTCTTTTCAAGGACGAGGTGCTCTATGTATCCACCTCCCGGGATCCCCGTGGCGGGCCGGTGACTATTGAGGAGATGGCGGCAGCTGATCTGGTTCTGTATGACGCCCACTCGGGCTGGAAGGACCCGACGCGCCGCCAGATCCGCGAGCGCGCCCACGTTGCCGGGGTCAGGATTGATCCGGCTATAGAGGTGGAGCACGTGGAGACCGCCATCAACCTCGTAGCCTCCGGCGCAGGGGACTCCATGATCAGCAAGACCATCGTCAACAGTGCCGGCTTCCCAAAGAACATCCGCTCCTTCCCCTTCGCCGAACCGCTGTACGACACCATTGCACTGGTTCAACGGGAAGCTGCATACCTCTCCCCCGCTACCAGGAAATTCGCGCAACTGGCGCAGAAAACCCTGCTCGCGAAAGTTGGTGCCGAGACGGGACGCGAACTCGTCGACTAAACCTGGGTGGAGGTAAGCGCCCTAGATCGAAACGCTCCCGCCTGCGCCGAACAGTGCGCTTTCTGCTCCGGTCCCGAAACGGACTGAATCGAACCCCTCCCTACCTCACCAATACAGTGCCTCGGCGCAAAGTTATACAAGGTTCAAGCACTGAGGGAGACCCAGGCGAAGGTCATCATGACTGCAACTGTCAGGCCCGTTAGACAGAGTAGTAAGCGATGACCGGTCATGACTGCAATAAACTCCCGAAGGTATGCGCTGGGCCAGAAGTATAAGGCGGTAGGTGAGCCGATGGCTTGTGCGTCGATACCCAGCCTTCGTGCCAGAATCGCTGCGCGCGGTGCGTGGTAGTTGTTCGTCACGATCAGGTAAGGCGGATCTATCGCGTACTGCTGCAGCAGACGGGCGCTATAGCGAAGGTTCTCTTCGGTAGTCCGTGCTCGGTCCTCGACGATGATGTGCTCACCAGGAACTCCGTGCTCGCGCAACCACTCCGCCATTGCTTCGCCTTCCGAGCGGGGCTCATCATCACCTTGCCCACCACTCGGCACGATCGGGATGTTCTGACGTGTTACTCGTCGTTGTTGTGCTGCTGTGATGGCTTGATGGAGGCGTCCTGCCAAGAGCGGTGGAACCTTCCCGGACACCAGACCGGCTCCGAGCACAATGACTGCGTGGGCCGGTGCTTGATGGGATGCAAATGCGTAGAGCGCGGTATGAGCGACGAATATGATGAATAACAGGCCAAGACAAACCTGAGCGGTCAGCAAGCCCACAGCTATTGTGCCGGTCACCCTGTTCTCGTGACGCAACAACCACACGACAATAAGGGGAAGAACCAATAGTGCGACCCCCGCTAGCAGAGAGAGCAGATTAGCGAGTGATTGGTGCTCCCGGCGAAGCATAAGAATCCCATTAGCAATCATCAAGAAGGGCAACAGCAGCAGACTCAGGGCACATACCCCAAGGACCATGAGCCTGACGACGTCGGACCCCGTTTCGAGGACCGGCACACTTGAGGTCACGAACGAGATCAGGCCCAAAAAATAGTACGAGGCCACCACGGCCAGAAGACCGTTGCGTAAGGGCCGAGGGTCTCGGCGCAACGACCACCACAGCAAACTCCCACTGAGAACGAATCCGAGGGAGGCAGCGAAGGTCTGAGCGAGAGCCATCTGCCAGGGCACTAGATCCGTCAATGGTTTCCCCCGGTGGCAGGCGTGGTCCTGAGATTTGTGCTTATTATTTCACCTGTCTGATCGCGGAAAGATCAAAAGGGCATGGGCACAGAGACCTTCTACGCGCCGCTCCTTACTAGGCGGTAAGTGTGATCCCTCCACTATGAACGGGGCGGATCTCGACACCACCCGTACTCGTTCTTACCGCCGGGTTAAGCCGAGCGATTGTTATCGCGGCGTCGAAGTCAGGGGCATCGAGAACGTAGAAGCCAGCCACGAACTGGTCTGCTTGTACAAAGGGGCCTGACGTCATGCTGTCACTGCGGATGGACACTGCTGCCGCGCGAGGTGTGAGCGCATAGGCGAGGACCATCGAGCCTGAGGCTTCAAGGTCCCGTGCGTGTTGGTCGTTTTCTTCAAGCTCAGCCTCTGCCGCGTCAAGGGCGTGGATGGACTCATCGGCATAGATGAGGATAGCGAACTGTGGCATTAGTCTTTCCTTTTGTTAGGCCGGTGGAGCAGGTCTAAAGGTAGGCACCGTGGCGACCCTGCAGATCGAACACTGAGGGCAGCGAACGGTTTAGACGAGTCATCGACCGCTTTCAACATCCTCAACGGCGTGCAACAAGCTGGGCTAGGTGTTGCAACGAAGTCTGCAGGTACTCAGCGCCAAATGGTGGGAAGCCTATCGCCTCTCGGGCCTGGTCGGTTGCTTCCGACCAGTCGTAAGTGAGGCAAGCCCGAGTCGCGCCATCCGGTGCTGGTGCAAGGTCATAGCGCCAGACCCAGCCGCCGAAGCTCAGGCGCCCCACGGAATCCTCCGTCCCAGGCCGCCAGGAAATCACCCGCAGGTGATCAAATTCTCTGATCTGGTTGGCGATTTCGTAGTGGCCGTCAGGGTGAGCGGCATGAAACATACTCATACGGAACACCTGCCCGGGCTCAGTCAGTGATTCGGTGTCCAACGCCTCACAGACCCAGCCTGTGCCATCAATTTCTGCGTGACTTGCAGAATCAGTGAGTACCGCGAACACTGCGTCCGGCGGCGCTGCAATAGTGATTGTCGCTGAGAGGGCCTCTACTGGCATGGTTTCCCTTTTCAGTTGCTGCTTACAGGTACACAAGAGACGTAACGACAAGCAGAAAGTCATCGGCCGCCGCCACCATGAGCTGGCTGTTGAGTTGGGGGCAGCCTGGACAAGCGGCAGGCGGCGAGTGTATCCGAACCCATTCAGCCTCAAACAGTGAAACCAAGCAGGCTTACTATCCGCTAGGATTCGGAAGATGACCATTGAGACGGCACCGGAATCCAAACTCAAGCAGGGCATTTCAGGCAAGCTGCTGTACCTGTTCATCCTTGGTGATGTGCTCGGCGCGGGGATCTACGCCCTCGTCGGCGTGATCGCTGGTGAAGTGGGCGGGGCAATCTGGATCCCACTGATCGTGGCCCTTGCGCTTGCGCTGCTGACTGCCGGTTCGTACGCGGAACTCGTGACGAAGTATCCGAAGGCTGGCGGCGCCGCCGTCTTCGCGAAGCGTGCCTACAAGGTCCCGTTCATCTCATTCCTCGTGGGGTTCTGCATGCTGGCTGCAGGCGTCACGAGCGCAGCCGGCCTGTCCCTTGCATTCACGGGCTATCTGGAAACGTTCGTTGCCGTGCCGGTGTCTCTGGCCGCCGTCGTCTTCCTCGCTCTGCTCGCCCTCCTGAACGCCCGCGGCATCAAGGAATCGGTCCGCAGCAACGTGGTCATGACGGTGATTGAGGTTTCCGGGCTGGTGCTTGTGATCGTCCTGGTTGCCATGTTCCTCGGTCAGGGGGGCGGCAATCCCGAGCAGATTTCACAGTTCCCGCAAGGCGTCAACCCCGGAGCGGCCGTCCTGGGTGCTTCCCTGATCGCCTACTACTCCTTCGTGGGCTTCGAGGTGTCCGCCAACGTTGCCGAGGAAGTGAAGAATCCCGCGAAGGTCTACCCCAAGGCGCTTTTCGGTGCACTCGCCACGGCAGGTGCTGTATACCTGCTGATCGGTCTCGCCTCCGCTGCCGCGTTGCCCGCCGAAGACCTCGCCGGATCCAACGCTCCACTGCTCGACGTCGTTACCGCCACCGGCTTCGGCATCCCGCCCTGGCTGTTCAGCGTGATCGCGTTGATTGCAGTCGCCAATGGTGCGCTGCTCACCATGATCATGGCCAGCCGGCTTACCTACGGCATGGCGGAAGAGCGCCTGTTCCCGTCGGTTCTCGGAAAGGTCCTGCCGAACCGCCGCACGCCCTGGGTGGCCATCGTCGCGACGACGCTCGTAGCCATGGCGCTCACCCTTACCGGCAATCTCGAATCGCTTGCCGAGACCGTGGTGCTGCTGCTCCTTTTCGTGTTCATCAGCACCAACATCGCCGTACTGGTCCTGCGCAAAGACAAGGTGGACCACAAACACTTCCGCATCCCCACGGTGATTCCCTACCTCGCAATCGCTTCCTGCATCCTGCTGCTCACCCAGCAAACCGCCGAAATTTGGCTTCGCGCAGCAATCCTGATCGGGGTGGGCGTGGTGCTCTACGCCATCAGCGCCGTTGTCACCAAACGCACCGAAAACTCCGCCCGCTCATGACCGGTTCCGCAATTTCGATCGGTATCTTCAACGGCACCCGCTTTTCGGGCGCGATAGACGAGATCGATCGATACTGCGGCAGGAAAGTAGAAGCAGGAAGGAAACGTGATCGGCGGAGATGGCGCTGATAGGTTCCCTTGTCATTGCGATCATCCTCGCGGGCCTGCACCTCGCAGCCACGCACATTCGCAAATTGCCGCTGGTCCCTGAGCATGTGACAGCGTCATTCGCTGGTGGCCTGGCCGTGGCTTATGTCTTCCTGCACTTGCTGCCTGAGATCGCGGAGGGCAACGAGGCAATCGGTGAACTGCTCGAGGACACCATCGAGGTCACGCCGCTCTTTGACCTCAGCATCTTCGTGGTCGCCCTCACCGGGTTCACCGCGTTCTACGGCCTGGATCGCCTCGCCACCACCCGTCGCGAGCAAAAGGCCGGCGATTCGGCAGGCGTCTACTGGCTCCACGTCGGGGCGTTCTCCATCTACAACGCCCTCATCACCTACACCATGACGCTGCGAATCGAGACGGGCGTGATGTTTGCGATCCTGTTCAGCATCGCGATGGGCCTTCACTTTGTCCTGACCGACAGGCATCTTGAGGAGCATTACACGCACCGGTTCAAGGCCAGCGGCCGGTTGGTGCTCGCAGGTGCGCTCCTGTTCGGTTGGGTGTTGTCGGTGCTCTTCGCCCCGACGAGCACCGTAGTGGTTGCGATCCTCACCGCGCTGCTGGGCGGCTCGGTGCTGCTCAACGTTTTCAAGGAAGAACTGCCCTCCAACCGGGGATCCAGCTTCCCCTGGTTCCTGACCGGCCTGGTTCTGTACTCGGCGCTGCTGGCGCTGATAACGGTGGTGGCCGAATGAGAAAGCAATCCGCCGACCTTGCGTGGACACGCCCCGGCTGGGACACCCTCCTTTTCAATGCAGCGTCGGAGGACAGCCAGGAGAAGAAACTGTTGACGGGAGTGGTGTGATGAAGGTTCTGTCCCGACTGGCACAGGCGGCTGGATCCGGCCTCAAGGCGGTCTTCGCCTTGCTCAAGGTGCTGCGGCCCGACCGACCAATCCACCGGCACGGGGTGGTGCTCGAAGGGACTCTGACGCACAGCCCGGCTTCCAGCGGTGAGGAGTGGATCAACGCAGCCGGTGAGGAGCCGGTCCATGCGCGGATTTCCCGGTCGATCGGACTGCCTGATGCGTTGCCGGACATCATCGGGCTGGCGCTGCGGATCGGGGACGCTGATGTGTTGCTCTCGACGACCGGGCAGGGTTTCCCAGGCCGATTCCTCCTGACGCTGCAGCGGTCCGTTGTGGACGGGCCGTTCACCTCGCTGATGCCATTCCAGGGGGTAGGCGGTCCGCTTGTCCTTGCGGTGAAACGCGACGGTTGGGCGCCTAAGCTCTCCCGGTTGTCGGAATTGCGTAGCCACGACGGCGAACTGCAGTTTGGGGTGTATTACAGCCGGCTGCTCGGCCCCTGGACCCGGTTCGGCACGTTGCGGCTTTCAGTCGCCGTGCTGCCCGACGAGGCGCTTCGTTTTGACCCGGTGGGCCGGCCGCCTGCGGGCTTGCGGACGTACGGGTGGAGCCGTAGCCTGCGCTTTCCTTCCTACACCCTCGCCCAGCGCAGGCGGCGCGGTTAGACTTCGAGAAATAACCATTCGAAGTCGAAAGCGACCCATGGAAACGAACCATAAAATTACTCCTGATGACCCGTTCCCCGAGGACCTCACCACGCTCGACGATATCGAGGTGGCGGTGCTCAACAGCCGTGTCCACAGGGAGCTCGATGCGGAGTACGCCGAGGGTTTGCCGGAGCCCGAGACGGAGGTGCGGCTCGAAGAGGTCAACCTCGAGTTGAACCGCAGGGAGCAGCAGGGCTGACACTTCCCGCCCGCTTCCTTTATTCGAAAATATGTTCTACTTTTAACTTCCGGCGCAGCGGAAGGTAGCAGGGCATGACGGCACAGACAGACGAAGTAGACCCGGGGTCAAGGCCCCTCAACGAGGAAGCGGATGTCCGCTTCAACTCACGTCATGAACCACTGGCACTGCGTTGGCGCGGGAGCATCTGGCAGGTGGTGGGCGAACCGCTGAGCTGGAGCAGCTCCCGCAGCTGGTGGGAGCCGGATCCGGCCGGGATCATGGGGCAGGGCAGTCTCATCACCCTGCGGTACTGGCGGTTCAAGGGCCAGACGGGGCCAGCATCGCCCGTCCTGGTGTTCGACATCTGCAGCGATCCGCGGTGGGAAGGTTGGCGCTTGATTCGGGTGACCAACCTGGCGGCGCACTAACTTGTGCCCTACAAGCGAAACCTATAAGGGTCATTGGGATGCATGTGGTTGTCCTGTCCCTGTGATCCGGGTTACGTTCTTCGGTAGGCAACTCCTCAGACACGGCATCTAGGACGGACGCAAATGCACACCGACAGCAAGCACCCACCAGCGGCCAACGGCTCGCTGAAGAAGACACTTGGCGTAATCGACGCTTACGCACTCGGTTTCGGCGCGATGATCGGGTTCGGCTGGGTTGTCCTCACCGGTGGGTGGATTAACGACGCCGGCACCATGGGCGCTGTCGCAGCGATGCTCATCGGGGGGCTCATCATGGCGGTGATCGGCCTGACCTACGCGGAACTTACCTCAGCGATGCCCCGCGCCGGCGGGGAACACCACTACCTGCTGCGCGGCATGGGAGCGCGCTGGTCGTTCATCGGCTCGTGGGGAATCACCGGCGGCTACGTGACCATCGTTGCGTTTGAGGCCGTTGCCCTGCCGCGCACCGTCGAGTACATCTTCCCGGGCCTGAGCCAAATTCCGCTGTGGACTATCGCCGGATCCGAGGTCAACCTCATTTGGGCGCTGGTGGGCGTCGCTGCCGCCGTCGTCATCACCGGCATCAACATCCTCGGCATCAAGCAGGCCGGGGTGACGCAGACGTTTGTGGTCATCTTCCTGCTCATCGTTGGCCTGATGCTGATGTTTGGATCCTTCACTGCCGGGTCGGTGGCCAACATGGAGCCGTTCTTCACCAACGCGGGGGGCCTGCTGACGGTTCTCGTCGTCGTGCCGTTCCTGTACGTGGGATTCGATGTGATTCCGCAGACCGCGGAGGAACTCAACATGCACCCGCGGCGGATCGGCAAGCTGATCATCATCTCCGTTCTGATCGCCACCGCCTGGTACGTCATGACCATCCTGACCGTTTCCTCCTCCATGCCGGCCGCCAGCTTGCTCCAGACTGACATCGCCACCGCCGACGCCATGGGGCTGCTCTTCAACAGCGACGTCATGGCGAAGATCCTCATCGCGGGAGGCATCGCGGGCATCCTCACATCGTGGAATTCGCTGTTGATCGGAGCCTCCCGGCTGGCCTACGCAATGGGCAAGACCGGCATGCTGCCCGCCTGGTTCGGGAAACTGCACCCGCGGTTCGGCACACCGGTCAACGCGCTGCTGTTCATCGGCGGTATGTCCGTGCTCGCGCCGTTCTTCGGCCCCGGCATGTTGGATTGGCTGGTTGCCTCTGGCTCACCGAGCATCGTCATCGCGTACCTTCTGGTGAGCATCGTCTTCGTGATCCTGCGCCGGCGGGAACCGGGGATGGAACGGCCGTTCAAGGTGGGGCGCGGAAACTCCGGCATGGCGCTCGGCATCCTTTCGATCATCCTCTGCGTCGCCCTGCTCTCCCTCTACATTCCGGGAATGCCAGCTGACATCGGCACCATCCCATACGTCCTCTTCGCACTCTGGTGGATCCTTGGCACGGTGTTTCTGCTGCGCATTCCGCGCGGGATCGAGCCCGGGCCGCATGCTGAAGAGACACTCATGCGCCGGTTGTCGGAGAAAGCGTCAGGCCGCACCCGCTGATCCTTCCGAGGTGATACGGCATCATGGTGGGATGGCTTTCACCGAGCAACTCACGATGGAGGCTGACGGCGCCAGCTTCTCCGGCACTTACGTCAGGCCAGAGACGACGACGGCGACACTCGCCATCGCGCACGGCGCTGGCGCCGGGATGGACCATCCGTTCCTCTTCGGCTTCAGCGATGCGTTGAACGCACTGGGCTACGCAACGCTGCGCTTCAACTTCCCGTACATGGAGGCCGGCAGACGCTTTCCGGACAAGCCTCCGAAAGTGATCGCGGCGTGGAGACGGGTTCTGGACGAAGCCTCAAGGCGCTCGGATGGAGAACCGGTGTGGGCGGCCGGCAAGTCCTTTGGCGGCCGGATGGCGTCGATGGCCGTTGCGGAAGGCATGCCCGCGGCGGGCCTGGTGTTCCTCGGTTACCCGCTGCATCCGCCGGGCAAGCCCGAAAAGATCCGCGACGAACACCTTTACGGCATCACGGTTCCGATGCTCTTCCTGCAGGGAAGCAACGACGCCTTCGCGAAACCGGACCTGCTTGACGCCGTCGTCGGGCGCCTGCCGGGTGCCACCCTTCAGGCGGTAGCCGACGCCGACCACTCCTTCGCGATCAAGGGCCACAAGCGGCATCAGCTTGAGATCGGCGCCTCACTGGCGCCGGCGGTGGCTGAGTTCGTCGCGACGCACTGACCTCGTGGGAGAAACTGCCCGCTATCGCGCTGCAGCCTCCCGCAGCGCACCGAGAGCCGCCCTGATGAGCTGATCCCGCGCAGGATGCATCCGCGCGTGGGCAACAATGCGTCGATAGACAGGCGGGTCAGCGAGGGGTCGTATCACCAGCGACTCGGTCAGCCCCGCTATCGCCATCCGCGGCAGCACTGTTATTCCCAACCCTGCCGCTGCCAGGCTGATCGCCGCGTGATGGTCGTCGAGCCGGGCAACGTAGCGCGGCATAAACCCCGCACTCTGGCATGCCCGTGCAATGATCTGGCCGGTCGGGCCGTCATGCATGTCGTGATCGATCCACGGTTGATCACCGAGCTCACCGAGAGAAACCGCGGGTCCGGCCGCCAAATCATGCCCGGCGGGCAGCACCACGTAGAACTCCTCTTCGGCGAGCACGCGACGCCGGTAGCCCTCAAGCTGAAGACCCATTCCCTCAACCGCTTCATTCCGGACGTCGACGTCCGGTCTCTGCCGGCCGCCGCCGGGATTCATCTCATTGCTGCTCATATCGACAACGACGCCGGGGTATGCCGCATGCAGTGATCGCACAACGTGAGGCATCCACGCCTGCGCCACGGAGGCGAAGCAGGCGATAGCTATCCGCTCAGAACGTCCGTCGCGGAGATCCTTCACGGTGCGCTCGAGGCGTTCGAGGCTGACAAGCGCGTCCTCGCTGGCCTCGGCTAGATGACGGGCTGCCGGCGTGGCTTCGATGCCACGGCCCGCCTTCTCAAACAAGACAAGCCCGGTCTGCCGGGCCAGTGATTGAAGGTGCAGGCTGATCGTAGCGGGTGAAAGGTGCAGACTTCTGGCAGCGGCGTGAACCGACCCGGCCGCAACCACAGCGCGCAAGACGGTCAGGCGGTGGGGGTCAAGCATGCACTCACTGTATGTCAGTACCGAACGATTCGATGGAAATCTTTGCTAGTGCAAGGCAGTCGTCCGATGCCAGAGTGATTCTATGAACACCTCGAGCTACCTCGCCCTCCTGGGCGTCGCCATCGTCCTCGCCATTACCCCCGGCCCGGACACCATGGTCACGCTCACCAACGCGCTTCGGGATCGCCGCGCCGGACTCATGTCTGCACTCGGAACCACGGTCGGCGTCTTTGGCTGGGCCGCGCTCGTCGCCGTCGGCGTGGCAACGTTCCTCGCAGAATCGCCAATGGCGTTCCAGGCGCTTCGCCTGCTCGGCGGCGCTTACCTGCTCTACCTTGGGTACCGCGCGGTGCGGACCTACCTCCGACCTGCCCCTGCAGTCGAACCCGCAGCAACTGGCGAGATCGCGTCGAGTGGAGGAGTAACAGGAACGACGACGGCGGTCAAGGTGCGCGCGATCGCTCCCCGAACAATACGCTCAGCCTTCACAGCCGGGCTGTTCTGCTGCCTCACGAACCCGAAGACGGGCCTCTTCTTCCTCGCACTACTCCCCCAGTTCACGCCGCCGGGGGCGGGAGCCCTGTTCGTCGTCGTCGTCATGGGTGGAACGGTGGCGGTCACGCTGGGTGTGTACCTCGTCGTCGTCGCGCTCGCTGCGCATACCGCAAGCCGCTGGCTGAAACGGCCGAGCGTCACGCGTTGGATAGAACTTGCTTCCGGCGTCATCTTCGGTGGGCTGGGCCTGATGGTCGCTATGCCGGTAATCCTGTCCTGGCTCGGCTAGTCCCCTGGAGGATTGAACACAAGCTCGGCCCTTGGCCGTGCAGGCAGTTCGTCGATCAGTTCGTTGAGGGCAAGGGCAATCGTGTTTCGCTCCCGCACTGGCAGCGGGTATATCCCGTGCAGGTAGGCGTCCAGTTCGTACGGCTGAAGGTTGCCGCCGACGCTGTAGTAGTGGAGCCAGATGTCATTGGCGCTCAAATTCGCCGCGCATGCAGCTATCCAGGTGCTGTGCTGTTGGGTCTGCTCAGTCATGATTGCCTACTTAGGCGTACGACCGGGAAACGAATAATGCCCGTGCTCTTGAAAACACACCAGGGAACCGGAATAGCCCCAGGTGGGCAAATAATTATAAGTAAGCTTACCTTCCGGTCCCGCCTGCTTGCTAGGGCGGACCGGGTAGATAGGCTCGGCAATTGGCCCCGCTCAACCCGTTCTGGCACAACCTGGCGCGCACCGGCCTATGCGGGCCTGTCGTTTCTCTGGATGTCGTTACCCGTTGGCTTGATGGAGCGCTATTTCGCTGGGGAGTGTGTCGCCTGCTTCTTGCTGCACCTGAGCAAAAGTGTCGACGTCGTTTGTAGCTTGGTAGAGGCCCGCGTTGCTGCCGGTGATGTAGAACTGGGAGGCGAGCTCACCGGTGAGCCCGGAGGGTGTGAGATAGAGAAGGTAGGTTTGCCCTGTTTCCATGAGCGTCGTCGCTGCAGGCTGGGAGTTGGATCCGATTTGCCTCACGACCACCCTTGATCCTTCGGTGAGTGGCCCGTCCGACTTAGCGACGTCCGTGACGGTGACGGTTGACAGGGTGAAAGGTGTGGTGGAGTCAATGTCCGTTGCCACCTGCTGAGTGGAGACAGACCCCACGAGGACAATTGAGCTGTCCTCCGCCAGGGTGGCGACAGAGTCATACAGTTCGACACGGGAAGCGCTCATGCTGCCGCGATTATCACCGTTACTGTCAGCACTGGCATTGGTAGGACTGCACCCTGTGATGGCAGCAACGAACGCGCTGGCACTTATGACCAGCGCTACCCTTTTGCTTCGCGTTGTGTTCATTAAAAGCCCGTTTCCTGGAACGCGTTCGACGCTCGCTCACACAGACGGTACTCCTCAGTCACGTTTCCGTAAATCGTCAGAGACATGTCACAACGTTCTAGGCGCTCTACTTATTGGTGGTGTGACCGTATGTCGGTGAAGGTCTGACCGTTGTCGTTGGAAACTTGGGCACTGTCCGAGGTCGCCACCCAAATTCTTAGAGTCGAGTCATCGAGTGTGTCGGCTGCGATAGCAGCGGCTTGGCCTGGGAACATTCCTCGTTCGGTCCAGGTCAGGCCGGCGTCTTCACTGGTATAGATCTGGCCTTCGGGTGTGATTCCGGCTGCTTGATCTTCGGAAAGGGCGGTGAGCATCAACAAGGGGGCATCGGGTACGGCTGCCCAGGTTGCGCCGTGGTCGGTGGAGCGTTGGAGGCCTTCTTCGGTGGTTGCCAGGACGATACCGTCGCTTGGTGTGGCGGAGAGCTGGTAGGCGGCAAATTGCTGTTGTGCTTGATCCCACGACATCCCGTCGGAGCTTGTGCGGAGCTTACCGTCGAAGCCGATGATGCCGGCGTCTGTGGCCGCTAATGCATGGAAGTCGGATTCTTCTTGGCGGGACAGCGGCTGCCAGGTTTGTCCGCCGTTTGTGGATCGGATGAGGCCAACCGGGTCGGGCAGTTCTGATCCTGGGCCGGGGTGGCCGGAGGCGTAGAACTCTCCGTCAGCCGTCGCGGTGAAACCCATGAGGTCGATGGTGGGGCCGACCTGGATGGCGGGCACTTTTGAGACGTTGAAGAGACCGTCGTGGGTCGCCAGTAGCACCCGGTTGGAGGAGTCCACAGTCATACCGTGAATGTGGCCTGTCGGGTAGCCCTCGGAAGCGGCGGGTTGTCCGGCTGTTTCCGCGTTTCGCGTGGCGTCAGGCGAGCAGCCCGCAAGGGCGAGGACTGCCGTTGTGAGAATGGTGGCAGTCATGACAGTGCGCTGGTGTGAATGATGGAGGCTGGCCCGGGGCATGATGGTGGTCCTTAAAGGGTCGGGAGAATCAGGAAGGGTGGGAGGGCCAGTCTCACTGGCCCTCCCTTGGTGTGAGCTCGGGCCGGTTAGAGTTCGGCGAGCAGCTCTTCCATTTCCTGGATCTCGGCCTGCTGAGTTTCGATGATGGTTTCGGCGAGGGTGATCGCGTCGGGGTTTTCGCCGTTGTCGATTTCCTCTTGAGCCATGTCGACGGCGCCGTTGTGGTGCGCGGTCATGGACTCGAGGAACATCCGGGCTGCTTCTTCACCTTCAGCAGCTTCGAGCTCGGCCATCTGGTCTTCGCTCATCATGCCGTCCATACCCTTTATACCGCCGCCCATGGAGCCCATGTCGTGGCCTTCCATTCCGCCTTCAGCTTCCACGGGTTCGCTCCAGGCGTCGAGCCAGCTGGTCATCGTTTCGATCTCGGGGGCTTGGGCTTCCTTGATCTTGGTGGCCAGCGCGGTGATTTCCGGGCTGATGTCTTCCTTGGCGAGCATGATGTCGCTCATCTCCACTGCCTGCTGGTGGTGAGGAATCATCATTTGGGCGAACATGACGTCCGCTTCGTTGTGCTCTGCCGACACTTCTTCGGTGCCGGACTCGGGTGAGGTGGTTGTTTCGGGAGCTGAGGCTGATGCTGATGGTTCCCCGGCTGGGGGTACGGTCTCGAGGGCATCGCTGCCGCATCCGGCGAGGGTGATGACAGTGGCAACGCTTAAGGCTGAGAGGGAAAGGTAACGCTTCATGGTGATCTGATCCTTCGGGTTTACCTGATGTGGACTGTGCTGTGCTGCCTGGGATGGGCAGCCCGTGACCGCCACACACGTCAGCCACTTAACGGCGAACGGTGACGGCTTGCGCAGTGGATCATGTCCGGCTGATGCAGAGCCGGATCAGTGAAGGAGCAGGAAAGGTTAACGGTCGCAGGAGTATCTGCGGAGGACCGCGCAGGAGTACGGTGCCGGGCACGAGTCGTCCAGCGGTAAGGAGGAAGGCGAGGAGGGTGATGACGATGAACGCCAGAACGCACAGTCCCATGGCAGCAACTTCATCCCCACATGAACCAGCACAGCCGTGCCCTACTTCGGTAGCGTTGGTTGTGTTCGCGGATGAGGCGGTATGCGTTTGCTCGGCTGATCCGGTGTGTGAGCTCGCCTCGAAAACCAGTGAACCCGAGAGTGTTGCGACGGGATCGGTGGGGATGGTAGGCCCGTGTGCAGCGGATCCGTGTCCACCCATCCACACGTGCATGGCAAGGATCCCGACGATGACAGCACTTAGGCCGAGGAACCTCAGGGCGGCACGCGGGAAAGCCAGGGCTGCCCTGATGCGTCCTGCTTTGCTCACTGCCACTTTCCTGTCCTTTCCTGTCCGATGCTTGGTCCTAAGCCTAGTGAAGGACCCGCATCCTCCCCCAACGTAGGGGAGGATGCAGGTCATGGTGTTAGTTACTACTACGTGCCGGTGCGATGATGCGTTCCGGGCTGAGGTCGATCCGGCGCAACAGCTGCGCATTCAACGCGACCACGATCGTGGAAACGCTCATCAGCACTGCACCCACGGCCGGTGAGAGCACGAACCCGGCAAATGCCAGGACACCGGCGGCCAGCGGTACGGCCAGGACGTTGTAACCGGTCGCCCAGACCAGGTTTTGGATCATCTTGCGGTAGCTCGCCCTGGACAGGTCGATCATCGCGAGCACCGAGCGGGGGTCATTTCCTGCCAGGACGACGCCGGCGGATTCCATTGCGACGTCGGTTCCTGCTCCGATCGCGATGCCCACCTCGGCGCGTGCCAGGGCGGGGGCGTCGTTCACACCGTCGCTGACCATCGCCACTTTCAGCCCGCGTGACTGCAGTTCGGCGACCTTGGAGTCCTTGTCTTGGGGCAACACGTCGGCGAAGACTTCATCGATGCCCAGCTCGGCCCCGACTGCCTCCGCGACCTGGCGCGCATCTCCGGTGATCATCGCAACCTTCACCCCACGGTCCTGGAGGGCTTTGACTGCGGCCCGGGACTCGTCCCGGACACGGTCCTCGAGCCGGACCGCACCGATGATCCCGCCGTCCTGGACGATATGCAGTACGGAAGCGCCTCGGGCCACCCATTCCTGGACGGTGCCGGTCATGGCCGCCGGAGTTTCCAGGCCGAGTTCCTCGAGCATGTTAGGTCCGCCCACGGCCACGTCCGAGCTGTTGACCGTTGCCCTCACTCCGCGTCCGGTCATTGAGGAGAAGCCGCTGCCGCGGTAACCGAGGCGTGCAGCCTCAGGGTGATCCGCGGCCGCTTGCACGATTGCCCGGGCGACCGGGTGCTCGCTGTCTGATTCGACAGCCGCTGCAAGGGCGAGCATCTCTGCTTCGCTGACACCGCCGGTTGTGGTGGTGGCGGTGACAGCGTGGCGTCCTTCGGTGAGGGTGCCCGTCTTGTCGAACAGGACGACGTCGATAGTGCGCATACGCTCTAGGGCCATCCGGTTCTTGATCAGCACTCCGGCTTTAGCGGCGCGTTCCGTTGAGATGGCAATGACCAAGGGGATGGCCAAGCCGAGTGCGTGGGGGCAGGCAATCACGAGAACTGTGACGGTGCGGATCACCGCGTCATCCGGGCTGCCCAGCATCAGCCAGGCAATGAACGTCAGGATGCCTGAACCTAACGCGAAGTAAAACAACAGCGCAGCCGCGCGGTCTGCCAGGGCTTGGGCCCTTGACGAGGATGCTTGTGCTTCCGCGACCAGGCGCTGAATTCCCGCGAGGGTAGTGTCCGAGCCGGTCGCGGTGATCTCCACCCTCACGGCGTTGTCAGTGGCAACCGTGCCGGCCACGACTGTCTCTCCGATGGTGCGGGAGACGGTCCGGGACTCACCGGTGATCATGGACTCATCGAACTCTGCTGCCCCGTCAACGATGTCACCATCTGCCGGGACCCGGGCACCGGAACGGACCAGCACGATGTCCCCAGTGGCCAGGGAGGCAACCGGAACTGTTTCGATGCCGGCATCAGTGACCTTGTCCGCTTCGTCCGGCAGCAGGGCCGCCAACGCGTCCAGCGCTCCTGCTGCTGAGCCAAGCGCGCGCATCTCCATCCAGTGGCCCAGCAGCATGATGAGGACCAGGAGAGTAAGCTCCCACCAGAAGTCGAGGTTGAAGTTGCCGATGCCCAGGGTGGTGATCCAGGAGGCGATGAACGCAACACTGATGGCCATGGCAATCAGTAGCATCATGCCAGGCTGACGGGATTTCAGCTCGGTGACGCCGCCCTTGAGGAACGGCGCACCGCCGTAGAAGAAGATGATGGTGCCAAGAATCGGTGAGATCCACATGGCACCGGGGAACTCCGGCGGCGTGTATCCGACGATCTCGGCGAACATGTGGCTGAACAGGACGACCGGGACGGTCAGGATCAGGCTGACCCAAAAGCGGTTCTTGAACATCGCCGTGGAGTGCCCGGCATGCTGACCGTGCGAATGAACCTCATGCTCGGCATCCGTGTGGTGAAGATGGCCGTCGTCGTGGCTGGCGGTCAGCGCGGATGCCGGTTCCGACACAGGCATAGCCTGTCCGTGGGTATTGGAATCCGCGGTGTCCGTGCTGTGGTGTGTTTGGTGTTTCATGATGATTCTCCTTCGGTCTCGCAGGGGCTTGGCCCCGGACCTGGAAAGTCAGGCGTTGGTTAGCCGGTAGCCAGCCTGCTCGACCGCGGAGCGTACCGCTTCGGCAGGGACGGGCTGACCGCTGTGGACGGTGACCGTGGAGGCCCCGCCCGGAACGAGGTCGACAGTGACGTTCGAAACCTCATCAAGAGCGCTGATAGCTGACGTGACCCGGGAGGCGCAGGAACCACAGGTTAAACCGGTCACAGCGAAGTCAGCGGAGATGCTCTCGTCAGCCGGTTCGGTGATTTGCGCCTCTGCTTCCTGTGAAGCGCAACATGCGCATCCGGTGGAGGACTTGTCGGTCAAGGTCAGATCTGAAGTGGAAGTAGAAGTGCCGCACATGATGATCTCCAAAAACGAGGAAGTGGTTATTTGAGAATCAGCGCCTGCAGTGAACCGGTTGGTCAGATACCGTCGCAGCCGCGTCGAGTGACCTTCAAGGAGTAAGCGGCCCAATCAGATGGGCTCGGACTTCCCGCTCCGGTAACCATGAATTTATACCCCCAGGGGGTATATGTCAAGGCCCAATCCGAAAGCATTCACCAACGCATTCCGCTCCTCCATGGTGATCCCGAGCAGGGATCCGTGCCGTGCGCCTTCGGGCAGTCGCGCTTCCTCCGCGGGCTCCCAGAGACCGGACGCCAGATCATCAGTCCGGAAAGCCGTGTATCCGCGGTTGGAAAACTCATCGATCAGCAGGATCCACGAACGTCCAGACGGGTCTGCGGTGACAATCGGCCCTTCGCCCTGGGCAAGAGCTGAGGATCCGACGCCCTCAGCCACCAGGCTGAACTCACCGAAAACACCTGCCTCGCTGCGCTCCTGGAAGACGTGCTTTCCGTGCGGCGCTGCCGCTGACCGCTCCCGCTCATCCTTCGTGAACCGGTGGACCGTGCCGTCCTGCTCCAGGAACGTCGTGTCGATGACTGAGTACCCGGGGTCGTGATAGGTCTCGGCAGGAGTGAAAGCAAGGAAGTCGCGTGTCCGGCTGGAGAGAATACGGAGGTGACTCTCCCGCTCGCGCCGGGGGTCGCCGTCGTCGTACTGTGTAGACGCCCAGACCACCACGTACTCCCCCGTGTTGCGGTCGAAGGTCGCCTCGGGCGCCCAGGTACAACCCGACGACGACGGCGAGACGGTTACGCTGCGCGGCCCGCTCCAGCGGCACAGGTCAGCGGAGTCCCAGACGATGATGTCGCGGCTGCCGTGCCGGAGGGCGGCGGACCAGTCGTGTGCGGGGTAGACGCGCAGGTCGGTCGCGAGGAGGTGGAATCCGCCGTCGAGCCCGTTCCGGACGAGGAACGGATCGCGTACGCCGCGCTCGGACACCAAGACCGGCTTCCCGCCATTCAGCGGGGAGAAATCGAGCGGTGCTTGCGGGCTGCTGAGTGCGAAATAGACCTGCTCACCGTCGGCGGTCGATTCGCCGCGAAAGTAGGCGAACAGGAAGGCGGCAGGCGATGACATGCTCGAAAGTATCCCATCACTGCCGCGCGGAAATGACCTACGGTGGACACCATGAGCCCAGCCGGACCCGCGAACCTGACCGTCGTCCCCGCGCAGGCGGACCCCACCACGCCGCTTCCCGCCGTCCTCGTGCTGCCGGGCGGCGGTTACGGCCAGACGTCCGCGCATGAGGCCGAGCCCGTAGCGGAGTGGCTGGCGAAGATCGGGATTCACGCATTCGTGCTGCGCTACCGGGTGGCACCGGAACGGCATCCTGCTCCCCTTACCGACGCCAAGGAAGCGATGCTGTGGATTCGCGGGGGCTCCCACGGACTGGCCGTTGATACTGACCGCGTGGGGGTGCTGGGTTTCTCTGCCGGAGGGCACCTTGCCGCGACGCTGGCCACCGCTGCGGCGACCGGTAACGCTGCCCTCGACGTCCCCGGCGCCGTGCCGAACCTGTCTATCCTCTGCTACCCCGTCATCTCCTTCACTGACGCCGTGCACCAGGGGAGCATCGACAACCTGCTCGGCCACGCGCCGTCGTCGGGCCTGATCCGGGAGCTCTCGCCGGAACTGAACGTGACGTCCGCAGCGCCGCCGTCGTTCCTCTGGCACACAGCCAGCGACGGCGTCGTGCCCCTCGACCACAGCCTCGCCTACGTGCGCGCACTCGTTCGCGCGGGAGTGCCGGCTGAGTTGCACGTCTTCCCGCACGGTGAGCACGGGCTGGGTTTGGCTCTTGCGGATCCGGGCGCGGACCAGTGGACTGGACTGTGTGAGCGCTGGCTGGCGCGGCAAGGATGGGTGGACTGATGGCGAAGCTGATTTACTCGATGATCGGGTCCCTGGACGGCTACGTTGCCGACTCCTCCGGCGACTTTCAATGGGCCACTCCCGACGACGAGATCCTCGACTACATCAACGCTCAGGAACGCCCGATCGGCACGTACCTCTACGGCCGGCGGATCTACGAGTTGATGACCGTGTGGGAGACGGATCCGGATGTCGTTGCCGATACACCGGCCGCTCAGGAGTACGCGGAGATCTGGCAGGGTGCGGAGAAGATTGTGTACTCCACAACCCTTGAGCAGGTTACGACGACGAAGACCCGCCTCGAGCGGGCCTTTGACCCTAACGCGGTGGCGCGGTTGAAGGAGGAGACTTCGGCGGACCTCGGGATCAGCGGGCCGACTCTCGCCGTTCACGCTTTCCGCGCGGGGCTGATCGATGAGGTGTACCTGTTGCTGTTGCCGGTGATTATTGGCGGCGGTTTAAGTCTGTTTCCGCCGGATATCCGGCTGGACCTGAAGTTGAAGGACACGCGCAGGTTCGGCAACGGGACGGTGGCGCTGCAGTACGACGTCGGGCGTTAGCGGGCCAACTAAGCTTCAGAACGCTCGGGCTGGGTCGACTTCAGGAAGACCGTGGTCCGGCGGAACTCCCACACCAACGTCGAGGCCGCAGCAACGAACACGGCGATGAGCAGAATGGAAAAAAGATCCCAAAGATCCCAAATCCCTAGCGCTTGAGGGGCGAAAATGAGCAAGAATCCCGGAGAGATCATCATTTGTGTTGCGAGGCCCTTGCGCATCTGAATCGCTATACCCCGAGCAACAACGCGTTCCTCTCCGTCAGCAGGCATTAGTCCACGAGCCTGGCGGCTCGCACGCTTCGCCTCGTCCTCGTCGACCAAATACCCGATGAGCGGCCCATCCGGCGTGACCCACGGGCTCACCCGCTTCGAGGAGTAGACGAACCCACTAACCATGACTGCTACACCAGAAAACATCACCCCGATACCGATGTATTGCCAATCGGTCCCCCCGAAAACGATCAGACCAACGATCCACCCCGCGGCTACGCACCCAATCAAAACAGGAAGGAAAACGGTGACGTAGAAGCGTTTCACGGCGCCTGAGATGCCGTGATCCTCAAGCCGACTGGCGTGACAGATAGCGCGCGCCCAACCGGAGGAACGCTCGGTCACATCCATGTTTCCCCCTTCATGCGAAGCGGCTTCAAGCATCTCCCGCCGCACCTGCTGCCACAAGGGCTCGTGAATCAGAGGAGTTGTACGAGGATGACCGCGACCACGAGACTGAGCGCCGCCACGACACCGATGTGCAACCACCAGCTTCCGGAACCGACTGGACGGGCCCGCTGTTCCGCTTTCGGAACGGTGATGCCCAAAAGATCCGTTATCTTCCGCACGCGCCCGGGTTCATTACTCATCCTCAGAGGCTACCCTCGGCTGACGATACCCACGCGTAGCCAAAAGGACGCGGGCGGGCCATGACGGTTACCGATTAGCGCGGGCAGCAAGTATTTCCAGGTAATGCGGATTGTGCATGATGCCCAGGACATTTCCGAAGGGGTCGACCACCGAGGCCGTCGTGAAACCAGTCCCGCGCTCGGTGATCGGCTCGTATTCGGTGGCGCCCATCGCGAGCAGTTTTTCCATCGTGCCGGGGAGGTCATCGACGTGCCAAAACATTACCGCTCCGCCTGGGGCGGCCACCGAACCGGAGGGAGCGTAGCGGCGGTCGATAAGGCCGAGTTCGTCTTCATCGTCGCCAACCCTGAACTCCAGGTAGGCCGGTGCCGCAGGAGGTGCGGGAAAAGCATAGTACGGTTCCATCCCCAGCAATTCGGTGTACCAGCCGCTGGCCGCAGCCAGATCATCCGCGTAGAAGCTGATGGTTGCAAATCCTCGAAACATGGGTTCTCCCCGGTGTGAAGGGCGTAGTTCCGCCGCGGTGAATAACATCATGCGCCCCTAAAGTGCTCATCTAATGAACACTTTTCTGGAAGGATCTAGGCATGCGCGCGGATCGGTTAGTGGCCACACTGCTACTCATGCAATCTCGCCGCCGCGTCACGGCAGCAGAGGTGGCCGCTGAGTTCGAGGTCTCGGTAGCCACCGCCCGACGTGACCTCGAAGCACTCTCGGCGGCCGGCGTCCCTGTCTACCCACAGACCGGAGGCGGAGGCGGATGGTCGCTCATCGGAGGCGCTCGTACTGACCTTTCCGGCCTTACATCAGCTGAGGCCAGGGCTCTATTCCTGCTCGCGGGTCCGGCCGCTTCCCTCGAGCCACCGGTCCGGTCGGCTCTGCGTAAGCTCGTGCAAGCTCTGCCTGATCCATTCCGCGTTGACGCGGAGGCGGCCGCCGACGCCGTCGTGGTCGATTCCGCCGGGTGGGGCGAGCATGACCGTGTGCGCCCAACAATGGTGCACACTCTTCAGGACGCAGTCATCCACCGACGGAAAGTCCTACTGGAGTACGAAAACCGCGGGGAACGGACTCGGCGCCTCATTGACCCGTGGGGTCTGGTTGATAAGGATGACGTTTGGTATCTCGTCGCTGGCACCGCCAAGGGGCAACGGACCTTCCGCGTTGACCGGATCATCGAAGCAACCCAAACTGACCTCGCCGCCGAGCGGCCCACCGGCTTCGAGCTGTTGCCCGAATGGAACCGAGTCGTTGACGAAGTCGAACAGCACCGCGCACGATTCTCTGCGACTGTGCTCATTGCCGAACGCCTAATGCCGGTCCTGCGCGCCCAGTTCGGCCGGCATTGCGAACCGCTGGAAACCTGCGACGACGGTCGCGTGCGCGTACGCATCGCTGCACCCATGGCGTTGTCAATCGCTGAAACCATTGCTGGCTGGGGTGCCACCGTTGAGGTCCTGGAACCCGATGCAGTTAAGGCTGAACTCGCCCGGCTCGGGGCCGAGCTCGTAGCGCGTTATGCACAGAGCTAGGGCCACCTACTAGGCTCGGACGCATGACGAACGCTGCCCGGCAGGGTCCGCTGGCGACCCTCCGCCAGTGGACAGCCAACGACGACGGCGCCCTCCACCGCGCCGTCTCAGCCAGCGAGGACCTGCGGGTGCAGTTCGGCCAGCACGACCTTTCGACATCGTACGAATGCCGCCGCTACATCGAAGCTGAGCTCGCCACCGAGAGCGCGTCGGCGCGGCATTTCGCTGTAGACGTCGACGGCGAGGCAGTGGGCAGCATCGGCGTCACATCCATGGAGTTCAATCACGCAACGGCCTGGATTTCCTACTGGCTCAGCGCCGATGCACGCGGTCTGGGCCTTGCCTCCCGCGGACTGTCAGCCGCCTGTGAATGGGCGTTCTCGGAGGGCCTCTTTAGGCTTGAGCTGGGGCACCGCGTGAACAACCCGGCGTCGTGCAGGGTGGCGACGCGGGCCGGCTTCCCAGCGGAAGGCATTGAACGCGCCAAGCTGCGTTACGGCGTGGAACGGTTCGACGTCGAAACCCACGCCCGCCTGGCCACCGACCCCGCACCGGAGATCGACCCGCTGCCGATCTAGCGGTGAAGGTCGCTCGCATACTGAAGCCCGAGCTGCCCGCGGATCTCGTCGAGCAACCGCATCGTGGAAACCGTGTCGGCCCACGGCATCGTCGGGCTTTCCCGCAGTCCCGCCTGGATGCAGCGGGTAACCTCGCGCAGTTGATAGACGTAGTTGCTGCCGTACTGCTCGAAAGTTTCAGTCCGGACTTCACCGTCAGCGCCCTGGATGGTCAGCTCCGATGGGTTGGGCAGCGACGCACCAGTCTTGAGCCAGCCCGCGCTCCCGGTGACCGTCGCCGTACTTGGGCACACCGAGGAGATCGACGTGACGAGCTGTGCGAAGCCACCATTTACATAGCGGAGGGTGAGCGCATTACGGATGTCGACGCCGTCGTGCAGTGTTCCAGTCGCCGCAACTTCGGCGGGATGGCCCAGCGAACCCAGCGCCCACGTGAGCGGATAGACCGCCAGGTCGAGCAGCGCGCCACCACCGGCGGCAGGGTCCCAGAGCCGGGACCCGGCGTCGTAGGAAGCCGCGAAACCGAGGTCCGCCTGCACCCACTCAACGTCCCCAATCTCGCCGGACGCGATGATGTCCCACGCCCGGTTCACGCTCGGCAGGAAGCGCGTCCACACCGCCTCCATGAGAAACACCCCGTTGGCCCGCGCGAGGTCCACCAACTCTTCGGCCTCAGCTGCGTTCACGGTGAACGGCTTCTCGCACAGCACATGCTTTCCCGCAGACAGGGCAGCCGCGGCCACTTCGCGGTGCTGGGTGTGGGGGGTGGCGACATAAACGACGTCGACGTCGGGATCCTGCACCAGCCGCTGGTAGCCGGGGGCGCCGTCGTCGTCGTGGTAGCTCGTAGCGAAGCCGAACTCGCTGGCGAACGCAGCGGCGTTCTCTTCCCTGCGCGAGCTCACGGCGTGCAGCACTGAATCCTCGAGCAGTGCGATGTCGGTGGTGACCTTCCGGGCAATCTGGCCGGTTGCCACCACGCCCCAGCGGATTGGCCTGCCGGTCGCAGCGCGCGGATCAACGCCCGGCTCGGCGCAGGGAGGGACGGCGAAGATGTGCTGGGGCATGGGATTCCTTGGGGTTGAGTGCGGCTACACCGAGTCCCGGACAACCAGCGAGGTGGACAGCCGGACCTCTGGCTCGGCCGGCCTGCCCTCAATGAGGGCGAGGAGCACCTCGGTCATCCGGACCCCGATCTGGTCGATGGGATGGTGCACTGTGGTGAGCGCGGGGGTCACCGAAGTGGCAAATGCGTCGTCATCGAAGCCGACGACGGCGATGTCCCGCGGGATGCTCAGGTTGTGTTCCGCGAGGACGGAGTATGCGCCGGCGGCCATCTGGTCGTTGGCGGTGAAGAGGCCGTCGATTTTTTCGCCCCGCTCGAGCAGGCGGCGCATGGCGTGCGCGCCTGAGGCTTCGGTGAAGTCGCCGAACTCAACGAGGGAGGCATCGAGCCGTGCCTCCCTCAGCGCGCTCTGCCAACCGTTCAGGCGCTCGATGCCGGCGTGCATGTCCTGCGGGCCCGCGATCGTGGCGATGTGCTTCCGGCCGGAATCGACCAGCAACTGCGTTGCCCTCGCGGCAGCCGGGTGGTTGTCCACCTCGACGTAATAGCTATCGATGGGCCCCTGGATCGGCCTGCCGGCAAAGACCATGGGTAACGAACCGCTGAGCCTCGTCCACGAATGATCACCACTGTGGTGCGAGACCACCAGTGCGCCGTCCACGTTGCCGCCCAGCAGATAGCTGCGGGTTTTCTCGGGCCGCGACTCGGAGGAGACGATCATGGTGAGCGTGTACTGGGTCTCCACGAGCGCCTGCGCGATGCTTTCAACGAGCGTTGCGAAGAACGGGTCAGCGAACACCTTCGACGTCGATTCCGGAACCACTACCGCGATCGAGTTGGTGCGTCGGCTCGCGAGGGAGCGGGCTGCCCGGTTCGGGATGTAGTTGAGGGTGGAGATTGCCTTCTGCACGGCCTCGACGATATTCGGGTCCACGTTCGGGGCGTCATTGACCACCCTCGACACCGTGGATCGTGAGACGCCAGCCAGGGCGGCCACCATTTCGAGCGTTGGCGTTGGCCGCGCCTGGCTGGGGTCTGTCTTCACAATCTTCTCCGTGCATGAGCTGGAACGTGTTGCTCCAGTTTAGGTCCGGTCAGGCACCGGCCGGAGCGAGGACCGCCGTACGGGATTCCGCTTCCTGCGCACGGGCGTGCGCGATCAGCTGCTGGTACACGAGCCCGCTGTGCTTGATGGTGCGTTCCAGGGTGTCGTAATCGACCCGGACAATCCCGAAGCGCTTCCCGTAACCCCATGACCATTCGAAGTTGTCCATCAGCGACCACACGAAGTAGCCGCGAACATCCGCGCCCTGCTCGATTGCCTGCGCCACAGCGGAGACGTGGTCGAGGATGAAGTGGGCGCGGTCAGTGTCCTGGACGCTCCCATCCGGGCTGACGGCGTCGTCGTACGCCGCCCCGTTCTCCGTCACGTACAACGGGGGCAGAGTTGGGTACTCCTGGCCGAGGCGCACCAGGAGGTGCCGGAGGCCGCTCGGGTTGACCTCCCAGTTCATGGCCGTGCGCGGGAGTCCGCGGCTCGGGAAGGCCAGGTTCTCGGCACCGATCCACGGTGAGGCAACCGGGCGGTCAGCGCCACCGGAGTGGCCGTCGTCGCCTGAGTTGTCCGGATGACCGCTGATGAGGTCGTCGTGGTAGTGGTTTACGCCGAGGAAGTCGATCGGAGCGCCGATAATCTCGAGGTCTCCGTCCTGAATGACGTCCTTCAGGCCGAACGGCTCAAGGTCCTTCAGGGAGTCCTCCGGGTAACGCCCCAGCACGATCGGTTCGAGGAAGATGCGGTTCTGCAGGGAATCGAAGAGCCTGGCAGCTTCGAGGTCCACGGGATCGTTGGCGTCCCGTGGGATGGAGTTGCTGAGGTTCAGGGTGATGCCGAGTTCCTGCGCACCACGGGCACGCAACTCGTTGACGGCCAGGCCATGCGCCAGGTGCTGGTGGTGCACGGCCGCAATAGCTGCGCGCGGTTCCTGACGGCCAGGCGCGTGGGCACCGGATCCGTATCCGAGGAGGGACGAGCAGAACGGCTCGTTGAAGGTGGTCCAGTGCTGCACCCGGTCACCGAGAGCGTCATAGACATCGGTGGCGTACTCGACGAACTTGTAGGCGGTGTCGCGGGAAGCCCAGCCACCGGTTTCCTCCACCGCCTGCGGGAGATCCCAGTGGTAGAGGGTCAGCCACGGCAGGATGCCGGCGCCCAGCAGTTCATCGACCAGACGGTCGTAGAAGCCGATGCCCTTGGCATTCAACGGACCGTGGTCAGGACGCACCCGCGCCCAGCTGGTGGAGAAGCGGTAGGAACCGAGCCCCAACTCCTTCATCAGGCGGACGTCAGCCTCCATGCGGTGGTAGTGGTCAGCAGCGACCTCGAGGTTGTCACCGCGGCCGACAGCCCCTGGCACCCGGGCGAATGCGTCCCACACCGAGTCACCTTTGCCGTCCTCGTGCCCGGCCCCCTCAACCTGCGCGGCGGCCGTCGCCGATCCCCACAGGAACCCCTTCGGCCAGGTGATGTTCGCCCTGCCTGAGATGTTCTCGTTTGCGCTTGCCTCTTTCATTAACCCTTCACTGCTCCTTGCATGATTCCTGAGATGAGTTGTTTACCTGCGAGCACAAACAGTGCGAGCAGGGGAAGTGTTGCCATGATGGCCCCGGCCAGGACCACCGAATAATCGACGTAGCGGGCCGACTGCAGTTGGCTCAGCGCCGTCTGCAGGGTGGGGTTGCCGGCGTCGAGCACCAGCAGCGGCCAGAGGAAATCGGTCCACGCCGTCATGAAAGTGAACAGGCCGAGGATGGCCATCGCCGGCCGTGCCGCGGGCAGCGCCACGTGCCAGAACGTGGAAATCATGGACGCGCCGTCCACGCGGGCAGACTCGATGAGCTCATCCGGGATGACGTCCACAAGGTACTGGCGCATGAAGAACACACCGAAGGCGGTCACCAGGGTGGGGATGACGACGGCGCCGATCTCACCTGTCCAGCCGAGCGTGCGCATCATCATGAAGAGCGGGATGATGCCGAGCTGGGTGGGGATTGCCATGGTGGCGATCACCGCGACCATCAGCCCATTGCGGCCCCGGAAGCGGAGCTTCGCGAAGGAATAGCCGGCAAGGGTTGAAAAGACGACCACCGAGATAGTGATGATTCCCGAGATCAGGACGCTGTTGCCCAGCGCCAGCCAAAATGGAATGGTGTCGAAAACCTCGCCGACGTTCTTCCACAGGTTGCCGCCCGGAAGCAGCGGCGGCCAGGTCTCACTCAGCGCCGCGTTGGATCGGCTGCCGATGATGACCGACCACCACAGCGGGTACGCAGAGCCTATGAAGAAGGCAAACAGCAGCCCGTACGTCAGGAAGCCAGGGCGCGTTCCGCTGCCGAGGAACGTCCGGCGCAGGCTTCGGTTGCCGGGGCTGGCGCTCTCGTTCTGCTGGGTGCGGCGCTTACGGTCGATGACGGTCATTGCCCGCTCCTCGTCGTCGTTCCTTCTGCTGCTGGTTGCCCTGTGTCTGCCGCGGGCGCAGGCGGCTGGGAGCCGACAGCGGGGGCGACGACGGCGGGCGGTTCGCCGCTCTTCTTCCGTCCGAATAGTCCCGCCCCGCCGGAGCCGCGGCGGTCGCCCGTAGTGGCGATGCGCTTCGAGATCAGCCAGTTCACGAGGCCGAAGAGAACGATGATCAGGAATAGAAGCCAGGCGATCGTTGCGGCCTTGCCGAAGTTGGAACGCTGGAACGCCATTTCCCACAGATAGAGGACTGTGGTCTGGAACTGGCGGGCGGTTCCACCGGCGGACCGGGGGTCGTAGAGCTTCGGCTCGGTGAAAATCTGCAGGCCGCCGATGGTGGCGGTGATCACTACAAAGATCATGGTGGGCCGGATGCTCGGCAGGGTGATGCTGAAGAAGCGGCGGAACGGACCTGCTCCGTCAATGGCTGCGGACTCGTAGATGTCCCGCGGCACGGCCTGCATTGCCGCCAGCAGGATGAGGGCGTTGTATCCGGTCCATCGCCAGTTCACCATCGTGGCGATAGCGATGTGGCTGGGCAGGGTTTCATTCATCCACATGATCCGGTCGATGCCAAGGCTGGCCAGAATGTTGTTGATGAGCCCGTACTGCTCGCCGAACATGTTCGCGAAGATCATGGCAACGGCTACCGGAGTGACGATGTAGGGGAGCAAGATGCTCATGCGCCAGAACGTCTTGGCGCGCAGGTTCTGGTCCAGGACTGCCGCAATGGCAGTTGCCACAACCAGCTGCGGAATGGTCGAGAGCAGGAAAATGCTCACGGTGTTGAACAGCGAGTTCCAGAAGAACCGGTCCTGCAGTACCTCGACGAAGTTCCTGAAGCCCACAAACTCGCCCTGGCCCTTCAGCAAGTGCCAGTCGAAGAGGGAGACCACGAAGGTGTAGCCGAGAGGGAAGAGCCCCACGAGACCGAACAGGATAAAGAACGGTGCTATGTAGAGGTACGGAGACGCCTTCACATCAAGGACGTTCAGGCGCTGGCGGAAAGTCGGTGCCGGCTTGGTGGCAGCAGGGCTGTCGACTGCCGGTCGATTCAGTGTCGTGGTCATAACGGTTCCAGACTCCAGGGGGGCCTCCGGTGATCCGATCCGGAGGCCCCACGGCGGTACTGCTAGTTGTTGACGACGAGGTCGTTGAGGAGCGTCACGGCTTCAGTCCAGGCTTCGTCTGCTGTGCCGGACTTCGTATCGAGAATCTTCAGTGCAGGAGCGAATACGTTCTCCTGGATTTCCGAATCGCGCGGGCCCTTGAACTGGGCAACAACACCTTCAGCGCGGGAAGCGAAGATCTCACCGTAGGGAGCGTCATTGAAGAGTTCGTTGGGTACTGCATCAGCCACGATCTTCTCCTGCGCTTCCAAGGTGCTCGGGAAGTTGTTCGCGGCGGCCGACTGCTTGACCTGCTGCTCGGGAGCGGTCAGCCAGGCTGCGAGCTTCGCGGCTTCGGCGGGGTGCTCCGAGCTGGCCGGTACGGAAAGGAATGCTCCACCCCAGTTGGAGGCACCGCCGGGGAAGACATCAGCGACGTCCCAACCGGTTTCGACTCCGCCACCTGCAGACTCCAGCTGTTCCTTGATGGTGCCGAGCATCCAGGCGGGGCAGACGTGGACAGCGAAGGAGCCGTCAACGAATGCCTTGCCCTTGCCCCAGTCGAACTGCTTCTGGTTGGCGGACAGACCGTCGGCGGTGCCTGCTGCGAGGAGGTCGAACTGGGCACGCATCTTCTCGTTGCCCTCGACGTTCAGCTCACCATCGGCGGTGTAGTAGCCCTCTTCCATCTGGTTCACCATGGAGTTCCAGACGAACGCGGACTGGTCATACCAGGCCTTGCCCGTGGCCTCGTTGTACTCGCGGCCCAGATCGAAGTAGGTTTCCCAGGTTGCGTCATCGCCGCCGAACATCTCGGCAACTTCCTCCCGGTCGGTGGGGAAGCCCGCTTCTTCGAAGAGAGCGCGGTTGAAGCAGAGGGCCTGCGGGCCGATGTCGGTGCCGTAACCGATTACGCGCCCGTTGGGGTCAGTGCCCTGCTCGAACTTCCAGTCAACCCAGTTGCTCTTGATGTCCTGGGCGCCGTGCTCGTTGAGGTCGACGAACTGGTCGGAGACCTCCATGATCGAGCCGAGCCAGCCTTCCTCGACTGCTACGACGTCGGCAAGTCCGGAACCGGCTGCGAGCTTGGTGAAGGCGTCGGTGCGGGCGTTGGCGCTGCCGTCGATGTTTGTTGCCTCGATGGTGACGCCGGGGTTTTGTTCCTCGTATTCGGCGTAAAGGTCGTCATAACCGAACTGTCCGAAAGTGGTAACGGTGAGTTCGATGGGGTTGTCGGCGCTTGCCGGTGCCTCGCTGTTGCTGCCACATCCGGTGGCTGCGAATGCGAGGGCCAGCGTGCCGGTCAATGCTGTGAATGCTTTGGTGCGTCGTGAAAGGGTCACGGTCACTCCTTTGTGTGTGCGTGCTGTTGAGCGTGGGATGAAGAGGTGCGGGATGGACTGGCATTGCTGTCCGGAGGCACGGCAAATAGGCCTCTTCGAATCAGTAATGGAAACTTGATGGAGCGCTCCATCGGCGGTTCAGTAAATGTACAGATGACTTGCATCACATGTCAATAGAGCGCTCCATCAAATGATTCTGATGGGTGTCCTGAAGGCAATTTGTGCGTTACGGAACGCCCTCCTAGAGCACCTAGGTTGCGACCGACCAGCTGAGCAGCTCCTCGTGGAACGTAACCACCGATGCCCCGGTAATCTTCGCCGTCGGCTCACTCAGCCCCGCCCGGATCCGGTCCGCAGCCTCGGGCAGCCAGGCCGGAGTGGACGCTGTCAACGGGTAGATCGCCACTTCGACCACACGCCGGTCGGTATCAGCGGTCGGTGTGATGTCGATGTCCCACTCGGAACCATCCCAGTAGACGTCTTCCTCGCGCCCGGCAAACACGGACGATGCCACATCACCCACGAAATCCAACCGCAGCAAGGAACGCTCCCCCGCTTTCGCGAACCCCTCGACGGTGACCCGGAAACGCGCGGCGCACCGCTCGAACTCCTGCTCGTCCGGGGCCGATGCACGGCCCGGCACAACCACGGGCCGATCTGATGGAACCAACGCAGGAGCCAGCTGCTCAACGGAAACGCCGACTTTTTCGAATGATGAGCCGTAGGCGTGCTGCGAGAATCCGTGCTCGCATAGCTCACCACGTGGCGGAAAGGCTTGCGCGATGCCAGCCGCAGACGCGATGGCCGCCAGGCCGCCGCCCCGTTCCCCAACATCCCGTTCCACGACATCCGCTTCCGCCAGCACCAGACGACGACGGCCGTCAACCACGGGCGTCCACGCCTCCAATGCCTCGCGGGCGGAAAGGACGAGCAGGCGCAGGGTGCCGCCGTCGTCGTTCACCAGTGTGATCCACCCCGGCGCAAGGTTCTCCAGAACCAACTCCCCGCCCACCTCGACCGGTACGTGCCCTTCGACCGAGTAGCCGGCCGGAACGGCGAGGTGGCGTTCGACGCCATCGTTCGCGGTCAGCACCAGCACCGGCGGCTCACCCTCAGGCTCGATCAGCGTGAGGGCGTTGAGCGTCGCCCAATTGAGGACGACGCCGCCCACCTCCAGATTCACCGGCCACGCCATGAACTCGCCCGCCGGGAGGTCGATCGGCCGGTGCGGCACCGTCACCACTCCGCCGTGGAGCCCAAGCTCGAACTGCACCGCGTGCTGTGTCGGCAGAGGATCGTAGGGCCGATGGTTGTTGATGAAGACAAATCCGGTTGTGCCGTCGCTGCGGAGCGCCCAGCGGAGGGCACCGTCGTCGTCATTCCCGGGAATGGTGGCTGACATGTTCCCGAGACGCGCGCCGAAGGCCGCGAGGAAGGAGTGCTGGTTGCGCAGCCGGTGAAAGGTCTCACGGGTCTGGAGGTGGGCGCCGACGGGTGCGCCGAAATCGTAATTCCATTGCGGAAGGTCGTTGGGGTAGCCCGTGGCGTGGGACTCCTGCAGGGTCTTCCCCGGATTCATCCCGCCCGCGTACATGTAGTAGCCCTGCCAGGCCGATCCGCTGCCAAGCTTGCACAGCGCGACGGCGGCGATATCCCTGGCAGCCAACGCAGGACGGCGGTGGTAAGCCTTCGCCATTCCGCCGCCTAGTTCGCAGGTTGCTGCCGGGAAATCCGGGTGCTTGGCACCGACGACGCCGGTCCACGCCTCGCCGGCGAGATCCTTGCCGATACCCGGGTCATCCCACTGATGCGAGAACGTGAAGTGCGTCTGGAAACTCTCGTCCCACCCCTGCTCGCTGTCCACCCAAAAGCCGTCCGCGTACCCGCCGTACAGGGGAAAAACCTCGCCCACCGGGATGTCAGCGCTGCCCCATGCCGTCGCCGTCCAAAGCGGAGCGTGCAGTCCAGCGTCACGCGCGATTCCCTTGAGCGCGAGGATGTGGTCCGGCTGGTCGTAGATCTCGTTCTCAAGCTGGATGCCAATCACCCGACCGTCCTCGCCACACAGGTCCGCCACCTGGCTACCGATCTGCCCGAACCACTTCTTCACCGCGTCGAGGTAGCGGGGATCGTTGGTGCGTTCGGGGTAGTCGGCGTTCACAATCCAGTCCGGATGGCCGCCGTTGCGGACCTCCCCGTGGCACCAGGGGCCGAGCCGAAGGATGACCTCAAGCCCAACATCGTGGCAGGCCATCACGAACGCCGCGAGGTCGAGGCTGCCGCTGAAGCTGGGGTCCTGCGCTTCTTCCGGCTGGTGATGGACCCAGAAGATGTAGGTGGAAACGACGTTGATCCCGCCGGCCTTCATGAGTCGGAGTGCGTCGTCCCAGCGCTCGCGCGGCTGGCGGCTGTAGTGAAGCTCACCGGTGACGGGAATCCACGGCTCGCCGTTGCGAAGGATGCTGCGGCTGGTGAGGCTGAGGCCGGGGCGGGAGTCGACGTCATTCGCCATGCGCGGCCGGGATTCCGGACCGTCCCAGCCGACGTGCGTGAGTTTCGTGAGGGGCATGGATCCGACGGTAAGCGTTTTCCGCGCACGGAGCAATCAGGCTGGACTCTTACTCAGTTCCCCCGCGGAAAACGTCCACATGGACGTGGTCGAGGTGGCGCAGGATTTCGTTGCTGGGATCCGGCGAGTCGTAGGTGTGCCACTGTGCCCGCGCAAGGCGAGCGCTCCAGAACTGGTCGTCGAAAATGACGTATTGAATATCCAGGTCTTCTGCGTGGGCAACCAGCCAGTGGGCAAGAATCCAGCCCTGACGCCTGGTTTCCTCACTCACCGGGCGAAAGAAGACGTCGATGGCGCGACCGCTGTAGTGAGTCGACTCCTCCCCGTGCCCCTGCCCTACCCCTCCGGGTGCGAACCCGCCCAGGCCCTGTTCACCGAAAACTTCGGTCATCGCCACACGCACCTGCTCGGCGCGGGGCGTCAGGCCAGTGGCCGTCAATTCCTCTTCCGGCAAGCCGCTGGTGGCTGAGCCGCGGCAGGAAAGGCTCGGGCCGGCGTCGTCCGGTGGTCCTTCAGTCAGGCGCTGCAGCACAGTTTCGTCGATGGCAGTGGTATCCGGGGCCTCCAGCCCGCGGGCGCGAAGCGCAACGGCCGTCGTCGCGAGCTTGGCCTCTTCCCGGTCGAGCCCAACCTCTCCCTCCGAGGTCTCGACCACGCACTCCGATCCGCCGAGCAACGATCCGCCGCCAGCCCGCAGGCCGTTGGCGAGGGTAGGCCCGATGAGCACCAGCACCAAGCCAATGGCGCCGAACAAGACGACGCCCAGGAGCAGGCGGGAGCGCCTGCTCCCCTTTATCCGGTCGCTGGTCATGCTTGGACTACTCATGCTTGGACAACGACGGTGCGGTGCATTTCGTTGACGCGATACGGGCGAGCGACCTGGTTGCAACGGTGTCCTGGATCCGGAACGCGTCCACTCTGGCTCGGAAGCACGTTGAAGCGCTAGTGTTCGGATCAGTTCGCGTCCGTTCGGAGCGAGGATTTGGGGGAACCATGCGCTGGATACGCACCAACCGGCTGCTGACCGGGGGGCTTGCTGTCGCCGTCGTCGGGCTTGTGTTGTTGGCTGTTGCGGCCTTGATACCGCAGCCGGGCACGCAGAGCTTCGGATGGTTCGCCTACGCGCCTCCCGCCGTTACCACCGTGCTGCCCGGCCCAACAGTTGGGCAGGTTTTCGGTACGTTGTTGAGTGGCATCGGGCTCATCTTAATTGCTGGCGCGCTGGGGTACTACGCAGCAAGGCGGCGCGGGTGAAGCGGCTCACGTTGTTGCTGTGGGGCCTCGCGGTTCTGATGATCATCAGCGGGTCCGCACTGTTGGTCGGCCAACCATCCACGTTCTACGCCATACAACCTGCCGCTGAAGGGGCCAGCGTGGCGTACTCCTCCGAACTCGTGATCGCTGTCGACGCCGGGCGAACGGTGTCTGATGTGCTTGCCGGCTTCGGCGTTGCACTTCTGGTGGGCGGGCTCATGGTGAGCGCCGCAACGATTGGCTGGCGGAACGGACGGAAGGCTGTAAGTAATGAGTGAACTTGAGGGCCAGGGTTCCCGCAGCGCCCGCGTTGTGCTGATTGTCGGCCTTGCGCTGCTACTGGTCGGCGTCTTCATCGGGCTGGTTGCCCAGCCGGTCACGACGACCGACTTCGCCTACATCGCAGGGCAGGAGTCCACTGAGTTCCCCACCCGCTTGGTGGGCGGTTTGCTGCTCGGGGCGGGCATTGCGATTGCCGCAGCTCTGGGCGGGTATGCGCTCGGGCGTCGGCGCTAGCCTGAGCACGGTCGTTCTAGGTGCCGCGGCGTTACCGTCCGTTATCCCGCGCCGGTGGGGACCCAGAAGCGGAGGGTGCCGCCGTCGTCGTCGTTCTCTTCATGGACGCCGCCGTTCCGGAGGATGGTCGCTTTGGAAGCGGCGTTGTCGGCGTCGCAGGTTACGAGGGCCTTCTCGATGCCCACGTTGCGTGCTGTTGTTAGGGCCTGCTCCAGCATCAACGTCGCGTAGCCTCTTCCGCGGAACTGTGGACGCACGCCGTACCCGATGTGCCCGCCCTTGCTGCGAAGGAAGTCGTTCAGTTCGTGGCGGATGGACACCCGGCCGACGATGTTACCGTCATCGTTCTCGCCGACGAGGAAGGTCGCCGGGACACGTCCCGCGCGAAGGTTTTTGCCATGGCGCGCGTCATCCGTCGCGTCGAGATACGGCTGCCACTCCATGGCTGGCTCATAACCCAGGAGGAACTCGAAGCCCTCCCGGGCGAGTTCATCGTGGGCCTGGAGCGCAACGCGTTCGTCGTCGGGAGTGAGGGCCCGCAGTTTCATGGGTTCGAGGTTACGCGTTCACGGAAGAAGGCATCCGCGTGATCACCGTGCGGAGACGGTGACCGCTTGCTCAGATGTGGCAGGCTCAGGCCATGAACATCAACGGATGGTGGCCGCGGCTGGACTCCTCGACCAGGAACTGGCTGATGGCCCACAACGGCGAACCGCTGCCGCCGCCGGTCCTCGAGCAACTGAAGGCGGCTGGTGCGGGCGATGAAGTCGAACGTGGCTCGCAGGACGAGGACGGCTTCCACTTCGCCGACGATGTAGTCGACCGGATCGAAGCTGCCGCCAACGGCGAGGATCTGACCTAAAGCTGCAGCTTCATGCCCTCGTGTGAGGCCGTGAAGCCGAGACGCTCGTAGAAGCGGTGGGCCGACGTCCTGCGTTTGTCGGTGGTGAGCTGCACGAAGGCGCAGGCCCGTCGTCGTGCCTCTTCCGCCGCCCAGGTGATCATCGCTGCGCCCAGTCCCTGGCTGCGGAGTGCGGACGCGACCCGGACAGCCTCAATCTGCGCACGCAGCGCACCGCGTCGGGCGAGCCCAGGCAGGAAGGTCAGTTGCATTGTGCCGACCACCGCGTCTTCAAGCACCACGACGACGAGCAGGTGGGCGGGGTACGCATCAATGGCGTCGAACGCCCGAAGGTAGGGTTCGAGCTCGCTGGCGCCGTCGTCGTTTGTGGCGCCCCGTTCCCGGCCGAGTTGGTCGTCGGCAAGGAGTTGGACTATTGCCGGAACGTCCTCGCGGGTAGCGAGGCGGAGGGCCGCGGACTGGCCGCTGGGAAGGTGCAGTTGGGTGAGGCTCGTCATGGCTTCACCGTAGCGGTATGGGCACCGTGAGTGCGTCATCCCTCAAGAGGTACTGCTATTCGAGGTTCTCGAGGTTAAACCGCAGGCGTCGTTCGATGGCGGGCAACTTTAGCGAAGCCGCAGCTAGGACAACTGACCGGCGGAGTTTTCCCATAGCTCGAAGCTCAGCTTCGTCCCTTAGCTTCTTCTTTTCGTCCAGTCTTCGCGACGATTTCGCCCTGCTCCGGTGAACGTACTCGCTGATCGCAACTCGCGTTATGGCGCCGGGCCACCAATCTGAGGGAACCACCCACTTCCGGTTCTCTCTGTTCCACTGCATGCCAACGTGTACAAGGATCGCTGCACACAACAAATCTACGAGTAGGTCGTATGCGAGCGACGGCCACGCGCCCTGACTAATCGCGACCAGGGCGGAGAGAGCGATACCGAGAGCAAAGGAGGCCGCCATGCACCACGATCCGAGCCTGGTTGTGGAGTCTGGCGATCGGGTACCAGCGCCAAGGAACACGTATGCGAGTGCCACCCACAGCGCGACAACTGTGCTAATCAGGTACACGACGATCATCTTTCGAGTGTCCAACTGAGACTGTGCCCCCCAAGTAACCGAGTTGATGACGGCCGCGGGAAGCCCAATCAGGAAAAGTTGCATGACTAACCAAGTGATTCGTTGCACCCAACCTGCGCGAGGCCAAGATGTGAGCGGCATTCGGACGCGCCTAAAGTGAGCAAGTATTCGTCGCTCCAACTTAACTGCGTGGGCAAGAGCTGGCACGCCCCCAGCATCTATTCGCCCCAAGGCATCCACAGCAGCGAGAGAAATCAAGTAGGTCAGTGCCAGAACGAACAGGATCATGCCGAAGTTCGGCGGCGCTGATTGCACCAGGCCGAAGACGGTCAGATAACAAACAATCACTGCAACCGCGGAACATGCGAACATGCCCTCGGCCAGCCGACGATCGCGTTTCCACCCATCCGAAAAGTCCGACCGGTTTCCCGTCTTCTTTGGCCACGCTTTGACTTGCAGACTGATCGCGACCGCCGCATAACCGATGAGGGCAGTGAGCCCAATCTCAAGGTCAATCGTGGGCAGAAAGGAGTCGGCGCGCGGGATGCCTTCTGGGGCATTGTCCCAAGCTATCCATGAACCCCAGACGATGAGTGCGGTGACCATTGCACCGAGAACTGCCAATCTCGCCACCGAATGCCCGGGTTGCTGAACTGCCCTCCACGACTTGGACAGCCTCCGCTTGCGAACAGCAAATGAGATGCGCACTTATACCTCCATGAGACCCTGTGGTGCCATGACCAGCACCATCGAGGAAGACCCTAGAACCCACCCCTGACAATTCGTCTCAAGCGGAAGAGTGACGCCACTAAGCTGTAACGCGTGATCAACGGGACAGTGCGCGCGCAGGTGGACAAAGTTTGGGACACGTTCTGGACCGGGGGCATTTCCAACCCGCTGGAGGTGATCGAGCAGATCACGTACCTGCTGTTCCTGAAGCGGCTGGACGAGGAACAGACCGGACTCGAGAAGCGCGCGAACCGCACCGGCACGCCCATTCAGAACGCGATTTTTCCCGAAGGAACGGATCCACGCGGCCGGAGTTATGGCGATCTGCGGTGGGGTAAGTTCAAGGCGTTCTCCCGCGAGGAGAAGTTCACGCTCTTCGCCGAGCACATCTTCCCGTTCATGCGCGAGGAGCTCACCCGCCAGTCAAACGGCGAACACTCTACCTACAGCCATCATATGAAAGACGCGCGCTTCACCATTCCGAACGCCGGCGTGCTCGAACGGGTTATCGACATCATCGATGACATCGACATGACTGGCCGCGACACCAAGGGCGACTTGTATGAGTACATGCTCTCGAAGATCGCCACCGCCGGCACCAACGGACAGTTCCGGACGCCACGCCACATCATCGAGCTGATGGTGCAGATGACGGACCCGCAGCCGATGGAGGCAATCTGCGATCCAGCGTCTGGAACGTGTGGTTTCCTGGTTCGAGCGGCCGAGCACGTGTGGGATTCACCGGACATTCTCACCAATCAGCAGCAACTGGATTTCTACCATCATCAGCAGTTCCACGGTTACGACTTCGACAACACCATGCTGCGCATCGGCTCGATGAACATGCTGCTCCACGGCGTCGAAAACCCGGTCATTACCTACCGCGATTCGTTGGCTGACCTGCACTCAACGGAAGAGGAAAAGTATCACCTGATCCTTGCGAACCCACCTTTTGCTGGCAGCCTCGATTACGAGAATGTTGCGAAAGACCTGCTGAGTCTGGTCAAGACCAAGAAGACCGAGCTCCTCTTTCTCGCGCTGTTTATACGGCTGCTCAAGCCTGGCGGTCGCGCCGCGGTGATCGTGCCAGACGGCGTGCTGTTCGGATCCTCCAAGGCGCATAAGGACCTTCGCAGACTGCTGATCGAGGAGCACAAGCTGGACGCCGTTGTTAAGCTTCCTTCCGGCGTCTTCAAGCCATATGCCGGTGTATCAACTGCGATCCTCTTCTTCACCAAAACCAACTCCGGCGGCACCGACAACATCTGGTTCTACGACGTGAAATCCGACGGCTTCAGTCTTGACGACAAACGCGCACCGCTCGGTTCATCCGACTTGCCCGACGTCCTCGAGCGTTACAAGCAGCGCACGACGACGGAAGCTGAGCGTGCGCGAAGCGACCAGTCCTTCCTCGTCCCCAAGTCCGAAATCGCCGAGAACGGTTACGACCTTTCACTCAACCGGTACAAGGAAGTGGAGTACGACGAGGTTGAGCATAAGGCGCCGGGGGAGATCATTGCGGAACTTGAGCTGCTCGAAAAGGAGATTGTCGACGGGATGGGCGAGCTGAAGGAACTACTCAAGTGAAGTCGGCTCGAGTGGGTGAAGTCGCTGAGCAAATTCGGGGCGTCTCGTATGCAAAGGGGGACGCCGCCGACGAGTCCCAAGACGGATATTTGCCGCTTCTCCGCGGAGGGAACATAACGGAAACCGGCTTATCCCTTGAGGACTTGATCTTTATACCCGCCGACAAGGTGTCAGTCAAGCAGCAGCTCCAAAAAGGCGATGTCGTCATTGCAGCTTCTAGCGGCAGTCTATCTTCCGTCGGCAAAGCTGCTTCGGTACCGGCCGACCTACTGGGTACTTTCGGTGCCTTCTGCAAGGTACTGCGACCTTCGTCGCTCGTGAACGATCGCTACTTCCACCACTTCTTCCAGACGAAAAACTACCGTGCCTCAGTGTCCAGTCTGGCGTCCGGTGCCAACATCAATAACCTGCGGAACGAGCATCTTGACGACATGCGCATTCCGCTTCCGCCCCTCGACGACCAGCAGCGCATCGCGGCAATCCTGGACAATGCCGACGAGATCCGAGCCAAGCGCCGCGAGGCCCTCGCCCGCCTCGACGCTCTCACCCAGTCAATCTTCATCGACCTGTTCGGGAACCGATCAGATCTCATCTCCACGACTGTGTCCGACCTTGCCGCGGCGGGGAAAGGATCCGTTCGGACTGGACCCTTTGGGTCTCAGCTACTGACGAGTGAGTTCACGGACGAAGGCATCGCTGTCCTAGGCATAGACAACGCCGTCGAAAATAAATTCAGTTGGAAGCAACGGCGCTATATTTCACACGAGAAGTATGGCTCGCTTGAGCGATACACAGTGCGTCCGGGAGATCTCATAATCACTATTATGGGCACTCTTGGCCGAGCCGCAGTGATCCCTGACGACATCCCCCCAGCAATCAACACTAAGCACCTCTGCTGTATCACCTTGGATCGGTCGAAATGTCTCCCTGAGTTCCTTCACTCTTACTTCTTGCTGCATCCCTCCGCGAGGAAATTCCTCAACCAAACCACAAAGGGTTCCATCATGGGAGGTCTCAATATGGGGATAATCAAGAGTCTTCCCGTGGTGCTTCCCCCACTGTCCACTCAACAAGCATTCGCCACACAAGTTGCCGCCGTCGAACGCTTGAAGGAACACCACCGCACCCAACTCGCCCACCTCGACACCCTCTTCGCTTCCCTCCAACACCGCGCGTTCAAAGGGGACCTCTAGACGTGAGCTGGGACGTTGTCGATCTAAGCGAGTGGAAGCTGTCTCAACAGGAGACCGAAGGCGACAACGAGAAGCAGTGGTACGTCGAGCCGAACACAGGACTTCGTTGGCTCTTCAAGCCGAATCGTCCCGACCGTTCTCCTTTTGAAGGTCATGCGGAGGTGATCGCATCCCGAATCGCACAGCTCTTGGATGTTCCAGCCGCGCAAGTTGAACTCGCGAGGTCTGGAGACTCTTTTGGATGCGTCTCGAGGAATGTCCTTGCGCACAGAGACAATCAGGAAATCCGCCCGGACCAGATCCTCGCGATGCGCGTTGAGAACTACGAACCAAAGGCCAAGATCCGGGTCGGACACAATCGGGGCAACATCGTCGAGATACTGCAGTCCTGTAAGGCACCGAAGACGGTCGAAGATGGTCAGGGACTCAGCGCAGTCGATTGTTTCGTTGCTTACCTATTTTTCGATGCGCTCATCGGCAATGTCGACCGCCACAGCAGCAACTGGGCACTCGAGTTCGACTGGTCGGATTCCGCGAATCCTTGTATCCGTCTAGCGCCCTCCTTCGATCATGCTTCATCTTTGGGGGTCGCGATGAGGGATCGCGGGCTTGACCGGCTGATCGCCCGCCCGGGCGGACCCGCTGAATACCCACTCAAAGCGAAAGCTGGCCGCTTCGAAGATGGGATTGACGTTTCGTTGATCGACTACGCCTGTACATATCTACCCCACTGCTCGGAGGACGGCAGGCGGTACCTCGAACAGCAGTTCACGCGAGTACCGGTCGATGCAATCACAGCCATCATCAGCTCAGCTAATTTGTCGCCGGCCAGTACTACACTGGCGCATACACTCATCAAGATAAACACGGAGAGGATCGCCCGGTGCCTCAGCCAATGACAACGCACGCAATTCTTCCTTCCCGTGAAGCTGCGCCGGACCACACCTTCAAACTGCTGGTTGCTTGGCGCAACCCTGTTCATAAGGCGTACTTGTTAATCGGTTCCGTAGTGCACCAGGAATCACCCAGTGGTGAACGATACGAGTTCTCCTACCGCAAGGATGTTGATAAGAAGCCGCTGTTCCACCCAATTCCGGGGTTCAACGACGTTGGCCACGTATATCAATCGAAGCACCTGTTCCCTTTCCTTGCGGGACGGATCATGAGCGACAGCCGGCCCGACCGGGGGCGCTGGCTGAATGCGATAGGTGCTTCGGTAAGTGCTGGGCCGCTGGAGATTCTGTCGCACTCCTTTGGAGTTCGCGCAAACGACACCTATGAACTCTTCGCTGCACCTAGCGCTGACGAAGCCGCAAACACGCTCACCTTCGACGTGCTTGTCCATGGAACTCGTTACCAGGAGCCCCAAGACGCTGTTCACGCAGAGATCAACCTCATGGCGCCTGGCTCGGCGTTGGAGATAATTCCCGAACCCGAGAATGAACGGGACCTTCGGGCACATGCTGTCCATGCGGCGAGCGGACAGCGGCTCGGGTACGTCCCAGCGCCAGTGCTCGATTACTTGGAGGAATACTGCCCCATCACCGGACACTTCACAGCTAAGCTCCTCCGAGTCAACCCGGAAGAGCTAGGGCCGCATCTCCGCTTGGTCATGCGACTCACCTATCATTCGCGATGACTGTTTCTACGTCCTGATGCAACCCTGAACTCAACCGGCCGACCCGCACACGCTGAGGTGGACCACCCACACGAACACTGATCAGATATCCTGCAGCGAGGACCAACTAAGGGGCATAGATGGGGGACGCGGTTCAGCCACAGAGCAACTTCTCGTTCCTGCGCACCGAATGGCCTGACATCGCCGTTGAAGCCTGCAACGCCGAACGCTTCGCCCGTATCGATCCACGCACATCGCTCCTGTACTGCCGCCGCACCCTCGAATTCACTCTTCAGTGGATTTTCACCGCTGACACCTCGCTGAATCAGCCGTACAAAGACGACCTCAACGGCATGCTGAACGAACCCACCTTCAAGCGGCTCGCTGGTGAACGCCTCCTGGACAAGATGCACGCCATCCGTAAAATCTCCAACAAAGCCATCCACACGAACGTTTCCACCAACGTCCAAACCTCCGAAGCAATCCTCCGCGAGGTATTCCAGACCTGCTTCTGGCTCGCCCACCGCTACTCCCGCAATGACCAGAACCGTCCGACGACGGGACTCACCTTCGACAGCGCGCTCCTCAGCCCGCAGCGCCGCCCCATGCCTGCGCCGCCCGGAACTCCCGGGCCAGCACCTAGCCAGCCAGTCGACGTCGTACCCAAGACCGCCGAGCAAGTGGCGTCCCTTGCCAAGGAGCTTGAAGAACGGGACCGGAAGCTTGCCGAGGCCGCTCAGCAAAAGGCGAATCTCGAGGACGAACTCAACGAGCTGCGGGAACAGATCAAGCTGGTCACCGCCCAGCGCCGCCATGAACCTGACCGCCATGACTACAACGAGGGCATCACCCGTACAGACCTCATTGATCCACAGCTCGAATGGGTTGGCTGGGATCTGAAGCAGCCCGATGTCAGGGAATTCCCGGTCGACACCATGCCAACGCCACAGGGCACGCTCACCGGCAAGGGAGCGGCTGACTATGTACTGTGGGGCGCCAACGGACTGCCACTGGCCGTCGTCGAAGCTAAACGAACCACCAAGGACCCACACAACGGACGGCAACAAGCGCGGCTCTACGCCGATTGTCTGGAGCGGCGGTTCGGGCAGCGACCGGTCATCTACTACACCAACGGTTACCAGACCTATGTGTGGGACGACGCGTTCTATGCGGAACGGAAGATCCAGGGATTCCACACCCGCGACCAACTGCAACTCATGGTCGACAGGCGATCCACGCGGAAACCCCTCGCTGAAGCCGTCATCGACGACGCGATAGTCGAACGCGATTACCAGCACGGGGCCATCCGCGCGGTGACGCAGGCGTTTGAGGGCGACGCCGAAAGGCGCGCTCTGGTCGTGATGGCAACCGGAACCGGCAAGACGCGTACGGTGATCGCCCTCGCAGACCTCCTGATGAAAGCCAACTGGGTGAAACGGGTGCTGTTCCTGGCAGACCGGGTAGCACTGGTGGATCAAGCGGCGAGAGCCTTCAAGACCCACCTCCCCGGTTCCGCCCCGGAAATACTCGGGCGAGACAAGCCCGCGGACAGCCGAATTCACCTCGCCACTTATCCCACCATGATGAACCTCATCGACGAGACGGTGGGGGACGGCAAAGTGAACAGGGACCGCTTTGGGATCGGCCACTATGACCTGATCATCGTCGACGAGGCACACCGATCCGTTTACCAGAAGTACAAGGCAATCTTCGACTATTTCGACTCTTTCCTCATCGGTCTTACCGCAACACCAACCGATGACGTCGACCGCAATACGTTCAGCCTCTTCAACCTTGAGGACAAGGTCCCAACGTTCGCGTACGAGCTGAACCGCGCCATCGAAGAAGGCTGGCTGGTCCCTCCGCGCATCATGGAAGTGCCGCTCAAGTTTCCCTACGAAGGCATCCGTTATGAAGAGCTCAGCGATCAGGAGAAAGACGAATGGGATTCGCAGGAATGGGACGACGACGGCGAGATACCTGACGAAGTGGACCGCGCCGTCGTCAATAAGTGGCTATTCAACGAAGACACGGTCGACAAGGCCCTGCAGGTTTTGATGGAGCGCGGCCACCGTGTCACCGGCGGTGACAGGCTGGGTAAGACCATCATCTTCGCCCGAAACAATTACCACGCCCGCTTCATAGAGAAGCGCTTCAACATCAACTACCCGGGCGAGAAAGGGCAATGCGCGCAGGTCATCACTTACGACGTGAACTACGCGTCCTCCCTCATCGAGTCATTCGGGAAGCCGGGCAGCAAGCCGGACATCGCCATCTCCGTCGACATGCTCGACACAGGCATAGACGTTCCCCAGGTGGTGAACCTGGTGTTCTTCAAAGTTGTCCGCTCGAAGACAAAGTTCTGGCAGATGGTCGGGCGCGGAACCCGCCTCTCCCCCGATTTGTTTGGTCCGGGCGAGCACAAGAAGGACTTCCTGATTTTCGACCTGTGCCGCAACGCCGAGTTCTTTAACGCCGGACTTGAGCTGTCGGAAAATCCGCTTGCCAAGCCATTGGCTCAGCGCACTTTCATCACGAGAGTCCAGCTTCTTCGAGCGTTGCAGGGAGGCGATAACGACGCCGGCTACCTTGCCGACCTGCGGGATGCCCTCCACTCGACAGTGCGGGACCTTCCGCGTGAAAACTTTCGGGTCAAGCCCCGCCTCGAGCATGTAGACCGCTTCGCCCGTCGCGAGCAGTGGGATTCGCTGGAACCCCACGATGCCGAGGTACTTGAATCTCAACTCAGCGACCTTGCAGTAATCTCTACGCCGTCCGATACCGAGGAAGCCAAACGATTCGATCAATTGTTACTCAGCGCGCAACTGGTCCTGCTAACGGAGCCGGGCAAGATCACGCCCCTGCAGCGCAAGATCATGGAAATAGCTTCGGCGCTGCAGGATCAGCCCACAATCCCTGCGATAGCTGCGCAGTTGCATCTCATCGAGGACATCCTCAACCCGTTGTACTGGGAAGGCGCCTCGGTCACTTGGCTGGAGGAAGTACGACGTAAACTCCGGCCGCTCGTTCATCTCATCGAGAAGAAGCGAAGGAAGGTCGTGTACACCAACTTCGAGGACGTCCTTGGTGAGGTCCTCGAAGTCGGTATGCCCGCCGTCGTGGGCCCCGTTGACATTGCCCGGTACAGCGAGAAGGTTCGCGCGTACCTGGCAGACAAGATGGATCACGCGACAATTCAGCGGCTGCGTCGGAACCGCCCCTTGACCGAGCTCGACCTGAAAGAGCTGGAGCGGCTCCTGCTCGAGAGTGGCGCCGGCTCCCGTGAGGATTTGAATCGGGTTTCCGCTGAGGGATTGGGGTACTTTGTTCGCTCACTGGTTGGACTGGAACCCGAAGCAGTCAAGGAAGCGATGGCCGAGTTCATCGCAGGCACCACCCTCACTGCCGCTCAACTCGACTTCGTCAACATGATCGTGCAGCACCTGACCAAGAACGGCGTGATGACCGTCGACCAGCTGTATAAGTCGCCCTTCAACAGCGTCGCGCCCACAGGCCCGGACGACTTGTTCGGCGAGGAAAGAGTAGACGTCCTCGAAGGGGTGCTGCGACACCTCGCGGAGACGACCCGCGCCAGCTGATCCGCCCCGTGAATGCTCCCATAATCGGCTTTTGACGCGATGATAAGGCCATTATCTGCCCACTCAGCGGTGGGCCTTCAGCTCCCCAGAGGCCGGGACCGATGCCGCCGGACAGAAGCCCGGTTGGCACAGCGAACCGAGCAGTAGCGTTGGCGGCCGTTGCGGGTCACATCAGCTACGACGAATCGGCAGGGTTCAGCCTCACACCGGCCAAGGCGATGCATCCCGCGCGTGACCAGATGCAGGGAAGTACCGACACTGATCACCGCCCGCAGCACCGAAGGCAACGCCTGCTCATCGTCGCGGTAATGCAGGTGCCAGCCCTCGCCGTCGTGATCGGTCAGCCGCGGGTACGCCGTTGCGCTGGCCATATGTGAATTCAGCAGCGCGGCACGCTCATCGGGACTCGGCGCGTCAACCACTGTCAGCCACTCGTCGATGACCATGCGGGTCCGTGGGAGATCCTCGGCATGAGTCGGAAAATCCATAGTCATCCCGAATTCGCGTGTGCGTTCAACGAGCGCCGCACGGCTCTCCGGCCAACTATTTGAGAGCGAAGCAGCCATCAGAACGGCGTATTCCCCGTAAGGGTTGAGATGCATAAGAACATTACATCATCGTTGGATGCATGGCTGCTAGCTCTACTTCAACGGACAACTTTAACCCTTCAACCGCTCTAGATCACGAGCACTCCTGGATGGTCAACTCACGGCACCTCACGTCGGAGGGAATCATCCTCTACGTACAGTGCTCGCAGTGCCAGGCGTGGCGCGTGGATCTGACGATCGACGATCATTTCGTCCCCTCCGGCGTGAGCACTGTCGTCCCGGGACTCCCGTCCAACTCTCAGGAACCGGGTGTAGCGTGATGCTGAGGCCTAGCGCACAAGCATTAGCAGGATGAGGCGATTCGCAATGACTCCCACAACGCGAAGCAACTGGCGGCACTGGACCCCGGCTATCGTTGCCGCTGGAGTAATCGGTGCCGGTGCACTGGTTCTGCCACTCACGGCAAACGCCGCCGTGGATCTTCCCGACAAAACGCCCGCAGAGGTTCTCGAATTGGTCCGGAACACGAGCGTTGATACCTTCTCCGGCACCGTCAAACAGACCTCCAACCTCGGCCTGCCGGACCTCGCAGGGTTGGCACCCACAGACAAAGCCAACGACGACGGTGAACCCTCCCCCGCGAGCGCCGCCGTCGAACTTCTCACGGGCTCCTATACAGCCAACATCTTCGTCAGCGGTCCCGACCAGGCACGCGTTCAGATCCTCGATCAGCTTGATGAGCGGAACATCATCCGCAACGGCAGCGAGCTCTGGTACTACAACTCAGACGAAAACGAAGCGTTCCACGCCACCGTCGCAGAACACTCTGTCGAGAAGCCCGGCTCTCCCGACGACGTCGCGGAAATGTTCCTCGACAGAATCGATCCCACCACGGAAGTCACAGTCGGAACGGACCGGATGATCGCCGGGCGCGAGGTATACGACCTCACCCTTACCCCTCGCACCGATGAAACCCTCGTCGGTTCCGTCAACATAGCGGTCGACGGCGAAACCGGGCTCCCGCTTGAAGTCACAGTCACGTCCGCCGCAACTAACGAACCGGCGTTCAGCACCGCCTACACCGACGTCAATTACGACGCACCGGATCCTGAGCTCTTCGTATTCATGCCGCCGGAAGGCGCCACGGTCACCGAGGTTGGCGGCGGCGACAAGGCCAGGCCCCATGCCGCAGATCAGAAGCCGGGGATCGAGCCAACAGTGGTCGGCGAAGGCTGGGACGCAGTCGCCGTCGTTCCCCCGGGAGGCCAGGAACTTCCCGAGATGCTCACGCAGCTCAGTACCCCAGTCGAGGGTGGCAGGCTCCTCGAAACTACCCTCGTGAACGTGCTCATCACTGATGACGGGCGCACCCTTGTGGGCCCGGTGACCACTGAACGCCTTCAGGCCGTTGCCTCCAACCAGTGAGCGTAGACGCTAATCTGGTCATCGAAACGGATGGACTAACCAAGCGGTTAGGCGGCCGGAATGTGGTTAACGGCGTTGACCTGGCTGTCCCGAAGGGTTCAGTGTTCGGATTTCTGGGGCCCAATGGATCCGGGAAAACCACCACCATCCGCATCCTCCTTGGCCTAGCCTCGGCCACATCCGGCGGGGTACGGGTGCTCGACGAGGCGATCCCAGAAGCACTTCCGGACGTCCTCCCCCGCGTTGGCGCGCTCGTGGAAGGACCGGGCTTTTACCCGTTCCTCTCCGGTACAGCCAACCTCCTCCGCTTCGACGCTGCCGACCGCTACGCCAACCCGAAAACGCGACGCGAGCGCGTGAAGCATGCACTGGACCGCGTAGGTCTTTCCCAAGCGGCGGACAAAAAGGTTGGCCGCTATTCCCTTGGCATGAAGCAACGCCTCGGCATCGCGAGCGCGCTCCTGACCCACCGCGACTTGATAGTTCTCGATGAACCAACGAACGGCCTTGACCCGCAGGGCACCCGCGAAGTGCGCCACCTCGTCCGGTCCCTGACCGAAGAGGGCACAACGGTCTTTGTCTCCAGCCATCTTCTCGCCGAGGTTGAACAGATCTGCTCGCATGTGGCAGTCCTCAGCGCCGGCACGCTCGTGGCGCAGGGCAGCCTCGATGAGCTCCGCAGCTCCGGCCAACCCCGCGTACGCATCCTCACACCCGACATCGACCTAACCCTTTCCGCGCTGCATCGCCTGGGTATGACCAACGACGACGACGACACCCGGGTGCCTGACGCCCACCCCGGCATTACCGCGCCACTCCCGGCGGACGTGCCGCCGGATCGGATCGTTCGTGAACTGGTCGAGGCCGGCGTCCGGGTCAACGGGTTCGGGGTTGAACAGGCCGGACTCGAGGACCTCTTCGTCGCCCTGACCGGAGAGGGGTTCGACGTTGTCCAGTGAGGCGGGAGTAAACGGGCCATTCGGCGGGACACAGCGTCGAAGCTCAGGTTGGTACTTCCTGCGTTCCGAACTCGCCGTGCTGTTCCGTCGCCGTCGCACCTGGGCCCTGTTGGCCGCACTTGCCGCCATACCGGTGCTCATCGCCGTCGCCGTACGCCTGTCCTCCGGACCAGAAAGCGGGCGTGGACCTGCCTTCCTGGACCAGGTAAGCCAGAACGGGCTGTTCGTGGCAGTGGTGGCAACCATCGTCGCCGTCCCGCTGTTTCTGCCGTTGACCATAGGGGTGGTCGCGGGCGACACCGTGGCGGGAGAGGCGAGCACCGGAACGCTTCGCTACCTGCTGATCTCCCCCGTGGCACGCGGGCGATTGCTTGTGGTCAAGTACGCGGGCGCCGTCGTCTTCTGCCTTGCGGCGACCTTCACCGTCGCCCTAACCGGCGTCATCATGGGCGCTCTGTTTTTCCCGATCGGCCCCGTCACCCTCCTGTCCGGGACAACCATCGGCGTAGGAGAGGCACTCCTGCGCCTGATGCTGGTGGCGCTCTACGTTGCGCTTTCGCTGGTGGGGCTCGCCGCCGTCGGGCTTTTCATTTCCACGCTGACGGATGTTCCCGTGGGAGCGATGGCGGCGACAGTAGTGGTTGCCGTCGTCAGCCAGGTGATGGGACAGCTTCCGCAACTTGAGTGGCTGCACCCTTGGCTCCTGAGTCAGTATTGGCTGGGTTTCGCTGACCTCCTTCGAGACCCTATCGTCTGGGATTCCTTTCTCGCCAACGGTGCCCTGCAAGCCGGTTACCTTGCTGTCTTCGGGACCTTGGCCTACGCACGGTTCTCGACGAAGGACGTGCTCGCGTAACCGACAGGCAACCTGGTGTGATAATGAGTCCATGACGGACAAGGCTGCCGAGAACAATCATCTTCACGACGATCCCCGTGAGGCGGTTATCGAGCCAGAACCGCACTCGGGTCACGCGAACAACATCCGCGAGGAACAGGGAACGCACGCAGCGGGTGCAGTCCCGGCGGCTTTCGCTGGAGCTCAGCGGGCTGGGGACAAGCCCGAGGACGCCACCGATAACCCCGACGCAATCTAGTACATCTGGGCGCCCTTCTCATGCTGCCCTCATGAAGCGCCGCTACGCTTTTTTGCGGACACAGCCTGAGAGGCACACATGCAGAGCGAACCCGTTCATATTCCCCCCTCGAGCTCAGCCACAGCCCCTGAATGGCGGCGAATCCGCTTCTGGCGCGTGGCTGCAATGCTCGCCATCCCGGTGTCGATACTGAGCCTGACCAGCGGCCTGCTCTTCGTCGCCCTTGAGAATTCCACGACCGAGACCTTCGATGACATCCACTTCTGGTTCTATTTCTTCGACGTAGGCCGGGAGATCAACGTACCCACCTGGTTCACTTCGGGGCTTTGGATCGTTGCCGGCCTGTTCGCCACGCTCTACTCGCGCCGCGCCGTGGACCACCGACGCTCCTGGGTGCTGTTCGCCGTCGTATGCTTCTTCTTCTCCATCGACGAAATGCTCGAACTGCACGAGCGCCTCGACACGATCGGCTACCAGCTCGCGGAATTCCTTCCGTTCAACCTCGGTCATGTCTGGGTCATCCCTGGCGCGATCATCGCCGTCGTGATCGTCCTTGCCCTTTCACGGCTGGTTTTTTCACTGCCATCCGGCGTCCGGAACGGGCTCTTTCTCGCGGGTGCCGTGTTCGTCATCGGCGGTATGGGATTCGAGACTCTCGCTGGCCTGTCTGCCGCCGCCATCGGGATCACCCCACAGTTCTTCGTCCTGACGCTCATCGAGGAAACCTGTGAAATGGCCGGCATCGCGCTGTGTGTCGCGGCGCTCGCCCACCTTGTGGAGTACAAGAAGAACGACGACGACGCCGTCACCTTCCGGCTCGCACGCCGGCTCCCCAAGGGAGCATCCACCGAACCCGACGCTTCATAACATTTCCGTAAAACGGAAAATTAATTCCACAAAACCTATGGTGCTCGTCACAGCACACTGCTACTCTCGAACCCTGAAGCCAAAGGCGGGCCCTCTCAGGGGGCTATCTACCAGGTGGACCTGCAAATCTATGCAAATCCGTTTAGCAGCAGTCTGGTCGTGAAACACCGCGCCGTAGGTGGCGCGCCTGGAACTCGCAGGATTGCTGCCCACTTTGGGAGTACCTTCCGTGACCACCACCACCAAAGAAGAGCAGTTCCTAGCGCAAGCCATCTCGTTGGCCACGCAGAATGTTCACAATTCCGGCGGGCCATTCGGCGCGCTCATCGTAACAGCAGACGGCCGTTCGTTCGACGGCGTCAATCGCGTCACCGCGAATAATGACCCGACGGCGCACGCGGAGGTCATGGCCATCCGCAACGCTTGCGCATCCATGGAGACTTTCGATCTCTCCGGTTCCACCCTTTACACCAGCTGCGAGCCCTGCCCGCTGTGCCTATCCGCGGCACTGTGGGCGCGCGTCGACACCGTCGTCTTCGCTGCTGACCGTCACGACGCCGCCAAAGCGGGCTTCGACGACGCCGTGTTCTACAATTTCTTCGCGACCCCGGTGGAGGAGCGGTCGATGGCCGTACGCCAGTACGCACTGCCGACCTCCTCCAACACCACAGCCTCCGCTCCCTTCGATGCGTGGAGCACTCTCGCCGCGCGCGTGGATTACTAAAGGAACCCCTATGTCTACCCTCACGCAGACCGGCGGCCAGCCCGAAGGGCCGGCATCACCGCCGCGTAGAGAACAGCCCAACCAAAGCCGGTTGGACAAGTATTTCAAAATTACCGAACGCGGTTCGACGAAGAGCCGGGAAGTTCGCGGCGGGCTCGTCACGTTCTTCACCATGGCGTACATCGTCATACTGAACCCCCTCATCCTCGGCGGGTTCAGCCCGGACGCCGCAGCGCTCGACGTCGAAGGCGGCTGGCTCCAGGCCACGCAGGTTGCCGCCGTCACCGGCCTGACAGCCGGCGTGATGACCATCCTCTTCGGCGTCGTCGCGAACCTTCCGTTCGGTATTGCCGCCGGGTTGGGGATCAACTCCTTCCTCGCGGTGTCCGTAGTCGGCGACGTGACCTGGCCCGAAGCGATGGGCCTCGTGGTCATCAACGGCCTGCTCATCGTGTTCCTCGCGGTAACCGGTGCCCGAACGGCAATCTTCAACGCGGTACCCAGGCAGCTCAAGGCGGCGATCACCGTCGGAATCGGATTATTCATTGCCTTCATCGGGTTCGTGGATTCTGGTTTTGTCACCCGAACCCCCGGTGGTCCCCCGGTCCAGATGGGCGACGGCGGTTCCATCACCACCGTGCCCACGCTCGTGTTCATTGTCGGCCTCATCATCATGGGCATTCTCATGGCACGCAGGGTGCAGGGCGGCCTGCTGATCGGAATCGTGGCCACCACCATCATTGCGATCGTCATCGAACTGTCGCTGCGGCTCGGCGCCGGCGGTCCGGACAACCCCACCGGTTGGCACCTCAACGCACCGGTGATTCCGAGCAACATTGTTTCGCTGCCAGACTTTGGTCTGGTGGGGGCATTCAACCTCTTCGGCGCGTTCGACCGCATCGGGGTGCTGGCCGCAACCATGCTGGTCTTCACACTGGTCTTCACCAACTTCTTCGACGCCATGGGCACCATGACCGGGTTGGCCAAGCAGGCCCGCCTGACCAACAAGCAGGGCAACTTCCCGCGCTTGAAGTCGGCTCTGGTCATCGAAGGTGTCGGAGCGGTTGCCGGTGGCGGGTCCTCGGCGTCGTCGAACACTGTGTTTATCGACTCAGCCGCCGGCATCGGCGAAGGTGCGCGAACCGGCCTCGCTTCGGTGGTGACGGGCACGCTCTTCCTGCTGGCCATGTTCTTCACTCCGCTCACCGCGGTGGTGCCGCTGGAGGTAGCGGCGGCTGCCCTCGTCGTCGTCGGTGCCATGATGGTGGCGCAGATCCGCGAGATCAACTTCAGCAACTTCTCCGTAGCTCTGCCGGCGTTCCTCACCATCGTGACGATGCCGCTGACCTACTCGATCGCCAACGGCATCGGGGCGGGATTCATCAGCTGGGTCATCATCCGGGCGTCCTCGGGTAAGGCCCGCAAGATCCACCCGCTGCTCTGGGTGGTTGCGGCCGGCTTCCTCGTGTACTTCGCGCGAGGACCGATCACCATGTGGATGGGCGGCTAACCGCTTTATCCCCGCATCGAGTCAGCAGAAATGGCCAGGTATCCGTTGATTTCCTAGTCGTTTCTGCTGACTCGTTTTGCGTGGAGGGTTAGGGTGGCCTCGTGAACCTCACCTTCGAAGGCGACATCTGGCACTGGCGCGGACCAGCACCTTTCCACTTCATCACCGTCCCGGACGACGCGCGGATGGAGATCAAGGCTGTGTCCAAGGTTGTCACTTACGGCTGGGGCATGATTCCGGCAGAGGTGACCATCGGCGCGACCACCTGGACCACGTCGCTATTCCCCAAGAACGGCGGGTACATTGTGCCGATCAAGGACTTTGTGCGGAAGGACGAGGGGATCGACGAAGGCGACACCGTCACAGTGACGCTGAACATCGACGCCTGAGTTGTCAGGTGCGGAGGATCACCAATTCGCGGGTGGCGCGGGTCATCGCGACGTAACGGTCCACGGCCCCCTCAATACCGTCGCCCAAAGAGTCCGGATCCACCAGCACCACCAAGTCGAGCTCAAGGCCCTTCGAGAGCTCGGGTGTCAACGGCTGGACGCGGTGTCTGTACTCAAACCCTGGTAAGTCGAGCTCGAGTTTGTGGCTGTGACTGATCGAAAAGCAGGGGATTCGCCGAGGGCCGGATCTCAGCCGCCGATTCGTTGACCCGAGGAAGTTCTACGTGATCAGGTTGCCTTGGGGGCGCTCGAGTACGTATGAGCGCAGCACGTTGGGCTGGTGCGGCAGCCGCGCCGTCGGTGTGAGAACAATTTCGAGCACGCTAGTCCATGCGACGTTAGAACCTAAAGTTGAGTTGAGGTCAAGATGTGCCCGTTGGAGGCGAAGGTCGCACGACGATCCTTCAGCGGACAATTTTATAGCGGCTGCGCGTACCCATTGCAGCAGTGATTTTCCTCAGGGACGGCTGTGGGTGTGCTTAGTGGGGTGCGCCGAGTTCGATGAGGAGGACGCCGCCGATGATGAGGGTGATGCCGAGGCTCATGAGCCAGGTGAGGGGGTCCTTGAACAGGAATCTTGAGATGACGGCGGTGAGTGCGACTCCTGCTGCTGCCCAGATGCCGTAGGCGATGCCGATGGGCATCCCCTGGGCAAGGGTGAATCCGAGCAGGCTGAAGGACACCAGATATCCGATTGCTACTGCCGTGTACCAGCGCTTGTTGTCGATGGCGAGGCGGAGGCTGATGGTGCCGGAGACCTCGAACAGGATGGCGCCGACGAGCAGGAGGTAGGCCATCAGGCGACCACCGGTTTCTTGTGGGCTGCCTGGGCGCCGAGTTCCACGCAGAGCACGCCGGCGATGATGACGATGATGCCGATGCCCATGAGGGTGGTGATCGGTTCCCCGAAGATCAGAAGAGAGCCAACGGCTGTGAGGGCTACGCCGCTGGCTCCCCAGATACCGTAGGCGACTCCGAGAGCCATGCCGGTGCGGAGGATCGCGGAGAGCAGGGCGAACCCACTGAGGTAGCCGACGACGACGACGACGTAGAGGGCGGGGTGCTCGAGGGCGCCTTTGAGTGCGAGTGAGGCTGTCACCTCGACCAGGACGGCGGGCATCAGGAGTAGCCAGGCTCTGGGGTTGGTCATGAGTGGGTTCCTTGCAGATCGTGCTTTTAGGATGGCCTGGGTTTCACCCGCTGATCGCCGTCGTCGGGACGTATCCGCCCAGTCCGCGGGCTGGCATGTCGGCGACGATTCGCCGACCTCGCATCTCTAGCGGGTACTGCGGCCTCGAGTGGCGGAGGTGACCAGGTCGCTCTTGGTCAGCGCCACGCTTGGGCGTAGTGCGGTGGCCCAGGTCGCGGTGTCGGTGACGGCGGCCCAGTTCGAGTGCAGTAACGCCATGAGGGTTTCGTGGACCTGGCGTGCGGGCGCTGTACCGGCCTCGTTGGTGAGGTCGATTGCCCCGGTCGCGTCGGAAAGGACCTCGACGCTGATACCGAGGGGCTCGGCGGCTGCAGCGGAGGCGATGACGCAGTTGTTGGTCATGTAGCCGACCAGCGTGACGGTGTCGATGTCCTGCTCGCGCAACCAGGCCTCGAGGCCGGTCTCCGCGAAGATGCTGGAGAACTGCTTGCTGATGCGCTTGGCTGCGGCGTCTTCGTAGGCGGCTACCGTGGGGTGGTTCTGCCAGGTCGATGATCCGGAGGCGAACACGGGGGCCTCTGCCGGGAGTTCGTGCTGAACGAGCACAACGGGCGTATCGGTCTGCTGGGCCGCGTCGATCGCCTGTTGGATGCTGACGATGGAGTCGTCGCGAGCCGGGAATTGGATGGGAAGCAGTCCGTCGAAGTATTCCTGTTGTGTGTCGATGACGATGAGGGCTCGGCGTGGTGCGTTCATGGGGTTCTCCTTCAGAGAGGGTTTGTTGTGAACTGGTGGAACGGGTGGAAGATCTGACAAACCTGGGTGGGGTTCTATTGCGCCATGGCCGGGAGCGAGGATCCGAGGCGGGGCATCGCGTAGTGATCGGCGATCAGGCTGATCCCCTGCAGGTCCAAGGAGGTGGAGTGGCCGCCGACGACGAGCATCACCTCATCGACGTCGGTGCGCGCCTGGAGGGCTTCGAGGCGGTCGGCGACTGTTGCAGGTGTGCCGTGGAAACTGCGGTCGGTATAGGCGTCGACGATGTGACGCTCCTGCATCGTGGGTTGATAGGCGTCGACCTCGTCGGCGGGCAGCAGCAGGTACCCCTCGCCCTTGAACATGCGCAGCATCGCCATGGCCGACGTTGCCGCCTGCCGCCTGGCTTCTACCGGGTCGTCGCTGATCGCCACGGGCACGCTGACAAGGCTGTGGGGCTCGGCGAGCACATCGGAGGGCCGGAAGCTCTCACGGTAGAGGCGCATGGCGGTATCGACGTCGGCGTCGCCGAACTGTAATGCGAACGCATATGGTCGACCGAGCTGCCCGGCCAGTTGAGCCGAGTACGGCGAGGAGCCGAGCATCCACACCTGCGGCGTGCTCGGCGGTGTGGTCACACGGTTCTCCTTCGCTTGCCAGGGGCCTGGTACCGCGTGGACCTGCCGGTAAGGGTGCCCGGAAGGGAAGTCATCGCCCAGGAATCCGAGCAGTTCCAGTACCTGCTGTGGGAAGCCGTCGTTGGCGTCTGCTCCCCGACGCAACGCAGCGGCTGTGGCCCCGTCTGTGCCTGGAGCTCGACCTAGCCCGAGATCGATCCTGCCCGGGGCCAGTGCCTCCAGCATCCCGAATTGCTCGGCGATCAGCAGCGGGGAATGGTTGGGCAGCATCACTCCGCCGGCCCCGAGACGGATGTGCATCGTTTCGGCGATGAGGCGGGCGATCATCAACGGCGGGGAGGACACGGAGGTTGCACCCATCCCGTGATGCTCAGACATCCAGAACCTGTGAAAGCCGCGTTGATCTGCGGTCCGCGCAAGTGAGATGGTGCTCTCGAGCCCCTCCTGGGCGCTCATCCCGACGCCGGTGCCGCCAGCGGCAAGTACGGACAGTGTGAGCGGCGCCGCGCCGGATGGTCGACTCAACCTCACAACAACTCCTCATGGAAAAAAGATCCTTTTGACATGATTCGAGCCTAGCACCTGTCTCACGGCAAAACGAAACTGATAACATGAGAACATGTTTGAGATACCGCTAGCTCCCGCACCGGGCGCCCAGGAGCATCCGAGCCTCGCCCTTGTCAACAGCGCAGGGGGCATCGCGGGTGGCAAAGGCTACGACGAGATGAGCACCCCAAAGGCCGCGGCGGCTTGGCTGATGGCACGTGATCTCGTAGGGCCGGAAGCTGTGCTGCACGAGCATTGCCAGGGCCGGCTCGTGGCGCTGCGCGCGGATCTGCGCACTCTCTTCACCGCTTACACCACCGGAGACGTCCCCGCGACGTCCGCCGTGCACGCTCTAAACTCCGCCCTGACCTGCGTCCCCGGCGCTCTGCTGTTGCGTTTCGACCCACACGCGGGATTTATCCGTCGCGCCGACCACCCCGTGACGCAGGTCGTAGAACACGCCATGGCCCTGATTGCCGATGATGCCGCCTCGCTGCTCAGTGGCGACCAAGCCCCGCAGCTCGCGTCCTGTGAAGCAGACTCCTGCCAGCGATTCTTCGTCCGCACCCACGCACGACGGCAATGGTGCTCAACCCGTTGCGGCGACAGAGTCCGCGCCGCGCGCGCCTACTCACGCAAACGCTCAATCCAAAGCCCGCAAACCGCGTGACGCACCCGACAGGCGGCAACGTCATCCCAAATCTCCGCTCGTGACTGTGTGGGATATGGATAGTCTTGCAGAATCAGGCGATCGGCCATCAAGCAGTGCGACAATCGCGCCATTTATCGCTGCGACTCACAGTCACAGGCTCACTTATGTCCGCGGCCCCAGCGGCATCATTGAGTACTCGGCGTCGATGGGTAGTGGCTTTGAGTAATATGAGCCTCGAACCTTGCGCCATACATCGTTGATCAAACCTTCGACGAGGAATCAGTGTGTAATCGGGATTTTGGCGCTTCGCAGGAGTCTGAGTGGCGTTCGTCGTAAGTGTCCCGGGCATCGAGAACTTCATCGATATGTTCAACCGCCCACCGTCCCAGTGCCGCGAGCGGTTCATGTAGCGTCCGGCCTAGATGGGTCAGCGCGTATTCCACTCTGGGCGGCATCTCGTCATAGGCGGTCCGCGAGATGATTCCGTCCCGCTCCAGGTCCCGCAGGGTATCGGTTAGAACCTTGCCACTGATGCCGTCCACGGCCGCGCGGATCAAGCCGAAACGGAGCGGGCCGTCTTCGAGAGCGATAACGACCATCGCTGTCCACTTGTTCGCGATCTTGGCCAACGACGTACGCGATGGGCACGTTGAAATCATCACATTCCAGCCCGGTTCAAACATCTTCTCGCTACCGCCTTCAGTTACGTTGAGGTAACAGGTTACCGATTGTAACTATGGAGTGTTACCCGATAAAGGAGAAATCATGAACAACACATCACCGGCCGCCGTCGCCGCCAGCTACTTCGAAGCTCTGGGACGAGGTGACTTCCCAGCAGCGATGGCACTGTTTAGTCCCACAGCTGTGTGGCACCAGCCGGGAGCGAACAGGTTCTCCGGCGAGCATGTCGGCGTGGAAGCAATCGGCGCCATGCTCGGTGGCATGATGGAGACCAGTGAAGGCACGTTCCAGTTGACCGTGGCAGGCCTCACCATGACCAACGGCGAGATCGCCGCAGTACCCGTCCGGTTCTCGGGCACCAACCGAAACGGATCGATGGACATGGCAGGCCTCGATTTACTCACGGTGCGCGACGGAAGGATCAGCGAAGTTTATCTCTTCTCCGAGGATGGCCCGGGCGAGGACTACTTCTGGGGTTAAGACTGAATCAGAAGACATTTTGAGTTAGGCCAGCAGCTGGGCTGGCAGAAAATCTCCCAGCTGCGGATTCATGTCTGGACCAGTGAGCGGGAGTCGCGCTTCGCCAACAGGGCCGCCGCCATATAGAGGTGCTGATCGTATGTTGGCTAGTTGGTGTAGGGGTCGGCGATGCCGATGTACTGGGTGTAGAGGTATTCCTCGATGCCTTCGCTTCCACCTTCCCTGCCCAGTCCTGATTGCTTAATGCCGCCGAAGGGCGCGGCCGCGTTGGAGATGACACCGGCGTTCAGGCCGAGCATGCCGGTTTCGAGCTGTTCACCCATGCGGATTCCCCGGTTCAGGTCGCGTGTGTAGACGTAGGCCACGAGCCCGTATTCGGTCTTATTCGCGAGCCGAACGGCATCGGCTTCATCGTTGAAAGTGATGATCGGAGCAACGGGCCCGAAGATCTCCTCGGAAAAGAGCCTGGCGCTTTCGGTGACGCCGGTGAGGAGGGTGGGCTGGTAGAAGTATCCGGGCCCCTCTTCGGGGGCGCCGCCGACCAGAGCGGTAGCACCAACGGAAACGGCGTCCGTGACGAGCTCATGGACTTTGTCCCTGCTTTTGGCATCGATCAGAGGACCGACTTTGGACGTTTCCTCGGTACCGCGGGCCGTCGTCATCGTCGCCATCCTGGCGGCGAACTTCTCCGCGAACTCATCAGCCACCGATTCGTGGACGATGAAACGGTTGGCGGCTGTGCAGGCCTCCCCCATGTTCCGCAGTTTCGCCAGCATGGCACCGTCGACGGCGGCTTCAAGATCGGCGTCATCGAACACCACGAAGGGTGCGTTTCCGCCCAGTTCCATGGAGGTGCGCAGCACGGTCTCGGAAGCATCAGCGAGCAGGCGGCGGCCCACCTCGGTGGAGCCGGTGAAGGACAGCTTCCGTAGCCGGGTGTCTTTGATCAAGGGCCCGGTGGTGGCGCCGGCGCTGGTGGTCGCGATGACGTTCAGGACCCCGGCGGGCAGGCCGGCCTCCATCATGACCGCTGCGAAGAGCTGGGACGTCAGGGGTGTGAGCGCGGCGGGTTTGAGGACCATGGTGCAGCCGGCTGCCACGGCGGGAGCGATCTTTCGGGTGGCCATGGCCAGCGGGAAGTTCCACGGAGTGATCAGCAGGCACGGTCCTACAGGTTTTTTCGTCACCAGGAGACGGGATTTGCCGTCAGGGGAGACCGAGTACCGGCCCGATACGCGCACCGCTTCCTCGGAGAACCAGCGCAGGAATTCAGCGGCGTAGGTCACCTCACCGCGGGCCTCGGCCAGTGGCTTGCCCATTTCCATTGTCATCAACAGTGCGAAGTTCTCGGCTCGTTCGGTCACCAGTTCGAAGGCACGGCGCAGGATTTCCCCGCGTTCACGGGCCGGGACCTTTGCCCACGATGCTTGGGTTGTGGCAGCGGCATCCAGGGCGGCGGCGCCGTCCTCAGGTGATGCATCGGCGATACTCATCAGGACTTTTCCCGTGGCGGGGTCTTCGATGTCGAAAGTCTTGCCTGACGCTGCAGGGCTCCATTGCCCGTTGATGAGCAGACCGGTCGGGACGGAGTCCAGCAGGTCGAGTTCTGTGATTGCGGGGATGGTCATATTTTCTTCCCTCCAGTGAGTGCGTCTGAGAATGAGCGGTGTTGAGCAGGGGTGTGGCGTTGGCTTGGGCGGAGCCTTAGTAGGCTCTGACCCGTTGTTCGACGACGAGGTGGATGAGGGCAAATACTTTGTCCTCATCGATCGCTTTCAGTGCCGCAGTGACGGCGGCGGGGATGTCGGCGTCCTGTTCGACTTTGATGCCGAATCCGCCGAAGGCCTGCGCCATGAGCGCGAAATCCGGGTTCTTGAGCTGGGTACCGGAAACCCGGTCGGGGTAGTGGCGTTCCTGGTGGGTGCGGATGGTGCCGTATTCCTGGTTGTCCATCACGATCACCAAGGGGGTGGCGCCGTACTGGGTAGCGGTCGCCAGTTCCTGCCCATTCATGAGGAACTCTCCGTCCCCTGCGATGGTGACGATGCGTCGGCCTGGGTGTGCGAGGGACGCTGCGATCGCGGAGGGGACTGAATAGCCCTTGGAGCCGTTGCGCGCGCTGATCATGGAGGCATAACGCCGTGTGGGGAAGTAGCGGTGAGCCCAATTGGTGTGTTCACCGGCGCCCAGAGTGATCATCGCATCCGCGGGCAGAGTGGGCACCAGGTTGGCCATCAGGGTGTCCATCCGTGCGGGGCCCTCGGCCGGAGTGGGGTCGGGAAGGGTAGCGAAGGATTCCTGTTCGGCACGCATCCGCGCAGTCCAGGTCCGCCATTCGTCTTTGACCGGGAGATGGAGTTTGACTAGGTCCCGAACGAACACGTCAGGTTTGGCGACGATCTGGTAGGAGACGGGGCCGGATCGACCGCGAAGGGACGAATCGATGGTGACCAGGAAGTTTTTCTTGTTCCAGTCCTGCCGGCACAGGAACCCGTCGGTGATGACATCACCGGGCACCGTGCCGACGAAGACGAGCAGATCGGTCTCCTCAAACAGGTCATAGGTGGGGCGGGGGCGGCCGTAGCCGATCGGGCCGACGTAGGACGGGGAATCAAAGGGCACTGTGCCCTGGGTGCGCCACTCAGCGGCCGCTGGAATGTGGTGTTCCTCCAGCCAGGCCGTGAACTGATCCGCGCCGTCCTGGGTCCAGTCATTTCCACCGGTCACGAACAGGGGCTTGCTGGAAGCGGCCAGAGCTGCGGCCAGGGCATCGGAGTCCGTGGTCGTCATTCCGCCGGTCGCCACCGGGATCCGCGGATGCAGTGTGGCATCGATCTGCTTGCGGATCACGTCCTCGGGCAGGCCAATGACCACCGGGCCGGGCCTGCCGCTCATCGCGGCGAAGAACGCTTCGGCGACGATCTCCGAGGCCCGCTCGGCATGATCCAGGACCATGACGCGTTTGGCGCCGGTATCGAACCAGGCCTTGATGTCGAATTCCTGGAATGCTTCGCGATCCCGGTGGGCGAACGGGATCAGCCCGACGAAGAGGACCATCGGGGTGGAGTCCTGCCAGGCAGTATGCAGGCCCACGTGGGCGTTGGCCGCTCCAGGGCCCCGGGTCACCATCGCAATGCCCGGCAGTTGGTTCATCTTGCCATCAGCTTCTGCCATGTAGGTGGCACCGCCCTCGTGCCGACAGACAATCGTCTCGATGTCGGAGCCGTGCAGGCCGTCCAGAACCTCGAGGAAACTCTCCCCCGGAACCACATGGGCCCGCTTGATCCCATGGGCAACCAGGGTGTCCACGATGACATGCCCTGCTGATTTCCCCGTATTAGTACGTTCCCGCTCGGTCTTTTCGGAATATTCAGGCATGGTCTGTGTCATGTGCTGGAAACCCTTTGTCGTTGATTCGGGTACGGATTAGTTCGTTGATGTGGTGTCCGCGGCTTCCATGCCCGCGCGACGGTAAACCTCTCGGGCCCGGGCGCCGGTCAGGAAGCGGATCAGTGCTCGGGTTTCAGGTCGTGCAGCGGCGGCCTTACCAAGAACGGCGGAGAACTCCGTAATCTGCTGGACTTCCTCAGGCAGGGGACCAACTATTCTGGCCCCGGGAACGCAACGGTGCTCGCTCATGAGTTGGACTGCAATATCCGCCCTGCCATCCATGACCGCCACAGCGGTGAACCCTTTGTCGACAATGGTGGCATTGGCGTTGACTTGCTCGGCGATGCCCAGATCCTCCAGCAATCCGGCGAAATACACGCCGCTCGCCCCCACCCGCGAATACGCCACGGAACGGGCCCCGGTCAGGGTTGCGACCAGCGCATCGACTGTTGAAATGTCAGGGTTGGTTAGGTCCGGTGCCACCGCAATGCCGATGCGGACCTTCGCGACGGCAGCACCGCTCGATAGATCTACTACCCCGGCTGGGCCTAAAGGAGCTAATTGGTGCGTTACTCCGATCATCACATCGGGGCGGGCGCCCGCAGCAATGCGCTCCAACAGCAGGTTGGTGGGTTCATACACTGTGTTAACGGTGATGCCTGCTTCCTGTGTGAAATTCTCATCAATGACCTCATCGAGGGCTTTCTTCACTGCAAGAGTGCTGAAAAGAGAAACAGGCCGCGGGGTCAATAGGTCGTTCATCCAGGGAATCCAATCGTGTAGGCATGAAACGAGAACTAGGAACCTCCGTCCTACCCGCGAGGTAGGTTCCCTACGGCGTTGAAGTGGGTGCCCGGTCAGCTGCCCTTGTCCGGATCCGTCCCCGATACACCGGTGGCGGGAGACACGGCCACTTCTGACTCGACGGGATGCCCCTTGCGGTGCATTTTCAGTCCGAGTAGGTGTACGAGGATGCCTACGGCGATGATGGCTGCGCCGAAGCCGATGGATGTGGGTTCCATGACGAGCATCGGGAGAGAGCCGACGCCGAGCAGGATGCGCTCGGGCCAGCGGGCCGGCCCGAAGAGCCACCCGCCAGTGGTCACGGCGAGGGCTCCGACGGCCAGGAGGGAGACGCTGAAGGCCAGGGCGATGGTCGGAATGCCGCCCTGGAGGAGCAGGCCGACGCCCGGGCCGGAAAGCACGAAAATGAACGGCACCAGGAACGCCGAGAGCGTGTACCGCCACGTGAGCCACATAGTCTTGATCGGCTTGCCGCCGGTAATAGCCGACGCTGCAAAGGGGGAGAGCGCGGTAGGCGGCGACACTTCGCTGAGCACCGAGTAGTAGAAGATGAACATCGCCGCGGCGAACGCGGGAACACCGACGTCCTGTAGCGCCGGCCCGATGATGACCCACGAGATGATGAAGCTCGCGGTCACTGGCACTGCAAGTCCCAGCAGGATCACCGAGACGGCCGAGAAGATCGCCGTCAACAGCAGGCTTCCGCCGGCGAAGTCGACGATGATATTGGCGAGTTTCAGACCGAGGCCAGTGAGGGTCATGACGCCAACGATCAGGCCGGCGGCCGCCATGACGGGGATGACCGAGAGGGCGCCGGTCGCGCCGGTGGCAAGGGCGTCGAAGATCCGGCGCGGTGTCATCCAGGAGGCGCGATCGAGGAAGCTGAGGACGAACGCCAGGATGGTGGCGTAGACGACGGCGCGGAACGGGGTCATGCCCATGGCCATGAACACCACGATGGCGGCAAGGGAACTGAAGTGGTAGCCGAAACGCAGCAGCAGCTTGCCCACGGGCTTGACGTCGAAGTCCACGGCCTTGGTCTTGAAGCGGCGTGCGTCCATCTCGATGGCCAAAATGATGCCGAAGTAGTAGAGCACCGTGGGAATGGTGGCCCAGATCAGCACCTGCAGGTAGGAGACACCCAGAAGCGCGGCGATGATGAAGGCTGCCGCTCCCAGGGTGGGAGGAGACATGATGGCGCCGATGCCGGCGGCAGCGAGGATGGCACCGCCGTGTTCCTTGGGATAGCCGGCCTTGCGCAGCAGCGGCCAGGAGATACCGCCGAGGGTCACCGTCGTCGCGACACCGGAGCCAGAGACCGTGCCGAGGAGGAATCCGGCGAGGGTGACCGTCCGGCCGGGCCCGGATTTCGACTGGCCGAAGGCCGAGAAGGAGAGGTCGATGAAGAACTTGGTGGCGCCCGAGGCGCCAAGGACCGCGCCATAGATGGTGAACAGGATGATGTAGGTCGCCGCCACGTCGGTGGGGACACCGAAGAGACCCTGCGTGCCCATGACGTTGTGGCCTACCAGTCGGACCCATCCGAAGGAGGAAGTGTTGAACGGTGCCGGCACGAATGAGCCGAAGGAGGCGTAGGCGAAGAAACCGACGACCACCAAGGGTACCAGGATTCCCACGGTCCGGCGCGAGGCTTCGAGGGTCACGAGGATGGCGATGACGCCCATGGCCAGGTCGAGGTAGGTGGGGGTGATGGCGCGCCGGAAGAAGCCGTCCCAGTCGGAGATGATGTAGAGGAACGGCATCAGCGCCACGACCGCCAGAGCCCAGTCAGCGATCCCCGGGTTGTCTCCCAAGTTCTTGGCCTTCGATGATTCCGATCTGCCCCAGCCCCGGTAGACCAGGAAGGTCAGTGACAAACCGATTCCCAGGAACAGCGGCAGGTAGAGCTGCGTAGCCATGGGGTTGAACACCCAGTAGAGCGCCAGGAGAGAAAACCCTGCACCGACGATCTTGATCAGCAGTGCGGGAAGCCCGCTGAGATGCCGGGCGGGCTTCTCAGCCTCGAACTCGGCAATCAACGCCTCTTCGTCGATGGCCTCCTCGCGCTCCAGCGGACTGACCGTGTCATCCTCCTTCGCTCTGGCAAGTTCTGCCTGCTCATAGGGGTCGTAGGCCTTGTGTGCTGGGGTAGGGACGGATGGATGCGCCGCCACGGCACCGTTGCCATCTGGTCGCTCGGTCATGATGTCTCCTTGAGGTTAAGCACAACAAACGGGTTATCGCTGTCGACTAATTTCCATAGTTCAACAGGGGGGATGCCAGGCACGTGCAGGGTGCGCTGCCCGAGATCCGTTGCAGCCAGCGAGAGATTCGTGAAAGCCGCGGGCCGTGCCGGGTCGGGCTCCACGACCCAGTTCCGGCGGTCGGTCGGCTCCGCAGCCGAGGGTGCACCAGGTACTGCGTAATATTCCTCCAGTACTGCAAGCTGATCCGCTGCTATCTGCACTAAGAGGTAGGACCCGTCGGACTGGACGAGGTAGCGTTCTTCCGCGAACGTTCCGTAGATTGAATTGCGGTAGCTGACGGCAAATGACTTCCCTGAGAGCGGGACGCTGGCCAGCTCGCCGCCGTCGTTGCTGATCACAATGGACTGCGACGGGGCAGATGCGTCCGATTCGGTCACGTAGCCGGAGGCAGCTGACAACGACAGACCAGTGATAATCAGAGAAACCACGGCGACGAGTGGCTGACGCATGAGGTGTTATTGCTCGTCGAAGTAAACTTGTGCGCCGGGGCAGGTTTCGATGAAGGGGACATCTCCGGCCGTGCTGGCGTCCATCTCCTCGGCTGACGGATGAACCTGGATGAGGGCCTCCTCGTTGTCGAAAATCGCCCGAGTGATGTCCTGCTGGAGCTGTTCGTCCATGGTGGTGCTGGCAACCAGAATATTCGGTGAAGCAATAGCGGGAACGGCTTCAGTCTGGCCCTCATAGATGTTCGCGGGGATGTCATCGGCGACGTAGTAGTCGCCGTACTCGGATGCCAGCGGCTCGGCGTACTCGCCGATGGGCACCAGCACCATGTCGCCGTCGCTGGCGAGGTCGATCAGCGCACCCGTGGGAAGGCCCCCGGACCAGAATCCCGCGTCGATGGTGCCGTCACGCAGTGCGGCAACGGTTTCAGCGGCACCAAGCTGGCGCCGCTCCACTCCGCTTTCGGGGTCGATACCCGCAGCCTCGAGGATGCGCAGCGCCCCGACCTCCGTAGCCCCACCCGGCGCCCCAACGGAGATCACCTTCCCGGCCATGTCCTCGACCGATTCAATGCCGGCACCATCAACGGTCACGACCTGCATGAAGTTGTTGTAGATGTTGCCCAGTGAGCAGATCTCCATGGGATTGCCTTCGAAGTCGCCCACGCCTTCCACGGCGTCCGAGACGACATCGCCCACAGCGAAAGCTAGCTGTGCTGAGCCGTTTTCGATGAGAAGCATGTTGTCCGCGGACGCGTTCGTTTCCTGGACGGTGGCGTCATAGCCTTCGATATTGTCGCGGATCACCGTGGCGAACCCGCCACCCAGCGGGTAATATACGCCGCCAGTGCCACCCGTTGCGATGGAAAGTGAGCCTCCACCACCGGCCTCCGCGCCACCGCCGCCGCCGGTGCTGGGCTCAGGGCTTCCGCAGGCGGAGAGGAATAGTGCGGGCGTAATCAGTGCAGCGGTGCACAGAAGCCTTCGGTTGAGTGGTGTGGTGACCATGGATTTCTCCCTTGAATTTATGTTCGGATATGGACGGTGTATCGGGGGCAAGGTAGTGAGGAGGTGGCGTCAGCCGAGATTAATGTGGCGTTGTAGCCCGCAGCCATTGGCAGTCCGGGCGCCCCAGCATTCTCGATCCGACTAGTTATCTGCTGGACATAGCGATCGGGCTCTGCCCCATCGCTGGGGACTCCTCTACTGGCGCACTTACTTGAGCCGCGTGGCCGCGAACAGCCAGGAAGGCGATGTTTGCCCGGCCGGTGGAAGCTGCAATGTACAGATTCATCTAGGAACGGCAGCAGACACCACGTGGGAGATGAATCCTCCAAGGATCCCGCTGCAAGAAAGTGGTCGTATCAGTCATGAGTGTGCGCTCCAAGCTTCGTCGATTGGGAAAGGCCTTGCGGGGCTCGAACTGCAGAACGAGGCGACTGCGCCTGCTACACCTATGATCCAGATCACTAGGTGTACAGATAAAGTACTATCTCGATCATCGCGAGTCAATAGTCAACCATTTCGCGGCAATCGTTGCCAAGATTGTGTTTTCATTGTACTTTTGAAACGGAAGGGAGCGAGTGATGAAGCTTGCGATTATTGGATGCGGGGAGGTCGGACGGCTCTACGCGGCCGCCGCCGCCCCCCACTTTGAACTGGTGCTGTGTGATGCCTACCCATCGGCGGCGGCGCAGGAGCTGGCAGACCGGCTGGGGGTGGAGCTGAGAAGCTCCACGGGGCCCTGGCTCGCCGATATGGACCGGGTATGGGCGTGTGTCACCGGCGACGTTGCCGTCTCGGTGGCCGAACAAGCCGCCGTCCACATGAGCCCGGGCGCGCTCTACACGGACCTGAGCACGGCAAATTCCGCCGACAAGCGAAAAGCAGCTGCGCTGTTGGAAGCTAGGTCAGCGGGATACGTCGACATTGCCATCATGGGCGCCGTGGCACTGACCGGCGTCGAAACAAACTTGCTCGCAGCCGGGGCGGAGGCAGCATCTGCCGTCACGGATTTCAGTCAGCTCGGAGCTTCAGTCAGAGCCCTGGAAAATGCCACTGCAGGTGATGCGATCGCGCTCAAGCTGCTGAGGACCGTCCTGACCAAGGGGCTTGAGGCCCTGGGTGTTGAGGCCCTGATCGCCGCCGAGAGCCAAGGCGTGCGCCAGGAACTTTACCGGGTGCTTGAGGACATCGACACAGCGGGATTCACGAACTTCCTCAACGCCGTCGTTCGGACCCATGTGCTCCATGCGGAGCGCCGCTTCCATGAAGTTGATCGCGCCATCGCGCAACTGGACGAAGCAAATTTGCCCTCATCGGTGCTTGCCGGTACTCGGGAACGCTACGAACAAACAGTTCAGTCGTTGAGTGACTCCCCGCCCCCACCGGGGGCAGCAGAAAACATCGATTCCGCGGTCACATGGCTGCTCGAATCGTCACAGGCTGCCAAGGCTATTGCCACACCGCAGCACTAAAGCGCCCCATCACGGGACGTGAAACAACCGAAGGAAAAACAATGGATCTGGGAATTCACAGCAGGGTCGCGCTGGTATTGGGTGCTGGAGGGGGACTGGGCGGAGCTATTGCCCGTTCCCTCGCAGCCGAAGGTGTCAAAGTAGCAGTTGCTGACATCGAATCTAAGTACGCAGACGTGACCACGGCGGCCATCAACGCCGCCGGCGGCACCGCCAAGACCTTCAGCTGGGACCTTGCCGACGTCAGTTCGATCGACCACCAGATCACGCAGATCGAAGCGGAGCTGGGCCCGGTCGATATTCTGGTAAACAACACCGGCGGCCCACCCCCCACGCTGGTGCACGGCCAGACCACCGAGACCTGGACAAGCTACTTCCAATCGATGGTCCTGCCCGTCATCGCCCTGACCGACCGGGTACTCCCGGGCATGAAGGAACGCGGCTGGGGACGCATCATCACCAGCACCAGCTCAGGAGTCATCGCCCCGATCGTAAACCTGGGACTGTCCAACTCCCTGCGCTCGACCCTGGTCGGCTGGTCCAAGACACTGGCACGTGAAGTTGGCTCCTTCGGGATTACCTCCAACATCGTCCTCCCAGGCCGCATCGCTACCGGGCGCATCACCTCACTGGACGAGGCGAAAGCCAAGCGAGAGAACCGTCCGGTTGAAGATGTCACGGCCGAAAGCACCGCGTCCATCCCGGTCGGGCGTTACGGCAACCCGGATGAGTACGGCCAGGTCGTCACGTTCCTTTCCGGAACGGGCGCCTCGTACATCACCGGTTCCGTAGTCCGGATCGACGGCGGACTCATCCCCAGCGTCTAATCTGGACCGTCCCCGGTCCCTGAACGTGGTGGCCAGCGCACGCGGCCACCACCCGAGAAGGAAAGCTCGCTATGAAACTCAACCGCACGGAAAATGGCGTCTACGCCATTGCCCCTACGCCTTTTCTGGATGACGGAAGCATCGATTTTCCGTCAATCGATCGGCTCGTCGATTTCTACCAGGATGCCGGCGTCAACGGAATCACCGTCCTTGGGGCGTTGGGGGAAGCCCCCAAACTCACCACCGAGGAAGCAGCCGCAGTAGCGGACCGCTTCCTCAAGCGGGCACCCTTCCCCGTCATCGTCGGTGTTTCCGCTCCCGGGTACGCTGCCATGGGTGCCCTTGCAGGAAAGGTTATGGGCAATGGAGCTGCCGGCGTCATGATCGCCCCGCAGCCCTCGCTGCGCACCGATGACCAAATCGTCAACTATTACCGGGGAGCTGCTGAAGCCATCGGTAAGGACACTCCTTTCGTCATTCAGGATTTTCCGCTGACCTTCTCGGTCGTTATGGCCACCGATGTCATTCGGCGTATCGCCTCCGACAACGAAAATGCCGTCATGCTCAAGCATGAGGACTGGCCTGGGCTGGAGAAGATCACCCAGGTTCGGGCACTTGAAGCGGACGGCAAGATCCCGCATCTGTCGATTCTTTGTGGGTTCGGCGGAGCCTTCCTGGACTTCGAAGTCGAACGTGGAGCCGACGGCGCCATGACGGGGTATTGCTTCCCGGAAATGCTTGTTGACGTCGTCCGCCTGTCGGCCGACGGCCACCGTGACGCTGCCCATGACCTCTTCGACGCCCACCTTCCGCTGATTCGATACGAGCAGCAGCCGGGGGCAGCGGGACTGTCAGTACGCAAGTACGTTCTAAAGCGGCGAGGCATCCTGACCTCCGATGCGCAGCGCCGCCCAGGCGGGAAGCTGTCGGAAACAGCCAAGTCAGAAGTCGAATACCTGCTCGACCGGTTGGCTAGGCACGACCCTCGGGCCAAGCTCGACAGCTGACCCTATGGATGCTCGCCCTTGGAGAATCAGAACCTGAAGCGCCGGTGCCGGGTTACACCTACCGGCGCTTTAGCGCGTCCGGCCCAGCTTGTGCCATGCAACCAGCGCCGGCTGCTACTAGAGTGAACGTAGATCTGATGTGGACCGTTCAACTTCTACGCGCCCCTGCGGCTCGATGACATCCCCTCTGGAGGGCGAAGAATGGCTCAGCCGAGCACCAGAGTGTACGACCTGATCCGAAGCAGGATCATGTCCGGCACCTACGCCCCCGGCCAGCACCTGGTCGAATCCGAAATCAGCCAGGAACTCGACGTGAGCCGCTCCCCGGTGCGGATGGCACTGAAGCGTCTGACACAGGAGAGCCTGGTGACAACTGAGTCGAACCGAGGCTCGTTCGTCGCACAGTGGACCCGAAACGACATCAACGAAGTGTTTGACCTGCGACAGATGCTCGAATCCCGGGCTGCATCCCTGGCCGCGCAATCGGCCACCCCGGAGGAAATCGCAAAGCTACAGGACCTCGTCAATGAGATGGCAGAACTCGCCGAGCGCCGTGCGGAGGGATACCGCGACGACCTGCATCACAACAACCAGGCCTTCCACTTGCTCATCGTGTCGGCCGCCCGCTCACCGCGGCTGTTTCAATTCGTCAGAATTCTCACCGACACATCCCTGACGCTGGGCACATACTTTCACTACTCCGACGAAGACATTGCACGCAGCGTCCAATTCCACCAGGACCTAGCTAATGCGATCACGAGCAGGAATAGTTCCGCGGCCGAGTCCTTGATGTCCGCTCACCTTTGCCTGGCACACATGGCCTTCGAAGCGAGCCGGTTTAGCGCTGAATCCGAGAGCGCCTAGGCCCGTACAGCCCGCCGTAGGGGGCCATACCACGAGCCCCCTACCGAGTTATAACTTGGATATGGAGGGGATGAATTTCCCCTCCATTCGCATGCGCAGCATCACGGGTTAGTGAGCTTCCGGAGCAGGTCCGCCGCCGCACTCACGGCGATAACCGCAGGCGCCTTCCCCACGACGTCGGGCAGTCCTATCGGGCACTGGATCGTTTCGATCAACTCCGGAGCGTAGCCTTCCGCCAACAGCTTCTGCCGGAACCTCGACCACTTCGCGGAGGAACCGATCAACCCCACCGAACCTAAATCGCCTCGCCGGAGCGCAGCATCGGTGAGCAGGAAATCCTCCGAGTGGTCGTGGCTCATGATGAACACGTGCGCGCCGGCGGGGAGCTCGCTGAGGAAAGAATCCGGCACCGGTGTGTGCACCGCCTGTACCTCAGCCACGCCGGACGTCACATCGGCGAGCCGCTCCGGAACCAGCTGCTCGCCCCGGCTGTCCACCAGAAACAGCTTCATCGGCAACCGCGACAGGACGCGCCCCAGTTCGAACCCCACGTGCCCTATCCCGAAGACCGCCACCGTGGGCAGCGACAGGAACGGCTCGAGCAGCACCTGCACTTTCCCTCCACAACATTGCCGCCCGTGCTGCGTGACCGCATGCTCACTGAGTGAGAACTCAGCGTTCTCCGTGGCAGCGACCCCGTCGGCCATCATCCCCCGAGCACGGTCGATGACGGTAGCCTCCAGGTTGCCGCCACCGACGCTCCCCCACGTCGCGCCGGTTCCGACAACCATCTTGGCGCCGGCCTCGCGTGGCGCATGCCCCCGAACCTCGGACACCGTCGCGAGTACGCACGGCAAACCTTCCGAGCGCAGGTGCTGCAGTGCCTCCAGCCAGTCCATGTCAGTGCACTTGGCTGGTGACCGGGGTGAGGCGGGCGCTGTCCTGCTGAGCGTCGTCGTCGTCCTTGGGAACGTCCGACGACGAGGGCGCCACAGCGCGCTCGATCGCCCAGAACACGGCTTCCGGCGTCGCGGGGCTGCCGAGCTCGACGGCGCGGCCGCCGGGACCGAAGGCCGCAACCGCCTCGCGCAGCGCTTCCCGGACGCTGAACGCGAGCATCAGCGGAGGCTCGCCCACGGCCTTGGACCCATAGACGACGCCGCTTTCCGTGGCCCGTTCGAACAGGTGGACGTTGAACTCCTCAGGCATCTCGGAGAAGCTCGGCAACTTATAGGTGCTGGCGGACTGGGTGGTGATGCGGCCGCGGTTTGGACCGTCGGACACGTCCCACCGCAGCTCCTCAAGAGTCAGCCACCCGGCACCCTGCACGTACCCGCCCTCGATCTGCCCGACATCGATCATGGGCGAAAGGCTGTCACCGACGTCGTGCACGATGTCGGCCCGAATCTGTCGGTACGCGCCCGTGAAACGGTCAACCTCAACCTCGGTCAGCGCAGCGCCGTAGCTGAAGTACTTGAACGGCTCGCCCTGCATGCGTGAGCTGTCCCAGTGCAGGCCCTCGGTCCGGTAGTACCCTGCAGCCCACAGCGAGACGCGTTGGAAGTAGGCGTCGCGGGCAACCTGCTCGAAGGTCAGTTCGGTGTCGTGGAACCCGATCCCGGTGACCTTGCCTGCGTCGAACCGGACGTCATCCGGGTGGATGTTGAGTTTCCGGGCGGCGACCTCGGCGAGGCGGGCGCTGATCTGCTCGCAGGCGTTCTTAATGGCTCCGCCGTTGAGGTCTGCGCCGGAACTAGCTGCCGTCGCTGAAGTGTTGGGCACCTTGTCGGTCCTTGTCGGGGCGAGCCGCACAAGCGACAGCGGGATCCCGAGGGCCGTCGCGGCGACCTGGCACATCTTCGTGTGGAGGCCCTGACCCATCTCGGTGCCGCCATGGTTGATCAGCACCGACCCGTCCTTGTAGACGTGGACCAACGCGCCGGCCTGGTTGAACGCAGTCAGGTTGAAGGAAATACCGAACTTCACCGGCGTCATCCCCAGGGCACGCTTCACATTCGAGTGCTTCACGTTGAACTCGGCGACCTCCTCGCGGCGCCTCGCGATATCTGACCGCTCCTCCAGCGTCTCCCAGATTGCCGCCAGGCGTTCGGCGTGCCGCACCGGCTGCCCGTACGGCGTACTCTGGCCCGGCTCGTAGAAATTACGACGGCGGAGCTCGCTGGGTTCCAGCCCCAGCAGCGGCGCGCAGCGACCGAGGAGGTCTTCGATCACGATCATCCCCTGCGGCCCACCGAATCCGCGGAACGCGGTCTGCGAGGTCTTGTTGGTCTTCGCGATGCGCCCGTGAACCTCAATGTTCGGGATGTAGTAGGCGTTGTCGATGTGGCACAGCGCCCGTGCAAGCACCGGCTGGGAGAGGTCCAGGCTCCACCCGCCGTCGCTCGTGAGGGTGGCTTTGAGCGCCTGGATGCGGCCGTCGTCGTCGAAGCCCACGTCCCAGCGCGCGTGGAACGGGTGGCGCTTGCCGGACATGGTGATGTCCTGGGTTCGGTTGAGCCGCAGGCGGACGGGGCGCCCGGTAAGGGTAGCGCCGAGCGCCGCAATAGCCGCGAAACCGTGCGGCTGCATCTCCTTGCCACCGAAACCGCCACCCATGCGCAGGCATTGGACGGTCACTTCATGGCTGTGAATGCCGAGCACGTGCGCCACGATTTCCTGCGTCTCTGAGGGGTGCTGGGTGCTGCATTGCACGAACACCTGGCCGCCCTCGTCGATGTGCGCGAAGGACGCATGCGTCTCAAGGTAGAAGTGCTCCTGGCCGCCGAATTCGAACTCGCCGCTGAACCGGTGCGCAGCATTCTCGAGCGCCTTGTCCGCCTCGCCGCGCGCGACGGTGGGCTGGTCGCCCTGGAAGCTTTCGGCGTCGATCGCTTCGGCGATGGTGACGATGGAGGGCAGTGGTTCGTACTCGACCTCGACGGCCTCGGCGCCAAGACGCGCCGCCTCCAGCGATTCCCCCAGCACCCAGCACAGCGCGTGGCCGTAGAACATGACTTCCGGCGGAAAGAGCGGTTCGTCGTGCTTGACTCCGGCGTCGTTGACGCCTGGAACGTCCGACGCCGTCAGTACCCTCACCACGCCGGGCACCTCGAGCGCGGGTTCGGTCCGCATGCTCAGGATGCGTGCGCGTGCGTGGGGCGCCTGGACCGGCCAGGCATGAAGCACGTTCTGGCTGCGGACAATGAGGTCATCGGTGTAGAGGGCTGTTCCGGTGACGTGCGCGGACGCGCTTTCGTGTGAGACGGAGACGCCGACCACCGGGTTCACGGGACGATCTGCAAGCGATTTCACTGGGCCACCTCCAGAGCTGGGGCGTTCTCGGCATGGAATTTCAACAGGGCCTGCCTCAGCATTGCCGAGCGGTAGAGGGAGCTTGCCCGCATGTCATCGATCGGTGTTCCTTCACCGGCCATCACGGCCGCAGCCGCGGTGATGGTGTCCGCGGTCCATGGTTTACCGCGGAGCGCTTCCTCCGTCTTGGTTGCCCGGATTGGCGTTGCGGCAACCCCGCCGAGGCCGATGCGGATGGAGCTTATGACGCCGTCACTCAGCTGCATCGCGATGGCTACGGAAACGCTGGAGATGTCGTCGAAGCGCCGCTTGGCGATTTTGTAGAAGGCGGTGGTTTCAGCAAGCGGCAGCGGGATCCTTAGCGCCTTGAGCAGCTCGTTGGGCTTCCGGACGCTCTGGCGGTAACCGGTGTAGTACTCAGAGAGCGGCACCTCGCGGTCACCCTCTGTGGAGGAGAGGACAAGGCTGGTGTCCAGCGCGAGGAACACGGGTGCTGAGTCACCAATCGGCGAGCCGGTGGAAAGGTTTCCGCCGAAGGTCGCTGCGTTGCGAATCAGGCGTGAAGCGAACTGTGGAAAGAGGTGGCTCAGCATCGGCACACGGCCGGCGAGCGCCCGCTCCACCTCGGAGAGGGTGAGTGCCGCACCGATTTCGATACGGTCTGGTTCCTGCCTGAGTGTGCGCAGCTCTTCCAATCTGTCGATTGCGACGACGGCGCCGGGCCGTGAGTGCCGGAGATTCACCTCGACACCGAGGTCGGTGGCACCCGCGACGAGCTTGGTGTCCGGGTTGTCCTGCAGACCCTGGAGTACTTCGGCGAGGGTCCCGGGGCGGTTGAACTGGCCGGTGGAGGCGTTGCCAGCGCTGGTGGTTCGTGCCGCTGGTGCCGGCCGGTTCTGGCGGTCAAGGAGCGGATCGGTGTCCGAGGGCTTGTCCAGCGCATACGCTGCGTCGCGGATGGGCCGGTAGCCGGTGCAGCGGCAGAGGTTTCCGCTGAGTGCATGCAGGTCAAAACCATTGGGTCCACACTCGTGGTCAGTGGCGTGTTCTTCGCCGACCGCAGCCGTGCCGGTCACTTCCTCGGAGACGTTGCTGTCCGCCGGGGTGCGTTCGGGACGGTAGTATTCAGCCGCCATCGAGCAGATGAAACCGGGTGTGCAGTAGCCGCACTGTGAGCCGCCGCGGTCTGCCATTTCGCGCTGCACCGGGTGGAGTTCCTCCGGCGTGCAGGCGTTGGAGACGTTACCGAGGCCCTCGGCGGTGATAATTTCCTGACCATCGAAAGCGAGTGCCGGTGGAAGGCAGGCGTTGACGGAGGTCCATCTGGTGCGGTTCGGGCCGTCCGGCCGGGCTACGAGGACGGCGCACGCGCCACATTCCCCTTCGGCGCAGCCTTCCTTCGAACCTGTGAGACCAACATCCCGCAGCCAATCGAGTAACCGAATGTGCGGATTGGTCCCACTGCAGTCAAGGGTCTCCCCGTTGACGGTTACCCCAATCCCCTTATTTCCTTCCATCGCCTTCACGCTCCCGTACGAAACCGGACCGACGAGCCAACCAGGCTGCCTGAAAACACGTCAGGTGCCTGTTACTTAGTTTCGGTGTGATCTAGCGTACACCCTATCTGTGGAAACTTCCTTCCACGATGCGGATACAAATTCTGGGCGTCTTATTGACTGTTCTCCCTTCCAATTCCGGTTGACACGAGCAATTATGCTGACCGGCAGCACGGGCGGGAACAACAGCGTACAATTGCGCGTTGCACGCTACCTAAGCAAGACACCGATCGCCAGAGAGAAGAACACCTAAAGTGGCAACCGATTACGACGAAGTCCGTTCCGATGTCAAGGAATCTCAGGATCGTTCCCTTGAGGCATTGCAGGCCGCCAACGCTCCTGATGCCCGGAGCGTTGTCACTGAGTTGGATGAGACCGATGCCTTCGACGGAGGGCTCACACCTGGAGGGGAAATTGTCTCCGAGGAGCTGACCGTTCAGGTGATTCCCCAGGGCGAGGACGAATTCACCTGCTATTCCTGTTTCCTGGTGCGGCACCGGTCCCAGAAAGCACGCGAAAGCAATGGGCACGCATACTGCGTTGAGTGTGAGGGCTAAGCCAGTGCAGTAGCACCTGCGACTCGCAGACTGAGGATGCCCTCAGTCTTCGAGAACCTAGGGTTTCCTTGCGCGCGAGTATGTGTGGTGAACGACGCCGTCACTAGTCTTGAGGGATGATCATCGCCGACGTACGCGACGCCTATGCGAAACGAGCCGGGGATTACGTTGCCGCTGTCGGTTACATCGAAGCGGCGCATCGCGATGACGTAGACCTTATTCGGACGTGGGCTCTTCCCTTGGACGGACCGGTGATCGACGCCGGGTGCGGCCCTGGGCATTGGACCAAGTTCCTCACCGAGCACGGCGTCGGGGCAGAAGGGGTCGACCTCGTGCCGGCCTTCATCTCGCACGCTGAGGAGCAATACCCGGGTGTTCAGTTCCGCGTTGGGTTACTCGGTGACCTCGAAGTACCCGCTGCCTCGCTGGGCGGGATCCTCTCCTGGTACTCCCTCATCCACATGCAGCCTCCTGATGTGGATTCCGCGCTTCAGGAGTTTGCGCGATGCATCAAACCAGGCGGAGGGCTGTTAGTCGGTTTCTTTGAGGGCCCTCAGGTTGAGAGCTTCCCGCACGCCGTTCATCCTGCGAACTTCTGGCCTATCGATGAGCTGACGCGGCGCGTGGAAACTGCAGGCTTCGAGATAATGAAAACCCATGCGCGGGCTGATGCGGGACACCGTCCGCACGGTGCGCTCATTGCCCGGCGCTCGGGCGAATCGCGATGAAACGAGGCCTCATGACAGTTGATCGCTACGAGGACATACCGGCGGAAACTCCTTTCAAGCTCGGGGTCCATCACATTCAGCTCGCTATACCCGCGGGTACCGAGGAGGAGTGCCGAAAGTTCTATGTTGGCTTTCTGGGACTGTCAGAAGTCCAGAAGCCTCCCGTGCTCGCCGCACGCGGTGGGTTGTGGGTGCGCGGGGACAACCTCGAAATTCATCTCGGGGTCGAACAGGATTTCCGGCCACAGAAGAAGGCTCATCCAGGCATTCTCGTGCAGGACCTGGACGGTCTGGCGGCCCGCGCCGAAGCCCACGGGCTCGCCCCGGATTGGGACAATAACTTCCCCGGAATGCGCCGCTTCTACCTGTTCGACAACAACGGAAACCGGCTCGAATTCCTCTCGCCGCATGAGCATGATGAATGAGCTCGGCAGACAGTTACCTGATTCGTGAAGGCACGCGCGACGACCTGCAAGCTCTTGTTGATCTCAAAATTCAATGGGCAGCGCTGACGTTCGCGCCTTCCGCTGAAGACCGCGATGGCTTTGCGGACGTGCTGGACGAGTGGATGCGCTCGATGGGCGATTCCGTTGCCTGCAAAGTCGCTGAGGTGAGCGGCGAACTCGTCGGGATGGCCTGGTTGGTCATCTTTGAACGCGTGCCGGACATTCGTAATCGAAGGCGCACCACGGGAGACATACAAAGCGTTTTCGTGCAGCCCGAATATCGGGGCAGTGGGATCGGGGCAGCGCTGATTGAAGCGCTCACCGACCTGTCCGACCGCTGCGGAGTCCTGCGAGTCACCGTCGGTGCAAACGAGCCTGCCCTGTCGCTCTATACCAAAGCAGGGTTCGCTACCTCCCCAGTTCTGCTTGAATGACATCGACGCTGATAGAGGTTCATCCAGCCTAGCTCCGGTGAATCCCCGCCCCTCAAAGATGTGTCATCAGAATCGCACGGCCCCTCTCAAGGACCGCCGTGATGACTTCGACTTCCTCAGCATCGAAAGCCGGACTGTAGTGCTCCCCAACCGGTGTGATGCTGTCCAGATTCAGTCCGAAGAACAGCTTGTCGTAGCACTTCTCCGCTTCTGGACCCGTGTCATCCAGCGACGCATCGACACTGCAAGCGATGTCCCCCAACAGATTCCAGGCACCATTCAACTGTGAACACGTCTCATCGCTGATCGGAAGTTCGAAGAGCTTCTCCAACCCGTCCAAGCGTTGCGGATTGCTCTTGGCGGGTTCAAAAGTCAGCCCGTACCTGCTAGCAGCGGCAGCAAGATCACCGGGACTAGAAGCCCAAACGATCCTCCCGTTGTCGACCAGTACCCCGTCAAGGTCACCCTCGACTCCACTGTCTATCTCTTCGTCGTTCAACTCATCCGTCTGCCAAATGAGCCCCAAATGGCACCCGTTGATGCTGATCCACTGCTCGAAGCTGACTCTCACCCTCGGATACTAGCGCCGGCGAGCACTCGCTCACCTACACAGCACCCGCGTCGGGCGCGGGCGCCGTCGTCGTACTCTGAGGAACGACGACGGCGGCCAAGCTCAGCGCACGACGTTGTAGATCGCCTTGACGACGCCGTTGGCGTAGGCCTCTGACTCGCGGAGCCGCAGCTGCTGCCGGTCCTTGTCGGCGGCGCTGAACAGGCTCTTTCCGGCGCCGAGCAATACCGGGAAGACGAGGAGGTTGTAGCGGTCGATGAGGCCGGCGTCGGACAGGCTGCGTGCCAGTTCGGGGGCTGCCGTGGATGAAGATCGCGCCGCCGTCGCCCTGCTTGAGAGCCGCGATGTCATCGACCGAGCGGAGGATCTCAATCGGTCCCCAGTTGTCGATTTTCGCTTCGTCGCCGAGTGTCGAGGCGACGACGTACTTGGGGAGGTCCTGGTACGCAGCGTGGTTCCTCGGACACCGACCAGACCGGGGCGAATGCCTCGTAACTCCGCCGGCCAAACATGAGCGCCGAGGTTTCCGCCAGTTCGTCGCCTTTGAGGGCGAAAGCTTCGGGGAGGAACTCGGTACTGAGCACCCACCCGCCGCTGCGGTGGCCCTCTTCGACCCCACCGGGCGAGTCCGCTACGCCGTCAAGGGACATGAATCCCGTCCATACCAATTCGCGCGCCATGTGATGCTCCGTTTCTGCTCGCGTTTCTGCGTTTGTCGATTAGACGGGGGGAGGGTCAGGAACTCATCGATCGGGCGAAAGCACCGATCAGGTCTTCGTCAGGTCCTCGGCGAACATCACGATGATTCCGCTGGGCCCGCGGAGGTAGGTGAGCTTGTAAGCGTCGCCGTACGTCGCGACTCCGCGCAACGGGTGGCAGCCGTGTTTCGCGGCGATCTGGAGGGCGTCCTCAATGTCATCAACTACGAACGAGACGCGGTGCATGCCGATCTCATTGGGAAGGGTTGGCTCCGTCTCGATCGCTTCGGGATGGATGTACTCAAAGAGCTCCAGGCGCCCACCGCCGTCGGGGGTCTGAAGCATCGCAATCTTGGCGTGGTTACCGTCAAGGCCGACGGCGGTGTCAGCCCACTCGCCGCTGACCGTGTCCTGGCCGAGCACCGTGAGTCCGAGGTCGGTGAAGAATGCGATTGCCGCTTCAATGTCACGGACCGCGATGCCGACGTTTTCGAATTTGATTGGCATGCGTGACACGCTATCAAGTCGCCCCTATGGGAGGCACCGGTTGCTACGCCACGCAGAACTCGTTCTGCTCAGGGTCCCGCATGACGACGTGGCTGAGCACGCCGTCGTCGTACTCTTCGCGAACGACGACGGCACCCTGGGAAACGAGCTCCGGCATCTTCGCGCGGATGAGGCGCTCGCGCTCCTCCATATCCCACGGCCCTTCGCCGGCCACCCGGATGTCGATGTGAAGCCGGTTCTTGGCTGACTTCCCCTCCGGCACACGAAGCCACCCGATCGCTGGCCCCTTTCCCTCGGGGTCGATGATGGATGCGCCGTCGGGGTGGTCGTAACCCGGTTCAGCGATGTACCCGAGCGCTTGCGCCCAAAACGAGGCGAGCAGCTGTGGATCATTAGCGTCGCAGCCGAGGGTCCAGTGAAGCGTCATGGCAGCAAATGTACTGCCCGTTGCGGACAACCAGTGTCCGGGTAGAGGACGAGTAACTTGTACCCAACCGATGAAGATCCCGTCTCCGCAGCGTCTCCACAGTGAACCCCAACCGAAAGGCGCACCACTATGACCGACGTCTGGCCCACCGTCCACGCCGAACGCGCAGCCCTCATCGCCGATCTCGAGAACCTCACTCCCGACCAGTGGGCCACGCCGTCGCTGTGCACTGGCTGGGACGTGCACGACGTCGTCGCCCACCTCATCGCCACCGCGAAAACCACGCGCTGGAATTTCGCCAAGCACCTGATCGCCGCCCGCTTCGACTTCGACAGGGCCAACATGCTTGAGGTCGCGGACGAACGAAGGGACAACCCGGCCGATACCCTCGCCGCGTTCCGCGCGGTCCAGTTCCGCACGTCCACTCCGCCCGCCCCGAAGGACACCCGCCTCGTCGAAGCGTTCGTGCACGGCGAGGACATTCGCCGCCCCCTCGGGATCATGCGCGCTTACCCAGCGGACGACGTCGTACCCGCTCTCCGTCTGCAGGCACGCACTGGCGCGTCGCTCGGCGGCGGAAAGGAACGCGTCGCCGGTCTCTCACTGAGGGCGACGGACGCGGACTTCGCCATCGGCACCGGGGCACTGGTCGAAGGCGAGGCAATCTCACTGCTGCTGGCGGTGTCCGGCCGGACCGTGGCGCCGTCGGGCCTGGACGGACCAGGAGCGCCCTTACTCGCTGCCCGCGCGTAACGCTAGATTTTTGATGAACTCCTGTTGTGTTCAAGCGCAGCGTCAAGCCAAAAGGCGAGGCCGTCGTCGGACGCTGTCGCCTCGGGCGACACGGAGATCCAGCTAGGGCCCATCACCCGTCCGGGCCCCATCTCGGCGAGGCGCACGCCGGAAATAGCGAGCAGTTCCTCGCTCCGCTGTGGATCCACGCGGACCATCAGGTCGCCGTCGTTCCGCACACTGACCACCATCTTCTCGTTCACCATGAACGAGATGCCGCCGAACATCTTCTTCTCGCGGACAGGTTCCGATGATGCGAGCGCATGTCGTACACGATCAGTCATATTCATGCCGTCCACAAAAGCCCCTTCCTCCGAGAACGAGCACGCTACCGCCTCAACGCGCCGCAGGGAATAGGCAGCACAAAATGACCGGAACCGAGTAACCTCATCGCGTGAGTATCGAGGTCAAGCCCGCGACTAACAACCGGTTCGACGACGTCGCCACCATGGTCGGCCCCAAGAACCCTGGCTCCTCGGTGTGCTGGTGTCTGAGCCATCGCATCGACGCGAAGACCAACCGGGAGCTCGTCGGTCCCGCTCGGGGCGAGTTCGTGCGCGAACTGTGCAGCCGCGAGGTTGCGCCGGGAGTCCTGGCATACGACGACGGCACCGTGGTTGGGTGGGCCGCCGTCGCTCCGCGGGCCCTCCTACCCTTTGCCCGGTCGCGGAAAATCCCCCACGTAGACGAACTTCCGGTCTGGTCGGCGTGGTGTATCCGGGTCCGGCCAGGGCACCGCGGAAAGGGCATCGCGCATGCGTTGCTGGAAGGGGTTGTGGAGTACGCGCGTGAACAGGGGGCACCGGCGATCGAGGGTTATCCAGTGGAGAATGGAGGCCGGAAGGTGGACCTCACGATGGCGTACGTGGGCACGCGTGCGATGTTCGAGCGGGCTGGCTTCACCAAGGCATCAGATACCAGCGCGATCTCGGGTGGTTTCCCGCGGGTGGTCATGCGCCTGGACCTGCGCTGAGGAACGCTCGCAGAACTTCATACCAGGCCTGCGGGGAATCAAGATGCGCATCGTGGCCGGCACCGTTCAGAGTGACCATCAGAGCATCGCTACCTGCATCGACGAAGCTCCTGCGTTCTTCTTCGGTGAACATGCCTTCACTGCCGTACACAACGGTCGTTCGGCAGATGACCCTTTCCCACTCGTGCCATCGCGGATCCGCCACCCCTCGCAACACGTCCACCATCACATCACCGTCAAATCGGGGGTAAAGTCCGTCCGCTCTTTCGTCCAAGTCTTCAATCCAGGCACGCTGCAATGCGCCGTCCCCCAAGAAGTGCCTAGCAGCATCGCGGTTGGCGAACGGTGCCGGCCACGACTCGAAATAGTGACTCAGCTCTTCCCGTTCCGCTTCTGTCCCACCACCGGCACCGGATTCAAGGAGGAGAAGTCGGCTTACAAGATCCGGCCTGGAGGCAGCGACCAGCATCGCGGTGTGCCCTCCCATGGATTGTCCGACCAGCATTACTGAGCGGGCGACCTCCTCGATGATTTGCACAACGTCCGAGACAAATGCCGCACGGGAGAGGTCACTCGGCCGCCTGGTACTCCGTCCGTGACCGCGAAGATCCACGAGGACAGACCGCCGTCCCTGAATTGAATCCGCAGAGGGGAAGAACTCAACCGCACTTCCCGCCAGCCCGTGCAGGAACACGACGGGTTCAGAGGTGCCGCCCGTGTCGAAGAAGCTGAGGTTGGTTCCGTCCGACGCCGTCAGTTGGCGTTGCCTAGGTCGACTCAGCATGGAGCCACGCTACCCCGATGCGCCGAGCTGACGCTTGGAACTTGGCGAATCAGACTAAATCCGCCGAGCAATCAGCTGCTCCCTGATGATGTCCGCATGGCCGCAGTGGCGGGCTGGTTCACGAATCATATGAAGGTAGATCCACCGGACGGGTAGAGGCCCTCGGCGGTTTCCGGAAACGACGTCGTCGATGCCCAAACCCGAGGCCGCGGCCCGCGACGCCTGGCACACCTCCAGGTACCTGGTCTGGACGGAGCTGATTGAGTCCTCAGGGTCAAGGTCAAATGATGCGTCGGGGCCGTCGGCACAACCGATTTCCGCACGCGTTCTTCCGGTAATCGCCTCGTCGAACCAGACCTGCTCGACGAAGATGGCGTGCTTCACCAGCCCCAGCAGGGTGGTTTTTGACGGAACCAGCCGCGCGCGTGCCTCTTCCTCCGTCACGCCGTCGAGGCATTCATGAAGTGCCTGTCGATGATCATCAACGAACTGCTCAAGCTGGGCCCGGAGGGGTACATCAAAGTCCCTGGAACCGTGGCGTGAATCTGCGCTCATGCCCCTGACCCTACCGGCACACCAGCTGTGATCCCGGTCCCACGCGGAATAGGCACCGACCCACGAAAGTTGCCCAAGTGAAACGCTTCCGCGAAAGGACCAAAGAATGCTGTTCTCCCCGTTGACTGTCGGCGAACTCGAACTGCCGAACCGCCTGATCATGGCCCCGCTCACCCGGTGCCGCTCGGGCGAGGACGGCGTACCCGGGCCGATCGTCGTCGAGCATTACCGCCAGCGCGCCAGCCTCGGACTGATCGTCAGCGAAGGCACCTACCCCAGCCACCCCGGGCAGGGTTTCCCGGGCCAGCCGGGCCTCGTCACCGAGGAGCAGTTGGCAGGCTGGTCGCAGGTCACCGAAGCGGTACACGCTGAGGGCGGCCGTATCTACGCGCAGGTCATGCACGCAGGCCGGGTCACGCACGAGGACACCAACGGCGGCCACACCGTCGTCGGCCCCAGCGCCATCGCAATCCAGGGCGAGACCCGCACCTACAAGGGCAAGAAGCCCTACCCCGTCCCGCACGCGCTAACCGAAGCCGAGCTCCCCGGCGTCGTGCAGGAATTCGTGCAGGGTTCGCTGAACGCGATCAAGGCAGGGTTCGACGGCGTTGAGCTTCACTCCGCCAACGGCTACCTTTTGCACGAGTTCCTCTCGCCCGCCTCGAACCAGCGTGAGGACAATTACGGCGGCTCGCCTGAGAACCGCGCGAGGTTCGTGATCGAGGTGGTCAACGCCGTCGTCGACGCCGTCGGTGCCGACCGCGTGGGCATCCGTGTCTCACCCGAGCACAACATCCAGGGCGCCACGGAGTTCGACCGGGAAGACCTCCGGCAGACCTACGCCGCACTGACGAAGGCCATCTCGCCACATAAGCTCGCGTACCTGAGCGTTCTGCATCAGGACCCGGCCGGGGACCTCGTCCAGGAATTGCGCTCGCTCTTCGACGGCCCGTTCCTGCTGAACACAGGCTTCAGCGAGATGACCAGCCGCGAAGAGGCGCTCACCCTGATGGATGACGGACTGGCGGACGCCGTCGTCGTCGGCCGCGCGGCCATTGCCAACCCGGACCTCGTGCGGCGCTGGCAGGACAACCTGCCCGTCAACGAGCCCAACCATGCGACGTTCTACAGCGAAGGCGCCGAGGGTTACACCGACTACCCGGCGTACCAGCCGGCCTAACCCCCGCCACCTTCACATCGAGTCAGCAGTAATGACTACTTTTTCGCGAAAGTTCAGTTATTTTTGCTGACTCGATGCAGATCAGGTGAGCTTGATCTGCCGGTTCACGTCCTTGTACAGCAGGTAGCGGAAGTTCGACGGGCCGCCCGCGTAGCAGGCCTGGGGGCAGAACGCGCGGAGGCTCATGTAATCGCCCTCCTGCACCTCGACCCAATCCTGGTTCAAGCGGTACACGGCCTTGCCCTCCAGCACGTAGAGCCCGTGCTCCATGACGTGCGTCTCTGCGAACGGAATCACCGCACCGGGTTCAAAGGTGACCACGTTGATGTGCATGTCGTACGCCATGTCATCGGTGGGCAGCATGCGGGTGGTACGCCACTTGTTCTCTGTACCGGGCATGGAACCGGGCTCGATGTCCTGCTCATTACCCACGCGGGCCTTCGGCGTGTGGCCAGCGAGGGGCTGGTAAGCCTTGCGGATCCACTGGAACTTGGCGGGAGCACCTTCGGAATTGGTGACTTCCCACGCGGCTCCCGGCGGGATGAACGCGAAGCCACCGGGGGTAAGGTCATGTAGCTCCCCCTCGAGCTTGATGGTCAGCGCACCCTCGAGCAGGAAGACGAAGGATTCGACGCCAGCCTCCGGCTCGGGGTTGGTCGAACCGCCGCCCTGCGAGACCTCCACCAGGTACTGCGCGAACGTCGTCGCGCCTCCCGCGACGGGCCGGTTGAGGATCCAGGTCCGGGTGCCCGTCCACTCAGGCAGTTCGCTCACCACAATGTCGCGCAGCACGCCGCGCGGGATCACGGTGTATGCCTCGGTGACGACCGCGCGGCCGGTCAACAGGTCCGTCTGCGGCGGCAGAACGGATTCGGGTGCGTAATAGTTGTTCAACGTCAGTCCTTAAGAAGTGTAATTATCGTGTTTCCGGGGATGCGCAAGCGCCTCCAGCTCGGAAAGTGAAACGCCGGCCAGTTCGCTGACCTCGGCGTGGGTGACGGCACCGCAGAGCACGCCCCGGTGAATAAACCGGGCCAGTGCCCGCGCGGTTGCAGGCTCATCCAGCACCGCGCTTTCTAGCTGGTGCACGTAGTTGCGCAGCCGGGTCGCGGCTGCTGGGAGGCCCTCGCGGTAGAAGGCGTACGTGGCGATGAACCTGCTTGGCAGCTGCGCCGCATGCAGGTCCCAGCCCTGGTAGTAGCCGCGTTCCAGCGAGCGCCTCACCAACCGGGCGTGCAGTTGCCACGCCGCAGAAACGTCCGACGGCGCTCCCACTGGCAGGATGTTCGTCGAACCGTCCGAAAGGCGCACGCCCGTTCCAGCTACCGCCACCTGCATTACCTGCTTGGCGTAGTCCGCGGCGGGGTGCTCCATGGACTGGTACGCGGCGGCGATCTGCAGCGAATCGCTGTAGTCGTACGTGCCGTAGTGGAACGCCGAGACGCGGCCCTCCGCACGGTGCAGCAGTTGGGCAACCGGCACTGAACCGTCTGCGGCGAGGATCAGCTGCGGCGTCTCCATCTGCACCTCGAACCGGAGCCTGCCCGGAACCAACCCGTGCACCGCCTCCAGCCGCTGGCACGCGAACACCGTCGCCTCGACCTGCGCCACGGTCGAGACCTTCGGGAGCGTGAGCACCAGCCCGTCCGGGAGCGGCCCCTCGGCGAGGAGTCCACTAATGAACAGATCCAGCGTCCGCAGGGCCCGGCGGCGCGTGGCCTCCTCGAAACACTTGAACCGGATGCCGATGAACGGCGGCGCGATTCCGTCCCGAACCGCACGGGCTACGGCGATAGCCGCACGCGTCGCGTCGGCGTCCTCCTCGTCGTCAGGCCGGTTCCCGTATCCGTCCTCGAAGTCGAGCCGTAGATCCTCGATCGGCTCGGAGGCGAGCTTCTCGCTCACCAGCGTGCCGACGTCGTCGTTCACGCCAAGCAAAGCGCACAGCGTGCCCATCCCACCGCCACGTTCGACGGAGGCAAGCGCCTCCCTCCCCCAGTCACCGGGGAGCGAGGGCTGGTACCGGTCCGCCGGGACGTACACGGTGTGTACGGGCTGACGGGCACCGGAATCGCCGGGGTAATTGTGCTGGAGCAGCGCGTCGGTGTCAGCCAGCCGGGAATCTATGGCCGCGTAATCATCGAAGCCGAGGGCGAACTTCACGTCAGTTCACCAACTCATACGCCGGGAGGGTGAGGAACTCGGTGTAGTCCTCGGAGATGCAGATGTCGGCGATGAGGCGGCTGGCGGGCTCGTAGAACTTTGTGAATGCGTCGTCGCCCACTTCCCCGCGCAGCTTCTCGGTTTCCTCGGCAAGGATACTGTTCACCAGGTCGGGGGTGACGGTATTCCCGCTGTCGGCGAGCACGGTCTTGTTGCGGATCTGCTGCCACACCTGCGAGCGTGAGATTTCCGCCGTCGCTGCGTCCTCCATGAGGTTGTGGATCGCCACCGCACCGTTCCCCGAAAGCCACACCGCAACGTACGCGACGGCGACATAGAGGTTGGCGCGCAGGCCCAACTCGGTGACATCGCCGTCGGCGGATTCGACGTCGAGCAACTGTGCGGCGGTGACTTCGACCTCCGGGCGCTGCCGATCGATCTGGTTGGGCTTTTCGCCCAGTACTGAGTCGAAGACCTCACGGCAGACGGGCACGAGGTCGGGGTGCGCAACCCAGGATCCGTCGAAGCCGTCACCGGCCTCGCGGGTTTTGTCGGCGCGGACCTTCTCGATGGCCTGCGCGGTGATGTCCGGCTCGCGGCGGTTGGGAATGAACGCGGCCATGCCGCCCATCGCGAAGGCACCACGGCGGTGGCAGGTCTTGACCAGCAGCTCGGTGTAGGCACGCATGAACGGGGCAGTCATCACCACGGTTGCGCGGTCAGGAAGGATGAAGGACTCGCCGCCGTCGCGGAAGTACTTGATGATGCTGAAAAGGTAATCCCAGCGGCCGGCATTGAGGCCCGAGGCGTGGTCGCGCAGCTCGTAGAGGATCTCATCCATCTCGAAAGCAGCCGGAATGGTCTCGATCAGCACAGTGGCGCGCACGGAACCCTGCGGAACCCCCAGGTAGTCCTGTGCGAAGACAAAGACGTCGTTCCAGAGGCGTGCTTCGAGGTGGCTCTCCAGCTTGGGCAGGTAGTAGTACGGGCCGCTTCCGTTGCTGAGCAGGTGCTGCGCGTTGTGGAAGAAGTGCAGCCCGAAGTCCACCAGGGCGCCGATAGCGAGCTCACCGTCAATCACGATGTGCTTCTCCGGCAGGTGCCACCCGCGGGGACGGGCGACGACGACGGCGAGCGGCGCGTCGGTGCGCAGCGCATACTCCTTGCCCTCGGACGACGTGAAGCTGAGTGACCCGCGGGCCGCACCGTAAAGATTGACCTGGGAGTCGATGACGTTGAACCAGGTGGGTGAGCTTGCATCCTCAAGGTCCGCGAGCCACACCTTGGCACCCGAGTTCAACGCGTTGATGGCCATCTTGGCGGGCGATGCGGGGCCGGTCATCTCAACGCGGCGGTCCTGCAGCTGGGGAGGAGCGGATGCAACGGTCCAGTCACCCTTGCGGATCTCCGCTGTCCCGGGCAGGAAGTCCAGCCGACCGGTGGTGGCCACTTCCTCCCTGCGGGCAGCACGGGCGGCCAGCCGTTCGTCACGGTTCCCGCGGAACTCCTGGTGCAGTTTCTCCAGGAAGGCCAGCGCCTCCGGGGTGAGGATGGCGTCGGCGCCCTCGATCGGCGTCGTATCAGTGATTTCGATGGACATGTCCTGCTCCTACTCTGCTGATTCTGAACCGGATTGGGCCTGTGCCGAAGACGCCGCGGCGGCTGCGACAGCCGCCGCTACGTCACCGGCGACATGCGGGTCGAACACGCTGGGGATGATGAAGCTGGCGTTGAGTTCATCATCGTCCACGCGGGCGGCAATTGCATCAGCTGCGGCGACGAGCATTTCAGGTGTGATGTCGGAGGCGCCGGCGTCGAGCAGTCCCCGGAAGAAGCCGGGGAAGGCCAGGACGTTGTTGATCTGGTTCGGGAAGTCGCTGCGGCCGGTGGCGACGACGGCGGCATGGCGGGCGGCGATTACAGGGTCGATCTCGGGGTCGGGGTTGGCCATCGCAAACACGATTGCCTTCTCGGCCATTGACGCGACCTGCTCCTCACCGAGGATGTTCGGGCCACTGACGCCGATGAATACGTCGGCGTCCACAAGGGCCTCGTGCAGCGAGCCTGCGAAGGCGTCCTGGTTGGTGTTCTCGGCGATGTAGCGGCGGTGGTCGTCGGTGTGGTTCTGCCCGCTGTGGATTGCGCCTTTGCGGTCACATGCAACGATATTCTTGGCGCCCTGCGCCTGCAGCAGCTGGATGATTGCCGAACCGGCCGCACCCACGCCGGAGATGACGATCCGAACGTTCTCGATCTGCTTGTCCACTACCCGCAGGGCGTTGTTGAGTGCGGCGAGTGTGACGATGGCGGTGCCATGCTGGTCATCGTGGAACACCGGAATATCGAGTTCTTCGCGGAGGCGGTTCTCGATCTCGAAGCAGCGCGGCGCGGCAATATCTTCGAGGTTCACGCCGCCGTAGACGGGTGCGAGCGCCTTGACGATCATGATGATTTCCTCGGTGTCCTGCGTATCGAGGCACACAGGCCAGGCGTCAACATTGGCGAACTGCTTGAACAGGGCCGCCTTGCCTTCCATGACCGGCAGCGCGGCAGCCGGCCCGATGTTGCCGAGGCCCAGCACCGCCGAACCGTCCGTGACCACGGCGATGGTGTTGCGCTTGACCGTGAGGCGACGGGCGTCGTCGGGATTCTCTGCAATGGCGAGGCAGACGCGCGCGACGCCGGGAGTGTAGGCACGGGAAAGATCGTCACGGTTGCGGAGGGCCACCTTGGGGACGATCTCCAGCTTTCCGCCGAGGTGCATGAGGAAGGTGCGGTCGCTCAGGTTGCGGACAGTCACGCCGTCGAGCGCGTTGAGCGCATCGCGCACCTGCTCGCCGTGGGCGGCGTCGGTGGTGTTGCAGCTGACGTCGACAACGATGCTGCTGTGGTGGGACTCAGTGACGTCCAGGGCGGTGATCGAAGCACCCGTGGCCCCTACGGCCGCGGCCAGTTCGGCGGTGGCGGTGAAGCTCGACGGCGCCTGGACGCGCAGGGTGATGGAGTAGCCGGGACTGGGACTCGCCATTGATGATCCTCACTGTTGGGCCGCTCTCGGCCATGCTCATATTTCCGTATTATGGATATTATTATCTGTTCTACGGAATTACAACTCTATATCGACACAGCGCGAAGGGTTTCCACCTGATGGAAATCGGGTATCTTTGGAGAAGTTATTCCGCTACGCGGATACATACCTACCTAGGGGATCCAATGGCCGAAAAGGCAGCAGCAGGCGGCGTCCAGTCCGTTGAACGCGTATTCGAGCTGTTGGAACTCATCACCGACGCCGGTGGTGAAGTGACGTTGAGTGAGCTCTCCTCCTCGACCGACCTCCCCTTGCCCACCATCCACCGTCTCCTCCGCACCCTGGTGATGAAGGGGTATGCGCGGCAACTGCCGAACCGGCGCTACGCCCTCGGGCCCCGGCTCATCCGCCTCGGCGAGGGAGCCAACAAGCAGCTTGGTGCCCTTGCCCGTCCGCAGTTGAAGATGCTGGTGGACCGGCTCGGTGAAACGTCCAACATGGCCGTCCTCGACTCTGACATGGTCGTCTACATAGCCCAGGTGCCATCGCCGCACTCCATGCGGATGTTCACCGAGGTGGGCCGGCGCGCACATACCCATGACACCGGCGTCGGGAAAGCCATCCTTGCGCAGCTGAACGACGACGTCGTCCGCAACATCGTGAGCCGCGCGGGCATGCCGACGCCCACCGAGAAGAGCATCAGCTCCGTAGACCAGTTGCTTGAGGAGCTGGAGCGGATCCGCGAGCGCGGCTACTCCATTGACGAGCAGGAACAGGAGCTCGGCGTGCGCTGCTTCGCCATGGCCGTGCCGGATGCACCCACGCCCACCGCCATTTCGGTGTCGGGCCCGGTGTCGCGCGTGGACAAGGGCTTCGCTGACAAGGCCGTGCCGCTGCTGCGCTCGGCAGCCCAGGCGATCTCCGACGACCTAAACCTCGCCAGCTAGTTTCCCCATTTGACCTCAACAATTGTTGAGGTTCTAGGCTTAATGGAATCCGTGCGCCAACGGACCTCCCCCACGAAAGCCCGGGCATGACCTCCTCTCCTGATCCGACCCTCACTGCTGCGAGCGCTGAACTGTTCAAAAGTGCTTTCCGGGACCACCCGGGCGGAGTGGCGATCGTGACGGCGGCCAGCCCTGCCGGGCCGGTAGGCCTGACGGCGTCGTCGGTTGCCTCGGTGTCCGCGAGCCCCGCCATCCTTGCATTTTCGGTGTCCACGGAGTCCCGCTCGGCGTCGCTGATTGCCGAAGCACCTACGGTTCTGGTCCATCTCCTGGGCGCCGACCAAGTGGCGCTTGCCCGGACATTCGCCACCAAGGGCTCAATGAGGTTCACGGACGAAATGGAGTGGGAGCTCCTGTCCACCGGTGAACCGCTGTTGCGGCACGCGCGCTGGGCGCTGCGCTGCGCCGTCGTCGAACGGCTTCCGCTGGGTGGGTCGATGCTCATCGCCGCGGAAGTGGTTGAGGTCCGCGCACAGAACGACGACGACGCCCCGCTGGTCTATCACGACCGCGCCTTCCACGCGCTCGGGAAGCACTCCCGCCTCGATTAGCACCGGCCACGGCTCTCTTGCGCGAACCCTTGGCCCACCAAGCTGTGGCGCTTGCCTGACGTAACTCTGTTCGTTTCTGTGCCTGTCGCGGCGCGTCGATGATCGTACTGTGCAATTTTTATGATTAATCATGATTATTTAATCGATTCTTCAATCGCATATTGACACGTTCGAGGTTTGCCTATTGGCTTGTGACCTACCTAACAGTGCCCTTAGCGATGCAGTTAGCGGGGCACAGACCTATGGAGGGAACCAAAGATGGTCGAAATACCCGATGCTTCACGACGAATGGTGCTCGGCGGAGTACTGGCGGGCGGCGTCATCGCCGCAACCGCACAATCCGCGCTGGCGAAGGGTCCGGGCAAGCGCCCGAAAGCCCAGAAGTTCATGGGCGACGTACCCTTCGAAGCACACGAAACAGTGCGTATCGGCCTGATCGGTCTCGGCAACCGGGGTGCGGGCATGCTGCTTGGTTGGGGCGATGTCCCCGGTGCTGCAGTCACCGCCGTATGCGACATCCGGGCGGACCGCGCCAAGCGCTCCGCTGATCGGCTGGTGGCCGACGGAAAGCCGCGTCCCCTCGAGTTCGGTGGTTCCGCCGATTCCTACAAGGAGCTACTGAAGCGCGAGGACATTGACCTCATCTACATCGCAACTCCGTGGGAATTCCACTACGAGCAGGGCAAGGCTGCCCTGGAGTCGGGCAAGCACGCTGCGATTGAGCTGCCCATCGCTACTGAGCTTGATGAGATGTGGGATCTGGTCGACACCTCCGAGCGCACTGGCAAGCACCTGATGCTTGCCGAGAACTGCAGCTACGGACGCAACGAACTCGCCATGCTGAAGATGGCCCACGAAGGCATGTTCGGTGAAATCACCAACGGCCACGGCGGCTACCTCCACGATCTCCGCTCGCTGCTGTTCGACGACAGCTACTACACCGACGCCTGGCGGCGTAAATGGCACACCCGCAGCACCGCCAGCTTCTACGCGATGCACGGCCTGGCACCGATTGCCGCGGCAATGGACATCAACCGCGGTGACCGGTTCACAACCCTGCAGGCAACTGCGACAGCCCCGAAGGGACTCGCCGACTATCGTGCGCGCTATGTCCCGAAAGACCACCCTTCTTGGCAGGAGGAGTACATCAACGGCGACCTCGTAACGTGCCTCATCAACACCGAGCGCGGCCGCGTTCTCCGCGCCGAGCATGATGTCAGTTCCCCCCGCCCCTACTCGCGGATCAACTCCATCGCCGGTAGCCGGGGCATCTTCGAGGACTACAACGCACGCGTCTACCTCGAGCCGGACCACAGCGGGCACGCCTGGGCCAACTGGACCCCGTACCGCGATGAGTTCGATCACTGGATCTGGAAGAAGGTGGGCCCGGAGGCAGCGAATGCTGGACACGGCGGCATCGATTACCTCCTGCAGTGGCGCACAGTCCAGACCATGCGTGCGGGCCTGGTCCCCGATATCGACGTCTACGACTCCGCCGCCTGGTGCTCCCCGGTTCCGCTGAGCGTCATGTCGCTGGCCAATGGCGGCGCACCGGTTGAGGTGCCTGACTTCACCCGCGGCGAGTGGGCCAAGCTCCGGCTCGGCCTTGATTCCCGCGAATCCGACATGCCACCAGTGGCCTAAGCAGAAAGGACATACCTCACATGCAGAAAATCTCCCGCACCCTCCTCGCCCTCCTCTGCGCCTTCGTTTTGGCCCTGATCCCCTTCACGGCCAACGCCCAGTCCACCGCCCAGGCGGAGGCGGGCGCCGTCGAAATCTCTATCTCCGAGGTGAACCTGGACGGCCCGTCCATTGAGCCGGTCACTGTGACCGTGACCAACAACGGCGATGAGCCCGTGAAGAAGGGCACCGTTTCCTTCTCGGGCCCGCTCAATTGGACGGTTTACCCTGACACCCAGCAGGTCAAGATGATCCGTCCAGGGCAGTCCGCGAACGTCAGCTTCGACATCCGTGTCCCTGAACAGCGCGAGGAGTTCCTCGAGCGTGTGTTCACCGCGACCGCAACCTACGACGGCGGCGACGGCGCAGGAAGCGCAACCGGCGAGCGCACGCAGCAGTCCGGAACCCCACCGACAGTACCCACCGGCACCGTGTTCGCGAGCGATATCGAATGGCTCGAAGGCACCAACGGCTACGGAGCCATCGCCCTCGACAAATCGAACAGCGGAAGCGCAATCAAGCTGAACGGACAAACGTTCACCAAGGGCCTCGGAGTCCATGCCAACAGCAGCATCCGTTACTACACGGGTGGAAAGTGCACCTCATTCACCGCGAAGGTAGGCGTTGATGATTACCAGGCAACACTGGGCTCGATCAGCTTCTCGGTTCTCACTGACGGCGAGGAGCTCGTGAAGACTCCGGTCATGGGAGCCACCACCGAAACAGCCTCCATCAACGTTGACATCTCCGGGGCCACCTATGTGGACCTGATCGTCGACAACGGCGGCGACGGCATCAACTACGACCATGGCGACTGGGCTGACGCGAAGTTCGTCTGCGCAGGCTAAGCACGTTTATACAGTGCCCCTGCCGACCTCACGGTTAGCAGGGGCACTGGTACGTCCACACCCAGCAACCGCAGAACTGTCAGGCCTGCCGGATAGAGTGCCACCATGGATGATAAAGAGGTTCTGCACCGGTACCTGCGCCTTCGCCGCGCCGATCTACTGGCCAAGGTCGAGGGCCTGAGCGAGTACGACGCCCGCCGCCCCCTCACCCCCACCGGAACCAACCTGCTGGGTCTGGTGAAGCACGTAGCCAGCGTGGAGCTGGACTACTTCGGCGAGGTTTTCGGCCGGTCGAGTGGACGAGTCCTCCCCTGGTTCACCGACGACGCCGAACCGGAGGCTGACATGTGGGTCACCGAGGAGGAGACCCGGGAGTCGACTATCGAGCTGCACCATTTCGCTGCGGCCCACGCTGACGCCACCATTGAAGCGCTGCCGCTTGACGCTGTCGGGGAGGTTCCGTGGTGGCCCGAAGAGCGGCGTCGGGTCACTCTTCAGCAGATTCTGGTGCACATGTGCGTGGAAACAGCACAGCACCTCGGGCATGCGGACATTCTGCGGGAGTTGGTTGACGGGGCTACCGGCCGTGGTCCGGAAGATCCCAACATGCCCCAGCGCAGCGCGGGAGAGTGGTCCGAACATTGGGAGCGCATCGAGACGGCCGCACGCCGGGCTACGAGCGGGTAGCTAGTCCGACTGCGGTTTGAAGGACCACTGGACACCGAACGCCCTGTTGAGGGCGTACTGCGCCACTCCGTAGGAGTCGCGTTCAGGATGCGCGTAAACGACGTTCAGCGTCCGCGCGGCCATCGCTGGATCGGCCTGCAGCTCTCTCCGGACGACGGCCAGGAATTCCGCACCCAGATACGGAGCATCCCCACCGAGCACCACCTGCGGAATGTCGAGCGCAGCACAGACCAACCGGAGTGCCCGGGCAAGTGTTGTTGCTCCGGTTTCAAGCCGTTCAACCGCCACAGGATCTGCTGCCAGTGCCGCTACCTCATCGCCGGAGAGTTCCTCGGAGTAGCCCGGACCGAGCATGGTAAGCAGCGACACCACCGACTCCAGGCAGCCAGCCACACCGCACAGGCAGGTGGCGTCAGTGGCTTCATAATCAACCCGGACGTGGCCAATTTCGCCAGCCCTTCCCGAGAGCCCGCTGAGGAGTAGGCCGCGGGAAATGATCGCCGCCCCCAGGCCCGCACCCATGTGCACAAAGTAGAGGTTGGCGGCAGCACTCGGATAGTACGCGCCCTCAACCATGGCCTCGGCGTCGGCGTCGTTCACTACGTAGGCCGGGACGCCGGTACCCTCCTTGACCAGCGCGGACAGGGGTATGTTGTGCCAGTCCAGCTGGACGCTTTCCAGCAGGACTCCCTCGTCCTGTGCTCCAGGCACCTGCACGCCGATGGCACCGACGTTCCGGTCTGCCTTTGACACCAAGGTAGAGGCGAACCGGACGACGTCCTTCGGGGAGACATTGCGGTCGAACTCCTCAGCCACCCGGAATTCGACCTCACCATCAAGAGTGAAGAGCGCAGCCCTCAGCAGGCGGGGCCGCACAATCAGGGTCAGGATCCTGTGCAGGGAGCGGTCGATCTTCAGCGTGGTCGCCGGCTTGCCGCCGGTACTCGCCGCTTGAAGACCCTCGACCACCAGCCCGTCTTCGATCAGCTCCTTCAGGATGGTGGAGATGGTGGACGGATTGAGCCCGGTGTCACGTGCAATGTTGGCCCGGGTAGCCTTGCCGTCGCGGTCCAGCACCTGCTGAAACGCCATTACCCGGTGGGCTTTCCTGATCTCCCGTTGGACGGCGTAACTGCGTTCAAGGAGTTCGGCACCGACGGGCTGAACAAGCTTTCTTGAGCTACCGGACATACTCGGAGATTAGCACCGCCCGCCGCAGGTTCTCAGTCCAGGAAGAGACAGAAGGGGTGGCCCGCCGGGTCCAGGTAAACCCGCACGCCCTCCTGCGGTTGGAACCCGGCAAGCTCAGCGCCCAGGCCAAGCGCGTGCGCGCCGGCAGCGTCGAGGTTGTCGACGTGAATGTCCAGGTGCATCATCATCGGGTGGTCCCGCTCACCCGCGGGCCAGACCGGCCGCACGTAGTTTGGTTCGGTCTGGAAGGAAAGTGCGGCGCCGCCGTCGGGCGCTTTGAGCATCACCCAATCGTCCTCCGCGAATTTCGCTTCCCAGCCCAGCAGCTTGCGGTAGAAGTCGGCGAGGGCTCGGGCGTCGGGCGAATCGAGCACTGTTGCGGAGAGTTGGAACTTCATGGCGCCTTTCGATGGCCTGATGATGGCCTGGTGACGTGCCCTAATAGTTGATGCCGACTACTCTTGCGTGTGCCCTCCGCTGCGGGCAAGAGGGGCCTGTATTCTGTCAGCGCCGACCGGCGAGCTCCACCTCGCAAAGCGCAGCCGCCGAATCGGCAGGATAGGGTGGGATGTCGTGGCCAGACCCGGAGGAAAGTCGATCTCCAGGGCTGCTGTGCTCGTCACCGGCCTCACCGCCGTCTCGACACTTTTCGGCTTCCTGCGCGACGTCGTCATAGCCGCCATCTTCGGTGCGGGTGCCCAGCTCGATGCCTACCTCGTGGCGCAGGGCCTCATGAACATTGTGCTCGGCCTGGTGGCCTATGCAATGGCCAGGTCTGCAACGCCGGTGGTTGCACGGGAGGCTGCCGCGGAAGAAGACGGCTGCCGCGGCCACACCGGGTTCGATGTTGCGTTCACTGTCACCATGGTGGTGCTCGGGGTCGGGTCCATCGTGATGGGAATCTTCGCGGCACCGGTTACCTCGTTGATCGCACCAGGGTTCGACGCCGGTGATGCAGCTACCGTCACAATGCTCACCCGGATCATCCTGATCGCCACGGTGCTGGTGGCGGGCACCGATCTGCTGGCCGCCCTGGCCCAATCCCACGGCCGCTTCGCGTGGGCCTCACTGCAGGGCGTTCCGTTCAACATCATCATGATCGCGGCGGCTGGGCTCTTCGGCCCGCAGTACGGGGTGAGTGCCCTCGCCGTCGGATTCGTGATCGGCTCCGGCGCCCGCCTGCTCCTGCAACTGCCGCCGCTGCGAAGCCTGGGAACGAAAGTCACCCCCCGCCTTCAGTTAAAGGACCCCGGGTTCCGGGAAATTGCGATCCTCGTGCCGCCGATGCTGGTCGGCAGCGCCATCGGCAACATCAATACGCTCGTGGACCGCGCCGTCGGCTCCACCCTGGAGGAAGGCGCCATCACTGCGCTTTCCTACGGCTGGCGACTGGTGAACCTTCCGGAGCAGCTGCTCATCGCGTCCTTGCTCGTGCCGCTCTACCCCGCGATCAGCGCTTCCGTGAAGGACTTGCCCGAACTCAAGCGCCTGGTCAACCGCGGACTCTCGGTTACTGTCACCATCCTTGTTCCGCTGTGCGTGGTGCTCGCCGTTGCGGCAGTCCCGCTCGTCGAAGTGGCGTTCGGGCGCGGGGCATTCTCACGAGAGGACATCGAGGACACCGCAACCGCGGTCGCCTGGTACGCGCCCGCCCTGCTTGCGCTCGGGTGCCGGCAGGTGGTGGTCAGCACTGCGTACGCATTAGGCGATTCGAAGGCACCGGTGGTGGTGGCCGTGGTCGCGATGATCATCAATGTGGTGGGCGACATCCTCCTGGCGCCCATCATGGGTATCGCTGGTATCGCGCTGGCCACGAGCGCATCCCTGGTGGTTGCCGCCGTCGCCAACGCGTGGCTGTTGCAGGGCCGGCACGACGGCGTGAACCTGCGTGCCGCCGTCGTCCTCCTGGCGCGGGCGGCGCTGCTGGGGGCGGTAGCGGCCGCCGTCGGGATCCTGCTGGTGAACGTACTGGCAGCGCCGGCGCTGCTGACGGCCGTCGTCGTCGCGCTGGCGGTGTGCGGGACCTATGCCCTGGGACTGATCGCGCTGCGGGCACCCGAGCGGACCGTTCCGCTTGACATGATCCGGGCGGCGCGGCGCCGGTAACCCCCGGTTGAGTGGTCAGATAATCACCGACAGGACGACCCAAAGGGTGATTATCTGCGCACCCAGCGGGCCCCGTGGGCGGTCAGCCTTTGCGGGCGAACTTTGATGCCATCAGGTGCAGCGTCGGGCCCGGGTCCAGTGGATCCCACACGCTGTGGTGGGCACGGGTGGCCCAGCGCAGGGTGTCGACGACGTCTGTCACCAGGCCGCCGCGGCGTTCGACCCGCGCACGCCGCAGGTCACCCGCGGTCCACACATACCGGAAACCGGCAGGAGCGTCGCTGAGCGTTGGCACGGATTCGCCGAGCGTGAGCCTGCCCCAGGCGTCGGCCAGTCCCGGGCGCGCCGCGTTGCTGAGCGCTATCGAACCGAAGAAGCGGCCGTTGAAGTCGATGAGATAGGGCACGCCGTCGTCACCGGTCAGGAACTGGAGTTCCACCAAGCCCCACCACCCGATGTCGGTAAGCAGCCTGTCCACCGCAGCGGCAAGCACCGGGTCGATGGCGACGGTCCGGGCACGCGCCGAAGCCCCGTTCGGCGTGGGCCAGAGGCGCGGTGTCTCCTGCTGGACCCGGCCCTCCAGACGGCCGTCGCGGAAGATGCCGATCAGTGCCCCAAGCTGGCCGTGGATCGGTTCCTGCAGCAGCGGTTCCGCACCCAGCTGCTCCATATGGTTGATGCGCTCCTTCGCGGCAGTGATGCTCTCGAAGAGGCGTGCCTCGATGCGGTGCGGCCGGAGCTGGCCAGGCGTCCAGTGCGCACGGGATTTGACCACCAAGGGCCCGTCCCAGTCAGAGATGGCACCCGGAGTGGCAACAACAGTCCGCGGGGAGGCAAGCCCAACACGTGCTGCGCTTTCGGCGAGGGCCACCTTGTCGAGGGCACGGCTCACGGCCTCGGCCGGCGGGTGTGCAACCCGGGTGGGGATGCGGTCACGGTAGGTGGAAAGCGCGGCCATCCAGTCATCGCCGCCGCCGAAAACGACGTCGTATCCTCCCGTGTTGACCGCAGCACTCACGCCGTCGACGAAGGCGCTTCCGTCACCCCGCGGACGCGGCACGGTGTGGCGCGCAGATGCAGCACGCGAAGCGCACAGCATCCCATTACCTTCCGGTGTTCCCACGCCGACAGTCCAGCCGTCCTGCCGCAGCGATCGCGCGGCAGCGAGCGCTCCTCGGTCTCGGGATGTACTCACTATTAACGCGCGCCTTGACTCCCCCAGTTCCTCAATGATCCTGGTTTGAGCTTTCACATGGTCTTCCTGTGGATGGGCGAACGGTCTCGACCAACCATAGGAAATACAAATGAGAAACAGATGATATTGCCCGGCGTCGGCGGGTCGGCGGCACTGTGCGCGGGCTGCGCGACCTTCATCCGTTGACACGAAAAGTGATGTAGGGCATAGTTACCAAAACGATTTGGGATAGCCACAAGCAACTCCCATCCCCCTCTTCCTCGGGTGGCGGCACAGCGTTTCACGCTGCAGGACGCTGCCTCCCGATTCCGGCACAAAGCCGTGCCTTCGAGAACGAACAATCCCTGAGAGAAGTCACCTCATGAAAAGCACCAATGTCCATCCGGTGGACGAGGTTCCACCACTTCGCCGCCTTATACCCCTTGGCCTGCAACATGTCATGGTCATGGTGGCGACGCCCCTGTCCGCCGTCTTCCTTGTCAGCCAGACACTCGGTCTGTCCGACGCCCTAACCACAAATCTGCTGAGCGCAACGTTCATACTTTCCGGCCTGGGCACCCTGCTTCAGTCTTTTGGTCCCTGGAAGCTGGGGGCAAAGTTGCCCTTCGTCATGCTTCCCGGCGGAGCGCCAATCATCATGTTCCTGATGATTGCGCAGGAGCATGGCCTGCAGATGGCCTCCGGCGCAGTGATCCTGACGGGCGTCTTCTACTTCCTCGTTCTGCCCCTCTTCGCCCGGCTTCTCAGGTTTTTCCCGACCGTCGTCGTGGGAACGATGATCGTGGTCATCGGAATCAACCTCGTGAAGCATTCCGCGTTCCTGATCACCGGCCAGCCCGGCACCGAACAGTTCGGGCGTCTGGACTACCTGACCCTTGGCGTCGCCACGATCGTGCTCATCGTCCTCTTCTACCGGCTGCTGCCGTCCTCCCTGCGGCCCGTTTCGGTCCTACTCGGCATGGTGGCCGCAACACTCCTGGCAGCACCCATGGGGCTGGCAGACTTCTCCGGACTCGGTGAGGGGAACATCGTCTCCTTCCCGCAGTTCCTCCCCTTCGGCCCCCCGGAGTTCGATCTCCTGGCCTCACTTCCGCTCCTCATCTTCAGCATCGCCTCCATGGCAGAAGCCACCGGCCAGACGGTGCTCAACGGAGAAGTGGTCGGCAAGAAAGTGGTTGCGAAACAGGATGCACCCAAGACCATCCGAGGCGATGCCATCATGTCGCTCCTGGGAGGCTTTTTCGGAACGTCCCTGATCGTCACCAGCGGTGAGAACATCGGCATAGTCAAAGCAACCGGGGTGCGCTCACGTTTCGTAACCGTCGGGGCTGGGTTCATCCTCATCCTGATCGGGCTCCTCGCCCCCATTGGACAGCTCATGGCGGGTATCCCCTCAGCTGTGGTCGGTGGGACCGCCGTCGTCGTCTTCTCCATCATCATCGCGATGGGATTCCAGATGCTCCGGCGTGTGGACTTCAACGACCACCGGAACACGATCATCGCTGCGGTGGCGCTCTCAGCCGGCCTCATGCCAATCCTCGTTCCGGGTATGTACGACCAGCTCGCTCCCAACGCCCGCATCCTGCTGGGAAGTGGTGTAGCGATGACCGCCTTCGTCGGCGTGATCATGAACATCGTCTTCCTCCACCTGGGAAAACGCAGCGCTGAACCAGCCGAGCAACCCGAACCCGCCACACTTCCAGAACCTGACCATCAAGTGAAAGACAGCCTGTGAACATTCCCCTTGCGCCCAAAGCCTTCGACGGCGAAACGATGCTGCTCCTCCCGGAGCTGCTGCTTCTACCGAACGGCCCAGTCCGCGACCACGGTGTGGTGGTGAAGAACGGCGTCTTCAGCCAGGTTGGTCCGGCTTCAACCCTCATCGCCGAGAACCCCATGCTGACGCCGGTCAGGCTTGACCACCACCTGTTGATGCCGGGGTTCGTCGACACACATCACCATCTGACACAGAGCTTCGGCAAATCAATGATTTGCGGTGAGCCCTCGGAGATCTTCCGGAGGCTTTGGGTTCCGCTTGAGCAGCATCTTGATGACGAGTCGATCTACGTAGCGTCAAAACTGGCGGCCCTCGAATCTTTGCGGGGTGGATTCACCACCGTGAGCGATGCCGGGACCCGGGCAAACGTGGATGTCGGCACCGTAGCGGCAGCAACGCAGGACGTCGGACTGCGCTGCGTTCTGGGCTACATCTGCAACGATCTCTCCCCGGACGGATCCGTCACCGATCACGGCGACGTGATGCGGGGAGCTGAACGGCACCTCAGCCGGTGGGATGGCGCGTCGCTGGTCCATCCCTCGCTCGCCGTATCGATTCCCGAAGCCGCTACCGAGGAAGTTCTACGGGACACCTCCCTCCTCGCGCAGGAAGCTGCCGCTGTCTATCAGGTGCATTTGAATGAGCACCTCGCTTCCGTGGAGCGATCGATCGAACGATGCGGGTTACGTCCACTTGAGTACATGCACTCGGTCGGCGCCCTGGGTCCCCAGACCCTGGCCGCCCACGCCACGTTGGTGACCCCGCACGAATTGAGGCTGCTCGAGGAAACGGGCGCTGCAGTGAGCTACAACCCGGTGGCGAGCGCGTGGAAGGGAAATGCCGTTGCGCCGGCCCTCCACTTTGCGGAACGCATGATCCGATTTGGAATCGGCACGGACGGAACCCGTAGCGATGCGTTCCGCTTGGTGGACACCGCGGAACTGGCGCAGCGCCTTGCCTTCGGCCTGCAAACCGGTGATTCCTCAAGTGGTGGCGGCTGGACCTGGCTTCACCACGCCACGATGGGTGGGGCGGACGCTGCTGGCATCGGCGAGGTGACTGGAGAGATCGCGGTGGGCAAGTCGGCGGACTTCCTTGTGCTGGATTGGTCGGTCCCGGAAATGCAGCCTTCCTGGGACCCCACCTGGGAGCTCGTCCGGTATGCCAACCGCGACCAGATCAACGCCGTCGTCGTTGCCGGCAAGTTGAGGTTGTGGAATGGGTGGCCAGTGGATTGGGACGCCCGCGCCTTCGTTGACGAGGCAAGGGAGGTTGCACACCGTGTCATGGCCAAAGCCCCGGTCCGGCGCCTCCATGCCACGGCGTCGGAACACCAGGCGCTCAAGCAGCGCACCCGCGTTCCGGTGCCCAGCCCCGTCGGGTGATTCTGAGTGATTCAGATGTACCTGGCGAGACCCCGATTGAAGGAAACTCTTGAGCACTGAAATATTCATCCTGGTTGCTGTCACGGTAGCCATCGCGGCCCTCGTTCAGGGCAGCACGGGCATGGGCTTTGCGCTCATCGTGGCTCCGGTGGTTGGCTTCTTCGAGCCCACGCTTCTTCCCGTGCTGTTACTCATCCTCATGTTGCCGCTCAATGCCTACGTTGTGTGGCGTGAGAGGCATGCGCTTGATCTGCGGGGAGCAGGCTGGATCACGATTGGCCGTGTGGCGGGAACTGCTGGGGGGTTCTGGGTGCTGGTGGCGATCCCGCCATCCGGCCTTAGCCTTCTGATTGGCATATCAACGATCCTCGCGGCCCTGGTGTCACTGATTGTGCCGTCCTTCAAAGCAGGACGCGGCGCGCTACTCGCCGTGGGCACCGTCACCGGCGTTACGGAAACGGCCACCGGAATCGGTGGGCCGCCGCTGGTCCTGGCCTACCAGCACCGGCCCGCGCCCGTCCTGCGTTCGACGGTGGCCTTCTGCTTCCTGGTGGGCGAGCTGATGTCGCTTGCGTTGCTTGCCGGAACGGGGAACGTGCACTTCCCGCAGGTGCAGATGGCCCTCTACCTGCTGCCCGCCCTCGTGATTGGGGCCCTCGCCAGCGCCGCAATTCATCATCGCCTGGGCGGGAAGAGGATGCGCACCATCGTCCTCAGCTTCGCGCTGATTTCAGGAGTGGCGGTCCTCTTCCAGGGTTAGCCGTCCGGGCTCACGGGGTATCCGCACGGAGGATTCCCGCGGGACCAGTTCCGGGAAGGGTCCGGATACAACGTGGCGGCTCTTGTCACCCCTGCGATGTTCGAGGAGCAGGTCCACCGCGAGTCCAGCGGCGGCAGACAGGTTCAGGTTCACGGCGGTCAGCGGGGGCTGACACGTCTGGGACCGAAGGCCGTTGTACCGGGTGACCACCCTGACGTCGTCGGGCACTCTGCGGCCCTTCTCCTTCAGGGCGCGCACAACACCTACGGCGAAGGCGTCAACCAGCGCGCAGATGCCATCGACGTCGGGATGTGACTCGAGGAGGGAGAGCGCCGCGTGATACCCGCCGGCCTCTCCCTCCTCTTCGTCCACCTGAATGACAATGGGCTTCATGCCGTAATTCGCAGTGAACACCCGGTAGGCCTCGGCAACGTCAAGGTAGGAATGCCGGGGACCTGCGCCAATCAGCAGCGCTATCTGCCTGGCCCCCTGCTCGCACAGGTGTTCGAGGAGCAGTTCACCAGTTGCACGCGAGTGCATGTCAACGTACGGGATGTCTTCCTCCGCGCCGGGCTGGCGGCCGAGGCTGACCACAGGAACCCCGAGTGCTCGCAACCGGGTAGTCGCGGGATCGTTTTCCTGAGGCTCGACGACGACGGCGCCGTCGATGTCGAACTGGCCCAGCTCCAGCTGCGTCTCGAGCGGCGGGATAAGAATCATCGCGAACCCGTGCATAAGGGCTGTTTCCGCAGCCGATGCCGCCACTTCCATGAAGAATCCGAGCTTTGACGGCCCGGCAGCAACGGAGGTTGGCATCGACGCGACCAAACCAACTGTCTGGGCACTGCCCGCCCGCAGGCGTTGTGCCCGGACGCTCGGGCGGTACCCAAGTTCCTCAGCAACCTTGCGGACCTTTTCCCTGGTACGCGGGTCGACGTACCCGCGGTTATTGAGCGCGTGCGAGACCGTTGTCGGTGATACGGCAGCAACCCGTGCGACATCGGTAATAGTGGGACGTTTCCCAGTTCCCACTTACCCTCCCGCGGCCGATTTCTGCTCGACACTACCACGGGCCACCACGGCCAACCCGGTCGTTGAGGGCTAGCCCACGAGCTTCCGCGCAGCCGCCGAGTGCTCCGCGATCAACCGTTCCAGGTCAAGCCCGACGACGGCGCCGCTCTCCACGCGCCACTGACCACCGACCATGACCCGGTCTGCCCGGTCCGCGCCGCACAGCAGCAACGCGGCAAGCGGATCGTGGCTGCCGGAGAAGCGAAGGTCATCGAGCCGGTACATCGCGAGGTCCGCCTGTTTACCGACAGCCAGCTCACCGATATCCGACCGCCCCAGCGCCGCCGCAGACCCGCGGGTGGCCCAACCCAGCGCTCGCTCCGGCGTCGCCCGTTCCGCACCGTAGCGAAGGCGCTGGATATAGAGCGCCTGCCGCGCTTCGAGGATCAGGTTGGAGGCATCGTTCGACGCCGAACCGTCCACACCCAGCCCCACCGCAACACCCGCTTCCTCCAATTCCACAGCCCGGCAGAGGCCGGACGCCAGGCGCATGTTCGACGTCGGGCAGTGCGCCACTCCAACTCCTGCGGCCCCGAGCCGCGCAACCTCGGAATCGTCGAAGTGGATGCCATGGGCCAGCCAGGTGCGGGAGCCGAGCCAGCCCACGCTCTCCAGGTAATCGACGGTCCGGAGGCCGAACCGCTCCCGGCAAAAGTCCTCCTCATCCAGGGTCTCAGCCAGGTGGGTGTGGAGACGGACGTCGTGCTTCTCCGCCAACTCAGCACTGGCCCTCATGATGTCCGTGGTCACCGAGAACGGAGAGCACGGCGCCAGGCCGATCTGCACCTGCGCGCCCTCGCCACGCTCGTGGTACCGATTGATCAGCCGCTCGCTGTCTGCCAGGATTACCTCGGCTTCCTGGACTGTCCGCTGGGGCGGCAGGCCGCCGTCGTCCTCGCCGAGGGACATCGAGCCCCGGGTGAGCATGGCGCGCATCCCAAGCTCGCGGACCACGGACACCTGGACGTCTATCGACTCTTCCATGCCGCCCGGGAAGAGGTAGTGGTGGTCGGCGGCGGTGGTGCAGCCGGAGAGCAGCAGTTCGGCGAGCGCAGCCGTCGTCGCCAGTTCCAGGTCGCGTGGACTGAGCCTGGCCCACACCGGATAAAGGTTGACCAGCCAGGGGAACAGCGGCACGTTCACCACGGGCGCCCACGCGCGGGTGAGGGTTTGGTAGAAGTGGTGGTGCGTGTTGATCAGCCCGGGAAGGACCACGTGGCCGCGGGCCTCAAACACCGCATCGTAGGGCCCGGCCGGTGTTGCTCCCGAGGGCACAAGTTCGGCGATGGTGGCGCCGTCGATTACCAGGCCACCGTCGGCGTCGTCGTCGTTCGCGGTGAAGATGGCAAGTGGGTTCCGGACCCAGGTGCGTGTCATTATCGGATCTCCGTTTCAGTCGTTTCTTAACAGGATGAAACGGCACAGGACCACCGGCGACGGCGGTGTATGCCGCCAGCTCAGTGGTCCTGTCTGCTGATCCAGGTGTGGATCCCCGCCCGCCCGTGTGTGCACTCAATCCGTGTGAAGGCAGGAGTCAAGCCGGGCAGGCGGGGAAGCGTTGGTTAGGTGTGGTCGCCGGATTTCCCGTCACAGATCTTGCGGATGTCCTCGACGCCGGTGATCTCACCCTTGTCGAGCTTCTCCTTGACAACCTGGTACTGGGCAGCGGTCACCACGGGAATCTCGGTTCCGTCAGCGGCCACCAGCTTGCCGCCCTGGTAGCTGTCGCCGTCCTGCAGTGCCGCAAGCTCGTCCTCGCGGACCATGCGCGGCGGGCTTGCGACGAACACCGAGGCCCTGTCGGGATTACCTGCTTTGAGGTGGTTGAAGAGCAGGTTCAGCAGCACCGCCATGATGGCCGCCGAGCTGATGCCCGAGTGGAAGATGATGCCGAACCAGGTGGGGAACTCGTCGTAGAACGTTGGTGCCACGACGGGGATCATGCCGAAGGCCAGCGACACTGCGACGATGATCAGGTTCATGTTGTCCTGGTAGTCCACCTTCGCGAGGGTACGGATACCACTGGCTGCCACTGTGCCGAAGAGTACGATGCCGGCGCCTCCGAGCACGGGCGTCGGAACCGCTGCGACCAGGCGGCCAAGAATCGGCAGGAGCCCGAGGATCACCATGATGAGGCCACCTGCGGTCACCACATACCGGCTACGCACACCGGTGATGGCGACAAGACCGACGTTCTGCGCGAACGCTGTCTGCGCGAACGAGTTGAACACGGGTGCCAATGCGCTTGAGAGCATGTCGGCGCGGAGGCCGTCCGCAATGCGGCGGGAATCGACCTTGGTCTTCGCGATCTCGGCTACCGCGAGGATGTCCGCCGTCGTTTCCGTCATGCACACCAGGATGACGATGGTCATCGAGATGATGGCGGCGAGGTCGAAGATCGGCCATCCGAAGGCGAAGGGCTGGGGGAAGGAGAAGATTGCTCCGTTGCCGACGTTGGAGAAGTCAGCAAGCCCGAGGAGCGCTGCCACTACGGTGCCGGCGACGATCGCCAGCAGGATGGACAGTCGCGAGAGTGTGGCGTTGCCAAGCTTGCTCAGCAGCAGCACCAGGGCGAGGGTGCCTGCGGCGAGGCCGATGTTGGTCAGGCTGCCATAGTTGTCCGCTGCCGGGTTTCCGCCCATGGCCCAGTTCGCTGCTACGGGCATCAGGGTTAGGCCGATGGTTGTGATGATGACGCCGGTGACAACCGGCGGGAAGAACTTGATGATCTTGGCGAAGAACGGCGCAATGACCAGGCCGATCACCGATGCGACCAGTACTGCCCCGAAGACGGTTTCGATACCGCCTCCGCCGCTGAGGATCGCGGTCATTGTTGCGACGCCGGCGAAAGAGACACCCTGTACCAGCGGAAGCTGCGAGCCGAAGAACTTTACGCCGTAGCTCTGCAGGACTGTTGCAGCGCCACCGACGAAGAGGCAGGACGCGATGAGGACGGCGATCTCATCCTGTGACATCCCCGCGGCTGTTCCGACAATAAGGGGGACGGCGATGATTCCGCCGTACATGGTCAGGACGTGCTGGAAACCGTAAGCAAACGTGCGGCCCAGGGGCAGGCGTTCATCTTCTGGCCGTTGGGGCTTCGTATCGTGTTTCATGGAACTGACTGCTTTCATGAGTATGACTTCCTTGTCTCACATGAGTGGTTGGTGAGCGGCCGGACGCGTGCAAGGTGTCCGGCCGCTCTGTTTGGGAGGTCGCGGGCCGGTGGCCCTTGATTCTTTGGCCCGAACCTCCCGCGATCAGCAGAAGCCCGGGATGGTCTCCCAGATCGGTGCCTTGTTCGTGGAGCCCTGGGCGTCGCCTTCGCGCTCAACCGTCGCCTCGATCAGCCCGTACGGCCGGTCGGCTGCGAAGAAAACCTCGTTCGGGTTGTCGAGCCCGAACGGCTCGAGGTCCACGAGGAAGTGGTGGTTGTTCGGCAGGGAGAGCTTGACGTCAGCGATTTCGGGGTGCGCCTCAAGGACCTGCTTGCCCATCTGGAACATGGTCTGCTGCAGGGCCAGCGAGTGGGTCTGCGCGAAGGCGTCGAGCAGAATCCCGCGGACACTCGCGTAGATCGCATTGAAATCGATGTCCGTAGCGTCAGCGTTGTAGCGCCAGCGGGCCGTGACGTCGGTTGCGAGGATGCGGTCGGTGGTTTCCTTCAGGGTGGTGTACCGGTCGCGGGGGTACCCGTGGAACTCCGAACCCGTGGACTTCAGGACGGTAAGGTCCTGAATGCCCGCAACAATGTGCCGAACGTTGTTCTCAATGAGCAGGACTGCGGTGCGGGTCTCCGACTTGTTGCGCGAAAAGGCGTGATCGTGGTCGTTGATCCTGTCCCAGAAATACTGCTCGGCTGCCCAGCGGCCACCGTTTACCCATTCGAAGCTCTCGGTGAAGTGCTTTCCGAGGCGTAGGAGGAACGCCTCCGGTGAGCCGACGCCGTCGCGGGCGAACGCGTAGACGGTGTTCTTCTGCGTGTCCGTGGCGACGACCTGCGCGTTGTCCCCGACTGTGTGCGCTGCTTCGAAGTCTCCGTGAAGCTGCGATGTCACGTTGAGGTCTTCAATCTGGTGCCGTGCGGTGTCGCGGGTGATCTTGACGAGGCGGCACTCAGCCTTGCCGTACTGGTTGCGTCCGAGCACAATCCGGCCGGTGGCAGCGGTGCGAACGTTTGAATCCGTGAATGTTGCAGTCATGTCAGCTTCCTCGGTAGGTGGAATAGGCAAATGGGCTAATCAAAAGCGGCACGTGGTAGTGCTGTGCCGGGTCGGTGAGTTCAAAAATCAGGGAGACCGACGGGAAGAAGGTCGGCGTGTCCGTGGAGGCGAAGTACTTACCGGTCTCGAATTCGATCCGGTAGGTTCCCGGCTCCAGGGCAACGGGTCCCAGGGAGGCGATGCGGCCGTCGTCGTCGGTGATTCCACCGGCGACTTCGTGCCAACCCTCAGGCGAGAGCCCGTCGAGGCGGGCGACGACGCCGACGGCGGGACGCCCGGTTCCGGTGTCCAGCACGTGGGTGGTGATGTGACTGCGGCTCATGCTGCAAGGACCCCTTTGAGTCGAAGGATGGCAATTTCGCGGAGCTGCCCGGCGATGATGGGCAGTTCCTGTTCGGGCGTGTTACCCAGGCGTTCGTGAAGCGCGGCAAGGATTTCTTCGGCGCTGCGGCCCGCGGCGCGGATCAGGAAGACGCGGCCGAACTTTTCCTCGTAGGCATGGTTCCCCTCGAGGAGCGCGGTTTGGGTTTCGACGGCGGTGCTTACGCCAGCCTGCTCACCGCGGGACATGGTGGCCTCCGCGGTGTTCCCCTCGGCGCGTTCGCCGATGCGCGGGTGGTGGGCGAGGGCGCCGTCTATCTCGCTCGTCGACCAGGGGGATGCAGCCTGTTCGGCGAAGGCGATGAGATCAGCCTCGGAAGAGAACGGCCGGGCATCAACGATTGCGTTGACCCAGCGCGGGATGTCGACGCAGGGCTTCAGGATTCCGGCGGCGTCTGCAGGAGTTGATGCGTTGAGGGTGTTCAGGCTCATGGGTGTCAGCTTTCTGTAGAGCGCTATCGCCGGCGCTGAACACCCTTACCCTCGAACGAATTCGATTTGACTCGATGTTTCCGGCGATAGATTGGATACTGCTTTGGATCCTGGTTTTGTGCTGTAGCTATTTTTACATCGTGGAAGTTTTATTCCACTTTTATTGTAGCTCCCGTCACAGTCCTCCTGTCAAGGGTTTCGCTCCAGGGGATCCGATGTTGCGTAGCTCACATCTTATTCCTGCGTGGTTGTCCTTGGTATAGGTCTGCCCATCTGCTTTTCCACCACAACTGGATAGTGTGTCCCTGACAGTCACACCTGAAAGGTTCACGCATGAGCTACCCGAGCAGCTACCCCGCCACTACAGGTTCCCAGGTCCCACTGCATCTTCCGTTGCATGGCGCCTCCTTCGGCGTCGCAGTGAAGCGCTTCTTCAGCAAGTACGCCACATTCTCCGGCCGCGCGAGCCGGAGCGAATACTGGTGGGCGGCACTGTTCAATGTCCTCGTCAGCATGGTGCTGTCCGTGGTGATGATTGCCGGGGCTTTCATCGGCATGGATCCTGAGACGGGCATGCCCGGCCGCGGGATCATCCTGGGAGTTGTGCTGCTGAGTGTCTTCAGCTTGGCGATCATCATTCCGAGCATCGCCCTTACCGTTCGCCGCCTGCACGACGGCAACTTCAGCGGCTGGTGGTACCTGCTCAACCTCACACCCGCCAGCATCGTCGTGCTGGTCTTCATGTTCATGCCCAGCAACCCTGAGGGCGCCCGTTTCGACGAGAACGGCGGTTACGGCCAGGGAGGGTACGGGCAGGGCGGTTACGGCCAGGGAGGGTACGGGCAGGGCGGTTACGGCCAGGCACCCTACGGCCAGCCGGGTTACGGCCAGGCGCCCTACGGCCAGCCGGGCCAGGCTTCCACCAACCAGCCCGGTCACGGCCAGGCACCCACCAACCAGTAGCCCGCGACATTGGGTGGCCACTAGGTGTTTTCCCGACATAGTCCGAACACTTACTCAGCGCCCCCTCGATCACGGATCCCACTTCCGCCATGGTGCAGAATGGGCGCATGGACGCCACCGCAGCCCTGAACGAGATCGCTTTCTGGCTCGAACGCGAGCTCGCCCCAAGCTTCAAGGTGCAGGCATTCCGCAGGGCAGCCGAAACCATCGCGGACCTCGAGCCCCAGGAGCTCGCCGCCCGTGCCCGCGATGGGCGGCTCAAGCGCATGAAGGGAATCGGCGCCCGCTCCTTCGAGGTCATCAGCCAGGCGCTCGACGGCGAGGTACCCGCGTACCTGGCTGACCTCCGCGAGCGGTCCAAAGAAGCACTGGCCGACGGCGGCGCCGAGTTACGCGCCAAACTGCGCGGCGACCTGCACAGCCACAGCGACTGGTCCGACGGCGGCAGCCCCATCCCGCTGATGGTGGACGCCGCTCGTGCGCTCGGCCACGAGTACCTCGCCCTCACCGACCACTCCCCCAACCTCAAAATCGCCAACGGTTTGAGTGCCGAGCGGCTGACTGAGCAACTCGCCATTGTGGAGGGAATCAACGACGACGGCGCCTTCCGCCTTCTCAAAGGCATTGAAGTGGACATCCTCGAGGACGGCACACTCGACCAGTCTGGGGAAATGCTCGATCAGCTCGACATCGTCGTGGCGAGCATCCATTCAAAGCTGCGCTCGGACCGCCGGACCATGACCGAACGCATGCTCGGCGGCATCCGCGACCCGCACACCAACGTCCTCGGCCACTGCACCGGGCGGTTGGTGCAGGGTTCCCGTGGCCAGCGCCCACAGTCCGAGTTCGACGCCGAGAAGATCTTCGCAGCCTGCGCCGAGAATAACGTGGCCGTCGAGATCAACTCCCGCCCCGAACGCCAGGATCCGCCGGACGACCTCATTCAGCTCGCGCTTGAGGCTGGTTGCCTGTTCAGCATCGACAGTGACGCCCACGCCCCGGGCCAACTCGACTTCCTCCAGTACGGTGCCGAGCGCGCCGAAGCAAACGGGGTGCCGCCGGAACGGATCATCACGACCTGGCCACTCGGGAAACTCCTCGAGTGGGCTCGCCCATCCTGACCCGTTCCACGGCAGCCCGCACTTATCCCAATCAACAAGGAGCACCATGAACCATTCCGCCGCAGAACGCCCCCTTGTCGCCGTGGTTACGGGAGCCGGCTCGGGCATCGGCCGCGCGGTGGCGCACGCGTTCCTGGAGGCGGGTCACGCCGTCGTACTTGCCGGCCGGCGTCGGGAGCCCCTCGAGGAGACCGCCCGTGGCTGGGAGCTCGCGCAGGTTATCCCCGCGGACGTATCAAAGCACGACGACGTCGCGAACCTCTTCGCGAGCGCCCACGAGCGCTGGGGTCGCCTGGACGTGCTGTTCAACAACGCGGGGATCTTCGGACCGGCCGGTGCGGTGGACGAAATCGACGTCGGCGAGTGGACCACCACAGTCGCGATCAACGTGACCGGCTCGTTCCTCTGCGCCGCCGAGGCGTTCCGGCTCATGAAGAACCAGAATCCGCAGGGCGGGCGCATCATCAACAACGGTTCCATAGCCGCGCACTCTCCCCGTCCGCGGTCCGCCGCCTATACAACCACCAAGCACGCAATCACGGGCCTGACGAAGTCGATCGAGCTGGACGGGCGTCCCTACGGAATCACCTGCGGCCAGATCGACATCGGGAACACGCACACTGATCTGATGGAGACCCTCGGCGTCGGGGAAGGGGCCGTCCAGGCCGACGGAACCAGGCGTGTCGAGCCCACCTTCCCCGTTGAGGAAGCAGCGCGCACGGTGCTGCACATGGCGCAGCTGCCGCCGTCGGCGAGCATCGGCACCGTGGTGCTGACCGCAAGCGGGATGCCGTTCATTGGGAGAGGCTGACCGACCCAGGCACGAAAAAGCCCTCCGCTCGCAAGGAGCGGAGGGCTTCGCCGGTTCCACACTGAAACGGTCAGCTGTACCAGAACCACTGGGGCGGGCTCCACATCGGAGGAACCTGGTGACCGTTGAATGAGCCGCAGACCGAGCATGAATAGCTCACACTCGCTGGGATGAGGTCGCGTCCCTCGGAGGAAACGCGCGCCGGCACAAAATCTTCGTAAATCAGGAACTCGTCCGTTCCGCATCGCTCGCACCACGGCAAGGCGCTGTCGCGCTCGGCCAGTTGCCCACTGAATGGGCGTGATCCGCTGCTATGGTCCGGATTGATAATCGTCATTGTTTTCCACCGTTCCATCCGCATGTAACTACAGGGAGTTATGTGAGGGAAACCAAGCTGAACATATAAGCTCGCTTAGTTAAGGTGACATAACGATACCCTTGGCTCTTGAATTCCGTAAGCCCCGGCGCCGGAAATCCCCACGTATTGGCACAATGGGGCTTATGATGCACGCCCGCTCCCGCACCGCCCCTCCCCTGTCGGATTCCCAGCGAAGTTCGCTCGCCCGCGCGATCAGCGGAAACGACGACGTCACTGTCTTCGTCGACGGCACGGCCGTGAAGCTTCCGGACCCGGCGAGGGACGCCGTCGTCGACCTCCTGAAGCGCCTCGCTGCAGGGGATTCGGTGACGGTCACCTCGGTCGCGGAAACGCTGACCACCTCACAGGCGGCCGAAGCTGCGGGCATTTCCCACACCTACCTGCGCAACCTCACAGACGCTGGCGTCATCCCGGTCGAATACCGCGGCACGCACCGCCGTATCCGCAAGGACGCAATCGACGCCTGGCTCGCCACTCAGCGGAAGTCAGATACGGGGACGACGTGACCAGCGCCGGGCCTTGAGGGCCAGGTGCAGTTCGAGCCGGACCTGCCCACCCAACGGGTCCGCGCCGATGATCGACCGCACGCGTGCCAGCCGGTTGTAGACGCTGCTGCGGTGCAGGTGCAGTTGGTCCGCGACCTCCTGCACAGAGCCGTTCTTGTCGAAGAGCAGCTCCAGCACCGGCAGTAGTTCGGAGTTCGGGTCATTGTCCTCAATCTCCCCGTAGTAAACCGACCGCGCCGTCGCCGCCTGCCATCCTCCGCCGGCAAGGAACTGGTAGGCCCCGCAGGCCCGGTAATCAACGGCGGCGCCCAATTGACCGTCCACCGCAGCCGCCTGAACAGCGCAGCGTGCCTGTCCATAAGCGTCAGCGAGGCGGTCGGGGGCTGCGAACGGCTCGCTGGTTCCGCTCAGCAACCGCTCGATCGGCCTGCCTGTCAACGTTTCGAGGCGCTCCCCATAACGACGCCGGATCTCCCCCCTGCCTCCCTGCCCGGCGACATCCCGGAACAGCAGCACGGCGTGGGACCCGGTTCCGGCGCTGAAGACCACCGCGTCCGCTCCAACTGTCGCCTGCAGTGCCGCTGTTCGCCGCGCAAGAGTGTTCGCGTCAGGGTCCACAGGCTGCTCCGGTTGGGACTGGTCCAACAGCAAGGTGAGGTGCCATGGTGCGGTGGCCTGCAGCTCGGGCCACCCCGCGAAGTCCTCAGTGGCTGGCCCGTCCCGTTCGAGAGTCGCCAGGAACACTGCCTCCCTCCGGGTACGGTGCTCTGAGCCTGCCGTGTTTTCTTCGAGCAGCAGTGCGGCGAGCCGGTCCAGGTCTTCGCGAACGCTGGGCAGCTGCTCCAGGATGTGCTGCGCCGTACCTTCATGCGCCTCCTGCTGCACCCAGAGGTAGCCGACGCGAAACCCGCGCACCAGCAGGGGAACGCAAACCCGTCCGAGCATCCCGAGATCCTCATTGGCCGGCACTGCCACGGGCCGCACTGCCCGCGCGATCCCGTGCCGCAACTGCCAGGCGCTGACGTCCGCTGGAACCTTCTTACTCAGCAGGAAGTTGACCCGCACACGGTCCGCCGACGACTGGTGGCTGCTATAGGCGAGCAGCACGCCGTCGAGATCCTCGAGGGAGAGCCCGCGGCCTAGCCGGGTGCCTATCCGCTCGACCTCCCGCTCAACATCCGTTGTCTGCACTCCTCCATCCTAGGTACGCCTGGACGACTTTTGGCCTTCCAGAACTCGACAGTTGTCGAGTGGCCCACGTGAACCCCCCGTGTTAGTGAGCGCCGTCACACACTGTGTCTTCCGCGGCAGGGAGCGGAAAAGCAGCGGGCACGACGGCGGCACGCCCGGCCGTCGTCGTCGTCCTTCCTCTTCCGGACGTCATACGGCCCTGTCCGGGCGCGCAAAGCGCTCGTATTCTGGAAGCACCGGCCAAAAGCCGCCACAACACCTGCGAGCGACGGAGAATCCCGTGATTATCGGCGTCCCCAAAGAAGTGAAGAACAACGAGTTCCGCGTGGCCATCACCGCCTCGGGTGTCCACGAGTTCCGCACCCACGGGCACACCGTGCTCGTGCAGAAGTCCGCTGGCGTCGGATCCAACATCACCGACGCCGAGTACGTTGCCGCCGGGGCTGAAATCGTGGAGGACGCCGACGACCTCTGGGCGCGCGCCGACATGGTCATGAAGGTCAAGGAACCCATCGCCGAGGAGTACCACCGCTTCCGCAAGGGCCTGGTGCTGTTCACTTACCTGCACCTCGCTGCCGAGCCCAAGCTGACCCACGCACTGATGGAGTCCGGAGTGACGGCGATCGCTTACGAGACCGTGCAGGAGGGCCGCGCGCTTCCGCTCCTCGCACCCATGTCAGAGGTTGCAGGCCGCCTCTCGGTGCAGGTCGGCGCGCAGGTCATGACGGCGCCGTCGGGCGGACCGGGCCTCCTGCTCGGCGGCGTTCCGGGCGTTCGGCCAGCGAAGGTAGTGGTGCTGGGCGCTGGAGTTGCCGGGACCAATGCGGCGGCGATGGCCGTGGGCTCCGGTGCCGACGTCACCATCCTCGACATCAACATCGCCCGTCTGCGCGACCTCGACGCGCAGTACGCCGGCCGGGTCAAGACCATTGCGTCCAACGCGTTCGAGATTGAGCGGGCAGTCCTCGACGCGGACCTGGTAATCGGTTCCGTCCTCATCCCCGGGGCCAAAGCGCCCAAGCTCGTGACCAACGACATGGTGTCACGGATGAAGCCGGGCAGCGTGCTGGTGGATATCGCCGTAGACCAGGGCGGCTGCTTCGAAGACTCGCACGTCACCACGCACGAGGATCCAACCTTCACGGTCCACCAGTCCCTGTTCTATTGCGTGGGCAACATGCCTGGCGCTGTTCCGAACACGTCCACCTACGCGCTGACCAACGTCACGCTGCGGTACGCGGTAGCCCTCGCTAACCAGGGTGTGCGGCAGGCGTTCGAGAACATTCCGGCATTGGCTCACGGGCTGAACATCGCCGGCGGCGCCGTGACGCACCATTCCGTCTCGGACGCCCATGGCCTCGAGCTCAACGAGGACTGGCGCCAACTGGTCTAGAAGCGGTGCGCGGCTTCTATGATGCGCTGTGCCTTGAGGCTGTCCGCCGGGTCCACCGGCACCGGTCCGCCGTCGAGCAGAGCCGAGGCCAACTGTTCGTAGAAGTCCGGGTATGCGCCGTTCTCGGTGCGTACCCGCTCCGCCTCATGGTCGAAGCCCAGCAGTCCCCAGGAAAGGCTGTCCTCCACCCCGTAGTTCGGGTCCGTGGGCAGCATCCCGGCGTCCACCGCGGCCTCCTGCACATCCTTGCCCCACTTGGTGTAGGCCGAGGTTGATCCGGTCACCCGATACCGGGGCGCGGCCTGCGGAGCGAGTCCGTTCATCCACAGATGGCTGATCACACCGGAGTGGTGGTGGAGGGCGAGGAAGACGTCATCGTCGGGTCCGTTCCCCTCCCGGTGAGCCGCGAGCTCCACGTGGGCCAGTTCGGCGTCGCCGAAGAGCTGCAGGGCCTGATCAATCAGGTGCGGGCCGAGGTCAAACAGAATGCCGCCGCCCTCACTCGGTGGAGTATTGACCTTCCACGGTTTCGTTACGAGCGGTTTGTAGGACTCGAGGCGGGATTCGAAGCGCCGCACGGTGCCCAGTGCGCCCTCCTGCAGCAGCTTCCTGATGGTGAGGTAGCCGCCGTCCCACCGGCTGTTCTGGAAGACGGTCAGCAACTGGCCCTTCTCGCGGGCGAGCTCGACGAGCCGCTCGCCATCCGCCGATTGGGCCACGAAGGGTTTGTCAACGACGACGGCGGCCCCCGCCAACAGCCCCGCCTCCGCCAGTGGAGCGTGAGTGGCAGGCGGGGTGGTGACCACCACGAGGTCAAGCTCATCAGAGAGGGTCCATAATTCGTCCGCCGACCGGACGATGCGCGCCTCGGGGTACAGCTGACGCACCTGCGCGATCCGGCCCTCATCCGAGGTAACAACTGCATCGAGGGAATACCTCGGATTCGCCGCGATGAACGGTGCATGAAACACGCGCCCGCCAAGGCCGAATCCGATGATTGCCGTCCTGATCCTGAACATGTACCTACTTTATGACGTGAACTCGCATGGCGCCCTGGTACCCCCGTGCTCGCTCGCCATGCGTCCTGTGCGGATTTACACGCCGCGGAGCCCGTACTATGGTCATGAACCGGTCAAGCAGTGGCCACGGAATCCTCGTACCTAAGGACCCCATGGACACCGTTCAAGGCCCCCACTCGCCTGCCTTCCCTGAACCGCTTGAAGATACGGCGGAACTCCTCGCAACGGACACACCATCTGCTGTTGCCCAATCAACGCGGATCATGCTCACCACCGCCGCTCACTTTGTCCAGCAGCACCTGCATGATCAGCTTGCCGAGCTTGGCCTGACCCCTCTGGGACTCTCCGTGCTGAGCGGGCTCGAGGAAGTTGAGCAGGCAACGGTTGAGGAACTCGCCAAGTGCTGCCTGCTTCCCGAAGCGACGGTCAGGATCACACTCCAGGAACTGTTGGGCTCAGGCCTGATAGACCGGGAAGATGGCCTTTATAGGCTCACGCCCTCCGGCAAGTCCGCCCTCGCTGAATCGCATGAGCTGGAGGAGACGCTCTTCGCCGAAAAGAGCACCACCCTTCGCCTGGAACTGGGTGCGTTAATCGAGCGGTTGCGCCAAAGCGGCGCCCTCCCCGAGTAGGCAAGGGGTAGAGGGTCACCAACGTCACACCGTTGACCGGAATAGCGTGCAGCACTCGGCAGTTTTCTGAAGCTGTAAGCCAACACCTGCGGGTCCAGTACCTGCCACACCGTTCAACAGGAGCTACTGCATGGCGAAGTTCACCGTTCTCACCCTCGTGGGAAGCCTGCGGGAGGGGTCGATCAACCGCCAACTGGCGGAAGCTGCCGCTCTCAACACTTCGGAGGATGTCGAGTTGGTGATGTTTGACCACCTCGCCGACATTCCGTTCTACAACGAGGACAAAGATAACGACGCCGACCGTCACCCAGCCGGAGCAGCCCTCCGCACGGCCGCCTCTAGCGCCGACGCCATTCTCGTGATCTCCCCCGAGTACAACGGGACCATGCCTGCACTGTTGAAGAACGCCATCGACTGGCTTTCCCGCCCCTTCGGCGCCGGAGCCATCAACGGGAAGCCCGCCGCCGTCATCGGCTCGGCTTTCGGGCAGTACGGCGGCGTGTGGGCGCATGACGATGCCCGCCGTTCCCTGGGGGTTGCGGGTGCTGCAGTGGTCGAGGACGCGAAGCTATCCATCCCAGGCTCGATCACCCGGTTCGCAGAGGTGCATCCGAAGGACGATCAGGAGATCGTCGAGCAGCTTGCTGCCGTCGTCGTCGCACTTGAAGGCGCCGCGGCCCGCGCTGCCGCCTGAGCTCTTTATACAACAGGAAGCCCGGATTGCATTCTTGCAGTCCGGGCTTCCTTCAAGTTTTTTGGCTTATTGCGGTTATTTCAGCGCCAGAGGCTGTCCGCCCAGGCGACGTCCCGGAGGTAATCACGGGCGGCACCTACATCCCACAACTCGCCCTGTGAGGCAATGACTCCCATACCGCGAAGGTCTTCCACGGTGTCAGGGGAGCACCCAAGGGCCTCGCTGAGGTCGCTGGGGTCAGTGGCGAGAATAACGTCTTCGTTCCTGGCCATGGCGTAACTTCCTTTCTCGCCCTGTGATGACGATGAGGCGCTGGGGGAATCAGTTTCGGTTGAAAAGGATGCGCTCGCGGTCGACTGTCCAAGTCCGTGCGTAGAGGCCAATGATTGCTTCCTCGCGAGGCGTGAACCCGAGACGGTTGAGCGTCATGTGGGCTTGATGGACCGTCAGGTGCTGTGCGCTACGGCTGACGCGTGCTTTGTCAGCGCGGTACAGGTAAGTGTCGAGGGCGCGGAACCAACGGCGCCGCCAGTTGTGGACCGCGGATTCCGCAGCGGTGGCCGCCATCAGCCCGTGAAATCCGGGAACTTTGGCATTCACCTGGGTCATCATGGCTTCGCGGACAGCAGCACCGCGGGGTCCAAGATCCGGAGTGCAGGTCTTGAGGTGGCTGTCCCAGTAGTAGTCCCAGGTGATCCGGCGGCGGTCTGGCCAGCTGGCGGAGCGTGGGCCCTTCATCATGCTGCGGGAGGAATCGAACAGGATCAGTGCCGCGAAGGCTGAGCGGTTGTGCATTTTCCCGAACCGCTGGGTTGCCCAGGCAGCGAGCTCGGAGGAAAGCTCGAAGACTTCCTCGGCGAGCTGGAGGCCCTCAACTCCCCCGTACTTGAACAACTCGGCCTCCAACTGTGGGTCGGAGTCTTCAACTCCGCGAAGGTAGTAGCGGCTGCCCGCAGGGGTAGAGCAGTGCTGCTTCGAGGGGAGGGCTGCCAAGCCCTTATCGCCGCGCTTCACAAGGGCCTGGTGGAAGGTTTGCAGCCGCTCGATGGTGTCCGGTTGGGCCAGGACGTGCAGACGCACTTGTACGGCAGATGGTTCAACACTCCGTGAGTAGAACCATCTGCCGGCCCGCAGTACCTGAGCCTGCGCCGCCAGCGGGGTAACCAGATCTCCAATGATGCCGTCCGCTACATCGAAGTCACCTGCTTGTGTGGAGAGATGCCACCATTGAGCGCCAACTGCTGTTCGTGAGGCGGTTCGAACTGCGGTTAGCTGACTCATGACATCCTCCTTCGGGCTTTGGTTACCCACGCTGGGGCGAGTCTTGTGTTGGTTCGGTTCGCTGTGCGGACCGAACGCTATTTAGTTGGGCCTACTTTGGCCAGTCCCAGCTTGCAACTACAGTCTTTGGCCAGTCCCAGCTTGCGGCCCCCATAGCCGGTGAAGCCGGTGCAAGGACTGCTGCTGCGACGAGGAGACTAGCGGCTGCGCCGATGATCTTCTTCATAAGGTGTTCCCTTCCGTCAGGTGCATGTGACGCGCTCCCGCTCGCCATCGAGCCGGTAGACCCAGCATGGGGTCCAGTGGAACGGGCTGTCCAGCGGGAGGGGCGCCCTCTTCAGGCCATGTCCTGAAGAGGACATCGGCGGGAGAAAGTTGGTTCAGGCCTCGCTGAGCGCACCACGGGCACTGTGCATGTTTCCGCGTGATTTAGGGCTAAAAGTGCAAACTTGAAGCATTTATGATGTGCTTGTCATTAAGTGGACATGTCATGTATTTACATGTCGTTTTTTACCTGAAATCCGCGCGATTCCCGAAAATTCTGTCCAGACCGGACAGACGGGGTCTGTAGGCTACCGGTAACAAGCGGACATCCGGAAAGGGACGCCGATGCTCGATGGCATATGCATAGAGCTATACCGCTACGCCGTGGGTAATCCAGGCTGGACCCGATCCGAGGCTTCAGAGGCGCTTGGCTACACCCTACGGGACATAGACTCCGCGATGGAAGTGCTTATTGAGCGCAGATTGTTGAGCGCCCAATCGGCCAAGGAGCACGCTTTTGTGGCCATTTCGCCGGACGTTGCCCTGGCCGATCTCGTCGATGCCGATGAGCGCGCAGTCCAGGACCTTCGCACACGCATTAGTGCCCGGAGGAGGGAGCTGTCGACACTGGTTCCCACCTATCTGGAGGCCAGGAAAGGTGTCATCACCAGCTCCGCCGTCGAGACCCTCGAAGATCCACACCTCATCCATCGCGTTCTGGTTGACTACGGCCGGGATGTCACTGAGAAGGTGCTCATCGCACAACCTGGCCAGGGTTCCACTGCCGACGTCCAGGAGGAAAACGTCCGCAAGGACCTCGAACTGCTGAACAAGGGAGTTGAGCGCCGCACGCTCTACGACATCAGCATTCGTGACCATGTACCGACCAGGAAGGCCGTTGCCGCGATCACCGCCGGCGGTGGGCAGTTTGGCGCCCTGCCCCGCGTTCCCCTGCGCATGCTGATCTTCGATCGGAAGCTCGCGCTCGTCGCCCGGCAACTCAGGCATGATGACAAGGCTGCCCTCGTGGTGCGGGACCCCCATCTGATTCACATCTTCACCCAGTTGTTCGATTTCGCCTGGGAGTTGAGCGAACCGTTCCTGATTGACGAACCAACTCCCTCACCTCTCAACGGCACCCAGCAAGCCATCCTCAAGGGCCTGGCCTCAGGTTATTCCGATGAAGTGATCGCCCGGCGGCTTGAGCTCAACGTCAGGACCTGCCGGCGCCATATCGCCTGGATGCTTGAGCAGCTCAACGCGGACAGTCGCTTCCAGGCAGGCATCAAGGCTCACCAGGCCGGATGGATTTAGAAAACTTCCGTTGTCTATGAGGCAACCCGTCCCTTAGACTCGTCGGGTGACCTCCCAGGATGAACTGAACTCGACGTTTCTGCCGGCCGAAACCGAAGTCGCCCTCGAAAGAGCGGTTGAATCGGCCCACCGCCACGAAGAGCTGTTCTCTGAACGTGCCGCCAACATCAAGCAGTCAGCTGTCCGGGACGTTTTCGACATCTCCATCCGCCCAGGCCTCGTGTCCCTCGCCGGCGGCAGCCCCTACCTGAAATCGCTTCCCCTCGCCGAGCTGGGCAAGACGGCAGAACGCATTGTCGCCGAACATGGCCTCGAAGCGCTTCAGTACGGCGGCGGTCAGGGGATGGAACGGCTTCGCCAGCAGATCTGCGAGGTGATGGCAGCCGAGGGGATCATGGACGCTGACCCCGCCGACATTGTTGTCACCACCGGTTCCCAGTCCGCACAGGATGTCGCGGCCAAGGTCTTCTGCGATCCCGGAGATGTGATTCTCTGCGAGGATCCCACCTACGTCGGCGCCCTCAACACCTTCGAGGCCTACCAGGTGGATGTCCAGGCCGTCCCGATGGATGATCAGGGCCTGATCCCGGAGCAACTCCAGCAAAGCATTGACGATCTGCTCGCGCAGGGTCGCCGCGTGAAGCTGCTGTATACGATCCCCAGCTTCAACAACCCGAGCGGGATCACGATGGCCGCCGATCGGCGCCAGCGGATAGTCGAGATCTGCCGCGCGAACAACATCCTCATCCTCGAGGACAACCCGTACGGACTGCTCCGCTTCGACGGCCATCCGCTGCCGCCCATGCGCGCAGCAAACCCCGACGACGTCATCTACCTTGGTTCGTTCTCGAAGATTTTCGCTCCGGGCGTGCGCCTTGGCTGGGCCCTCGTGCCAAAACACCTGCACCGCCGTTTCTATCTCGCCTGCGAAGCAGTGGTGCTCTGCCCATCGCCACTGACGCAGATGCTGGTTTCCGCCTACCTCGACGAATATGACTGGCAGGGGCACCTGCAAAACACCCGGGCCCTCTACAGCGAGCGTTGCAGCACCATGCTGAAGGCACTCGCTGAGCACCTTCCGGAAGGGGTTTCCTGGACCACCCCCGACGGCGGCTTTTTCGTGTGGGTGACCCTGCCCGAAGGAGTGGACACCTACCCGCTGCTGTATCAGGCGATCGACGCCGGAGTGGTCTTCATCCCCGGTGCCGCCTTCACGCCGTCGGACGAGCCGTCCAACAAGCTGCGCCTCGCGTTCAGTGCGGTCTCACCCGAGGACATCGAGGAGGGCATCAGCCGCCTCGCCCCGATCCTGAAAGCAGCGATCAACGTCTAGCTCTCTGGCGTTGGGTATTCAGATCACCACCAAATTACGGCTGATTACGGTGATTATCTGAATACTCAACGGGGCCATCTCTAGTCCAGCAGGAGCGCCGGCTCCTCAAGGATGGACGCGACGTCGGCCATGAACCGGGCGCTGAGGTCGCCGTCGACCACCCGGTGGTCGAAAGATCCGCCGAGCGTGGTGATCCAGCGCGGAATGACCTCGCCGTCCAGCACCCATGGCTTCTGCTTGATGGTACCGAACGCCACGATCGCCACCTCACCCGGATTGATGATCGGCGTACCGGTATCAATACCAAGCGCGCCAATATTCGTGACCGTTAGGGTGCCACCCTGCATCTCGGACGGCTGGGTCTTGCCCGCGCGGGCGCGCGCAGCCAGCTCGTTGAGGGCAAGTGCCAGTTCCTTCAATGAAAGGTCCTGGGCATCCTTGATGTTGGGCACCATCAGCCCGCGCGGGGTGGCAGCCGCAATGCCCAGGTTCATAAAGTGCTTGACCAGGATCTCGTCATCGGTCCACGTCGCGTTCACTGATGGGTTGCGGGCGGCAGCCCAAATCACCGCCTTGGCCAGGATGAGCAGCGGCGAAACCCTGATCCCCTCGAAGTCGCGGGAGGCCTTGAGCCGCTTCACGAACTCCATGGTGCGGGAAGCATCGACATCCACGAAGATGCTCACGTGCGGGGCGGAAAACGCGCTTTCGACCATGGCTTTTGCAGTGGCCCTGCGGACGCCCTTGACGGGAATGCGCTCGATGCGTTCGTCCTGCGGGCGGGTGGACACACCCCAGAACGACGGCGCCGAGTCCTGTTCAGCGTCACGCTGGGCCTGATAACTCATGAGGTCCTGTTTGGTCACTTCTCCTGCAGCGCCGGTGGCTGGAACGTCAGCGAGATCGATTCCCAGGTCGCGTGCCGCCTTCCGCACCGGCGGTTTCGCGAGCGCACGCGCAGCTGACCCGGACGGTAGGACGTGGGCGACGGCGGCCGGCACCGTGGCGAGAGGAGCCGCGGAAGTTGCTGGCGCCGTCGTCGTCGTGTTTATTGTTGCGTGCGGGCGGAGGGGGCGGTCTGTGCGGGGGCGGCGGCGGGCGGAATCGGCCTTGGGTCCGGTGCCGACCAGTGAGGTTCCGCCTTCTTCCGCGGCCGACGACGGCGGGGCGGCCTGCGCGGGCGGGGTCACCAGCTCGCCGGGAACGTGGTCGGCGGCGGGTGGAGTGTCGATGGGACCTGCGGCCCCCGATGGTGAGACGGAGATGATGGGCGTACCCACCGGGACTGTCTCGCCCTCCTGGACGAGAAGCTCTGCGACCGTGCCGGCATAGGGCGAGGGCAGTTCCACGAGCGACTTGGCTGTTTCGATCTCGACGATGACGTCGTTGACGGCCACGCTTGCGCCGGGAGCCACCATCCAGCGGACGATCTCGGCTTCGGTGAGGCCCTCTCCCACGTCCGGGAGTTTGAAGGTATTCAGCGTCATGAGTTCCTTCTAGTAAGCGAGTGCGGCGTCGAGCGAGTGCAGGATGCGGTCGATGTCCGGGAGGTAATGCTCCTCCGTGCGGGCCGTCGGGTAGGGCAGGTGGAAACCGCCCACTCGCTGGACCGGGGCTTCGAGGGAGAGGAACGCACGTTCGGTCACGCGGGCGGCGATTTCCCCACCGATACCCCCGAAGGTCGGTGCCTCATGGGCGATCACAAGCCGGCCGGTTTTTTGCACTGAAGCGGTCACTGTGTCGAAGTCGATCGGTGAGATGGAGCGGAGGTCAATGACCTCGACGCTCGTGCCGTCCTCCGCTGCGGCAGCCGCAGCGGCCAGCGCCGTGGGCACCAACGGGCCGTACGCGACGACGGTGGCGTCGGTTCCCTCCCGCAGGATCTTCGCCTCAAACGGGCTAACTGGTACCGCTTCGGTATCGACCTCGCCCTTGAGCCAATAGCGGCGCTTGGGCTCGAACACGATCACAGGGTCGGTGCAGTCGACGGCCTGCTGGATCATCCAGTAGGCATCGTGCGGGTTGGAAGGGGTAATGATCCTAAGCCCCGCGGTGTGGGCGAACAGGGCCTCCGGAGACTCCGAATGGTGTTCGATGCTGCCGATTCCACCGCCGTACGGGATCCGGATGACCACGGGTGCGGTCAACTGGCCGTCACTGCGTGCGTGGATCTTGGCCAGCTGTGTGGTGATCTGGTTGAACGCGGGGAAGACGAAGCCGTCGAACTGGATCTCACACACCGGACGGTAGCCGCGCAGCGCCAGGCCGATGGCCGTTCCGATGATGCCGGACTCCGCAAGCGGCGTATCCACTACTCGGTCCGCCCCGAATTCTGCCTTGAGGCCCTCCGTCACGCGGTACACGCCGCCGAGGTCCCCAATGTCCTCTCCCATGAGCAGCGCGGTGGGGTGGGTGGTCAGTGCCGCACGCAGACCCTCATTGATTGCTTTGGCGATGGTCATGGTGGTTGAGGTGGTTACTGCGTTCAACGTGGTCATCCCTGCTCCCCCTCCTGCGCCCCAAACCCGGCTTCATACGCCCGCCAGGCCTTTAGCTCTTCCTGCACGAGTGGGTGGGCTTCGGCGTAGGTGGTGGCGAAGCGGTGCTCGAGGCCCGGTGACTGCATGGCCAGGACGTCGGCGCGCAGCTTCTTGCCAAGTTCCACCGCCTCCCGCTCCAGCTCGTCGAAGAAGTCATCCCCGGTGCCCGTGGCGCGCAGTCGCAGCTCAACGCGGGTAAGGGGGTCCCGGGGAATCCACTCGTGTTCTTCGGCGAGCTGGCGGTACTTGGTGGGGTCATCCGCAGTCGTATGGGCACTCATGCGGTAGGTGAACGCCTCGATCAGCACCGGCCCCCCGCCGTTCCGTGCATGTTCCAGCGCCCATTCGGTGACTGCGCGCACGGCCAGTATGTCGTTGCCGTCCACTCGTATGCCCGGAAAACCGTAACCCTGGGCGCGGTGGGCCAGCGGGACGCGCGACTGGACTTCAGTAGGAACGGAGATTGCCCAGTGGTTGTTCTGGCAGAAGAAGACAACCGGTGCGTTGAACGACGCCGCGAAGACCATCGACTCGTGGATGTCCCCTTCCGAGCTGGCTCCGTCGCCGAAGTAGGCCACTGTGGCGGCCTTGGGCAGCTGCGGTTGAGCTGCCTGGTCCCGCTGCATTCCCATCGCGTATCCCACAGCGTGCGGGGCCTGCGCTGCGAGCACCAGCGTGTAGAGGTGGAAGTTCGAGTCCTTGGGATTCCACCCGCCGTTGGTGATGCCGCGGAACAGCTTCAGCAGGTCGGCGTACTCCACTCCGCGAGCCACTGCCACAGCGTGCTCGCGGTAGGTGGGAAACACGTAGTCCTGCGGCAGGAGTGCTGCCGCAGAGCCCACCTGGGCGGCTTCCTGGCCGCGCATCTGGACCCACAGGGCCAGCTCTCCCTGGCGCTGCAGGGCAGTAGCTTCCTGGTCAAAACGCCTGATGAGGTACATCTCGCGGTAAAGCGATTGAAGGTCCACTTCCCGGGGCTCGTAGCCGTTGAAGTGTCCCGAACGGAGTTCACCCTCCGGCGTGAGGAACTGCACCATGTCGGGTTGGCTCTGGGCGGACCCCGGCGCGAGCGTCGAGGCCCGGTGCGCGTCCGACTGCTCCTCGGCGTCGAACTCGGCCGCTGGTAAGCGTGATGATCCCATTGGTTCCTCGCCGATCATATTCCGTCTCGGGTATACAGTCCCGGGTTTCATGCGCGAAGGCGCATTTTCCGTTCTACCAGACTAACGACGACTGCGGTGACCACCTATTTATGAAGTGCTAGGAAACTCCGGGTCCCTTTGTGTAGGTTGCACAAAGCTCGAGGAAGCGGGAGTTGGCCTCCGGTTCGCCGATGCTGACGCGGATGCCCTCCGTCCCGAACGCCCTGACGGACAGTGCCTGCTGCGCCGCAAGCGCGGCGAATTCCGGCGTGTTCCCGCCGAGGGCCAACCAGACGAAGTTTCCCTCAGCCTCGGGGATCGTCCAGCCCAAGCTCCGGAGGCCGGCGACCACCCTGGCCCTCTCATCGACGATGGTTTGAACGCGCTGACGGACTTCACCGATGCTGCGCAGCGAGGTAACCGCAGCGTGCTCCGCCACCTGCGAAACGGCGAATGGGGTGGCGCTGACGCGAAGGTGCTGGGTCAGTTCCGGCTGCGAAATGGAGTACCCCACCCTCAGGCCGGCAAGCCCGTGTGCCTTGGAGAAGGTGCGGAGAACGATGACGTTCGGATAGTCGCGGTACAGCGGAAGCCCCTGGACCGCTTCGGGATTGCGCACGAATTCGAGGTAGGCCTCATCAAGCACCACCACCACATGGCTGGGGACCTGTGTCAGGAAGTTGCGGACCTGTTCCTCGGTGAGGGCCGGCCCCGTGGGGTTGTTGGGGGTACACAGCAGGATGACCCTGGTGCGGTCGGTGATCGCTGCGGCCATTGCTTCAAGGTTGTGGGTGGCATCCTCGTTGAGGGGAATCTGGACGCTCTTCGCGCCGGCCAGTCCCACGCAGATGGGGTAGGCCTCGAAGGAGCGCCACGGGTAGATGACTTCATCGGGAGCGTCGAAGTCATTCTGGCCAGCGAACGCAGCGAGGATCTGGTTGAGCGCGCCAAGGCTGCCTGCGCCGGTGACGATGTCCTCGGCCGGCACACCAAGGAAGGTGCTGAGTTCGGCGCGGAGGGCTGTGGTCATGGGGTCCGGGTAGCGGTTGATCGCCGTCTGCTGCGCGATTGCCTCCAGCACGGCGGGCAGCGGTGGGAGCGGGTTCTCGTTGGAGGAAAGCTTGAAACTCTCAAGCCCTTCGATTGCGACCGGAGGCTTGCCGGCGGCGTACCGGGGAAGCCGTCCCAGCACGCTACGCGGCGGGATGCCGGAGGCCTGGTCCGCAGCAACATTGGTGTGGTTTTCAGCGCTCATGCCCTCAAGCGTACTGGCGAGCTGGCCGAGGGGCCCGCGCCGAGCGCCAGCGAGGAGATGGGAGGCGAGGGAGCGCGTACTGGCCGAGGGGGGCGCACAGAGACATGTGAAAACATGGATGCATGCTTAAGTTCATCGTGAGGGTCGGAATCAACGCAGTTGCACTCCTGGCAGCAGCGTGGCTCCTGCCCGGTATCGAGCTAGGGTCCGAAGCGGCCACCGAGGCTTCGGGCAACGATGTGGCCGGCGGCGTGCTGTCCTATCTGTTCGTCGGTTTGGTGTTCGGGGTGGTGAACGCGCTGGTCAGGCCCATTATCTCCCTGCTCTCGCTGCCCCTGACCATCCTCACCCTCGGACTGTTCACCGTGGTGATCAACGCAGCCATGCTGATGCTCACTGCGTGGCTGACCTCCTTCACGCCCATCCAGTTCACCGTCGACAGCTTCTTCTGGACTGCGATTCTTGGCGCGATCATCATCAGCCTCGTCTCACTGGTTGCCGGTGCCATCACCGGAAACAACAAGCGCTAACGGCCCAGATTCCGGACCCGGTGGCCGCCGGGCTTGCCTGCCCCCGTCCCGGAAGGTGAAGGCCTGGGCGGCGCCAAGGGCGGCCGGGCAACAGAGAAGACATGCCGTTTCGCGACCCCTCCGGCGAGCGCTGCACCGAGTGCTGCGGTAACGGGCGCCACGGAAGGGTGTGTGCTGGCGTCAACGGCGCTCGCACCCGTCTGGTAGGACTGCAGCTTATGCGCTGGCCCCAACCCGAATTCTTCGCCGGGAGCCAGGTACACCGGATTATCGAGAAGCACCGACACCTGGTTCCGCGCGTCCACCGCCCGTGCCAGGTCACCCTCAGGCACCAGATCCAACCTGTGCTTCAGATGGAGGTAGTTGGTACCAGCTGGTGCCACCTCATCATCAGTGGGTGATCCAGCAGTGATGACTGTGCTCACGCTGTAGTTTTCCTGCACAGGACCACTGTTGGCCAGGTTCATGGCGTGCATGCCGCCCTGGCTGTAGCCGACCAGTACAACGTTGGCGCCCTCCGGTGCACCAACCTCCGCTAGTCCGCGGGCCACCGCATTGTTCACGTAGCGACTGTCTGCCTGCTCTGCTTCCAGGATGCCGAAATTGCTGAACGGGTCTTCCCACTCCGAACCCTCGGTGCCTTGAAGCACCACCACGAAGGTCGGCCCGTCCTCTCCCTCCACTTCCAGGACCTCAAAAGCTGAACCCGGCTCCTCCCGGACCGCCGGCACACGGGCTAAGAGAGCTCCCACCGTCCCGCTCAGGCAGATCTCTGAGGTTTTTGTCTCGGTGATGGCCAGTGGAAGTGAGAGGAACGGCAAAGCGTTGGCGCTGGAGTTGAGATCCCGGAAAACAGCGGCGCCAGCCGCGAACTGGAGGCCCAAACTCAGCTCCGCCATTTCATACGCAACCCGGCTGAGGCGGATCCTGGTTATCGCTCCCTCCAGCTCTGACTTGGCGGTCAGCAACCCTGCCTGCGCTAGGTGATGCGCCTCGAGCGCGAGTGATCCGGCCGTGTGAGCCTGAGCGCCGGCTGGCGTGTTCTGCATGTTGGTGATTCCCACGGCCATCCAGCCGGTGCCATCGACCACCTCACGCAAGCGCTCCACCGCACCCTCAATAGCCAGTGCCCCCCGGTCAAGCTCGTCAAACTGGAAGCGTATGCCGCCGACGCCGCCAATAACCCAGGCCATGGCATCCTGGTCCGGAGGATTGTCAAGGGGGAGGTAGTCCTGGCTCATTGCCCGACCGTCTCAGTAGCTTCGGCCGCCCGCAGCGCGGCGCTGTAGGCATCGAGTGAAACTGCGGCCTCGCGCATGAGTAAAGCGGCATCGGCAACTGCCCGAATCCGCTCGTCGAGGTACTCCTTGAACCTCCGCCCGGCCGGTGACTCCCAGGAGATGTCCCGGACGCCACGAAGACGCGAGCGAACCTCTTCAAGGGTCTCCGCATGGACACGCAGATTCCCCGCATACCCAGCTACCAGCTCACTGGACGCACCACCATCCCCAAGCGCCGCCGTCGTAGTCTGATACATCCTTCCGCCCCCTTCACTCCGTGTCCCGCCCTTCTTCAAACCGTAGGCAGGCGGGCAACGGGCGACGGCGGGAGTCCGGGCTATGTGCGTAAGTCGCCCGTAATTGGTGGCTGTTGAGTAGGAGTCATGCAATCTGGAAAAGACGCGGGTCGTGGAAGAATTGGGATCATGCCTACAACTCCTTCCCGGGTAAACCTTGCTTCCGTGTCGATACACCAGGGTGAAAGCCAGGTGCCCATCGCGCTGGGCCCGCTCGATGGCAGGTACCGGCCGGCATCGGCTACACTGGTTGACTACCTGTCGGAAGCGGCCCTCAACCGCGACCGTGTGCACGTTGAAGTTGAGTGGCTCATCCACCTGACCCAGAATGCAGTGTTGCCCGGCACCGCTGCGCTCTCAGCCGACCAGGAAGCGGCGCTGCGGGAGATCGTCACCTCATTCGATGGGGCGTCCGTGAGCGAACTGGCGGAAATCGAGCGCGTCACGGTTCACGATGTGAAGGCCGTTGAGTACTTCATTGGCAGCCGTCTCGAGGGCATCGGCATTTCCAACCTGAAGGCCCTGGTCCATTTCGGATGCACCTCCGAAGACATCAACAACCTCTCCTACGCCCTCGGAGTGAAGGGTGCTGTCGAGGACGTCTGGCTGCCTGCTGCCGCTTCCCTGGTGGAGCAGATCGCCGCGATGGCAGAGGAGTCCCGCTCCGTGCCGATGCTCTCGCGGACGCACGGGCAACCCGCCACGCCAACCACGCTCGGCAAGGAACTCGCCGTCGTCGCGCACCGGCTGAACCGGCAACTTGAGCGCATCCACCGCACCGAATACCTCGGCAAGATCAACGGCGCCACCGGCACCTACGCGGCTCATGTCGCTTCCGTTCCAGGCGCGGACTGGGAGCAGGTCGCACGGGACTTCGTTGAAGGGCTCGGGCTCACCTGGAACCCGCTCACCACGCAGATCGAATCCCACGACTGGCAGGCCGAGCTCTACGCAGACGTAGCCCGGTTCAACCGCATCCTCCACAACTTCTGCACTGATGTGTGGAGCTACATTTCCATCGGCTACTTCGCGCAGGTGCCCGTGGCTGGGGCCACCGGCTCATCCACCATGCCGCACAAGGTCAACCCGATCCGCTTCGAAAACGCGGAAGCGAACCTCGAGATTTCGTGCTCCCTGCTGGACGTCCTTGGCTCCACCCTCGTCACCTCCCGTTGGCAGCGGGACCTCACGGACTCCTCATCGCAGCGCAACATCGGTGTTGCATTCGGGCACTCGCTGCTCGCCATCTCGAACGTGGCCAAGGGACTTGAGCGCCTCGACGTAGCCGACGCCGTCCTCGCGGCTGATCTCGACACCAACTGGGAGGTGCTCGGCGAGGCGGTTCAGATGGTGATGCGTGCCGAGGCGATCGCGGGTGTGCCGGGCATGGAAGACCCCTACGAGCGGGTCAAGGACCTGACCCGCGGGCATCGTGTTGATGGTGAGCGGATGCGGGAATTTGTGCTCGGGCTGGGATTGTCGCCCGACGCCGAGCAGCGCCTGCTCGCCCTGACCCCCGGCACGTACACCGGTATCGCCGGCAGCCTGGTCGACCACCTGCGCTAACCCGCGTCGGTAAGAAGGGGCAGCAGCCGGGGCATCACTCTCGCAGGGAAAATTGAACAACACCCTCGAGGGCGCCAGGAGGCGGATTCCTTTCTTAATGCTTTCCTAAAAGAAGAATCTTTCAGTGTGCCGGGCAACGATGCCTAAGGCCGTCGGTTGATGAGAGTGAGTGAACGTGACGCGTATCGGCGTTGTGGCTGAGTTGGGCCGCGAGACAAGGGTGGCGGCGACGCCTGCCACCGTGAAGCAGTTGTTGGGTTTGGGCTACGAGGTTGTGGTCGAGAAGGGTGCGGGGACGTCAGCTTCGTTCCGCGATGAGTCCTATGCCGAGGCTGGTGCGCTCATTGTTGGTGCAGATGAGGCGTGGGGGTCTGAGGTGGTGCTGCGGGTCAATCCGCCCACTGACGACGAAATCGGGCGTTTGGCTGAGGGCGCGACGCTGATTGGATCGTTGGCGCCTGGTTTGCGGCCTGAGTTGGTGGAGGCGTTGGCGGCGCGGCCGATCACGGCGTTGGCGTTGGATGCCGTGCCCCGAATCTCGCGGGCGCAGTCGATGGACGTGCTCAGTTCGATGGCGAACATTGCCGGGTACCGTGCCGTCATTGAGGCCGCGCACGAGTTCGGCCGGTTCTTCACCGGACAGGTAACCGCTGCGGGCAAGGTTCCGCCTGCCAAGGTTCTGGTGGCCGGCGCCGGTGTCGCCGGGCTGGCGGCGATCGGTGCCGCGTCCAGTCTGGGCGCTATTGTGCGCGCGACGGACCCACGGCCGGAGGTCGCCGAACAGGTGAAGTCCATCGGCGGCACTTACCTCAAGGTTGAGGTGGAGGAGGAAATGAAGTCCTCCGACGGGTACGCGAAAGCCACGTCCGAGGCGTACAACGCCCGGGCTGCGCAGATCTACTCGGACCAGGCAGCTGATGTGGACATCATCATCACCACCGCCCTCATCCCGGGGCGTCCAGCACCGAAGCTACTCACAGCCGAAGACGTAGCGGCGATGAAGTCCGGCAGCGTGATCGTGGACATGGCGGCGGGACAGGGCGGGAACGTCGAAGGCTCTGTCGCCGGGGAACGCGTCGTCACTGACAATGGTGTGGTGATCCTGGGTTACACGGATCTCCCGGCCCGGTTGCCGGCACAGGCATCCCAGCTCTACGGGACAAACCTGGTGAACCTGCTTAAGCTCCTGACCCCGGACAAAGACGGGCAGCTGCGGATCAACTTCGAGGACGTCGTGCAGCGTTCGGTGACCGTGGTCCGGGAAGGGGAGAAGACCTGGCCGCCGCCCCCGGTCCAGGTTTCCGCCGCACCCGCAGCCACCACGCAGGCACCGGCCGCCGAAAGCACTGCGCCAAAGAAGAAGGAAGGCCTCAGCGCACGCGCCAAAGCCGGGCTCTTCGCCGTCGGGATCGCGGTTCTTTTCGCGATCAACGCGGTCGCTCCGGCGCCGCTGCCCCAGCACTTCACGGTTTTGATGCTTTCCATCGTGGTCGGCTTCTACGTCATCGGGAAGGTCCACCACGCCCTGCACACCCCGCTGATGTCCGTCACGAACGCGATCTCGGGGATCATCGTCGTCGGTGCGCTGCTGCAGGTTACTTCGGAGAGCCCGGTCATGCAGATTCTCGCGGCCGTTGCTGTGCTGCTGGCCAGCATCAACATCTTCGGCGGGTTTGCCGTCACCCGGCGCATGCTCGCCATGTTCTCCCGCGGAAACGGGGCACGTAAATGAGCGCCGCAACCGAAATAGCAGCAGGAAATCTGACCAGGAGCTTCACCGTGCCCGACGCCATCTCCGGTCCGCTGACCGCAGAATCCATCGCGGGGGCGGCCTACATCGTCGCGGCCCTGCTGTTCATCCTCAGCCTCGCAGGGCTGAGCAAGCATGAGAAGGCCAAGGCAGGTGTCGTTTACGGCATCGCAGGGATGGGCATTGCCCTCGCCGCGACGATCTGGCTGACCCTTCAGGACGCTTGGGGCACCGGCCACTCCCTGACCGGCTTGGGGCTGCTCGTCGCGGCGGTCGTGGTCGGCGGTGCCATCGGGCTCTGGCGCGCGCGTGTCGTCGAGATGACGGGCATGCCTGAGCTGATCGCGTTGCTGCACAGCTTCGTGGGTCTCGCTGCGGTGCTCGTAGGGTGGAACGGACACCTCGAAGCCCCGGAACTCACTGGCGCCCTGAACGATATCCACCACGCAGAAGTCTTCATCGGGGTCTTCATCGGCGCCGTGACGTTCACCGGCTCCATCGTGGCCTATCTGAAACTCTCCGCCAGGATGAAGTCCTCACCCTTGACGCTGCCCGGCAAGAACGTGATCAACCTCGGTGCCCTCGCCGCGTTCGTCGCCCTGACCGTCTGGTACGTCAATGATTCCCAACTGTGGCTCCTCGTCGTCGTCACCTTGCTGGCCCTCGGACTGGGCTGGCACCTGGTGGCCTCCATCGGCGGCGGCGACATGCCCGTCGTCGTCTCCATGCTCAACAGTTACTCCGGCTGGGCTGCGGCAGCTGCGGGCTTCCTGCTCAACAACGACCTGCTCATCATCACCGGCGCCCTCGTCGGATCCTCTGGCGCTTACCTGTCTTACATCATGTGCAAGGCCATGAACCGGTCCTTCATCTCCGTGATTGCCGGTGGGTTCGGCATCGCTGCACCTGCGGCAACGGACGCCGAGCACGGCGAGCACCGCGAAATCACTGCCGAGGCAGCCGCTGAGATGCTCACCAACGCCTCCACCGTGGTCATCACCCCCGGGTACGGCATGGCAGTCGCCCAAGCCCAATACCCCGTCGCTGAACTCGCTGACCAACTGCGCGAACGGGGGGTGGATGTGAAATTCGGCATCCATCCCGTTGCCGGCCGCCTGCCCGGGCACATGAACGTACTTCTCGCTGAAGCCAAGGTGCCGTACGACATCGTCCTGGAGATGGACGAAATCAACGATGACCTCGGCGGCACCTCCGTGGTGCTGGTCATCGGGGCGAATGACACGGTCAACCCGTCGGCAGCAGAAGATCCGAACAGCCCCATCGCCGGTATGCCCGTGCTCCGCGTCTGGGAAGCCGACAACGTCATTGTCTTCAAACGCTCCATGGCCGCAGGGTACGCCGGTGTTCAGAACCCCCTGTTCTTCCGCGACAACTCGCAAATGCTGTTCGGCGACGCCAAACAACGTGTCGAAGACATCCTCCGCGCCTTCTAGGAGCAGACACCTTCAGTCAGGAGGCGAGCGCCGTCGTCGTTTTCAGGTTGCTGTCCCAGCGCCGCAGGTGGGTGAACGTGACTCCGCTGGGGTCAGGTGGGAGGAGTTCGACGGCGCGCGCGAGCTGTTCCGAGCTCAACCCGCGGGCCAGCGTGATGTGCGGGACCCAGCGGCCGGGGAGGCTGGTGGCTGCGGTCTTCGGATCCTCCGGTAGTGCCGCGTGCACCCGGCGGTGCAGATCGAGTAACGAACCGCCGACGACGACGAGTCGCGCCAGCACGAAGCCTTTCCCCGTGCGGAACGTGACCAGTCCTGCACAGGACGCTTCTACCGGAAGCAGGGCGCCGAGTTCGCCGAGCCCGGCATCCTGATCCGATGGGATGGACGGGGCTGCAACGAGCGTGACGTGCGGACGGTTCGAGGCCGCGGTGTGCCGTGCCTGCGACGGGAGGCCAGCCTCCAGCAGCATGTTCCAGTCCGTCAGGACGGACTCCTCGGATGCCGGGTCCAGGAGCAATTCGACGCTATCCATGCTCACCGCGGATTTTGGCGGTAATCACCGTATCCGATTGATCCATCCTCCTCGACCGAGCCCGTTCGGGGATCGAACTGCGGCCGCTGGTAAGCCAGCTCGCCGCCGCTCCTACCGCCGAAGGGACGGCCGTGGTCCGCATACTCTTCGCGGAAGTAGGCAAAACACCAGTCCCCGAGGTGCACACGCGCTCCCGTCCGGAGGATGGTGGGGCCCAACGAGCTGACGCTTCCGCTCACTGGTCCAACCGGAACAAGAACGTATTCGTCGTTGGCGTTGTGTTCCACTGTCGCGTGGACCGGGAGCAGCCCGGGTAACACCAGGTCGGAGTCCGGCGCGCTCCCCATCACGGTGCTGACCTCGCCGAGATTGAACTCCCTGGGGATCTGCCCGCTGTAGCGTTCGGAGTTCTGGACGAAGATCAGCCGCGGGCGCCCGCTGCCGGGGGCGGCATGGGTGGTAGTCACCTGCCGCTTGATCCTGCGGTTGACCGTCGGAACAAGTGGGAACGGGGTCGAAGGGGGCAGTTGGGGAGAGTTGTTGCTCCTGCCGCGCGTCCGGATCAGGGGCGCCAACGCAGCCGGGGAACCAACGCGGATGTGTGGGGACCGGGTCATCAGGCGCTGCACCATGGAAGTATCCACCGTGCCGATGCTGACGATGGTGCCGCTCGGGCCCGTCACGGTGACTGTGAGGCCCTGCTCGGCGAGCCCGGCTGCCAGATTGCGGACGCTGTCCAGAGAACCTGCTCCACCGAAGGAAGCGACGGATGGGTCCTCGCAGAAGATGGTGACCTCAGTGCCGGCCGCTTTCACGGTTCCGCTCTGGGTCCCGCCGTCGTCGGACTGGTCCGTGACGGAAAAGGCGAGGTCGATGTCCAGCCGGACCCGGCGTGGCATGGATTAACCCCGGTGGGCGTCTGAACCCTGGGCGTCATTGTCGCTGGTGGTCACGCGCAATGTTCCGTTCAGTTTCCAGGTGGCGCGTGGCGCGTCGGGGCCGATGTCGCGAGGCACTTCGACCGTCATGTCGATGAAGCTGTAATTGACAGCAGCACCCTTGCCGGTCAGGTAGGACCACATTTCTTCAGCGAGATCTGCCCAGTCGCGGATGTTGTGACTGGTATCAGGAGAGGTATTTTCAGACATGGTGAGTTCCTTGCGTCTTCGATGCATCTTCGCTATGTCTGGCGCCCTCTACCCGCCTGACCTTACCGTTCGAGCCTAGCCCGGATGCCCGCCCGTGGATACCGTTCTGCTACCCGGACTCACTCAGGTAAGCCAACGCTTCGCCTCAACGGCCAACTCGTCGCGACGGGTCTCGTCCATCCGGTCAAGGAGGCGCACACTCATGCTCGACCGGGGATTCCGCGCCAGCAACTCGCGGTAATCCGCGACGAACTGCCAGTACAGCGCATCCCACGTGAGTTGCCAATCCCCCTTTGGCAGGTCGCTCATCTTCCTCAGGTAGTTGCTGCCGCTGACGTATGGCTTGGTGGTGATGGCGTTGCCGACGGCGAACTGGCTCATCGCGTAGACGTTAGGGACCATCACCCAGTCATAGGCGTCGATGAACATGGTCATGAACCACTCGTAGGTGTCATCCGGGTGGATCCGGAGCAGGGCTGCCGCGTTTCCCAGCACCATGAGCCGCTCGATGTGATGGGCGTAGGCGGTTTTGAGAACCCGTCGGATGACCGTGTCCATAGGCTCGATGCCCGTGGTGCCCTCGTACCAGGAGCCATCCAGCCGTCTGGTCATGCCGAGGCGGTTCCCGCTGCGGATCTGCCTGCCATGCAGCGCGTAGGACGCCCGCATGTACTCGCGCCACCCGATGATCTGGCGCACGAAACCCTCGACACTCGCGATGGGAGTGTTGTGCCGCGCAGCGAAGTCGAGGGCGAGTTCGACGACGTCGGCCGGGTTGAGCAGCCCCGTGTTGAGGCTTGAGCTGAGGGCTGAGTGGAACAGGTAGGAGTGGGGTTCGGAGATAGCGTCCTCATAGGGACCGAAGAGCTCGAAGCGCTCCGCAAGGAAGGCCTCCAGGGCGTCGGACGCTGCATCGTGCGTGACCGGCCAATTGAAATTGTCGGCAGATCCCGGATTGTCCGGAAACTCTTCCCCGACCCATTCCCGGGCGAACCTGACGTCGTCGTCGTTCTCGTTAAAGGTTGGGAGGACGGGCACCATGAGCTTCTTCGGCAGCTTTTTGCGGTTCTCGGTGTCGAAGCTCCACCGTCCGCCAGTTGGGCCGCCATCCTCCTCGATGAGCACGCCGAGGCGTTTGCGCTGCCATTCGTAGAAGTTCTGCATGCGCCAGCCGTTACCGGAAAAGTACTGCTGCAGGTCAGGCATGCTGCAGATGAAGGACGGGCTCTCCTCGACGGTTGGTTCGATTCCCAGCTGCCCCAGCGTATGGGTAAGGCGCTGCTGCAGCCAGTCGTCGACGACGTCGTAATAGGTGCAGGTGGTTGCCCCGGCACTACGCAATAATTCAACGAGCCGCTCCTGGCTTGGCTGGGTTGAGCTGGACTCGACATACTCGACCTCGCGGCCCGATTTCTCCAGCCGGCGCGCGAAGGCTTTCATGCTCGCCCGGTGCAGGATCAGTTTCTGTACGTGAAATGCGTACTGGCGGAAGAACAGGTCATCCTCCACGAGGATGTAGCGCCTGGACGCGGGGGCCAGCAGATGTTCCTCGAAGAGTTGGTGCGGGAAGATCAGCTGAACGTCCATGTGCTCAGGGTAGTACCGCAGCGTGTCGGCGGGGGCTGCAAGACTGGGGTCATGGCATTCGACCGGTACCCCATTCGGCGGCTTGAGGAGCGGCAGGCAGAGCCTCTCGAGCGCGGTAAGTGGCCGGCCACGCTGCCACCAGTTGCACAGCTGCTCGAGAAGGGCCTGGACCTCGGACCTGCGACAATCTTCGTCGGAGAGAACGGGTCAGGTAAGTCCACACTGGTGGAGGCAATCGCGGCTGCGTACGGGCTTTCGGTGGAAGGCGGCTCGACGGGCGCGATGCACCGTACGCGGGCTTCCGAGTCTGAGCTGTCCGAGCACCTGCAGCTGGTCCGCAACGCCGGGACCACCCGGCGTGGGTACTTCCTCCGGGCCGAAACCATGCACGGGTTCTTCACCTACCTGGAGAAGAATCCTGGGCCGCGTGACGCGGCTTTCCACGAGATGTCACACGGCGAATCCTTCCTCGAGCTCGCCGTGGACCGGTTCCGTGGAGCGGGGCTCTGGGTGCTCGATGAGCCCGAGTCAGCGCTGTCCTTTTCCGGCTGCCTTGCCCTGGCGGGGGTCCTGAAACAGTTGCTCGCGGAAGGGAAGTCGCAGGTGATTCTGTCCACGCACTCGCCCCTGCTCGCCGCCCTGCCAGGTGCGCGCATCCTCGAAGTGGGTGACTGGGGCTTGCGGGAGCGAGCCTGGGAGGACCTGGACCTCGTCCACAACTGGCGCGAGTTCCTGAAAGCGCCTGAGCGGTACCTGCGACACGTCTGAATGTTTACGCGCGCGTCCAGACGTAGAACTTTTCCGGCCGTCCCGCCGTCCCGTACTTCGGCACAATGCGCGCGCTGCCCTGGGTAACGAGAAACTCGAGGTACCGGCGCGCGCTCACCCTCGCAAGGCCTAACCGAGTTGCGATCTCGGACGCTGACGCACCGTCCGGCGCCGAACGCAGCGCTCCGATCACTGATTCCAGGGTCGGTTCCGAGAGCCCTTTGGGCACTCCCCGGGAGATGGGCGGACGGCCTGCGGGACCACCGTCTGGCACAGTTGCCAGCAACCTGTCGATTCTCTCCTGATCAAGGCCCGACTTCGAGGAGCTATGCTCCAGGATCCTCGTCCGGTGCTGCACGTAGTCGTCGAGCCGTTGCATCAGCACGCGCGAATTGAACGGCTTCACCAGATAGTGCAGCACCCCACCTGCCATGGCCGCGCGAACAGTTTCGAGCTCCCGCGCCGCGGTGATGGCGATGATGTCCACGGGTTCGCCAGGCAGATTCCTCGCGGCGCGCAGCACCTCGATCCCGGAAATATCCGGCAAGTGGATATCGAGCAGCACCAACTCCGGCTTCAGCGCGCGGATCTTCGCCAGCGCGGCCTCCCCCGAGTGGACGACGCCGACGACCTCGAAGCCGCCATGCGCCAGCAGGAACCCCGTGTGAACACCGGCAATTTCCTGGTCGTCATCGACGACCAGCGTCCTGATGGCCCTCACAGCACCAGCGGTTCCCGGTGGGCCGTCCGTGCCGCGCGGTCATCAGTCGGGTCGGGGCCCAGTGTGACAGTTATCTCCGCACCCCCGAGCACGGACTCTTCGATGATCACAGCACCATTTCGGCGTTGCGCGACCCGCTGGACCAGTGCCAGGCCGAATCCGCGCGAGCCCGCCCCCGCGGATTCCTTCGTCGAGAAACCGGAGGAAAAGATGCGCTCGTGCAGCTCCTCAGGAATGCCGGGACCGTTGTCCGACACCGTAAGCGAGCATCCCTGCTCATGGGTATCGAGCCGAACATGAATGACACCGTTGGACCCGATCGCTTCCATCGCGTTGTCAATCAGGTTGCCGAGCACCGTCACTGGGTCAGTGCTGCCGTCCGGGTCAAGGGTGGAACCTTCATCCACCAGCAGGGAAATGCCCTTCTCCGCGCAGATGGTGCTCTTGGCCATGAGCAGGCTCGCGACGTCAGGGTCCGTCACTCCCGGTGACAGTTCACCGGAGACAACCGAGCCGCCGTGGCCGGAACGGGAAATGAAGTCCACCGCCTGGCTGGTGCGCCCAAGTTCCAACAGCCCGGAAATGACGTGCATCTTGTTGGCGAACTCGTGGGCCTGGCTTCGCAGCGCCTGGGTGACGTCGCGGGCGCCGTCGAGGTCCAGCAGTAGCTGGTGCAGTTCGGTCCGGTCACGCAGGATGAGGACGCTGCCCACCCGGCGACCGTCGACGACGGCGTCACTCGCCCGTGCGAGGAGCACCCGCTCCCCCACGAGGACCGTTTCATCAGCATCGCCCGCCAAACCGAACATCCGGTCCAGCGCGGGCTCAAGTACGTCCCTGGCGAGCCGCCCCTGGGCGTCGTCCCCGAGATCGAGCAATCTCTTGGCTTCGTCATTGAGCACCGCGATCCGGCCCTGCTCGTCAACTGCGACGACGCCCTCCCCGATCCCGTGAATCATGGCGTCCCGGGTTTCCAGCAGCCCGGCTATCTCTTCCGGTTCAAGCTGGTAGATCCTCAGCCAGATCAGGCGGGAGATCCAGATTGAACCGGCGGTTCCGGCGAGCGCAGCAATGACCAGCCACCCGAGGAGCTCCGGCAGGTCTTCCTGCAGGTCGGCAGCGAGGGTTGACTCGAGCGTTCCCACGGACGCGGTCCCGATGATGGTTCCGTCGTCAGCCCAGATCGGCACCTTCACCCGCCAGGATTCTCCGAGCGTTCCGGTCTGCGTGCCGATGAAGGTCTCACCGGACAGCGGAACGGACGGGTCTGTGGAGACCATCCGCCCAATCAGGTCCGGGTTGGGGTGCGAGTAGCGGATCCCGGCGTCGTCGGTCACCACTACGTAGGTGACGCCGGTTGCCTGGGTGGTGAGCTCGGCGATGGGCTGGATCACCGAACTGGGGTCGGGGTCATCAAAGGCGTCAACGACAGACGGCAACTGGGCAACAGAGCGGGCTACTCCGACCATTCGCGACTGGTAGGCGTCGCGGATCTGCTGCTCCTGCATCCGCACCGCCACTGAACCGGCTACAAGCACAACGACCAGCACGATCAGCAGTTGCAGGAAGAACAACTGTGATCTAAGCGACATTGACCGGATCATCTTTACATTTTGGCACGTAGAACGGTATGGAGGGCCGTTGATTCCATGTTCATAAAGACCACTAAGCACGTTGTGACCGTATGGTTCCTAAACCAAATTCCCCTCCCTACGCTTGACCAGAACCTGTGGTGAGGCACATCACATGTTCTGACCCGTTCTAGGAAGGAACCCCGTCACAATGAAGCTCGATAGCACAATGAAGCGCTTTTCGGCTGTGGGCACCATCGGCCTCGCATCTGTCCTCGCCCTGTCCGCATGCGGCAGCTCCACCGGCGGTGGATCTGAGGAGGCCGGTATCGATCGGCTCAACATCATCGTTCCCGCCGATCCCGGTGGCGGTTGGGACCAGACCGGGCGTGCAATGCAGAAGGACCTGCAGGAAAACGACTTGGTGGGCAACGCGTCCGTCGTGAACGTAGGCGGTGCGGGCGGCACAAACGGCCTGGCACAGCTGGCGACCGAGCAGAACCCTGACACGTTGATGGTCATGGGTTACGTCATGGTCGGTGCCGTGGAAACCAACGCAGCAGCCAACCGGATCGAGGACACCACACCGATTGCCAGGCTCACGGAAGAGCCGCTGATCGTCGTCGTACCCGCGGACTCCCCTTTCGAAACCATCGATGATCTCCTCTCAGCCATTAAGGCAGACGGCCAGGGCGTCGCGGTGACCGGTGGATCCGCCGGTGGAGCTGACCACATCCTGGCCGGCCAGATGCTGAAGGAATCCGGTATCAGCCCGGAGAACCTCAACTACATTCCCTACTCGGGTGGTGGAGAATCGCTCGCCGCGCTGCTGGGCAACAAGGTGCAGGCCGGCATTTCCGGTGTGGGTGAATACGCAGAGCAGGTGAAGGCCGGCAAGCTCCGCGCACTCGCCGTATCGGGTGAGGAGCCAGCCGCCCAGCTTCCCGATGTCCCAACTCTCACTGACGAGGGTGTGGACCTCGTCCTGACCAACTGGCGCGGCGTAGTCGCACCGGGAAACATCGACGAGGCGAAGGCTGCTGAGCTGACGGCACTGGTCACCGAAATGGCGGAAACCGAGACCTGGAAGGCCACCCTCGAAACGAACGCGTGGTCGGACGCATTCCTCGCCGGAGATGAATTCGGTACCTTCCTCGAAGAGGACATCGCCACGGTCAAGACCACGCTCACCGAGATCGGCCTGCTGTAACAGTCATGAGCGTTCCCACCAAGCAGTCGCCGGGCGGAAACGGTGTTGACGCCGCACCCGCCCGGCCTATCGGAGAACTCGTCTTCGCGGGGATCATCGTCCTGATCGGAGTCATCGGCTTCGTTGCCGGGGCAGGTATTCCCGTTCCCCCATCCGCTGGCGTGGTGGGTCCCAAGGTCTTCCCGTTCATCGTGTCGGGGATCCTCGTGGTGATCGGGGTCGGTCTCGTCATCCAGTTGCTGCGCGGACACACCGGCGCAGCCGAAGAGGGCGAGGATATTGATCCCAATGTGAAGACGGACTGGCTCACCGTCGGCAAGCTCGTCGGGTTCCTTGCGGTCCACATCGCGCTCATCGTCCCGCTGGGCTGGCCCGTGGCGGCGGCCGTGCTGTTCTTTGGCGCCGCCTGGTCCCTCGGAGCCAAGCCCTGGTGGCGTAACGCGATTATCGCCGTCGTACTCGCCCTGATCCTTCAGTTCGTCTTCGCCGGGCTGCTCGGCGTCTCCCTGCCGCCGGGGTTCCTCCTGGAAGGGGTGGAAATCTTCAATGGATAACTTCCTTGCACTGCTTGAGGGCTTCAGTGTCGCCATGCAGCCCATCTACCTGCTGTATGCGCTGGGCGGAGTGCTCGTTGGAACCGCCGTCGGCGTGCTGCCCGGTATCGGTCCGGCAATGACCGTTGCCCTGCTGATGCCCATCACCTACAGCCTCGACCCCACGGCGGCGATCATCGTCTTCGCGGGGATCTACTACGGCGGTATGTACGGCGGCTCCACCACCTCGATCCTGCTCAACACACCCGGCGAATCAGCGTCCATTGTCACAGCCCTCGAGGGCAACAAGATGGCGAAGGCGGGCCGGGGAGCTGCAGCGCTTGCGACGGCGGCGATCGGCTCCTTCATCGCGGGGACGATCGCCACGGTGCTGCTGAGCTTCGTCGCTCCCTACGTTGCCGAATTCGCGGTGCAGATCGGGCCGACCGAGTACGTGGCCCTGATGATCGTTGCTTTCCTGACCGTCGGTGCGTTGCTCGGGGCCTCAGCGTTGCGGGGCCTGGCGTCCCTGGCACTTGGCCTGTTCATCGCCCTCATGGGCGTCGACGCCCTTACCGCGCAGCAGCGCTATACATTCGGTAGCCCCTTCCTCGCGGACGGGATCGACGTCGTCCTGGTTGCGGTGGCGCTCTTCGCCGTCGGCGAGGCACTCTACGTCGCTTCACGGCTACGCCACGGTCCGGTCAAGGTGATCCCGGTTGCGGGACGCTGGACCAGCTGGATGCGGCGCGAAGACTGGAAACGCTCGTGGAAGCCCTGGCTGCGCGGAACCTTCATCGGCTTCCCGGTCGGCACCATCCCGGCCGGAGGGGCCGACGTCGCCACCTTCCTTTCCTATGCGTCGGAACGAAAGCTTGCCAAGGGTGAGCGGCGCAAGCAGTTCGGCAAGGGTGCCATCGAAGGAGTTGCCGGTCCGGAGGCCGCGAACAATGCGGCTGCGGCTGGCGTGCTGGTCCCCCTGCTGACCCTGGGTATTCCGACGACGGCGACAGCAGCAATGATGCTCGTCGCGTTCCAGCGCTACAACATCCAGCCCGGTCCGCTGCTGTTCGAGGTCGAGGGCGCGCTGGTATGGGCACTCATCGCAAGCCTCTATGTAGGCAACCTGATGCTGTTGGTGCTGAACCTGCCGCTCGTGGGCATCTGGGTGAAGATCCTCCAGATCCCCCGCCCTTATCTCTATGCAGGGATTCTCGTTTTCGCAGCGATGGGGGCCTTCTCGGTCAACTTCACGCCCGTGGACGTTTTCATCCTGCTCATTGTCGGTGTTCTGGGATTCTTCATGCGCCGCTATGGCTATCCCATTGCACCGCTGGTAGTCGGGATCATCCTCGGCCCCATCTTTGAGGATCAGCTGCGGCGGTCGCTGGCAATCTCTCAGGGTGACCCAATCGCCCTGGTCAGCACGCCGATCGCGGCGGGAATCTATATAGCACTCCTGGTCATTTTCGCCCTGTCCTTCTGGCTTAGGCGCAGGCAGCAGGCGATGGAATCAGAGGTCGCCACTGAGCCTCATACCGAAGCAGTCAACGTGAAGGACGGAGAACGATGAGCTCGATCGTGCTCGGCTATGTGCCGAACGCACTTGGCGATGCTGCGGCTGCCGCAGCAATCGGTGAGGCGAAGCAACGGGGCGGTGCCGTCGTCGTCGTCAATACCACCCGGGCCGACCGCCTGGTGGACCCGGCCTACGCCGACGACGACGACATGGCCCGGATTCAGGAGATCTTTCGGGATGCGGGGGTCGAGTTCACAGTGGATCACGGTACCTCTCGGGACACCGCTGCGGAGGTGGTACTTGAGGCGGCGGAGCGTCACTCAGCAGACCTCATCGTCATCGGGCTCCGCCACCGCACCCCGGTTGGCAAACTGATCATGGGATCGACGGCGCAAGCCATACTGCTGGGATCGAAGTGCAACGTGCTGGCGGTCAAGGCCTGATCTGTCGCTGACCCCGGTCCTGACCCGGCTTCGGCCGGGGTCAGGACACTTCAGGACAGTTTCGGCCGGGCGCGGACATGCATGCGTTCGCCCTGTTGGCCGAAGAGGCTGATGAACTCCACCGCCTGGCCGTTGGCGCTCGCGAACCAGTGCGGTGTGTGGGTGTCGAACTCGGCGGCCTCGCCCGGCCCGAGCACGAAATCATTCTCGCCAAGTACCAGCCGCAGTGATCCGTTCAGGATGTACAGCCACTCGTAACCCTCGTGGACCTGCAGGTTCGGCTCGGTGCCACGCGCGTTTCCGGGGAGCACCATCTTGAAGGCCTGGACGCCGCCGGGGCGCCGCGTCAGGGGAATGGCCGTCATGCCGTGGTGCTCTATGGGCCGCAGGTGGATCCGCGGATCGCCGGTTAGCGGAGCGCCAACCAGATCGTCGAGCGGTACGCCGTACAACTGCGCAATAGGCAGGAGCAGCTCGAGGTTAGGGCGCCGCTGGCCGGACTCGAGACGGGACAGGGTGCTCACCGACACCCCCGATGCTGCAGACACGTCATTGAGCGTCAGGTTGCGTTGAACCCTCAGCGCGCGGAGGCGTGGACCGACGGCGTCGAGGACGGATTCGTAGTCTGAGGTCATCGCTCAATTTTGCCACGGCGGCAAACAGTTTTGCGAATATGGAGCGCCAATTCTGTGCACCGTCGTTTGCGGACAGTCCATTTGCTTGGGGGAAAATCGCTTTCAGTGGTAGGCATATTCTTCCCGCGAGGCAACCGGAAGGTGAGGTGGTGGGAAACCGTGCAGGGATGACGCAGCGGACGGACGGTAACTCGTCGTAGGAGCACACTTCCAGCAACCGAGGAGGAGGTGTGCTCCTCGAATGCTTCCCGAAACCCAAAAAAAGCTGTACCTTTCCGGGCGTTCTGTCACCTATCTAGCCGGAAAATCGATTGTCTGTGCAACAGTAGGGACAAGTACTGGTCAATCTGACTACGCCTCAGTCCGCTAGATCGTCAAAACTGGTCACCCTGACCGCGAGAAGAAGGAAAGCCATGGTTGTCGACAAAGCAGGACGCCCGATTAATGACGCGATCGATCGTGCTGTCCTCGAGGCGCTGGACGCTGATCCCAGAATGACCATCCTCGCGATCGCACATCGCACAGGTCTCGCCCGCGGAACCGTTCAAGCCCGCTTGGAACGGTACGAGCGCTTGGGAGTGCTCAGGGCCAACAGCGTCCGGATCGATCCAGCAGCCCTCGGCATGGGTATCTCCGCCCATGTAGCGGCCGAGCTTGACCAACACAGGATCGACATTGCAGTGGAGGGCTTGCGTGCCATCCCGGAAGTCATCGAATGCCTCGCCCCGGCGGGAGAAACAGACCTTCTCTGCCGGGTAGTGGCACGGGACCCCGATGATCTGTACCGGGTATCAGAGGAAATACGACTCTGCCCAGGAATCCTCCGAACCAGAACAAGCATGTTCCTTCGCCAACCCATTCCCTACCGGATAAGCCCGCTACTAGCCACCCTCGCCAAATAGACTCAGTGCGGAGCTGTGAATTGGATATCTCAGCCGGTTTGATGAGTTTCGCTAAAGGGCTTCGTGATGCTCATTCTTTTGTCCTTTACCCTCGGCCCTAGTGTGAGGAAGAGGCAGATCAGGCCAGTAGTAAGAAGGATGTGTCCTATCCCCGCTATGCCAGCGATAGCCGCGGATGTTTCCGCGGTGCCTCGGACTTCGTTAATTCCGTTGACGGTCAGCATGGCGACTGTTGTGAGTAGGCCGGCGTTGTAGAGCCAGAAGAACCAACTAAACAGCTTGGATTCAGATAGCGAGAATTGTTTGTCCAGGGTGAGGACGATCAGGAACATGAGCATGCCAAGCGCCAGGATGTGGGTGTGGGTGACTGTGAGCTGGGTGTCCCCGGTGTAGTCGTTTGTTTTGGTGAATTCGCGGTAGAACAGGCCTGCGGCCAGTCCCAGGATCATGTAGGTGAGGGCAGCGTAGTAGAGGCGTTTCATGGTCTTCCTTAGTTTGGTTCCGTGAGGGTTGTTAGGAGGAGATGAGCTCGGATGCGGAGAGCCTGCCGTCGCGCATGACGGCGACAGCGTCGGTAAGCGGAACGAATTCGGTGTCGTGGGTGACCATGACCGTCGCGACCTGAAATTCTCGGGTGATTCTGCAGAGCAACCGGATGATCGAGTCGGATCGTTCGTGGTCCAGGGCCGCGGTGGGTTCATCGACTAGCAGTACCGTTGGTTCGCCCATGAGGGCCCGGGCTATGTTGACGCGTTGACGTTGTCCGCCCGATAGCTGATGTGGGCGGCGGCCGGCGGCATCGGAAAGGCCAACCGTTTCGAGCATTTCCATTGCGCGGGGGCGGGCGGCTCGAGGGGCGGTACCACGCAGGTGTTCCCCCACAATCAATTGCTCCATGGCGGTCAGCGATGCCAGGAGGTTTGGTTGTTGAAAAATGATGCCGACCTCTTCGCGGCGCAGTGTTGTTCGGTCTTGATCGGTCAGCGTGGTCGCATCGATTCCGTTGATAGTGATGTGTCCGCTGGTTGGGCGGACAAGGGTCGCCGCGACCGCCAGAAGACTGGACTTACCGGAGCCCGAGGGCCCGACGAGTGAGGTGAGTGTTCCTGCGGAGGCTGAGAGGTTGACGTTGTCTAGGGCTTTGAGGGTGCCTGAGTCGCCATCGGAGTATTCAAGGGTCACGTTGACCAGGTTCAGGGTAGGTGTGCCGTTCATGGGGTTTCCCTTTTCGTTTGCTGGGTGAGGCCTGTGGATGGTTTAGTTGCCGCCGAGGGCGATCAGCGGGTCGATTTTGGTGACGCGGCGGACCGCTAGCACCGATCCGGCCAAGCCCAGCAGGACGATGCCGATGATGGGGACGAGTGTGGTGGCGGGTGAGATCGTGAAGGGCGCGGCCTGGATGGCTATCAGTCCGCCCCCCAGCCCCAGGATCCCTCCGACGCTGGTGCCTGCAATAAGGACAATTGCTGCCTGGGTCATCGCGTCCCCAAGGATGTACTTGTTTGACCCGCCCAGGGCTTTGAGAACGGCGATGTCACGGGTGCGTTGGACTGTCCAAACAGTCAGGAACGCGACTATTACCAGAGCCGAAATCCCATAGAGGAAGCCCTGCATCATCTTTAGCGATCCGTTCTCCGACCCGAAGGAGGCCAGGGCGCTGAAGCTCTCCGTCGTGGTGGCACTGGTTGTTCCGGCCGTCCGGTCAATGTCTGTCAGCTGGCCCGCGGCGTCGTCGTACGTGGCGGCGATGACGGTGCCGATGACATCCGTGTCTGCGGAGGCACGGGATAGGTCCTGCCAATCCGTCAGGGTGGTCCAAACCACCGGGGTATGGCTGTACCACTGGTCTTCGATGATCGCCGCAACCCGGAGGTCGGTGCCGTTAATACTGGCAGTGTCCCCGACAGCGAGTCCTAGATCGATGGCTAGCTGGTTGCTGACAACGGCGCTGCCTGTGCTCAGTTGATCTGGTGCCAGCGCACCATCTGGAATCGATCCGAAGACTGCAGCGTTGGCGGTTCCCCCGGATTGGATTCGAGCCTGGCTGATACCCAGAGCTTCCGCGTTCACTACCCCGTCGGCCTGTTGCCAGGCGCGGAGTTGATCAGCGCTCACCTGCGATTCGGTGTAGGAAGCTTTCGGCTCGTCGCCCTCGGGAGCGCCGAATGCGATGGTCGTCGCGTTAAGCTCCTCGATGCCAGAGGTCGACTGGTTTGCCAGTCCGGCGGTGAGACCGGAGAGCATGACGAGCAGAAGCGTGATCAGCGCAACTACGGATCCCATCAGGGCAAAACGGCCCTTCGCGAAGCGAATATCTCGTAGTGCTAAGTACATGCTGTGTTCCTCTTCCGCAGGTGATCTGGTTCGTTGGTACGCCTTTTAAGGCGTACTTCCACTCTGCGACGGATAGGATTCGGGCACATCGTGATCCCGGTTGATTGGTCGACGTTGCAGGGTTGATTCAGTGGTCAACCGTTTGGTTGATGCCTACCCGATACCGCGCCGATAAAGTGGACACATGCCTGACCATGCCGACGCCGGAGCGACTAAGGCCGTCGGCAGTACTCGGGAAACAGAGAGAAAAGCTTCTTCTGCTGCGGTACCCGAACCTCTTGCAGGAGCAGCAGTGTTGAAGGTGCTGCGCGTGACCCTTCATGTGGGGTTCGCAACACTCCTCGTCGTCGGCGCTGCCGGCACAATGATGACCCCACACCGGGCGGCCAGCTGGTTTGCCCTCATGATTTCCGTGGTTCTGGCTGCCCTCTATCTCGCCGGGACACTCGTCGAAAAGCGTGTGGCCGACGGAGCGGCGCCCCTCTGGGACTTGGACCCACGCCGTTACAGCAAAGTTTGGCTGGCCAGTATCACCGCACTGTGGTTGATCCTGCTAATTCTCAGCGCAGACTTTTCATGGCTCGCTTTTCCACTATTCTTTCTTCACCTTCATCTGCTCACCACGAAACACGCCATTGTGGCCGTCCTCCTGATGACTGGCGCGGTATCAGCGGCGCAATGGAATCAAAGCGGGGAACTACACGCGGCAATGATCCTCGGGCCCAGCTTCGGTGCCGTGTTCGCAGTGGTCATGGCGATCGTCTACCAGAGCCTCTACTCCGAGGGAGTCAACCAGCGCCGAGCGCTCGATGAACTTCGCAACACCAGAGCAGCCCTTGCCCGAACCCAGCACGAATCGGGAGTCATCGCTGAACGCGAACGACTTGCCCGAGAGATTCACGACACGCTGGCCCAAGGCCTGTCCAGTATCGTCCTGATTTCCCGCGCCGCCGAAAAGTCACTCGATACCGGGACAACTGCGCTCACAAAGGAAAGAATCCGAACTATTCAGTCCGTTGCTTCCGAGAACCTCGATGAAGCACGACGTTTCGTACGCGGGCTAAGCTCCTACGACGCCGGCGCAGAGTCATTGATTGTTAGGCTGCGCCGTGTCTGCGCTAACACCGAGCGTGAGGCTGCAGCACAAGGTTCGACCCTACGGTGCCGGTTCGAACTCGACGGAGACCCCGTTCCGTTGCCCCCACCGTACGAAATCACTCTGCTGCGGATCGCACAATCAACCCTGTCCAACGTAGCCCAGCATGCCCACGCCAGCACTGCTGTCCTGACACTCGGATTCATCGGCTCGGACGTCACCATGGATATTTACGACAATGGCTCCGGCTTCGACGCCCCCGCTGCTCTCGCAAAGCCGACGGTTCGGCTAGACGGCACAGGATTCGGTCTCCGATCTGTGCGTGAACGGGTCACTTCCATGGGCGGAATCGTAGAAATCGAATCAGCCCCGGGTGAGGGAACGGTTGTTGCTATCCGGATGCCCCTGGACCCCCTCGAAAGCGAACAATCCCATGGCTGAGATCAAGGTCCTCCTCGTAGACGATCATCCCGTGGTCCGTGCCGGGCTACGAGCCATGCTCAGCGACTTCGAAGGAATCACGGTTGTAGCGGAAGCTTCCGACGGAACCGAAGCGATATCCGCCCTGAAAAAAGCAATCAGCCTGTCCCAACGAGTGGACGTCGTTCTCATGGACCTCCAAATGGGGGAAGGAATGGACGGAGTAACTGCAACCAGGGAAATCAAAAAACTCACCGCCGCACCACCTGTGCTCATCCTGACTACGTATGACTCGGACGCCGACATCATGGCCGCAGTTGAAGCCGGCGCCAGCGGATACATGCTCAAGGACGCGCCACCAGAACAAATCTGCCAGGCCGTGCAGTCAGCCGCGATCGGCCAGACCGCTCTCGCACCCAAAGTGGCGGCCAGGATAATGGGTCGAATTCAAAATCCTGCGCCGTCACTGAGTAGCCGGGAGATCCAAATCCTAGGACTCCTCGCAACGGGAATGCCCAATCGCCAGATTGCCAAAGAGCTCTTCATCAGTGAAGCAACCGTCAAAACCCACCTCGTCCACATCTACGAAAAGCTAGGCGTCGACAACCGCACCGCAGCCATCTCCACTGCACGAGAACAACGCGTCATCCGGGGATAGCCCTGCATGGCCCACTCTATTTCGACGACTACGGTGCGGGTGAGAACCTAGCCCCATTCGAATCACAGGTCCCAAAGGCTACCGTCCGCGACGGCGTGGCACGGTTAGCAGCACGTATCGCACTTTCGACGTCTCAAAACCCAGCGTTCGCGAGACACCTTTCAGCGGCCGAGAATCGGCTGGTGCCCGATGTGTGAGTCATCTCTGAAACTGTGCGTACATCTGCTGCATAAATCTGCAACCAACGTCACTGCAACGCAGTAACGGTTCTTCCTGACGCGTTACATATGGGTGTACCCCAATGCCACACCTCCCAAATCAACCAACCCGACCGAGCGGCTACGGATTCGACCGACTCTCATCTCCCGTTCGCGAGTCATAGAAGCAACGCAGGCTGTCCGTACGGGCCGGCTAGCGTGGCTGGTATAGAGGATCTGTCGCGCGACGCCGTCTGGCATAAGAGATGGTGACTACAGCGAGCAATGGACCCCAAGCGACCAGGGGGAGGTACAGAAGCCCGACCAGGTTCGCTCCGGACACAGTCATGTCAGGGTGGGGGGTACTCCACCAAAAGAGCAGTGGAGTCCACAGGAAGGTCAACAAAGCGGCGCCGGTGAGGGCCACGGAAACCACCGGAACCTTAGGGACCAGACGCCCGCCAACCAACGGCACCCAACGAGGTAAAACCTCCCCCCATGGCTTGATGAGACCAAGGGTCAACAAAGCGAAAAACTCTGTCAGCAGGCTGAGCACCAAAAGGTAAGCCCATCCCCATCCGGCTACATCGAGGTCGATTAATCCCTGCTCGGTGAATCCGCCCGAGAACCCAAAGATCAAAGAGATTCGCCAGATAGCGGACGGAAGAGGCGCCAGCGCCGCAGCATGCGCGGCGACACGCACCCATCGTGGGGGATCCAAAAACGATATTCGGGATCGTGGAACATTCGACGTCGAGGTCACGTCCCCAACCCTAGGTCGGCGCCGCGGAACTTACGTCAGCATTGAGGAGTAATTGGTGACGCTCGATGCACTGCTTCAGTTGTTTGTCACCATCCCTCAGGGCATAAACCATTCACTTCACCGGAGCCTGGACACTGAAATCCCGGCGTGTCTCTTCAGACGCGCCGGGATTCCGGATCTCACCTGCGAGCTTCGGCTCCGCTACACCGAAGCGCGCTCGGCGAGGATGGCGTCAATCTGCCCCATCGCCTGCTTCATGCCCTCTTCCATGCCCATCTCGACCATTTGCTGCAACTGTTCCACGCTCTCGAAAGTCGATCTGATGGTCATGCGGGTGCGGCCGCCGTCAGCCTCTTCCAGGCGTACGACGGCGTGGGTCTCGCCCATCGACTCGTTCGGCGCGTAGTTTTCATCGGCGAATCCGTCATCGAACGCGAGGGTCCGGGGAGCGTCGATTGACGTGAACTTCCACCAGCCGCGGCTCTTCTCCCCGTCCGGTCCGGTCATGAAATAGTGCGCATCGCCGTCGGGCTGGAACTCGAACTTCTCGAACGTGGCAGGCCAGGTCGGCGGGCCCCACCAGCGCTCGAGCTGCCGGGGATCCTCCCAGATCTGCCAGACACGCTCGACGCCGGCGTCGAACTCCGCGACCAACTCAAGGCTCAGGGCCTCAAGATCCTCTTTCGTACTGATTACAGCCATGGTTACTGCCCTCTCTGCTGACTTTCGGTTGTAGTGCTACTTCTCCGCAAGAATGTCGGCGATCCGGTCCACCCGGTCCCGCCAGATCTTCTCGAACTCGTCCAGCAGCTTCCGCGCCCTGCGTACTGCATCCAGGTTGGCCCGCACAATCTGCTCCCGTCCGCGCTTCTCCTTCGTGACAAGGGAGGCCCGCTCCAGCACCGCAACGTGCTTCTGCACCGCTGCGAAACTCATGGCGTAGTGGGCGGCCAGCGCCGATACTGAGTGGTCCCCGCTGATGGCACGGGCGACTATGTCCCGACGCGTGGCATCCGCCAGCGCGTGGAACAGCTGATCGACCTCGGCATCTGAAAGCTCATCTACAACCATTTGGTTGTAGATTATGGCAGTACGACGACGGCGTCAAGGGCTGTGCGTCAAAGTACTGTATAGCGCGTCTGGACAGCGCCGCCCTTGAATTCCTTCACCTCATCGAGGCGCAGCTGGAGGTCACCCGGCAAAGCCCCAAAAAGCGGTTTGCCCGCGCCTATCAGCACTGGGACCCGGGTCAGCGTGAGCGTCCGGATGAGCCCGGCCGCAAGGAAGGTCCGCACCGTCCTGCCGCCGTCGACGTAGACGTTGCGGGCGCCGTCGTCGTCGAGCACTGCCACCGCTTCCTCAAGCGAACGCACCACACGCACCCGGGGGTCTTCGGTCTGCAAGGACGAACTCAGCACCAGGACGGGCGTATCCCCGTAGAACCATTCACCCATTGCCAGGACGACCTCATAGGTGCTGCGGCCCATGACCATATGGTCAACCGATTGCATGAACTCAACGAAGCCCGACTCCTGCGGGTCATCCGCCTCGCCGGCGGCGCCGCCGGTCAGCCAGTCGAGGCTGTCATCCTCCCGCGCGATCATGCCGTCGACGCTCATTCCGATGAACACGTGCCCTGCCCACGTTCGCTCAGTCATGGGTGCATCGTAGACCCGCAGCAGGGCCGGCGCACGGGCCCAGGTCAGTTCCGTGGGCCGGGTTAGGCGCCGCCCGGCATGGAGCCCTCGCGCACAATCAGGTCAACGATCGACAGGACGTCCCGGAGATCCGCTTCGGTCTGACGCTCCGAGCCTGCGCCGTCAAAGAAGGCGGCGTCGTAGTAAAGGCCGTCGCCTATCAGCTTGATGGCCCGCGCAACCTGACGGCTCCCCAGGTGCTGCTCGAGCGCGTTCAGCCACTCCTCCTGAATCAGCGTGAAGGTGGCCTGCGCCTTGGGGTGACCCTGCTGCGCCAGCCGTGCCATGGCCACCAGAGCACGGTCCAACGGGCTGTTCTCGTACATGGATGTACGCACGTAGAAGCGGGCCGGCCCTTCCGGATCTGCCGCCATGAGCTCACGGTCGCGGGTGGCGAGTGCTTCGAGCCGCTCAGCCAGCCCATCCACCAGCGCCTCTTTCGACCGGAAATGGTAGAGCAGTCCGCCCTTGGAGACTTCAGCGGCGGCAGCAACGGACTCCATGGTTGCGCTGCGTTCACCGTCCCGGATAAGGATGTCTTCGTAACTGTCGAGGATCCGTTCACGGGCACTGGCCATGAGGTTCATCATACTGGCGATCTTCGACTTTACTGTACCGGCTGGACGGTATAGCTTTAACTCATGACGCAGTACATCGACGCCCCGAACATCATTACCGCCGCTCCCCGCGCCGGCCGCCGCGAATGGCTGGCCCTGGCTGCCCTGATGCTGCCCGTACTCCTGGTGGCTGTCGATAACACCGTGCTCAGCTTCGCCATGCCGGAAATCTCGCTGGCATTCAACACCAGCGGCACCACGCTCCTGTGGATCATCGACAGCTACCCCCTCGTGCTTGCCGGCCTCCTGGTGGCCATGGGCAGTTTCGGCGACCGATTCGGCCGGCGTCGGCTCCTCATGATCGGCGCAACCGGCTTCGCCCTGTTCTCGGTAGCTGCGGCCTTCTCGCCGACCGCCGAATTCCTCGTCGCTGCCCGCGTCGGCCTGGGTGTCTTCGGGGCCATGCTGATGCCCTCGACCCTCTCGCTCATCCGCAACATCTTCCTCGACCGCAACCAGCGGCGGGTTGCGATTGCCGTCTGGGCTGCAGGTTTCTCCGCCGGCGCGGCCCTCGGCCCCCTGGTCGGCGGCGCGCTCCTCGAGCACTTCTGGTGGGGCTCGGTATTCCTCCTCGCCGTCCCCGTGCTGCTGGTCCTCCTCGCCGTCACGCCGTCGCTGGTGCCCGAGTCCTCCGACCCGAATCCTGGCCGCGTCGACTACGCGAGCATCGTCCTTTCGGTAGGCACCATGCTGCCGATCGTGTTTGCCATCAAGACCTTCGCCAAAGGCGGGTCGACGGCGGTAGCCGTTGCCGCCGTCGTCGTCGGCCTGGTGGCGGGCACCATGTTCGTGCGGCGGCAGCTCACGCGTGAGAACCCCATGCTGGACGTTCGGCTCTTCGCCGTCCGCCCGTTCACCGGCGCCGTGCTGGTGAACCTGCTGGCGATCTTCGCGCTGGTCGGATTCCTGTACTTCGTATCGCAGCACCTTCAGTTGGTGCTCGGGCACAGCCCGCTTGAGGCCGGCATGATCCTGATGCCAGGCCTGGTCATGACGATTGCCGCCGGTCTGGGCGTGGTGCCGATCGTCAAGCGGGTTCCTCCGCACATTGTGGTGCCTGCGGCGCTGCTGCTCTCGGCGCTGGCGTACGTGCTTGTCGCGGTGAGCGGCCAGGACGGCTCCGTAGCCACACTCATGACGGCTTTCGTCCTGCTGGGCACGGGCGTCGGCGCTTCGGAAACTATTTCCAACGACCTGATCCTCGCCAGCGTCCCGGCACCCAAGGCCGGCGCGGCGTCAGCGGTCTCCGAAACCGCGTACGAGGTCGGTTCCGTCTTCGGCACCGCCCTCCTCGGCAGCATCCTCCTCGCCTCCTACCAGCAGAACCTCGCGCTCCCCGCGGGGCTGAGTGCAGAACAGGGCACGACGGCGACAGAAACGCTGGGCGGCGCCGTGAACGTAGCGTCGGAGTTGCCTGCCCAGACCGGATCCGTATTGCTTGAGTCCGCATTCCACGCCTTCGACAGCGGCGTTGTGCTGACCTCGGCGATCGGGGCGGCACTCATGGTGGCCGCAGCGGGGCTCGCCTTCTGGACCCTGCGGACTCCCCGCTAGCGCTGGCAGGCTGGATTTCCCGGCCGACTGCGTACGCTGAAGAGGATGAAGCCAACACTGGAAATAGCAGTCCATGATGCAGCGGGCGCGCGGATCGCCTTGGAGCACGGTGCGGACAGGGTAGAGCTGTGTGCCGCACTCCGCATGGGTGGCCTGACGCCGTCGATCGCCACCATCGAGCAGGCGGTTGCGGTGGGCATTGGGGTGCATGTACTCATCCGCCCCCGCGGCGGCGGATACGTCTACACGCCGGGCGAGGTGGACCTGATGATCGCGGACGTCAGGTACGCCATGCGCGCGGGGGCGGCCGGCGTCGTCGTCGGGGCGTTGACACCTGGGGATCAGTCGCTGGACGTCGAGGTTATTGACCGCCTTCGCGATGCCGCCCGGGCGGAGAATTCTGCGGCCGAGGTCACGGTGCACCGGTGCGTGGACGTTCTCCTGTCCGGAGGTGCCGGTCCCGCTGAGCTGGTAGCGCAGCTGCGCGGGCTGGGCGTCGACCGTGTGCTGACTTCAGGCGGTGCGCCGGCGGCCGGAGAAGGCACCGCCGTGCTGCGGCGGTTGCGGATTCTTGCAGCGGGTTCGCCCCAGATCCAGGCCGGAGGCGGCGTGCGGGTTGCTGACATTCCCGGCTTTGCCGGGCTCGACGGCGTTCACCTCTCAGCCCGTGTATCGCACCTTCAGGGAGGTCCGGCCCCGGCGGCGGCGAAGAGGACTACGACGTCACGAGTGCGGAACTGGTTGCAGAGGCGGCCGCCGCCCTTAAATAGAATCGACTCTCCAATAGATTGAAGAGTCGATTCAGGTGGTTCTCTAGGCGGAAGGGTCTAGCGCCCCACTGCAGGATGCGCCGGGCTCGCGGGTCTGCTCACCCTGGACGTACCTGGCGAGGAACGCGCGCAGGCGGTCATCGTCAGCTGAATCCACGCCCAGCTGCAGACCCCAGGCCGACGCCATGATCGGGGACTCCTGGCCTTCGTACGGGCTCAACAGGACGTACGTCCGGTCACCGACGACGTCAGTCAAGGCATCGATCTCGGACTGAGGGAGGTCGGACTGGTACGTGATCCACACAGCGCCGTGCTCCATCGAGTGCACAGTGTTCTCGTTCGGGATGGGCTGGGTGTAGACGCCACAGTTGGTCCAGATTGCACTGTGGTCGCCGCCGACGGGAGGCGCCTGCTCATACTCCACCGGACCCTCGACGTGGTTGAAGGAAGTGACGTCAATGGTTTCGACACCCTCAATGTCCTGTGATGCGAGCGCGTCGATGCGGTCATTCTCCTGAACCTGCTGCACGATCACCAGGCTCACGGCCACGATGATTGCCACAATGACCAGCGCGATCCCACCGAAGATGAACGAGTTCCGCTTACGATCACTGGCCCGCTGCTTGGACTGAATCTCTGCCAAACGGGACTGCCGGTCCAGGTTCTCCTGTGCTCGCTTCTTGTTCAACGCGCTGATTCCTTCTGTGTCTACGTGGGGTTGGGGTCTAATCTACCGGGCTGGAAGCCTAGAGCTGTTCCAAGAGGCCTTCCATGGCCGTAATCTCCGTGGCCTGACCGGCTGCCATCTTCTCGGCGAGCCCCCGCACTGCCGGGTCCCCCGCCAGGTCGGCTCCCGCCTGCGCCATGTCGACGCCGGCCGTGTGGTGGTCGATCATCAGCTCGAGATAGAGGCGCTCGGCGTCTTCGCCGGTGGCGTCGGAAAGAGCTTCCATCTCCTCGGGAGTGGCCATGCCCGGCATGAGCCCCTCGGAGGTGAGCATGTCCCCTCCTGTACTACCGGCGTCGTTGTCGTTGCTGTGCGCATGCGCACTCCCGGCCATCCATGCCATCCGCTCTGCGTCGCTGCTCTGCGGCAGTCCCCACTCCTCGAGCCAGCCGAACATCTGGCCGATCTGGTGCTGCTGGGTCATGGCGATGTCGTACGCGATGGTGCGGATGACGACGTCGTCGCTTTTGTCCCGTACGATGCGCGACATCTCCACGGCCTGGGAATGGTGCACCTGCATATCGCGGGAAAAGCCTGCGTCAGGGCTGGTGTTGCCCGGGTGCTGCGGTGCCGCTGCTACGCGCCCGGCGGTGAACGCGAGCGCAAAGAGACCGGCGATGGCCAGCAAGCCTAGTACGAGGAGGACGCGCTTTTGCCACGCCTCAAGGTTGAGGGTCATGAGGGAATGCCTTTCGTGTCTTCGTATCTAACGTAAGGCATGCCGCGAATCGTTCCCGCACGATACCCCTAGGGGGTACTTGACTGATACCCCCAAGGGGTATAGGTTAGAGGAGTCGAAGGAGAAATCATGACGCAAACAACCACCGAGCATGGCTACACCGCTGATAAAGAGGCCTATCTCAAACGGCTCAAGCGCATCGAGGGACAGGTGCGCGGAATCGCGCGGATGGTGGAGGAGGACAAATACTGCATCGACGTCCTCACCCAGGTATCCGCTGTCAACAAGGCCCTGCACGCGGTGAGCATCGGGCTCCTTGAGGAGCACATTGCGCACTGCGTTGTCGGCGCCGCAAATGAGTCACAGGCCTCCGGGAACCCCCGGGCGGTCAATGAGAAAGTGCAGGAAGCCTCGGCGGCCATCAGCCGGCTGCTGCGCTGAATCCTTTCGTCGTAATTCACAACCCCATAAGGAGAACACCATGAGCACCACTACCGTCAGCATTTCGGGAATGACCTGCGGCCACTGCGTTGACTCGGTCACTGAGGAAATCAAATCGATCAACGGCGTCCAGGACGTCACCGTGGAACTGAACAAGGGCGGGGTCTCCACCGCAACCGTCACCTCCGAGGGTGACCTTGACTCCGAGCAGATTGGCGAGGCCGTCGCGGAAGCCGGATACCTCGTCGTTTCCAACGACGCGTAAGTAAAGGCGGGCCCAGCCCGCTCATGAGAAGGAAGGACTGCCATGACCACCGAGCCAGCAACAGCGAAAACCACCCGAACCGTGGAACTGAATATCGAGGGCATGACCTGCGCTTCCTGCGTAGGCCGTGTGGAGCGCAAGCTGGGCAAGCTCGACGGCGTTGAGGCCAGTGTGAACCTGCCGCTGGAATCGGCGGTCGTGACAGTTCCGGACCACATCTCCGACCAGGACATCGTGGACACCGTGAACGCCACCGGCTACACGGCGCGCCTGTCGCGTCCACAGCACACCGGCCCGTCGGTCGAGGGCGAGCCTGCCGCGGACGGGCTCGAAGGTGAGCACGGCTCCCACGACCACATGTCCCACGGCGGGACCGCATCGCAGCTCAGGCCGCGGCTGATCACCGCTGCAATCCTTACGGTGCCGGTCTTCCTGATCTCCATGATCCCCGCACTCCAGTTTGCGCACTGGGGTTGGGTGGTTCTCGCACTGACCACGCCGGTGGTCACGTGGTCCGCGTGGTCCTTCCACAAAGCTGCTGCGATCAACGCGCGCCACTTCGCCTCCACCATGGACACGCTCGTGTCGATCGGCGTGACCGCGGCCTACCTGTTCTCGCTGGGTCAGCTGATCGCGGACCCGATGATCACCGCACACGCTGGCATGGACATGGCCGGCATGACCGAGCATTCGCTGTACTTCGAGGTTGCCGCCGTCGTCGTCACCTTCCTGCTCCTCGGACGCTACCTCGAGGCGAACGCCAAGAAGCGTGCCGGGGATGCGCTGAAATCACTCCTTAACCTGGGCGCGAAGGATGCCGCCGTGCTGCGCGAGCAGGACGGCGAGCGCGTCGAGGTCAAGGTGCCGGCGTCGTCGTTGGTCCATGGTGACGAGTTTGTTGTCCGGCCCGGCGAGAAGATCGCGACGGACGGCTTTGTGGTCGAGGGTCGCAGTGCAATCGACACTTCGCTCATCACGGGCGAATCCGTGCCGGTGGAGGTTGGACCGGACAGTACGGTGACGGGCGCCACCATCAACACCTCCGGGCGGCTTGTTGTCCGTGCCACGCGCGTGGGCAGTGAGACCACGCTCGCACAGATGGGCCGGCTGGTCAGCCAGGCCCAGAGTGGCAAGGCACCGATTGCCCGGCTGGCGGACCGCATCAGCGCCGTGTTCGTGCCGGTGGTTCTGGTGATCGCCGTCGTGACTTTCCTCCTGTGGGCTGTGCTCGCCGGTGACATCCAGGCCGCGTTTACCGCCGCCGTCGCCGTGCTGGTGATCGCCTGCCCGTGCGCGCTGGGGCTCGCCACACCTACCGCTCTCCTGACCGGCACGGGCCGTGGAGCCCAGCTGGGCATCCTGATCCGCGGACCGCAGGTCCTCGAGGACACCCGCACCGTCGACACCATCGTGCTGGACAAGACCGGCACGGTGACGAGCGGGCAGCTCGCGGTGACGGACGTCGTCGTACTCGGTTCGCGGAGCCGCGAGGACGTACTCAGCCTCGCTGCCGCCGTCGAGTCCGCGAGCGAGCACCCGATTGCCCACGCCATCGCGGCGGCCGTTCCCGGGCACCCTCCGGTGACCGATTTCGTGAGCTCAGCGGGCGGGGGCGTGCGTGGCGAAGTTGGCGGCGCCGTCGTGCTGGCTGGGCGGGTTGGCTGGCTGGAGGAGAACGACGTCGACATCACCGACGCCCACCGTTCGGCTCTCGCGGCGGAACAGGAAGCGGGCTCCACCGCGATCTGGGTTGCCGTGGACGGCGACGTTGCCGGGCTGATCAGCCTGCAGGACACCGTGAAGGAGTCCTCGGCTGCTGCGATCGCGCGGTTGAAGGAGCTGGGGCTGCGGCCGATGCTCCTCACCGGCGACAACGCGGCCGTTGCGCGGAAGATCGCCGCGGAAGTGGGCATTGCTCCCGAGGACGTGATGGCCGACGTGCTGCCCGAGGGGAAGGTCGACGCCGTGAAGCGGCTTCAGGCCGCGGGCGCCACCGTGGCGATGGCCGGTGACGGCGTGAATGACGCCGCAGCACTGGCCCAGGCGGACCTTGGGATCGCGATGGGATCGGGTACCGACGTCGCCATCGAGGCGGCTGACCTCACCGTGATGGGCAACAGCCTCGAGCAGGTGGCCCAGGCGATTGAGCTGTCCCGTAAGACGCTCGGAACCATCAAGAGCAACCTGTTCTGGGCGTTCTTCTACAACACAATCGGCATCCCGATCGCCGCACTCGGTCTGCTGAACCCGATGGTGGCCGGGGCCGCGATGGCTGCCAGCTCCGTGCTGGTGGTGGCGAACTCGCTGCGGCTGCGGCGGTTTGGGAAGTAGCCCCTACGCCAACTCCCGGATTTGGCGTACGTCCGTCTCGGTAGACTCCCGCACCACCAGCTCCGTCGAGAGGATCATTGCTGCAGGTTTCTCACCAGCAATGACCTTCAGAAGCAGCTGGGCCATCTCGTGGCTGATGCGGTTGAACGGTTGCTGCATGGTGGTGATTGTCGGCGTACTGGAAGTAGCCACCGGTGAGTCATCGAAGCCGGCCACCAGGATGTCGCTCGGTACCCGTCTACCTGATGCGGTAATTGCATCGATTGCTCCTCGGGCCATCAGATCGTTTGCTGCGAAGACGGCATCGATCTGGTGGCCCGTCTCCAGAAGCTCCATCATCGCGGCGTACCCACTCTCACGGCTGTAATCGCCTTGGGCGACCAGGCCCTGGTCGAAGGCATCGCCGAGCTCTTCCTGGTATCCATTCAGCCTGGAGATGCCTCCTGAAGTGTCTTTCGGGCCCGCTATCGTAGCGATTCGGGTGCACCCTGTGCTCTTGAGGTATGCCACCATCTCACGGGCGCCGTTGAAGTCATCTGCCGTGACGTAGCCAATTTTCCGCTCATTACCAAGCGGGACACCACAGGCGATAACGGGCACCCCGGCGAGATAGATGTCGTCCACGAGCGAGTGATCCTGCGAGTGCGAAGACACCAGGAGCACGCCGTCCACGTGTCCCCCGAGGATGAAATCTTTCGCTCTGCGCTGTTCATCCGGTGACCCAGCCATGATCAGCACCAGCGATACATCATTCTCAGCCAGGCTCTTGGCCGCTCCGCGCATGAGAATCGAGAAGTTCGGGTCCTCGAAGAGCCGTTCGTGCGCTTCGCCCAGCAGGAATGCCACGGTGTTGGCTTTACGCGTGGCAAGGCTGCGCGCGTGAGGGTTGGCGCGAAACCCGGTCTTCTTGATCGCCAGGTTCACCGCAGCCTGTGCATCGGGGCTCACCCAATGGCCTCCATTGAGGACACGGGAAACCGTTCCGCGCGAGACTCCTGCCGCCTTCGCGACATCATCGATGGTCGGACGCTTGCGTTCTGTTGCGTTGGACACTTTCACAGCCTAACTTTCCTTCACTGCTAGGCCTTGACGGCGCCAGCGGCAAGATCGACCCGCCAGAACCGCTGAAGCAGCAGGAACATGGCAATCAGTGGAACCACCGAAAGCAGCGCACCCGTGACAACGAGGGTGTAGAGGGCAGGAACTGAGGCGCCCTGATTGAGCAGGCCATTAAGTCCCACAGTGATAGGGAACAGAGTGTCGTTGCCGAGCATGATGTACGGGAGCATGAAATTGTTCCATATCGCCACAAACTGGAAGAGGAAAATGGTGACCAGGCCCGGGAGCATCATTGGCATGGCCACGCGAAGGAAGATCCCCATCTCGCGTGCCCCGTCCGTGCGAGCTGCTTCAACGACGTCGGTGGGGACAGCTGCAGCGGCGTAGATGCGCGCAAGGTAAATACCGTAGGGGCTAATGATCTGAGGCAGCAGCACTGCCCAGTAGGTGTTGGTTAGTCCCACCTGCGCGAGCAGGAAGTATTGCGGGATGGCGAGGATGACGCCGGGAACCAACACTCCCATCAACAAGATATTGAAAACCACGCCTTTTCCAGGGAAGTTGAATTTGGCGAGGACGTAGCCGGTCAACGCGGACACAAAGGTGGAAGCGATGGATCCGACACCCGCATAGAGGGCAGTGTTGAGCATCCAGCGCCAAAAGAGTCCGTCCCGGTAAGCAGTGAGCTCGGCAATGTTGTCGAAGAGGTGCGTGCTAGGGATGAGCGTGAAGGTCGAGAAGAGCTCTGAGGCGTCCTTGGTGGAAGCCATTAGCACCCAGAAAACGGGGAAGAGACAGTAGACGGCCCCAAGTAGCAGGATGAGGGTCGCCAGCGGGCTCATTCTGCTACGGCGCTTACCGGGAGCCGCCTCCTGATCGGGCGCCACCTGCTGCGGGGGATTTATGGTGTTCACGGCCATGTCAGTCTTCCTGTCCGAAGGCGCGCTTTTGGACTACGCGTAGGAATATGAACGAGATGGTGAGGGTTGCAGCGGCGATGATGACCGACGTCGCCGCTGCCGAGTAGATGTCATCGCGAGTGAACGCATCGCGATATACCTTCATCAGCGGGGTCCAGGTGGAGGAGAGGGTGTTGGTCAGTGGCCTGAGCGTGGTTGGCTCGGCAAAGACCTGCAGGGTTGCGACGATGGAGAACAACCCCGTCATGATGAGTGACGGCGTCACGATCGGAATCTTCATACGCAACGCGATCTGGAGGTCGGATGCGCCGTCGAGCTTTGCGGCTTCGTAGATATCCGACGGAATCGCCTTGAGCGAGGTGTAGATGACAATCATGTTGAAGCCCACACCACCCCAAAGCGCGATGTTCGCAATCCCGAAGATCACCAGCTCCGAGGAGAGAATTCTTGGAACTTCCCACCCGAGACGCTCAAAAATGAAGTAGAAGGGGCTGACGGCCGGCAAATACAGGAACCCCCATAGAAGGGAGCTGATGACGGCCGGCACGGCGTAAGGAAGGAAGATGCTGACACGGGAAAATCCGACGGCGCGTGCCCGCCTCGAATCGAGCAGCAGCGCGAAGAGGAGCGCCAGCCCCAGCATGCTGGGGATCAGGATGAGCCCGTACAAAAGAACCCTGCCCACACTGGCAGCGAACTCCGGATCCATTGCCGTCACATAGTTTTCAAAACCCGCAAAAACCTGTTTGCGGGAGTTGGAACCAAGGCCCAGTCCGGACACCTCGGTTTTCTGGAAGCTCAGGTACACCGTGTAAATAATCGGTGCGGCCATGAAGAGAACGAACAGTATGATCCCCGGTGCGAGCATGAGGTAAGGCGTGGTCACCCGCGTTCGGAAGTTGTTCGACCGGCGTGATGCCCGCTGTGCCGCTTTCTTCCCAGTCACCATTGTCATGGAATGAACCTTTCAGGAGGCGCCGCAGCTTCCGCTGCGGCGCCCGAGCGAATTACTTGACGTTGAAGCCGGCGTCTTTCAGATCATTGATGGTGATCTCCTGCATCGCCTTGACAGCGTCGAGGAACGCGGACTGCTTCTTGGCGTCTGCTGCTTTAGCGAACTCGTCGTTGTAGGCGCTGAAGGCTACGTTGACGTTTGGGCCGTAGGTGAACGGCTGCACCGCCTCGGATGCTGCAGCGGCGATCTCGTAGTAGTCGTCCTGGTTACTGAAAAACTCAGGTGATTCGGACAGCGCGGCCTCGGCCTGCTCGGTAGCTGCCGGATAGACGCCCACTTCACCGGCGAGGGCCTCAACAGCCTCGGGAGCAGTATTGAGCCATACCGCGAACTCCGTCGCTGCTTCCTGGTTCTCCGACTGCGAGGTGACGGCGGTGGATGAGCCACCCCACGAACCATTGGCAGCTGCGCCTTCCTCCCATTGAGGCATGGGGGCTGCGCGCCACAGTCCGGCGGTGTCAGCCGCATTGCCGCCAAGCACGCCTGGAGCCCAGACAGCGCCGAGCCAGCCAACTTGTGAGCCGTCATTGAGCCCAGCATTCCACTCGGGGGTGTACATAGGCTTGTTGTCGATGACACCCTCTTCGACCAACCCGCCCCAGTACTCGGCTACCTTATTTGTGGGTTCTGCATCCACGTTGACGCCCCACGCGTCGCCGTCAATCTCCCACCAGGAGGCGCCGGCCTGCTGTGAAAGCCCGGTGAACCACCCTGCGTCGGCGGCGGAGAAGGTGCCCAGGAACCGCGACGGATCCGATTCGTTGACTGCGCGTGCCACCTCTGCGTACTCGTCCCAGGTGGTGGGAGCTTCAAGTCCGAGCTCCTCGAAGATGTCTTCGCGGTAAAAGAACATCATGGGTCCCGCATCCTGCGGGACGGCGTAGACGGCTTCGGAGCCGAGGGTGACCGAAGACCAAAGACCTTCCGGGAACTCCGTGGCGGCCTCACTTGCACCAGCTGAAATATCTGCCAGCGCATCGGATGAAACCAGGGTGGGAATCTTCTGGTACTCCGCCTGGATCAGGTCAGGGGCACCGCTGCCCGCGTTAATCGCCGTGAGGAGCTTCGTGATCACGGGATCGCCGCCGTCCTGCTTCGCGACGGTTACCTGAACGTCCGGATTCTCGTCGTTCCAGATTTCAACGACTTTCTCAATGTTTGGGGCCCATGCCCAGAACGTGAGCTCAACGGGCCCGGATGCCTCGCCCCCGCCTCCCCCATCGCTTGAAGCACCGCATCCAGTGGTCAGTAGTGCTATTGCTGCTGCGAGAGCGGCTGCCCCTGCGCGAAATGGCTTGCGCATTTCGTCCTCCTTGTCGAAAAGCCTGGGTGTTGCACGCTCATGCCGACACCGGCGTCCGCTGTACAACTACTGTGAGCGGTTCCAGTAAGACACGTCCCTGCAGCTCATGTCAACAGCTGATATTGAGTGTTTCGGGTCTTCCGGTGGCAGTCGTGCGTGTGCTACAACTGGGAGCGCACACAGTCGAAGGGGATTTATTCATGTCGCTAGATCAACGAGCCGAGACGGACGCACCATTGCGGCCTTCGACCGAGCGCGCAGCCGGCCAGCACGCTCGTGTTGAACCCAACCCGGAACTACAGGAACGCACCTGGCCGGCCGGCTCCAAGGCTCTTCGCTATGGTGGCGACTACAATCCCGAGCAGTGGCCGCGGGAGACCTGGCTGGAGGACATCGCTCTCATGCAGGACGCGGGAATCAACCTCGTCAGCATTGGAATCTTCTCCTGGGTACTCCTGGAACCCCGCGAGGGCGAGTTTGACTTCAGCCTCCTCGACGACCTTATGGGCCTTCTCGAGGCGGCTGGCATCGACGTCGACCTCGGAACGCCCACCGCGGCGCCACCCGCATGGTTCTGGAGAAAGTATCCGCAAGCGCGCCCGGTTACTCGAGACGGCGTGCCCCTGGGACATGGTTCCCGTGGCATGGGCAGTCCCAGTTCCCCTGAATATCGGAAGTGCGCAGCCCGCATCACCACCGAGTTGGCCCGCCGTTATGCCAACCACCCAGCCCTCCGGATGTGGCACGTACACAACGAGTACGGTGCACCCGTCAGTGAGTGCTACTCGGAACACTCAGCAGCAGCTTTCCGGGTTTGGCTCCAGACACGCTACGGCACTCTCACCGACCTCAACGCGGCATGGGGTACCACCTTCTGGGGCCAGCGGTATGGCGAATGGGATGAAATCGACGCCCCACGCACTTCCGCTTCAGTGGTCAACCCCGCGCAACGGCTCGACTTCAAACGCTTCACCTCCGATGCCCTGCTGGACTGCTTCGTGATGGAGCGTGACATCATCAGGTCGTTCTGCCCGGACAAGCCCATCACCACCAACTTCATGGCCAGCAACTGCCCGTCGGTGGACTACTGGAAGTGGGCACGGGAGGTCGACATCGTCGCCAACGACCACTATCTCCTAGCCGAAAGCACCGAAAACCACATTCTGCTGGCCCTCGACGCAGACCTCACCCGCTCCCTTGCCCGCAACAACCCGTGGATGCTCCTGGAGCACTCCACCTCGGCCGTGAATTGGCAGCCTCGCAACGTTGCCAAACAAGACGGTGAGATGGCGCGCAACAGTTTCAGCCATGTGGCGCGTGGAGCAGATGCCATCATGTTCTTCCAGTTCCGGGCTTCGCGCTTCGGTGCTGAGAAGTTCCATTCGGCAATGCTGCCCCATGACGGAACCTCCTCCCGCATCTGGCGTGAGGTGACCCAGCTCGGCGAATCACTGGCATCACTCTCCGAGGTTCGAGCCTCACGGGTGCGCGCCAAGGTCGCAATCCTCTGGGACATCGAGTCCTTCTGGGCGCAGGACCTTGAGTGGCGTCCATCCGTAGACCTGAATCACCGTGAACGCATTGAGGCGTTCCACAGAGTGCTATGGAATCAGGGAGTCACGACTGACTTCGCGCATCCCGAGCAGGATCTTTCCGGCTACGACCTTGTTCTGGCACCAGCCAGTTATGCCATCTCTGACACTGCCAAGGCCAACCTGGAACGGTATGTCTCCTCTGGCGGGAACCTGGTGGTCTCCTACTTCTCGGGAGTGGTCGATCACCAGGAAACCGTTCCCCTAGGTGGCTACCCTGGGCAGTTGCGCGACCTGCTCGGCTTGACCGTCTCTGAGTGGCTGCCGCTGCGCGAAGGTGAATCCACCCGTCTCACTAATGGGGCAACAGCTGATGCGTGGACAGAGGACATTGTGCTGAACGGTGCGGAAGTACAAGCGCACTACGTGGACGGTCCGGCCGCAGGAAAGCCCGCGTTGACCCATCACCTCTTTGGCATTGGATCCACTTGGTACATCTCCACCCGGCTTGACCCTGAGGCCCTGGCTGAACACCTGGGTGAAATCCTGGGCACCCTCGGAATCCACCCCGATTTCGAACTTCCTGCCGGCGTCGAAACGGTCACACGCTCCAACGACACCGATTGCTTCAGCTTCTTCATAAACCACCTGGATGAAGAAGTAGCGCTGCCTCTCACCGGACACGACCTGCTCCGCGGGACAGCAGTTTCCGGCAACGGCACCGTGGAACCGGGCGGCGTCACCATCATTCGCCACCCGCGCACCGTCTGACCCACCCGAGGTCAGCCAAATCCAAAAACAGCACCACAAAGCAGCACCGTCAAGGAGGACGAAATGCAGAACCCATCACCATCCCTTACACGCCCCACCGCAATATTAGGTGCGTGCGCGCTCGCCGCAGTAGCGGTAACCGGGGGTACGGCGCTTGCCGCCGCTGCGCCCACCCAGGCGGCTGACGCCGTCGTCGTGAATTCCGGCTTTGAAGCGGGGTTGGAAGCCTGGCGCACTACGGGGCGCCCCGGCACCACCAAGATCGAAACCGACGACGACGGCACCCACCTCACGCAGTGGCTGGAAAAGAAGGGAAGCGCGACGACGTCACAGCGCCTCACGAACGTTGGGAAGGGCTGGTGGACAGTCTCAGCACGCGTGAAGTCGGGCGGAGGGCTCGAGTCCTCCCGGATCGGGTTGCGCAATTGCGGCACCGACGGTGAAACAGTCATTCCCTCCACGGTGCAGGACAACGGCTGGCTCCACATCGCTGCAGACGCATACGTCACCAAACCGAACTGTGAAATTTTTGTTGAAACCAGGGGTCCTGCCGGCTCCTGGGTGAACGTCGACGACGTCACGCTCACCTCCGGCGAGGTCGAGCGAACCATCCGGGGCGCCGACTTGTCGGGACTGGCGAAAAACGAGGACTTTGGCGCGCAGTACTTCGTCAAGGGAAAGTCGGTTGACGCCGTTACGGCCTTCGCTGATGCAGGAGCCAATATGGTGCGTCTGAAAGTCTGGGTCGATCCGGCCGACGGCTACAACACCACACCGCAGGTTGTCGCTTCCGCGAAACGCGCAAAAGCAGCCGGCATGCAGGTCCTCATCGACTTCCACTACAGCGACCGCTGGACTGATCCCGGCGCACAGGGAATCCCCTCCGCGTGGGTTGGCCTGACACCCGCGGCAGTCTCGGAGAAACTGTACGACCACACACATGACGTACTGACCGCCCTCAAGGACGCTGGCGTCACCGCTGACGCAGTCCAGGTGGGCAACGAGATCAATCCGGGAATGCTCTGGCCGCTGGGACAGACCTGGGATGTGTTCCCTGACGACGGTGTCAACGGCGCCCAGTGGGATAACCTGGCAGACTTCCTGTCGGCCGGTGCCCGGGCGGTGAAGGATGTTGACCCGTCCACCGATGTAATCCTGCACCTCACCAATATCAACAACGGGCTGGGCAGCCTGACGTGGTGGTTTGACGAAGTCACTGCGCGCGGCGTCGAGTTCGACACCATTGGCCTTTCCTACTACGGCTTCTGGCACGGGTCCATGGCCGACCTGCAGGGTGCCATCACCGGATTGTCCAGCCGCTACGACAAGGATGTGCTGGTGGTCGAAAACTCCTACCCATTCACGCTGGAAGACGATGCGGTGGATCCGTGGGAAAACGTCATCGATCTGGAGAGCGAATTGATTCCGGGCTACCCCGCCACGCCGGAAGGGCAGGCAGCGAACTTCCGTGCGGTGCAGGACGTCGTGGCGTCGGCCCCAGGCGGGCGAGGGGTTGGCGTGGTGGCCTGGGAGCCGGCGTGGACAGCGGTTCCCGGTAGCGGCTGGGACCCGGCCGATCCCACAACCGGCAATGCCTGGGAGAACCAGGCGATGTTCGACTTTGACGGGCGGGCTCTTCCTGCGCTTGACGAGTACGCTCCGGACGCCGACAGGCGCCATTAAAGTGGTGCGGGACCGGCGTGTTGACGCCGCCGGTCCTGCACTCCCATCAGCTGCGGTGGATTGTGGGCAGGGGCTCGACGACGTTGGGCTGGTCGATCGGGTCGGCTGCCTCCGGCGCGCGTCGGAGCTCATCAACGCGAACCAGGATCACTCCCCCGACGATCAGCGCTCCGCCGAGCAGCTGCACAGGCGAGGGCAGTTCGCCAAGAATCAGCCACGATGCGAGGACGGCAAACATCACCTCGGTGAGTCCCACGAAGGATGCCACCTTCGACCCCAGGCCGCGCGCCGCGAAGATCCCGGTCACATAGGACAGCACTGTGGAAATCAGGACCAGCCCGAGCACCGGAACGAGCCAATGCAGTTCCCAACCGGCGAGGGTGACATCCCGGAACTCGAAGGTGAAGGGCATGACGCCTACCAGCCCGAAGAGCAGGATGGTCAGCGCGCCGACCACCATGCCTCCGCCGGCCATGATGAGGGGCGGCAGGTCGTCGTCGGCTTTGGCGGACATGATGAAGAAGACGGCAAGGCAGACGGCGGCGCCCAGCCCGTAGAGGACGCCAATCGGGTCGAGCCGCTGGTCGCCGGTGAGGTCGAGCACCAGAAGGAGGCCGAGCATCGCGACTACTGATCCGATGGTAGTGAGCCTGCTCGGCGCCTTGCGGGACCGGAACCACAGCCAGCCAACGATCAGCACAGGGGCGAGGTATTCCAGCAGGAGGGATACGCCGACCGACATCCGCTGCACAGCGTTGAAGTAGAGGAACTGGCAGAGGGCAATGGCCGTTGCGCCGTAGATGACGAGCGTCCAGCCGTTGCGGCGCAGCGTCCCCCAGCGCCCTCGCAGGCTGAGCAGCACCGGGATGAGCAGCACGAGCGCCGCGCCACCGATCCTCAGTCCAACAGCGGCGCCGGGGCTCCAGCCGATCTCCAGAAGCGACTTCGCGAAGGGACCGGAGACTCCAAACGCTGCCGCCGAGAGGATAGCGAACCAGAGTCCGGTGGCTGTTCCGCGTCGCATTGCCAAGCTCCTACTGTCATAACCAAAACATGATGATGGTAATGACGATAGATCCAGCAGGCGTTATGGGTCAAGATGCACTTAGCTCATTACGCGCTGAATCGAGTTACTTGGCCTTCGCAGCAGCCTTCGCGGCGCGCTTGGTCTCGCGCACCTTGCCCAGCGACTCCGGATCGACGATGTCCGCCACCGACCGGTAGCTGCCCTCCTCGCCGTACGCCCCAGCGGCCTCCCGCCAGCCGTCACCGTTGAATCCGTACCGTTTGCCGAGCAGGGCCACGAAGATCTTCGCCTTCTGCTCACCGAACCCGGGAAGTGCCTTCAACCGCTTGAGCACCTCGCCGCCGTCGGGCTCGCCGCGGGTCCAGAGTGCAGAGGCGTCGCCGTCGTACTCGTCGACGACGGCCCTGCAGAGTGCCTGCACGCGCGCCGCCATATTGCCCGGATACCGGTGCACGGCGGGAGGGGTGCGGCACAGTTCGACGAAGGCGTCGGCGTCGTGCTCGGCAATGGCCTCAGCGTCGAAGCTACCGAGCCGCGCCTTGATCTTTCCGGGGCCCGCGAAGGCTGTTTCCATGGCCACCTGCTGGTCCAGGAGCATGCCGATCAGGAGCGCGAGGGGGTCATTGGACAGCAGCTGGTCGGCGTCGCTGTCGCCGGTGATGTTCACTGTGGGAGCCATGGCATCAATGCTAGCGACACGGCCGCTCAGGCTACGCTCCGCTGATGCCGAACAGCCCGATGATGAGGGCCATCACGAGGTACGTGACAAGCTCGTGGGCGCAGTTCAGGACCGTGAGACCGGCGGGCCGGCCCTCAAAGGCGTCGTGTGTGATGAACCGCGACGCCGTGAAGCCCGCCCACAGGATCACCGCCGTGACGAGCGTGTTGACCAGGAAGTTGCCACCATAGAACTCCTGCGCGATTGCAGCACCGCCAGCCAGCACCCACGCGCTGACGAAGCTGACAACCAGCGTGATGAGGATGGGGCGGATGGCGTCCTTCGAGTTGCCGCTCGGATTCACCTTCGCGACGCGCATCCAGTAGTTGCCGAACACCTTCGGCGTGTACCAAACGGCACCGACCACCATCGTGGACAGGGTAGCCAGCAGAACGGCGAGGACATTGATTTCGGGGACGGCCACGGTGCCTCCTTGGGCTTGGAACAGTACTTACGCGAAGTGTAGCCCCGGCGAAATAACGACGACGACGGCACGTCGCCTCAGCGCATTGGGCCGAGCCACGCGTTGCGGACACATGACAGAGTCGTTGCGGTGTCATGTGTCCGGAACGCGTTGGTTTGACCGGAAGGCGTCGCTAAATCAGAGCTGCCCGTTGATCCGCTGCGGGACGCCGACCGGGTTGGCATCCTGCAGCGCTTCGGGCAGCAGGTGCTGAGGGAAACCCTGGTAGGCGACCGGCCGCAGGAAGCGGTTGATCGCCGCCGTACCGACGGAGGTTGAGCCGGGTGAAGTGGTCGCGGGGTACGGGCCACCGTGCTGCTGGGCGTAGGTGACGGACACGCCGGTTGGCCACTGGTTCCACAACACCCGGCCCGCTTTTTTGGCGAGCAGGCGGACCAGTTCGGCGACGTCGTCGTCCTCTTCGCCCTGGATTGTGGCAGTCAGCTGGCCCTCAAGCACCCGCGCGGCTTCGAGCAACTGCGCTTCGTCGTCGTAGGAGACAACCAGTGCCGTTGGGCCGAAGCACTCCGCAAGCAGCGCTTCAGGCTGCTCGATCAGGGCGCTGACGCTGGTGTGGAGCAGCGTCGGAGCGGGCGGATCGGCCACGGCGTCCTCCGCGCGGACCAGGGCCTGAACCGAGGTATGACCTGCAAGCCCTTCCAAAACCTTCACGTAACCGGACTGGATGCGGTCATTCAGGAGCTTCGCGGGTGCCGGAAGTTCTGACTGGCTCAGCCGCTCGGCAATGCCGGAATCGGCCGGCACCAGCAGCACCCCGGGCTTGGTGCAGAACTGGCCGGCGCCCATGGTGAAGGACCCGGCGAAGCCGGTGGCGATCTCCTCAGCCCGTGCGGATGCGGCCGCACGCGTCACGAACGTGGGGTTCACGCTGCCCAGCTCGCCAAAGAACGGGATGGGCTCGGGACGGGAATTCGCGAGGTCGAAAAGCGCACGGCCACCGGGAATGGAGCCGGTGAACGAGCCCGCCTTCACGCGCGGATCAAGCAGCGCGTCGCGACCTGCATCGATACCGTGAATGATCGAGAACAGGCCGTTAGGCGCGCCGGCGGCTTCAAGAGCACCGATGACGACGTCGGCCGTGGCAGCCGAGAGCGCCGGATGCCCCGGGTGGGCCTTGAGAATCACGGAACAGCCCGCTGCGAGCGCCGACGCGGTGTCCCCACCGGCGACGCTGAAGGCGAAGGGGAAGTTGCTTGCCGCGAAGACCACCACGGGACCGAGCGGCTCGAGCTGGCGGCGCAGGTCCGGGCGGGGTGCTCCCATCGGCCACTCGGGGTCGGCATGGTCGATGCGGGCGTCCAGATAGGTGCCCTCCGCAAGAACTTCCGCGAAGAGCCGAAGCTGGAAGGTGGTGCGCTTCAGTTCACCCCGAAGGCGTGCTTCCGCGAGGTGGGTTTCCTCCTGCGCCAGCGGTACGAGCTGCTCGACGGCGGCATCGAGCGCGTCGGCGACAGCGTTCAGGGCAGCGCCCCGGGTTGCAGCAGCTGTAGCTCCCCACAGGTCCGAGGCCGCAGCTGAGTCCGAAATCAGGGCCTCCAGCTGGCCAGTTGTGGTGTCCGATGTCATCGTCGTTTACCCTTCCGTTCGAAGTTCTTCGGTCAAATCAAGCGCGGCGAGGTCCGCGAGCGATGCCGGCGCCGCCATCGTCCGCTTGCCAAGGGCCCGGAGGTCCGCCGCCGTCGTTTCCCGCCCGCACAGCCCCGCCGTGATACCCGCGACCGCATAACCACAAACGCGTCCCTGGCACCATCCCATTCCCGGGCGGGCCAGCAGTTTCATGGTTCGTGGGTCCTGTGCTCCCAGTTCCCGCTGCGCGTGGGCGAGGTCGCCGTAGGAGACTTCCTCGCACCGGCATACGGTGGTTTCCGGAGTCAACCACTCGGTCCAGTCTGCAGGAACCGGATGCGCGGAGTGCATCGCTGACGCGAAATTGCGGAAACGTGCTATTTTTCGCTGGAGTCGGGTGACGGCTGCGGCTGAAACCGTCCGGCCGGCGTCGTTTGCGGCGCTCAAACCCGCCAGCCGCCCCTCGGCCACGGCCATCAGGGCGCCCCCGACGCCCGTCGCCTCGCCAGCAAGGTACACGCGCTCGACGTCGGCGCGCTGGCGATCGTCAGCCACCGCCACGAGTGAACCGTCAACATCCTTGCGCGTCCCCGAACCGACCATCAGCGGCAGCTCGAGCGACGGCGTGAAGCCCCAGCCCAGCGCTACCAGATCCACGTCGAGCCTGCGTTCGCCGCCCGTCATTACGCGTCCGGTCGAATCCACCCGTGCGATCGTCACGGCTTCCACGGCATTTTCCCCGTGGATGGCGGTGATGGCGGTGCGCATGCGGTGACGGATCCGGTGCCTGGCCAGCAGTGCGGCGTACTGCGCACCCTCTATCCCCTTTGAGGGCACCCGCGCGGCCGAGCCAATGTGCGGCAGCCACCCTGTCAACGACCCCGCCTCAAGGATTCCGACGACGGCGGCGCCCGCCTCAGCAAGGCCCGTCGCCACGGGAAGCAGGAACGGGCCGGTTCCGGCGACGACGGCGTGGCGCCCCGCGAGCGTGTTGCTCCCCTTGAGCAGCGCCTGCACTCCGCCGGCGGCCATCACGCCCGGCAGGTCCCAGCCCGGGATGGGCAACTGGCGGTCATACCCGCCCGGGCACAGCACCAGTCGTTCAACGCGTACGACGCCGGCACCCACCTCGGGCACCGAGGCGTGCGTGGCGTTGGTACGCAGGTTGAAACCCTCCGCCGCCCGGTCGATGAGCCATACCTGCGTGTTGGTCAGATACCTTGTCCGTCCGGCATCCCGGTCAGCGTAGAGGCTCGCCCGGAGCTTCTCGAACGTCTTCCAGTCGTGGTGACCCGCGTGGTCCGCATCAGGAACCTGCTGCTCGTCGGCGTGACGCCAGTACTGGCCGCCCGGCTGGGAAGATGCGTCGATCAGGACCACTGAGAGACCGGCTTCGGCTGCGGTGACCGCAGCGGCAAGGCCTGCCGGGCCGGCGCCTATCACGCCGACGTCGTACTGTTCAGCGCCCATCGCCCTCCCCCTCTCCCGGGTCGGAAACGGCTTCTAAGTCAGGGACAGCGCAGCCGTCTGATTCGAGCGCCATACCGTCCCGGGCAGGGACCAGACAGGCCCGCTGGTTGGGTTCTCCGTCGACCGTGATCAGGCAGTCAAAACACACGCCGATGCCACAGAACAGCCCGCGCGGCCGGCCCTCCTTGCGGGTGGTACGCCAGGAGGTGATCCCGGCACCAACCAGGGCCGCTCCGGCGGTCTGGCCCGGTTCAGCCTTGATCGGCCGGCCGTTGTAGGTCAGTTGGCTCATACCCGTGCCTCCTCAAAACGCTCCGGTGCGAACGGCGGCAGCGGCAGCCCCGGCGTCGTGCCGATCAGCGCCTCGGCAATGAGTTTCCCGGTGCCGGCGGACAGCCCGATGCCGGCGCCTTCGTGCCCGGCGGCATGCCACAGGCCCGGGGCGCGGGGATCAGGACCGATCACGGGCAGGTGATCCGGGCAGTACGGCCGGAACCCGTGATAATGGCGCATAACCTTCACACCGGCGAGCATCGGGAACAGCGCGATGGCTCTGGCTGCGAGCGCCTGGAGCACCGCCACCGACACCTCGGAGTTGAACCCGACGCGCTCCCGTGAGGAGCCGATCAGCACCGTCCCGCTGTCGGTACCCTCGACCACAGGCGAGGTCTGCAGGGCGGCGTCGGAACTGGCGACATTCTCAACGTACTCGGCGGCGTAGACCTTGTGCCGGATAACCAGCGGCAACGGCTCGGTCACCAGCACAAATCCGCGCCGCGGCAGGACCGGGAGCACGACGCCGGCCAGTTCAGCCACAGCCCCGGCCCAGGTTCCAGCGGCGTTCAGGACGGCCCCGGCGCTGACGTCACCTTTCGTCGTGCGGACGCCTGTGACGGTGCTGCCACTGCGCAGGAACCCGGTGACCTCAACGCCCGTGCGCACTTCGGCGCCGAGGCCCTGTGCGAGCCGAAGCAGGTGGGCGACCATAAGCATCGGCTGGACCTGTGCATCCTGCGGATAGAAGGCGCCGCCGGTGAGGTCGCGGGAGAGGTGAGGTTCATAGCCGCGCAGGGACCCGGCGTCGACGTCGGTCACTTCAATGCCGCTGGCACGCTGGCGTTGGGTCAGCTCCTTCAGGGAAGCGGAGCCGTTGCTTGTCGCGGCGACCACCAGCCCGCCCTTGGACTCGAACTCCCAGGACGCGGCGAACTCAGCCAGGTCCTCGCGCCAGACCTGCTGAGAATAAAGCGAGAGGTCCAGTTCGGGACCGGCTTCCTTGTCCGACACCAGGATGTTTCCTTCACCGGCGCTCGAAGTTCCACCGGCGATTGCCCCGCGTTCCAGCACAAGAACCTTCAGACCGGCTTTCGCAGTGAAGTACGCGCTGGCGGCTCCCACAGCGCCCGCACCAATGATGACGAGGTCGGCGTTCATGACATGCCCAGATGGTTTTCGTAGATGGCGATTGCAACGGCGAGGTCCTGCCAGGACATCCCGACGCCAGTAAACAGTGCCGGCCGGTTTGCACGCCGGGTGAACTCGCCGCGCACCAACTCCGCAAGGTTGGCGAGCCCGTGCTGCTCCCATTCCTCGGCGGTGCGCGCGGGAATGAGGTCGCCGGATTCCCGCATCGCCGACGCACGGCCCTCAACAACGACGTCGGCGCGCCTCGCGAGCGCGGGGTCGATCTCACGTGCGTTCAGCCCATGGAAACCAACGGCCGCAACCACGGTGTGCGGCTGCACCAGGCCGCCGTCGAACAGTGGCTCGGATGAGGAGGAAACGCAGAGAGCGACGTCGGCACTTGCCACATCGGTGATGCTTCCAGCGCGTGCCTCCAGCCCGCGGTCAAGGCAGAGCCGGACGAGCGCATCCGTCATTTCGGTACGCCTTCCGATGACAACCACGCGGTCTATCGGGGCAACAGCGTCAACGGTCAGGATGTGGCGCCACGCCTGCGGTCCCGTTCCGAAGACCACGAGGGTGCCCGCACGCAGTGGCGCATCGCTGCCTTTCCTCCTTGGGTCAGCCGCGAGGAGCTGGCTGATGGCCAGTGCCGTCGTCGCCGGTGTGCGGAGCAGGGTCAGCTCGGCGCCGTCCATGAGTATCAGCGGAGTCAGCGTGCTGGAGTCGAAAAGCATGTAGACACCCTGGAATTTCGGCTTCCCGACAGCCGGGTTTCCGGGTGCGATGGTAGCCACCTTGACTCCCGAATAGCGTTTCCCACCCGTCGGCATGAGCAGGAATTCCCCAGCAGGTGCGTCGCTGAAGAGGCGTGGGCTGTCGATCTCGGGGTCAACCTCGGTGAGCAGGGCCTGTTCAAGGACGGCTACGGCCTGCCGTTCACTGATCGCTGCGCTGAGCGCTGCCGCGTCAAGGTATTCCAGGGTCACAGGAGGAACCCCGCAGGGAAGGGATCGCGTGGGTCCAGGAAGTACTGGGCGGTTCCGGTGATCCACGCGCGGCCGGTGATGGTGGGGACGACCGCCTTGAACGGACCGACAGTCGTCTCTTCGACCAAACGGCCAATGAACTGTGTGCCGATGTAGGACTCGTTCACGAAATCCGTGTGGAGCGCGAGCTCTCCCCGGGCGTGCAGCTGGGCCATCCGGGCGCTGGTTCCCGTACCGCAGGGTGAGCGATCAAACCACCCAGGGTAAATCGCCATGGCATGCCGCGAATACTGGGCCGTGGAGCCGGGAGCCTTGAGGTAGACGTGATGACAGCCCACAATGTCCGGACGTTCCGGGTGCACCGGAGGCGCCTGCATGTTGATGGCGTCCATGATGCGCAGCCCCGCGTCGAGCAGTTCACCTTTGGCTTCCCTGTCGAACGGCAGGCCCAGCTTTTCAAGGTCCACGATCGCGTAAAAGTTGCCTCCGAATGCGACGTCGTAACTTACGTCGCCGAGGCCGTCCACCGACACGCACTGGTCCAGGGCCAGGGAGAAGGACGGCACGTTGCGGATGGTCACAGAGGTGGCGGCGCCGTCGTCGACCGCTACGTCCGCCACTACGAGGCCGGCGGGCGTGTCGAGCCGGATGGTGGTGACGGGCTCGGTGACCTCGACCATGCCCGTTTCAACCAGCACTGTCGCTACGCCGATGGTTCCGTGGCCGCACATGGGGAGCAGCCCGGAAACCTCAATGAACAGGACGCCGTAGTCGGCGTCGGGCCGGGTCGGCGGCTGCAGGATGGCACCGCTCATGGACGCGTGACCGCGGGGCTCGTACATCAGGAGTGTGCGGAGGGAATCGCTGTTGTCCATGAACCACTGGCGGCGTTCAGCCATGGTGGCGCCCGGGATAGTTCCCACTCCGCCGGTGATCACGCGCGTGGGCATACCCTCGGTATGTGAATCAACGGCGTGGTAGACGCGACTGGTCCTCATCGATCAACCTTTCCGTACTTTGGCATGCTGCGGCCAATCCACATAGTAGACGACAACACCGTGCTTGTGCCATGTGAAATTGTACTGATACGCTAGATACATATCTGTGAATTTTTGAGGAGAGGCGCATCATGACCACCAGCTCGGCCAACCGCATCCAGCCGTGGCACGGCGTAATCGTTGCCACCACCCTGCCATTCCGCCAGGCGGATACCGGTGAGCTGGAGGTGGATCTTGAGACCTACGGTAAGCACGTTGCTTGGCTTGCCGCGAACGGGTGCGACGGCGTTGCGCCCAACGGCTCCCTCGGCGAGTACCAGAACCTCTCCGACGCTGAGCGCGCCGCCGTCGTCGAGACCGCTGTCGCCAATGCGCCGGAAGGCTTCACCGTAATGCCCGGCGTTGCCGCGTACGGCGCACACCAGGCCAGGCGCTGGGCGGATCAGGCTGCTGAAGCCGGCGCCCAGACCGTCATGCTGCTGCCTCCCAATACTTACCGCGCTGAGCCGCGCGCCGTCGTCGACCACTACCGTGAAGTTGCCAAGGCCGGCCTGCCGATCTGCGCGTACAACAACCCGATCGACACTAAGGTTGACCTGGTTCCTGAGCTCCTTGCCGAGCTGTACAACGAGGGCTTGATTGTCGCAGTCAAGGAATTCACCGGAGACGTCCGCCGTTCCTACCAGATCGCTGAAGCCGCACCCGGCCTGGAGATCATGGTGGGCTCCGATGACGTGCTGCTGGAAGGCGCTATCGCCGGTGCAGTCGGCTGGCTTTCCGGCTACCCGAACGCCATCCCCCGTGAGTCAGTAGAGCTCTACAACGCTGCCGTGGCCGGTGACCTGAAGACCGCGGTTCCGCTGTACCGCCTGATGCACCGGCTCCTCCGCTGGGACTCCAAAACCGAGTTCGTCCAGTCGATCAAGCTCTCGATGGACATCGCAGGGCAGTACGGGGGACCCTCCCGGGCACCGCGCCTTCCGTTGCGTGAGGATCAGCACGAGCAGGTCACCGCGGACACCGAGTTCGTTCTCGCTGAGCTGGACAAGCTTGCTGCCGAGGGAAAGATCGAGCGCAGCACGCGCTAGTTTCACTTCCTCCAGTTTTTGTCGCCTACTTGCTCCCTAAACGCCTTCTGGACAGCAACTAGGCGACAAAAAGTTCCAGGTTGACGGGCTTAACCCATGATGTTGCCGCCCTGGATGACCCTCCGGGGCCGGAATTCGTCCCACAGCACTGCGGGATCCTCGAACGGGTTTCGTGATTAGGACGTTGCGTCCGTGGCATCGGGCCTTGCCCACAGGCCACGCACATGGGTGATGTGCTTCCGCATCAGGGCCTCAAGCTCTTCCGCCTGGCGCGCCTCGATGAGGTCCACCATGGTGAGGTGCTCCTCGGCAGACTGCCGCAGCGTACCCTGCTCCGAGAGATTGGTGAGCCCGAGCAGGCGGCTGTGCGACCGCAGGTCTGAGATCAGCTCGACCAAGCGGGTATTCCCGCTGTACTCGAGCAAACGGATATGGAACTCGCGGTCTGCATCCATGTACGCCACGAGATCGCCCTCAGTACCGCGGTCCACGATCTCCTGCGCCATTGCACGCAGCATGGGGAAGTCGGACTCCGGGATGATCGGGGTGACGTCGCGAACGACAGGGGGTTCAAGGAGGATCCGGATCTGCGCCATATGGTCAAGGTCGTCGTCGGAGACCTCGGTAACACGGAATCCCTTGTTCGGCTCGACCGTGACGAGGTTCTCGCGGACCAGGTCAAGCATGGCCTCGCGCACTGGGGTCGCGGATACACCGAAGCGTGCCCCCAGGCTTGGAGCCGAGTAGACAATTCCGGGGGTCATCTCGCCCGAGATAATCGCAGCCCTCAGAGCGCGGGCAACGGTCTCCCGGAGGCTCGTTTTCCTGATTGTCTGAATGTCAGACTTCTTCTCTACCGGCACCGACACAACGCCTCCATGGGAAATCCCCCGACCCGGGATGCGGGAGAACAAGTAACGTATGACATTCTAGGCTCCCACCGAGACTTGTACCGTGCGAGGCTGCCCGTTTTGCAGGGTTGTGCACAGGGCGCGCGTGCAGGGCTCGCTTAGCCCGTGGCGCCGTTGTCGTTCTTGGCCTGACCACTCTGGGTGCCCGCGCCATTGGCTCCATTTCGGCCCGCTGGACCGCCGCGCGGTTTGGCGGAGGAGCGGTTGACGCCGGTGCCCTTCCCGAGGTGTTCGGCGTTGGGCTTCGCGGTCATCAGGAGCATGGCGCTGATGACCAGGCACACGATGAACGCGATCCCGCCAGCGGTAAGGCCGAGGTCAACCCGGAGTTCACGGGTGCCGCCGCCGGTGGAGAAGACCATGGTCGCGACGCCTGCGACCACGCCCAGGATCGCCGAGAAGGCGAGAGGCCCCTTGACCCCATTGGCCTGCTTGGACAATGTTCCTTCTCCTCAAATTCTACGATTGGTAGAACCCTAGTTTACGGGTTGCTGCGGGGTTGCGGAGTTCAGCGCCTGGCGGGCATCATGCCGGTAGCTCAGCGCTGCGAGGGCCAGTACGACGGCGGTGATCACCGCGCCGCCGCCGGACACCCCGAGGAGGGCGTGAGCGCCCAACGATTGGAAGAGCGGGAGCAGAGCTCCGGTGAGGACGGAAACCGCGCCGACGAGCAGGAAGTCCCGTGCTGCGGCATGCCTGCGGCGGTTTCTGATCCCGACAAAGAGCTCCGCAGCTCCGGACGCGATCAGCGCTACCGCCCCGGTCAGCGCGAACATGCTGTCCGAATGGAGGATGAGGTTCAGCAGGCCAGCCGCGGCGAGGAGCACTGCCGGCGCGGCGGCAATCGGTGCAGGGGCGGCGCGCTGCTCAGCGACGCTCCGCCCGGCGAGGAAAACGGTGGCGGCTAGGCCGAAGAAGTAGAGACCGCCCGCTACGGACATCACATGAACCGAGGGGCTCCCCCAGAAAATGGTGAGCAGCCCGAAGGCACCCGCTACTGCGGCGCGGAGCAGGAAAGCCCGCCACAGGGTCGGGGATGCGGAAGTGCCGATGGGATCCTCGGTCATTTCCTGCCTCTCTCTGGCATTTCGCACTTCTGGCGTCGCTTTTCAGGACGTAGCAAGTGTAGTCCTAGGCAACACCGGTAACCATCCAGCGGTCCGTTCGCACACGCCAGCCCAGCGTGAGTGCACGCGCAGCCATGTAGCCGACGCCGAAGGCCGCCCACATCCAGACAATCCCGGTCACGCCCGTCAGGCCCGCCGAGAAGACGATCGCCAGCAGTGGCAGGTAGAGGACCAGATTGACGACGCCGGCGAGCGCCAGATACTTGGCGTCGCCTGCACCGATGAGGACGCCGTCGAGCACGAACACGTAGCCACAGAGCGGCTGCGCGGCCGCGAGCACCCAGAGTCCGGCGGCGAAGGCCGCCTGCACGGTTTGGTCGGAGGTGAAGATCCAGCCGGAGAACGGGGCAACTATTGCGAGTAGGACGCCGGTGATCACTCCGAAGCCGATGCCCCAGCGGATCATTGTGCGGGTCAGCGCGTGTGCCAGCGGTTTGTTTCCAGCGCCGAGCTCCTTGCCGATCAGGGCCTGCGCGGCGATGGCAAGGGCGTCGAGGGCGAAGGCCAGGAAGGCGAAGACGGTCATGACCAGCTGGTGCGCAGCGAGCGATACTGCGCCCTGCGAGGTAGCGACGATCACTGTGGCCAGGATGGCGAACCGGAGGCTGGCGGTCCGCAGCATGAGCCAGGAACCCACGCGCGCTGTCGCCCTGACTCCCCGCCACGTGGGCCGGAGCGTCACGGTGTGCTGCCTGGAGAACCGGAAGATGATCACGAGGTAGACGGTGGCCATCCACCACTGGGCGATGCTGGTTCCCAGGGCTGACCCGGCGACTGAGAGCCCGAACCCGTAGACCAGGATGAAGTTGAGCACTATGTTGGCTCCGAAACCTGCTCCCGCGACGATCAGCGGCGTCCGGGTGTCCTGAAGGCCGCGCAGCACTCCCGTTGCAGCGAGGACTATCAGCATGGCCGTCAGTCCTGGCATGGAGAACCGCAGGTAGTCGACGGCGTACCGGTGCACCTCACCCTCGGCGCCCATGACCGTCGCGAGCGACGGCGCGAAGATCCAGCCGAGCACCGACAGGGCGACGCCGAGCAGCAGCGCCAGCCCGACGCCGTCGCGCCCTGCTGCGAGGGCGTCCTGCATGCGCCCGGCGCCGAGGAAGCGGGCCACCGCAGGGGTGGTCGAGTAGGCCAGAAAGACCATGAGCCCGACGGCGGTCTGAAGCACGGTGGCGGCGAGGCCCACGCCAGCGAGTTCGCTGACGCCAAGGTGCCCCACGATGGCCGAGTCCGCCAGGAGGAAGAGCGGCTCGGCGATGAGCGCGCCGAGTGCCGGGACCGCAAGCCGAAGGATGGAGCGGCTGAGCTGGCGGCGGTCGGGGACGGTGGTTGTCACGGAATCAAGCCTAGGGGTTTCTCTTCTGCGATCTGCCCTTATCGGTAGGCTGGAAGCCGGACTGTGCTTTGGAGGCACCATGAAGGTTGGCGTCAAACATTTCATCATCGCGGGTGGGCTGGTGATCCTCAGCACCTTCTTCGTGCCGCAGGGTATTTCCGGTTATGCGACGGCGGCTGCACGTGATGTGCCCGTGCCGTCAGGATCGGGCGTGCTGTTGGCCATCGGCGCGGTGATGGTGGTGACCGCCGTCGTGCTCTTCGCCCGTGGCCATGTACTGCGCTACCGCTACCGCAACTCGGTCCAGACCTGGGAGAACCGGGAAGAAGAGGACGTTACGGCGTCCCGCCCGGGACAGTTTTCCGACAGGCCGGGATGGATGGACCGGCCGGGCAACCACATGGGAGATAACACCGGGCACAAGCGGGACTAGGGTTCTGGCGGGTTGGGGGCCCGGAGCCGGGCCTTGACGAGCGGACTATCGACGGTGAGGACCGCTCACTCAGGCGAGGACGGGAGCGGAAACATGCTGTCGAAGTCGTCGACGGGCCAGCAGACACGCCAGTATGTTTGGAGCAGAGGCGCCCGGAGCGATCCTAGGGGTTGTGAACAGGTCCTCCGTGCTGAAGCTGACCAGGTTAAAGTGCGTTCGAGAGAGTCCGACTCCCTTCGTGATGATAAGCGCGGCAGCGCAGTCCCGGCACGCTGAACAGGCCCCCGAAGGCGAACTATAGACACAAAAGTGGATGAGCCGCGCGATCCGCCAGCTCATCCTCTCGACTTCGTGTTTTGACTACTGCCAGTGGTCTCCGAGACCACGACCTGCCCTATTGCTCCCATCATCGCGTCATTAATTCTAAGTTGATGTATGGCTTTGAACAGTGATCAAAAGTCCCTTATCGTCCGATTTCATGTAATCGCTTGGTTTGTTGGAGTCTTCCTAGTCTCCGCTATTGGTGCCGTGTGGGGAGCAGCCACGGGGTTATCTCCCTGGGTAACGTATGGCGTTCCTTTCATCCTTCTCTTCCTCTGCACACTAGCCGCGGCTCGCGTCCTTCGCCGTGGAAAGAAGAACCAGGGGTAAAGCATTCCCGAACCGCAGTAATTCGTGCTGGACCAAAGCGAGCAGTTTGTGCTAGATGCCCGGTTTTCTTATCCGAAGAAGGGTGAGTTGATTGATTGCGAGTGACTAGCACGTTCCAAAAGGCTCTTCATACACAGATTCGATAGGGTAAAAGAAGCTCCCATCGCCTAGTAGTGTGCCTGCTAAGCTCACCACGAGACCCGCTGGGAGCTCCTGTGAATGGGCAGAAGATCCGGGAAGATCCGTCTTAGCAGGCAACCAATCAGCTTCTATTCTCTACAGTAGATGAGGCCGCTAATGAAGCCTCCGGCAAGACCTGTGAACGCACCGCCAATAGCGCCCAATGTACCTCCGAGAAGGCCTCCTCCTAGAGCCCCGAAGGTGGTCATCCCAGCGAGAGACAATTTTATGCCCGCGCCGCAACCGAAGCGCATTGACCTCTCCGAGTAGATCGCGTATCTGGCCGACCACGTCAACCTGAATGTGCGTCTAACGATCACCGTTTCGTCGGCGTCATGCCCGAAATGGACCTTAGTTGTCTTATCGCGGCCAAATGAAGGGTTAACTTTTTAACCTATACCGAGTTCTGCGCTGGCTCCCGAAATTCTTTTGGGTCCATTACACGGAGCGAAGCGTCATTCCTTCAGATCGACCATCGTGAGCCGCAGGGCAGATGGGCTCCCGATTAAGATGAAGACCGCTTTCAGGTGACGACCGCAGCCATCACGAGTATTCCGCCCGGGATGAAAAGACCCAAGATCGCGACTACGTAACGAGGTTGGTGATTCCTCGCCACAATGGCGCTCCTCCTAACGACCAGATAAAGGGAGACAAAGACAGCAATCACCATACATGTAAGACCAACCGCCATAATTGAGAGTTGCAACGCGGTCATTTCGCCACCTTCTAATCTGTCACTAGCTTTTTGGCCTTGAGGAAGCCGCCGGTTATTCCGCCGGTGAGACCGGCCAACCCGACGAGGATGGCGCCATCTCGAGTGCTTTCAATTCGTTCTTCTTGATCTTTGCCATCAATGCTTGCGGCAAGCCCGCCTCCGGCGCCACCGGCGACAGCACCGCCCACAGCGCCAGCTACGGCACATCCAACGCCACCAGTAGCTTCCGCCCAAGGCAATCGGCGCGGTTCCAAGTGAAACTTACCGCCCGATCAGGGAAGGTCCGCTAGTACTTCACTGAGTGATTTCTCGACGGGGCTCGCACTATTGCATAACCTCTTAATCAACCGGCTAACTTCTTCGGGACCAGCTCAAATTCGTCCGCCATCCGAGTGCAGCAGCACGAGCTCGATCTCGTGCGCGAATCGAGAACCGGTCTCTGAAAACGTCCTTCTCACCAGCAAAATCGAAGGAAACTGCCGAGGGCTCCCTCTTGACGTTTATGCTTCCTTGTCATTCCCGCTTTTGCGTTGGGCAAGCCACTCTTCGCGATAGGCATCTACCTTATGAGCCTTCTTGTTGCCGAAATAGCCTCCGATCATCGGACCTAGTCCTGCGCAGAGCCCGATAATGGAGTACTGCCAACCGAAGACGACACCGAGCACAACTGCGAGCACTACGGCTAGACCGGCAAAGAAGAGAACGGCCTTCCCGGTGATTGTCTTCTTACGTTCTGCCACAGCAGCTCTTCCTACTTTGTGGACTGAGCCTTATCCGTTTGAGATGAGGCCTAGAACTATTGCCACGCAGCCAGCGATGACAAGAGCTGCTCCAAGGAAGGGTATGAACCCCTTGCCCGGAGCCGTTCCTGCATGACTGTCGCTTGTGTTCACCTTCTGATAACGGGAAGTAACTACAGTATGGGCTTTACTTCGAAACGTTAGAACGAGCGCCCCCAGCACTATGAAGACTGCTCCCATGATGACGACCGGTAGGTACATAATTGTTACCCGCCTACCAGTCCAGGCCGCTCATGGAAAGCACGATCCCCACAACACCAATCGCTGAGATGATGATGCCCGTTGTGAGCACGTGTTTGGGTGTAGAGGACTGTGCGACTCGCTCGCCGCTGTTCCCGAACGTCGCACGATGTACGTCTGAAGCGCTCACGAGTATTTTGTCGATATTACTAGCGCTATTCCTGCGAGAAGCGAGGAAACGATTGATCCAACCAGAAACTTCCGTCGGCGCCAACTTTTATCATTTTTTTCGAAGCGGAGGGCATAGATAAAGAGTAGCCAGAAGGCCACCGCGACGGCGATTCCTGCGGATGCAAGCAAGACGATGAACAAACTTTTCCTTTCCAGTCCACTTTTCAGTTCTTCTTGGCACTCGCGCTTGCGACGCCTTTACCAATAACCCCTCCGAGGAGGAATGAGGCAGCTCCGAATCCGCACGCCCCACCCAAGTCCTCGACGGAAGTGCTTTCACCATCTATTCCATTGCCTATAGCCTCACCCAGCGCTCCGCCGGCACAACTCGCGAATGCCCCTCCGATTAGAGTAGGGGGATTCGATTTAGCTGCTAAGGACAGCCCGATTCCGACCGAGGCTACTGCTGCATTGAAGAGCCCACCAATACCATCCCCGATACTGAAGAGACCAGAGGGGTCGGTTCTGTTGACAGGGTTGGCTGCCGCGTAGAGGTATGCGTTGGCTTCTTGTCCGGAGGGGTCTGGTTGGGTGAATCGGCCGGTGGTGGGGTCGTAGTAGCGGGCACCGAACTTGGTGTACCCGGTTTCGGTGTCTTTATAGCCGGCGACGTATTGCCAAGGGTTGGCTGCGGCTTGGGTTCCTGTGGCTGTGGTGTTGCCCCAGGAGTCGTAGGTGTAGGTGGCTGCTTTGGCTTAGTTGGTGTCAGTAAGCAGGATGACTGAGCCGAGTGCGTCGGTTGTGTCGTAAAAGGACGCCCCAGTGCTGGTGCGCGCCCGTTATCGAGACAGATAAATAGGTCACGGGAAACGAGACAGAATCTATCGGTGTGTCCTGTCTCAGTCGCCGACGTCGCGCATCAGGAGGAGTCCGGGTTCAATGCTTCTCTTGTGTTGTTCCTACTCGTCAGTGGATGACGGTTTGGGCTTATTTCGCTTTTGTTTCCTGTGCCCGTGAAGGATAAACCAAACCAAACCGAGATAGAGAAAACCCCCTACGAGGATGCCTGGTAACAGCCCCGCCAACTCATAGACGATCCAGGCAAAGGGCGGAGGAAAAATCAACAAAACCAATCGCCACGTACTCAGCTCGCGTCCGGTCACGTTCAGTAGCCCTGATTCTTGCTGAAGATACTGAGCGACCTTTCCTGGCGGCTGAGAATTGCGGGACCGAGGCTTCTCCATAATATTTCTCCTCCACTGCGCGAAATCTTGGGTAAGTTCAACTATCGCAACCACTCGAGGCTATCCGGGAGTGGGATGCGACAGAGGATGTTTCCTGAGACAACACCGTTCAAAGCTCCTCGGGTACCTCCAATTGCGGCACCCCCAATTGCACCCCCGATAGCGCCGAAAATCGCTCCAACACCGCCCGCTGGGAGCCCCAATATTGCACCCGTAACTCCGCCTACGACCGCTCCAATACCGCCGTACAGTAGGGAGCTGCCGACAATCTTGTCCTGGACACAATCATCGACAGCGGCCAGCCCCGTGGGATCTGTATACGTACACGGATTGTTCATTGCGTAGGTGTAGTGGGGGTCTTGTCCGGAGGGGTCGAGTTGGGTGAAGCGGCCTATGGTGGGGTCGTAGTAGCGGGCACCGAATTTGGTGTACCCGGTTTCGGTGTCCTTATAGCCGGCAACGTATTGCCAGGGGTTGGCTGCGGCTTGGGTTCCGGTGGCTGTGGTGTTGCCCCAGGAATCGTAGGTGTAGGTCGCTGCTTTCGCTTGATTGGTGTCGGTGAGCAGGATGACCGATCCCAGTGCGTCGGTTGTGTAGTAGAAGGACGCCCCCGTGCTGGTGCGCATACTGATCAACGCGCCTTGCGGGTCGCGGATGAACGAGGTGGTGGCCCCTCCCGTGGTTTCAGTGGTGATTCCGAGGGAGCCGTTGAGGAAACTGGTGTTTCCCGCATTGGTGCGTTCATTGTTGCGCAGCCCGGCATAAGCGAAGCTGGTGGTGACACCGGATCCGGAGACGGCGCTGGAGATGAACTGATCGAACACGTTATAGCCCTGGGCAACGTTACTGTTGCGGGTGGTGTTGCCATTCGTGTCGTATGAGTAAGTCCTAGCTGACGCTGGAATCGTTCCGCACGTGCCGGTACTCGCCGAGGTCCAGCACAGCTGGTCAGCTGCGTTGTACGTCGAGTGGAGAGTCGTGGCACCTGTTTTAGTTGCGCTGGTACGGTTGCCGTTCTTGTCGTACTGCCACGACTCGGTCACAGACCCCAGGGCTGCACTGGTCAGACGGTTCAAGACGTCATACCCGTAGGTGGTAACTGCACCGGTTTCGGTGGTCATCGTTTTACGCAGCGAACCATCCTTGCCTGTGCCCCCTGACGTGTACGTGTAGGCGCGCTTGGCCAGGGCGGTACCGCCGGTGTTGGTGGCGGTGATGCTGCCGGTCTTACCGGCGTTGTCGAACACGGTGGTGTTCTTCACCCCGTTGGGATACTTGGTGACCGTGCGGCGGTTGTTCTTGTCGTAATCGAAGGCCACGCATTTGGTGGTGTTCGGGAAGGCCGGCGTCGCCGGGCACGAACCACCGGGTTCAGCCATCGCTGCCAGCCGGTTCGCGGGATCGTACCTGTAGGTGATGGTTCCCGTCGGGTCGTTGAACGTGAGAATGTTCGAAGCCCCATCGTAGGTAAGCGTTGTTGTCACCCCGCCCGCCGCCTTGGTGGTAGCCCTGTTCTGGGCGTCGTACCCGTAAGTAGTTGTCCCGGAAGCGTCGTTGCGTTCCTGAAGGTTCCCGTTCCCGTCATAGGCGTAACTCACGCACGTGGCCGGTACGCAGGTGAGGCCCTCACGGACTTCGAGGATCCGGTCGTTGTTGTCGTACGTGTAGCTCAGGGTCTGGTCCTTACCGTCCGTGACCGCGCTGACCCTTCCATCTTCAAACCCCGGGACACCACTGCACTTCCGCGGCGGTGCTGTTACCGGTGTTGGTACCAACCCCGCAGGATACGGGTATAAGGTCGGCGTCGGGCTATCAGGGTCACCGCTGATCACGATCACGTTCGCGAAGACGGCCCCAGCAGTATCCGGAATTCCCACCACGTTCTTCAGGTTCACGGTGTGAACTTCCTTGTTCGCCCACTGACCCGCCGGCGTACCAGTCCCATCACGGGTATCAACAACCCGCTTACTCTGGATCGGCACATACCCACCAGGCGCCGGAGTGTTACCAGCGGTGAAGTAACCCTGCAACTCGATCACATAGTGCTGGGACGCTGAAGTCCGCAACGCGATCTTCCCATCCGAACCGATCGGCACAATCGCGGTGTTCGAGGTGATATCGCCGCTACCAGCGTGCAGGTTAGTGGTCTGCTCGGTTGGTCGATCGGTATTTGAAGCCAGCTGGGTCCAACTATCCGACGGGGTGGACGGGGCGATAGCCGTCAGGGTCACCACAATTGCACTCGCACCCGTTGTCGGGACACCGGCCCTTCCCGATGCCTGGATGGGTGTCCAGGTGTTCGCGGCGACCGGTCCGGTCACCCCGCCGGTGCCGTCCCTGGTGTCGACCAGGCGACCCTGCGTCGGTACGAAAACCCCGGACTCAGTGGCTGCGGCCGTCGAGGTCGCCGGAAGCATCGCCGGAACTGCCGCAACAGGCCGCACCATAGACGGTTGCACACCCGAAACGGGCGCAGCACTGGCCGGAACGGTGAGGCCATACGCGGAAATAGCAACCGCTAACGCACCCACCAAAGACGCCTTACCGGCCGGTGCAAGAAGGGAAGAAATACTGGAAAATGGGCGTACAAAAGCCCGGCGGAGACCAATCATGTGTGTACTGCGCTTCCTAATAAAGGCGATAAAGGAAGCGGCTTACCCCATGCCCCCGACATCAACTAAGAGTGATGAAAGGAGCATAAGCATGCTAATCAGTCCACGGCAAGAGCAATTCGTTCGAATGGACAAACTGACTTCTTGAAGTCACCAAAAACAGTCACTACGCAATCCAGCGCAAAGGGTAAGGCCGATTGGGTGCGCAGGCGCCAAGCGCCAGGCGGCGGTCGAGGGACACAGGTGGCAGAGGTCTCTTCTTCCCCTGCGACGCTGCGGAGAGCCACTGGATGCCAAGCTCAGCCTGAAAGCCGTGAAGACGGTAGGCCGCTCCGCAGAAGAGGTCACCTTGGTTGGCCTCGACGGCAGGCTTGTGGGCCACAGAACCCCTCACGAAGAGGCTCCCCCGAGAAGGACGCCTGACTTACAGCCCCTTCTCCACCATCTCCAGCAACCGCTGTGCCGCAAATGCCCGCTGATTCGGGTCCAGCCCACGCAACGGGCCGTCGATCACCAGCATCGCCAGGCCGTGTACCGCGGACCACGCTAGGAACTCCGCGCCCAGCCGCCGCTCCTCAGGAAGTACGCCCGCCTCCATCAGCCCGTCCAGCGAAGCCGAAAGCAGTTGAAACGGAGTTAGCCCGCTTGCACCGGCCGAGTCGGCCGTTCCCGCGTCCCTCAGATCGAAGTGCCCTGCGAATGCGGTCCGGAACAGTCCGGGCTGAGTCTGCGCGAACCGCAGGTACCCGGCACCCACGGCGCGCAACCGCGCCTGGGCGATGGCGCCGTCGTCGTCGGTTGGTTCGATCCCCGCCTGCTCGTCCTCGATGGCGCACGCAAGTTCAGCCTGGGCGGCCATCGATACCGCGTGAAGCAGCGCCTGCTTGTCCGCAAAGTGGCGGTACGCGGCATTGGGGGTGACTCCCGTGCGGCGGGTGACTTCACGAAGGACGACGGCGGACGGCCCGCCCTCACGCGCAAGCTCCGTGCCAGCCTCGATGAGCGCCCGTCGCAGGTCACCGTGCCGGTAGGTGCTGCGCTTCTGCGTCAAGCTGCCTCCTGTTTTGCCCCTGCGAACCGGTGCCGACCAATACGAACGCGGCTAGATGTTTACACTGTCGACAATTGTGCCACGATGATCCCATGCTCCGAATCCTGACCCTCACGCCGGAACAGCTGCGGACGCCGTCGCTCCTTTCCCTCCTGCGGGATGCCGCGGGCCAGGAAGACGCGGAACTTCGGCGGCTCATTGCCGAGGTACTGCCTGGTATGTCCGTGATCGGGCTCAGTGATTCGGTCAACGTCACCGCATTCGCCGCCTTCGAGGTCAAGGACGAACGTGTCGTTCTTGAGTACATCGCCGTTGACGCTGCGGCCCGCGGAGGCGGAGTGGGGCGTGCGCTGGTGCAATACATCCGGCGGGAGCACGCGGCCTCCAAACTGGTTGCCGAGACCGACGACGACGCTTTTCGCTTCTATCGCCGGCTCGGCTTCAAAGTCGAAGCGGCGCCTACCGACCCGAGGTGGCCGGACCGCCGTCGTTATCGGTGCACGCTGCCGCCGCTCAACGCAGAGCAGCCAACTCCGCGGTGAGGTTTTCGCGCGCCTGCGCTAGCCCGTTCTCTCTTTCCCCATCATGCTTGGGCACAGCTGGCGAGGAAGGCCATCAGGCGTGTTCCGTCAGCCTCTGTAAATAGTGTGTCCAGAGCGACGTTGAACTCCAGCTTGCGAGCGAAGGGAACATTCACTGCGTCGTATCCATGACTGAGCAGTTCGCCGGTCATCACCAGCCGGGCCGATCGCTTGTTGCCGTCGAAATAGAACTGACGGCGGGTGGCGGCAGCAAAGTATGCGAGGGCTCGTTCGCGGGGGTCTTCGACGCTCTCTAGGTACTCCAGAATCGCATCCATTTCCTCAATGAGGTTTGCTCCGCCCTCGCTTGGTTCAGTCGGGGAGTAGAGGCCTCCATTGGAAAGTCGGACGTGCCCGCCACCGGGGACAGCTCCTTCGCCTCGAAAGTGCCCGCTCTCGATGGCTTCGTGGCGGGCCACCAGGCCGTGAAGTTGGTCAGAGACCTGTTTTGACAGCGTATATTCACCGTCTCTAACCAGCTCGTCCACCCTGGAGTAACCCTCACTCAGGGCGAGAATTTGCTTCGCGTCCTCCAGCGACTTCCCACCGACGGTCACCCCGTCCAGGAGAGTCCTGACTTCGGGCAGGGTGAAGTTGTTGCCTTCCAGTGCTGCGGCGTTCCAGATGTGGTCTGGCAGTGACGAGCGGAATCTGGCCCGTGCTTTGTCAGTCCCTACGCGACGGATTCGTGAGATGTCGACGGCGGAGGAATCCCAGCTGAAGCCGCAGAGTCGCAGCCTCGCTGAGTCACTGGACAGTGCTGTTCGGACGCCCGGATAGGCGCCATCGGTGGACTGTTCTTTCAGATATTGGTTGGCTCCGGGAGCCCACTTGCGTTGCTTGGGCACGCTCACCACCCCCTTGCGATTGTTTGGGCGACCTCGGCGAGATTGCCCCCTAATGAGAATCCGTCAATGAGAGCCTGAATTGGGGCGACGAAGTTGATTCCTCGGTGCGTGAACGAGCCTTGAAAAACTGCTGGTGTGGCCTTGGCAATGACAACAGTCGAGGTTTGAGGTGATCGGGCGATCTTCATGGTGTCACCAAGGAGGGTCGCTACTAACTGCGGGTCCTCAGCCCACAGCACATCAACCCCGTCGAGTGCGTGCCCGATGCCTAGTTGCAGGTGGGTTCGACCTGAAAGAGCCCAAGGAGCACCCGAAGCGTCTGCGGCGGATGCCAGGCGCAGGTCATCGACCTCGCCTCGCAGGTAGACACTCGGCTTGCGCAGGTGAAGGAGCCCTGAGGCCCGCCCGGCGTATTCAGCAATCGCGACAGGATCCTCAAGGCCAACCCTTTCAAATCTGTTGACCCATTGGCCTACCTGATGAGGGTTATCTGGGGTGAAGCCATCTTCTAGGATGAATCTGGCCGCTTGTGCGGCGAGTGGATCAGACAGTCGACGAAATTGGACGTCCAACTCGTAGCCACAGGCTATGGCTAATTCTCGAAGAGTGCCGATCGAGGGATCAGTATCACCGTGTTGGATACGGTGAATCGAGGATCGGGACACGCCTGAGGCGGCTGAGACGTAGGACTTACTCAGCCCAGACTCTCGAATCCACTCATCCAGAGGTGTATGTCCCATATACGGAACGTTATCATTTGCTGTTCCATATACGGAACAGCAAAGTCGCTAAGTTGACAACAGCGGCGCCTACCGACGCGCGGTGGCCGGACCGCCGTCGTTACCGGTGCACACTGCCCCCGCTCAACGCAGAGCAGCCAACTCCGCGGTGAGGTTTTCGCGCGCCTGCGCCAGCCACCGATCCTTGGCGCGGTCGGTCCGGTAAAGCGGGTCGAGCGAGAGTAAACGCCCGACGACGGCCGCGCGCCCCGCCTGGAACTGGGCGTCAGGGACATGCGCGTACTCGTCGCGAACGGCTTTCACGTAGCGTCCGTAACCTGCAGGCGGCCTGCCGAGAACGGCGAGGTCGGCATCGCAAAGAAGCTCACCCGCCCGGTCCCCTACGTCCGGGGAGTGTGACGCCGTCAAACGGACGAGCCGTGCCACCTCGCGGGCGTCTTCGACCATCCGCTCGAGACGGGATTCGGCGAGCGCCGCTGAGGCTTCCTCGTCCTCGCCAGCCTTGCCCTCATACACCGCGTCGTGAAACCAGGCGGCGAGCCGGACGTCGCGGCGGGTGGCGTCGTCATCGTCGTCGTTCTCGAAGATCAGGTCGAGCGCCTCAAGCACTTCGAGCAGGTGCTCCGGCGTGTGATAGCGGCGGTGCGGTTCGGCCCAGCGCTCCAGCAACTCGGCGCCGAGCGCGGGCGCGTCCGGGAGCACCTGGCCCCAGCGGGTCAGGAGTGCGCGTTGGATGCGTTCGGGCCGTCGTCGTGCTGGAACCCTCAGTCCGCTCGCGATGAGGATGCGCACGAGCGTTCCGCCGTCCACTTCCTGCGCGCCTTGGTTCACGAGCTGGCGGTAGCGGCGGGAGGGAACGTCGTAGTGGTCGACGTCGAAGGCACGCCCGGGAATGCCGGCCTGCGCCGCGAATTCGTGTAGCTCAGCGAGCGATTCGTCGGAAATTAGGTGAGAGAAGTGGGTGCCGTGCGCGGGCCAGAGCGGCGGATCTATAAACACGGCCATGGGAACCAAGCGTATCGGCATGTCCGGGTCAGGTAGCTCCGGGCGGGGGATGTACAGGACGGATCGCCTGTGCCATTGTTTACAGTGTCTACATGCGGTGCCGGGTGTGATTTCCGGTTGCCGCGCGAGCTGCTTTGAGCGAATCGAGGACCCATGGAAACCACCGTCCTGGCCATTGGCACCAAGAAGGGTTTGTGGCTGGCCACCAGCACCGACCGCCAGAGTTGGACGCTCTCCCAACCGCACCACCTGATGACCGAGATTCCGAGCGTCGGCATCGACACGCGTGAGGGGCGGACGCGCATCCTGGTCGGGATGATGGACTGGCATTGGGGACCCACGGTTGTCTACTCGGACGATCTCGGCGCCACTTGGTCCGAACCCGAGCAGGGCGCCATCAAGTTCGCGGAGTCCGATGAAACTGCCCTTGGGCGCATCTGGCAGCTGCAGCCTGACTCGGAGGACCGGCCGGGCGTAGTGTGGGCCGGCTGTGAGCCCATCTCGGTGTGGAAATCCACCGACGGCGGGCAACACTTCGAGCTGAACCGTGGCCTCTGGGACCACCCGCACCGCTCCGAGTGGGGCGCCGGTTTCGGTGGCGCGGCAGCTCACACCGTAGCCCCAAGCCCGGTCGACGACACCGTCCACGTGGCCATGAGCACCGGCGGGGTCTACCGCTCCACAGACGGTGGCGAGTCCTGGGAGCCAAAGAATAAGGGGATTTCGGCCTACTTCATGCCGGATCCGAACCCTGAGTTTGGGCAGTGCGTCCACAAGATCGCGCGCGATTCGCAGGACCCCCAGCGTCTGTACGCGCAGAACCACCACGGTGTGTACCGGTCCGACGACGGCGCCGAAACCTGGGATTCGATTGCTGAGGGACTCCCTGCGGACTTCGGATTTGTCATGCTTTCCCACCCGCGGCGCGGCGGCACCGCCTGGGTGATCCCACTGAAGGCCGACGGCGAACGCATCCCACCGGACGCCCGGCTGGCCGTGCACCGGACCGACGACGCCGGCAGCACCTGGACGCGGCTCGACAACGGGTTGCCGAACGGCGAATACAACGCGGTCCTTCGGGATGCTGCCGGTGTGGATAACGCCGAACCGGTGGGCGTGTACTTCGGCACCCGCGGCGGAACAGTGTATGCCAGCGCTGACGAGGGCGCGACTTTCAGCCAGGTGGCAGTGAACCTGCCGGATGTGCTCTGCGTGCGTGCCGCCGTCGTCGTCGGTACTGCAGCTCCCGTTAGCGCCTGATGAGCCCCGTGACCGTCCTGATTCCAACACTGCTGAGGCCGCTTGTGGAGGACAAGTCCTCGGTTGAGCTCGAGCTGGAATCATCTGCGCCGGTTTCTGCGGTGTTGGACACTTTGGTCGATGGCCGTCCTGTTTTGGCGCGGCGGATCAGGGATGAGACTGGATCCCTTCGCCGTTACGTGAACGTGTACGTAGACGGCGAGGACGTGCGGCGGATTGACGGATTGGGGACCGCTGTGTCGCCCGGCTCGGAGGTGATGATCATCCAGTCCGTGGCCGGCGGGTAGGTTCAACCGACGCTTGGTTTAGCGGGCCGCTACCGTGGAAGTATGGACAGCTTCCGGTACGACGTCGAGATCCTGCACCTTCTGGTGTCGCCGCAGCACGCGTATTTTGGGCGTGCGCGGGACGGTGCGGCGGATGTTCCCACCGCAGACGCCGACCGCGCGGAGATAGTTGCCGGTAAAGGGGTGGTGGGTGACCGCTTCTTCGGAAAGGCTGCGCACATGGACGCGGCGGTGACGGTGTTTGCGGTGGAGGCGTTGGAAGCCATCGCGGCTGAGCTCGGTGCCGGGCCGTTCGATCCGTTGTTGACGCGGCGCAACGTGATTGTGCGGGGTGCGGAACTGGCTCCACTCATAGGCCGTGAGTTCGCGCTTGAATCGGGCGGGGAACCGGTTCTGTTCCGTGCAGGCCGGCCGGCCCATCCATGTGCGTGGATGGACCGGATGCTCGCGCCAGGTGCTCACGCGGCGATGCGCGGACGGGGTGGCATACGGTGCCAGCCGCTGTCCTCAGGTTGGCTTCACCAGGGACCGGCTGTGCTGGTCAGTCCGGTCGAGCTCGATTCTCACCAGGCTGGCGTCGCGCACGTTCTGCGCCCGAGCCGATTGCCCTGACCTAAGCTCTGAGTTGGGCCTAGAAACCGCCGGTGTCTGCAGCCATATTGTTGAAGCGCGAATAGTGTCCCTGGAAGCCAACGACCATCGTTTTGGTGGGACCGTTACGGTGCTTGGCCACGATGACGTCGGCCTCGCCGGCGCGTGGTGACTCTTTGTCGTAGACGTCGTCGCGGTGGAGAAGGATCACCATATCCGCATCCTGTTCTATTGATCCCGATTCGCGAAGGTCGGAGACCATCGGGCGTTTGTCGGTTCGCTGCTCCGAACCACGGTTGAGCTGTGAAAGGGCGACGACGGGAACGTTCAGTTCCTTGGCGAGCAGCTTCAGCGCTCGAGAGAACTCCGATACCTCCTGCTGGCGGGATTCCACCCGTTTTCCCGATGACATCAGCTGCAGGTAGTCGAGTACCACGAGCTTCAGGTCGTGGCGCTGCTTGAGGCGGCGGCACTTGGCTCTGATCTCCATCAGGGACATGTTCGGGCTGTCATCGATGAACAAGGGAGCGTCGTTCATGCGACCCATCGTGGTAGCGATCTTCCCCCACTGCTCGTCCTTGACAGTGCCCTTGCGTAGATCCTGCAGGCCGATAGTTGCTTCCGCAGACAACAGACGCATTGCGATCTCATTCCGGCCCATTTCGAGCGAAAAGAAGACCGTGGTCATGTTGTGCTTGATCGCCGCGGAGCGCGCCCAGTCCAAAGCGAAGGTCGAGTTGTGGGTGGGAATGAAGGAACGCCCAGCGAGGTACATGTGCTCACTGTTCGCCACTTGGATGCACCGGACAGGGACGGATTCGACCGGTTTCACCGAAGTGATGAACCGTTGCGTGCGCTTTGGTGTCGCACGGCAATCCCTCTCCTTGTGGAGGATCTGTTTGCGGGTAAGGCCAAACACTGTGTCATCGGTCGAGAAGGTGATGACAAAGCACGTGGACGAGGACGCGCGCCTACCCTTAACTTGTTTCTCCCACCAGCCGGTCCGATAGCCGAGACTGAGAGCAAGCTCGCGAAAATCCTTGGCCAGCTGCTCGTGGGTAACAGCGAACTGGACGCATCCGTTTGCTGTGACGGTGCCATCAGAATCGAGCAGGCCTGCCAGAAGCGCGCGACGCTGTGCTTCGCTCGCCCGAAGGTACTGGACCGGTATGTGCTTATTGCCCAATACGCCTAACGTTCGCAATTGTGCCTGGAAGGAACCGTTCGAATTACGACATGGCATGCATCGGAGACCGCCACTGCATGGACGCCCGCAATCGACGCATACGGTTTGCGGGACGGGCGCCGAAACAGCACTCGCTCGCGCCCCGCAGGTTCGAGAGCACGTGCGGACGTGTCTTACCCTGTTCTCGAAGGGCTGCTGGCACACCACGCACGTCCCGTAGAAAACATACTGCTCGCGAAGACGAACCGAGTAGGTGATGCCGGCCACCCTGGCAGTTTCATAACCCTCTCCCCCGATGCGGAGCAGAACCTCCTCATCGGCGGTGGTGACTCTGGCCGCCATTGAAGCCCCATCACCAAGCCAGGCGCCTAGCGTGTACGGACCAATTGGCAGGTCAGCGGCGGGAAGTGCGAGAGGGCGAGTGTTGCGGACCGAGTGATTCAGCCTCTGGTCTTTGGTCTCGCAGCGGAGGGTACGCGCTATCTCCCCGGTGGTTCGAACAGCTGCAAACGTTCGCTGATTGCGACATCCGCTGCTCTGGGCAGCAGCCGCCTGGGCTGACCTGCGGGAAGCCCTCGTCTCCGTGAGCCATTGATGTTCCTCATCAGCGATCATCGCAGAGCCGTCGTCGAAGGTCACCTCATAACAGGGTCGGCCAGCCATGGTTTCGGTGGCCGCCACAACCTCGGTCGGAGTCCCATCCGCTGCCAGCACTTGATCGCCCACCGACACCTCGCCCATGGTGGTCCAGCCATCCGGAGTGGGCAGCAGTGTATCGAGCGCCAAGGCTTTGCCCATAGCCGGTCTGGCCGCGATCACGATCATCTGCCCACCATGGAGGCCCTGCGTCAGTTCGTCGAACTCGTAGAAACCCGTAGGCACGCCGGTCATGCCTTCACCGCGGTGCCCGGCCGATTCAATTTCGTCGACCGTGCCCTCGATGATGTCTTTCAGCGGCACGTAATCCTCAGCCGTACGCCGCTCGGCGACCGCGTAGACCTCTGCCTGGGCCGCGTTGACGATGTCGTCAACCTCGCCGTCGTTCGAGTAACCCAACTGCACAATTTTGGTGCCGGCGTCCACCAATCGCCTGAGCACTGCCCGCTCACGGACGATTTCCGCATAGAAGCCCGCATTGGCCGCGGTAGGAACTGACTGGATAAGGGTGTGAAGATAAGCCGGACCGCCGATGCGGGAGATTTCACCGCGCTTGGTCAGCTCATCAGAAACGGTGACCGCATCAGCGGGCTCACCCCGGCCGTAGAGGTCGATGATGGCTTCGTAGATGCTCTCGTGGGCGGGGCGGTAGAAATCGACCCCGCGCAGCACCTCCACGCAGTCAGCGATGGCATCCTTAGAAAGCATCATTCCGCCGAGTACAGACTGCTCAGCGACCAAGTCTTGGGGCGGTGTACGGGCGAACTCCGGTGAACGAGTTTCTGATGACGAATCCGCATGAGCCAAAGACACGTGTGCGGCCTTTCTTGCCGTAGCTACCCCGAATTCCCAAGCCGAGCGCCCACAAGACGGTCTGGAACTTCAAGCTGATAGATCACAACTACCAGCTGCTACTGACAGTCCTGCGGTGTGGGATACCCCGCCACGCTAGTCGCCGAAGCGCCTCCCGCCAAGTGACTTATCCACAGGGGGTGTGTATAAACGGTCGATCGACCGGCGTGTTGTGTGTATGGGCTGGGGACAACACTGTGGATTCAAAAGAAGTTAGACCGCTAACCGCGCTCTGACTAGGCAAAATACCGAAAACGGCCTGTGGAGAAAAAGTTTCTGACCATCAACATTCACCCCCAGCTTGCATGTTGACAGAAGCCAAATTCGGCCCTATGGGGGTGCGTTATGCACCCCCTATCCACAACTAAATTCAAAACGAGTGTGTTGTGCATCACACCTAATATGCGCGTGACGGCCCCTTATTCCCATAGATGGATGAATGAGGCGGTTGAGCATGCTGCTACGGGCATGCGCCTAGAAGTCGAACATCTCTCCCAGCCAGTTGTCCTTCTTCTTCCGGTACTGCTTTTGACGCCCGTCGTATCCTCGCCCATCCGAACCCCGGTAGCTGTCTTCCCGACGTTCATCCCGCCCGTAGGGGCGATCGTATGAGTCGCGGCGATCGTCGTCATACCGTCCGTAACCCCGGTCCGTCCGTGTGGGCTGATTCAACAAAGGTGACGGGAGCGGCGGGGCAACGGGTGGCGCCGTAGCCGCATGTGGCCTCGCAGGCCCTCCCATCGACGCCGCGCGGTCGAGGATCTTGTCCAGCTCACCGCGGTCCAGCCATACCCCGCGGCAGGTGGGGCAGTAGTCAATCTCTACCCCACTTCGTTCGGACATCACCAAGTCAATATTGTCGACGGGACACTTCATTGCGCTCCTCACGATGGGTTCCAGGTGGCCAAGGATCACCGCTGGCCGTCGAGCCACGGCACCAGCGATACTGCCCTATGGCCGAGAACAAGACTATGCCCACCGACGTGTCCCCGCGGGAGTTCGTGGCCTTCGTTTCAAACGAACGACGCCAGCCTATACATTAACCGACTGGACGACGTCGACGTAAGCGTCCTGGAGGACCTCACCCGCCTCGGCCACGCCTACATGGTCAGCGGGAACTTGACGGCTGGTTAAACAGGTAAGCCCCCGCTCAACCGAGCGAGGGCTTACTGCTTGCTGCTGGTGCTACGCGCTAACGACCTCAAGGTCGATAACAGCGGCTACGTCCTCATGGAGACGGACGTTCGCCTGGTAGCTGCCAACCGACTTGATGTGGGCGGGCAGTTCAACCTTGCGCTTGTCGATTGAGCCGAGGCCGGCTGCTTCAACAGCCTTGGCGACGTCATCGGCCTTGACGGTACCGAAGAGACGACCGGACTCGCCGGCCTTGACCGTCAGCTTCACGGGCTTGGCCTGCAGTGCGGCAGCCTGGCGCTGTGCGTCCTCAAGCGAGGCGTGCTCGCGTGCGGTACGCGCAGCCTTGATCGACTCGACCTGCTTCTCGCCACCCTTGGTCCAGGTGAGGGCGAAGCCGCGGGGCAGAAGGTAGTTACGTGCGTAACCGTTCTTCACCTCGACAACATCTCCCGCAGTTCCGAGACCGGTGACTTCCTGGGTCAGAATAAGCTTTGCCATTTTGTTCCCTTTCCTTAACCGCGGCCTGCGCCGGAGTAAGGCAGGAGGGCAACTTCGCGGGCGTTCTTGATTGCCTGTGCGATCTTGCGCTGTTCCTGCACGGTGACGCCGGTTACGCGGCGTGCACGGATCTTTCCGCGGTCGGAAATGAACTTACGCAGCAGTGCTACGTCCTTGTAGTCGATGACGGTGACGTCAGCGGCCTTCAAGGGGTTTGACTTTGGTTTGGGCTTACGAAGTTCAGCCTTAGCCATCGTGGTGCTCCTTATGTCTGGTGGAGCCCGCAGAACGGTTCTGCGGGATGGGAATTACTAGTCGAACGCGGCCGTTGCGGCAGCGTTCCACGTTGAGTGGTTAGAACGGGGGCTCGGAGGAATCCGGGCCGTTGCCCCAACCGGACGAGTTGCCACCGGCAGGTGCGCCCCATGGATCCTGGGCGGGCTTGCTCTGCTGGCCGCCGCCGTTCCAACCCTGGTTGGAACCGCCACCGCCACCATTGGAGCCGCCTCCGCTGTCTCCACCGAATCCGCCACCACCACCGCCGGAGCGCTGGGTGCGGCTGACCTTGGCCGAGGCGTAGCGCAGGGATGGACCGATTTCGTCCACCTCAAGCTCCATTACGGTGCGCTTCTCGCCCTCTTTGGTGTCATACGAGCGTGACTTGAGGCGGCCCTGTGCAACAACGCGGGTTCCCTTGGTGAGGGTTTCCGCGACGTTCTCAGCCGCTTCACGCCAGACCGACGCGCGAAGGAACAGCGTTTCGCCGTCCTTCCACTCATTGGACTGACGGTCGAAGGTCCGCGGCGTCGACGCAATGGTGAAGTTCGCCACTGCCGAGCCTGACGGGGTGAAACGAAGTTCCGGGTCGCTGGTGAGATTACCGACGACCGTGATTGTGGTCTCGCCTGCCATGGTGCCTCCTACGGTCACTGGTCCACCGGGGTGGACCTGGTTAGAAGCCGAAATTACTCGGCGGAAACCTTCTGCTCCTCGGGGCGGATGATCTTGGTGCGCATGATGGTCTCGTTGAGACCAAGCTGGCGGTCAAGTTCAGCTGCGATAGCCGGGGTAGCGGTGAAGTTGACGACGGCGTAAATGCCTTCGGCCTTCTTCTTGATTTCGTAAGCCAGGCGGCGACGTCCCCAGATGTCTACCTTGTCTACGGTTCCTTCACCGTTGCGAACAACGTTCAGGAACTTCTCGAGTGTTGGCTCAACGGTACGTTCCTCGACATCGGGGTCGATGATTACCATCAGTTCATAAGCACGCATTTGTGAACCCACCTCCTCTGGGCTAAACGGTCGCGGTCCTTCCGCAACAGGAGGTTCTTGTGCGTTGCCTCGTGCGCCTGATCCCGCGTACTGACAGCGGTCCCACAACGGCACGGACTCATCAATAGTACCGGACCACGGTGGGCCGATCGAACCGCTGTGGACAACTACGCGGCGGTCGAGAAGAACCTCTCGGCGACCCTCGTCAACTGATACGGATCCTCCACCCCGCACAGTTCCCGGGCCGAGTGCATCGACAACAGGGGAACGCCGACATCGACAGTACGGATTCCAAGGCGCGTGGCGGTTAGCGGGCCGATCGTGGAACCACACGGCATCACGTTGTTGGACACGAATTCCTGGTACGGCGCTCCGGCGTCACGGCACAACCGGGCCCAGTAGGCAGCCCCTGGAGCGTCGGTACTGTAGCGCTGGTTCGCGTTGATCTTGAGCAGCGGCCCCCCATTGAGGATGGGGTGGTTGGTGGGATCGTGGCGCTCGGCGTAATTGGGATGGACTGCGTGTCCGGCGTCGGCAGAAACACAGAACGACGACGCCAGCGCCCGCCTGCGCGCTTCGGCGTCAGCTCCCAACCCGGCCGAGATCCGGTACAGGATGTCCTCAAGGATCGGTCCGCTCGCGCCTGAGCGGGAGCCGCTGCCCACTTCTTCGTGGTCGAAGGCAGCCAGCACAGCGGTGGGCGCTGCTGGCGACCCGTCGTCGTCGTTCTGTGCCCTTTCCGACGCGTTGATAAGTGCGGTAAGCCCGGAGTGCACCGACGAAAGGTTGTCCAACCGGCCGGAGGCGAAGAACTCTCCGTCCGCACCGAATACGCGCGGGGCCTGCGTATCAGCAATGACCACCTCGAAGCCGCCGATGTCCCGCGCCTCAAGGCCGGCGTCGCCTGCGAGCAGTTGCAGGAGGTCCGCCTGAGCCGGGTCGCCAATCCCCCAGACAGGATTCATGTGCTGCTGCTTGTCGAGCTTCAGGCTCTCGTTGACAGCGCGGTCAAGGTGGATTGCGAGCTGCGGGAAACGCAGCAGGGGGCCGGTGTGCACAAGGTGCTCCGCGCCGTCGTGCGTCACAAGCCTGCCGGCCAGGGCGAGTTCCCGGTCAAGCCAGGAGTTGAGCAGCGGTCCGCCGTAAACCTCGACGCCGGCCTGCAGCCAGCCGTGCCGGCCGATAGTCGGCTTAGGCTTCAGCTTGAACGTTGGCGAGTCTGTGTGCGCACCGAGGATGTGAAAGCCGGTGGTTCCCGTGGCGTTCGCGGGCGTGTGCCAGGCGATCAGCGCTCCGTCCCGGATCACGTAGAACCGGCCGGGGCCACCATTCCAGGCATCTTCCTCGAACAAGCGGGTGAACCCCGCGGCCTGGAGGCGTGCGCCTCCCTCGTGGGCGGCGTGGAAACTGGACGGTGAAGCGCTGACGTAGGCTCCGAGATCAGCGATGTGGGCGTGAGCGGCAGTCATGGTCCCAGCCTACTTAGAAATCCAACCCCTGGCTTGGCGTGACCAGCCCGGTCTCATAGGCATACACGACGGCCTGCACGCGGTCGCGAAGGTGCAGTTTGGTGAGGATGCGCCGCACGTGAGTCTTCACGGTTGCTTCCGAGAGGAAGAACTTGTGAGCCAGTTCAGCGTTGGAAAGGCCCTCCGCGATGGCTTCGAGGACTTCCAGTTCCCGTGGCGTGAGGTCGCCGAGGAGCGGATCCCGCGGCGGCTTGGGGGCTTCCGGCCTGGAACGCACATACGTTTCCAGCAGCCGCTGCGTGATGCGGGGCGCGACGACGGCGTCACCGCTCGCGACCACGCGCACCGCATGGACCAGCTCGTCCGGCGCAACGTCCTTCAGGAGGAACGCCGAGGCGCCCGCCTGCAAACCTGCGAAAGCGTACTCGTCGAGGTCGAAAGTGGTCAGGATGATGATCCGCGCGCACGCCCCGGATTCGGTGATGCGGCGGGTCGCTTCAATGCCGTCAAGCACCGGCATGCGGACGTCCATCAGAATGACGTCCGGAGCCAGGCTTTCAACAAGCCGCACCCCATCAGCACCGTCTGACGCCTCCCCCACGATGAGCATGTCCTCCTCGCCCTCGAGGATGAGCCGGAAGCCCATGCGCAGGAGGGGTTGGTCATCGACCAGGAGCACTTTGATCGGTTCGCTCACGCGGATTTATCCTGTCGGTTTTCATGGGGGATTTGGAGATCGGCGACCACAACCCAGCCGCCGGATGGCACCGGCCCGTACTTCACGGATCCACCGTAGATGGCGGCGCGTTCGCGCATACCCGCAATTCCCTGCCCCGACCCGATCGACGCGGTGGGCTCCATGGCGGCCCGGCCGTCGTCGGACACCCGGATCCGCACAGCGTCGCCCCGGCGCATGATTGCGATATCGACCCGCGTCACCGCCTTGCCGTAGCGAAGCACGTTGGTCAGCGATTCCTGGATGATGCGGTAAATGGTCAGTTCGAATGCGGGGTCGCCGGGAATCCCGGGTCCGCTGAGCTGGACCTTGATGGGAAGTCCTGCTGCACGGAACCCGTCGAGCAGGCTTGCCAGCGAACCCGTGGCGGGAAGCGGTTCGAGCGGTGCGTTGTCCGGCCCTTCGCGCAAAACACCAAGCACGCGGCGCATGTCGGCGAGCGCCGTACGGCCGGTGGCTGAAAGCTCCGAGAGGACTTCGCGGGAACGTTCCTGATCCCGTTTCATGACGACGGCGGCACCATCGGAGAGCGCCACCATCACCGAAAGTGAGTGCGCGACGACGTCGTGCATCTCGCGCGCGATCCGGTTTCTTTCATTGGCGGAGGCCAGGTCTGCGTTGCGGTCAGCCCATTCCCGCAGTTCCACTTCGTGAGCACGTTCGCGGCGGATGGACACGCCGACGCCTACTGCAACGGCGTACCACATCAGGATGAATCCCATCACGATCCAGACGAGGAAGGGCGCTTCCGGCGGCACCATGTCCGGCAGATAGAAGAGCGGGGCGATGGAAAAGGCTGCGGCAACAACGAGTGCGATCAGCGCGGTCCTTACGCTGTGCGCGACCGCCACCGCGTAGAGCGCAAACCAGATGGCGATTCCCCCACTGGACCGTCCTTCGGACAGAATCAGCGCGACCGGCTCGACCAGGCAGAGCAGCGCCAGGACCAACAGCGGCTTGCTGCGCCGGAACGCGAGGATCAGTGCTGCCGCTCCCAGGACTGCCAGGCTCCACCAGCCGATGGGAGTTTCCGCGGCGAAGAAAACGTTGGGCACGCTCGCCAGCAGAAACAGCACGACGACGACCGCGTCCATCATCCGCGGATGGTTCCGGAAGTAGCGGCGGAGAGGGCCGAGGCGCCGTGCGTTGATCTCGGTGAAGGAGACTGCGCCCGTTCGTTCCGCCGCCCCCTTCACCGAGGCTTTTTCACTCATGGAGTGAGCTTATTGTGCGCGCGCCTAGACGTCGCGCTTCTTGGTGACGATCAGGGAAATCACCAGGAGAACCAGCGCCCAGCCGCCGAGTACCAGGGCACCTTGCCACTGGTTGAAGGAACCCTCGGCGATATCGATGGCCAGCATCTGTGTGGCGCCAGCATCAGGGAGGAAGCGGGCAGCGTCGGGGATCCAGTCAGCAAGACCGGAAAGCAGGGTCAGGACGAGGATCGGTACCACGAACAACAGTCCGACAATTGTGACAATTGCGCCGGCGGTATTGCGCAGCAGAGTGCCAATGGACATGGCGAGCACCGCCACCAGAGCAAGCGCCGCACCTGTGTTGAAGATGCTGAGCAGAACGCCGTCAGTGGAGAGGGAAAAGTCCAGACTTTCGCCCGCAAGGATCGGCTGCGCAACGAAGTACGAGATGAAGGCAGCCGCTGTCCCCAGCACGAAGGCAATCAACGCGATGACCAGGTTCTTCGCCAGCAGGGCCGGGATGCGCTTTGGTACAGCAACCATGGTGGAACGGATCATTCCGGTTGCCCATTCAGAAGCGATCAGGACTACAGCAAGGGATGCGATCAGCAACTGCCCGAAGACGAAACCCGAGGTAGGCATGGTGAGCGCGGCCGCTGACATTCCGCCGTCGGCCTGCATCTGCGCTGCAGCGGCAGGATCCTCCTGTGCCATGGAGTCCATGGAGCCTTGAAGGCTTGTGATACCCCAGGCACCGAGCGCGGCCAGGCCAACCATGACGATGAGGGTGATGGACAGCAGGATGACCGTTGAGGGCACCGTGGTGATCTTGATCCATTCGGATTTCAGGACGCGGCCGAAATTTACTCCCGAACCCGTGGTTTGGCGTTGGATTGGTGCCGATGCTTGCGGCGTGGCTGCCGTAGCTGTGTGTGACATGGTTACTTGCCTCCCTGGGCGCCGGCTCCGACGGGAGCCTGTGAAAGATCATGTGAATGGTATTCAACGGCGTCGCTGGTGAGCTCCATGTAAGCCTCTTCGAGCGATGCCTGGAGTGGCGTGAGTTCGTAGACGAGCACCTGGTTGGCGAGCGCAACCTGCGCAATGTGCCGCGGCTCGGCCCCGGTGATTTCGAACAGGCCGCCGTCGAGCTGCTGCGTGGTCACGCCCTCAGCTGCGAGTGCTGGAATGAGGGTTTCAGCCTGGTCGGTGCGGACGCGGGTTCGGGCCTGGCCCTGACCTGCGATGATGTCCGCGATGGGGGCGTCAGCGATGATGCGTCCCCGCCCGATCACAATGAGGTGGTCAGCGGTGAGGGCCATCTCGGACATGAGGTGCGAGGACAGGAACACCGTGCGGCCTTCTGCTGCCAGTCCCTTGACGAGGTGGCGGACCCACTGGACGCCTTCGGGGTCGAGGCCGTTGACCGGCTCGTCGAGAATGACGGTGTGTGGATCGCCCAGCAATGCTGCCGCGATTCCGAGCCGCTGGCCCATGCCGAGTGAAAAGCCGCCGACACGCTTTTTGGCCACGGAACCAAGGCCGGTCATGTCGATGACCTCCTTGACCCGGCTGTTGGGGATTCCGTGCGTCGCGGCCATTGCGCGGAGGTGGTTGTAGGCGCTGCGCTTGGTGTGGACTGCCTTCGCGTCGAGCAGTGCGCCGACTTCGCGGAGCGGGGCCGCGTGCTGGGCGTAGTGCTTGCCGTTGACCCGGACATCACCGCCTGACGGACGGTCGAGGCCCACGATCATGCGCATGGTGGTCGATTTTCCGGCGCCGTTGGGGCCGAGGAAGCCGGTGACTTGCCCGGGCTTCACGGTGAAGGAAATGCGATCTACGGCTGTTTTAGCGCCATAGCGCTTGGCCAGCTCTACTGCCTCAATCATTGTGAGCGTCCTTGGGGAAGAGGTTTTTGGGAGTACCTCAAGCCTACGGATCGGGCCCCCGCTGGGCGCCGACCGGAGGGATGATCTTCACCGTGGACGCGGTACGTCAAAAGGATGACCGGACCTTCTGAGTTTTTGTCGCCTACTTGAGGCCTGCGCGCGGTTCGGACAGCAAGTAGGCGACAAAACCTTCAAGGAACGACGGCGGGTGCCTCCCTGTTAGCCTGACCACCCCTGACTGCGCAGTGCGCGGCGTACTAACGCGACTACCCACGGCTCACCCCGCCGAAGGTCCAGCTTGTTCAGCTCACTTGTGCCCAACCCGCTTCGCGGGTGCGCTGTCCCGTCGGGCATCGTATTGCTGCTGTTCGGGCGTGAGGTGATGGCCGCCGTCGTACTCTATGCACGTCTTGAACTCAGGGCACCCGAGGTCGGACCAGACCGGAAACCCCTTCTCCGCACCAACGGGACAATTCGGCGTGAACTCGGGCAGCCCGGCGCGTCCGAGCATGAGGCGGACCTTCGTCTCCGGTGGCGAATCCACGCCGGGCACAATCAGGTCGAGCACAAGCCGTGCAGCGCGGACGCCATGAAGTTTCTTGGTTTCTTCGACCCGTCGTCGCAGCTCATCCAACTGAGTCATCGGTAGACGCGGCTCCCCGAAGTGGCGGTTGTGTTCGCTCACGATCGAATCGCCGGCGGCAACCAGGTCGTCCAGGTGCAGAATGGTTCCGAGGTCTACGAAGGTGCGGAAGATACTGCTAACCGGTAATCCGTTCACGGTGGTGATGTCCTCGGGCCTGGACGCCAATCGGTGACTGATACCCCGTCGCGCCTGGTTAGCGCGAGCCCAGCCGGGCGGGAAAGATGCAGGAGCGACTCCGCACTGTGAGGAACTGCGATTCCGTGCAGTCTTGCGGCGCTAAGGTGGCTTATCCGTGAGCCGCGATTCAACTGAATGTAGGTTCGGGCCCGGCCCAACTCGTCATCGTCGATATTCGCCGGAACGCGTACGCCTCTGGTCGGCGTGCTCAGGTCCCCGACTTGCGCCCTTTGAGCGTGTCTGGCCTCAGGTAGGCGACAAAAACTTCACGGGGTGAACGGGGCCAGGGATTGCGGCCGGCCTGGGACAGCGAGTTCGTGCTGCTCAAGGGTCTCAAGATTGACGGCGGTGATCCCCGGCCAGGACCCGTCCCGGGTGTAGCCGCCGGAAAGCAGCGCGTACTGCGCGCCCGCCGCATCGGTCCACGGCACCACCGTTTCATGCAGCCGATCCAGCGGGACCACCTGCTCTTCACCGGTCGCCGTATCGCGGATGGTCAGGTTCGGCTGGCCGGTCGCGTTGCCGAACGCGCCCGTGCCGATCCCCAGCAGCAAGCCGTCAACGTACGCCGCCCCGTGCTGGTGGGAGTTCGCGGTCATCTCCTCCACAGCCACCGAGCCATCGGACGGGTCGACGACGGCGAGCGCCAGTCCCTGGTAGGGCAGGAGGAGGTTGCCGTCGTCGTCGATTGCTCCGTAGTGCGGCTTCTCCCACGAGGCCAGTCCGCCGTCGGTGCCGAAGGGCGCCACCTCAATACGCCGGGCAGTCAGTTCAGCTACGTCGACAACGTGGACCGAGAAGGAGTCGTGATCGATCGTGTAGACCTCCGATCCATCATTTGACAGCAGGATGTCGAAGGGCCGCAGGCCAACGTCCACGCTGCCCACTACGCGTTCCGCGCCGACGTCCATCTTCTCCAGTACTGACGTCCCGTCGGCCAACAGCACTGCAACGTAGGCGGTGGTGCCGTCAGCGCTCGCGACAATTCCGGTGCCGCCGGGCCGGTACTCACCGAAGCTGGTTTCACCCACCGGGGCGGCGTACGGGATCAGCGCGGTGCGGACCCGCTGGTCCAGATCGACCACCGCAACGCCTTCAGCCGTCGAGACGAATGCCCGCTCAGCCACCACATACACGTCCCACGGCGCGGCTCCCACGGCGATGGCCTCTTGTACAGGGGCCTCGCGGTCGGCAGGGTCGATGAGGAGAAGATCGCCGCTGGACGCGTCAGTCGCGAGGACCAGACTGGCATCCGGTGCCGGTGTTGCCCTGACGACGCCGGGCGTCTGGACGGAGACCGGCGGGTCCGTGAGCGGCGGTCTTGAGATTTCGACGGAGACGGAAGGTTCAGCTGGCTCCGGAGACTCAGGCGGCGCGGCAGTACAAGCTGTTACCAACAGCGAAAGAATAACGACGACGGCGCGGCGGAGCATGCTTCCATTGTCGCGCCTGACAGACGACGACGGCGGCACAAGGTCTTCCGTTCCAGCCCTTGGTGCCGCCGTCGTACAGGGTTTCTTCTAGCGGGAGCTTATCGACTTGAATTTGTTGATCGACAGCGGGACGAAAATGACCAGCATCACCACAATTCCGAGGATCACAGTGATCACCGGGTTCTGGAGCGTCCAGGCGGTTGGCTCCGGGAACTCCGGGTTGGTGTTGCCGAACAGAAGCCGTGCAGACTCCACGAGCGCCGAGACGGGGTTCCATTCCGCGATGTTCTTGAGCACCTCGGGCATGGTGTGGATGGGCACGAACGCGTTCGAGATGAACGTCAGCGGGAAGAGGATCATGAAGGACGCGTTGTTGATCACCTCGGGGCTGCGGACGCTCATGCCGAGCAGCGCCATGACCCAGCTGAAGGCGTAGGAGAACATGAGCAGGATTGCCACTCCTCCCAGGAACCCCCAGAACGAGGTTGTCACGCGCCACCCTACAAGCCAGCCGGTTCCCATCATGATCAGCATCGAGATGCTGTTGATGACCAGGTCCCCGTTGGTGCGACCAATCAACACAGCTGCGGGGTTCATGGGCAGGCTCCGGAACCTGTCGATGATCCCGTCCTTCAGGTCCTGGGCCATAGCCGCGCCGGAGAAGGTCGATCCAAAGATCACCGTCTGGGCAAAGATGCCCGCCATGAGGAACTGCGTGTAGTTGTTCACGTTCATGGCACCGCCATAAACCTGGCTGAACAACAGGACGAACATGATGGGCTGCAGGATGGTGAAGACCAGGATCTCGGGAACGCGCTTGATCTTGATCAGGTTGCGTCGGGTGGCGATCCAACCATCCGACATAAGCTGCCCGACCGGCGATCCGACGCCCTCATAGGACGTTTGCGGTTGGCTGACGACGGCGGTCATTGGGCTCGCTCCATTTCGACTCTGGTTTCTGTACTTTCCGAGGTTTCACCAGCGGCATCTTCGGCTTTGTGGCCTGTCAGCTTGAGGAAGACGTCGTCCAGTGTGGGGCGCCGCATCCCGGCGTCGTGCAACTGGATTCCGGCCTGGCCGAGGTCTGCCAGCACGTACTGCAGAGCACGCGGACCGTCGGTGACGGCAACTTCGACAGTGCGCCCATCGACGGAAGGCTCACCGTCACCATGGCGGCCGAGAACTTCACGGGCACTGCCGGCGTCGGCCTCATTCACCAGGGCAACCACCACACGGTGCCCGCCAATCTGCGCCTTCAGCTGGTCTGAGGTGCCTTCGGCGATGACCTTGCCGCCGTCGATCACTGCGATGTCGTCGGACAGGTGGTCAGCTTCCTCTAGGTACTGCGTGGTCAGCAACAGCGTGGTGCCCTCATTGACCAGGTTGGTGATGATCTCCCACAGCGCGAGCCTGCTCCGAGGGTCAAGCCCCGTGGTGGGCTCGTCCAGGAAGAGGATTTTGGGATTGATCACCAAAGCGCCTGCGAGGTCGATCCGACGCCGCATGCCGCCCGAGAAACCCTTGACTGGGCGGTTCATCGCCTCGGTGAGTTCGAACTGATCGATCAGCTCCTTCGCACGATTGCGGGCGGTCCTGGCGCCCAGGTGGTAGAGCCTGCCCACCATCTCGAGGTTCTCGAATCCGGTCAGGTTCTCGTCCACCGCGGCATACTGGCCGGACGCACCGATGATGCGGCGGGCAGCCTGTGGATTGCGAAGGACATCGATCCCGTCAATGCGCGCCGACCCTTCGTCCGGTTTGATCAGTGTGGTCAGCACCTTCACCGCGGTTGTCTTGCCCGCGCCATTGGGCCCGAGCAGGGCTTTCACGGTTCCCTGCGGGACCGAAAGGTTTAGGCCCGACAGCGCATGCACCGGACCACTCTTTGATTTGTAGGTCTTCTTCAGACCCTCGGCCTGGATGATTGTCATGGGTTAACCCTAGATTTCGTCGATGGCGGGAGTAAGGCGATTGCGGACAGCTTCTGTCCGCTGGTTCGGGCGGTTACGGAGTGTGGCGCCTTCGCAGCTTAGCCAACTGATTGGGATTATTCAATCAGTCTTCCATGCTCGTTGATTTCTTGGTGTGGACGGTAATGTTCACACTGTATACATCGCGCCCGTTCGCCGCAACGGTTTTTAGTTCTGCTTACTAGAGCGGGCCGCAGCCGGCTCGAACAAGCCACCGGCGACTGGGACCGCTTCTCTGGGGCGGTCTCCGCCCTGCTGGCAAAGGGGCCACTCGACCGGGGGCCGCACATTACAAGGGGGAACACATGAACACACAGGGGAATGAACGACGACGGTACGCACTTGAGCACGCACTCGCGCCAGCCGTCGGGGAAGCCTGGGCAGAACAGCTCATACTCGAACTTCGATTTTTAGGTGTTGACGGCGACCACATCGGCAGCGCGCTGGCGGAAGCAAACTCACATTGTGCGGAGAGCGGCCAGACCGCGGAGGAGGCGTTCGGGGATCCCATCGAGTATGCGCGGTCGCTGGATCTACCCACGGAGGACAACCAACTTCAGGGGATTGTCCGGGTGGTCCTTCCCATACTCGTTCAGCTCGCGGGCATGAATGTCCTTCTCGCCGGCCTGACAACCGTGAACTCAGGCGAGCCGGTGAATTTCACGCTGGGGAACGCCGTCGTCGCCGTGCTGTTGCTTTGCGCGTTCGCGCTCCTGGTGCTCCGGGCGGAGAAAGTCCTCAGAGCCTTCCTGGAACATCCGGTCATTGCCGTGGTGGGCATGCTGGGTTTCTGCGCGACGCACGTTGCCGCGCTTCTTGCTTTCCAGGCTTACACGGTTGCCGAGGTGGCGGGGCCGCCTACCCTTTCCATTGGCGCTGCGCTTCTGATCACCGGCGTCCTATGGCAGCTGATCATCTCGCGGGAGGGCAGCACTGGGGCGGAGGATCCGGTGACGTCTCCGCTGTCTCAATCCCAGTTACAGGAAAGCAAGCGTGAGCGGCTTCTCGGCTTCGTGCTCTCCTACTCGGTTCCGTTGTTTACGGTCGTCGCGGTGTTGTTCATTACCACGACGGGCTAGGCACCAGCCGGGAAGGGAGGCGCTACCCGGTGAGGTGGTTCGGCAGGCTGCTTCCCGGCGCGCGGCCACGGATTTCCAGCAACTCCCGTGCATGGGCTGCAAGGCGCTTGTCTTCGTCCGAGTGGGGTATCCAGCTCGGGACGGGTACTGCGGTGCCTGTGTCATCCCTGGCGACCATCACGGTGAGGCAGTATGTGGTGAGCTGCATGTCCCGCCCGGTAGGCCTGCCGGAACGCACGTGCACAGCAATGTGCATGCCCTTGTTGCCCGTGTAGACCAGGCGCGCCTCCACCTCGACCAAATCTCCGATCAGCAACGGCCGGTAGAACCTGACCCCGCCGGAGAATACCGCCACCGTGTCCCGGCCACAGTAACGCGTGGCGCACACGTAGGCCGCTTCGTCGATCCAGTCCATGACCGTTCCGCCGTGTACCTTGCCGCCCCAATTCACGTCTGTGGGCGCGGCGAGAAAGCGGAGGGTTACCCGCTCGGCTGTGCCGTCGTCGGTGTATTCCTGCCCGCTCATGGCAGCAACGATGGCGTCCCGCACCTCAATCCGCGCCACTGCCTGGTCACGGAGTTCAACCTCCTCCGGCGTCTCAGGCTCGAACTGCGGCACCTGCACCGGTTTACCGTCCGAGCCCACCGCAACGAAGATCACCAGGCACTGGCTGCGCATGTTTGCCTCACCAGTCTGGACGTCCCCCGACGACACCACTGTGCTGATGTGCAGGGAGGATCTGCCGGTGTACACAATGCTTGCTTCGACCTCAACCAGATCGCCGACGTTGACCGGGTCCGCGAAGTGGATGTTGCCTACGTACGCCGTTACGCAGTAACCCTTGGCCCAGCCAACCGCAGCAGCATACGCCGCCTTATCCACCCATTCGAGTACCGTTCCGGCATCGACTGAACCGCTGTGTCCGAGGTCCGTGGGCGCAGCGAGGAACCGAAGCGTTACTGTCTTCGGATTTGGTCGGTCACCCATGTGCTAGCGGGACTGCAGTGCATCGAGGGCCACAGCCATCGAGGCAGCCACCCTCCAGTCGAGCCGGGCGCCCGGCACTGTGATGCTGTAACGGTCGCGCAGCGAGCGGCCACGCTCGGAAGTCATGACCGGCGTGCCGGTCGCGTCAACAAAGTCGAAGTGGAACAGGAACGGCGCGGGAATGGCTTCAAGGAACGGCACTATTTCCCACAGCCGGCGGGCGATGGCCACTCCCTGACTCCGCTCGCTGCCGGTTGCCTGGATGCCGGGGGCTTCCAGGTTCCAGCTCGAACGCAGCAACGAAGCGCCGAAGTTCTTCTTGAAGCTGCCCAGCGCGTTGCCGTGGGTGTCCAGAACGTCATACGTTGCACCGAGGTCGAGCCGCTGGCGTGCCTTGAAGGAGAACAGCAGGTTCTGCTTCGACTCGTCAGAGAAGAACCTCACCTCTTCCTTGAACGCGGCGCGCTTCTGCTGTGCGAGTGCGAGGAGCTGTGCGGGCTTCCCCTCGGCGTCCACTCCCCGGATCTCGTAGCGGTTCACCATCATGGTGATCTTCTGGGCGACCGTGAATTGCTCCACTCCCTGTACTGCGTTTCCCTGTGCTTCGTCCACGGTGTCTCCTCTAATGGGGATGTGTCTTCTTCACGGAAGCCTACGCAATTGACCGCCTAACGCGGAGGATGTCCTTGACGACCCTCATGTAGAGGTCGAGAGTAGCTACAACGATGTCCATTCGGACCTCGCCTGCTCGCCGGCCAATTCAGTACCCAAGATGACAGACAGCGAGTGGGAGCCCTCAGACGAAAGGCGCAGGCAGATGGAACCAATGACGTTGACGTGGATCATTATTGGAGTTGTTGTCCTGCTCATCATCATCGGCCTGGTGGTGTTCCTCGGCAAGAAGCGCAAGAGCGCGCACGATGAGGAGCAGCGCCGCCACGACCACGAGCGCGCCAATGAAATCCGTGAGGAGGCGCAGACGAAGGACCTTGAGGCCCGGGAGCGGGAGGCCCGCGCAGGCAGGGCTGAAGCTGACGCCCTGCAGGCTGAAGTCGACGCCGAGCGGTTGCGCAAGGAGGCACAGCACCGGCAGGCGGACGCCCAGGGGCTTCGCCAGGAGACCCAGGAACACACGCGGCGGGCGGACGAACTCGATCCCAACGTGGATACAACAGACAGCAACCGCGACGGCACCAACCCGGACGACACAAAACGGGACCAAGGGCGCCGCGCCTGACCACCACCTGACCACCACCACAGCTCCCCGTGGGGGATGCGAATCACGCGGCGGCGTTGCGAGGTGGCGAGTCACGACGACGGCGCCACGTGCGTTCGCGTCAAGACGCGGCGCGCGAGCGTTCCGGCTCCTCGACCGGGCGCTCCGCGGCGGCCGGTGCGACGATGAAGGACGCCAGGACCGCGACACCAACCGCAAGCAGCGCGTTCCGGATGCCGACCTGATCGCCGAGGAAGCCTAGCAGCGGCGGGCCAGCAAGGAAGGCCGTGTACCCGATCGTCGAGACAACAGATACCCGTGCTGCCGCGTACCGGGGATCGTCAGCGGCGGCTGACATGCCCATCGGGAAGCCTAGCGCCGCACCGGTTCCCCACAGCACGGCTCCAAAACCGGCGAGGACCACGTTGGGTGCAAAGACGAAAATCACCAGACCCACCAGGGAGGATGCAAGGCTGAACTGCAGCACCTTGACCCGGCCAAAGCGGTCGATCAGCCCGCCGCCAACAAACCGGAACAGCGTCATCGACGCAACGAAGACACCGAACATGAGCGCGCCGACGGCTTCGGATGTGCCAAGCCCGTCCACGCTTGCCTTGGCAACCCAATCGTTCGCAGCGCCTTCGGTGAGCGCGGCACCCAGGACAACCAGCCCGATCAACAGCGTGCGTGGCTCTTTCCACGCGCTGAAACGGCTGCGTGGGGCGTCGCCGTCGTCGTCGTGCGCTTCTGTCTGCGACTCCTCCGGCAGGAAGTAGCGCGGGATCCAGAGCGAAATCACGAAGACCAGCACCGCTACACCGACCAGGTGCGTCGACAGGTCGATGCGAAGGGCGGCGAGGCCGGCCCCGGCCATCGCACCAATGAATGCGCCGCCGCTGAAGGCTGCGTGGAATTTCGGCATGATGGTGCGCTTGAGGCGGCGCTCGACGTCGGCTCCCTCAAGGTTCTGGGCGACGTCCCACAAGCCGATCCCGCCGCCGAAGATGAACAGGCCCACGGCCGCGACCGGCACCGAACCCATCGCCAAGCCACTGGAAATGGTCAGCGCGGCGACAGTCGACGCAATTCCGCCGACCCGCACCGTGTTCGCGGTGCCGATCCGCGCGGCAATCCCGCCTGCGAGTGGAAGCGAGATCAGCGATCCGATGGCCGCGACCAGCAGCAGCGCTCCGGTTTGTCCATCACTGAGGCCCAGGGAATCCGAGGCGGCGGGAATTCTCGCAGCCCAGCTGGCGAACACCAGACCGTTGAGGCCGAAGATCGCGAAGGTTGCCCACATGGCTGGATTGACTTTGCTTTGCACCTGTAAACCGTATGTGAATCGTTATGTATGGTCCACACGTACCGTCAAGTGTGATGGACGTTACTCATCAGCCGTACGCGTTCGCGACCAGTTCGATGACGTGCCGGTAGTCCTCCCCGGTTGCCCGGCTCATGCCCAGCTCGCACGTCCGGTTGCATGAAACGAAGGCGTCCCCGTCGAGCGCCTGCACCTGCCTAGCTTCGGGTTCGGTGGCTGACGCAGTGAGTTCGGGGTGAAGCATCCCGCGGTCGCCAGCGAAACCGCAGCAGCCCCAATCGTCGGGGACGGTGACGGTATCAGCCACTGATTCGGCGAGCGCCACCAGGTCACCCGTCACGCCCAGGTGGGTGGACGAGCAGGTGGGATGAACCACAACACGGCCCACCTTCGACGCTGGAGGCGGCAGCTCCGGCAGGACGCGCGTGCGGGTGAACGTGACGGCGTCGAGGATCTGCAGCCGTGCGAACCGGGAGGCGTTCTCCGAGGTCAGCGCGCCGGCGAGGCCGTGCAGCCCGTGGGTGCAGGAGGAGGCATCGACGACCACCGGCAGCGCGCCTTTCAGGGTGTCTTCCCAGAGCGAGGCCACCGTTTTGTTCGCGATGTGCCGGTAGCCGTCGGTGAGGCCCTTGGATTGCCACGGTGTTCCGCAGCACAGCGACCCGGCGTCCTTGGCGAGGCGGAGCGGAGCGCCCGCCAGGGCTGCCAGCTTCAGCATTGCCGGCACGACGCCGGTGCCACCGTCCGAGTCCGGCGTCTCACCGAAAATCCCGGAGATACACGAGGGGAACAGGATTCCCGCCGGTTGAGCACCGGGTTGGGCGCCCAGTTGAGGACCGGGTTGGGCGCCCGCGAGCGCCTGCAATTTCGTCCCGGGCCCCGGAAGGTCAGCGCCCGCCAAGGGTACGACGTCGTCGCCCAGCAGCGCGCGGCCTGCCCGGGAGGCTCCGGTGACCAGTGGTGTAGGCAGCGCTGCCGCGATCCCCAACCCGGCTCTTGCCACGGCCCCGACACCACCCCAGTGCTTCGCCGCGGCTTTCCCCACCTTTTGGCCGAGAGCGGGCATCTGCTCCGAGCGGAGCCGCTTCATGAGGGATCCGGTGTCGATGTTCACCGGGCAGGACACCGCGCACAGGCCGTCGGCGGCGCAGGTGTCGATGGCTTCGTACTCGTAATCCCGTTCCAATTCGGCCCTGAGCTCCGGCGGCGCTACCGCCATCTCGCGGCGCAGGACAATCCGCTGGCGGGGGGTCGTCGTCAGGTTCCGGCTGGGGCACACGGTTTCGCAGTAGCCGCACTCGACGCAGCGGTCCACCTCGGCGTCGATGGTGGGTGCGGACTTGAGGTTTTGCATGTGTCCGCGGGGATCCTCGTCCAGCAACACACCCGGGTTGAGCACTCCGGAGGGGTCGAAGAGTTGCTTGATTTCCCGCATCACTTCGTAGAGTCCGTCGCCGAACTGACGCCGGACGTAGGGCGCCATGATGCGGCCGGTTCCATGCTCGGCCTTGAGCGATCCGCCGTGCGCGAGGACCAGGTCAACTAGGTCCTCGGTGAACCGCTCGTACTTGTCGAGCTCCGCTGGATCGTCCAGTCTCGGTGTGATCATGAAGTGTAGGTTGGCGTCCTTGGCATGGCCGAAAATCACCGCCTCAGAGTACCCGTAGCGCTCCAGCAGGGCGACCAGTTCGCTCACCGTGGCGGTGAGCTCGGGCATGGGAACCACGATGTCCTCAAGCAACGCTGTGGTTCCGGACGCCCTCGCGCCGGCAACGGCGGTGTAGAGGCCTTTCCTGATGACCCAAAGCCGGGCGCGCTGCGCCGCGTCGGTGGTCAGCTCAACCGGAGCTGCAAGCGGCAGCTGGGAGAGGAGTTCGACGCCGGCACTCGTCAGCTCGGCGAGCTCAGCCTCGTCCGCTGCCCGGTACTCGATCAGCAGCGCTGTGTGATCAGCAACCTCGAGGTTCCGCAGCACTGCGTCGGCCTCCGGGAGCTGTTGGGCGACGCGAAGCGCGGCAGCGTCAAGGAGTTCAAGCGTGCGTGCACCCGAGTCGATGAGGGCTGGAAGGGCGTCGGTGGCGTCCACGATTCCGGGGAACACGGCCAGGCAGGAGGCCGCTAGGGGCTGGACCTCGACCGTCCGCATGACCACCTCGGGGACAAACCCGAGGGTCCCTTCGCTCCCTACGAGCAGGTGGGTCAGGATGTCCAGAGGCGTGCTGAAGTCAGTGAACGCGTTGAGCGAGTAACCCATAGTGTTCTTCATCGAGAACTGCCGGTCCACCTCCGCGGCGAAGGCGGGGTTCCCGGTGATCCGGCGCTGAAGGCGCTGTAGACCCTCGTAAAGCGTCGGTTCACGCTCGGCCAGGAGGGCGTCGGCGCCGTCGTCCGCTGTGTCGATCACTGTGCCGGAGGGCAGCACCACGGTCATCGACTCGATGGTTCGGTAGGAATTGGTGGTGGTCCCGCACGCCATACCGCTCGAGTTGTTGGCGACCACACCGCCCAGGGTGCAGGCGATCTCACTGGCGGGGTCCGGGCCCAGCGCCCGGGAGTACCGGGCAAGCCTGGTGTTGATCTGGCGGATCGTTGCGCCGCACCCTGCACGGACGCTTCGCCCGCCGTCGAGCACTTCAATGCCCTTGAAGTGCCGACGGATGTCCATGAGCAGTCCACCACCCGAGGCCTGCCCCGACAGGCTGGTTCCCCCGCTCCTGAAGGTCACCGGAACGCCGGCCTGCGCGGCAACGGGCAGCAGCGCCGCCACTTCCTGGGCTGATTCCGGCGTGAGGACCGCCTGCGGAACCAGCAGGTAGTGCGAGCCGTCGTGTGCCATGGCCAGGCGGTCGATACTGCGCGTCCGCACACCGTCCGTGCAGATGGACTGCAACCGGCCCAGTAGTTCGTGGTCCAGTGCGGGCCGATCCGCTGGGGTCTCAAGTGACATGCCGTCCTATCGTGTGCTGGTTTGGTGCGCCTGGAGCGCGCCGCGGACCTGGCCCCGTGCGGTGTCCAGCAGGGCAACGGCTTCGTCGGCGCCGCAGCCGGTTTCGAGCATCACAATGGCCGTTTTCGCGTGTCCGCCTGAGGCTTCGAGTGCCCGCACGATGTCCGTGTTGTCCGCTCCGGTTGCCTCTCCGACAATCCGCTGGGCGCGGTCCACCAGCTTGGCGTTGGTCGGCTGTAGGTCCACCATGAGGTTTCCGTAGGCTTTGCCCGTGCGCACCATCGTGGCGGTTGAGAGCATGTTGCAGACCATCTTCTGGGCCGTTCCAGCCTTGAGCCGGGTGGAACCGGTCAGCACTTCGGGCCCGGTGTGAACCTCGACGGCGATCTCCGCATGCCGGCTGATTTCCGCGTTCCGGTTGCAGGCGACCGAGACAGTGCCGGCGCCAACCGACCGGGCATAGTCCAGCGCACCGACGACGTACGGCGTCCGTCCGCTGGCGGCAAGCCCGACGACGACGTCCCGCTCCCCGAGCCCGAGGTCCACCAGATCCTGGCGTCCAATTTCCACGCTGTCCTCGGCACCCTCAACCGCCTTGGTGAACGCGGCGTCACCGCCGGCAATCACCCCGACGACCTCCTCGGGTGCGATTCCGAACGTCGGCGGGCATTCGACTGCATCAAGCACGCCGAGGCGACCGCTGGTCCCCGCACCCACATAGATCAGGCGGCCACCTTGCTGCCTGGAGGTGATGATGCGCTCGACTGCGCTGGTGATCTGCGGGAGCGCCTCGCGCACGGCCTCGGCTACGGTTGCGTCCTCGCGGTTCATGGCCGCGACGATCTCGGCTGCGGACATGGTGTCCAGCTGCGCCGTTGCCGGGTTGCGGGATTCTGTGCCGAGCGTTCTGAGGTCAGTCATGGGGTTCCTTTCTGGTGAGTCGTCCACGTTGTGACTTGATGACATCGTGTGTCTTCCTGAGCGCCTCACGTGCGGAACTTGTGCGTTGGGCGATGGCCACGAAAAGGCAGTCAACCAGGAGCAGCTGACTGGTGCGGCTGGCCATTGCCGCAGATCTGAATCCCATCTCACGCCCGGCGGTCAGGAGGGTGTGCTCAGCCACCTGCGCGAGAACTGAACCCTTGGCGCCGGTCACGGCTACCGCCGTCGCACCCCCTTCCTGGGCACGCCGCAGCGGGAGAAGGGCTCCCGGCGTGGCGCCCGAGTGTGAGATGGCAAGCCCGACGTCGCCCGGCCCCAGCAGCGAGGCACTCACCAGCCCCGCTTCCTGTTCGGTATGGGCGATGCAGTAAAGACCGATGCGGCGAAGCTTCTGGGACAGGTCCAGCGCGACCAGGCCCGACGCCCCAATACCGTAGATGTCCAACCGGCGGGCGTTCACCATCGCTTCGACGACAGCCTCAAGGCTTGAGCTGTCGGCCAGTTCCGCTGTCGCGCGGATGGCGTCTCGTTCGAAGGCAGCGAGCTTCAACAGGACGATCGCCGGACTGTCGCTGGCTTCGACGTCGGCAGCCAGGGAAGGTTCTTGCCCGGCGGCGACCTCGTGTGCGGCGGAGGCAAGGCGGAGCTGTTGATAGCCGGGGTATCCCAGGCTACGGGCGGTCCGGACAACGGTGGCCGTGCTGGTTCCAGCCTCGGTGGCCAGTTCCTCGATGGAGCGTTGCGCAGTGGTTTGCGGGTCACCTGCGATGAACTCGGCCACCTTCCTCTCCATCGGGGAGAGGGTAGGCAGCAGGGTATGGATCCTTGCCATGATTCCGGCGTTGGACGGCAACGACGACGTCGGGATGGTCACTGCCGCACCTCCGCCCCTGCGAGACGCAGGGCAACCGGCGAAGTGTCAGATTGGACGGCCGTCTGAAATTTACGTGATGTACTCACTGGTGCGTCCTCCTAATTGACTGACGGCCGGGTATCCGCTATGAATATTAGTTTCAGGAATACCGGTCCATTTGTCAACAAGTTTCATGGTGGTCGCACCGGTAACGGGTTACGGGCGCCGTGGTGCCGCTTTTTCTTGCGAAGGGCCAGCCCTGGGGATAGACCACTACCGTGCCCGCTGCACCCGCCCCTCGTCCCACACCGGCGTCTCCGATTCGTAGACCTTGCCGTCCTCACCGAACACCAGAAACCGGTCAAAACTCCGGGCGAACCAACGGTCGTGGGTCACCGCGAGCACGGTTCCCTCGAAGCCGTCGATCGCGCGTTCAAGTGCTTCGGCAGAGTGCAGGTCGAGGTTGTCGGTTGGCTCGTCCAACAGGAGCAGGGTGGCGCCGGAAAGTTCGAGCAGCAGGATCTGCAGGCGCGCCTGCTGCCCACCGGACAGCGAGTCATACAGCTGTTCCGACTGCCCGGCCAGGCCATAACGGTCAAGCACTCCCGACGCCGCTTCCCTCCCCAGCCCGGAACGGTGGTCATCGCCGCGATGCAGGATGTCCAGCAGCGTGCGGCCCAGCAGGTCCGGCCGCACGTGTGTCTGCGCGAAGAAGCCGGGGCGGATGCGCGCACCCAACTTCACGACGCCGTCGTGCGGCACGGGCGCGATGCTCACCTCGGATACCGGCTCGTGCTCCTTCTCAGGATCGGTGCCTCCCGCTGCGAGCAGCCTGAGGAAGTGGGATTTCCCTGAACCGTTCGAGCCCAGCACGCCCACGCGGTCACCGAACCAGATCTCAGCGCTGAACGGCTTCATCAACCCGGTGAGTTCGAGCTTCTGCGCGACAACAGCACGCTTGGCCGTGCGCCCACCCTTGAGCCGCATGTGCACGTTCTGCTCGATCGGAATGGCTTCGGGCGGCCCAGCTTCAAGGAATTTAGCGAGGCGGGTCTGCGCAGCGTGGTACCGGTTGGCCATGTCCGAGCGGAACGCGGCCTTGTTCTTGTACATGTTCACGAGTTCTTTGAGCTTGATGTGCTCCTCGTCCCAGCGCCGACGCAGTTCCTCGAAGCGCGCGTTGCGGTCGGTGCGCGCCTGCAGGTAGGTGCTGAACCCGCCGCCGTGCACCCAGCTCGAAGCACCGAGCGCTCCCGGTTCCAGCGTCACTATGCGCGTGGCAGCGTTGTCGAGCAGTTCCCTGTCGTGGCTGACGAACAGCACGGACTTGCTGGACTCGTTGAGCTTCGCTTCGAGCCAGCGCTTCCCGGGAACGTCGAGGTAGTTGTCCGGTTCGTCTAGGAGGAGGAGTTCATCCGGGCCCGAGAACAAAGCCTCGAGCACCAACCGCTTCTGCTCGCCTCCGGATAACGACGACGCCGCGCGGTACTGCGCGCGGTCAAAGGGCATCCCGAGTGCGGCCATGGTGACCTCGTCCCAGGTGGTCTCGAGCTCATAGCCTCCGGCGTCCCCCCAGTCGGCAATTGCTTGGGCGTAGCGCATCTGGGTGGGCTCGTCGTCGTGCTCCATCATGGCGAGTTCCGCCGTGTCGATGCGCTTCGCTGCCGCTGCGAGCGCTGGCGGCGCAACCGAGATCAGGAGGTCGCGGACCGTGGTGTCATCCCGGACCTGGCCCACGAACTGGCGCATGATCCCCATGCTCCCGGACCGGGTGATGGCGCCTTCGTCTGCGGTGATGTCGCCGGAGACGATCCTCAGGAGCGTGGTCTTTCCGGTTCCGTTCGGGCCGATAAGGGCAGTCTTGTGCCCTTCACCCACCTTGAATGTCACCCCGTTCAGCAGCTGGCGGCCGTCGGAGAGGAAGTAGTCAATGTTGGAAACGTCAAGGTGTGCCACGCTTCCAGTGTTCCACCCCCATCGAGTCAGCAGAAATAACGGGTTCCGCGAGAATTCGTGGTCATTACTGCTGACTGGATGGAAGGATGGACGCGTGATCCCAGACCGGCCCCAACGAGTTGTATTCTTCGGCGTCACGGGCTCCGGCAAGTCGACGGCGGCAAAACGGTACGCAGCCGCTACCGGGATTCCTTTGGTCGACGTGGACACGGACATCGGCTGGCTACCCGGTTGGGTTGAGCGCGACCTGTGCGACCAGCGTCGCATCGTCGACGAACTGGCCACCCGCCAACAGTGGGTTTTCGACAGCTTCTACAGCAAGTGGGCCGACCGTCTCCTCCCACGTGCAGATGCCATCGTGGCACTCGACTACCCCCGTTGGATTTCACTTTCGCGCCTGGTACGCAGGACCGTTCGACGCGCGCTTCTCCGCGAGCGGGTGTGCAACGGGAACACGGAAGGTTTCTGGAGGGTATTCACCGGCGACTCGATCATCCGGTGGCATTTCACATCCTTCCAAAGCAAGAAGACACGGATCCGCGCTTATCAGGACGCAGGGCTGCCCGTGCTGCGTTTCACCCGGCCCGGGCAGTTGGAGCAGTGGCTACGGACCCACGGGTCCTGATTCCCGCACGACCAGCTGTCGATATCGATCAATAACGTCAATCGCGCGACATGTTCTGGTGAACACGTAGATTTCGATCGAAATGGCAGCGAGGAATGACAGCGAGGAGCTTAGGCACTCCGTGACCGTCCTGCAGGTGTTGCTTGTTGTGCTGATTCTTCTCACCTGCGCAGCGTCGACGTCCACGCCTCAGCACTCATTGGGTTTTCCCAATCAGTATGCTAGGGTCGCCTCATGGACACTGCGGGTAGGCCGGTCTTCGGCCTCGACAACGGAAGCGAACGGTATCTGAAACCGTTTGCCGCTTCTGTGCGTCCACAACCATTTTTCGGCGAGTTACTCAGCCCCAAGTTGCGCAGCAAGCGCAGAGGCAGTGAGCACCTCAGCCGGCTCCCGGGCAAACGACAGCGCTGAGCTCCGCTCCCCCTTCGCACGCTTAGCCACGCAGGAAAGCGGCGGCACAACCGCGCGCAAACCCACGCAGAAGCGGCTACCTCGCTTCACCGGCCTCGACGGTCACCCTTCCCAACACACGCATAACGCACAACCATTGGATCAATCATGGAAAAGGTCAGCTCCACCTACATAAACTTCGCCAGCATTCTTGATGAGAAGACCCGCGAACAGAACCTCAAGACGGCGTCGATGCCGTTCATCTTCCCGCACCTGGCGAGCATGCCGGATGCGCACCTTGGCAAGGGTGCTGCGGTCGGTTCGGTCATCCCTACGGTCGGGGCGATCATCCCCGCGGCCGTAGGCGTTGACATCGGCTGCGGCATGATCGCGGTGCGGACGCAGTTCTCGGCCGGCGACCTTGAAGGTCTGGACCGTAAGGTGCTGCGCCAGTCAATTGAGCGGTCCATCCCGCTCTCTGCTGGCCATAGCAACCGGAAGATCGTCGCGACGGCCGAGCCCCGGGTTGAGCAGCTGCTGCGTGAGGCGGAGCAGGCCGGCTTCGACCCGGCGTCGTACACCGGACAGTGGGCGCACCAGCTTGGCACGCTCGGGTCCGGCAACCACTTCATCGAGGTCAGCCTGGACGAGGACGACGGCGTGTGGCTCTTTCTCCACAGCGGCTCGCGCGGCGTGGGGAACAAGATCGCGCAGCGGCACATCAGGGTCGCTCTCGAGCAGTGCCGCAAGCGTTACATCAACCTGCCCGACGACGACCTCGCCTACCTGGTGCAGGGCGACGACGAGTTCTGGCACTACATCCGCGAACTGCGGTGGGCGCAGAACTTCGCGCTGCTCAACCGTGAGGAGATGATGGACCGGGTTATCAAGGACCTGACCCACTGGACGGGCACGGAGGTGCAGGAGCAGGAGCGCATCAACTGCCACCACAACTACACGGCCCAGGAAAAGCACTACGGCAAGACGGTGTGGCTCAGCAGGAAGGGCGCGATCGACGCGTCCCCCGGTCGGCCGGGCCTGATTCCGGGGTCCATGGGAACGGCGTCATACGTGGTTGAGGGGCTGGGTTTCCCGCCGTCGCTGAACTCTGCGCCGCACGGAGCCGGGCGTGAGTACAGCCGGACCGCGGCCCGCAAGGCCTTCACCCACGAGCAGCTGCGGAATGCGATGCACGGCATCGAGTACCGCGACACGGATGCCTTCATCGACGAGATCCCCTCGGCGTACAAGGACATCGATGTGGTCATGGAGGACGCCCGGAACCTCGTCAAGATCAGGCATACCCTGCGCCAGATCGTCAACGTGAAGGGCGACTGAGCTGCGCTAACAGGTAAACAGGATCACGACGACGACGGGTCCCGGCGGGCCCGTCGTCGTCGTGCTTTCCGTTCGCAGAGTCCACCCCGGCGTCGCGCACAGCTTGAGGCGTAGGCTTCCCTCATGCCTCACATACTCGTCATTGGAGCGACCGGCCTCGCCGGCCGCGAAGTAGTCAGCGAGTGCGTCCGCCGGGGGTTGCGAGTGCGCGGCCTCAGCCGTCATCCCGGTGCGTCCAAGGCCCGGCACGACGGCGTCGAGTACGTTGCCGGGGACGCCTCGACCGGCGCGGGGTTGGCGGAAGCGATGACCGGCGTCGACGTCGTCATCGACGCTATAGACGGCAAGTTCGGGAAAGCGCAGAAGCAGTTGCCCGATACCGCGCGGCAGATTACCCGTGCCGCTCTCGCTGCAAGTGTGCCGCGCGCCGTCGTGCTTTCAATCGTGAACGTGGACCAGGTTGAATTCGGCTACTACCAGGCGAAGACAGCACAGGAACAGGTCTACAGGAAGTCCGAAGTGGAGGCGGTTGTAGTCCGGGCGACACAGTTCCACGACCTCGTCACCGGGATCTTCGACGGCGGCCGAAGAATTGGTGTCATACCCGTTTTAGCCGGTGCCGGTTTCCAGACCATCGCCACCGCGGATGCCGCGAAAGCACTCGTCAAAGCGGCTCTGACAGACCAACCCGTGGACACAACGGTGGGCGGGCCGGAACAACTCGACATGGCCGTCATGGCACGCATCTACCGCCAGGTCACGGGCGCGAGGGGGATCACGATTCCCCTGCCGGCACCGGGTGCGCTCGGACGGTATTGGCGCAGCGGTCAGAACCTTGCGCCGGACGGCGTCACGCAGGGGACCACGTATGCGCAGTGGCTTGAGGACCGGGAGCGAGCTCGTCTTTAATGGCGTTCCAGCGCCCAGAGCCCGCCGTCGTCGTGCACGGGTGGATCAGGCGGACCCGGGTGCTGACCGCGCCGCATTCCCGCCCCCAACCCTCACCGCAAGGACCGGTGAGCCGCGCCTGTACTTAGATGACGCTCACACCTAGCCGCTCGACGTCGTTGAAGCTGTACACGTGGAGCCCGGCGAATACGCCAGCGTGCTCGACGGACCTGGTGAGCTTGCTGGGATCGTAGGACGACGGCGCGAGCACGTTACGCAACAGCGATCCGCTGCGCTGCGCAAACTTCAGTGACGGCCCGACGCCGATGCGTCCGGCAAGGGAAATTAGCCGCGTCCGGCGGACCCGCCCAGGCACGCCGGCCCACACGGGCAAGGTGACGCCGTCAGCCCTCAGGCGGTTGACGTACTCCCCCAGCAACGGTCCGGAGAAGCACATCTGCGTTACCGCCCAGCCCGCCAGTTCCTGTTTCTTCAGGAGCAGTTCGGTGAGCTCGGGCTCAGGAACCGTGGGGTGGCCTTCGGGGTAGGCGGCCACCCCCAGTTCGAAACCGCCGATACCGGCCAGTTCCTCCAGCAGCGGCATGCTCCAGGCATAGGGCCCCGCGGGATCCCGCGCATCTCCGGCGATGACGAAGATGTCATGCACGCCGGCGCCGGCAAGGCGCCCCGTGAATTCCTGGAGTTGGGCCCGGGACTCGATCGACCGCGCGGCGAGGTGCGGCACAGCACGATACCCGAGGGCAGCAAGCTCAACCGCCAACTCAACCGTCTTGGCTGGACCGTGGTGCGGCAGGCAAGTAACGGTAACCGTTGACCCTGCCGGGACGCACCGTTGCAGCCGGGAGACAATGTCCCCGCCGGGGATGATTTCGACACGTACGGGCAGGTTAGTGGAAGCCCTCACTCAACATTCCACAACGTTGAGCGCCAGCCCGCCGCGGGCGGTCTCCTTGTACTTGTCCATCATGTCGGCGCCGGTTTCGCGCATCGTCTTGATGGCAGCGTCAAGGGAGACAAAGTGTTGTCCATCACCGCGGACAGCCATGCGGGCTGCAGTGATTGCCTTCATCGCGCCGACGGCGTTCCGTTCGATGCACGGGATCTGCACCAGCCCCCCGACGGGGTCGCAGGTCAGCCCGAGGTTGTGTTCAATCCCGATCTCGGCTGCGTTCTCCACCTGCTCCGGAGTTCCGCCGAGCACCTCGGCCAGGCCGCCGGCGGCCATGGCACACGCGGAACCAACTTCACCCTGGCAACCGACTTCCGCTCCCGAGATAGAGGCGTTCTTCTTGAACAGTGCCCCCACCGCGGTGGCGGCGAGCAGGAAGCGGATGACGCCGTCGTCGTCGGCTCCTGGAACGAAGTCCGTGTAGTACTTGAGGACGGCGGGGATGATCCCTGCCGCACCGTTGGTGGGAGCCGTCACGACCCGCCCGCCGGCCGCGTTTTCCTCGTTCACCGCAAGAGCGAACAGAGTGACCCATTCCATGGTGCTCAGGTGGTCGTTGGGGTCCGATTCCTTAAGCAGCAGCTCTAGCTGGCGTGCTGCGCGGCGGCGGACGTTGAGGCCGCCCGGGAGCACCCCGCTGTTGTTGGAGCCGCGCTTGATGGTGTCCTGCATGACCTCCCAGATCTCGAGAAGACCGTTGCGGACTTCATCCTCTGAACGGAATACAAGTTCATTCGCCATGACAATCTCGGAGAAGGACTTCCCTGTTGCCTTCGCGATGCCCAGCAACTGCTCGCCGGAATCGAACGGATACGGCACGGCCAGCGGTGCGGAGCTGGAGAGATCCGCGCCGATCTGGTCCTCGTCCAGGACAAAGCCACCACCCACGGAGTAGTACTCGCGGGAGAAAATGATTATGCCATCTTCGGAATATGCCGCAAAGCGCATGCCATTGGTGTGGTAGTCCAATCGCTGGCGGCGGTGCAGGATGAGGTCAGACTCCACATCGAACGGAATCTCGTGTGAACCTGCCAGTCGGAGCACCTTCGTTGCCGAGATCTCCTCCACACGGGGTTCTGCCCGTTCCGGGTTGGTGAGGTGGGGTTGCTCGCCCTCCAGTCCCAGAATGACGGCTTTCACTGTGCCATGACCGTGCCCGGTGACCCCCAGGGAACCGAAGAGCTCAGCCTTGACCCGCCGGGTCTGGTTCAGAAGCGCCTGGTCCCGCAGGATCTGCGTGAAGAGGAAGGCAGCCGTCATTGGCCCACCGGTGTGCGAGCTTGATGGGCCGATCCCGATCTTGAACAGGTCGAAGGCGCTGATGGTCATGAACGGCCCAGGCGCTTGTAGAACGGGGTCTCGACGACGGTGAAGCCCTCGGGACGTCCGCGCAGGTCAACCTGAAGCTCGGTACCGGGTTCGGCGAGCGCCGCCTCAACATAGGCGAGCGCTACCGGGTAACCGAGGGTGGGGCTGGGAAGCCCGGAGGTCACCGTGCCCACCGTGCGGCCGTCGACGACGACGTCGTACCCGGCACGTGCCGAGCGGCGGCCGGTGCCGCGCAGGCCGACGAGCTTGCGGTCGGTCGGTTCCCCCTTGAGCGGTTCGAGAACGCTGCGGCCGACGAAGTTGTCGGTCTTCTTCAGGCTGACGACGCCGCCCAGCCCGGCTTCGAACGGGTTGGTGTCCAGTCCCAGCTCGTGGCCGTAGAGCGGCATGCCCGCTTCGAGGCGGAGGGAGTCGCGGGAAGCGAGTCCGCAGGGTGCCAGCCCGTGGTCCGCACCGGCCTCGGCGACGGCTTTCCAGAGCTGTTCGGCCTGGCTGTTGTCGATGAACAGTTCGAAGCCGTCCTCGCCGGTGTACCCGGTGCGGGCCAGCAGGACTGACAAACCGGCGAGCTCAACCTGCACAGCGGCGTAGTACTTGAGTGATGTGATGGCGTCCTGATGACCGGCGGCAGCAATGCCGAGCAGGATCGCCTCGGCGTTGGGGCCCTGGACGGCGATCAGCGACGTCTGTTCGGACTGGTCCTCCACAGCCACATCAAAGCTTGCGGACCGCTTCACCAACTCGGCTGCGACGGTGTCCGAGTTGGAGGCATTCGGTACCACCAGGAACCGGTCCTCAGCGAGCCGGTAGGTGATGAGGTCATCGATCACGCCGCCGTCCTCGTTGCAGATCAGTGAGTACTTGGCCTTCCCGACCGCGATGACCGCGAGGTTGCTGACCAGCGCGTAGTTGAGGAATTCAGCCGCCTGCGGTCCGCTGACCATCACCTCACCCATGTGGGAGAGGTCGAAGAGCCCGGCGGTCTTGCGCACCGTGTGGTGCTCGTCGAGTTCGCTGCGGTATTTGAGGGGCATCTGCCAGCCACCGAAGTCGGTGAAGGCCGCGCCGAGTTCCTGATGCTGGGCGTAAAGCGCTGTCTGCTTCATGGGAATCCTTAGTCTTCGAAGTCTTCGATTGGTGGGCACGAGCACACAAGGTTCCGGTCACCATGTGCGCCGTCAATGCGCCGGACTGGCGGGAAGTACTTGTCGTGGCGGAGTGTCCGCAACGGGAAGGCTGCCAGCTCACGTGGGTAGGCCTGCGCCCAGTCGTCACTGATAACCGATTGCGCCGTGTGCGGCGCCTGGCGAAGCGGGCTCTCCTCGAGGCTCCACTCGCCCGCTTCGACCTGGTCAATCTCGCCCTTGATGGCGACCATCGCGTCGACGAAGCGGTCCAGCTCGGCCAGGTCTTCGGATTCGGTCGGTTCGACCATCAGCGTGCCGGCCACCGGGAAGCTGAGCGTCGGAGCGTGGAAGCCGTAGTCGATCAGCCGCTTGGCAACGTCCTCTGCCGTGACACCGGTTTTCGCGGTCAGTGCGCGGAGGTCGAGGATGCATTCGTGGGCAACCAGACCGTTCTCGCCTGAGTAGAGAACCGGGAAGTGCTCGTTCAGCCGGGCCGCTACGTAATTGGCGGCAAGCAGTGCGGACTTGGTCGCAGCGGTCAGCCCTTCTCCGCCCATGAGCGCAACGTACGCCCAGGAGATCGGGAGTACTCCGGCGGATCCGTAGCGTGAAGCGGAGATCGGGGCGCCGGCCTGATTGGCGTCACCGTTGTTGGCGTCCCCTGGGAGGAACGGAACGAGGTGCTCTGCTACCGCAACGGGCCCGACGCCGGGGCCGCCGCCGCCGTGCGGGATGCAGAAAGTCTTGTGGAGGTTCAGGTGGGAAACGTCGCCGCCGAACTCTCCCGGCTTGGCCAGCCCGACCAGCGCGTTGAGGTTGGCGCCGTCGATGTAAACCTGCCCGCCGGCGTCGTGCACCTGGTCGCAGACCCAGCGGACGTCCTCTTCGAACACGCCGTGGGTAGAGGGGTAGGTGATCATGATCGCGGAGAGCGCGTCCCGGTTGGCTTCGATCTTGGCCTTGAGGTCATCGTGATCGATGTTGCCGTTCCCGGCGGTCTTCACCACGACTACCTTCATGCCCGCCAGAACCGCTGACGCAGCGTTGGTGCCATGCGCCGAGGAAGGGATGAGGCACACGTTGCGCGCCTCGTCACCGCGGGAGAGGTGGTAGTTGCGGATCGCCAGCAGGCCGGCAAGCTCACCCTGCGAACCGGCGTTCGGCTGGATGGAAACGCCCGCATAGCCCGTGATCTCGGCCAGGCGCGCTTCGAGGTCCTCGATCAGCTGCCGCCAGCCCTCGGTCTGGTTCTTGGGAGCGAACGGGTGGATGGTGGCGAACTCCGGCCAGGAGATCGGCTCCATTTCCACGGTGGCGTTGAGCTTCATGGTGCAGGAACCCAGCGGAATCATGGTCCGGTCCAGCGCCAGGTCGCGGTCCGAAAGACGACGCAGATAGCGCAGCATCTGCGTTTCGGAGCGGTGGATGGCGAACACCGGGTGCGTCATGTACGACGACGTCCGCTGCAGTTCCGCGGGGATCGCCCCCTCGGCTTCGGTCCCCAGTTCGACGCCGAACACCTCGGCGAGGGCCTGCAGGTGAGCGTCAGTGGTGGTCTCATCACAGGAAATGCCAACGAGACCCTCGCCGGCGGCGCGCAGGTTGATGCCACGCTCCTCTGCCTTCGCGATGACCTCGGCAGCGTTGTCCGTCACTACCAACAGGGTGTCGAAGAACTCCCGGTGCACAACGCCGGGAAGCACCTTGGCCAGCTTCACAGCGTTAAGGTGTACCCGCTCGGCGATCGCCTTCAGCCCGTCGGGGCCGTGGTAAACGCCGTACATGCTTGCAACGATGGCGAGCAGCGCCTGTGCGGTGCAGATGTTGGAGGTCGCCTTCTCGCGGCGGATGTGCTGTTCGCGGGTCTGCAGCGCCAGACGGTAGGCAGGGGCGTTGTCGGAATCCTTGGACACACCGACCAATCGGCCGGGCAGCATGCGCTCGAGACCCTTGCGCACTGCCATGAAAGCGGCGTGCGGGCCGCCGAAGAACAGCGGGACGCCGAAGCGCTGTGCGGAGCCGACGGCGATGTCCGCCCCCTGCTCGCCGGGAGGCGTTATCAGCGTGAGCGCGAGGAGGTCAGCGGCAACCGTGACCAGCGCGCCGCCGTCGTGCGCTGCAGTAATGACGTCGGCGTGGTTGCGGAGGGCGCCGGACGTGCCGGGCTGCTGGAGCACGACGCCGTTGATGTCGCCGTCGGGCAGGCCCTTGGAGAGGTCAGCGATTTCGACCTCGAAGCCGAGCGCTTCGGCACGGCCCTGCACGACGGCGATCGTCTGCGGCAGGCAGTCGGCGTCGAGGACCGTGCGGCCCTTGTTCTTTCCGGAACGGCGCATGAGGAGGACGGCTTCGGCCACGGCGGAGGCTTCGTCAAGCAGTGAAGCGTTGGCGATGGGAAGACTGGTGAGGTCCTGGACCATGGTCTGGAAGTTGAGGAGGGCTTCGAGGCGGCCCTGGGAGATTTCCGGCTGATACGGGGTGTAAGCGGTGTACCAGCCCGGCGACTCGAGGACGTTGCGGCGGATCACGGGCGGAGTCACAGTGTCGTAATAGCCCTGGCCGATCATCTGGACCGCCGTCTTGTTCTTCGAGGCGATCTTGCGGAGTTCAGCGAGGACTTCAGACTCACTCAGCGCTGTTGGCAGGTCCAGTGCCTCGGTGGAACGGATGCTCGCGGGCACCGCCACGTCGGTGAGCTTGTCCAGGCTCGGGTAGCCCAGGACTTTGAGCATCTGCTCAGAACCGCCCAGGCGTGGGCCGATGTGGCGGTCGGAGAAGGTAGTTTCCGTGTGCGAGGTCATGAGGAACTCCGTAGATCAGGCCCGTGCGGTGCACGGGCTGCGGTCGAGTTCCTCCCCGCTCTGTATTGGACCTGAGAGATTCAGCGAATTGTGGCGTTCGCATTGCACCGTCGGTGAGCAGGGCTGTGGTGCGGCCGTGCTGCTTTCCAGAGTTGCCTTTCCGCTGCGGTGCTGGGCCTGAGAGATTCCTGGGGAGGATTTGCTCCTACGGCGCCTACCGGATGTCTTGTCAACGGCAGAACTCTCCCGCTGCGGGTCAATGGCTTTGAAGAAGTTATGAAATTGTGGGTGGATCGTGACCAAGCTTACTCGCCTGAGACTCGACACTGAAAATAGTCAGCCCGCGAGCGCCAGGTTCTCATTCAACTGGCGGACCGCCTGTACTGCGGCGGCGCGGCCGGCGCGGGTCGCTCCAAGGGTCGACGCCGAAGCACCGTACCCAACGAGCAACACTCTGCGGTCCCTCAGCACTTTTACGCCGTCCATGCGGATACCGCCGCCCGGTTCGCGCAGCTTCAACGGAGCAAGGTGGTCAAGTGCCGCCCTGAAGCCCGTGGCCCAAAGGATGGCACCGGCTGGGACAGTTGTGCCGCCGTCGAGCACTATGCCTGTGCTGGTGATGCTCTGCATCGAGCCAGCGGACCGCAGGGTCCCGGCGGCGATCCCGGCCTGGTACTGGTCCGTCAGCGGGAGGCCGGTGGTCGAAACCACGCTCGACGGCGGCAGGCCGGCCCGGGTGCGTTCGTTAACGCGGCGTTCGACGTCGCGTCCCCATTCGGCGTCGAACTCCCTCGCTGTGAACTGTGGCGGGCGGCGGGTCACCCACGTTGTGGTGGCACCGGCGTCGTTCAGTTGGAGAAGGAACTGGACGGCCGAGGTGCCTGCACCAACGACGACGACGTGCTGGCCCGCGAATTCAGCGGCGCTGACGAAATCATGGGTGTGGAGCTGGCGGCCTTCGAACACCTCCCTGCCCGGGTAATGCGGCCAGTACGGGCGGTCCCACGTGCCGGTTGCGTTGATGAGGAGTTGGGTGGTGAAAGTGCCGTCGTCGGTTTGGACCTGTAGTGGTCCCTGCTGGTCTTCCACGGTCCGAACTCTCAGCGGGCGGCGGACCTGCAGGTTGAATTCGTGCTCATAGCTGCCGTAGTAGCGTTCGACCACCTTCGACGCCGGCTCTCGCGGATCAGGGGTCCCAAGCGGCATGCCGGGGAGGTCGTGGATGTTGTGTGCGGTGCCGAAAGTCAGGGAATCCCAGCGGTGGCGCCACGCTCCGCCCGGGCCGTCATTCGAATCGAGGACGATGAAGTCCTGGCCCGGTTCCAGGCCTTGGCGCTTGAGATAGTAGGCAGCGGAAAGACCAGCTTGACCCGCGCCGATGACGATGACTTTGAACATTCGCTGCCTCCTCCCGGGTTCAACACCGCTAGGTGAACGGATGTTCCGTGGGGGTATCTCCTCAGTCTTTGAGGTCGAAGTCCAGGTCAAGGCTTTCGGCGCTGGTGAGCTCGCGCCAGGCCGAGGTGACTCCAGCTGTCGGCAGTTGGGTGGCGATGGGCATGCGGTCCGCGGCGGTCAGTTGTGCGAGGTCCAGTTCGGTGAGAAGGGCGATGTCGCGGATGGGCACCTGGAAGGTGCGGAAGGGGCCCAGCGGAGGTGCGTCGCCGTCTTCGGTTGCTCCCGGTTGTGGCACCTCGGGGAGCCTCTCCAGTTCGGGTGTCTGATCAACCACGTATCCAGTGGCGGCGAGGTCGCCGTCCTGGAGGAAGACGGCAACCTTGAAGTACCGCAGGGGGATTTCCACTCCCCGGTATACAGGGTCGAGATCGCTGAAGATTGGGCCGGTGAAGACAATCAGACGCCGGGCGTAGTCTGCGGCGTTCTCGAGCAGGTACGTCTCCAGGCCTAGCCAGAGCTCGAGGCTTTGGTTGAAGGTCGCCGCCTGTGGAGCGGCGTTGGTGTAGTGGAAGGTGTCCTCGTTGGCCTGTGAAGCTTCGGCGACGGTGTCGCCCCAGACAGCGGACGCACGCCGGACAAGGTGGCCTCGGTCAATGTCATTTTGGGCGTAGACCCGCTCACCGGTTTGCTGGTCTTCGTTCAGCCGCGGATCGAGCCGCCAGTCGATTCCGGACCGGTCCAGATCCATGAGCTTTCCGCCGTCGATTCCCAGCGCGGTGATCGCTGCCAGACGCTTGTCAGGGCGCATCAGGACCGAGAAATTTCTGTAGGCCAGCAGAATCGTGTCGACGCCGCTAAGGGTGGGCACGGGAACGGACTTGCCGAGGAACTCCTCGTCGAAACCGGTGCGGTCGGAGAGATTCTCAGCGCCGTTGGTGCGCAGTTCGGGCAGCAGCTCATTCATGCGTGGACGGTAGCAGCAGCAGGTGACAGGACGGTGAACGGCCGGGTTGGTTCTGGGGTGTTTACGGTCCGGTACGGCTGACTGTCCGCTTGGCCGTGCGGATGTCGGGCCCAACAGCGACCCTTTCGTTTCAATGCCAGGATCCGGCGGCACTAGGGTTCGACTGATTCGGCCGAAAACGCTGAAAGGCCAAGCCGAGTGGTGCTGGAGTAGGCACCTGATGGTATGTACAAGACCAACGGTGACTGGAGCTACCGCCAGGACCAACCAGGCGTCATCACTGCAACCTCACCGGCGGGGCAGACCTACACCACCCAGCCGCCGCCGTTCCAATGTTGAGGGCTGAGGCCCGTAGGTTTGAAAGCACCGCGCGGATCAATTGGAGCCAGGGTGGGCTAGATCAAGTCGCCGCGCTTCACCGGCGGAGACCCAGCGCAATTCGTCGTGCTCATCGGGGGCGGTGTTGCGCACAGCGCCCTCCCAACGCTCGATCAGAAAGACGTGCCCCTCAAGATCACCCGGATCCTCACCGCTGAAAGACCAGAAAGCCTTTGCAGGAACCACGGGATCGATGCCAAGTTCTTCGGCCAACTCCCTCCGGAGCGCCTCGCCAGGGGTCTCCCCTTCTTCAACGTGCCCCCGGGAAAGTCCCACACCCCGGGATACCAACGCTTCGACTCACTCCGGAGCGCTACCAGCACGCGCCCGGCAGACACGAGAATACCCACCGCAACAATGTGCGGCGCCGTCATGAAGCAAAGCGGGACGGTGCCAGTCCCGGCATTCCAAGCCCGAACACGTCCTTCAACGCCAACCGCGCGGCGTGATATCCACCCATCCCGTGAACTCCAGGCCCCGGCGGCGTGGACGCTGAACATAGGTACACACCTTTCACCGGTGTCCGCCACGGGTTCGGCCCGAAAGAAGGCCGCGCAAGCAACTGCGGAATTGTCACGGCACCGCCGCTGAAGTCACCGCCCACATAGTTGGCGTTGTGGCGCTCCATCTCTGCCGCCGTCGTCGTGTGGGTTTGTACGACGACGTCCCGGAACCCGGGCGCGAACCTCTCGATCTGCCGCACCACCGCTTCAGTCATGTCCTGGGTGGAGCCGTTGGGGACATGGCAGTAAGTCCAGAGGATGTGGCGTCCGTCAGGTGCGCGGCTGGAATCGAACACCGACGGTTGCGACACCAGCGCGTACGGATTCTCGGGGTGACGCCCAGCCGCCACCTCAGCTTCGGACGCCGCTACCTCAGCCCTTGATCCACCTGCATGTACCGTTCCGGCGGCACCCACTTCGGGGTTCGCCCACGGGACAGGACCCGAAAGAATGAAATCGACCTTGCAGGCGCCATCCCCGAACTTGAACCGCTCAAGCTCGGCAGCGTACCGCGTGGGCAATCGGCCCGCCGCAAGGGCCACCAGCGCCGGCGGGGACACATCGAGCAGGACGGCCCGTGCGCCGTCGAGCTCACCCAGCGACTCAATCCGGTGTCCGGCATGAATCTCCCCACCGTGTGCACGGATGTCGTCGGCCATCGCAGTGACCAGCGACTGCGAACCGCCCACGGGGATCGGCCAACCCACCGCATGGGCCAGTGCCCCGAGCGTCAGGCCGGCTCCCGCCGATGCGAGCGTGGGCAGCGACGCCACCGCATGGGCTGCAACACCCGTGAAGAGCGCAGCCGCTTCATCAGTGGAGAACCGAAGATTCCATAGCGGCGACCCCTGCTCCAGCGTCGCCAAGCCCAGGAAAGCAGCCGCAATTGGGTGAGACGGCACCCGCAGGAACTGGTTCAGGCCTGTCGCAACCACGCCGTCGATGTGCTGGACCAACGGGCGCATCAGCCTGCGCCAGGCCGTCCCATCCCGTCCAAGGCCCAGCGCCGTCCGCCCAAGATCCCGGTACGCCAGCGCAGCCCTCCCGCCATCCAGCGGGTTGGCGTAGGAAAGCTCCGGAACCACAAACTGCACCCGGTCCACAATGCCGAACTCCCGAAAGAACGGAGATGCCAACGCCATCGGATGCACGGCTGAACAAATGTCGTGCAGGTGACCGGGTTCGAGCAGCTCCATGGTCCGCGAACCGCCGCCAATGGTCCGCTCCGCCTCGAAGATCTCGACGCTGAGCCCAGCCCTGGCCATCACGACGCCGGCCGCCAACCCGTTCGGTCCGGCACCAACAATCGCGACGTCAGCCATGGCTAGCTCCGATCTCCCGAACGGCGGGCGCGCAGTTTGGATAACGAGGACGCCGCCCCCATCAGCAGTGCACGCACCTTCCCCGGGCCTGTCCTTCGAGCCTTCAGGAGCGAGGACACCAGGAAATACTTTGTCGAGTTGAGCGGCACGTCATACGTGGTTGGGATGTGCACCACGTTCTTGGAGAAGTTCCGCTTGAAGGTGGTCACGTTGATCAACTGCGGGTAGTTCTCACTGACTATCCCGGTCAGCCCACAGGCCGTGTTGCCAGCGGCCCTGAGTACCTTGAACGCCTCCCACAGCAGCAGATAGGGAGCGAACGTCTTGCGGGCCTCGTGGGAGCTGCCTGCGAAGTAGTACACCGAGTAGCCGCGGAATTCGGTGGTGATCAGCCAACTCACGGCCAGGCCGTCCGCATAGGCGACCATCAGCCGGAGGTGGTCGCCGAGCTGCTCAAGCAGTTTCTCGTAGTACTCCGGAGCGAAGCTGGAGAATCCGTCCCTTTCGGCAGTTTCCTGCAGGATCGGGTAAAGCTCCCGCCGGAAGGTACCTACCCAGTCAGCTCGCCCGATCTCACGGACCTCTACGCCGGACTTCTGTGCGCGCCGGATACTGTTCCGGGCGTTAGGGCGGAATGACTTGAAGATCGCGTCTTCGGTCGGCGTGAGGTCGACGACAATCTCCCGCTCATACCACCCGTGCTCAATGGGCCCTTCGGCAGGCAGTTGAGGGTACTGAACCTGCATGCGGACGTACAGCGGGTGAGTTCCCGGATCACGGGAGAACTGGTCCTGCACAGTGCGCATAAGGCGAACTTCGGCGTCGGCAGTTCGGTCGCTGATCCACACCGGGCCGTTGACCGCCACGAGTGACTCCCGGAACCTGCGGCGAACCCGAAGGAGGCTCATGAGCGCAACCGGCTTGCCGCCGTCGTCGTAATAGGCCCAGATCCCGTACGGCTCACGCCCGAGGCTCCGCTCGAAATCAGCCCACTGCGGCGTCTGCTCCAGGGGGATCACGACGTCGGGATGTTCCGACGCCAGCGCCTCAAAGGCCTCGCGGGTGAGACGCTCGCTGCGGAGGACGGGAAGGGTCACGTGGGATCTTTCGGTGCGGGTTCTTCCGTGCCGGAAGTTGACGATTTCAACCCTACCGGAGGGGCCAGCGGCTGGTCGGGCGCGCCGTTGAAAGGTCCACCCGCCGGATCGTCAATGCCGAGCCTGCGGACCGGATCCAACGCCGGCTCAAGGATGTGGTCCACCGCCCGGTACAAGAGATAACCGGTAACAGCGAGACGGACCAGGATGGCGGCCGCGTAGTACGGGGAGTCGATGTTGTTCTCAACTGCGCCCGAGGACGCCTGCCGCGCGATGTACATCCAGTACGCCCACCAGTGAAGCACCTCGGCGAGCTGCCACACCAGAAACATTCTCCAGTCGACATACGAGAGTGCCAGTAATGGCAGGAGCCACAACGCGAACTCCGGCCGGTAGTCCGGCAAAACCAAAACCAGAACGCCGACCAACAGGAGGGCCACTTGCGGGAGGCGCGGCCGCGTAGGTGCCTTCGTGACCAGCAGCGCCAACAACACAGCAAGAACCACAAAGGCGACGACGGCGGAAATGCCCACCGCTTCCGTGGTCAGAACAGGCGCTCCCACCCGCTCGGCAAGGATGTTGTAGGCCGCCCACACCGATGAAGATACATCTATGCGCGCCGGGTCATATTCCCACGGCAGACCGCCCCAGGGCCCGAGAGTGACGGTAACTAACAGGCCAACCGATCCAACGCCGGCTCCAGCAAGCAACGCCGCCCGCCAGGAGCCCGTCCGCGCCGCAAGCAAAAGGATGGCGGCGAAAATCAGGAGAACATGAACGCTGAAACCACTGCCCAGACCCAACAGCACCCCGGCAAGGACCGGTCGGCGCTTCGCGAAGGCAAGCATCCCGGTCGCTCCCAGCACCACGGCGACCATTGCCCACCCGGAGGGGGCGGCAAGGATTGCAATAGGAGCGACGGCCACCACTGCTGCGTCCCATGGACGCCGGCTCGCCAGCCGGGCGGTTGCGACGACGGTGCCTATCCAGGCGATCGCCATCAGCACCGCATTCACATCGAAATACCGCACTACGGCCGCTGACTGCACCACCTCCGAATCAGCGCCGGGCACCACCAGGGCAGTCAGCCCAGCCAGCAACCCCAACAGCACCGGCCCGTCGAAAGTCGACGCTGAGTCCAGCACGGGGAAGACTCCGGTGCCAAGGCCCTGGAACTGAAAAGCCTCGGTCCAGTCCGAGTAGCAGGCCCGGTAGAACTGCACTGGCGTCACCCAGCCATCCACTCGGCACTGGTTCTTGACCAATACTGCGAGGAGTGCCGCCGCAATCGTGAGCAAAACAAGAACCCGGTCGACTGTGAACGGGCCCACCCTCACCATCCCGGGTGCGGCGTACCTCCCGAGGGGACCGCCTACCCCCTCGGTGAGCCGACTAAGCAGGGGATCCTTGCGGGTGGGCACTGAGATACCCACAGGACGGCGGCTGCTTTCCTCGTGCTCCATAGTCGTCAGCGTAGACGGCCACTGCGAAGTTTGGCAGACGCACAGGGAATGGGCAGGACTCCGCAGGCGTTCCCAATTGCAAGTAGACTGTGTTAGCTGTGGATTCGCCGGAGGCAGGGGCCATGTCACAAGCTCCGGGGCTTGAACAGCCATAAATTGTGTGTAAATGAGGAGAACAGTGGGAACTAACCCCATACGGGTAGCCATCGTCGGAGTAGGGAACTGCGCAGCATCCCTGGTGCAGGGCGTTCAGTACTACAAGGATGCAGACCCAGCGGCCACCATTCCTGGTCTTATGCATGTGGCATTCGGCAAGTACCACGTCAATGACGTCCAGTTCGTGGCGGCATTCGACGTCGACGGCAAGAAGGTTGGACTCGACCTCGCCGATGCGATCGGGGCCAGTGAGAACAACACCATCAAGATCGCCGATGTCCCGCCCAGCGGAATCAAAGTGCAGCGCGGCCACACCCTCGACGGCCTGGGCAAGTACTACCGCGAAACCATCGTCGAGTCAGATGCTGAGCCCGTGGACATCGTCGCCGAGCTGAAAGCCGCACAGGTAGACGTCATGGTCTGCTACCTGCCGGTCGGCTCTGACGCCGCGGCCAAGTTCTACGCACAGTGCGCCATCGACGCGAAGGTTGCCTTCGTCAATGCGCTCCCCGTTTTCATTGCGGGCACCAAGGAATGGGCCGACAAGTTCACAGCAGCTGGCGTCCCGATCGTTGGCGATGACATCAAGAGCCAGATCGGTGCCACCATCACCCACCGCGTGATGGCCAAGCTGTTCGAAGACCGCGGCGTCACCCTGGACCGCACATACCAGTTGAACGTCGGCGGAAACATGGACTTCAAGAACATGCTTGAGCGCGAACGCCTCGAGTCGAAGAAGATCTCCAAAACGCAGGCCGTCACGTCGAACGTTTCTGCAGAAATGCACGCCGATGATGTCCACATCGGCCCTTCCGACTACGTTGCATGGCTTGATGACCGCAAATGGGCATTCGTTCGCCTCGAGGGCCGCAACTTCGGAGACGCCCCCGTCTCCCTCGAGTACAAGCTCGAGGTGTGGGATTCCCCCAACTCGGCCGGCGTGATCATCGACGCGATCCGAGCCGCCAAGATCGCCACTGATCGCGGCATCGGTGGGCCACTCCTCTCAGCATCGAGCTACTTCATGAAGTCCCCACCAGAGCAGTACAACGACGACATCGCCAAGGAAAAGGTCGAAGCCTTCATCCGCGGCGACATTGAGCGGTAGTCCCAGAACCGTTGACACGGCGCCCCCTGGCAAAAAGGCCGGGGAGGCGCCGTCGTCGTTTGCGGCGCCAACCAACTCACGACGGCGGCCCCCGCGGAAATCAGTCCCCGCCACTGAGCCGGCGGATACTGTGCGATGCCTGCGCCAACGCCACCAGGCTGGCCAACAGTTTGCTGTAGGCGCGGACACCAACAGCCACAATCAAAACCGACTCGTCCCTGCTCTCCGCCGAACCCAGCGTGCCGAGGTCCTGCCTCGCCACGAGGTCGGCTGCCTGCGCGTAACCACGCACGACGTCGGCGCTCGCTGGTTGTCCCATCGCCTCCAGGTCGCTGAGGGTCGCGTTGACGAGGTTGCGGGCGTCTGTGTGCTCATCCGGCCAACCCTGTGCCGCAATCAGTTCAGCGATGACAGGGTGATCGGGCAGGGCCGCGGCGGGCGCCCCGAGCACCATCGCGTGGGTCCGGCTCAGCAGCTCAAGCTGCGGGACCGAGGGGTCATCAATCAGGCCTGCCAACACCTTGATCTGCGCTAGGCTCAGGCCGACAACCGATCGCAGCCCCGCTATCAGCTTCAACCGCTCAACGTGGCGGGGACCGTACTCGGCACGAGTGGCATGCACTTCATCGCCTTTGGGCAGAAGGCCTTCCCGGAGATAGAACTTGATGCTTGCAGCGCTCACTTCGCTGAGTTCGCACAGCTCCTTCAACTGCATGGGCGGGCCTCCCTCGGATAGCGCAGCGGCCGGAACTATCTTGATATACAGAAATGGATAGTCGTCCTATCCTAAGGGCATGGAATGGAGCCCGCTTATCGTCGCCCACGTGATTGCCGCGCTGTACGTGTTGGTCCTTGGGCCGCTCAACATCTTCCGGCGGCGGCGGGACCGTACCCACCGAATCATCGGCTACACCTGGGTCATCGCCATGTACTTCGTCTGTGTCAGCAGCTTCTGGATTGTCACCGACGGCCAGTTCAGCTGGCTGCACGGGTTGTCCGCTTTCACCATTGTTACTGTGACCCTCGGGCTGATTTCAGCGATCCGCCGCAACATCGTCGCCCACAGGGCCAACATGATCGGCAGCTACATCGGCATAGCCATAGCGTTCGCTTTCGCGGCAACCGCGCCCGGCCGGGCCATTCCGCGACTGCTCGCAGATAACCCGGCCACCGCCGTCGTCGTCTCCGTCCTCGTGCTCCTTACCGCCGGCGCACTGTACCTGGCCGTCAGGCCGCAGGGCAGGAAGACCCCAAAAGTGGAGACTTCCAAAGTGCAGGCCTGAAAGGCTAGGACACCGCATCCCGTGCGGCAACGAACGCCGCAACACAGGCTTCTACGTTCTCCGCACTGTGCGCCGCCGAGAGTTGGACGCGAATCCGCGCTGCACCCTTGGGCACCACCGGATAGCTGAACGCCACAACGTACACGCCATGCTCCAGCATGACGTCGGCAACTTTCCCTGCGACCACGGCATCACCGAACATCACCGGGATGATCGCGTGCTCGCCCTCGAGAAGGTCAAAACCCTCCTCGGTCATGCGGCGGCGGAACAGCGCTGCATTTTCGCCCAGCTTTGCCCGCAGCTCAGCGCTGTTCTGCACCAGGTCAAGAGCGGTGAGCGTCGCGGCCACAATCGACGGCGCGAGCGAGTTCGAGAACAGGTACGGCCTTGCACGCTGCCTCAGCACCTCGACGATCTCACGACGCCCGGATACGTACCCGCCCGATGCGCCGCCGAGCGCCTTGCCGAAGGTGCCCGTGTAGATGTCCACGCGGTCGGATACCCCAGCGTGCTCCGGCGTGCCGGCCCCAGTGGAACCCATGAAACCGACCGCGTGCGAGTCATCCACCATCACCATGGCGTTGTACCGCTCGGCCAGGTCGCAGATCTCCTTCAGCGGAGCGAGGTACCCGTCCATCGAGAACACGCCGTCGGTCACCACCAGACGACGGCGGGCGCCGGACGCCTCCTGCAACTTCGCTTCGAGGTCCGCCATGTCCCGGTTTGCGTAGCGGAAGCGCTGCGCCTTGCTCAACCGGATACCGTCGATGATCGAGGCGTGGTTCAGCGCGTCGGAAATGACCGCGTCCTCAGCGGTGAGAAGGGACTCGAACACCCCGCCGTTCGCGTCAAAGCAGGAGGAGAAAAGGATGGTGTCCTCAGCGCCCAGGAACTCCGAGACCCGCCGCTCGAGTTCCAGATGGAGGTCCTGGGTGCCACAGATGAACCGGACCGAGGCCATGCCGAAGCCGCGCTCGTCCAGCGCACTCTTGGCAGCCTGAATGATGTCAGGATGGTCAGCCAGTCCAAGATAGTTGTTGGCGCAGAAGTTGAGCACCTCGGCGCCTTCCCCGCCGCCAACGGCCGCACGGATCGAATTGGCCTGCGGCGAAGAGATGGTGCGCTCCCGCTTGTAAAGGCCGGCCTCCCGGATCTCCTGCAGTTCGGACTGAAGCTGATCCCTTACTGATGCAAACATGCGTTCCTCCTCTAAATTGCAGTCCAGTCAAGGACAACTTTGCCGCTGCGTCCGTCACGCGCGGTGTCGAAGCCCTTCTTCCAGTCCGACGCCGGCAGGACGTCAGTGACGACGCTCGCCACGGCGTCGCGCAGGGCACGGTTGGACTGGAGCATGGCGCTCATTGCGTACCAGGTCTCGAACATCTCGCGTCCGTAGATACCCTTAAGGGTGAGCATGTGCGTGACCACCTTGCCCCAGTCGATGGTGATGTCCTGCGAGGGCAGGCCAAGCATGGCGATCCGCCCGCCGTGATTCATGTTGTCAATCATTTCGGGCAGCGCTGTGGGGTGGCCGGACATCTCGAGCCCAATGTCGAACCCTTCCCGCATGTTCAGTTCGCGCTGAGCCTCGTCAATGCGCATCTTGCTCACGTCAATCGCCAGGTCCACGCCGATCGCCCTCGCCAGTTCGAGCCTCGGCTGGGAAACGTCGGTGATCGCGATTTTTCTGGCACCAGCGTGACGGGCGACGGCGATGGCCATCAGCCCGATCGGGCCAGCTCCGGTGATCAACACATCTTCACCGACCAGCGGGAAGCTCAACGCGGTATGGACCGCGTTACCGAACGGGTCGAAAATGGCACCGAGCTCAGGCGTGACGCCGTTCGAGTGGACCCACACGTTCGTCTCGGGGATCACCACGTATTCGGCGAATGCACCGTCACGCTGGACACCGACGCTCACCGTCCGGATGCACATCTGACGCCGCCCCGCACGGCAGTTGCGGCAGATCCCGCAGACAATGTGACCCTCACCCGACACGCGGTCGCCGACGCGCACATCATGAACGCCCTCGCCGAGCTCCACCACTTCCCCGTAAAACTCATGCCCTGGAATCAGCGGCGCCTCAATGATCCCGGCCGCCCAGGCATCCCAGGATTCGATGTGGAGGTCCGTACCGCAGATCCCGGTGGTCATGACCCGGATCTTCACCTCACCCAGGCCAGGGTTCGGTTCGGGCCGTTCCACCAGTTCGAAGCCTGCCTGCGGCCCCGGCTTGTAAAGCGCCTTCACGCATTGTCCCTTCAGTGGTGCGGTGTCAGTCGTGCGGTGTCAGGTCGTTCAATGTCAGTAGTGCAATGGCACAGATCAGTATAGGTCGGCGCGCGCGAGCGAGCGGATCAAAACAGCCCGACAGCGCCGCCGTCGTCGTCGACGTCCATCCGCAGGGCCGCCGGTTCCTTCGGCAGTCCGGGCATGGTCATGACAGCCCCCGTGAGTGCGACGATGAACCCTGCCCCGGTCTTGGGAATCAGGTCCCGCACGTGAATGGTGAACCCCTTCGGCGCACCGAGGCGTGAGGCGTCATCGGTGAACGAGTACTGCGTCTTGGCCATGCACACCGGAAGCCGGTCCCAGCCGTTGGCCCGGATCTCGGCGAGCCGGCGTTGCGCAGGAACCGAGAACTCCACACCGTCTGCCCCGTAGATTTCCTGGACAATGGTGCGGATCTTCTCCTCCACAGGCAGCTCAAGCGGGTACAGATGCCTGAACTGCCGCGGCGCGTCCAGAGCAGAAAGCACTGCAGCAGCCAGGTCATCACCGCCGTCGCCACCGCCACCTTTCCCCCACACGTCAGCGACGGCGGCGCTGATCCCCTCACCCGCACACCACTGGAGCAGCCACGCGAGTTCTTCTTCCGTGTCCGTGGTGAACCGGTTGATCGCCACCACCGGCGTAATTCCGAACTTCTCGACGTTGCGTACGTGGCGGCTGAGGTTTGCCACCCCCGCCTCGAGTGCCCCGACGTCGGGCTCGCGGAGGTTCTCCTTGGCGACCCCTCCGTGCATCTTCAGCGCGCGGATGGTGGCGACCACGACGACGGCGTCTGGAGCGAGGTCCGCATACCTCGCCTTGATGTCCATGAACTTCTCGGCACCCAGGTCGGCTCCAAAGCCCGCTTCAGTCACGACGACGTCGGCAAGCCGGGCAGCGGTCTGAGTTGCGATGATCGAGTTGCAGCCGTGGGCGATGTTCGCGAATGGGCCGCCATGAACCAGCGCCGGAGTGCCCGCAATGCTCTGGACGAGGTTCGGTTTGATGGCGTCCTTCAGCAGGAGGGTGAGCGCACCCTCAACCCGAAGGTCGCCAACGGTCACAGGCTTCCTGTCGTAGGTGTAGCCGATGGTGATCTGCGCAAGCCGTTCCTTGAGGTCAAACAAACCCGTCGAAAGGCAGAAGACCGCCATCACCTCGGAGGCAACCGTGATGTCGAACCCGTCCTGGCGGGGAGTGCCCTGAGTCGGCCCACCGAGCCCGATCACCACTTCGCGCAGGGCGCGGTCGTTGACGTCGAGGACCCGCTTGACGGTGATCCGCCGCGGGTCGATATTGAGCTCGTTGCCCTGGTAGATGTGGTTGTCCACCAGCGCCATCAGGGTGTTGTTCGCGCTGGTGATGGCGTGGAAGTCACCGGTGAAGTGAAGGTTGATGTCTTCCATGGGCAGCACCTGGGAGTAACCGCCTCCGGTGGCTCCGCCCTTCATGCCTAGGATTGGGCCGAGTGAGGGTTCGCGCAGTGCGATCATCACGCGCTGGCCGGCCCGGGCCAAAGAATCGGCCAGGCCAACCGTGCAGGTGGACTTTCCTTCACCGGCCGGAGTGGGGCTCATCGCGCTGACCAGCACAACCTTGCCGGCTGGCCGCTGAGTCTCGGGCAACCGCGCGACGTCGATCTTGGCCTTGTACCGGCCGTATAGCTCAAGCGCCTCGAGAGGGATGCCGGCCGTCGCGGCGATCTCCTCAATGGGACGAATGTTTGCCGCCCGGGCAATGTCGAGGTCGGAAACTGGAGTAGGGGCAGACGTCATTGTCTTCGATCCCTCCGATGGTGGTGGCTGGACTGCGAGCGGCCCTGGTCTGGGCCCAACCTCAATCTACCAGCGCACACGGAAGGCCCGCGGTGGGGCCAACGGGGTCTAGGCAAGCCCCGCCCGGCCCAGGATGTAGCGCGTCATCGGCTCATACAGCCCCGGGCAAACGTTGTCATCCAGCGGCACCGCGACCTCAAGCTGCCCCTGGGCTTCGGAGACAAACAGTCCCGGATCATTGCAGTCCGCGAATCCCACAGTGGGTATGCCCGCCGAAGCTGCCTGACCCGCCCAACCATGGTCAGCGACAACCAGTTCGGGCAGCGAATCCTGCGCAGCGAGCAGTTCAAGGCTGAGGCGCATGGGTTCCGGGTAATGGGTGTGCCTCAGGTTGCCGTGCTCATGCCAGGCCAGAACACCGAAAAGCTGCCGGATATCTCCCTCGCGGAACCGCTGGCCTTCGGGCACGCGGACCACAGTGGCCCCGGAACGCTCGGCCGCAGCAGCAAGCGCGGCGTGCACGGGGAGCAGGCCGGCGGGGTGTCCCGTCGCGAAGAGTATCCGCCGCCGCGCGCGAACTGCCTCACCCAAAACACCGGCCAGCCGGTCGAGTGCCGCCACACATTTGTGCGCATCGATAGTGTCCTGGCCCTCCAGCAGCTCAGGATCAGGGCTGGTTCCCACCCGCTCGTGCATCAGGGCGAAAACTTCATCGAACGTCCACTCGCGCGTCAACTGCACGCCGAATTCAAGGTGCTCATTTCCCTCGAGGAACAGGCGCATATGGCGAAGGTTGTCCTGCCGCGGAGTGGCAACATCTCCCGTAATACCTACTGAATCAAGGTATGCGGCAAGTTCTTCGGCTGTCGGGATGGCAGGAGTCACCAGCCCATACTATGCAGACTCCCAGGCCTGAAAATGCTAGAGCGCCGGCGCCGGCTGGAACTGCTCGACGGCGGTCCGGTAGGTCTGCGCGGTGAACAGCGCGGTGCGCTGCCAACCGAAGGCGAGGGCATGGACAGCGGCCTTGGAGCCGAGCGCCCTCCGCATGCCGCCGTCGTCGTGCAGTGCTTCCAGCGCAGCTGACCACAACCCCGCCCCGTGCCCATCGACAAGGATGCCGGTGCGCCCGTTGCTGATGGCCTGCGGCAGTCCGCCCACATTGGCGGCGAGCACGGGAGTCCCGCAGGCCTGTGCTTCCAGGGCCACCAGGCCGAAAGACTCGCTATAGGAAGGCATGACGACGACGTCGGCCGCCCGGAACCAGTGCGCGAGTTGCGCCGGGAGGACGGGCGGATAGAGCCGCACCCTGTCGTGAAGTCCAAGCCGGTTGATCAGCGGCTGCAGTTCGAGTGCCTCGGAACCACTGCCGGAACCGATAATGCTGACCTGGAACGGGATGTCGGGACGGCGGGCACGCAGCTCGGCAACCGCTTCAACCAGCACATGCGGGCCCTTGAGTTTCTGGATCCTGCCCGCGAACACAATATGGAAGGCATGCCGGGGGAAACCCAACCGTTTGCGCGAGCGCGTCCGGTCCAGGGAGTTGAACGTTCCCAGGTCGACGCCGGGTGCCACTACGTCCACGCGCTCGGGATGCGCACCGTAGAGGGATTCAAGTTCGGCGGCCTCGGTACTGGTGTTGGCGATCAGCCGGGCGGCGCCGTCGACGATGGACTGCTCACCCTCGACGCGTTCGGCGGGCTCCGGGGTGCCGCCGGCGTGAAGGCTGAGGTTCTTGACCTTGGCCATGGTGTGCATCGAGTGCACCAGAGGAAGGTTGAGCGATCTGGCGACCGTGAGGCCAACTATTCCCGAAACCCAGTAGTGGGAGTGGATGATGTCGAAGTGACCCTCGGCCAGGAGGTCGGTAACGTCGCCGATGGCATCCGCAAAGTCGTCGGACAGGCGGGGAAGTACTTCCTTGGGGACCCTCCGCGTGGGGCCTGCGATGATGTGGCGCACCAGAACACCAGGCCCAAGAGCCTCGGTGTGGGGTTGGTCATCCGCAGCGGCGCGGGTGAAGATTTCGACGTCGATCCCCACCTTCGCGAGCTCGAGAGCCGCTGACCGGACGTAAACGTTCATTCCCCCGGCATCGCCGCCGCCGGGCTGGTCGAAGGGAGACGTATGAAGCGAGAGCATTGCCACACGTTTCACGGGCGCCACGGCCGCTCCCTTCAGCTTTATTGTTGCGGGCTCGTTCTGCGGTTGCCCGTTGACCACTTTCGACCATATAACGCGTAGAACAGCCTCTGCATTCCGTGAACCCCCTCCAGCGGTCCACCCGTTAAAGGCGGAAGCCCGCGCTGGGAAGCGCGGGCTTCTCTGTTGGTGGGCGTGATGACTTGCATCAGGTCCTCCTCGCGGTCGATTGGAAACGGCGGTTCTGATCTTTCACTGCCGCTGATTGCTGAGCTGACCTGCTACTTGATGAACAGATGATGTTGGGGCAATGCATACGACTGGGCGTTATCCCAGGCGTTATCGACGCGGGACTCCTGTATTCGTTTCCAGAAGGAAACGCTGTCTCTGAGTTTCTGGATCATGGTGTGCACCTCCTCTCGCTGCATGAAGTCAGGCATCACCGCTGCAGGATCGACGGGCTCCAAGACGGAGCCGTCAAGGCGGGTGAGGTTGCCGGACATGATGAATTCCCCGTGCGAACGCGGCTGTGCATCGACCTTGGCCGAGGTGCGCTCGTTGGAAATGGGGGCGGAAAGCACCTGCAGATCAGGCATGGGTATCTCCTGGGTTTGTGTTGAATGGGTTGAAACAAGCCGGGATTCGACCCGGATCTCGAGCGCAGGGCGCACGACAACAAAAGGCGGTTCCGCCTGACACACAAAGTGGTGAAAGAGAGACTTATCCCAGGAAAAACTAAAGGGAGAGAGTCAGTTTCAGCAGGAAATCAATGCGCGAAAACGACGGAGGCTGGGTAGGTTCGCTTGGGCTTCTTGCCGCTGAGCAAAAGATTAATCACTTATCCCACCTCCGTTTCTACGTTGCGCTGAACCTGGACCGTGCAGACATTTGAAGATTGAGATCTCCCAATGGCACAGATCAAAGCTACCCCACCGAAGTCGCCATCGCCTAGCCGATTTTCGAAAATATCCTGAGAAATTTTACGAACCGGGAATATCGTCCTTCCGGTGGACAGGGAAAGGCGATGCCACCGACTAGTCTGACCTCGATCCAAGGAGAGGAAACTGTGGGCCAGGGAAGACTGAAAGAGCTCGACGCACTCCGGGCTTTTGCCCTCGGCGGCATCCTGCTGGTGAACATCTGGTACCTCGCGGATCCGTTCACCCTTGCCAGCGCAATAAGCCCGGACCACAGCACCCCTGGCGACCTCGCGGTCCGCTTTACGGTCGCTGCTCTTTTCGAGGCGAAGTTCTACCTGTTGTTCTCGTTCCTGTTCGGCTATAGCTTTGTGCTTCAGTGGCAGGCAGCGCACATAGCGGGCGCGTCGGTCGCACACAGGATGGTCCGCCGTCTGGGCGCCCTGTTCATCCTCGGTTTTCTGCATGGGCTCCTGATCTTCTTCGGTGACATCCTGCTCACCTACGCGCTCATGGGATTGATCCTGCTCGCAACGCGAGCGGCACGTCCAACCGCATCAGTGGTGGCCGGCAGCATTATCATCGGGGTGATCGGGCTGCTGATGCTCCTCATCGGGGTGCTTGTCGCCGTCTCACCGCCTGAACTCATGGCACTGGACGTGGACCCGACGGCCACCACCTCCAGCCCCAGCTCAGCCTTCGAAGCCAATGCCGCAAACTTCCTCGGCAACGTGGCGGGAGTGGTCTTTCTCCAGGGGCCGCTGTCGCTCGCAATGTTCTACTTCGGCATGGCAGCCGCAAAGGTGCGGCTTCTGGAAACGCGCCCCTCAACCAAACTGCTGACGACGACGGCGGCAACCTGCCTCCCGCTCGGTCTCACCGCGGGCATCGTGCAGGCTTACCTGACCACCTACGTGGACCGCGAACAGTTCAGCATCCTGGCCCTCGGCATCTCGACCCTGACCGCACCGCTCCAGACGGCGGGTTATGTGAGCGTCCTCCTGCTCGCGTTCCGCACGCGCGCAGGCCGGGCTGTCCAGAATCTCCTCGCTCCGGCAGGGCGCATGGCATTGACCAACTACCTCGTGCAGTCCGTGGTGATGGTGCTCATCTTCACGGCGTTCGGACTTGGGCTGGCGAATCGACTGCCGGCCGCCGCGGTGGCGGGGATCGCCGTCGTCATCTTCGCCGCTCAGCTGGTGCTGAGCCGGGTCCTCCTGCTGCGCTTCCAGCAGGGGCCGGTCGAGTCACTCCTGCGCCGCGTCACGTACGGGAGCTCGACGGCGCCTAGGCGTTCCAGCGGAGGATAGCCGGTGTGTGCTTGTCCCAGCCGAGCGCACACACCGCTGCGGTACCGAGCACAAAACGCCTGCCTTCCACCGCATCGAATTCGAGCCACCTGGCGGTAACCACCCGAAGGAAATGTCCGTGGGCCACGAGCAGCGCATTGCGGACCGGCGTCGTGCCCGGTGACTGGTCGGCGGGTGTGCCGCACCCGGCCTGGACACTGGCGATCACCCGGTCAGCGCGGGCGGACACCTGGTCGAGTGTCTCTCCGTTGGGAGCACCGTCCTTCCAGATCAGGTACCCGGGGTTCTCCTCGCGAACCGTGGCGCTGTTGCGGCCCTCGTTGTCCCCGTAGTCCCACTCGTGGGCGTAGGGGAGAACTTCGGCGTCCGGGAAACCGGCGAGTTCGGCAGTGCGGCGTGCGCGCTGGAGCGGCGAAGTGAACACAAGGTCGAAGTCGACGCCGGCCAGGTGGCTGGCAGCTTCCCTCGCCTGCTCCTCACCGGCCGCCGTCAGCGGAAGGTCGGTCAGCCCGGTGTAGTTGCCGTCACGGGACCATTCGGTCTCCCCATGGCGCATGAGCCATAACTGCGGCAACGGCGTTCCAGCTGCCGTCAGATCCGCAGCAGCGGCACCCGACTGGCTCATGCGTTTTCCCCGGCAGCGGACTCCGGTTGTTCCGACCACCAGGCACGCAGCTTGGTTTCCGCTTCCTCGGATGTGTGCGGGCCGTGTTCCATGCGTTCCTCCAGAAGGTAGCGGTACGCCCGGCCGACCACAGGTCCAGGCTTGATGCCAAGCAGTGCCATGATGCTCGCACCGTCGAGGTCCGGGCGGATGGACGCGAGCTCTTCCTGCTCGGCAAGCGCTGCGATCCGGGTCTCAAGGTCGTCGTATGCGAAGGCGAGCCGCTCGGCCTTGCGGCGGTTCCGGGTGGTTACGTCGGAGCGTGTCAGCCGGTGGAGCCGCTCAAGCAGCGGGCCGGCGTCGTTCACGTAACGCCGCACGGCGGAATCGGTCCAGCCGGCCTCGCCGTAGCCGTAGAAGCGCATGTGCAATTCGACCAGCCTGGCGACGGCCTTGATGGTGTCATTGTCGAACCGCAACGCCTTCATCCGCTTCGCCGTGAGCTTCGCGCCCACCATGTCGTGGTGCCGGAAGCTCACCGCGCCGGAGGGTTCAAATTTCCGCGTCGCCGGCTTGCCGACGTCGTGCATGAGCGCCGCGAACCGCAGCACGAAGTCGGGGGCGGGCACCGCACCGTCGTCGTCGGTTTCAAGACCACAGGCCTGCTCCATAACCGTGAGGGAGTGCTGGTACACGTCCTTATGCCGGTGGTGCTCATCGGTCTCGAGGCGCAGGGCTGGAACCTCGGGAAGCACATGGTCGGCGAGGCCGGTCTGCACCATCAGGTCAACGCCGAGGCGCGGTTGCGCCCCGTTGATGAGTTTGGTCAGTTCATCGCGGACCCGTTCGGCGGAAATGATGGTAATCCGCTCGGCCATCGCAGTCATGGCCTCGAGCACCTCGGGCGCCACCTCGACGCCGAGCTGGGACGCGAAGCGTGCGGCGCGCATCATCCGCAGCGGGTCATCAGAGAACGACGACGACGGCGCCCCCGGTGTCCGCAGCACGCTTGAGTGCAGGTCCTTCACACCACCGAAAGGGTCAATCAGTTCGAGGGACGGAAGGCGGAGGGCCATCGCGTTGATGGTGAAGTCGCGGCGGAAGAGATCATCTTCGAGGCTGCTCCCGAAGGCCACAGCGGGCTTGCGGGAGGAAGGATCGTAGGCTTCGGCCCGGTACGTGGTGATCTCGATGGTGAATGGGCCCTTACGGAGGCCAATGGTCCCGAACTCGCGCCCGATCTCCCAGAAGGTGTCCGCCCATCGCTTGATCACGGCGATGGTTTGGTCAGGGTCTGCGTCAGTGGTGAAATCCAGGTCCGGTGAGACCCTTCCGAGGAACAGGTCCCGGACCGGACCGCCAACCAGTGAGAGTTCGTGTCCGGCACTGGCGAAGAGCCCGCCCAGCTCCGGAACGACGGGCGGAAGCGGTGCGGTGAGGGAGGAATCCTGCAGGAGGTGCGCCATAGTCCTTTAAGCGTGCCAGAGATCGCGTCAAACACCATTACGGGAGCATCGATGGTGGTCACGGGCACAACACGCCGGTGCTCCTGCACCGCAGCGCGGTTGTCGGCGGGCGGTCATCATCGGTGGGGAAAGGTCGTTAGAGTGGGGATATGGACCGCCCTGTTCCAAGCGCACCCAAGCGCACCCCATTGACTGCGTCAATGGGCCGAACCAGTGCGCCTATGATCCACCAATCGCTTCCCACGGTGGAGGAAGTATCTGCCGGCGGGATCGTCGTCGACGCCTCCACCAACCTGCTGAATGTGGCGATCATCGCGCGGTTGAACCGCGGCGGGCGCCTGGAGTGGTGCCTTCCCAAAGGTCACCCCGAAAACCAGGAAAACAACGAGCAGGCGGCCATCCGGGAAATCGAGGAAGAGACCGGCATCCAGGGCCGCGTCCTTGCAGCCCTGGGAAGCATCGACTACTGGTTCACGGTAAGCGGCCACCGGGTCCACAAGACCGTCCACCACTTCCTCCTGCTTTCCACCGGCGGTCACCTCACCATCGAGAATGACCCTGACCATGAGGCCGTTGACGTCGCCTGGGTGCCGCTGGCAGATCTCGGGAAGAAGCTGTCCTTCCCGAATGAGCGCCGCATCGCGGACCTCGCACGCGAAGTGCTGCCGCAGTACCTCTAACACCGCCCCTTACCGGAAACGGGACTTATGGGTGAGAGCATAAGAAGCGATGTCTGAAACCAATACCTCCTCGATCCCGGTCCAGGACGCCGGCGTGCTGCCCCGCCGTCGTGCCCTTCCCGCCGGTAATGCGTCAACCGCCGACTCCACCGACACCACCGCGCGCTCGAGTGCGATCATGGCCGCAGGAACACTGGTGTCTCGCATTCTCGGGCTGGTCCGCGTGGCGCTGCTTGCGACGGCGATCGGTACTTTCGGCGCCGTTTCCGACCTTTTTCCTGCGGCCAACAACCTGCCGACCTACATCTTCCTGATGATTGCCGGCGGTGTCTTCAACGCCGTCCTGGTTCCGCAGATCATTCGGGCCAGCCAGCGCCCGGACCGCGGGGCTGACTACGTGAGCCGGCTGATTACCCTGTCGGTGACGGTCCTGCTGGTGCTGACGGTGCTGATCACGCTGGCCGCCCCGTTCATCGCAGACCTGCTCACCAATGTCAGCGGCGATGCCCTGGCGCTCACTACCGTGTTCGCGTACTGGTGCCTGCCTCAGATCTTCTTTTACGGCCTGTACTCCATTATCGGGCAGGTGCTGAACGCCAACGGCTCCTTCGGTCCTTATATGTGGGCGCCGGTTGCCAATAACGTCGTGTCGATCGGCTTCCTGATCGCGTTCATCTCGATCCTCGGGGCCGAAAAAACTGCCGCCCATTCTCCCGACTCCTGGACGCTGACGCACACCCTTCTTCTGGCAGGCGGGACTACGCTCGGCATCATCGTTCAGGCGCTGGTGCTCATTCTTCCCCTGCGGCGCCTGGGGTTGGGGCTGCGGCCAAAGTTTGGCTGGCGTGGTGTGGGTCTCGGCCAGACAGGCCGATTGGCCTCTATCACCATAGTGACCATGCTCGTGGGCAACGGCCTCTACATGGTCAACCAGTGGGTTGCCACCATCGCTACCGAGGCCCGCACAAATCGGCCAGATAACTCCTATATAGCGGGCCTGTTCAATCTTGAGACCGGGTCGCTGGTGTACGTGCTGCCCCATTCAGTTATCGCTTTGTCCATCGCGACCGTCATGTTCAACCGCCTTGCAACCGCACATGCCGAGAACGACATCGATACCACCAAGGAAACGCTTTCGCTCGGGCTCCGGACCATTGGCGTCGCCACCGTTTTCGGATCAGCGGCCCTCCTCGCGCTGGCTGTGCCGCTCGGAATGCTGTTCTCCGGCGGCATTACGGAGGGTGGTGCGCTCAACGCGCTCATCATTTCCCTTCTCGCCGTCGGCGCACCTTTCCTCAGCGCCAACTTCTTCCTCAACCGGGTGTTCTACGCTGCGGAAGATGCGCTCACCCCGCTGAAGATCCAGCTCATCCTTTCCGCAATCGGCGTCGCGCTTGCTGTCGGTGCAAGCCTGTTCGAGCCAAGCCTTATTGTGCCGATGCTCGCGCTGAGCTTCACGGTCGGGAACATCATCGCCGTCGGTGTGAGCCATCGGTTCCTCGTTCGCAAGATCGGTCCGTACGGCGCCGGGCACATCTACGACATTCACGTCCGCCTGACCGTCGCGGGCCTGGTTGCCGCTGCAGCCGGGGCGGGCATTCTCTGGTTCTTTGGAGCGTATGAACCGGGAGGGTTCGTCTGGCAGTCCCAGGTGAGTGCCGCCGTCGTACTCCTTGTTGCCGGGCCAGCCATGATTCTGGTCTACGTGCTGATGCTCAAGGCCTTGCATGTGCGGGAACTGCGGGACTTCCTCGCGCCCCTTCTTGCGAAGCTGCGCCGGCGGGCCTAGCTTCCTGTTGCGCAGTGCGGCTCGGTGCCGGGCCGTGCCGGCGTTCACCGGTAGCATGGGTTCAAACTATCCACATTCCGGGAGGAACTCGTGCCACAGGCAGTAGACGTCGGTTCAGTACTTGGCGGCCGGTATAAGGTCACCGCTTATGTACTGGCCTCTGCTGAGAAGGACCTTGTGCTCGACGGCATGGATCAGGTTCTGAACCGTGCAGTGAGCATCCTCGTGGCATCGCCGGAGAACGCCAGCCAGGTGGCGACCAGCGCCCGTGAAGTCGCTACAGGCGAACGCGCGGGGAACATCCAGGTACTGGACCTTGGGATCACCGACGCCGGTACCTACCTCGTAACCAATCGGGCGCAGGCCGCTGACCTGCTGGACCTTGTGATTCAGCGGGAGGCAGTCCCGTACATCGAGCCCTTCTTTACGGATACGCTCGGCTCGGAGATTTTCGGGGTTCCCCGGTCCACCGAGCCTGAGACGTACGAAGATGATGAGTACGACGACTACGAAGAGCGCGAACCCCGCCGCTCCCGCATCCCTAAAGCACGGATGCCCCGCTTCGGTCGGGGTGCGGGTGCTGCTGGCGCTGCGGCGGGTGCTGGCGCTGCGGGTGCAGCGGCTGCGGGTGCAGCGGCTGCCTCCGGCCAATCCTCTCCCGGTACGGCTCCACAAAGCATTCCGCCCCGGCCTTCTGGCGGGAACGCCAATGTGCCCCCGCCGCCTTCCGCACCGCCGAGGGTAGCCGCGGGTGACCGCCAGGACCGGCCGAAGGTTTCGGAGTGGACCGAGGATGAATACGACGACGGTCGCAGTGACTCGCGCACAGGACGCCCGGCTTCGCGTTTCCCGGCGGCCGCCGCGGGCAGTCACTCGGTCGCGGAATCAAATTATGACGGCGGCGGCTCCTACGACGATTATGACGACGACGACCGCGAGAACAACCCGCGCTTCACCAGAGTGCTGGTAGGTGTTGTCCTGGCACTGGTTATTATTGGTGCCGTGGTGCTGGCGGTCACTCAACTCAGCCCGATTTTCAGTCCTCCGGTAGCAAACGAGCAGACAACGCCTGAGGAGACTACTGAGGCTAGCGAGGGGCCGTCCTCTGAAACTCCCGCAGAGGAGCCTTCCACCCCCGCCGAGGAACTGATCCCACCGGTGGCCACCAGCGTGACGCGCCTTGTGCCGGGGAATCCTGAGCTGAATGCGCAGACTGACGGGGAGCTCGGTTCCATCATTGACGACAATCCGGCCAGCTTCTGGAGCAGTCTTGTCTATGCCAACGACACCTTTGGTGGTTTGGCGCAGAACCTGGCTCTCGTCGTCGAGCTCGAGGCGTCGTCGAGTATCACGCAGATCCAGATAGAGCAGTTGAACAGTTCCGGCGGCAGCTTCACCGTCGCCCTGAATGATCAACCCAGCCTTGAGGGCGCAACTCAGGTGGCACAGTCTGGTTTCACCGGTCCGTCCGTAACCTTCAGCGTTCCAGAGGTGGACGGTGCCGCCCCGAAGGCACAGTACGTGATCGTAAACTTCACCCAGTTGCCGCGTCTGTCGAACGTGCAGGCTCAGTACCCTTGGGGCATGCGCATCGCGGAGATCAACGTCTCCTGACGCAGGGCCTCCAGTGAACCGGAATAACCGCTTGGACCGCACTGTTATTGCAATTGATCGTCTCCCGGCCGAGTGGCCTGAAGACTCTCACCCACAGGAAGGTTGTTTGTACCCGTGAGTACCCAGACACACGAAAGCCAGGCTGAGTCCAGCGAAATCCGGGACGTGATCATCGTCGGATCCGGTCCTGCAGGCTACACGGCCGCCGTGTACACCGCGAGGGCCAACCTTTCGCCACTGCTGATAGCCAGCTCGGTGACTGCCGGTGGTGAACTGATGAACACCACCGAGGTGGAGAATTATCCTGGGTTCCCGGAAGGCGTCATGGGCCCGGACCTGATGGAGCACTTCGAGAAGCAAGCAGCTCGCTTCGGCACGGAGATCCTTTTTGAGGACGTAACTTCCGTCGACCTGGCCGGTGAGGTCAAGTCTGTGACTATCGGTACGGGTGAGGTTTTCCGTTCCCGTGCAGTTATTATCTCGACCGGATCTGCGTACCGCGAACTGGGCCTCGAAGACGAGAAGCGGCTCTCGGGCCACGGTGTGAGTTGGTGCGCGACGTGCGACGGCTTCTTCTTCAAGGACCAGGACATCGCAGTGGTTGGTGGCGGCGACTCGGCAATGGAGGAGGCTCTCTTCCTCACCAAGTTCGCTCGCTCCGTTACGGTGGTCCACCGTCGGGACTCGCTTCGGGCGTCAAAGATCATGCAGGACCGCGCTCTCGCCCACGAGAAGATCCGCTTCGAGTGGAATGCAGAAGTGGTCGGCATCACAGGGACTGACAAGGTCACAGGATTGGTGCTCAGTAACACTGTCGACGGGTCTTCGAAGGACCTTGCCGTGACCGGTGTTTTCGTTGCCATCGGCAACGATCCCCGAGTGGACCTGATCCGCGACCAACTGTCGCTCACTGAAGAGGGCACCATCGCCGTAAAGGGACGCACTTCGAAGACTTCGTTGCCGGGAGTCTTCGCTGCCGGCGACGTCATCGACCCTACCTACCGTCAGGCGATCACAGCATCCGGTTCAGGGTGTGTAGCCGCGATTGACGTGGAGCACTACCTTGCTGACCTTGGTGACTCGATCGCAACGGCCGCTGAAGTGCCCACTCCGCAGGCTGAACGAGTTTCCGAATCCGCAACGGTCTAATTAAGGAGCAACCGTTATGAGCAATGCCAAAGAAGTAACCGATAGCTCGTTCGAGAGCGACGTCCTGCAGGCCACCAAACCGGTAATGGTTGATTTTTGGGCCGAGTGGTGCGGTCCATGCCGCAAGCTCTCACCAATCCTCGACGACATCGCGTCCGAGCATTCCGAGAAGATCGACGTTGTGAAACTCAACGTTGACGACAACCCTGCAACCGCTGCAAAGTACGGCATCACATCAATTCCTGCTGTGTACGTATTCAAGGATGGCGAGGTTGCTGCTACCTCGATCGGCGCCAAGCCCAAGCAGGTTCTTGAGCAGGAGTTCGCGCAGTTCCTCTAGAGTTCTGATAAGAGAGCCCGCGCATCGTGATGCGCGGGCTCTTTTGTGCTTGAAGTGAGGCCGGGCAAGCCTCACACTGGGTTTGTCCATGCGCCATGGGTACCCGTTTCACGTGAAACGGCACCTTGTTCACACAACTCGACGATACGGACCCACGCCGGAGACACTCAGGTGAATGCCTACGATTCCCGAATTTTTCTCAGTCTCGTACTCGGGCGAAGTTTCACGTGAAACACACAGACCATTGGCAATCACTGACAGGGCTCCGATTTCTGGCCCGTCGATGAGTCGTTGCCGTAGACCCGTGATCCCCGATCCGGGATCTTCAGAACGCGAGCGGTAAGCCCGATAGGCAAAGCCAGGCGTGCACCGTCGATCGGCGGTTCTAGCCGAGCGGAGATGCTCGATGACAGCCTCGCACCAGCTGAAGCGTGCATGCCCTGGTGACACCAGGATAGGCAACTCGAACCTCCGAGAGCGCACGAAGCATTCGGGCGCTCCAGGTTATTTCGGTGGTGCCACGTACAGCGCGGCTACGTAGGCTGCGTACGGGCAGCGACTCGCCGCGCAATCTGCGGGCTGCCAAGCTGCCGACCTGTCCATCAAACGACCCTGAGCTGACTGTTACCTACATTCACTCGAGAATGGCGAATATCGGTTAGCGTTCAAGACTTGGGCCTGTGGACCGTATGGGAAGTGTCAGAAAGTGCCGGCGGCTCCTGACGTACATGCAGTGTAAAGGCCTTGTACTGAACCCAGGGCACAATAGCGACAATGGTATCTGTCCAGACGGAAGGCAAGGCGACTCGATCGGAGTCTCTACCTCGGGGACGAATGTTTCACGTGAAACTATGAATCGCGCGCACCCCAGCCCGAGGGAGACATGGCCTTCGAACACGGGGGTGGCCAATGGGGATTCCCACTCGCGGCACCGTCGTTGCGACCCATTACTCCGCACTCTGACTGGCAGCACACCGTAGCACGGCGCTCCAGCAGCGAACAAGACTGGGGAGGAGCAATCCCACCGTAGCTCACCTTTCACTGGATGATTTTCTCACGATGACCACGGGGGCTTGCGCACTTGAGATCTGCTAGAGAAGCGTCACAATCTCCTACAGTTGCACGCGTCCCAACTCTGTCCTTTACGTTTCACGTGAAACATCACCCCACGAAATGGCCAGGCCCCACAGTTCTCGCAGTGTGTCTACCGATCGGAATCAGCTTCATCCTTGCGGGTGTTTGAGGCGGTCGGTGTTGTGGATCGATATGACCCTGCCGTGGACGCTTTAGCACAAGCAGCGTGGCACGCTGGACCGCGGCCAGCTACAGCTACAGCTACAGCTACAGCTACAGCTGAACCACGAGCCCCAAGGCGAGAGGAAAGCTAACTGTTCGCGCCCGCACCCCATGAGCAGATCCGATTCACCGTTGACACAGATTTGGCGGAACCCGTCCGACGATTGACCCTCGCGTGGCCTGGAAACTCGAACTACCGGTTGCCAGGTGGCCAAAGAGTGAATCATGTATCAATGTTTCACGTGAAACCGCACAGCTATCACCCCTCACGCCGACAACTAGCGGGCTGTGACGCCACCTTCTGGTTCTTTGAAAGACCGAGCGCAAGCGGTCCGCCCGTGGGTGTCGGGTTTGACTACGCCGCGAACCTAAAGTCGCTCGCGTCAAGTCAACACAAGCGTTCAGACGGCGTATCCCAAGGGGTGGAGGAATCGGGATAGCCAACGTAATTCGATCATCCGTCTCACCTCGACCATCCGGAAGTGCTCGGGCTACCGCTACGATACTCCGCCTACAACAAGTGGCGCCGTTTCACGTGAAACGGCGCCTCTTGCGGGAGAGCTAGGAGACCAGTACTAGCCGGGCGCCAGCACTCCCATGATCCGGTTCAAGTCGTCGACACTAGCGAACTCGATACTAACCCGTCCCTTCTTTGCACCCAGGGTAATCTTGACGCTCGTATCGAGTCGATCAGACAAGGACGTGGCCAAGTAGTCCAAGCGCTCGTGGCGCGCCCCGGCCCGTGGGGTACTCGGCTTCGGGGGACGTCGGAGCCCATCACTCATCGCAACGATCTCTTCTGTTGATCGCACAGAGAGGCCCTCCGCGACAATGCGCTGGGCGAGCTTCTCCATCTCCGCCTGATCGGACAAGCCAAGGAGTGCCCTCGCGTGGCCGGCACTGAGAACACCAGCGGCCAGCCGCCGCTGCACCAGAGGAGGAAGTTTCATCAGCCGAAGAGTGTTCGAAATCTGCGGACGTGATCTGCCGATGCGCGCTCCCAGTTCCTCTTGAGAGCACCCGAAGTCGTCCAGCAGTTGCTGGTACGCAGCCGCTTCCTCAAGCGGATTGAGTTGACTGCGGTGCAAGTTCTCCAACAGAGCATCCCTAAGCAGGTCGTCATCCGCGGTGTCACGAATGATCGCGGGAACAGTCTCCAGACCAGCAGCCTTACTCGCCCGCCACCGACGCTCACCCATAACAAGCTCATACTGATGTTCAGTGCCCTCGTTGGATGCCCGGACCACGATGGGTTGCAGGACCCCGATTTCTCGGACGGAGTGGACGAGCTCAGCCATCTCGTCCTCGTCGAACACTGTTCTTGGCTGCTTGCGGTTCGCGTGGATTGAATCTACTGGGAGCTCTGCAAATCGAGCCCCTGGCACCTCCTGCAGAGTTTCACGTGAAACATCGTTAGCGGGTGGAGCTAGACGTCCTGCATCAGATCCGTCGGTAGCCTCTAGACGGGATTCAGTTCCCGACTCGGGCGCGATCCCACTCGGCCCACGGGAAGCGGCACCCTCTTTGAGAGCCGCACGCTCGGGCGCCGCCTCCGAAGTAAAAGGGGCTTTCCTGCGATGGCCATCGCCAGCAGTTTGCTTACCCGCTGCAGCCTTTCGTGAGGGTGCCTGGGTCCGGCCACCTGATCGGGGGGCAGGAGCAGTCAGAGCGTCTTTGTTGATGGTCGCGCGGAGCCTTGCAGGGCCATCGGTGCTCTTCGCTTCACCCGGGTCCTGTGAGTCGACTTCAGCCTGGCCGTCCTTCGAGGGGAAAAAGAGGTCGGAAGGGCGGCCCGCATTGCGCCCGGTTGAACCGACCGACGCTACTTCCTGCTCAACGCTGCTCGGAATGAGCGCGCCGAGTCCTCGGCCTAGCCCTCTACGCTTCTCAGGCATCTACAAGTTCCTCTCGAACGAGAGCAGACAAACTGCACGAATTGATATTGCGTTCAGTCTACGGGTAGAGCACTCTCTGAGAGCGTTGCGACGCTACGCGCGCTCAGCTATTTCAGCTGCCGCTTCAAGATAGGAGAGCGCCCCACTCGATGAAGGATCGTAGGTCAGCACCGTTTGCTGGTAGCTGGGTGCTTCTGAGATGCGAACCGACCGCGGAACTACTGCCTTGAGGACCTGCTGCGGGAAGTGCTCACGTACCTCCGCCGCCACTTGAGCAGCCAAATTGGTGCGTCCGTCGTACATCGTTAGAAGTATGGTCGACACAACAAGCTCTGCGTTGAGATGCTTCTGAATCATCTCGATGTTCTTAAGCAGCTGACTCAACCCTTCCAACGCGTAATACTCGCACTGGATGGGTATAAGAACCTCCCGCGCAGCGACGAATGCATTTACGGTCAGTAGCCCGAGGCTCGGTGGGCAATCAATGAAGATGTAATCCAGGCGCTCCTCACCATGGTCCTCGCGGTGCGCCGCATACAGATCGATTGCCCGGCGCAGGCGCTGCTCCCTGGCGACCAGGGACACCAGTTCAATCTCGGCACCGGCCAAGTGAATGGTTGCGGGAGCACAGATCAGATTGGGGATATCCGGGCAACGGGCCACAACGCTCGAAAGCGGAAGGTCGTCAATGAGCACGTCGTAAATGCTGTCGACCTCGGCATGATGTTCAATCCCTAGTGCGGTCGACGCATTCCCTTGGGGATCGATATCGATGACCAGAACATTCAGCCCGGCCAAAGCGAGGCCGGCCGCCAGGTTGACGGTGGTGGTTGTCTTCCCAACGCCGCCCTTCTGATTGCTGACGGTCAGGATCCTGGTCTTCGCAGGCCTGGGCAACTCCCGCCCGAGAAGCTTCTCCCGTCGCTTCGTTTCGCTCGCTAGTTCTCTCGCCAGGGGCGTGCTGTCATCCATCACGTCCATAACGTTCCTGGAACCTCCCTGATTGGAACCGCGTTCAGTGGTTTTGTTATCGGAGGACGGTGAGCCGCCCGTTTCACGTGAAACAATTCCGGTATTGCTCGGGTTTGAAAACACTTCGGGTTGAATACTAGCGATGCTGACCGCGAGAGAAGACGTCACCAGCGATTCAAGCTGTTCGCGCGCCGGGGCCGGATCTTTCGTTGTCACGAGGGTCTCGCTCACTTTCATGTACCGGGAAGGTCCACTCTAGGTTAGCCGGTAGCGAGCGTGACTCCTTGCTGCCTGAGCCGGTGTCCGCCAAGTGAACTAGTTGTTTTTCGCTTTACGATTGACCACGATCCGCACGACGGTAGTCGGCGATTCGAGAAGGGAGCCGCCAACCGTCTCGACGGTGGTTTGCTGACCGCCCAATCGCTTGATTACCTTGGCCGCCTTTTCAACTTCCTCAGAAGCACTTCGACCCTTGATCGCAAGTACAACCCCCGTCTTCCCAAGCAACGGAATGGTGATGGTCGCCAGACCCGAGAGGGCCGATACAGCCCGCGCTGTTACCACGTCCACTTCAATTTCCCCTGCAGCCTGCTCTGCGCGCCCACGGAAGATCTCCACGTTGTCCAGCTCCAGGTCTTCAGTGACCTCCCGCAGCCAATTGACCCTTCGCTCCAGCGGTTCAATCAACACAAACCGAGCGTCCTTGCGCGCGATAGCCAGAGCCAGGCCCGGCAAACCCGCGCCGCTACCGACATCAGCCACACTGGCGCCCTGGTCAATCAACTCGCCCACTACAGCGCAGTTCAGGACGTGACGGTCCCACAGGCGGGGTAGTTCGCGGGGGCCGAGGAGTCCACGCTCCAGACCGGAGGTGGCCAGATGCTCCACAAAGCGCTCAGCCAACGGCAGCCGATCGCCGAAGATTTCCTGAGCCGCAGCCTGCTCCTTGATTCCTATGACAACTGTCAAGGGGTCCACCACCTTTGAAGTTAAACGAGCGGTGCGCTAGGCACCAGCAGAAACGACGATGTGCCGGTTCGACCCTTCCCCTTCAGACTCGCTGACCATACCCAACTCAGCAACGACGTCGTGAACGATCTTGCGCTCGTACGCAGACATGGGTTTGAGCGCGATCTCTTCACCGTTCTGTTTCAATTCGTTAACCGCGCTTTCAGCAATCTCACGGAGTTCCTTACCCCTGGCGTCTCTGAATCCATCGATGTCGAGGACCAGCCGCGAGCGGCTTTCGGTGGAAGTCAGAACCGAGAGGCGGGTGAGTTCCTGAAGTGCTTCTAGGACTTCTCCATCCGCACCAACGAGGGACTGTAGGCCGCGTGAATCAGCATCCTCGGACACGATGGAGATGTAGGTACGACCATTTCTGACCTCGATGTCGATGTCTCCATCAAGGTCAGCTATGTCGAGAAGTTCCTCCAGGTAATCCGCGGCTACATCGCCTTCGTCTTCGCCAGTTGAGTCTTCATCTTCGACAGTCGAGTCTTCATTGGAACCTTCTTCAAGGACCTCAAGGGTTTCATCCTGCATGTGATCTGTGCTCATTTGCGTTTCCTGTTCTTGCGCTGCGGCTGTACACGTTGTGCCTTCGGCTCTACTACGGCTTCAACAGCCGGTTCGGTCTTTCGCTCGCCCAGAAGTGGGATCATCGGCAGACCCTTCTTCGCCCGCCGTTCAGCGAGGGCTTTCGCGGCTGGGGAACCGGGGGTGGGCATGCGCCGAATGACGTAGAACTGCTGAACCATCGTCCAAAGGTTGGTTGTGGTCCAGTAAATGAGAACACCGATCGGGAAGTTGATGCCACCGATGCCAAAGACGAGCGGAAGGATGTAGAGCATGATCTTCTGCTGACGCATGAACGGACTCTGCATGGCCTCTTCGGACATGTTCTTGGCCATGATCTGCTTCTGCGTGATGAACTGTGAAGCCGTCATTGCAAGGATCATAATGATTGAAAGAACCGCCACGGAGCCGTGGCCCGGAGTACCCCAGCCGTGAAGCAAGGACGAAGAGAGGGGGGCGCCGAAGATCTCGGCAGCATCGAACTGACGAACGTCGTCAGCGTTCAGGGCGCCTATCCCCTCGCCCTCCCTGCTCGCCGTCGAAACCCCGTTCAAGACTGTGAACAGAGCGAAGAAGAACGGCATCTGAATCAGGATCGGCAAACAAGCCGCAAACGGATTCGTTCCATGCTTCTTGTATAGGGCCATCTGTTCCTGCGTCATTGCCTGACGGGAGAGCTGGTCGGTCTTGCCCTTGTACTTCTGCTGCAGCTTGCGGAGATCCGGCTGAAGGGCCTGCATTCCGCGCTGCGCCTTGATCTGCTTGACGAATACCGGAATCAAGGCGGCACGAATGACCACCACGAGGCCCACGATGGACAGAGTCCAGGTCCAGCCCGAGGTCTCCTCCATTCCAAGGAAGGTGAATCCTTCGTGGAATGCCCACATGACCCAGGACACCAGCCATCGGAACGGCAGGAGAATCGTCTCGAAGAAATCCATAATCTGTTGCTCCTCAGGCCGCTGGGCGGCTTTCCTCATCTGCAGGTATCACGGGGTGGTTCAGCACTAAAATTCGCGGCTCATGACCGGGCGCGAAGGTGCGCCCGCCAGATGGGACGTGGTCGACGCCGCCATCGTTCCATGGATGACAACGACCCAACCGCCGGGTTGCCAGCCAGCTTCCCTTCAGCGCACCATGCACAACTACTGCCTCGAGCGCATACGCCGAACAGGAGGGGAAAAAGCGGCACACCTGTCCATAAAGCGGGGAGATGAGCCGCCGATAGGAAACCAGCACGCCAACCAGAATCGAGCGGGGTAGTGCCCGGATTGCCCCGGGGGCGAACGGCACATGAACCGTGGTCATCTGCCGTCTCCCTTTCCTGAACTCTCTTTGGCCAGCCGTTTGACGCTGGTGGCCAGGCAACGTTCGAAATCTGAGCTTAACTCTGCCCATTCTGTCCCTGCCGCGGGCGGAAGGGAACGGACAACCACATCCAAACCAGCAGGACGGACAGCCAGGGCCGCCGCAGCCGCTTCTCTCAGTCTCCTCTTAACGAGATTGCGGGTAACAGCGTTCCCCACTGCTTTCGACACTATGAAGCCGAATCTTGAAGGTTTGTCCACGCTGGTTGCCACCGCATATAACACCAAGTTCCGGCACCCAGAGCGGGTACCGGAACGGACGGTATAAGAGAAATCCGATGCCGTGCGGACTCGATGGGTTGTAGACAACACCTGGAGCTCCGAACGGTCAGGGCGCCATCCGCAGATGGGCGACGCCGGCGGACGGGTTATGTAGTGCTAGGCCGAAAGCTCGGTACGTCCCTTGCCGCGGCGCGCTGAAAGGATGGCGCGGCCGGCGCGGGTGCGCATCCGAAGGCGGAAGCCGTGCTTCTTAGCACGACGGCGGTTATTCGGCTGAAAGGTCCGCTTGCTCACTGTGATACTCCAGAACGTTCTTGGCATGCGCTGCCGTTGCAACAAGGGGGAAGAACGGACCGGCGCGATGAAGTTGTACATCCACTCTGCGCACCTACCTGGAACCTAACAGCGAAGATGTTAGGGCATGGAGGCATGCGAAATGCAGACATATTGGACTACCTAACGTTAGGGCACCACCGCTATAGGGGTCAAACCGGATATCCCTGGTTGCAGCAGCGGACACGGAACCCTCTTTCACCACGAGCGGGGCGCAGGATGTGGACAAGTTACTCCGGGGAGGTCAATAGGGGGAGATCCGGCCTGCTAATCAGCGCTTATCCACAAGCTGAATCCCGGCTATCTTCCATAGTTTTCATCGTCTAGTGTTGCCGGGTGGTCGATTTATCCACCAGCTGTGCATAACTCTGTGGATTGGCGGCGAATACAGCCATACCGGCACCTTCTTAGACACCGATGAGGACACCAGTGAGTACCGACGAAATCAACGATGTAGGCAGCTCCTGGCGCAAGGTGATCCGCACCCTTGAACGTGACGAACGAATCTCCCCACGCCAGCGTGGTTTCGTAGTGCTCGCTCAGGCCCAAGGTCTGATCGGAACCACACTGCTTGTTGCGGTCCCCAATGAGCTGACACGCGAAGTCCTTCAAAGCCAGGTGAAGGGCCCACTCAATGACGCCCTTCACGAAGTATTCCGCGAGGAAATACAGTGCGCATTCGTGATCGACCCGGATCTGACACCGGTCGCCGAGGAGAAGCCTGAAGAAGTCGAGGAAGAAACTTCCCAGCGTGAACTCGCTCCATCTCCCACCCCACCTAGCAATTCACACGAGTTCGGTCGCCTGAACCCCAAGTATATTTTCGACACTTTCGTCATCGGCTCATCGAACCGTTTCGCTCACGCAGCCGCCGTAGCTGTGGCGGAAGCTCCGGCGAAGGCCTATAACCCACTCTTCATCTACGGTGATTCCGGTCTGGGTAAAACCCATCTACTTCACGCCATAGGCCACTATGCCCGCCACCTCTACACCGGGATCCGGGTCCGTTACGTGAATTCAGAGGAGTTCACCAACGACTTCATCAACTCCATCCGTGATGACGAAGGCACCAGCTTCAAGCAGACCTACCGCAACGTGGACATCCTTCTGATCGATGACATTCAGTTCCTCTCAGGCAAGGACCGTACCCAGGAGGAGTTCTTCCACACATTCAACGCACTTCACAACCACAGCAAACAAGTGGTCATCACCTCGGACCTTCCCCCGAAACAGCTTTCCGGATTTGAAGAACGAATGAGGTCCAGGTTCGAGTGGGGTCTCCTGACCGATATCCAGCCTCCTGAACTTGAGACCCGCATCGCAATCCTGCGCAAGAAGGCGATCAGCGAAGGAATGAGCGCACCCGACGAAGTCCTCGAATACATCGCTTCGAAGATCTCGACGAACATCCGGGAACTGGAAGGGGCGTTGATCCGTGTGACCGCCTTTGCCAGCCTTAACCGGCAGGCGGTCGACGAAAATCTTGCGGAGATCGTACTCAAGGATCTAATCACCGACGACGGCGCCCAGGAGATCACCTCGGCGTTGATCATGGCGCAGACCGCGGAGTACTTCAACATCACGCTCGAGGAGTTGTGCAGCAAGTCCCGGACCAGGACGCTCGTAACTGCAAGGCAGATCGCCATGTACCTGTGCAGGGAGCTGACCGACATGTCATTGCCGAAGATCGGTCAGGAGCTCGGAGGCCGCGACCACACCACGGTCATCCACGCGGATCGAAAAATCCGCGAACTGATGGCCGAGCGCCGCGCCATCTATAACCAGGTCACCGAACTAACCAACCGGATCAAGCACTCCCGGAAGGACAGTTAGGCCACCGCTTCGCCACGGGTGAGCCAGAGCCTGGTGCTCTTCCCCCGCTGACCTGGGGAACCACACGGTTGAAATTAACAACTGTGGAAAGAACTGTGGATAACCCGCCCAGTACATGAGCCTCACTGAGGACAACTTGCATGCTCCCTGTGGATTGGGAGAACACCCGTACTTTCGTGCACATGCTGCCCGGTTGAACACGGTGCTTCATACACAACCTATCAACAGCCCAAAGACCCCGGAATGAACCGAAAGGACGGGTTATCCACAGAATCCACAGCAGTTATTAACACTACTGACCCTTAATCCATGGATCCTTTCCAAATAACATTTCCCCTCAACCCGACCGGCCAAGCGATCAAGTGTGTCGCGCTAAGCTGTGAATCAGTAGAGTTGTCATTTGCTCACGCATCCTCATTCGCCAGCTGGGTTTTCCCTGCAGCTGAGGATCAGTAGCTTCCCCTGTACCTCGCGAAAGGCGGCACCCTTCAGTGAAATTTCGAGTCGAGCGCGATGTTCTGGCCGAAGCCGTAACCTGGACCGCACGATCACTCTCCCCACGGCCTCCTGTGCCAGTGCTTTCGGGTCTGCTGATCAAGGCGGGTGCAGGAACGCTGAGTCTTGCCAGTTTCGACTACGAGATTTCTGCCCGGTTGGAAATCGCAGCGGATGTTGCCGAAGAAGGAACAATCCTCGTCTCGGGCCGCTTGCTCGCTGATATTTGCCGCAGCCTGCCGTCTGCACCGGTGGAAGTGGAGACCGACGGATCCAAGGTCACACTCACTTGCCGCAACAGCCGATTCAATCTGGCAACCATGCCCGAAGGTGAGTACCCGGAACTTCCGAGCCTCCCCGACGTCAGTGGCGTTGTTGATGGAGAGGCGTTCGCTGAGGCAGTTTCGCAGGTCATCATCGCGGCAAGCCGGGACGACACCCTACCCATCCTTACGGGCGTCCGGATGGAGATCGAGGAAGACCTCATCACCTTCCTGGCAACCGATCGCTACAGGCTTGCACTCCGCGAGCTTTCCTGGAAACCAACCAACCCAGGAATCTCAACCAGCGCGCTGGTCAAGGCCAAGACTCTCAGTGAAGTCGCGAAAACCCTGGGCGGCGCCGGAGACCTCAAGATCGCCCTGTCCGACAACAGCGAGCTGATCGGCTTCGAAAGCGGTGGTCGCCGCACTACGTCGCTGCTTGTCGACGGCGATTACCCAAAGATCCGCTCACTCTTCCCCGAGAACACCCCAATTCACGCGACAGTGGAGACCAACCAGTTGGTCGAGGCTGTTCGCCGTGTTTCCCTCGTTGCCGAACGTAATACCCCCGTACGGTTGGCCTTCAGCCAGGGACAAGTAGTGCTCGACGCCGGTACCGGAGAAGATGCGCAGGCTTCGGAAGCCATCGAGGCAACACTCGACGGCGACGACATCACAGTTGCGTTCAATCCGCACTACCTCAGTGAAGGACTCAGTGCCTTCAGCAGCCGTTTTGTCCGCTTTTCCTTCACCACGCCACCCAAGCCAGCAGTGATCTCCGCCCAGGAGGACGCCACTGGAGCAGATCGCGAAGATTACCGATACCTGCTCATGCCGGTAAGGCTGCCCAACCAGTAACAGCCTTATTAGCCCATCCCACCCGAACCCTGGAGGACACATGCACATTGGCCTGATCGGACTCGGAAAAATGGGCTTCAACATGCGGAAACGGTTGCGTTCCGCGGGTATTGAGGTCACAGGCTTCGATCGCAACCCAGAGGTCTCCGACGTTGCAACGCTCGAGGAACTCCTCCAAAAGGTGCCGGCTCCCCGGGTCATCTGGGTCATGGTGCCGGCCGGGGCTGTTACCGCAGAGGTAGTTCAGGAGCTTGGCGAGAAACTGGCGGAAGGTGATCTTGTCATCGATGGTGGCAACAGCAAGTTCAGCACCGACCAGGAACACAGTGAGGCCCTTGCTGCGCGAGGGATCTCCTTTCTTGACTGCGGTGTTTCCGGAGGCGTCTGGGGATTGGAAAACGGCTACGGGCTCATGGTCGGAGGCCCGGAAGACGCCGTCGAACGTGTAATGCCGGTTTTTGATGCACTCCGTCCAGAAGGCAAGCGCGAGGAGAGCTTCGTTCATGTCGGTGACACGGGTGCTGGTCATTACGCCAAAATGGTCCACAACGGAATCGAGTACGGTCTCATGCAGGCCTACGCGGAAGGGTACGAACTGCTGGAAGCCAAAGACATCATCAAGGATGTCCACGGCACTTTCAGGGCGTGGCAAAAAGGAACGGTAGTCCGCTCCTGGTTGTTGGACCTCCTCGTTAAAGCGCTTGAGGAAGATCCGAAGCTCACCAATATCGGTGCGTTCGTCGAGGATTCAGGCGAAGGCCGCTGGACGGTGGAGCAGGCTATTGCGAATGAAGTTGCAGCACCGGTGATTACCGCCGCACTCTTTGCCCGCTTCAGTTCCAGGCAGGAAGACGCTCCTTCGCTGAAGATGGTGGCGGCGCTGCGCAACCAGTTCGGTGGTCACGCCGTTCGACCGCCGCGCAGTTGATCCTCTGATCAGCGGTGTATGTTCAGCATCTGTCCCTCACGGACTTCCGTAGCTACGCGCAGCTCGAGGTCCCCCTCGAGCCTGGTGTAACTCTCTTCGTGGGTTCGAACGGAGTAGGGAAAACCAACATTGTCGAGGCAATTGGGTACCTGGCATCGCTGTCCTCACACCGTGTCAGCTCCGACAAGCCACTGATCGCCTTCGATGCCGAGAGGGCACTCGTTCGGGGGCGGTTGGTCCGGGGTGAGCAAGCCACGAGCGTCGAATTGGAAATCAACCCTGATCGCGCAAACCGGGCAAGGATTAACAGGGCCAATCCGGTCCGGGCCAGGGATGCAGCCGGTATTCTCCGCACAGTTCTTTTTGCCCCAGAAGACCTGGCACTGGTCAAGGGAGATCCCGCGAACCGCCGCCGGTTCCTCGATGACCTGATGGTTCAACTCGTGCCGCACCATGCCGGAATTCGTGCTGACTATGAGCGGGTACTCAAACAGCGCAATGCCCTTTTGAAATCCCTACGCGGTGGCCGTCTCACAGCGGCGCACGAAGCAACTTTGGAGGTGTGGGACCAGCATCTGGCAGCTGTCGGGTCCCAGCTGCTTCACGCACGGCTCGGGGTCTTGACCAAGTTGGTTCCGCACATCCAGAGGGCTTATGGGGAACTGACGGACGGGTCCAAGGCGGCGAACGCCCTCTATCGCTCTTCCCTGGTCAGTCCGCTGACGGATGACGACACCGGCACGGAACCATCCGAGGACTTGTCAGGCCTCGGCGTTCCCGAGCTAACCGAGCGGTTCCTGAAAGTTATCGGCGAGCAGCGGCGCCGGGAGACTGAACGCGGAATTTCGCTGATTGGTCCCCACCGGGACGAAGTGGAGCTGACGCTGGGCCGAGCATTGGTCAAAGGATATGCCTCCCATGGTGAGACCTGGTCCATGGCGTTGGCTCTACGCCTTGGTTCCTATTATTTGCTCACCGAAGACGACGCAACACCGGGATCAACTCCCGTCCTCATCCTCGATGATGTTTTTGCCGAATTGGATGTGGACCGGCGGGACCGGCTTGCCACTATCGTCGTGGGGGCCGAGCAGGTACTGGTAACCGCCGCCGTGGGAGAGGACGTCCCTTCCCAACTTGAGGGCCGTCATTACCAGGTTGTTCCCGGAGGCTTCCATGAAACATCGGCCTGAGGAAAAGGACGACGACGGCTCTGGTCCGGGTGGCTCCAATCCGGACACACCGCCACAGAACGTAACGGCTTCCGAGAACGCACCTAGCCAGGATGCACCAAGGATCCTATTGAACCGGCTTCGTGACGCGTCGGTCGCCAGGGGCGAGGCCCGTGCCCCAGCTGCGGCCCGTCGTCGTCGTTCCGGCGGTTCTGCCCGTCCGGCAATCCCTGGAGAATCCTATGCCGGACGGGACCCACAGGGGCTCGGCACTGTGTTCGGCAGGCTGCTGAGCGAGCGGGGGTGGAATTCACCTGTCGCCGTCGGCTCGGTGATGGCCCGCTGGGCGGAACTGGTGGGGCCGGACATTGCCGCCCACTGCACCCCTGAAAGTTTCCACGAAACCACGGTCCTGGTCAGGTGTGATTCGACCGCCTGGTCCACGCAACTGCGCCTGATCAGTGCAGATCTCATCAAGCGTTTTGACCATGAGCTTGGCGCGGGCGTGGTCACGGCTATGACGGTCATCGGACCATCGGCTCCGAACTGGCGAAAAGGCGGGCGAACAGTTCGCGGGCGGGGCCCTCGGGATACCTACGGGTAGTTCGCAGGAACACCTTCCACAGGGGTTGACTCCTGACGATGTGCGCCGTACAGCGCGAATCGGACCCCTCGGGACGTATACGCCCCCACGCGACCCCCCGCTGTGAGCTTAAATGGCGGTTTATTCCGCGCTAGAGGCCTGTTCAGGCGTTGGGTACACGGTCTGCACGGTAGAATATGAGGTGCAGGCATTCCTTTTTCGGGATGCCTTCCCTCTGAGACCAGGACAACAAGGAGTCGACAGCGCCCGTGGCTAACGACAACCAAGCGGAATCTGCCGCAACACCGGAAAACAGCGCTGGAGAACCCAGAGGTTACGGTGCCAGCGACATCACAGTCCTCGAAGGACTGGAAGCAGTCCGTAAAAGGCCCGGTATGTACATCGGCTCTACCGGCCCCAGGGGACTTCACCACCTTGTCTACGAGGTTGTGGATAACTCTGTGGATGAAGCTCTTGCCGGGTACTGCGACCACATCAAGGTGACCCTGCTTGAAGACGGCGGCGTGCGTGTCATAGACAACGGCCGCGGTATACCCGTGGATATGCACCCAACAGAGGGCAAACCCACTGTTGAAGTGGTCATGACCATCCTCCATGCGGGCGGCAAATTCGGTGGTGGCGGCTACGCCGTTTCCGGTGGACTTCACGGCGTTGGCATCTCGGTCGTGAATGCCCTTTCTTCCCGTGTTGACACGGAAATTCGCCGTCAGGGACACATCTGGCGGCAGTCCTTCGAGGACGGTGGGAAGCCCGTCGGAAAGCTCGAAAAGGGTGACGAAACCAGCCAGACCGGCACCACGCAGACCTTCTATCCTGATGCCTCCATTTTCGAGTCCGTCGAGTTCGATTTTGAGACCCTGCGGGCACGGTTCCAGCAGATGGCTTTCCTCAACAAGGGTCTCCGGATCAGCCTTGTGGATGAACGGGTGCCCGAGGTGGAAACCGAGGAGATCACCGACGCCGCGCATGCCGAAGCGGAACGCTCGGAAGAGAAGAAGCACCGCCACATCGAGTACCTGTATGAGAATGGGCTCCTGGATTACGTCAGGCATCTCAATTCGTCAAAGAAAGTTGATGTCATTCACGAGGATGTCATCGCCTTCGAGACCGAAGACGCAGACAAATCCATCGCCGTTGAACTGGCAATGCAGTGGACCACCGCATACTCCGAGAGCGTCCACACCTACGCGAATACCATCAACACCCATGAGGGCGGCACCCATGAGGAAGGCTTCCGGGCCGCGATGACCTCCCTGATCAACAGGTATGCCCGTGAGAAGAACATCATCAAGGAGAAGGACGACAATCTGACGGGTGACGACATCCGCGAGGGACTTACCGCCGTCATATCCGTCAAACTCTCCGAGCCGCAGTTTGAAGGCCAGACCAAAACCAAGCTCGGAAACTCCGAGGCCAAGGGGTTCGTCCAGCGCGTTGTGACGGACCAGCTCGGTGACTGGCTTGAACGCAACCCCGGCCCGGCCCGCGATGTCATCCGGAAGTCCATCCAGGCGTCCCAGGCACGCCTTGCCGCACGCAAGGCGCGGGAGTCAACCCGCCGCAAGGGCCTGCTCGAGTCCGGAGGAATGCCGGGCAAGCTTAAGGATTGTCAGTCCAAGGATCCTTCGAAGTCCGAAATTTACATTGTGGAGGGTGACTCCGCGGGTGGTTCGGCAGTTCGCGGCCGGAATCCCGAGACGCAGGCCATTCTCCCGCTGCGCGGCAAGATCCTGAACGTGGAGCGCGCCCGGCTTGACCGTGCGCTGAGTAACAGCGAAGTCCAGGCGATGATCACGGCCTTCGGCGCCGGCATCGGCGAGGATTTCAACGTCGAGAAGGCCCGGTATCACAAGATTGTTCTGATGGCTGATGCTGATGTCGACGGCCAGCACATCACCACCCTGTTGCTCACGCTGCTGTTCAGGTACATGCGGCCGTTGATCGAAAACGGCTATGTGTACCTTGCCCAGCCCCCGCTGTACCGGATCAAATGGTCCAACGCTGCTCACTCCTACGTCTTCAGTGATCGTGAACGCGATGAAACCATCAAGATGGGTTTGGCCAATAACCAGCGCCTGCCGAAGGACAACGGGATCCAGCGTTACAAGGGACTCGGTGAGATGGACTACACGGAACTGTGGGAAACCACCATGGATCCGGACAACCGCACACTCCTGCAGGTCACCATGGATGATGCCGCAGCCGCCGACCAGATCTTCTCAGTGCTCATGGGCGAAGACGTCGAATCGCGACGCAACTTCATCCAGCAGAACGCCAAGGACGTGCGGTTCCTCGATATCTGAGGTGCCCACAAGTACTCATGTGTAGCCGGCTCCGGCAGTCCGGCTCCCTCGCAACGCATCCACGAATGGAACGAACCAGATGAGTGACGAAGAAACGCCAAAGACTCCCGGCGACGAAACCCCAATTGAGGGTGCCGTCCTGACGGACAGGGTCGAACAGGTAGACCTGCAGACAGAAATGCAGCGCTCCTACCTGGACTACGCGATGGCCGTTATTGTCGGTCGGGCTCTGCCTGACGTCCGCGACGGCCTGAAGCCCGTCCACCGACGCGTGCTCTACGCAATGTTCGACGGCGGCTATCGGCCTGAGCGTTCATTCAACAAGTGCGCGCGTGTGGTCGGCGAGGTCATGGGTCAGTACCACCCCCACGGCGACAGCGCCATATATGATGCGCTGGTCCGGCTCATTCAGGACTGGACGATGCGCTACCCGCTGGCGCTGGGACAGGGCAACTTTGGTTCTCCAGGAAACGACGGCGCAGCGGCGCCCCGTTACACCGAAACCAAGATGGCCCACCTTGCCATGGAAATGGTGCGGGACATCGACGAGGAAACCGTCGACTTCCAGGACAACTACGACGGCAAGAATCAGGAACCCACCATCCTGCCGTCGCGTTTCCCCAACCTCCTGGTCAACGGGTCGTCGGGCATTGCCGTCGGCATGGCCACGAACATTCCTCCCCATAACCTTCGAGAGGTAGCCGACGGCGTTCAGTGGTACCTGCAGAATCCGCAGGCCACCAAGGAAGAATTGCTTGAAGCATTGATCCAGCGAATCAAGGGCCCCGACTTCCCTACGGGCGCGCAGATTCTCGGCCACAAGGGCATCGAGGATGCCTACCGGACCGGGCGCGGGTCAATCACCATGCGCGCTGTGGTGAATGTCGAGGAAATCCAGAACCGCACGTGCCTTGTGGTGACCGAGTTGCCCTACCAGGCAAACCCCGACAATCTGGCCATCAAGATTGCGGACCTGGTGAAGGACGGCAAGGTCTCCGGCATCGCCGACCTCCGCGATGAGACCTCGGGTCGCACCGGCCAGCGCCTGGTGATCGTGCTCAAGCGGGACGCCGTCGCCAAGGTTGTGCTGAACAATCTCTACAAACACACTCAGCTGCAGGACAACTTCAGCGCCAACATGCTGGCCATCGTGGACAGCGTTCCGCGCACGCTCAGCCTGGACGCGTTCATCCGTCATTGGGTAACGCACCAGCTTGAGGTCATCGTCCGCCGCACGCAGTACCGCCTGCGCAAGGCCGAGGAAGCCGCACACATTCTCCGCGGATTGTTGAAGGCACTCGATGCCCTTGACGAGGTCATCGCCCTGATCCGCCGTTCTTCAACGGTGGAAGATGCGCGCAACGGGCTCATGGGGTTGCTGGAAATCGACGAGATCCAGGCGCAGGCCATCCTCGACATGCAACTGCGCCGCCTGGCTGCGCTGGAGCGCCAGAAGATCCAGGATCAGCACGCCAAACTCGAAACGGAGATCACCGAGTACAAGCGGATTCTCGCTTCCGAATCCCAGCAACGCGAAATCGTCTCAACCGAGCTGCAGGAGATCGTCGACAAGCACGGCGACGATCGCCGCACTGAAATCCTCATGGGTTACGACGGCGACATGAGCATGGAAGACCTCATTCCCGAAGAGGAAATGGTGGTCACAATTACGCGCGGCGGGTACGTCAAGCGGACCCGCAGCGACAACTACCGTCAGCAGGCCCGTGGCGGCAAGGGTATCCGTGGCGCACAGCTGAGGGGGGACGACGTCGTCGAGCACTTCTTTGTCACCACCACGCACCACTGGCTGCTCTTCTTCACCAATCTGGGCCGGGTGTACCGGGCCAAGGCGTACGAACTTGTTGAGGCAGCCCGCGATGCCAAGGGCCAACACGTGGCGAATCTCCTGGCGTTCCAGCCGGACGAGACAATCGCCCAGGTGCTGGATCTGCGGGACTATCAGCAGTCGCCTTACCTGGTCCTCGCCACCAAGCGCGGGCTCGTGAAGAAGACCCGCCTTGAGGACTACGACACCAATCGCACCGCGGGTGTCATCGCGATCAACCTACGCGACGGCGATGAACTGGTATCAGCACAGCTCGTTTCCGAGAGCGACGACATGATGCTCGTTTCCCGCAAGGGTCAGTCGCTGCGTTTCAGCGCTACCGACGAGGCGCTTCGTCCGATGGGCCGGGCCACGTCCGGAGTTACCGGGATGAAGTTCCGAGAGAATGATGAGCTGCTCGCCGCGAACGTAGTCTCCGACGATTCCTACGTGTTCGTGGTCACTGAGGGCGGCTTCGCGAAGCGGACCAAGGTTGATCAGTACCGCGTGCAGGGCCGCGGCGGCCTCGGCATCAAGGTGGCCAAGCTGGCGGAGGAGCGCGGGGACCTGGTTGGCGCGCTCATTGTGCAGGATGAAGACGAAGTCCTCGTGGTGATGGGCGGCGGCAAGGTGGTGCGCTCGTCCGTTGCGGGTGTTCCCGCCAAGGGCCGCGACACCATGGGTGTCATCTTCGCGAAACCAGATAAAGCCGACCGCATCATCGCCCTCGCCCGGAACACCGAACGCGGGCTGACCGGCACCGACGCCGCAGCCGAGACAGCCGTCATTGAGGAGCAATCTGCGCCGGACGTCGTCGATGAAGTACCGTTGTCGTCAGAAGAATCGGCTGAGCCGGACGCTGAGCCACGCGAAAATGGAGGTACCGAGTGAGTTCCACTAACTCAAACCCGCGCTCGACGGCGGGCGGTGCCGTGCGCTCGTCCAGCAACGGACCTCGGGTGAACGCGCCCGCGCGGCCGGCGCAACGGCCAGCGTCGTCGTCGGCCCGGCCGGGAAGCCGCCCAGGTCTCGTGAAGCCTGCGCCAAAGGCCAAGGCCCGAAAGGCCCGGCTGCTTGTAAGCAAGGTTGACCCCTGGTCGGTCCTGAAGATGTCCTTCCTGCTCTCGGTTGCACTGGGAATCGTGACTGTTGTCGCGGCCATCGTGATCTGGATGGTGCTGGACTTCACCGGGATCTTCGACCGGGTGAATCAGCTGCTCGGTGAAATCGCCGGATCAGAGGGCGCTGGCTTCGATCTTCGGCAGTTCGCATCGCTCGGGCAGGTCGTGTCTTTCGCGACGATCATCGCCGTCGTGAATGTGGTGCTGTTGACCGCTCTCGCCATGCTTTCTGCGGTGCTCTACAACATCTCGTCCACGCTCGTGGGCGGCATTGGGGTGACGCTGACGGACGATTAACAGCCGCCCCGAAGGGCCGGTTGGGAATTTGTTGATTGCTGAGGAGCTACTGTAAAGTCGTATCTCGGCCCGAAGAGGTTTCGGGGCGTATAGCTCAGGCGGTTAGAGCGCTTCGCTGATAACGAAGAGGTCCCAGGTTCAAGTCCTGGTACGCCCACGGATCCTAAAACCGGCAGGTAACTGCGGAGGAGGAGCATTGTGAAGAAGTTGCTGATAGCGGCAGCGGCAGTCGCAGGAGTCTTCGCCTACAAACGGTGGCAGGAATCCGAGAAAGACAAAGAAGTGTGGAGCAAGGCGACCGATCCAGTCGAGTAATCCTTCGCTCTTTTGATCAGATATACTGATCAGGTTCCGTTTTCGGGGGCATGGCGCAATTGGTAGCGCACCTGCTTTGCAAGCAGGGGGTTCGGGGTTCGAGTCCCCGTGCCTCCACCGAAAGGAAAAGGTCCCAGCCTGTTGGCTGGGACCTTTTCTTATGGTTGGTGAGCTTTCAGTCAACAGCGTCCGTTCAACAGCGGAATGAAACGTCACTTAGGGTTGCGTAGTGATCATCTTCCTGTGCGTCATCGGCGTTCTCGGTGTCGCAGCCTCCGGCCCCATCATGGCCGCCACGGCTGCTCCGGCCCTTGTGATCGCCTTCTGGCGGAACGCGTTCGGCGCAGTACTCATGGGTGTTCCGGCAGTCGTGAACCGGCGCAGCGAGTTCCGCGCCTTGAATGGAGTCGACTATCGGCGGCTGGTCATTGCTGCCGTCGCGCTGGCGCTCCATTTCGCGTGCTTCATCACCGCGCTGAAGCTGACCTCTGTAGCTGCCGCCACCGCGCTCGTCTGTCTGCAGGTGGCTTGGGTGGCGCTGCTCTCGGCCTTCCGGGGTGATCGCCCGGCTTCCGCTGTAGTCGCGGGCCTCGCGGTGGCGCTTGTCGGCGTCGTCGTTATTACCGGGTTTGACCTCACACTGTCGCCCGAAGCGCTCCTGGGGGATCTGCTTGCCGTCGCTGGCGGTGTGTTCGCGGCCATTTACATGATGGCCGGAGCCGAGCTTCGGCGCACTCTCTCCACAGGCACGTACACCACGCTGTGCTTTGGGGGTTGCGCCGCAATTCTGTTGGTCATGTGCGTGATTTTTGGGCAGTCACTGGTGGATTTCCCACCGATCGCCTGGGTAGGGATTATCGGCGTCACCATCGTTGCCCAGCTGATCGGCCACGCAGTGTTCAATCACTTACTCGCGGTGATCAGCCCGCTCGTCGTGTCGATGGTAATCCTGCTTGAGATTCCCGGCGCGACCATTTTGGCAGCCGTGTTCCTCGGGGAGCAGCTCCCGGCTGGGACCTACGTGGGTCTCGCCTTCATCCTGGCGGGGTTGGCGGTTGTGGTCCGTGGGCAGGCACGACGACGACGGCGGTCTCTGGTTCCTCCCGAAGAGGCGACACAGCCTCCGGCACTCGGCGGCAGCTAGCAGCGAGGGGTCCCCGCGCGAGCGGAGCGAGTGTGGGGTAGCTGTGACGCGCTAGCAGCGAGGGGTCCCCGCGCGAGCGGAGCGAGTGTGGGGTAGCTGTGACCCGCTAGCGCTGAGTCGTTGCCCGTGCGGACCTGGCGGTATGGACAGCTCGCAGCACCTTCGCGGGGTAGTAGATCGACATGAAGATGAGCATGGGCACCTTGAGCACCCGCTTGTTGATCTCGTGTGCACGGTACGTCCGGTCAAACCGGGTCACGTAGTACCGGTAGTCCTTCGGCGAATCCTCCAGGCGCCGGGCTGACATTCCACTCACCATGGTGGGGATGTAGCGAATAGTCAGATCCTGTTCAGCGAGGTGGAGGGACAGGTCTATGTCTTCGTGCATCTCGTCGCGTTCGTCCCGGCACGTGGAGTCGCGGATCTGTTCCCACGCGGTCCGCCGAAGCGCCATGTTGGATCCAAAGAGAAAGTGGTACTGGTTGCGGGCCAGCTTCAGGACGAGCTGGCGCATCTTGTCGTCAGCTTTCAAGCCCCACCGGCGCATGGGCATGTCGTAATAGACGACGGGTCCGGTGGCAGCGGCGACCTCAGGGTCTGCGAACCCAACCTGGACGGTTTCCACCCAGTCCGGCTCGAGGACGGAGTCGGCGTCGATGCGTCCCAGGACATCGCCAGTGGCCTGATCCAGACCGTAGTTGCGGGTCGGGATGAGGCCTTGCACGCCGTTTTGTTCAAGCAGCCTGATGGGGCTCTCCGGGTACTCGAGCTGCATCTGGCGAACTATGTCAGCGGTACGGTCGGTTGAACGGTTGCTGACCACCAGGATCTCGTGGGCCGGGAGAGATTGGTAGATCGTGGCGATGAGGCACTGCCTGATGACGCTTTCCTCGTTATACGCCGGAATCACTATCGATACGGACGGTTTGGCTGGCTGCACGGCGGTAAATCTATCACCGGCTCAAACGCGTTGAGCCGAATTAACGGAAAAAGCGGGAAAGATCCATCTATCGGAGGATCTTTCCCGCTTCCGTGGTCAGTGTTGCGGACTACGCGGTGGTGTCCTTAGGTGCGCTGGCGCCGTCGTCGGCTTTCGCGGCCGCACGCTCTGCAGCTTCCTTGATGTTGTTGACAGCCTGCTTGGCTTCACCGTTGTTCGCAACGTCGGAGACCGGCTTGGGTTCGATGGGAGCCGGCGTCTTCCAGGGATCCTCGACCGGCTGGGATGCCCGCCAGACGGCCACACCGGCCGTTACTGCCGCAGCGATGATGCCGAAGATCAGCCAGCCCTTGCCGCCCTTGCTTTTCTGGCGGCGCTTGAGGTCTTTGGCGGCGCGCTGCGCGGCGGCAACTGCTGCCTTCTGTGCCTTCTTGACTGCCTTCTTGTCACCGGTCACCTTGGTGATTACTCCTGCTACACCGGCAGGTACCGTTGCCGCTGCGAGCGTGCGCGACGCGGAATCTGCAACGTCGCTGAGGCGGTTGGATACGGCGGGGATGTACTCGTCAACCACGCGGTCGCGCGCCTGGTTGATGGCGGGTGTGGCGCGGTCCAGAGTTTCCTGGATACGCGGCGCGGTACCGTCAACCACCTTCGAGATCCGGGGACCAACGCGGTCGAGGCCTTCCTGGATGCGTGGAGTGACGGTGGCGATGCCATCTGAAAGCCCCTGCGCGGCGCGGTTGACGCCGTGCTGGATCTTAGGCCCGGCGGTTTCAAAGCCGCGCTCGACCCGCGGAGCTACCCAGCCCCTTGCAGCGTCCACTCTAGGAGCGGCCCAATCCCGTGCCGTGCCGACTCCCGTCAGAACGTTGTTCTCGAGCGTGCGGACAACGCTATCGGATTTCTTCACAACTACCTCCCAAGGATAGTGACTGTTGCTAGTCAGCCTACGTGCTAATTCCAGGTAGGTGCTATCAGGGTGTGCTTTTCCCAGCATTTTCACTGTGCGCTGAACCCCGGAGAACCGGGGAATCGTTGCACTCTACATGGAAGAATGGACGCCATGACAGCAATCGCTACAGCACATGCAACCATTCACACCAGCCTCGGTGACATCAAGGTGGAGCTCTACGGAAACCACGCTCCCAAGACGGTGAAGAACTTCGTTGGCCTAGCCACCGGAGACATCGCCTGGACCCACCCCAAAACCGGTGAGGAGAGCAATGCTCCCCTCTATGACGGAACAGTCTTCCACCGGGTGATCAAAGATTTCATGATCCAGGGCGGTGACCCGCTTGGCCAGGGCATCGGCGGCCCGGGCTACCAGTTCGACGACGAGATCAACCCCGACCTCGACTTCACCACCCCGTACAAGCTGGCCATGGCCAACGCCGGCCTTCAGGGCGGACGCGGAACCAACGGTTCGCAGTTCTTCATCACCTCGGTCCCCACCACATGGTTGCAGGGCAAGCACTCCATCTTCGGCGAGGTAAAGGACGAAGCCTCACGCGCCATCGTCGACCAGCTGAATGCCATCCCCACCGATGGACGCGACCGCCCTCTCGAGGACGTCGTTATCAGCAGCATCACGGTAGAGCAGGTCTAATAGTTCATGTCATATGGAATCCCGGCTGGCCAGCCGGACCACGTGGTACCCGTGTGCCCGCGCCACCCCGACAGGGTGAGTTACGTGCGGTGCCAGCGTTGCGGCAGGCCTACCTGCCCGGAGTGCCAGCGTCCGGCGGCCGTCGGGATTCAATGCGTTGACTGCGTCAATGAAGCACAGCGTCAGGTGCCGGTGCCCAAGACGCTATTTGGTGGCGCGGTGCGTCAGGGGCGCCCGCTGGTAACCTTCACCATCATCGGCATCTGCGCCGCACTTTTTCTGGCGCAGATGCTCATTCCTGACTTGACGCGCCACCTTCTCTACGCCGGCATTTACACTTCGGATGTCGCGCCGCCCGAGCCATGGCGCATGATCACCGCGGCATTCCTCCACTCCACAGGAGTGATAGTCCACATCGCATTCAACATGTACGCGCTGTGGATCATGGGCCAGGCGCTGGAGCCGGTGCTGGGCAGAGCACGGTTCCTGGCGCTGTATCTCATCGCTGCTTTTGGCGGATCGGTTGCCGTCCTCCTGCTGACCAATCCGTTGCAGGGCGTAGTTGGTGCTTCCGGTGCAGTATTCGGGCTTTTCGGCGCCATGTTCATAGTGCAGAAGCGGCGTGGTGGGGATGTTCGCCAGCTCGTGGTGCTCATCGCGATCAACGGGGTCCTGGGATTCGTGGTCCCCAACATCTCCTGGCAAGCGCACTTGGGTGGGTTGCTGACCGGTGCGGCGGCAGCCGCGATCATCGCCTACACGCCACGCGGCAAGAACCGTTCGCGCACCCAGTGGCTCGGTCTCGCCGGGCTTGCGGTGGTGCTGCTCGTTCTCACGTTTGTGGGCGCTAATTTAGTCTCTGTTCCCCTGTAGTTATCCACAGCGTTTATCAACATCGGGGATAACTTACACACATGTAATTCCACAGCTGTGGATAAGCCGATCATTGGGGTCCAGCGGATTCTGACTGAGATACCCCCAAAGTTACACACAGCTGTGGATAACTTGGTGCACAAGGTGTGTATGAAGGATGTGGGTGCGGTAGCAGCAACCCATTAGCTCGGGCTCAAACCCGCAGGGGACAGCAGGCGTGGGCAGACGGACTCAGCTGATGGCCTCGCGCACCTCGGCCAGGAGGCCGCGCATCACGGTTTCGGCAGCCTGCGCATCTCCGCGTTCGACGGCGGCAGCAACTGCCTCGTGGCTGGCCAGCGCCCGCTCACGCGGATTAGTTGGCATGAGTCCCTGATGGGTCCGGCCACGCAGTACTTCAGCCACCACCTCTTCCAGTGCCACAAACATCTCGTTGCCGGACGCGAGGAGCAACAGTGCGTGGAACCTGATGTCCACGTCAAGGAACTCCTCGAGGCGCCCGGCCTCACCCAGCTGCCGCAGTTGACGAGCCAAGCTGACGACGGCGGTGCGTTGCTCCGCCGTCGCATTCCTCGCTGCGGCTGCCGCCGCCACTGGTTCCACCGCACACCTCAATTCCGTGAGGCTACGGAACTGCCGTGAGCGGGAGGTGCCCTCCAGACGCCAGCGGATGACCCGCGCGTCGTACACGTTCCACTGCCCGGCCGGCTGCACCACAATTCCAACGCGTCGCTTGCTGAAGACCAGATTCATGGATTCGAGGATGCGCATGCAGTCCCGGATGACCGTCCGGGATACGCCAAACCGAGCCTGCAGAGCCTCGATGGTCAACCGTTCTCCTGCGGAGAGTTCCCCATTCACGATGCTCCGGCCCAGCTCGTCGATGATCCGGCTGTACATGACCTCGGCAACAGGTGCTGGGCCTTGTGGAGTCGACGACACTGTGTGACCTTTCCATAAGGAGGCTCGATGAACTCAGGATAGGGCGGGGAGGGCAGAATCCAAAGGTGGTATCTTTTGGCGCTCAATGGTGCTACCTTTTACGTCAGACGGCGCAGGACGGTGCGCGAAGTGAGAAGCGACGACAAAGGAGTCGGTATGGAATCACGGACACATCTGGTCATCATGGGTATCTCCGGATCAGGCAAGACCACCATCGCCACCGCGTTGTCGGAACGCCTCAAGTGGGATTACGCGGAAGCTGACGAGTTCCACTCGACAGAGAACATCGCCAGGATGACGCAGGGTATCGCCCTGACAGATGAGGATCGGCAGCCGTGGCTCACAGCAATTGCCCAGTGGATCAGCTCGAAAACTGCCGCCGGTGAGTCAACCATCGTGACGTGCTCCGCCCTTAAACGCAGCTACCGGGACATTCTTTCCTCAGCCGACGGCGATGTCCGGTTCGTGCACCTGCTTGGCGACGTCGAGCTCATCCGAACCCGCATGAAGACCCGCACGGGCCACTTCATGCCCGAGTCCCTGCTGCCGTCGCAGGTAAACACCCTCCAGCCCCTTCAGGTTGGTGAGAACGGCATCACCGTGATGAACGTCGGTACTCCCCTCGAGGTCACGGACTCCATCCTGCAGCAACTCGGCCTCCCGGCCTGACCCCTGTAACCCACTCAACGGAGAAGTATCCATGGAAATTGAAGGCTGGACACAGACGCTCGGCGCCGGTCCCCTTTTGCTAATCGCCGCAGCCGCAATCGCGGTACTGCTCTTTCTCATCATCAAGCTTCGGATCCACGCTTTTGTCGCGTTGATCCTGATCAGCCTTCTCACTGCTTTTGCCACTGGTATTCCCGCGAACCAGGTGGTACCGGTATTGACCGACGGCTTCGGTAGGACGCTGGCAACGGTCGCACTGCTGGTGGGACTCGGAGCGATGCTCGGACGGCTCGTCGAAACAAGTGGTGGAGCGAAAGTCCTCGCGGACTTTCTCATCGGCAAGTTTGGCGAGAAGCGGGCACCGCTGGCCCTCGGTGTCGCATCATTGATCTTTGGTTTCCCGATCTTCTTCGACGCCGGCCTGGTGGTGATGCTCCCGGTGGTCTTCTCGGTAGCCCGGCGCCTCGGCGGCGGTGTGCTCCGGTACGGATTGCCAGCGGCGGGTGCTTTCTCCGTGATGCACATCTTCGTGCCGCCCCACCCGGGACCGGTGGCAGCTTCCGAGTTCTTTGGAGCGAACGTCGGCCTGGTGGTTCTGGTTGGCCTGATCACCGCGATCCCCACCTGGTATGTCACTTCCTACCTTTTCGGGCTGTACATGGGTAAGCGGATCGTCCTGCCGGTTCCGGCGCTGCTGGGCCAGGCCGAGGAAGCACAGGAGAAGAACCCTCCGGCTTTCGGCACTGTGGTCGGCATTCTGCTCCTTCCCCTCGTCCTGATCTTCCTCAACACTGGCCTGAACGCCCTCAATGTCGGCGGAGCGTTGCCGGAGGGTAGCGCGGACCAAACCTGGTTCCAGGTGTTGCGCACGCTCGGTGAAACGCCGGTCGCCCTACTGATCGCGCTGCTGGTGGCTGCCTATGTACTGGGACGACGCCGGGGTGTGGAGAAGACTGCGCTTGAGAAGGTCCTGGAGTCGGCGCTCGGGCCCGTTTGCTCGGTCATCCTGATCACCGGTGCCGGCGGCATGTTCGGTGGAGTGCTCCGGTCCTCCGGCATCGGGGCGGCTCTCGAAGACGCACTGGGCGACCTCGGGATTCCCGTGATCCTCGCGGGCTTCCTCATCGCCGCCATCCTGCGCATCGCCCAGGGCTCCGCGACGGTCGCGCTCACAACCGCAGCCGGTCTGATCAGCCCGGCCATCGCGGCCGGCGGGTACAACGGAATCCAGTTGGCTGCGCTGGTCATCGCCGTGGCGGCAGGCTCAGTGGTGGTGAGCCATGTCAACGATTCCGGCTTCTGGCTGGTGGGCAGGTTCTTCGACATGGACGTCAAGACCACGTTCAAGACCTGGACCGTCATGGAGACCGGGATCGGCGTTATGGGCTTTGGCATTGCAGCAGTCGTGTTTGGCCTCGCGTCCCTCGGCTGACCTTCGAAACAGAAAAGCGGGCGTCTCCTCAAGGAGACGCCCGCTTCTTTGGTTGGCTATCAGCGCCAGCGAGTGGTCATGAGGAAGCCCACGATCGCGATTCCGAAACCAATCAGAATGTTCCATGAGTTGATCTCGGGAATCGGGAAGCGTGCTTCCGAGATGTAGTAGACCAGGATCCAAATGAGGCCGATGACCATCAGCCCGAACATGACGGGCTTGTACCAAACCGGATTGGGCTTGGGCTCCGCTGCGGAGGCGGGCGTCCTCGATTCGACCTGCTTCTTGCGGGACTTCGACTCGGGCACGGATCCTCCTTGACGGGCGGCTGGGTTGCCAGCTGCTGTGTTTGCGCTCATATGGCTTACAGGTGCGACGATCACACAAGCTATCCTTAAACAGGACTATTGTATCGGCACGGTTCTAGCTGCCCATTCTAGCTAAAGAACCGTCGCCGCGGCGCCGGACGGAGCACCGGAAGCAAGGAGAAGTGTGAGTGATCCCGGCGGCAGCGTTGCAGTAGCACGCCGCGACCGTCCGTCGAGGCCGCCAGCCCGGAACCGCCGTCGTCGTGGGTTCTTCCAAACGATGACCCAGGTATTCGGCGAATTGCTGATAACCGCGGGCCTCATCCTGCTCTTGTTTGTGGGCTGGGAGCTTTGGTGGACCAACATCGAGTCCAATGCCAAACAGGAAGAAGCGGTCGGACAGTTCTTCTCGGGTATCGAGATTCCGACCGCCCCAAGCGAGGGTAATAGCGACGACGAAGCCGCCGTACAGCCCGACGCCGCACCAGTCATGGCGCCTGCGCTGGACGGTGAAACGTTCGCCGTCGTCTACATTCCCCGATTCGGCGAGACCTACACCCGGCCGGTGACCAGCGGCGTCGGAACGGCAGTGCTGGACAACCTTGGACTGGGGCATTACCCGGAAACGGGGATGCCGGGAGAACTGGGCAACTTCGCACTCGCAGGGCACCGCCAGACCAACGGAGCGGTACTGGACAATATTCACACCCTGGTGCCGGGAGACCGGATCCACGTTCAGACCCGCGAGGGCTACTACACCTACGTCTACCGCAACACGCAGATTGTGCTGCCTGACCGGGTCGACGTACTCGCGCCGGTACCCACGCAACCCGGGGTCGAACCAACGGCACGGATCCTCACCCTGACCAGCTGCAACCCCCGCTTCGGAGCGCAGGAACGGATCATCGCGTACTCGGTGATGGAGTCCTTCCGCCCGCTGGAATCCGGTCCCCCAAGCGACATAGTCGAGCAAGTCGCCGAAGCCGTGAAAGGATCCGCCTGATGTACGGTTTCATCTTCCGGCTCCTCCCCGGGCCGCTCTGGTTGAGAATCACCTTCTCCATCCTCCTGATCGCAGCAGCGGTGGCAGTCCTGATGACCTGGGTGTTCCCGTGGCTCTCGCAATTCAACCCATTGACCGATTCAACGATTGGCTCGGAGTAACCATGAGCAACCCCACCCGAATCCTGGTTGTCGATAACTACGACAGCTTTGTCTACACGCTGGTCGGCTACCTGCAGGAGCTTGGCGCCGAAACCACTGTCGTGAGGAACGACGACGTCACGCTGGCCGAGGCGATTGCCCTTGCCGAAGCGCGCGACGGCGTCCTCATTTCCCCCGGGCCCGGCGCGCCCGCGGAGGCTGGCGTCTGCGTTGACCTGATCAAGTGGTGCGGGGAGAACGCGAAGCCGATGCTCGGCGTGTGCCTGGGCCACCAGGCGCTCGCGGAGGCGTACGGCGGATCAGTAACCCACGCTCCGGAGCTGATGCACGGTAAAACCTCACTCGTGGAGCACGATTCAACCAACGTCTTTGACGGCCTGAACTCCCCGCTGACGGCTACGCGCTACCACTCCCTCGCCGCCGTCGGGGATGTTCCCGCAGAGCTGCGAGTGACCGCGCGCACCGCGAGCGGCGTCATCATGGGCCTTGAGCACCGGACGGCGCCCCTGTGCGGAGTGCAGTTCCACCCGGAATCTGTGCTCACCGAGGGCGGCTACCGGATGCTGGGCAACTGGCTGGAATCGGCCGGCCTGAAGGGGGCTGCTGAACGGTCAGCTTCGTTGAGCCCGCTCATACACCAGTAATCAGCCGTTACCCTGCCCGCGTCCGCGCCCATTGTTGCCCCTGGCTTCTTCTTCTTCGGTGGGCGTGGGCTCCGGGGACGGCTGTTCTGTGGCTGGCGGCTCCTCCGGTTCCTCCTCCGCGGGCGCCACGGCGACGTAGATAACCACTTCGCTGCCCGGAGCGACGTTGGATTCCGCTTCGGGCTCCTGCCGCATGACGGTTCCGGGTTCGACGACGGCGTTCTCCTCCTCCTCGATGCGCGGCACGAGGGCGCGGACCGGATCCTCAAGGATGGTGACGGCTTCTGTCTGCGGCAGGTCAATGAGGCGGGGAACGGTCACGAGGCCTGTAGAGAGAATCAGGTTCACCTGGGAGTCTGCCGGCACGGTGGTTCCCGGTGCGGGATCGGTATCGACTACCCGCCCCGCCGGAATCGTGGCGCTGTTGGCCTCACTGACCGATCCGCCCCGAAGCCCGGCTGACTCCAGCGCGTCCCGCGCGGAAGATTCCGTCATTTGAAGGATGTCCTCGGGGATGACCCGGTTCGCTGATCCCTGCGAGATCCGGAGCGTGACAAGCGAGTCGGGGTCTACTTCGCTTCCGGCAGCCGGATCGGTCTCGATCGCCATTCCGGATTCGATTTCGTCATGGTAGGTACGCTCAACCTGCGGCCGAAGGCCAACGGCGGTCAAGGCATTGGTCGCTTCGGTTTCGTTCATGGACTCGACCGAAGGAACGGCCGTGAGGACGGGGGCAACGGGTTCGGTGTTGAGCGTGCTGAACAGTACGACGGCGCCAGCCGTCAGCAGCAGGGCCAACAGGACAACCAGGACTGCGATCCACCTCTTACCCCGGGAGCCGCGTCTGTCGTCGTCGTCCCGGTTTCCTACCGCAAGGGCCGTCGGGAGTGACCCCGTCGTCGTTTCTTCCGGCGCGGACTCCGCAGCGAAACTGCCGCCTGCGAACACCTTGGCCATGGCGCGGGTCTGCGGGGCGTCGCCGTCGAGAGTTCTGGTGGGAACCGCGGCAATCGCTTCCGTAGGGGCTGCGGGAGTAATTCCCTTTCGCGCCTCCACCAGCGCGGTGCGGAACTCCGCTGCACTCTGGAAACGCTGCCCCTTGTCCTTCTCGAGGGCGATCTGCAGGACGGACTCGATGGCGGCAGGGATCTCCGGGTTGAGCTTGCGTGCCGGAGTGGGGGCTTCGCGGACGTGCTGATAGGCAACGGACACCGGGCTGTCACCCACGAAGGGTGGACGGCCGGTAAGCAGCTCGTACAGCAGGCAGCCTGCTGAATACAGGTCACTGCGGGCATCCACTGTCTCACCGCGAGCCTGCTCGGGCGAAAGATACTGGGCGGTGCCGATCACTGCCTGCGTCTGCGTCATGGTGGCGGCGGAATCGGCGATCGCTCGTGCGATGCCGAAATCCATGACCTTTACCTGGCCCTCAGGGGTGATCATGACGTTCGCTGGCTTGATGTCCCGGTGCACAATTCCGGCGCGGTGGCTGTATTCAAGTGCGGACAAGACGCCAAGGACATACTCGACAGATGTTTCCGCGGTGAGCTCGCCGGCCTTCAGGAGGTCCCGGAGGGTCCGTCCCGCCACGTATTCCATGACGATGAACGGCACCCGGACGTCGTCGGCGCTCTGGCCCTCGACCTCTTCCTCACCGGTGTCGTACACCGAGACGATGGTCGGGTGGTTCAGCGCAGCAACCGCCTGCGCCTCGCGGCGGAAGCGCGACTGGAAGAGGGGGTCGCGGGCGAGATCCTGGCGCAACACTTTGATCGCGACAGAGCGACCCAAACGGATGTCACGACCGAGGTGCACATCAGCCATACCACCGCGGCCAATGAGCGCACCTACTTCGTAACGTCCATTCAGGACTTTGTCGCTGCTCACCTGGTGTACTCCCATCCTTGCTTAGGGCTGGCCTTGGCCAGGCGGTGTACTGCTCGGGCTCGGTGTTGGTGATGGAGGGGTCGGTGGGGCCTGTGTCTCTTCCGGGCCGGAGGAGATCGTGTATTGAACCACGGTGTCAGGGGCCACGTTGGTGCCCTCCTGCGGATTGACCTCAAGTACTGTGCCCGGTGCTTCCTCGGAAGGCTCCTCGCCAGCCCGCCGGAAGGTGAAGCCGGCGTTGGTCAGCGCCTCCTGGGCATCCGTCTCAGCAGCACCGATCAAGCCATCCGGCACAGCGATGGTTGCCGGGCCAGTGGAGAACGTCACGGTTATCGGATCCGTGAGGAGCCGCTCTCCTTCAGGAGAGACGCCCAGAACGAGGTTGGCTTCGACGTCGTCATTTTCACCCCGGGTGGTGATGTTTTGGAATCCACGGTTCGCCAGTTCAGCCACTACCTGATCGACATTCTGACCCTGGAACTCCGAAGAACTGATGGTCACTGTCTCCGGCGTCGGCTCGGGCGTCGTCGGCTCCGGCGTCGTCTCCTCGGGGCTTGGGCTTTCGCTGTCAGTTTCCGAAGGGCTCGCTGAGGTGGTGGTCGCCGGCGGGGGCGTGGGATCATCGTCACTGCCCGCGGTCAGCAGCGGCGCAATCAGGAACGCAGCCGCTACCAGTGCCCCGATGACGAGCAGGACAATCAACGCGATGAGCCAAGGGCTGCGGCCACGGGACTCCTCCTCGCGCTGCGGCTCCTCGTCAATATCTTCCTCGCTCCACTCACGCGATGCCGCCACTGCGCCGGCTCCCACCGCGGGGAGGGCCGACGTCGTCGGGGCTGGAACTACGCGGGTTGCGTTGGTGGGTGCTGGAACCGGTGCCGTCATGGGGCCCGTCGGGCTGCCGAACAGCAGCATTCCCGGGACCGCCGCTTCCGCTGCGCGGATGTCATTCCGCCGGATCGCAGCGACAGCCTCGGCCAACAGTTCCGCACTAGCGGGTCGATCAGCTGGATCCTTGGCGAGCATGGACGCGATGAGGGCGCGCACCGGCGTCGGGATCGTTTCAGGTAATGCTGGCGGCGCATCATTGACCTGCGCCAGGGCGATGGCGATCTGCGATTCACCTGAGAACGGCCGGCGGCCGGCAAGGAGCTCGTAGCCAATAACGCCAAGTGCGTAGATGTCGCTCGAGCCGGTGGCCGGTTGGCCGGTGGCCTGTTCTGGGGCAAGGTACTGCGCAGTGCCCATGACCTGGCCCGTCGCGGTGAGCGGCACCTGGTCGGCGATCCGTGCGATACCGAAGTCGGTGATCTTCACCCGTCCGTCCGGCATGATCAGCAGGTTGCCCGGCTTCACGTCCCGGTGCACCAAGCCTTGCGCGTGCGCAACGCTGAGCGCAGTTGCGGTCTGCCCGACGATGGAGAGCGTGCGGTCCGGGGACAGGATGTGTTCGCGTTCGATAATCGCGGACAGCGGCTGCCCCGGCACGAGCTCCATGACGAGGTACGCGGAGCCGCCTTCTTCGCCGTAGTCAAAGACGTTGGCGATGCCCTCGTGGTTGAGCAAGGCGGTGTGGCGCGCTTCAGCACGGAACCGGTTGAGGAAGCCGGGATCACCGGTGTATTCCTCTTTCAGGATCTTGATGGCCACAATGCGGCCAAGTACCTGATCCCGGGCCTTCCAGACCTCTCCCATGCCACCGATGGCGATGCGATCAGTGAGCTGGAACCTGCCGCCTAACGTGATACCCGAAGTAGGCCTCACCTATTCAACACCGCCTCTATGAGTCTCTTGCCGTTTGGACTAGTCAGTTGGGCACCCGTGGTGAGATCAACATCCTGCATCACGATTGATACAACCACTTCCGGATCATCTGCCGGAGCAAAACCTGTGAACCAGGCGTTGTCGCCCTGCTCTGGAACCTCCGCCGTGCCGGTTTTACCTGCAACCGCCACTCCGGGCACAGCCGCCTCCCGGGCGGTTCCATTCTCGACGACGTTGACCATCCAGTCGGTGAGTAGGTTGGCGTTGTCAGCGCTCATCGATTCGCGGAGGACTTCCGGCTCGGGCTCATTAATGATCGCAAGGTCAGGGGCACGGACGGCTTTCACCAGGTTCGGTTTCATGAGCACGCCATCATTGGCGATTGCTGCGCTGACCATCGCCATCTGGAGGGGGGTGATAGCGGTGCTGAACTGGCCGATGGAGGCCTGTGCAAGTTGCGCCTGATCCATGCCGGTGGGGAACTGGCTGGCAGCGACCTCGACCGGTATGCCGAACGTCTCGCCAAAGCCGAAGTCCTGAGCCTGTTCCAGCACTGTCTCTTCGCCGAGCTCCCACGCCACCTGCGCAATCGGAGTGTTGCAGGACTGCTCCAGAGCGAACTCGAGAGTGGCCTCAGTACGCGAAGCGCAACCGCCGTTCACGAAGTTAGGCAGCCCGACGTCGGTGTTCGGCAGATCAAGCACGGCCGGATTGGGAATAGTGGATTCCGCATCGAAATCGCCTGATTCGAGGGCGGCTGCGGCCACCACGATCTTGAATACGGAGCCTGGTGCGACCAGGGATTGGGTGGCCGGGTTGAAGTTAACCGACAGACCGGGGATCTGTGACAGCTCTTCGAGGTTCTGCAATGCCTGTGTGGTGTTGTGGGTGGCCAGCAGGTTGGGATCATAGGACGGCTTCGAAACCATCGCGAGAATGTTGCCGGTGTTAGGTTCCATTACCACGATGGAGCCCTGCTGACCCTCGGGAATCATGTCCCAGGCCATCTGCTGCAGTTGGGGATCGATGGTCAGTTCCACTGAAGCGCCCTGCTCCTCAGCACCGGAGAGCATCCTCGTGATCCGGTCGAGGAACAGATCCTCGCTGTCGCCGGATAACTCTGGATTGAGCTTGCCCTCAAGCTGAGTTGCTCCGGTGGCAAGTGAGAAGACGCCGGTGAGATGCGCGTACATCTCGGGTTCGTTGTACACGCGCTGGAACTTGAACTGGTCATCGGAGGGCACCGATTCGACGATCGGATTGCCATCCACCAAGATGGCTCCGCGGTTCTTTCCGTAGTCCTCCAGGACGTCGCGGTTGTTCCAGTCGTTTCCTTCCAGCGCGGAGGCTTCAAAGAACTGAACGAAAGTCAATGAGCCGAGCACCAGCGCAAACATGCTGATTGCTACGATCCAGGAGCGTCGGATGGCCTGATTCATGCGCTGACCTCCCGTGTGTTCTGAGTATTTGGATTGTCCTCATCCGGGTTGCCTTCGGGGAAGGTTTCGCGGAGCGGGCCCTTGACTGCCGGGCGCCGGGCGGTTTCGGAGACCAATAGCAGCAGAGCCACGATGATCCAGTTTGCAAGCAATGACGAACCGCCGGCTGACATGAACGGCGTTGTGAGGCCGGTCAGGGGGATTAGGCGGGTTACGCCGCCGATCACCACGAAGCACTGCAGCGCGATGGTGAATGACAGGCCGCAGGCAAGCAGCTTGCCGAAACCGTCCCGGGTTCCGAGCGCTGCGCGGAAGCCGCGGGAAACAAGCAGGACGTACAGCAGGACGATGGCAACGAGCCCAACAAGCCCGAGCTCCTCACCCAGGGCCGCGATGATCATGTCGCTGTTGGCGTAGGTCACGAGGTCCGGCCGACCCTGCCCCAAGCCAGTTCCGACGAGCCCACCGTTGGCGAGGCCGAACAGTCCTTGAACAACCTGGCCGCTACCGCCGGGGTTGCGGTTGTAGACCTCAGAATCGAAGGCGTTGACCCAGCTGTCGATCCGGAGCGCGACGTGGCTGAAGAGCTGCATTGCTACGTACCCGCCGACGCCGATCATCGCCAGGCCTATGAGCACCCAACTGACCCGGGAGGTGGCAACGTAGATCATCGCCATGAAGAGGCCGAAGAAGAGGATGGAAGAGCCAAGGTCCCGTTGGAAGATGAGCACGCCAATGCTGACCAGCCACGCCGCGACCATGGGTGCCAGATCCCTGAACCGGGGAAGCTGAAGAGGGCCCAGCTTTTTTCCGGCAAGAAGGATCAGGTCGCGGTTGGTCGATAGATACCCTGCAAAGAATATGGCAAGAGTGATCTTGGCAATTTCACCGGGCTGGAAGGTTCCAAAACCCACGCTGATCCAGATGCGCGCTCCATTGATCTCGAGCCCGAGCGGTGTAAGCGGCAGGAGCAGAAGGACGGCGCTGACGATCAGCGAGATGTAAGTGAAACGCCTGAAAAATCGATGGTCTCTGAAGATGATCAGGGTGGCGATAGCCGCTGCCATCGCGACTGTGGTCCACAGGAACTGGCTGGGCGCGACGGGATTGACACCAGCGGGCAAGGACAGATCCAGCCGGTAGATCATTGCCAGCCCGATGCCGTTCAGGGCGATCACGATCGGGAGTATAACCGGATCGGCATACTTCGCACGGAAGCGGAGGACAACGTGGAAGACCAGTGCCAGGCCCGTGAGAGTGCCACTTTGCAGCCAAAACGCGGAATCGAACGGGTTCTCCTTGTCAAGGCCCACTATCCAGTTGGCGCCTATTCCTACGGCAAGGGCGACAATCAGCAGTAGCGCCTCGACATTGCGCCGAGGCTTGGGCACTGTCAGTACATCGCTCATTGGGCTGCACCTCCACAAAGGGCGGGCTCGCCCGGATCGGCTTCTGCAGTAGCAGATGCGCTCGGTTCAGCGCTGGAACGAGGTCGGGGAGAGGCGCTTGAGGTTGCGCTTGGACTTGCGGTGGAGCTTGGGTCAGCGGAAGCGCTCGGTTGAGTAGTGGAGCTCGGTTCTGCAGAAGCTGACTCGCGAGGGCTGGCCGATGTCGATCCGCTCGGAGATGGTGACGGACTCGCAGAAGGGCTGGGGTCATCGGCAGGCGGGCATGGAATGGCGCGGAGGGACTGGCGCAGGTCCTCCACGATGTTTTGCGCGTGCTCCAGGTCCCGCGCCGCGAGGGTGTTTTCAAGGCGGTTCCGTTGGAATTGGGGAAGGCTTGAGACAGGTATGTCGGTGGTCTGGTCAACGTGGCTAAGGGGGAGGGGGCCAAGCGTCTGGGCGACACCGTTGTAGATCGTGACGTTGTTCTCGTAAACGGCGACGTAGTAACGGGTCTGCGTCCAGCTGTATCCGAACCAGAGCACGGATGCGAGGATCAGTGCCATCAGGCCGACGATCGCGGGCATAAGCCACCTGCGCCTGCGCGGTGAGGAATCTTCGTCTGGCTCGTCGCCGTCCGAAGTGCCACCAGCTTCCGCTTTGTGGGTGAGCGCCATCATCGCCGCCCGCCGCTCGGTGGAACGCTGGGTGACGATCGGGATCTGTCCCGTTTCAGTGGCCAGTGCGGCGGAACCGACGAGCGTGTGGGGGCGGGAGGAAAGATCTTCCCGAATGACGTCGGCGCGAATCGCAGCGCCGGGGGCGTCGTCGTCGGGCCTTGTCTCCCCTTCGCCCTTCTCACCGGCCGCAGTCCTCGCGGGCGGCAGGGCGGTAAGCGCGGCAGTCCGGAGATCTTCGGGAGAAGCGGTATCAACATCGACGACGACGACGGTCACATTGTCCGGGGAACCGCCTGCAAGCGTGAGCTCGACGAGGGTGTCAACGCAGACGGTCCGATCCGAGGTCTCCCGGAGGATCCGTTCAATGGTTTGGTCATTGAGGACGGCGTTCAGGCCGTCCGAACACAGCAGCCAGCGGTCCCCTGGCGTCGCTTCGTAGGTGGCCAGGTCCAGTTCAGGGCTGGCATCAACGTCCCCCAGTACCCGCATCAGCACGTTCTTGTGCGGATGGATGTCTGCTTCTTCGGGCTTCAGCCGGCCCTCGTCAATGAGGCGCTGCACGAAGGTGTGGTCGACGCTCACCTGCTCGAAGGTGTCATCCTTCAGGCGGTAGGCACGTGAGTCGCCGATATGCGCGAAGGAAATCTGGTCATCGTTCAGCAGCATTGCCGTAACGGTGGTTCCCATGCCCGCGAGGTGTGGATTGGTGCTGACGAGCTCGGAGAGCAGGGAGTTGGCAGTCTGAATTTCGTCGGCAAGGTAGGTGCCGGCGTCGTCGTCGTAATCCTTGCGGTCCAGGTGCACGAGGTCGAGGACCGTGGACGCCGACGCGATGTTTCCGCCCGCATGACCGCCCATGCCGTCCGCTACGACGGCCAGGTAACGGCCGGCGTAGGCGGAATCGTCATTCTTTTGGCGGACCATGCCCACATCGGAGCGGGCCGCGAAACGGAAAACCAGGGCCATGGACTAGGGCCTCAACTCGATGACCGTCTTACCGATCCGAACAGGAACTCCGGGCTCAACGGGAAGCGCACGCGTGAGCTGGTTGCCGCCCAGGAAGGTGCCGTTGGTGGACCCGAGATCCTCGATAAACCACCTGCTGCCCTGTGGGAACAGCCGGGCATGGCGGCCGGAGGCGTAATCATCCTCCAGCACCAGGGTGGCTTCCTGGGCGCGTCCCAGAAGAATTGGGCTCGACGAAAGGTCCAGTGTGGTCCCGGTCAAGGGGCCCTCGGTGACTACCAGCGAGCGGACCTGCGGACGCGACGGCGGTTCCTCCACCAGTTCCGGGTGCTTGCGCGCCTGCCGGGCAGAAGGCGTACCAGTGCGGTTTCGACGCCCGACCACGAGGTCGCGGCGGAGCGCGCTGACCACACTGAGGACAAGGACCCAGATCAGCAGGAGGAAGCCGTACCTCAGCACGGTTTCTGTCAGTTGGCTAAGTTCACTCATCCTTGGCGGCCACCGTTCTGCACGGGAACAAGTCGGAAAGTAATGCGGGTGCGGCCCATGGTGATCACTGAGCCGTCGGTGAGTTCAGCGTCACCGTGGACGCGCTGGCCATTCACATAGCTGCCGTTGGTGGAACCCAGGTCAACGGCCTGGGCCGAGCCCTGGCCTGCGCGGATTTCGAGGTGGCGGCGGGAGACGCCGGTGTCGTCGATGAGGATGTCCGCTTCCGACGAACGGCCCAGCACCACTGAACCTGCGTTGAGCGAGTAGCGCCGGCCATCGATGTCCAGAATTGGCTGGTACCGGGTGGGCTGGCGGCTCGGAACGTTTGGCGCGGCCGGCCGCCGCGGGCCCCCCTGCTGCTTTTCGGTGCTGGAGTCTATTTCGAAGCTGCCGGCCTTGAGGTCTGAATCCCGGGTGAAGGAAACCCGTACGGGACCCTGCAGCGTGTAGTTCTGGCTGTTGACGTGCTTGATGACGACGTCACACAGTTCCTCAGCCAGGGTGGATCCCCATTCCTGGGCGAGGGTGAAGTCGGAATCAGAGAGCCGCGCGGTGAACACGTTGGGTGCGAGGGTGCGTCCCTGGGAAAGGGTCATTGACCTGTTGTCGAGTTCCCGGCGAAGCGCACTGGCGATCTCGACCGGTTGTACCTGGGAGCGGGAACCCGTTGAGAAGGCACCACGGACCATCTTCTCCAGCCCGCGTTCCACGTTGTCCAGTAAGCCCATGTCCAACCTCCTCACCTGCATGTTTGACCGCGGGAACGTGCCCATTTCGAACAGTATGGGGGCACGCGGGATCGCGGCTGTCTTGGCTTGATACTACTTGGGCGTCCTGTGAATGGCCTTAACCGTGGTCTCTCCGCCCTCGATTACTGATAACGATTCCGACTGCCGCAAAGTTGCTGTCGGTGCTCCAACTCACGTCTGCGCCAAGCGTTTAGGTGTTTTCGACGGGCCTCCGTTATGCTTATTTCTGCTGTTCTTAGGACTATTTCTTACACGCGCGAGTGGCGGAACGGCAGACGCGCTGGCTTCAGGTGCCAGTATCCGAAAGGGTGTGGGGGTTCAAATCCCCCCTCGCGCACGTCGAATTGAAGCGCTCCGGCCGTATGGTCGGGGCGCTTTTTCTTTGCGGTTTTCTTTGCAGCGATACGGCTCGCGGATCATCGGAAGTCACGGGATTTAGTGGCTGCCTTCAAACGTAGAATCTCGAATTTGTCCGCCACCAGGTTCACCACCCCTTCATCAGACCGTTCCAGCATGCCGCGGACCAGCACACTGCTTGCTTCCCTGGCTATGCGGCGGTACCGCTGCCAGACCCCAACGGAGCAGATGACATTGACCAATCCGGTCTCATCCTCCAGATTCATGAAGGTGATGCCGCTTGCGGTGGCAGGACGCTGCCGGTGGGTGACGACCCCACCGACTTCCACGCGCTTTCCCGACTCGGCGGTCAGGAGGTCGGCAGCGCTCAGTGCGCCCCGGCGTCGTAATGCTTGCCTGGCATGGCGAACGGGGTGGTCATCGGTGGTGATGCCGGTTGACCACAGATCAGCAGCTACGCGGTCGACGTCGGTGAGGTCCGGGAACAGCGGCGGCTGGATGTAGACAGTGGTCCCCTTGATTTGCCCTTCGCGTTCGGTGGAAGCTGGCCCGGCATTCCAGAGCGCTTCACGTTGGGACAGCCCCAGGGAATCAAAGGCTCCCGCGGCAGCCAGCGCCTCGATTTGGCCGGAATTCAGTTCTGTCCGGCGGGCGAGGTCGCCCATGCTCTCGAAGGGGCCGTTGGCAACACGCTCCTCGACGATGGTTTTCGCCAGCTTCTTGCCGATCGACTGCACGCTGTCCAGTCCGAGACGCACCGCGAAGTTGCCATCCCGTCGGTGGGCGTCGGAGTCGAAGGGGATGCTGCGGTCGAATTTACCGACGGGGGGCTGATCGAAGTTGAGGCAGGAATCGGGCCCTGTGGGGCCAGCGTCGCTGTGTTCGTGCTTCAGTCCCAACTCGACCTCCAACTCAAGATCCGCATGGATTTCCGAGAGCAGAATGTCGGGGCGAAGCACCTTGACGCCGTGCCTGCGGGCATCGGCCACCAGGGTTTGGGGTGAGTAGAAGCCCATGGGCTGGGCACGCAGGAGTGAGGCGAGGAATGCGCCGGGGTAGTGGAGGCGCAGCCAGGCGCTGGCGTAGACGAGCAGCGCGAAACTGATGGAATGGCTTTCGGCGAACCCAAAGTTGGCGAAGGCCTGGATTTTCCGGTAAACCGAATCGGCGACCTCGCCGGTAATGCCGTTCTCCTTCATGCCCGCGTAGAGCTTGTCCTTGATGGTGTCGATTCGTTCGAGCCCGCGTTTGGAGCCCATCGCACGGCGAAGCTGGTCGGCGTCGGCACCCGAGCAGTTCCCCACCACCATGGCCATCTGCATGAGCTGTTCCTGGAAAAGCGGCACACCGAGGGTCCGTTTCAGCACGGGCACCAGCTTGGGGTGGAGGTAGCTTTCCTCCTCTTCACCCATTTTCCGTTTGATGTAGGGGTGCACTGCTCCACCCTGGATGGGCCCGGGACGCACCAGCGCCACTTCGATGACGAGGTCGTAGAACCGGCGTGGCTGTAACCGCGGAAGCATGCCCATCTGGGCGCGGCTCTCCACCTGGAACACGCCGATGGAGTCGGCGAAGCACAGTTGATCGTAGACGCCCTGTTCCTCCCGGGGGATGGTGTGCAGCGTCCACTCTTCGCCGAAGTGCTTCTTCACGAGGTCGAAGTTGTACTGGATGGCGGCCATGATCCCAAGGCCCAGCAGATCGAATTTGACCAGGCCCATCCAGGCGCAGTCGTCCTTATCCCATTGCAGGACGGTACGGCCGTCCATGCGCCCGTGCTCGATGGGGCAGACCTCGCCGACAGGGCGGTCGGTCAGGACCATTCCGCCCGAGTGGATGCCCATGTGGCGGGGAAACTTCAGCACTCCCTGCGCCAGTTCCACCACGGATTCGGGGATGTCGTGGTCATCGCTGGAGACCAGGCCGCCCCAACGTTCAACCTGCTTGGACCAGGCATCCTGCTGTCCGGGGCTGTGCCCGAGTGCCTTAGCCATGTCCCGTACCGCGAACTTTGGGCGGTAGGTGATGACGTTGGCCACCTGTGCCGCGTTGAACCGCCCGTACTTCTGGTAGACGTACTGGATGACTTCCTCGCGGCGGTCGGAGTCGAAGTCAACGTCGATATCCGGTTCCTCATCCCGAAGGCTGGAGAGGAACCGTTCGAAGGGAAGTTCGTAGTGGATGGAGTCGACGGCGGTGACCTCCAGGAGATAGCACACCGCGGAGTTTGCGGCGGATCCGCGCCCTTGGCACAAAATCCCCCTGCTGCGTGCAAAGCGGACCAGGTCATGGACGATCAGAAAATAGCCGGGGAAGTCCTTCTCCTCGATGACCTTCAGTTCCTTCTCGATGCGTTCCCGGACGTCATCACCGCGGCCCGCATAGAACTTCGCGGCACCTTCCCACACCAGCTTCCGCAACCAGCTCATTTGGGTATGGCCTGCAGGGAGATTCAGTTTCGGTAGCCCGGGTTTGACGCTCCTCAATGTGAACGCGAGTTCATCCGCCAGTTCCACCGTCCGTTCCACTGCTCCCGGATAAGCGGCGAAACGCGCAGCCATTTCTGCACCACTGCGCAAATGAGCTGCTCCCGACGACGGCAGCCATCCATTCATGTCATCAAGTGACCTGCGGGCCCGGACGGCCGCGAGGGCTGTGGCCACCTTGTGCTGTTGAGGCACGGCATAGTGCACGTTGTTGGTGGCCACAACGGGAAGTTTCAACCGGGCGGCGATAGCAGCCAGGGCATCATTGTGCGTGCTGTCCAGGGGATTGCCGTGGTCGTAGAGTTCGACGGCGACATTACCCGCCCCGAACAGGTCAACCAGCCGCTTGGCTTCCCGCTCAGCTTCCTCGATGCCTTCATTGACCAGTGCGTGCCGGACCGTTCCTTTGCGGCACCCCGTGAGGATCATCCAGCTGTTCTCCGCCCTACCTGCAAGCTCGCTGAGGTTGTAGCGGGGCTTGCCCTTCTCGGCGTCGGGCTTCAGCTGGGCTTCAGTGATCGCAGCGGCAAGCCGGTGATAGCCCTGTGTCCCGCGGGCAAGGATGAGCAGGTGCCTGCCCTCCGGATCAGGCTCCCCGTTTTGCGGCTTGCTGAGCTCGAGTGAGAGTTCGGTGCCGTAGATGGTGGACAGCCCGGGATGCTTTTCTGCCGCTTCGGCGAGGTGGACGATGCCGTAGAGGCCGTCATGGTCCGTCAACGCCAGCCCGTGGAGGCCGAGCCGATGGGCTTCCTCGACCAACTGTTCCGGGCTGGCGGCGCCGTCGAGGAAGCTGAAGTTCGAGTGGGCGTGCAGTTCCGCGTAGGGCACCACGGGTCCGGTTGGCGCCGGAGCCGGCTCCTCTGGCGGCAGGTATGGGTGGCGCTTGAGCGACCAGGCAGGGCTGTCTCCGCCGTCGGCGCCGAGGGGAGGCGCGCCCTGGGGAGGTGGGCCGGGACGACGGCGGTCCGAGAGCGTCCGCTCGAATTCCGACCAGGGGATGGGCGGGTTATTGAAGCCCATTCAGGCCCACCCCGCAGAAGAAGTGCTCAGTCATAGCTGGCCTCGGCCCACCAGCGGTGGTCTTCGAGGAGGAGAAGCCAGGCGGTTCCGGATTCATCAACAACCTGAAATCGGTTGAGTGTGCGGCTTGCGGCATCCCACCAGCGTTCGGTAATGGGCCATGGGCCGGCCCAGGAGGAAATTACGGTGTGGGTTGTTGGAGTTGTCGCCAGTGTGGACGGAACGGCTGTTAGTAGTCCCCTGTCATCGACGTCGACACTGTTACCCACCCCGTCCAGCACCCGAACGGGGTGTGGTTCCTCGAACACTGTGGCTGGAACCGGGCCGGGGAGGCTTCCCGGCCACGGAAGGCCGCGGCTGTGGACGGCGGCGTCCGACGGCGGGTCTCCCCATGGGATGAAGACGCGCCTGTCGGTGAGCATCCGCCCGCCTGCGATCATGGCCGTCAGCACCGCGCCGTGGCCCAGCATGCTTTGCACCCTTGCCAGGCCGTGATGGATGTTCTCCTCCGGCCCGGTTCCCCATAGCCCGTCTGCGTGGTCGCTGAGGTCTTCAACGATGTCCGGCACAATCTGCACGCGGCTGATCCCGGAACTGAGGCCGTGCTCAATATTTCCGCTGCCCTGCAGTTGCCAGCGCACGCGGTCAAGCACATCATCGGCGTCAAACCAGCGTGGATGCTGCCAGCGCCGCTCGGATTCCTGGCCGGACTCTGACTGCAACCTGATTATCAGGGCCGTACACACCAGCCCTGCGTCCTGCAGCTGGTCAACATACCTTTCCGCTGAAAGCCGGAGGGTGAAGGTGAGCTCGTCAATGCGTGCCAGCGGGGGTTCACAGTGCACGACGACGTCGAGCTCGACTGGCGGCTTCCTCTCCACAACGCTGTGGTGGTCGAATCCGCTTGCTTTGAGATAGGCGAGTGCGCCTTCAGCGCCGAAACGGTTTCGGACGTCGGCGAGGGTGAGTGCGGCAAAATCCCCGAGCGTGCGGATGCCCAGACGGCGTAGCAGTACCGCCAGCGTTGGCTCCTCCAACACTTCCAGCGGGAAACTACTCAAAAATGTGGCCGACTGGCCCGGAGGAATGATCCACACAGGTTCCACAACCGGATCATCCAGGAATTCTGTTGCACGGGCCGCATGCTCCGCAGCGAAAGGGCTGTCGCCAACTCCTACACGGGTGGCTGTCAGCCCGATGGTGGCGAGTGCCTTCAACAGGACAGCTGCAGCCTGCTCTTCACTTCCGTAATACCGGGCAGGGCCTTTGGTGTGGAGCGCACACAGGCCGGGACGGACCAGTTGCACTCCGGGCATGATCTTTTCCACCGCCGCGATGACTGGTTCAAAGACCCGAGCATCCTGCGCCGGGTCATAAGGAAGCGCGGTGAGGTTGGTGCAGCGCGCCTGGGCCTCCCGGATGCGTAGCCCGCGTTTGACGCCCTGTTCCCTGGCGGAAGGGGAGCATGCAAATACTTCCCCTTTCTCGATAAGAGCAACCGGGTGGTCTGCTGACAGGTTGTGTTCACGAAGAGCTGACGTAATGGGCCAGTCGGGGCACCACAGCACCATGGTGCGGGTGGTGGTTGGGGCCGCCGGTGCGTCCCTGTGTGAGCGGGAAGGTGTCATGATGCACGCGCCGTCTGGGGGAAGAATTCCTGCTGGCCCGAACCCGCGCCAGCAGTGCGGTCAGGTTCCGTCCATTGCCCGTGGTTGAGGTCTGGAAGCCACAAGTCTGCTGTGCGTGGGCGGCCGGTGGAGGTGTTCGCCGTGATTCTCATCCGACGGCTTCTGAGATGCCCTGTGCCGGAACCGAGGCCCTGCCAGTTGCTGCGGGTGACGCTGAGCGTGGCCTCGCTTTGCGGCCAGGGTCCCATGGTTACGAGGGCAGTACCCCGTTGACGAACACGCGCCATGAGACGGGAGGCATCCGATGGAGTGACGTGCGCGGGCACGTTGGTCAGAACAATTGACACCACATCCACCATTGCCGCGGTGACCGTAAGCCATTGATCCCCTGGGTGGGGAATCAGAACCAGCCGGTCCAGCGCGATGCCCAGGCTGGCGGCAGCCTCAACGCTGAAAGTGGGCATGCCGACCACACTGCACCAGGCACCCGCACCGGAAGGGCCGGCGAGCATGGCCATGGCAAGCGTGGTGGAGTTGGTGACCGAGTATGCCGCCCCGGCCTGCAACCCACCGCCCGGGAGGATTCCGGCCAAAACCGGTACGGTTGGCAGCCTCCGTGAGGAAAGCCGACTGCTCTGCATCGAGTTGATTTTGGACTGGAGGTCAGCTTTGAGCACGGCTTTATGCTCCACAGCAGACAGCACCCGCTCGGTACCCTGCGGGGAGGGACCCGCGGGTGGCGCGTAGGCGGCTGCTGTTGAACTCACACTTAATATTCGAACTCATGTTCGATTAAGTCAATCGGCATTCCTACTTGTGGAGGAGGGGACTTCCAGTAGCCTGTTCAACATGTGCGGACGCTTTGTGGTGGCGGGTTCAAACAAGGATCTGGTGGACCTTTTCGACGTCGATACGGTCGGAGATGACATGCCCGAACCCTCATGGAACATCAGCCCTACCGACCCAATCCGTGTGGTCATGGAATCACTGAAGGAGTCTCCTGAGGGTGAGTCTGTTACCCGCCGTATGGAGAGAGCGCGGTGGTGGCTGACGCCGTCGTTCTCCAAGGAACTGAAGACAAAGGGACCAACCTTCAACGCGCGGGCGGAAACGGTGGGCAGCAAGCCCACTTTCAAGCCGTCGCTGGAGACCAGACGGGCCCTCATTCCAGCAAGCGGGTACTACGAATGGCGAACCGAAGGGAAAACCAAGACCCCGTTCTACATTCATCTGCCCGGCGAACCGGTGGTTTTTGCGGGCCTGTATGCCTGGTGGCGAAACAGGGAGCTCCCCGATGACCATCCGAACCGCTGGGTGCTTTCCTCCACCATCATGACCCGGGAGGCCGTGGGTGGAGTCGCGGAGATCCACGGCCGCATGCCCGTAACCCTGCCCAGGGAATTCTGGAACGAGTGGCTCAACCCGCGGACCAAAGGAACACAGGAGCTGGCCGATGAGGCGGTTGCCGCTGCCACGCCCGTTGCCGAGCGGCTGCAGTTCCATGAGGTAGGCCCAGTGCGGGAAGACAGTCCGCTGTTGATCGCGCCGCTGAACCCGGCGTAAGCCCTAGCGTTTAGCGCGCTTGGCTTCTTTCGCCTTCTTCTCGTCCTCACGCACACGCGCCATTGTGGAACGCTCGGCAACCAGCCACTCCGGCGGAGCCTGCAGCAACTCGGTGATTTCTGCCGTTGTCAGCGGTTCCGTGATTTCACCACGGGCGAGGCCACTGATGGAGACGCCCAGTTTCTGCGCCACAACCGGACGCGGGTGCGGGCCGGTCCGGCGCAGCTCGGCCAGCCACTCGGGCGGGGTTTCCTGAAGTTCGTTGAAGTCATTCCGGCTGATGTCGTTGTCCTGGAACTCCTGCGGTGTGGCGGGCAGGTAGATGCCCAGCTTCTTTGCGGCAGTGGCCGGCTTCATGGTCTGCGGGGATTTAGCGGGAGTCATCCTTCAAGCGTACTGGCCGAGGGCCCCGCGCCGAGCGTAGCGAGACTCGCGCGGTGGTGGGGAAGCCCCCGCGCCGAGCGTAGCGAGACTCGCGTGGTGGTGGGGAAGCCCCCGCGCCGAGCGCCAGCGCGCCTGACGCCCGGGTTACAGTGAGGACGTGCCCCAGCCCCAATCTCCCGCCCTGAGCATCGGTTTTGTTCCCGGAGTGACGCCCGGGAAATGGGTGGGCCGCTGGCGCGAGCGGAACCCGGACCTTCCGATCGAAGCAACCGAGTACGACGACGACGCCCTGGCCTCCGCACTCAGGATCGGCTCCGTGGACATCGCCTTCACGCGCCTCCCCATCAACAGGGACTCCCTCAGCGTTATCCCGCTCTACGAGGAACTGGCCGTTGTGGTGGTCTCGAAAGAGAATGAGCTCACCCTCCTCGAGGAGGTTCCAACCGCCGAACTTGCAGGCGAAACACTCCTCGACGTGGCGGAATGCGGTGGGCCCAAACTGGCGGTGGAAATCGCGGCGTCTGGCGCCGGCGTCGTCGTACTTCCCATGTCCGTCGCCCGGCACTACAACCGGCGGGACGTTGTGGCGCTGGTGGTTCCGGATGCGCCGGTCACAACCATCGCCGTCGCCTGGGTCGAGGACAACACCACCGATGACATCGAGGAGTTCATCGGGATCGTTCGGGGAAGGACCGCGCGCAGCTCGCGGCAACCTTCCGCTCAGACGGAGGCACCCGAGAAAAAGAAAGCGCCCAAAAAACAAACCGGCAAGCAAACCGGCAGCAAGCAGGTACTCGGCAAGCGGAAGCCCACCGGCACCAAAGGCGCCCAGGCAGCTAAAAAGGCCCGCGGCCGACGTCGTTAGCTGGCCTCAGCAGCCAGCGGCGGCTTAAAGCTCAACCCTGCTCCGTGCTCGGCGATTATCTCGGCGTACCGATGGAATGATGCCCGCGGAATACGGTCCAAAGTCGCAGGCTCCATCCGGATGAGCCCGAACTTTTTCGTGTAGCCCTCCTGCCATTCCCAGTTGTCCATCAGCGTCCAGTGGAAGTAGCCGCGCACGTCCACGCCATCGGCAACGGCATCACCTATCGCGGCGAGGTGCTGCTCGAGGAACTCGATGCGGCGGGTATCTTCGACGTCGCCGCCGGGACCGTCGTCGTAGGCGCAGCCGTTCTCGGTGATGTAGATCGGCGGGATGTTGGGGTAGCGCTCCTTGAGCTGCTTCAGGACAGTGGTGAGGCCGCTCGGAATGACCGGCCAGTCGAAGTCAGTCTTCGGCACGTCCGAGTATTCCTTCGGCATGAACGGAACGGGAAACAACGGTGGCGCGGGCCCGATCTTCGTGGGGAAGTAGTAGTTGATGCCGTAGAAATCCAGGGGCGTGGAGATGATGTCCATGTCCCCGTTCTGGATCACCTCAAGGGATACGCCCTCGATTTCGGCGAGATCTGCCGGGTATTCGCCGGTCAGCAGGGGACCAGCGAACTGCCCGTTGTGGTAGTGGTCGTAAAGGAGGGCAAGGTTCCGGTCTCTGTCGGAATCACTGGCTGGTTCCACCGGAGAGTGGTTATTGACGACGCCGATTGGCGTGTCCAGCGTCTCCCGCAACACCCGAACGGCCCGCCCGTGCGCCAGCAGCAGGTGATGGGCCACGGAGAAAGCGCTGCCTAACAGCATCAGCCCCGGTGCAGCCCGCCCGATCGCATGACCAACGCCCGTATGCACCACCGGCTCATTGACCGTCATCCACGCGGCAACCTTGCTTCCAAACTCATCCCGGAGGATGCGCGTGTAGTCGGCGAACGCGTCAATGGTGTCCCGGTTCTGCCAGCCGCCGGCATCCTGCAGCGCGAGCGGAAGGTCCCAGTGGTACAGCGTGACCCACGGTTCAATACCCCGCGCGAGCAACCCATCCAGCAGCCGGTGGTAGAACGCAAGCCCTTCCGGATTGGCGGGACCAACGCCTGTTGGCTGGATCCTGGGCCACGCGATCGACATGCGGTACGCCTTGCCGCCCAGCTGGGCCAAAAGGTCGAGATCCTCCTCAAGCCGGTTGTAGTGGTCGCACGCAATGGCCGGGCTCGAGGCGTCCAGGATGTTGCCGTGCTGGCTCGCATACTCATCCCAAATGCTCGGCCCGCGACCGCCTTCATTGACCGCGCCTTCAATTTGCGCCGCCGCCGTGGATGTCCCGAACACAAAACCCTCCGGCAACCCGAACCCGCTCATTCCCACTCCCTGCAGTCGATGTCCCTTCACACTAAAGAACCCCTGCGCATTCCGCGTCAACTGCCTGTGCCCGGAATCTTCACGGGGCGCTTTCCCATGGGGTGCCGGTAGGGTGCTTGCATGGCCCCGATCCCGGACATTCCCACCGAACCCGCCCCAACAGTTGGACGGTTGGTTCGGAAATGACCAACGACGACGGCGCCCGCCAGACCGCTGCCCAGACGTCGCCCGGCGTGCCTGCCAGCACCCCTGAGGCGCCGGGCACTCCTGTCGCGTCGGCCGGGTTACGCCTCGCCAACCCCGCACAGGTCACCGCAACGGGTTTGACCGCGCCGCGCTGGGGAGCGGGATTGGCGCTCGCAGGCCTGGTGCTTGTTGTGGTGTTGCCGCTGGCTGGGACACTTGCGCTCGTCGAGGTCATTCCCTTCGGTCCACCGTTGGTCTTTGCGTCCCTCCTCCTGACCTGGACGGCGATGCTCGGGGTCACGCTGTACGCGTCGCGGCGGCACGGGTTCCGTTCCCTGGCGCGGGACTTCGGGTTGCGGTTCCGTTGGGTGGATCTCGCCATCGGGTTGGGCGTTGGTGTGGCAGCCCGCGTTGTCCTCGCGATTCTCCTCGCCCTGCTCACGCTGCTCTGGCCGCTGCAGGATGGCGAAGAGATCCAGGGCAACGCGGAGCTCTTCCTCACCGGGGAAACGACGTGGCTGCTGATCAACGGAGTGCTTGGGGGCGTACTTATAGCCCCGTTCCTTGAAGAATTGTTCAACCGCGGCCTCGTATTGCGCGGTATGCAGAATGCCCTGTGGCTGCGGCGCACTGGACCCAAAAAGGATGCCGTCACTCCTGCGGTGCAGCGACGATCCCTCATGACCGCCACAGTCATCGCCGTTCTGGCGAGTTCGCTGGCGTTTGGACTACTGCATACGGGTGCAGTTGCTGACCTGCGTTCGTCTGTTTACCTCCTTCTCAGCACTTCGGTTGTGGGCTTGATGTGTGGGGTGGTCACGGTGATGAGCGGGCGGTTGGGGCCGGCGATTGTCACGCACGTGGTTTTCAATGGAACCGGCGTGGGCCTGTTGCTGCTGATCCCGCCGGACCTGCTGCCCTAGCCATTGCGTTCCTGAACCAGGTCCCCCAGGGTTCCTGGACCGAGGAACGGTTGCGAGGCTAGGAACCGGATCTCCCATTGCTGCGGCATGTGATTATCGGTTCCTACGTTCCAGTAGACCTGCAGAGCAGTGAATCCCCCGGACCCGTACAACCGGTACGCATCAGTGAGCCGGTGCAAAGATTCCGTCCGCACCTGCACCGTTTGACCATCGAACTGGCCGTGGAAAACCATCTGCCCGGCCTGCGTGAGTGTGTGCAGCGCAGGCCCGATCAACGACCAGGCATGACGCACGTGCCCCGGACTCTGGCCGTACAGAATCAATTCGGGCAGACCGAAGTCGGTTAACCCAACCGTGTATACGGAAGGCAGGTCCAACCCCGCCTGCCGGTAGCGGACGATGAACCCCTCACGCGCTATTTGCCTCTCAAACCGGTAAGCATTGAACGGTTCCTCCGGCCAAATATCAGCCAGTTCAAGCGCCGAGCATGGAGGGTGGAAGATGAGGTCGGTCATGGAATGCTCCTTCGATTCGCCTTCCCGTAAAGGTGCCATCCGCCTCCGACAATTCCAGCCCGGTTAGCACCGTAGAATCCGCAGTACCCTTATCTGCATGCAGTTTCCTGCCTATCCCACGCTCCTCACAGACATCCGCGGCTCGATCCTGACGATCACAGTCAATCGTCCAGACGCCCTCAATGCCCTCTCCTCGAAGGTCATCGAAGACCTGGAGCACTGCATCGGCGCAGTGTCAGAGGCCCTGAATAACGACGACGGCGCGTGGCCCGTACGCGGTGTCGTCATCACCGGTGCCGGGAAGGCTTTCGTGGCCGGTGCTGATATCCGCGAAATGACGGACATGACCCCCGACGAGGCGTTCGCCTACAGCACCCGGATGCAGCAGGTCACCCTCGCCATCGAGCAGCTCCCTGTCCCCGTCATCGCGGCGGTGAATGGCTTTGCTCTGGGCGGCGGCTGCGAACTCGCGATGGCGTGCGACGTGGTTTACGCCGCGTCCACTGCATCCTTCGGCCAGCCGGAAGTGAGCCTCGGGTTGGTGCCGGGCTTTGGTGGGTCGGTGCGCCTTCCCCAGTACGTTGGGGCGGCGCTGGCCAGGGAGCTTCTCTACACCGGGCGCCGGCTGGGAGCCGAAGAAGCCCACCGTGCGGGGTTGGTCACCGCTGTCTTCGGCACTGTCGAAGAACTGATCGACGGCGCCCGAAGCACCCTGGACCTGGTGGCGCGGCAGTCTCCCGCCGCCGTCGCACTTGTTAAAAGGACTCTGCCGCAGACACAAGGTCTCAGCACAGCTGACGGGCTGAAGGTTGAAGCTGAATCCTTCCGGCGGGCGTTCACACTCGCGGACAAAGCCGAAGGTACCCGAGCTTTTCTAGCGAAGGAGCGTCCCAACTTCCCAGGCAACTGAGAGAGGCTATTTGCCGCGAAGTTCGTCAATGAAGCGGTCTGCCTGCTGCAGCTTGAGGGCGAGCTTTTCGCGCTTCGCCGTGGCGTCGGCGATGTAGTCGTCGAGCTTCCGGCGGAGTTCGGGCGTCCCTGAGTCTTCTGAGAGACGATCAACGATCTCCAGCAGCTCAACCATTTCCTCGAGAGTGAAGCCCAGCGGTTTCATGGAACGGATAACCAGCAGACGCTCAAGGTCGGACTGGGTGAAGATGCGGAAGCCACCCTCAGTCCGTGTGGTGTTTGGCAGCAGACCCAACTCGTCATAATGACGGATAGTCCGAAGGGACAATCCGGTAGCTTCAGCCAGTTCACCAATGTGCATGGTTGCCTCGGCCTGCGCTTCGACCTGTGTTTCACTCACCGTTCACTCTTCCGTCGACGTCTGATTACAATCCTACCCTCACGTTAGGTTAGGGTTGTTGAGCGGGTTCCGGCGCCCAAACCTTGGCCGGTTGACTTTTGCGCAAAGCTGCGCCCCCAAACCACCTGATGAAGGTCCAGTATGCCTTCCTGACCTGTAGACGGAGTTCTTGTGACCACAGTGAGCGCACCCCCCAAACCGACCCTGAGCCCTGAACAGCGGCAGTCTGTCCGGTTGACACTGAAGTCTCCCCGCCTCCTGAAGACCGAGGTGCTGGCTGGCCTTGTTGTAGCCATGGCGTTGATTCCAGAAGCGATCGCCTTCTCGATCATCGCCGGGGTTGATCCACGCCTGGGGTTGTTCGCGTCCTTCACCATGGCAGTCTCCATCGCGTTCCTGGGTGGAAGGCCGGCAATGATCTCGGCGGCAACGGGAGCAATCGCGCTGGTCATAGCTCCACTCGTCGCGAGCCACGGCGTGGATTATTTCATCGCCGCGGTAATCCTGGGCGGTGTCTTCCAGATCGTCCTGGCAGCGCTCGGCGTCGCGAAACTCATGCGCTTCATTCCCCGACAGGTCATGGTGGGCTTCGTCAATGCCCTGGCCATCCTCATCTTCATGTCGCAGGTCCCCGAACTGCTGGGCGTACCCTGGCTGGTCTACCCGCTGACGGCGCTGGGCCTGCTCATCGTGTTTGGCCTCCCACGCTTCACCAAAGTGGTTCCCGCACCCCTGGTGGCGATCGTAGTGCTGACGCTCATCACCGTCTTCGCGGCGGTCACCGTACCCACCGTCGGAGACAAGGGCGAACTGCCGGACAGCCTGCCGTCGCTGTTCATTCCCAACGTGCCCCTGACTTTCGAGACGCTGCAGGTGATCTTCCCCTTCGCGCTCGCCGTAGCGTTGGTGGGACTGCTGGAATCGCTGATGACGGCGAAGCTCGTCGACGACATCACCGACACCCGCTCGGGGAAGACCCGGGAGAGTTGGGGCCAGGGCGCAGCCAACATCATCACCGGCTTCTTTGGCGGAATGGGCGGCTGCGCCATGATCGGCCAGACCATGATCAACGTGAAGGCTTCGGGGGCGCGCACCCGGATTTCCACCTTCCTTGCCGGCGTTTTCCTCCTCATTCTCGTGGTCGTCCTTGGTGACCTGGTGGCGGTCATCCCGATGGCCGCCCTGGTGGCTGTGATGATCTACGTTTCCATCGCCACATTCGACTGGCACAGCATCAAACCCGCCACCCTGAGGATGATGCCCAAGAGCGAAACCCTGGTCATGGCGGCCACCGTGGTGGCAACCGTAGCCACCCACAACCTCGCAATCGGCGTCGGGATCGGCGTGCTGGCTGCGATGGTGCTCTTCGCCCGCAGGGTTGCCCACTTTGTCACCGTGGAACGCATCATTCTTGAATTGAATGGTGAGGAAGTCGCCACCTACAGGGTCGACGGCGAGCTGTTCTTTGCGTCCTCGAATGACCTTTACACCCAGTTCGAGTACGCACACGATCCACGGAGGATCGTCATCGACATGCACGCCTCCCACCTTTGGGATGCATCGACAATTGCCGCACTGGACGCAATCACCGAGAAGTACCACCACCACGGCAAGGAGGTCGAGATCATCGGCCTCAATGACGCCAGTGTGAACATGCGGGAACGGATGGCAGGCAAGCTCGGCGCCGGCCACTGAGCAGGATCGAACACAGAAGGCAGGATTAAACACGGAAGCGGGAGGCCGAATGGCCTCCCGCTTCAGCTGCTTCTCAGGAGAGAACTACTTCTTGGTTGGCTTCACCACTGTGGCAGTGGCCTGCATGTTCTCGGCGTCCACCATCCAGGCATACTGCTCCAGTTTCTCGATGAATCCGTGGAGGATGTCCGCTGTAGTTGGGTCTTCCTCGTCGATCTGGTCGTGGACCTCACGCATGCGGCCGACTGATGCTTCAAGCATCGCGACCACCATGGTGACGGTGTCCTTGGTGTCCACGAGGCCTGAAGGGAAATCGTTCAGCGAGGTGCTCTTCGCCACGGTGGCGCTGCGTCCGTCGGGAACGGCGTGCAGGGCGCGCATGCGCTCGGCCATCTGGTCAGCGAAGAGCCGCGCGTCCTCGATGATTTCGTCCAGCTGCAGGTGCATGTCGCGGAAGTTCTTCCCGACGACGTTCCAGTGGGCCTGCTTACCCTGCAGGTGCAGCTCAACGAGGTCAACCAGCACTGCCTGCATATTGTCGGTCAGGGTCTTTGACGCCTTCATAACATCCTCCACTCGTGTCGGAAATCCGGCTGCTTAGCGCTGCCATCATCAGCTTCAGCCTAGTGCTGCTGATTCCGTGAAATCCAGTTGCTGGGAACATCCTAAGTAAACTTACCAATTTATTGATTCGTGACGCCGCGGTGGGTTAGCGTGGCGTGAAGTAGTCAGTGACTTCAACCAGTAGGAGGAACACCATGGCAACCGTTCAGGAATCAATCGACGTATCAGTTCCGGTGTCCACCGCGTACAACCAGTGGACTCAGTTCGAGACCTTCCCGGAGTTCATGGGAGGCGTTGAGTCGATCACCCAGAAGGACGAGACCCACAGCCACTGGATCACCAAGATTGGCGGAGTCGAGCGCGAGTTCGACACCGAGATCACCGAGCAGCACCCCGACGAGCGCGTTGCCTGGAAGAGTACGGACGGAAAGTCCCATGCCGGCGTCGTTACCTTCCACCGGCTGGATGACAGCGTCACCCGCGTCATGGTCCAGCTGGACTGGGACCCGGAAGGGTTCGCTGAGAAGCTGGGCGCTGTGGTTGGCGCAGATGACCGCCAGGTGAAGTCGGACCTGCAGCGGTTCAAGGAGTTCATCGAGAAGCAGGGTGGCGAAACCGGCGCGTGGCGCGGAGATGTCGATGCTCCTGGCTCGGGCTCGGCGGGAAACACCGCAGATCCATTGGCTGGCGGTGTAGGGCTTGCCGATCCATCACTGGATGATCCGGAATCAGGCGGACCGCGGGCAGTGAACCCCGTCTAGCGCAACGGAATTGACCTGGGAAAGGGACTCACCAGAACGGTGGGTCCCTTTCGCTGTCAGTTCCGGACGCTGATTGTGCTGATCGCCTCGGTTGCCCGCTCGGACAGGCTCTGGGAGATCGGAGCGCTGCCCGCCGCGTCCGCCGCCGCTGCCTGGCCCTCGGCGCTCACCACGAACGAGCCGAAGGTTCGTACCAGGTTCGCCGTTTCCTCGTCCTCGTAGGTCGAGCAGAAGATGTGGTAGGAGACGAGCACCAGCGGATAGGCTCCTGCGACGGTGGTCCCGCGGTCAAGATTGAGGGCGATATCGAACTCGGCGCGTCCATCGACCGGCTCCGCAACGTCGACGGCGGCAGCCGCAGCTTCGGGGCTCACCTCGACATATTCGTCACCTACCAGAAGCTTGGCGCGGCCGAGCGGGGGCCCGACGGCGGAATCGTCGGCGTAGGTGACCGCGCCTTCGGTGCCGGAGACCGTGCTTACAACACCGGCGTTGCCCTTGGCATTCTCACCGGCCAATTCACCGGGAAAGGTGCCGTCAGCCTCATGGGTCCAGACGTCCGGCACCACGGCGTGCAGGTAGTCGGTGAAGTTTTCCGTGGTTCCGGAGTCATCGGAGCGGCTGACTGGCGCGACCCGCGTGTCCGGCAGTTCGACATCGGGGTTTTGGCCTGCGATCGCGGGGTCATTCCACGTTTCGATCTCCCCGCGGAAAATGCGCGCAATGGTCTCGGCGTCAAGGTTCAGCGAATCGATCCCGGGCAGGTTGAACGCGATGCTGATCGGTGCAACGTAGGCCGGGATGTTGAATGCGCCTTCCGGCCCGCACACTTCGCGGGATTCCTCGAGTTCCTCATCGCTCAGGTAGGCATCGGATCCGGCGAAGTCCACGGCACCGGCCAGAAGGGCGCCGCGGCCAGCCCCGGAGCCGTCGGGGGAATACTGCACTCGGATATCGGGGTGGATGGTTGAGAAATCTGCCTGCCAGGCATTCATCGCGGGCCCCTGCGCGGAAGAGCCCGCTCCGGTGATGGTTCCGCTGAGGGTTGAGGTTGCGTTCTGCGCTGCCGCTTCCTGTTCCGGCCCAAGCGGATAATCGGAGCCGCAGGACGAGACAGTTAAACCGACAGCACAGCTGAGGGCAAGGGGAAGCGAGCGATGCAAAACCACAGGTCCACGATACAGGTGAACAACAGATGAACTGACGGTGAAAAGTAGGCTACTTCACAAAGCAGAGAATGACGACGACGGAACTTTGGGTGCCGCGCCTGCCGCCCCGCCGCAGCTAGCGCGCGTAGACGCTGATGTGCCGGGTGCTCGACGCGGTGAAGGGTTCGCCCCGCCAGCCACCAGTGCGCTTGGCCAGCCGCAATCCGGCGATCCGGGCCATGAGGTCCATTTCGCTCGGCCAGATCAGGCGACATGAGATTGGACCCAATTTCACGCCGTCGTTGGTCAGGGAGATGTGGCTTTCGTCCAGGATCTGGGTGACGGGATCATAGCGGTTGACGTCGAGGACCACCCGATCATTGGTGAGCTTCTCGACGTTGATAAACTGGTCCCGCCGGAGCCAGGCGGAGGGAACACCCGTTTCAACCACGAACACGCCGTCCGCGCTCAGATGCCGGGCTGCGTTCTCGAAGCAACGCACCTGTCCCTCCTGGGTGAGCAGGTTGAAGATGGTGTTGTAGACGAGGTAGACAAGCGAATACCCGCTTCCCGGGGCTGATGCACGGGACATGTCACCCAGCACAACATCCAGATCCGTCCCGCCCGCCTTCTCGCGAAGCCGCTCCATCATGTGCCCGGAAAGCTCGATGCCATGGACCGTGATTCCCCTCTGCGCAAGGGGCAAGGCGATGCGGCCGGTTCCGACCGCCAGTTCGAGGGCGTGTCCGCCTCCGGCGAGGTCGGCGAGGAATTCGACGGTTTCTGCCTCATCGCCGCGGAGTTCGTCGTCATAATGGCCCGCTACATCGGGGCCGAAGCTGTGGGCCGGGTCGAATCCATCCATCTGCTGAGACTAAAGGACTGATTGAGCTTTGCCAACTAGTCGCCACCCGGTCGGTCCGGATCTGGCACACTAGGCTTCGTGGTTACTGAACCGACGGGCCAGCCAGTCAACCTGCCCAATCTTGTGATCCGACTGCTCAAAGCCGACGACCAGGAGTTCTTCTCAAGCCTGGCCAAGGATCCCCGCGTGGTGAAGTTCGTGGGGGATGGTCAACCTTGGACGGACGAACGCATAGACGCGCGGGTGGCTCAGGCCGTCGAATGCGCACCGGCTGACACTATGGGCGCCGCCCGCTGGTTTACTGCGGCGGAGCCAACCACAGATTCCCGCGATGACAGGGTGGGACTGGTGGTTGCCTGGCTAACCGAGGACGGTGTCGAAGTTGGATACTGGGTGCGGCCATCGGCCTGGGGCAGGGGAATCGCGCGCGCCATGGTTGCACAGGCACTGCCTCAGATCGTCAGCATTTTTGGCACTGAGAAGCCGTTCTGCGCCCGCGTGCAGCCAGCTAACCTGGCTTCCGTTCGTGTCCTGCTTGGGTGCGGTTTTGAGCGCATCGGCAGTTCGGAAGGTTACGAGATCTATTCCCTGGACCCCCGAACCGTGAAGCAGTGAAGTAATCATGGGTTGCCCTCCGAAAGGTCAGTAGCTGCCGGGGGTATCGCCATCGGAGGCGGGAATGAACTGGGCAGTGAGTGCTTCTGAGCCCCTGGCCAGCAGGGCGACATCGGCGCCCACCAGGATGAAACTTGCCCCACTATCCAGGTAGTGGCGTGCGGTTTCGGGGTTGAAGGCGTTCACGCCGGCCGGTTTGCCGGCTCTCTTCGCAGCTTCAAGGCAGCGCTCGACGGCGGCACGCACCTCCGGGTGCTCCTGCTGTCCAAGCAGCCCCATGGAAGCGGCGAGGTCGGCGGGGCCCATGAAAATGGCGTCGACGCCCTCTACCGCGAGGATGTCTTCCACAACCTCGACGGCAGCTGCAGACTCGATTTGAACCGCCACGCTGACGGTTTCCCCGGCCCGGGCAAGGTAATCGGGGACACGGTTCCAACGGGCGGCGCGGGCCAGCGCGGAGCCGACGCCCCGAACTCCCTCCGGCGGGTACCGGGTGGCAGCCACAGCGGCTTCGGCCTCTGCCACCGAATGAACCATCGGGATGAGCAGGTTCTGAACGCCGAGGTCCAGGTACTGCTTGATCAGGACAGTGTCATTCACGGGCGGCCGCACCATGGTGTGCACCGGGTAACCGTGGACTGCCTGCAACTGGGCGAGGATCGACTCGAGGCCGTTCGGGCTGTGTTCGGCGTCAATTAGGATCCAATCGAGGCCGGCCCCCGCGCAAAGCTCGGCGATCAGCGGGCTGCCCGAACAAACCCACATGCCGGCGAGCGGACGGTCGGCCGTGGCCATCACGTTGCGGAAAGTGGCGTTTAGTGGAAGTGGCATGTCACAGCTCCAAGGGGTCCGTAGTCGGCGTGCACGGTGTCGCCCTTGGAGATCCAGAGCGGACGGGTGAAGGAGCCGGCGAGAATGATGTCTCCGGCTCGCAGGCTGTCTCCGTGGGCGGCAATCTTGTTGGCGAGCCAGTGCACACCGTTGGCTGGGTGGTCGAGCACTCCTGCTGCGACACCGGTCTCCTCCACGGTCTGGTTTTTGTAGAGGATGGCGGACACCCAGCGGAGGTCGACGGCGTCGGGCTTCACCGGACGGCCGCCCACCACCATGGCTCCCATCGCGGCGTTATCCGAGATGGTGTCCACAATGGTCCGGCCCTCCATCTCGATCCGGGAATCGAGGATTTCGAGCGCCGGAACAACGTAGTCCGTGGCATTGAGGACATCGAAGATGGTGCAGCCGGGGCCGTTGAGCGCATCCTTGAGAACGAATGCGAGCTCCACCTCAACCCGCGGGTGGGTGTATTTGTCCCACTCCACTGAGCAGCCCGTCTCCAGCACCATGTCATCGAAGATGGCGCCGTAGTCTGGCTCGGTGATGCCGGTGGCGTCCTGCATGGCCTTGGACGTGAGGCCGATTTTGCGGCCCACCAGGGTGCGTCCTGCTTCCTCATTACGACGGCGCCACAGCTGCTGGACGGCGTAGGAATCCTCAACGGTCATGTCCGGGTAACGGGCGGTCAGCCGTGGAACAGGGGTGCGGCTGCGCCCTGCTTCCACCAGCTCGTCAGCAATGGCCTCGATGGTCGCGTCGTCCAGCATGGCTATAGCTGCGATCCGAGTTTGAAGCCGCGCTGTTCGCCGGAAGCCGGGCCGCCGTCGTCGTCCTGTTTGCGGGTGTAGGAAAAACCGTCGGCACCGACGGTTACCGCCATCTCGCTCTTCTCTTCCCGCTCGATGACCGGCTGCGGGTTGCCGTCGAGATCCAGGACCAGGGAGGCCTCGGTGTACCAGGACGGGACAACGGGGTTGCCCCACCAGTCGCGGCGCTGGTTGTCGTGGACGTCCCAGGTGATGGTGGGGTTGTCGGGATCGCCCGTGTAGTAGTCCTGGGTGTAGATCTCGATGCGGTGGCCGTCCGGGTCCAGGATGTACAGGTAGAACGCGTTGGACACGCCGTGCCGCCCGGGGCCGCGCTCAATGCGGTCGCTGATCCGCAGGGCGCCCATCTTGTCGCAGATCTGGATGATGTTGTGCTTCTCGTGGGTGGCGAACGCGACGTGGTGCATGCGCGGCCCGTTGCCGCCGGTCAGCGCGGTGTCGTGGACGGTCTGCTTGCGGTGCATCCACGCGGCGTAGGTCACGCCGTCGGAATCCTGGATGTCCTCGGAGACCCGGAAGCCGAGGTCCTCGAGGTACTTCCGGCCGCGGGGCACATCGGGGGTGACCTGGTTGAAGTGGTCCAGACGCACCAGCTCGCCGGCGGAGTAGAGGTCGTAGCGCTGGGTGAGGCGCTCCACGTGCTCCACGTCGTAGAAGAATTCGTAAGGGAAACCCAATGGGTCCTCGACGCGGACGGAATCGCCGATGCCCTTCGTGAAGCCTTCCTTCCGGCGCTCGGTACGGCAGCCCAATTCCTTGTAGTAGGCCTCGGCGGCGTCCACCTCGGCTGGAGACTTCACGCGGTAGGCGAAAGCGGCGACAGCGGCCACCGGTCCCTTACGCAGCACCAGGTTGTGATGGATGAACTCCTCCAGTGGGCGCAGGTAGATGTTGTTCTCGTCCTCCTCCGTGACGTGCAGACCGAGAACGTCCACGTAGAACTCCCGGGATCTGGCGAGGTCGGTGACCACAATCTCCATGTAGGCGCAGCGAACAATGTCCGGGGCAGGAAGGGTGGGGGTGAGAACAAAGTCAGTCATTTTGGTCTTCTCTTCTTTGAGCAGGGGTGGGGGAACTAGCCCTCGTTGGCAGCGGAGTCTTCGATGCTGCCGAACTTGGGGGTGTGAACAGATCCGAGCGTGATGTGCACGGCCTGCTGGTCGGTGTAGAAGTCGATCGAGCGGTAGCCGCCCTCGTGGCCCAGGCCGGACGCCTTCACTCCACCAAACGGTGTGCGGAGGTCACGGACGTTGTGGCTGTTGAGCCACACCATGCCGGCCTCCACATTCTGGGAGAAGTTGTGCGCGCGCGTCAGGTTCTGCGTCCAGATGTAGGCGGCGAGCCCGTATCGGGTGTTGTTCGCGAGAGCCAGCGCTTCGTCGTCGTTCTCGAAGGGGGTGATGGCTACAACAGGGCCGAAGATTTCCTCCTGGAAGATCCGTGCCTCAGGCGCGACGTCGGCGAAAACGGTGGGCGCGATGTAGTTGCCCTCCGGCAGGTGCTCCGGACGGCCGCCGCCAGCGAGGAGCCGGCCCTCGGACTTGCCGATCTCGACGTACGAGGCGACCTTCTCGTAGTGCTCCGGGTGGACCAGCGCGCCCACCTGCGTCTTCGGATCGTGCGGATCGCCGACGACGATGGTCTTCGCGCGGGCGGCATACTTTTCGCAGAACTCGTCGTAAATTTCCCGCTCCACGAGGATCCGCGAGCCGGCGGTGCAGCGCTCGCCGTTGAGGGAGAAGACGCCGAACAGTGCGGAGTCGATGGCTGCATCAAGGTCCGCGTCCGCGAAGACCACGCAGGGCGACTTTCCGCCGAGTTCCATCGAGAGGCCCTTGAGGTTTGCGGCGGCGTTGCGGAAGATCGTCTGTCCGGTGGTGGTCTCGCCGGTAAAGGAGATCAGCGGAACGTCCGGGTGTTTGACCAGGGCATCGCCCGCTTCCTCGCCGAGGCCGTTGACCAGGTTGAAGACGCCGTCGGGGAGCCCGGCGTCCTTGAAGATCTGAGCCCAGAGAGAGGCGGAAAGCGGCGTGAACTCGGCGGGCTTGAGGACCACCGTGTTGCCGGTCGCCAGGGCGGGGGCGAGCTTCCAGGATTCCAGCATGAAGGGCGTGTTCCACGGCGTGATCAGTCCGGCAACGCCGATGGGTTTCCGGTTCACGTAGTTGATCTGGGAGCCGGGGACCTTCATGGCATCGTCAAACTGGGCGACGATGAGGTCCGCGAAGAAGCGGAAGTTCTCCGCCGCGCGCAGGGCCTGGCCCTTTGCCTGGGTGATGGGCAGGCCGGTGTCGAAGGTTTCGAGTTCGGCGAGACGCGACTCCTGGGCTTCGACGGCGTCGGCGATCCTGTTCAGGACGCGGGCGCGCTCGCGGGGCTTCATCCTGGGCCAGGGACCTTTGGTGAAGGCGTCGCGTGCGGCGGCGACGGCCAGGTCGATGTCTTCCTTCTGGCCGGCTGCCGCGGTGGCGTAGTTTTTGTTGGAGACCGGGTCCAGCACATCGAAGGTCTTGCCGCCCACGGAATCGACGAACGTCCCGTTGATGTAGTGCTGAATGTGCTTGGGGAGGTCCTGCGGCACGTAATGGGTTTCAGGGACGGTGGACGTCATTGTTCTTTTCCTGACTACTGGGTTATTCGGTAATGGTGGGCGTTCGCGCGAGGTAAGCGTCGAGGGTTGCGGAACGGTGCTTGCGTGCCGCGCGCTCGATGGTGTCGGCGTCGGCTTGTGACTCAATGAGCTGCAGGAGTGCCTCGTGTTCGTCCACAGATGCCCGCGCACGGCCGGGGACGAAACGGAAGGTGGAGGACCGGAGTGATGCTAATCGGTTCCAGCCGCGGCGAACCAGATCGAGGACGTGCGGGTTGGGGCAGCGCTCAAAGAGGACGCTATGGAAGTCCTGGTTGAGCGTGGTGAAGCGGACGGGGTCAAAGTGTTCCAGGCAAGCGCGCATCTCCTCGTTGACAGCGCGGGCCCGGGCTATGTCCGCCTTGCTTATAAGGGGCGCCGCCAGGGCAGTGGCGGCGCCTTCGACGATGCTGAGTGTCTGCATGGTGTAGAAGTACTCGGTCGGGTCGATTCCGGAGACGGTGGCGCCGATGTTGCGCTGGAACGTTACGAGCCCTTCAGCCTCGAGGCGGCGGATCGCTTCCCGGACTGGAACAACGCTGAAACCGAGGTCTTCGGCGATCTTCGCAAGTACCAGTCGGTAACCGGGGGAGAAGGTGCCCTCGACGATGCGCGCCTTAATGAAGGTGTAGGCCTGCTCGGATTTGCTGCCCGCGATGGCTTCGACTGCCGGCTGCACGACAGAGGAACGCCCGACGGCGGTGTCAGTCACTGGTTGTTCCTTCCGCAGGGGCGCCTTCCGTGGCGGCGGCCCACTCCTCATACTTCGCCTGCCATTCCGCATTCATCGGGTACAGGCCGTCCACGCCGTTTCCCTGCTTGACCATCTCGAAGATGAAGGTCTCTTCCTTCTCCTGCTGGATGCAGTCATCCACGAGTTCTTCGGCGAGGGTCGGCGGGATCACCAGGATGCCGTCGGAGTCGGCGACGATGATGTCGCCGGGCTGCACGGTGGTTCCGCCGCACGCGATGGTGATGTCGGTGTCCCAGGGGACGTGCCGACGGCCGAGGACGGCGGGGTGGGGGTTGGCGAAGTAGGTCGGCATGTCCAGGTCAGCGACGGCCGAGTAGTCGCGGACGCCGCCGTCGGTGATGATGGCTGCTGCACCGCGCACCTGGGCGCGCATGGCCAGGATGTCGCCTACTGTTCCGGTGCCCTTCTCGCCGCGTGCCTCCATGACGAGGATTTCGCCGTCGTTCACTGAATCGATGGCACGTTTCTGGGCGTTGAAGCCGCCGCCGTGGGTCTTGAAAAGATCCTCCCGGTTGGGGACGTAGCGCAGCGTTCGGGCCAGGCCGACCACCCGGCGGTCCGGGCGGGTGGCCTGCAGGCCGTCGATGCTGACGTTGTTCAGTCCGCGCTTGCGCAGCTGGGAGGACAGGGTGGCTGTGGCGACGCTTTCCAGCTTCTTCTTCAGCTCCGGGCTCAGCGGTGAGCCGTTGCCGTCCCGTGGACTTAGCCCCGCGGCTTCACGGGAACCGTAGGCTTCCTCGCGCTGCGTGTCATCTGTCTTGGGCTGCGCGCCGAAGTTGGCGAATGGCGTCATGCCCTCAACTACGCGGGTGGCAAGTTTCCCGCTGCTGTGGCTGCCACCGGTCACCTCGACCTCAATGACGTCACCCGGGCTGGCAACTGATGCGCCGGCGGGCGTTCCGGTGAGGATGATGTCGCCCTTCTCAAGGGTGAGGAGCTGGGACAGGTCGGCCACGAGCTGGGCGAAGGGGAAAAGGAGATCCTCGGTGGTGTCGTCCTGGACGATGTCCCCGTTGTGCCAAGTCTGGATACGGAGTGCCGCAGGATCGATCTCAGCGGCTGGGATGAGGTTCGGGCCCACCGGTGTGTAGCCGTCGCCGCCCTTGGAGCGGACGTTGGAGCCTTTGTCTGCGTAACGGAGGTCGTAAACGCCGAGGTCATTGCTGGCGGTGACCCACCCAACGTGACGCCAGGCTTCGTCGAGGGCCACCCTCCGCGCCGGCGTGCCGATGATGAGGGCGATTTCCCCCTCGTAGCCGAGCAGTTCACACCCGAGGGGCCGCTCCACGGTACCTGGCGCCTCGGTGGACCCCAACGCGAGCGACGACGGCGGCTTCAGGAAATAGGACGGCTGCTGCGGCGAGCGTCCTCGCTGCGCGGCGCGGCTCGGGTAGTTGATGTGGACGGCAATCACCTTGCGGGTGCGGGCAAGCAGTTCTGCACTGGCCTGGGTCAGGGGCTCCATGGGCTCTCCTCACGGATGGAACATCTTCTTGATGTACGAGATCGTATACGATAAAGTATGTCATGTGAAGTGCAGCACATACTGAACACCTGTCGACGCGGATGACCTCGACGTTGAGCGAACCGAAAGATCCACAAAGAAGTGAGTGAGGAAAGCCCGTGCAGTTTCACCATCACGGCTACGTATCCGGTGACCCGCGGGTCCAGGCAGCAGCCGGTGTCGGCCTGAACAGACCTGTTGTGCTCCCTGATGAGGTCGATGTACTCATCGTCGGCAGCGGTCCTGCTGGCATGCTTGCTGCGGCCCAACTGTCGCAGTTCCCGAACGTGACCACGCGCATCGTAGAGCGGCGGCCCGCCCGTCTTGTGATCGGGCAGGCAGACGGCATACAGGCACGCAGTGTAGAAACCTTTCAGGCCTTCGGCTTCGCCGAGCGGATTACCGCCGAGGCGTACCGAATCACCGAAATGGCGTTCTGGAAGCCAGACCCGGCGGACCCCTCGAGCATCATTCGGACGGCACGTCCGCTTGATGACCCAGCAGGCATCAGCGAATTTCCCCACCTCATCGTCAACCAGGCGCGAGTCCTTGACTACTTCGCGGAATTCATGGCGAACTCTCCAACCAGAATGACGCCGGACTACGGACTCGATTTCCAGAGTCTGGAGGTTACCGACGAAGGGACGTACCCGGTCACGGTCACGCTGCTCCACACGGCCGGTCCGCTTGAGGGGCAGGAACGCACAGTGCGCGCGAAGTATGTGATCGGAGCCGACGGGGCACGCAGCAAGGTACGCACGGCGATTGGCTGCACGCTTGCCGGCGACGCGGCGAACCACGCGTGGGGGGTCATGGACGTCCTCGCCGTAACGGACTTCCCGGACATCCGGCTCAAGTGCGCGATCCAGTCGGGGGAAGGCGGAAGCATCCTGCTTATTCCGCGCGAGGGCGGCCACCTCTTCCGCATGTACGTGGATCTTGGTGAGGTCGACGCTCACACCAAAGGTGATATCCGCAGCACCACCATCGAGGAAATTATCGAGAAGGCGAACGCTATTCTCTCCCCGTACACCCTCGACGTGCGCAACGTCGCCTGGCACAGCGTGTACGAGGTGGGCCACCGCCTCACTGACAGGTTCGACGACGTCCGCCCGGAAGAGCTCGGGACCCGCACTCCGCGCGTCTTCATCACCGGCGATGCCTGCCACACGCACAGCGCGAAGGCTGGCCAGGGCATGAACGTGTCGATGCAGGACGGTTTCAACATTGCCTGGAAGCTCGGACACGTCCTGGAGGGAAGGAGCCCGGAGGGCCTCCTGTCCACCTACTCGGCCGAGCGGCAGGTGGTTGCAAAGAACCTCATCGACTTCGACAAGCAGTGGTCCACCTTGATGGCCAAGAAACCCGAAGAGTTCGAAGACCCAACGGAACTCGAGGATTTCTACGTCCGGACCATGGAGTTCCCTGCCGGGTTCATGACGGAGTATTCGGCATCAATGATCGTGGGCGAAGCGCCCCGCCAGGAGCTTGCAACCGGCTTCCCCGTCGGCAAGCGCTTCAAGTCCGCTCCGGTGATGCGGGTCTGCGATACCAACCAGATTCACCTCGGGCACCACGCTACTGCGGATGGGCGCTGGCGAATCTACGTCTTCGCCGATGAGCTGACGCCAGGTAGCCCATCGAAGGTCACCAACTTCGCTGAGTGGCTGACCAATTCACCAGAGTCGCCGCTGGCTGCCACGCCCGAGGGCGCCGATATCGACGCCTGGTTCGACGTCAAGGTGATCTATCAGCAGGATCATCACGCGATCGACATCAATGCGGTACCGGATATTTTCAAGCCCTCCGTTGGGCCGTTCCAGCTCAGCTATTTGGAGAAGGTGTTCGGTGTGGACCCTGCCCAGGACATCTTCGAGGTGCGCGGGATCGACCGAGGCGGGGTTGTCGTCGTCGTTCGTCCGGACCAGTACGTTGCCAATGTCGTGCCGCTCACTGCGACTGCCGAACTGGGCATGTTCTTCAGCGGAGTGCATGGCGAACGTGATTCCACGTCTGGGCTAGTCAGTGCCGACGCAACCGCTGACCATCACCGGGTGACGTAACGCGATCAAGCGACGTAGTACGTGGAAGACTCCACTATGGAGCTGACAGGTCCCTTGTCGCCGGACCCTCAAGGCGCTTTCCGTCGAATGTGAAGCGCGAACCGTGCAGGGGGCAGTCCCAGGACCGCTCGGCATCGTTCCAGCTCAACACTCCGCCCAGGTGAGGACACACCGCCGACACCCGATGCGTGATGCCGTCGACCTGGCAAACGCCAACCGGCCGCGCACCTTCCCGCACAACGGTCCCCTGCCCCTCAGGCGGCTGCGCGTGCGAGGTGCGGGCCAGGCCGCTCAACCAGCCGCTCACCATTTCCAGCCCGACGCCGGCACCTGCCTTTGCGGTGGTCATCGCATCCTGCTTGCCGAGCCGGGATTTGTACAACTCCATGGCCCACGGCATGTGGCCGCCGAGAATCTCGGCCGAGAGTCCCAGCGCCGCCGCAACCCCGTTGGTGAAACCCCACTTGTTGTAGCCGGTGGCGGTGTAGATATGGTGCCCACCCAACGGGATTTTGCCCACATACGGGACCGACGACGACGGGCGGTAGTCCTGCGCCGACCAGTTGAACGCCGGCTGCGCCGTGGGGAAGTTCTCCTGCGTCCAGCGGATGATGTCGTCTACAAGGGACTGCGTGTGTGCCTGCCGGCCTACGGGGTGTCCGTTACCGCCGACGATGAGGTACGGACGACCAGCGACGACGGCGGTTCGCAGGCTTCGTGACGGTGAGTCAACCGAGAGATACATGGCGGCGGGGATCTCGTCCTGCACAGTGAACGCGACAGCGTAGGAGCGCAAAGGTTCCAGGACGGAGAAGTGCCCTCCGCGGTCCAGGATCGGCGTGCCGGTCGCGATGATGAGGTTGGTGGCCGTGACGTTTCCTTGATCCGCGTTGACGATGATGCGGTCGCCTTTGGTGGAGCCGGTCTTCACCCCTGTCACCCGCACGCCGTCGATCAGCTGGCCGGAATGCTTGCGCAGGTCAGCGGCCAGCGCCGCGAGCACTTCCATCGGGTGAACCTGGGCCTGGTTGGCAACGCGCAGCGTGCGCTGAACCGGGAAGGGCAGCTCGGAGGTGTCCTCAAGTACTGCGGTGAGCCCCGCTTTGGCGCAGGCGTCGCGCTCCTCGCTTAGGAGACGGGCGCCGTCGTCGGTCACGGCGTAGTTGATCGCATCGCGGGTCTCGTAACCGACTCCGTGCTCATCGCAGAGGCGCAGCAACCAGCTCTGGCCCTCTCGGTTGCCGGTGACGTAGTGGCGCGCGAGCTCCGGGCCGTGATGCTTGATGATTGTGGACAGCTGCGTGCCCTGAAGGAGCGAGACCTTTGCGGTGCTGTTGCCCGTAGCGACTGCACCGACCGTGCGTGCTTCGAGGACCGCGACCCGCTGCCCGGAGCGGGCGAGCAGCGCCGCCGTCGTCAATCCGGTGATCCCGGCTCCAACCACCACTGAGTCATAGCGCGCATCGGGGGCGAACTCGTCAGTGGGAATGTGCGGGGATGACTCGAGCCAAAGGGATTTCACGGCGGACCTGCCTTTTCGCTGTTGGGTACTTGTAGCCCACTGGAGAAAACGTTCGGCGTCAAGGGGGTGCTACCAGTCGGCCTCGACGGTGCCTCTTGCGAGATCCTCTTCCGGGAACAGGCCGACGTAGATGACCGCCCCCGTGAACGCGTTCCTTGTGAAGGTGTGCAGGGTGCCACGAGGTGGGTCCCCGGCAATCGGCGGGAAGCGCTGTTCCACGGACACCATTTCGCCGGTTGTGCCGACAGGGAGGCCCTCATCATCGACGCGGAACTGGTCCCAGACCACGCCGGTCGCGGAGTCGAGAACCATGACCGAGTTCTCGGGCCACTCGCCCGGCGGTTCGATGTCCCGGCCCGGTATGAGGGTGCCGGTGGTGCGTTCGTATCCGGCTACGTAGCGCCCGCTGTCGGAACGCACCAGCGCCACCTGCAAGGGAAGGCCAGCAGTGTCTGGCGAGAAGGCCGGTGTGCTCCACCAGCCCCCATAGAAGGTCAGCAAGGGGAACACGTCGCCGGGCTCAAGGCTCACCGGCTCGGGTTCAAAGTACGGCGGCTGCGGAGCTCCCGGTGAGACCGGGGAACAGCCAGTGAGAAGTACGACGGCGAGAAGCGCGCCGGCGCTTGCAAGGCGCCTTCCCATGTTCATCACCTCCGGTTCGATCAACGCTAGCCCTCGCTGCTCCGCCCCTCAAGGAGCAATTCTCAGTATGCTTAGTGAATCCCTAAGCGGAAGGTGAAAGCAGATGGGAACTGCGCTCCTGATCATTGACATGCAGAAGGCGTTTTTCGAGGACGAATCTCTGGGTAAACAGCAGGACGAGCTAGTCACAGCATGCAATGAAGCGATTGCCGACGCTCAGGCGGCGGAAGTTCCGGTTTACGTGATCCGCACCGAACACCAGCGGGACAAATCCACTTGGACCGTGAGCATGCTCGACGATGATCAAGGCTTCCTCTTCGTTGGCACCGAGCAGGCCGAACCAGTGGACGGACTGAACCTTGACGGGTTGCCCGAACTGGTGAAAACGAGGGACAGCGCGTTCTTTGGCACCGACCTTTTCCAACGGATGCGCAATCTCGCTGTGGATCAGGTTGTGCTGGCGGGAGTCTCGACCCACAACTGCGTCGCCCAGACTGCGGTCGACGCTTACGCCCACAACCTGCGGGTCATCTTCGCGAAAGACGCAATCGCCTCAACCAATGACGAATACGCTCAGAACGTTCTCGGAGTGCTCACGGATGAGTACCGCCAGCGTGCACTTACCCACCGCGAACTGCGTGAACTGTACGCGACGAGAACGGGTTGACCAGGCGCGCATCAGACGCTGACGGCGTACCCGTCTTCGCGGTGAAAGAGCCGCCGCCCGGCGCCGTTGTCCAGCTGCACCCACACCACCGACGCATCTTCCGCGAGGTCCTCAAGGACGCCCGTGAACCGGTGTCCTGATTCATGATGAAGAGTGATCTGCTGGCCCTGCCGCAAGGCGGAGAAGTCGGACTGATCGAGCTGCTGAGTGGGTGTCATGGATGCGCCTTTCGATGTGACTAAAGCCACAATAGGCAGCATTCCTGAACGGCGCGTGAATATGAGCTGTCGAGTGCCTGATGGCTGTGCGACACTTTCAACCGGAGCTTTAACGTAAACGGTTACCAAAGAGTTAACTAAGTGTGCTTCCTATTAGCCCTCGTGTGTGCAACGCTGGCATAACAAGGAGCGGGGAAGTGCTGTTCATCTACTCGCATCACTAAGCGCCGGTTTCCCGCAGACCGGCAAGTCAGAGGGGAATTTGCAATGGCATCAACACATTCATCCGGGTCAGGCGTAGCCACCCGGTCCAACATTCAGAAGGCTGCACTCGCACTTGGGGTCGTCTTCGTACTCGTGGGAGTTCTGGGCTTCGTTCCAGGAATCACCAGCAACTACGATCAGCTTGGCTTCGCAGGCAGCGAATCAACGGCCATGCTGCTGGGTATCTTCCAGGTTTCAATCCTTCACAACATCGTCCACCTGCTGTTCGGTGTCGCAGGAATCGTCATGTCCAAGACCTACTCGGGCGCGTACAACTTCCTGCTGTGGGGCGGCGTGATTTACGCAGTGCTCTTTATCTACGGCTTGATTGTTCCCGCCGATTCGGCTGCGAACTTCGTTCCGATCAATGGTGCGGACAACATCCTGCACCTCGTCCTGGCGATCGCAATGATCGCACTGGCGCTGGTTCTCAAGGACAAGCACCACACCCGCACTGCATAGCACTGCATACCAACCGGGTTATAAAAAACTGCGGGCAGAGCGCCTACACGGCGCTCCGCCCGCAGTTTTTTGTTGTCTGTCAGCCCTTGCGCCACTCGTCACTGCGCATGTGGGACCCGGCCTGGGGGCCCATCTGCAGCATTCCGCCATCCACCACCCACGAAGCTCCAGTCACGTAGCTCGCAGCTGGCGACGCGAGGAAGGTGATGACGTCGGCTATTTCGCGGGGGTGTCCCGGCCTGCCGGTGGGAACTCCTGGACGGCTGATCTTGTAGGGATCCTGCCCTTCGGGCGAGTCCGGACGAACATGCACGCCGCCGGGCAGCACCGCGTTGACCGTGATCCCCTGATCCGCGAGTTCAATCGCCATCGTGCGGACCAGACCTCCCAGCGCGTGCTTCGAGGCGTCATAAGCGGAGAAGGTCACTTTGGGCTGCTCTTGGTGAACGCTCGTGACGGCAATGATGCGGCCGCCCTGCCCGGCTGCGACCATACTCCGGGCAGCACGCTGCATACACACGAAGGCACCGTCCAGGTTGGACGCAAGGATTGTGCGCCACGTTTCGTAGTCGGTCTCGAGGAAGTGCTGGGGCTTATTCATCCCCGCGTTGTTCACGAAGACGTCGAGGCCCCCGAGCTCGCTGATCAGCCCATCAATCACGTCACCGCAGGCAGGAGCATCTGCTGTATCGAGGTGGGCGACCACAGCTTCACGGCCCAACCCGCGCACCAGCCCGGCGGTCTTTTCTGCCCCCTCCTGGCCCGTATGCCAGGTGATGCCGACGTTATATCCGGATTCAGCGAGGGCGACGGCGGTTGCCTGGCCAATACCGGAGCTGGAGCCGGTCACGATTGCAGTCTTCTGTGAGTCAGTCATGCACTCCATCTTCATGGCGCCCGAACGCCCGCGCAACGCCCCTAATCGCCCGCCCCATGAAACGAACGACGACGACGGCCCGCGGACCGTCGTCGTCGTTCTCTGTTGTTCGCGGGCTCAGGCCTCCACGGCGCTGTTGCCGGAAATGGCCTGGGCGTCCTCGCCTGTGAGAATCTCGATCTTGCGCGGCCGGGCACGTTCGCTGACCGGGATGGTCACGCTCAGCACACCGTTCTCATACCGCGCGGAGATTGCGTCGATGTCGATACCCTGCCCGAGGTTCAGCTGCCGCAGGAACGAGCCGCTCTCACGTTCGCGGGTAAGCCACTTGACGCCCTCGGTGTTCCGAAGGGTCCGCTCGGCGCGGATGGTCAACAGCTGCCCGTCAACGTCAATGTCGACAGATCCTGGGTCAATGCCCGGAAGGTCCGCGCTGAGAATGTAATGATCACCCTCTCGGAACAGGTCAATCGGCATCACGCGAAGGCCCTGGCGAGTATCCAGCAGGGCGCCGGCGACGCGGTCTAGTTCACGAAACGGATCGAATTTCATTGCCATGATGGTTCACTCCCTATGCGATTTGAGGTTTGCGAGTTGAGCGTCATTCGCTCAACTCGGTAAAAAGATTAGCACTCTACGGTCCCGAGTGCTAAGCCTTTTTGTTCGCTCAGGATGAACCGGCTGAACACGAAAAAGCCCGCCCCGCTTGCAGCGGGACGGGCTCGTGAACAGTGCCTGCGCGGGGCCTCGATCCCCGGGCCTTCCGCGTGTGAAGCGGATGCTCTACCAGACTGAGCTACACAGGCGAATAGTTCCCAGTTAGTTTAGGTCATTCACTTAGGCAGCGCCCAATTAGGGACGGCCAGCGGTAGATATCCGGACGAATAGTAAGTAGCCTGATTATTCCAGCGAGATCCATATTCAGGGCCAGGCAGCAGGGGGTTCTGAGCCGGAACGAAGGAGGAAGTCGATGAATGATCAGGACATTCTGGCACGCATCCAGTCACTGGTTGATGAGGAGCATGAGCTGCGCAGCCCTGGCGAGTCCGGTGTGCCGGACGAGGACCGCCCGGCGAGGCTCCGCAGACTCGAGGAAGAACTGGACCAGTGCTGGGACCTCCTCCGTCAACGACGCGCCAAGCAGGACGCCGGCGAAAGTCCTCAGGACGCAGAAACCAGGCCGGTCAATCAGGTCGAGGGATACAAGCAGTAAGCACGCCCCGCCAACCGAAGGAACTCAATGGATAACCTGAAAGCATTCGCATTGATCTGCACGCTTACGCCGTCACCGGACACATCGAGCAGCGAACTCATGGCCAACCTCATCCTCGACAAGCTGAAGGAACAGGGGGTGACGACGTCGTCGGTCCGGGTTGTCGACCACAACGTCGTCCGGGGTGTCCAGATCGACATGGGCAGCGGCGACGAGTGGCCCAAGTTGCGCCAGCAAATCCTTGACGCCGATATTTTCCTGCTGTGCGCGCCCATTTGGGTGGGTCATATGAGCAGCGTCGGCCAGGGCGTCTTCGAGCGTCTCGACGCTGACCTCTCCTCCACAGATGAGGAAGGCCGCCCGATCATGTACAACCGTGTGGCACTCACAGCCGTTGTCGGGAACGAGGACGGCGCGCACCACGTCACGGCCGAGATGCATCAGGGCCTCAACGACATCGGCTTCACCATTCCTGCACAGGGCGGCGTCTACTGGGTGGGCGAGGCGATGCAGAAAGTAGACTTCAAGGACCTGGACGAGGTGCCGGAAGCGGTCGCTTCGTCCATTTCCTCTATGGCCGCCAATGCGGTACATCTCGCTAAATCGCTCAAGGTGGCCCCGTACCCCGCTCCGTAGGTCCATTGGGAAAAAGGGCGGAGACACTACAGACAGGCAGGCCGGCTTGAACCACGACGACGACGGCGACGCCCGGCGCAGGGAGCTTGGTGACAACGCCGGGCCGGTAGAGGAGGACATCGAGGAGTCTTTCGACCGGACCGTCGACGAGGGTGCGCAACGCCTTCACAGGACCTTCCCGGATGTGCTGATCACCGGCCTGTTCGGCGGTTTTGAGATCGGCATCGGGGTGATGGCTTACCTGGCAGTGCTGCACGAGACCGAGAACCATCTGCTGGCGGGGGTGGCCTTCAGCGCTGGTCTCATTGCGCTGCTCCTCGCCAAGAGTGAACTGTTCACCGAGGGGTTCCTGGTCCCCATTGCAGCTGTGACCGCGAAAAAAGCCAGCCTCGCCCAACTCGGCAAGCTTTGGGGCGGCACGCTGTTTGCGAACCTCGTGGGTGGGTGGATCTTCATGGCCCTGGTGATGACCGCGTTCCCGCAATGGACCGAGACCGTCACCACGTCAGCCGAGCACTACGTTGACGCCGGTCTGAGCTGGCAAACGGCGTGCCTGGCGCTGCTCGGCGGCAGCACCATCACCCTCATGACGCGCATGCAGCACGGCACCGACCAAATGAGCGGAAAGTTGGCGGCCGCCGTCGTTGGGGGTTTTGTTCTCTCGGGACTGCAGCTCTTCCACTCAATCCTGGACTCACTGTTGATCTTCGGAGCTATCCAATCTGGTGCCGAAATCAGCTACCTGGACTGGCTCGGCTGGTTCAGCTACACGGTTGTGTTGAACATCGTCGGGGGCATTCTCCTGGTCACAGCGCTCCGCCTGGTCCGTGACCGGAAATTGGTGGAGAAGGAACGCGAAGAGGCGTCTTAGGGCGGCTGATTTACCGGACTTTAGGGTGAATATGACGCTACCGGGTACCCTTCCGGCATAGTTGCTGATACGAATTGAATCTAATTGTCTGGACTCAATTCGCGGTGGTAGGGGGAATCTTCCGCTTCGGGAGGATTCCCCCTATGCACGCTGCTGTACTTCACGATGGCACCCGCCTGCCCGTGACCGTTGCTGGCCGAGGACCTGCGCTGTTGGTCTCACTCGGTTTGACGCCCGCTTCCGGCAATACGGCAAGGACTATGCTGGCAGAAGGGCTCGACACCCAACCGGGCCGCACGCTGCTCGCAGCGCTTTCGGTCCACTTCACAGTTGTCGCCTTCGATTATGAAGCGCACCGTATACAGCACCCGGCACCAAAAACCCTGACGCCCGAAGCGATCAGTTCAGACCTGCTTGCGGTCGCCGACGCCACCGGAACCGCTTCCTTCGCCTACTACGGTTACTCGTGGCTGGGCATTGCTGGCATCCGGCTGGCGATGGTCTCAGACAGGGTTTCCGCGCTGGCGGTCGGCGGGTTCCCGCCGGTGGATGCGCCTTTCGAAGCGCTCTGGCGGCTGTCCGTTCAGGCCCACCGCGCCGCCGTCGGGCGTTCACAGGCAACCAACCCCGCCACCTCAGCCAGCTTCCTCCGCCCGGGGGAACTGGTGCAGCCGGTTGGGGAGGAGGAGCGTGCCCTCCTGCCGATGCGGGCGGCACAGGCGCGCCAGTTCGTGACCCTGTTCCGTCATTTGAAGGACGACGACGGCGCCCCGCCCAGTGTGCCTTGCCCCGCCCTGTGCTTCGCGGGTTCGGAGGACGTGGTGGCTGGGCTGGACGGGCAGATCTCCATGGCGGCACCCCTCCGCAAGCGGCGGGGAGAGCTCGAAAACTTGGGCTGGGGCGTTGAGGTGCTGGAAGGCCTGGATCAGGTGGATGCCATGCAGCCCGGGGTGGTTCTCGACGTCGTAGTGCCTTGGCTGCGCAGGCAGGTTGGGGAGACGTCGAAGAGCCGGGTGGCAAGAAAGGCCAGCGACAACTAAGGGATCCGGGGGGCTGCTAGCTTCGCCGTGCGAGCCAGCCCAGGGTCGCTCCGCCCAGCGCCTTGCGCAGCACGCTCTCGCCCTCGGATAGTTCCAGCGCCGCCCAGACCATGAGACAGGCAGTACTCGCAGCCGAAAGCACCCGGCGGTTTTCCTCCTCCAGTGCCATCATCGAAGCCGCACCGAGCAACGCCCACCCGACAATGGGGGCGTTGGGCGGCTGGGCGATTGTCTGCTTTCCGAGGTCATTCCTAATGAAGCCCATTACGCACCCTTCTTCGTTTTCGACTTCGAGCCCGCGGACGCCTTCTCCTTGGGAGCTGCTGCGCCCTTCTTCTCGCGGTTCTTTTCGACGCTCCTGCGGAGGGCCTCCATCAGGTCCAGGACGTTCCCGCCTTCGACCTCATCGCTGGTCTCGCCGAACGTTTCGTCGGTGTCGAGAGCCTCGCCCTTCTCCAGCTTGGCCTCGATCAGTGTGCGCAGCTGTTCCTGGTACTCGTCCTTGAAGTTCTCGGGATCGAAATCCGAGGAGAAGGACTCGACAAGCGCAGCCGACATCTCCTTTTCCTTCGAAGAGATCCGCACCTTCTCATCCAGTGAGGGGAACTTGGCCTCACGGACCTCGTCTTCCCAGAGGAGGGTCTGCAGCATCAGTACATCCCCACGGACGCGCAGCGCCGCCAGGCGGGACTTCTGCCGGAGCGAGAACTGGACAATCGCTGTACGCTCCGTCTCCTCAAGCGTCCGGCGCAGCAGGACATACGCCTTGGTGGACTTCGAATCCGGCTCCAGATAGTACGCGCGGTCAAACATGATCGGATCGATCTGGTCGCTCGGCACAAACTCCACGACGTCGATCTCGCGGCTCTTCTCCACCGGTAGCGACGCGAAATCCTCCGCCGAGAGCACAACGGTGCGCTCGCCGTCGTCGTACGCCTTGTCAATGTTCTTGTACTCGACCACTTCGCCGCAGATCTCGCACCGGCGCTGGTATCGGATGCGGCCGCCGTCCTTGTCATGGACCTGGTGAAGGCTGATGTCGTGATCCTCGGTGGCGCTGTAAACCTTCACCGGCACGTTGACCAGCCCAAACGCCACTGCGCCCTTCCAAATAGCTCTCATGTTCCTAGTGAACCAGTGAAGAGCCACGCCGGTCTACGATTGCTTAGGTGAACTCAGAACCGATGGTTACCAGGACGCTCGCTGACGGCCAACCCGCACTCTGGTTCGAAATGCGCTTCGGCGTTCCAGCCAGGGTGCTGTGGAAGCACCTCACCGACCCAGCGAAGCTCAAGTACTGGTTCCCGTGCGAGCTGGACATCCTCCCCAAGGCCGGCACCACAGTCACCTTCACATTCCCCGGCCAGAAGCCCATGGAGGGTACCGTTCTCGAGGCCGAGAAGCCGCACCTGCTGGCTTACACCTGGGACGAGGAAGTGCTGCGGTGGGAGCTGGAGAACGACGACGACGGCTGCCTCCTCACGCTGACCAACACGGTGCAGGAGGGCCAGGAAATGGCGCTTTCTGCAGCTGGCTGGCACCTGACGCTGATGGGGCTGGACGATTACCTCAACGAGCGTTCCCTGGGACAGGACCCGGCTAAGTGGGATGAGTACGTGGCCCGGTACCGGAAACAGCTCGCGGACTGACTACTTCAAACGTTTGCTGCCTTAGGCGCTCACTGGCTTAAACGCTGAGTGCATTAAACGCTGAGTGCATTAAACGCTGAGTGCATTAAACGCTGAGTGCGCACATAATCAGTCTTCCGACGGCGATTATGTGCGCACTCAAGTGTTGTTTCCTAAGAGCCGGTCACTCCTGAGATCGAAGTGATCCAGCTGATTGCGTGGGGGACCGAGGAGTACCAGGAGGAAGCGGTGGTGCTTGACCCGCCGCTTGCGCTGGTGGATGCTACGCCGACCACTTTCCCTGCAACCACCAGTGGTCCGCCGGAGTCGCCCTTCCAGGCCTGGCCGTCGACGCCGCTGTGCCGGTAGGCTGGTCCGCCGTAGGCATCGTCCTCAAGGGATTCGATATAGACCGACGCCGTCTTCAGGACAGGTGAGGCGGGCCCGGTGGGGGTGGTTCGTCCCCAGCCGTAGATATTGCCGGATGTCTGCTGCGTCAGCTGATCCTTCTCGAGGCTGGCGTAGGTGCCCGAAACTGCCCGCGAGAGTTTCAGCAGCGCAATGTCCCCGCCGCCGTAGGAATAGGTCTGGGCAACGGACACGCGCGTTCCGCCACCCAGGTTCGCAGATCCCACATTCACGGACATGTTGCTGCCGAGGCAGTGCTTGGCCGTCAGTACCCACTGTGCCGAGATGTGTGAAGCGGTGCAGTTGAAGGTTCCATTCAAGTTGACCTGGGCTGCGAACGGTGCGGCGGAAATGCCGACTTCCTTGCCGCCCACAATTGTGGTGCCGGCTTCATCGGGAGCAGCCGTTGCCACCCCGGATGGACCCAGCAGAGCCGTGGTTGCCAGTGCCGCAATGGCGGCGAACTTGAGCTTCCTCATGGCCGCTTCTACCTTCCGCTCACGCCGGAGATGGACGTGATCCACGGCATCGCATTGTGGACCGCAGTGTAGTTTGCGGGGCGGTTGTAGGTATCGGGGTCGCCGCTGCCGGTGGACAGGACACCCGTCTGCTGGCCGTTGACCATGAGGGGTCCGCCGGAATCTCCCTTGAAGACCTGGCCGTCCTGGCCGATGGTCTGCAGGGCGGTTCCACCGTAAGCGTCAGTTGAGTAGGCGGTGATGTTGACCTTGGCTGTCTTCAACGTCGGCGAGGCATCGCAGACACCGCAAGTGCGGCCCCAACCGAAAGCGGTTGCGGGTCCTGCCTGGGTGACCTGGTCCTTGTCCAGGGTCACTACCGATCCGTTGTAGGGCGAGCTGAGCTTCAGGAGGCGCGCATCCCCACCGGACCAGGCGCGGTCTTCGATGACCGTGCGCACTACTCCGCCGGAGCCATTCGACGCGGTGCCAAGACGCACTGAACGGGTGCCTTCACAGTGGCGTGCAGTGAGAACCCACTGGGAAGAGATGAGCGATCCGGTGCAGTTGAAGGCGGTGCCTGTGGTGTTGACGTGGATCTGTACTGCGTAGGGTGCCGAGCTGATAGGAACGGGCGATCCGCCGACAATGTCGGTTCCTGCGGGCGCTGCAACAGCTGCTGTAGGGGCAAGGAGGCTTCCCGCTGCGAGAGCGGCGGCTGCGAGTAATTTGATCGATTTCAAGGGACAACTTTCAGTTCTGGCACTGGCGCGAGGGTGACGAGCCTGTGCTGGCAAAGGTGGACCGATCGCGGGTGGGCTGGCCAGCGGTGAACCGGATCAGGGTAACCGTAAGGAAACTTCTGTCGCCTGATCCACCTTTCCGAGTGTTTGATCCGATCTTCATCAAAACAATCCCAAAACGAACGTTAGGTATTGACAGCCCAGATTCGGGACGCTTGGATGACGCTTCCGCGACCTTGGGAGCGCCGCTGGCGCAAAGCCCGCATCCCTACAAGACTGTGTCCATGGCTACCAGCGCGCAGCAGACGGTCACCGTCGATGGGCGGCGCCTGAAGCTGACCAGCCTTGACCGGGTGATGTACCCGGAGACCGGCACCACCAAGGCCGATGTGCTGGCTTACTACGCCGCCGTCGCCGATTGCCTGATTCCCCATGCGCGGAACCGGCCCGTCACCCGCAAAAGGTGGGTCAACGGCGTCGGGACCGAGGAAAAGCCGGGAGAAGTGTTCTTCCAGAAGAACCTCGACAAATCGGCGCCGTCGTGGATTCAGAGCTTCGGGATCGAGCACAGCGACCACACCAACGTGTATCCGTTGCTGAATGACCTGGCGACGCTGACCTGGCTTGGCCAGATTTCCGCGCTGGAGATACACGTTCCGCAATGGAAATTCGGAGCCGACGGTGAGGTCACAAACCCTGACCGGTTGGTGCTGGACCTCGACCCCGGGCCGGGTGCTTCGCTGCTGGAATGCGCTGAGGTGGCGCGGCTGGCACGCGAGATCCTCAACGACATGGGCCTCGATCCACGCCCGGTGACCAGCGGTTCGAAGGGCATCCACCTGTATGCGCCGCTTGACGGAAAGCAGTCATCCGATGAGGTGTCCACCGTGGCGAAGGAACTCGCCCGCGTGCTTGAGGCTGACCATCCGGAGCTCGTGGTCAGCGACATGAAGAAGTCGTTGCGCGGAGGGAAGGTGCTCCTCGACTGGAGCCAGAACAACCGCAACAAGACCACCATCACGCCCTACTCCCTGCGCGGCAAGGCGCATCCCATGGTTGCTGCCCCGCGCACCTGGGAGGAACTCGATGATCCCAACCTGGCCCACCTGGATTACGGGCAGGTGATGGAGCGGGTCCGGGACCTCGGTGACCTGCTCGCCGACATGGAGCCCAGAATTTCCACCGGGTCCAAAAACTCCAACAACAACAACAACGACGACGACGACAGTGCTGCCGCTCCCGCGCCTGACCGGCTGCACACCTACCGTTCCATGCGGGACGCTTCAAAGACGCCGGAACCCGTTCCGGATGCGGTTGGTGAATCCGGAGGCAACAGCTTTGTGATCCAGGAACACCATGCCCGCCGCCTGCACTACGACTTCCGTCTCGAACGCGATGGCGTGCTGGTTTCCTGGGCCATTCCGAAGGGACCGCCGACCACCGCTGACCAGAATCATCTGGCCGTGCAGACAGAGGACCATCCCTTGGACTACGGATCCTTTGAAGGAGTCATTCCGAAGGGGGAATATGGCGGTGGTGAGGTGTTCATCTGGGATTCGGGCACTTACGAGGCGGAGAAATGGCGGCCAGGCAAGGAAGTCATCTGCACGTTGACAGGGCGCGATGACGGCGGCCTCGCCAAGGGCGGAAACGCCGTTCGGCGGTTTGCGCTCATCCACACCGGCGGGCCTACCGAGGCGGCCGAGAAGAACTGGCTGATCCACCTGATGAAGGAACAACCCGGCCAGCCTTCGCCCCCTGCCTTCAAGGAGCGCGTGAAGGAGGACCTGCCTACCCTGAAGCCGATGCTCGCCTCCTCCGGTTCCCCCGGCCTCATCCGGTCAGAGGAGAACTGGGCATTCGAGATGAAGTGGGACGGCATCCGGGCGTTGGCCACGGTCACGCCGGACGGTGTCCGGCTGACGAGCCGCAACGGCAATGATCTCACCAATGCCTACCCGGAACTCGCCGACCTCGGGCAGTACGTCAACGGTGAGCAGGCACTCCTCGATGGTGAAATCGTCGCCATCAACAAGGCTGGCCGCCCAGACTTTGGCCTGCTTCAAGGCCGGATGAACCTCACCAAGAAGTCGGACATCGAGGCCGCGCGGAAGCGGATTCCGGTCCATTTCCTGCTCTTCGACCTGCTGCACCTGGACGGTTCCTCCCTGCTGGACCTCGGGTACGCCCAGCGACGGGAGGTGCTCGAGGACGCCGTCGACCCTCCCCACGACGGACACGTGCAGGTGCCTCCCGCTCTCGACGCGACGCTCGACGAAGCAGTCGAGGCGAGCAAGGAACTTGGCCTCGAGGGGATCATGGCCAAGCGGACCAAGAGCGCGTACGCGCCCGGCCGGCGGTCGGAATCGTGGGTGAAGATCAAGCATTCACTGACGCAGGAGGTGGTGGTGGTCGGCTGGCGGCCCGGTAAGGGCAACCGGGCCCACAAGGTCGGTTCCCTGCTGGTCGCCATCCCGGACGGTGTGGAGCTGAAGTACATTGGCCGGGTGGGTTCCGGGCTGACAGAGCGCGAGCTCGCGGAGATCGGCTCACGCCTGAAGAAAATGGGCCGCAAGACCGCACCGCTCGACGACGTTCCGGCCCTTGACGCTTCTGATGCGCGTTGGGTTCGCCCGGCGCTGGTGGGTGAGGTGCAGTTCAGCGAGCGTACGTCCGCTGGAAAGCTGCGCCATCCGGTGTGGCGGGGGTGGCGGCCGGACAAGAAGCCGTCGGACGTCGTCGTCGAAATCTAGGATCGAGAATCGATTCTGGGAGAAGGAGGGTTGAGGATGGCTGGTTCAGAATCGATAGACCACTATCTCGTGCGGCTTGGCTCGGGCGAGCCGACGCCGGGTGCCGGCGCAGTGGGTGCCATCCATGTAGCCCAGGCTGCGGCCCTTGTCGCAAAGGTGGCCCGCTTTTCCGAGCGGGACGACGACGTCGACGCCGTCCTTGCGGAGGCAACCGACCTTAGGCGTGCGGCAGTGGACACTGCGGAGTCCGACGAGGAGAAGTTCCGCCGGGTAGTGGACTGCTACAAGCTGCCGACGAATTCGGACGAGGAGCGCGCCCGGCGAAGCGCAGCAATCCACGAAGCATTGGTCGAGGCGACGCTGCCGGCGAGGTCGCAGCTGGACCTGGCTGCCGCCGTCGTCCGCTTGTGTGTTGCCCTCGCGGACCGGTGCAAGCCGGATTTCCTCAGCGACGTCGCTGTTGCTGCCGAGACCGCGCGTGCGGCTGCTGCGACGGCTGGGATCGTGGTGGAGGCCAACCTGGCTTCGATTGGTGAGGACGTGATCCAGGAATCCCTCGCCGAGCACACCCGCAAGGCCGCTCGGGTGGTGCATCATGCGGAGGAACTTTCCGCGAGCGTAAGGCGTCGGATTCTGCACCCAGAATAAAGTAAGCTTGCTGATGGTTAATGTAGCAACACGTCTCAACACCAGGAGGAATCATGGCAGAGCAGAGCATTTCCGCTACCCGCACCATCGACTCATCGGCCAAGGCGATTTTCAACGTGCTGTCCAACCCGGAGCGGCACGCGCAGATTGACGGCTCCGGAATGGTGCAGTCCGACGCGAAGTCCAACCGCATCACCGGCGTGGGACAGGTGTTCACCATGAACATGCACTGGGACAAATTGGGCGGTGACTACAAGACCGACAACCATGTGACTGGTTACGACGAGAACAAGCTTGTCTCCTGGAAAACCGCCGACGAGGGCGAGGAACCCGCCGGCTGGGAGTGGCTCTGGGAGCTGCAGCCACAGGGTCCTGATTCCACTGACGTGACCGTCACCTACAACTGGAGCGCCGTCACAGACAAGGCCGTGTTGAAGAAGGTCCAGTTCCCCGTGGTCTCCGAGCACGCCCTGCAGTCCACGCTGGACAAAGTTGCCGCTGCGGTCTCAGAGGCATAGGCACTTAGCGCACGACGACGCCGGTCCCCTTCCTGGGGGACCGGCGTCGTGCGTTGCAGGAAAGGGCGATGACCTGTGGATTCCGGGGGCGGGTGCCCGCCCTTCGTGTAGCGTCAATTGTGGCGGCATCGCTGCCAGTCATGAAAAGTCTTATCGAGGGGGAAATCTTGGACATTGCTTTGTTGATCACCATCGGGGTGGTCGTCGGCGCCATCATTGTCATCGGCTTGCTCGTCGCGATCATTGCCCGGATGGCGCTGCGCATCGCAAGCCCGTCTGAAGCCCTGATCATCACCGGCAAGGGCGACCAGGAGAGTCAGCGCGTGGTCTTCGGCCGCACGTTCATCAACCCGTTCAGCCAGCGCGCGTACTCCATCTCCCTGGCTTCCCGGCAGGTGACCCTCCAGATCGAGGGCATCTCCATGAACGGCATCAAGCTTCACCTGACGGGTGTAGCCCAGATCAAGGTGGGCGGGGATGAAGAAGCCGTTCGTCGTGCAGCCCAGCGCTTCCTGAACCAGCAGGACCAGATTGACCACTACACCCAGGAAACCCTCTCGGGCTCGCTGCGTTCCATCGTCGGAACGTTGACCGTGGACTCGATCATTAAAGACCGTGCTTCCTTCGCCAAGAGCGTCAAGGAGGAGGCCGAGCACTCCATGCACAACCAGGGCCTGGTCATCGACACCTTCCAGATCCAGTCCGTGAATGATGATTCCAGCTACCTAAAGAACCTCGGTAGGCCCGAAGCCGCGCTCGCCGAGAAGCTCGCGAAAATCGCTGAAGCCAACGCTGCGCAGGAAGCTGCACAGGCCTCGGCCATTGCCGATGAGCAGGTTGCCCTCGCAGAGCAGCGCCTCGCGATCCGCCGTGCCGAGCTGAAGGAAGTTGCCGACGCACGGCAGGCCCAGGCCGACGCCGCCGGGCCGCTTGCCGCCGCTGACCAGAAGGAGGCGATCCTCCTCAAGGAACAGCAGGTCGCGTCCCGTCAGTCAGAGCTGAGGGAGCGGGAGCTGGACATCGAGATCCGCAAGCCCGCGGATGCAGACAAATACCGCGTGGAGCAGGAAGCCGCCGCGAAGCTGGAACAGCGCAAGCGCCAGTCTGAAGCGGACCAGGTGGAGGCGGAAGTGCTCCTCACCAAGCGGAGGCTGACGGCAGAGGGCGACAAGGTATCGGCGGAAGCCGAAGCTGCGGCAACCACTGCCCGAGGCAACGCCGCAGCGGCGGTGACCCGCGCCAACGGTGCCGCCGAGGCGGAGATCATCAAGGTCCGTGGTCAGGCTGAGGCCGACGTCGTACGGCAGAAGGCCGTTGCCGAAGCAGAGGGCATCGAGGCTCAGGCCCGCGCCTACGAGCAGTTCAATGACGCGGCTGTACTCAACAAGGTCATGGAAATGCTCCCTCTGGTGGCCCGTGAAATCGCGGCTCCGATGTCCGCAATCGACAACATGACGGTGATCTCAAGTGACGGCGCCAGCCAGCTGAGCAAGAACGTCACCGGTGGGCTGCAGCAGACCTTCCAGCTGCTGAAGGACACCACGGGCCTTGACGCTGTGGAGATGCTGAGGAACTGGGGAGGCGATGGAGAGAAAGCATCTGCTTACTCCCGCTCGACACCTCCGCCGTCGTCTTCCGCGGCAGCAGAGCCTACGGCGAAGGTGACCCGCGCGCACGCTGCGGACGGGGAAACCAACTCCTAAGCGTTACCTTGATGCACCCCCGGCCACGGCCGGGGGTGCATTTCACTGTATTCTCAATGCGGGAAAACTCGACGGGCCTGCGGTGCACACACGGCCAGGCGCTGTCATACATAAGGAGGATCAATGAGGATCATCGTTCTCATGAAAGAGGTTCCCGACACCTACGGGGAACGCACTCTGGACCTTGAGACCGGACTGGCCGACCGCGGTGCCACGGAGGCCGTGCTCGACGAGATCGGCGAACGCGCCCTCGAGGCCGCGCTGTCGCTGACGGGCGACATCGAGGACGTGGAAATCGTCATCGTCTCCATGTCACCGGAATCCGCCACTGCAACCCTGCGCAAGGGCTTGGCCATGGGTGCAGCGAAGCTGGTGCACGTCGCGGACGAGTCCCTTGCCGGTGCGGACCTCACCCTCACAGCCGAGGTGTTGGCCGCAGCGATCCGCCGCACTGGATTCGACCTCGTGATCACTGGCAACCTTTCGACCGACGGTTCAGGCGGCGTCCTGCCGGCCATGATCGCCGAGCTGCTCGGCGTTCCGCACGCCAGCGCCCTGACCTCCGTGGAGATCTCAGCTGAGCGCATCACCGGGACCCGGGAGAGCGACATGGGTGTCATGAAGATCGCCGCTCCGCTGCCCGCAGTCATCTCGATCACCGAACGCTTCCCTGCTGGCCGCTTTCCGAACTTCAAGGGCATCATGGCCGCAAAGAAGAAGCCGGTCGAGACGCTTACAGCAGCTGACCTGGACATCGATCCTGAAGCACTCGACGTACCCCGCGCCATCATGACCGCCGTCAACGAACGGCCCCCGCGCGCTGCAGGAACCAAGATCGTCGACGAGGGCGACGCCGGCGAGAAGCTGGCAGAGTTCCTGATCTCGAACCGACTGGCATAAGGAGCGGACCATGACCTCATTTGCTGAAGATTCGATCCTTGTCCTCATCGAGACAACGCCATCGGGCGGGCTCGCCAAAAGCGCTGCCGGTCTGCTGGGCGCAGCTTCGGGAGTTGGAACGCCGGTTGCGCTGGTTATAACCTCCAAGGACAACGCAGCAGCAGCCGCGCAGGAAGCCGGCGTCCTTGGAGCCGCCAACGTGCTGACCGCCTCGCCTGAGGGTGCTGGTTCGTGGCTCGCGGTTCCAACGGTCGATGCGCTCGCTGCGGCCGCCGAACTGGTTCGCCCCGACGCGGTGCTCATCTCCAACTCGCTTGACGGGCGGGACTCCGCCGGTCGGTTCGCCGCGCGGACGCGCTCGGCCGTGGCAACCGACGTCGTCGGGGTAACCCGTGACGAGCAGGGCGTCGTGGCCCATCATTCTGTTTACGGCGGTGCGTACAACGTTGACTGCGCACCGACCTTCGGCGCGCCGGTGATTACCGTACGCGAGGGCGCTATCGAAGCCCGCGCCGAGGAGAAGACGCCCACAGTAGATTCGCTTGAAGTGGCCTCCTCGGGGACGGCTGCGGCGGCCATCGAATCCTTCGAGGAGGCCACTGCTGCCTCCACCCGCCCGGAACTGCGGGGTGCAACCAAGGTTGTGGCGGGTGGTCGGGGGCTTTCCTCGGCGGAGCAGTTTGCATTGGTCGAGGAGCTGGCGGATGCGCTGGGCGCTGCGGTAGGGGCCTCCCGTGCCGCCGTCGACGCCGGATACGTGCCGAACAGCTACCAGATCGGCCAGACCGGGGTCTCGGTTTCGCCGCAGTTGTACGTCGGGCTCGGAATTTCCGGCGCCATCCAGCACCGTGCCGGCATGCAGACGGCAAAGACCATCGTCGCGATCAACAAGGATCCTGATGCTGCGATTTTCGAGATCGCCGACTTCGGTGTGGTCGGCGACCTCTTCACCGTGGTGCCGCAGCTGATCCAGACCCTCGCAGCACGGAAGGGCTAGCAGATGGCGACGTACGGTCGCACGATACGCCGCGGCCTTCCGCGCACCAGTGGCGGTGAGCAGTGGCCATCGGCGGAAGCAGTAACAGCGTTCGACGGCGAGGCGGCGCCGGCCTCATCTGGTTCACCGGCGCCACTCGCTCCGGCTCCTTCCTCGACTACACCTGCCCCATCGGCTTCGCCTGGCGAGCCGGTAGCCGAGTCACCAGCGGAGGACTCTGAGAGTACAACGACGACGCCGCCCGGCTCCGTGCCTGCCTCGGCAGCAGCAGCAGCTGTGGCTGCACCAACATCAGGCGCCGTTGCTGCACCGGCACCAGGGGCTAAAGCAGCATCGCCGCCGATTCGCCGTGGGCTTCCGCGGGTTGCCGGGGGCGAGCCCTGGCCACCAGCTGGAACTGTAACTTCTTCTGCCGCAGGAACCCCTTCAGCTCCAGCTGTTGCCGGTTCCTCTCCTTCTGCCGAAGAACCGGTCGCTCCTGTCAAGGAGCCAACGGCGCCCGGAACCACTGGAAACGCCCAGTCGACCCCGACCTCGTCGATTCCTGATGCATCCCCGGCGCAAACAGCTCCTGCAGCGGCGGTTGTCGCACCGACAAATGCCGCACCGGATAGCGCGGCAGGGGCTGAACAACAGCTTCGTCGCGGGCTTCCGCGAACTGCCGGGGGCGAGCCTTGGCCGCCAGCGACCGCCGTCGTCGTGCCGGTAAAGACTGCGGCAGCACCGGTAGCACCGGCAGCAAAGCCGGAAACGCCCGGCAACGGAACAACGGAGAGTGCAGCGCCCGAGGGCGCGAAAGCCCCTGCCGCGGAGGCGCCAACCAAGGCGGCTCCTGCCGATGCAGCTGCTGAACCAGTCCCTCCTGCGCCAGCCGCTCCTGAAGCTCCGGCTCCTTCCACTCCCATATCTCCCGAACCGGCACGTACTCCCGCCGCTCCCGAACGCGCCGCTCCCGTTCCTGCCTCCCGCAAGCCGAAGAAGCCGCTCAGCCGCAAGACCAAGCTCCTGGCGGGGACACTCGCATTGCTCGTTACAGCACTGGTTTTTGTGTTTTTCACCCGCTGGCTCGTAACGCTCGGATTCATGCAGGATTTCCTCGCAACCTATCCGGGGGAAACCCACCTGCCGGAGGGCACGGAAGCTGGATTCCCGGCGTGGGTGCAGTGGCAGCACTTCTTCAACTTCTTCCTGATCGTGCTGATCATCCGCTCGGGGTGGCAGGTTCGAAGGGAAACGCGTCCGCCTGGTTATTGGACTCCGAAGTGGGCGAAGGGCGGCTCGGGGAAGATCAGCATCAACCTGTGGTTCCACCAGTCGCTCGACATCCTTTGGCTGCTGAACGGGCTGATCTTCGTGATTCTGCTGTTTGTCACCGGCCACTGGGCGAGGCTCGTGCCCACCACGTTGGAGGTTTTCCCCAACGCCGTCTCGGCGCTCATTCAGTATGTGTCGCTGGATTGGCCCACTGAGAACGGCTGGGTGAACTACAACAGCCTGCAGCAGCTTGCCTACTTCGCCACGGTGTTCATCGCGGCTCCGCTCGCGGCGATCACCGGAGTGCGGATGTCCGGGATCTGGCCGAAGGAGGCCAGGACGCTCAACCGGGTCTACCCCGTGGAATGGGCGCGGGCCGTTCACTTCCCCGTGATGCTGTACTTCGTGGTCTTCATCATTGGGCACGTGGCTCTGGTGTTCGCGACCGGTGCGCTGCGCAACCTGAACCACATGTACGGCGGGCAGGACGTAGTGAATTGGACAGGGTTCTGGATCTTCTTTGTGTCCCTGCTTCTGGTGATCGGAGCATGGTTCGCTGCCCGGCCGGTGATCCTGGCGCCGATTGCAGGTCTGTTCGGGCGGGTCAGCTCGCGCTAGGCGAGCCAACCTATGCCCTCAGGCAGCGAGCTTCCGCCGCACGAGCGCTGACACCTGGTCCACCAGCACAATCAGGATCAGCACCACGATGATGTGCGTGAGCATCTCATCGAACTGGAACGACTTGATGGACTGGTTGATCAACAGCCCGATTCCACCGGCGCCAACCAAGCCCAGCACCAGGGAAGAGCGCACGTTCACGTCGAACCGGTAGAGCAGCAGGCCGACGAATTGCGGCACCACCATCGGCAGCGTCGCGTGGGCAACCTGCTGCGTGCGGTTGGCACCGGCTGTCCGCAGCGCTTCCTGCGGACCCTGGTCAATCTCCTCCATGGACTCCGCCCACAGCTTCCCCATCACGCCGGTGTTGTGGCAGATCAGCGCCAGCACACCGGCAAAAGGACCGAGCCCGACGGCGGTCACGAAGATCAGCGCGAACACGATGTCCGGCACGGCACGGAAGAAGGAAAGCACCGCACGCGCCGCCTGGTAAACCGCCGGATGCGGCGACGTGGTGCGCGCACCGAGAACCGCGAGCAGGATCGCAAACGGGATGGACAGTGTGGTTCCAAGGAGCCCGATCCACAGCGTCACCACTGTCGCCTCGAGGCTTGGGCCCAGCACGTCCCAGCTCAGGTCCGGCGGAAACGCCTCCGAAAGGAAGCGCGCCATCCCTCGCCATCCCTCGATCAGGCGGGTCGGCCGGAACTCGGTGCCCTCGAACGCGAACACGTGGAGGACACCGACGACGACGACGGCAGCCACCAGCGATCCCGCACGCCACCCGCGGCGGGGGTCGCGCGGAACGGGCATGCGGCGATGCTGGGGCTCGGTTTCGAGCGTGGTGCTCATGTCAGGTCCGTCCGGTCTGGCTTGTACAGCTCGTCGAGCTGGGCTTCGGTGAGCTCCGCGGTGGGCGTATCGAAGATCATCCGCCCGCCGAGGAGGCCTATTGCGCGGTCAGCGTGACGGCGCGCGAGATCCGGCTGGTGCAGCACGGCAGCTACGGCAAGGTTTTCGGTGTGCGCCAGGTCGTGAAGCAGAGCCATGACCTGCTCGGCTGCGTGCGGATCCAGGGCGGATACGGGTTCGTCCGCGAGCACCAGGGTTGCACGCTGACACAGCGCGCGGGCCACGGCGACCCGTTGCTGCTGCCCGCCGGAGAGTCGGCTGACCTTGTCCAGCGCGCGGTCTGCAAGCCCCACCCGGTCGAGACAGGCCATAGCTTCCTCGCGAATGTCCCGTGGGAACAGTGCAGGAATCAACGAGCGTGACGTCGGGATGCGGCTGAGAGCGCCTGCGCACACGTTATCGAGTGCTGTTCTACGTGGCACCAGGTGGATTTTCTGGAAGACCATTGCCGCCTGGCGGCGGGCGGCCTGAAGCTGTCCGCCGCGCAGGGTGTCCAGCACTGTCCCGCCCAGGGTGATGCCGCCGTCGTCGGGCACTGCCAGCCCCATCACGCACTTGAGCGTGGTGGACTTCCCGGAGCCGTTTGCGCCAAGGAAGGCAACCAGTTCGCCGTGGCGCACATCGAAGTCGACGCCGGAGAGGACGGTTCTGCCCCCGTAGCGCTTGGTGAGACCGCGGACGCTCAGGGCGGTCGACTGCGTGGCTGGCGCGTCCATGAGGAGGCTAGACATCTTCTTCGGTGAGTTCCATGGTTTCAGCCAGGTCGAAGAGTGGCTGGTAAGTGTCCTTGGTGACCTCGACCAGCGGTCCGGGAGGTGTCACGTCGAGGAACGCGCCAACCTCTGCCACATCCTCGGGGGAGAGGTTGAGCAACGCGTCCCGGACTGCTTCCTTGAAGGCAGGGTCCATGTCGCCGCGGACCGTGATTGGGTCATTCGGGATGGGCTCGGACTTCCAGATCTGCTTGAACTGGCTGGGGTCGAAGGTGCCTTCGCCCTCAGCGGTCGCGAGCGTCTGCGAGTTGATCTGTGCCGCCTCAACTGCACCGTTGGTCAGTGCGAGCAGGGCTTCGGGGTGGCCGCCGGTGTAGTCCATCTTGAGGTCGGCGTCTTCGATGCCGGCCTCGCGCAGGGCGAAGCGGGGGAGTACGTCGCCGGAGCTTGAGCCGACGCTGCCGAGGGCGAGCGACCTGCCGCGGAGATCCTCGATGGACTCGATGTCGGAGTCAGCCGGCACCCAGATGCCGCCCGTGTAGGAGCTGAGTTCGCCGTCGGACGTTCCGAAGGAAACCAGGGGCTCAGCCCCGGCGCGCTGGCTTGCGAAGACGTAGCCGATCGGGCCGAACTGCCCGATGTCGAGCTTGCCATTCTCCATGGCCAGGACCTCGGCGGCGTAGTCCTCAACCACCTGGACGTTGACGGGGCAATCGAGTTCCTTGGACAGGGCCTCGGCGAGGACCTGGTATGCGGGTTCGAGCTTCGCGGGATCCTCGTAGGGTTCGATGCCGAATTCCACGGCTCCGTTGGGGCAGAGGGGATTGGCATCGTCGGCGGCTTCGGTTGAGCCTCCGCAGGCACTCAGGGTCAAGGCGACGGTCAGGGCAGCGGGAACGGCGAGCAGGTGCTTTTTCATGGGGGTTTCCTCTAGAACGATTGAACGGATGCGTTGGCGAGAAGTGAATTGAGTGTGCGTTCGGCGAGACCAAAGGAGACGGTCATGCCGACGCCGGAAGTGACAGTGACGGCGGTGACCCCCGGCTGTACCTCGCGGACAAAGAGCGGGCCATTGGGGCTGGAGGCGTAAATACCCTGCCAGCGCTCAATGACTTGGAGGTCAACGCCGAGGAGGCCGCTGATTTCCTGGTTGAGTAGGTCGGTGGTGCCTTCGGTCAGGAACGGTGCTGCGGTGTGCTGATAAACGTGGGAGTCCCCAAGGATCAGCGAACCGTCAGGACGCTGCGTGAACATGACGTTTGCGCCAATGTTCTGCAGCGCCCGGCTGGTGGTGGCGCGCAATTCCTCGGCCGATGGCATTTCAGTGAAAGCGTCGTAGCGGAGCATCGACGTTGCGGTGAGGACGGCTGGGCCGAGATCGAGACCGTCAGGTTCTTCGGCGCGGGTCATCTGAAGAGTGCAGCGCTCGATGATGTGTTCAGCCGCTTCGTCCGGGAACAGGTAGTCGACGTCGTGTCCCACGCAGACGATGGTCTGCCTCCCGTGCACCGTGCCGCGGCTCGTCTGGACGGCGCCGTCGTCGAACCCGAGGGCACTAGTCCTCCACAGGAAATTGACTCCCCGGACCTCAAGCCAGGCCGCAAGCTTGGCGACCGTGGTGCGCGGGTCCACCCGGAGGTCATCGCGGAGGAACGCTCCGCCGAGGATCGCAGGGTCCGGTGTGCCGCCGTCGGACGCGAGGTGGGCCGTAACCTCCGCGGCGGAGAGCACGGTGATTTGTCCGGCCTCGCGGACATCGGCAAGTTCACGCAGTATCGCAAGTTCGACGTCGGTGCGTGCGACGACGACGGCGCCGGCCTCCGACGCCCAAAAGCCCGCACGGGCCGCGAAGTCGAGCCAATGCGTGCGGGCAGCCTGTGCGAGTTCGTAGAGTTCGCCGCTCTGGGCGGTGATGCAGCAGTGGCCGAAGTTGCGGATCGACGCGCCAACAGCGCGCTCGTCGCGTTCGATGACGGTGACTTTGAGGCCGCGGTCGAGGGCAAGGGCAGCGTGGGCGAGGCCAACGATGCCGGCGCCGATGATGACAATGTCCACGTCGGCGTCGTGGATAGCGGGGGTTTTTGCGGGGTTCACGAGTTGATAGTGCATGCTGCCGATGTAGTGCTGCAAGCAAATTTGACACTTGTGCATACAAGTTCATACAAACTTCTCTTTTGCCCGACCTGGTTCACGTAGAGTTCACTTTGCGAGGCTCCGTTCCGGCGATTACTGATAAATGCCAGTTGTAAAATCAAGTCGTGGATAACGTTCTGAACCTGCCAATTCATCAGCGGTTGGGCAGCGAGTTTCGCGAGCGGATCTCGCAGGGGATATGGCCGCCTGGATCGCAGCTGCCAAGCGAGGCTGAGCTGTGCCGCGAATTCGGAACTTCGCGTGGACCGGTGCGGCAGGCACTTGCGGCGCTGCGCACGGAGGGCATCGTCACCGGTGGCCGAGGCAAGCCGCCCATGGTTCGCGGCCAGGTGCAGTCACAGCCGTTCTCCACATTCATGTCCTTCACCGAGTGGGCGCAGTCGATCGGCAAGGAGCCAGGTCAGCGGACGCTTGAAATTGCCCGGCGGGCGGTGTCCGGTGAGGCAGCCACCCAGTTGGGTATTGCCGAAGGTGAACCCGCCGTGCACATCCTGCGGCTCCGGTTGCTAGACGGGGTTCCTGCAATGATCGAGCGCACCACCTTCGAACTGACCGTGGGCAATCTGCTGTTCGCTTTCGATACCGACTCCGGATCGATTTTCGCTTTCCTCAAGTCCCAGGGCGTGGATCTGTTCACCGGACGGCACACGATCGACGCCGTTGCCGCCAATGAACAGGAGGCCGATCTCCTGCAGCACCCCGTCGGTTCCCCGCTCCTTCGGGAGCGCCGGCTGACCAGCTCGGCTGCCGGCATCGGGCTCGAGTATTCGGACGACCGCTACCTGCCCGGCCTCACCAACTTCACCATCGAGAACAACGTCCAACACCGGGCCAACCTGGTCCGGGTCCATACAGCATGAAGGAACACCCGTTGATCAAGCTCGCCACCTTTGACATGGCCGGAACAACCATCGATGAGCACGGAGACGTCTACGTCGCGCTCGCCCAGGCGGTGGAGAGCACCGGTGTCACCACCACCGAGGAAAACGTCCAGCATTGGATGGGCGCCGATAAGCGGGAAGCAATCACCGCACTGATCACCCTCGGTGGGGGGACACCCACGGACGAGTTGGTCGACGCAGCTTTCGACCGTTTCCGCGTCATCCTCGCCGGACTCTATGAGGCAAATCCGCCGTCGGCCCTCCCCGGTGTTGAGGACGCCTTTCGCGAACTCAAGGCCCGAGGGATCAAGGTGGCGCTGACCACCGGCTTCTCCCAGGATGTTGCGCAGCCGCTGCTGGAGGGCCTTGGCTGGTCCAACGCCGACTTCATCGACGCGGTAGTCTGCGCAGACGACGTCGCCCTCGGCCGGCCCGCCCCTTACATGATTCACCGGGCCATGGAACTGACGGGCGTGCAGTCCGTCGGTGAGGTTCTCGCCGCCGGTGACACGGTCAATGATCTGCAGGCCGCAACCAACGCCGGCGTCACTGCAATCGGTGTGCTGACCGGCAAGCTTGGCCGCGCCGACCTAGAGCAGCACCCGCACCACCACATCGTTGACAGCGCCGCAGACGTTCCAGCGCTGCTCAACTAGGGTTCAGGCAAAGTACGACGGCGCGCGGCTTGCCTCCCGTGGGAGGGGCCGTGCGCCGTCGTCGTTCGCTTAGCCCTTGAGGTAGTCCAGCTGTGCCTTTGCGAGGGGGAGCGGTTCTTCAAGTGGGCGCCCGGCAGGCCCGACGTCGATCCCGTAGTCCTTCGCGAAGACAACCCGGGTGTCCTTCAAGACACCGGGATGGTTCTCCTCCAGCTCGAAGACGCGCGCGCCACGGAGCTGGTTCTTGTTGGTGCCGCCCAGGCCGTACGGCGCGAAGCCGGTGCCCGGTGCATAGCCGAGCAGGATGCCGTAGTAGTCACCCACGTAGGTGTTGATGTGATCGTGGCCCACGAAGACGCCCTTGACGTCGCCGCGCTCCTGGAGCGCTGAGTACATGCCGGAGTTGAACGGTCCGGGGCACTCGTCCTCGTTGCGCTCGCCGACGATCTTGTGCTTGGTCAGTGCGCGCCGGTGATCGGCTTCGGTGCGGGAATCCACGGAAGCGAACCACATGAAGCGGTGCTCCCACAGTGCGATGTGGAAGAACATCAGAGACGGAACTTTGCCGCCGTAGCGCTTCTCGAGGGCGATTGAGCGTTCGCGGTACCAGGTGACCTGGTCGGCGCGGATCCAGTCCCAGTCCGGGTAGCCAGCGAAGTCCTGCCCTGCGATCTCATCGGGTGCGTACCGGCCGCCGTCCACCAGCCACAGGTTGAATGCTGCATTGCGTCCGCGCGAAGACCGGATGAGGAGATTGTCGTTACCGGTGCCGGTGAGGTCATCGGAGTCCTGGCGGTTGAGGTTGTGGCGGTAGCTCTGGACGAACTTGAGCATGCGTGCCTCGTCCATGCCCGTGGCCGGGAGGGAGTCCTCGTCGTGGTTGCCCCACGTGAGCGCCCAGGGAATTTCCCGCTGTTCCATCGGCAGGACCACGTGGTTGAGCGCCTGCATGACCTGGAGTTCTGTGGTCATCCCGCCGGTGATGACGTCGCCGTTGATCAGCGCGAAGTCGGGCTGCTCGGCGTCGAGCGTTTTGTTCATGAGCTCGATGGTCCGCTTGTCGGTGCGGTGGGTGTCTTGGGTGTCATTGAACTGGATCACCTTGAAGCGGCCGTCGCTGTTGAAGGCCAAGGGCATGTCGTTTCTGCCCTTGCCGTTCTTGTTGCTGCCGTTGCCGTTGTTCGCGACGGCGGGGGTGACCCCCATGACGCCGGCCAGCGCCGTCGCGCCGCCTACCGCCAGTGCGCCGCGGCGGCTCAGATTTGGCGTTCGTTGCCCCTGCTCGGGTGTGGTCTCGTCGGTCATGGCTGCGTCCTCTCGGTCGGTTCATACGTCCCCGCACATGATCCTGAGCCGGGGACAACAAACGACGACGGGCAAGTAGCGGGAAGCTGAACTTTCGCTTTGCAGCTGTGGCAAGCTGGCGGGATGACCGACGCAGCGTGGCACCAGAAGATCGACCGCTTCTACGAGCACGAGTTCGACGACGCCGACCCGCACGGTTCCATAGCGAAGATGCAGGCCCTGATCTCCGAACGGCCCGACGGCGACGCGGAGGCACTCTTCGAACTGGCTGGTGTACACGATGCACTAGGGCTCGAAGATGCTGCAATTCCCCTCTACCGGCAGGCGATGGAGGCGGGACTCGAGGGCATCAGCGCCCTGCGCCTCTCCATTCAGCTCGCCAGCACCCTGCGCAATGTGGGCAACTCCGCCGAAGCGGTCTCGATTCTCGAGTCAATGCCCCACGCAGGTTCTGACGAGGGGGCGCGCCAGGCATTCCTGGCCCTCGCCCTGCACGACGAAGGCCGGTACGGCGACTCCCTGAGGACAGCGTTGCTCGCGCTCATCCCCACGCTTGACGGCTACAAACGCTCGCTCACCGAATACGCGGCGGCACTTCCGACGACCAGTTCGTAGTCCGGTCCGCGCGCAGAATGACCTGAGACTCACTCACGGCCTCCGCAGCGCCGCGTCGGCTCCGGCTCGGATCGCCTCCGCGACGGTCTCAAGCGCGTTCGACCCACGGCGCCACTGCTGCCAGTACAGCGGAACATCCACGCAACCGCGGGGTACGAGCGCTGTCAGCTGCCCAGCCGCAGGATCATTTGCCAGCTCCAGTTCGGGCATGAGGCCCCACCCCATCCCCAGGCGGATCGCCTCCGCGAATTCCTGCGCCGCCGGGACGTAGTGCCGTGGCGGGGTCAGCCTACGCCTGGTTCTGCTCCGGATGTAGCGATCCTGGAGGTCGTCCTTTCGGTCGAAGACGACTACGGGCGCCCGACCAAGGTTCTCAACGGTTGCACCATCGCTGAACCACTCCCGCTCGAAGCCTTCACTGCACACCGGGATATACCGCATGATGCCGAGCGGCCGCGACGTACAACCCTGGACTGGCTTCGCCTCGGATGTGATCGCCCCGGCGGCTGCACCGCTGCGAAGCAACGCGAGCGAGTGCTCCTGATCCTCGCGCAGGATCTCCAGCTCCAGTGACTCCGAAACCGCGGCCAACGCCTTCAGCGCCCACGTGTGCAGCGAGTCCCCGTTGATCACGACCACCAGATGCTGGCGCCCAACCTGCCCTCCGCCGTCGATCTCGGCAGCCAGGTCAGCCGAGAGCATGGTCAGCTGGAGCGCGTAGCGGACTATTGCCTCGCCGGCCTCGGTCGCCTGGAGTGGCCGGCTGCGGCGAAGAACAGGACGCCCGACGGCGGTTTCCAGGGCCCGGATGCGCTGGCTCACCGCGGACTGCGTGATGGACAGGCGAGCCGCAGCCGCCTCGAAGCTGCCGGTGTCCACAATGGCCGCAAGCGCTATTGCCTGCGAGGGATCGATGTTACGCATTAGCAATGCTAATCATGCGATAGAAACTTTAGCTGTATTGATCCAACTGAAACGTCTACCGTTGAAAGGTGCTCACCTCTGCTGTAACCGGACTGACTGCCGGCCTCTCCCTGATCATCGCTATCGGATCCCAGAACGCCTTCGTGCTGAGACAGGGGCTGACGCGCTCGCATGTGGCGTTGGTCGTCGTCGTATGTGCCGTGTCCGACATCGTTCTCATCACCCTCGGCGTTGGAGGACTCGGCTTGGTGATTGAGCAGGCTCCCATTCTGCTGGAGCTCATTCGCTGGGCGGGAGCAGCGTTCCTCACTGGCTATGCGGTCCTTGCGGGGATTCGCGCAGTCCGTGGCGAGCAACTCGACGTGAGCCAGGGTGAACGAAAACGGTCCTGGCGCGGTGCGCTACTCACGTGCCTCGCTCTCACGTGGCTCAACCCGCATGTGTACCTGGATACGGTGCTCCTGCTCGGCTCGCTGGCTAACGCCCAGGGCGACGGGCGCTGGTGGTTCGCGCTGGGTGCCTGCATCGGCAGCGCTGTCTGGTTCACAGCTTTGGGTATTGGCGCGCGCTACCTCGCCCCAGTGTTCAACCGGCGCATCGCGTGGCGGGTACTCGACGGAGGGATCGCCGTCGTCATGCTGGGTCTGGCAATTTCGCTGGTGGTCTAAGCCCTCAACCCCGGGCGCGGAAGTGCCGGATCTGCCGGAAGCGCCGCTGCAGGCTATCCCGCCGGGATGAGCCAGCCTCTGTGGGGGGACCGGCGGTCAGCTCAATGTGCTGCTCCCCGAAGTTCCACAGCAACACGTCATCGAGCAGTCGATCAGGCCCTGGCGAATACCGGTGGTCCAGGGCACGGCGGACGGACGTGATGGTGTCGGCCTGCAGCAGCGAGGCGAGGGCCGTCGTCGTCGTAATCCTGTGAGCGGCGAGGAGTTCGGCGGCCCAACGCCAGTCGTCGTCGGACTTCCGGTCCACGTGCGGGAGCAGGGTCTGCCACACCTCGCGGATGCGGTCCGGGGTGAGCTCCACGCTGCCTTCCCCGCTGGGGTCCCAGAATCCCGTGACCTTTTCATACCGCGAATGGAGGTCGGCGAACGTGGACTCGACGCTTTCGAGCATGGCCGCCGTGGCCGTGAACTGGCGGTCAAAATAGGGGCTCCACGCCTTTGGGTTGAAGGACTTGAAGCGGATGTCGTGTTCGATTTCCGACCAGGCGTGCGCCAGTACCGTGCGGATCTGCGCCTCGAACAAGTAACTGCCTGAATCTGACCCGAGCAGCTGCTGGTAGGCGCGGACGGCGTCGTTCTGGATGGTGCGCAGGATCAGGTGGCGGCTGGAGTAGCCATAGGTGCCCGATTCGATGGAACCGATGTCCTTCTCCCGGTCGCCACGGCAGTCAAACTCGTGGCGCTGACGTTTGATCAGGTTGGCAGCAATGTCCACCTCGTGTGGCAGCGTGGTGATGACCCGGACGCCAACCAGATCCGTGAGGTTGCGCAGTGGATCGGGGAATACCAACGACGGCGGTCCGTCACCATCCGCGAGCATGCGCGAGGCTTTGTCCCGGAAGGATTCGACTGTTTTGGTGCGCGCAGTGACGAACAGCGGGCGCAGGTCCGTGCCCGTGAAAATCTCCTGGATGCTGTCGCGAACCTCCCGGGTGACAGCCTCCAGCGCAGGCCGCACGCGCTCGAACTCCCTGACGCTCTCCTCGACGGCCGGCCTTAGCCCCTCATCCAACTCATCCCATGCACTCACCAACCCATCTAAACACCCGCCACTGACAGCGGCTACGCTTCGAAGGGTGACCCAGCTACCGCGCCGCGCTGTCCTTGGCGGCGTCCTCCTGTCCGCAGCCCTGTCCGGATGCGCCCCCGAACCCCCGGGGCAGGCACTCCCGACGAGTAAGGAACCCATGACACCCCAGCGCTACACCTATGGAAGCGACCCCAGCCAGTTCGCGGACCTGTACCTTCCTGCCGGGGAGGCGCGGGGCGTCGTCGTCATCATTCACGGGGGCTTTTGGCGCAGCCAGTACACGCTGGACCTTGGGGTTCCCCTCGCCGAGGATCTGGCTGGCCGCGGTTATGCCTGCTGGAACCTTGAGTACCGCCGCGTCGGTAACGGCGGCGGTTGGCCGGCGACCTTCGAGGACATTGCTGCTGGAATCGACCTGCTCGCTGAAGCAGCCGGAGAACACGGCTTTGCCACGAGTACGACGACGGCGCTCGGCCACTCCGCGGGCGGCCACCTCGCGGTGTGGGCGGCAGGGCGGGCGTCCCTACCGGCAGGCGCCCCTGGGGCCGGCGATCCTGCTGTGCCCTTGACCGGCGTCGTCAGTCAGTCCGGGGTACTGAACATTGAGCGGGCCGTTGAGGAACGCCTCGGGGGCGGCGCGGCGGAGGGCCTGCTCGGTGAGCCCGATGGTGAGAAGTACCGGCTCGCCGACCCGATGACGGCAATTCCGCTGGCCGTGCCGGTCCTGGCGCTACACGGCGAGGATGATTCGACGGTGCCGTTGAGCCAGTCCGAGTCGTACGTCGAGGCTGCGACGGCTGCCGGAGCCGACGCTGAGCTGGTCCTTATTCCAGGGGATCATTTCGCGATGATCACTCCGGGGACGGACGCATGGGAGCGCGTTGTCGAAGCTGTTGAGCAAGTTGCATAGTGGCTCATATACCGACGCCGGCGTGGCGTATTCAGCGAGTTGTGGGATCCTGCTGAGATGAGTCCGCGATCCCGTCTGCAACGGGTTGCCCGCCGCACCGGCCTTGAGATCCTTGGCTGGACCCTTGTCGTGCTCGGAATCGCGGCACTGGTTCTTCCTGGTCCCGGCTTGTTGATGCTTGTGGGCGGTCTCGCGGTGCTGTCGCAGCAATACGCGTGGGCGGAGCGCCGGTTGCATCCCGTCAAGGAGCGCGCTTACCAGGCCGCCCGGATTGGCGTAAAAACCTGGCCACGCATTGCGGTAAGCGCGCTGGGAGCCTTTGGCTTCATGGCCGTGGGCATCATCTGGATGACGCAGCCACCCATGCCCGGATGGTGGCCGCTTGATGAGCAGTGGTGGCTTCCCGGCGGCTGGGGGACAGGGTTGAGCCTGGTGCTGTCGGCGATCATCGCGCTGACACTGCTGGTCTACAGCATTCGCCGTTTTCGGTAGAAGGCAGTTTCCGGGCGCGCGAGACTAACTCGAGAAATAACGTGTCCCCGCCCTAAACAAGCCCCGCCGCGCCAGACAAGATCCCGGTCGCTCTGAAAAGGCGGCGCTGTGGTTCAGTGTTCCGCAATAGCTCCTCCATAACTCCGCCGCCCTAAAAGGGCGGTGGCAGTTCGGGTCTGGAAGGGTAAGTTCTTCCACTCATGTTGCTGGTGTGTGAAACACCGGAGCTTTCTCGATCTCCCTCACCACCGGCGTCGTAGTCGATTCCCCAAGTTCCTTCGCTCTTGAGCATGTGGTGCTGCTTGCATCTCGGTTTGAGGTTGCTGAGTTTCGTGGCGCCGCCATGGGACCAGGGCGTCGAATGGTCTACCTCGCACGACCACGACGACCGATTGCAACCGGGATGGATACACGTAGGGTTCTTGATGCGTACCCAGTCCTGAAGGTGCTTGGGTGGGCGGTACGTGTCCCTACCAACGCTCAGAACTGCACCGGTCTCCGGATGAACCAGGATGCGGGTGAAGCTTGGTGCATGAGCGGCAAGGTGCCGGGCTGTCTCGGGATCAATGGGGCCGTATCCGTCCAATGATCCGTTCTGGCAACCGTCCACATTGGGAGCGTCTGCTGCACCGGCACCGGCACCTGAGTTCACGCTCAACTCGTTGTCTGGGCTCAGTCGGGACTGCGACTGCCCCGACGTAGAAAGACTTTGCCAATCCGCCCGCCGGTGGCCGAGGAGTGTCATGACCGGAACGGTGACAAAGACAGTGGCGCCGACCCCTCGAAATCCGGTGCCTTTCTTGGGATCTCCGGTGCAGGTATGTGTCAGCACGTCCGCGAAGACATCCGCGCGCAACTGAGCGAGCGTGCGCTGTTCCTCGGGTCCCTGCAACGAACGGGCTGCGGCACTGACCCGGTTGTAGATTCCATGGGCTTGCTCTGCCGGCAGGTACGCGTTGAGCCAGGCCATGCCGTCCTGGTCGGGTTGCACGGTGACCTCACGGTCTTCTGCAGCCCGTTCTTTCCGCTCAATGATGGATTCGGGGTGCAGCTGTTCCCGCAGCTCGCGGCAATGCCGGGCGAGTTGAGGCCGGGTGAGCGTGTGCGCGGAGTCTAGGACTTGCCGCTGGAATACGTTCCTCGCCTCTGCCGGGACAGAGCCTGACTCCTGCACAATGACCTGCGCCTGCGTTGGGCTGATGTGGCCGGCTTCCAACGCTTCCCACGTCTCCGGGAGATCTTCGCTCAGCCGCAGCGATTCACCCAGAATCCGGTGGGCAGTGCGCCCGGGAACGCGTAGCAAGGGAGCGATTTCCTGGGCCGCGACGGTGAAGCTGAACTGCGGGTGCGCTTCACCTGTTCGTGAAGCTTCATAGCCGTCCACCTGATGAAAGACCTGCGCGCTTAGAGCAGCCTTCTGCGCAGCTACCCATGACTCCAGCCGGTCAGCGGCCCGCAGGAGATCCAGTGCGTCCGGCAGGCCCTGGAGCCACGGGTTCTGGTTCGAAAGCATCCGCAGCAACGTCTCCGGCGGTGCTTCTTCGACGCGGGCTCGTTCTTCCTTGTCCACGTCCGAGTTCAACGCGAGCCCGTTCCGATAGAACCGCCGGCCCGGACAGAACAATCCCCTGCACCAGGCCGCCTCACCGCAGTTACACGCCTTATTCGAGCGGGCACCGCCAACTGAGGTGACCGCCTCCGGAGCCTCAGTTCGAATCATGAATACAGTCCATGACCCGCCTCTGACAGATTTCCGGCGCCGATGAAAAAGGGCCAAGATGCGGCCATTCTGACCAACCCGTCAGACGGCCGGCGATGAAGAGCGCAACGGGGCGGGGTGACTAGCTGTTTTTGGGTTTGACGACGCTGTCTTCGTCCTCTTCCAGCGCGGGCTGGTCGCTCAAGGAGTCATCTTTGCCTGCGTTCTGCGGGTCGTCGGTGATGCGTTGGTCCACCGCCTCCCTGAAGTCACTGTCCGCTTGCTGATCTGTCTGAGGAGTCTTGATGTTCGCAGGAGACGGGTTGGTGGTGTCCGCTGGTGTTTGGTGTTCGTCAGATTTTGGGTGCTGCTGCTCGTTCACGTTTTCCTCCTGTGGTGTAGCGGGTGGATGCGAATGACGGATGAGTCACCCCACTTTCCACAAGATAAGCACGCTTACTATTGCTTTAGCAAGGAAACTTCTTTCGACAACCTGTCAGACGGCGATGCTAGGTTGAATCGGTGCTCACGGTTATTGGCGAAGCCCTTATTGACGAAGTCATCAGCGACACTGCGCCACCCCGCGCCCACGTGGGCGGAAGTCCGCTGAACGTTGCCATCGGGCTGGCCCGGCTGGGGCACGCCACCCAGTTCCTCGGCAGGTACGGGAACGACGACGGCGGCCGCCGGATCCTCGACCACCTCGCGGACAATTCGGTATTGACCCCACTGCCGCCTGACGAACGCCCCACCAGCGTGGCTTCGGCGCGGCTGGACCCAGTGGGTGGGGTCCGCTACACCTTCAAGTTGGACTGGGTCCTGCCGGAGCTGGCAGGCGCCCTCTTCGACGGCACCACCCTGGTGCATGCCGGCTCCATTGCCTCCATGCTGACGCCCGGTGCAGAGGATGTCCTCGCTGCCGTGAAAACGGCGCAGACCTTGGCGACCATCAGTTATGACCCAAACTGCCGGCCAACCATCATCAACGACGCCGATTACGCGCGGGAGCAAGCGGAACGGTTCGTGGCACTCGCAGATGTGGTCAAGGCATCGGACGAAGACCTCGAGTGGCTGTACCCGGATGTTGACCCGCTCATCTCCGCGCGCCGCTGGCGTGCGCTGGGTCCCGCCGTCGTCGTCGTTACCCGGGGTTCGAAAGGTCCGTGGGCCGTCGTCGAGCGCGGAGAGTGTGAACTCCCGGCACCGCCCACGTCGGTGGTGGACACGGTCGGCGCGGGGGATTCGTTCATGGCCGCGCTGCTCAGTGCGCTGTTGGACCTGGGGCTGGACGGCGCGCAGCGAAGGAATGACCTGCATTCGTTGTCCGTTGAGCAGGTACAGGGGGTGCTGGGATTCGCCGCCGCTGCAGCAGCAGTGACGGTGTCACGCGCCGGCGCGAACCCACCAACGCGAGACGAACTGAGAGCACAAGGAGAGTACGCATGACCCGCGACCCGTACGCAGATCTTCCCGAGGTTCCTTCCTTCAACGTCACCAGCGAGGACATCCAGCACAACCAGCCGTTGGACATCCAGCACGCATCCGGCAGGATGGGCGCAGGCGGCCAGGACGTCTCGCCGCAACTGAGCTGGTCCGGGTTCCCCGAGGGCACCAAGAGCTTCGCTGTTACCGTCTATGATCCCGATGCCCCCACCGCGAGCGGCTTCTGGCATTGGGCAGTTTTCAACATTCCGGCCAGCGTCACGTCGCTGCAGTCGGGCGCGGGAACTGAGGGCGGAGCCGCCCTCCCCGAAGGCGCGGTCCAGCTGAAGAATGATGGCGGGTTCCCCGGATTTGTGGGCGCCGCACCGCCTCCTGGGCACGGCACCCATCACTACCATGTGGTGGTCCACGCCGTGGATGTGGAGCAGTTGGAGATCCCCGCTGAGGGCTCGAACGCCTTCCTCGGCTTCAATCTTTTCTCCCACACCCTTGGGCGCGCGCGTATCATCGGCACCTACGAACAATAAGTTCGTTGAACTGCCGGGAGGCCTGTCATGCTGCTTTTGTTCGGATTCAGAACTGCCGTGAAGGAGCTGTTCCGCAGCCAGGCTGTGTGCCCCAACTGCGGTCAGCATGCATCCCAGCGAATCGATGAACGGTCCACCCGCTTCACGCTCTTTTTCATCCCGTTGTTCAGAACCAGCCGGAAGTTCTCGCAGACCTGTGCCTATTGCGGCGTCACCTCCGCGCTGTCCAAAGGCCAGAAGGATGCACTGGCGTAGGCAGCACTGGAACGGCCGGGCGCGTGCGCTTGGGTAGGCTTAAGTCCTACAACGCAAGGAGTTACGCATGCGCCTGGTCGCCAGCGATATGGACGGCACAATTGTGGGACACAACGGCCGGATTTCGGAACGCACAGTCGAGGCCTTCGAAGCATGCGCGGCTGCGGGAGTCGAAATTGTGTTCGTCACGGGCCGGCCGCCGAGGTGGCTCGACCCGCTGCGGGAGCTCGGGTTCACGGGCACGGTGATCTGCTCCAACGGCGCACTCACCTACGATCTCGGCGAGGAGAAAGTCCTCTCTTCACATCTGCTCGACGGCCCAAGCGTCCTCGAAGCACAGGAAATAATCCGCGGGCTCTACCCCGCAGCAACGTTCGCAGCCGAGACGATCGATGAGTTCCACATCGAGCCCGGCTTCGCTGACACTGGCTCGGTTGAACTGCTCGGCGGCATCGAACCGCGCCTGCTGAGGCATTCCCTGAACGGTGACGGCGTGATCAAATTCCTCGCCCGCGAACACGACATCACTCCGGACGAATTCCTCCACGGTGTGGCCCCCGCCGTCGAACATCTCGTGTCGACCACCCACTCCGCACCCCGGGTCGCGATGCTGGAGATGAGCCTGCCCGGCATCAACAAGTCGGTCACGCTGGCCAAGTTTGCGGCTGGCCTCGGCATCGGTCAGCAGGACGTCATCGCTTTCGGCGACATGCCCAACGACATCCAGATGCTGGGCTGGGCCGGGCACGGTTACGCGATGTCCTCGGGTCACCCCGACGCACTCGCCGCAGCGAACCTCCGCGCCCCAGCGTTCGACGACGACGGCGTAGCCCAGGTTCTTGAGGAGCGGCTGGCGGCGCTCCGCTCGGTCTAGGACCACCGGTTCAGTGGCGGTGTCCAGCAGATTGCAGGCCAGGTGATGCTGAAACCGTACCTGGATAACCGCGGGCCCGACGGCGTCCAGCGTCCCATTGCGCTCTCACACCGCGGCTTCGCGCCGGGCGGACTGGAGAACACGCTGTCCGCCATGGAGGCAGCACTCAACCTCGGGTTCGCCTACCTGGAGATCGACATCCGGACCACCCGCGACGGCGTCGTCATGGTTTTCCACGACGAGAACCTCGAGCGCGTGACTGACGGCTCCGGGCGGCTGGCGGACTACTCGCACGCTGAGCTCAGCGCTGTACGGGTGCGCGGCCAGGAACGCATTCCCACGCTTGTGGAAGTGCTGGAGCGCTGGCCACAGGTCCGGCTGAACATCGACGTCAAGGATGATGCTTCGGTCCAACCGTTCGCGGACGTCATTGAGAAGCATCGCGCACACGGCAGGGTACTCGTTGCGTCTTTTTCGGACCGGCGAAGGCTCAAGGTTCTCAAGCGCCTGAGCCAACCAACGGCGTCGTCCGCTGGGATGGTGGTCAACGCCTTGATCAAGGTGCTTTCGCCGCTGGGGCTGACGCGGCTCATTGCCCTTGCGGCTCGCGTCGACTGCCTGCAGGTTCCACGTCATTTCCGCGGACTGCACGTTACCAGCCGGAGCTTCATCAGGCGATGCAACCGGGCGGGACTGCCGGTCCACGTCTGGACTATCAACGATCGGCAGGCCATGGAGCAGCTGCTCGACGACGGCGCAAGCGGGTTGGTCTCGGACCGGGCGGACACGCTGGCGAGCGTCATGATGGACCGGGGGCACTGGCCTCAACCGTTTAGTTAGTGTACTAACAATTAGTGAGCTAAGATGAGGGCGTCCGATCGAAAGGGGCGCCCGCATGTCAAAGAACACCTGGTCTGCACGGTTGATGAACGCCACAGGAAAGCTGCGCCTGGTGTTCGGGCCTGCGGACCGAAGCACGCTCGGCGGCCCGGTGAAGTACGTTGACGACGCCGCCCACCGCGCGCGCCAGCAGCAGCTGCAGCAGTGGGACGTTGTGCGGAACGCTGACGGGTCAACCTACCTGGTGAGCAGGCGGGACGAGAAGTGAGCGCGGACGAGGACCTCCTTCTCGAACGGCAGTTGTGCTTCGCCTTGTCCGTCGCGTCCCGCAGTGTGATCGCTGCCTACCGTCCAGTGCTTGAGGAGCTGAACCTGACGCATCCGCAGTACCTGGTGATGCTCGCGCTGTGGGAGAAGAGCCCGCGCATGGTCCGTGAACTCAGCGACTCACTCGCCATGGAACCGGCAACGCTCTCGCCGATGCTGAAACGCCTCGAGGCCAATGGGCTGGTTACCCGCGAGCGGGTTCCCGGAAACGAGCGGGCGCTAGCCGTCGGGCTTACCCCTGAGGGGCGTAATCTCAGGCAGAAAGCGCTCGCCGTTCCGGGCACCATGATGGCCAAGCTCGGACTCACACGGGAACAGGTGGAGAGCCTGAATGCCATGATGCATCAGGTCATCGCCGCGACCAGGCAGGCTGAAGCACGCTAGGGCAGCGTTCCGGCCCGAACCTGCAGGTGACCGCCGCGCGCCGAGGCCCGGACGACGTCGTCGCACTCGTCCTCGACAACCGTCCAGGGGTGCGCCTCGATGTCCGAGCCGCCGAGGGCGCACGCCGCCCGCGCGAAAGGCGTCAGTACCCGGAAGGTCCCCACGGGCCGCTGCATATCGACGATGCACACCCGGGTGCCGGGTCCGAGTGGCCGGATGGCGCTGTTCCAGACCCGGCGCCAGGTGGGGATGAGGGAAAGTACATAGGTGCTGATGACGGCGTCGATGGGTGGGAGGCCCGGGAAGTCTGGGAGCGGCTTGGTGAGGTCGGCACGCACAAGACGGACATTTGGAACGTTGATTCGCTGAGCCTGCTTCAGCATGGCTGCGCTTCCGTCGACGCCGATCACGCGGCCGGTCGGCCCGATGCCAGCGAGCAAACCCGGGAAGTTCAAGCCGGTTCCACAGCCGAGGTCCAGCACGGTCATGCCCGGTCGCAGGCCCAGCGCCTCGATGCCCGCCCGGCGCCCGGCACCGTACACCGGCCACTCCCCGGAGAGCGCGTTGTAGAAGGGCGCGAAACGTTCGTAACGGTCCATCAGCTTTCCTCCTGTCCGCTCAGGTGACAGGCTAGCCCAAACGGAAGGGGAAGCCGCGTGTGGGATCTGATCGTGGTTGGCGGTGGAACGGCGGGGATCGTGGGCTCCCAGACAGCCGCCGCCCTGGGCGCCAGAGTGTTGTTACTGGAGGAGGAACGCACCGGCGGAGACTGCCTCTACACCGGGTGTGTTCCGTCCAAGGCGCTTCTCGCCGCCGCGTCCGCTGCGGCCGACGCCCGCTCAGCCGGGAAACTCGGCATCCATGCCCAGCCGCGCATCGACTTCCCGCTGGTCATGGAACACGTCCGCGCGTCCATCCAGCACATCGAACCGGTCGATTCACCCGAGGCGCTCCGTGAGGCCGGCGTCGAAGTGTGGAAGGGCCAGGCCACCCTCACAGCGGGCGGAGTTGTCCGCTTCGAGGGCCGCGAACTGGAAGCCCGGAACGTACTGATCGCCACCGGTTCGGCACCGAAAATCCCCGACATCCCCGGGATCGAGAGCATCCCGGTACTGACTAACGAAAACGTGTGGGAACTGGAGGAACTTCCGGCCCGGCTTGTGGTCCTCGGCGGTGGGCCGGTGGGATGCGAACTGGCACAGGGATTCGCGCGCCTCGGATCGGCTGTGACGCTCATCCATACCGGAGACCGTCTGCTTCCGCGGGAGGACCCGGACGCCTCGGCACTGGTCCACGCTGCGCTCAAGGCCGACGGCGTCGACATCCGCACAGGCACCAGCGCTACTGCCGCACAGCCGGGAACGCTTACGACGTCGGACGGCCAGGAAATGGCCTTCACCCACCTGCTCGTGGGCGTCGGGCGGACGGCGCGGACCGGATGGCTGAAAAGTTCAGGCGTTGCGCTGGACGAAAGCGGCAGCGTCATCACCAGCAAGCACCTCCGCACCAACCTGCCGAACGTCTGGGCAGCCGGCGACGTCACGGCCAATCCCCGTTTCACGCACACGGCTGGTGTGCACGCGAGCGTCGCGGCGTCCAACGCCGTCGTCGGGCCCTTCCGCACCATCCCTTCGGTCAATCCCCGGGTAACGTTCACCGATCCGGAGGTTGCCGCCGTCGGAGACGCCACGGGTGCACGGACGCAGACCATCCCGCACACGCACGTGGACCGAGCAGTGGCGCAGGGGCGGATGGAGGGTTTCACTAAGGTGGCGCTCGACCGGCGCGGGCGGATTGTTGGAGGCACCGTCGTCGGGCCCCGAGCCGGCGAAACCATCGGCGAACTGAGCCTGGCTGTGAAGCTGAAGACGGCGTCGTCGGCGCTGACCGGCGTCACGCACGCCTACCCGACGTACAACGACGGCCTGTGGAACGCGGCCATCGCCGAAACGAGTGCGGTGCTGCGGAAGCCGGTTGTGCGCAAGCTCGTCCGAGTGATTTCCCGCGTGCGGGCGCTCAAAGAACGGGGTCGGTGATGGTCCGCAGTTGCTGCAGGGCAAACGGGCCGTACTGCTTCATCGACTCATCATCGGCGTGAATCAATAGCCGGAGCCAGGACGCGTACCGGTTGATCCGAGCAAGCTGAAGGGCCGGTTCGAGCGAGTCCCGCAAGGCGTTCATCGGGGCATGACCGGTCCAGCGCTGGAGGTACGCGTTGAGTACGCGCCGGATCCTTGGGTCTTCGGCGGGAGCCTTCCAGCTTTCCGTCATCACCTGCAGCGGCACGTACAGGCTGCTCAGCGGGTGCGCCCAGAAGGAGTCGCCGAAATCGAAGAAGCGCAGCGGGTCGGTGCTGACTCCCGGAATGAAGGCGTTGTTGGAGTGCAGATCGTTGTGTTCAAGCGAAAGCGGGACGCCGAGTGCACTGACTCGGGCAGCCGCCTCCTCGATCGCCGGGACGCTCGCGTACACCTGGTCCGCTGCTTCGGCGTCCAGATGCAGGGGGTGCTCCACCGGCAGGCCGCTGTGGAGGAGAAGTTGGTTGCTCACGAAATTTCCCGCAATCGCCGGCGCCATCGACACGAGGCCGGCTGATTTTAGGCGTTCCCCGTGCGGGGCCACCTCCTGTTGAAGGTCAGCAAAGTCCGACACGACGCGGGCCCAAAGCGCGTAGTCCGTCGACTCGAGCGTCGCGAGGGTGGCCCCGTGGTCCGGGGAAATCATCCACCCCTTCGTCGCTTCGATGGCCAGGGGCGACACCACTCGGGCCGGCACCAGTTCCGCGAGCGCGGCAACAATCGCAGCCTCCTGGAACTGCCCGGGATTGTTTTCCTTGAACCACATGGTTCCGTGGTCGGTTGGGACAGTCAGCTGCACGGACCAGAAGCGGATCCGGGGCTCGCTCAGCGGGCCGGTCTGAACAATGTTGTACGCCGCGAGCACCTGCGTCACCCAGGTCTGAATCTGCGATCGCCAGCCAGCACTCGCCCACAGTTCGATGGGATGGGGAGCTGGAGACACCGTCTCATTGTGTCACTGGAGAGCCAGACGAAACGGAACGATGACGACGGCGCGCGGCCGACTTGGCTGGTTCAGCCCGCCAGCGCGGCGTCGACCGCCGCCTGGGCGTGGAGCGCCGTCGTCGGGTAAAGCGGGACGTTCGTGTCCGTGGCGGAGATGAGCAGCTCTATCTCGGTGCAGCCGAGAATGACGCCTTCGGCTCCTCGAGCTGCCAGGTTGCCGATGATGCGTTGATAGTCGCGACGGGAGGCGTCGGACACGATGCCACGGCATAGTTCCTCGTAGATGACGCGGTGGATTGTGGATCGGTCCTCACGCTCCGGCGTCAGGACGTGGAGCCCATGTGCTGCCAGCCCGTCCAGGTAGAAGTCCTGCTCCATGGTGAACGCCGTGCCCAGCAGTCCGACCGTCGTCGTACCTGTGGCGGTGACCGCGCGGGCGGTGACATCGATCAGGTTGATGAACGGGATGGTGACGGCGGACTCGATTGCCGGAGCGACCTTGTGCATGGTGTTGGTGCAGAGCACCAGTAGCTCGGCACCGCCGCGTTGAAGGTCGACGGCGGCGGCGGCAAGGGTGGCACCGGCTTCCTCCCAGCGGCCTTCTGCCTGGAGAGACTCGATGGCGGCGAAATCGACGGATCTCAGCAGGCAGTCCGCAGAGTGCAGACCGCCAAGGCGCTCCTTGACGAGCTCATTGATGAGCCGGTAGTACTCCGCGCTGCTCTCCCAACTCATCCCGCCAATCAGGCCAATCCGCAACATGGACTCATTCTGTCACTGGTGCTGGACCCGCAGGCGGGTTCTACCAAAACCTTTAGCCGAGGGTCAGCACCAGAAGGAAAAGCCCGAGCGCGAACATCAGCCCCGCGAAGAGACTTCCTCTTGAGCGCCGGCGTGACTTGATCCTAGATGGAGAGATTCTTACTACACGGAGGCCCCGTCGTCGTGCGCTGTAGTGGGGCGCGATTACGTCAGCCGAGTTTCGAGGGCTTGCTGCCGTGGTCCTCGGCTTCCATTTCTTCCGGTCCGGCGACGTGTTCGCTGCCGCGGGCGCGGGCAATGCCGCTCATCCCATGGAAGATGATGAGCGCTGCGGCGGTGCCCAACGCGATCCCGGCGAAGCTCAGGTCGCCCACCGTCCAGGTGAAGTCCGCGATGCCGATGACCAGCGCAACTCCTGCCGTCGAGAGGTTAATCGGGTTGGAGAAATCCACGCGGTTCTGCACCCAGATGCGCACGCCGAGAATGCCGATCATGCCGTAGAGAACGACGCCGGCCCCGCCTAGGACGCCCGCCGGCACCGTCGCGATGAGCGCGCCGAACTTGGGGAAGAGGCTGAGGAGGATGGCGATAATGCCCGCGACCCAGTACGCCGCCGTTGAATACACGCGCGACGCCGCCATCACGCCGATGTTCTCGGCATACGTTGTGGTGCCGGACCCGCCGCCGGACCCAGCGAGGACCGTGGCGAGGCCGTCCGCCATGAGGGCGCGTCCGGTGATTGGATCGAGGTCGCGGTTGGTCATGGCCGCCACCGATTTCACGTGTCCGATGTTCTCGGCGACCAGGACCAGGACGACGGGGATGAACAGGCCTGCCACGGAGAGGTGGAACTCGGGCGTCTGGAATGGAGGAAGGCCGAACCAGGCGGCGTCGTTGATGGCGGTGAAGTCCACCTCGCCGCGGATGACGGCGGTCAGGTAGCCCACCAGCACGCCGATCAGGATGGACAGCCGGCCAAGGATTCCCTTGAACAGCACGGTGACCAGGAGGATGGAAACCACGGTAACCAGGGCGGTGAGCGGCGCCTGCTCGAAGCTGGCCTTCGCGGTCGGAGCGAGGTTGAGGCCGATGAGCGCTACGATCGCGCCGGTCACGATCGGCGGCATGAGGATCTGGATCCAGCGCGCTCCGGCCCGGTGGACCACCAGCCCGATCAGCGCGAGCACCACGCCGGCCATCACGACGCCGCCAAGCGCCCCGGCTGCCCCGTGCTGGTTTTGCGCCGCGGCGATGGGCGCAATGAACGCGAAGCTCGACCCGAGGTAGCTCGGCACCCGGCCCGCGGTGATAATCAGGAACAGGAGCGTTCCGACGCCGGAAAACAGCAGCGTGGTGGACGGTGGGAACCCGGTGAGCAGCGGAACCAGGAAGGTTGCGCCGAACATCGCCACAACGTGCTGCGCGCCGATGCCGATGGTGCGCGGCCAACTCAGGCGCTCATCCGGTGCGACGAACTTCCCGGCCTGGACGTTCCGTCCGTCTCCGTGCAGCGTCCAATTGGTGCCTAATCTGCTCATGGCTGTGCCCTTCAGGGGGTGAGTGGGGATCTCTCGAAATCCTACCCTCCAGTTTTTGTCGCCTAGTTGTTGCCTGACGAGGCCTCAGGCAACAACTAGGCGACAAAACTCCTAGCCGATGACGCCGTCGACCAGTGCCTTTGCCTCTTCCTGCACGCGCTTGAGGTGGTCTTCGCCGAGGAAGGATTCAGCGTAGATCTTGTACACGTCCTCGGTGCCTGATGGCCGTGCCGCGAACCACGCGTTCTCCGTGGTCACCTTCAGCCCGCCGATGGGCGCACCGTTGCCGGGCGCTTCGGTCAACCGGGCGATGATGTCCTCGCCCGCGAGGGTGGTTGCAGACACGTCCGACGGCGAGAGCTTGCCGAGTGCGGCTTTCTGCTCGCGCGTGGCTGCAGCGTCGATCCGCGCGTACACGGGGGCGCCGAAGCGCTGGGTGAGTCCTTCATACTGCTGCGACGGCGTCCTGCCGGAAACCGCCGTGATCTCGGAGGCGAGTAGCGCCAGGAGGATGCCGTCCTTGTCGGTGCTCCAGGCGGAACCGTCGTGCCGCAGGAAGGACGCTCCAGCGGATTCCTCTCCGCCGAAGGCCACCTCCCCGGAGAGCAGCCCGGGCACGAACCACTTGAACCCGACCGGCACCTCTTCCAGCACGCGGCCCAGGTCTGCTGCCACCCGGTCAATGATCGACGACGAAACGAGCGTCTTTCCGATCATCGCGTCGGAGCGCCACTGCGGCCGGTTCCGGTACAGGTACTCGATGGCCACGGCGAGGTAATGGTTGGGGTTCATCAGGCCGGCGTCGGGGGTGACGATGCCGTGTCGGTCGGCGTCGGCGTCGTTCCCTGTGGAAATGTCGTAATCCCCGGCGCGCTTGATCAGTGAGGCCATCGCGTACTGGGAAGAGCAGTCCATGCGGATCTTCTCGTCCCAGTCCAGTGTCATGAAGGCCCACTGGGGGTCCACCGTGGGGTTGACGACGGTCAGGTCGAGGTTGTGCCGTTCACCGATCGCACCCCAGTAGTCCACGGCCGCGCCGCCCATCGGATCAGCGCCGATGCGCACGCCCGCGCTGCGGATGGCTTCAAGGTTGAGTACGTTGGGGAGGTCTTCGACGTAGTGCTGCAGGAAGTCGTAGGTGCCCACGTTGGCGGCCCGCTGCGCCTCCGCGATCGGCACACGTTTGACGTCCCGCAGGCCGTTTTCGAGCAGCTCGTTGGCGCGGGCGGCGATCCAGTTGGTCGCATCCGAGTCCGCTGGTCCGCCGTGCGGCGGGTTGTACTTGAAGCCGCCATCGGCCGGCGGGTTGTGCGAGGGCGTGATGACAATGCCATCGGCCTTGTCGGTGCGGGTGCCGTTGTACCCGAGGATGGCGTGGGAGAGCGCCGGCGTGGGCGTATAAGCTCCGCGCGCGTCGATCCGCACCGGGACGTTGTTGGCGGCAAGCACTTCGAGCGCGGTGTTCTGCGCGGGTTCGGACAGCGCGTGCGTGTCGCGGCCCATGAACAGCGGACCGGTGATGCCCTGGCCGGCCCGGTACTCCACGATCGCCTGGGTGATCGCCGCGATGTGCCCCTCATTGAAGGAGGACTTCAGCGATGAGCCGCGGTGGCCCGAGGTGCCGAACGCCACGCGCTGCGCGGGGTCACTAAGGTCGGGTGCGACGTCGAAATAAGCGTCCAGGAGGGCGCTTACGTCCACGAGGTCGCTGGGTTGGGCAACGGTTCCTGCTCGATTAGCCATGGAACCTAGCATGCCATTGGAGGGAGGGGTCAGGTCAGCAATAGCGCGAACATTGCGTGGGGATCCCGCGATTCGGGGTGTCACGGCAGCAGGAGCGTCACCGGGTCAGTCTCCATCGGTCCGCCGCACTCTTCACTCCCGCCGACGCGCACCCACTCCAACGCGAACACATCTTCGGCGAAGACCTCACCTTCGGCACCGAGCACCCGAACCGTCACTTCCTCAGGCGCAGACATCCCGAAGTTTATGACCCAGCGGTCCATCTCAACCTCCACCGCCGTGTAGGGCAGGATTGAGAGATCCTGGGTCGGCGCGGGCGAGGACCTGGGCGTACTGGAGGATCCGGGAGGCTGCACAGTTTCGAAGGGAGCCTCTTCCGTGGGTGGGCCAATCACCTGTGAACAGACGCCGTCCACACACCCCTGAACCTCTGCCACCGCTGAAGCGTCACCCTCAAGGTTCACGGTGAGATTGTTCAGGTACGCGATCGCGGGGCATGCAACGCCCCCGCCTCCAACCTGGGCACATCCCGTGCTTAGGGCGGCTACAAGTACGACGACGACGCCAAACGACACTCTCCCCATGCCTCCAGTGTCCCACCGGGGCCCTAGTACACAACCACGCGCCGGAGTACGTTGGAATGACCGTCTACGAAAGGTTGTGTGATGAGCGAGAACCCCACCAGTGACGAGGTTGACGAGACTGTTGACCCCCAAGAAGCGAAGGTCCCGCCGACAGCGGGCAGCGCCGACGCCATCGATGAGGGTGGCTACGGCGGCCCAGGCCCGGAGAACGAGACCGGCAAGAAAGACGACGGCGCCTGAGCAGCCACAACAAACAAGCGAACGACGACGGCGCCCTCGAAGTTGAAGCGGAAGGCGCCGCCGTCGTCGTAATGGGTAAGGGTTAGCGAACGCCGCTCATCATCTTCTTGATGGCAGGCGTGGCTACCATCAGTGCAATCCCGAGCACGATCGCCGTGATGCCGCTGAACGAGAAGTAGGGGACTTCGTTCTGCTGGTCGTAGTAGCCGGCAAGAATGCCTGCGACGGTAGTTCCCAACGAGATCGACAGGAAGAACAGCGCGACCATCTGCGTCCGGAAGGCACGTGGCGCCAACTTTGTGGCGACTGACAACCCAATCGGTGAGATGAAGAGTTCTGCCCAGGTGAAGAACAGCAGGATCATCACCAATGCGAGCAGTGGCGTGCTGTTCGCGCCGCCTCCGGAGAACGGAATGAACAGCAGGAACGCGATGCCCATGAAAATGAGGCCGAGTGCGAACTTGAGGGGCGACGATGGCTGACGCGAACCCAGCTTCGTCCAGAACGTTGCAAACACTGCGGCGAAGATGATGATGAAGATCGGATTGATTGACTGCACGAAGCTCGGTGGCATCGTCCAGCCGAACACGTCGCGGTTCAGGCTTCGGTCGGAGTAGAGGGCAACGACTGTGAACTGCTGCTGGAAGAGTGCCCAGAACGCCGCGCTGGCGATGAACAGTGGAATGAAGGAGAACACGCGACGGCGCTCCACGCTTTCCAATTTCGGGCTCCGAAGTATCACCACGAAGTAGCTCACGGTCGCGGCAATCGCGACATACGCCATGGTCTGTGCCAAGTTGGCTGGGGTGACCAGGCCAGTGGTGAAGGCCAACACGATCATCACGACAGCGGCGACCGCGATGAGGCCCAGCTTGCTCAAGCGACCCGACGGCAGCGGGTTGGCCACCTCATGGGCGCTTTGGGGCAAGTTCCTGCGAGTCAGCGAATACTGCACCAGACCTATTGCCATTCCTATCGCGGCAAGGCCGAACCCATAGTGGAAGCCCAGCTCCGTCTGGGCTAGCCCGGTCAATAGCGGGCCGATCAGTGCGCCGAGGTTGATTCCCATGTAAAAGATGGAGAACCCGGCGTCCCGACGCTCGTCGCCCTCTTTGTAAAGGGTGCCCACCAGGGAGGTTGCGTTGGCCTTCAGGCCACCGGATCCAACTCCGACCAGTACCAGGCCGACAGCCAGACCGACCCCGCCCGGTAGGAGTGCTAGGGCGATGTGCCCGGTCATAATCATCATCGCCGAGTAGAACAACACCCGCTCAGAGCCCAAAAGGCGGTCGGCCAGCCACGCTCCGAGAATCGTTGAAAGATAAACACCGCCGCCGTAAGCACCCACCAGCCCGGTTGCGATACCTTCGTCGATCCCGAGGCCACCGTCGGCCACGGAGTAGTACATGTAGTAGAGGAGGATGGCCTGCATGCCGTAGAAGGAGAACCGTTCCCACAGCTCCACGCTGAACAGGTTTGCAAGCATCCGGGGGTGGCCCAGAAATGTCTTGTCCGCCTTTTGGGCGACACTATCTTGAGTTGTGCTCATTTACTCCATGGTGCCAGTGGCTTCCCCGACCTGTCATATCGGTAGGTTCTGCAGGCAACTATCCTGCGCGCTTGGGAACTGCCTGCTCCAGCTGGGCTGAAACCGCCAGGAGGTTTGCCTCCGCGCTGGGCCCGCCGATCAACTGAATGCTCATCGAGAGACCCGCGGGTGTCGTGTGCACTGGCACAGAAATGGCAGGCAGCCCGCAGACGTTCACCATGGACGTGAAGGGGGAGTACTGGCATTGGAGCATGTAGTCGCTATCAGCATCGGCCGAGGTGTACCAGCCGATGGGCCTCGGGTTCAGGCCGAGCGACGGCGTGACGATCATGTCGTATGCCGAGTACTGCGCGATGGTTTCCTGCTCAAACTGCCGCAGGATGTCCACCGCGGCGGCAAGGTCTGCAGTTGAGCGCGTCTGTGCACGACGGCGAAGCGTCCGCGCGAGCGCCGTCAGGTGCGGTTCGCGGGACGGCGGGATGCGCGCTACTGCGAGCCCTGCCGTCCACACCGTCTGGAACGCCTCGTGATACCGCTCGTCGTAGCGGAGGTCCGTCTCGACCACGTCATGCCCGACGGCGGAGAGCGCCCTGAGTCCGGCGTCGTATCCGGCGCGGGCGTCGTCGTCGAGCTCTATCGGGAAGGCCGTCGCGAAGGGCGAGAGCATGCTCGCTCCAATGTGGTAACGCCCGTCCGCCCGCAGCGCGGCGTCGAGGAACGGGCCGTGGCTGACGGCGCTTGTTGCGTGATAATTCGGTTCGCTGACCATGGCATCGAGCAGGAGCGCAGCGTCCGCCGTCGTTCTCGCGAGTGGCCCGGCGACAACGAACTGGCCAAGGTCGCTTTGCCCGGACCCGGACGGGACGCGGCCACGGTTCGGCTTGAGGCCAATCAGGCCCGTCGCAGCAGCGGGAATCCGTACCGATCCTCCGCCGTCGGTTCCAGGCGCGAAAGGGACCATGCCAGCCGCCACCGCAGCGGCGCTCCCACCGGAGGAGCCCCCCGAACTCAGCGAGGGGTCGAGTGGGTTGCGGGACGGCGGCGCGATCAGGTTCTCGCTGTAGCTGCTCAACCCGAACTCGGGCACTTGCGTCTTGCCGAGACTGATGGCGCCCGCCCTTCGCAGCACAGACACCAAGGGGGAATCCGCCGGGGCGACCGCATGCTCGAGCGCCGCGCTTCCATGGGTAGTGACGACGCCGACGACGTCGGTCAGGTCCTTGTGCGCAAGCGGCAGGCCGTGGAGGCTGGGCAGGGCCTCGCCGCGTGCCTGGCGCTGATCGGCAAGCTTTGCCTCGGCCAGTGCGGCCTCCGCCGTAACGGTGATGAAGGCGCCCAGGCCGGGATTGAGTGAGTCGATGCGGGAGAGGTAGTGCGAGGTCAGCTCCCAGGCGCTCAACTCACCGCTGCGCAGGGCATCCCGTTGGGCGAGGGCGGTCAACTCGTGCAGTTCACTCACGGTGCATCAGCAATCGATAGTTACGGGTGGGGTTCGCATCCCACTATAGGCTTGGGTGCAGTTCGGACAGATAGGAGTGAGGAACATGAGCGAAGGCGAGAACGTGTCCATCGACGCTATCAGCGAGGACACCACCGTGCTCGACGTACGCGAGGACTACGAGTGGGAGGCCGGGCATATCAAGGACGCCCTGCACATCCCGGTTGACCAGGTTCCAGCCCGCATCGATGAACTCGATCCCGACGAAGACGTCCACGTCATCTGCCGCACCGGCGGACGCTCCTTCCGCGTCACGCAGTGGCTGGTGGGCAATGGGTACTCGGCTGTAAATGTCTCCGGCGGAATGGATGCCTGGGTTGAGGCGTCGAAGCCCATCGTGTCCGAATCCGACGCCGAACCCCGCGTCCTGTGACCGCCTACGCCTACCTCGGTCCCGAGGGCACCTTCACTGAGGCAGCACTCCTGCAGGTTCCTGGCGCCGACACAGCAGAACGCGTGCCCGCCACCACCGTGAACGCTGCGCTGGAGCTGGTACGTTCCGGGCGGGTCAATGCTGCGATGGTCCCCATCGAGAACTCCGTTGAGGGCGGCGTTTCCGCCACACTGGACGCGATTGCCAGCGGTGAACAGCTGAGGATCATCGGGGAAGTGCTCGTTCCGATCACCTTCGTGCTGGTCGCAAAACCCGGTACCGAGGTGGGCGACATACGCGTTGTGGCTACCCACGGGCATGCCTGGGCGCAGTGCCGGGGCTGGACCGAAAAGCACATTCCAACAGCTGAATATGTCCCTGCCTCTTCCACGGCTGCCGCGGCCCACGCCCTGCTCGACGACGACGCCGGCCACGACGCCGCCATCTGCTCGCCCCTTGTCGCCCAGCGTCTTGGACTTCGGGTGGTCGCCGACCACATTGGGGACGTGGCGGACGCCGTAACCCGCTTCATCCTCGTCAGCAAGCCCGACGTACTTCCCGCCCGCACCGGTGCTGACAAGACGACCCTGGTGATTCCGCTTCCCGAAGACCATCCCGGCGCCCTGATGGAAATCCTGGACCAGTTCGCCGCCCGCGGTGTGAACCTGAGCCGGATCGAATCCCGGCCCACCGGACTCTTCCTCGGTGACTACTTCTTCAGCATTGACGCGGACGGCCACGTGGCGGATGCGCGTGTAGCTGACGCACTGGAGGGCCTGCATCGAATCAGCCCCGGCCTTCGGTTCCTCGGGTCCTACGCCCGGGCGGACCGGCGCGAGTATGAAGTAGCCAAACATACCTCCGACAACGCATTCCAGGCTGCCAACGAGTGGGTGGACTCCCTGCTGCGCTCCACCAAGCCCGGCGCGGAAGACGTACGCTAGTTTTCCAGCGCACCGGGAGGCCGCTGCATACGAATCAAGGAGGCGGCGTGCCGAGACTTCGACGCAGTGATTGCAACAAGCCAGGGTTCACACGCCGTCGTCACGGAAAGGGTTTCAGCTACCGCAATCAAAGCGGTGAGCCGCTCGATCCGGATGAATTGGAGCGCGTACAGGCGCTGGTCGTTCCACCTGCCTGGAAGGACGTCTGGATCAGCCCATTTCCTAACGGGCATATTCAGGCTCTGGGAACCGACGACGCCGGCCGCCGCCAGTACATCTACCACGAGGCCTGGCGGGTGAAGAAGGACCGCGAGAAGTTTGACCGTGCGCTCGAGTTCGGCGAGCGGTTGCCCAGCGCCCGGCGGGCCATCACCCAGCATCTGCGGGCCAACGGCAGCGAGCGTGAACGCGCTTTCGCTGCAGCGCTGCGGATCGTCGACTCAGGTGCCCTCAGGATAGGTTCGGCACAGTACGCCTCGGAAAACGGGTCCTTCGGCGTAACTACGCTCCGGGTGGACCACGTCAAAGTCAGCGGCCCCGTGATCACCATGCGGTTCCCTGGCAAAAGCGGCCAGCAGTGGGACACCACTATTGAGGACGCCGACCTCGCAGCAGCGTTGCGTCCGATGCTGCGCCGTGAGGACGCGGACACCATGCTCGCCTACCGTCTGGCGGATGATTCCTGGCACTCAGTCGAGGCCTCACAGCTGAATGAATTCCTCCGCCAGGTGACGGGCGGCGGGTTCACCGCAAAGGATTTCCGGACCTGGCAGGCTACCGTCGTCGCCGCCATGGAGCTCTCTCGCCAGGACCTCAAGGCGACCAGCCGGACGGCTCGCCAGAAGGCCGTCGCGGCTACCATGCGCTCCGTCGCTGACCACCTCGGGAATACCCCCGCCATCGCCCGCAGTTCCTACGTGGATCCGCGGATCGTCGACCGCTTCATGTCCGGGGAAGTCATCCCGGTCGCGAGCTATTCTGCATCCGAAAAGTCTGTTCGCGAGCTGCTTAATGACTAGCAAGCCTTTGCGGGCTACTCATTGGTAAGTAGGCTGATGGTGAGCGCCCGGCCAGTGGCGTGAACCTTTGATGAAAGGCAGGCACCATGAGCGAGCAGTCACGGGAAGAGGTCAACCCGAACAAGGGTGACGGATCCACGTCAGATCCAAACTGGCATGGCGACGCCGGGGACCAGGCAAACGACCTTCGTTTCGCGGAGGAGCAGCAGCTGATCAACAGCCAGTCCCAGAACGCTGACCCCAGTGCCGAGGGAGCAGATTCAGTGACCGGCGGGTACACAGGCGCTCAGCGTGCCGATGGCGTCGGCGACTTCACCGAAGGCCAGGACGCCCCTGATGAGGGTGAATACACAGACGCTGACGGCCAGACTGATGCGGACGCCGAGCGCGAAGGCGGGTACACCGACGTCGACTCCGTTCCTTCGCTGCAGGAGAATTCAGGCGAGGATACCAAGCGCTAGTTTTCGGCTTTCGACCCGCTGAACATTCCCACTGATGGTCCGGTCGCCCGCCCAGGCACCCGGACCATCAGTGCGCCGGGGAGTACCTCCGCGCTGAGGGAGGTCACGTCGCCGGAGGTGTCGCCGTCGAGCTGGGTACCGGTTGCCTCCGGAATCTCGACGTCCACACGCTTCACCCGGTGATAGTTGATGACGGGAATCGGGCCGGGATGGCGGAACACGATCTTCGCCGCGACCCAGAGCCAGCCGAGGATACTGCGTGGACTGGTGATGACGACGTCGAGGTAGCCGTCGTCGATGGTCCCGTCCGGCACAAAGGTGATTCCACCCGGGAGCTTCCCGCAGTTCGCGAAGAGGACGCTGTGCACCTTGCGGGTCTGCCACGGGCCACCGTCCATGCTGATGGTCATTCGCTGACGCTTGCCCGGAAGGCTCCGCACGCCCGCCTCGCTGTAGGCGAGCCAGCCGAACTTCTTCTTCAACACATCCTTCGTTGCAGCCACCACCACGGCGTCGAGCCCAACACCACCCACGACGAGGAAAATGTGCTGCCCGCTCACCCCGGTGCGTTTGTTCCGAAGCTCCACCTGTCCCATGTCGATCCGCCGGCTGGCCCCGTGCAGCGCCTGCCGGACGCTTCTCGGGATGTCACTCACCGCGATCTCAAGGTTCCGCGCGAGGAGGTTTCCGGTGCCGAGGGGGATCAGGCCGATTGCCGCATCGGAGTGCACCAGCGCTGCGGCCACCGCACGGACGGTGCCGTCGCCACCCGCGGCGAGAACGACGTCGTACCCTTCCTCCACAGCGCGCCGCGCCTGGGCGCCGCCCGGCTCCGCGACGGTGGTTTCCAGTACCAGCGGAGGATCCCACCCGGCGTCGGAACATGCCTGCTCCACCAGCTCCCGGGCGAGCTCCGCGCTCAGCTTCACCGGGTTCAGGATGAGCGCGACCCGCTGGCGATCGCCGGTGATCGCAAGGGAAGCGGCCGACGACGGCGCCTGCCGGTAATTCTCGCGGCGCAACTTTCGTACTCCCCACCAGCTGAACGCTGAAGCGGCTACGGCGACAACCGCCAGGATAAGGATGATCCACTCAAGGGGCATGGTTTCCCCAGAATAGCGTTCCTGGGAATCGGCACCGGCACCGGAAGCGGATTGGGTAGGCTTGGCGGGTGATCGACGTAAACGACCTCCGCGATAATCCCGACAAATTCCGCCTCTCGCAGCGCTCGCGTGGCGCGGACGAGTCCCTTGTTGACGCGATCATTTCTGCCGACTCCCGCCGTCGTGAGGCCGTCACCCGCGCCGAGACGATGCGGGCCGAGCAGAATGTCTTCAGCAAGCGCGTTGCGAAGGCCCAGGGGGATGAGAAGCAGGCGATCCTTGCCGAGGTCAAGGAGCTGGCCGCGGCAGTGAAGGCTGCCGCAGCTGAAGCCGAGGCGTCGAAGTCTGAGTCGGAGTCGCTTTTGCGCCGGCTGCCCAATGCCATCCTCGACGGCGTACCCGCTGGAGGCGAAGATGATTTCACGGTCCTCAAGACCGTCGGCACCCCGCGCGAGTTCGACTTCACGCCACGCGATCACCTGGAAATCGGAGAGCTCATCGGCGCCCTCGATATGGAGCGCGGCGCGAAAGTTTCGGGTTCGCGTTTCTACTTCCTGAAGGGAGTGGGAGCCCGGCTCGAGCTGGCGCTGCTGAACATGGCCATGGACCAGGCCATCGAATCGGGTTTCACGCCCATGATCACGCCCACGCTGGTTCGCCCCGAGACCATGCAGGGCACGGGGTTCGACGTTCAGCATGATGCGGAGATCTACCGAATTGCCGAGGATGACCTGTACCTCACGGGAACCTCGGAGGTGGCCCTGGCCGGATACCACTCCGACGAGATCATCGACCTCACCGCGGGCCCCCTGCGCTACGCCGGCTGGTCCTCGTGCTACCGCCGTGAGGCCGGCTCACACGGCAAGGACACCCGCGGAATCATCCGCGTGCACCAGTTCAACAAGGTGGAAATGTTCACCTACACCACCGTCGAAGACTCCCTCGAGGAGCACGAGCGGATGCTTGCCTGGGAAGAGCAGATGCTCGCGAAGGTGGAGCTGACGTACCGGGTCATCGATACCGCAGCCGGTGATCTGGGCTTGTCCGCCGCCCGGAAGTTTGACTGCGAGGCCTGGATTCCCACGCAGAACGCCTACCGTGAGCTGACCTCAACCTCGAACTGCACCAGCTTCCAGGCGCGGCGGCTCAATATCCGTGAACGCGTGGCCGGGGCCAAGTCCACCCGTGCCGTGGCGACCCTGAACGGCACCCTCGCAACCACGCGCTGGATCGTGGCCATCCTTGAGCATCACCAGAATCCGGATGGGTCTGTCACCGTGCCGGCTGCTCTCCGCCCGTACCTTGGCGGAATGGAAGTCCTGCCGGTCCTGTAAGCGCCGTGGCCGCAGCGCACCCCGCCCGTAACCGCAGGTTGGCCAAGCTGTGATCTGTTACCCACCCAAGTGTCGCCGGGATCTGGTTCACTTTAACGATGACAACTACATTTCCCGCTGGCATCGATGACCAGCAGCAGACAACCAGAAAATTGATCGCCCTCGACGTCGACGGAACGCTCGTTGACCACGAAGGCCAAATGTCGGATGAAGTGCGCGATGCAGCCACGGCCGTGGTCGATGCTGGCCACGCCGTCGTCATCGCCACTGGCCGCTCGCTGGGCGCCACGCTCCCGATCATCCAGAAAATAGGTCTCACCAAAGGCCACGCTGTGTGCTCGAACGGCGGTGTGACCCTCAGGATCGATGTCGACGGGCTGGAGGACGGCTACGAGATAGTCAGCCGGGTGGTTTTCGACCCGAAACCGGCGCTCATCGCCCTGCGCAAAAGCCTGCCGACGGCCAAGTTTGCCCTCGAGGATGACGAAGGCCGGTTCCTCTCCACTGAACGTTTCCAGGACGCGAGCTTCGGTGCGGAAGCCCAGAGTGTCGACTTTGAACGCATGCTCGAAGCCCGTGCTGTCCGCGTGGTGGTGTTCAGTACCGACAGCACCGCCGAAGAGTTCGGCAGCGCCGTCGAGTCGATCGGCCTGCACGGCGTCACCTACTCCGTGGGTTGGACAGCGTGGCTGGACATTGCGGCATCGGGCGTCACGAAGGCCAGCGCACTCGAACTCGTACGGCGCCGGCTCGACATCGATCCCTCCGACACCGTCGCGATCGGTGACGGCCGCAACGACATCGAGATGCTCTCGTGGGCGGCCCGCGGAGTGGCGATGGGCCAGGCTCCTGAGGAAGTGCTCGCCGCAGCTTCGGAAGTCACCGCGTCCGTGTACGACGACGGCGCCGCCAAGGTCCTGCGCTCCCTCACGAAGCGCGGGTCCGAAGAGCGCTAGTGAGCGCTAGTACGCGAGCGCGGCCGGCGGCAGCGCCACGGGTCCGTAGGCTAGGTCGAGTAGCCGGGCGGCCGCCGGTCGCGTCGCCCATTCTTCAACCCAGTGCGAGCGGATCACCGCCTTGCTGACCGCTTGCGTAGTGATGCCAAGTTCCTGCGCGATCAGCTTCTGCTGCCCGCGCGCGCCCGGCGTCAGAAGGTCCAGCACGGTCCACTCAGCGTCGGTCCGGGTGTAGACGATCTGCCCGAGCAGGCGCAGCACGGCTTCTGCTTCGGCAGCCACATCAGAATCCGGACCCTCGACAGCAAGCGGAATCCGCTCACCGGTTTTCTGCGCCCGGTTCACCGCGCGTCGAGAATAGACCAGCCCGTACCCTTCGGCGTCGACAATCCGGTCGGGGATCGGGGTGTGGAGTTCGCCGACGCCGATTCCGACGTGCCACCTCCGGTGCCGGATTGCCTTCAACGTGATGTCCACCGCCGCCGCAGCACTGCCGACAACCCCCTGCAGCTCGTCCCCCACGGAGCGCTGGAACGGCACGACGGCGTCGAGGAACCTGAACTCCCGAAGGAGCTCGGGCACCAGGTCACCCACTTCACGGGAGTCCCGCTGGTTAATCGTCACCACGAACAGCATGAGCCCAAGTATGCAGCAGGAAGGCCCCAAATCAACCGATTTACGTTGATTCGACCGGTTCGTCAGCTACTGCCTGCAAAGCGCTAAGCAGCGAACTCCGTGAAACTTCGGTCACGGTGAAGCTGACCGAACCGCTTTCCTCAGCCGCTTCCAGCGTCTGCACCGAATCGACGCCGGTGTAGACCGTGAGGTTGGTGAAGGTCTCCGGACCGCCGGATGCACCGGTGTAGACGGTGACGGCGCGGCTTTGTTCGAGCAGCGGCGCGCCTACTTCCTCGAACTCGCTTTGCGCGATGACGGTGGGCTCGCCGTCGTTCGCTGCTACCTGCTCGGGGTCGCCGAGGATTGCGAGCCGCTCGGCGAGGCGTGAGGTGGGGTACACCACGAAGCCGTGCACTCCGCCGTCGTTCACTTCTTCCTCGAGGACTATGGCGTCGTGAACATAGGCGAAGAGCCAGTGGCGCCCGGCCTGGGACGAACGCTGACCGGTGACGATGCGGCTCGCGGTGCGGCGGAGCGTCATGATGCCCGTGACGCGTTCGGTGGCGTTCAGGCGGGTGGGCTCGTTGTAGCCCTCCTCGACCACGGGGAACGCGAAGCCCTTGGACATCAACGAACGCAGCGCGACGGTCGCGGCGAGGTACTTCTGCTCCTCGTGCTTCTCGAGGAACGGCAGGGCAACGAACTGGTCCCTCTCGATCCCGTCCAGCGCGACGATCTCCTCGTCGGTAAGCGTGGGCAGGTCTTCGCTTTCCTCGAAGGACATCGCAAGAACCTTGCGTGCACTCTCGAGGTCGCGGGTGGTCCACTCGATCGGTTGCGTGGTCATGAGAACAGTCCTCCAATTGATCCGATCGGATCCTCAACGAAATCACCGACACCTTCAGTCACATTATCTGCAAGGTCGCTGGCGCCTTCCCACGCGTCTCCCGCGATGTCCATTGCACCTTCCCCAACGTCCCCTATGAAGTCGGTGGTCGAGTCCCAGGCATTGGAGGTCCACTCGGTGATGTTGTCCCAGTTGTCATAGACATAATTGCCAAGCGCCCAAGCGCCGGCAACGAGCCCGGCCCCGATGACAATGCCCGCACCCACCGGACCCAGCAGCCCCGCAGCCATGAGCAGGGTTCCGCCGGAAGCGATGACACCGAGCCCTCCAGCGACGCGGTCTCCACCGCCGCGCCAGCCGTCGTGCTCCGGGTTGATCATGTCGTGGATACCGGTGTAAATGCCGAGCGGTGCGAGCAACGGGCCGGCAAAGCGCGAGAATTTGGTGAACTTGGACGTCTCATCGAGAAACTCGGTGGCGAGCGAAATATTTCGCATATCTGTGACGTCGAGGATGCGCGAGTTGACGATGAACTTCTGCAGGTCGGCAAGTTTGAAGGCCTTGTTGACGTCCAGGCCGAACCCAACGGCCTGCCCGAGAGCGTCCCAAATGCTGAAATCGCTGTCGGTGTTCCCAGCAGGCGTGCCTGGCAACCCTGGGGTTCCAGGAGAACCGCCGATGGCACCGGATCCGGAGTCGCTGGTGGTTTCCTGCTGCCGGGCCTGTTCCAGGAGGTCCCGCGAGCCACGGTCCAGCGTGTTGGCGGCGAGCATGATCGCCGTCTGGTGGCTGTCCCAGGATGCCCGCAGTGACTCGGCGTCAGGACCAGCCCACCCCGTGTTGTTGATGACACCGACCGTGAGGGTGGAACGGATGCCACGGAGAGTCTCGGCCGAGTGCGAGAACCGCTCCGCCAGCGACTCAAGCTGTTCGACGTTAGCGCCGAGTAATTCCGACATGGACACCTTCTGGTCAGGACCGACAATTTAGGTTATTGAACCTACCGGGAAGGCACAGTCCCTGCCATGGGCAGCGCTCCCCATGCAGGAATCGCTGGCCCTCAGCTCCGGGCGTAAACGTGCAGCTGAACGCCTCCGCCTATCGACCGGGCTGACTGGAGCGTCAGTTCCTGCGGCGCGAAATCGGATGCGACCAACGGGATTCCGCTGCCGGCAAGGACGGGATTGATTTTCAGGTGGAACTCGTCGATCTCGGGCATCAGCTGGCCCGCGAGGTTCCCGCCGCCACAGAGCCAGATGTCCTTCCCCGGACGCTGCTTGAGTTCCCGGATGAAACCGAGCGGATCCTCGTTCACAAAGGTGACCGCAGGGTCTGGTGGAAGGCTGCGGCTATGCGTCACGACGTAGTGGTCGAGATGCGGATACGCACTCGTCAGGCCGATATCGAGAGCCGGCTGGTGGGTCGCCCTGCCCATGACGACGGCGTCGAAGTGGCGGGCTTCACTGCTCACACCAAGAGCTTCCCTGATGTGTGCCGGGCACGTCTCCGGGTATTCGGCGAAGTAGGCAGCCAGCGTGTCCGGGTGGTTGGGGATGAAGTCCGCGCTTCCGTCCGGGCTGGCGATGAAACCGTCAGCGGAGATGGCAACGAGGTAGATCAGCTTTCGCATCGGACGCCTAGGAGCGGTTGCGGACGTCAGCGACGACGTACCGGCGGAAGCGGGTTTCGTTCACAAGGAAGCTCGGTCCTCCGGCCACCAGGAGGCCGCCAACCAGAACGAACACCATGACCGGCCAGATCAAGGCCGTGAGCAGCATCCGCCAGGCACTTTGGAAGGGTCCCATGGGCTTACCGTCCAGGTGACGGAGATTGCGCACGCCAGCCGCCTTCGCGCCGAGCGTCCGGGAGAAACCCGAGACGAACCCGTACCCGAGCGCGCTGAGCGCGTAGCCACCTCCGACGGCGATCCCGGTCGCCGTATCACGGGTGAGGCCTGCCGCGGCCGTCGCAACCGCGATAACAAAGAAGAGCACCACGAACAGCGCAAGGACCACGAGGACATCGAGAACGTATTTGCCCGTCCGCTGACCGCTTGTTGCCTCAACAAAGGGCCGGCCGTCCTTGAACCGGCCCTCCCGCCACGGCGGTAGCGGCTTGGCGTGCGTTGATTGGCTCATGGCTTCCCCCAATAACTCCAGGTGCTAGCGGCCCTGGGGATCGTTGTCGGCGTTGTCGGCGTCGGTAGCCACGGAGCGGCCCTGCGGCTCGTCTTCCTCGCTTGCCTCGCCGAGCGCCTGGAAACGCTTCAGCGACGCCTCAACCTCGGCTTCGGCCTCCTCGCGGCCGGCCCAGTCGGCGGCCTCAACCCACTTGCCGGGCTCCAGGTCCTTGTACTTGGTGAAGAAGTGCTTGATCTCGTCCAGCAGGAAATCCGAGACGTCCGAGAGGTCCTTGATGTGGTCGAAGCGCGCGTCAACCGGAACGCACAATACCTTGGCGTCGCCGCCGCCGTCGTCGACCATGTTGAAGACGCCGATGGGGCGGGACTCGACCAGAACGCCCGGGTGCAGGTCGAAATCCTGCAGCAGAACCAGCGCGTCCAGCGGATCGCCGTCCTCGCCGAGGGTGTTCTCGAAGTAGCCGTAGTGCGTGGGGTACTGCATGGAGGTGAACAGGACGCGGTCAAGGCGGAGGCGGTGGGTCTCGTGATCGATCTCGTACTTGACGCGTGAACCTTTGGGGATCTCGATAGTGACGTCGAGCTGCATGGCCATGGGAACTCCTGCTGTGGGCGGGTAGGGACTGGTTGGGTGCGCGTCACGCGTCGGTGCATGCTCCCGGTCTACTGTTAAAGATATAGGCCGCCGCGTTCAACACCGATTCATGACCTGCCCCCAACCACCCCAACCACCCCGCCACTAAGGACGAACTCGATGAAGCGCAGCGCCAGGGTGCTCACGGCGATACTGCTCGCTGTGGTCCTCGGGGTGCTGGCAGTTCCAATCGCTGCCCATTACGGCCCGCAGGTGGTGGAGGCCCTGGAAGTGCGCAGTCCGCCGCCCGAACCCACGGTTCCCGCAATCCAGCTGCCGCCGGAGGAGGTAACCCCGCCAACCTTCGCCGGCAGGCTCGATCCGGCAGCGCCCGTTCCCAACGCTGAAGTGCTCGGGAAGTTGCTCGCCGAAGCGCTGACGGTACCCGGCGGCACTCCGGTGAGCGGCGTTGTCCTCGACGCGGCAACCGGCAAGTCCCTCTTCGACCAGGCCGGAAATGAACCCCTGCTGCCGGCGTCGAACATCAAGCTCCTCACCGCCACCGCAGTGCTCTCGAAGCTCGACCCTGACACGCGCCTGACGACGTCGGTCCACCGGTCTGCCGGATCGGACACACTGGTGCTGATGGCAGGAGGGGATTCACTTCTGGGGTCGGGGGAGTCGGATCCGGACGCAGTGATCGGCCGCGCGGGCCTCGCCACCCTCGCCGCGCAGACGGCAGGGAATCTCAACGACGCCGGCCCGTACCAATTGGTCCTCGATGACGGACTGTTCGTCGGCCCGGCGCTCAACGCGAGCTGGCAGGAGGGTGACATCGCAGCGGGGGAAATTGCGCCCATCTTCCCGCTGGCCATCAACTCGTCCTGGCTCGATGAGTCACAGCAGCGTGGTGCGCGCTCGCCGGACGCCGCGCTCACGGCCGCATCCGTTTTCCGGGAAGCTTTGCTTGCTGCGGGCGTGGACGTGGTGGAAGGCGTTGAGCGACAGGCCGTTGGCGAGGACGCCATGGTGATCGCCTCCGTCGAATCCGCCACTGTGGAGGAACAGACGGAGCACATGCTGCGCACCTCAGACAACTATCTGGCCGAGGTGCTTGCCCGCCTCGCCGCCGGCGCAAGCGGCCGGCCGGCGTCGTTCGGTGGCGGGCTCGAAACCATCGCCGAGGTAGTCAACGGCCTCGAAGTGCCCAGCGAAGACCTGATCCTGGGTGACGCCGCAGGCATGTCGCCGAGGAACAGGGTTTCCGCAGGGCAGCTTGCCGGCGTCGTGCGGATCCTGCTCCGCTCGGATAACCCCGCGCTGCGGCACGTGCTCCACGGCCTTCCCGTTGCGAGCCTCTCCGGCACCCTGGCGGAGCGTTATAACGACGACGGCGCCCCCACCTTCGCCGGCGCCGGCCTGGTGCGTGCAAAGACCGGCACCCTCAACGCGGTCACGGCGCTGAGCGGTCACGTGGTCTCGGCGGACGGGCGGCTGCTCGCGTTCTCCTTCATCGCGAGCGGACTGGACGGGACAACGGAACCCGCGCGCAACGCCGTCGACGCCGCGGCAGCCGTCCTCGCAACCTGCGGGTGCAGGTAATCCCCATCGAGTCAGCAGAAATGACTAGGAATAGCCCTTCCATCAGCTATTTCCGCTGACTCGATGCGCCTGGGACGCAACAGGCAGCGGGCAGCCTCCCAGACTAATGTGGTCGAATGTTCTCCATGGACAGCAGCACCCCTCCTCAGCTCGTCAACTGGGACCTGGCCGCCAGCAGCGCCGCGAAACTGGCCCCTCCCGGACCGAAACTCAGCGCCAGGGAGGTAGCCGCCGTCGTCGAGAATCTGCGGGAGCTCGCGGACCTGTCGGTTGAGCACGTTCACCGCATCACCGGGCTCGAGGCGGCACGGGATCTCCGTGATTCCGACCTCATCATCGTGGACCGTGCCTCCTGGGCGAAGGCAAACACGCAGAGCTTCACGGTTCTCATGGCGCCGGCGATCGATCACCTCATGAAGACCAAAGCGGACCAGCTGAAGGCCGCCAACGCCGCCCTCGGCAGTACGGTGACGGGCGCGCAGATGGGTACCATCCTCGCTTTCCTCTCCAGCAAGGTGCTTGGCCAGTATGATCCCTTCGTGCCCTCCAGCCGCGGCACCGGCGGGCGGTTGATGCTCGTTGCCCCGAACATCGTCGCCGTCGAGCGCGAACTCAACGTCGAACCAGCGGACTTCCGCCTCTGGGTGTGCCTCCACGAACAAACGCACCGCGTTCAGTTTGCAGCCGCGCCCTGGCTGAAGGACCACATGCTCGAGCACATTTCCGAGCTCACCGTGGGGCTGGCCAGCAAGGCCGACACCCTCGCCGAGCGCCTCAGCAGCGCGCTGAAGTCCCTGCCGTCGAAGGGACAGGTAAAGGGCCAGCAGGACGACGACGGCGTGCCCCCTAACGACGGCGGCATCCTCTCCCTCCTCCAGGAACCGGAGGACAAGGCGCGGCTGTCCCACCTTACGGCCGTGATGAGCCTCCTCGAGGGCCACGCGAATGTGGTCATGGACGCAGTGGATTCGAGCATCGTACCCACCGTCAAAACCATCCGCCGGCGCTTCAACTCCCGCGGTAAGTCACGCGGCCCGCTGGAGAAATTCATCCGCCGGCTGTTGGGGCTCGACGCCAAAATGCGCCAGTACAGCGACGGCGCCAAGTTCGTGCGGTCAGTGGTTGGCTCAGTGGGCATGGAGGGCTTCAACCGCGTGTGGGAGCGCGCCGAGAACCTGCCCACCGAGAAGGAAATCCACTCGCCCCAGCAGTGGGTTGCCCGGATGGGCCTGTGATCCGCAGGCCCCGGCTGCACCCGCTGGTCGGTACCGCCCGGAACGTGGTCCAGGCCGCACTGGATGAGGCGCAGATTCCCGTTGGCTCCCTGATCCTCGTCGCCTGCAGCGGCGGCGCCGATTCCCTCGCCCTGGCGGCGACCACCGCGCACTTCGCCCGGAGCGGACGGTACCGGGTGGGCGCCGTCGTCGTCGATCATGGCCTTCAGCCCGACAGCGCGGACGTTGCCCGCACCGCGCAGGAGCAACTCAAGGAACTGGGCCTCGACCCCGTGGAGGTGCGCCGGGTGCAGGTACCGGCCAAGGGGATGGGCCCCGAAGCTGCTGCCCGAACCGCCAGGTATGAGGCGCTGGACGCTGCGGTCGCCCACCATCAAGCGGACGCCGTACTGCTGGGGCACACCCTCGATGACCAGGCCGAACAGGTGCTCCTCGGACTCTCCCGTGGATCCGGAACCAGGTCCCTGGCCGGCATGCCTGCCCGCAGGGGCGTGTACCTCCGGCCTTTCCTTGCACTGAGGCGGGCCGACACGGAGGAGATCTGCGCGTTCAACGGCCTGGAACCCTGGCACGACCCCACCAACGCAGATCCAGCCCTCACCCGCTCCCGTGTGCGCGCCCAGGTGTTGCCCTACCTCGAAGACTCGCTTGGCCCCGGCATCGCCGAAGCGCTCAACCGCACCGCCCGGATCCTCGCCCAGGACGCCGCCTACCTCGATGACGTCGCCGTGGGTGAGTATGGGCGCCTGAAAAAAGCGGACGACGACGACGGGAGCCTCCTTCTCCCCGAAGAGGAGCTGCGTGCCCTCCCGCCTGCGCTCCGGCAGCGGGTCCTGGCGCTCGCCGTCGTCGAACTCGGGGGAGTTCAGCCAAGTTATGAACGCCTGCTTGCCGCGGAAAACCTGCTGCGGCGCACCGGCTCGGCGGGTCCGGTTCAGCTCGGCGGGCACGTCAGCGCGTTCCGCCAGGTCCGGGGCGTCCGCGTTCCCCAAGGCGACTCAAGCTATGGCAACCTTGTCCTTAGGAAAACCCTCTAAATTCCCGGGAGTAATTGGTGGATTCACACGACGTCCAGGCGGACCTCAAGCACGTTCTCTACACCAGGGAAGAGATCCAGCAACGGGTCCAGGAGCTGGCCGCCGAGATCGATCGCGACTACGCAGACCGCGACGTCCTCATCGTCGGTGTCCTGAAGGGCGCCGTGATGGTGATGGCGGACCTTGCGCGCGCCATGCACTCACACGTCACCATGGACTGGATGGCGGTTTCCTCCTACGGCTCCGGCACGCAGTCCTCGGGCGTGGTGCGGATCCTGAAGGACCTCGAGACGGACCTCATGGGCAAGCATGTGCTGATCGTCGAGGACATCATCGATTCGGGCCTCACCCTCTCCTGGCTCAAGGCCAACCTGCTCTCCCGCGGACCTGCATCGGTCGAAATCTGCACGCTCCTGCGCAAGCCGGAAGCAGCCAAGGTTGCCATCGATGTGAAGTACGTCGGTTATGACATCCCCAACGAGTTCGTAGTGGGCTACGGCCTGGACTTCGCTGAAAAGTACCGCAACCTGGACTTCATCGGCACCCTCGCCCCGCACGTTTACGAATAGGTTTCCTACCGGGCACTTCGCAGGCCCGGTCCGTCCTGTACGCCCAGAGGGAACTTTCCCCCGCCCACGTGCGTGGATTCTCCAGACGATGTAAAGCTGGTACACGGTTGGTCGCGCCGAATTGGGCAGGCCACACGGCTAGAAAGCAGGAGGGACAGGGCAATCAGCCCTGAATTGCATGAAATCCAAGAACATTTTCAAAGGACCCCTTTTCTGGATAGTGCTCGCGGTCGTGGCACTCCTGTTGATCCTGCCTACCGTGTTCAACAACAACGGCGCGCGCGTGGACACCAACGTGGGCCTCGACCTCCTGGCCGATAACCAGGTGGAACAGGCCAAGATCTTCGACGGTGAGAACCGGGTGGATCTAACCCTGCGGGATGACTATGAAGACAAGGGACGCAGCGTCTTTTTCTTCTTCAGTGATAACCGCGGCGAGCTTGTGGTCGACGCGATCAACGAGTCCGACGTCGAGGGCTTCACCGACCAGCCCATCGAAAACAACTGGTTCACCAGCATCCTCGGGCTCATCCTCCCCATCCTGATCCTTGGCGCCATCTTCTGGTTCCTCCTCAGCCGCATGCAGGGTGGCGGGTCCAAGGTCATGCAGTTCGGCAAGTCCAAGGCCAAGCTGATCAACAAGGACATGCCGCAGGTAACGTTCAACGACGTCGCAGGTGCAGATGAAGCCGTCGAGGAACTCCATGAAATCAAGGAGTTCCTGCAGGAACCGGCCAAATTCCAGGCGCTCGGTGCCAAGATCCCCAAGGGCGTACTGCTGTACGGTCCGCCGGGAACAGGTAAAACCCTCCTCGCGCGCGCTGTCGCAGGTGAGGCCGGCGTGCCCTTCTACTCCATTTCCGGTTCGGATTTCGTCGAGATGTTCGTCGGCGTGGGCGCGTCCCGTGTCCGCGACCTGTTCGAGCAGGCCAAGTCCAACGCTCCGGCGATCATCTTCGTTGACGAGATTGACGCCGTCGGACGCCACCGCGGTGCCGGCGTCGGCGGCGGTAATGACGAACGCGAGCAGACCCTGAACCAGTTGCTCGTGGAAATGGACGGGTTCGACGCAAACACCAACGTCATCCTCATCGCCGCAACCAACCGCCCTGACGTCCTGGACCCAGCGCTGCTGCGGCCAGGCCGCTTCGACCGGCAGATCGGGGTCGAGGCCCCTGACATGGGCGGCCGGGACCGCATTCTGCAGGTCCACTCCAAGGGCAAGCCAATGGCACCCGGAGTGGACCTCCGGTCGGTCGCGAAGAAGACGCCCGGGTTCACCGGCGCTGACCTCGCCAACGTACTCAACGAGGCAGCACTGCTGACAGCCCGGTCCAACGCGCAGCTCATCGACGACCGCGCCCTCGACGAAGCCATTGACCGTGTCATCGCCGGTCCGCAGAAGCGCAGCCGTGTCATGAAGGAACTCGAGCGGAAGATCACTGCCTACCACGAGGGCGGGCACGCGCTGGTCGCTGCGGCACTGCGCAACACGGATCCGGTGACCAAGGTAACCATCCTGCCGCGCGGCCGTGCGCTCGGATACACCATGGTGCTGCCGGCAGACGACAAGTACTCGATCACCCGAAACGAACTCCTCGACCAGCTGGCCTACGCCATGGGCGGCCGCGTGGCAGAGGAAATCGTCTTCCACGATCCCTCCACGGGAGCCTCGAACGACATCGAGAAGGCAACTGCCACCGCCCGCAAGATGGTCACCCAGTACGGCATGAGCGAGCGGATCGGGTCCGTCAAGCTCGGTCAGGGTGGCGGGGAGCCGTTCCTTGGCCGCGACATGGGCCATGAGCGGAACTACTCGGATCACATCGCGTACATCGTGGACGAGGAAATCCGCCGCCTGATCGACAACGCTCATGATGAGGCATACGCAATCCTGACGGAGAACCGCGATGTCCTCGACCGTGTGGCGCTGGAACTGCTCGAGCGGGAAACGCTGAACCAAGCTGAGATTGCAGAGGTCTTCGCTGACATCCGCAAGCGCGACGCCCGCAGCATCTGGCTCTCCAAGGACAGCCGCCCCGTGCACTCGCTTCCACCGGTAGTGACCGCCAAGGAACGGGCTGAGGCGCAGGCCACCGGCGAGCCGGATCCGGACAGCGTCCTTCCGCAGGACCAAATCGCTGACGCCAACCTCCCGAACGGCTTCGACGTCCAGAGCGACGGCCTGCCGGCACCGGAATCCGGGTCGGGCGGTAGCGACGGCACTACGGGAACCTCCGGAACGGGTGACTCGAGCGGCACCCACCAGCCGCGTAATGACTGACCAGACGTAACAGGACGGCTATGGGGGCCGGGTTAGGATGCTTTCCGTGACCGATTTTGATGACGAGATGGTCGACGCTGCCCTGGCAGCCAGCGGCTCCACTGTTGACCTTCCCCGAATCGAACGAGCGGTAAGGGAGATTCTCGCTGCCATCGGTGAGGATCCTGACCGGGACGGCCTGCTCGATACACCGAAGCGGGTAGCGAAAGCGTACGCGGAGTTCTTCGCCGGCCTGCACCAGGATCCCAAGGACGTCCTCTCCATCACCTTCGACCTCCACCACGAGGAACTCGTGCTGGTGAAGGACATTCCTTTCTACTCCACCTGCGAACACCACCTAGTCCCGTTTCACGGGACGGCGCACATCGGGTACATTCCCTCTGACGAAGGGAAGATCACGGGCCTCAGCAAACTCGCCCGCCTGGTTGAGATCTTCGCGCGCAGGCCCCAGATCCAGGAACGCCTGACAACGCAGATCGTGGACGCGCTTATGGAGCACCTCCAACCCAAGGGCGCCATTGTGGTGATCGAATGTGAGCACTTGTGCATGTCGATGCGCGGCATCCGCAAACCAGGAGCGAAGACCGTCACCTCGGCAGTCCGCGGACAGGTCCGCGACGCCGCCACGCGCGCCGAGGCCATGAGCCTCATACTCGGAAGATAGGACGGCATACTTTTATGGATTCACTCGCGGCAGCACCAGGAACCGGGCCGGCAACTTCGCCCCTGCCGGTCCTCCGGCCTACCCGGGTCCGCAGGTCGTTCAAGGACCTGCCAACCAACCGCACCCTGGTCATGGGCATCCTCAATGTCACCCCTGACTCCTTCAGCGACGGCGGCAAGTTTGCGACGGCGGATGATGCCATAGCCCACGGCCTTCGCATGCATTACGCGGGCGCCGACATCATCGACGTTGGCGGCGAATCCACCCGTCCCAACGCGGAGCAGACCCCGGTTGAGGACGAGCAGGCCCGCATCCTCCCCGTTGTTGCCGCCCTGGTGAAGGCGGGTGCCCTCGTCAGCGTGGACACCCGGCACGCCGACACCGCAGCCAAGGCGCTCGACGCCGGAGCGGGCATCGTCAATGACGTCTCCGGCCTCGACTTCGATCCTGCAATGCCCGCCCTGATTGCCGAGCGCGGCGTGCCCTACGTCCTCATGCACAGCCGTGGAAACGCCCAGACCATGGACTCCCTGGCACAGTACGAGGACGTCGTCGAGGAAGTCATCGCTGACCTGATGAGTGTCCGCGACAAGTTCTACGAGGCAGGCGTATCTCCCGAGCAGATCATCCTTGACCCGGGGATCGGGTTCGCCAAGAAGGATGATCACAACTGGCAGCTGCTGCGTTCGCTGGAGCGGTTCGAGGTGCTCGGCCACCGGATCCTCGTGGGCGCCTCCCGCAAACGTTTCCTCGGGACCCTCCTCACCACCGCAGGCAAGGCAGCGACCCCGCATGAGCGGGGCAACGCCAGCATCGCCGTTTCCGCGCTGGCCGCTGCGGCCGGCGCGTGGTGCGTCAGGGTGCACGACGTCGGCCCTAACCTCGATGCCGTCAAGGCCGCCGCCGCTTGGACCAAGTAGTGCGCAGGGACACGATCGCGCTCAGCGGTATCACCGCCGTCGGCTACCACGGTGTATTCGACCATGAGCGCCGCGATGGCCAGCCCTTCGTGGTTGACGTGGTGCTGCACCTGGACCTGCGCCCGGCCGGAATATCGGATGACCTCACGAAGACCGCACACTACGGTGAACTCGCCGAGCAGGTGGCAGGGATTATCACCGGTGTTCCGCTGAACCTGATCGAAGCGCTGGCTGAGCGGATCGCCACGCACGTACTGGGGGCATTCGCCGTGTGCGCAGTCGAAGTCACCGTCCACAAGCCCAAGGCACCTATCGAAGTGCCTTTCGGCGATGTCGCTGTGTCCATCTTCCGGGAACGCACATGAGCAGCACCATCCGTTCGGTCCTGGCGCTCGGCAGCAACCTCGGCGTAAGCGGTGACACGCTCTCCCTGGCGGTGGCTGACCTGGTCGATTCTCCGAACGTCCGATTGCGTGCGGTGTCACCGGTCGTTCAGACCAAAGCCGTCGGCGGGCCGGAGCAGCCCGATTACCTCAACATGGTGATCGAGGTTGAAACCGACCTTGAACCGTATGCGTTGCTGGAGCACTGCCAGGCCGTGGAGAACAAGCATCAGCGCGTGCGCACGGTCCGCTGGGGCCCGCGCACACTCGACATCGACATCATCACCTACGGGACGCTGGTGTCCGATGACGAAGTGCTGACCATCCCGCACCCCCGCGCTGCCCAGCGGGCGTTCGTGCTGCAGCCCTGGGCTTGGATGGATTCGACGGCCACGCTTGCCGGCCGTCCGGTCACCGAGCTGGCGGAGCAGGCGGACGATCTCCCCGGCCTCGTTCCCTTCGAAGGGGTCTAGCGCGTGGGTTCGATCCGAATCAGCTGGCTCGCGATCATCGCGCTGATCGCGGCGGCTGCCGGGTGGCTGATGAACTGGTGGGCAACCCACAACGGGTTCCCCACGCCGTCCCTCCCGCTGAGTTCCCTACTCACAGTCGTGGCCGTCATCGCGGTGACCATCATCTTCGGCCTGCGGGTCCGGCGCTGGCGTAACGGAAACCGGACGCGGAACCTCAGCCCTATCCTTGCGGCACGCACTGTGATCCTCGCGCAGGCTTCCGCTTACGCGGGCGCGCTCAGTACGGGCTGGCACTTCGGCATCCTGCTTGACCAGCTCGCCCTGTTGAGTGTCCGAGGCGGCCCCGGTCCCATCTGGGGGACGCTTACCCTTCTGGTGGGCGGTGTTGCGATGATTGTGGTGGGGCTGGTGGTCGAGAGCTTCTGCAAGCTACCGCCGGACGACGAAGACGGGGCCACAAAGCCCCGGCAAACCGGCGAGGGGGAATATGCGTAGGGAAGAGCCAATAGACCCGGCGGGCATCGAGTGGACGCCGGTGTCACCGAAGTACCTGAAAGTACAGCTGGCGGGGTGGGGAATCGGAACCCTGATCTACCTCGTGATGGCCTCGGTGCCGCTCGTTCTGTTGCTCAGCGGCGTGTGGTCCCGCTTCCCGGCCTGGCTCGCATGGCTGTTGCCCGCCGTCGTCGTCGTGCTCGCCCTGTGGCGCGGCGTGCTCCTGCCGCGGCAGGTCCGCGCAATCGGCTATGCCGAGCGTAACGAGGATCTGCTGATCCGCCGCGGGGTCTTCTTCCAGCGCACCATGGTGGTGCCTTACGGGCGCATGCAGTATGTCGACGTCGGCGTCGGCCCGGTCGAGCGCGCGCTGGGCCTTTGCACGGTGAAACTGCATACCGCTTCGCCTGGAACCAACGCAGAGATTCCCGGGCTTCCCTCCAGCGAGGGGGCGCGGCTCCGCGAGCAGCTCTCCGCCCGCGGCGAGGCGAAGCTGGCGGGACTGTGAGCGACGCCCAGCCTGACCCTGAATTGCTTGCCGGTTCCATGGATGAGTGGAAGCGGGTGCACATTATTTCCCCGTTCGTCCGGGGGTGGCTCGCCATTGTGGCACTGTTCTTCCTCGGCGGGCGGGACTGGGCCGAAGACATCCTCAGGGGAGATCCCCCGGAATTCCGCGGCTCTTCCGTTGGGCTGACCTGGGCCGTCGCGATCTTCCTCGGCGTTGTGCTCCTCATCGCAGCCGGATTCCTGCTGTCCTGGTACTTCACGCGCTACCAGGTGACCGAGCAACACGTCCGGGTGAACTCGGGTGTGCTTTTCCGGCAGAACCGGCAGGCACGCCTCGACCGCGTGCAGGCCATCGACGTGGTGCAGCCGTTCCTGGCGCGGGTCTTCGGTCTGGCCGAGCTCAAGTTCGACGTCGCCGACGCCGGGGAATCGGCTGTGCGGCTCTCCTTCCTGAAGCTGGCGGAAGCTCAAAAGCTGCGCGCCACCATCCTCGCCCGGGCCGCTGGCGTGACTGTCGACCCGGACAATCCGCACGAAGTGCAGGAGGCACCGGAGCAGGAGGTGCTCGCTTTAAGCCCGGCGCGTGTTATCGGCGCAGCCGCGCTTTCGGGCACCACCATCGCAGTTTTTCTGTTGGTGGTGGCTGTTGTGGTTTCAGTTGTTGCCTTTGAATCTGCAGCGCCATTGGCGGGGCTGCTGCCCATCGGGATCGGTGTGGTCGGAGCGTACTGGAACGCGCTGAACACCGGGTTCAACTTCCGTGCCGCCATCTCACCGGACGGCATCCGCATCCGTTACGGGCTGTTGGACACGCGGACCCAGACCGTTCCGCCCGGGCGCGTCCAGGCTGTCGGCGTCGTCCAGTCCCCGCTCTGGCGTCTGAAGGGCTGGTACAAGGTCACCGTCAACGTGGCGGGGTACGGTCTCTCGACAAGTGGTGAAGCACAGGCACGCGCCACGCTCCTGCCTGTCGGTACCCGCGATGAAGTGCTGCAGATCCTCGCGCTGGTCCTCCCCGACCCGGGAACCGAGCACCCGGTCGAGGTATTCACCGCCGGCCTTTCCGGACGGGATTCCGACGGCGGTTTCGTCACCACCCCGCGTCGGGCACGCCCCGTAGCGCCGCTCGCCTGGCGGCGGAACGGTGTCGCCGTCACCGAGACCGCGCTTTTGGCGCGCACCGGCGCCTGGTGGCGGCAGCTCGCCGTCGTACCCCACGAGCGCACCCAATCCATTGCGCTGCACGCGGGTCCGCTCGCACGGCGTTTCCAGGTGGCCGACCTGATCTTCCACACCACGCCGGGCCCGGTCTCACCGCGGGTACGGCAGATTGACGCCAGCCAGGCGTGGAACCTGTTCAACGAGCAGGCGGTCCGTGCCGCCGATGCCCGGCGGCGCAGCGGCCCCGAGCAGTGGATGCGGCAGGCGCCGGCTGGGCAAACGGCGGCTAATTTGCCCGAAAGCCCTGTTGAAAGCCCTGTTGAAAGCCCTGTTGAAAGCCCTGTCGAAAGCTCCAACGAAAGTCAGCAAACCCGTGACGAGTCCTGATCCCCGTTCACCGCACGAGCAACGCGCGCCCCGCAGCAAGCCGGGCCGGCTTGGAGTAGGGGTTGTCGGTGCCGGCCGTGTGGGTGCTGTTCTTGGAGCCGCGCTCCGTGCCGCGGAGCACGCCGTCGTCGGCGTTTCAGCTGTCTCAGAGGCAAGCCGGGAGCGAGCCGAGAACCTGCTACCCGGCGTGCCGCTGCTTGAGATCCCCGAGATCATCGAGCGTTCCGAACTGGTGCTGCTGGCAGTGCCCGACGACGCGCTGCCGGGTCTCGTCGCAGGACTTGCGGCGGTGGGTGCCTGGCAGCCGGGCCAACTGGTGGCGCACACGTCGGGACGTTTCGGGACTTCCGTTCTCGAGCCCGCCCGGAAAGCCGGTGCCATCCCGCTTGCGCTGCACCCCGCCATGACCTTTACCGGCATGAGCCTGGACCTTTCCCGGCTTCCCGACTGCAGCTTCGGCGTCACCGCTCCGGCGGCCGTCCTTCCGGTCGCGCAGGCGCTGGTGGTGGAGATGGGTGCGGAGCCCGTGGTCATTGAGGAAGCAGACCGGGTTACCTACCACGCAGCGCTCGCGCACGCCTCCAACCATCTGGTAACCATCGCGTCGCAGTCCACGCAGCTGCTGACCGGGATCGGGGTCGAGCGGCCGGACCGGCTGCTCGGCCCGCTGATGAGGGCCTCGCTTGAGAACGCGCTCGCGGCTGGCGAGGGGGCGCTGACAGGCCCCGTGGCACGCGGAGATTCGGGGACGGTCGCGGCGCACGCGGACGCCCTCGCTGCAGCGCCTGATGACATCCGGCAGGCGTACCGGGAACTCGCGGCCGCCACTGCCCGACGCGCGGTGGCACGGGGGCTCCTCTCTGTGCAGCAGGGCCAGGCCATCGCCCGGGCGCTGGACCTGACCGGAGAGGACCGGCCATGAATCCGCGCGTCGTGACAACAATTGCCGAACTTCGGGCAGCCACCACCGCGCTCCTTAGCGCCACCGGCGGTTCTCCTTCGAGCCTCGGGCTGGTGCCCACCATGGGCGCGTTGCATGCGGGGCACGCGGCGCTCGCCACGACGGCACGGAAGGAGAACGACGTCGTTGTCGCCTCCATCTTCGTGAATCCCCTCCAGTTCGGTGACCCGAATGATCTTGACCGCTATCCGCGGACGCTCGAGGCCGACATCGAGCTCCTGGGGGGCTGCGGCGTCGACGTGGTCTTCGCGCCGTCGCAGGCTGAAATGTATCCCGCCGGCAAACCGCTGGTGAGGCTTTCCGCGGGAACGCTGGGGGAGAAGTTCGAGGGGCAGTTCCGGCCCGGCCACTTCGACGGCATGCTCACCGTGGTGGCGAAGCTGCTCCACAGCGCATGGCCAGCGGCCGACGCCGGTTACCGCGCCTACTTCGGGCAGAAGGACGCACAGCAGTTGGTGCTCATCCGCCGGATGGTGCAGGATCTCAACTTCGCGGCGGAGATCTGCGCCGTGCCGACCGTCCGTTCCGGCGAGGGGTTGGCGCTCTCCAGCCGCAACCGATTCCTCAGCGAAAAGGAGGCCGACGCCGCTCTGGTGCTTTCCCGCGCGTTACGGCTGCTCGCGGACCGGGCGCAGCGGTGCGTTCCACTGGACCTGGACTCCGCCGTCGCACTCGTGGAAAGCGAGCCGCTCGTGGCACTGGAGTACTTCGAGGTGGTGGATCCCGAGACGCTCGAGCCGCTGGGCTTCAATTGCCGGGAAACTCCGTTCACGGGTGTTGGCCTGGCACTCGTGGCCGCGAGGGTTGGCGGCGTGCGGCTGATCGACAACCTGCCCCTCTACGCAGACCCAACGGGCACACGGAGTTGAACCGGTAATCTTAGTTACCGTGACCACGGAACCCAGCCTTTCCACCGCAACAACCCCCACGCCGGAATCCGGTACTGCTGAATCCAGTTCTGCTCAGATCAGCGGGTTCAGCACTGAGGAATTCAACGAGCAGATGCGCATCCGCATGGAGAAGCGCGCACGCCTCCTGGAGCGTGGTGACGAGGCCTACCAGGTGTTGCCCGAGCGCTCGTCTTCGCTTGGCGAGATCCGCAGCAGGTTTGCGGACCTCGAAGCGGGTGACTCCACCGGTGAGCGGGTGAGTGTTGTTGGCCGCGTAGTCTTCCTCCGGAACACCGGAAAACTCTGCTTCGCCACCCTGCAGGAAGGCGACGGCACGCGGTTGCAGGCGATGCTGAGCCTTGCGGCAGTCGGCGAGGACCCGCTCGCCGACTGGAAGGCGACCGTTGACCTTGGCGATCACGTGCAGGTCACGGGTGAGGTCATCAGCTCCCGCCGCGGCGAACTCTCGGTGATGGCGGAGAACTGGAAGATGGCGTCGAAGGCGCTGCGTCCACTGCCTACGCTGCACGCCGGCGTGAATGAGGAAACGCGTGTGCGTCAGCGTTACGTTGACCTAATGGTCCGGGAAGAGGCCAGGGAAATGGTCCGGACCAGGGCTGCAATAACCCGCAGCATCCGTGAAACGCTGCATTCCCATACTTATATCGAGGTTGAAACACCCATCCTGCAGTTGGTACACGGAGGTGCGACCGCAAGGCCATTCGAAACACACGTCAATGCGTTCGACCAGAAAATGACGCTTCGAATCGCGCTGGAGCTCTATCTGAAGCGTGCAGTTGTCGGCGGAATTGACCGAGTGTATGAGATTGGCAGAATTTTCCGCAATGAGGGCGTTGACTCAACGCACAGCCCGGAATTCACGATGCTCGAGTGCTATGAGGCCTACGCTGACCAGTTCGTCATGGCCGACCGCATGAAGGAGATTATCCTCAATTGCGCAGATCTTTTGGGGGGCCGGCAGATAGAAACTGCGGCGGGCACCATCGACCTGGATGGGGAATGGCGTTGGCTCGGAGTTTATCCGGGCCTGTCGGAGGCTGTAGGGCAGGAAATCACGCCAGCTACTGACAAAGCGACTTTGCTGGCGCTGGCTAAGTCGCGGGACGTTGCGGTTGATGCGGCATGGGGCGAAGAGAAGCTGGTCCTTGAGCTCTTCAGCGAAATCGTGGAGCCAACCCTGTTGCAGCCGACGTTTGTGTACGACTATCCGCCCTCCGCCCAACCGCTGGCCCGGCAGCACCGCGAGAATCCGCAGCTGATTGAAGCGTGGGACCTGATTATCGGCGGCATGGAGCGTGGAACCGCGTTCTCCGAGCTCATCGACCCAGTGATCCAGCGGGAACGGCTCACCGAGCAATCACGCCTGGCCGCCGCGGGGGATGACGAAGCCATGCAACTGGACGAGGATTTCCTCCGCGCCCTCGAATACGGGGCCCCGCCCATGGGAGGAATTGGCCTCGGCATCGACCGTTTGGTGATGCTTTTCACAACTGCAGGCATCAGGGAGACCATTCTCTTCCCGCTCCTCAAGCCGGAACTGGGCTAATCCATGGAGTATCTTGCAGTACTTCTGCCATCCGTTGCCGTTGGAGCGATTTTTTACTTTGTAATGCGCGCGATCTTCAATGCGGACAGAGCCGAGCGAGAAGCGGAGGCTACGGAACGTGCAGCTGTCACAGAATCCCGGCCGGCCCCGGAATCTGCGCCGGTGAACAGGGAGGACGGCGATTCCCAGCCCAAGGCCTGAATTGTCCCGCTGGCTTTGACGTGCCAATTTTTACGGACGATAATCAATGTGGATTAATCATTGGGCTTATTTGAGGAGTTATCGTGGCGCAGAAAGTCAAAATCATACTGATCGATGACCTCGACGGCGGCGAAGCTGAAGAGACCGTGCGCTTCGGTGTAGACGGTACGCAATACGAGATTGACCTTTCCTCCGCTCACGCCAAAGAACTCCGTGATGCGCTGGCCCCATATGTTGGAGCAGCCCGGCGGGAAAGCCAGGGTAAAGGCCGGCAGAGTGCGCCCGCCCGCAACCAGGAAGCCGCGCAGATTCGCGAGTGGGCCAAGGGCAACGGATACAACGTTTCCGCAAGGGGCCGGGTCAATTCAGAAATCATCGAGGCCTACCGCGCCGCGCAGCGGTAGCTCCCCGCAGGCCTGCCAGCACCGGTCCCAGTAGACGCGTCCTATCTCGCCTGTGGCGAACACGCTCCCCAAGGCTCCTGCATACACGTAGCATCGAATTACGCGTTAGCTAGGAGTGTGGCTCATGTTTGAGAGATTTACGGATCGTGCCCGTCGAGTTGTAGTGCTGGCCCAAGAAGAGGCCCGCATGCTCAACCACAATTACATCGGCACCGAGCACATCCTGCTTGGGCTAATTCATGAGGGTGAGGGCGTCGCCGCAAAGGCGCTTGAATCGCTCAGTATTTCCCTTGGCGCTGTGCGGGAGCAGGTGCAGGAGATCATCGGGCAGGGCCAGCAGGCGCCGTCCGGTCATATCCCGTTCACCCCGCGCGCCAAGAAGGTGCTCGAGCTTTCGCTCCGCGAGGCTCTGCAGCTGGGGCATAACTACATCGGTACCGAGCACATTCTGCTCGGGCTCATCCGCGAGGGTGAAGGTGTAGCCGCCCAGGTCCTGGTGAAGCTCGGAGCTGACCTGAACCGTGTCCGCCAGCAGGTCATCCAGTTGCTGTCCGGCTACCAGGGCAAGGAACCCGTTGCCTCCGGCGGCCAGCAGCAGGAAGGCACTCCCGCTGGTTCGGTGGTGCTGGACCAGTTCGGCCGCAACCTCACCCAGGCTGCCCGCGAGGGCAAGCTTGATCCGGTGATCGGGCGCGAGCTTGAGATGGAACGCGTCATGCAGGTCCTCTCCCGCCGCACCAAGAACAACCCGGTGCTCATCGGTGAGCCCGGCGTCGGCAAGACGGCCGTCGTCGAGGGCCTCGCGCAGGCGATCGTCCGCGGCGATGTTCCGGAGACCATCAAGGACAAGCAGCTGTACACCCTGGACCTCGGTTCACTGGTGGCAGGCTCGCGGTACCGCGGTGACTTCGAGGAACGCCTCAAGAAGGTGCTCAAGGAAATCCGCACGCGCGGAGACATCATCCTGTTCATCGACGAGATTCACACCCTCGTCGGAGCCGGTGCCGCCGAGGGCGCTATTGATGCAGCTTCCATCCTGAAGCCCATGCTTGCCCGCGGTGAACTGCAGACCATCGGCGCCACCACGCTTGATGAGTACCGCAAGCACATCGAGAAGGACGCCGCACTTGAGCGCCGCTTCCAGCCCATCCAGGTCCAGGAGCCCTCTGTAGCGCATGCCATCGAGATCCTGAAGGGCCTACGCGACCGCTACGAGGCTCACCACCGCGTATCCATCACCGATGCTGCGCTCGCGTCCGCTGCGAATCTCGCTGACCGCTACATCTCGGACCGCTTCCTGCCGGACAAGGCTATTGACCTGGTTGACGAGGCCGGAGCGCGCCTGCGCATCCGCCGCATGACGGCACCGCCTGAGCTCAAGGAGATTGATGAGCGCATTGCGGACGTGAAGCGGGAGAAGGAATCCGCTATTGACGCCCAGGACTTTGAGGGTGCGGCACGCCTGCGGGACCGCGAGCAGAAGCTTCATGACGAGCGCACCGATAAGGAGCGCCGTTGGAAGTCAGGCGGACTGGATGACATCGCCGAGGTTGACGAAGAACTGATTGCCGAGGTTCTCGCCAACTCCACCGGCATCCCCGTCTTCAAGCTCACGGAGGCAGAGTCCTCCCGCCTGCTCAAGATGGAAGACGAGCTGCACAAGCGGGTCATTGGCCAGGATGACGCCATCAAGGCGATCTCCCAGGCCATCCGACGCACGCGCGCCGGTTTGAAGGATCCCAAGCGTCCAGGCGGCTCATTCATCTTTGCCGGTCCCACCGGTGTCGGTAAGACTGAGCTGGCCAAGGCACTCGCAGAGTTCCTGTTCGGTGATGAGGATTCACTGATCACCCTCGATATGTCGGAGTACTCGGAGAAGCACACCGTTTCCCGTCTCTTCGGTGCGCCTCCGGGGTACGTGGGTTACGAGGAGGGCGGGCAGCTTACCGAGAAGGTCCGCCGTCGTCCGTTCTCCGTTGTCTTGTTCGACGAGGTGGAAAAGGCTCACGCAGACCTGTTCAACTCGCTCCTGCAGATCCTTGAAGATGGCCGTCTGACTGACAGCCAGGGCCGCGTGGTGGACTTCAAGAACACCGTGATCATCATGACCACCAACCTCGGTACCCGTGACATCTCCAAGGGCGTCATGACCGGCTTCCAGTCGGGCACAGACACCAACACCAGCTACACGCGCATCAAGGCGAAGGTCACGGAGGAGCTGAAGCAGCACTTCCGTCCTGAGTTCCTGAACCGTGTGGATGACACTGTGGTGTTCCCGCAGCTCACCCAGGACGAGATCATCCAGATCGTGGATCTGTTCCTCGAGCGGTTGAGCAAGCGCATGGCCGACAAGGGCATGACCATGGAACTTACTCCGGCCGCCAAGGTTCTTCTGGCCACCCGTGGCTACGATCCCGCAATGGGTGCGCGTCCCCTCCGCCGCACCATCCAGCGCGAGATCGAGGACCAGCTCTCCGAGAAGATCCTGTTCGGTGAGATCAAGTCCGGCGAACTCGTGTCGGTGGACGTTGAGGGCGAAGGAGACGAAGCCCGGTTCACCTTCGTGGGCCACGGCGCACCCAAGGAGATCGAGGACTCACCGGCGGCTATCGAGGCCACCGTTCCTGACTAAGTCAGCCTGAGTAGACCAGCTCAATCTGCATAAAGACATCCCGTACCGGCAGAGACCGGTGCGGGATGTTTTTTGCTGCGTGATCGGTGCCTTGAGCAATCGCATTACTCTCTCAGTGAAGAGGGGTGTGAAATGGCGCACTTCCGGTGGTAGTCATGGAGTATGACCTTCGACACCACGTCTCCAGAATCCGTGAAGCCGGCAACCCCGTTCCACGACCTCGAACACTACGTCGCCATCCCGCGGCTCGGCGGCCTGGCACTGAGCGCAGACGGCCACCGCCTAGTTACCTCGGTAGCTACGCTCAACCCGAAAGGCACGGGCTACGTCACAGCCCTGTGGGAGCTCGATCCGGAAGGCACTACCCCGGCCCGCCGGATCACACGCAGCGCCAAGGGCGAAGCCGGAGCTGCCTTCCTGGCCGACGGAGATCTGCTCTTCACCTCTGCCCGCCCCGACCCGGACTCCGAGGACGAGCCGGTGACTGCCCTCTGGAAGCTCCCGGCCCAGGGCGGCGAGGCCCGTGTGGTCCTCTCGCGGCGTGGTGGGGTGCAGGGTGTGGTCGCGGCGGCGAAGGCGGACGCCGCCGTCGTCATCGCTGAAGTGCTTGCTGGTTCGACAGATGAATCGGATGACGACGAACGCCGGAAAGCGCGCAAGGAAGCGGGGGTCGAGGCGATCCTGCACAGCGGCTATCCCGTGCGGTTCTGGGACGCTGACCTTGGGCCCTCCGAACCCCGCTACGCCATGCTTAAACCGGGCGAACGCGAGGACGCGTTGCCGACGACCATCGACGAGCAACCCCGGATGTCGCTCCGGAATATCACCCCCGGAGTCGATTCGTCCCTGCGCAACAACTCGCCGCGGATCAGCCCTGACGGGACCTTCGTCATCACTGGCCAGACCGTACCCGTCGGCAAAGGGGATCAGCGCACTGTCCTGGTCCGTATCGATACTGCGACGGGTGAGCGCTCCGTGATCCTCGATGACCCCGACTTCGACTACGACGCCGGCCCCATCAGCCCCGACAACTCGACCGTTGCGGTGTCGGTAAGCCGCCGCACTGGTCCGCACACCCCACCGAACGTGGAACTGGGCCTGCTGTCGCTCAATGGCCGGTCACTCACGCCGCTGGCACAGGAGTGGGACCGTTGGCCCTCGCCAGCCGCCTGGCTTCCGGACGGTAGCGCCCTGGTCGTCACAGCCGACGACGACGGCGCCTCGCCGGTCTTCGTGGTCGACGTCGCTTCGGGGGACGTCCGCAGGGTGACGCAGGACGCGTCGGCGTACACCGACGTCGTCGTAGCGCCAGAGGGAAACACGGCGTACGCGCTGCGCAGCTCCTATGAGTTCCCTGCCGAGGCCGTGCGGATCGACCTCAGCAGCGGCAGTGTTACGCCTTTGTCAGGCCCCGTGGAGCGATCCTCTCTGCCAGGACGGTTGGAGCGTGTGGAGACGACGGGTGAGGACGGCCATCCGGTTAAGTCGTACCTGGTACTTCCTGAGGGCGCCAGCGAATCGAACCCGGCGCCGTTGCTGCTGTGGATCCACGGTGGCCCGCTTGGTTCGTGGAACGCGTGGACGTGGCGCTGGTCGCCGTGGCTGCTGGCAGCGAAAGGCTACGCCGTGCTGCTGCCTGATCCCGCGCTGTCCACCGGATATGGCCAGAAATTGATCGAACGCGGGTGGGGAGCTTGGGGAGGCGCGCCTTACACGGACCTCATGGCGGCAACCGACGCCGTCGTCGTCCGCCCTGATATTGACGAGACCCGGACGGCCGCAATGGGTGGTTCCTTCGGCGGGTACATGGCCAACTGGGTTGCGGGGCATACAGACCGCTTCAGGGCGATCGTGACCCACGCGAGCCTGTGGGCACTGGACCAGTTCGGGCCGACCACCGATGCGTCCTACTACTGGGAAAAGGAAATGACGCCGGAAATGGCACTCGCCAATTCTCCGCACGCGCATGTGGAGGAAATCAATACGCCAATGCTCGTGATCCATGGGGACAAGGACTACCGGGTGCCCATCGGCGAGGGGCTGCGGCTCTGGTATGAACTGCTGTCCAAATCTCAGCTTCCCGCGGGCCCTGACGGGAAGACCGATCACCGTTTCCTGTACTTCCCTGATGAGAACCACTGGATCCTCAAGCCGCAGCACGCGAAGGTCTGGTACGGCGTCGTCGAGCACTTCCTTGCGCAGCACGTACTGGGGGAGAAGGTGGAGCTGCCGTCGGAACTGGGCATTTAGAGTCCCTAGACTGAATTGGTGACTTCTTCCTTCCGTATCCGCCGCGCCACTACGGCCGATGTGCCCGTCATCAAGCAGCTCGTTGCCCCGCTCGCCGAGGAGCGCGTCCTCATCGCCAAGGAGACGGTCGCCTACTACGAGGGGCTGCAGGAGTTCAAGATCGCCGAGAACGACGACGGCGCCGTGTTGGGCTGCGGTGCCCTCCACGTGATGTGGGAGGACCTGGCGGAGATCCGCACCCTTGCTACTGCTGAGGAAGCGCGTGGCAGGGGTGTGGGTGGTGCGCTCGTGGCGGCCCTGCTTGAGGAAGCGCGTGTCATCGGTGTGGGCAGGGTGTTCTGCCTGACCTTCGAGGAGGCGTTCTTCCGCAAATACGGATTCCAGGTGATGGCAGACCAGTCCGCAGTGGATCCAGTGGTCTACTCGGAGCTGCTGCGCTCGCATGATGAGGGCGTTGCGGAGTTCCTCGACCTCGCCCGGGTGAAGCCGAATACGCTCGGAAACACGCGCATGATCCTCGAACTGTAGCCAGACCGCCTCCATCCCGATAAAATAAGCGTGCTTGGTATTTGTGATTCGAGCAAGTCCTCCGGAACCGGAGGATGGAACGTCGACGAAAGGCGGATCGCCATGGGTGCAGACGACAAGACACAAAACAACGCTGAGAAGTTGGGCGGCAAGGTCAAGGAAGGTCTCGGCAAGGCCACCGGTAACCGGGATATGGAAGCCGATGGTCAGAAGGACCAAAGCAAGGCCGACCTCAAGAACGCGGGCGAGAACGTCAAGGACGCGTTCAAGAAGTAGCCGCACCAGCTGACAAAGACTGTGGGAAGGGATCCGTAAGGACCTTCCCACAGTTATGTCCGAGCCATTTGGTGAGACTGTTCACCTCCCTGACTTCTCCTGCCTCTGGGCAAGTGCGGCGGCTGCGGAGTACTCTGCAGAATGTCCGTTGGTGCACATCCGCGTGCTTTGCCCCGCGCCCGTCGGACAGAATCCCCAGGATTGACGGCACAAGGAGACTCAGGATGAAAAAGCTCATCAACGACCCGCAGTCGGTAGTGACCGAATCCTTGGAGGGGTTTGGCGCGGCCCATGCCGACCTCGTGGAGCTGCACACCGACCCGACGTTCATTACGCGCCGCGGAGCGCCCGTGCAGGGGAAGGTTGGGCTGGTCTCCGGCGGCGGCAGCGGCCATGAACCACTGCATGGCGGATTCGTGGGGCGGGGAATGCTCGACGCCGCGGTCCCTGGCGAAATGTTCACTTCGCCAACGCCTGACCAGATCATCCCGGCGACGCTCGCCGTGAACGGTGGAGCCGGCGTCCTGCACATCGTCAAGAACTACACCGGCGACGTCCTGAACTTCGAGACCGCAGCGGAGATGGCCCAGGCTGAAGGCGTGGACGTCAGCACCGTGCTGATCAACGACGACGTCGCCGTCGAGGACTCGCTGTACACTGCCGGCAGGCGCGGGGTTGGTGGAACGGTCCTGGTTGAGCGAATTGCGGGAGCCGCAGCGGAGCGTGGCGACGCCCTCGACGCCGTCACCGCGATTGCCCAGCGGGTCAACGACAGCGTGCGCTCGATGGGAGTGGCGCTCGCCGCCTGCACAGTCCCGCATGCGGGCGTGCCGAGCTTTGACCTTACCGATGACGAGATCGAAATCGGCATTGGTATTCACGGCGAGCCTGGCAGGCACCGCATCGCCATGGAGAACGCTGACGGAATCACCGACCGCCTCCTTGAACCTATCCTCACCGACCTCGGCTCAGCCAGCGGCGACCGCGTATTGCTGTTCGTCAACGGGATGGGCGGCACTCCCGCAAGCGAGCTGTACATCGTGTACCGCCGCGCGCGCCAGGTGCTCGCTGAGCGGGGCATCACCGTTGAACGGTCCCTGGTGGGCAATTACATTACGGCGCTCGAGATGCAGGGTGCGTCGATCTCGGTTCTGAAGCTCGACGATGAAATGGTGGAACTCTGGGATTCGCCGGTACTGACGCCGGCTCTGCGATGGGGAGTGTAAATGGCATTGGACGTCCGCTGGGCTGAAGCCTGGCTTCGTGAGTGCGCAAGCGTGCTGACCGAGCACCGTTCAGAACTGATCGAACTGGACCGTGCCATTGGCGACGCCGACCACGGAGAGAACATGCACCGGGGTTTCGGGGCGGTGCTGGCAAAACTCAACTCCAGCACAGACGGCCCCTCCGACACCCCCGCGGCTGCCTTGAAGCTCACCGCAATGACGCTGATGTCCACGGTTGGCGGGGCCGCAGGCCCGCTGTACGGCACGGCGTTCCTCCGCGCAGCCACAGCCTTGGGTGACACGCCGGAACTGGATGCTGCCGCCGTCGTGGGCTTGCTTACGGCAGCCCGCGACGGTGTCGTGGCGCGCGGGAAGGCTGAGCCGGGCGACAAGACCATGGTGGACGCCTGGACCCCGGCGGTCGAGGCGGCGCAAACGGCGCACTCTGCCGGTGCCTCACCGATCGAGGTGCTGCAGGCCGCCGCAAACGCAGCGCAGGCAGGCGCAACTGGAACCGAACCCCTGATCGCCCGTAAGGGCAGGGCGAGTTACCTCGGGGAACGCAGCGCCGGGCACCGTGACCCGGGTGCGGTGTCGACGGGCCTGATCCTGCAGGCCGCGGCAACTGTAGCCGAGCGGGCGGAGCAGGGGCAGTGACGGTCGGGTTGGTCATCGTGTCCCACAGCGTCCTGATAGCCGAAGGGGTGGTTGAGCTCGCGGGGCAGATGGCGCCGAATGTTCGGATTGTCGCTGCCGGCGGAACAGGCGACGTGCCCGCGCGCATCGGCACAAGCCTCGAGAAGGTACAAAAGGGACTGATCGCGGCGGAGCAGGGTGACGGCGTCGTCGTTCTGACTGACCTTGGTTCAGCGGTGATGACGGCGGAAATGACGCTCGAGTTCCTCCCGGCAGACGCACGCTCGCGTATCCGGCTGCCACGGGCTGCGCTCGTGGAGGGTGCGGTCGCTGCTGCTGTATGTGCCCAATCCGGTGGCTCCGTTGATGAAGTTGCGGCGGAGGCCGAATCCGCTGTCGTCTCGATTGATCCTGAGTCGCTGGAGCCCTTCGTTTCCCACGGCGCTGCCGCGCCCGGATCCGTTCCGGTGGAGGAGCCCTCGGGCCCGGTCGTAGAAGGTAGCTGGACCATCCGTAACAAGATGGGGCTGCACGCGCGGCCGGCCGCGGTGATCGCCCGCGCGCTGACCGACCTCGACGCCGAGGTAAGCATCAACGGCGTCGACGGCAAGTCAGTGATGCTGCTGATGAGCCTGGCCCTCGGGGAAGGCTCCGATCTTCGCGCTGAGGCTGCAGGGCCGCAGGCGCAGGACGCGATCGACTACATCGGGCGCGAGGTAACGGCGGGTTTCGGGGAGCTCTAGCGCATCAGGGCGTGCCCTCGACGGGGCCAGTGAGTCCGTCCCCGCCGAGCGTCAGTGAGAGCTGCAGCGCTTCGCCGGGACAGTTAGGCCCGTTAGGGTATACAGCTTCCGGAGTGCCCGTGGTGGTGTAGCGGGACCCGCCGGACACCAGGGTCACGTCAACCGGCCGCCCGCTGAACCCGTCAACGGGCACGAAACCCACCATGGTCCCGTCAGGACGTGCGCTGGCGGAGCAGCTTCCCTCCGGCTCGTCGGAGTCGCAGCCGAGGTCCACCGTTTCGCTACCCGGGTAAAGCTGAAGCTCGTAGGTGCGGCAAGCACCGTCGCAGACCTCAAGCGTGGGTTGGTCCAGCGTCAGGCCCTCGATAACGGTGACCGATACGCCCTCAGCCGCTCCCACAGCAGTGCAGGCCATGCCTGGACCGCCCGGGATCCCGCACCCGGCGCAGAGCACGACGGCGGTGACCACCAATCCCGTCCGAAAGTGTGCCATGCGAGCAGGATAGACCCGCTCCGCTTCGCCGCCGGGAACGATCAGGTATCGATCCCGGGTGGAATACTCACGCAGGCAACCGCAACCCGTGCGGCGTCTCCTCAGCCAGCCCATCGGCCAGGAGACCGTTCAGCGCACGCTCCAACTGTTCCACCGGCGTGTTGAGTCCGTACAGCTTCTCCAGCTCGACGGCGGTACCGTACGCAAGGTCAACCGGCCGCTCAGCGATGACCTGTCGTGGAATCGGGTCCCGCGCATGCCGTAGGACGTGCATGATCGCCCCGCGCACCTGCCGGTCCGTCCCCGCCCAGGCCTGGCCCTTCGGAACGTAGGTTGGTGCCGGCCGGCCTGCAGCCACCCACGCACACCGGTCCAACACCGGGCATTCCCCGCATCTCGGCGCGCGGGCAGTACAGACCAGGGCACCCAACTCCATTACGGCGACGTTCCAGCGGACGGAGGCGGCGTCGTCGTCGGGCATCAGGGACGCCGCACGCCGCATCTCGGCTGCGGTCAGGGATGGCGCGGGAAGTGCCTCACCGCCGATCAGGCGTGCTTGCACCCGGCGGATGTTGGTGTCCACAACCGTCTCCCGGCGACCGAACGCGAACGCCGCTACGGCAGCCGCCGTGTAGGTACCGACGCCCGGGAGTGCGAGCAGCTCGTCGTACGTGTCCGGGACATCGCCGTTGTGGCGCTCGACGACGACGGTAGCCGCCGCGTGCAGGCGCAGCGCCCGTCGGGGATACCCGAGCCGGCCCCAATGGCGCAACGCTTCACCGGATGCAGACGCGGCGAGGTCCGCGGGAGTGGGCCACCGTTCCATCCATTCCATCCAGACCGGGAGGACCCGCGGAACCGGCGTCTGCTGCAGCATGAATTCGCTGACCAACACACCCCAGGGCGTGCGCTTGGGCAGGCGCCATGGAAGATCGCGGGCGCCGTCGTCGTACCAGTCGCTGAGGCGGCGGTGCAGCGAACCAGCGTCCACGTTGTTCTCCTCCGCCATAGGGTCAATCGGCAGGATCCACCCTATCCGGCGCCGCGCTTGCGGGCCTCACACCGGGTGGCTGGCAGCTATGTGTGGCTGCGTCGGCGTGGTGTTCGCCCCTTCGCCGCAGGTGTCCTTAGCCTTGAAGCATGAGTTCGGCAGGAGGCACAGGCAGCAGCGGTGTTTCCGCACCCCGGCAGAAGCCGAGCCCGAAGGTACTCCGACGACGCCGGCAGGTCGCCGCCGTTCTTGCCCTCCTGATGGTGGGCGGTCTGGTCTGGGCCGGCTTCGCGGTTGTCGGACTGATTCGCGGTGACGGTGACCAGGCGGCCGCTTCCACCGAGGAGACCACCGCACCCGTGACGGAAATAACGGGGGAGGCGCCGCCGTCGTCGTCGGCCTCTCCCACTCCCACGCCAAGTTCCTCCCCAACCCCGACCGAACCGGTGTGCAACCCGGCGTCAGTCGAGGTAACCGCCTCAACGGACGCCCAAACCTATGCGCCGGATCAGAAACCCGTCCTCACGCTGACCGTGACCAACAAAGGGGACGCCGCGTGCCCGGTGAACGTCGGCACCTCGCAGATGGAGTTCCTGATCACCAGCGGCCAGGACCGGATTTTCTCGTCCAGGGACTGCCAGGCGAGTTCGGAGGATCTTGAACTGTCGATCGGACCAGGTGTGTCGGAGACAGCACGGTTCACCTGGGAGCGGGTCCGAAGCGCGGAAGGGTGCACGGCTGTAGAGGCGGTGCCCGGGCCTGGGCAGTATGTCCTCAAGACGCGAATCGGCGAACGCATCAGCAAAGAGGTTTCCTTCACCCTCCAGTGAGGACTACATGAAGCGGTCGAGCAGGCTGGTCTCGGCTATCCGCGAGAGGCCCTCCCGTACGGTGCGCGCCCGTTGTTCACCGATCCCGTCAACGGCCATGAGGTCATCGATATTGGCCGCCATGAGGTTCTGCAGCCCGTCGAAGTGGTCCACCAAGCGGTTTGCGACCGTAGGCGGGACGGCTTTAATGCCGGACAGCAGGCGGTAGCCCTTCGGCGGGACCACGGCTTCCAGCGAGTCGGTGGACGGATTGAACCCGAGCACGCTCGCAATGGTGCCCAGATCAATGAGGTCCGTCGAACTGAACGCCTGCAGTTGCGCGAGCTGCTCCTCGACCGGTCCCACCTCGCCGCCAAGCCCGGCGTAATCCCGCAGCACCATCTCGCTACCCGGACCGAGGCCGGTGGTGAGCTCCTCAACCTGCAGCGAAAGCAGCCGGCCGTCCACGCCGAGCTCGAGGACGTACTGCGAAATCTCCTCCGAGATGCGGCGCACCATCTCCTGGCGCTGAAGGGTGACCGCCACGTCACGGACCGTTACCATCGCCTCAATCTCCAGTGCGGAGAGTGATCCGGTGACCTGGTCCAGCCGTGCCCGGTAGCGTTCGAGAGTTGCGAGTGCCTGGTTGGCGCGGGCCAGCACTGGTTCCGAGCCTTCCAACACGTGGCGAAGCCCGTCAACGTACAGCGCAATGATCTGCATGGACTGGCTAACGGAAATGACCGGAACACCCGTCTGGATGGCCGTCCGCTCGGCGGTACGGTGACGGGTTCCCGATTCCTGTGTCTCGATCCGGTGATCCGGCACCAGTTGCACGCCGGCGCGGAGGATGTTGCTGGCGTCCCTGTCGCAGACGATGGCACCATCCATTTTGGCGAGCTCACGCAGCCTTGTGGGGGAGAAGTCGATGCCGATGTCGAAGCCGCCCGAACAGATGGAGTCCACCGTGCGGTCGAACCCGAGAACGATCAACGCTCCCGTCCGCCCGCGCAGAATACGCTCGAGCCCGTCGCGCAGCTGCGTACCCGGGGCCACACGGGCCAGGGTTGCCTTCAGCGCGTCCTCCGGACTGCGTACCATTTCACTCCCTCTCAAGGCCGCAACGGATTCGCTGACCAGCCGTTCTCATACTAGTGGTGAGCACTCGGGTTGCTTATGAAACGAACGCAGCTCAAATGTGTAACGTTTGCCCGTGACGGACCAGGACTGGTCCAGGACTCAGATGCAGGTGGACCGATGATTTCCGCCGGGTAAGGCCGTCTAAAGAGCGTTGGACGAATTTGTCTGGCCAATCGCTGCAGGACAATCAGGAGGAAAAGCATGGGTGCACCCCTCGTTTACGTCAGTTTCCCGGGAAATGCGCGAGCTGCGCTGGAGTTCTACGCGGACGTGTTCGGCGGGACGCTGGCACTGTATACCTACGAGGAGTTCAGCAGGACCGACGGCCCACCGGATGCTGTAGCCCACGCTGAACTCGGGGGAGTAGTGAGCCTCGCCGGTTCAGACGCCGCGGCAGGAGAAAAGCCGGTGCGGTGCGAGGGGCTTATGCTCTCGTTGCTTGGGACCGCCGATCCTATGGTTCTGCGCGGGTGGTTCGACCGCCTCGCCGATGGAGGTTTCATCACCGATCCGATGTCACAGAAGCCGTGGGGCGGAACGGATGGCCAGGTCACTGACCGGTTTGGCCTCTCCTGGCTGATTGGGTACGAGCCGGCTGAGTGAGTGTTCGGGCCCGGGAGTTACTGTTCCAGACTGCGCCCGTGCCTAGAACAGCAGCTCCAGTGCCTCCGTCAGAGTGCTGACCTGCTTCACCGTGAAGCCGGGCGGGATGCGGCCGGGCCCGTTGGGCGATTCAGGTACGACGGCGTGGGTGAAGCCCAGGCGTTCGGCCTCCTGGATCCGGCGCGAGATACCAGGTACCGGGCGCACTTCACCGGCCAGGCCAACCTCCCCGAAGGCGATCATCCGGGCGGGTAGGGACTGGTTGGTCTTTGCCGAGGCGATGGCCAGTGCAACCGAGAGGTCAGTGGCCGGCTCGCTGAGTTTCACTCCACCCACGGTGGCGACGTAGCTGTCGTCCTTGTGAAGTTGAAGTGACGCCCTGCGCTGCAGCACGGCAAGGAGCATGGACACCCGGGATGCATCCAGCCCGCTCACGGCGCGGCGGGGCTGCGCGTTCGCGGACTCAGCGAGCAGGGCCTGCACCTCGGCCAGCAGTGGCCGACGCCCCTCAAGCGTGACGGTGATGCACGTTCCCGCGACAGGCTCCTTGGTGCGGGAGACAAAGAGCCCACTGGGGTCAGCCAGCCCCACGATGCCTGTCTCCGTCAGGTCGAAGCAACCAACCTCATCGGTTGGCCCGTAGCGGTTCTTCACCGCGCGCATGAGGCGTAGCCGCGAATGCCGTTCCCCTTCGAACTGGCAAACCACATCCACAAGGTGTTCCAACAACCGTGGGCCGGCAATAGAGCCATCCTTGGTCACATGGCCCACCAGGAGCGTGGTCATCCCGCGCGTTTTCGCGGCGTTGATGAGCGACGCCGCAACCTCCTTGACCTGCGTCACGCCGCCAGCGCTCCCGTCCACCGCCGGGCTGCTGAGGGTCTGGACCGAATCCACGATGAGCAGCGCGGGATCAACGCTTTCCACCTGCCCGAGCGCCTGGCTGAGGTCCGATTCCGCCGTGAGGTACAGGGTGTCCGCGAGCGCACCGATGCGTTCCGCGCGAAGCTTCACCTGCGCCGAGGACTCCTCCCCTGTGACGTAGAGAACCGTGCGGCCGAGCCGCGCGACCTTCGCCGCGACATCCAGCAACAGGGTGGACTTTCCGACGCCGGGTTCACCGGCTACGAGGATGACTGCGCCCGGAACAAGGCCGCCTCCCAGCACCCGGTCCAGCTCCCCAACCTGCGTGGGCTGGTAGGAGGCAGTGGTTGAATCCACCTCGGCAATCCGAAGCGCCGGGCGCGCGACTGTTGTTGCCGCCGTCGTACGCGCTACTGAAGCCGCCGCCGTCTCCTCGACGCTGCCCCACGCCTGGCACTCGCCGCACCTGCCCACCCACTTAGCGGTGGTCCAGCCGCACTCACCGCAGCGGTAGGCGGGGGCTTGGACGCGGGAACGCGAGGTCTTTGCGGGCATGGATCAAACGTACCGGCTGGCCGTGACAATTTTCGTGACCAAGCGGCGCCTGTGGATCAGAGCCGCGGAAGGTAGGAAGCCGCGTCCTCGTGGGACAGCCCGGTGGCCTCCAACAGGTCGACAACCAGCGGGCGGTACAGGATCACCAGGCCCTCGCCTTCCAGGCGCTTCACGTCCAGGCGCGCCGGGTGCAGCAAGGTGGCCACCGAGGCGAGCTCCTCGCGTGCACGGCGGAGGTGTTCGTCGCGCTCCGAGGCTGTGGAGGAGGAGAGGGCCAGCGCGAGGACGTCAACGGCGTCGGCCGTTTCATCGATCACCTGCGCGAGGGAATGCACGGCCTCGTCCGACAACGCCGCGTGGTTGATCACAGAAGTGAGCCGCCGCGAGAAGACCCTGCTGTTGCGGACCGCCAGGTCGATGTACTCGATCGATCCGCCCAGCTCGCCAAGTTCGTCGCGGTGCCGCCGGTAGGCCGGAGACAACCGGGCAACCTCTCTCGCGGCGCTCATCGACGAGGACAGGCCGTCCATCAGTGGCTGGCAGTTCCTGGCGCGGACCAGCGCATGCCACGCCTGCGTCGCATCACTTTGCAGCAGCGCCCGTGCGTTCTCCCGCAGCACGCCGGCCAGTTCGCCGAGTAGTTTCCGGACGTCGCCCTTGGGCTCGCGGCGGGGGTCCCGCGGCGCGAGCACGGTGATCAGCAGCGCAAAAGCACCCCCAATCACGGCATCCACACTCCGCGTGAACGGCCCACCTTCCGGCGCGGGCAGCAGGACCACCAGTAGCGACTGCAGTGCCAGCTGGGTGGTGAAGATGGTGCCGCTGTCGAGGAACCGCGCAAGCAGTACGGAAATGAAGAGTACGACGGCGGCCTGCCACAGTCCCGTGCCGAGCGTCGCCAGGAGTATGTCCCCGACGGCGATGCCCAGCGTGCAGCCGATTCCCACTTCCAGGACCCGGCGCAGCCGCGGATCGCGGGAGAAGCCGAGTGCAATGAGCGACGACGTGGCTGCGAACAGGGGCCCCTCGTGGCCGAGCACCCGGTCCGCGAAAGCGTAGGAGCCAACGGCGCACACGGTGATCTGGAGTGCAGGGAGAAGGGAAGCGCGGCTCCGGCGCAGGCCCACCCGTGAGCGGTTGCGGATAAAGGACCGGGTCCGGTCCAGCCGCGAGCGCCGAGTCATGCCTCTGACCCTACCGCCGTGAGCGGTCCAGGAGCACAAAAGTGGTGGAGCGGCCCACCGTGCACAACCGGAGAGCGGCCAGCGGCGCCACCAGCAGCAACGCACCGGCTACCAGTTCCAGATACTCCTCAAGGTGGTACAGGACGGCGAGCACCACCGTCGGCGTACCCAGCTGAATCAGCTCACCAGCAGCGAATTCAAGCCCGACGCCGGCGAACACCAGGGTGGCGATGCCGAGGACAATCAGTCGGGTGGATGCCTCCGGGAGGAAGCGCGCGCTCAGCACCGCCATGATCAGGACCAGTACAGCCACCGGGATGCCGAAGATCAACCAGACGAACGTGAAGTCCTCGACGGCGACAAACTGCATTGCCAGGCCATCGAGCCGCTCGTGCAGCCACGTGCCTTCGTCGAGGCAGAGCAGGAACACCATGGCGGCAAGAATCCACCAGGCGCCACCTCCACGCACCTTCTGGTAATGGGCCAGGATGGCCGCGAACAGTAGGGTGACCGTAGCGGACGTGAGCTGGGCCACCGTCCACCAGGTGGGGAAGTTGCCCTCGTAGTTCACGTCAAAGTACACGCTGAACAGTGATTGTCCCCGTGGTTCGCCGGTCATCAGAGGTGACACGAGACTGAAGCCCACAACCAGGGCGTGGGCAATGCAGAGTCCAACCAGCAGGCGGCGCCACCGGGGCGGATGCCCGGGCCGCGCTTCCACGGATTGGAGGGCTGGCTTCTCCGTGGGCAGGTTGGGGAAACTGCTCTCGGAGGTCATCCTTCGAGTTTAGTGAAGAACAGGTTAAGAAAGCCCAAATGCTCCGTGTCGGCCATAGCCCATTACGCGGAAATGGCAAGACCTTCGGACCGTACTGCACCAAATGTCCGCCTGCCATTCACCTTCCGTTTACTTTGGCCCGTCAATCCCGTTACCTGTGGTGCCTAACGTAATGCCAGTACCAATCACGTACAGACAGACAAGCGTGCGCACTCAGCACCGGTTGTTCAATCCCTGGAAGGGGCAATATTCAAGTGAAGGCTCTTCGCTTTGGCCGCGCAGCGGCAGTAATCTCGGTAGCCGCTCTGGCTCTCACCGCTTGTGGCTCGGACGACGCCACCACTCCCGGAGCCGGCAGCCCCGCAAGCTCCGACAATGCCGCACCCGAGGGCACAGTCTCCGGCACCCTGACCGGCGCGGGTTCATCCGCACAGAATGCGGCGATGACCGCTTGGAAGACCGGCTTTGAAGGACTTAACCAGGACGCCACCATTCAGTACTCGCCTGACGGATCCGGTGCAGGCCGCGAAGCATTCCTCGCCGAGGGTGTTCAGTTTGCCGGTTCCGATGCGTTCCTTGACGACGAAGAGTTCGAGGCTTCCAAGGAAATCTGCGGGCCCGACGGCGCCATCAACATCCCTGCCTACGTTTCCCCGATCGCCGTGGCCTTCAACCTGCCCGGTATCGACGAGCTGAACCTCGACGCGACCACCATCGCTTCGATCTTCGCTGGCGAAGTTGAGAACTGGAATGATGAAGCAATCGCGTCGCAGAACGAAGGCGTAGAACTCCCCGACCTGCCGATCACCGTTGTGCACCGCGCAGACGATTCCGGTACCACCGAGAACTTCGTCGAGTACCTCTCCGCTGCTGCGGCTGATGCCTGGACCTATGAAGTTTCCGGTGACTGGCCCGCAGAGATCGTGGCCGAGAACGCCCAGGGCACCAACGGCGTCGTCTCCACCACTTCCTCCACCGAAGGCGCCGTTACCTACACTGACGCTTCCGCCGTCGGCGATCTGGGTCAGGCAGTCGTGAAGGTTGGCGAAGAGTACGTGCCGCTGAGCGCCGAAGCCGCCTCGCGCGCCGTTGAGGTTGCAGAGCCCGTCGAAGGCCGCGGCGACGTCGACATGTCCCTCGAGCTGCAGCGCGACACCACCGAGTCCGGTGCCTACCCGATCGTGCTCGTCTCCTACCACATCTACTGCACCGCATACCAGGATCAGGAGACTGTCGACCTCGTGAAGGCATTCGCCACCTACGCGGTCAGCGAAGAAGGCCAGGCCGAGGCTGAGGGTTCGGCGGGAAATGCGCCGATCTCCGAAACACTGCGCGAGCAGGCTGTTGAAGCTATCGAGTCCATTCAGGTTGCTTCCTAACTAGCCAGAGACGGCCCCGCCTGGCCAGTATTGGCCGGGCGGGGCTGTTGGCTGTCTGCACCCCTACCGGGATGCAGGTACCTTGTAAGAGCGAACTGAGGATTCAGGCCCGTTGTTCCGATTCGATAATTTTGATAACCCCGCGCAGCGCCGAAAGGTCCCCACGTGTCCACGAATACTCTGAAGCGAGATGGTGGTGCAGGTCAGTCCGGAGACAAAATCTTCTCCGGGGCAAGCCTGCTTGCCGGCTGCCTGATCCTGGCGGCGCTCTTCAGCGTCGCAGTCTTCCTGATCATTGAAGCGCTGCCGGTCTTCGGCGCGGACCCCGCCGACATCAGCGGCGGGGAAGGGTTCTTCACCTACATCTTCCCGATCGTCATCGGCACCGTCATTGCCGCCGCGATCGCACTGTTGATTGCAACGCCACTGGGGATCGGCGTCGCCCTCTTTATCTCGCACTACGCGCCTCGGAAGTTTGCCCAGGGTTTCGGGTACCTCATTGACCTGCTCGCGGCCATTCCCTCCGTTGTCTATGGCGCCTGGGGGTATGCGGTCCTGGCCCCGCAGCTGGCGCTGGCCTACGACTGGCTGGCCAGCAACGCCGGCTGGATCCCGATCTTCGAAGGCCCGGCAAGCCAGACCGGCCGCACCATGCTCACCGCGGGCATTGTCCTGGCCGTCATGGTCCTGCCGATCATCACCTCACTGAGCCGGGAAATCTTCCTGCAGACTCCCAAGCTTCACGAGGAAGCAGCGCTCGCGATGGGCGCGACCCGGTGGGAAATGATCACCATGGCCGTCCTTCCATTTGCCCGTCCAGGCATCATCAGCGCAGCGATGCTGGGCCTTGGGCGCGCGCTCGGCGAGACCATGGCCGTGGCGCTGGTGCTCTCCGGAGGCGCCCTGACGCCCAGCCTCATCCAGTCTGGCAACCAGACCATCGCTGCCGAGATCGCGCTCAACTTCCCTGAGGCGTACGGGCTTCGCCTGAGCGAACTGATCGCTGCTGGCCTGGTGCTGTTCGTCATCACGCTCGCCGTCAACATCGTCGCGCGCTGGATCATCAGCCGACACAAAGAATTCTCGGGGGCAAACTAAATGGCCAACGCAACTCTTACTCCACGCCGTTCGCAGCTCACCAAGGGGAAGCTGCCGCCCTACGCGATGTGGGTGGTGCTCGCCGCGTCCCTGGTCCTTGGAGCTGCGCTCGCCGCTCTCGTGGGGTTCAGCGTAATCTCATGGGCACTCTTGAGCGCGCTGATCTTCATCGTCGCCGGAACGGTTGTTACCGCCGTGACAGAAGGCGGACGCAAAGCGAAGAACCGCCTGGCGCTCTTCCTCATCTACGGTTCCTTCATCGTTGCGCTACTGCCGCTGCTTTCCGTCATCTGGACGGTTCTGGAGCGCGGAGTCCCCGGCCTCACCTACAACTTCCTGTTCACGTCCATGAACGGCGTGACCGGTGCCATCGACAACCAGAGCGTCGAGGGGGGCACCCCCGTGCTTGGCGGCGCCTACCACGCGATCGTCGGGACGCTGCAGATCACCCTGTGGGCAACGCTGATTTCCGTCCCCATCGGCCTGCTCGCTGCTGTCTACCTGATTGAATACTCCACTGGCGGCAAGCTTGCACGGGCAATCACTTTCTTCGTCGATGTGATGACAGGAATTCCGTCCATCGTCGCCGGCCTCTTCGCTGCTGCGCTCTTCGGCCAGCTGTTCGGTCCGGGCACGCGCACGGGCTTTGTTGCCGCCGTCGCACTTTCAGTGCTGATGATCCCTGTGGTGGTCCGCTCCACCGAGGAAATGCTGAAGATTGTTCCCAACGAACTCCGTGAAGCCGCGTATGCGCTGGGCGTGCGGAAGTGGCGCACCATCACCAAAGTGGTGATTCCGACGGCTATCTCGGGAATTGCCTCCGGCGTCACCCTTGCCATTGCCCGCGTGATCGGCGAGACGGCTCCCATCCTGGTGACCGCCGGGTTTGCGAGTTCCATCAACTGGAGCGTCTTCGGCGACTGGATGAGTACGCTGCCAACCTTCATCTACTACCAGATCCTCACGCCGACCTCCCCGACCGCAACAGACCCAAGCACCCAGCGTGCGTGGGCGGCCGCCCTGGTGCTGATCATCATGGTCATGCTCCTGAACCTCGTGGCGCGCCTGATCGCCCGCCTTTTCGCTCCCAAGACCAGCCGCTGACCCGCCGGCACAACCAGAAGGATCCGCATTGTCCAAGCGCATAGACGTCAAAGACCTCAACGTCTACTACGGCAAGTTCCTTGCCGTGGAAGACGTGAACATCAGCATTGAGGCGCGCTCCGTGACCGCCTTCATTGGCCCGTCCGGCTGCGGCAAGTCAACGTTCCTCCGTACCCTGAACCGCATGCACGAGGTCATCCCCGGCGCCCGCGTTGAGGGTGAGGTGCTGCTTGACGGCGACAACCTCTACGACTCCGCTGTTGACCCCGTAACGGTCCGCAGCCAGATCGGCATGGTCTTCCAGCGGCCCAACCCGTTCCCCACGATGTCCATCCGGGACAACGTGTTGGCCGGAGTGAAGCTGAACAACAAGCGAATCTCAAAGGGAGACGCCGATGCCCTGGTTGAGAAGTCCCTCCAGGGTGCGAACCTGTGGAACGAGGTCAAGGACCGCCTCGCCCGTCCGGGTTCCGGCCTTTCTGGCGGACAGCAGCAGCGCCTGTGCATCGCGCGCGCCATCGCGGTTTCCCCCGAGGTGATTCTCATGGATGAGCCGTGCTCCGCGCTGGATCCGATCTCCACCCTCGCAATCGAAGACCTCATCAACGAGCTCAAGAGCGAGTACACCGTGGTGATCGTTACCCACAACATGCAGCAGGCCGCACGCGTTTCCGACAAGACGGCGTTCTTCAACATCGCGGGTACTGGCAAGCCCGGCAAGCTCATCGAATACGGCGAAACCACCAACATCTTTAACATGCCGCAGCAGAAGGCAACTGAGGATTACGTCTCGGGCCGCTTCGGATAAGTACGGGCTTTGTCCCGGGCGTGGTACTTACGTGGACCGGTTTGCCCAGGTTCTAGCGCCTAGTCGGCGTGTCGCAGACCAACACGCCGGGGTTCGGGCAGAAACCCGGCTGGAACATGGGAAGTTCGGCCCGCTTCAGGGCGGGATTGTGCTGGTCGGGGCGCTAGAGCAGCGGACTCATCGCGAGGTAGAGCACAGCTGCGAGCAGCGCGGTGGCTGGCGCCGTCGTAATCCAGACCATGAGGACCGACCGCACAACCCGGCCACGTACGGTCGCATAGCGCTGGTTTGCACCGGCACCGACGATGGCAGATGTCATCGTGTGCGTGCTCGAAAGCGGCATGTGGAGTGAGAGCGCGCCGACGAACAGCATGAAAGCGCTGACTCCCTGCGCTGCCATTCCACGGAGGGGATCGATGCGCACCAGCCGGTTCGCCAAGGTGTGCGTGATCCGCCAGCCGCCCAGCAGCGACCCCGCGGCAAGCAGGACCGCAGCGAAAATCTGCACCCAGAGTGGGACGCCGGCGCCCGTGTACAACCCCGCGCCCGCCAGGGCGAGAACGACGACGGCCATGGTCCGCTGCCCGTCCTGCAGTCCGTGACCCAACGCGAACGCACCCGTGAGTACGGCCTGCGCGGTCCGGGTGCCCTCGTTGACTTTCCGGGGGGAGTTGTGGCGGAGTAGCGACGTGGCGGGGAATACGACGATGTACGCGAGCAGGTAGGCCACCAACGGTGAAAGCAGCAACGGCAGGGCGATCTCGAACAGGAACACCCGGTCCGAACCGGCGATGGAGGTTCCGCCGAGCACTGCTGCGGCGCTGCCAGCCCCGATCAGCCCTCCGATGAGGGCATGGGTGGATGACGACGGCTTCCCACGCCACCAGGTGAAGATTCCCCAGGAGCACGCGGATAGCAGGGCGGACAGCAGGATGCCCAACCCACTCTGCCCGTCGGGCAAGTCGATGCTCCCGCCGGTGAAGACGGTGGACAAGCTGGCGCTCAACAGCGCACCGACCAGGTTGAACAGTGCGGCGAGCAGGACGGCGACCGTGGGCGTGAGCGCGCGCGTCCTGATCGAAGTGGCGATGGAGTTGGAGACGTCGTGGAAGCCGTTGATGAAAGCAAAACCGCCGGCCAGGACTATGACTGCGACGAGGAGGAAGACCTCCACCTACGATTCCTTGACGAGGATCGCGCCGATGTGCGTTGCGACCTTTCGGATGTCCTTGGTGACATCGACGAGTTGGTTGGCAACATCCCGGTGCCTGGCGTAGACGAGCGGCTTGTGATCCGAGAGCAGCTCCGCGCACCAGGTCCGGTGGGTGCGTTCGGCGCGCTTGGCAAGCCGGAGGATCTCGATCCAGTAGTCCTCAAGGTCATCGAGGGAGTTGAGCTGGCGCATCGCTTCGGCGGTGAGTTCTGCCTGGCGGTTGATGACCTCGAGCTGCTCCGTTGCCCGCCGGCTGAGTTTGCTCAGTTTGTACAGCGCAATGAGCTCAGCGGCGCCGTCGAGCTTTTCCATTGCCTCGCTCAGGAGGCGCGAGATTGCGTACAGGTCTTCGCGGGGCAGCGGGTTAATAAAGCTGGTCCGCATTGACGTCAGCAGGGCGAAGTGCAGGTCGGTGGATTTCGCCTCGTGCTGGTGCAGTTCCTCTGACAACTGGTCATAATCCTGGGTGCTGGCTCCGAGGATCCCGGACATGCTGCGCACACCGAGCACAAGCTGTTGGGCCATGCTGGAGAGCAGTTCGAGCCCTGCGTTCTCCTGTGGAAAGAGGCGAAGCTTCACTAAAGTCACCTAGGGTTGCACGGACGGTTGCGGCCTAAGAATACCTGTCCACGCCGCTGTGCAGGCTCGCCCAATGCTACGCAGGCGTTGCAGTGGGGCATAAAAATGGCGCCGAACCGGGAGCGCCTCTCGGCGGAAGGCCGCTCGAAGCGGCTAAATGTTGAAGCCCGGGGGTTCCACGGTTCGACACCAGTTTCAGTCTGCTACTCGACTGCCTGCATGTCAACGCGTACGACGACGGCACCTGATTTTCGGTGGTTTGTCCGGCTTTTGTACGGGTCAGGTATGAGCGCGCAAGCGAGCAACGGGTCGTTGCTTGTGCGCAGATTCGTTGTGTCGATGCCACTACGGATGGGCGAAGTCAACGATTCTGGGGCCCGCTTGAGCCCGGGATTCCCGCCTTGTCGATTCCGCCCGGTCGGCGTCAGTCCAGCTCACCCCGGCGCCAGGAGGCCGCCGCATGCTCAAGGTCTTCGGCGGTCCTGACCAGCTGGTGTGAGCTCTTGGTGAGCTTGCTGGCGTGCGCGCCGTTGGAGGCCTCGGCGTCGTCGGCGTGGTTGGTCTGGCCCAGCGCCACTACCCGGCAGAACGCGGCGAAACGTTCCAGAGCGACGTCGAACTCGCCGTCAAAAGCGCCCGACAGGATGGTGTCGGCCATGCTCTGGACCTCATCGGCACCGGGCGGCTCGGCGACACCCGCAATCACCTTGGAAACCTGCGCTACTTCCTTGCCGGCCTTGAAGTAGGCGGCGATACGTTCCGGGTTCTGCTGGGTCGCGGTGCGGAGAGCGTAGAGCCTCCAGAGAGCGCCGGGTAAGGACCGCGCAGGGCTTTCTGCCCACATTTCGGCGATGGCCTCGAGACCCTGCTGATCGGCCAGCTTGACGAGGCGTTCGGTGACGACTGGATCGTCTGCCTCCCGGCCGTGATGCACCAGTGCGTGGGCCGCAAGGTGGGCAGCTTCGGAGACGCGGGACGGGTCTGCGCCGCCTGCGAACACCTCAAAGTCCACGGGCGCGAACGGCTTTGGCTTGTGATGCCGGGGGCTGTTGTTGGTGTAGTCGCCGTCCATGTGTCGAGAATACTCCTGCACCCAACCCCCGGCCATAGGCGTGCTCTCTCCCTCGTTCCCGAGGCAGCAATTTCGATCGATAACGTCATACGTGCCTGATCATCTGACGCATTACTCGTTATCGACCGAAATTGACGTGGGGACCAGACGGGCAAGACGCAGTGCCCGGTCGACCGTCGGTTCTGCGGGCACGCGTCGGGTGCGATAAAGTGGACAGGTCATTCGGGCTGCCCGAATGGCGTGGGCCTTTAGCTCAGTTGGTAGAGCATCGGACTTTTAATCCGTGGGTCGTGGGTTCGAGCCCCACAGGGCCCACTTCCATGTCGGGTACCCCGCCGCATGCCGGCGGGGACTCTGCGCCAAGATCTAACCAGCCACACCGTTCAGCACGAAAGACGTCAGGAATCCGATCGAGGCGATGAGCCCGTCCACAGCTGCTGCCGCTCGAAGGCTTCGGGAATCATGGTGTCGGCCACCATCGCCAGGATGGCACCGGCCGCAATCGCGTAATGAAAGCAACCAACCCGCCGGGCACGCCGAACCTCCCGTCAAAACGTAATGAATCGACTCTCCAATTGGTGACCGTCTCAACACTCAAACGGTAGGAGAGCGGTCAGGGGACCCGCGCGAGCTTGCGAGCGTGGGGTAGAACGCGAACGCTTTTGGAGAGTCGATCACAAAGTGCGGACCAAGCGTCGCACAAGAGCGATGTGCCAAGCCCAAGCCATTGACTCACGCCGCCCGGGAGTCTGTACTGGAAGGGCAGACACGATCGGCACGGCAGTGCCGGGAGGAAGACCTGATGCCGGCCCTACTGGCGGTACCTTTCCAGGCGGCGCTCGCCGTCGTCGTTATCTGTGCCCTTTCCGCCATGACGGCCGCCGGAGTGTCGCGCTGCCTGGCGAAGGATGACCGCGAGGGTGCCTTCTGGTTCGGATTCACGGGCGGCTTCGCGTCGCTGGGCGCAATAATCGTGGCGGTGGCGCTCATCCCGAATGCTGGGCCGGTGATCGGTCTCGCAGGGATGTTGAGCGTTGGAATCGCGGGCGGCTGGGTATGGCGGGCGGAGCATGAGCGGGCGGAGCGCCGTCGTCGTCGGCCTGCAGAAGAAGCACACGAGGCAGTCCGGGCGAGGCACGAATCCGTCCTTCAGCGCTGGGTGAGCTACGAGCTCGACCCCGCGTCCGCGATCGACTTCCCGGACATGACCAACCTGAAACGTTCTGAGACCGCGCAACTCGTGCGGAGCATGCGGACGGCTGCCGCGCTGAGGGAGCAGACGGCCGGGAACGACGACGACGGCGCCAAGCCGGCCTACGCACGAGCGGTCACCGACCTGGAGGCCGCCTTCGAGACCGCGGAGCGGGCCGCCGGAGCCCATTCGACCCCTCACAGGAACGAACGTTAGGCTGGGCAAGCCACGCACGAACGAAGGGGTACATCCATGGGTTCAGCGCGTACACCGCGTCAACGGGCGGCGGCTTTCACAGCTGCCGGCATCCTTGCCGTCACAGGAATCGGAGTGTCAGCACCTGCCACGAACGCCGCACCAGCCAAAGCGGATCAAGCAGGCAGTCCGGCCGGAAAGAGCAAAATGAACGTCCGGTTTGCCACGTACAACGCGAGCCTCAACCGCTCAACAGAGGGCGCTTTAGTCGAGGACCTGAGCACGCCCGCAAACGAGCAGGCGCAGAACATCGCCGAGGTCATCCAGATCAACAACCCGGACGTTGTGCTCATCAACGAGTTCGATTACGACGCCGCACACACCGCCGCCGATCTCTTCCGCACCAACTACCTCGAGGTCAGCCAGAACGGCCGCACCCCCGTGAAGTACCCGTATGCCTACACGGCTCCCTCGAACACGGGCATTGCGAGCGGCAAGGACCTGAACAATGACGGAACGGTCGGGGGTCCTGATGATGCCTTCGGTTTCGGCGCTTTCGAGGGGCAGTACGGCATGGTGCTCTACTCGAAGTACCCCATCGACACAGAGAAGGTCCGTACATTCCAGAACTTTCTCTGGAAGGACATGCCGGGCGCTCTCCTGCCGGACAACCCTGCGCGGCCAGGGACAGGCGACTGGTTCTCCGACGATGAACTGGACGTGGTCCGCCTCTCCAGCAAGTCGCACTGGGACGTGCCGATCACCGTAGGTGGTTCCACGGTTCACGTGCTCGCCAGCCACCCGACTCCGCCTGTTTTCGATGGCGACGAAGACCGCAATGGGCGGCGCAACAGTGATGAGATCCGCTTCTGGGCCGACTACATCCGTGGAGGCAGGGACGCCGCTTACATTTACGACGACGACGGCAGTCGCGGGGGTTTGCAGCGCAAGGACAATTTCGTGGTGATGGGCGACCTCAACAGTGACCCTCGCGATGGCGACTCCCGGGCCGGCTCAATCGGCCAACTGCTCGGGCTGAAGGAACTTCGCGACCCGTTGCCTGAGGCAGAGGGAGCCGCAGAGGCTTCGGTGCTGCAGGGCAGGGCCAACCTGGACCATCTCGGCGACCCTGCCCTGGACACCGCAGACTTCGAGGACGTCAGCGCCGGCAATATCCGCGTGGACTACGTGCTGCCGTCCAAGGGCTTGAAAGTGCGCGACGCCGGAATCTTCTGGCCACGCGCAGGTACACCAGGGTCCGAGCTCACCGGCATCTACCCGTTCCCTACCAGCGATCACCGCCTGGTTTTCGTTGACGTGGAAGTCAAACGGTAAGCAGCACTAGCCGATGATCGGCAGCGCCCGCGGAATGCTTTCAATCTTGATGTCAGCGCCGGCGTCGGCTGACCGGACTTCACCATCGATCTGGTAAGGGATGGGCTTGAGCGTGGAGAATTCGTACTTCTTCATGCTGGGCTGGTCACCCAAGCCCTTGGTCGTTGCATGGAAAGCCCTCAGCAGGATGCGCCATTTCGCCATGTGGGGGAAGGTGATGACTTCGAACATTCCGTCGGCGGGGTGATCATCGGCCTCGCTGAGGGTGGCGTACTTCGCCATTTCGGAGATATTGGCGAAGATGATGCTGTCGAACTTCCTGCGCACGCCGTCGTTCTGGCGGATCTCAAAAGGCTTGTATTTCGAGAAGGTGCGCACAACGGAGAACATCTCCTTCATAGCGCCCTTGCTTCCCTTCTCGAGGTCGATCGCCACGATCGGAGTCAGCCCAAAGCCGATGTAAGAGTGGGCATGCACGCTCTCGGCCCCGGTGGTAATGCGGAGCAGGTCGATACGACGCACCGCACCTTCAGCGATGGCCTGCGCAAGGGGCTTCCTCCCGATGACCCGGCTGTGGTCGTTGGCATTACCCGCGGCGAGCACCGCACTCACGGCTTGCGGGTTGCCAGCGGCCATGACCCCATTGATGACCTCGTTGTATCCGCCATCGCCGCTGACAGAGATGACCAGCGAGTCGCCGGAGGATGCCGCCTCGCGGGCCAGCTCCACGGCGTGCCCTGCCCGTTCAGTTGGTTGGAGGCGGATCTCGGGAGCGTAAGGCAGGGAAGTGCCGAGTTCCTCCCGTAGTTCTTCGGCGAGCGTGGGTGCGTCGCCGGTGCTGTTTGGGTTGTAAATGATGGTGATGGCGTCGAACTGCCGGGGTGAATCCATGGGAATCCTTTCAAGGGTGCAGGCACCGCTGACACTACGTGCCCCGATGGAAAAAAGAAAGCATGCTTACCATTTTGAGGGCAAGCACTGGTGGCGTGGGTCAGAAGAAGCTAACGAGGACGGCGGTCCCAGAGTAGTGCGCTAAGCCCCCCTGCGACCGCCAGAATGATGCAGCCACCCATCAGAATGCCTCCAGCGGACTGACTGGCGATGTAGATCCACTGCGGATAGGGCCCGGTGAGGACACTTTCATCCACCTGCAGGGGGGCAAAAAATGCCCACAGGCCAAGGGCCAGCGCGCCCAAACCAATGATCCAGAGCACTGCAAGGAACGGATTGATCCTCCGGATCGCAGACCTGCGGGTTTTTGGAACTGCGGGCGGAGGACTGCTGGCGCCCTCGGGCAGTACCTCCACAATGCTTGCCGGATCGGTGTCAACCGGCTGATACGCGCTCGGCGGAGGTGGGGGAGGGGCAGGCTGCAACCGGGTTCCGTTCGGCGATGGTGAGGCGTGCGACTGCGGGTTCAAGCCGTTTGACTGTGGCTGCGGGGAACCGCCGCGCTGGTAGATCGGGCTGTACCGATTGTCGATGTGCGGGGTGTTCTCGCCCATGGTTCCTCCTCGAAGGCCGTCCATTGAATGTACTAGCTTTCCCCTTCCGTCAGCCATGAAATAGTTCCCGGGTTTGGATTTCACGGCTGTTTTGGTAAGGATAGCCTTAGCTAACCCAAGACCCGTGAGGAATCATGAACAAGTCTCTGCTCGACCCTGCCCCGATAGGCGAATTCGACCATCTGGAACGCCTGCTCGACGCCGCCCCGCATCTGATGAACCAGCGAAACGCCACGCTTTACGCCTCGGAACTGGCCAAGGGAATCGAAGCCGTTGCCGAAACCTTTGCCTCCAGGCAGTCCCCTTTCGGCGGCCGCACTCCAGCTGAGGTGTCAACCGCCGTCGACCAGGTGGACCTCGACAGCCCCCTCCACAACACTAGGGACGCGCTCGCCGAACTGCAGGAGGTCTACCTCCGCGATGCCGTCTACTTCCACCACCCCCGCTACGCAGCACACCTGAACTGCCCGGTGGTCATCCCGGCCCTGCTCGCGGAAACCATCCTCACTGCGGTGAACTCGTCCCTGGACACCTGGGACCAAAGCGCCGGCGCAACGCTCATTGAACGCTCGCTCGTTTCCTGGACAGCTGACCGGCTCGGCCTCGGCCCCGACGCCGATGGCGTCTTCACCAGCGGCGGCAGCCAGTCCAACCTTCAGGCCCTTCTTTTGGCGCGGAGCCGCGCGACAGAGCCGACGGGCGCAGCAGTGACGACGCCGACGGCGGCTGCCGGGGGAGCGTCACGGACCCCACTGGACAAGCTGCGCATCTTCGCCTCCGACGCCGCCCACTTCAGCGTACAGAAATCGGCGCGGATGCTTGGGCTGGGCGAGGACGCCGTCGTCGTCATCCCCACCGATCACTTCCGCCGCATGCGCCCCGAGGCGCTCCGGGCGGCACTGGAGGAGACTGTCCAAAACGGCCTGGTACCGATGGCAGTGGTCGCGACCGCCGGCACCACCGACTTCGGCAGCATCGACCCGCTTCCGGAGATCGCCGAGCTGTGCGCGGAGTACGGCACCTGGATGCACGTCGACGCAGCCTACGGCGGCGGTCTCATCACCTCGCTGCAGCACCGCGCCCGCCTCAAAGGGATCGAGCACGCGGATTCCGTGACCGTCGACTACCACAAGACTTTCTTCCAGCCGGTGAGCTCCAGCGCCGTGATCGTGCGGGAAGCAGCGACGCTCGGCCACGTGACTCATCACGCCGATTACCTGAACCCGCGCGGCGAGGTCTTTCCCAACCAGGTCAACAAGAGCCTGCAGACCACGCGCCGCTTCGACGCGCTGAAGCTCTGGCTCACCCTGCGGATCATGGGCGCTGATGGAATCGGGGCGATGCTGGATGAGGTGATCGCGCTCGCGGAGCAGTTCGGTGCTGAAATTGACGCGACGGCGGACTTTGAACTCGCCGCGCCGCCACAGCTCAGCACACTCGTCTTCCGCTACCGGCCGGCAGAACAGCTGACCGTCACCCAGGACGCCATCCGGAAGGCCATCTTCGCCTCCGGGGAAGCGGTGGTTGCCGGAACAGTGGTTGACGGCGAGCAGTACCTCAAATTCACGCTCCTCAACCCGGACACCAGCATCCGGGACCTGCGCGAAATCCTCGACTTGATCCGGCAAATGGCCGCGCAACTGAAGGGGGCCCGGGCATGAACGACCGGACGTATGACTTCATCGGGATCGGCGTTGGGCCCTTCAACCTGGGCCTCGCAGCGTTGACGGCACCCATCACGGAGTTGGACGGCCTCTTCCTGGACCGCGCCGACCGCTTCGAGTGGCACCCCGGCATGATGCTCGAGACCGCACACCTGCAGGTCCCGTTCATGGCGGACCTGGTGACCATGGCGGACCCCACTTCGCCCTACTCCTTCCTCAACTACCTCAAGTCCGCAGGCCGCCTGTACCCGTTCTACATCCGCGAGAACTTCTACCCGCTGCGCACCGAGTACAGCCGATACTGCGCGTGGGTGGCCGGGCAGTTGCCCAACGTCCGGTTCGGCAGCGAGGTAGTGAACGCGGAACACACCACAGAGCACGACGACGACGGCGCCGGGCTCTACCGCCTCACCGTCAAGGAGGGTGGGGGGCAAGTCCACTACCGCACCCGCCGCCTCATCCTCGGGACCGGGACAGCACCCACCGTTCCCGCGCACTGCGCCGCACTAGCTGCGGATCCAGGCTCCGGCGTCGTGCACTCGGGACGTTACCTGGAGCGCAAGGCGCAGCTGCAGGCGCTTGAGTCCATCACGGTGGTGGGCAGCGGCCAAAGTGCGGCGGAGGTGTACTACGACCTGCTTCAGGATATGGACGCTCACGGCTACCGGCTGGACTGGGTAACGCGCTCGCCGCGCTTCTTCCCGCTTGAGTACACCAAACTGACCCTTGAGCTGACATCGCCGGAGTATGTGGACTACTTCCACTCGCTGCCGGCGGGCACCCGCCAGGGCCTCGGCAAAGCGCAGAAGCAGCTTTATAAGGGCATCAACGCGGACCTCATCAACGACATCTACGACCTGCTCTATCTGCGAAGTGTCGGCGCGGCACCACGGACGTCGCTCTATACGAATGCGTCGCTGGAGGCTGTTGAGCGCACGTCGTCGGGGTACGAACTGAAGCTGGTGCATACGGAACAGGGCAGCGGCTTCACGCTCGGCACGGCAGGGGTGGTGCTCGCCAGCGGGTACAGCTACCAGGAGCCGGGCTTCCTCGCGGGCATCAGCCACCGGATTGCGCGGTTGCCGGATGGACAGTTCGACGTCGGCCGGAACTACGCCGTTACGCCAGGCCAAATCTTTGTCCAGAACGCGGAACTGCACACCCACGGCTTCAGTGCACCCGACCTCGGGATGGGCGCCTACCGTAACTCGGTGATCATCCGCGAGATGCTCGGCTGGGAGTATTACCCGGTGGAGGAGCGCATCGCGTTCCAGCAGTTCGGCGTGCCTTCGCAGACTCCGACAGTCCCGGACGCGACGGTCGGGGCGGTTCAATGAACTTCACCCTCAGGCCAGTCGACCCCGCCCAGGATGGACCCCTCCTCCACAGGTGGGTAACGGACCCGCACGCCCGCTTCTGGGACATGCAGGACGCCACGATCGCCGACGTCGAGCGCGAATACGCCGCGATCAACGCGTCCCCGACCCATGACGCGTTTCTGGGCCACCTGGACGGCAGCCTCACGCAGCCAGCATTTCTCATGGAGCGCTATCTGCCCGCCCATGACCCGGTGGGACAGACCTACCCAGTCCAAGCGGGCGACGTCGGCATGCACTTCCTGGTGCCGCGAACCGACGTGCCCGTCCCGGGCTTCACGACGGCGGTCATCACTTCCATCCTCGAGTACCTGTTCTCCGACCCGGAGGTGCAGCGCGTGGTCGTGGAACCCGACGCCCGCAACACACGGGTCCACGCACTGAACGCCCGCGTGGGGTTTGAACCCCACGCAACGGTTGAGCTTCCGGGCAAACAGGCCCTGCTCAGCTTCTGCACCCGCGCCCAGTTCCTCGCCTCCTTCCAGGAAGTTTCCCCATGACCCTCGCCACTGTCCCTGCTTTTCCCGCTGCGCCCACGCCAACCCACGGCGGGTTCCTCACTCCCGCCGCCTGGGCGGACGCCAACCGTCACCTGACCTGCAAGGCAATCGCCGAGTTCGCGCACGAGCGCATCCTTGAACCCCAGGGCACCGGTGGCGAAAACTTCATCCTCACCTCCGACGACGACGGCGCCACTTACCGGTTCTCGGCCCGCCGCCGGGCGTTGGACCACTGGAGCATCGATCCGGCAAGCCTGACCTGCGAGCTCAACGGTGAGCCAACCCAACCGGACGCGCAGCAGTTCATTCTCGACATGCGCAAGCGGCTCGGCATTCCCGATGAGTTGCTGCCCGTGTACCTAGAGGAGATCGGCAGCACCCTCTCCGGAACCTGCTACAAGCGCCAGTTCCAGCGCTACACCGCGGCGGAACTGGCGGCGGGAGTCACCGGCGGTGCTGACCAGGCAGCGGATTTCCAGGCGGTGGAAAGTTCCATGACGGAGGGCCACCCCTGCTTCGTTGCGAACAACGGGAGGCTGGGATTCGGCGCCGCGGACTATCTCGCCTACGCTCCCGAGTGCGGGGCGCCGATCCACCTGGAGTGGATCGCGGTTCACAGGAGCAGGGCCGAGTTCTCAGCGGTTGAGGGCTTGGACTACCGGGACCATCTGCTGGCCGAGCTGGGCGGGCGGCTTGCAGCGTTCGAGGCGGAAGTGGAAGCGCGCGGACTCTCACCCGAGGACTACTTCCTCATGCCGGTGCACCCCTGGCAGTGGGAGAACAAGCTGCGCGTCACCTTCGCGGCAGATATTGCGACTCAGCATATTGTCCACGTGGGCACCGGCGCAGAGACCTACCAGGCGCAGCAGTCCATCCGCACGTTCTTCAACCGGGACTTCCCGGAGCGGTCCTACGTAAAAACCGCACTGTCGATCCTCAACATGGGTTTCATGCGCGGACTCTCCGCGGAGTACATGGCGGTTACGCCGGCAATCAACCAGTGGCTGGCGGAAGCGCTTGCCCCGGACGCCGTTCTCCAGGAACAGGGGTTCACGCTGCTACGGGAGACAGCCGCAGTGGGTTATCGGCCACAACATCTCCACGCAGCGACATCGCCCGGGTCCCCATACCGCAAGATGATTGCGGTGCTGTGGAGGGAAAGTCCGTTGCCCCTGCTGGGCGAGGGTGAGCAGCTCATGACCATGGCCGCCCTGCTGCATCGGGACGTCGCCGGCACGCCACTGGTGTCCGAGCTGGTGCGCCGCTCCGGACTGACCGGCGCCCAGTGGCTGCGCTCCTATGCCGATGCCTACCTGATCCCCGTTGCGCATTGCCTGTTCGCCTACGAGCTGGCCTTCATGCCGCACGGAGAAAACCTGATTCTCATCCTGCGGGACGGTGTGCCGGTGCGGACGATCATGAAGGATCTCGGGGAGGAAATAGTAGTCATGGGTGACCGCATGGAGGTGCCTGACCACATATCGCGCATCAAGGCTGCGGTACCGGAGAAGGAACGGGTGCTGGCGGTGTTCACCGATGTGCTCGACTGCTTCCTCCGGTTTTTGGCAAGCACAATGGCCGACGACGGCGTGGTCCCCGAAGATGAGTTCTGGGCGGTACTGGCTGAATCCATCCAGGATTACCAGCGGCGAAACCCGGAACTGGAGGAGCAGTTTGCCAAGTACAACCTCTTCGCCGCCAGCTTCGACCTTTCCTGCCTGAACCGCCTGCAGCTGAAGAACAACAGGCACATGCTGGACTTGAGTGACCAGTCCGGGGGGCTGCAGTTCGCTGGAAAATTGACGAATCCGCTTGCCGGCTATTCCGTGTCAGGCACCTGACTCCCACCGGTTGCTGGAACTGGACCATTGCACCGGATCTCGCGATTACATGCCAGAACTTCCCATACCACCGCACAGTCAGGAGGATAGGTACAGCACAATCAGCGGCGGTAATTCACCTGAGCGGGAGCCTGGAACGCCCCGGGATGACGGTGTGGCTGCCCCCTGATGCCGGTGAGCAGCAATACCGCCGCTCCGGCGGCGCAGCAAAGCATGACGACGGCGGTGGGCACCGGCGAGGATAGTCCGAACGCTCCGGTGACCGGCGCGATGATCGCGGCGCCGGTCATGTTCGATGCGCCCAGTAGGGAGGCTGCCGTGCCGGCGCGGAGACCATGGTGTTCAAGGGCGGTCGCCTGCAGGGCAGGACTTATGAGTCCGAACGACGTCGTAAAGAGCATGATCGGTGCCATCAGTCCCCAGACGCCCACGTGCGGCGCGAGGCTGAGGCTCAGCAACAACACGGTGGCGGCGGTGACGAGGGCGACAGCTCCTATTCGTACCACCAGGACCGGGGAACCACGTCGGGCGATGAAGCCGCCTATCTGTGCACCGATCACCATCAGGGCGCCTTGTGCGCCGAACAGCAAAGCATAGCCGCGGGGGCTCAAGCCGTAATACTCCTGAATGAGGAAGGCGCTCCCCGACATAAAGGACATCATGGCGGAGAACAACAACCCGCCAGCGAGGGCAACGGAGCGGAATTGTACGTCTGCGACCAGGGTGCGGTAGTCATCCCGCAGACGCACGCCTTTACGCTGCAGTCTGCGCTCCATCGGGTTGGTCTCGTTGCGCAGCAGAATGGCGCCCGCCACGCAGAGCAGCACCAGACCGTAGGCCAGAAGGACCCAGAAAAGTCCGCGCCAGCCCACAACCTCGAGCAGTTGGGCGCCTAGCGCGGGCGAGGCGACTACGAAAACACCCGACACGATGGCCAGGCGCGCGAGGATGATCATCAGCTGCTTGCCGCTATAGAGATCGCGGACTATGGCAAGCGCGATCACGGCGCACGCGGCCGATCCAATTCCTTGGAAGGCCCTGCTCGCGATGAGCCATTCCATCGAAGGCGCTAAAGCGCACGACGTCGTTGCTACGCAGTAGACGACGATCATCGCCGCGAGCGGTCGGGCGCGTCCGACGGCGTCCGACACCGGCCCGGAGGTCAACTGACCGATGCCCATGCCGATGAACGCGGCGGTGAGAGTCAGCTGAACGGCGGACTCAGGGGCACTAAATTCCCGCCGGATGGCCGGGAACGCTGGCAGGTATAGGTCCATGGTCAGGGGCCAGATCACCTGCAGCATCGCCAGAGCTGCGGTTACAAGCAGAACCCTTGGGTGCCGGGTTCGGGTAGGTGTATTGCTCCCCCGTCCTGTGACCGGGTGATCGCTGTGTTCCACGGCTCTCCTTTCGATGGATAGCGCTTTCCTGCGACATCCTCGCACACACAACAGGGGGTGGCATGTGCCTTGCGTCATATCGGGCGGGATACGAGAAACTTCTCGCGTGGCTCTTGACGGCCGATGCCCTATGTGTAAATCTTCTCACTAAATCGTTCTATCTAAAACGTTTCAATTCGGACAAAGAGGTCTGCAGTGACGGATGAATCGAGTTCTCATAGTGAGGACATCGTGTTGCAGGCAGACAAGATCGAGCGCCGGTACGGCGCAGTAGTAGCCCTCGCTGCCGCATCGATGCAGCTGCGCAAGGGTGAGGTCATGGGGCTCGTCGGAGACAACGGCGCAGGAAAATCCACTTTTCTGAAGGTTCTCTCGGGTGCTGTAACCCCTGACTCCGGCATCATCAAGGTTGCAGGGCAGCCGGTTACCTTTCGTCGTCCCTCAGATGCGCTGGAAGCCGGTATCGAGACGGTCTACCAGGACCTTGCTCTGGTTGACACCATGTCGGCTGTGCAGAACGTATATCTCGGGCGTGAGGAACTCTCGAATAATCCTCTTCTGCGGACCCTGAACATAGTCAACGACAAAGGGATGCGGGCACGCTCCCGTGAGGTGCTCGCAGATCTTGGCGTTGGTATCCAGTCGGTGAACGTCTCGGTCCGCGGAATGTCCGGCGGGCAACGCCAGTGCCTGGCAATCGCCCGGGCCCTGCTGTGGGGCCGACAGATCGTCATCCTTGATGAACCCACTGCGGCGTTGGGTGTGCGTGAGTCAGCTCAGGTTCTCGAACTCATCGGCCGCTTGCGTGACCGAGGCATCAGCGTGATCCTCGTCAGTCACAACATGCAACAGCTTGTGCAGGTCGCTGACCGAGTGACGGTCATGCGGCTTGGCAGGACCATCGCAACCCGCGATGTTGCCGACGTCACGCCGGAGAAGATCGTCGGACTTATCACCGGTGCGATTCCAGCCGACATTGAAACGCCCGAAGACACAAACCTCATCGTCACCTGAGGCGCTCCGACGTACCAGAAATACCCTTCACACCATCGAATTGACCCTAGGAGAACACTGCAATGATGCATTTCACCACGCGCGGACGTATGGTCCGTACCGCCCTCACCGGTTTGACCTTATCTGCCCTTGCCCTCACAGGGTGCAGCACGGTTGGGTCATCCGCGGGAACCTCTAGCTCCGGTTCTGACGATGACGGAACCTTCACCCTCGGATTCGCGGTTGGAGGCCAGCCGGACGCCGATTGGCAGGAACTCCAGGGCGACGTCGCCAAAGGCCTCGCAGACCAACGTGGCTGGGACTTCGTCGAACTCTCCAACGACAACAGCGAAGCAACGGCCACAACCAACGCCGACCTCTTCATCCAGAAGGGTGTCGACATGGTCATGATGTTCAACGGCCAGCCCTCGGCGAACCCCGTGATCGCCAAGAAGTACGAAGACGCCGGCATCCCCGTCGTGACCTTTGACATCGCCCAGCCCGGCTGGTACTTCGTTGGCGTCGACAACGCCTCAGCTGGAACCGAAGGAGGAACCAAACTCGCCGAGCTGGCACAGGAGAAGTGGGACTGCGACGTCGATCTGGTCATTTCCGCTGAGGGAACTGCAGCTGGTCAAATCAACGAGTGGCGCACTGGCAACGCACGAACCGCCATTCAGGAAACCTGCCCAGACATCCCCGAGGAGAACTACGTCTCCTACGAGGCAGACGGCAACCTCACCACCTCCCTCGCCAACGCTCCGGGTGTCTTCGCGGCCCACCCCGACGCCGAGAACATCCTCGTCGTGGGACTCAACGACCAAGCTGTCGTCGGCGCACTCCAGGCAGCAACCCAACTCGGCAGGGACGGCTCGATCATGGGCTGGGGCCAGGACGGCGGGCTGATCACCGGAGACAATGTCGACCCCAACCTCGCCGGAAGCGTTATGTACTTCCTTGAGGGTTACCCCGCCTCCGCCTTCGAAATCGCCGACCAGATCGCCGAAGGCAACGCACCAGAGGTCAAGGACGCCGGCGACAACGCCGCCGTAAGCGTCAAGCCCTGTCCGGTGACTCAGGAACAGGCGGCGTCCATCCCCGGCATCGATGAGCGCGTTTCCGAACTCGCCTCCGCACCCAAGGGAACCACCGAACACGACCTCTTCTGCGACTTCTAGATCGACTTTCGAATCACCTGATACCCACCGACCATGACAGCGACCGGATCGGTCAGAGACGACACCACACCATGACCACATCTCACCTCCCCCCGACCGATCCGGTCGCCATCAAGCCGGACCAGCCCCACATTTCGATCAGGGACGGGCGCACCTTCACCTCGTTCCGCGACGCGGTCAGCATCACCGGCGTATGGGTTCTGCTCCTGGTAGCCACACTCATAGCCCGCCCCGACTTCCTCTCGAACCAGACCCTGCTCGCTGTCACCTTCACCATGTCCATCTCTGGGGTCCTCGCCGTCGCCCAGGCCCTGATCGTCATCAGCGGAGGCCTCCTTGACCTCAGCCTCCCCGTATCCCTGACCCTGAGCGCCTGGGCCACGGTCAGCGCACTGAACGCCGGACTACCAACAGTTGTCGCCATCCTCGGCGGCCTGGGGGCCGGAGCCTGCTGGGGGCTGCTCAACGGTGCCATCGTCGTCTTCGGGAAACTGAACCCGATCATCGTGACCCTCGCAACCGGATTCGGCGGACTGGCGATCATGCTGATCCTCTTCAAATCCGCACAGATCCCCTCGACATCCGCGTTGCGGGCATACGGACTCGGACGCTTCCTCGGACTGCCGAACATCTTCTGGCCAATGGTGATCACGATCATCCTCTTTGGCCTCGCCCTGACATACACCCGTTGGGGTCGCCGCCTCATCGCGATCGGAGGTAACGCCCGCGCCGCCAAAGCACGCGGTCTGAACTTGCGGCGGATACGCCTGGCGACCTTCGCCGGAGCCGGAGCCGTCGCGGGCCTCGCAGGCGTGCTCTTCTCAGCCGTCAATCCAAGCTTCACGCCAGCCTCCGGGACTGGGTTCCAACTCATCGTCATCGGAGCGGTCATCCTCGCCGGCATCAGCCTCTCCGGTGGAAAAGGAAACCTACTCGTACTGCTGCTCAGTGTCGGATTCCTCGCAACCATTCCAACCTCGATCGCGTTCTTCGGTCTGCCCCCGGCCTGGTCACTCGTCTTCCAGGGTGCACTGCTCATCATCGCCGTCGGCATCGACGGCGCCCGACTGAAGAGGACAAGCCGATGACCACACTCGCCTCCCCGCTCTTCGAAGACCGACCCCAGTCCTTCCGGCAGAGAACGCTCCACTCCTTCAACGGACCCGTCGGAAGCATCACCGCCACCCTTACCGTCACCCTGCTCGTCGGACTGCTATGGGTCGGACCCGAATTCTTCGCACCCTCGAATATCCAGATCGTCGGCGTGAGTGTCGCCATCCCGCTCATCGTCGCTGTTCTGGCTTCGTTCGCGCTGCTGGCAGGCGTCGTGGACCTTTCCATCGGATCGATGGTCGGATTCGGGGCGGTGATCTTCAACCAGCTCGTTGCCACAGGCCTCAACCCGTGGCTGGTCGCTGCCATCACCATCGGCGTGGGCGCCGTGGTCGGACTGACCAACGCCTTCGTTATCGTCTACTTCGGGGCCGAACCCCTCGCAGTCACCCTCGGCATGCTCACCCTGCTGCGCGGACTCAGCCAGGCGATCGTCGTCAGCGCCCCGCCCACGACCCTCATCGACCCGCTCTACAACGTCACACAGGGAGCACTCCTCGGATTCCCTACTCTCCTGCTCATCGGCATAGGCATCACCCTCGTCGCCGCCGGGTTCATCGGTAAAACCAGGGTCGGCCGCAAGGTGCAGGCTGTCGGCGGTGACCACCGAGCAGCCGCCCGGGCCGGAATCTCCGTAACGAAGGTGCGCGTCAGCGCCCTCGTCGTCAGCGCCGTCGGAGCGTCCATCGGCGGAATCCTTTACGTGGGACAACTCGGGTCAGCCTCGAACATTCTCGGAACCGGACTCGAATTCCAGATCTACGCTGCCCTCATGATCGGGGGGTACTCCATCACCCGCGGCGGTGTCGGCAATCCACTCGGCGGCCTGCTCGGCCTGCTGGTCGTCGCTGGCATCACCAACATCCTCAACATCCAGTTCTTTGACCCCGACTACCTCGACCTGATCGTGGCACTCATCCTGCTCGCCGCCGTACTGGTCGACCGCTTCCGTGGAGGAGACGAATTCGAATGACCCAGCACACCCTCGAATCAGCACGCCTGGGACGTACGGGCCTGCACGTGTCCCGTCTTTGTATCGGAACGGCAGCATGGGGGGTGTCTTCTCCCGTGCACGAGCTCACCGTCAGCGAGGCCGACGCTGTGGCAACAGCCGGTCGGGCGTTCGCCGGACCCATCACCATCTTGGACACCTCGAACAACTACGGCGACGGAGAAAGCGAGCGGCGACTCGGCATTGCGATTCGTCGCTACGGGCTCCCTGACGGTTTCATCGTGCAGACAAAACTGGATCGCGACCCAACAACGGACACCTTCGACACCAAACGGATGCGTGCCTCGCTCGAGGAGAGCCTGGAACGCCTCGGACTGGACCGCGTGCCCATCCTCTACCTCCACGACCCGGAACATATCGGCTTCGACGCGGCTATGGCCCCCGACGGGCCAGTCGAAGCTCTGCAGCGCTTCCGTGACGAGGGCTACGCCGATCACATCGGAATTTCCGGGGGGCCGGCATCCATGCTTCAGCAATTCGTCGAGACCGAACATTTCGATGCGCTGATCACGCACAACCGATTCACCCTCGTGGACCGCACCGCGAACCGCCTCCTCGACGCCGCCGCCCACGCCAGAGTCGGCGTCATGAACGCAGCCGTTTACGGAGGCGGGTTGCTCGCCACTTGGCCCCGATCGACCAATCGCTACCATTACGCCGAAGCCCGCCCTGAATTTCTCTCCGCCGTCGATGCAATGGGCGCGGCCTGTGACAGGTACGCAGTGCCACTCCGAGCAGCCGCCCTCCAGTTCTCGACCAAAGATCCGCGTATCTCCTCCACTATTTGCGGAGTGGTATCTCCCGAGCAGGTGGACCAGGCCATTCTGGATCTGAACCTCAACATTCCAGACAACCTCTGGGACGAACTCGAGGCACTCTGCCCGGACCGGTCGACGTGGATCAATGACTGACGGACGCGCCAGCACAGCCGCCTCACGCGTCTCGGTGCTGTGCGGGGTTGACGTCCACAGCGACCCTTGGCACGCACTGGAAGCCACCAGCCAACAGATCGTCGATGTACTAAAGGGCGACGGATACCAGAGCGCGACAATCGTCACCACCGACCACCCGGCGCAGCTGGCTGCGGCGCTCGATACCGCCGACGTGCTCATAGTCAACGCAAGTAGTGACCTGTCCCGTGAACCGCATGACTCAACACCGGTCGTGGACCTCATCTCGAAGTATTCGCGGCGAGGAGGAGGGATCCTGGCATCCCATTCCTCAACCCTCGCCTTCAGAGACGATCCACGCTGGGCGGCACTGCTAGGAGGACGATGGGTCCCTGGAGAAACGATGCATCCGCAAATCGGGAACTCCCTGATCCAGGCAACCATGCACCGTGTTGATGGGCTCCAATTCGATGACTTCACGGTCTACGACGAGCGTTACACCCACCTCAAAGTGGCGGAGGAATCAAATATCCTGGCTTTCCATACCGAAGACGGAATCGTCCACCCGCTCATTTGGTCTCTGGAAGCATCAGGTGATCACGGCCGAGTCGCTTATAACGCGCTCGGCCACGGCGTTGAATCCTACGACTCCACAGCGCACCAAGAGGTCTTCAAATCGCTGGTGCGCTGGGTCGGAGACGCAGACGCTGCAGGAGGACGACTCTAATGCGCTATGACGGACTCACCGTCGATCCCGTCTTCTACGAGGTCATCTGGCTCGGACAGGACGAGACCCGCCAACCGTCTGGATTCGCTGACGCGCACATGGTCACGGAACCAGCCTGGCGGGTCGTCGCGGGCTATCTGATGCTGTCGGAGGCCTCGCACGACACCATCGAGCGTGCTTTGACAATATTCAGTCACGGACGTCGGGTGTCGAAACTTACAGGGGTGAATGACGGATCCTTCGTCCTCACCTTCAACCGGCCGCCATCGTTGGACGGACCCATCCTTCGATCACGCGCGGGCCTGGCGGTCGTGCCGGACACGAACACCACCATTTCCGTGTCGAGGGAGGATCCGTGTGTGGCCGTCATCGGTGCGCAGGACAACGGCGCGCTGGGATTTACGATCGTCCATGGCCCGGCCGAGGGTAAAGTCGAGAACAGAATTAGGCTCCTCGACAGCCTTCGACGTTTGAAGGAGCGCCATGGGTGAAATCGGCATGCGAGATGTCGCAGCAAAGGCTGGCGTGTCGGTCAGCACCGTATCGAACGCGCTGAACCGCCCCGAGCTCGTCTCAATTCGTGCGGCCGAACGCGTCGCGGAAGCCATCACGAACCTGGGTTACGTGCCGAACACTGCCGCAAGACAGTTAAGGGCCGGTCGTAGCAACGCGATCGGATTGGCGGTCCTCAACATTACCAACCCCTTCTTCGCTGACGTCGTCCTGGGAGCGGAGGAAGAAGCCGAACGAGCGGGATACTCCATCATCGTCGGTAACAGCTATGACTCCGAAGAACGGGAAGCGAGGTATCTCGACCTTTTCGAACGACAACGGCTGGATGGAATTCTCATAGCACCAGTTCGAAGTACGACATCCATGCTGCAACGATTCCGGCAACGCAATGTACCCGTCGTCCTTGTGGACCGAGCCGACCGAGAGGGATTCTTCCGCTCCGTCTCGCTCGATGACTTATCAGGCGGAATCATGGCCAGCGAACATCTGCTCGAGGGAGGATGCCGCCACATCGCCTTCGTCGGAGGCCCCCTCACTGTTGATCAAATGCAACAGCGGTATGAAGGAGCACGCTCCGCAGTCCACGCTGCCGGCGCCCGGTTCACCTTTATAGAAACCACCACCCTGAACCCACGACTCGGCCGTGATATCGGTGACCAACTGTTTGCGCTGCCGCCGGCGGACCGCCCCGACGGCATCTTCGCAGCCAATGACCACCTGGCCCTGGGAATTCTGCAAAGCCTCATCCGACATGGAATATCGATTCCCGGCGAGATCGCCATAATCGGCTACGACGACATCGATTTCGCCGCAGCAGCAATGGTCCCGTTGACTTCCATCCGGCAACCTGCCCAGGAGATGGGCGCCCACGCCGCCCGGCTACTGCTGCAACAACTCAACGCCATACCCCCCTCAGAGGTGCGCACCCGCTTTGAGCCCGTTCTCGTTCCGCGTCAATCCACGAAACACTGAACTCCCTGCCAGTTCTGGCGCAGTCACTCCCTGAGTGACTGCTCGCCGATCGCACCGACGCCCAAACGTTCAACCCACTCCTTTACACTGCGAAAGAACAGCAAATGAAATATACCCGCCTCGGCGCCGCCGGTGCCGTTGTCAGCCGCCTCGCGCTCGGAACGATGAACTTCGGACCGGTTATTGGACGTGAGGAGTCTTACGGCATCCTCGACTTAGCCGTCGACAGCGGCATCAACTTCATCGACAGTGCTGACGTTTACGGCGGTGATCCCTGGGGAGATAAGCCCGGCCAGTCCGAGGAACTGCTCGGAGACTGGATGCGCTCCCGCGGGAACCGCGACTCACTCGTTATTGCGACGAAAGCCTATGGCCGGATGGGCGATGGCCCAAACGAAAAGGGCCTTTCCGCGCTGCACATTCGTGCTGCCGTCGACGCATCTCTTCGAAGGCTGCAAACCGACCGCATCGATTTGTTCCAAATGCACCATATCGACCGCGCAGTGCACATAGACGAAGTCCTTGACGCTTTTACGATGCTCCAAGCGCAAGGAAAAATAATCTATCTCGGCTCGTCGAACTTTGCAGGTTGGAACATTGCCCAGTACCGCGAGCACGCCATGATGCGGAACCAGCTCCCCATCGTCACCGAACAATCTGTGTACAACCTTGCGCAACGACTCCTTGAACTTGAAGTCATACCGGCAACGCAAAACTACGGAATAGGCATCCTTCCCTGGTCCCCGCTCGCCAGCGGACAACTCGGCGGTGTGCTGCGCAAGACGGACCGCTCCCGATCTCAAAACCTCGACCGACTTGACGAACGCCGTCCCCGGATTGAAAAGTATGAGCGATACGCGGACGACCTCGGAATGGAGCCTGCCGTACTCGCCATCGCATGGCTGCTCCACCAGCCAGCCGTCACGGCTCCCATCGTTGGCCCTCGAACCGCTGAACAGCTGGCAAGTGCGCTGGAGGCTCTAGAGGTGACGATTTCAGCTGACCAGCTTGACGCCCTTGATGAAATCTGGCCCGGACCGGGCGGGCAAGCTCCCGAGGCTTATGCCTGGTAGGGGGCAGTGCCGCCATTCGAGTCAGCGAGGAGCTCACTGACGGTTCCGAAACCCAGGACCAGCGAGCTGAGTAACCCTGTGCATAGACCCACGGTGCCTGACAATCGTCAGGGCATGGGGTACGTTGTTCTGCATGGAAACAATAATTTTCGAGTAATCGCGCTGGCGTTCATACGCCTCCCGCACCACATCACCATCGAAAAGACCGTGTTGAGGCCTCAGCCTCCATGCTTGTTTCCACCCCTCCTGCACTAATGATTCCCCAGGGTGTGTACTCGCTCCACCAGCGGGGACGGACGCCGTCGTCCCCTATTTGGACCTGGCGGTAGGTGGGCAACCTGGAGTCTTCACCGTAGGCACGGTCCCGGACACAACAGTTCGCCGCATCAAGTTCAGAACAAAGAAGGAGAGCCATGACCCAGCAGGACAAGCAAGAGCCGATGAAAGTGCACGTTGCCGAAGAAGCAGCGAAGAAGCTTGCGGATGACCCCCGCGCCCGTGAGGCATTGGCAAAGAAGAACCCTGCGTTTGGGGATCTCGACAGTGCCCACAGCACCGGGCCCAGGGGAAAGAACGTCAACCCCAGCAACAAGCAGGGTAAGCGCGAGAAGAAGGTGCGCTGGTAGTCCGTAAAGAGAAGTTAAATTGAAGCTGGCTCCGCGTTCTGCGTATGGGGGAATCGCAGAATGGGGAGCCAGCGCTTTTAACTATACTTCACACTGGGGGTCGGAAGTCCAATTGAAAGGTGAGCATGGCGGTCACGGCTAAGGCGTTTCAGTTGTGGCGGGCCCGCATTGATCCTGTTGCGACGGTGTCCGAGCTCTGCCGGCAGTCGGATATCAAACGCTCCACCCTCGCGCAGCAACTGGTGCGCGGGAAGGTTTCATTGGAAACCGTCGTCCGTATTTCGCGGGCCTATGGTGTTGACCCTGTTGGTGCCCTCAGCGAGTTCGATGACTACCGCGACCTCGCCGACTCCCGGCAACCGAAAGACGCCGAGTACCTCAGCCAGGTGTCGCCGTTGGACCTGCTGCGCCTCATCGTCGGCCGGAGCGAAGAGACTGACAGTATCGGCGACCCACTGAGTTTCCGGCTCGCGCCTATGCCACACCGCAACTCGGTCCGGGCCTGGTTCGACGCGATAGACCCAGGCGACCTCCGGCAGACCCTCGCTGCGAGAACCGGGATCGCCCCACAGAATCTCTCGGCCCAACTGAGCGCCGGTCGGCTCAGTACGCATCTGTGTGTCGAGGCAGCGCGGGTCAGCGGGGTAAAGCTCACTAACGGCCTGGTGGTGACAAGTTTGCTGACCCCTGCCGAAGGCGGCTGGGTAGAGGGCGGCCGTGAGAAAGCGCTCAGCCAGCTCCCCGATTCCGATCTCCTCCTGCTCGCACGGGACTGGCTCGACGGTACGGGCAAGCAGTTGCGCAAGCGGGAACAGGACAGCTCACATGACCAGGCACTGTGGGAGAACCTCGGATGAATGACGGAACGACAATTCAATGGTTTGCGCTTGCTTTGTGCATCGCCTTCGCCGCCGTCAGGCTGCCGGACGCCCTGCGTGGCCGTGGGCGCAGCGTGTTCGCGGTGCTGGTTCTCTTCGCGATCGCGGTGTCGCTGAGCATCGACCCGATCTACCTCTTCGTTGACGGACTACTCGGTGGAGTCAACGTTGCCAACCTGATCATCAGGCTGATTATCTACGCCATCGTGTTTCTGCTTGGCGTGCGCTGTGCTGCAGCCTTCAGGTCCCAGCGTGCCCGAAGGGTGATCGGTGGTGCGGTGGGAATCACCGCCCTGGCGCTGGCCGTCGCCGCGACCGTCGTGCTGTTCGTGTTGAGCGACCACCCAACCAGTTCCACGGGGATGGGCGCCTATTCGGATCAGGTGGCAATCGCCTGCTACCACCAGGTGGGCCGCCTGTACCCGGCGTACGTGGCAGCCTGCCTTCTGGTGCCAGCTTTGGGTGAAGCGCGGAACCGCACCAGCCGGCCGTTGCACCGCCTGGCCTCGGCCCTCCTGTTCACCGGCTTCCTGATGGTGCTGCTGTTCGGCGTCCTGAACCTCGTTCCCGTCAATCTCGGCATCATTGGCTCGGTGCTCGCTTTCGGTTCGATTGTCCTGGTCACCACAGGCCTGACGATGATCTGGTTGTCCCGCCGGCGCTCAGGGAAGCGCCCACGCAGCTTTCTGGCGCAGGGCCGGAGAAATACTTAGTCGAGCTAGCAACCGTTAGTCCTTTCGGATGATTTATGGGAGAAAATCCGCGAAACTGTTCACGTTTTCATCCTGCTGTGCAAAAATAATGATTATGTAACTCCCGGTGTCCGTGGGGGGTCAACGGGTTACACAGCGATAGGTGCGTCCATTAGAACGGGTGGACGCACCTATTTTTTTAACCCGGAAAGTGGGGCAAGGGGTGCGGGCTTCAGAGGCCCAGGGTCGCGAGAATCGGCAGCTTGGAACGAACCGTGGCACGGGCCTCCAGGGCATTGGCTGCGCTGAGCGCTCGCGCTGCCAAGTCCGTGGCTTCCTCCAGCGACACAGATGCGAGCACCGCGGCCACACCCGCGAGGGCGCGTGGGCTCATCGACAGCGTGTCCACGCCGAGGCCCACCAGAACGACGGCGAGGGCAGGGTCCGCGGCAGCCTCCCCGCAGACGCCAATGGACTTGCGGAGGTTGCCGTCGCCTCCAGCATGGCCTTGGGTCTGGCCTCCGTCTTGGGCTTCGGTGCTGCTGCTGCCGCAGCTACCGTGCGCGCGGGCGGCACCAGTGACCGTGTGCTTGATGAGGTGAAGGACCGCCGGCTGCCACGGATCATTCAGTGCGGCGAGTGGCCCAAGCTGGCGGTCAGCCGCCATGACGTACTGGGTGAGGTCATTGGTGCCGATCGAAGCGAAGCTGACCTCCCCGAGAATGTGCTCGGCGGTCAGTGCCGCAGAGGGAACCTCGACCATCACGCCCGGAACCTGTAAACCTGCAGCGTTGCAGGAGTGCGCGAAGCGCTGCGCCTCCTGTGCGGTAGCGATCATCGGTGCCATGACCCACACCTCCGTCGCAGCACCTGCGGTAGCCGCAGCGACTGCCTCGAGTTGCCGGTCTAGGACACCCGGTGTCGCGGACTCCGTGCGGTAACCGCGCACGCCGAGAGCCGGGTTGGGCTCGCTTGCGTCGGTCAGGAAGGGAAGGGGTTTGTCGGCGCCGGCGTCAAGCGTTCGTATCACCACCCTGCCGTTGGGGAAGGCGTCGATCACCTCGCGGTAGGCTGCAGCTTGCTCGGCAACAGTCGGTTCGGTGTCGCGGTTCAGGAAACAGAACTCTGTGCGGAGCAAACCCACGCCCTCTGCCCCGGCTTCCGCCGCCGCGCGGGCATCGGCGCCCGAACCGACGTTCGCGAGCAGGGGCACCCGGTGGCCGTCCGTCGTCGTGCAGGTTCCGCCGTATGAGCCCAGTGAGCGTGACTGCTCCGCCCAGATCGCTGCGGTCGTGCGTTGCAGATCACCGGGCTCCGTGAGGACGGAACCAGCGGCGCCGTCGACGAAGACCTGAGTGTCGTCGTCGATCGTGTCCACCCCTGCTGCAGCGACGACCGCTGGAAGGCCCAGCGCCCGCGCGAGGATGGCGGTGTGGGACTGTGGTCCGCCCGAGCTGGTGATCAATGCGAGAACGCGCTCGGGGTTGAGGGTGGCTGTGTCAGCGGGTGCGAGGTCAACTGCGGCGAGGATGAAGGGGTGGTCCGAGATCGGGATGCCGGGGGCGGGCAAGCCGCGGAGCTCCGCAACAATGCGGGAGCGAACGTCGAGTACATCCTGGGTGCGCTCGGCCATGTAGCCCCCGAGCCCGCGGAGCATGTCGGCCACCTGCGCCCCAGCCTCCCAGATGGAGCGCTCGGCCGAGATCCCGGCAACCACGAGGGTGTTCGCGGACTTCAGCAGCATTGGGTCTGCGGCCATCATGGAAGTTGCTTCAAGCACGGCCTTCGCGTCCCCTCCAGCGGACCCCGCCCGCTCACGAAGCTCAGCCTGCACGCGCTTGGCGGCGGCCTTCAGGCGGGCTGTTTCACGGTCCACCGTTGTTCCGGACCATTTCTCGCCCATCGGCGGCTCCGGTACGGGTTTGGGCATCTGCCGGACTGGCCCGATGACGCGCCCCGGGCTCACCCCTACTCCACTGAAAGTACTCACTGCTTCACCTCCTCAGGTGCGGCACTGCGTGGCAACCGGCTCTAACAAAGATAGCCACCTTGCCGATAGCTTGCGTGCCGGGAGCAGGAATAGGCGTTAACCCGGAAGCCACCCGGCCCTGGTAGGGTGCGGGTGGCTTCTGTGCGTGAATGATGCGGATGCCTTACGCGACGGGTGTCTTGTGACAGAGGTACTTAGATGCCGCCGTCGCGGGTTTCGTTGCGGGTGATTTGCTCCCCGGTGTTTGGGTCCTGGACGGTACGGGACTCGGAGACGCGCTTCTGGCTGCGGGGTGCATTCATCAGGAGGGAAATGATGAGTCCGAGCACGCCGACGCCCATCAGGATGTAACCCACCAGGGTGAGGTCAATAAAGTTCGTCAGGTTGTCCGCAACGGCGAAGGCAAGAATTGCACCGAGTGCAATAAGGACGATGGAGGAACCGATTCTCATGCCAACTACTCCTTGATTTTTCTGGCATCAGGAATTGTTACCTGCTCTGCCGATTGAGCTGCGTATATCGCGCTGTGCTTTCAGCATACCGGCATCGCCATCAGTAACGCGGAACAACCCGGTAAAAGATGCAGCGTGCGTTTGCCCCTGTCAGGTTGCGGTCCAGTGAAACTTCGCGCTAAAGGGTTGTAAAACCTTCGACCGGTAGTTTAATGGACTCACTTGCAATGCCGAAAAGTGATAGTAAGCTAGCTGATGAAGTAAGGTGGTTTGCAGTTGCACTTCGGTGCACAGTAAATTCCGTAAACAAGAAGCATGAACAGACGCTCAAATTTAGGAGTCAGTCATGGAAATTATTCTCTTCCTCATCCTCGGCCTTGTCGCCGGCGCTATTGCCAAGCTCATCCTCCCGGGAAAGCAGGGCGGCGGATGGCTCATTACGCTCGTCCTCGGCGTTGTCGGTGCTCTGCTAGGTGCGCTCATCGGCGGCCTGATCAGTGGAAAACCGAACCTCTTCGACCTCGGTTCGATCTGGACCTGGGTCCTCGCCATTGGTGGCTCGATCATCGTACTGCTGGTTTATGGTGCACTCACCAAGAACCGCTCGCACGCCTAAACGCTTAACAATAATTGCGCCCCGCCGGTCCCCCATCCGGCGGGGCGCTTTGCGTTTGCGGGACTACCGCGCGACCTGCGGGCGCGCCCACTACGCTAGGGGAAAGAGAACCGACGGAAGGATCTGCGCACAATGGCACGGTTCAATCCAGCTGCAAAAGTGGCCAGCGGAGCTGTCTTCGACAGTGACGGCCGGCCTAAGCCCGGGGTCCAGCGCGCAATAGAACGCGCAATAGACGTCCAGCGGCCGCTCGTCCTGGCAAACCTTCGAAGGCTGCGCAAACGTCACCCCGAGGCCACGGCCGCTGAACTCGCCGCCAAACTTGAACGCGACTACCTGGTAACAATCACCACCGCGGGCGCTGCCGTCGGAGGCACCGCCGTCGTACCCGCAATCGGAACAGCCGTGTCGCTGGGCCTGTCCGCGGCCGCAACCATCGGGTTCCTCGAAGCGACCGCGCTGTATGCGCAGTCGGTTGCGGAGCTGCACGGCATCACCACCGAGGATCCTGAGCGCACCCGCACCATGGTCATGGCCATCCTGATGGGTGAGGAAGGCTCAGCACTGATCCAGGCCACCATCGGCAATTCCGCGGGTGGAGTGACGCGTCACTGGGGCAATGTGGTTGGCGGATCGATGTCCTCCTCTGCGGTGCGCACCATCGGAGCGAGCATCCGCAAACGGTTCATCAAACGCATGATTGCCCGGCAGGGAGGCGCCCTTCTTGGCAGGGCGCTGCCGTTCGGCGTCGGCGCTGCAGTTGGCGGTGCAGGCAACCACATGATGGGCCGCACTGTCGTCAAGGCCACGAGGGATGCTTTCGGGCCGCCTCCCAACGTCATTCCAGGTGAGCTATTGAATGAACTGGAGAGGCTCAAGTACGTGGCGCCAGCCGAAGACACCGAGCTCTACGGTGGGGACAACTCCGGTGCAGATCGACCTTAACGCGGACCTTGGGGAGGCCTTCGGCGCCTGGAAGATGGGCGACGATGACGCCATGTTCGCCCTGGTCAGCAGCGCCAACATCGCCTGCGGTTTCCACGCCGGTGACCCGGCCACCATGCTCGCGAGCTGCAGGTCCGCCGTTGCGCATGGCGTGGTGATCGGAGCGCACGTGGCGTACCGGGACCTCGCCGGATTCGGGCGCCGCTACATGGACATCGCCCCCGCTGAGCTGACCGCCGACATTCTGTACCAGATCGCCGCACTTGACGGGATTGCGCGGCTGGTTGGTGGGGCCGTGCAGTACGTGAAGCCACACGGCGCCCTCTATAACCGGATCGTCCACGACCGCGCGCAGGCCGCCGCCGTGCTCGACGCCGTTCGCTCCTTCAGCCCCGCCCTGCCCATCCTCGGCCTTCCTGGCTCAGCCGTCCTGCAGCTTGCGGAAGAGGCCGGACAACCTGTGGTGCGCGAGGCCTTCGCCGACCGCAACTACGAGCCGGACGGCACACTTACCCCCCGCCGCGAACCCGACTCCGTGCTTGAGGATGCCGCTGTGGTCGCGCAGCGTGCCGTTCGCATCGTGAACGACGGCGTTGTGACAGCCCGCGAGGGCTCAGAAATTCCGCTGCAGGTAGCGTCCCTGTGCGTGCACGGCGATACTCCGGGCGCCGTCGGGATGGCTGCCGCGGTACGCCGGGAACTCGTGGCTGCAGGCGTTGAAATCGGGCCCTTCGTGTGAAGCTCCGTCCCTTCGGCGACCGTGCAGTGCTTGCCGAGCTTGAGAGCATCAATGCCGTACTCAGCCTCTACCGTGCGCTCCAATTACAGCCGCTCGCCGGCGTCGTCGACCTCGTCCCCGCTGCCCGCACGGTGCTCATCACGTTCGAGCCACGCGAGCTCTCCAGGCAGGCGGTCCTTGAGTGGGTGCTTCAGCAGGAAGATTACGACGACGACGACGCCCCGCCGGATGGTGCCACGGTCACGGTGGGCGTGGACTACTCGGGTCCTGATCTTGCCGGCGTGGCGTCGGAGCTGGGCATCTCAACTGACGAGGTGATCGCGCTGCACACTTCCTCGGTCTGGTCGGCGGCGTTTACGGGCTTTGCGCCCGGGTTCGCCTATTTGGTCACGGATCATTCCCGGCTTGAGGTTCCCCGGCGAACCCGGCCGCGCACGAAAGTTCCGGCAGGGTCCGTCGGATTGGCCGCCGAGTTCAGCGGTATCTACCCGCGCGAGTCTCCGGGCGGTTGGCAGCTGATTGGCCGCACCGACGTCTTGCTCTGGGACGCAGCCGGGAACCCGCCGGCCCTCATCACCCCGGGAGTCACTGTCAGGTTCCACGCGCTATGACGCTTACTGTCCTCGAGCCCGGGCCACTGTCGTTGCTTCAGGACGCCGGGAGGCACGGGCACGCTTCCCTAGGTGTCAGTCCATCGGGGGCGCTCGACCGTGAGGCATTCACCAGGGGGAACCGCGCGGTTGGGAACCCGCCTGATGCCGCGGCGCTCGAGGCGCTGCTCGGACCTGTGGAGCTGCGCGCGGAGGGTCCCGCCGTCGTCGTCGTGACCGGGGCGCGCGGGCAGGTGACGGTCAACGGGCAGCCCAGGCCGCCCGGTACCGCGCTGGACCTGAAAGCGGGGGACGTGTTGCGGGTAAGCCGGGCCGAGGCCGGACTGCGCTACTACGTGTGCGTTCGCGGGGGTTTTGAGGGGGAACGGGTTCTCGGCTCGCTGTCCACGGATACGCTCTCCGGGTTGGGTCCAGGGCCGGTCGGCCGTGGTGATGTCCTGCGGATCGGTTCAGCCAGGGAGCCCGCTGAGTTACTGCCGTCCCGGCGCGCGTCGGGCGGTCCGCACGCCGTGCGTATCCAGGAGGGGCCGCGGGCGGACTGGTTCGCTCCGGACGCCTGGCAGCGTCTCGTCGCCGGTCCGTGGACCGTGTCGGCTGAAAGCAACCGGGTTGGGCTGCGGCTCGACGGGACGCCGCTGGAGCGCAGCCGCACTGGGGAACTGCCCTCGGAAGGTATGGTCGCGGGCGCAATCCAGGTGCCGCCGTCGGGCCTGCCGGTGGTATTTCTCAACGACCACCCGGTGACGGGCGGCTACCCGGTGATTGGTGTAGTGCATTCGGCGGACCTGTCCGTCCTGGCGCAGGCGGCGCCCGGGCAGCGGGTGCGGTTCCTGAGCCAACAGGCCCCATTGACTCAGCAAGAATAGCTACAAACTTCTGAGAAATCAGCTATTTCTGCTGACTCGATGAGGGCAGTGGTGCGCGCGCTACCCGAATATGGCGTGCGCGACGGCGAAGATCGCCACGCCCGCCAGGGAACCGACAACAGTGCCGTTGATACGGATGAACTGCAGGTCCTTGCCCACCTGCAACTCGATCTTGCGGGAGGTCTCCTCTGCGTCCCAGTGCCCGACCGTCTCGGAGATAATGGCTGCGATATCACTGCGGTACGTGCGCACCAGGTACCCGGCGCCGTCGGAAATCCAGCGGTTGATCTTCCCGGCGAGCTCCCCGTCCTCGGTGAGGCGGCGGCCGAAGTCCCGGACAGCGGCCTTGAAGTTGCGGGTGAGCTCACTCTCCGGATCATTGACGGCCTCCAGGAGGGCGGTCTTGATGGTGCTCCAGGTCCGGACGGCGACGTCGTGTACCCGGGGATCGTCCAGGATGCTCAGCTTGATCTCCTCGGCCTTCGCGATCACCGCCGGATCATGCTGCAGGTCCTGAGCCAGATCCTTCAGGTACTTGTCGAGAGACTTGCGCACCTCGTGCTCGGGGTCCGCCTGGACCGCGCGCACGAACTTGGCCACCTCCGCGTAGACCCTGTCACCCACGATGCCGTCAAGGAACTGGGGAACCCAGGTGGGCGAACGTTGCGACACCAGGCGGGAAACGACGTCGTAATTGGCGTCCACCCACTCCGCGGCACGGTCCACGAGCAGATCCACCAGGCGGTGGTGGTGGCCCTCCTCGAAGATGCGCTCGGCCATGCGTCCCACCGGCGGGCCCCAGGGTGGGTCGACGAGGTGCTTGCGGACCATGGATTCGATGACGGACTGCACGGCGTCGTCGTCGAGCACGGTGAACGCGCCGCGAATCAGCGCCGCACCCTCGACGGCTACGCGGTCCGCACCCTCCGGGCGCGCGAGCCACGACCCCGCGCGCTGCGCCACACCGAGGGACGTGAGCTTCTCCTGCACCACCGCTTCGGAGAGGAAGTTCTCTTCCACGAACTGGCCCAGCGATGTTCCGATCTGGTCCTTCTTGCGGGGAATGATGGCGGTGTGCGGGATCTTGATCCCCATCGGGTGCTTGAACAGCGCGGTCACGGCGAACCAGTCAGCCAGCGCCCCGACCATCCCGCCCTCGGCCGCGGCCCGCACATACTGCAGCCACGGATACTGATCCTGCAGTGCGAAAGCGACCAGGAAAATCACCGCCATGACCACAAGCAGGCCGGTGGCCACAATCTTCATACGGCGCAGGCCGGCCGCGCGCTCGGTGTCTGTCAACAGGATGCCCAACGGATCCTCCGCTTCCTCGGATGGAGTCCAATCTAACCAGCCAGCGCCGGGCGGGGCACCATCGGCCCCAATACAGCTAGCCTAGGCACTGAGGCCAGGAGGAGAACCATGAAGCAGTTGGTGTTTGCGCACCGTGGAGCCAGTGAACGGTTCGCCGAACACACGCGGGCAGCGTTCCTGCAGGCGCTCGCCGACGGCGCGGACGGGATCGAATGCGACGTGCACCTGACCGAAGATCTAGAGCTGGTCTGCATCCACGACAGCACCCTGGACAGGACGTCCAGTGGGACTGGTGATGTGTCGGACCACACTCTGCAGCAGTTGCGAGAGCTGGACTTTGCGTCGTGGAAGGGCGCCGTCATCCCGCCTGAGTACGGAGGGATCGCGGACCAGCTACTTACGCTGGGGGAGCTGCTGGACCTGCTGCGCGAAGCGGGCCGGGAGCTGGAACTCGCGATCGAACTGAAGCATCCCAGCCCATTCGGCCTGAAGCTGGAGGACCGGCTGATCGCCTTCCTGATGGGTGAGGGCTACGATCCTGAGACTTCGAATCTCGCCAACCTGCACATCTCCTTCATGAGCTTCAACCCGGATTCCGTGCGCCACCTCCTGGAACAGGTACCGGCCGACGTCGTCTGCCAGCTGGTTGCCGACGTCCACCCCGAGGACGTCCGCGAAACGCTCGGCCCGCTTACCGCCGCAGCGGTGATGAACCTCCTGCGACGCGCCCTGCATGAGGGGGAGCGGATCGTCGAAAGTGGCGCCGTCGGACTCGCCGGGCCGAGCCTCGAGTACGTCCGCGCGCACCCTGAGCGGGTGAAGGCCTGGCTTGATGAGGGCGTGCGGCTGCGGATCTGGACGGTGGACCACGACGACGACGTCGACTTCCTCCGCGCGTTCGGCGCCCAGGAACTCACCACCAACAGGCCGGCGGGCGTGCGGGCCAGGCTTCGCCAGGCGCGCGCGGGAGGGTCTACGCAGTAAACGCTCGGACGCCGCCTGTGATTGAGTTAATGCATGGCTATGCCGATTGAAGATTACGCCCTGCTTTCTGATCAACACACGGGAGCCCTGATCTCCCGCGGGGGCAGCGTGGACTGGCTCTGCTACCCGCGCTTCGACTCCGCGTCGGTCTTTGCGGCGCTGTTGGGCAACGAGGGCCACGGCCACTGGTCGTTGGCTCCTGCGCATGAAGCCGGTGCGGCTGAGCTTGTGGAGTGGAAGTACATCGACTCCACGTTCGTACTCCAGTCCCGTTGGCGGACTGAGTCCGGCGAGGTGCTGGTCACTGACTTCATGCCCATCCAGGACCGCCGGGCTTCACTGGCCCGCCGCATTGAGGGGATCAGCGGTGCGGTGCCGATGCGCCAGGAACTTGTGGTGCGCTTCGGGTACGGGGAGGTGCTGCCGTGGGTGGTGCGCACCGACGAACACGGCGTGCAGGGCATTCTCGCCATGGCGGGACCGGATGCCCTCCTGCTCCGCGGCGCCCATCTTCCGCACGCGTTGGACCGCCGCCACGCCGGAGAGTTCACCGTCTCGGCAGGCGAAGCGGTGGATCTGGAACTGGTTTGGTACCCCTCCCACCGGTCGCAGCCTGAGCCGCTGGATTTCAACACTTCCCTGAAGGCCACCATCGACTACTGGCAGGGCTGGGCAGCCAGCTGCGAGAAGCAGGGGGAGTACGACGACATCGTGAAGCGCTCGCTCCTGGTGCTCCGGGCCCTGACGCACGAGGACACCGGCGGCATAGTCGCCGCGCCCACCACGTCCCTTCCCGAGGCATTCGGCGGGGAACGGAACTGGGACTATCGCTTCTGCTGGCTCCGCGATGCCGCACTCACCCTCGAAGCCATGATGACCCACGGTTATGAGGATGAGGCTTCCGCCTGGCGGAACTGGCTGTTGCGTGCGGTTGCCGGTGACCCGGAGGATCTGCAGATCATGTACAGCGTTGCAGGCGAGCGGGAGTTGCCCGAGAAGGTGCTCGGTCACCTGCCCGGCTACGCTGATTCGGTTCCGGTGCGCATCGGCAACGGAGCGGTGGACCAGTACCAGGCCGACGTCGTCGGCGAAGTGATGGTTGCCCTTGAGAAGCTGCGTGACCGTGGGGTGAAAGAGGACAAATTCTCGTGGCCGTTGCAGCATTCGTTGCTGGGCTTCATGGAGAAACATTTCTCGGCTAAGGATCACGGGATCTGGGAAATGAGGGGGGAGCCCGCCTACTTCACGCATTCGCGGGTGATGATGTGGGCCGCGTTTGATCGTGGTGTCCGGGCTGTCCGCGACCACGGGCTCAATGGCGAAGCTGACCGTTGGGAGAAGCTCCGTGACGAACTACGTGAGGAGATCATGGAACAGGGCTTCGACCGGGAGGTGAACTCCTTCACCCAGCACTATGGCAGCCCATGGGTGGATGCCTCGCTGCTCCAGTTGCCGCAGGTGGGGTTCGTGGCCTACGACGACCCGATGATGCTCGGAACCGTGGCCCGCCTGGAGGAGGAACTCCTCGACGAGCACGGGCTACTGCTGCGGTACCGCACCGAATCCGGGCTCGACGGGCTGGCGCCGGGGGAGCACCCCTTCCTGGCGTGTTCCTTCTGGCTGGTTGAGCAGTACGCGCACACCGGACGGCTCAAGGACGCGAAGCGCCTAATGGACCAGCTGGTGGGGTATGCCAACGGCCTGGGCTTGCTTTCGGAGGAGTACGACGCCGGCCACAAGCGGATGGCGGGCAACTTCCCGCAGGCGTTCTCCCACCTTGCGCTGGTGCGGGCGGCGGACGCGATCCACGCGGTCGGCTGATTCACCCACTTGATCCCGCGGGTTACGGCTTGAGGACCACCTTGATGCAGCCATCCTCTTTCTTCTGGAACATCCGGTACGCCTCCGGTGCCTCCGAGAGCGGAACCTCGTGTGTCGTCAGGTCCATCACGCCGAGGGGATCCGCGGGGTCCTCCACAATCGGCAGCAGCTCATCCGTCCAGCGGCGCACGTTGCACTGACCCATGCGGGTCTGGATCTGCTTGTCGAACATGGTGAGCAGCGGCATCGGGCTCGCCATTCCGCCATACACGCCGCTCAGCGACACGGTGCCACCCCGGCGGACGGCGTCGATTGACGCGTGCAGCGCCGTCAACCGGTCAACACCGGCTGTTTCGATGGCCTTCTTGGCGAGCGCGTCCGGCAACAGCCCGACGGCGTTCTGCGCGAAGGCGCCCAGCGGAGAGTGGTGTGCCTCCATGCCCACCGCGTCGACGACGGCGTCAGGGCCGCGCCCATCGGTCAGTTCCCGGAGTTCATCCCCGACGTGCTTGGTGAATTCGATCGTTTCGATGCCATGCCGGCGCGCCATCTCGCGGCGTTCAGCGACGGGTTCGACGGCGATTACCCGCTGGCCGAGGTACTTGCCGATCCTGCTGGCGAACTGCCCAACCGGTCCGAGCCCGAACACAGCCAGCGTGCCGCCGTCGGGCACTGCAGCGTACTGCACCGCCTGCCAGGCGGTGGGGAGGATGTCCGAGAGGAAGAGGTAGCGCTGATCGGGGAGCTCAGTACCGACCTTTACCGGGCCGTAGTCGGCGTGGGGTACGCGGAGGTACTCCGCCTGTGCACCCGGGACCGAACCGTACAGCTCGGAGTAGCCGAAGATGCTGGCACCCGTGCCCTGCTCGTAGATCTGCGTTGTTTCGCACTGGGACTGGAGGCCGTTGTTGCACATAAAGCAGTGGCCGCAGGCGATGTTAAAGGGGATGACCACTCTGTCGCCCGGTTGGAGGTTGGTCACGCTACTGCCCACGGCTTCGACAATGCCCATGGGTTCGTGGCCGAGGACGTCCCCTTTGTTCATGTAGGGGCCGAGGACCTCGTAAAGGTGGAGGTCTGAGCCGCAAATGGCGCTCGAGGTGATGCGGACGATGGCATCGGTGGGTTCCTGAATGTGCGGGTCCGGAACCTCGTCCACGCTGACCGACCGCTTGCCCTGCCAGGTGAGTGCCTTCATGGTGTATTCCTTCGACGTTGAGCTGTGCCGCGTGTCGGCTCGCATGGTAAGCATGCTGACTAATTCCAGTATTGCCGCGATCGGAGCTGAAGTGAAGGGCTGTGAACTCGACCGCCGGTTGGGCATACGCTTGGCCGGTGAAGTTTTCGAAGTCGCCGGCGGTCAGGGTCGGGACGTCCATCGCCGTCGCAACCGGCCTGTACGGGGTTTCCTTCGGTGCGCTGTCCGTCGCCTCGGGGCTCGATGTGTGGCAGACCATGGCACTGAGCCTGCTGCTGTTCAGCGGTGGGTCGCAGTTCGCCTTCATTGGGGTCATCGGTGGCGGGGGAAGCGGGGTGGCTGCGATGTCCGCAGCGGCCCTGCTCGGAATACGCAATGCCGTTTATGCCATGCAGCTGAACGCGTTGGTACGCCCACGTGGGTGGCTCCGACTGGCGGCGGCGCAGGTGACGATCGACGAGTCCACCGCCACCGCTACAGGGCAGAGCGATCCGCTGGAACAACGCCGTGGGTTCTGGGTGGCCGGAGTGGGGATTTATATCCTGTGGAACCTGTTCACGCTGGTTGGCGCCGTAGTAGGCAACGCGATCGGCGATCCTGCGCAGTGGGGGCTCGACGGCGCAGCGGTCGCCGCGTTCCTTGGGTTGTTGTGGCCGCGGCTGAGGGCCCGCGAACCGGCGGCCATCGCCGTCGTCTGTGCCGTGGTGACGCTGCTTGCGGTTCCATTTGTCCCGGCCGGCGTTCCGATTCTCGTTGCCGCGGCGGTTGCAGGGTTGGTCGGCTGGTTCAGCCATGGTCCGGCGCGCGAAGGCCTGGAGCCCGACGTCGAACCCTACTCCCGGGGGGAGCGCACGTGAACTTGTGGTTATGGATCCTCATCGCGTGCGCGGTTGCGTACCTCACGAAGCTCGCTGGGTACCTGGTCCCCGCGAAGGTAATGGAGAATCCGCGGATGACCCGCGTTGCGGGGACGCTCACAATCGGACTGCTGGCGTCGCTGACCGCGGTGAACACCTTCTCGACCGGTCAGGCCCTGGCGCTTGACGCGCGCTTGGCCGCACTGGTTGCGGCCGGGGTGGCGCTGTGGCTGCGGGCGCCGTTCCTCGTCGTCGTACTCGCTGGCGCTGGCGCTGCGGCGGTGGCGAGGCTGCTCGGAGCTGCGTAGGTAGCCGCACCTCCGTCCTCTGCGAGCCCAGTCAGGAGCCGACGACGGCGGCGGTCGCCGAGGCGATCGCCGCCTCTTCGTCGGTGGGCACCACGAGGACGGGAAATGCCGAGTCCTCGGTGCTGATCTCACGCGGTGCCCTGCTTTGCTTCTGGTTCTCGGCGTCCTCGAGGAAAACCCCGAGCGCCCCCAGCCTGTTAACCACCCGTTCGCGGAATCGCCAGGAGTTCTCACCGACGCCGGCGGTGAAGACCAGCGCCTGCGCGCCCTCCACAGCGACGTGGTACCCGCCGATGTACTTCGCGAGGCGGTAGGCGGCGATGTCGAGTGCGGTCTCGCTGTGCGTTCCGCCTTCGTTTTCCACCCCGCGCATGTCACTGTGGCCGGAAAGTCCGAGCAACCCGGATTCGCGGTTGAGTAAACGGTCCAGGTCCTTCTCGGAGTACCCCTCGCGGAGGAGGAACAACAGGATTGACGGGTCGATGTCGCCGGACCTTGTCCCCATCACCAGGCCCTCCAGCGGAGTGAAACCCATTGAGGTGTCAACGCTGCGGCCGTTCCGTACGGCAGTGATCGACGCGCCATTGCCGAGGTGCGCGATGATGCCGGTGAAGTCCTTCGCCTGCAGGCCAAGCAGGCCGGCGGCCTTCCGGGTCACGTACTCGACGGACGTCCCATGGAAGCCGTACCGCCTGATGCCGAATTTATTGTAGAGCTCCTCAGGGACAGCGTATCGCCAGGCTTGTTCGGGAAGCGTTCTGTGGAATGCGGTGTCGAACACGGCGACCTGCGGCACTTCAGGCCATCTCTCAGCGATCGCCCGGATGCCCTGTACATTGGCCGGATTATGCAGTGGAGCCAGTGGGTTGAGCTGCTCGATGGCGTCGATGACTTCGTTGTCCACAAGGACCGGTTCGCCGAAACGTTCCCCGCCGTGAACAACGCGGTGCCCGACGGCGTCAATCGGCTTCCCGTCGAGAGCCCAGTCGACGCTCTTCGCCGCCCGCTCGAATGCCTCCGCATGATCGGCCGGCCCACCATGGGCGGTATCGCCGATCCGCTCCACGATCCCTTCCGCCAGGCGGTCATCCGATGTCGAATCACGGACTTGGTACTTCAAGGATGAGGACCCTGAGTTGACGACGAGGATGATCATTGCGCCTCTTTCTCTGCAGTCTCGTGAATTCCCTGTGCCTGGACGGCGGTAATCGCGACAGTATTCACAATGTCTTCGACCGTGCAGCCCCTGGAGAGATCATTTACCGGCTTGCGCAGTCCTTGAAGAACCGGCCCTACAGCAACCGCCCCAGCGGATTGTTGCACCGCCTTGTAGGTGTTATTTCCTGTATTCAAATCGGGAAATATAAATACAGTCGCCTGGCCGGCAACCGTGGAGTCGGGGAGTTTCGACTGCGCAATTGAGGCATCCACCGCGGCGTCGTACTGGATGGGACCTTCCACCGGGAGATCGGGGCGCGCCGCACGGACCAGTTCGGTCGCCCGGCGGACCTCGTCGACCGCCCCGCCATGACCGGAGACCCCCGTGGAGTAGGAAAGCATCGCCACCCTCGGCTCAACACCGAACTGCGCGGCGGTCTCGGAGGAAGCTACTGCGATATCCGCCAGCTGTTCCTCTGAGGGTTCCGGATTCACGGCGCAGTCCCCGTAGACCAGCACACGATCCTTCAAAAGCATCAGGAAGACCGAGGACACAATCTTGACGCCCTCCTTGGTTTTCACGAATTCGAGAGCCGGCCGGATGGTGTTCGCCGTGGTGTGGGCGGCGCCGGAGACCATTCCGTCAACGTGGCCGAGCTGAACCATCATGGTGCCGAAGTACGCACCCTCCAGCATCTTTTCCCGCGCGTCCTCGAGGGATACATTCTTGTGTGCACGCAGCCGCGCGTAAACAGCAGCGTACTCTTCACGCAGGTCCGAGTTCGCCGGATCAATAAGCTCCAGCCCGGTCAGGTCGATGCCCTGGCCCGCTGCCAGCTCACGCACGCGGGATTCCGGCCCAAGGATCGTAAGGTCACAGACGTCCCGGCGGTGCAGGATCTCAGCGGCCCGCAGAATGCGCTCGTCCAACCCTTCGGGCAGCACAATATGCTTGCGGTCCGCACGCGCCCTCTCGATCAGCTCATGGAGGAAGCGCAACGGAGTCATCTTCACCGGGCGCGGCAGCTCAAGCCGTTCGAGCAACTCGACGGCGTCCACCTGCCGCGACCACGCACCGAGCGCCGCCGCTGCTTTCCGCCGCAGTCCGGTTGCAATCTCACCCCGCACCTCGCTGACGCGCCTGGCAGCCGTGTAGGTGTCGTCGTCGACCGCAAAGACCGGGAAGGAAGCATGGGCAAGCAGGGCGAGGATGTTCGGTTCCGGGGTCAGGCCGCCGGTGAGGATCATCCCTGACGGAACGGGGAATTCCGGCGAGAACGACGACGCCACACTCGCCACCAGCACGTCCGCCCGGTCACCGGGCACAATCACGAGGGCGCCGTCAGTGAGCAGCTCAAGGAAGTGACCCACGTTCATCGCGGCCACCCGAACGTCCGACACGTCGCGCTCAAGCGTGGAGCCGCCTGCGATGTGCCGCGCGTCGAGGGCGCCCGCCACCTCCGCGATAGTGGGCTGCGAGATCTCGCTGAGCTCAGGAATCACGTACACCGGCCTGCCCGAGCGGCCGGGACGGACCTGTTCGCGGATGTCCTCGACGGCGTCGTCGGCTGCGCGGTTCACCATCATGGCAAGCAGCGAAACCTGGGCTGCGTCGAGTTCCCGGCGGGCGACGTCGACGGCGTCAGCGGCTTCGGCCGCCGTCATATCCTTCGCGCTGACCACTGCAAGCACCAGGGCGCCAAGGTTGTTCGCCAGGCGGGCGTTGAGGTCGAACTCGACGGCGGCGTCCTGGCCGCTCAGGTCGGTGCCTTCGACGATGATCACGTCGCAGGACTGGCTCATCTCGCTGTATACGGCAACGCAGCGGGCGTCGATTTCCTCGCGGTTGCCGGACACCAGCAGCGCGCGTGCTTCGGCGCGGGTCATGCCGCTGCGGGCAGTGTCCTCGCTGAGCCCGAACGTACGGCGCATCAGGAGCACCATCGGATCATCGGTGCCGCCGTCGGACTCGGAAATGGGCCGGAAGAAGCCGATGCGGTCAGCATGGCTGTGGAGCATGCTCGCCAACCCGAGGGAGATGAGGGATTTGCCCGAGCCTGGGGCCATGGCGCTGACGTAAATTCCTCGGGTGGTCATAAGCCCATCGAAACACAGCGGGCTGTCCATCGTCACTGTTAGGTTGTGCACAGTGGAACTGACCGAACGTATAACTCCCAGGTTTTACTGGTCAAGAGTCCGTCGCGAAGAGTTGCAAAGCGCGTCCTGGACAACAGTCGTTTCGGGAGGATCGAACCGTGAAGATGAACAGGAAAACCATGTTCTTCAGTGCAGCAGCCGCACTTTCCATTCCCCTGCTGATGGGGTGCGGTCAGGGTGGCACCGCGGACGCGGACCCCGCCGCGGAAAGCGAACAGCCTTCAAGTGCGCCGGAGACAACGAGCACGCCCTCCACGGAGCCATCCGAGACCGACAAGCCGACCGAAACTGAAACCCCGACCGACGATGCCGGCAAGGCACTGCCAACAGTCCCGGACCCCTGCGCGGCCGAGTGCGAGGAAACCGCACGCATCGCGGTCGAGCACTCGATCCACGGCCCGCTGGAGATAGTTGCGTACACGCGAATCCTGGACCCGGACGCCGAACCGCAGCAGAAACAAGGGTCCTACGCCCTCTACCAGGACGGCCAGCCCGTGGGATACGTGGCTCAGGAGAGGGGCGCTTTGCCTGGCTTCGGGCCGGAGCCGGTTGGTTCTGAGCAGATCTGGGAACTGAAGAGCGGCTCCAACGTGGACAAATACGGCAACGTCTTCCTCAGCTACGGCAGCGGGGTTACGGTTCTGACTCCAACAGAGGAGGGTTTTGCGGCGAACGGCACCATGCCTGGTGACCCGGAGTCGCCCTTCTCCCACGCCGGCCTGATCATCGAGGCTGACGGTGAACCCAGCATCGTTGCGGGTAACACCGGGGGAGCCATCACCACCGGCGAGACCATTTTCTACACCTGGAGCGGCGAGGAGTTCGTGGCTGGCGAACCTGCCCGGTAAGCGGTGCAAGAATGTCGGGATGTCCAGCAACCTCCCTCACGGCTTCACAATCTCCAGCGACACCGCCCGGATCGACCGCGACCAGGTACACGCCTGGCTCTCGAAAGAGGCGTACTGGGCGTTGGGCCGGCCGCGGGCAACCCAGGACGCCGCCATTGACGGGTCCCGCAACTACGGCGTCTATAACGACGACGACGTCCAGGTTGCGTACGCGCGCGTCGTCACCGACGGCGTGACTTTCGCCTGGCTGTGCGACGTGTTCGTGGACGAGGGCGTGCGCGGGCTTGGAATCGGCGTCGCACTCATCGAGGCGCTGTGCGCGGATCTCAAGCGGTCTGACCTCAAGCGCATCGTGCTACGGACCGGTGACGCGCATGGGCTGTATCGGAAGTTCGGGTTCGAGAAAATCACCAGCCCCGAACGATGGATGAGTCTTGAGCTTCAAACGGGTGACCGCACGCAGCAAACCTGAGAGACTACCAGCATGCTTGTAGCCTTCTCAGTAGCCCCGTCCGGAAGCCCCGACAGCAAGAGTGCCAGCCCTGAAAACGAGGACGGCTCAGTCCACGCCGCGGTTGCCGAAGCCGTGAAGATTGTGCGGGACTCAGGCCTGCCGAACTCGACCAGTTCCATGTTCACCGAGATTGAAGGTGACTGGGATGAGGTCATGGATGTGGTCAAGCGCGCCACCGAGGCCGTCGCCAAGTACGGGTCCCGCGTATCACTGGTGCTCAAGGCGGATATCCGGCCCGGCCGCACCGGTGAATTGACCGGCAAGGTCGAACGCCTGGAGCGCGCCATCGACGAGATGGATGAGTACCGGGGCCACTCGTGAGCAGTTGGTCGGAGGTTGACGGCTACCTGAACCAGACCGTTGTCCAGCCCGATGAACCGTTGCTCGCCGCCGTAGGGAACACCCGCGACGCCGGTATGCCAGCCATAGAGGTCACCGCCGGTCAGGGCAAGTTCCTCATGCTGCTGGCCCGTATCCAGGGTGCGAGGCGCGTACTGGAAATCGGTACGCTCGGCGGATTCAGCACCATTTGGCTGGCCCGCGGGATCGACGACGACGGCACCGTCGACACGTGCGAATTCGAACCGGCCCACGCCGACGTTGCCCGCCGCAACCTGGCGGCAGCCGGCGTCGGGCACAAGGTGACAGTGCACGTGGGCCCGGCCCTCGAAACGCTCCCCACACTGAGCGGCCCCTACGATCTCTTCTTCATCGACGCGGACAAGGTAAACAACCCCAACTACGTCGAGTGGGCCGTCAGGCTTTCACATCCGGGTTCGGTGATCGTGCTGGACAACGTGGTTCGCGGCGGGAGCGTGCTGGATCCAGACGGTGATGAACACGTACAGGGCACCCGCAAGGCGCTTGAGATCCTCGGTGCCCACCCGCGTCTTGACGCCACTGCGCTCCAGACCGTCGGCTCCAAAGACTGGGATGGATTTGCGCTCGCCGTCGTCAAATAGAACGCGCTACATCATCCGCCGGGCAACCGTCGAAGACGCTGAAACGTACGCGCGCACGCACATCGCCGCCCTGCACGAGACCTACGCGCACATCATGCCGCGCCAGTTCCACGACCATTACCGCGCTGACCTGCCCAACATCATCGAACGCCGCCGCTCGTCCCTGGCGAACGACCACGACGGCGCCAGCTGGCTCGCGTTCGACGCCTCCGGTGCGCCGGTGGGTCTCGCCTCCTCCGGCCCAGGCCGCGACAAGGACCGGCCGGACTTCGAGCTGCACCGGATCTATACCCTGGAATCCACCCACGGAACAGGTCTGGGACAGGAATTGCTGGACATCGCCGTCGGCGCTTCTCCCGCTTACCTGTGGATCCTCAATGACAATCCGCGGGCGGAGCGCTTCTACGGCCGCAACGGGTTTGTACCGGACGGCACCAGCATGCTGTGCGGGCCGGTCTGGCACCACAAGCCGATGTTCCGGATGCACCGGCTCTGAGTTGCGGAGCCCCGCCGGGATAGCATGAACGCCATGGTCACCATCCGCCCGCTCCGCATAGACGAGATCGAAGCCGCCCTCCGCATGAAAAACCAGGGCTGGCGCCAGGCTTACCGTGGGCGGCTCAGCGAAGAGATTCTCGGGAGCCTCGATGACAGTATCGAGGCGCAGGCCGAAGCCTGGCGGATGGGCTTTGACGCGACCGGCAACATCCCGTTCGTGGCGGTCGACGACGACGGCACAATCGTGGGCATCTCCGGTGGAGGCGAGGCGCGGGGCGAGAATCCGCCGGCCGAGACCGAGCTCTTCATGATCTATGTGCTCGAGGAGCACTACGGCACGGGGCTGGGCAAGGACCTCGCCGATGCTGCGATCGGCGATGCGGCAGCGCTGGTCTGGGTCCTGGACGGAAACGAACGCGCAATCTCCTTCTACCGGAAGCTTGGCTTCGAACCCGACGGTGCAACCGAGCAGCTCTCCGAGCGCTGGAACGGACTGCACGAAATCCGTCTGGTCCGCCCCGCCGTGCCGGTGCACCGGTAGGTGGGCCGTCAACGGGACCGTAAAGGTGCAGAACCGGAGTCCGGCCCCGTAGCAGGGGTGCACACCATCGACACCGGGACCTGCGAACTCGCTGCAGACCGGTTCAATCCCAACGGCTGGGTACTCCACATCAACGGAGTGCCGAGCTCCCACATCGACCTCAGTGATCCGGCCCGGCTGGACTTCGAGTACATGCGCTGGATCAGCTCGCTCACAACCTCGCAGTGGCCGCCGACGCACAGGTTACGGGCGCTCCATCTTGGCGGCGGTGCGTGTTCGCTGGCACGCAGCTTCGCGGCGTCGTTCCCGGACGCCCGGCAGGTCGTCGTCGAACTGGACGGCACGCTGGCTGCCCTCGTCCGCGAGTGGTTCGACCTGCCGCGTGCCCCGCTCCTACGGATCAGGGTGGGGGAGGCGCGGGAGGTTACGGAGTCCCTCACCGACAACAGCCGCGACCTCATCATCCGCGACGTTTTCGCGGGCAGCCGCACCCCGAAACCACTCACTACCCTCGAATTCGTGGAGCATGCCAAACGCGTACTCGGCGTCGATGGCGTCTACGTAGTCAACTGCGGCGACGCACCTGACCTCAAGATGGCCCGTCGTGAAGCCGCCACCATCTCATCGGCGTTCACCAACACCGTGATCATCGCGGACCCGGCCATGCTGAAGGGCCGGCGCTACGGGAACGTGATCATCGCGGGGTGCGACGCACCGATCGCGGAAGATCCAGGACTGGCCCGTGAACTGCTGGGCGGCGGCGTGCCAGCGCACCTTTGGCAGGCGGAACAGGTGACCCGCTTCATCAGCGGCGCCGCCGTCCTTCACGACTGACGGCCAGCGAGCTGTCAGTAACCGCCAGTACCCTTAGGACTATGAAGCCTGATTCCGTTGCCCTTTCTGCGACGCCCGGTGTCCGCCAGATCGCCCGCATCGCCGCGCTCCTCGCGGGTGTTCTCCTCATCGCGTTCAGCCTTGTCCTGGGTAGTGCGGGCGGAGCGTCGGCACATGACGAACTGTCGTCGTCGAACCCTGAACCAGGAGCCACACTCGAGCAGGTCCCGGAAGCCATCGAGCTGACCTTCAATAACGTTCCAGCGACCATCGGGTCTGAAGTTCAGGTGCTGGACGAGGCCGGCGAAGACTGGGCGGAGGGCGACGTATCCATCACTGACGCCGTCGCTTCCCAGACCATCCGGGCAGGAGCACCCGCAGGCAGCTACACGGTGAACTGGCGTGTGGTTTCGTCAGACTCGCATCCCATCGAGGGAACGTTCGAATTCACTGCCTCCGGCGGAGCGTCCGCTTCGGAGACGCCTGGCGCTTCGGCCGGTACGGCTGGGCCTATCGAGACGGGCGAGCCGGAGGCACTCGACCAGGAGCCGGCAGCTGATTCCGGCATGTCGTGGGGCGTGATCCTGATGATCGCGGTGCTTGTGGTGCTTGCCGTAGTGCTCGCGTTGGGCGCCCGCCGCCGGTTGAAGCAGGGAAATAACGACGCCGGATAGCTTAGCTAGGCGGTAATGGCCGGCCGCGCAGGAGCGCTGGGAAGTGCGGCTTTCAAGACCGCCGCTTTCACCGGCTGCACCGCGTGCGCCGCGGAAGCTCCGTGGGCAGAGATGGCATCGCTGATCACCTTGGCCTGACGGACAATCTCCCGGGTGGTCGGTGTGAGACTCTCCCCGACACCGATCAGGTAGAGGCCGATCGCGCGCAGGGCGCCTTTGAGGTCACGCCCGGCAGCGAGCCCGAGGGAGAGCACGAAGCGCCGTAGCTGGCTCTCCGGATACTTGGTGAGGACCACGTGGTCTGCGAGGAGCACTCCATTGCCGGTCTGGATAGCCCACTTCTTCGACCCAAGCACCGGTGCAGGCAGGAGGTTCGAGTAGCCAACCATGCACAGGCCTTCAGCAACTGTTTCCTGCCGGATGTCGAGCGCGTGGCTCGAAGCGTAGCAGCGCAGCAGGCGGAGCAGTTCGCTGCGCTCCGAGAGGGAAACTGAATCGGTCATGACAGTCCGCGAGGGGCCAGTGCTCAGGCATTCGGCACTCTCGACAACGATCGCCTGCACGCCCCGGCGACTGAGTTCGCTGGCCACTGCCAGGCCTGAAAGTCCGGAACCGATCACCACGGTGGTTGTCATCTCGGCGGCAGGTGGCAGCGCGGAATCAGGTGACGTGCTTGGCGTCGAAATCACGCAGGAACCTCCTGGACGAAGGAGAATTCCGCACGGCCCGGCGCCTCTTCCGGGCCGTGCGGAGGCTTGGCTGCGAACGGGTCAACCAAGCACACTCGAAAACAGGCGGCAGTCCCCGCTGGGAGACCATCCGCCCTGTAACGATTTCTCGAAGCCTATATAACTTTTCAGGCCGTGGATAGACCCGTACCGGAGAGTAGGCTACAAAGGACTGGACGGCTGAGCAACGATGCCGGAAGGTTCTACCGCAAGGAGGCGGGACATGGGTGGAGAGTATACGCCGGGCGCTGCCGGGCACTCTGTCAGGCACGGAATCGTGGTTGGTGTGGACGGGTCTGACCAGAGCTTGTGCGCCCTCGTGTGGGCCGCCAGGGAGGCTGAACGCCGTCGTACTCCTCTCCATGTGGTGACCGCCTACACGGTTCCGGTGTTCGCCGCCTCCAGCATGGACGCCGGATACGCAACCGTCGATGATTCAGTTGTCCGCGAAGGTGCACAGGCGGTGCTGGACCAGGCCGTGAGCAAGATCGCTTCCCACAACATCGACGTTCTCCCGAGGGTGGAGACCGGAGACGCGTCAGGGGTACTCCTTGAGCTGTCCGAGGACGCCGAACTGATGGTTGTCGGCTCGCGTGGACGGGGCGGTTTCGTGGGCCGCCTGCTCGGCTCGGTCAGCAGCGCCCTCCCTGCCCATTCGAAGTGCCCCACCGTCGTCGTACCTCTCTCGTGCGCTCCGCGGCTTGACGAGGCCGGTGTGCCCTCCCCGAAGACAAAGGGCGCACCATGTCCGCGCGCGGAAGATGTTGAGAAGGTCATCGTGGTCGGTGTTGACGGCTCGGAGCAGGCGCGCATGGCTTCCCTCGTAGGAGCTGAACAGGCACAGACCCGCGGAATACCCTTGCGGGTAGTCTGTTCCCTTCCGCCGTTCACAGGGTCGCTTGCGTGGATGCCAACACCCGTGGACCGGGAGGCGCTCCAGGCGGAGATCATGGAGCAGTTGGGCGCAGGCAAGGCCTGGCTGCAGAGCCATTTCCCTCAGGTGGAAATCTCGGTGGAGCTGCGCAACGGCCCTCCGGTGGAGGTGCTCATAGAGTCGTCGCGGACCGCTGAACTGGTGGTGCTCGGCACCCGCGGGCGCGGTGGTTTCGCGGGCATGCTGATGGGGTCAACCAGCCAGGGCGTCCTTCATCACGCGAAGGGTCCCGTGCTGGTTGTTCCGGACCGGGAGGATCCGCGTCTGCTGGATCGGGAGAAGTTCGGGCCGATGGTGGGTCCCACCGGCTGACGCTGGGTTCTAAGGGCTGAAGCACGTCCCGCCGACTGCTGACCGACCATCGGCCGCAACCGTGCCCCCGCTACAGGCTCAGAAGCGTGCTGCCATCGGGTTGAGCGCGCCCATTCCGCTCATGTTCGCGAGGTTGACCTCGAGGATTCCCTGCGACGGGTTAAGCGCGTTGACCACAGTGTTGTTGCCAACGTAGATGGCCACGTGCCAGATGCCTGCGCCTTCACCCCAGAAGACGAGGTCGCCGAACTGGGCCTGGGACAGCGGCACGTGGGTCCGCGCTGCGTAGAACTGCTGGGACGCGGTTCGTGGAAGCGAGATGCCCGCCGAGGCGAACGCCTGCTGCACGAGGCCGGAGCAGTCGTACCCGCGGGGTCCGTTGCCGCCCCAGGCGTAGTAGTAAGGAGCTCCGACGCGCGCCCGTGCATACTGGACGGCCGCGGCAACTCCACCCGGATTGGTGGTGGGCGGCGGCGGTGGGGCCGGCGCTGGAGGCGGCGTGGGCTGAGGTGCTGGCGGTGGCGTAGGTTGCGGGGCAGGCGGCTGGGGTGCCGGTGCTGGTGCAGGTGGCCGCGGTGCGGGTGCCGGCGTCGTCGGGCGCGGTGCCGGAGCCGGCCGATCCACCGCCGGGGGCGCTGGAGCGGGTGCGGGTGCGGGTGCGGGTGCCGGAGCTGGAGGCGCGGGTTGCGGAGCGGGAACGCCAGGATTCGCCGCCGGTGCAGGCACCAGTGAGGGAGCTGGCGGAGCCGGGTCTCCACCGCTTGGCGCCGCTCCCGCTGCTTCGCTTGAAGCTGCCAGTATGCGCGCCAATTCCTCTTCGCGGCGTTGCTGCTCGAGTCCGGCGACGCGTTCTTCCTCAAGCGCCGCCGTCGTATTCCGCAGCTGAGCCAGCTGCTGTACCAGGGTGGCGCGCTCGGCCTGCTTCTGCTCAACAAGGTCGGCGGCGGAGGCCATGGCGGCCTCGGTGGCCTTACCGGCCTGCTCGGCGTCTTCCGCGGCGTCGGCAGCGGCCTTCTCCGCTTCGGCGGCATATGCCCTGAGTGATTCAAGTGATCGTGCTGCCGTCTCGGCGTCGTTGACGGTCCGGGTGCGGGAAGCAGCGAGCCCCTCAACGGTGGACGCCTGGTACATGATGCTGCCCGGGTCTTCCGCGAAGGCGAACAGGCTCATGTCGCGCATGATTCCACCGGCACGGTAAATATCGCCTGCCAGCTGGCCAACTTCAATCGACGCGGCGGCATAAGATTCTGCGGCACGCTCAGCCTCGGCCTTGAAGCGGTTCGCTGTCGCGCGGCGTTCATCGAGTTCGGCCAGCGCATCCACGTAGGCGCCCTGGAACTGCATCGCCTCGACCTGGGCTTCCTGGAGCTGGGCGGCGGCGTCTTCAAGGAGGCCCTCGATATCTCCGACAAGAGAAGCGGCGTCGGCCTCGCTGCGTTCTGCGGCCTTGACCTCGGAGGCTGTCGGCAATTCATCAGCCGACGCGGGAGCCGAGGTGAGGCTGACCGTCAGGAGAGACGCTGCGAGCACGGTGGACATTGTGGAGACGAAACGTTTCGGCTGGGTGTGCAGCATGACTCAATCCTCGGATGGTTACCAAACAGTCACGAGGATATGGCCCCGAATGTCACTTTGGCAACATTCGTCACACGAGTACCATAAACAACACTGGTGTCATTTCGCCCCATCCTTCACGGCGTGTCGGCGAATTGTCAGGCGTGCTGGTGATTTTCGTGCGTTGCGTGCTCCAGCGGTTCGAGTTGGAAAGTGCAGTGCTCGGTATCGAAATGGTTACTGAGGCAGTGCGTCAGCCGGTCGAGCATCTTGTCCACGCCTTCCGCGTTGAGCGCCTCTGAATCGACCACCACGTGCGCGGAAAACACGGGTACGCCGGAGGTGATGGTCCAGGCGTGGATGTCATGGGCGTCCACCACTCCATCGACGCTGAGGATATGCTCGCGGATCATTGCCGGGTCAACACCCTTGGGGGCAGCCTCCAGCAGTACGTTGATCACGTCGCGCAGCAGGCTCCACGCCCTTGGGATGATCATCGCCGCGATCGCGATGGAGGCGATGGCGTCAGCCTGCTGGTATCCGGTGAATGCAATGACAATGGCCGCAATGATCACGGCAATCGAACCGAGCAGGTCGCCGAGGACTTCCAGGTAAGCTCCTCGGATGTTCAGGCTTTCCTTATGGCCGCCGTGCAGGATGAGCAGGCACGCGAGATTGGCCAGGGCGCCCAGTATCGCCGCAACCAGCATGATGTCGGTCCGCACGTCAGATACCTCACCGAAGCGCCGGATAGCCTCAATTCCGATAACGACGGCGATGACCATGAGCAGCAACGCATTCGCAAGGGCTGCGAGAACCTCGGCCCGCTGGTACCCGTAGGTGCTGCGGACAGTTGCGGGACGGGTGGCGATCCAGGCAGCCAGCAGTGCGATGAAGACGCCCGCGGCGTCGGAGAGCATGTGCCCCGCGTCAGCCAGGAGGGCCAGCGAGCCCGAGAGTACGGCGCCGATAACCTGCACGACGACGACGGCAAGGGTGATTGATACGACCAGCACCAGTTTCCGGCGGTGCTTTCCGGTAGCCGTGACGGGATGCGGCCCGTGGGAGTGTGCGCTCATACATCAAGTATGAACAGTCCGCCGGGAGGTGGAACCTGCCTATCCCCAGCCGAGTTCATGAAGCCGATCATCGTCGATGCCGAAGTGGTGTGCCACCTCGTGGACCACGGTCACCAGGATTTCCTGGACCAGTTCCTCACGGGAATCGCAGAGCCTGAGAAGCGGCTGCCGGAAGATGCTGATGCGGTCCGGCAGTGACCCGGCCTCCCACCACGAATCCCGTTCGGTCAGCGGGGTGCCCTCGTAGAGTCCGAGCAACTCGGTTTCGGGGTCTTCACCGGGGGCTGGTTCGTACTCTTCCTTCACGAAAATTGCCACGTTGCTCATGGCCCGCGCCAGCCTGTCGGGGATCTGGTCGATGGCGTCATCCACCGCCGATTCGAAGTCCGAGAGGCTCATCTCAATAGGCACGCAAGAACTCTAACCCGTGCATTCAGAGCGCCTTTGGTGGGCCTGCCCGACATTTGGTGGAATCGTTCGCGAGGCCCTATAGTTTTAGAGGTCCACAACGAGGAGTAAATCGCTTGTGTGGTCCTGGCCCCCATCGTCTAGCGGCCTAGGACACCGCCCTTTCACGGCGGCGGCACGGGTTCGAATCCCGTTGGGGGTACGCAGGAGTAGCGGTCCAAAGCACGGAAACGGTGCTGGTAGGATGAAACTCTTGCAAAAATCGCAAGGCCCTGTAGCGCAGTTGGTTAGCGCGCCGCCCTGTCACGGCGGAGGTCGCGGGTTCAAGTCCCGTCAGGGTCGCTCAGGCGGCCGGAGAAATCCGAGCGTCAACGGTGATCATCGCAAGATGGTCGCAAGGCTCTGTAGCTCAGTTGGTAGAGCGTTCGACTGAAAATCGAAAGGTCACCGGATCGACGCCGGTCGGAGCCACCACTGAAAGCCCTCGGGAAACCGGGGGCTTTTTGCTTGCCCGCAACTTCATCTGAGGACGTGTAGCGTCCTCCGCGGCCCGCTCCGAATCGATGCATCCCGCCGTCGTCTACGCTTAGGGCAACATGGAGCTAGATGTAACGAGCATGCATGAAGGGGCTGTACATGCCACATAAAATCCTGGTGGTCGACGACGACGCCGACATCCGCGACCTGGTCTCAACCAAGCTTGAATCAAGCGGCTACGAGGTGGAGACGGCCGGTGATGGTGTGGCCGGTTTCGAGCTCGCGTCCAACAACGCGTACGACCTCGTGATTTCCGACGTCATGATGCCCGGCATGTCAGGCGTGGACATGGTCCGGATGATGCGCGCCGCCGAGCCACCCATTTCCGTACCGGTGATCCTCCTGACGGCCAAGAACCAGGAACGCGACATCGAAAGCGGCTTCGCTGCGGGCATCACCGACTACGTGGTCAAGCCTTTCAGCCCAAGGGAGCTGGCGGCAAGGGTCGCCGGCATCCTCTCGCGCTGAACCCGGAGCTAGGACAATCGTGCTGGTTTCTTGGGATGTCCTCGCTATTGCCATGATTTCACTGGCGGCGGCGTGCATAGCGGCGCTAGCCTCCGTCGTCGTTATTAAAGCAGTGCGCCATAGGCGCGAGCGTCGCCGCACTGTGTTCGACGCCGCGATCCGCAAACAGGTGGTTTCCCTTGCCGTTGCGGAGGACGAAGATCTGGACGCACTCGTCAGCGAGCTCGCCGCTACCTCGGGTGCCGTCGGCACGCACGTCGAGGCGACCCTCCTGCGCATGATCCCCGAGGTGCGCGGCGAGGTTCGGGAGGCGATGGTGAGGGTGCTCGACGAACGCGGGCTCCTGCAGAAGTCGCTTGCCCAGATCAGCTCATCGAGCGCCATCAAGCGCGCCGGCGCCGCGGAACTCCTCGGAATCCTTGGGGGCGCGGAGGTTGTCAGGCCGCTCACCCGCGCGCTCACCGACAAAAGCGTCGAAGTGCGCCTGGTCGCCGCACGTGCACTGGGTGTCGCTGCGCGCCCCGAGGCCAGCGGGCACCTCGTCGACGCCCTCGCGCTCAACAGCGGCATCCCGCACTCGGTTGCTGCGAACGCTTTGCTCAGCATGCCTGAACAGGACCCCGCCGTGTTCATCGAGGGTCTTCGGGACCCCGATCCCGGCATCCGGTACGGATCAGCCGCCGTGGTGGGTTTGCTGATGATGTCCGAAGCGGCGCAGGCCCTCCATGACTGCCTGGTCCTCGAGCCGCAGCGCGGGGACGCGTCCGACGTCGTCATCGCGGCCAGCGCACGTTCGCTGGGCAGGCTGGGCCACAAGCCTGCAACGCAGGTGCTCGCCGACCTGGCCAGCTCGCCGGATGCCTCCGCATCCGTCCGCCAGGCCGCGGGCGTTGCCCTGAAAATGATGCCCGGTGTGGAAGCGCGGGAGGTCCGGCAACAGGTGCTGCTGCGGGTCGATGCCGATGTCCGGCGAATACTGGTGGATGGATAGGGAGCCATGGAAGCCTTCATCGAAGGGCTGAGGAATGTAGTCGAGTGGATCTTCCAGGTCACCGCCTACCCCGTCCTGGCCTACTTCCTCGTGATCAATACGTCCTTGCTGTTGCTCATCCTGCTGGCCAGTGTGAACTTTTCCTCACACCTTCGCCGGCAAGCCTTCGCGGGGGAACGTTCCACCGCGGCGTCCCCGCTCAGCCCCGGAATCTCTGTGCTCATGCCCGCGTACAACGAGGGGGCGGTGATCGCCACGTCCGTCCGCTCGGTCCTTGACCTGCGCTACCCGGATCACGAGGTGGTGATCGTCAATGACGGCAGCACGGACGAGACTCTGCAGACCCTGATCGATGTGTATGACCTTGTTAAAGACCCGCGTGAGGTCCTCATCAAGGTGCCCGTCCGCGGAAAAGTACGGGGCGTCTACCGTTCGCGCAGCGCAGCACTGCCGATCGTGGTGATCGACAAGGAGAACTCAGGCCGCTCTGATTCCTTGAATATGGGGCTCAACGCGGCTTCCAAGGACCTCGTCGTGATGGTCGATGCTGACAGCCTGCTTGATCCGGACTCGCTCCTGGTGGTGTCCAAGCCTTTCACCGACGACCCCGAGCGGGTCATCGCTACCGGCGGCGTCGTGCGTGTGGCGAATGGCTGCGAGGTGGTCGCCGGACGCGTGGTGGACGTGAAGATGCCGCGCAACTACTTCGCCCGCATCCAGATCGTCGAGTATCTCCGCTCCTTCCTGCTGGGACGTGCAGGCTGGTCGCAGCTGAACTCGCTCATCCTGATCTCCGGTGCGTTCGGAATGTTCCGCCGTGACCTGATCCTTGAGGCCGGCGGACTGGACCCTGACTGCATCGGCGAAGATTTCGAGCTGGTGATGCGACTGCACCGCAAGATGCGCCAGGAGAAGAGGAAGTACCGCGTCATCTTCATTGCCGAGCCGGTCTGCTGGACGGAAGTGCCGTCCACAGCCGCCGTGCTCGCGCGTCAGCGCCGCCGCTGGCACCGCGGGCTCTGGGAGGTGCTGACCAAGTACAAGGGGATGACGTTCAATCCCCGCTATGGCTCGGTGGGAATGGTGGCGCTGCCCTATTACTGGATTTTCGAGCTCGTCGCGCCTGCAATCGAGATCTTCGGCATCATCATCGTCCCGCTCGGTCTGCTGCTCGGAGTGGTGAACGTGCCTTACGCGCTGGCGTTCGTGGCGGTTGCCTACCTCTACGCAATTTTCGTCTCCCTGATGGCCCTGCTCGTGGAGGAGGCGTCCTTCCACCGCTACAACCGTTGGAGGGACCTCGGGGTAGCGCTGCTGGTGTCAGTGCAGGAGAACATCGGGTACCGGCAGCTCACAGCACTCTGGCGCATGCAGGGTTGGTGGGCAGCACTGCGCGGAAAGAAGCAGGTCTGGGGCACCATGACGCGAACCGGGTTCGAGAGCGCAAAGAAGTAGTTATCCGTAGCCGCCTGTTGCCGACGCTGGTTGGCTTTCGACGCCGAACCGCACCCGGACGGTCAGCCCGCCTCCCGGAGTCCCATCAAGTTCAAGGTGCCCGCCGTGGGCCTGCTCGGCGCGTTCTTCCACCTCGGCACGCATGGTCCCACTTCTCACGCCGACGGCGATCAGGGCGCTGTCGTTTACGCCAGCCGGCCAAAGACTTGCCAGTGGCGGGAGAAGACTGGCGGTGCGGGCCGTTAACACGTATCGGGTACCCGGTACGGGGTGCCAGGTCATGAGGAGCCAGCAAGTTGGGAGGGTCACCAGGAGTGAGAGTGCCGCTCGCGTTAACCAGTGCATGTCTCCTGGCGCTCGCCATGTCCTCCTGTGCCGGGACGCAGGACAGCACACCGGTTGCAACACTCGATGCCCCGGATTCCCAGCCCGAAGCGACCCCCACCCTGGAGGCCGCACCACCGCAGGAGCGGCTCGCGCCCTCGGAATCGGCGACCCCGGAGATCGCGCCCTCGGAGGCAGCGCCGTCGAGCGTGTCTGCGGAAGCGCTCATGGAGGACTGCGTGGTGGTGGCCGCCGGGGTTTCCTCCGTGCTGCTTGCTCCGCTCAGTTTCATCGGCGAGGACGACCGCGAAACGATGTCGAGTCTCAACGAACAGTTGCAGAGCCTTGAGGCCAAGGTTCCGGTGGAGTTGCAGCCCCACTTCATCCGCATCGCCGACGCCGCCGAGTCCGGTGCCCCCGGCTCGGGCCACTTCGACGAGCCGGCTTTCCGTACCGCCCTTGAGCCGGTTCAGCAGTGGCTCCAGGACCACTGTGGTGAGCCTGTCCAGTGATCGTTGCGACGCTGCCAAAGGCTCAACAGAAGGGTTAGGCTGGGCAGGAGCGAAAGGACGTCTTGCACATGGATAAAGAACAACCAACCCAGCCGGCAACAGTTCCTTCACCAACCTCTTTCACCGTGTCTCCCCAGCTGGAGTCCCCGAGGGGAAAAACCACCATCTCCGATACTGCGGTTGCGAAGGTAGCCGCGATCGCCGCCCGAAAGGTGCCGGGCGTGTATTCCCTCGGCAGCGGATCCGGGCGTGCGCTGGGAGCGCTTCGCGACGTCGTCGGCGCCAGCGACCTCGCGCAGGGAGTCCATGTCGAGGTCGGCGAAGTCCAGGTCGCCGTAGACGTGAACCTGGTGGCGGAGTATGGCCACCCGCTGACCAACGTCGCTGACCAGGTGCGGGCCGCCGTCTTTACCAACGTGGGTGAGCTCGTCGGCCTGCAGGTTATCGAAGTCAATGTGGAGATCAATGACGTCCATGTGCCCGGGCTCAATGACCCGAAGAGCACCGAAAAGCCGCGCCCGGCGGCGAGCTAAGGAGACACCATGAACCTCACTGTCGTCGGAATCCTCATCGGTACGGTGCTGGCTTTCGCCGCACTGATCTTCAACTTCTGGGGGTTCCTGCTGGTCGCGCTGTTCATGGCGATCGGTGCGTTCGTGGGCCGGGTGGCTGAGGGCAAGCTGGACCTGCGCAGTGTCCGCGATGCCCTGGCCGGACGCCGCTCCTCCTCGTGACTGCTTCCCAACACGTGCCGGGCCGGCTCGCCGGGCACAACCGCATCAGCACCCAGGCCCTGACCAGCACCGCGCGCGCCGTCGCCGCTGACGTCCTGAATGTTCCCGCCCGGGACGTCCGGGCCAGTTGGTCCGACGACGCCGGCATGCTGGCTTTGCATCTTGCGTTACCGATCAGCCTCCCGTCCCTGCACCGTGTCGTCGCTGACCCCGGAGCCGTGGACACCCTGGGCGGGTCCGTGAGCGCGCGGGTGCACCGCGCCAAGGACGAAATACTGCGGCGGGTCACCGAGTTGAGCGGGTCCGGTCTCAGCAGGGTGGACATCCGCGTCACGGGTGCCCGCCTGTCGGAGAGCGGCCGCGCCAAATGAACGAAGAACAATCGCGGATTACTTCAAAGGTGGTCGCCAGGGAACTGCACTCTTCCCGTGCGGTGCCTTCCGCGGTAGTAGCGGCGATCGTCATCCTGGTGTGCTTCTACGTGATGCTTGAGGCCGCGCTGATTGCCCTGGGGCAGGACCCCTGGCTCGTTGGGCCTGAGGGTGTGGCGGCGTGGATCGGATCGCTCCCCGGGAGCATTGCGCCGTCGCTGCTGGGCGCTGCTGGAGCGCTGCTTTTCCTGATCGGGCTCATTTTCTTTCTCAGCGCGGTGTTGCCGGGTCGCAAGGCGAGGCTGAGCATTCCCAACGAGCGCGCCGCCGTCGTTGTCGATTCCGAGGTGCTGGCTTCCTCTCTTGCCCGCCGCGCACGGTTGGCGGTGGGAGTTACGCCGGACCAGGTGCTGGTCACCATCGGGCGGCGCGTGGTCGAGGTGCAGGTGCGCCCGACGTCGGGCATCCCAGTGGATGAGCAGGCTGTGCAATCGGCTGTGGAGGACGAGTTGCGCCGTACCGCCGTCGAGCCTGTGCCGGCAGTGCGTGTGGCCATCGCGCCGTCGGGGGTGATTGGTCAGTGAACCAGACACCCCGCACAGTGAACCGGATTCTCCTTGCCCTTTTCGGGCTGATCCTGATGGCTATCGGCGCGTTTGCGGCCGCCCTCACCATTCCGGCGGTGGCACGCTGGTGGGCCGGCGCTTCCGCAGGGCTCGGCCAGACGATTGGGGACGCGCTCGACGCAACCACCCTTGAGGGCCAACGGGACAGCTGGCTGTGGCTTGCGCTTGCGCTCCTGATGGTGCTGGTGATCATCCTGATGCTCACCTGGGTAAGCAACCAGGGCAAGGGGCGTTCAGGCACCCTGTCTTACGACGGCGGCTCCGAAGACAGCGCCCCCGGCAACATCACCATCAACAGTGCAGTGGCCGAGCAGGCACTCAAAGCGGCGCTGGCAGAGCGGGTGGACCTGGTGAATTCCAGTGTCACCACGTGGGAGTTCAAGGGGCAGCCTGCACTCAAGATCCGCGTGTTCCCGCGCCAGGGAGTAGCTCCCTACGTGGTGACCGAGGAGGTATCCGCCCTCGTGAAGGCGCTGGACGCCACGCTTGGTACGCAGACGCCGGTGCTGATCAGTATCAGCTCCGGCGCCAGGACAAGGTTCACCCGGGCCGAACGGGTGCGTTAGCTCAGGCGGCAGTCGCCTCACTGAGCGTAAGCAGAGGTACGCCGGCGTCCTTGAGGCTGACCAATGCTTCTGAGAGTCCGGCACCTGTAGCTGCGGCGGGCTGGTTACCGTGGGCGATGATGATGTCTCCGGGCACCGCACGGCTGACTTCCTGCGTGACAACGTTGGCGGGAAAGGTGGCGCCGCCGTCGCCGTTGATCGTGAAGCCGACCGGGATCATGCCGAGATCCCGGCATACCGACGCGGCGACGTCGTCGATGTGGGCTGTTCCTGACCGGAAAAAGCGCGGCCATTTCCCGGTCAGTTCTTCGAGTTTGCGGGCGTTGAACACGATTTCGTCGTACACCTGTGCCAGCCCGCCGGTTCCGGCCAGTCCGTAAGCGCTCAACCCCGTGACGCTCAGGGGAACGTGGCTGGTTCCATGGTTGGCAAGCTCAAAGAGCGGATCCTCGGCGAGTTCCCTGGCGACCATTGGGTTCGCGTCGATCCAGCGTGCGTTGAGGAACAGTGTGGCTGGCAGTCTCTGCGTTCTGAGGGCGTCGAGGATTGAACGGTCAGTTCCGGACCCACTTGGTCCACCGCAGTAGTCGAGCGTCAGCGCGGCGCCGCTGGTGGAGGGGAGCCGGCTCATCACCCCCGGCACGTCAAGCCCCCAGTGCGAGGGCATCGTTCCCGAGTATGCCCGCAGAATGTCCTCCCGTGTGGGAAGGGACGGCGCCGATGGACTCGGAGCAGCAGTGGGGGAGACAGATGGTGTGGGTGGTTCAGGCGTTTGCGTCGGTGCAGTCTGTGTGCGCAGGGGCGGGCTTGGTTCTGGTTTCCCGAGCGGACTCGGGGGCGTACAACCGGCCAGGGCAAGACCGACGGCGCTCAGTAGGAGCGCACGACGGTGCAGCTGAGCGTCCTTTTCCGCGAACCAGGGTGCCACTCTCGGAACTCTACGCGGGGCGCAGCCTCAGCTCCTGCATTCCGCCGTCCACGGCTATGGCCGTTCCGGTGGTGGAGCCCGACGACGGTGACGCCAGGTAGGCGACCGCGCCCGCCACCTCGTCCGCCGAAACCAGGCGCCCGTGCGGTTGCCGCGCCTCAAGGGCCGCACGCTCCGCCGCCGGGTCCGGTGCGGAATCGAGCAGGCGTGCAACCCAAGGGGTGTCGGCGGTGCCGGGGTTCACGGCGTTGACGCGGATGCCCTCACGCAGATGGTCAGCCGCCATGGCGCGGGTCAGAGACAGCACCGCACCCTTGGTGGCCGTGTACAGCGCGCGCTGGGGGAGCCCTGCCGTGGCGGCGATGGATGAAGTGTTGACGATGGCGGCCGCCGGCGAGTTCCGCAGATGCGGCAGGGCAGCGCGGCTCACACGGACCAGGCCAACCACGTTGATGTCCCACACGCGGTGCCATTCGTCGTCGTCGTTGGTCTCAACCGACCCCTGAGCGCCGATGCCGGCGTTGTTCACCACGATGTCCAGGCGTCCGTACTTGGCGCTCACCTGCTCGACGGCGGCACGTACCGATGCGTCGTCGGCGATGTCGCACCGGACGCCCTCTACTCCGTCGGGCGCAGACTCGGGCTGCAGGTCGAACGCAGCGACGCTCGCGCCAGCCGCGTGGAGCCGCGTCGCGATGGCCGCGCCGATGCCCGATGCGCCGCCGGTGACGATTGCCACCATGCCTTCGAGTTCACGCTGTACGGGGAACAGGTGCGTCACCGGGTTTCCTTCCTAAAGAATTCCTGCCGCTGACGGCCGAGGCCGTCAATCTCGAGTTCGACGACGTCGCCGGGCTGGATATAGGGGAAGCGCCCCGACAGGGCAACGCCCTCCGGTGTGCCGGTGAGGATCACGTCTCCCGGCTCAAGCACCATGTACTGGCTGATGTGATGCACCACCGTTGCGCAATCGAAGATGAGATCTGATGTCTTCGAATCCTGGCGCGGCTCGCCATTCACCCAGCTGCGTAACCGCAGGTTGCCTGCGTCGATCTCGTCGGCGGGTACCAGCCAGGGGCCCAGCGGCGTCGAGGCGGGCAGTGACTTGCCCTTGGTCCACTGCCCGGCGTCACCTGGAATCTGGTACTCGCGCTCGGATAGATCATTGGCCAGCACGAACCCCGCGATGGCAGCAGCGCCTTCCTCCGGGGAGGACAGGTAGCTGGCCTCCCGTCCGATGACGATGCCGAGCTCCACCTCCCAGTCGTACTTCTCCGCTACCGGCGGGATGGGTGCAGCGTCATACGGACCGGCGACAGTGTTGGATGGCTTGAAGAAAATCACCGGGCGGATAGGCGGAGCTGCGCCGGATTCAGCGGCGTGGGCCGCGTAATTCATCCCCACGCAGACGACGGCAGCTGGCCGCGCGACAGGTGGGCCAACCCGCAGGGCGTCAGCCCCCTCCAGGACGGGAAGCTTGCCGGCTTCCAGGGCAGCCCGCGCTGCTGCGACGCCGTCGTCGGCGAGGAACGCACCGTTGATGTCTGCTGTGATGCCGCGGAGGTCATAGGTGGTTCCGCCGTCGTTGACCGCCGGTATCTCCGAGCCTCGTTCTCCCAATCGCAGGAAGTACATGGAAAGCCTTTCTCGCCTGAAAACACTGGGTGGATCTGAATACCGTGGGCGTGCCGTGTGGACGCTCCGTGATGAAACGATAGCGCAAAATGTAGTCATTGACACACAGACATCTGATGTTTATTCTCGAAGAAGTCAGACCAATCCGGTTGAGGCCTTGGGGCCGCAATGAAGCACCAGGAGCCACGGCATTGAGCACCATCACAGCAGTCGAGACGTTCGACGTCCGCTTTCCCACTTCGAAACACCTCGACGGTTCCGATGCAATGAACTTGGACCCGGACTACTCCGCGGCCTACCTCCGAATTGTCACTGACGCCGGTGACGGGCACGAGGGCCACGGGTTCGTGTTCACCATCGGGCGCGGCAATGACGTGGAAGCTGCGGCCATCGACGCCCTCAAAGGTCACGTGATTGGGCGCAATACCGAAGAGTTGCTCGGTGACATGGGCGCCACCTGGAAGCTGTTCGTCCACGATTCACAGCTCCGCTGGCTCGGCCCGGAGAAGGGCGTCATGCACATGGCCATCGGCGCCGTCGTCAACGCGCTGTGGGACCTCAAGGCCAAGCGCGCCGGCCTGCCGTTGTGGCAGCTGCTCGGACGGATGACACCCGAGGAACTCGTTGACCTGGTGGATTTCCGGTACCTGACCGACGCCATCACCCGTGAGGAGGCCCTGAGCATCCTGCGCAAGGCTGAGCCCGGGCGCAAGCAGCGCGAGGAAGAACTGCTCGCCAGTGGCTACCCTGCCTACACCACCACTCCAGGCTGGCTGGGTTATTCGGATGAGAAGCTCGCCCGGCTGTGCCGCGAGGCAGTTGAAGAAGGTTTTCCCCAGATTAAGCTCAAGGTGGGCGGCGACGTTGAGGATGACCGCCGTCGTCTCCGCATTGCCCGTGAAACCGTGGGACCGAACATCTTGATTGCTGTCGACGCCAACCAGCGCTGGGACGTGGCCGAGGCCATCAGCTGGATGAAGCAGCTCGCCGAGTTCGATGTCGCCTGGATCGAAGAGCCCACCAGCCCTGACGATGTGTTGGGCCACGCGGCGATTGCACGGGGCGTAGCACCCATCCCCGTTGCTACCGGAGAGCACGTTCAGAACCGCGTGATCTTCAAGCAGATGCTGCAGGCTGACGCCCTCCAGGTCCTCCAGATCGACGCAGCGCGCGTGGCCGGCGTGAACGAGAATATCGCAATCCTGCTGATGGCCGCCAAGTTCAACGTTCCCGTCTGCCCGCATGCAGGCGGAGTTGGCCTGTGCGAAGCCGTGCAGCACCTCTCGATGTTCGACTTCGTCGCCGTCTCCGGCACCCTTGACCGCCGGATGATCGAGTTCGTTGACCACCTTCACGAGCACTTCATCACCCCGATCGATGTTCGCCAGGGACGCTACTGGCCTCCGCTCGATCCGGGCGCGGGTGCCGAGATGCACATGGCATCGCTGCAGGAGTACTCGTTCCCGAACGGTCCGGCGTGGTTGCCGGAAGTCGTAGCAGCGGCTGGCTGACAATATGTCCTTCGACCACTCACGGACCGCGTCCGGACTGCCTTTCGGGCACTTGGGTTTCGGCAGGTTGGGTTTCGGCGCGGCCGGAATCGGCAACCTCTTCCGAAACGTGTCCGACGACGACGCCCGGGCCACGCTTCAGGCTGCCTGGGACGGCGGTATCCGCTACTTCGACACGGCGCCGCACTACGGGCTGGGCCTCTCCGAGCGCCGGGTCGGGGAATTCCTCCGGGACCAGCCCCGGGACGAATTCCTGGTATCGACCAAAGTAGGCCGCCTGCTGCGCCCCAACCCGGACTTCAACGGCCAGTCAGACGAAGATGGCTTCAAGGTGCCCGCCAGCACCAAGCGCGTGTGGGCGCCGGACGAGTCCGGGATCCGCGCGAGCCTCGAGGAGTCACTGGAGCGGATGGGGCTGGACAGCGTCGACATCCTGTACCTGCACGATCCCGATGTATACAACCTCGAAGACGGCATCACCCAGGCACTTCCCGCGTTGGAGAAGCTGCGCACCGAGGGCCTGGCCAAGGCAATTGGAGTCGGTGCCAATTCGGCAGACGCCCTGCTCGCGTGCGTGCAGCGTGCAGACCTTGACCTCATCATGCTTGCCGGGCGCTACACGCTCCTGGAGCAGCCCGCGCTGGTGGACCTGTTGCCTGCGTGCGCTGACCGGGGAGTTGGCGTGGTGAACGTCGGCGTCTTCAATTCCGGCCTCCTCGCTTCCTCGACCATCCGCGAGGATGCCCACTACAACTACGCCCCTGCGCCGCAGCACATCCTTGATCGCGCGCGGCGTCTGGCTGCCGTGTGTGGAAAGTACGACGTCGAACTGCCGGCTGCCGCCATCCAGTACAGCCTGCGGCACCCTGCCGTGGAAACAGTGGTGGTGGGTGCGCGCACTGCGGCGCAGATCACGCAGAACCTGGCGCACATGGACTCGAGTCTTCCCGCTGGGCTGTGGGACGAACTCGCCGCGGAAGGGCTGGTGCCGGCATGAGCCGCACAGTCGATTCCCACCTCCACCTTTGGGACCTCACCGAAGGCGGCTACGGCTGGTTGACCCCAGACCTCGGCCCGCTCTACCGCAGCTTCACAGCGGAGGAAGCGCGTGCCGAACTGGACGGCGCAGGCGTCGGTGACGCAATCCTCGTGCAGGCGAACGACACCGCAGCGGACACCCGGTTCATGCTTCGGCAGGCTGCGGCACACAGCTGGATTGCCGGCGTCGTCGGCTGGGTTCCGCTCGATGAACCCGAGGCTGCAGAGCAGGCGCTTGCCGGGTACGCGCAGGAGCCGGCGTTCGTCGGGGTGCGCCATCTGGTGCATGACGATCCCAGGGATGATTTCCTGTCCCTGCCCGAAGTCCGCTCCTCGCTGGGACTGCTTGCAGCGGCGGGCCTGCCCTTCGACATTCCGAACGCATTCCCCAGGCATCTCGTGGAGACGGCGGAGCTGGCGCGGGCACTTCCCGGGCTCACCGTGGTGCTCGACCACCTCGGCAAACCGCCCCGCGGGGATGCGGAGGCCTTTGCCCTGTGGAGCGCTCAGCTCAAGCAACTGGCGGAGCTGCCGAACGTGTCAGCCAAGGTCTCCGGACTCGCAGTGGCTGGCCAGCCCCTGACCGTTGAGGCACTCCAGCCGGTGTGGGACCTGGCGCTCGCAACCTTCGGCCCGGACCGCTTGATGTACGGCGGAGACTGGCCGGTATCCATTCTGGGCGGCTCCTATCAGGAAACCAGCGGGGTTAACGCTCAACTTGCCGAGCAGCTCTCACCCGACGAGCATGCGGCGGTCATGGCAGGAACAGCGACGGCTGTCTACCTGAATAACGGACGGAGGAACCGATGACGGTTCACAAGGACGAACACGCAACTGAACTGCTGCGGATGAGCGGTGTCACCAAGACCTTCCCTGGTGTGAAGGCACTCTCGGACATGCACCTCGACCTGCGGCATGGTGAGGTGCTGGCGCTCGTCGGCGAGAACGGTGCCGGCAAGTCCACCCTGATGAAGCTGCTCTCCGGTATCCACATGCCCGATGTTGGAACCTTCGAGATCGATGGCGAGCGCGCGCACATCAGCGGGCCCAAGGACGCCCAGGACCTGGGCATCAGCATCATCCACCAGGAATTCAACCTGATGCGGCATCTAACCGTCGCCCAGAACATTTACATCGGGCGGGAGCCCAAGAAGGGCCCGTTCCTCAGCGAGCGCGCGCTCAACCGCCAGACCGCCGAGCTGTTCGACCGCATCAACATCGACCTCACCCCGACCCAGATTGTTGGAGACCTCACCGTCGCGAAGCAGCAGATGGTTGAGATCGCCAAAGCGCTGTCGATGAACTCGCGGATCCTCATCATGGATGAGCCCACCGCAGCGCTCAATGACGTCGAGGTGCAGACGCTGCACCAGCTCATCCGCGGGTTCATCAATCAGGAGACCGGCGTCATCTACATCTCGCACCGAATGGATGAACTGAAGCAGATCTCGCAGCGGATCACGGTGATCCGCGACGGGGAGTACGTTGACACCGTCGATACGGCGGAGACCACCATGCGGGAGGTCATTTCGCTCATGGTGGGCAGGCATGTCACCACGGATCTGCGTCCAGAGGGAGCACCCGAGGACGCCGAGCCGGTCCTCGCAGTCCGCAACCTCAGTACCAAGGAGCTTCTGAAGGATGTTTCCTTCGAACTGAGACGGGGCGAAATCCTCGGCTTTGCAGGGCTGATGGGAGCAGGCCGCACAGAAGTTGCGCGTGCGATCGTCGGAGCGGACGCCTCTACCGGTGAGGTGGAGGTGCACGGGCAGCGCGTCTCCATTGGTAACCCGTCAGACGCCGCGAAGCTGGGCATCGGGTACCTCTCCGAGGACCGCAAGCACCTGGGCCTGATGCTTGGGCGGACGGTCAACGACAACATCGCGATAACCACCCTGGGCAACCACACCCGGGGCGGCCTGCTGAAGGACCGTGCGCTGCAGCAGTCCTCACGCGCGATGGTTGAAAAACTGCGCATCAAGACCCCGTCCATCTACCAGGAAGCGAAGAACCTTTCCGGTGGAAACCAGCAGAAGATCGTCATCGCAAAGTGGCTCGCGAAGGACTGCGACATCCTTATTTTCGATGAGCCCACCAGGGGCATCGACGTCGGTGCGAAAGACGAAATCTACAACCTGCTCAACGAACTCGCGACGACGGGTAAGTCGATCATCATGATTTCCTCTGAGTTGCCCGAGGTGTTGCGGATGTCTCACCGCATCGCTGTCATGAGCGAAGGGCGGCTCACCGGAGTGCTGAGCAATGCTGACGCTACCCAGGAAAAGATCATGGAGCTGGCTACGCACCATGAAAGCTCCCTGCACCCGCTAGACCAGTCCACAAACAATGAGGTTTCCATCCCATGAGCACCACCAAGACCGAACGGCCAAGGAACCAGGCGAAGCCAAGTACCGCATCAGGGCCCGGCGGCAGTGACTGGCAGGTCAGGATGCGTGCCTCACTGCAACAACTGCTTGCCTTCGGCAGCCTGATTGCCCTCGTGATCGCCTTCGGGATCATGAACCCGCGCTTCCTGACCGCAGCGAACCTCTCCGACATCCTCCTCTCCACGGTGGTGATCGGCCTGCTGGCCCTGGGAGCTACGTTCGTGATCATCACGGGAGGAATTGACCTCTCCGTGGGTACCGGCATGGCGCTCTGTTCGGTGATGGCGGGCGTGTTCCTTACCTATATGGGTCTGCCGCTCATCGTTGGCGTCATCGGGGCAGTGCTGACCGGCGTGCTGATCGGTGCGGTCAACGGGTTCCTGATCTCCTACCTCCGGATCCCGTCCTTCATCGCGACACTGGCGATGATGCTGGTAGCCGGTGGTCTGGCACTGGTCATCTCTGGCACCAGCCCCATCTACTTCAACGAAACCCGGGGCTTCAGCAACCTCGCCCTCGGCAAGTCGATTCCCGGCCTGATCATCCCAAACGCCGTCTTCATCTTCTTCGCGGCCGCAATCATCGCCGGACTGGTGATGAGCAAGACCCTCCTCGGCCGCTACACCTACTCCATCGGCAGCAACGAGGAAGCCACTGCGCTCTCGGGCATCAACGTCCAGAAGTGGAAGATGTGGGTCTACATGGCGGCCGGCGCATTCACCGGACTTGCCGGCGTCGTCATCGCTTCCCGCCTCAGCTCGGCGCAGCCGGGCCAGGGAATGGGCTACGAACTCCAGGCGATTGCCGCCGTCGTCATCGGCGGTACCTCGCTCCAGGGAGGAAAAGGCTCGATCGTCGGCACTGTGATCGGCGCCCTGATCATGTCAGTGCTGACCAACGGCCTCCGGGTGATCTCCGTACCGCAGGAGTGGCAGGACGTGGCAATCGGCGCGGTGATTCTCATCGCGGTCTACCTCGACATGCTGCGCCGTAAAGACAAGACCTCCAGATAAAAGGCTTTCGAAACACAAGAATCGTCCGCATTAATAACAAGGGAGTTACAGATGTTCCGTAAGAAATTCTTTGCGCTCGGCGGGGTCGCCCTGCTCGCGGCGTCAGTCGCCGCGTGTGACACCTCCGCCACCTCAGGTGGAGACGGCGGGGGTACAACCGACGACGGCGAGACCTACGTCGCGATCGTCTCGAAGGGTTTCCAACACCAGTTCTGGCAGTCCGTGAAGGAAGGCGCCGAGCAGGCCGCCGAGGAATTCGACGTCCGGATCACCTTCGAGGGCCCCGACACAGAAGCTGACGTCGACCAGCAGATCCAGATGCTGAATACCGCTCTCGGCGCCGGCCCGGATGCGATTGCGCTTGCCGCCCTGGACAGCCAGGCCGCAGGTCCGCTGTTGGAGCAGGCGCAGGAGGCTGATGTTCCGGTCATCGCGTTCGACTCTGGCGTTGAAAGTGACATTCCCGTCACCACAGCTTCGACCGACAACAAGGCTGCTGCTGCCGAAGCCGCAAAGCACATGGTTGAACTCGTGGGAGAAACCGGGAAGATCGCGATCGTTGCCCACGACCAGACCTCACTGTCCGCGACCGACCGTCGCGACGGTTTCGTCGAGTACATCGAGGAGAACGCACCGGGCCTTGAGATCGTGGACATCCAGTACGCCGGCGGTGACCAGCTCGCTTCGACCGACGCTGCCAAGGCAATCCTCGCGGCCCACCCGGACCTCGATGGAATGTACGGAACCAACGAAGGATCGGCCATTGGTGTGGTGAACGCCGTGAACGAGCTCGGTATCGCGGGTGAGCTCACCGTGATCGGCTTCGACTCCGGCAAGGCTCAGCTGGATGCCGTCCGCAGCGGCGTCATGGCCGGCGCAGTCACGCAGAACCCTGTTGGCATTGGCTACGAGACCGTCAAGGCCGCCGTCGCCGCAATCAACGGCGAGGAGCTCGAGGACGTTATCGACACCGGCTTCTACTGGTATGACGCCGAGAACATCGACTCTGACGAGATCAAGGCGAACATCTACGAGTAAAGTTCCACAACGAAAGAGCCCGCGAGGGCGAGGGAAGCCTCGCCCTCCCTGCGTGTGGTGGTGACTGATGCTGAGGGCGAGGAGATCCACCGGCAGGAGCTCAGCCTTACCCCGGCTGCTGTTCACCCCGAAGGCGAGTGTTGTGACGGTGTTACAACTGAAACCACCATTGGTTAGAGCCGCCGGGCGCTAGCGTCAGTTGGGCGTACCCCACTCCAGGCGGGACATCGCAAGAACAAACCACATGAGGTTTGGGCTCAATTCGCTCGCTAGGGGTGCGTCCATGTAACAACCATAGAACGCCAGCATTGAAAAAGATCTGGCGAGGGCCAGAAGCCGATTGGCGGTTTAAGGTGTGCGTTGAGAGATGGCCTGAGCAACACCTCAATCGATGAGCCCGGCCTCTCCTGAGAGGGCGTCACTGAGCCATCGCGGGTGCATGTACAGCAGGGGCGTCGGGAGCTGGTCGGGCAGAAAGAACGCCACCTGCGAGGTCTCGACACCATCGGCCTGCAACTGTCCACCAAATTGAAGGCAGGCGAACGTGGTGGTGACGAACTGGGTTACTCTTCCGTCGGGATAAGCGAACACCTGTGAGGTGGGGTCCGAATAGACTCCGATCAGCCGCTGAACTTGTACCTGCAATCCTGTTTCCTCGGTAACCTCCCGTACCACCGCCTGCGCGACAGTCTCGCCTGCCTCGACGTGTCCGGAGGGCAGCCCCCACCGGCCGTTGTCTATCCTGCGTCCCAGCAATACACGCCCGGTTTCATCGAACACCACCGCAGCTACGCCTGCGCGCACGTCCGCCGGCCACGGGTACGGCAACGCTCGCATCTCAGGCACCTCGATGCCTGGCGCGAACAGTTCAGCGAGGCCTGTGATTGTGGTCTCTGCGATGGTGGGGGCGTGCTGCTCACGCTCATTGCTCTGTGGTGTGGGTGCGATAAGGATTGCGGGAAGCCCAGCACGGTGGGCGCCGACCACATCCGTGGCGGGGGAATCGCCTACGACCACTACTTTCGTGGTGCTAGGAAGAGCGCGTTGGGCCAAGCGGAACATCTCGGGTCCCGGTTTGCCGATCACGACCGGCCGCCGGCCGCTGGCAACTTGGATCGCTGCAACGACCGCGCCTGTGGCCGGCCACGGACCGGTCGGCGTGGGGAACGTGGCGTCCCCGTTCGTCGCCACGAACAACACCTCGGTACGCAAGAGGGCGGTGGCGTGAGCTAGGTCCCGATAGGTGATTGTCTCATCGCAGCCGATTACGACTGCTTCCACCTCAAGACCCTCAGATGGTTCCACACCTTGGGCTGCCAGCTCATGGCGGAGGCCGTTGCTGCCCACCACGTAGGCACGGGTGACGCCGTGGTGGCGTAACCAGCGTGCTGTAGCCCACCCGCAGGACACAATCTCCTCCACCACGGCACTAACACCTAGGCGGCCCAACCGCTGCACCACCTCATACCGAGTCGGGCGGGGATCATTGGTCACGAACCGGACCGCTCGGCCTCGATCTCGCAGGCCAGACAAGGCTTCGCTCACACCAGGAAGCAGGACATCTCCGACATGCACCACGCCGTCAAGGTCAAGCAGAAAAGCATCAAATTGATCAACGATCACAACAACCTCCGAGGATAAGGGCAGTCAGCGCGCATGCTCACGCTGAGCCATCCCCCTCGGGCATTTTGTGCCAATAGGTGCCCTCCCGCCTGGCGGCGGAAGCTGCAGCGCTCGGTCACAGGCCCCCGAGTAAATCCGGAGCGGAACCCTAGCTGCCTTATCCCGGCTTGCACACGATCGTAACGCAGTTCCAAACAGCCTTGTGTTTGCCGTTAACCAAGGCAGGTTTTGAGCAGTGTCGCGGGAGCACCGGAGGCCAGCACTACGGCGCGGCCGTGGCCCAGCTCCGCGAGGTTGGCGGCGTATGTAGTCAGGCATGCCGGAACGGTGAAGACGACCTTGCCAAGATCGGGGGAGTAGATCAGGCGGTCAATCCGGCAGCCACATCGCTGGTGTAGAGGCTGCGCTAAGTTTCTGAAGCGAAACGGTATCCAGCGGATCTGCGGTGCTTACTGCCTCAATGAGGAGCGGAGTTGCCCCAGCCGTCCTTTTGCCCCTTAATCCTGACGACAATCGAAACGACACGTATCTGCGCCCGCGGAACTCTCTGCGTAACCTGCATACTTGGTCGCATGGCTACATCGTTGCTCGAAGGTGCACCGCGTGTCGCAGTCGCGACCTGTGCCGCCGTCCCGACTCTTGACGGGGACGGCCACGCGCTGTTGGCTGCTCTTGAACGCGCTGGGGTGGTCGCCGAAGTGCAGGTTTGGGATGACCCCGCGGTGGACTGGCAGGACTACGGCTCGGTGCTGGTGCGCAGCACCTGGGACTATACCCTCCGGAGAGAGGAGTTTTTGACGTGGGCCGCGGCATGCCCTGCCATTGCAAATCCCCTTGAGGTATTACGTTGGAACACTGACAAAAGCTACCTGGCTGATCTGCAAGTGGCCGGGGTACCCGTCGTGCCGACGGTCTATTTCGCTCCTGATGCGCCGTTCAAGGTTCCTTCGGACTGGGTAGCCGACGTCGTGGTAAAGCCGACTGTAAGCGCTAGCGCGGCGGACACCGGCCGGTACGCCAGCGGGTCCGCCGGCGCAGAAGCATTGCTGGAACGGCTGCACGAGGACGGCCGAGCGGTAATGGTTCAGCCGTACCTGCCTGCAATCGAGGCTGAAGGTGAGACGTCGTTAATCTTTTTGGGCGGCCGGTTCTCTCACGCCGTGCGCCGCCAGGCACTCCTGACCGGGAGCGGCACCCGAACACCCGTAGTGGGCGATGCCGCGCTGGCTGGGCTGCAACCGACGACGGCGACCACGGCACAGCATACTGTCGCGACTGCCGCTCTGCGCGCCGTCCCACACAGTGACGGTGGTAGAGGTCTTGCCTACGCGCGGGTAGACCTGATTCCTGGGCCGCGGGGCGAACCTCTGCTGCTCGAGCTTGAACTGGTCGAACCTTCGCTGTTCCTTACATATGCTCCCGCGGCGGCCATTAAGGAGCTCGCGGTAGCCGTCGCTATCACCGCAGAAGAGGCCAGCTGTGAACGCTGAAACAACAAATGCCGCCGTCGGAGCGACAGGGGGACTCGACGCTGCCTTTGCCGGACGTGTGGTTGATTTCACGGCCTTGACCGTCCTGGCCAGCGGCTATCAACCCCGGCCAATCCGCCCGATCGGGATTTGGGACCTGGCCGGGCAGGTGGTCAAGGCCTACAGCATCACCGCGCCTGGCCGTACCCTCGACCCGGTCCTTACCGAGCGAGTCAGGGCTCTGGCCGGTCCCCATTTGCTGGCGGACCGAGAGGTCGGTGGGTTGGGTCTGGCCGTGCTCATCCTGCACCTGGGAGGCGACGGGGACTATGTGATCCTGCAGTCTTGGATCGAGGGCTATATGTCCCGGCTCACTATTTTCTCCGGCCCGGCCGACAAGCCCCACCTACTGCGACCTGCACCCACAGGATTGGCCCCCTGCACTTGGGAGATCGCGGTCCTTGGTCATGAACGTGACGCCTACCAACGCCTGCTGTCTGCGCCAAATGTCACCGACGCGTTGTCACGTTGGACAACTGACACACTTAGCGCCGACATATAACCATCACTCCCGTGACACGGCTCTTTTACTATAGTCAATCGCCTCATCGCTCCGGCTGGGCCGCTAAGCGGTCGGTAGACGCGGCGGGCCAGATAACGCTTGATGCACGGCGCCTGCGGGAGGCGGCTGGGGTCCACGGGATACTTACTGCTGACCAGGCCGAGACGCGTGTTTGCGCCGCCAGTCAGAGGTGAACGAGAGGGGGTCGTGGAACACCGAGGCAGCCTTGGATCTAGTGGCGGAACCACAGGCGTTCTTTGAGAGTGCCTCAGAGGATATGCCGGACGGGCCGCGGTCCTAGAAACGCTGATTGCCATCTACCGATAAATGCTGGACGGACGATCCCTGCACGCGGGGCCGCTCAGCGCCGCAGAGCGGGTCGGAACCCTGCCGGCGCTGAACCCACTGCAGTAGGTGGACCAGGCACCCATGCAGGTCTATACGAAGCTGCTAGTCGAATGCGTCTACCTGAGATCCCTGTCGACCTTCTACTTGGGGCTGGAAGAGAACAGGCATCTCGAAGAACGCCGCCAGCTGGCCACGCGCCCGCCCCTGAACTGTCCTGCGTCACGGACGAATGGAAGGCCTGCAAGCCTCACCCAGTTCTTTCAAGCCGACGCACCCAGCGATTTGCGATCCCACAGGGCTACTTGGGGGGGACCGAACAGGTGATCGATGAACCCATCGACATCCTCAAACAGCGCGATTACCAGCCGCAGGACAAGGACCTGGGATCCACTCTGGATCTCGCCGACAAGCAGCGTCGAGACTACGCACTCAGCGTCCCTCCGCCTGGGAGTGACGTAGCTGCTTCCCCAGCAAACACTGTTAGAAAGAGGGACAATCCTCGTTGTCCCCGAGGCATGGTTCATCAGAGGCTATCAACGACAGACCAGGCCAAAAGAAAACGTACTATCGTTGCCGCCGGACTACTTCTATGCCATAAAGCGGGCAGAGCGTAACCGCGTCCCCGGTTAACGCAAGCAATTTCTCGGCTGCTGAGAGCATTTCGACCATCGCTTCTGGATGTGTGAGGGAGTAGACCGAGGCCCGCCCCTCCGGACGCGCGGCCACCATGCCAGTTTCCTTCAGGCAGGCCAGATGCTTTGACACGGTGCTCTGCGACAACTGTAGATGGGCGGTCAGGTCAACTACGCGATGTTCCCCGAGTTGCAGATGGTGCAGGATTACCAATCGCGACGGATCGCTGAAGCTATTGAAAAGCGACGCCGCCGCCATCATTGCACTCATCTCGGCAAGTGGCGTAACAGGGTCAACCCTTTTTGCCTTTATCGCCATAGGACGATGTTAGGCGCTGGATGAAGACACGTCGAGGAGCTTGCTTCTCGCCGTGTGCTCCAGCAGCTCGGTTAGGACCTTTCACAGGCGACCACGTTGGCAACCTAACAAGGAGCTGCATATAACTACATGTAGCGATATAATCGCTAGAGAGCGATCATTAAGATCGGGATGCAGAGTAGCGCACTTATCCGAAGGTAACTGCGCTGGCCCTGCTCTCTTGGCACTGCACATGCTGTTCTTGATCGCATCGTCCAATATTTAATACGCAACGAACTAACGAAGGAAAATGCAGATGGGTGCTGGACACAGTCATGGACAGGCTGGAGCGCAAGACGGGCAGCTCGGAGATTATAGAAGGAAGCTGGCGATGGCTTTCGTCATCACAAGCACCATTGTGCTCGCTCAGGCTATCGGGGCATGGACTACCGGAAGCCTCGCACTGCTGACTGACACAGCCCATGCCATTGCCGACGCATCAGGGCTGCTTGTAGCGCTGATCGCGGGGACATTGATGCTCAGGCCGCCGTCATCAAAGCGCACATGGGGTTTCCGGAGGATCGAAGTAATCGCTGCCTTGGGACAGGCAGCCCTGCTGCTTGTTGTCGGTGCGTATACGGCGATCGAAGGCATTGGGCGTCTTTTCGAACCCCCTAAGGTGCCAGGAGGAGATTTGCTCGTCTTCGGGATAGTCGGCCTGATCGCCAATCTCCTTGCGATCCTCATCTTGACATCGACCAGGAGCGCAAACTTCAATATGCGCGCAGCCTTCCTTGAGGTCATCAACGATGCCATTGGATCACTTACCGTCATCGTGGCGGCCATCATCATCGCGACCACCGGCTTCCAGCAGGCCGATGCCATCGCCGGCCTGCTGATAGCCATTTTGATACTCCCGCGAGCCCTCAAGCTGATGAGGGAGACATTATGTGTGCTCATGGAATTCGTCCCTAAGGGGCTAGACCTTGAGGACGTCCGCCACCACATTCTGGCATTAGACCACGTAACGGACGTGCATGATCTACACGCATCCTCTGTAGGCACAGGGCTGCCCACCCTTAGCGCTCACGTCGTAATGGAAGATGAATGCTTCGCCGACGGTCATGCTGCAGAAGTACTACACGAAGTGAAGAGGTGCGTCGCCGGGCACTTCGCCGTCTCGGTCGAGCACTCAACGTTCCAAATTGAGACGGAGCTCATCCGCGAACATGAACCCGCTGCCCTTACACATGCCTAACGTTTAGGACCAATAACGGGGAAGCGACCGGGAAGGTGGCCATCTGCCAATTCGATACGTCAGCTACTGGCAGCGACCAAGGGCTCCAGCAAGTGCGAGCTGCGAGGTGCCTTCATAGTTAGGAGAACCGAATCGGCTCTACTGCGCCCGCCTGCTACGGAGGCGACAGCAGGCCTTCGTGGGGCCCAAGCTTTGATCCACCGGTGATGGTTAAGGCGCCGATGGCAATTTAAACCAGGAGTGCCGGTTTCACAAGGAAAATGGAGCTGTCTAGAGCACGTTGACCACTGAGAAGACAGCATCTCGTGATCGCAGGTCTCCGTAAACGTGACGCCCTCAGTCTCCCGTGAGGAGGCCAGTCTCGTGTCAACTGCCCGGGCTGTTGGCGGTAATGGCCCCATCCCCGTGCCCTGGGTTGCAGGAATTGGATAACGAGGGGTGTCGGTGCCGTCGAAGCGGCTCTTCACCGCCTGCTACGCGCCTTCCACTCTGATTTCGTTCCTGCAGGCCCCCTCACGTTCGGACACGTCCGACAACCAGACGCTGCGGCCTCCCGTTTCGTGGCCAACGCGACAACCGTGACTACGCTGCTCGGGAGCCCCTGCCCGGACGACTTCGTGTTCGTCGACCATGACGACACGATCATTGCGGTCCACGGCTGCTCCAAGCAGTGATCCGGCTACGGGTATTCCGGCTCCGCGGTCTGAACGGCCTGCTGGCCCGCTGTCTTTCCCAGCAGCCCCTCCCGCCGGAGGAATGGTCGGCGGGGCGGTCGGGTTACGCGCCCGCTTTCGAGCCACTGACCGGTATGCATATGTATGCCCTTCATTTAAGGCGTGCTCCGCCTCGCGGAAAATACCTGTAATTGCGGGAGGACTACGAAGATTGCCAGAAGCGAAAGCCCTACTGCTGCCCAAGCAAGTAGCGCTGGAGTTTGTGAAGTGGCGAGAATGGCGCCGCCGACTAAACCACCGACAGCGACAGCGAGGTTGAACACCGCCACAAACACTGATTGCGCTGCATCGGTGTGCTCGACGGCTTGATCCGCGAGTGCAGTCTGCAGCAGTGCGGGCGCACCACCGAAACTGAATCCCCACACCGCGATCGCGCCGGCTATCACGATTGCGGTCAGGCCGGGGGATGCTAAGGCGAAGCTCGCGATTCCCATCAGGATGAGGGCACTCACAAGGGTGGCCCGCAACGCTCGATCGATGACGATCCCCGTAGCGGCAATTCCTGCGAAGGATGCAATTCCAAAAACTGCGAGTCCGATGTCTAGGCGCAAACCCGTCGGTGCGAGCATCGGGGCGATATAGGTGTACAGGATGTTGTGTGCGAGCACCCATGCCAACGCCACGGCGAGGACGGGACGGATCCCGGGGATCATCACCACCCGATGTAATGGGAACGTAGCAGCAGGTGCCCGGCCGGGTACGTCTGGCATCACGACACAAATCCACACCGCCAAAGCCGCGGCCGCTATGGAGATTCCGATGAAAATCCATTGCCATTCGATGACTGAGCCGGCCCAGGCGCCCAGCGGCACGCCGCAGGCAAGAGCGAATGGCTGCCCGATTCCTGCCACGGTCAGTGCGCGCCCCTGGTGTGTGGACAACACGAGACGTCGTGCGTAGCCAGGGAGTACACCCCAGATCAATGCGGCGGCAGCTCCAGCGACAAACCGGGCAGCGAGGATTAACGGATACCACTGTGCTAGGGCGGTAATGACGTTGAACAGCAGTAGCCCGAGCACGGCAGCCACGAGCACCTTTTTGCGGCTTATATGCTGCGTGGCAGCGACCAACGGGATTACGGCAATCATTGACCCGAGAGCGTAGAGGGTGACGAGCTGCCCCGCTGCCGACTCCGATATCCCGAGCCCTGTGGCGAGTTGAGGAAGGAGGCCAGCGGGAATTGTCTCTGTATAAATTGCCAGGAACCCAGCGGCGGCCAACGCGAGCAGCGCGGCCCACGGCAGGTGTACGGTCTCGAAGCTCGTCGCGGATCGGGCGACACTGCGAGTGCCGGTCATGGATGCGCCAGAAGGTCGCGGTGGCGTTGGACCTCGGCAAGTGCTGCCCAGTCTTGCTGTTCGTGTCCTGCCTTCATAACATCTGTCAGCAGGGTAGAGAGCAAATCGGCAATAGGTAGGCGCAAGCCTGTCAGCCCGGCCTGGGCGCGGGCAAGGTCAACATCCTTGCGGCCCAACGCAGGCGTAAAGCCGGCAGGCTCATACTTTCGGTCAGCGATCAACGCGCCGTACCTGGTGTAGACGGGTCCAGGGGTGATCGTCGAGGTCAGGATCTCGACAAGACGGTTGCCCTCGATCCCACCACGCTCTGCCATACTCACCGCCTCTGACAAGGCCTGAATCGCGGAGGCAATTACCAGCTGACCCGCAACCTTGACCACGTTTGCCTGCTGCGGCTGCTCACCAACGACCCAGATACCCGCACTGATTGCCTCCAGCAAAGGGCGCAGGCGCTCCAATACAGCAGCGTCTCCGGCGGTCACTATGTTCAACTTGCCAGCCTCAGCAACCGGGACACCTCCGAACATCGGCGCCGAAACATAGCCCACTGCCCGCTGAGCGTGAGCAGCGGCTGTTACTTCCGCCAGGTCGGGGCTGATGGTCGCGAGATTCACATGTACCGAGTCCGGGCCAACCTTATCCAGAACCCCACTGGTCAGGAACACTTCGCGCACCGCCACGTCATCAGCCAGAACCGAAATGACGATTCCTGACGCAAATATTTCGGTCACGTCCTGTACGGCAGTGGCCCCCAGCTCGACCAATGGCTCAGTCCTAGCCCGATCACGGTTCCATACCGCGACTTTGAACCCGCCTTTTAGAAGATTCCGGGCAATAGGAGCCCCCATCGCCCCCGTACCCACCACAGTCACATTAGCCATCGCACACACGCTTTCTCTGGAACCTACTCAGACGGTTCCACTATGGCACATATAAGACTCAAAGAACCATCTAAAGTGGGTCTATGAGTGCAACGGCTGATAACGGAGTCTTCGAAATTTCGCTGAGTAAGGCATCGCCCCCGCCTTTCCGCTTGGATAATGAACAGTTGGCGTTTCGTTTCACAGCCACTCTCAGTGACCGTGGTGGCGACCGTGTGGAACGATTGCCAACCCCGGAACGTCTGGATAACTGGCTTACCGTCAACGAGGTCAGACTGACGTCGCATTCGGCTACCAACGCGCACGTCGACTTTGCACGCCACATTCGTGAAGTCATTCACCGTGTCGGTACCGCCGTTGCCAAGAAGGAAGTCCCGCGTCTTTCCGATTTGAGGCATCTCAACGAACTGTCCCGCGGCAGCCAGACTTACCCCGAACTTGTTAGTGGCATTTTGCGCTGGTGCACCGACTCGGATGATCCTGTCCTCGCCGCGCTCGGATTCATCACCCATGACGCGATCACGGCGCTTGGAGGGTCGCTACGAGACCATGTGAAGGCATGTGAGAATCCTGCCTGCGGTGGTCTGTTCGTCGACACCAGCCGCGGACAGAACCGCCGTTGGTGTTCCATGAACATCTGTGGGAATCGTGCCAAAAAAGTCCGATTCCGCCATAGCACAGCCGGTGGTTTCACGCCTCGCGGGCAGCCAACAGATGGCCTCGGCAGCGCTTCCTCCGCACTATAGGGACACTGTTGCTCGGCTGTATCGATTTACTCATCAGCAAGCCACCAGTCCGGTTCAGTAGGGTCAAAGAAAAGGAGACAGCTTTGTGCCCTACTGAAATGGCACGGGCACTCTCAGAACGGCGTGATTGACGAGGATCCGGTCTCCGCCTTCGACCTGCTGGGCGCTATGGACCGTGATTCGCTTAAGGGTGCCTGCGACCGCGGTGAATGATAATCGCTCCATTTGTGCGACCAATTTTCTCCCGAAGGATAAGCCCCGGACCATGAGTCCCCCTCCTGCAGTGCCGGGAGCCGGACATGAATGCTGTGTCGTTTTTCGTAGCAGTACCGATATCCAAAGAGATTGCGACTTTACGCCTGAGTCCCGTGGCACAGCTGGCCCCAACCGGTAGTATCGAGGTCCCTCGGCGTCCAAAGCTTGTATTCATCCCGGACTAACTCATCAACCTTGGGAGCCCCGACGGGGTCGTCGGCGCCGGCGTACCGTATATTTCCCCCCATTCGTACGGCACGCCGGCACTCGACGCTAAACCATAGGGACATTATCGGCGTCACCATAGAACGGAACAGTTATTCGAGGGTGAAAGGTTAGCGCAGGCTGCGGCGGGCCCGTGCGACTTCCGTGGAAGGTATTACTAGCGTAGATCGGCTGGTGTGGTGTAGGACGTTTGTTGCAGTGCTACCCAGGATTGTGGCGCGTAGTCCACGGCGGCCGCGCGATCCGATCACGACGAGTGCGGCGTCAAACTCGTCAGCGGCTGCCACTATCGCCTCGGAGGCAGTGGCCATAGTAGACGAGACTCGCGGCACGGCAGCGAGGCCGGCATTAACGGCGTACTTCGCCCCCCGGGCCGCGATCTGTGCAGAGGTGTCGTTGCTTGCAGCATCGAGGTTTCTCAAGTCTTCTAACGCCCCATGTCCCTCAAGGTGCGCGGCGAGACTCTCCAAGGGCTGTCGAGCGTAAAGAATGATCGTGGCAGCACCTGGAAAGAGCTCGGATATTTGGTCGATGGCGGCGATCGCGTCCGGTGAGCCGTCGAAGGCGATGAGAATCGGTGTGTCGATCGAGATGGGCGTGGTAATCATGGCTTTCCACTTCTTCATGTTTGATGGCGGAATTTGAGATGAGGTCGTGAGCGGAGGTCCCGCTTGTTGTCGCCGGGGTCGGGTAGGTGCGCATATAAGCGCCTACCCGACCGATACTTTGCAGGCGGTGTCTAACTAGTGAGCTGCCGTAGTGACTTTTTCGGGTTGCGGGGTGCGCAACGTAATTGCGGCGAGAAGTGCGCCAGCGAGGGCGATAATCCCTGCGCCGAGGAAGGCCGCGGAGAAGCCGCTGGTGAGGGCTGTTTCGTTTCCTATCTGGTCGGCCCCGTAGGAAGCGGCGACTGCGGTCATGGCTGCCAGTCCGAGGGCTGAGCCGACTTGGTAACTGGTGTTGACGATGCCTGACGCTAGCCCACCTTCCTCGGGACGGGCAGAGGAGATCGCGGTTCCCAGTGAAGGGATGAATGCCAACGACATGCCTAAGGCAGCGACCAGGGAAGCGGGTAGTACGTCTACCCAGAAGTTGCCATCTGGGCGGATCAGGGACAGCCAGCCCATGCCTGCGGCGAGTACGAGCAAGCCGGTGACGATCATTGCCTTCGGGCCGAAGCGGTTGATTGCAGCAGGAGCGAGTGCGATCATTCCGATCATGATCAATACTGTCATCGGCAGGAGTGCGGCACCGGACGGGAAGGCGGAGTAGCCGAGCACCTGCTGCAGATAGAGGTTGAGGAAGAACCACATTGGGATCCAAGCGCCACCCAGCAATAGCTGTGCGAGGTTGGCCGCACCGAGATTGGGGGTTCGGAAGATCGACAACCTCATGAGCGGCTCTCGGCGCTTGCCTTGAACGATGAGGAAGATGATGAGGAGGACAGTTGCAACGCCTAGTGCAATCCAGGTTTCGCCGGAGTTCCATCCGACTTCAGGGGCCCGAACGATTCCATAGACCGCCGCGCCCAGACCGCCGGTGACGGTGAGCGCCCCGAGGATGTCGACTGAACCCCGGCCTGCCATCGCGCCACTGGGCATAAGGGCAGGGGTAGCGATTAGTGCGATGATCGCGACTGGGATGTTGATGTAGAAAACCCAAGGCCAGGAGATGTACTCGGTGATTACTCCGCCCAAAAACACGCCGGCGGTGCCGCCAGCCGGCGCCGCTGCGCCGTAGAGCGCAAGGGCTTTGGTGAGTTCCTTTGGAGAGGAACCAAATAGCATGATCAGCAAAGTCAGGGCGGACGGAGCAATAAATGCGGCGCCGATACCTTGAATAGCGCGTCCGGCCAGCTCGAGCACCACGGTATCTGCGAGCCCGGCCAGTAGGGATCCCGCCAGCAGGATAGCCCAGCCGATGCTGAACAACCGGCGTGCACCAAAGATGTCAGATAGCCGGCCACCGAGAAGTAGCAGACCACCAAACGCAACGACGTAGGCGTTGAAAACCCAAGATAGGTTCTCTTGGGTGAAACCAAGATCAGCCTGCATTTGCGGCAGTGCCACGCCGATAATAGAAGTGTCCATGATGACCATGAACTGCGCGGCCGCTATGAGGACTAGTGCCCACCAGCGGCGGTTAGACCGCGGGGGTTGCACTTCAGTTGACATACGAATCTCTCCTGTTACTTATACGGGGTATGGGTATGAGGTACGGATACCGAGCATACCCTACCGGGGTATGTTTTCTCGGTCAAGAGGTGAACCGGCAGAAATGGACGTTTCCGCCGGTCGGTCCGGAGATGTCGCACCTTTCGACGTTGCACTGACCGCCTGAGGCACGGCTGATTGCCGCAACCGCCGAAGGCACATCACCCACGAGATCGCAGATGGTGACTGTCTTCGAGCTAGTGCATGACCACCACGGTGCCGGCCTGCTCCGTCTGCCAGAGAAAGTCGGTGACATCCCTGGCTGCTATGCGCCAACAGTTCGGGGGGAAATCAACCTCTCCTTGTCCGGTGTTTGTCGGCGGGGTTACGGGGCAGTGAGCTGGCTGCGGGCCGACAGCAATTGAGGGAATGCGTCCAGGCCAGCCACAGCGGTCATGGCGCCGTCGGGGTTGTGGAAACTGGTTAGTAATGACTCGGAGGAGCCGGTGTAGTGCTGTCGTTCGGCGGTGTCGAGCAGCGCAGGGCCGTAGGCCGCGGCTGAGCGCTGGTAGAGGGTGATGGTGAATCCAGTGGTGGGTATATAGGGGGCCGGATCCTGCCTGCCGGTAAGGTCGCGCAGCGCCACCTGTGCTGCGTGGGCGCCCTGGTCGACGGCGGCGTCCCAGTGATCGATGCGGTATGGCTGCCCACTACTGGCCGTGTGAAGCGCGACGCCGCCAGCCCCGTAAACCCTCTGATAGTCGAGGGCTCGCAATTGTGAGTCCACCGCTATTCCGTCGTCGCTACCCGTCAGCCAAGCCGATGTGGGCTTAGTGCCGTGTGCAATGAGGACAATATCTGATTCCAAAGAATCACCCTCGTGGAGGGTGACGGTCGCCGAGGCGGAACCGGTGGAGATATTAGTGAAGGATTGCCCGAAGTGTGTCTTCACGTGGGCGCGGTGCAGCTCGGCGATGCGTTTTGCGACGTGTTCGCCGAGTGCTGAGGCAAGAGGCGTGGACGAGCGGGAAACGAGATTGACACGCGCACCTGTTTCGACCAGGTAACTGGCGGCCTCCGAGCCGATGAATCCGGCACCCAGGATGGTGACTGTAAAATCACGAGGGTGCTTCTCGAGTTGGGCGCGAAGTCGCGCGGCATCATCCACGGTGTGTAGGTGAAACACCCGCTCCGGGGGGGTGATTGAATGGCCGGACGGCTGTGGTGCGCTACCGCTGGCCGCGATGAGCGCGTCGTACCTCAACTGCTGGCCGTCCTCCAATGTGAGGATGGAAAGGTCGGTGTCCACTGATGTCACCTTGTTCTGAACAAGGTCGGCCTCAACTGCGGACGCTCCTGGCTGGACGATCTGTTCTGCTGTGAGCAGCCCGGATAGCACGGCTTTGTTGACGAGTGTCCGGTTGTAGGGCCGGTGAGTTTCGCCATTTATTACTGTCAGCGACCCCACGTAGCCTTCCGCGCGCAGTGTCGCGGCAGCACTGATGCCTGCTGCGCCCGCCCCGACGATGACTATTCTTAGCTGTTTCATTAGACCTTCCGATTAGTAGTATGGTTTGACACGGTTACCCCCCACGGGTATATTCGATCATACAGGTACCCCCTAGGGGTATGAAACGAAAGGAAGTCAAGATGACTACCACTGAATTTCAGGTCACCGGCATGACGTGCGGGCATTGCGAGATGTCCATCCGCGAAGAGGTTGAGGAGATTTCCGGTGTTGACTCCGTCGAGGTGAGCCACAAGACCGGCAAACTCGTAGTGAGCGGCAACGAGTTCGTCGAGGAGAGTGCGGTTCTAAAGGCCGTTGAGGAAGCCGGATACAAGGCGGTCCGGTCCTCATGAATGCTGCAGGGCGCCTCGCAGCGTATGCAGCCGGCTTGGCAGTAGCGTTTGGTGGTGCCTTCGCTGCCGCGGGAGCGCTCGTTCCTGAAGGAACGGTTACGACCTGGGCGCAGAGCGCCAAAGGCCACACGATGGATCAACAGTCCGCCGCGGCGGGGCACAATGGAGGTCACGGCGAGTCCGCCGAAGCGGCCTCCAACGCGCAGCAGATGGAGCCTTCTGTCGGCGGTGTAACGGTGGCCCAAGCCGGATACCAGCTTGAAGGGCTATCTGTTCCTGAGGGTATCGGGCAGAACAGCGAGCTGTCCTTCACTATCGCCGGACCTGACGGCAAGCCGGTCACCAGTTATGAAGTCGAGCACGAGCAGGATCTGCACCTTATTGTGGTGCGTTCCGACGGAACCCATTTCCGGCACGTGCACCCGGTCATGGACGAGGCTGGACGCTGGTCCTTGCCCTGGTCCTGGGACGCTGCCGGCACCTACCGTGTCTACGCAGACATCGTTCCCACAGAATCCGGCGAAAAGCTCACGCTCACCAGCACGGTAGACGTGGCCGGCGAGTTCAAGCCGGCCGCACCTGAGGTATCCGCGACGACGAACGTTGACGGTTTCGATGTTTCCCTGAACGGTGACCTGTCCGCCGGCGCCGAGTCGATGCTGACCGTCAATGTCAGCCGTGACGGGCAGCCGGAGACCGGGCTGCAGCCCTACCTTGGTGCCTACGGGCACCTAGTGGCCCTCCGCAAAGGAGACCTAGCCTACCTGCATGTGCACCCTGAGGGAGCAGAGCCGGTGGGGGAGGAAACGTCCGGCCCGGAGGTCGAATTCGCCACCACGGCGCCCACGGCGGGTCGCTACTACCTTTACTTCGATTTCCAGGTCGATGGCACCGTGCACACCGCGCAGTTCACCCTCGACACCACTGGATCCAACGCAACGACACCTGATCACGGCACGACCGACGGCAGCACGACCGACGACGGCGCGTCCGACGACAATCACAGCGACCACTAACTGACCACTATTATCCCCAAGGGCCCGCCGGACTAGACGGGCCCACCATTGGGGAGAAAGAAGTTCCCATGTCTGCATCCGCGGCCCAGCCGCAGACGCCCAGCATCGACATCGACCTCAAAATTGGTGGAATGACCTGCGCGTCGTGCGCCAACCGGATTGAGCGCAAGCTAAACAAGCTTGACGGCGTCGTGGCCACGGTCAACTACGCCACCGAGAAAGCCCATGTCAGTGCCCCTGCCGGTTACGACGCGCAGGCCCTGGTCGCTGAAGTGGAGAAGACCGGCTACACCGCAGCGCTCCCTACCCCCAAGGGTGGGCAGCAGGCAATCAACGACGACGAACGCCCCGATACTGAACTGCTGGCTCTCAAGCACCGCCTGATTGGCAGTGCTATCCTCGCCATCCCCGTCATCGCGATGGCGATGATCCCCGCATTGCAGTTCACCTACTGGCAGTGGCTCTCACTGGCCATGGCTGCGCCGGTCATCCTGTGGGCTGGCTGGCCCTTCCACAAAGCAGCGTTCACCAACCTGCGACATGGTGCAGCTACCATGGACACCCTGATTTCGATGGGCACCAGCGCGGCCTTCCTGTGGTCCCTGTACGCCCTGTTCCTCGGCACGGCCGGTACTCCCGGAATGACGCACCCGTTCGAACTGACCGTTGCGCCCACCGACGGCGCCAACAACATTTACCTCGAAGTCGGCGCCGCCGTCATCATGTTTATTTTGGGAGGGCGCTACTTCGAGAAGCGTTCCAAGCGCGAGGCAGGAGCAGCGCTGCGTGCACTCCTGGAGCTCGGCGCGAAAGAAGTTGCAGTCCTACGTGACGGAGTCGAGACCCGCATCCCGACCGAGCAGCTGACTGTGGGCGATGAATTCGTTGTGCGACCCGGTGAGAAAATCGCCACCGACGGGATCGTCGTCAATGGCCGCAGCGCAGTCGATGAATCGATGCTGACCGGTGAGTCCGTGCCGGTAGAAGTCGGCGAGGGGGACCCCGTCACCGGGGCAACCGTCAACTCCGGCGGACGGCTCGTCATCCGCGCCACACGGATCGGAACCGACACTCAGCTGTCGCAAATGGCCAAGTTGGTGGAGAACGCCCAGTCGGGAAAGGCAGAGGTCCAGCGTCTGGCTGACCGGATCTCCGGGGTGTTCGTGCCGATCGTTATCGTCATTGCCGTGGCGACGTTGGCCGCGTGGCTAGGAGCCGGATTCCCGATAACGGCAGCGTTCACCGCCGCCGTTGCCGTGCTCATCATTGCCTGCCCGTGCGCCCTCGGTCTGGCCACACCCACGGCACTACTGGTCGGTACCGGACGCGGAGCCCAGCTGGGCATCCTCATCAAGGGACCCGAAGTGCTCGAATCTACCCGCAAGGTCGACACCATCGTCTTGGATAAGACCGGTACCGTCACCACAGGAAAGATGACTCTGCAGGGCGTGCACACCGCATCCGGCACAAACGGTGAGGAACTGCTCCGCATCGCCGGCGCCCTCGAAGACGCATCCGAGCACCCCATCGCCCAGGCGATCGCCAAGGGAGCCACCCAACGGGTCGGCACACTTCCTACCCCGGAATCCTTCAAAAACATCGAAGGGCTGGGCGTGCAGGGAGTCGTCGACGGGCACCTAGTTATCGTGGGACGAGATTCGATGCTGGCGGAATGGTCTCTGACCATGCCCCAGGACCTCGCCGACGCCAAGTCAGCGGCAGAATCAGCCGGACAGACCGCTGTCGTCGTCGCATGGGATGGCGCCGTTCATGGTGTGCTGACCGTCGCCGACGCCATCAAGGAAACAAGCGCGCAGGCCATCGAACAGTTTCGGGTCCTCGGCCTGACCCCGATCCTGCTCACCGGTGACAACAAGGTGGTCGCCAAGCAGGTCGCAGCTGAAGTTGGGATCACCGAGGTGATCGCCGAAGTGCTGCCTCAGGACAAGGTCCGGGTCATCACGGACTTGCAGGCCCAAGGCAAAGTCGTGGCCATGGTTGGCGACGGCGTGAATGATGCGGCCGCCTTGGCAAAGGCCGATCTCGGGCTCGCCATGGGCACCGGAACCGACGTGGCGATCGAGGCAGCCGACCTCACCCTGGTTCGAGGAGACCTCCGAGGCGCCGCAGATGCCATCCGGCTCGCGCGCAAGACCCTCGGAACGATCAAGACGAACCTGTTCTGGGCGTTCGCCTACAACGTGGCCGCGATCCCGCTGGCCGCCCTGGGCTTGCTCAACCCGATGCTCGCTGGAGCAGCCATGGCGTTCTCGAGCGTCTTCGTCGTCGGCAACAGTCTTCGCCTTCGCTCGTTCACCAGCAAGGCGGTGACCCCTCCGCGGGCCGCCCAGAGCTCCAGCGTGCGTCAGCCGGTCGACGCCTAAACCCATCAACAACCCATCAACAACCCAACCAAAAGGACACAACACATGGGACAGAACACCGGAAGCTGCTGCGGCGGCCCCACCACCACGGATGCCCAGAGCCAGGAAGTGAACCTCACGGCCAGCCCGGAGCAGTCTGCCGAGGGGATTGCATACTGCCAGGTTATGGGCGGCACGCCCGTGGTCAAGGTCGAGGCCGAGGCCAAGGGGCTTTTCCGCGACTACGAGGGTGAGCGGTACTGGTTCTGCTGCGCCGGATGCGGTCCGGCTTTCGACGCCGATCCTGCCAAGTACGCATACGCCAGCTAACCGCTCGCGCAAGGAGCTCGATGGTGCGGGATCATTATGGTTCCCGCACCACCGAGCTTCTTCGTGCTTGCGTCCTTCGCTGCCGTCAGCTTCCCCTACTGGTTCAACCCGCATCAGTCGCAGCTGAAGTTAGCGGCCGCACTCCACACTTGGCGCCCCTCCCGCCCGTTCGCCCGGCCCTGCACCTTTGACTGCGCTTCTCCGACGGGATACCGGCACGATAGACAGTCACTCCCAGAAAACTAGATTGAGGAACTCTTCATAAAGCGTTACTTCACGCTTTCCGCAGCGACCCTGGCCGCCGTCTTCGTCCTGACCGGTTGAGCCTCCCGCGAACCCGCCAGCCAGAATCTCGACCGGGCTACCACCACCGCACCGTCGGTCACCGCCGCGCAACTCAGGGCCCAGCATAACGACGCCGACACCGCATTAGCCCACATGATGATTCGCTACGGCGAGTGGAATGAGGGAGATCTCGCTCGCCAAGGGACCAACGAATATGTATCTCCTGCCCATGTTAAATTTGGACAGGAGCCGGAAGCGAACGTATGAGCGGCAGCTGCCGCAACGGGGTTGCAAGGAGCGGAACTCCTCGAGGGCGATAGCGATTTCGCCTCAAGGCGTGGTCCCTCGCCGTTCCTCCTTCAGCTCGTCCGAGTCAGAGCTCATGTTCACCCATCCGTTGCCGCGCGGTGGTCGTTGCGGGCACAGTGATCCCCATTCCCACCGCTTGTTCTCCAGCTGTGTCACCGGGATCCATTCGGGTACACCACGGCATGAGCGTGTTCCCGTGCCCGACGGGGATGGATTCTGTCACCGGTCGGATTCTGCCGGCTTACGCATAGCGACCGGTTCGACGTCACCGGTGACCGGGTCGAAAGATCTTCACCCCTACCATCGACCTGATAAGACTCGGTACCGCTCATCCCGTCGTTCAGTCCTCCGGACACCCAAGGGAGGCTCGGATCTACAGGAACAGGATGGGCGAAAACCTTCAAGATGCACATTTCCCGCATTCCGCAAGGGCTCCAAGCTAGGGATGAAATTACCTACCCAAAATCTGCTTCCAGGCTCCGGGTATACCGCGGTGAATCCAGCTGAGTATCTGAAGTTTTCGCGTGGTTATGCTGCCCGGACGCATGCGCATTGACCGGCTGCCAGGGTGCCCTCTGCGGCCTCTGCCTCCGACAGTGTTGGCGTTTGTGGTGCCCGGCGGGGGGAGATCGCCGGAACGGGAACGGTTTCGCCTGCTTCGGAGCGCGGCCACAGGAAGAGCGCTGTGATCGCGCCAGCCGCGGCGAGGCCCGCCAACACCGACCAGGTGGTGGTGAAGCCAGCGCTTGTGCCAAGCCAACCGGCGATGGGATACGTGATCAGCCAGGCGAGGTGGGACAGGGAGAACTGAGCTGCGAAGACCTCGGGGATGCGGTTCGGTTCGACTGACCCGCGAAGGACACGGCCCGTCGGGGTGACTATCATCGCCATGCCACCACCAATAACCGCCCACGTGATCGCTGTACCAGTCCATGTGATTGACTCTGTCGCGGTGAGTGTGACCGCCGCTACGGTGCCAGCGACGAGTACGGCAGCCCCGGTCATCATCACTGAGCGGTCGGTGATCCGGTCGAGCACGCGGGGAAGCGCGAGTGCCGTCAGCAAGGTGCCGGCCCCGGAGGCGGCGAGCATCCAACCGACCTCCGGCTGGGAACCGCCCAGTTCATCGCGCACGTAGTTGACGGTGCTCACAATCACGATCGACCCTGCCGCAGCGACGACCAGATTCAGCGCCATGATGCCGCGAAGACGTGGTGTTCTGACGAAGGTCCTGATTCCTGAAGCAGCCCTGTCCCATGCCTTCGTGTGAGCGCTGGGACGCGCGTTGGGGATGCGGGTCAAGAGGACGAGAACAGCGGAAACGATGAATCCGATAGAGGTGCCGATGAAGAGTAAGTTGAACGTCATGAAGCTCAGTGCGATTGCCGCCAATAGCGGGCTGAGCAGGCTCTCCATAGTGTAGGCGACCTGGGATGCGGACAAAGCGCGCGTATAGTCGGCTTTTTCGGTCACGATGTCCGGAATGACGGCCTGGAATGTCGGCGTGAATGCGGCGGACGCCGCCTGAAGGAGGCCGATCAGAACGTAGATATGCCAGATCTCGGTGACGAACGGCAACCCGAGGACTACGCCACCGCGCACTACATCGAGTGTGACGAGGAAGGCCCGCCGGGGGAGCCGGTCGACGTAGGCCGCCGCGAGTGGAGCGATCAGCACATAGAGCACCATCTTGATGGTTAGGGCAGTACCGAGAACTGCCCCTGCTCGGGGACCAGCGAGGTCGTAGGCAAGAAGTGCGAGGGCGACAGTCGCCAGCCCTGTGCCGAAAAGGGCTATCACCTGGGCGCTGAATAAGTGTCGGTAGTCGCGGATTGCGAAAAGACGCATGAGGCACCTTTCATTTCTATGCAGCGGGTCGGCCCTGGGAAGGTCGTTTCCTCAAATAGGGGTCTAGGGTTTCTGCTGGCCCGTTGGGCGGCCTGGGCTTAGCCCGGCCACGAGATTGAAGGCCCCGGTGAGAATGTTGAGTGAGACAATGCCGACGACATCGATGATCTCCCGATCGCTAAAACCGTGATCGTATAAAGCAAGAACCTGCTCATCTGTGATGGCCGTTGGTTCGCGATAAATTTTCAACGCGAGGTCGATGATTGCCGCGGTCGCGGGATTCGCTGAGGTTCCGGCGCGGGCTTGTTCGATCTCATCCTCAGTGACACCAGCTGTGTGCGCTGCCTCGGTGTGCGCGTCAAGACACAGACCGCAACCTTGCTGCATCTGGACTGCAATCGAAATTTGTGCGCTGATCCTTCGGTCGAGCTTGACGCCCTTCATGGAGCGGCTGAGGTGGAGGTAGCCGTTCAGGACCGCAGGCGAGTGCGCCATGGTTGAGACCATTTCCCCAGCTTGGCCATGTAGGGAGACCAGATCGGAGAGGATGTCACGCGAAGCGCCAGCTGTTCTGGGCGTGAGTCGGGGAAGGCGAGGCATGATGGTCCTTCAGGCGTGTTTGCTTGTGGAAAGGGTTTGCGGGGCTTCGAAATCATCGAGGGTCAGCGGTCGTGGCGGATTGGTGCCCTTATATCGCTAGGTGGAGCCGGTTTCGTTCTGGATGGTTTTTATGCGGGACGCGGTGTGCACGGAGTCTGCGCGATCCGGACGGTGTCCTCGTGCTGGAAGCCCAGATGCAGGCGGTCAGTCAGCCGAAGGTGCCGTCGCGAAAAAATAAAACCTCTGAGTCTAGCGCGATAGTTCCGTCACCCGAGTCTCCTCCGGATGCGTCGCCGACCCACTGCTGTATGGTCTCCACCACCATGATCGGTGTGTGCAGTGGTGGTCATCGCAATACTCCCTACTGATGTCAGGATCAACAGTGATGTTGGCCTTAGTTAGCGCCCCCAGTGTGGATACCTCGTGGGGGGTACTAGCCATAAGAAATGTACCCCCCCGGGGTATGTATGTCAAGAAGTGAGATCACGAGTACTCCTTCCAGATCAGGGAAGAAGTTCTCCTGCGGGGACCCATTACCCTAAGGGGGTAGCGGTAAAGATGATAAAATAGCACAGGTGTGGTAACGAGAGGCATTCTTATCGCCCGATTGGATGTCATCGGGGAGGGATAGAGAAGGACAATGCTCGCCAACTCACTTCTCCAGCATCCACTGAGTGGTGGACTTCGAATACGCCGATAAACTAGAGATTGGAGCACTCCTATGAGCAAGCTGCTTCACTGGGCCGCGGCCTGCCTGTTGCGGTGCGCTGCTGCCGCAGCCGCGCAAGCCCTCCAAGATCGATCGTCTCATCGTCCGATGGGATCGCTGACCCACCCGAACAGACTGCAAGGAAAAGCATGACCACCTCCCACACACAGCTGCCTCCTACCTCCGTAGATGAGGCTCAGAGCCAGATGACCCACGGTTACATCACTGATAAAGACCGCTACCTTGCTCGCCTCAAGCGTGTCGAAGGTCAGGCTCGGGGTATCGCCAGGATGGTTGATGAGGAGCAGTACTGCATCGACATTCTCACCCAGATCTCCGCGCTGACAGCTGCCCTTCGCGGGGTCGCACTGGGACTGCTCGATGACCACATGAAGCATTGCCTCCTCGACGCAGCCCAGCTCGGTCCGGTAGCTGCGGAGGCCAAAATTCAGGAAGCGTCTGATGCTATCGCCCGCTTCGTCCGTTCCTGACATTCTCGCTACGAAATTCGATCGTTACGCGAGCTAGTGAGGAACAGGGCGAGGGAAACCGTGAGGATGCTGATCGGTTGCAATTGGCCGCAATGACAAAGGTTCATTCAGTTTGCAGACTGCGGCCGCGGGTACCAACTGAGGACAGGCGTTCAGATATCTGACGCCAACGGCCAGGCATTATCCACCCGAGACTTAGCTGCCAAGCAGAAACCCGCGTAGGAGTTCAGGCATAGATCCCCTTACCGTAACCGTCAAAAAACACGGGAGGGCTTTTCGGTAGGATAGTCAGCTGGCGGGTTTGACGATCTGTATGCAGTTGCGCGGGATCTGCCGAGCCTCAGCCCCCTCTGCGTACTTCTCCCTCACATCTGTCCGGAGAGGTCTGCAAGGCATACTTCGACGTATTCGCGGCAACCGTGGATGACGGAAACGGTCAGGCCAGCATCTGTTGCGACAGCGATTCCAATATTGACGTCCTCGAACGTGGTCACTCCTTCGTCGGAATAGTGTGCGTTCAGTTCCTTTTTCTCGGACAGCGCGGTGGCAACGGCGAGATGAGACAGTCGGGCACTGTCGATTGGGGTGAAATCGACTTCATTGTGAGAGCGTTCGTCATATCTACTTCGATGGTGAGATGAAATGCGGCGCTTGCCAGGCGGTAACCATATGTTTCGCTGCTGTACGCCGGTGCCTTTGAGCGGTTGTGTGATTCCGTGGAGGGTTGAAATGTCGTTGGGAGTAGTCATGAGTTTCCTTTCTGTTTCGAGGCTCGATCAGATGTTGATGCTGTATCCGGCTGCACCATGGAGGACTTCCTTGACTGCCTCGCTGAAGATGGGGTGTCGGTGAACGTTTCGCGGCCAGCTGAGTGACCGTTAGGCTTTCCTGCTGCGCAGAGGTCAGCTCCTTTAGCATTTCTGTGACATCCGAGCCGATGAGACGGGCTCCCAGCAGCCTTCCGGTTCGGCTATCGCTGAAAAGTTTCACGAATCCTCCCGGTTCACCCACGGTGTTTGCCTTGGTATTTGCCGCGAGAGGGAACACCGTTTTGGTGACTTCGCTGTTGTTATGAGAGGCGTCAGCCGCGGTATACCAGGCGAGCCCAACTTTGCGGTCCAGCCAGCCATACCGAAGTGACCGAAGGTCGTGGGGGTTCTTCGGACTTGTCCACTGCCGGTCCTTGTGCGTCGTTAGGCGCGGCCGCAGCCTGTGCGGCGTCGGACGACTAACGGGTGGACAGGTCAATGCTGACGGTTTCACCCCGGCCGGCCACGTGCAACCGGCCCTCCAGGTCTGCGGCGGCGAAGGCGGTCCGCACTGCTCCGACGTCTTCGCTGAAGTGTGTCCAGCCCTCAACGTGGACGGGCATTACCTGGGCGCCGGCCAGGACCATGGCCGACTGCGCGGCGGTCTCGCCGGTGAGGGTGATCTCGGCGTTGTTGAAGACTTTCTGGCCCAAGCGGCCGGCACCGGCAAAGAGAATCGCAACATCGATGTTCGGGAACCGTTCTGCGATTTCCTTCACCAGATCTACCGAGGAGTTGTCGCCGCTGACGTAGACGGTGGGCAGGTTTTCACCGTGAAGGACGAACCCGGTGACCGTGCCGGTAAACGGCTCACACCCCTCGGGCCCGTGGCGGGCCGGCACGCCGGTAATGTGGACGACCTGGCCTGCGGTGCCAGAGACATCCACGGTTTGCCAGGCCTGCAGCGCTGTAGCCCACGGAATGCGTCCGGCGGCCTCGGGGGTTGATAGCACGAGGGCAACCTGAGCGGCCAATTCCCGTCCAGTCTCGTCAAAATTATCGACGTGCTCATCGTGGGAAAGGAGCACCACGTCCGGGTGGGGCAACTCGGAAGCCTGTAGCGCCGGTGCCGTGGTTTTAACCAGGGTGAACCCGCCTGGGGTTGGATAGTCACGGGGGAGGTCAAAAGTGGGATCGGTCATAAATGTGAGACCGGCAAGGCTGAATACGGCGGTGGGCCCGCCGACCATTGTGATGTCAAGCTTGGGCATATGGATGCTTCCTTTACGGGGAGGAGTAGTTCGGGTGTGCCGAGCATGGCACATACCCACGGGGTATGCAAAATACCCTACGGGTATATAGTGAGAGTCGTGAATTTGGTTGCCTATGAATCCCATATCAGGAGGACGTAATGAAAATGGACCCGGAGCAGATAACGCCGGTACTCAACCGCCTTAAGCGCGCCCGAGGGCAGCTGGACGCCGTAATCCAGTCAGTCGAGGACGGACAGGACTGTCAGGTAGCCGTGCACAACCTCGCCACTGTCTCCCGGGCTCTGGACAAGGCCGGGTTCGCGATTATCTCCAGTACCCTCCAGCGAATACTGCGCGAACCCGAAAAGCCCGCCACAGAGGAGGATATGAAAGTCCTTGAAAAGTTGTTCCTTTCTCTGGCTTGAAAAGTACCGGGATCCTGCGCTTTAGCCAGCTAGAACCACCCGACTGTTAGTCGCCGCAGGGAGATTGTGGGTTCACGACGCGGCAAATGAGCCTCTACAGCTATAAGCCAGACGAGTCGGTTACGAGATAGACGACCGATAGGCGCGGCGAACTCGAGCGGCAGTGTGTTGCCTTGCTTCCCTGACGCTGTGGGACGAAATTTACAGGAGGGATTGAATGTACTCGGCGGCTGATTGCTTGCGGGAGAGAGGTGCTGCCTGGCCGGCCCAGAGGTTGAGGTAGTCGCTGTTGCCGAGTCGAGCTGCTGCTTGTCGCAGTGTTTGCATCAATCCGTTTTGTACCGGGTAGTGCGGCACGGCGTTTTCCTCCGGGCCGAGATCGCGAATGAGGGCATTGAGGATTCCTCGACCATGTCGGCCAGAGAATAGGCGAGTCAGTACTGTGGTCTCCGCGTCCGAACTAGCCAGCTTCTCCCGGTGCACGTCGCTCGCGCCGGACTCGGTCGTGGCAAGGAAGCCAGTACCGATTTGTACTCCGTCTGCCCCAAGGGCACGGGCGGCGAGGACGCCGCGCCGATCCGCAATGCCCCCGGCAGCAATCACCGGTATGCGGACAGCATCAACGACTTGGGGGACAAGGGAAAAGGTACCTACGAGTGATTCCTGGACGGGGCGAAGGAAGGCGCCGCGGTGCCCGCCAGCATCGCTTCCGGAGGCTACGACGGCGTCAAGCTCTGATGCTTCTATCGTGCGGGCCTCAGCAACAGTCGTTGCGGTGCCGATCAGGAGGATGCCATCTTTCCTGGCACGGTCAATCGCCCACTGGGGCGGAAGTCCCATGACAAAACTGATGATCGGGGGTGCCGCAGTGAGAAGTGCATCAAGCTGTTCGTCGAAGTCTGGGACCTTGGCGAGCTCTCCGACCCATTCTATTCCCAGCTGGGCATATAGAGGGGCGAGCCGCTGGATATGCGGAGCGAGGTCGATGACGTCCTGTTCGCCAGGCTGGGGGACCCAAAGGTTGACCGAGAAGGGAGACGTCGTTCGTGATCGGATCGACTGCACCAGGGTTTGGATCTCTCCGGCGGGCAGGATGTGGGCGCCGAAGGACCCCAGTCCACCGCAATTCGATACGGCAGCAGCAAGTCCGACAGTAGAAAGGCCGCCCCCAAATGGGCCCTGAATGATGGGATGCGTGATTCGCAGCAGCTCGCTGACCCGGTTCACTGCTGAACCAGTTCCGCTGCTCCGTGACGCAACTGAACAGCAACTTCGGCGACCCGACGAACCACGTGCTCGGCAGTCTGCAGATCAGCGTCGGACGGCGCCATATCGGCACCGGCGTCCGAAGGGAATTGCGCCATCGCACCCAGGAAGCCGCCCAGCCAATTGAGATCTTTCACGCTTCCAGCTGATGAATACAGCCATGCTGGAGGCAGTCCAAGCGACACCCGCTGCATCCCGTGCTGCGCGGCAAGCACTGAGAGAGAAGTCAACGTGTTGAGGTTGTAACCGTTGACGCCCGCGGAGTTCGTAAGATCAGCAGCGGCCCTGTCTTTCCACCCCTGCACCGCCCACACCCCTCCGCTTGCTTCCGCAAACGCCTGGAAGACAGGCGTCTGACTCCCCGTGTAGGTAGGAGTTCCGAAGATGATTGCATCTGATGCAGCAAGACCCTCCCACAATTCATCGTTGAAATCAGCCATGTTATACATGACGGCGCCGATTTCGGACGCCTGTCGGGCGCCCGCAACGACTCCTTGCGCATAGCGTTCTGTATGTCCGTATCCACTGTGGTGCGCCACTGCGACCGTGACGCTTTCTTCTGTATGCATGCTGACCTTCTTTCTGCTCTTTGTAATTGAGGGTGTGTAGCCGGGGTGAGCGGGGTTGGCGCGTCGGTCGCTGGATAGAGGTCCTGCAATCATGCGGTATCTGACCCCACCTACACTCTCGGTTGCGATGAGCCGATTTCCCCACTATGCAGAGCGACCCCACCGGAAAAGAGGGTTTGAGGCAGGGATGTTGATTCGATGCCTGCTCGAGGTCAAATACGGCGCAATGAGCGCTGGAAGGGTAGCCTTCAAAGCGCCGTTTGAGCTTCTTGAATTGGCTTGACCAGGCTTTTTCATGATTTGGGCATTCGGCCAGAGGAGGGGCGGGGCGGAGTCAGGCCGGCAAGGAGGTTAAACGCTCCCGTGAGGATGTTCAATGACACGACGCCGACAACATCGGTGATCTCGCGTTCGCTGTAGCCGTGATCGTACAAGGCGAGGATCTGCTCGTCGGTGATGGACGTCGGCTCCCGATAAACCTGAAGCCCCAGGGTGATCATCCCCGCGACACCTGGGTCCGCTGATGTTCCGGCCCGGGCGCGATCGATTTCCTCGTCGTCGATCCCGAGCGCGGAAGCGGCACTTATGTGTGATTCCAGGCACAGGCCGCATCCTTGCTGGGTTTGGACAGCGATCGAGACTAGTTCGCTGACCTTCCGACTGAGCTTGGTCCGCTTCATGGCACGGCTGAGCTGCAGGTAACCGGTCAGGACGGCGGGGGAGTGCGCCATGGTTGCGACCATGTCACCGATCTGGCCGTGTCGGGATACCAAATCGGTCAGCATATCGCGGGAGGCACCCGTCGCTGTCTGGGGACTTAATCGAGTGAGGCGAGGCATTTTGACCTGATTCTTTGGCGGAATGTGCAAGGCGATGAAGTTGTGAGGCGGTGGGGCATCGTTAGGCCGATGGTCGGGGCCCGGGCCTCTGGCCCTGTCAGTGTCTGGCGGCCACATCGGGTCTCCAGATGTGTGTGCGCCCACTGGGCCCTGGTTACGTCAGAACGTGACGGCCGCAGGCACGTGTACGGTGAACTGTGCGGTCCGGACGGTGTCCTCATGTTGGAAGTCCAAGTGGAGGCGGTAGGTGCCGCCCGATGGGGCGATAGCGAAAAACGATACCTTCGGTCCAGGCTTGGTCTGTCCGTCGCCCGGGCCGCCTTCCGGGTGTACGTGGAGGTAGGCGAGATCGCCCTTCCGCAGTGCTACCAGGTGACCGAAAGCTCCCAGATAGGGCTGGAGATCGGTCACGGGTTGGCCGTTCCTGCTGACTGTAAAAGTCAGTTCGGTGGCCTCGTTCGCCACGAGCTCCCCTTCGAGCGTCACGGTGTAGCTATCCAGCTGCACCGTCCGGTCCGCAGTAGGTAGCTGATGCGGCTCATACATGCCGCCGACGGAGGCATCGATACCCAAGGTCATCGGCTGACCGTGCCCGGCAGGGTGGAAGTCGGCGAAAATCCGCCAGACACCCGGGTTCAGATTCAGGTCGATGATCCAGGTTCCGGAAGCGTCCCTCATCGGATGCACGTGCTGGAAGTGGGCCATATCGCGGCGGACGGCGATCAGGTGCAGTTCCTTCTCATGCGTGTCCTGGTATTCAGTGACCGGCTGCCCGTCCGGTCCGATGATCCTGAAGCTAACGGTCTGTAGCCCGCTACCCAAGATCGGGGCATCCAGCTCAAGAGTGTAACCATGCTCGGACACGAGCACTCCGCCAGGCTGGGTACTGCCATGCCCGGCATGGGAACCCAGATCGGGGTCGGCACTATGTCCCTGGGAGCTGCTACCCGGGTGGCTTTCGTGGTTTGTGTGATCGAGTTCGTTCGTCATGTCGTTCCCACCTTTTGTGTTGTCGGCTCTGTTTCAAGGAGCTGTCCGCCAGATATAGACGGCGACTCCTATTTGCTCCTTAGGCCGGCGCCCCTCCGAGAGCTTCTATCTAATACGAGAACCATATACCCCCCCAGGGTACTTGGCTACCCTCCCCGCGCACCTCCTATAAGTGGCCATGATGGAGCACGAGAATCCGCCAACGAGGTCCGCTCGTCGGCGGTGAGCAGTGAACCCGTTGCGCGAAGGCGAAAGTCACGGATGGCCGTCACGACGCTCGCGTGGGTCGACCATCCGTCCGGTAACCCTCATCGAGGTCATCTCAGTCGGAGTGGCGGCTCTCCACAACCTAAAGGTGGCAATATCCCGTGTGTGGTGAGAGTAACGTTCCTCACTCGTGGCTGTCCCAGCGTGTTCTAGCGTCAAGTGAGGTGGGCATTGACTTTGGGTTCGATTTGGAGGGTGCTGCAGGCGCACCCGCCGCATGGGCATGTGCTGAGTGCCATTTGGATTGAGGTCGTTGAGGATGCTCGAATGCGCGTGAGAACGATGAAAGCCACGCCCCCAGCCGCTGCCGTGGTCACGGTGAGAACTGTGCCGTAGCCCAGCGCGTTGTGCAGCAATCCCACTCCGGCATATCCGGCGCTACCCAGGCCTGAGGCCAGCCCGAGGATCCGGGCCACGGCTGGGCCGGCTGAGGTCTCGTCGTTTTTACGTGCGCTTGTCACTAGGAGTGGAAGGCTGCCTGACAGACCTGTCCCGGCCACGGCCATTGCTGCCGGCACAAAGTGGGGGGGCAAGTGTGGGATGACCAGCGAAGCCAATATTCCCGCAAGACAGGCGGACAGAATGACCGGACGCAGTGCGGTGCGTCGAACCCAAAGGGCGAGGAGAACTCCTCCCAGCGCCGCGGCCGTGCCGTAGGCGGCGAGAGAGTAGCCGAGTAGCGGGTTCGTTGACCCTATCTTGTCTGCCAGCAGCAGCGGTGCACTGGCCATGACGGTGACTCCAACCAAAGCAAGCAGCGCGCCGGCAAACACCGGCACGACAACCGACGTTTGACCGCGACGCTCAATCGTCCTATCGGCACGGCGGTCGCGTGATGGCTTGGTGCGCATCAGCCGTGATAGCAGAAGTGCGGCCGTCACTGCCACCAGGGGTACAGCGAACGGAACAGCAGCGGCGCCGCCGAAGGTATCAATTCCACTGAGCACAGCGACAGGCACGAGAGCCGAACCAACCATTCCTACGGCCGAGAACACGGCAAGTGACATGGATTCCTGACCCTCCGGTGCCGAATGCACAGCCAGCGCACCGGCCGCCGGGTGGAACAGTGCCGACCCTATGCCGCCCACGGCTACTGCTGCGATGGCGAGGCCAGGCTGGGTCACAGCGGGGAGCAAGCCATAACCAGTGGCTGCAAGAGCCGAGCCGATAATTGCCACGCGCCCGTCGCCGAACCTCGAGGCAAAGCGGGCGCCCAAAGGCTGAAGCAGCGACGACGAGGAAAAGGCCACCGCCACGAGCAGACTCAGCATCGCCGGCTCAGCACCAGTTTGGTCACGGATCACCGCTTGAAGCGAGATGACGCTACTAGCAAGTCCGTCAACGAATAAATGGACGGCGCCCAAAGCCGAGGATACTACTCCCACCGATGTCAGTATGCTGCGACTGATACGCATCAAGACCGGTCCCTTTCTCCGGTTGGTCACGGGAAAAGTTCAATGACGGGAACCAGGACGATGAATTTTCTCGCTGTCCCTTCTGATGAAACCCCAGAAGGTAGATCCGATTACATCCCACCGGGGTACCTGCACCACGTGACGCTGGGCTTGAGCTGAGGTGACGGATCGACGTCGAACTGCTCACTTATGAACAGCGAAAGAGACTGATCGCGCGTCGTAGTCATTCATCCTTGGTGAGCAGCACCGGAATCAGACATAGGAGTATTCAAACTCGGGGATTGGCCCGGTCTTTGTATACGCCGGTCGGGTCGCAGCGGCGAGAACTCTGCAGGGGATTGCGCGTCAGGATCTCACGAGGCGCGCAATGGCGTCGGAGGCTTCCTGAAGTTTGGCCTTTGCCTCGTCGCCGCCGGTGGCCGCTGCGCCGACTACACAATGGCCTATGTGTTCATTCAGCAGCCCAAGAGCCACTGATTCCAACGCGCTGGTCATGGCCGCAATTTGCGTCAGGATGTCGATGCAGTACTTTTCATTTTGAACCATTCCTTGCAGTCCACGGGCCTGACCTTCGATGCGCCGAAGCCGCCGCTGATAATCCCCCTTGTTGGAGATATATCCATGGAATCCGCCGTGCTCGTCCACGCCGGATGCAGTTGTTTCTGTCGCTATTGTCAAGGGAGATTCCTCTGCTCGCAGGGTTGCTTTGGCGCCGCCGACTCAGATGCGGTGTTATAGAACGGTACCCCCCTATGGTATACGTGTAAAGGGGGGTAGGTTTGCCGTGAGCCAGGTTCCGATGAGCCTAAGATGGCACGGTGGCACCGCCTTCACCTGGAATGTGCGTACATGGACAAGGGTCTTGGCCCTGATCTATTCCAGCCTTCTCTATTAGTTTGTTTGACATCGATACCCCCGGCCCGTATGGTGTCCGGTAGCTACATACCCCCTATGGGTAAGAGGAAGGGTGATAGTAATTATGACCATGACTCGTTTTTAATTAACGGAATAAAGCACTGCGTTCTCGAGGCCCTCAACTCGGCGGCAAGCGGGAGAAGTGAGAATTCAAGAGCCTCTGAGGCCATCGCACGCCCGGTCCGCTCCTACCGCTTTCGTTACTACTTCAGGGGAAGGTCGGATGGCCCCGCTACTAGACCGTGGGCAGGGATGCTCACGAGTTATCCCGGCGGCGTCGGAGGGCAGCGCAGCTCCCGGCGCCGCCGGGGACATGTAACTCCCACGGCCCGCAGAACATAGCAGGGTTTGGCATCTCGCCCTCTGAGCGTCCTGGGACATCAGGTTGCAGAAACAATGAACGACGGCGCGTACACGAAACTGGAAGGACCCACAGATTGACCGGTAGAGCTCTGACAGTTCGCTGTGAAGACGGCTACGAACTCCGAGGACACATCTGGGAACCTTCCCCCCTCGACGGGCAATTGGCCGGCCGGGTGGTCGTCGTCGTTGGTGCCACCGGAGTTTTAGCCTCGTATTATCACCGCTACGCCTCTTTCCTTGCGGAAAACGGTTTTACCGCCATTACCTTCGATTACCGTGGGATCGGGCAATCCAGGGAAGCGGACATCAAGAACCTGCAAGCCACTTGGTATGACTGGGGACTGAAAGACATTGACGCAGTTCTTCATTGGGCCTTAGACAACATCAGTCAAGACCTTCACGTCGTTGGCCATAGCTTTGGCGGATTCGGCGTCGGTCTGGCAAAACACGGTCAACAGGTAAAACGACTTTTAACCGTCGGCGCTCAACACGCCTACTGGAGGGACTACCGCCCCGGACACCGGCTGCACTCCTGGTGGCGTTGGCACATCGTAATGCCAGCCATAACGCTTTGGCACGGTTACTTCCCTGGCAAGAGTCTCGGATGGCTCGAAGATCTGCCCAAAGGCGTTGCCCTGAACTGGGCTAAAAGCCCTAGAGACTTCCCTGCCGGGGCAGGCCCTATGCGGAAGGTGTTGAATGAACATCAGACCTCCTTTACAGCTGCGACCCTTGCCGTTTCCGCAACTGATGATCCGTTCGCATCCGAGGACGCCATTATGCGGGGACTGAATTACTATCCGAACAGCCCCGCCATGGTTGTGCGGCTAAATCCCCAGGACCTCAACAGCACCGAAATCGGACACTTTGCCCTCTTCCACGGCCGCTTCCGTGGCACATTCTGGACCGGAACCCTCCAATGGCTCCGCGACGGATCTAATCCCTGGGCCTAAGTACCACTAAAGCTGTGGGTGGTTGCTCCCGGCGTGTCCGCTATTCGACTTGCAGGCGCCGAGACACTACCGAATCTAGGCCCGGTACCGTCTCGGGGATTTGCAAAAAGGGAAGAGTGATGAATATGGGTTCACGAAATACCCGGACCACCGTTTCTGCAGTGGATCGCTTGACTATATTCGGCACATCACTCGGATGCACCTCCGGAAATGAAACGTACCCGGATCGGTCAAGTGTGTGGGTCCGGCAGTCACAAGGAGGCAATCTGCGTAGACTAACGCTCCTTTGGGCGGCGGGTACCCATCTCATTGCACCCCCCACCAAGTTTCCGGTCTCGTGATGCTTAAGGCAGGGTCTTAGTGTGAGTGTCTCACCTCAATCGGGTATGCACGGATCCGATAGTGGAAAGCGGGAAAATCAGGTGCGGACGATGTGGGATGGCCGCCTCGCGGTGCCTGGAGCTTTGCTGTTGGTCGGATTGCTGTGGGGAAGCTCATTTCCCCTCATTGCTGTGGCGGCACCGACATTTGGAGCTGTTGGTACGACGCATGGACGACTCATCGTCGCAGCGTTGGCGCTGGCGCTTATCGCGGCTTCCACCAGGGCAACCTGGCAGGCCGTGGGGCGCCAATTTCCTTCATTTTTGATACTGGCGGCCCTCAACGTCGCCGGCCCTCTCACGCTTGTCGCCACCGCAATCGTAGGGCTCAACTCGTCCATGGCATCGATCCTAAACGCCACGACCCCGATGTTTTCCGTATTCATCGCTGGATTTTGGCTTCGACAGAGGATCACCTGGCGCAAACTGTTGGGCGTTGTAATAGGCATTACCGGTGTCTGGGTGCTCGTCGGAGGGGCACCCTTGCAGATGGACAGCCGTGCGATGCTGGCCGTCGGCGCATCTTTGATCGCGGCGATGCTATATGCGTTCGGAGGCGTGTATACACGAAAGGCATTCCAGGCCACGCCCCCCATGGCGGTGGCCCTCGGTCAACAGCTTGCTGCCGCCGCTCTGCTAGTGCCGGTGACAGCGATCGCGCCCCCACCTGGGCCAATCAGCTCCGGGCCGCTAATCGCATTGATTTTCCTCGGACTGGGGGCTACCGCAGGCGGTTATCTGATCTACTTCTGGATCATAAGCCAGGCAGGGCCAGTGGCGGCTTCAGCGGTTACTTTACTGGTCCCGATCTCGGCCTCAACCGTTGGGGTGCTGTGGTTGGGTGAGCCCGTAACTTCGGGACTCGTAGTCGGACTTGTCATCATTCTTTCCGGGGTCGGACTGCTCATGGATTTCCCGCGCCCCACAAGTGATCAAAAGGTAGCCGTCACTGACTGAAATCAAACAACATCGGATCACGACGTGGAAAAGTGAGGGGCACCGGACTTAACATGACGTGCATCCTGCAACACCCGGCGTGCCTGTCACCCTAAATGTCACGGGCTCGCTTTGCCTAAAGCTGCTACCGGTGCCGATCACAAGAGCCGCAGCGCAAAAGTGGCTCGATGCATACGTGGCGGCGTGGGAGTTCTTCGACGATCGAGCGATTGCGGATCTTTGGTCGGAGGCAGCGGAGTGCCCCATCGCGGGGTACAACTTGGCCTACGTTCCCAAGGAGTATGTGTGTCCGGTTTCCTCTACCGCATCGGTAGGTTTTGAGGCGACAGCTAGCACGCTTGTCCTCGACATGGCAAAGACCCGCCGAGTCATGTCGACGGTCGCTCTGAGCGATCATCAGACCTGGGCGCACGTCGCCCGTGAAGCCTCAGGTGTATTCGGTGCTTGGTCGAAGGCCACTGAAGCTGAGCCAGGTCCCCTGGTTCATGCCTCGCGGGTACTGGCCCGGTCCGCACGCAGGTCCGGGGGTGAACTTTAGCGACCCGTGAAGCCAGGACTACGGAAGTGGGCACCACAGCATTCCTTCTCGCGGCTTCCACGGCCCGTCTCCGGTCGCGCAAACGCTTATCATGCAGCAGATGCTCCGCACCATTCGCCTCCTGCACGACATGTAACGCAGCAACTAGGAGCTGCGCGAAGAAGCCCTCCTGACCGAGACGGTGCGCGAACACCTGAGCATCGTCCGAGCGCCGCTGCTCGACGTCCGTGAGCCGAGGTTGCCGGGACCGGAACACACCGTCGGTGTAGAGCGAAAGGCGGTGCCGTTTCTGACCGAAGACACGCCCCCGCAGCGGGTACAGCGACCATCTGAGAACTACGAGACAGATCTGCACATGCGGGAGCAGGGGATATGGAGATAACGCATGGAACACGACACACCCGATGGGGCAGAGGGCCTGTTCCGGCCACAGTAGCAGTCGGCCCTTGCGGTCGCAGGAAGACTGGGCGAGATACTCGCTCGGCAACGGGCAGAGCGGAATGAGCAGATGTTGCGGGCGCAGGACGCCGAGCGTCGACAGCTCCAGGAGCGATTCGAAGCCGAACGAGCCGTCATGCGAACCCAGCTCGGCGCTGTCTACCAACCATAGTTCCGGGAAGCCGCGAAATCCGAGGACATCGCCTCCCAGTATGCCCTGGCCCAGCAGTGGGAGCAGTTCGACGACATGGCACGTCTGTCCCCCGCGAACACATGCACGACGAAATCCGGACACGGTGCAAGCGTCCTCCTCGAGGAGTACTCGAGGAGGACCGACAGGCACCACGGCAGGTGGCAGCGGACGTTACCTCTGCCGGACAGGAAGCGGCCATGGATCGGGAGGCGCAGCGCGACCACGCAAAGGCCGAGCGGCAATCAGCGGTCGTCGCGACCAGGGACTTGCAGAACGACGTCGACACATAGAACGCAGCATCGACCGCCGAGGAGCTGTGGGACTCAGGGGATCGCAGGGCTAAACTCGCGGAATTTCTCACCAAGCGGGTCGGGACTACGGACATCGGGCGGGAAGGTGTCGCCGCTGCGTTGGCAGCCACCTCAGCAATGGAACCCCACCATCAGCTGCAGTGTAAGCCGGTAAACGATCCTTTTCGCCGCCAGGAAACTCCAGAACCAGAGCGCAAGAAGGGGCGGGGATTCGGCCGCGGCTAGGCGAGACCGAAGAAGCCAGCGGCGAGAAGAGGGCGACCAATTGGTCGCCCTCTTCTTGCTGCAGCTACTACAGCTGCAACAACACCCTCATCGGCTGAAATCTGGAACTTCAGCTGTGAACAACATCCCGTTGGAAGCCCGGTCGCGTGGATGTGAGCGAGGACGTCGCACACCTACGCTTGAGGATGCCAGAGCAGGCGACCGTTTACGCGATGGTGCGCAGACTCGCGCCGTTTTGATTTGCCAAAGCGTGCAATTTTTCGGGCAGCGCGATAGGTCGCATTGTCGCAGTGCTGATGCGGGCTAAGTTTTCGACAGCTCCAACCACATCGGTGGAATCGGCGCGTCACCTGTGAGCTCAAAGGTCTGCTCGGCGGCTCGGAGACCAAATTCGTCCTTTAGGCGTAGCAGGTTGTTGTTCCCCCATGCCGCGCAAAACCGCAGCGCCAGCAGGCACCTCCCGGGCTCGCCCGCGTTTGCGGTTATCAGTTCGAGGCTGCTTCGTTCGCAGCGTTGGTGGCTGCCGTGGCCTGCCGCAGCCACTGTTCCACGCCACTGATGTGCACGGTGGTGAGCGCCCGTGCAAGTTCGGCGTCGCCCCGGGCAAGTGCGTCGACAATTGCATGGTGCTCTGACAGAGTGCGCGCGACGGCCTTGTCCTGGGTGATGCCACGCCACACTCGGGCGCGTACGGTACGGCTGGACAGCCCGTCCAGCAGGCTGCAGAGGTAGTTGTTCCCTGCCGCAGAGGCGATCATGCCGTGGAACTCGAGGTCATGAGCCACCAGATCCTCTACGGAGGTGTCCTTCCGGGCCGTGGCGATGGACTTCCTGAGAATTTCCACCTGTTCTTCGCTAATCCGGGATGCGGCCATTGCCGCCGATGCAGGCTCGAGAATGCGCCGCACCTCAAACAGTTCCAGAACCGAGTCGTCCTGGTGCAGGTCCACGACGAAAGCGATGGCCTCAGTCAGCAGCTGCGGTTCGAGGCTGGTCACGTAGGTGCCGTCTCCGCGGCGTACGTCAAGCACGCGTATGAGGTCGAGTGCCTTCACAGCTTCGCGAAGGGAGCTGCGGGACAGACCCAGCCGTTCGCTGAGCTCCTTCTCGGGCGGAAGGCGGTCTCCCGCCTTCAACTCGCCCGAAAGCAGCATCTCTTTGATCCGGACGATCGCTTCATCTGTTACGGCCATGGTCTTATTCTATTGGTCTGATGTCTCTGCTGGGCGAAGTAGCCGTTGGGCGGCTTCAAAGCTTCCGGCCAGCCTCCTGAGAGACCGGCCGGAAGCACGAGGCTTCTAGGCCTCCAGCCATACCGCCCTGTCAACTTGCAAAGCACCGTCCACCACTGCGTCTTCCGCACTCGACAGCACGACGACGCCGGCAGGAACCGCTACGGGAGCCTCGCTCATGTTGACCAGCACCGTGAGGCGGTTGTTCGTGAAGGCGAGGACGCCGTCGTCGGGCAGGTGCTGCGCCGCCCACTCGAGTGAGCCGCGGCCCAACGCCCTGGCGGCGCGTTCGGCGAGTGCCCCGGTCACGAGGGAATGGGTGGACCCAGGCTGACCCACCTGCTGATCAACCGCGTACTGCGCAAAGTCCGCTGGCTGGGGGAGCCATGGCGGAACTGGCGCGCCATCGTCGTTCGTGCTGAAGCCGAAGCCCGGGGCGTCCGCCGTCCAGGGGAGGGGAACCCGACATCCGTCGCGCCCCCGCTCTGCACCATCGGTGCGGAAGAACGCGGGGTCCTGGCGGGCGTCGTCGTCGAGCGTGGTGTGCTCGGGAAGGCCGAGCTCGTCGCCCTGATAGAGGTAAGCCGACCCAGGCAGCGCCAGCATCGCAAGAAGGGCAGCCCTGCCTCGGCGCAGGCCGAGCGCGGCATCCGGTTGCTCGTCGCGGGCGCTGATCCCCTTCGGAAGCAGGGTGGGGTCCGTGAGGCCGAATCGGGAGGTGTGGCGCACGGTGTCGTGGTTTGAGAGCACCCACGTGCTCGGTGCGCCAACCTTGCCGGCCTGCGCGAGGGACTCCACGATACTTGCGCTCAGGCGTGACGCACTCCAACCAGCGCGTAGAAAATCAAAGTTGAACGCCTGCTGCATCTCGTCGGGGCGCACGTAGTGGAAGAGCCGTTCGGCCGGCTCCACCCAGGCTTCCGCCACCAGCATGCGGTCCCCCGGATACTCGGCCAGGACCCGGTTCCACTCGCGGTAGATGGCGTGGACGCCGGGTTGGTCGAAGTATGGTGCGGTCGGTTCGCTGGCTTCTGCCTCTTCGGTGGCGTCGGGTGTCTCCACGTCACCGACCATGCTCTCGCGGCCAGACCAGTCAGGGAGGCCGTCCGCCTTCACCAGTCCGTGGGCCACATCGATCCTGAACCCATCCACGCCGCGGTCCAGCCAGAATCGGAGCACCGAGATCATCTCTTCATGGACTTCAGGGTTCTCCCAGTTGAGGTCCGGCTGCTTGGTGTCGAACAGGTGGAGGTACCACTGGCCGTCATCGGGGCGCGCGCTGTCTACGCGCGTCCATGCATTGCCTCCGAAAATCGACTGCCAGTTATTCGGCGGCAGCTCACCGTCCTCACCGCGCCCGTCACGGAACATATAGCGGTTCCGCTCCGCAGAACCCTTCGGCGAATTGAGGGCAGCCTGGAACCAGACGTGCTCATCCGAAGTGTGGTTGGGCACCAGATCCACGATGACCTTCAGCCCGCGGGCGTGCGCTTCGGCCAACATGACGTCGAAGTCCTCCAGCGTGCCGAAGCGGGGGTCGACGTCGCGGTAGTCAGCGACGTCGTACCCCGCGTCCGCCTGTGGCGAGACATAGAACGGTGACAGCCAGACGGCGTTGACCCCCAGATTCTGCAGATAGGGGAGCTTGCTGGTGACGCCGTGTAGGTCACCCATGCCGTCACAGTTCCCGTCAGCGAAGGAGCGCGGGTAGATCTGGTAAATCACTGCGTCTTTCCACCAGGGTGACAGTTGCTCGAAGTGATCATCGGTGATCGAAACGGCGGGCTTTGAAGCAGTCATGAAAATCCTCTGCGGATGGTCGGTCACGATTGGATATCGACAGCCTAAACGGGCTGCCATTTGTGTTGCGTGTCACAACGTAAGCGCTTACATTCAGGGTATCAAGAGGCGAGGCGGCAGCTCCTCATTGGTGTGCCTGCTGCCAGACAAAGGAGTCAATTTCCATGGCGATAAATCGCGGTAAGAAAGCAGTGCTGCCAATAGCGGCGCTCAGCATACTGGCGCTCACCCTCTCCGCCTGCGGCGGCAGCGAAGGTGACGGAGGCAGCGAGGAACCAGCTGCTGAATGTGCCGATTACGGGGACTACGGCACGTTCGATGGTGAAGAGGTAAGCGTCTACTCCACAATCACCGACAGCGAACAGGATCTGTTGGAAGCATCCTGGGCGGACTTCTCGGAATGCACCGGCATCGAGATCTCCTACGAGGGCTCGAATGAGTTCGAGACCCAGGTGCTTGTCCGCGCCCAGGCGGGAAACCCGCCCGACGTCGCAATCTTCCCGCAGCCGGGCCTACTTGCCGCACAGGCGCGTGAGGGTTACCTCAAGCCCGCGCCGGCCGAGGTTGAAGCCCTGGTCGACGAAAACTGGTCTGAAGACTGGAAGGGCTACGGAACGGTCGACGACACGTTTTATGCGGCTCCCATGCTGGCCAGTGTGAAGGGTTACGTCTGGTTCTCGCCCGCCACATTCGAGGAGAACGGCTGGGAGGTTCCCGAAACCTGGGACGACATGATGACGCTGTCCCAGACCATCGCAGACAGCGGCCTGAAGCCGTGGTGCGCAGGTTTCGAGTCCGGTGAGGCAACAGGCTGGCCGGGAACTGACTGGATCGAGGACGTAGTCCTCCGCCAGGCAGGCCCTGACGTCTACGACCAGTGGGTCAACCACGAAATCCCGTTCAACGATCCACAAATAACCGAAGCCTGGGACACCGTGGGCGAAATCCTCAAGAACGATGAGTTCGTCAACGGTGGATTCGGTGACGTGCGGTCCATCATCTCCACCAACGTCGACGTGGCCGGCGATCCCGTTGCTGCCGGCGAGTGCGCCATGTACCACCAGGCAACCTTCCAGGCCGCGAACTGGCCCGAAGGCACCGACATCTCGGAGAACGGCGACATCTGGGCGTTCATCACCCCTGGTGAGGAAGCTGGCTCCTCGGCCATCACCGGCGGCGGCGAGTTTGTCGCGGCCTACAACGAGGGCGATGCAATCACCGCATTCCTGAGCTACATGGCTTCGGCGGAGTTTGCCAACAACCGCGTTGAGCAGGGCGGTGCCATCAGCGCCAACCGTGGGCTGGACGCCTCCCTCGCTTCGAGCGACCTGGACCGCCAGTCCATCGAACTGCTGCAGAATGAAGAGACGGTCTTCCGCTTTGACGCATCCGACCTCATGCCGGGTGCCGTAGGTGCCAACTCCTTCTGGAGCGGCATTGTCGAGTGGATCAATGGCAGCGAGACCGAAGAAGTAGTGGACACCATCGAGAGCAGCTGGCCCGAGTAGCTCCTCTCCCAAGAACCCGGCGTGCCACTGGTCCAGTGGCACGCCGGGCCTTTCCTGACTCTTCTTCATCTCTAAAGGAGGCTGTGCCATGGAGGATCTCGGAGAGAAAATCCTGCAGGTAGTAATTGCCCTCGCCCTGTTCGCCGCCGTCATCGGACTGATCATGCTGCTGGTGGACCGGGCACCCAAGTCCTTCCGCGACAAGGCAACCGTCATCGGATTCCTGGCTCCGGCCGCGATCCTCCTGGTCGTCGGCATGGTCTGGCCTGCGGTGCAGACCACTTTCCTCGCATTCACCGACCGCAGCGGGAACGTCAACGGGATGGACAACTTCGTCTGGATGTTCACCGAGCCCACGGCCCTGGTGACGCTCCGCAACACGGTGCTGTGGGTGATCCTTGTGCCCACAATCTCCACGATCGTGGGCCTGGTCTACGCCGTCTTCATTGACAAGGCGCGTGGGGAACGCGTGCTGAAAGCGCTCGTCTTCATGCCGATGGCCATCTCCATGGTGGGTGCGGGAATCATCTGGAACTTCATGTACGCCTACCGCGGTTTGGAGCAGGACCAGATTGGGCTGGTTAACCAGATCCTGGTGTGGTTCGGCGGCGAGCCCCAGCAGTTCCTGCTTGATGCACCCGGTAACACCTTCTTCCTCATCGCAGTGATGGTGTGGATCCAGGTGGGCTTCGCCATGGTGGTGCTCTCGGCAGCCATCAAGGGCGTTCCAGCGGACATCATTGAAGCGTCCCGGCTGGACGGAGCTTCCGCGTGGCAGCAGTTCTGGTCTGTCACCATTCCCTCAATCCGTGGGGCGCTGATCGTGGTTGTCACCACCATCACCATCATCACGCTGAAGGTTTTCGACATTGTGCGCACCATGACCGCTGGCAATTACGACACCTCGGTTGTCGCCAACGAAATGTACACACAGGCCTTCCGGGCAGGCGAGCCGGGTCGTGGCGCTGCCCTCGCGGTGATGCTGTTCCTGATGGTGCTGCCGGTAGTGCTCTACAACGCACTGCAGCTCAAGAAGCAAAGGGAGATCCGATGACCTCGACCCCAGCCATACCGGCTATGGCCGCGAACGAACCTTCCAATGTCCCCGAGCCACCCATCACCAGGCGGGTCAAGAACAAGCTGACCTCGCGCGGCGCCACCATCGCGGCAATCATCATCGCGGTGGTCTGGACCGTTCCTACTTTCGGGCTATTCGTCTCGTCCTTCCGCTCCGAAGAGGTCATCAACGACACAGGTTGGTGGAACAGCTTCGGCAGCTTCGACTTCACGCTCCAGAACTACGTCGACGTGCTTGGAGACGAGGGGAGTTCGTCCTCGAACCTCGGCCAGTACTTCGTCAACTCACTGGCGATCGTGATTCCCGCGACGCTGATCCCGCTGGTGATCGCCTCGATGGCGGCCTACATTTTCGCGTGGGGTCGGTTCAGGGGCAAGGACGGAATGTTCGTCTTCATCTTCGCCCTGCAGATTGTGCCCCTGCAGATGGCATTGATTCCGCTGTTGAGCCTGTTCGTCAACCTCCGGATAGGGGAAGTCCAGCTGATTCCTGCGGGCTCGTACGCGCAACTGTGGATTGCGCACACGATTTTCGCACTTCCACTTGCCATCTTCCTGCTGCACAACTTCATCGCCGAGATTCCAGGTGAGGTGATCGAGGCAGCAAGGGTCGACGGCGCGGGCCACGCCACCATCTTCTGGCGCATCATCATCCCGTTGTCGGTGCCGGCGCTCGCTTCCTACGGCATCTTCCAGTTCCTGTGGGTGTGGAATGACCTGCTGGTGGCGCTGGTGTTCTCGGGTGGAACGGCCGACGTCGCACCGATCACCCAGCGCCTGGCTGAACTTACGGGAACCCGTGGAGGCGAGTGGCACCGGCTGACGGCGGGTGCGTTCGTCTCGATGATCGTTCCGCTGCTGGTGTTCTTCGGGTTGCAGCGGTACTTCGTCCGCGGACTTCTGGCGGGTGGCCTCAAGGGCTGATGCAACCGTGACCGGCATCGAGGACGTTGCGGTAGCCACCGGAGTCTCAACGGCGACGGTATCGCGTGCCCTCCGCGGACTCACCGGAGTTTCGGAGGGTACCCGTGCCCGTGTCCTGAGCGCAGCGCGGGAGCTTGGGTACGTGCCGTCGTCGGCGGCGTCCGGACTCGCTTCCGGGCGCACCATGGCGATGGGCGTGCTGTTGCCGCTCATTGATCGGTGGTACTTTTCCGCAGTCCTTGAGGGAGTCGACCGCCAGCTCCGTGCAGCCGGCTACGACCTGATCGTGTTCAGCCTCGGGGGGACCGGATCCAACCGGGAGCGGGTTTTCCACCGGTCAATCCTGCGGAAGCGGACCGATGCGCTCCTGGTCATGTGTATGGAACTGACCGAGGAAGAGCACCGGTCCCTGCGCGAGCTTGAATCGCCCACCATTGTGGTGGGCGGCGCCGTTCAGGGTGTTCGGCACGTCGGGATCGATGACAGCGCTGCGGTTCGCGACGCCGTCGGGCACTTGATCTCGTTGGGCCACCGGAAGATCGGGCACGTGCGCGGCGAAGGAGCCGACGGACTGTACTTCGAGGTGCCGCGGATTCGTGAGGAGGCATACCTCGCCACCATGACCGCCCATGGCCTGCCCGTCAGGGAAGAGTGGACCATCTTCGGTGACTTCCGGTTCAAGGACGCCAAGGCTGCGGTGATGCGGGTGCTCTCGAACGTCGCTGAACGCCCGACGGCGCTGTTCTGCTCCTCCGACGAGATGGCCTTCGGAGCGCTCAGCGCGGCGGCCGCACTTGGCATCAGGGTGCCGGAGGAGCTGTCCATTATCGGCATCGACGACCACGAGTTCGCCGAACCGATGGGCCTCACCACCATCCGCCAGATGCCCGAGGACCAGGGGGCGTTCGCAGCGGAACTGCTGCTCGGTGAACTCGGTGGGGCCCCACCGTTGCTGTGCCCGCCAACGCAACCGCACCAGCTGATCCGGCGGGCGTCCACGGGGCCGGTGGCTAGCTAGCGCCGTAGGCGAACTCATCCTCGCGCCAGTCATTGATGCTTTCCTTTTGAACTCTGAGTGTGTTGAGGGGTTTGCACAGCACCTATTGGTCGTTCCGCGTAAGTCGCTGTGAGATGTAGACAGGCACGAACGAGAAGACGATGAGGACTGTTGCCGCGACGTTGACGAGGCTGGCCTCGTTAGGCCTTCCCATCTGGTTCATGATCCACAGAGGCAATGTGTCGACTCCGGGTGGTGCTGTGAAGATCGTGACGACGACCTCGTCGAAGCTGAGGGCGAAGGCCAGAAGGGCACCGGCAATGAAGGCCGAGCGGAACTGCGGGAACGTGACAAGGCGAAAGGTCTGCCATATGCCCGCGCCGAGGTCCATTGAAGCCTCCTCAAGGCTCAGATTCATCCGTCGGAGCCGTGCGAGGACATTATTGAACACCATCACGATGCAGAATGTGGCGTGCGCGACGATCATGCCGAAGTAGCCGAGGTTGATCCCGATCGGCTCGAGGATGCTGCCGTAGGTATTGCTGAGCGCTACCCCTGTGACGACGCCGGGCAGGGCGATGGGGAGTACGACCAGCAGATTCACCGTATCCCTGCCGAAGAAGGAGTACCGCTGGAGGGCGAACGAGACAAGTGTTCCCAGGACGGATGCGATGATCGTGGCTCCGGTCGCGGTGATGACCGAGTTGAGAATCGCAGTGTGCAGGGAAGTCTCGGTGAGCGCCAACGCCCACCAGTCGAGTGAGAACCCGGGGATCGGCCATGCAGAAATGCGCGCCGAACTGAAGGAGTTCGCAACGACCAGCAGGAGGGGAATGTATATCAAGGTGAGTACAACGATGACGAACGTGCCAAGTGCTATGCGCGTCGCCCTGGATAACCTGAGCATGTTGCCTCCTATAGCCGTTCGAGCGCGCCCGAACGGCGCACTGAGACAAGGTAGAGGAGCACGAAAACGATCGGGATGACCGAGAATGCTGCCGCTAGTGGTGGGTTGAGATTGATGTTCGAGGCGATGATGGTGCCGATCATCTGTGTGGATCCGCCGACGAACTTGGCCGTGATGTAGTCACCGAGACTCAGCGAGAAGGTGAAGATCGACCCGGCAATGAGCGCGGGCACAATCAGGGGGACCACAACAGACCGCACAGCCATCCCGTTGCCTGCTCCGAGGTCAGAGGCCGCATCGAACAGGTTGTCAGGGATCTGCCTGATCGCGGTATAGACCGGCATCGCCATATAGGGGAACCACAAATAGCAGAGCGTGAGGATAACGACGGGGATGCTGAAGCCAGGCCCCGAGAAGCCGAACGGGTTAGCCAGCCAATTGAAGAGTCCGTCCTCCGTGAAGGTGATGCGCATGGCGAGCACTTTCACGAGGTAACCGGCCCATAGCGGCATGGTTATGGCGATAATCAGGAGCTCACGAACCCTCGGGCTCGCAATCTTCGCCATGAAGATCCCCAGCGGTATTGCAACGGCTGCGCAGATCAGGGTGACAGCCACCGCGATGCCCAAGGTCCGGAAGCTGGTTGCCAGATACGCGGGCGTGCTGAAGATTGCGGCGAAGTTTTCGAGTGTGAACCCCGGCTTGACCTTTGAGGTAAAGGGATCAGTGATCCAAAATGCCGTCACAAGAAGGAAAGCGAGCGAGAAGATGTAGATGCCTACAAGCCACAGCATCGGGGCGGCGAGAAGCCCTGCAATCCGCGCGCTTTGATGACCGTGCAGCCAGGTCTCAAGCGGTCGGGCGGTGCGGTGCTCCCTCTGAATGTCAGTAGCAGCCCTCGGGGTGTCAGTGGTTGTCACCGTCGTGCCTTTCTAATGGGACGGAGGTGGCGGCCGGAGCCGCCACCACCACCTGTTTCAGATTCGATCGCCTATCAGCCCTTGACCGTTTGCCAGGCCGCAGTCCATTCCTGGAAATTCGTGCATTCAACATCTGTGCGACCGTCGACGCACTGCTCGATCGGGGTAGTCCAGAACCAGACCTTGGAGAAGTATTCTTCGTCCAGCGCGTGGAACGAATCGCAGTGCTTCTTTGCTTCGTCGCTCATTTCGCAGAATGCGCCGTTGGCAGGTGCCATACCGAAATTCATGGCAATTTGACCGTTGATTTCGGGTGCACTCGTGTAGTTCATCCACTCGTAGGCACAGTTGGGGTTGGCGGCCTCGGACGCGACCATCCATGTGTCTGACCACCCCGTGGAGCCCTCCTCGGGAAGCACGCTCTTCATGCGCTCGTCCTCCGAGAGTTTGCGCAGCACCTCCCATGAAGTTCCGACTACCGAAGTGCCGCCCGTGAAGGAGGTAATTTGAGCGGTCGGGTCGCTCCAGTACTCACTGACGATGCCATTCTGCGTCTTCAGGAGATTTACGGCCGCGTCGAGCTGCGTCTGGTCGAGTGCGTACGGGTTGGTTATCCCGAGGTCTGGTTGGGTAGCCATCAGGTAAACCGCAGCGTCTGCTATGTAAATGGGTGCGTCATAGCCGATGATCTGCCCCGCGTAAGGGCTGTCCGCTTCCCAGGCGACGTCCCAGCTCGTCGGAGCCTCAGTGACGACTTCGCTGTTGTACTGCAGGATGTTGGCGCCACGGCCGATGGGCACCCCATAACTCTTGCCGTTAATCGTGTCGTAGACCTGCCCCTTCATTCCCTGCACGATGTCGCCGCCGAAGTTGGGGATCAGGTCGAGGTTGATCGGCGCGACGTCGCCACCGGCGATGAGGCGGAGGCTTGCATCACCCGATGCCGAGACGAGGTCATACTCACCTGTGCGCATCAGGGTGACCATCTCGTCGCTTGTGCCTGCGACGCGACGGTTGACGACGCACCCGGTTTCTTCAGTGAACTTGTCGCTCCAGTCGGGTTCGACAAAGCCGCTCCACGCGACGATATTGACTTGGCCTTCACCCTCCCCGAGCTCCTCGAGCATAGGCACGTCGGGCACATCGATACTCAGGCCGCTTTCACCTGTCGGGCTGGAGGTATCTGAGCCGCAACTCGTCATCACGAGCACGGCGGCTGCCGCCATAGCTGCAAACGTTGCATGTGCTGGTTTCATGGTTTTGTCCTTATCGGGGTGGATGGTGGTGAAGCGGTGGGGTTTTCGAGAATTCAGACGACGACGGCGACGTGTTCTTCTTTCCACACGGCGCGGATCGTCGTTCCACGCCCGGGGCCCCGGCTCGTCGAGCCGGCCTCGGAGTTCTGCATCTCCGCGATGAGCCGGATGCCGGCCTCACTGGTGAGGACGAAACGTGTGGTCGGTCCCGTGTAGATGACTTCGTCGATGGTGCCGACGATGCTTTGCTCGCCGGGTGCCACGGGGGCCTCGACGGTCCTCAGCGAGATGCGCTCGGGGCGGATGCTCATTAGGGATGCCGAACCGGTCGCTGCCTCGGCGGGTAAAAGGTTGGAGACGCCGAGGAACCCGGCGACGAACGGTGTCGATGGGAAGTCGTAAACCTCAACCGGCGTGCCGATTTGCTCGATCTTCCCCTCATTGAAGACGGCGATGCGATCGCTCAGGGTGAGTGCCTCTTCCTGGTCGTGAGTGACGAAGATGAAGGTAATGCCGATCTCCCGCTGGATTTGTTTGAGCTCGATCTGCATTTGTTCACGTAGCTGCTTGTCCAGGGCCCCCAGTGGTTCATCGAGAAGCAGGACCCGCGGTTGCAGGATGAGCGCTCGCGCGAGGGCGATGCGCTGCCGTTGGCCACCGGATAGCTGGCTCGGTTTACGATCCGCGAGGTGTCCCAACCGCACCTGGTCAAGGGCAGCGGCAACACGTTCGGCTCGTTCGGTCTTCGATACCCGACGCACCCGCAAACCGTAGGCAACGTTCTCGGCGATGGTCATGTGAGGGAACAGCGCGTAGTCCTGGAAGACCGTGTTGACGTCACGGTCGAACGGCGCCATCTTCGTCACGTCCCGGCCAGCCAGCGAAATGGTGCCGGCAGTGGGTTGCTCGAAGCCGGCGATCATCCGCAACACGGTCGTCTTACCGGAGCCTGACGGACCGAGCATCGAGAAGAACTCCCCGGAGTGGACCTCAAGGTCAAGGCTTTCGACGGCGGTGAAGTCGCCGAAACGCTTGCGCACGCCTCGGAGCGAGACCCCCGTGGACGCCGAGGTGCTTGGTTCTGAGGTGGGGGTTTGGGTGTCGAGGATCGACAATTTGGGGTCTCCTTGTGCAGCCTGTGGAGTGGAATATAGATAACATATAGTTTCATAGGTCATACTTCAAGGGTTTCCAGAAAAATCATTCCGGAAGCTGATGGGTGACAATGGTGAAGTGGACTCAGTGGCAGAAGTGAGCGAGGTGGTGCCACGGGCCTCCCGCCTCCGAAATGCGGTGTTTCAGTCGCTGGGGGAGGAAGCGAAAGCCACTCTCGTCGTACGCCAAATCGGAGCAGCGATAAATCGCGGCGTGCTAGTCGCCGGCGAACGCCTGCCTGCAGAAGCGGAGCTTGCCAAATCTCTGGGGGTTGCTCCTGTCACTGTGCGCGAAGCGCTGGGGCTGCTGCGGGAACGCGGTCTCGTAACGACAAAGCGCGGTCGCGGCGGCGGCAGCTTCGTCACTGAGGGCGCCGATCCCGCGCGTCACGCGTCGAACGTGCTGGTGAATATTTCACGCACATCGCTGCGTGATCTGGGTGCGCACTACCTGGCGTTGACCGCCGGATGCCTGGAGTTGGCTTCGGAGCGTGCCGCACAGAGCGAGGTGAACGTCATCAGTGCCCGTCTCATCGACCCGGCAGGGCTAACGTCATCGCAGTGGCGGCATATTGCGGATGACGTGCTAGTCGAGCTCTGCGCCTTGGGCCAGTCGGTCCGGCTCACGCGTGAGCAAATGCGGGTGCAGGCGGAATTTTCGCCGTTGCTGGGATTACTCGCCACTGAAACCGAGGAGCGCGCACGCCAGCGCCAGAACCTGGTGCAACTCGCTTCGCTCGTGGCCGCAGGCGATGCTGATGCCACACGGTCAGCCTTGCGGGAAGGGGTTACGGCCTCGATCCTCCGCTTGGAGAAAGTGAAGCGGGAGCTATCCGAGATCGATAGCCCGTAACAGCCCGTCGCGCACCGATTTGTGTGTAGCATCACTTACTACCAGTTCAGAGGAGGCTCGTTGTGCGTGTGCCCACCAACGGTGCCCTCGTTGCCGGCAGCCCTTCCGACTTCCTGGATGACTACTTCCGGGCGGTACTGGATGCTCTCGCTTCCGCGAGCGCATCCCTCGGAGGTGCGATCGGCGAGCTTGAAGCTCGTGGTGCCCTTACGGATCGCCACATCGACGAACTGGTGGAGCCGATCGCCAGGTCGCTCTTTGGCTCCACCTCGCCCGCCGCCTATGGAGCAGGATTCGTCGCGTCCCTTGATCTGGTTGGCTCCACACGCGGATACCTGTCCTGGTGGCAAGGCCCAATGCGTTCGCAGCTACGCCTTTCTGCACAGACGCCGAACAAAGAGAACATCGACTACAGTGCCTTCGAATGGTTCCGTGTGCCTTTCGAAACAGGGAAGGGCCACATAGCTGGACCGCACGTGGATTACCTTTGCAGTGACGAATACACGCTTACGGCAAGCCTTCCGGTAACGCACGCGGGCCGGTTCCTTGGCGTGGCGGCCCTCGATCTGCTGGTCGACGACGTCGAGGGTGACCTGATCCCCAACCTCCGACCATTCGGCGATGTAAGCGTTGTTAACTCTTCGCAGCGGGTTCTTGCCTCGACCCGGAAAGAGCTGGCACCCGGTGATTCCGTTCGCTCGTTCGCTGCCGGATGCTCCCGCACCGAGTGTGAGACCGCCGGACTTTACATTCTCGGGGGCGGAGCATCCTGAGTCGCTAGGCTTGGACGCATGGCTACAGAACTTCTTTACCTCGGCGGCTTCGGCGTGATTACCGGTTCGGCGACCGTCATCGCGGTGACAGGGCTCGAGGACGGCCGCACCGACGTCGTACTGGACCGCACCTGCTTCTATCCGCGCGGAGGCGGTCAGGACTGGGACACCGGCGTCATCCGGGCGGGCGATTCGACCTTTGCGGTGGACGAGGTGCGGTTGGATGAGGACGGCGCAGTGCACCACCTGGGCACCGGGACCGTGCTTGACGGTACCGCCGTCGACCTTGAAGTCGACGCCGATCGCAGATCGCGGAACACGCGGCTGCACTCGGCCGGGCACATTGTGGACCTTGCGGTGGAGCGGCTGGGCCTGCCATGGGTTCCGGGCAAGGGAGCGCACTACCCGCACATGGCATTCGTGGAATATTCAGGCGAGGTACCCGCCGACGTCGAGGAAGTGCGGCAGCGCATTGAGCGGGAAGTGGCGGACGTGATCAGCGCGGGCAGCCGGAACGAGATCCGCTTCATGCCGGTCTCCGAGATGGGCGCCTACTGCAGGCACGTGCCCGCGAACATCCCGACCAACAAGCCCGCGCGGATTGTGCTCTACAACGAAACCTTCGGGGTGCCCTGCGGTGGGACGCACGTGCAGGACGTCGCCAACGTCGGGACGCTGACCATCACCAAGATCAAGTCGAAAAAGGGCATCACGAAGGTTTCCTACGCGGTGGAAGGCCTGAACTAGTCAGTTCTGGTCAGTTCCGTCCCTGATTCTGGGGCAGGAAGTCCCGGTCAGAGGCCTCGCGGAACGGTGAAAACGCCAGGATCAGGGCAGCGCACAGCATGACCGCCGCTGATGCCGCCAGGGCAGGCACGCTTCCAAAGGACGTGGCGAGTGCACCCCCTAGCGGCGCCCCGAGCACGATCATTCCCCGGTTCACCGATCGCCTTGTCGCGTTCATCCGGGCCATCAGCGCATCCGGCGTCACGGCCTGCCAATACGCCATTTCGACAGGGCCCTCGGCGCCCATCGCGCACCCGAACAGCAGCTGACCGAAGAACGCGAGCGCGAAAGCCGCCCATAGCTCCGGCGGCCAGGTACTCGCATCCCCGGTTGCCGCTGCACCCCCTGCGACAAGCGGTGCCAAAAGTACGACGACGACGGCGGCCGGTTGCGCGAGCCGCGCGCCGATCACCACCACTCCCGTTCCCCAGCGTTCACCCCAGCGCTGGGAGAGCGTGGTTCCGATGACCGCACCGATACCGGCACCTCCGAGCACCAGGCCGAGGCCGAGCGCGCCGAACTGCAGGTCATTGAGGATCAGAGCCGGAAGCACTGCGCCCAGCATCGACGAGCCGATGAACCACACGTGCGAGCTGAGCGCTACGGGACGCAGCATACGGTGACCGTAGATCCAGCGGATGCCGGCGGCAATGCGGGTTCGCACCGGCGTCGTCGGCTGTTGCAATCGTTCTCCTGGCGCCAGGGTCAGGAGGGTGAGACCGGAAAGCAGGTAGCTGACGGCGTCGAGCAGCAGCGCGAAGGGTGCGGTGAGCAGGGCTACCAGTCCGCCCGCGACAGCACCGCCCGCGGACTGTGCAACGGTTTCGCTCTGCTGGAGCCGAGCGTTTGCCCGCACAAGTTGGGACCGCGGTACGAGTTGCGGCAGGAAGGATTGGTAGGCGGCGTCGCTCATGAGCGCAAGCGTTCCGAAGGCGAACATGAGCGCCATGATCACCGGGAGGGAGGCCACGCCGGTCGCTCCGAGGACGCACAGCGCAGCGAGGATCACCGCCCGGCCGAAATCGCCGGTGACCATAACCATGCGCCGGCGGAAGCGGTCCACCCAGATGCCCGCGAGCAACCCGAACAGCAGGTAGGGGAGCCATCGTGCAGCGTTTACCAACCCCTGGTCCAGGGCGGTGCCGTTCATGGTGACAAGGATGAGGACGGACAACGCGACGGTGGTCAGGTAGGTCCCGAAGTCCGAGATCGACGATGCTGCCCAGAACCGGACAAAGGGGCGGTTCCGGCGCAACTGCACGCTTCAGCCTACGAAGCGCGCGCGAGTTGGCGGATAGGGATCCATCGTGAAGCGAGACGGCGGTAGGCCGCAGCCGCACCTGTCATGTCCGCTTCTGCGAGGCACTCGATTCCAAAGCGCACGTCCATGGGGGATTCATCGGGGAAAACCAGGTCAGCCACGGGTCCGTAGTCGAGTTCCACGATGGCGTCGCGGCGGAAGAGCTCAAGCCACTCGGTCAGTTCAGTCAGGTCCTCCAGCAGGTCCAGCTCGGGGGCCGCGAGCGCAAGGCTGGCAACGGCCCGCCGCGTGCGGTCGATGCAGTCGCTGATGGTGACGGACACGCGCACAGTGTGGACTTCGCCGTCGTCGTCCACTACCTCGGTGAGGTCATCCTCGTGGATAAGTACGAACCAGGCAAAGGGCACGCCCCAGGTTGCTGAGCGCGTGTGCAGTTTCGTGGAGGACTGGGTGAGTGTCTCGGGGTCCAGGCGGGCCTGGTGCGCAACCCGCGCAACCTCGGGAAGGAGCACGTCCATGAGCGGGCCGCGGAGGGTCTGCTCGAGTGACTCGGCAGCGAGCGAAGTGCGCGCAGCCAGCTGGTTGGGGCAATAGAAAGGCGCTGTTGTCCCGTTGGCCCGGGGGAAGTGCAGCACGCGCACCAGGTCCGGTTCGTGGTGGGGGAACGGGTCCGAGACCACGCGGGTGATGCGCCGCAGGGCATCGAGCCGGTCCATTTCCTCGGTGGTGTGCCGCTCGCGGGTGCGCTGTTCGAGGATGGCGAGCTGCTGGGCGTCGCTGAAGGCATCCAGCGGCTCATAGATCCGCAGGTAGGAGACGTAGGGGAAGCTACGCCCCGCGCCCGGTGCGCTCGCCACCGGTCAGTCCAGCTCTACTATGACCGGAGCGTGATCCGATGCGCCCTTGCCCTTGCGTTCCTCGCGGTCGATGGAGGCGCCGGTGACCCGCTCCGCCAGGGCGGGGGAGGCGAGGACAAAGTCGATCCGCATGCCCATCTTCTTCGGGAAGCTGAGCTGCTTGTAATCCCAGTAGGTGTAGACGCCGGGGCCCGGGGTGTGCGGGCGGGCGACGTCGGTGAAACCTGACTCCTCGAAGGCATGGAAGGCTGCGCGTTCAGCCGGGCTGACGTGCGTGTAGCCGTTGCGGATGAAGAGCTCGTTGTCCCAGACGTCTTCCTCCCGCGGCGCGATGTTCCAGTCACCAGTGAGGGCTACTTGAGCTGTGGGGTCCGCTTCAATGAGCCCAGCGGCGTGCTTGCGCAGAATCTCCAGCCACTCGATTTTGTACGGCATGTGCGGGTCGTCCAGTGCACGCCCGTTGGGGACGTACAGGCTCCACACCCGCACCCCGTTGCACAGTGCACTGATTGCCCGGGCCTCCTGCACAGGGTCAGTGTCCTTGCCGAAGACGGGCTGGCCGGGGAAGGTGCGTTCGACGTCGTCGAGCCCGACCCTCGACGCAAGGGCCACGCCATTCCACTGGTTCACGCCGAAATGCGCTACCTCGTAACCGCTTCGCTCGAACAGTTCCCAGGGGAAATTGTCGTCCTTGCACTTGGTTTCCTGAATGGCGAGGACATCGGCGTCGGAGCGCTCGAGCCAGGCCTCGACGCGGTCGGCACGGGCGCGGAGGGAGTTGACGTTCCAGGTGGCAATCTTCACACACGCTACGTTACCGAAGATGCCCGAGATTCCCCGATGCTGCCCTACTGCATCCCGCCGGGCGCATTCTCATCTGCCGCGGATACCCTTGCGCATATGCCGCGCAGCACCGTTCACCCCAGGGCCTGGACCTCCAGCATCCGGTTCCGCATCATCGCAGTAGTCGGGACCCTGCTGGTGCTCTCATCGATGGGTTCAGTGCTGTTGCTTCGCGTGGTCCTTTTTGAGCAACTCGAGGAGGAGAACCGGGTCAGCCTGGAACGGGAAGCCGATGAGTTCCAGCTGTTGGCGCAGGGACTGGACCCACGGACCGGTGAACCCTTCGGCGATGACCTCCGCGCCATTTTTGACGTCTACTTCTCGCGGGAAATCGCGGATGAGGGTGAAACGCTGCTGGCCTTCATCGACGGCGAACTGTACGAGTCCAGCCGGGCCTCCGCCGTACCGGACCCCGAGGACTTCCTTCCCGCCGTCGACTACTGGCTTTCCCTGACCGAAGTCACCGGCGGGAAGATCGATACGCCGGCTGGCGACGCGCAGTACGTCACCGTGCCGCTGGTGGGTGAGCCGAGCAACGGCACCATGATCATCGCGAACTTCCCGGCGTTTGAGCAGAGCGAGATCGACAACGCCGTCCAGACCCAGTTGGTGGTGCAGCTCGGTACCGCGATTGTCGCCACCCTGCTTGGTATGGCGCTCGCCGGCCGCATCCTCCGGCCGCTGCGTTCCCTCGCCGAGACCGCGTTGAGCATTTCCGAGACGGACCTGACGAAACGGATAGACATCCGAGGCCGCGACGAGGCTTCGAGGATTGCCACGGCTTTCAACGACATGCTCGAGCGGTTGGATCAGGCGTTCACCACCCAACGCCAGTTCCTCGACGACACCAGCCACGAACTGCGCTCGCCGCTGACGATCATCCGCGGGCATATCGAACTGCTGGAGCTTGACGAAACTCCTGAGGAGCGAGCCGCGACCATCGCGCTGGTCACTGACGAGATCGACCGCATGAACCAGATCGTCACCGACCTGTTCCTCCTGGCGAAGGCTGAGCAGCCGGACTTCCTGCACCTCGAGAGCATCAACCTACGCGACCTGGTGCTGAGCGTCCACCGGAGGATGACAGCCCTGGGCAAGCGCGACTGGCAGGTGTTGGTGCCGCCGTCGGTCCGGTTCACCGGCGACAGGCACCGGCTGACGCAGGCGATGCTGCAGCTCGCCGACAACGCGGTCAAACACACGGCCGACGACGGCGCCATCCAGCTGGGTGCCGAAGTCACCGACGGCGAGGTGCGGCTGTGGCTCGCGGACAGCGGGCCCGGCATTGCCGCCGTCGACGCCGACCACATCTTCACGCGCTTCCGTAAGGGGACAGTTGCACGCCTGGGAGACCGTGCACAGCGCGGCGGCGCCGGGCTTGGCTTGTCGATTGTGAGCGCGATCGCCGAGGCGCACAACGGGTCGGCGGCGCTGGTGGAGAAGGCCGGCTGGGGAGCGTGCTTCAGGATCACCCTGCCCCGCTGAGTGGGTCTGGCTAGTTTGCGCGCCACCAGTCATCGTGGATGGTCACCGGGACGGTGCGCTTGTGGCGGGTCATCAGGAAGCGGCGTTCGATGGCGTGTGCAGCCTCCTCAGTCACCTCGCGTCCCTCGAGATAATCGTCAATCTGCTCGTAGCTGAGGCCGAGTTCGTGCTCGTCGGCCTGCCCCGGGCTCCCGTCCAGCAGATCCGCCGTCGGCACCTTGTTGTAGAGGCGTTCTTCCGCCCCAAGTTCCTTGAGGAGCTGACGGTTCTGGCGCTTGTTGAGGCCGAACAGCGGCAGGATGTCCGCGCCGCCGTCACCATATTTGGTGAAGAATCCGGTGACGGATTCGGCGCCGTGGTCAGTGCCTATCACCAGGAGGTTCTGCTCACCTGCAATGGCGTACTGCGCCACCATGCGGGCGCGTGCCTTCACGTTGCCTTTGTTGAAGTCCGACATTTCGACGCCGGCTGCGCTCGCGAATTCACCCTGGAAACCGTCGACGGCGGGAGCGACGTTGTAGGTCACTGAACGGTCCGGAGCGATGAAGGTCAGGGCGGCCTGGGCGTCATCCTCGTCGTGCTGAGCTTTATAGGGGAGGCGGACGGCGACGAACTGCGCCTCAACGCCGTCCTGCTTCAATTCGTCCGCAGCCAGCTGGGCGAGTTTGCCGGTAAGTGTGGAGTCGAGGCCGCCGCTGATGCCCAAAACAAAGCCCTTTGTTCCGGTCGCCTGGACGTAGTCCTTCAGAAAGGTAATCCGCTGCCGGATCTCCTCGGCGGGGTCGATTGAGGGCTTCACACCCAGTTCTTCGATGATCTTCACCTGAAGTTCGCGCATTCCCTCAGGCTACTACGCGTATGTTTCAGTCGTATGGCAGGGTTACTGCTTGAAGGCGGCATCGAAGGACGACGACGGCGGCGCCAGGTCGAATTTGCGCAGGAATTCCAGCGCCTCGGGCGCGCCCTGCAGCCGGTCCATTCCGGCATCTTCCCACTCGACCGAGATTGGGCCGTCGTAGCCGATCGCGGCGAGAGCCCTGAAGCTGTCCTCCCACGGAACATCACCACGACCGGTGGATACAAAGTCCCAGCCCCTCCGCGGATCGCCCCACGCGAGGTGGGAGGAGAGAATTCCGTTGCGCCCGCCACCCATCCGCATTTTCGTGTCCTTGCAGTCCACGTGATAAATGCGGTCTGGGAAATCAGAGATGAATGCCACCGGATCTATCTGCTGCCACATGAAGTGGCTCGGATCCCAGTTCAACCCGAATGCGGGACGGTTTCCGACGGCATCGAGGGCACGCTTCGTCGACCAGTAGTCGTAGGCGATTTCCGATGGATGCACTTCATGGGCGAAACGGACACCGCACTCATCGAATACATCGAGAATGGGATTCCAGCGGTCCGCGAAGTCCTGGAATCCGGCGTCGATCACGTCCTGGCCGACCGGCGGGAACATCGCGACGTACTGCCAGATCGAGGAGCCGGTGAAGCCCACAACCGTCTTCACTCCGAGCTTTTTCGCGAGCCGAGCCGTAAGTTTCATCTCCTCGGCGGCACGCTGACGGACACCTTCGGGATCACCGTCACCCCACACCTTCGGCCCGACAATCTGTTGATGGCGGAAATCGATCGGGTTGTCGCAGACAGCCTGGCCCTTGAGGTGATTGGAAATCGCCCACACTTTCAGCCCGTTGCGTTCCAGGATGTCCAGCCGGTCCTGGATGTAGTCGTCGTCGTCCCAACGCCACGCGTCGAGATGGTCGCCGGAGACAGCGATTTCCAGTCCGTCGTAGCCCCATTGGCCGGCGAGCTCGGCGACCTTCTCGAACGGTAGGTCGGCCCACTGGCCGGTGAAGAGCGTGAAGTTGCGTCCCACGGGTGTCTCCTTCTGTGACGAAAAGTTTGGGTTCGGGAATGGTGGCTAGAGCGTGACGGCGGTGGGGTCCCAGTCCTCCGGCAATGGCGCCGAAGCTGTCGCGGAACTTGCGACGTCAATAAACTTCCCTGTCTTTGCAGAGTCCGCAATTGAGGCCATCGTGTCCAGTGCATGGAACGCGAGCTCGCCGGGAGCACGGTGTGCAACCCCAGCCCGGATTGCCCTGGCGAGCTCCAGCACACCGGACCCGCGGCCGAAGGTGGAACCAACAGCAGGGAACACCTCCCACTCTTCACCGCCATGGCGGTGAAGGCGGACCTCGCCGTCGAACTTGTTGGGGTCAGGAAAGGAGATGGTTGCTTCGGAGCCCGTGATTTCGACGAAACCATGCCGGGGGAGCGGTGAATCAAAACTGAAGTTGCTGGTTGAGGAAGCCCCATTCTCGAACTGCAGCAGGGCACTCACATGCGTCGGAACGGTGACCGGGAACTCCTCGCCAGCCTTCGGGCCGGAACCGATGATCCGGGTCTCGCGGGATCGCGACCCGACAGCCGCAACCGATCCGATCCCGCCGAATGCCTGGATGAGGGTGGTCAGGTAATACGGACCCATATCGAACAACGGACCCGCACCCTCCTGAAACAGGAACGCCGGGTTAGGGTGCCAGCCCTCAGGCCCGGGTGACTGCATGAGGGTCAACGCGGTCAGGGGCACACCAATGTCACCCCTGCCGATCATGCGCAGACCTGTCTGCAACCCTGCCCCGAGGAAGGTATCAGGGGCGCACCCGAGCCGGACACCGGCGTCGGACGCGGCTTCCAAAAGGGCACGGCCCGATTCACGGTCCAGCGAGAACGGTTTCTCGCTCCAGACGTGCTTCCCTGCCGCTACGGCGTCAAGCCCGACGGGGACATGCGCTGCGGGAGTGGTCAGATTGATGATGATTTCGACGTCGGGGTGGGCGAGTGCGTCTGCGACGTTGCCGGAGGAAGGAATGCCGAACTCCTCGGCGCGTGTCCGCGCCGCTTCGGGCACCAGGTCCGCAACGATGTGCACGCGCACATCGGGGAACATGGTCAGGTTGCGAAGGTACTCCTGGCTGATGACGCCCGCGCCGATTACACCTACCCCTACTGGACCCTTCACAGCGAAAGCTCGTCCTGGAGGTACCGGAGGCTGCCCTCGAGCGCTTCGAAGACGTCTCCGGAGGTGTCATCGAGCTCGACGACGCCAACTGCGACAGAGCCGGCTGCTCGAATCACCGCGGGGATGTCCATCCGCCCCGCACCCACGGCGACCTGCGATTCATTGTCCCGGTCTACAGCACCGTCCTTGATATGAATCAGGTGGACGCGGTTGCCGAGCTTCCCCAGCAGTTCAGCGGGATCCTGTCCGCCTACCGCCACCCAGTAGGTGTCGACTTCCAGCACGACGGCCGGGTCGAGGTTCTCTGCGAGTACCTCCAGCCCGGTGCGGCCGTCAAAGTTGGCCTCGATCTCCCACCAGTGGTTGTGATACCCAACCGTGATTCCGCGGGCAGCACCGTGCCGGGCAGCCTCATTGAGGGCAGCGGCCGTTTGGACGATAGCCTCCTCACTGGTCCATCGGGCAGCCTCGACGGACGGATCGATGACCGTTCCGATACCTAGCCTCGTCGCGGCGTCGAAGATGCGGTCCCGGTCCCCCTTGAGGAGCGGAGCGTGACCGGACGGAGCACTGACGGCGTTGCGCCCGAGCGCGGTTGCCAGCTGCTCGGTGTTCTCCGCGAAGTTGTAGGGCTCCACGCTGGTATACCCGATGGCCGCCAGACGGTCTATTGTCCCGTCGAGATCGGCTTCCAGGGCTTCGCGGACGGTGTAGAGCTGAACGGAGAGTTTCACGGGTCTCTTTCGGTTGGTTGTTTCAGAGTACGACGGCGGCACTGGCCTGAGCGGAGCTTGTCTGGATTGCCTCGAGTACCTTCTGCACTTTCAACCCGTCCTCGAAGGACGGCGACGGCGGGGTGTTGGTCTGAATGGCCGAGAGGAATTCAGCGGCCTGGTTGGTGAACGTGGAATCCCAGCCGAGGATGTGTCCGGCAGGCCACCATGCCTCGAGATAAGGGTGGCTCGGTTCGGTGACCACGATGGTGCGGAAACCCTGTGAACCAGCGTCTTCGGTGCCGTCAAGGAACTGGAGCTCGTTGAGCCGTTCAAGGTTGAACGCTAGGCTGCCCCTGGACCCATACACCTCGATGTCGAGCGAGTTCTTACGGCCCGTCGCGAAACGCGAGACTTCGAGGCTGGCGATCGCGCCGGTCGAGAGGCGCAGCGTTGCCCAGGCGGCGTCGTCGACCGTTACGTCTTCCGGCCCTTTAGGGCCCAGCCGGGTCTTGACGAAAGTGTTCACCGTGCCGGTCAGCGACTCGATCTCAGCGCCGCACAGGAACCGGATCTGGTCAGCGGCGTGCGAGGCGAGGTCCCCCAAAGCGCCCGAGCCCGCGGTTTCCTGGCGAAGCCGCCAGGTCATCGGGGCGTCCTTGTCAGCCAACCAATCCTGCAGGTAACTCACCCGCACCTGCCGGATGTCGCCGATTCGCCCCTCGGCAATCAGCTTCCTCGCAAGGGCGAGCGCGGGAACTCTTCGGTAGTTGAACGCAACCATGGACTGAACTCCGCGTGCCCGTGCACGCTGTGCCGCCGAAACCATCTGCTCGGCTTCGGCGAGTGAGTTGGCCAGCGGCTTCTCGACGATGACGTGCTTTCCGGCGTCGAGTGCTGCTATGGCAATCTCGGCGTGCAGGTGCCCCGGGGTGCAGATGTCGACAATGTGGATGTCGTCGCGTTCGATGACCTGCCGCCAGTCGGTGAGGCTTTCTTCCCAGCCGTACTGGCGCGCGGCCTCGCCCACCTGCGTGGCGTCACGGCCTACCAGGACCTTCTGCGCGACCTGGGGGGAGGGGTAGAAGGCGTTGACGTTGCGCCACGCGTTCGAGTGGGCCTTGCCCATGAACGAATACCCGAGCACCGCTACGCCGAGCGGAGTGGCCGTGCGGTCTTCCGTGGAAGCTGGGGCGGGCGCCGTTGTGGTCATGGCTGCATCTCCTTGGTGGTGCTGTCCTGCATGATGCGGAGGAATGCCAGGCCGTCCTCAGCTAGTTTGTCCTGTGTCTCCGCCAGCGGACGCCAGATCGACGCCGCCGTGGCGATGGTGGCGTTGAGTGCGGTGAAGCTCTCGATGTTCAGGGCACCCGAGTACCCGATCCGGTCCAGTGCGTCGAAGATTCCGTCCCAGTCGGTCTGGTCTCCGCCCGGCGTCCCGCGATCGTTGCCGCAGACCTGCAGGTGGACCAGATGTTCACCGGCGGATTCGATGGCTTCCGCTGAGGAACGCTCCTCGATGCCGAGGTGATAGGTGTCCAGCGCGAGCCCGACGCCGTTCCCGAGCAGGGGCTCGAGCGCGACGAGTGCCTGCGCTGCCGTGTTGATGAGTGAAGTTTCGTACCGGTTGAGCGGTTCGATGCCGAGTACGACGCCGGCGCCCACTGCTTCCGCAGCCAGCGGTGCCAGATTGCGGCGCAGCTCAGCGTACGTTTCCTGCCGCTCGGCGTCGTTCATCCGCCAGACCCGGCCTGTGGAGGAGTAGAACGGACCGCACACGGCTGGGGCGCCGACGTCGTGCGCCAGCTGGATGCAGGCGCTGAGGTAGCGCTGCGTCTCGGCGATCGCTGCGGGGTCCGCGAGGACCAGGTCGCGGCCGGGAGCCATTGCCCCAACAATGTATGGCTTGAGGCCGGAGAGGTTATCCAGCACTGCCCGCGCGGACAAGTCGCCGATGTTCTCAAGTGGCAACTCCACAGCATCGAAGCCTTGCTCGGCGATGCGCGGAAGGAGATGGGTAAGGGTTGCGTCCGTCAGGGGCGATTCCCAGACCCAGGTGTTGACGCCGATCACGCGCTGCATTGTTCTCTCTTCTGACACTTTTTGTCGCCTAGTTGCGCTCTGAACGCTGTCCAGGCGGCAACTAGGCGACAAAAACTCGAAAGTGGGGGTTACGGGATGATGCGTTCCTGCCAGACCTCGGGGTAACCCGCAAGCTCCTCGCCGCCGAACTTGGCGTAGTGGCCATCAGGCATGCCCTCGTTGTCGGCCAGGAAGTCTGCTCGCTCGTCCTCGGTGATTGGCGTCTGCGGGAGGACCCACTCTGCAGGGATTTCCTCGCCGGCGAAGATCTTCTCAAGCGCCAGCAGCGGGGTGCGCCACTGGAAGTTCGAGTAGACAGGTGCCAGGCCGTTCAGGCCGGTTTCCTCCCACTTGCGCAGGAAGCTCATCTCGTCCTCGCCGGTCATGACCGGGTAATCGACGCCAGCGTCCTCGAACGCCTCGATGGCGGCAACTGCGCCGTCGCCCGCGTCCATCCAGATGCCGTGGACGTCACCGGTTGCGAGCTCATCGGAAATGATCTTCTTAATTTCTGTGGGATCGGCGCCGGTGAAGTAATCCACTGCTTCGATGCCGTTTTCTTCGAAGATCTTCTCGGCAGCAGCCCAGCGCTGCTCAAGGACGTCAACGCCGGGGAGGATCCTCAGCGCAACAACTTTGTTGCCTTCCTCGAGATTTTCGCTGAGGAAGGTGGCGGTGTCGATACCCCAGGCGAAGCCGCCGATGGGGTGGATGAACGTGGTTGCGCAGTCGGTCTCGACGCCGCGGTCGAAGACCACTACGGGCTTGCCGGTCTCGCAGGCACGCTCAACGGCGGGCGTCATGGCCGCCGTTGAGTTCGGCGAGATGACGAATGCGTCGCAGTTGCCTTCAGCGATGAAGTAGTCGATGTCGGCGATCTGCGTATTGTCGTCGTCCTGTGCGTCGCGGGTCTCCATCTCGGAGATCACCCCGGACTCCTGCAGCGCCTTGAGCTGCTCATTCATGGTGATCCAGCCGGTCTGGCGCCACGGGTTGGAGATGGAAGCATTCGCGAAGCACACCTTCTGCGGGCCGTCGACGGCGAGCTCGGAGGTGTCGGTCATTTCGCCGTCAATGTACTGCAGCCAGGGCGTTGCTTCGTCGCCTTCGAAGGTGGCCGAACGCTGTTCGAACTGCTCGTCGTACACTTCCTGCACGAACCACTCGTCGCTGCTTTCCTCCGCCGGGCTGGCTGTGGTTTCTTCTCCTCCACCGGCGTCGGCGGAGGGTGGGTTCTCGATGGACGAATCGGTGGTGCAGGCGGTCAGTGCAAGCAGCGTTGCTGCTGCGAGCACGGTGACCTGTGATGAGATGCGTCGGCGCATCATTTTCCTCCCTCATAGGAGCCCACGGCGGGCTTTGGTGCATCTGTTGTAGCTATTGGATGGGACGGTTCATGAGTGGTACTGCTCCGGCCGCGCCGTCGGCGTTGCCAGGTCTGTGCTCCCGCTGCAACGGCGAGAATGATGATGATGCCCTGCACGGTGTCCCGCCAGGTGGACTGGACGCCCATAAAGTTCAGGAGCGTGAAGAGCATTTCGAGGGCGAAGGCCCCTGCGGCAGCCGATAGCACCCAGCCGCGTCCGCCGCCCAGGACAACCCCGCCAAGCACGACGGCGGTGATCGCCGTGAACTCATAGCCCCGCCCCACGGAGGGGTGTACGCCCGCGTAACCGACCAGGATGATTCCGGCGACGGTGGCTGCCAGCGAGGACAGCATGAACGCGCGGGTCCGGATCCACCACACCCGTGCTCCGGTGAGGGCGGCGGCGTCTGCGTTGTCGCCTACTGCGATCAGTGTCCGTCCGTATGGCCGGCGCATGAGCCAGAACGCTCCGGCACCGAGGACCACCAGAATGATCACGGGGTAGGGGAGTATCTCCAGGATGGGAATGTCTTCGATTCCCCCGCGCCCGATCTGCCGGAAACTGTCCGCTGGGTTGCCCGTTGCTGCGCCGCCGGTCCAATAGAGCACCATGCCGAGCAACGCCAGCATCATGCCGAGGGTGACGATGAAGCTCGGCACCTTCAGCAGGGTGGTCAGCAGGCCGTTCACCAGGCCCACGAAAGCCCCGAACACCAGCATCAGGAGAAGTACGGGAATGACCAGGGCGTCGTCGTCGCCGATGAGGTTTCCGGCGATGATTACCTGCGCGGTCACCAGGGACCCCATCGAGAGATCGAATTCACCGCAGACAATGACGAAGTACTGGCCCATTGCCGCGATGGCGATCGGAGCCGTACGGCCAATGAACCGGATCAGTGATCCTGGTTCGCCGAAGTTCGGGTTCACCGCGATGACCGCGATCAGCAGCACTACCAGTAGAACGAATACGGCGCCGCTCGGGGTGCGCATGGCTCGGAGCAGGCGTTCGCCCCGGCCGGACCGGTTTTGCTCGAGGGCTTTATTACGGGACGCGGTAGTGGTGCTCATGCTGCAACCTCCTGCCGGGCGTTGCCCTTTGCCCGTGAGCGCGGCGTTGACGGGAATCTGTCGACGCGGCTGGTGGTCTTGCGCCTTGCGTAGATGGCCACCGCCACCACAATCACAATTCCGCGCACAACGTCCTTCAGGAACGGGTTGATCTGCATGACACTCATGATGTTGTCGATCATGGCGAAGATCAGGACTCCGCCCAGGGTGCCGATAAGTGAGCCTTTGCCGCCCGCAAGCAGTGTTCCACCGAGGACGACGGCGGCAATGGACAGGAGGTCATACCCACCCTGTGAGCCGATCGTGGGACTGCCGACGCCAAGGCGTGCGGCCAGCAGCAACCCGGCGAGGCCGGCCATGACTGAACAGATCACGTGGGCCGCGATGATCGGCGTGCGGGTCTTGATTCCCGACATGCGCGCCACCGTTATATCTCCGCCCACTGCGTAGATGTGGTGGCCCAGGCGGGTCCGGGTGAGCACCAGCAGGACGAGGGCGGCGCAGGCCAGCATGATGAGCGTGGAGACGGGGACGGGCCCGATGCCGGTTGCCCCGATCAGCCGGAACTCGACAGGAGCTTGCCCGGAACTGCCCTTGTAGTTGGTGGCCAGGTACCCGCTGACAATCAGTCCGACACCGAGCGTGGCGATGAAGCCGTGCACTTTCAGCCCGGAGACCACTAGGCCATTGACCAATCCGATCGCCGCCGAAACCAGCAGTGCCAGTAGGACGCCGGGAAGGATGTTGCCTGCCTGATTGGCCATGATTCCTGCAGCCAGGAGACTCGAGAGGCTTACCACGTAGGGAACCGAAAGGTCGAGGCTGCCGACCAGGATCACCAGTGTCTGCCCGATGGCGATGAAACCGAGCACGCTGGTGCCGGTGAGGATGGCCGAGATGTTGCCGGTGCTGAAGAAGTTGCGTCCGGCTGCGCCCACGAGAATGGCGCCGACAATGATGGTCAGCACCACCACTGCGTACACAACGTGCGTTGATGTCAGGCGTTTCACGAGATTGCCTCCGTCCGCGCGCCGGTTGCCAGTTGCAGGACCTGCTCTTCGGTGCTGCTGGGGGAGAGCTCACCCGCGATCCGGCCGTCGCGCATCACGATCACGCGGTCCGACATGCCAAGTACCTCCGGAAGCTCGCTCGAAACCATGAGGATTGCCTTTCCTTCTGCTGCAAGTGAGCGCATCAGGTTGTAAACGGCAACCTTTGCGCCGACGTCGATGCCCCTCGTTGGTTCATCGAGCAGCACTACCTGAGGGTCGATCGCCAGCCATTTCGCAAGCACAACCTTCTGCTGATTGCCCCCGGAGAGGTATTGCACTTCCTGGTCGAGATCGCGGGCGATCACCTCGAGGGAGGAGAACACGCCCGGCACGTTTGCCCTCGCGTTGGCGGTTTTCCCTGGAAAGACCGAGCGGATGACGCCCAAGGCGTTGTCGAGGATGGACTGGTTGAGGCTGAGGCCCTGTGTCTTGCGATCTTCGGTGATGAGGGCAATACGACGGCGGATGGCTTGCCTCGGGCTTCGGGCCGCGTAGGCCTGCCCCGCCAGTTCCATGCTGCCGCGGGTGAAGGGCTGCGCGCCGAAAACTGCCTCAACAAGCTCGGTGCGCCCCGAGCCCTGAAGCCCGGCCAGACCGACTATCTCGCCTGCGTGAAGCGTCAGCTCGATGGAATCGAGCTCGTGGTTGCCGCCGCCGCCGATTGTCAGGAGCGCCTCGCCTTGCTCCGTGCCGGGGAGTTTGTCCGGGAAGAAGGCCGAGATTGGACGGCCAACCATCATGCGCACCAGAGCGGCGTCATCCATGCCCGACGCCGGTTGGGTGCCGACAATTTCGCCGTCCTTGAGGACGGTGATGGTGTCGCACAGGTCAAAGATCTCCTTGAGCCGGTGGGATACGTACAGGATTGCGGTACCGCGGTCCTTCAGGCGACGGATGATCCCGTACAGCAGTTCGACCTCGGGCCCGGCGAGGGCGGCCGTTGGCTCATCCATGGAGATGATCCGGGCGTCATAGCTGACGGCTTTTGCGATTTCCACGATCTGCTGCTGGGCAACTGAAAGCGAGCGGACTTCAGTGGAGGGGTCAATGCTCGTGATCCCGAGCTGCGCCAGTAGGTCCGAGGTGTTGGACTGCATGGCTTTTCGGTCAACGAGGAGGCCTTTTCTGGGCTCGCGGCCAAGGTAGATGTTCTCTGCGACCGTGCGGTCAGGGAGGAGGTTGAACTCCTGGAAGACGGTGGACAGACCGGCTTCATGGGCTTGGGTGGGGTGGTGGAAGTTCACTTCCTTGCCAGCTATTTCAACTGTTCCGGCGTCCCGCTGGTACACCCCGGCGAGCAGCTTCATCAGCGTCGACTTACCTGCGCCGTTCTCGCCCACGAGGCCGTGGACCTCTCCGGCGCGCAGTTCGAGTTCTGCATCCTTCAGTACCTGCACCCCGAAGAAGGCTTTGGAAAGGCCCCGTACTCTCAGTGCTGGCTTGTTGACTTCATCATCCACGCCTTCACTGTGACACAGATCCCATACTTTTGTCGAGCAACGCACAAAAGTCTTTTGTGCGATATCTAATAGTTACCTGATGACGAGTGGAAGTACCGCGTGATTTACTGAAAGGGTGGGCAGATCAACCGTGGAACCATCGACGCAGCGCGCTTCAGCACTTCCCGCTCCGGGAGCCAGTGAAGTCTTTCAGCTGCTCCGGGACGGTCAGCCGCGCACACGCGCCGAACTCGCAATCCTGACCGGGCTGGCCCGTTCGACGGTGACGTCGCGGGTGGACTTCCTGATGCGGACCGGACTTGTGGCGCCCTACGGTGGGGCCGTATCCACTGGCGGGAGGCCGCCGTCGTTATTTGCTCTGAATCCCGGCGCGCGGGTGGTTGTCGGTGCGGACATTGGTGCCACGCACGCCATCGTGGTGCTGACGGACCTTTCAGGTAAAGAAATCGTGAGCGAGCGCGCTGAGATCACCATCTCCGACGGACCTGAGGAAGTGCTCGGTTGGCTGAGGAAGGCCATTCGCACGCTCCTCCATCGGGGCGGGCGCGGGTTCGAAGAACTGGCGGCCATCGGGATTGGGCTCCCTGGTCCGGTTGAACACCAGACTGGAATGCCCATCAACCCGCCGATCATGCCCGGCTGGGACCGGTTCGACGTGCCGCATTTCGTCCAGCGGAGCTTCGACGTCCCTGTCCTGGTGGACAACGACGTAAACATCATGGCGCTGGGCGAGCAGACTGGAAGCTGGCCTGAAGAAGCAGACCTCATGTTCATCAAGGTCGCTACGGGTATCGGAGCCGGCATCATCTCCGGCGGGCAGCTTCAGCGGGGAGCGCAGGGAACGGCGGGAGACCTCGGTCATGTGCGCGTTCCCCGGGGTGGAGAAAGGCTTTGCCGCTGTGGCAACACTGGATGCCTTGAGGCGCTCGCCGGAGGCCCGGCACTGGCTGCCGCTTTGAACGAGCTCACCGGCGGCTCGCTCGTAACCAGCCGGGACGTCATCGACCTGGTGCGCTCCGGTGATCCCACCGCTATTGGAGTGATACGGCAGGCGGGAAGGGACATCGGCGATGTCCTGGCGACCTGCGTCAACCTCATCAACCCGTCTGTCGTGGTGATCGGCGGCTCCCTTGCCCAGGCGGGTGAACACCTGCTTGCCGGTATCCGTGAGGTGGTTTACCGCCGGTCGCTGCCGCTGGCAACCGAGCACCTGAGGATCGTGCCGTCCGTTGCCGGTGGGAATGCCGGCGTGATGGGCGCTGCGTCAATGGCCATCTCCCACGTCCTGTCGCCGGAAGCAATCGAGGCTGCGAGCGCCGCCGGCTAGTAAGCCTTCCGAGCGCCGCCCACTAAACTGGTTCGCATGACCGACATTGCCGCTGCCCGCTCCCGTCTCCGAGAACTCATCCAGGAACTGGCGGTGGTCCGGGGAAGGGTGACCCTCTCCAGCGGCAAGGAAGCGGATTACTACATCGATCTCCGCCGTATCACCCTGCACCACGAAGCTTCAGCGCTGGTGGGCCAGGTGATGCTTGCAATGCTCGACGACGCCGGCATAACCTTCCAGAGCGCGGGCGGCCTGACAATGGGAGCGGACCCGGTGGGCACCGCCGTCATGCACGCTGCGGCACGGGACAACAGGAACATTGACGCGTTCGTTGTCCGCAAAGCGCAGAAAACCTACGGCATGGGCCGCCAGGTGGAGGGCCCTGAGGTGACCGGACGCGACGTCGTCGTACTGGAAGACACTTCCACGACCGGCGGCTCGGCGCTGACGGCCGTAGAGGGCGTGCGCAACGCCGGCGGAAACGTCGTGGCCGTGGCTGTCATCGTGGACCGGGACACCGGATCGAAGGAACGTATTGAGGCTGAAGCTGGAGTGCCGTACCTGTTTGCCTTCAGCAAGGACGAGCTCGGCCTGGATTAACGACCAACGATGACCGATGAACCCGAGCGGTTACTCGAGTACGCGCATGCGCTCAAGGGCATGTCGCGCCGTCGGTTCATCACCGGATCCGCGTTCAGCCTCGCGCTTGCGACTGACCTTTTCGTCACCCGGCAGATTCAGGAAGCCCGCGAGGAGCACCAGATCATCCCGGTCGCGGATGAGTTCGCTGACCGGGCTTTCCCCAACGCCCGCTGGATCCTCTTCCCTGGCTACAAGACCAGCTGGGAAGAAGGCGTGTGGATCATGAACTCGCTTCGGCCGGTGCTGGGCCGGCGCGGGCGCCTCGCGGTCATGGGTTACTCGAACCGCGGCCTGGATGTCGCGACCATCGTTGCCCAGTTGCGCCGCTACGTGCGCACCCAGCAGATCGACACCTTGTATTTCTACGGGCACAGCTTCGGCGGAATGGTGGCCGTGGAAGTGGCTTCCCGCCTGCGCGAGGTGGACGTCGACGTCCGGTTCATCCTTCTGGATTCAAGCCCCCACGACCGCTTCGACGTCGTGGACCAGGCAATGTTCGACGGCGTCGTCTACCTTTACGAGGCCGGTTACCGGGTGCCGTCCGTGCTGCGGGGAACGTACGAGCTCGCGGAGCGGGTCGTGAACAAGGACGAGCGAACCTGGTCCCAGATCCTTGACCAGACACTCTCGCAACTGTCGCCGCTCGCACCGTCCAGCGTACTCATCCAGTCGCAGGCGTCCTACATCTTCCACTTCAACGTAGCCCGGTTCAACCTCGGCGACACCGAAATGGCGTTCATCGGGAACCCCAATGACGGCACCGTGAATTACGCCCTTGCCCGTCCCGGTTGGGCTTCTGCGTTTCCTGACAATGTGGTGTCCGCCGATCTGGTCACCGAGGGGGCCTTGCCTGCGCACGCCAGTCCGCAGTGGAACCCGTTGATCTACCAGGATGTTGTCCGGACTGTGCAGGAGGAATTCCTTCCCAGACCGATCGGCGGAGCGATCAAGAGCATGATGTGAAGCCGGGCTAGCCCTGCAGCACCGCCCGTAGATCCGAGAGATCAGCCTCGCTCATGCCAGCGCCGAGCAGGAAATCCTCGATCGAACCGAAGTCGCGTCGCATGCCCGCGAGGAAGGTGGCCATCGCAGCGGCGGGTGCGGTCATGATGACCGGCACGTCAGTCGGGAGATCATGCCGGGGCAGCACGCCCGCCCACAGCTCCGCGAGCGCCGGAAGAATCTGCGGCAGGGCACCGGTGGTGTGGGCGTAGTCTTCGATGATCAGTTCGTCTTCCACTCCCGCCACCAGGAGTACGACGGCGGTGATCACCCCCGTGCGGTCCTTACCTGCGGCGCAGTGCACCAGGGTTGTGCGGCCCTGGGCGATCGGCTGAAGGGCCGCGACAATTACGTCCGGTCGGGCGGAGAGCCAGCCGAGGTAGTAGTTGCCGAGGTCCTCGGGTGTCTGTAAGGCGAGGGTAACTGCCGCATCGGCGTCGTCAAGCGGCGCCACGACGACGTCGATCCCGGCGTCGTGGGCAACCTGCCACGGGACCATCCCGGCCTCGCGCTCGCTGCGAAGGTCAACGATGGTCTCGATGCCCTGCCGGTTCAGGAAGTCCATGGTGGCTTCGGCATCCCAGCCGAATGGTTGGCTGGAACGGTAGACCTTGCCGCGCAAGGGGGCGTTGGGGCTGCCTGCGGTGAGGTCGGCGATGTCCCGGAGATTGAGGATGCCGCTCATCAGACCTGCTCGATCAGATCCTGGACGGAGTCCAGGATCTGCGCGGGACGGAACGGGTAGGCATTGATGTCCTCCCGCTGCGTGATGCCGGTGAGCACAAGGACGGTGTGCAGGCCGGCTTCCATGCCGGCGATGATGTCGGTGTCCATGCGGTCGCCCACCATGGCGGTGGTTTCCGAGTGGGCATCGATCTGGTTCATCGCGGAACGGAACATCATGGGGTTCGGTTTGCCAACCACGTAGGGCGCTCGGTTCGTTGCGGCGGTGATGAGCGCAGCAATGGATCCCGTCGCCGGGAGCGGGCCTTCCTTGGACGGCCCGGTGGTGTCCGGGTTGGTGGAGATGAACCGCGCGCCGTCGAGGATGAGGCGGATTGCCTTGGTGATGGCCTCGAAGGAGTAGGTGCGGGTCTCGCCGAGCACAACGTAGTCGGGGTTCTGGTCGGTGAGGACAAACCCGGCCTCGTGGAGCGCCGTCGTAAGTCCTGCTTCTCCGATGACGTACGCGCGACCGCCAGGCATCTGGTCCCTCAGGAACTGCGCTGTGGCCAGGGCGGACGTCCACAGGTTCTCCTCCGGAACTTCCAGCCCGGATGACTTCAGGCGCGCAGCGAGGTCCCGCGGCGTGTAGATCGAATTGTTGGTAAGCACCAGGAACCGGCGGGAGGTGGCAACCCAGCGCTCAATCAGTTCCTTGGCCCCGGGGATGGCCTGGTTCTCATGCACCAGCACGCCGTCCATGTCAGTCAACCAGCACTCAATATGTTCGTTCTCGCGCATACGCTTCTTTCCGGCAGTGACGGTGTTTATTCACGGGTGTGAAGAGAGACGTCGAAGCCCAAGTCTTTCACCTTAGGCTTGGGGGGTGGAAAATACGGAGGAAACCCCGTTCGAGCGCAGCCAGGCGACGGTAGGCGTTGGGCCCTGGGAGGGTGCTTGGCCTGCTGGCGATCGCTGGGATCCGGACCTGCTCGCCAACGGTGACACCCGAAACGTCGTAGATCATTACCGGTACTGGAACCACGAAGCCATTGTGGCTGATCTTGACACCAAGCGCCACGAGTTCCATGTGGCGATCGAGAACTGGCAGCATGACCTCAACATCGGCTCGGTAGTCCGCACAGCCAATGCTTTCCTCGCACGCGAGGTCCACATCATAGGACGACGGCGGTGGAACAGGCGCGGCGCAATGGTCACTGACCGCTACCAGCACGTTCGCCACCACCCCACCGTTGAGGAATTCGTGGCGTGGGCGCATGCGGAGGGTCTCGCCGTCGTCGGAATCGACAACTTCCCGGACTCGGTCCCGCTGGAGACCTACGACCTGCCGCGCAAATGCGTGCTCGTGTTCGGACAGGAGGGCCCGGGCCTGACGCCGGAAGTTCACGAAGCAGCGGAAGCTACGCTGTCGATTGCGCAGTTTGGGTCCACACGATCAATGAACGCGTCAGCGGCAGCGGCGATCGCAATGCATGGGTGGGTTCGCCGCCATGTGTTTGACCAGGTGGTCAGCTGACGCTCGTGGGCACCCGGGTGTCGATCGTGTCGACTGCCTGACGCATCCTCGAAAGGAATCCGACGACGACGGCGGCATCCTCTTCGGAGAGGGAGTCCGCCACTTCCTTCATGCGCTTGTGCATATCGCCGAGGGTGGCTCGCACCTCGGAGTCCGAGTTGGGGGTTGCCTCGAGGACAAGCGCCCGCCGGTCGCGCGGATGCGGTTTGCGGATGACGTGGCCGGATTTCGTGAGGCGATCGATCAGGGTGGTGGTTGAGGCTGAGGAGATGCCAAGTCGAAGGGAGAGTTCCTTGGGGCTGACGTCGCGTCCCGCCTTCTGCGCCTCCAACAAATAGCGCAGTGCGAGGAGGTCAGTTTCACCCATTCCCATTGATGACCGAGTTCGACGGCGCATTGCGGCTTCTGCGGCGCGGTAATCCCGTAGGGCGTTGAGCACGCTGGTAGCCCCGGTCTGGTCTGCGTACCAGTACCCGGACACTGCGTGTTCACCAGTTCGGAGGCTCATGAGTTTAGATTCTAACATTTTGCTAGAAATGCTTGCATGATCTGTTTCGTGTAGGTAGCTTTCCTTTTGATATGCATGTTTGACTATTAGACAGTCTAGTGATTTTACCCGTGGTTGTTCGCATCTACTTAGTGAGGCACAGGGATGACTTTGACAGCATACGAACCGGTTCTGCAGGAAACCCGTCGCACGGAGCTGACGATGGTTTGGGCGGCTTCATCCGAGATCGAGAACCTGCAGTGGCAACTTGATCGGGCACAGATGGAACTGAAGGGCGCCATCCGCGCAGCGTTTCACAACGGCGCCGAGGTCGGTGAAATCGCTCCTGCGGCCGATCTGGACGCCGACGAAGTGCAGGCCCTGCTCCAGTCCTGACATTGCAAGGGTACGAATTCCTTCATGGTTTCCCCGTGTTTTACCGGCGTCGCTAGGATGGACGTGAGCGGGGCCAGCGGAGTGCCAGCTTTTCGCCGCCAGGGCCCCTCGTTACGGATGCATTCAACATGAGGAGTCGCCATGCCCATCGCCACACCGGAGATTTACAGTGAAATGATTGACCGCGCGAAGGCAGGCGGCTTCGCCTACCCCGCGGTCAACGTCACTTCCTCGCAGACCCTGAACGCGGCCATGCGCGGCTTCGCCGAAGCAGGTTCCGACGGCATCATCCAGGTGTCCACCGGCGGCGGCGCGTACTGGTCCGGCGCCTCGGTGAAGGACATGGTGGCCGGCTCCCTCGGCTTCGCCGCCTTCGCCCGTGAGGTCGCGAAGAACTACGACGTCAACATCGCCCTCCACACTGACCATTGCCCCAAGGACAAGCTGGACGGTTTCGTCCTCCCCCTCCTGGCAGCGTCCGAGGAAGCCGTGAAGCGTGGAGAAGATCCGCTGTTCCAGTCGCACATGTGGGATGGCTCGGCTGAGACACTCGAAGAGAACCTCCGGATCGCCAGGGAACTCCTGCCCCGGGCGGCTGCCGCGAAGATCATCCTCGAAGTTGAGATCGGTACCGTCGGCGGCGAGGAAGACGGCGTGGAGAACGCCATCAACGACAAGCTGTACACCACTGTCGAAGATGCCATGGCCACCATCGACGCACTCGGTGCCGGTGAGAACGGCCGCTACCTGACCGCTCTGACCTTCGGTAACGTCCACGGCGTCTACAAGCCTGGCGGCGTGAAGCTCCGTCCGGAGATCCTCAAGGACATCCAGCAGCAGGTCGGCGCGAAGATCGGCAAGGACAACCCGTTCGACCTCGTGTTCCACGGCGGATCGGGCTCCTCCGAGCAGGAAATTTCCGACGCCGTCTCCTACGGTGTCATCAAGATGAACATCGATACCGATACCCAGTACGCGTTCACCCGCCCAGTGGTTGACCACATGCTCAAGAACTACGACGGCGTACTGAAGATCGACGGTGAGGTTGGCAACAAGAAGACCTATGATCCGCGCGTCTGGGGCGCATCGGCTGAGGCCGGCCTCGCAGCTCGCCTCGTCGAGGCAGCGCAGTCACTCGGTTCAGCCGGCAAGAAGCTCTGATGTCGGACGAATTCCGCAAGAACCTCCTGGGCCCGGAGCCAACACTCCTTCCCGAGGAGCCTGAAGTTGTTTCGCGTCTGGCCGCTGGGGACGAGGCGGTTGACCTGGCAGCCAAGCACCCGACGTCGTCGTTGGTTTGGGCTGTCCTCGCTGATGAAGCGTACGCCGAGGGCCGCACCATCGAGTCCTACGCCTACGCACGCACCGGCTACCACCGCGGGTTGGATTCGCTCCGCCGCAACGGGTGGCGCGGAGCTGGGCCGGTGCCGTACTCACATGAACCGAACCGCGGTTTCCTGCGGGCGCTGAACGCGCTGGGCCGTGCAGCGGCGTCGATCGGTGAGATCGAAGAGGCTGAGCGGATCGCGAAGCTCCTCCGCGAGTCCGATCCCGAAGCCAGCGAGAAGTTGAGCGGCTCCTAGAGGGGCTGACGAAGAAGGCCACCCTCCCTTCGGAGCGGGTGGCCTTCTTCGTGTTGAACACGTCCTAAGAGGTCGGCACAACTTCTGCAACGGGAACGACGACGGTAGTCACGTCCACAATCTGCGGCTTCTTCGGCGTGGAGCTGAACCCGAACCGCACGCGCGGACGTACAGACGTCAGCTCACCGAGGGAGTCGCCTGCCCATGATGCAATGGCCGACGTGATGGACCGGGCACCTGTCGCGCCGTAGAACTGTTGGCGTCCGTCCTTCGTTGTCCCGACGGTGCGCACACCGGGCATGAGGATTTTCGCGAACGGGTTGATCAGCGCGAGCCAGCGCGGGTGGGTTGCGACGGCCGTCGGGATGAGTCTGAGCAAACGCCCGACGCCGGTGCTCTCGCCCACCTCCGCGCTCACGCTGAGCGGGCCTGCCTCAAGAGTCAGTGACTGCTCATCCATTCCGACCGTCAGCGGCACCACCCGCACTACGTCGAACGTATACGCCCCTGAAACGTAGTCGGCGATGGCCTGCGAGGGCGCCAGCAGGGTGCGCGTGCCTTCGGCGCTCTGCACCATCACGTCCGTGAAGGCGCCGAACGGCGACGACGACCACATGCCGATCACTATGCGGACCCCGGAAGTGGTTCCCAGGCCTGCGATGTGTCCAACAAACCGTTCAGTTTCGGCGCTCATGGGTTCCATTATGTACGGCTTGCCGCGGCTCGCGGGTCAGCTGCCGTCCTGGTCGTCTTCTTCGTTGACGGGCCCGTCGTCGGCGGCTGTGTCTGTTGCCGCGCCGGACGGCGTTGCCCCGCCCTCACCGCTCCAGTCACTCGAATCGCTGGCGTCGTTGGCGGGGTCGGACTGTACATCGGGATCGGTGGCGGGCTTGCCCGGCCGGTCTTCGTTGACTTCCTGTGGTTCGTCCGAAGTGCTCTGGCTCATGGTGTCCTCCTTGGTTGATGATCGGCGTACCTCGTTCGTACGCCGGTTCGGGTGCGCGCGTCAAGGAGGGGTCTTGGGAAACCGCCCGTTGAGTGCGCAGATAACCACCGAATACCGCGGGAATTCGGTGGTTATCTGCACACTCAACGGGGGTTCAGGCGCTCCGCCAGAGCGATTGCGTTGAACGGGGCGTGCACCTTGACGTCATTGTCGAAGTAGACGTACACGTCGCGGCCCCGTCCGTCCGGGCACGTCTTACCGGAGAGCCAGCCCTGCGCCAGTGAAGCCCACTGATCCAGCTCCGGATCGGAGTAGCCGCTCGTGTAGAGCTCGGTGCTGCCGTGCAACCGGACATAAACGACGCCGCCCGTCACCTCCCGGAACTGCGGCCACTTTTCCGCGGAGTCCGCAACGACCAGACCGACGTCGTGGCGCCTCAGGAGCTCAATGCTTTGCTGATCGCCGAAACTCTCATGCCGCGGTTCGAGCACATGGTGGATGGGTCGGTCCTCCTCGGTGGTGAGCCAGTTGCGGTCTGTGAGGCGTTCGTCGTGATGCTTCGCGAGGGAGGCTGCCGTCGTCGTCGTCGTTGGTAGTAGCGAGAGGAAACTCTGGAGCAGGTCAGCGTCGAACTTTCGGGTGGCCGGGAGCTGCCAGAGGATCGGGCCCAGCTTCGGGCCGAGCGCAAGAACGCCCGAAGCAAAGAAGTTGGCCAGCGCGGTTTCGGCATTGCGCAGGCCAAGCATGTGGGTAATGAAGCGCGGGCCCTTGACGGAGAACCGGAACCCGTCCGGTGTGGTGTCCCGCCACTGAACGAAGCTGTCCGGTCGCTGCAGCGAGTAGAAGGTGCCATTGATTTCGATCGTGCTGAGCTGGCGGGACGCGTATTCGAGCTCGAGCCGCTGCGGCAGGCCAACGGGGTAGAAGTGTTTCCGCCAGAGCGCATACCGCCAGCCCGAGATGCCGATGCGTGCTCTCGTCGCGGGAGGACTCATGAACTGACGGTACTACTAGCCGACAGGTCCACGCGCTAAAGGAACGACGGCGGATGTCACGTTCACGGGGCCGTCACGAGATGTCCGCTAAACTCGGGTGGTAAGAGCCCCGGACTTCTTACTGTTTTTACTTGGTTGAAGCCTTGGGGCGTTCTCATGCACGGCGGCACCTTGTGCGTCACCTAGGCGCTCTGGGATGCGGTCACCCAAATGGGGGAGGATCCCATGCCAGCAATTGTGATTGTCGGAGCCCAGTGGGGCGATGAAGGTAAAGGCAAGGCCACTGACCTGCTCGGCGGGCGAGTGGACTACGTTGTGAAGCCGAACGGCGGCAACAACGCGGGGCACACCGTCGTCGTCAATGGTGAGAAGTACGAGCTCAAGCTCCTTCCCGCCGGCATCCTCAGCCCAAACGCCGTTCCAATCATCGGCAACGGCTGTGTCATCAACCTCGAGGCCCTGTTTGAGGAGATCGACGGTCTCGAAGCCCGCGGCGCAGACACCTCCAAGCTTCGCGTCTCCGCGAACGCGCACCTCGTAGCGCCCTACCACCAGGTCCTTGACAAGGTGACCGAACGCTTCCTCGGCAAGCGCGCCATCGGAACCACCGGACGCGGGATCGGGCCCGCCTACATGGACAAGGTGGCCCGGCTCGGCATCCGCGTACAGGATGTCTTTGACGAATCCATCCTCCGCCAGAAGGTCGAGGGGTCCCTCAAGCAGAAGAACGAACTGCTGGTCAAGGTCTACAACCGCCGGGACGTGCAGGTCGAGGAAATCATTGAGTACTTCCTCTCCTTCGCCGACCGACTGCGCCCGCTGGTCATCGACAGCACCTACGTGCTCAACGAAGCACTCGACGCCGGCAAGGTTGTCCTCATGGAGGGCGGGCAGGCCACGTTCCTCGACGTCGACCATGGCACCTACCCCTTCGTGACGTCGTCGAACCCTACCGCCGGCGGCGCGTCAGTAGGCTCGGGCATTGGCCCCACACGGATCAGCCGGGCGGTGGGCATCATCAAGGCCTACACCACGCGTGTTGGCGCTGGTCCCTTCCCCACCGAGCTCTTCGACGAGATGGGCCTGTACCTGCAGAAGACGGGCGGCGAGTACGGCGTGAACACCGGCCGTCCGCGGCGCTGCGGCTGGTACGACGCCGTGCTGGCGCGCCACGCTGCCCGCGTGAACGGTTTCACGGACTACTTCGTGACCAAGCTAGATGTCCTCACCGGCATCGAGCGGATCCCCGTGTGTGTTGCGTATGACGTCGACGGCGTCCGCCACGACGAAATGCCCATGACACAGACCGAGTTCCACCACGCGAAACCCATCTTCGAGTACTTCGAGGGCTGGACCGAGGACATCACCGGGGCCCGGGCAATCGGCGACCTCCCCGAGAACGCGCAGAACTACGTCCGGGCGCTTGAGAAACTGTCCGGCACCCGCTTCTCGGCGATCGGCGTTGGCCCTGACCGCGACCAGACGATCGTGATCAACGACCTCATCGCGGGCTGACCCAGCCGTATCCACTCAGCAGAAATGGCTGGTTTTCCGCGGAAAACCAGCCATTTCCACTGAGTCGATCAGGGTCTAGAGGTTCGTCTCGACGTCGCCGCTCTCACGCAGTTTCGTGAAGAGGGCAACAGCCACCTCATTCTTCTTCGTCTCGATGGCCTGCTGCTCGATCTGGGCGCGCACCTCTTCAAACGGAGGCACCTCCGCACCCTCTCCGGCGGCAGCCTTACCCTCTTCGTAGATCTTCTTCAGCTCCTCCTCGGTAGGCTTCGCATCAGCGCCCTCCTCGGCCAGCAGTGCATCAAGCTGGACCTGCTGCTTGATCTGCTTCTCGGCCTCCTCCTGCGGGATGCCGCGTTCCTCCAGCGAAGCGAACAGCTCCTCAGCCGTCTCCACCTGATTGTTCGTGATGAGCTCTTCGGTAGCGGCAGCGACGGCTTCCTCACTGGCGGTGATCTTCCGCTTCTCTGCTTCCTGGAGAAGGAGCTTGGTTCCGATCATGTTGTCCAGCGTTTCCGTCTTCAGCTGTTCCTGGTCCACTTCCTGACCTGACATCTGTGACTGCATGGACATGGTTTCGAAAGCACGCTCGTAAGCGGCGGTGAACTCGTCCTTCGGAATCTCCAGACCGTTCACGACGGCGACGACGTCGGGGATGCCTTCGAGATCGGGTGTCGGCGCTTCGGCCGGGGCGCTTGAGGCGCTCTCGCTTGCAGACGGCTCGGCTTCGGTTTCGGCTTCACCGCCGGCACAACCCGTTGCGAACGCGAGCGACCCGGCCATAAACAGGCTCAGCAGCCACTTCTTCTTCATGATTACTCCTACTGATTGATGATCGCCTGCGACCATATCAGCCCAGGATGAAGGTCCGCTCCGCGTCCGCTGTACGGTCGCTGGACGGTAGTATTCCGCAGATGGCGACTCTCAGCGGTGACCTTCAACTGCAAAGCCTTCCACAACTCCTGCTCGATGTAGAGGCCGTTGAAGGCAACATTGCGCTGAAAGAAGCGTGGGCAAGCGATCATTCCATGGTCCTTGCCCCCCACATCAAGACGACCATGACGCGCGAAATAGTGCAGCGCCAGCTACCCGGAGCGTGGGGAGCGACGGTCGCGACGACGGCGCAGGCAGCTCTCGCAGTTCAGTGGGGTGCGCGCCGCGTGTTGATTGCCAACGAAGTCGTCTTCCCTCCACAGGTCAGGCAGCTTCGGAGCCTCCTCGAAACGCACGCCCCCGGTGTCGAGCTCTACTGCCTCGTGGACTCCGCAGCCGGAATCGCGGCGCTGGCCGAGGGGTTTGCCGGATCCACGGGCCGGTTGAACGTGCTGATCGACGTTGGCGTGCCCGGCGGGCGGACGGGCATCCGCGGCGCTGGAGAAGCACCAAGTCTGGCGGAAAGCATCAGGCAGCACCGGGAACTTCGCCTGGCGGGAATCAGCGCCTATGAAGGTATCGCCCCGAACACGCGGACAGCCGGGAACCTTGAGCAAGTGGACGCGCACTGCAGGACCGCCCGGGACATCTTCGAGCAGCTTCCGGGCGGGTTCGACATCGGGCAACCCATCTTCACTGTTGGCGGTTCAGCCTTCCAGGACCGTGCCGCCCTGTACCTTCCTGACGGAGCGCTCAACGTGCTCAGGTCAGGCTGCTACGTGGTCCACGATCACGGTACGTACGCGGACGTCTCGCCCCTACCCGGCCTGCGCCCGGCGGCGGTGGTGCGCGCCGCCGTCGTCTCCGTTCCGGAGCCGGGCCGGGCCATCCTCGGCGCGGGCAAGCGCGAGCTGGCGTACGACGCCGGTCTGCCCACCCTGGTTGCCCACCACCGCGGCAGCGCCGTCCAGCCCGGGCCTGACGGCGTCATCTCGCGATTATTCGATCACCACGCGATCGTGGACGGTGCGGACACCCTGGAAGTCGGGGACTCGGTTGATCTCGGGATTTCCCACCCATGTTCGGTGTTCGATCGGTGGCGAACCGTGCTCGCCGTGCACGGCAACACCACGGAGCTGTGGCACCCCCAGTTCTAGCCCGCGGCCTTACCAGCCCCAGGTGCCGGCCGCGCCCTTGAACGGACCCACCACACGGGACGTGATCCAGCCGCCGTAGAAGTCGCCGGGTTGGGCGGTTACTTCCTCGCCGTCGACCAGGCACCGGTCCATCCTGCCCGGATACACGGCGACTGCGCCCGCCAGGGTTTCGAACCCGGCAGTCGGGCTCGGGTAGGTCCAGGCGGCCCGTTCCGCACGCGTGTTGCCTGCAACGACGTCGAAATAGTGCGCCTCACCCTTGAACTCGCACCAGCTGACACCCGGAACAGGGCGCAGTACGCCTACGGCGAAATCCTTCTGCGGAACATAGAACACCGGCGGGTGACTCGTCTCCAGCACGCGGAATGCCTGCTGCGATTCGGCGATCAGCTGGCCCGCGAATTCAATGGTGACCGTCCCCGGGTAAACCTCAAGGCGGGGTGGCCGGGGATAGTCCCACACGGACTCCTGGCCTGGTCCCGGCTGCACTCTGTCGATGCCCATACCGCCACGCTACTCTTCGGTAGGCTTGTCTTCAGCCCGGTCCTTCCCGAACTCCCACACGCAAAGGCTCACGATGAAGATCAGCGTCGGACAATTCACCCCCGTCGGCGACGTATCCGCGAACCTCGAAATCATGCGCGGCCTCGCCCGGGAAGCAAGCGCGGACGGCTCGAAACTCATCGTTTTCCCGGAAGAGTCGATGTTCTCCATCGGTCAGGTGGAGGGCGGGCTGGTGGCCGCCGTGGAGGCGGGCTGGACCAGCTTCGTCCAGCAGCTCTCGTTCCTGGCAGCGGAACTGGGGATCGCCGTCGTCGCCGGTGGCTACGAATCAAGCGGCGAGGAACGCCCGTACAACACGCTCGTGATGATCGACGGGACCGGGCGGATTGTCGACACCTACCGCAAGCTGCACCTCTATGACGCTTTCAGCTACCAGGAGTCCAAGCGCATCAAACCGGGCGACGGCGGCGTGAAAGTGGTGCAGGTCGGGGAACTCACTGTGGGCCTCATGACCTGCTACGACCTTCGCTTCCCCGAACTCGCGCGCGCGCTCGCCGACCGCGGGGCGGACGTCGTGCTGGTTCCTGCCGCCTGGTTCAAGGGCGAGCATAAAATCGATCACTGGGAGACGTTGCTGAAGGCCCGCGCCATCGAGAACACCGTCTGGATTGCTGCGGCCGGAACCTCCAGCGGACACACTATCGGCCACTCAGCGATCCTGGATCCTATGGGCGTCCCGCAGGTCTTCCTCAACGACGAGGAGCGGGGCGTGGTGACGGCCGAGGTTACCCGCCGGCGCATCGAGGACGTACGTCAATTCCTCCCGGTACTCCAGAACCGCCGGTTTGCGCGCAACGAGGAAATTGTCGAATCACACTGACCGCTAGCGGCTGATCTTCTCCCGCTGCGCATTCCCCGCGAAGGCATCCGGGCGGATCGAGAGAATGATGTGCTCAAGCCCTGTCCGCATGCCCTGATCCGCCAGCCCAGCCGCGCGATCAATGCGGGCTGACCCTGCATCAATGGTTTCGACGGTCGAACGGCCCAGTTCGGTCACCTCAACCAGCAGTATCCGGCGGTCCTTCTCGGCGCGCACGCGGCGGACGAGCCCCAGGGTCTCAATCCGGTCGAGCGTCCGCCCGGCAGTTTGGGGCTGGATGTGCAGGCGCTGGGCAAGGTCGACCTGGCTCAGCGCACCGTCATTGATGAGCACGCGAACCATGATGAACCCTGCGTGGCTGAGGCCGCTGGCGCGCAGGCGCTCGTTGTCCGCCTTCTCACGCAGGCGCGCGGCAGTGTTCAGCAGGCGGGCGGTTGACCAGTCATCCATGTTCATTGAAGCCTCTACGTCTGGTGTTGAGTGACAAGACTATCGACTGCTACCGCGCTGCAACCGTCGTCTTTGGCGTGGTTTCACTCAAGAAAACCTCAATTGATTGAACCGGTTAGCGGATTGCCGCGTGCCAGATCAAAAGCATGGTCACGAAAAACCCCGTTGCGTAGTTCAACCAAAGGAAGCGTTTCCAGCCGCGGTTGGCGGTTTCGGCGTCGTCCTCCTCCAGGGATGCGAACTGCACGATGTTCGCCACGTAAGGCAGCGCCAGGAACGAGGCCAGCGGGCCCGGCCACGGCGTAAACAGCATGAGCGCACCACCCAAAAGGTAAGCGCCAATGGCAAAGCGGACTGTTGCGCGGGCCCCGATCACCGTAGCAATTGAAGCGATACCGCCGGCGCGGTCCGCTGTGACGTCCTGGACGGCGCCGAATGCCTGGCTCGCGATACCCCAGAGGAAGAAGGCGGCCAACAGCGCCCATAACGACGGCGTGAACTCGGCTCCGGCGAGCACCAGGGCGTACAGCGCAGGGCTGACGAAGTGCGTGCTTGAAGTGATGGAATCCAGGAACGGCCGCTCCTTGAAGCGCAGACCGGGCGCACTGTAGGCGATCACCGCAAATATGCTCACCGCGAGCACCAGCCAGGACAGCGGCCCGCCCAGCAGCACCAGGGCCACGAGGAAGGGCACGTTGGCGGCGATCGCGGCCCGGAGGGTGATTGCGTGCAGGGTTCGGTCCAGTACCGCGCCTTCGACGCCGCCCTTGCGGGGGTTCCGGAGGTCCGACTCGTAGTCGAACACGTCATTGATCCCGTACATCGCCAGGTTGTAGGGGATGAGGAAGTACAGCGTCCCCATTACCCAGGCCAGGTCGACGGTGCCCGCGGTCAGCAGGTAGGCAGCAGCGAACGGGAACGCCGTGTTGACCCAGGACAACGGACGCGAGGACACCAGGAGCGCTTGCAGGGTTTTCATGGGCGGCGTTCCTTCCGGCGGCCCCGGTCGCGGGCACCCAGCAGGATCCACAGGGCAGGCAGCAGCAGCACTGCGGCCACTGGGTAGGCGAAGTCCTCCAGCGGCGCCAGGCCGATGAAGACGCCCGAAATCAGTTCCGGCGCGTACGTGAAGAGGCCAGCGGCGATCATCACGCTGTCGAACACCGCTGTCAGGACGAGCACGACGACGGCGGCACAGGTGCCCGCAGCCAGCGTCACCCTTCGTGCAGCCCCCCGCAGCCGGACGAACGCCCAGATTCCGACGGCCAGCGCGGGAAGGAGGAAGAAGCTGTTCAGCGTCCAGTAGGTCACGCCTGTTCCTCCGCATTCGTGCCTGTGGTGTGCCGTGCCGCAAACACCCGCCGGAACATGAGGAAGAGATTCATCACCAGGTAGCTCAGGAAGGTGAGGAAAACCAGCTCCTCAACCGGCAGCTCCGGGGCCAGGTGCACGCCGAGCATCAGGTCCGTCTGCCCCCGGTAGAAAATGCCGAGGCCTATCCCGGCGAGGTCCCAGGCGAGGAAGAACAACACCCCGGCCGCCAGCACCAGCGCTGCACGGCCGGCGTCGTGCCAGAAGAAGAGCCTGAGCCGCGCATCGAGAAGGACCATGCAGCCCAGCGAAACGAGAAGGAACAGCAGGTAGGCCGCTGACACTACGCCAGCTCCTGCACCGCGGCCGGGCGCAGCGGCGCGGGCAGCGGGCCGGTGCTCGTGTCTGCCCGCAAGCGCTTGATGACCAGTTCCGCGCTGATCAGGCACATGGGGATACCGATCCCCGGAATGGTCGATCCGCCCGCATAGTAGAGGCCCTGAACCTTCCGGCTGGCATTGCCTGCACGGAAAAAGGCGCTTTGCCTGAGGATGTGGGCTGGCCCGAGCGAGGTGCCCCGCCACGAGTTGTAGTCGTTCTCGAAGTCGGCTGGTCCGTAGCTTCGGCGTACCACGATGCGCTCAGCCAGGTCCGGGATCCCGGCCCACTCGCTGATCTGCTCGATGATGAGGTCGGCTACCCGCTCCATCCGGTCCCCACCGCTCCCGCCTAGGCTCGGATCAGCGGGGATCGGCACCAGCACGAAGACGTTCTCGTGACCCTCCGGCGCCACGCCAGGGTCAGTGGCGCTCGGTTTGCACACGTACAGGGACGCGGGGGAGGGGATGAACGCGGTCCGGCCGAAAATGGCCCGGAAATTCTCCTCCCAGTCCTTGGTGAAAAGCAGTGTGTGGTGGCGCAGCTCGGGAAGTTCACCCTTGACACCCAGGTAGAGCAGCAGCGCGCTCGGCCCTGCGGTGGCGCGGCGCCAGTAGCCTTCAGGGTAGGTCTGCAGGTTCCGCGGGAGCAGTTGCGTTTCGGTGTGATGCAGGTCCGCAGCGGAGACCACGACGTCGGCAGCCACCGTCACTTCGGTGCCGTGGGCTTGCCGGTAGCGGACTCCGCGGACGGCCGCCCGTTTCCGCCCGGAGGATGCGGGTGCGGTCTCGATCGAGAGCACCTCGCAGCCGGTTGAGATGGTCACGCCCGCCTTCCGTGCGAGTTCCTCGACCGCCGCGATCAACCGCGAGAATCCACCCATCGGGTAGAGAACACCGTCGTCGAGGTCGAGGTGGCTCATCAGGTGGTACATGCTGGGCGCTGCGAAGGGACTGGTGCCGAGGAAAACCGCAGGGTATTCGAGGACCTGCTGCAACCGGGGGTCGCTGACGTACCGGCGGGCGTAGGAGTGGAGCGGCTCCAGCAGGAGCCGCGCGAGGCGGGGTGCCCGGCGGAGGACGTCCGGAGTGAGGAGGGGGAGGAAGGACTCGAAGGTCGGGTAGAGGAACCGGCACATTGCCATCTCGTAGGTGTCTGCGGCGGAGTCGAGATACTCCTCCAACCGCGCTCCGGCGCCCGGTTCCAGGCGCTCGAACAGCTCGACCACCCGCGCCCGTTCGGCCGGGACGTCCACGGGTTCCTCGAAGCCCTCCGACAGGATCCGGTAGCCGGGATCCAGCTTCACCAGGTCCAGGTGCTCAGCCGCCGAGGTTCCAAGCAGCGCGAAGAAGTGGTCGATCACCTCGGGCATCAGGTACCAGGAAGGCCCGGCGTCGAAATGGAAACCGCCCTCACCGAAGGAGCCGGCCCGCCCGCCCACGGTGTCCTGCTTCTCCAGCAGCGTGACGCTGTGGCCTTCCACTGCAAGCAGTGCGGAGGTCGCCAGTCCGCTGATCCCGCCACCGACGACGACGACGTCCCGGCCTGCCGCCGTCGGGCGCCTCATGCTGCGCGCGCCTTTGCTCGCGTGTCTTCCGACATCCCGCGCCTACCGGCCAGGACGGCCACCGCAATTCGCAGCTTCACGGCATTCGGGACGCTGATTCGCGCGCGCATCAGGTCTGCCGCGGGGGTTTCGCGGATGCGCCGGGAGAGTTCGGCGAAGAGCTCCTGCGCGAGCGCCACCGCCCGGCGGCTGGAGGGCGGCAGCCCGCGCAGAACCCTGCGGGATTCGTTGAGGTCGTGGTCGATGTCGTCGAGGAGGCGTTGCTTGTGCGCCTCGTTGAAGTTGAGGGGAGAGACATCGGGGAAGTAGCTGCGGCCCAGCTTGGTGAAGTCCTCGGCGATGTCACGCAGGAAGTTGATCTTCTGGAACGCGGCGCCGAGGTGGCGTGCTCCTGCGGCCAGCTTCTGTTCCTCCTCCGGGCTGGTGCCTTTGCCATGCAGGAAGCACTTGAGGCACATCAACCCCACAACCTCAGCGGATCCGTAAACGTACTCGGTGAAGGATTCGGGAGTGTGCTCAGTGCTGTCGAGGTCTGCGCGCATGGATGCGAAGAACGGTCGCGTCAGGTCGGTGCCGATGCCCGTGCGCCGCGCGGTATCCGCGAAGGCATGGACCACCAGGTTGGCGCTGTAGCCCGAGCCCATGGCGCGCTCCGTCTCGCTTTCCAGGCCGTCGAGCCGGCGGCGGATCTCGGCGTCGTCGAGGCCCGCAGCGGAGGCAACGCCGTCAACAATTTCATCCGCCACCCGCACCAGCGCGTAGACCGATTCAACCTGCCGGCGGACGGCGGGCTCGAACAGCCTGGAAGCCATGCCGAACGATGTTGAGTAGGACCGCAGCACAACGGCCGAGGACTTCATCGCCGCCCCGGTGTAGTCAGCGAGGGCGTTCCGCTCGCGGCTCACGCGTGCACGGCTTCTGGGCGGGCACGGTACTGGGAGAAGAAGGACGCCAGGACCTCATCGACCAGCTGACTGCCGTCCGTGCCAGCCAGCGCGATCTCCTTATCCATAGCTAAAGTAAACACGGGCAATCATCCGGAAGGGAAATGGAACTCATGGCCGAATTGGTCGTTCTCGCAGCTGTCGATGGCACCCCGATCGGCACCCAGGAGAAGGCGACAGTGCATTCCGGGGAGACGCCGTTGCACCTTGCATTTTCCGCACACGTCTACGACGAGGTCGGGCGCATTCTCGTCACCCGCCGGGCAATCTCCAAGAAAACCTGGCCCGGCGTATGGACAAACTCGTTCTGCGGGCACCCTGGGCCGGATGAGCCCACTGAAGAGGCGGTGGTACGCAGGGCTCAACGCGAACTTGGTTTGTCGATTGACCTGTTGGACCTGCGGGTTCCTGACTTCCGGTACCGGGCCGTGGATGCGGGCGGGATCGTTGAGCACGAAATCTGCCCCGTCTACACAGCACGGGCAACCTCCGCGGTGGCTGCGCGCTACGACGAGGTAGAGGAGTGGAAGTGGGTGGACCCAATAGAACTGACCACCGCCGTCGCGGCGGCGCCCTGGGCGTTCAGCCCGTGGCTCACCCTCCAGCTGCCGCTGCTGTATCCGGAGCGGTTCGCGGCTGCTTCCCCGAACACACTTAGAGATTAACGACGGCGCTCACTGCAGTAGTTAACCGTTAATACGGTTAACTACTGCTGACCGCCAGCGCTCCCACGGCGGCACGCGCCGCCAGTGCAGCCCGATGGTGTGGAACGCGCGGCGGAAGCGGCGACGGGCGTCAGCACCGCCGCGCAGGGCACGGGCTGAGATGCCGACGGTGAGGGAGCGGTCGTACGCCGTGCGGTGGGAGGGCTCGAGTGCAAAGCCGAGGTCGACGTCGTCGTGCACTTCCCGGTCGAAGCGGTGGACCCGCCCGCGGACCTCCAGCCAGACGTCCCGCCGGAACGCGAGGTTCGAACCGAACGGAGGCCAGTGCGCCATCGCCGCGCCCATCGTCACGAAGTACGCCTGCATGTAAGCGACAGCCGCGATTCGGGCGCGGACTGCACCGGTGTCGTGGAAGACGCCGGGTCCGGTCAGCACGGCGAGGTCCGGTTCCGCGCTGAACCGCTCACTGATCCGCTGCAGCCAGTCCTCAGGTGGGATGGTGTCCGCGTCGCAGCGGACAATGACATCGCCGCGCGCGGTGTCGTACCCCGTTGAGGCAGCCGCGGCGATCCCGGGAGCGGCTTCCGGCACAACGGTGGCACCGAACCGGACAGCGACCCGGGCGCTGTCATCGGTGGAATTGTTGTCCACGACGATGATTTGCAGGGGTTGGACCGTCTGCTGGCCGAGCGCGGCCAGGCACCGGGCGAGGGGGCCGGCGTCGTCCTTGCAGGGAATCACTACGGACAGGGACGGCATGTGCCGATCCTAGCGTCGGCACCAACTTGCATACTCCTGTAGACTGAAAGTGATTGATACGTCAGACTAAAGACCACTTTCAATCATTACCAGATTTCTTCAGGAGAGTACATGACCCAGCAGCTTGCTCCAGTTCCTCAAGCCCAGCCCGGCGCCCATATGGAAAGCGAGCTGATGTCCCAGCCAGAGGTCTGGAAGGTCGCCGCCCCGCAAGCACGTGACGAGCAGTTGCTGCCCGCCGACGGCGCCCGGGTTGCCGTAGTCGGCTGCGGAACGTCCTGGTTCATGGCTCAGGCCTACGCCACTTCGCGTGAGGCCGCCGGCAAGGGCATCACCGATGCCTTCGCAGCGTCCGAGGCTCCTGACCTTGCTGCACGCGGCTATGACGCCATCGTTGCGATCACCCGCTCCGGCACCACCACCGAGGTGCTGCACCTGTTGCGCAAGTACAAGGGCCAGATCGCCAGTGTCGCAATGATCGGTGACACCACCTCCCCGATCGTGGGCCTCGCAGATCTGGTGATCGAACTTCCATACGCCGATGAGTTGTCGGTAGTACAGACCCGCTTCGCAACTTCAGCACTGGTTTACCTGCTCTCCTCACTCGGCGCGGATGTCAGCGGAGCCATCACCGATGCCCGCAGCGCGCTCGCAGAGGAAACCAGCTCCGAGCTGCTGAACGCCGAGCAGTTCACCTTTCTCGGGACCGGTTGGGCCATTGGCCTGGCACACGAGGCCGGCCTGAAGATGCGTGAAGCTGTGCAGGGATGGACCGAGTCCTACCCCGCCATGGAGTACCGCCACGGCCCCATCTCCATTGCCGCACCGGGCCGCGTTGTCTGGCTTTTCGGTGACGCCGTTGAGGGGCTCGCGGCAGACGTCGCAGCCACCGGAGCCCAGTTCGTCCACTCCACCAGGCACCCCCTTGCGGAGCTTGCACTGGTGCACAAGGTAACGCTGGACCGTGCCCTTGCACGCGGACTCAATCCTGATCTGCCCCGCAACCTCACCCGTTCGGTTATTCTGGACGCCTGACCGTCCCGATGACCGCAGGAGAACTCACCATCCCAGTTGATGACCCCGTCCTCGGGTCTGAGGATGTCATTCTCGCCATTGACGTTGGTGGCACTGACACGAAGTCAGCGCTAATGGATTCATCAGCAACGCTTGTCGACATCAAACGTCGGCCCACACCCCTCAGGGCGGAAGGCTCCGGCGACGCCGTGGTTGAAAGCGTCAGCACCACGCTTGATGAGTACCGCCTGGCCTGGCCCGATAAGAACATCCGTGCGGTCGGGCTCATAGCGCCCGGGCTCGTGGACGAGCACAACGGTGTGGGTCTCTTCTCCGCAAATCTCGGCTGGCGCAATTACCCTTTCGCTGACAACGTCGGAGCGGCTACGGGCCTTCCGGTGACTTTCGGGCACGACGTCGGTGCGGCAGGCGTCGCCGAAGTTCGGCTTGGCGCGGCACGGGACCTCGACGACGTCGTCGTCTTGATCATTGGCACCGGCATTGCCGGCGCGGTGTTCTGCGGTGGCCAGCGTGTCCTGGGCGGAGGTTTCGCCGGCGAGCTTGGCCACGCAGAGGTGCCGGGCGGTGAGCCCTGCCTGTGTGGCGCGCACGGCTGCCTGGAGACGCTCGGTTCGGCTGGCGCCATTGCACGCCGTTACGCGACACTGTCCGGGCGGGCCGTCAGCGGTGCCCGCGAGGTGCTGCAGCTACAGGCGTCCGGTGATCCGCAGGCAGACAAGGTGGTCACCGATGCCGTTGATGCCCTTGCCTTCAGCATCTGCCAACTCTCAGCCGTGCTCGGCACGGAAGCGGTGGTGATCGGCGGCGGGTTGGCCCAGGCCGGCGAGCAGCTGTTCGGGCCACTGAACGCCGAGGTGGACAAGCGGTTGTCCTTCCATCGCCGCCCCCGCTTGCTGGCTGCGAGCATGGGCCAGGACGCAGGCCTGATCGGCGCCGGTCTCCAGGCCCGGGATCTCCTTGGAGCCCGTCGATGACCATCCCGGGTATGGGCTTCACAGAGACGCTTCGCGGCCCTGTGGTTACGGTCACGCCCAATCCTGCTGTGGACCTGACCTACCTGGTGAACGGAATCAGTGCAGGGCACTCCCACCGCGTCAGCCGTCCGCTGAGCCGCGCAGGCGGCAAAGGCCTCAACGTTTCACGGGTCATCCATCAGGTTGGACTACCGTCCCTTGCGATTACGACGGCGGGTGGAACTTCCGGCGCGGAGTTCGAGGAAGAGTTGGCCGCCAGCGGCGTCCCGCATCGGCTGATCCGCACGGTGGCACCGACCCGGCGTTCCATGGCCTTCTTCGACCAGGCCGACGGTGAGACCAGTATTTTTAATGAAGAGGGCGCGCCGCTGGCGGAGGCCGAGTGGGCCAACCTTCGCGCCGCCGTCGAGCACGTTCTGCCAACTGCCGGTTGCATTGTCGGATCCGGCAGCCTTCCGGAGGGCGCTCCTGAGGACTTCTATCCGTCCCTGGTAGCGCTGGCGGCGTCGCTTGCGGTCCCGTGCCTGATTGACACTTCAGGCAGTGCGCTGCTGGACGCGGCCAGCGCCGGCGTTGACGCACTCAAACCGAACAACCACGAACTCCTCGAGGCAACAGGCGCGGACAACATCGACGTTGCGGCGGGAATGCTCCTGGACCGCGGCGCGAAACGGTTGTTCGTCAGCTGCGGTGCCGACGGCCTGCGCCTCTACCGGGCAGAAAACCGGTCCTCGGTCTGGAACGCGCGGCTCCCTGAGCGCCTTGCCGGCAATCCTACGGGAGCAGGAGACGCTGCGGTTGCGGCCATTTCGGTGATGCTTGCCGCGCGGATCACCGACCCAACCACCCTGCTGAGGAACGCGACCGCATGGTCTGCCGCGGCTGTCCTCATGCCGACCGCAGGCGAAATCCACCCAAGTTACCCACAGCTTGCCGATCAGGTGGAGCTGACTGAGCTCTCCCTGACCGACGGCTAGCACCCCGTCGACTGAGCGAAACCTGGAGCACGCGAGATGACACTGACACCCACGGCTGCCCTGATGCAGGCAGCAAGCGCTAACGGCACCGGAATCGGAGCTTTCAACGTCCTGCACCTTGAGACTGCGGAAGCCATCGTTGCCGGCGCGGAAGCCGCTGGCCTGCCCGTGATCCTGCAGGTGTCGGAGAACTGCGTGAAGTACCACGGCGGGCTGGAACCGGTCGGGCTGGCGACTCTCGCTGTTGCTCGCGCAGCAAAGGTGCCCGTTGGCGTGCACCTGGACCACGCCGAGGATCCTGAGCTGGCAATTGCGGCCGTGGACCTCGGATTCGGTTCCATCATGTACGACGGCGCCCACCTGGACTTCGCGGAGAACGTCGCCACGACCGCACGGGTTGCAGAATACGCCCGCGGGCGTTCGGTGTACGTCGAGGCCGAGCTCGGCAAGGTCGGCGGCAAGGATGGCGCACACGCGCCCGGCGTCCGGACCGATCCGGGCGAAGCGTCGGATTTTGTGTCGGCGACGGGCGTGGACGCCCTGGCCGTCGCCGTCGGCTCCTCCCACGCAATGACCGAACGCAGCGCAGAGCTGGACCTCGAGCTGATCAGGAACCTTCGAGCGGCGCTGCCGGTCCCGCTGGTGCTCCACGGTTCGTCCGGCGTGCCCGATGCGAGCATCGCCGCGGCAATACAGGCAGGCATGACCAAGATCAACGTTTCCACGCACTTGAACGGCTTCTTTACGCGGGCGGTGCGCGAAGCGCTAACAAACGACCCGGGCATGGTTGACTCTAGGAAGTACCTAGGCGCGGGGCGTCTTGCTATGGTGCCCGAGGTGTCGCGCCTGCTTACACTGTTTGCTGAACCATCGGCGCGCTAACTGCTTGACCAGTGTTACAACGGAAGGGTCCTCGAGGATGAAGAGAGCGGAGCGGCTCAGCGCTATCCTCGACCTGCTGGCGGAGTCCAGCCAGGTTGAGGTCGAGGACATTGTTGAGAAGCTTGAGGTATCCCCGGCTACAGCCCGGCGGGACCTGGACAGCCTCGCCTCCCAGCGGCTCCTGACCCGCACACGCGGTGGTGCCACCATCGAGACGGTGGCTTATGATCTCCCGGTCCGCTACAACAAGGACAACCAGACCGAGCACAAGCGAGCCATTGCGCACGCAGCCAGTGAGCTGATTCCGCGCGGCTCCGTCATCGGACTGTGCGGAGGTACCACCAGCACAGCCATCGCGTCGGTACTGAGCACGCGCCGTGACCTCATGGAGCCTTCGCTCAAGCCCACGCTGACCGTCGTCACCAACGCCATCAACATCGCAGCCCAGCTCGCGGTCCGTCCGAACATCAAGATCATGGTGACCGGCGGGATAGTCAACCCGAGGTCCTACGAGCTGGTGGGTCCCTACACCGACATCATCCTGCAGAATGTTGCGCTCGATTTCGCCTTCGTTGGGGTCAACGGGCTTGACCCGGAGGTAGGCCCGACCGTCAGCGACGAAGGCGAGGCTGCGGTCAATGCGCTGGTGGCCCGGCGCGCGTCGGCCGCCTATGTGATTGCGGATTCATCCAAGATCGGCGTGCGGTCCTTCGCAACGATGAACGGCTACGTTTTCAGCAACCTCATCACTGACTCGGGAATCACCCAGGACCAGATCAACGCGTTCGAGGAACAGGGCACGCACGTGATCGTCGCACCGCCCGTTGAGGACTAAGTCCAGTGCTCATAACCCCGGCCTGTTGGCCGGGGTTTTGTATATAGGCTCTTCGACCGAACGGTAGTGAGACGGCACTTGTCGGATAACTAACCAACTTGTACGATAGGTTGTGACCGGCTCATCCAATCCGAAGGCACCCCCAATGACCTACACACCCGACGCGATCCGCCACGTCAAACTGTCTACCGCAACACTTCCGCTGAAGACGGCCATTTCCGATGCGAAAGTCTTCACCGGCCGTCAGAAACCCATGACCGAAGTGGTTTTCCTGTTCGCCGAAATCCTCACCGAGCAGGGCCACAGTGGGCTGGGGTTCTCCTACTCGAAGCGAGCCGGAGGTCCGGCGCAGTATGCGCACGCCCGGGAAGTAGCCGAGGGGATGATCCGTGAGGATCCTAGCGACATCGCAAAGCTGTATAACAAGTTGCTCTGGGCCGGCGCCTCAGTGGGGCGTTCCGGCGTCGCGACGCAGGCGCTCGCCGCCCTCGACATCGCCCTCTACGACCTGAAGTCAAAGCGTGCCGGCCTGCCGCTCGCCAAGTTCCTGGGCGCGTACCGCGACTCCGTGCGGACCTATAACACTTCCGGCGGCTTCCTCAACGCCTCGATCAGTGAAGTGAAGGAGCGGGCCACGCAGTCGCTGGCAGAGGGCATCGGCGGCATCAAGATCAAGGTGGGGCTCCCGGATTCCGCCGAAGACCTGCGCCGGGTTGCTGCGGTTCGCGAGCACATCGGCCCGGACGTACCGCTGATGGTCGATGCCAACCAGCAGTGGGACCGCGCCACTGCACTGCGGATGGGACGCAAGCTGGAACAGTTCGACCTTGTGTGGATCGAAGAGCCGCTGGACGCCTACGACGCCGAAGGCCACGCCGCACTCGCAGCCGCACTGGATACCCCGATCGCCACAGGCGAGATGCTGGCCTCCGTCGCCGAGCATGAGCGCCTGATTGCCGCCCGCGCGTGCGACATCATCCAGCCGGACGCCCCACGGGTCGGCGGAATCACCCAATTCCTCCGGCTGGCAACGCTCGCGGACCAGGCCGGGCTGGACCTGGCGCCGCATTTCGCCATGGAAATCCACCTGCACCTCGCTGCCGCTTACCCGCGTGAACCGTGGGTGGAGCACTTCGACTGGCTGGATCCGCTGTTCAACGAGCGGCTGGAAACCCGCGACGGCCGCATGCTTGTCCCTGACCGGCCGGGACTGGGGTTCACGTTCAGTGACCAGGCGCGCGCGTGGACCACGGACTCAGTGGAGTTCGGCACCCGCTAGGGTGTGCTCCAGTTTGGGCAGCGCCGTGCCAGCATTGAAGCCATGAAGCAAACGCTCGCAGTCTCGCTGGTCGACAGCCTCCGACGCCGCATTGTGGACGGCGCCATTCCGTCCGGGGAGAAGCTGCCGAGCGAGAGTGCATTGATCAGCGAATTCGGTGTCAGCCGGACCGTGGTGCGGGAGGCCGTATCCCGGCTCCAGGCTGAGGGCCTGGTGTACACGCGGCGGGGGAGTGGCAGCTTTGCCCTCACCCCGCCGTCGGCCGACGAAGAGTCTGGCAGCGGTATGCGCCGGCCGCGCACCCTTGAGGAGCGCCGGGCCCTGCTCGCGTTCCGCATCGGGGTGGAGGGTGAGGCGGCGGCGCTCGCGGCAGCCAATGCCACACCCGTCATGATTGCGGCGGTGGATCATGCCCTCGCCGCGTTCGACGCCGCCGGCAATCACGCGGCCACGGCCGTCTCCTGCGACTTCGCATTTCATAAGGCGGTGGCGGAAGCCAGTGGGAACTTCTACTTCGTGGATGTGCTGCGGTCACTCGGTCCCGCGATGATCGCGATGCCTCCGCAGCGCCTCGAACCGGCCGACGACGACGGCGGCCCGCCGGAGCGCCTGCAGCGCGTCGCCTTCGAGCATCTCGCGGTGCGGAACGCGATTGCTGCCGGTGATCCGCTGACTGCGGCAGCCGCGATGCGCCTGCACCTGGCCAACTCGCGCGCCAGGCTGGATGGGGAAGCACGCGCCTAGGATTAGGGCTATGACAGCAGTTGAAAGTAACCCCAAACGCATCCGCATGTACGGCGCCGACTGGTGCCGCGACTGCATCCGCACCAAACGGCAGCTGAATGAGCTGGGCATCGAGTTCGAGTACATCGACCTGGTGGCCACCCCTGATGCGGCCGAGGACGCCCGGTCCATCTCCGGCAGGACCAACATCCCGGTGGTGGTCTATCCCGACGGTGCGCATCACGTCGAGCCGACCAACGCCGACGTTGAGGCTAAACTTCGCGAGCTGAACCTGCTCGCGGGCTGATCAGTCCCGCTCGGGCGGTTTCACCGCAAGGACCGGACGGTCTGCCTGCAGCAGGATCCGCTGCGCGTGGGAACCCATGATGAACTTGCCCACCTGGGTGCGCTGGCGCAGGCCGATGACTATCAGCGATACATCATGCTCGACGGCGAGCTCCAGAATTTCCTCCGTGAGGTCATCCCTGTGGGAGGGGCGAAGCACGCGGGAGGTGATGCCGGCGTCGTCGGCTGTGGCCTTCACCCGGGCGAGGTCCTCCTCGCTGGCGACGGACTTGTCCACCCGGGAACCCTCGCGCACGGAGTTGACGATCAACAGGTCTTCCTGCCGCAGCTTTGCCTCGGCGATCGCGGCGGAAACTGCCGCCTCGCCGACGGGGGTTGGAACGTAACCGACCAAGATGCTCACAATGTTCTCCTAGGAATCTGCGTTGACGCGGGTGGGTGACTGGTTACGGCGCTTGTCGAGACCGGCCTTGACCATGGGCCCTACGGCCACGAGAACAAAGAGGACCAGTAGGACTCCGGAGATGGGACGGGTGAAGAATCCGGAGACGTCACCTCCGAGTACCAGCAGGGAACGCCGGAGGTTGTCTTCGAGCAGGGCACCCAGGACGAAGGCGAGCACCAGCGGGCCGGGTTCGAAGCCGAACTTCTTCATGAGGTAGCCGAGCGCCCCGAAGAGGACGACGAGCAGTACATCAAACATCGAATTGCGGATGGTGTAGGCACCCAGGATGGTGATCAGGGCTGTAATGGGAGCAAGGATTGCGGCGCGCACCCGCAGGATCTTCACGAACAGGCCCACCAGCGGAATCGAGAGAATCAGCAGCAGGATGTTGCCGATGTACATGGAGTTCACCACGCCCCAGAACAGGTCAGGGTCTTCCGAGATGAGCTGCGGGCCGGGCGTGATGCCGTGGATCAGCAGCGCACCGAAGATGATCGCCATGGTGGCGTTGGCTGGAATACCAAGGGTAAGAAGCGGGATGAAGGAGCTCGTTGCAGCGGCATTGTTGGCGGTTTCAGGGCCGGCAACACCCTCGACCGCGCCTTTGCCGAATCGGGAAGGATCCTTGGCGCGCTTCTTCTCGACGGCGTAGGAGACCATCGAGGAGATCGTCGCGCCACCGCCCGGCAGAATTCCGAGGAAGAAGCCAAGCACCGAGCCGCGGCCGATCGCACCGGAGGACTTGCGCAGGTCCGCCCTGGAGGGCCACACATTGGCAACCTTCGCCGGCGCACTGGCGGCGCGGTGACGCTCCTCGAGGTTGTAGAGGATCTCGCCAAGGCCGAATAGGCCCATGGCGATGGGGACGAAGTCGATGCCGTCCGCGAGGCTCAGGTTACCGAAAGTGAAGCGTTCTGCGCCGGTGAAGACGTCCCGTCCCACGGTGGCCAGCAACAGGCCCACCGCCGCGGCGATCAGCGCCTTGATCTTGCTGCCGCCGCTGATGGTCGCGACCAGGAGGATTCCCACGAGGGCCAGCGCGGTGTACTCGGGCGGGCCGAAGTCGAGGGCAAAACTCGCAACGAGTGGGGCGAGGAACGTGAGGCCGATGATGGCGACGGTCCCGCCGATGAAGGAGCCGATCGCTGCGATACCCAACGCTGTTCCCGCTTTGCCCTGTTTGGCCAGGACGTAGCCATCGAACACGGTGACCACTGAACTCGCCTCACCGGGAAGCCGGAGGAGGACCGAGGTGATGGTTCCTCCGTACTGGGCGCCGTAGAAGATGCCAGCGAGCATGATGATTGCCGTGACGGGTTCAATCCCGTAGGTCAATGGGAGAAGAATGGCGATGGTTGCTGCCGGGCCGAGGCCTGGAAGCACGCCGATGAGCATGCCGATCACCACACCCATCAGGCAGTACAGAAGGTTCTGTGGGTCCAGAACGACGCCGAAGCCGTTGATGACCGGAGTGAAGAAGTCCATGACGGGTCCTTAGGTCCTAGAACAGGTGGGGTATCGAGGTACCCAGGCCGAGGATGAAGATTGCGTAGAAGGCAGCGGTGACCAGCAACGAGTAGATCGTTGCAGCCCGCCAGCTCTCACCACCGAGGAACTTCATCCAGACAAAGCACAGCAGGAGCGAGGGAATCTCGAACCCGATGATGGGCATGAGCCACACCATCGCGAGCAGGGTTATGAACCCGAAGGCCGCCATGCGGGAGAGCGGTGAAAACTTCTCACCGTCCGCCCCGCCCCGCCGGCCGACGAACAGTTGCGCGGCGGCCAGGACCGTGATGGCCAGACTGATGACGAATGGCCAGGTTCCCGGACGGGGTTCGCCGGGAGTGCCCAGACCGAGACCAACAGCGATGACCATGCCGGTGATGCCCACCCCCGCTGCCACCAGGGAGGCGGCGAGGTTGGCGATCGGTCCGGAGGGTGGCGGCGAATCCGCAGCCCACTCGGCAGCTAGGTCTTCCGGCGTCAGGTCCGGTACGTCGAGGACTTCCCCGACGCCGTCGGCGCCTGCTTCGGCTTCGTAGTCGCGCTTCCGGTTCATGGCGGTGCTCATTTCAGCTGATGGTCTCGGCCTGGGAGGGGCGGGATGCTACTCGCCGGACAGTGAGATGTCGTATTCCTCGACCAGGGCCTTGTACTGCTCGGCGAGGGCATTCCATTCTTCAACAACTTCTTCCCCGGAGACTTCCCACGGAGCAAGGATGTTCTCCTCGTTGAAGGTCTGGTAAGCCTCTGAGCCCTGGACGGTCTCAACCGACTCGATCAGGCGCGCCTTCGCTTCCTCGGAGAGTCCCTTGGGTGCCGCAAGGGCGCGGTACTGGGAAACAGGAACCTCGTAGCCTTCTTCGACGGCGGTCGGAACATCGGGAAGGAATTCGCTGCGCTCGCTGGAGAAGGTGACGATGGGGGTGACTGTTCCAGCTTCGATCTGGGGGAGCGCTTCACCGAGCTGGATCGTTGCGACGTCCACCTGGTTACCCATGACGGCGGTCAGGGCTGGCGAACCGGAGTCGAAGGGAACAGCACTTCCGTCGATCTCGGCCTGGGCGAACAGGACCGCCTGGGCCAGCTGTGAGCCCGTACCCACGCCGGTGGTGCCGAAGTTCAGGTCGCCGGTGCTCTCCTGGAGGTCCGCGAGAGTTTCGAAGCCCGATTCAGGGCTGGCCACCAGTACGTAGTCGTCCTGGGACAGGCCGGCGATGACGTCCAGGTTGTCCAGGGACACAGCCTCGTCTTCTCCGACAGCGAGCGGGGTGATGGTGATCAGCGACGCGTTGAGCAGGATGAGGTTCTGGCCGTCAGGCTCCATGCCAGCGACCTCCTTCGTTGCCAACGCGCCGTTGGCGCCGGCCTTGTTGACCACCGGTACGGCCACTCCGAGGTCATCTGCCATGCCTTCGGCTGCGGCCCGGGCGATCCTGTCAGTCGAACCGCCGGCGTCCTGGCCAACAGTGATCGTGATGGGACCGCTTGGGAACTCCTCGCCAGCCTCGCTTCCACCGCTGACGTTTCCGCCGCAGGCTGAAAGGGCCAGAACGCTGGCGGCTGCGGTGGCGGTGATTGCGGTGCGACGAATAAATGATGCTTTCACGTCTTGTACTCCTCATTTGAGAACGGCGTTGTTCGACAACTTTCAACAACTGGGGAACCGGGACTGCAATGAAATGTGATTGCACTCACTTCGGGTCCGGAAACCCAGCTTAGGGACGGGCTATGATGCATGTCCAAGCCAAAATATGCATGGAGTGATACCCGGAGGGCATAATGTTCACGCTGGACCAGGCACGCAGTTTTGTTGTCGTTGCGGAGGAGCTGCACTTCGGACGTGCGGCGGAACGGCTCAATATGACCCAGCCACCCCTCAGCCGCCAGATCCAGAAGCTTGAGAGGAGCGTCGGCGTCGAACTCCTGGAGCGGGATAACCGCAAGGTTTCCCTGACGGCTGCCGGAAGTGCTTTTCTCGGCGAGGCCCGCAAGCTGGTTGTTGCGGCGGAACGTGCGCCGCTCACTGCGCGGCGCATCGCGGCGGGCAAGTCCGGACAGCTGCGCATCGGGTTCACCGCTGCGTCCGGCTTCAGCCTCTTGGGACCGCTGCTGACGGAGATCGCACTCGAACTGCCCGACGTCGACGTCGAGCTTCAGGAGCTCGTCAGCGGTGAGCAGGTGGCAGCTATTTCCGACGGCGACCTGGACCTTGGTCTCGCGCGCCCCGCTTTCGACGAGGACCTCTTCGAATCACATCTGCTGTTCACTGAGGACTTGTTGCTGGCGGTGCCCTCCGGTCACGCCCTGGACCGGCTCAACCGTCCCCTCACCGTTGCCGAGCTCAAGGGTGTTCCGTTGATCATGCACTCGCCTACGAAAGCCCGGTATTTCTACGATCTTGTGGTTCGGAACATCCCTGTTGAACACGGCAATGTTGTTCATACGGTGAGCCAGATCCTCACCATGGTGGCGCTTGTGGCTGCCGGGAGGGGTGTCGCGTTCGTTCCCGAGTCGGCGAGCGCGCTGGGCGTGGAAGGCGTCTCATACCTGCGGCTCAAGGACATTGAACCGGACGCCGTCGAGCTGTATGCGATCTGGAGCCGCGAGATGCGCAACCCAGCCCTCGGGCGGCTGCTGGAGGTTATCCGCACGAAGGACCACTAGGTCAATGCCGATCGGGTATCAAACCATTCAAAATAAGCCTTAGACAGGTATCGCACTTCCTTCCTAGTCTTGAAGCAGCCCATTGACGCCGCTTGCCGGCACACTGCCGAAGGAAGATATACCGTGGCCCAGTACGCACCGCAGGAACTCGCCGAGAAGCTCAAAAACGGACTGCTGTCCTTCCCTGTCACCGCCTTCGCTCCGGATCTGACCGTGGATGAAGATACCTACCGCAAGCACCTCGCCTGGCAGGCCAGCTTCGACGTCGCCGGCCTGTTCGCCGCAGGCGGCACGGGCGAGGGGTTCAGCCTTACCCCGGCCGAGGCATCACGGGTGATCCGCATGGCGGTCGAGGAAGTGGGCGGCAAGGTGCCCGTCCTGGCCTCGGCGGGAGGCTCCACCGCCCAGGCCGTACAGAACGCGCAGGACGCCGAAACGGCCGGCGCTGAAGGGCTTCTCCTCCTGCCGCCCTACCTCACTGAGTGCGACCAGGACGGGCTCTTCACGCACGTCAGCACCATCTGCTCCTCCACCTCAGTCGGTGTGATCGTGTACAACCGTGGCAACGCCATCTATTCAGCGGAAACGGTCGCCAGGCTGGCAGACCGGCACCCGAACTTCATCGGGTTCAAGGACGCAATCGGCGACATTGAGCACCTGACCAAGGTCTACGTGAAGAACGGCGACCGGCTCTTCTACCTCGGTGGCCTGCCCACCGCCGAGACGTTCGCGCTTCCGCTGCTGCAGCTTGGCATGAGCACCTATTCTTCAGCTCTCTACAACTTCGCACCGGAATTCGCGCTCGAGTTCTACCGGGATGTCCGCAACCAGGACCACGCTGCCGTCACCGAAAAGCTGGATCGGTTTGTACTCCCGTACATCGCCATCCGTGACCGGGTGAAAGGCTATGGCGTTTCGATCGTCAAGGGCGGCCTGAAAGTCATCGGCCGCGATGTCGGAGCAGTCCGGCCGCCGCTGCAGGACCTCACCGACTCTGACCTCGCAGACCTGGGCGCACTTATCGACGCAGCAGGCATCCGCCCCGCGGACGCCGTCCTTACCGCCTGACCCATTCGGCCACCGTCTTCTCAAAGGAGTTCCAATGCCAACGCAAACCAGCCTCCAGGGCCACTCGATCATCGCCGGTGAAAGCACTCCCGGCAGCGGCAAGACCGTCAACGGCTTCAACCCGGCGACCAACGAAACCCTCGAACCCGCCTACTCCCTCATCGACGTGGAGCAGGTCAAGATCGCCACCGCAGCGGCGGCAGAAGCATTCCCTTCGTTCAGCAGCCTCGATCCAGCAGACCACGCAGCGTTCCTTGAGCGCATCGCGGACAAGATACAGGCCGCAGGGGGAGACATCGTTCCACGGGCCATGGCCGAAACCGGGCTGCCTGAAGCACGCCTCAAGGGCGAACTCGCCCGCACCACCGGCCAGCTGCGCCTGTTCGCGTCCGTGGTCCGCCAGGGCGACCACCATGGGGTCCGCATGGACCCCGCCCTCCCCGACCGCGAGCCTATGCCGCGGGCCGACATCCGTCAGCGGAAGGTCGCCATCGGTCCGGTTGCCGTGTTCGGCGCAAGCAACTTCCCACTCGCCTTCTCCACCGCGGGCGGCGACACAGCGTCCGCGCTCGCGGCTGGATGTCCGGTTGTCTTCAAGGCGCATAACGCGCACCCCGGCACCAGCGAGATCGTTGGGCGGGCCATCACCGAAGCAGTGCACGACGCCGGCCTGCATCCGGGCGTCTTCTCCCTGATCTACGGTCCCGGTGCAAGTATCGGGCAGGCCCTGGTTTCGGATCCGGCCATTAAGGCCGTCGGGTTCACCGGTTCGCGGTCGGGTGGTACAGCCCTTATGGCCACCGCCGCCTCCCGTCCCGAGCCCATTCCGGTGTACGCCGAGATGAGCTCCATCAACCCGGTGCTCTTCTTTGCGGGTGCGCTGCAGGGCGACCTGGACGGACTCGCCAAGGCGTACGTCGCCTCAGTGACTGGTTCCAGCGGCCAGTTGTGCACTTCGCCCGGCCTGGTCTTCGTTCCCGCGGGCGACGACGGCGACAAGTTCCTCTCCGCCGTCGACGCGGCGCTGGCGCCCGCTTCTGGGCAGACCATGCTCACCCGCGGCATCGCCCAATCCTGGAACGACGGCGTACAGTCGCTCGGTTCCCAGACCGGCGTCGAACTCGTAGCCCGGGGAACCGAGGGCAACACCGAGAACGCGCCCGCACCGGTTGTCTACGGCACGTCCGCACCCACCTTCCTGGACAACCCAGTGCTGCACGAGGAGATCTTCGGAGCCGCCTCGCTGGTTGTCCGTTACGCGTCGCCTGACGAACTGGTGGCAGCCGTACGCCGGTTGGAAGGCCAGCTGACCGCAACCCTGCACCTCACCGAATCCGATTACGAGACAGCACGCCCGGTGTTGCCCGTCCTTGAGCAGAAGGTCGGCCGCATCCTCGCCAATGGGTGGCCCACCGGCGTCGAAGTTGGTCACGCCATGGTCCACGGTGGACCCTTCCCCGCGACCTCGGACACGCGGACGACGTCGGTGGGAACCCTCGCGATCGAGCGTTTCCTCCGGCCCGTGGCCTACCAGAACCTTCCTGAGGCCCTGCTTCCGGCGCCCATCAGGCAGGAGAACCCCTGGAAGCTCAACCGTCGCGTTGACGGCAGCATTGAAATCGCGGACCGGAGCCAGCCGGGGGAGAGCCAGTGACCGCACAGCCGACAATCGCCGTCGTCGAGGTAGTCCCCGTTGCGGGGCACGACTCGATGCTGCTGAACCTCTCCGGTGCGCACGGGCCGTTCTTCACCCGCAACGTGGTGATCGTGACTGATTCAGACGGACGCACCGGGCTCGGTGAAGTGCCTGGAGGAGACGCAATCCGGGCCACCATCGAGGAAGCCGGAAAGCTCCTTGCAGGCCAACCGGTGGCCAGGTTCCGCTCGCTGCTGCGCTCTGTCGCTGCCACCTTCGCCGACCGGGACGCCGGCGGCCGCGGACTCCAGACGTTCGACCTGCGCACCACCGTGCATGCGGTGACGGCACTGGAATCGGCGTTGCTGGACCTGCACGGCCAGTTCCTGGGCGTGCCCGTTGCCGAACTGCTGGGGGACGGACAGCAGCGCGATGCCGTGCCGATGCTGGGCTACCTCTTCTACATCGGCAACCCTGACTCCACGGGCCTGCCGTACGTCCGTGAGCCGGATTCGGCCGACGCGTGGGAACGCGTCCGGCGTGAAGAGGCGATGTCACCCGAGGCCATCGTCCGCCTGGCTGAAGCTGCGCAGGCCCGCTACGGGTTCGCCGACTTCAAACTCAAGGGCGGCGTCCTTGCGGGGGATGACGAGGTCGACGCCGTCGTCGCGCTCAAGGAACGGTTTCCGGATGCGCGCATCACGCTCGACCCGAACGGGGGGTGGCTCCTTGAGGACGCTATCCGCTTGGGTAAGCGGATGCAGGGCGTGGTCGCTTACGCCGAAGACCCGTGTGGCGCCGAGGGCCGGTTTTCCGGGCGTGAGGTCATGGCCGAGTTCCGCCGTGCCACCGGGCTGCAGACCGCAACCAACATGATCGCCACCGACTGGCGGGAGATGTCCCACACCGTCCGGGTCAACGCCGTCGATATTCCGCTGGCCGATCCGCACTTCTGGACCATGGCAGGCTCAGTCCGCGTGGCCCAGCTGTGCCATGAGTTCGGGTTGACCTGGGGCTCGCACTCGAACAACCACTTCGATATTTCCCTCGCCATGTTCACACACGTGGGCGCTGCCGCACCGGGTGACATTACGGCGCTAGACACCCACTGGATCTGGCAGGATGGGCAAGGGCTGACCCGCGAGCCGCTGCAGATCCGCGGCGGTGAGATCCGGGTGCCAACCGCCCCGGGGCTTGGGGTGGAACTGGACCGGGCGCGGCTGGATCAGGCGCACGCACTCTATCTTGAGCACGGTCTTGGCGCGCGCGATGACGCCATGGCCATGCAGTACCTGGTCCCGGACTGGACCTTCGACCCGAAGCGGCCCTGCCTGGTCCGCTAGTTCAAACTGACGCTTTACGGGAGGAGGGCCGGTGGAGGGGGTACTCCTCGGGTTCAGCCTCGTGCTGTTGCTGGTTGGCGTCGGAGTAGGTGCGTCGATTTTCCTGCCGACGCGCGTGCCTGCCATGCAGGAGGGGCTCACGCCGCTGGTTTACTACATCACCAACCCGGCGCTGATGTTCATCCTGCTCGCTGACACCGACCTCACGCAGGTTGTGGGCCTTTACACGCCCATCGCGCTGGTGGTTGCCGCCATAACAGCCGGGATCTACGTGCTGTTGAGCCGGTTCATGCTCAAACGGCCGGGGCCGCAGACGGCGGTTGGCGCAATGGCGTCCAGCTACGTCAACGCCGGAAACATCGGCATCCCGATCGCGCTGTACGCGGTGGGAACCTCGACTCCCGTGGTGTCGGTGCTGGTTGCGCAGCTGCTGATCATAGCCCCGGTCTTCCTCACTATTTTCGCGTGGTTCGGCAGGAGAACGACGACGACGGCGGGCGGCAACGCCTCCCCACCCTTGGCGCGGACAGTGCTGCGCTCGATCGCGAATCCTGTCACTACAGGGACCGCGGTCGGCGCCCTGTTCGCTGCGACGCCGCTCACCCTCCCACAGTTCCTCTGGACTCCCATTGAGATGCTCGGCCAGGCGTCCATTCCCCTATTACTGGTGGTTTTTGGAATGAGCCTGCGCGGGCAGAAGCCCCTTGCGCAGCGTTCCCTCCGCGCCGACGTCGTTCTGGGGACATTCGTGAAACTGGCGCTGATGCCGGTAATCGCGTGGCTCGTGGCGTATTACCTGTTCCGGGTCGAGGGAACCGCGCTGCTCGGTGTTGTGGCCATGGCTGCGCTGCCGACAGCGCAGAATGTGTTCCTGTTCTCCGCGCAGTTCGGCCTGAGGGTCACGCTGGTCCGCGACCTCATCCTGGTCAGTTCCTTGCTCTCGCTGCCCGTGGTGCTGTTGGTCGCGCTGCTCCTCGGCTGAGTGCGCTACAGCGTCTTCCGCCACGCGCCCTCGTAGCCGACGGCGCGGAATCCCAGACTCTCGTTGACGCCCAGCATGGGCCGGTTCTCCTCCGCGTTGAAGGTATAGACAAGGTCCGTGTCAGACCTCAGTTGTGCGAGGTTTGCGGCCTTGAGGAGCATTCCAAGCCTCCTGCCGCGGTGCGCCGACGCGACGAGCGTGTCCTCCTGGGCCGCAGGGCCGCCGTCGTCGGCTTGTGAAAGCTCGGTGAAACCAGCGAGTCGGCCGGTGGGCAAATGCAACGCCACAGCCGTCAGTAGTGCCCGGTCGCTTTCGGCCTGATCGCGGTCGCGCTGGAGGATACGCTGTGCCGACCAGATGTCTTCCCGTGCCTGCATTCCCGCGGTGGGGTCATCAAGGCTCATCTGGGTCTTGAGCCACGCCAGATCCTCGATCCAGCCAGGCGGAGTGGCCCCTTTCCACTGCAGGACCTCGTACTCGGGCCCGGCCTGCTGCCTGGCCTCGTGGATCAGCGCGTCGAGGTTGGCCGAAGGCACCGGAACGTCGAGGAAACTGACCCGTTTGACCTGCTCCAGGGTGTAGCCGTGGCTCGTGAGGAAACGGACGCCAGGATCGGCTGTGGGTAAGGCACCAAACCCGGTGGGCGCCGTCATCGTTGGCCCCTCCTGCGTGGAATGGAGAACGTAGCTTTGGATGGTTGGGCGCCTGGACTCTCGGGCGAGTGCTTCCAGCCGTTCAAGGAGGGCAGTTCCGATCCCTCGCTGCCGGTGATATTCAGCAACTTCCACGTTAAGGTCGCTGACGGAGGATCCCTCGACGGCGGCCCAGGACAGAATCGAGCGGGCCGCAATATCGCCGCCCACCCTTGCCACGAAAAGCCTGCGCGGCTTGTAGGGGTTGCGGAATCCGGGCAAGAGCCCGGCCGCGGTGTGGGAGAGCGCATCGCTGCCGAGAATGCCCGTCTCCACCCGGTTTCGGACCGGGACCATTTCCTCGAATGCTGCTGCGTCCGAGTCAGCCGGCGTGATCGCCGAGGGGATGGTCAGTTCATGGATCGTGAAACCGGTCATGCTTCAACCTAGCTTCTGGTTGGTTTTTACCAATCACTACTGATCTTCTGGGCGAAGGCGTCCAGCGCCGCGGCCACTGCTTTCGGATGACTGATCGGAGCATAGTGCCCACCGGGAATCTCGACCGGCTCGATGCCTAACCGGTCACGGATCTGGCGTCTCATAAACTCTGGCGGGAAGAACTGGTCCTGCATGCACACGATCCCCAAAGTAGGCACATCCGGGTGCCGCTCACCCGGCCACGGGAGCGACAGCCAAGCGCCCTGTTGATCCCGGCTACGTTCACGGGCCTGGTGCTTGAGCGGCTCGGGTACGAGGTTGTAGAAGGCCACCTCTTCGTCTTCGCTGATCGTCTCGTTGCTATGGCCCGTGTTCGCCCACCAGTCACCGAAGTTTTCGCCCGGCAGCGGAATCATGCCCGCGAGGTACACGAGGCCTTTCGCATTCGACCGCTCGGCGGCCAGCGGTGCAGTGAATCCACCCAGCGAATGACCGACGACGACGACGTCGGCAGCGCCGCCTGCCGCGGCCGCGACTGTGTCCACGTAGTCGGTCAGGCCGGCGTCGTCGTTCTCTGTTGGAAGGTCGACGGCGCTGGCGCGGTGACCGTTCTCTTCGAGGAGGGGTGTGACTAGGTGCCAGTCCCACGCCGTGGAACCACCGCCGTGGATGAGTACGAAGGTTGCCATTGCCTACCCCGCCTAGGTTGTAAGGGCGAATCTGCCCGCACCTCGACACTACGCAGATTCTGTCGAAATAGCAGGAAGTCCGGGCGGTCAGATCGAGCTGACGGACGAGGTAGCGACACGGCTGCGAATTCTCGTCCGCGCACACCTAATCCTCGGTTAGTCAGGTTGCAGTTGGCGCACCCCGGATTCTGTTGGTCGAAGCAACACCCGATTAGGGAGTTCCTTCGATGTATCAGCAGTTCGATTCGCCTACGGGTGTCAGGTTTCTTGCCTTCATAAGGGAAGGTAGGAGTCTCAGAGAATCAGTACGGATGACCGGGATTGGCAAGGAGACCGCATGCCGGTGGTTGCGTGATGAATACCTCCGGCTCCGCAGTGAGAACCTGGATCACGTCGCAGCGCAGACACAGCTCGGTTTCATCTCCAGTAACGCTCTGAAGTGGAATGAGCGGTTTCTGAGTGGCGCCAGGCGACACCACTTCCAGGTGGATCTGGCGATTGAGGAAGCATTCTGGTCCTCTTACTCGTGCGGGGCGAGTGTTAGCGCTGCTTCAGTCTCCGCAGGGGTGAAACACACGACCGGGTACCGGTGGGTCCACCGCCGCTTCGACGAACTGCGTGGTCATTCTCCCTTGGCGCAGGTCATGAAGGATCTCCGCTTGTCGCCGGGCACGTCGATCAAGTGGGAGATTCAGCGAAGGAACGACCTGGAGGCGGAAAAGACGCGTTCGCAACGGGTTAATCGAGACGCGATCCGCTCGGCCAGAGTCATTGCCGAGAAGGTGGCAGCACCCATGACCCCAGCGCAGAAACGGCGCGCCCTGCGGGAGACACGATATTGGGAGTTGGTCGGCTCCGGTGCTTCCGACGCCGCGGCCTGCAGGATGTTGGGCGTGAGCAGGGTCATCGGAACACGGCTTCGAAACCAAAGAGCGCAACAACCCAGAATCAGCAGTAAGCTTCCCTCGGGCAGGTACCTGTGTCTGCGAGAAAGACTTCAGATGGCGGACCTACTCCGCCTGGGATGCTCCCTGCGCACCATCGGCCGCGAGCTGGGACGACACGCATCAACGATCAAACGTGAACTCGATCGGCACCGCGACAGTAAGGGCCGCTACCTACCCCGCGTCGCCGATCACGATGCTCGCCGGCAGCGGCGCCGGCCACGACAGCGCAAGCTGCGGACCAACCCGCGACTGCGCTCCCTGGTGCAGACCAAACTGACCAACCGCTGGTCGCCCGAGCAGATCTGCGGATGGCTGGCCCAATGCTTTCCCACCGAGCCGGGCCTGCGCCTGTGTCCGGAGACCATCTATCAGGCCCTGCTGTTCCACGACGAGGGCGGGCTCAGAACAGACGGGAAACCCCGGCTGCGCACGGGACGAAAAATCCGCAAACTCCGGTGGCGCACCGGCCCAGGTCACGGAGCAGTAGTGAAGAACATGACCATGATCAGCGACAGACCAGCGTCCGTCGAGACCCGAACCGAGGCCGGCCACTGGGAAGGCGACCTCATCGTCGGGCCCGGATCAGTGTCCGCGATGGTGACGCTGCGAGAACGGAAAACCCACTACGGGATCATCGTCAACCTCCCGCACGGACACACTGCGGCCCTGACCAACCAGGCCATCATCACCGCCATCTCGGCCCTACCCGCTCATCTGAAGCGGACGCTGACCTGGGACCAAGGCGTGGAAATGGCTCGACATCAGGAACTGGCAGCCGCCACCGGGCTGCGGATCTACTTCGCTGAACGCTCCAGCCCTTGGCAACGCGGAGCCAATGAAAACTTCAACGGACTTGTCCGGCAGTACTTCCCGAAGGGCACGGACCTCTCCATCCACACCAACGACCACGTCAGATACGTTAGCGACGAGCTGAACCCGCGACCACGTAAACGCCTCGGCTACCGCACCCCAGCGGCGGCTTTCAGCGCCGAGGACGAACAGTTGTAAGTCGTAGTCAAGACCCTCCACGACACTCGTAATCCCACCTTGGCCCGCCTCCACTACAGTGAGGTTGCACTACCAGCCAAAAACCGACGCGAGGAACCATCAGTGAATCGACCTGTAGTCCTCAAGATTCTGGCCCTCCTCATCCTGCACGTGCTGATCTGGGGAACCGTTGGCTTTTTCAGTGGGGGGTGGGAGACCGCCCGGAACTACGGCTTGATTGCTGGGCCAATTCTCGCTGCCTTTAATGCCATCCCGGTGATCCTAAAAGCGCGGAAGAGCAGCATTGGGTCCGATGCACCAGCCAGTCCTTCTCGAGACTCTCGATAAGCACAGCCACAGAGCAACCGGGCTCGGTAAAACGTCCAGCGTTGCGTCGACCGCTGAATCCACCCACCCTCATCGTGCATATCATCGTGCGGGTGTTGCGTGCGTGGTCCTGCCCAGCAGTCACTTCGCACTGCTGGAATGACTAGCAGCGCACGGTGGGGGACCGGCATACGGGCACGGCCGAACCTACACGTAAGCTCGGAAGTTGTGAGGATCAAACCCAAATTAGTGAAACCACTCATCTTCCTTGGGGTGCCAGTCGTTACCGGAGTCATCACATTGGTGAGCGGTAGTCTCCAACCGATCAGTACCGCGACTGGTCTGTATCTGATCCCCACAATGGTTACTCTGATTGGTCGAAAGCTTAACGTCGAGCTGCCCGTCAGCGCGTCAGCGGTCAACGAGGGAACGCTAGCGAAGTGGTGGAACAACCGCCGAAGGTGGGGATTTTACGCCTCATTCTCGGTGCTCATCATGATCGGTCTTGCCTTCGTTCGGTCAGCTATAACCGACACTTGGGGTGGCGGTGACGTTCTACTAGCAATCATGTGCCTGATTCCACTATTCATAATTCTCCGAAAGCCGCCACCAATAATAAAGGGTTTCGGAGTGAAGAATGAGTCTGAAGTCGACAGCGATTAAACTGCAGGCCGCGGCGACGCCAGCGTCCACATGTACCGATCTTTTAGGGATGCTTTAGCGGACACTTCCATCCCGAGATGCTTTCATAATGACCATCGACAATAAGGTTCGTCGCGGCCGAGGAGACCAAAGGAGAAGCCACGCCCTGAGATCAGGGCGCGGCTTCTCTTCTGTGACGGTACCCTCTCGCGCTTTCCTAGCTGCTGTAGGTGTAGGTGAAGGTGATTTTCGGATCGGCCTGGAAGGCCCATCCATAGGCAGTTTGCGCACCAACATGTACAGGTACTTCGCTGCCCGCCACTGGATTCATGACCGGCTGGTTGGGCAGAGCTTCGACGACTGGAGTATCGATGGTGGCGTTGAAGTCCAGCGGGAAGATGACGGTCGCGCCGAGCCGGACGTTGCTCACCGGCGCGAGGCTGAGCTGCGGCGCGTACATCACGAACCGGTACTTGCGCGGATCGCCGTCCTGCGGGAGGAGCTTCTGGCTGGCATGGATCCGCAGCACTTGCCGGCCGGCGGGGATCTTCAGATCCGCTACCTTGTAGCCGTTGGCGAGCTCCTCGAGCTGCTTCTTCTCGTTGACGTTTGAATCCAGGGTGATGCCAGCTTTAGCCAGAACTGGACGAATGATCTCCGCATCCTTCTTCGGGATGCGGTTGAACGGAGCGGGATCCTTGAAGTGGTCCTTGGTTCCGGAGACCACCCGGACGAAGGCGGAGGTTCCTGCTTCAGTATCAGCGGCGAGGACGAGGCGGTATGTCGCCTCCGTCGGGGATTCCACCGTCGCCGTGATCGTCATGTTCGCGACGTCGTAGGACTCTGCGTTGAATCCCTTGACCGGGGCGATCGACTCGATGTCGATATTCATGCCCTGGTTGTGTACCTGAAGGTCAATGGTTATTGGAGTAGTCATGGATTGTCCTATCCGGCCGCATCGAGGACGGGGCCTGTCGTGGATCTGGTGATTGATGATGAGACTTCAGCACGAGCTGTTGAGCACTCGTCCTATGGGTGATGGGTATGTGTGGAAGCAACGGAGAGACCGGGTGGTGGGTGGCACTCCTGAGGACACCGCCCACCAGCGGTCACTTCTCGTTTCGGACGCCCTTGTGCTGTTTTGGACTGCCGTTCATGATGCGGCCGGTTGAAGTGTCCCGCTTGAACCAGCTCTTCCCCGACTTGAACTCGCTGCGACCCTTCACCGCTCCGACGCGGTGCCCGCGTCCTGTGTTTGAAGCCATTCCACTCACCTCCTGTCCGGGAGCGTCAACCCGTTATCGGCGCTCTCACCTAGTAGTCGAGATAGGAGGCCGGAGAGTTAGCGGGTTTTGGATCAGTCCCGGCACTCTTCGCACAGCCCGCCCACGAGGAGATGGGGCTGGAACTGCATGAAGCATGAGCCTGCGCAAAGCTGCTCCCTGGCTGCCACGCGCTGGCAGTGGCAGCGCCCGCACTGAGGACAGAAAGGTCGACCGCAATTGCTGCAGGGGAAACCCCTCACTGCGCGGTCCGCTCCACAGCACCGAATCAGCGTCGACGGGCGGCGGTCGAAATCGCGGGCTGGATCAAGATGGAGCTGCTCGGCTCCCCACAGGTCGATGCCGGAGAACACTGCGACGATCTGTCTTCGTAAAGGAAGAGCGTCGACGTAAAACGACTCCTGGGCTCCCCACCGGTTCCTCCAATAAGTCTTTTGCCTCAGCCCTTCTTGCGACCGCACATCCAATGTTGTTAGCGGGTGCCCGGGAGGAATGGGTTCGCCAGGCCACGGGAATACTTTCGGCCAGCCACGATCAAGATCGGGCTTTATGCTCGCTGATACCACTGACTTGCTTTCGCTGTTCAGGATCACTACTGCGCCTAGATTGGGCAGACGGTCAGCCAGTGCGATCGCGCAAGCCGGCAGGCTTGCGTTGCTTAGGTCGAACAGACGCAGCACGTGTTCGGCACGTACAGGTTCTCCCTGCATTGCGGCACTCACGAGCTCATGGGATAGCAACAGTTTCTGAGCGATACGATCGCACACGGTCTCGAGGAGACGGGCGGGATCGTCCTGGTCAGCGATCCAGTCGTACAAGCCTTCCGCTTGTCCGATCAGCCAGTGTCCAAGCTCGTGTGCGAGTGTGAAATTTTCCCGCCTGCTGTTTGGGGTTGGCGCATAGAGAATGACCCCGTCGTCGAGGAAGGAAACGCCGTCACAGGATCCTCCTTCTTCCCGGCTCGCCACGAGGCTCTCTACGGGGCTGACCTTCAGATGAAGATCGGCTACCAGTACCTCTTGGGGAGCGGCGGCGAAGCGCTGCCGGGCTTGCGGCTTCAGCATGCGCAACGCTTCTTCGACGCATCGATCAAGATTCATTGGGAATCTGGTCTTCCCTCCAATGCCTCCACCAGCGCTTCGAGGGAAGCCAGCATCTGCTCCGTGTCAGGGTGTTGACCACGATGCACGGTAGCCAGTGCCCGCGAGTACAAGGCCGAAGCCGCCAGTCCGGATGGCAAGTTCTGCAGTTCAGCCCACTTGGCTGCGAGCTCTTTGAACCTCGGGTTGCGCCATAACTCGCCTGCCTCCTCTACTTCACCAGCCAGGTCGATCGTGATTTGAGCGGCCGATGCTCCTATTTCCTCTGCGATCGCCGCTATCAGCGCCGGAGCGACATCGACGGCTGACGTGGTCTCCCACCGGAAGACATCCGGCGCTTTCACCTCCCACCCTCGGGCATGTAATCGATCGGCGAGTTGCCCGACCTTCAGGCCGGCACGTTTGCGCAGGCGGACCAGCGCCTTGGGGTTCAACGCGCTGTGACGATCAGGAACCAGCCCCAACATCGCCGCCACCGGGTCTTCCTCAAGCGGGGGTGCGCCGTGGCTTGTATCCCACAACGACTCCGCTACATCGAGAAGGGACTCCAGTTCTCTGCGTTCGTGGTCGGTTAGCTGACTCGCGCCTATATCCGGCAGCTTCCTCGTAGGGGAATCGAGGTACGCGGCAAGTATTTCGTCGTACTGTCCTTCGCTCATTTCACTACCTCCTCTCGGCTGATCGTTTCCCGTAGTAGTTCCAGTACCTGCTTGGCCATCTGACTGATCCGGCCGGGAGATACACCGAGCTCCGCGGCGATCTCTTGTCGCGGTCGTTCCTTCCCGATGTATTCCCAGGCGACTGTTTGAAGCCGCGGGTCCAAGCTGGCTACACTCGCCCGGACACGGTGTGCGCGGCTTTGAGCATCAACCAGGTCCGCAACGTCCTCCCCCAGATCGTGGTCGTCGGGCAGGTCATGCTCGGGGCCGAGTTCCGGCCCAGCATGCTTGACTGCGGCCGAGCGCAGCTTGTCGATGGCCCTGTTCTGGGTGGCTCGGACAAGGAAGGCTTCCCACTTCTCGACACCAGTGGGGCGGTTCTGCAGGATCGATGTGATGACCGCGCTGACGACATCATCAGCCTCAGACTCCAACCCCGCATCGCGAAGCACTCGTCGAGCGACCCTGTGCATCGCATCCTTGTGCGTCGAGTACAACGCCCCAATGTCTGGCTCAAGCTGTGTCATCTACTACCCATCGTGTCTGCGCTCTACTGCTCAAGAAGTAGAAAAACTTCGCTCCCACCGACTCGCGTAATCCAGCTTCACGTACCGCCACCCTATTAGGTAGTCGAGAGACGACCACGAAAAGTTAGCGAATAGCACGAAGTCTCCTCAATCACGGCCGGGACTTGCATCATGTCCAGGAGCCACAGCCGTCCCAGTGAGGGATCCCTCACCGTGCACGTGGCTGAGAATTAGCTTCACCCATTCTCGCGTCCAGGGAGTGGGGCCCCGCCGAGGAATGCCTCGTAGGCCTCTCGTGTGTCCTCTTCCACGGTGGGTTTTTGGGAACTGTAGCGGCCATCACTTTGATCACGTTTGGGACCGGATAGCCAGTACTCGTCACCAGATTCGACGTCATAGAAGTTTGAGTCGAAATTCGCACGAGCGGTTCCGGTCACTCGGTGCAGTGTGCGCCCTTGGAAGTAAGCGGTGCGCCAGGTCTTACTGAATCGCAATCGGGAAATCCAGGATGGCCCTCTGTCTGTGTTGTAGCCCGTCTTCAGTTGGACGTACATGATGCGTTCATTCATCCACTTAGGGTAATGACGCCGGCGCCCCACAGGCAGGCCTTCGAGTATCCGGCCTGCACTAATTCGTCAGTGATGCATACCCATCAGTCCACAAGTCTTCACCGAGCATCGCAACGTCGATGAGGAAGCACTCGGGTTCGTCCTTGAACCCCGGCTGGGTCCGGGCTCGATCGATGCGCGATTGAGCTGCGTCCTGAGTTGCGTAGACACCGAGCATCTTCGCGTCGTCCCCAGATTGTTCATCGAGCAGGATCTGGCCATCGTCGCCGAAGTGCTTAGTTGGAGAACCGTCGAGCCACTTTGCGTGATGGATGTGCCACACCATGTATACGTTCATGAAAGCAGTGTCTCAGCCCGCAATCGTCGACGAACGCCAGCGTCCCAGACAGGGATCCCCAAAAGGACGGAATGGCGGGCGGGCGGCACCTTTTCTCAGTTTCGTTATTCTGGTCAGCTTTGAATGCGTTACTGCGTGCCTCCAGCAACGGCCGATGCTACGAGGGGTGCCAATCGGTCTAGCGCTGAATCTCGCACAGTAGGCATAGGCTGACGGACAGGGAACGTGAGTGTGCACTGCTCGTCGGTCGAAGGAGCCGGTCGTGGAACGTTGGGGAGTCCTCGCGCGGAGGATGAACACGCTAATCGTTGTGAGCCTACTCGGGGTGTTGGCGGTCCAGGCTGTGATGGTGTCGCGGAATATCGCTCAATACGAGGCTCAGGGCCTCGGGGGGAGTAATGACTTAGGCCAGCGGGGGTTGCTGGTTGGCATTGTGGTGGTGCTCGTTGCATTGGGACTGGCAGCGCTCTCGAACTCGGGTCTTGCCAGGATCCGCGCCTCAGGGTTTGTGTTGCACTCGCTGCTCTGGCTTGTTCTGCTCTTGGTCGTCAGCGTACTCCCGCTTCCGGAACCTTTATGGGTCCTCGGGGTGGCTCTGTGTTTCGCCGGTGTCGGTTACGGCATCTTGCTAGCTGCGGCTGCTGTTCGTTTGTCCCGAATCGAACGTCGCAGGGCAAAAGGCCTGAGGAATGCTGGTGGAGCCTCAGACAAGCTAGCGATGTAACGACTTCTTAGCTGCAAGCAATGAGACGGTTTGGTGGCTTCTGCTTATGGGGATTCCTGATCGAACAGTTCATGCTTGAGCTCTTTGTCTTCAGCGACTGCGGCGGAAAAAGCTGGCGAGGGCGGCTTAAGCATCATCCAGGGCGCGGTCGTACGCGGCAGCATCGAAGGTGATGGGTGGTGCGTTGGTGATCAGAGCATCTTCGGTGATGCCGTCGGACTCATCAATCCACCCAAACCTCTGCCACGTCACTGTGCTCTGGCCCCGACTGACCTGCACGCCGAGGACTCCGTCCGATACATCGAAACATTCCCCGCAATAGAACAGCTCAGCGGTCATGGGTCTACCTCCGGGACTTAACCCACGAAGCTGTCCTAGCTGTATCAGAGCTTCCCGAATCGATGATCGAGAGAGGCGAGTGACTAGGGGCGGTACGGGTACGTCAAAGTCATACTCCGGTTGTTCCCAGTCACGCCACCACAATCGCAAAGGCCGGCCATCAATGAGGATGTCTAACCGCTTGCCCTCTCGACGTCTTGAGCGGCGGGATCTATGGCTGAACTCCGAAGCGACAAAGTCAGGATCCTGCGGACGGAACGTCAGGACGTTCAAGGAGCTCATCACTGCATCCTAAGCGGAGGGCGTACGCCGAAAACGGCGTCCGTATGCCGATCCTCCAGCGGGCAGACGCCGTTGCGCATGGCGTGCATCTCGCAGCGCGTAACCAGCAAGCGCCTGTGCGTGGAGGCCCCTTGAAGCTGACCTGAGACCTACCGTCTCTGTCGCGTCAAGCCTTGAACGATGAGCAATGCAAGGACTCCGCAAAGACCGACGAGGAATAGACCGGGACCTAGCTCAGCCAGGTTCTCGAGTACGGTGCTGCCGCTGTTGGATCCGACGCCAGAAACGATCCCGGTAACCGCCTCAACTGTGACGACGCTGCTGGGAAATTCCGGCGTTTCCCGGAAGAGTCCGAGTAACCAGAGTGCCCCCAGCCCAGTCGATAGTGAGGCAATAATCCATGCTCCAACGAAGAAGGAATTACGGCCGTGATCGGTCTGAGCCAATGAAAATTTCTCCTCAGGGCCCTGCGAATCAGGGCTTCCTGATGCGGCACCCACTTCGTGGATCTGCACAAGTTCGGATCGCTTATCTCCATGGTTCCCCATGCATCGACCGTACCTGACACACCCACGACCAAGAGCAGTCTCGATAGAGGATCCTCCTACGCTCCGGAAACTACTTCCTCTCGCTGAATAGGCAGAATGGCGATCGTGGCCTTTGAAGGGAAAGAGGCGGGCTGCGCTAACTGTTCGCTACGACAACCGGCTTCTACCCCCGAAGTTATGGCCCAACCGCCACCTCATTCCATCCCAATCGATGATGAGCTTACGAACAAGACCGCGCCCCAACAGGCTTCGCCGCTCACTGATCAGACCTCCGCCCTCGAGGTACACCAACATTGCAAGACAAAGCTCCCGCAATGCATTCTCCCGGTGATCCTCGGCGTCATCCTCATCGTCCTCTTCATCGAAGACCATCATCTGCACGTTCAGTTCGGGAACGTAGCCAATCATGAACGACCCACCGTCGGCTCCGATGATGACCGATCGTCCCTTACTTGTGCAGCTCTTCACTAGTGAGCCATAGGGCCACACCTCGTGGTCGGCATTCACGTCGGCCGTCACGAGATGCGCATCGAAGATGTCAGGAACGACGCGTTCGAGCATGGCTCTCAGATCGATGGTCATGATGATAGTTTCGCAAACCGACTCCACATTGAGGCGCGTCACCGTTCACTCGACACCGAGCTCTGCTGTCTCCTTCTAGGATCCTGCAGTGGGACAAATCAGAGAAGGATTCGAGCGGCCACAGTAACAAGTAGGACGAAGAAAGCGATCGCTCCCACGTAGATCCAACGTGCTCTCGACCCGGTTGGACGTGGCTTTTGGCTCTCAACAGACTCGGTCACACCAACGAAATCTGCCACTCGCCGAGGACCTCACCCGCACCCAGACCCTGCTCAACCTCCGGCCCCGCCAAACCCTCCACTGGGCCAAACCCTATGACAAACTCAACGAACTAATCACCGGTGTTGCGCTAACAACCTGAGACCACCAGGTCGCTCATACTGAGTACTGCGGGATGAAAGGGGAACGCGGTGGGAGTTCCGCGGGAAGTTGTAACGGGGAAACTGGTGTGAGGGCCAAGCCTGTTGTGCCAGGAGTTGGGCTGTTGGCGTGCTTGATACTGACCGGGTGCACGACGGCTGCGGCGCCGGCGCCGCCTGAGGGGCATGTTTTCTTCACCGTTGTGGTCACGAAAATAGGAGGCTCTGGAGCTGTCGATGGTTGCAAGGTGAACGTGGAGCCACTATTCGGGGAGCCCACGACCGTGACCCCCGCGCAAGGAATATCCGACGCAACAGGCAGGCTACAACTCGTCCAGCCTCATGGCTGGTACGAGATTTCAGCCCGGTGTCCCGGGGAAAAGCCTTCTGACACCGTGTTGGCTGATCTCAGCGGACCTGACCTCACCTACGCAGAACACGAAGTGCCGAACAGACCCAAATGACGGCGCGGGCAGAAATTCCGACGATCGGAGAGAGTCTTCGTCGTGCGGTGAGGGATCCCTATGGTGCGTTGAATGGGGACCGTGCGGAGTACTCGAACTGCAAGCTGGGTTAGTGGGAGGACCGGTTGCTATGCCGGCGCAACAAGGCGGGTATCGCTACAGCAACGACGATGCCCGCACTCACCACCAACCAGCTCGCGAAGGATCCCATCGAATCGCGTGCGAAGGTCCCAACAGCGATCAAGGTTATACCGACGAGAACTGCGACAACTGTAAGAACAATTTGCTTCGAGTTTCGGAGTTGAACAGGCATTCTCGAATTTTTAATCTCGTTGGGTTCCACTAGGGGAACCCCCACTGGGGCGCTCCAGCTCGTTGGACGTATGGCGACAGAGCGGCTGTCATAGTGGCGGCTAAGACGGCGTGTCCTTGATCGTTGGGGTGAAGCTGGCCCTCTTCGGGATATAGATATGGCCGGTAGTTCTCTCCAAAACCACCTCGTTGCCCCTTGATAAAGGGCAAACCTGCCTGCTCAGCACATTCACCGTGTAGGTCAAAAAGTCGCCGGCCCTTCGGCGGTTCCTGGATCGTGGACGGCCAGTACGGCTCGAGGACGAGCACCTGGGACTCCGGTAAGGCATCCCGCAACGTGATCATGTCCTGCATCATTACCTTGCGAAGTTCATTCTCCCGATCGGGGATGCACTCATAATCGTTCTGCCCTAAAGCAATAAGGGATATCTGAGGCTGCGCGTCGATGACCATCTGCAACGGATGCTGTGGGAACGCGTCGGTATCGCGCCTACGGACGAAGCCCAAGCCGTCCACCGAGAAGTTGTGCTCCTCTAGGTTGAGATTGGCACAGGTGATGCTTGTCCAACGGTTGCTGCGGTTCGAGATGCCTCGCCAACCCGTGGCGATACTGTCTCCGTAGATCCCCATTTTCATAGTCACGTCAACACCGTAGCAAGGTCCCCGAACTACCGAGGCGAACGAACGATGAGGGATCCTCTTGCGCCCATCAGTAGTCTGACTGGATGGAGGACATTCCAAGGACGCCGCATGGTCGATGGGAAAAGATTGGCTTTTGGCTGCTGGTATTTCCCGTCCTCCCGGCGCTCATCCTCACAGACATCTTTGAAGCCCTCGGGATCCCCTTCTGGGGAAGCATCTTCATCGTCTTGGTGCTGTTAGCTACCGGAGCCTATCTAATCTCTCTCCCGATAAGAGCCGAGCGATCCCGTCGGCTCGCAAGTGATCTGGAGAACGGCATCTTCGACTGCGCCTTTCGTTTCCCTGGTTCTGCTCCTGGGTCGCTCCGTGATTTATGGGAGTACGGAGCCGGGCAGTTAGACAGCGCCACGTTCCGCTTCCAGACCCGCACGGGTGATGAACAAGACTCTCCTTCCGGCCGCGTCAAGACCTTTCCGAACGCTGCCATCGCTTCGGAAGTTGAACCCCCTGCCCGCAATCTGCAGGGCTGGACGCGCAACTGGAAATACCTGCACCTCCAAACCGACAAGGGCCTTATCCAATTGGCTGCATCGGAACCGGCCTGCACCTTCATCGAAGCGAAGCTCACTGCTAAGCGCAGAGCGACCAATGTGATCGATAGTGACAGGGACGCCAGCTGATCTGGGCCACAGGCACCCGCAACAATTGTGGACGCTCGACGCTGGTCTTTGACCTGATCGAGTAGGTTTTGAGTGTGACCGCTAACAGCGAGCCGACGACGACGTCGTCCTCTCCCTCCCTTCAACGCAACCGCTCGGCGAACATCCGGGACGTAGCGAAGGTGGCTGGGGTGTCGCACCAGACGGTGTCGCGGGTCATCAACGGCCACCCGAGCCTGCGGGACACCACTCGTCAGCGCGTGCTTGACGCGATGGAAGCCCTGCAGTTCCGGCCCAACCGGGCGGCGCGTTCGCTGGTGACAAGCCGTTCGGGAATCATTGGCGTGCTGGTGACGCACGGCGCGTATTACGGCCCGGCGTCGACCCGGGCGGCCATCGAGTCCGCAGCCGCGAGTGCCGGGTACCTGGTGGACACAGCCACGCTGACCTCGCTCGACGAGGACGCCTTCAGGGATGCGCTGAACCGTCTGGAGGATCACGCGGTCGAGGGGCTGGTGATCCTCGCCCCACAGGAGACGACCCTCAAACAGCTCGCCCATTTCTCGATCAGCCTGCCGATGGTGACAGTCCATTCGACATCGCAGGCCGACGATCACCGCCTTTCCGTGGACCAGGTCGCCGGCGCGCGGCTTGCCACCCGCCACCTGCTCGAACTGGGGCACAGGGACATCGCCCATATCGCCGGACCGGACGGCTGGGTGGAATCGAAGGAGAGGATCCGCGGCTTCTCCACCGAGATGGCCGATTGGGGACTGGTGCCGTCCAGGATTTTTACGGGCGACTGGACGTCCGACAGCGGCTTCCGGATGGGCCAGGAACTCGTGGACGATGGCCTACCGAGCGCGGTATTTTCCTCGAATGACCAGATGGCGCTCGGTGCTATGCATGCATTCCGTGCGGCTGGACTGAGTGTGCCCGATGACGTGAGCGTCGTGGGCTTCGACGACGTACCCGATGCCGCGCATTTCGCTCCACCTCTCACCACCGTGCGGCAGGATTTCCCGGAGCTGGGGCGGCGGTGTGTCGCGCATCTGCTGACTCAGCTGGGCGTGCCGGTGCGGGACGCGCCGCGAACCGTGGTGCCGGAGCTCATCGTGAGGGCGTCAACCGCGGGGCTCACGTAGAAGTAGACAGGCGCTCCCAAAGGTACGGCAGAGCGAAGTCGACTTAGCTTCTGCGGGCAGGTTGAGATTTTCCCCTGACAACCGACGTGACGAGGCTTTCCGATCCTGAACTGAGAATGCTGTACGAGAAAAGCATTCAGACGCCTTGATCGACCTCACATTTCTTCGTCTTAGGCTGGAGCGTTTTCCAGACGGGTGATGATGGCGATCAGTTCTCTTCGCAGAATCTGGTCGGAAAGCCCGGCCGCTCCTGCGGGGGTGGTGGTCAGCTGGTCGATGCGCCGCAACACCGAGTGGCCGTGCCGTGAAATTCGGGTGCGTATCGAACGCCCGTCCATTGTGTCGCGGACTCGTGAGATCAGTCCCTTAAGTTCAAGCTTTTCGAGGACCTTCCCCATGGTTTGGTCCTGGACGTGAAGCAGGGCGGCAAGGTGGGTTTGGCTGATCGGGCCACTGTCAGACAGTGCCCTTAGTGTGATTGCACCTGTTTGGGTGACGTTCAAGTCCTTCAGGCGCAGGTTCAGGTGATGTTCATTCAGTCGGGCTGCGGTATGCAATAAGCGACTGGTCGTCCAATGTGCTGTATTCACGTGCACCTACTTCGGCGTGCAACCGGGAAACGTTTGATGTCCGTGCTCTTGGAAACACACTGGGGAACCGGAATAGCCTCAGGTAGACACTCAATATAAGTAAGCTTACCTTCTGTTGCGGTGGCCATGGGTCAAAGTAGTGACGCCAGGTCACCACAACACGGTGATGCTGGAAGACACCTTAGAGCCTCCTGAGGAACGCGAAACGCCGCGCAACAGCTCCCGCAGCCTCTTCACGCTCATTCCCCTGGGAGGGCATTCACCGCGGCGCGTTCAACCTCAAGGCCCTCGTGGTAGCGGTCGAGGTAGGTTGCGAAGCCAGCGACGTCGGCGCCGTCGGGTTCCGTTGTTTCGAACTCCGCGCTGCCAAACACGTTGTTGCGCAGGTAAGCGTCCAGACCAAGCCCATCGCCGGCGTCGTTAGCCGACGCATATGACGCCAACACGGCCATGCCCCATGGGCCGCCTTCGGAGGCCGTTGCCGCCACGGAGACGGGTGCCGCGAGAGCGCCCGCGAGGAAGCGCTGCGCCACGCCTGCTGTGCGGAACATCCCTCCGTGCGCAAACATCTGGTCCAGCTCGACGCCCTCAGCAGCGAGGACGCGCATCCCCAGGGCGAGGGTGCCGAACACCCCGTAAAGCTGGGCGCGCATGAAGTTGGCAAGGGTGAATTCACTGTCCGGCGTCCTGACGAACAGCGGCCTGCCTTCGGTCAATTCCGCAATGGGTTCTCCGGCAAGGTGGTTGTAGGCGAGCAGGCCGCCAGCATCGGGTGCGCCGTCGAGGGCCTCGCGGAAGAGCACATTGAAGACATCATCCGGGTTCAGGGGAGCGCCGGAGGCGGACACGGACCCGGAGGCAGCCGCGAAGCGGGAGAAGAGCCCTACCCAGGCGGCAAGTTCGCTTGCGCCATTGTTGCAGTGCACCATGGCCACCGGATCGCCGGACGGAGTGGTCACCAGATCCAGTTCGTGGTGTACCCGCTCGAGCGGACGTTCAAGGACCACCATCGCGAAGATACTCGTGCCGGCGCTGATATTGCCGGTTCGGGGCGCGACCGAGCAGGTTGCCACCATGCCGGTGCCGGCGTCGCCCTCCGGCGGGCACAGCAGCGCTCCGGGCTTGAGCTTGCCCGTGGGGTCAAGGAGGGATGCCCCCTCTGGGGTCAGCACGCCTGCCGCCTCTCCGGCCACCAGTACCTCCGGCAGAAGTTCGGACAGCTTCACGCCAGGCGCCGTTTCAGCAACCAGATTGTCATAGCGGGACAGCAGCTCGGCGTCGTAATCCCTGGTCTTGGGGTCGATGGGGAACATCCCGGAAGCGTCGCCCACGCCGAGGACCTTCAGCCCGGTCAGCTCACGGTGCACATAGCCGGCGAGCGTCGTGATGGAGCGGACCTGTGGCACGTGCGGCTCGCGGTCAAGTACGGCCTGGTGCAGGTGCGCGACTGACCACCGCAGCGGAATATTGACCCCGAAGAGCTCGGTGAGTTCGGCCGCAGCCAGTCCGGTGTTGGTGTTGCGCCAGGTGCGGAAGGGAACGAGGAGTTCGCCGTCGTCGTCGAAGGCCAGATAACCATGCATCATTGCTGAGACACCGATCGCGCCCAAGTTCTCAAGGCGGACGCCGTAACGGCGTTCGACGTCGGCACACAGGTCCGCGTACGCGGCCTGTATCCCCTTCCAGACGTCCGCCAGCGAGTAGGTCCACAGGCGGCCGACGAGCTTGTTCTCCCAATCCTGGCTGCCTACAGCCAGGACCGTTGAAGGATCCTCACCGATGAGGCAGGCCTTGATGCGTGTCGATCCGAGTTCAATTCCGAGGCAGGCACGGCCGCCAGCAATAACGTCCCTGGGGTTGGTCATGAACGGGTCTCCTTCGATCAGAAGTCATGGCCGCTAGAGAAGGCCAGGCATTCCGCTCAGCATAACGTGTGAACGGTCACATCCGGTAGCGCCGGGAGCCAAGCCGCGGCACATCCGGGACATCCCGACGAAACATCCGCTGGCTAGGATGCTGAGCATTCCACGGCCCAGACCAGGAGTCGCATGATCACCATCCAGCCTGACAGCCCTACGCGGCCCGATGTCCGCACCCTGCTTGACCAGCACCTCGCCGATATGTTCGCTACCTCGCCGGCGGAGAGCGTCCATGCCCTCGATCACTCGGCCCTCGCGGCGCCCGGTATGACCTTCTGGACGGCACGCGAGCAGGCACTTCTGCTGGGATGCGGTGCGCTGAAAGAACTCTCCATCACCGAAGGCGAGATCAAATCAATGCGGACGACGACGGCGGCCCGGCGACGCGGCGTCGGAAAGCTTCTACTCGCCCGCATCATCGACGAGGCACGCGCGCGGGGGTATGAACGGCTACTGCTCGAAACAGGCACCGAGGGCTTCTTTGCCCCGGCGCGGGCGCTTTACCAGCGCCACGGTTTCGTCGAATGCCTGCCGTTCGGAGACTATGAAGCGGACCCTCACAGCACGTTCATGGCTCTCGCGATCCAAGGCTGCGGATACGGGAGTGCTTGACATGCCCGGGTTGCCTGAGTCATATTATGTGAACGGTCACATTCGGCTTTCCGAGTTTGACTCCAAAATTTCCGCACGCAGCTTTGCGATTCCCCGCAGGACAATGAGGTTCACCGCATGACCACCTTCAGCGACAAAGAGCTCGAGGCCATTGATGCCGTCCGCCGCGACGTGGCGGGTCTGCACGCCGAACTGGTCAAATACAACCTCGTGGTGTGGACGGGCGGAAATGTCTCCGGCCGCGTCCCGGGCACGGACCTCTTCGTCATCAAGCCGAGCGGCGTCGATTACGACGATCTCACCCCCGAGAACCAGATCCTGTGCAATCTCGATGGCAACGTCATCGAGGGTACGCCCGGTTCCGAACGTTCGCCCTCCAGCGACACCGCCGCCCACGCGTACGTGTACCGGCACATGCCGCGCGTCGGGGGAGTGGTCCACACTCATTCCACCTATGCGACGGCGTGGGCTGCCCGCGGTGAATCCATTCCGTGCGTCATCACAGCCATGGCGGATGAGTTCGGCGGCGAGATCCCCGTAGGCCCGTTCGCGATCATCGGTGACGACTCGATTGGCCGAGGCATCGTCGACACACTCACCGGCCACCGCTCCCGTGCGGTGCTGATGCAGAGCCACGGCCCGTTCACCATCGGCAAGAACGCACGTGACGCCGTGAAGGCCGCCGTCATGCTCGAGGACGTCGCACGCACCATCCACATCTCCCGCCAGCTCGGGGACGCGCTGCCCATCGAGCAGCGCCATATCGAATCGCTTTTTGACCGCTATCAGAACGTGTACGGGCAGCAGAAGCCCGCAGAAACCGGAGCCGCCCTATGACTGCCCTGAAAACCTCGTTGGACCACTACGAGATCTGGTTCCTCACCGGCAGCCAGGACCTTTACGGCGAGGACACCCTGCGCCAGGTGGCTGAGCAGTCACAGCAGATTGTCGGCCAGTTGCAGGGCCTGCCCGTGAAGGTTGTCTGGAAGCCCACGCTCAAGGATTCCGCCTCAATCCGCCGTATGGCGCTCGAAGCCAACGCGACGGACAACACCATCGGCGTCATCGCCTGGATGCACACGTTCAGCCCGGCGAAGATGTGGATCGCGGGCCTGGACACCCTGCGCAAGCCGCTGCTTCACCTCCATACGCAGATCAACGTCGAGCTTCCATGGGCTGAGATCGACTTCGACTTCATGAACCTCAACCAGGCCGCACACGGCGACCGCGAGTTCGGGTACATCCAGACGCGTCTCTCGGTGGCGCGGAAGACCGTCGTTGGGCACGTGTCCAACCCCGCTGTGCAGGAGCAGATTGCCACGTGGTCCCGAGCGGCTGCCGGGTGGGCGGCAGTGCACGAATTGAAGGTTGCCCGTTTCGGCGACAACATGCGCAACGTTGCCGTCACGGAGGGGGATAAGACCGAGGCGGAACTGCGCTTCGGCGTTTCCATCAACACGTGGGGCGTCAACGACCTTGTCAAGGCTGTGGAGGAGCAGTCAGACTCCGACGTCGACGCGCTGGCCGTGGAGTATGAGGAAACGTACGACGTCGTCCCCGAGCTTCGGCGCGGAGGCGAGCGGCACGAGTCCCTCCGCTACGGCGCAAGGCAGGAACTGGCGCTGAAGTCCTTCCTCGAAGCAGGCTCATTCGGTGCGTTTACGACGACGTTCGAAGACCTGGGTGCACTCCGCCAGCTTCCGGGGCTCGCTGTCCAGCGCCTGATGGCGGCCGGCTACGGGTTCGGTGCCGAGGGTGACTGGAAAACCGCCGTGCTGGTCCGGGCCGCGAAGGTCATGGGTGCCGGGCTGCCGGGCGGCGCGTCGCTCATGGAGGACTACACGTACCACCTGGTGCCTGGGGAGGAAAAGATCCTCGGCGCGCACATGCTGGAAATCTGCCCCACCCTCACCACCTCCAAGCCAACGCTCGAGGTGCATCCGTTGGGCATTGGCGGCAAGGAAGACCCCGTGAGGCTCGTGTTCGACACGGACGCAGGGAACGCCGTCGTCGTCGCGATGTCCGACATGCGTGACCGCTTCCGCCTCACCGCCAACGCCGTCGAGGTTGTCCCGCCTGACGCACCGCTGCCCAACCTGCCGGTCGCCCGCGCGGTATGGAAGCCGGAGCCGGACCTCGCAACGAGCGCTGCGGCCTGGCTCAGCGCGGGCGCTGCGCACCACACGGTCATGAGCACCGCCGTCGGGCTCGATGTTTTCGAGGACTTCGCGGACATCGCCGGGACGGAACTGCTGCGGATCGACAGCACGACGACGTTACGTGAGTTCCAGCGTGAGCTGCGCTGGAACGCGGCGTACTACCGCTTGGCGCAAAAACTGTAGCGGTCGGCGCCGTGTTCGTCACGGACGTATAACAATCGTTTTACCTGCCTGTTCGCCTGCTCAAGGTCTAGGGTGACGACGATGTGAACGGTCATAAGTTTCTGCGTCAGGCTTCGCCCGCTTCAGTGGGCGGAACGCAGGTTTCGGGCGCAGGTGCCCGGAAAAGGAAGGAATGCCATGAAGAAAAATGTGATCTTAGGCGTAGCTGCTGCCAGCGCGCTGGCGCTCTCACTGACGGCCTGCGGAGGCAGCCGTGGTGGCGGCGGCGCTGGCGAAGGTGCCGAGGAGGGCTCGAATGAAGGCGCGCGTATCGGTGTTGCCATGCCGACCCAGCAGTCCGAGCGCTGGATCGCCGATGGTGAAAACATCAAGAGCCAGCTGGAAGAACTGGGCTACGAAGTTGACCTCCAGTTCGCCAACGACGACATCCCCACACAGGTCTCCCAGATCGAGAACATGATCAACGGCGGCGCGAAGGCCCTGGTCATCGCGTCGATCGACGGCACCACGCTGACCAGCGTGCTGGACACCGCCGAGAGCCAGGACATCCCGGTCATCGCGTATGACCGGCTCATCAACGGGTCCGACACCGTGGATTACTACACCACGTTCGACAACTTCGAGGTCGGAGTACAGCAGGCAACCTCGCTGCTGACCGGCCTGGGAATTCTCGATGAGAACGGTGAAGAGACGGGCGAAGAAGGCCCGTTCGACGTCGAACTCTTCGCTGGTAGCCCCGATGACAACAACGCCACCTTCTTCTGGGACGGCGCAATGGAGACACTGCAGCCGTACCTGGACAGCGGCGTTCTGCGCGTACCGAGCGGCCAGACGGAGTTCGAGCAGGCAGCCATCCTGCGCTGGCTCCCCGACACAGCCCAGGACCGCATGGAGGACCTCCTCACCGTGGGTGGCGGAGAAACGCTCGAGGGCGTCCTGTCACCGTACGATGGCCTGTCGATCGGCATCATCTCGGCGCTGACTTCGGGTGGTTACGCAAAGGATGAGCTGCCCGTGGTGACCGGCCAGGACGCTGAGGTTGGCTCGGTCCAGTCGATCGTCGCCGGCGAGCAGTACTCCACGATCTTCAAGGATGTGCGTGAGCTCGGCAAGCAGGCCGTCAGCATGGTCGATGCGCTGATGACGGGTGAAGAGCCCGAGGTCAACGACACCGAGACGTACGACAACGGCGAGAAGGTTGTGCCGTCCTTCCTGCTCGAATCGCAGATCGTGACTGTGGACAACTACGAGGAAGTCCTCATCGACAGCGAGTACTACACCGCTGAGGAAGTCCAGTAGGACAGTTCCTGAAAAACGCTGTGGCCGGCGGCCTGCGCTGCCGGCCACAGCGGCACCTTTTGTTCGATGTAAGGAAGCATCATGAAAGAAAATGTTCTCCAGATGCGGGGCATCACCAAGACGTTCCCTGGTGTGAAGGCCCTGCAGGACGTCACCCTTGAGGTGGCGCGCGGCGAAGTACACGCAATCTGCGGCGAGAACGGTGCAGGCAAGTCCACGCTCATGAAGGTGCTCTCGGGGGTCTACCCCCACGGCACGTATGACGGCGATATCGTCCTTGAGGGCGAAACCGTCGAGTTTCGTGACATCAAGGACAGCGAACACCACGGCGTGGTAATCATCCACCAGGAGCTTGCGCTGTCGCCTTACCTTTCTGTCGCGGAGAACATTTTCCTCGGCAATGAACGGTCCAAAAATGGCCTCGTCGACTGGAACGAGACCAACACCATGGCAGCCGCGTTGCTCAGCCGGGTGGGGCTGAAGCTCAACCCGACGGTCAGGGCCAATGAGATCGGCGTTGGCAAGCAGCAATTGGTGGAAATCGCCAAAGCGCTTTCGAAGGACGTCAAGCTGCTCATCCTCGATGAGCCCACCGCCGCCCTGAATGATGAGGATTCCGCTCATCTGCTGGGGCTGGTCAGTGACCTGCGCTCCGAAGGCATCTCCTGCATCATCATCAGCCACAAACTCAATGAAATCCGCGCGATCGCCGATTCCGTAACCATCATCCGCGATGGCCGCACCATCGAGACACTGAGCCTGCACGACGGTTCCGTGACCGAGGAGCGCATCATCAAGGGAATGGTGGGTCGCGACATGGCCAACCGTTACCCGGACCGCACACCGGAGATCGGGGATGAAGTGTTCCGGGTGGAGGACTGGACCGTGCACCACCCCCAGGAGCACTCCCGGGTCATCATTGACCGCGCGCACCTTTCGGTGCGGGCAGGGGAAATTGTTGGCATCGCCGGGCTCATGGGCGCTGGCCGCACCGAACTCGCGATGAGCATCTTCGGCCAGAGCTACGGTTCCAACATCAGCGGGAGCCTGTACAAGAACGGTCAACAGATCCAGGCGAAGTCCGTGGGCGCGGCAATCAAGCACGGCATTGCCTATGCCACGGAGGACCGGAAGCGCTACGGACTCAACCTGCTTGATGACATCAAGCGGAACATCTCCGGGGCTGCGCTGAACAAGCTCGCCCCCCGCGGTTGGGTGGACGGTGACAAGGAAACGATCGTCGCCAATGACTACCGCAAATCCATGAACATCAAGGCGCCGTCCGTCGCAGCCGTCACAGGCAAGCTCTCGGGCGGAAACCAGCAGAAGGTTGTGCTGTCCAAGTGGATGTTCGCGGATCCTGATGTCCTCATCCTGGATGAACCGACCCGCGGCATTGACGTAGGCGCCAAGTACGAGATCTACACCATCATCAACCGCCTCGCCGCGCAGGGTAAGGCGATCATTGTGATCTCCTCCGAACTGCCGGAACTGCTGGGTATCTGCGACCGCATCTACACCCTGGCCGAGGGGACGATCACCGCTGAGGTGCCCATCAACGAGGCCACCCCCGAAATTCTCATGCAACACATGACCAAGGAAAAGGACTAACCGATGGCCTCGAGCGTCAAGGACGCCGCCCAGTTCCTCACCGGCAGGCTCCGCCAGATCGGCATCTTCGTAGCACTGCTCGTGATTGTCGGGTTGTTCCAAGCCCTGACCGGCGGTGCATTGCTGCAGCCGGACAACGTCTCCAACATCATCGTCCAGAACAGCTACATCCTGTTGCTGGCCATCGGCATGGTCATGATAATCATCGCCGGGCACATCGACCTCTCGGTCGGCTCCGTTGCGGCTTTCGTCGGGGCGATGTCCGGTGTGATGATCCAGGACTGGGGTTTCCCATGGTGGCTTGCCATGCTGTCCTCCCTGATCATCGGCGGACTCGTAGGAGCCTGGCAGGGTTTCTGGGTGGCTTACGTCGGGATACCGGCGTTCATTGTCACGCTGGCCGGCATGCTCATCTTCCGTGGTCTCACGCAGATCACCCTGGAGAACCAGCGCATCAGCGGCTTCCCGGACGAGTACCGCCAGCTGGGTGGAGGCTTCCTCTTCCCGGGACTGTTCCCGGCGGCCACGAACCTCCTCGACTGGACAACCGTTGGCCTTGGCGTGATTGCCGCAGTGCTGCTGGTCATCAGCCAGATCCGTGGACGGCGCACCCGTGCTCGGCTCAACCTCGAGACCGAACCACAGGCCTGGTTCTTCACCAAGCTCGGGTTCGGCGTGGTCGTCATTCTCGGACTCACTTTCCTCCTGGCCAGTTCGCGTAGCGGAACGCCCATCGTCCTCGTTCTCCTCGGTATCCTCGCGGTTGCCTACAGCCTGGTCATGAACCGGGCAGTGTTCGGCCGCCATATCTATGCACGCGGTGGCAATCTGCAGGCGGCCCAGCTCTCGGGCGTCAACACCAAGCGCATCGACTTCATGCTCTTCGTCAACATGGGTGTCCTTGCAGCGCTTGCCGGCCTGGTCTTCACCGGGCGCCTCAATTCTGCGGGTCCGGGCGCCGGCAACCTGTTCGAACTGGATGCCATCGCTGCCGCGTTCATCGGTGGCGCTGCGGTCACCGGTGGAGTCGGCACCGTGATCGGCGCGATCACCGGCGGTTTGATCATGGGTGTGCTGAACAACGGCATGTCCCTGCTGGGCGTCGGCACCGACTACCAGCAGTTCATCAAGGGCATGGTGCTGCTGCTCGCAGTGGCCTTCGACGTATTCAACAAGCGCAAGGCGTCCAACGCCCTGAAGTAGACACATTCCGTTGGATGAGTTGTCAGGACACACCCCTCATTGCATGACTAAAGGGGTGTGTCCTGCTGTTTCGAATGAGAAAAAGAAAAGGACCACAAATATGGCGAACGACGTCGGCACAAACTGGGCAGGAAACCTCGCCTACGGCGCGTCCATAGTTCACGAGCCGACGTCGGTGGATGAGGTTCGGCGGATCGTTGCCGCAGCCAGGTCCATCAGGGCGCTCGGGTCCCGGCACTCCTTCAACACCATTGCCGACGGAACTGACGAGTTGCTCTCAACGGCAGCCTTGGATGGGCCCGTCATGGTGAATAGGGAAGCCTCGACGGTGACCGTGGGTGCAGGGATCCGCTACGGAGAACTGGCTTCAGAACTCGAACGGCATGGCCTCGCACTGGCCAACCTCGCGTCGCTCCCACACATTTCGGTGGGCGGGGCTGTCGCGACCGGCACCCACGGATCAGGTGACCGGAACGGCAGCCTTGCTGCCGCCGTCGTCGGGCTTGAACTCGTCACGGCGCACGGTGAGCTGGTGCGGTTCCGGGCCGGGGATGCCGAGTTCGAGGGCGCCGTGATCAACCTAGGGTCGCTAGGGGTGGTGACACAGCTCGAGCTTCAGGCCGAGCCGGCGTTCGAGGTGGAGCAGACTGTTTTTGAGGGACTGCCGATTGACGCGCTGATCGAGAATTTCGACAGCGTCACCGGTGCCGCCTACAGCGTCAGCGTCTTCACGACGTGGCGGGATGCCGACGTTGCCGACTCCGTCTGGGTGAAACGGCGGCCGGATCGCGACGCTGCGCTGCCGAAGACGCTGTTCGGCGCCGTACGCGCCGACGCTGAGCGACACCCGCTGCCCGGCTTCCCGCCGATTGGCTGCACGCCGCAGCTTGGCGTCGCTGGCCCCTGGTACAACCGGCTTCCGCACTTCAAGCTCGATTTCACCCCGAGTAATGGTGTGGAACTGCAATCCGAATACCTGATACCGCGCGACCATGCTCTTGCGGCCATCCTGGCGGTGCGGGAGCTGAGCGCGGAAATTGCCCCGCTGCTGCAGGTGAACGAGATCCGCACGGTGGCAGCGGATGCACTGTGGCTGAGTTCCAGTTATGGTACCGACGCCGTCGGGCTGCACTTCACGTGGGTTCAGGACCAGCCTGCGGTCGAAGCGCTGCTACCGAAGATCGAGGCGGCGCTGCAGCCGTTTGACGCGCGGCCGCATTGGGGGAAGCTGTTCACGCCCTCGAGCCACGACTTCCAAGCCCTGTACCCAAAGCTCGACGACTTCCGGCGGCTCGTTCACCACCTTGATCCCGACGGTGTCTTTGCCAACCCCTTTTCAGCCGCCGTTACGGCGCCCTGACACCTTTCGGACCTCTGGACAGCCTTGCGAGCGTGATCGCCGCCGCGGCCAGTAGGATCATCAGCGCGGCGGCAATCCCGCTGACCGGCGGGGAGTTGATTGAAGCCACCTCCGGAGCGTCGCTTCCGGCGGCGGGTATCCCGGAGTCAGGTGACTCAGAGGGCGTCGGTGCAACGTACCCTGGCGCCCAGGCGAAGGGCGGCAGAGCGAACGGGGGCATGATCGGCTCTGCCGATTTCTTTGCAGTCTCAGGATCCTCGGGAATCGTTTCTGCTGGGACAGGAACTACCGGAACGGGAACCACCGGTGCGGGTACGGGCTCAATAACAAATTGCTCCGGGATCTGAACTGCTGGACCCTCCACCGGCGCGGGGATTGGTGCGGGCGGTTCAGGTGCGGGTGGCTCTGGCGCGGGAGCGGGCGCAGGCAGTTCGGGTGCGGGTGGTTCTGGCGCGGGAGCGGGCGCAGGCGGTTCGGGTGCGGGTGGCTCTGGCGCGGGCGGTTCGGGTGCGGGCGCAGGCGGGGCAGGGGCGGGAGGTGGTTCGGATGCGGGCGGCTCTACCGGCGGTGCAGGTGGCGCGGGCTCCGGATCGGGCTCCGGCGGCGGTTCACTCAGGGTGGCCGGCGAGGTCGGCGAACGCCCATGATCTGACTCGTGACCTGGCTTGTGATCAGCGTTCGCGGACGGAACAGCGGTGAACGTTACCCCGACGATCAGCGCCACGGCCGCTATGGGCCCGAAACGGTAATTAGTGCTCCTCATGGGGTTCTCCAACCGCTGCTTGGGCGACTTGCGCTTAGCAGCACCACTCCACGGGGCGTCAACTCACTGAATGCAAGCTATCCGACCGTAAGTGTGCTTACTAGTTTACACCTCCGGTTCCTCAGATGCGACTGCGAATTCGCGGATTCGGCTCGGGTGCAGAAATGTGGAAGTGGTTCCGACGGCAACTCTTCTACCGCTGTTCCGTTCACCTTCGTGGATGCGGAGGATGGTGCAGACATCATCGGCGGTGGTCTTGCCCAACACAACCACCCGGTCTGCGAGGCGCAGAGCCTCATCCATGCTGTTGGTTGCCAGCAGCACTGTGGTGGGCAGCGCGCGGTGAAGGGTCTGCAGCACGGTGTGGAGTACGTTGCGGGCGGCGCCTTCGACGGCGGCGAATGGGTTGTCGAGCAGTATCACGCCTGGCGTGCCAGCCATGGCACGGGCCAGTGCGGCCCGGCGGGCGATCTCGGCGGTGACCTCAGTGGGCAGGAGTTTGGCGAACCGGTGAAGTCCGGCGAGGTCGAGGAGCTCGGCGATTTTTGCTTTCGCCTCGCTGGCGCTGGAACTCTTGCGGAGACCGAGGGCCAGGTTGGCCTGCAGTGAGTGGGCTGCCTGGAGCTCCACGTCGCGGGGCGTCCACGAGCAGCGGTCGTCAGTGCGGCGGACCGGCTCGCCGCCTACAAGTACTTCGCCTGACTGCGGGTGATCGAGCCCGGCGGCGGCGCGCAGGAGGGTGGAGGCGCCGTCGTCGTCGTTCCCTACGAAGGCAAGGACTTCGCCTGCCTTGACGTCCAGGTTGAGGTTCCGCACGCGCCCGGCATGGAGGTTCACGAAGGACACATCCAGTGGCGTGGAGGAAGGGCGGCGGAGTGCGAGGTGGTGGGGTGGAACCAGGCTGGGACTCATCGGCAACTTCCGTTGGCATCATGGTTCGAAGGCGTCCCCCAAACGCCCAGCGCGATCGACACCAATCTAGCCGTTTACGGTTGGATCCGCGCCATAACGGGGATCCAGCACGTAACAATGTGACCGCTAACTCAGCGGTAGGAGCGGAACATTTCCTCCAGGGTGCGTTCCCGCTGCGAGTCAGCTGAGCAGACCACAAGCCCAAGCCACACGTTCCGGGCTAGCCCGCGGACGCCCCAGGATCGGATCGGGAGCCGCTCGCGGGCGGGAGTTGAGTTGCGGCCGATGACGGCGAAGATGACGACCGTTATGGCAAGGATGATCAGGAGTGACATGGCTACGAACCTTCTGCCGTGAGGTCTGAGTACGAGCGGCTTGGAAGGGCGTCACTTCCCCATCCCGAGTGGGACGTGATGAGCGGCGTGCGGCCCGCCCCGTCCGAGCGGATAGCCCGCAGAACAGCCGCTGTGAGTGCGGCGACAACAATGAGTACGACGATGATTTCCATACATCGATCGTGCTCTCACCCGCACTGCGGCAACAGTGGCAGGAAAGACGCCTATCGCTAAATTACTGCCACTCCCTTTAAGGGCCCATATGGCGGTCCTGCCAGCGCGGATACAGCCACCACGTGAGCAGCGCAGCGAGCGGAACGACGACGACAGCGGCCAACCAGTGGGTGGGCAGACCGACCAGTGAGAACGGTGTCGAGTAGCACCCGCCGCCGGACGGACAGCCGCCGCGCTCCCCGATCGGCAGCAGCAGCAATCCCGCCAGCACGCCGAACGCCAGGCTCAGGACGAAGCGCTTCATACCTGCGAGGGTTCGCCTGCGGAGGCTGGGAAAGCGCCTACGCCAGCAGCCAGTCCACCGCCCGCACCAGGAGTTCCCGCCGCTCCGGCGAGGAGTACGACGCCGCGTCGTGGCCCAGTGCGTCGTAGAAGCTCCGCGCCCTCCCGGACGATGCATCCCGCTCGAGCGACCACATCAGCGGGTGCAGGTGGCCCTCATGTTCGTGGCGGGCGTGCACGACGACGTCGGGCGAGGTACGCAGCCAGCTGTACCGTTCGTCGTCGACCGTGAAATCCGGAACGCCCACCGCAAAGGATCCATCCAGCAGGATGTGCGCGGGCCCGTATTCGGGGTGCATGGACACATCGCGCACCCAGCGCCCGCCGAGGGCCGTCTCCCAGGCCTCGGACCCGGTGAAACTCGTCGAGCTTGCGTGAAGGGCCAGCAGTGGACGGCCACCGGCAATGAACGCATCCAGCCCGGCAGCGGCGGCCTCCGTGCCCGGCGAAGTGCCGCCATCGCGCGGCAGCCCCACATCCACCACCAGCAGATCAGGCCACGAAGAGGCGTCCTGAAAGCGCTCAAGGGTGGAGTCGACGTCGTCGGCCGTGGTTACGTCGATGCCGCGCTCCGAGAGGAGCCCCGCGACCGCAGCGGAAGTTTCGGCAAAGGGGTGCCACGGGTCCGCGTATCGGCCGGTCCCGGTGAGGATGAGTGCGGTAGTCATGGGAGGCTCACTTCCGTAGGGGTTGGGTGTGGGGTTCCGAGGGAGGAATCGCGCACGATCAGGTCGGGGTTCAACTCAAGCCGGTGGACGGGACGACGGCGGCCCTCGGTAATGCGGGCGGCCAGCAGCTGGACGGCCACGCGCCCAACGTAGTGCTTCGGTGGGCGAACCGCTGAGATGGCGGGTTCGGCGAGGTAGGCGACTTCGTCGTCGTACGCCACTACAGCAAGCTGGCCGGGAACGCTGATCCCCAGGTCGCGGCAGTGCTGAACCAACGCCACGGCCTGCGTATCGGAGTGCACCAACAGGGCGGTCGTGCCGGTCTCCCTGCACTGGTCCATGACGCTGTCGAAGTGCCCGGTGCGCAGCCCGTTGTCCTTCATACCTGCCGAATCGGCGTGGAGGGCAGTCTCTGAAATACCGAGCGCAGTGACGGCCTGCTTCCATCCCCGCACAACGTGCCGGCTGGTGGGGCTCTCCGAGTCGGTGAGGCACCCGATCACCCGGTGCCCTTCCTGCCACAGATGCCGGACGGCCATCCCTGCACCGAACGCATGGTCGGTCGCCACCCACTCGAGACGGTGCGCCGGAATGACCGTCGGGGAGCGCCGTTCAGCCAGCACCACCGGGACAGGCACTGAGTTGAGCCAGCGAAGCAGATCGTGGCCAGCCTCGCCGGAAGTATCAGGCGCAACGATGATTCCGCTGATCCCGTCCATTGCGAGCAGGGCCTGAACCTGGCGCCGGTTGTCCTCAGCGTCGTACGCGGAACCGCGCACCACCAGGCGCACCCGCTGCACTTCGGCTTCAGCGCGGGCACCACTGATCACCTGCGGCCAGTAATAATCCAATGACGGGACCACCATGCCGAACGTGTGCCGGTTGCCGGTGAGCTGTTCGGAAGCACCCCGTTCGAGCGGGCTCGGCAGAACGGCGCCACCGTGGACCCGGGACACGAGACCTTGCTCAGCGAGCGCGTTGACGTCCCGGCGGATGGTCAGTTCACTCACCCCGAGTTCGGCTGCGATCGCCCGTACCGTGACCGAGCCGTGCGCGCGCAACTCGTCCATGAGCCGTTCACGCCGCTGCAGGGAGAACATGGACCGCCCTGCCGGTGGGGTTTCGTTCTTACTCATCGCGCACCTTCACTGTCAGGGCAAACCGTCCGTCCGCACGGTGTTCCGCCTTCACCCGGAATGTCAGCCTGGTCAGCCGCCTGCCCCATACGTCCGAAAGCAGTGGGTCATCCAGTTCCCAGCGCTCAGCCAGCGCATCAGCGATCTTCGCGTCCCACGTCAGCTCCGCCGCACGGCCGCCGACGACGCCGGGAATCCCCTCCGGCAGAACCGTCGCCTTCCCGGGTTCCACGGCCCCAAGGCGACCGGCAAGCAGATAGTGAATGTCGACGTCGTCCGCGGCGCCCGTGGGACGCGCTGGTAGGCGCCACTCGTCGGTGATCTGTGCGGCGCCCGGTTCCAGCGCTGCCGTTCGGCGCCAGGATGAACCCGCGGTCAGCTCATAGCCGCCCCCGAGGTCCAGGACCATGACCGGTTCAGCGGCGGTGGGCGGGCGCACGACGACGACGGCGAAGTCCCTGCCGGCACGCTGGCTCAGACCCCACGGGGCCGGGGTGGAATGCCACACGCTTTGCATGGCCCGGATGGAGTACCGGTCGGTACCGAAAGTCTGCGCCGTATAGGTGGGTTGTCCCGCGTCCACCAGGAGGGGAGTGCCGTCCACCGCTACAACCACGGAGCCGAGGTCCAGGTGGTTATGATGCTCGGCATTGTGGCCACCCTTGGCCGTCAGGGTGAGGCCGCGCGCGCTTCCCTCGGTTTCCCGTGCGACCATGACCTGCACCGACTCGAAGTAGCTGAAAGCGGTCAATGGGGGAGTGGAGCTCCCGACGGCGCTTGCGCTCACCGCGCGCATCGCCCGCAGGAGCCCGGCGTCGGTTGGCGGCTCATGGGCCATCATCGCGCGGGCGTGGCGGCGGGCGTCGTCGTCGCCCAGACGTTGCGCCCAGCGGTGCAGCAGGTCCCACGGCAGGGTATCGGAGGCCTTGCCGGGACCGTCGGCCACGTTCAGGAAGAACCGCCCGCCGAGGTGCATGCGATGGGGAAAGCCGACCATTGCCCTGGTGATCGGCAGATCAGCGGCCAGTTCGCCGCCGGTCGCTTCCTCCAGCAGCTCAAGTGCTTCCAGTGCCCGGCCCGCGCCATTCCACCAGTACGCGAATCCCTCATCAACTGCGCCGTCGGAGGGGAGTGCATCGAGGAAGCGGTCCAGTCCTTCGATCACCCGGGCCGCCAGGCGCGCACGGCGCCCAGCGCTGGGCTCGATGATCAGCGCCGCTGCGAGGAGATTCGAGTGGATCCACGGATTCCAGTTGTGGACGTCGCCGTCGAGTCCCAGCCAGTGCCAGTCGAGGCGGTTCAGGAACGGACTGAGGACGCGGGTGTTCGTTTCTGATCGGATCCGCTGGCGGATGCCGGGTGCCCGTTCATCCAGTCGGTGTCCAAGGAGCAGGTCGACCCACGCCAGCTGTGCGGCGACTTCCCCTGCGCCGAGGTCGAGGTAGGGGTCATCGCGGTCCGGGACAATCTGCCGCTTGCGGGTGAAGACGTCATCGTGGGCGGCCCAGCTCCACGAACTCTGCTCGCACAGCAAGTACGCTCCGTCCACCACCTCATCAAGCCAGTCCAGACGACCAGGGCTTTGCCAGGCCATCAGCGTGGCGCGGGTCAGACGATCCTGGCGCTCCCGGATGAGGTCCTCGTAGGCCGTCCGGTTGCCGTCGCGGAAGTACCGGGTGTAGTGGGACGCCAGGGGTTGAGGCCAGGGGGTCCCGAACTCGGTTTCCGCGCGGGAGCGCAGGGCGCCGGGCAGGGTGAGCCCGCGGTCGAGCCACCGGCGTTCGAGGCGGGTGCGGGCACCTGCAAGGCTCTGCTGGAGGCTCTCGGGATCTGCAGCGGCGCCCCACCCCGACCGTAATGGCGGGGCGGTCACGGAGGTCGAGTGACTGAACATGTTCGTTTCGGATCGAATTCGAAAAGCTTGATTGCTTTACGTCGAGTCCGAGTATGTACTGGTTCCGAACGTGATGCAAGGCACACCCCGCCGGGCATCGAGCACATCGAAAGGACCGCTTCAATGACGAACAAACCCGAGGCGCTGGTGGTGATGGATCGCAAGACCTTCACCGACCAGTTCGACTCCTCGCGGCTGGAGCGGCTCGGGAACCTGGTGGCGCTCGGTGAGCCCGTCTGGACTGATTCCCTCGACTCTCCGGAATTACAGCAGCGGCTTGCCGAGGTGGAAATCCTGATCACCAGCTGGGGTGTACCCCGCCTGACCGCCGAGCGCCTGAACGCGCTTCCGAACCTCCGAGCCATTTTCCACTGCGCCGGAACAATCAGGGCCTTCGTCAGCGAGGAGCTCTGGGCGCGGAACATCCTCATCACCAATTCCGCTGATGCCAACGCGCTTCCGGTCGCCGAGTTCACTTTCGCTTCCATCCTGCTTGCGGGAAAGAAAGCGCAGTTCCTGGCTAATGACGCCCGGGCGCACCGTGAGGACTGGTCCTACCTCAACAACCACGGCGACCTCGGAAACATCGGCCGCACCATCGGCGTCGTCGGGTTCTCCAGGATCGGGCGGAGGGTGGTCAAGCTCATGGAACACCTTCAGGATGCGCAGTGCCTGGTGGTCGATCCGTATGCGGACCCGCAAGAGGTAGCGGCTGCGGGCGCCCGCCTCGTCACGCTTGAAGCGATGCTGCCGGTCGCAGACATCGTAACCATCCACGCACCCGAACTCCCCGAAACCCTCCACATGATCGGCGCCGCCCAATTGGCGGCGATGAAAGACCACGCAACCCTGATCAACACCGCCCGGGGTTCGCTGGTGGACACAAAGGCGCTTGAGGAAGCGTGCCTGACCGGTCGGATCCAGGCAATCCTCGACGTCACCGAACCGGAACCGCTGCCCGCCGGCTCGGTGCTCTATGACCTGCCCAACGTCATGCTGACCCCTCACATCGCCGGGTCGCTGGGCACCGAGACCCGCCGGATGTCCGATGCCGCCCTCGATGAGCTGGAACGCCACCTCTCCGGTAAGGCCCTTGAGACCCGGGTGCTCATGGAAGATCTCGGGTTGAGCGCATGATGCAGCTGACTCTTCCCGCTCTGGACCGGGACCTCTCGCCGTACACAGGCTGGACCCGCGAACACCACGCCGCGCTCGCGGACTCCATGCTCCTCGGCGTGCAGCAGTGGGCAAGCCCAACCCACGCCCGCATTACACCGCCGGGGCGCGCCGGCGGATATGGTCAGGCGATCGACGGGCTCGAGGGCTTCGCACGGACGTTCCTCACCGCGGGATTTCGCCTCGCGGGTGAGCACGGCAAGGACCCGTTGAACCTGGCCGAGTGGTACGCCGAGGGCCTGCGCCACGGCTCAGATCCGGCCAACCCGGAACGCTGGGTACGTCCCGACGAGCACGGCCAGGCCAAGGTGGAGGCCGCCGCACTGGCCCTTGTCCTCGACATGACCCGGCCCTGGTTGTGGGACCGTCTGGACAGTACGGTCCAGGAACAGCTGGTCAACTGGTTTTCCCTCACCACGGATGCCGAGTATCCGCCGATCAACTGGGTCTGGTTCCGCATCGTGGTCCAGCAGTTCCTCAAGTCGGTCGGTGCTGACTACAGCCAGGCGAACATCGACGAAGACCTCGCCCTTCACGACACCTTCGTGCGCGACGGCGGTTGGTACAGCGACGGCAGCAAGCGCGCCTACGACCACTACGCGGGCTGGGCCCTCCACCTCTACCCGGCGCTGTGGCACCGGATGGCAGGGCACGACGACGGCCCCGGACTTTCGCGCCGCGAACGCGACACCGCCCACCTGAATCGTTTCCTGCCCGACGCCGTCCGCCTGGTCGGCGCTGACGGCTCACCGCTCATCCAGGGCCGCAGCCTGATCTACCGCTTTGCCGCCGCGGCACCCTTCTGGGGTGGGGCGCTCGCCGGATGCACCGCCGTCGAGCCCGGCCTTTTACGCCGCGCGGCCAGCGGAATCGTCCGTCACTTCGCGGACAGGGGAGCACCCGACGCCGAGGGCCTGCTGACGCTCGGCTGGCACCATGAGTGGCGGCAGCTCGCGCAGTCCTACTCCGGACCCGGATCGCCGTACTGGGCATCCAAGGGCCTGCTCGGGCTCGCGCTCCCAGCCGACCACGCAGTGTGGACCGCCGTCGAGCAGCCGCTCCCGGTCGAAGAGGGCGACTTCACCTTCACCGCAGCGGCACCCGGTTGGCTGGTCAGCGGAACCCGGGCCGACGGCGTCGTGCGCGTGATCAACCACGGCACCGACCATGCGGAGGAGGGCGCGGAAACCACCGACTCGCCCTTGTATGCGCGGCTCGGCTACTCGACCGCAACCTCCCCGGTCATGGACAGCGAGGGCGAACTCAAACCACTCGACATGTCCGTCACGCTGGCTGACGCAGACGGCAATCCAAGCCACCGCACCGGATTCCGGACGCTGGAGATCGTGGTCCTGAACGACGGCGAGAACGACGACGACGACGACGACGGCGGCGCCCGGCTGGGTGCCTCCAGGGCCGCGACGCACTGGGTCGATCCGGACCCCACGGACACGCATCACGGTTCGGGACTGAGTGGATCAGTGCGCCGGGGCGCTCCCGTCACTACCGTTTCTGCGGCGAAGGGTGTGTGGGAGGTCCGGCTGGTTCGGATCGACCGCGCTCCAGGGCCCGGGGAGGAGCCGCTCGGAGTGTTGACCGTCGGTGGTTGGGCGCTTACGGAAGGCTCGAACCTCGACACAGTTGTGGTTCCGTTGGTGGGCCTGGGCACTCCCGGCTCGCGTCAGTACACCGACGCCACGCCGCTCGCTGAGCGCACGCGGGTTCCCTCCCTGAGCGAACCGGAACCAACGCCCGGCCGCTGGCACGCAGCCGCCGTCGGGCTCGGAACCTCCGAAATGCTCTCCCAGACGCCGAGGCTCACGTTCGCGGCCGGCACCCCAACAGTCCACTGGCCCGGCCAGCGCACCACCTCATTTCACCTGCCCGAATAACCGCAACCAGTACCTGCCCTCCCACCGCCAAGCGGCTGGGAAAAACCACAAGGAGAACCGCAATGAAGCGAAACGTACTCGCAGCCGCGGCGACGGCGGCCGCCGCCGTCCTGGCCCTCACCGGATGCGGCGGAGCCGCCGGACCGTCCGAGGAAGGTGCAGCGGAAGGAAAGACCCCGCTCACCGTGTCCGTCTGGAACTACGAAGGGACGCCCGAGTTCCAGGCCCTGTTCACCGCCTACGAGGAGGCCAACCCGGACATCGACATCCAGCACGTTGACATCCTCGCCGACGATTACGCCGAGAAGGTCACCACCATGCTGGCCGGAGGCGACACCACCGACGTGCTCACCATGAAGAACGTCACCGATTACTCCCGGTACGCCAACCGCGGGCAGCTACTCGAGATCAACGACGTCGTCGAATCCCTCGACACGGAGAACACCGCGAGCCTCGACGCATTCGATCTTGACGGCAGCTACTTCGCAGCACCGTACCGCCAGGACTTCTGGCTGATGTACTACAACAAAGACCTGTTCGACGCCGCTGGAGTCGAGTACCCCGAGCGGATGACCTGGGATCAGTACGCCGAAACGGCCAAGCAACTCACCAGCGGCAGCGAGGGTGACAAGGTCTACGGCACCTACCACCACTACTGGCGCTCGGTGATCCAGGCGATCTCGGCGGCACAGAACGACGGCGACCTGATCGGCGGTGAGTACGGCTTCTTCGAGGACCAGTACTCAATGGCACTCGACCTGCAGGAAGAGGGCGCAGCGCTGGATTGGGCGACGGCGATGAGCCAGCAGACCGGTTACCAGTCAATGTTCGAGACCCAGCAGACCGCAATGCTGCCGATGGGCTCGTGGTACATCGCGGCCCTGGTTGCCGCCCAGGAAGCCGGCGAGGCTGACTTCAATTGGGGACTGGCACCCATGCCGCAGGTCTCGGAGGGCGAGGACGTATCGACCTTCGGCTCACCCACCGCTTTCGCGGTGAACAAGAACGCTGAACGCAGCCAGGAAGCGAAAGACTTCATCACCTGGGCTGCAGGGGAAGGCGGGGCGGCGACGATCGCCGAGATCGGCGTCGTGCCCGCGCTGCAGACCGAGGAAGTGACCGAAGCCTACTTCCAGTTGGAGGGCCTGCCCACTGACGAAGTGGCGAAGGCTGCCTTCACCCCCGACGAAACGGCGCTCGAGATGCCCGTCAGCGAATTCGCTTCCGACGTTGACCTCGTCCTCACCGAGGAACACGAGCTCATCATGGTCGGAGAGAAGTCAGTTGAGCAGGGTCTTTCAGATATGGGCACCCGCGTCCAAAGCGAAGTACTGAACTAAATCTGCGCGGGCGCCGCCGGTTTCCGGCGGCGCCTCAACGGAGAAGGTGCACACCATGACTACCCAGACACTGCGAAGCCGCAAATCCTCCCCGCCGGAGATCCGCTCACAGGGCAACCGCAAACAGGCCCGGCGCACCACCCTGACCGGGTGGACCTTTATCCTTCCCAACTTCCTGGGCTTCCTCGCATTCACGCTGATCCCGGTCTTCGCGGCATTTGGGCTGGCGTTCATGGAGTGGAACTCCTTTTCCTCGCCCGAATGGGTGGGACTGCGCAACTTCCAGGAGATGCTCGGCAACGAGACGTTCTGGATAGCGCTCACCAACACCGTGGGCTACACCCTCGGCCATGTTCCGCTCACTCTTGCACTTGCCTTGATGCTTGCAATGCTGCTCAACCGCAAACTGAAGGGTCTTGGCTTCTTTCGGGTAGCCATCTTCTTCCCGTACATCACCTCGCTGGTTGCTGTGGCCGTGGTGTGGAACATGCTGTTCAACCCGACCACCGGTCCCATCAACCAGGTTCTCGAGGGCATCGGCATCGCGAACCCGCCTGGCTGGACCTCCAGCTCGGACTGGGCCATGCCCGCCGTCATTATCACCAGCGTGTGGCGGGACATGGGCTACTACATGATCCTTTACCTAGCAGGCCTCCAGGCCATCCCGTCGGAACTGTATGAAGCCGCCGAGGTTGACGGAGCCAGTGCCTGGCAGCGGTTCTGGAACGTGACGGTTCCCTGCCTGCGGCCCACCACCTTCTTTGTCCTCGTGATGCTGACGGTGTCCAGTTTCAAGGTCTTCGACCTGATCGTTGTCATGACTGACGGCGGGCCCGGACGGTCCACCACGGTGCTGTCGCAGCTCATCTACCAGGAGGGCATCAGCCAGGGTAACTTCGGCTACTCGTCCGCGATCTCGCTGGTCCTCTTCCTCATTGTGCTCACCGTGACGGTTGTGCAATTCAAACTGCAGCAGCGGAAGGAACGCTGATGACCAACATGACAGAAGACCTCAAGACCGAGGCGGCGCTGGCCCCTGTGCTGCCGCAGGAGGACCGGGCAGAACAGCGCAGGCACAGCCCGAAGGAGCGCAAACTGCGGCGGGTGAACATCGCCTGCTACACGGCGCTGATCATCCTTGTCGCAGCACTGCTGATCCCGTTTGCGTGGATGCTCTCATCCTCGCTGAAGCAGGACAACCAGGTGTTCACCGTACCCATCCAGTGGATCCCCGAGGATTTCGTCTGGAGCAACTACACAGACATCTGGACCCGCATTCCCATGATGGGTTACATCCAGAACACCATGTACCTGGCCGTGATCATCACGTTCCTGCAGGTACTGACCGGATCGCTGGCTGCCTACGGGTTCTCGAAGGTCCGCTTTCCGGGACGTGACGCGCTGTTCCTCGGGTATATCGCGACCATTGCCGTGCCGTGGCAGGCCTACATGGTGCCGCAGTACATCATGATGCAGAACCTGGGCCTGACGAACACATTCTGGTCGCTGATCCTGCTGCAGGCATTCGGTGCCTTCGGGGTGTTCCTGATGCGCCAGTACTACATGACCATTCCGGATGAATTGTGCGAAGCCGCCCGCATCGACGGCCTCAGCGAGTACGGGATCTGGGCGCGGGTGATCCTGCCGCTCTCCAAGCCCGCACTGGCATCGCTGGCGCTGCTGACCTTCGTCAGCACCTGGAACGACTACATGGGTCCGTTCATCTACCTCACCAGCAACCGGCTGTGGACAGTGCAGCTGGGCCTCCGTTCCTTCGTTGGCCAGTTTGACGCTGAATTTGCGATGATCATGACCGGCTCGGTCATTTCCATCATCCCGATCCTGATCATCTTCCTGCTCGGTCAGCGATACTTCATCCAGGGCATTGCAACGAGCGGAATGAAGGGGTGACAACCCTGGCGCAGGACCATCACAGAGGGCAGCAAGAAGGCAAACAAGCACGACGGCGGCGGGCCGGCCTGGGATTCGAGACCTATGCCAGCATCTTCGCCTTCGTTTACACGTTCCTGGCCGTCAACGTGCTGCTGGCGGTCACGAACTTGCCCCTGGTCTTCTTCTTCTACGCGGTGGCGGACCCAGTGGCGTCCTGGCCATTCTTTCTCGCGTTGTCTTTGACAGTGCTCCCGTCACTGGCCGGCGCGTTCGCCGCGTTCAACGCCCTGCGGGGAGAAGAGACGGTCAGCCGCCCTTTCGCGACCTTCCTTGCCGGGTACCGGGCGTCATTCAGGCGAGCGGCGCTCGCGGGTCTTGCCGCCGTCGTCGTGCTTGCTGTTCTGGGGGTTGACCTTGCGCTGGTGGCGGCGCTGCCCGCAGGCGCCGTGCTGATTCCCGTGCTGGTACTGGCCATGGCTACCGTGGTGGCGGTCTCGGTTCAGGCTGTGGCCGGCTCCGTGCTGCTGCCCGGTGCGCGGCTGAGGCACCTCGCGAAGGCTGCGCTGTATATCTCCGTGCGGCGCTGGTACCTGAGCTTGGCGGCGCTTGCCCTGCTCGGGATTGTGGCAGGGGCCGCCATGGTGCAGCCGGTGCTCGGCATCGCGCTGATTCCAGCTCCGCTGCTGTTCATCGTGTGGAGCAATGGTTCCTACGCGCTTTCGGCGGAGCTCGGGAAGGCCTGACCCCCGCGCGGGGGTGCCCGTGTCAGGATAGCTCCGTGGGCTTCGCTGACCTCTCGTCCCGGATTGAGCTGCTTCGTGCGCAGGGGGGTGTGGTGGTGCTCGGGATTGCCGGGCCCCCGGGAGCAGGCAAGACCACCCTCGCTCAGCAGCTGGTCGCTCGCCTGAACCGGGAGGAACCGGCTGGCGAGCGCCAGCATTTCGCGTACGTGCCCATGGACGGGTTCCATCTGGCCGACACCGAACTTTCCCGCCAGGGCCTTTTAGGCCGTAAAGGCGCTCCCGAGACTTTCGACGCGCATGGCTACGCCGCACTCCTGCAGCGGCTCCACGGGCCTCGTGATTCGGTGATCTACGCTCCCGGCTTTGACCGGACCATCGAGCAGCCAGTCGCCGGCGCCGTTCCGGTGTACCCGACGGCGGACACCATCATCACTGAAGGGAACTATCTGCTGCTTGATCGTCCCGGCTGGTGCGAGGTGAGGGCTCAGTGCACTGAGGTCTGGTACTGCGAGCAGCCCAACAAAAGCCTGCGGATCGATCGGCTGATCGAGCGGCACGTCGCGTTCGGCAAAACACGCGATGCCGCGGAGGAGTGGGTTGACCTTGTCGACGAGCCGAATGCGCGGCTCATCGCAGGGACGAGGGACCGGGCTGACCTGGTGGTGAATCCCGGCTAGGACCGGCGCCCTTACTTGAACCATGAGCTCCCCCAAGACCCCCGTGATCGAGTCTGACCGATGACGTTCGGAGCTGTTCGAAGGCGTTGAGTAGTGTGCGGCAGGTCACATACGTTGGCCGGGACCACTCGCCCCACAACAAAGAGGTTGCCATGACGTTCCACCCGCGCCGATGGAAAGGCACAACGGTGCTTGCCGCCGCTGCCTTCGCTACCGCAGGGCTCGTCGCCCTGCCGGTGGCTCCCGAGACTCCGGCCCACGCTGACACGACCGGCGTAACCATCACGCCCAATCCCGCGAGCCGTACCGACGCATTCCAGGGTTGGGGAACCAGCCTGGTCTGGTTCGCGAACGCGACGGCCGGCTACCCGGACCAGCTGCGTGAGGATCTGTACCAGAAGGTGTTCAGCAAGGAAGGGCTCAACCTGAACCTGGCCCGCTACAACGTGGGCGGCGGCCACGCTTCGGACGTCGCGGACTACCTGCACGATGGAAGCGCTGTAGAGGGCTGGTGGAATCCAGTCACCGAAGCCACCGCCGAGACACCGGTACTGTCCAACCTCTATAACCCGGACGGATCGGTGGATCCAGGCCAGGCGAACAAGCTGGCGTTCCTGGAGCAATGGGACCCTTACGACGACGCCTCCTACAACCCGGACGCCGACCTGACCCAGCGTTGGTGGGTCGAACGCCTGGCCGCCGATGACCAGATCACCCATTGGGAAGCCTTCAGCAACTCTCCGCCCTGGTTCATGACCCGCAGCGGATACGTGTCCGGACAGGACAACCGGCGGAAGGGCGAAAACCTGCTACCGGAAGCCGAGGAGAAGTTCGCGGCGTACATGGCACGGTCCGTGGAGCTGCTCGAAAAGGGTAGCGGGATCAGCGTGGACACCATTGACCCTTTCAACGAGCCGAACTCCGGGTACTGGGGCACTGACATTGACGCCGCAACCGGCAAGCCGCCGGCGTCGTACACCCAGAAGCAGGAGGGTGCGCTCATTTACCCGGCCGCACAGGACCGGATCATCAAGCACCTCGATGCCGAGCTGCAGCGGGACACCAGCACCACCGGCGCCGTCATCTCCGCCATGGACGAGACCGACCCGGCGAAATTCATGACCAACTGGAACGGCTACAGCGCGGAGGCGAAGGACGCCGTCGAGCAGCTCAACGTGCACACCTACGGCACCAACGACCGACGTCGGGTCCGTGACCTCGCCAAGGCGGAGCAACTCCCGCTCTGGATGAGCGAGGTGGGCGGCTTCTGGACAGGCAATACTGCCCTTGGCGATTCGAGGAGCGGTTGGGACCGCTCGAACATTACCAACGGCCTGGGTATCGCCTCCCGCATGGTCAATGATCTCCGTGAACTGGAACCGGACGCGTGGGTGTTCTGGCAGCCGGTCGAGGACACGTACAAGCAGGAGAAGGCGGACAAGGGCTGGGGTTCGATCTACATCGACTTCGACTGCAACTACGCGGGCCGCGAGGGCTTCTCCAACCGCCGCCTGAACGACGGCGACAGCCAGGAAGCAGCGAAGTGCAAGGTGCTGACGAACCAGAAATACAACACCACCCGTAACTTCACCCATTACATCCAGCCCGGCGACTTCCTCATCCAGAACAATGACCCGAAAACCGCCAGCGCCCTGCGCGCCGACGGCACCGGTGCCACCCTGGTTCATTTCAACGACACCGCCGCTGCTGAAACTGTCACGGTCGACCTCAGTCTCTTCGGAGCGATCGACGACGGCGCCACAGTCACGCCCGTCGTGACCACCAAGTCACCGCTTGAGGACATCGAACGCAACGCGCTGGTCGAGGGGGAGCCCGTTGCGGTTGACCGCGAGGCGAAGACAGCCACGCTTGAAATTCCCGCCGCCTCCGTAGTGACGTTCCTGATCGATGGCGTGAGCGGTGTTTCTGACACCGCAGCGCCGGTGAAGGACGGATCCACCTACCACGTGCCCGGAGAATCGAGCGGTCAGTACCTTGCCGCGCGCAATGGCGCAGTCACCACGGAACCCAAGGCGACGACGTCGGGCGCTGTTCCTGCCCAGCAGTGGACCTTCCACGCAGTGGACCCGGAGGATACGTACTCCCACGACCAGCGTTGGGTTGTATCCAACGGCGCCGGAGGAGTGCTGGCGGGTGCGGGCGGGATCATCACCGGAACCTCAACCGGGACTGCATCGATCCTTGACTCCAGCGTCGAGGAAGCCCGGGCCAACCCGGCCGCACAGTGGATTGTGAGCACCGAAAACGGGAATCAATGGACACTCGTCAACGCAGCCGCAGCGAGCACCCTGCAGGCAGGGGCGGCCGGTATCACTCTTGCTGCTCCGAGCGGATCGACCGCGACAGCGCGGAGCAACCCCAACCAGGCCTGGGCGTTCGAGGACGTTGCCGACCTGGTGCTCACCGGGACCGAGCAGGCGTACGTCAGCACCGAAATAGGGGTCGAGCCGGAGCTGCCGGAGACTGTGATTCCCCTGTACCCCGCGGGACGCGGCGAACCCGTAGCCGTCGAGTGGCAGAGCGCTGACGACGGCGCGTGGGACACTGCCGGCGAGGTGACCCTCTTGGGCTCTGGAACCGACATCTACGGTCAGCATTTCAATGATGCTTCAGTAGTGGTGACAGTCGGCGAGTACGTAGCCACGGATCCGGTGTCAGTGACAGTTGAGGCAGGAACGTCGCGGGCGGAGCTCGAGGACGTCGCCCCGGAGACTGTTCCAGGGCAGATCGGTACTGGCCCCGCACGCAATCCACTTCCGGTTACGTGGGACTTCAGCGCAGTGGACGACGCCGCGCTTGAGCCCACCGGATCCCTCACCGTACCGGGAACGGCAGCGGTGAGCGGCGGTACCTTGCCGGCCACGCTCACCGTCCTGGTGGTGGAGCGCGTGCAGGTCGCAAATATCTGCCGCGAGGCTCCGGGAACGGTAGTGACGGCGTCGTACACGGAAGGAAACTACCGCCCGGAGAACACGTGCGACGGCAACTCAGCAACACGCTGGTCCAACTGGGTCAGCGGCGGTCGCAGTGGTGACTCGCTGACGTACTCCTTCCCAGACGCGTACACGGTGGATTCAGTAACCATTTCGCCGTTCGAGAGGGCGCCGAGAAGCCTCACCGTTCAGTACCTCGACGACGACGGCGCGTGGCAGCAAACTTCGGCCGGCACCGTCTCGGGGCTCACCACCAGCTCTCCGACGACTGTGTCACTGGATCCGGTCGAGACGCGGGGAATCCGGGTCTCGCTCGATACTGCTGCCTCCTACACGAAGGTGTCCGAAGTGGTGATCGCAGGCTCACGGCTCGCGGACGCCGGGTTGGCGGACCTGGGCAGGTTGCTTGTGGACCAGGTGCAGGTGGAGGGGTTCGACCCTGCGGTCACTGAGTATTCGGCGACCATCGCCCCTGGGGATCTGCCGGTGGTTTCGGCGGTGCCGCTCGACTCAGCAGCCTCGGTTGAGGTGGAACAGGCGAGCGCGGGCAACCTGACCGCCGTCGTGACCGTTACCGCACCGGATGGTACCGAAAAGGTCTACCGGGTGGTGTTCACCGTCGATGAGAACGCGGGCGAGACCATCCTGACCAGTAAGGACCAGTGCAAGCGCGGCGGCTGGGCGACCAGCACCAGGCCGGTCTTCCGGAACCAGGGGGAGTGCGTAAGCTTCTTCGCCGCAAGGCCGTAGCAGCTTCCGCACAGTGAAGTAACGCGCCGGTGGGTTGCAGGATCGTGTGTGTGAGCGCGCGATCCTGCCGCTCATCGGCGCTTTGCGTGGAGTGGAACCGAACCTACGACGGCGGCGGCGCGGCGGTGCTCGAGCGCACCATCAGCCGGGTGGGCACCAGGGTGGTTCCCGGCGGCGGCGTCTCGTCGCGCAGTTGCTGCATCACCATCTCGACGCAGCGGTGGCCAACCTCGGTGAAGTCCTGGTGCACGGTGGTCAGGGGAGGTGTGAACGCGGAAGCTTCCGCTATATCGTCGAACCCCACAATGCTCACGTCCTCCGGCACGGAGATTCCCTGCTCGCGGAATGCACGCAGCATGCCGAGCGCCATCTGGTCGTTCGCCGTGAACACAGCGGTGCAGTCCTTCTCCTTCGCCAGGTCCAGGCCGGCCCGGTACCCCGACTCCGCCGACCAGTCCCCACGCAGCAGCCGCGGCACCTCCCGGCCTTCCCGTTCCAGCGTCTCCCGCCAGGCTGTGATACGCCGCTCGCTGGCGTACGACGCCGACGGGCCGCCCACGTGCCACACCGTCCGATGGCCCAGGCCCAGCAAGTGCTCGACGGCGGTGCGTGCGCCGTCTGCCTGGTCCGTGTCCACCACGGTGTACTGGGATCCGGCATCGGAGTCGACGACGACGGCCTTTACTCCGGGGGGCAGGGAGACAGTTGCGGCGTCGAGCAGGTGCACCTCCATCATCACGATGACGGCGTCAACTGCCATTTCGTTCAACCTCGAGAAGGCTCCCTGCACCCCCGCCTGCGTTGGTGCGGACACCGGGATGAGCGTGATCGCGAAGTCCTCACGGGCGGCTTCGAACGCAATGGCTTCGAGAGTCCGCACGTTACCCGTGGATGAGAGCGAGAACAGGATGACGCCGATGGTGCGGAAACTGCCGCGCTTCAGCGCACGCGCGGCGCTGTTGGGCCGGTAACCCAACTGGTTCATGGCAGCGATGACCTGCGTGCGGGTGGCCTCGACGACGCCGGGACTTCCGTTCGCCACGCGGGATACAGTCTGCGAGGACACCCCGGCAACACGGGCGACGTCGGCCATCGAGACGCGCCGCTGGCGTGCGGCGTGCGGCTGGGACTCGTCCACGAGTTCCACGCTGTCAAGGGATCTCATGGGGTCATCCAAAGCCGGGGCAGTTGACGGGCCGAAAGGTTCATGTGACCATCGTAACAATCATGTTTACGTAAACATCTCACTTCCTACTCGAGTATGTTTGCGTAAACATCTAGAAAAGTACTCCCGAAGGACCGTACATGACTATGACGTCGCAACCCGTCGTCGCGCGACCGGACAAGGTCACCACGCGACGCTCCGGCCGCAATTGGACGGGCTGGTTGTTCATCGGACCCTTCATGGCAGTGTTCGCGCTGGTGTTCCTTGCGCCGATTGCCTACTCGATCTTTCTGAGCTTCTTCCGGAACCAGCTGGTCGGCGGCAACGCGTTCGTGGGTCTGAACAACTACGCGCAGGCGCTCAGCGATCCGTCCTTCTGGTCCTCCCTGACCCGAGTGACGCTATTCCTCGCAGTCCAGGTGCCGGTGATGCTTCTCATCGCGCTTTTGGTGGCACTGGCGCTGGACAGCGGGCGGCTTTACGGCAAGGCATTCTTCCGCATCTCAATCTTCCTTCCTTACGCGGTACCCGCCGTTGTCGCCACCCTGATGTGGGGCTTCATGTACGGGACCCGATTCGGCCTGGTGGGCAACATCAATGACGCCTTCGGCCTCTCCCTTCCCAACCCGCTGAGCCCTGAACTGGTGCTCGCATCGATCGGCAACATCGTCACGTGGGAGTTCATCGGCTACAACATGCTGATTTTCTACTCGGCACTCAGGGTGATCCCGACGTCGTTGTATGAAGCCGCGGAAATTGATGGCGCCGGGCAACTCCGCATCATCACCGCCATCAAGCTCCCCGCCATTCGCGGAGCGCTCATCGTGGCAACCATCTTCTCGATCATCGGCAGCTTCCAGCTCTTCAACGAGCCGAGCATCCTCCAGGGCCTCGCTCCCAACGCGATCACCACGGACTTCACGCCAAACCTGTACGCCTACTCGCTCTCCTTCTCCGGGCAGCAGTACAACTACTCCGCCACCGTCGCAATCATCATGGGTCTGATCACCATGGCCATCGCCTACGTGGTGCAGGTCCGCGGCATGCGGAAGGAAGGTTGACCGTGACAACCACCGCGAAGATCCGCCCGAGCGTGCATCGCAAGGCCAGCGCTCCTGCCCGCATCCGATCGAGCCAGACCCGCAGCGTCGACAAACCGAAGCGCAGCGTCCTGCTCACTGTGCTCATGGGAATAGTGCTGGTCTACAGCCTGGTTCCGCTGCTGTGGCTGGTCATTAACTCCACCAAGTCCCAGGAGAGCCTCTTCAACTCCTTCGGCCTGTGGTTCGCCGGTGATTTCGACCTCTGGTCCAACATCACCGAAACCCTAAGTTACGACGAAGGCATCTTCGTCCGCTGGCTGGCCAACACCGTGCTCTACGTAGTCCTTGGTGCCGGCGGTGCCACCTTCCTCGCCGTGCTCGGCGGTTACGCCCTCGCGAAGTTCAATTTCCCAGGGAAGAAGGCGGTGTTCGCCGTCGTCATCGGCGCGGTGGCAGTGCCCGGTACCGCGCTCGCCGTCCCCACTTTCCTGATGTTCAGCGAGATGGGCCTGACCAACACCCCGTGGGCCGTGATTATCCCGTCGCTGATCTCACCGTTCGGCCTGTACCTGATGTGGACCTTCGCCTCGGAAGCCATCCCTACCGAGCTCATGGAAGCGGCCCGGGTGGACGGCGCCAGCGAGGCACGCACCTTCTTCCAGATCTGCCTGCCGCTATTGGCGCCGGGAATCGTGACCGTGCTGCTGTTCACCATGGTGGCCACCTGGAACAACTACTTCCTGCCGCTGATCATGCTCAAGAACCCCGACTGGTACCCGCTCACCCTCGGCCTGAATGCCTGGAACTCACAGGCTGCGACGGCGGGCGGCGAGGCAATCTTCAACCTCGTCATCACCGGGTCGCTGTTGACCATCCTTCCGCTCATCGCGGCCTTCCTGCTGCTTCAGCGCTACTGGCAGTCGGGCCTGGCCGCGGGCAGCGTCAAAGAATAACCCCCTTCAAGAAACCGTCCATCACCAAACAAGAACAAGGATCACTATGCGCACCAAAGCACTCGCGGGAACGGCACTGGCCGCCGCCCTCGCCCTCGGTCTGTCAGCCTGCGGCGGCGGATCCAATTCCGGAACGCAGGCCGAGCCCGTCGACGCGGACGCAGTACAGGCCGCGCTCGAAGAAGGCGGGACCCTGACGGTGTGGGCATGGGAGCCCACGCTTGAGCAGGTCGTCACCGACTTCGAAGCCGAATACCCGAACGTCGACGTCGAACTGGTCAATGCCGGTACGGGCAACGACCAGTACACGGCACTGCAGAACGCCATCGCGGCCGGCTCCGGCGTGCCCGATGTGGCGCAGATCGAGTACTACGCCCTGCCGCAGTTCGCACTCAGCGAATCGATCGCCGACCTCAACGCCTACGGTGCCGGCGATCTTGAAGGCACCTTCACACCCGGCCCCTGGAACTCCGTACACGCTGGCGAGGGCATCTACGGCCTGCCGATGGACTCGGGCCCCATGGCACTGTTCTACAACAAGGAACTCTTCGACAAACACGGCGTCGAGGTGCCCACCACGTGGGAAGAGTACGCGGAAGCCGCACGCACGCTGCACGAGGCTGACCCCGACGTCTACATCACCAACGACACCGGCGACGCCGGCTTCACCACCAGCCTTATCTGGCAGGCAGGCGGCCAGCCGTACACCGTGGACGGCACCAACGTCGGCATCGACTTCAGCGATGAAGGTTCCACAAAGTTCACCGAGACCTGGCAGGAGCTCATCGACGAAGAGCTCCTTGCACCGATCGGCTCCTGGAGCGACGAGTGGTACCAGGGCCTCGGCAACGGCACCATCGCAACGCTCGCAACCGGAGCCTGGATGCCCGCCAACCTGGAGTCCGGCGTAGCCGACGGCGCAGGCAAGTGGGCCGTCGCTCCGTTGCCACAGTGGGAAGACGGTGCCAACACGAGCGCTGAAAACGGCGGCAGCTCACTCGCCGTTCCAGCTGCGTCAGGGAACGGCGCGCTGGCATACGGCTTCCTCGAGTACGCAAACGTTGGCGACGGCGTCCAGACCAGGGGCGACGGCGGCGCCTTCCCTGCAACCTCCGCAGCCCTTGAATCTGAAGAGTTCCTGAACACCGAGTTCGAGTACTTCGGCGGCCAGCAGGCCAACCAGGTGTTCGCAGAGTCCGCAGCGAACGTCGTCGAAGGCTGGACCTACCTGCCCTTCCAGGTCTACTCGAACAGTATCTTCAACGACACCGTAGGCCAGTCCTACGTCTCCGACACCCCGCTGCAGGAGGGCCTGACCAGCTGGGCCGATTCCTCCGCTGATTACGGGCAGCAGCAGGGTTTCGCCGTCGCTGAATGAACCCGGTGAGTAAGCGTCGCTGAGTAAGCCCGCTGAAAGCGCCCGCTAGACCGCCGCCGGGCGGGGTATCCCGCCCGGCGGTCCCATTTCTTGCCGCATTCATCCACTCCCGCATTCAGGAGACTCATGTCCACCCCGTACCGCTGGCTCCGCTGGCCCGCACCCGCTAATGACGATGCTTCTACCGTTGATGCCGGCACGGCGGCACCGAAGCTGGGCTTCGGCGCCGACTACAATCCCGAGCAGTGGCCGCGCGAGGTCTGGGATGAGGACATCCGGTTGATGCGCGACGCCGGCGTGAACATTGTGTCGCTGGCGATTTTCTCCTGGGCGCGGCTCCAACCGAAGCAGGACGAGTGGGACTTCTCCTGGCTCGACGAGATCATGGACCTGCTCCATCAGGGCGGCATCGCCGTCGACCTCGCGACGGCCACCGCTTCACCGCCGCCGTGGCTGACGACGGCCCACCCCGAGATTTTGCCCGTGACCCGCACGGGTGAGACGCTGTGGCCGGGCGCGCGTCAGCACTGGCGTCCGACGTCGCCGGTGTTCCGCGAGCACGCGCTCGTCCTCGTGAACGCGTTGGCCGAGCGTTACAAGGACCACCCCGCGCTGGCCGCTTGGCACGTATCGAACGAGCTCGGCTGCCACAACATCTATGACTATTCCGACGACGCCGCCACAGCCTTCCGCACGTGGCTGCAGGCCCGTTACGGCACGCTGGACGAACTGAACCACGCCTGGGGCACGGCCTTCTGGGCGCAGCGTTACAGCGACTGGAACCAGATCCTGCCGCCGCGGCTCGCGGCGTCCCACCCCAACCCGACGCAGCAGTTGGACTTCAAGCGGTTCTCCTCAGATGCGTTGAAGGACTATTTGGTCGCTGAGCGCTCACTGCTCATCGGGATCACTCCCGATGTCCCGGTCACCACCAACTTCATGGTCATGGGTGAGACCAAGGGCATGAACTACGCCGACTGGGCGAATGAAGTCGATTTTGTCTCCAACGACCACTACGTGATCCCCGGCCCGCAGGACCTCGACGAGTTGTCCTTCTGCGCCAACCTCACGGGCAACATCGCTGGCGGCAAACCGTGGTTCCTCATGGAGCATTCCACCTCGGCGGTTAACTGGCAGCCGATCAATACTCCCAAGAAGCCCGGTGCCATGGCCCGTGATTCCCTGACGCACGTGGCCCACGGTGCGGATGCAGTGTGTTTCTTTCAGTGGCGCCAGTCGAAGGCGGGCGCGGAGAAGTACCACTCCAGCATGGTGCCGCACGCTGGTGAGAACAGCCGCGTTTTCGACGCCGTGAAGCAGTTGGGCGCAACGCTGACCGATCTAGCGCCGATCGCGGGCAGCATCCGCAAACCGGCCCGCGCCGCGATCCTTTTCGACTGGGACTCCTGGTGGGGCAGCGAGCTGGACTCCCACCCCACGGACAGGCTGCGTTACCGGCAGGAAGCGCTCGACTGGTACTCAGCGTTCCTCGCACTGGGGATCCGGGCCGACGTCGTTCCGGTCGCGAGCCGTTTTGAGGATTACGAGCTGGTGATCGCACCGGTGCTGTATGTCGTTCCGCAGGAGCTTTCCTGGCGGATCGACCAGTACGTCCGTGGCGGCGGCCACTTCGTCACAACCTATTTCTCGGGCGTTGTGGACGCCAACGACCACGTCTGGCTCGGCGGGTACCCGGGCGCGTTCAGCGAGCTACTCGGCATCCGGGTGGAAGAGTTCGGGCCGCTCGCTGAGGGCGCCGGCGTCGGCCTGGATAACGGGAGCGTCGGGTCGTTGTGGGCGGACCGGATCGATGTGCGCAACGCCGACGTCGTCGTCCGCTATTCCGGCGGGCAGGGGGATCTTGGCGGCTCGGGTTTCGATGAGCATGACTACGACGGCGGCGCGGCGGTCACGCGCCGGACCGTGGGCAAGGGTTCGGCGGGCTACGTCGGAACCCGGCTCGGTCCGGAAGGGCTTCGGCCGGTGCTGAAGCACTTCGCCGATGCTGCCGGGCTCACACCGGAACTGCCCACGGAACTCGCTGGCGCCGTCGAACTTGTCCTCCGGGCTGGCAGCGACGAGGAGTTCGCGTTCGTGATCAACCGGACGGACGGCGTCGTCGATGCCTCCGCCGTGCAGGGCGCAGTCCTGTCCGGCTCGGGGGAGCCCGGTTCGCTCAAGCTCGGCCCGCGTGAAGTCGCAGTACTGCGCAGGCAGCCGTCCTGACAGCCATGTCCTAATCACTTCAGACCACGCACCACCCCTTTGGAAGGAAGCAGTTCAATGACGAATTATCCAACCCGCCCATGGAAGGCGGTTGCCGGGATCGGCACCGTTGCGGCGCTGACCGCGGGGTTCCTCTTCGGAACTCCAGCTTCAGCCGCTCCGCCGGGTGCAGCAGAAGAACCGCTTCCTGAAGGGGTGACTGTCCGTCCCGACCCGTCCTACCAGAGCGAGGAGTTCGAGGGCTGGGGCACCTCGCTGGTGTGGTTCGCCAACGCCACGGGGGACTACCCGGCTGAAATCCGGGAGCAGCTCGCTGAAATGGTGTTCGGTGAGGACGGACTGAACCTCAACATCGCGCGGTACAACATCGGCGGAGGCAACGCGCCGGAGGTCGAAGATTACCTGCGTGCCGGTGGTGCGGTCGAAGGCTGGTGGAAGGCGCCGGAAGGCACCACCCGCGAGGACGTGGACTGGTGGGACCCGGAGAACCCGGACCACTGGAACCCGGACGCTGACCAGACGCAGCGCTGGTGGGTGGACCGCATCAAGGAAGACGTCACCCATTGGGAGGCGTTCAGTAACTCCCCGCCGTGGTTCCAGACCGTCAGCGGTTACGTGTCCGGGGGCTTCAATTCCAGCGCAGACCAGCTCAAGACCGGGAGCATCGACGAATTCAACGCCTACCTGCTGGGCGCCGTCGAACGCCTTGAGGACGCACACGGTATCTCGGTCGACACGCTCGACCCGTTCAATGAACCCAACACGCCGTACTGGGGTACGCAGCTTGGGCCGGACGGTGAGCCGACCGGCGGCCGCCAGGAGGGCGCACACATGGGCCCCGAACTTCAGCAGCAGGTGCTGCGTTCGCTTGCTGAGCAACTCCCTGAAGCTGACACTGATGCCGTCATTTCGGCCATGGATGAGACCAACCCGTCCATCTTTGCGACCAACTGGAACAGCTACCCACAGGACGTCCGCGACGTCGTCAGCCAGCTCAATGTGCACACCTACGGCACCGGCCAGCGCACCACACCGCGCGACCTCGCGAAGGCAGCGGACAAGCCGCTGTGGATGAGCGAAGTCGGGGGGTCCTGGGGCAACGGGCAGAACTTCGAGTCGATGGAATCCGGTCTCGGCATGGCCGGGCGGATCGTCGATGACCTGCGCGAGCTTGAGCCCAACGCCTGGGTGCTGTGGCAGCCGGTCGAGGACTACAACAACATGAAGCCTGGCGGCGAAAGCGCTGCAGGCGCCAACTGGGGGGCCATTCAGCTCCCGTTCGACTGCACCTCCGAGGACACGCTCGAGACGTGCCCCATCTACACCAACACCAAATACAACACGATCCGGAACTTCACCCACTACATTGAGCCCGGCGACCGCCTGGTCAAGGTGAGTGACACTGCGTCCACCGCTGCAGTGTCCGGTGATGGTGCCACCGTTGTGCACATCAACGACACCACCGACGCGCGCACCGTGAACCTGGACCTCACCGGTTTCGCGAAGGTCTCGCCGAAGGCAACGGTTACCCCCGTGGTGAGTGACGTGGACAACGTCCTCACCGAGGGCGAGCCCGTTGCAGTGGGCCGGAACGGCGTCGTCTCGCTGGAGGTTCCTGCCGAGTCAGTGACCACCTTTGTCGTCGAGGGAGTCACCGGGGTGGCGAAGGACGCAGCGCTGTTCCAGGAGGGTCACGCTTACCGCCTGCAGGGTTTCCAGAGCGGTAAGTCGCTGGTGCCCGCCGGCGACGGTGCACAGATCGCCACCACCGATCCGGCCAGTGGCGAACAGCTCTGGAACTTCACGCCGCTCGATGAGGGCTACAGCAACCGTGCCCGCTTCTCGATCTCCACGTCCGACGGCGCGAGCCAACTGGCCGTCGTTGACACCGCAGTAGTGCTGCAGGACGCTACAACGGCGCCTGGGCCGGAAGCACAGTGGATCCGTTCGACCACCGGCGACGGAAGCTACACTTTCGTCAATGCGGTATCCGGCCGGGTACTTGAGGTCGGCGGGCAGGCGACTGCAAACGGATCGCCTGCCACCACCTGGTTCCCGAACTCGGGGGCGAACCAGCGCTGGACCGTCATCGATGAGACTGTGCTTGGTGTGCAGGATCCGTCCGTGTTCACCCTGCCCGGCGTAGCGCCGGAAATGCCCGCGACCGTGGTACCTGAGTACCGCGACGGCGCCCGAGGCGAACTGCCGGTGACCTGGAAGGTTCCGGGCGACAAGGCCTGGGCCAAGCCGGGAGCCGTCAAGGTCCGCGGCACGGCAACCGACGCACTGGGTAACGTCCACAAGGTCACAGCGGTGGTCACCGTGGACACGCTGGTGTCCACCGAGCCCGCCCGTGCCAAGACCTTCATCGGCGGGACGCCCGAATTGCCCACGACAGTGACCGCCGTGGCCTCCGAGGGAGCGACGACGTCGGTTCCCGTCACGTGGGACGCGGCTCCCGAGGACGCCTTTGACGAAGCCGGCGTTGTCACCCTGACCGGTACTGCCAGCGTCGGCGACGGCACCACGCTGCCCGCGACGGTCCGCGTGCAGGTTACCGAACCGGGAACGGCGAACGCAGCCGACGACGACGGCGCGTCCATCAGCGCCACGTTCACTGAACCCGGCTACAGCACGGCGGGCCTCCGCAACGGCGACCTGCGGGACAAAGCATGGTCGAATTGGAGGTCGGGCACCAAGAACGCATCGGACACACTGACAGCCCAACTGGCTGAGCCTGCGGTGGTGAGTGGCGCCGTCGTGCACTTCTACCGTGATGGTGGGCACTTGAGTTTCGCCGAATCGGTGCAGGTGCAGACCCGCAACAGCGCAGGTCAGTGGGTCAATGCGGGCGGACCGGTTGTTGTCGATCCCAACCAACAGCCCGCGCCGTCGGTTGAGGTGCTGTTCGATGGCGTGCTGACCGACGCGGTGCGTGCGGTGCTGAAGGCCCGCAACAACACGCACATGACCGTGAGCGAGCTCGAGGTGCTCACCCAGGCGCCGGGAACGTCATCGGTGTCGACTGCGGAGTCCATCTCGCTGGATGGTGAGGAAATTGAAGGGTTCGAGCCTACGACAACCGAGTACACCGTGGGCTGGCGCGGCAAGGTGCCTACCGTTTCGGTGGTTCCCGCTGACCCGTATGCCACCGTTGACGTCACTCAGGCGGACACACGGACCCGGACGGCGACGGTAACCGTCACCTCAGAGGACGGCTCGTCGAGCACCACTTACAGGGTTGTGCTAGGCCGCTAGCTCAACCACCAAATGCGCCCGTGGGGTGCGGGATCCTGGGTCGAAACTCATGATTCCGCACCCCACCGGCGCGTTAAGGTCCCGGACGCGGGATCTAGCGCGAGGCTGAGTCCAGCTTCAGCATCTTGCCGATCACGTTGTCCAGCTCGGAGTCGTCGAAGACCTTCTTCCAGTCGTCACGGATGATGCTGTCCTTACCGTACTGGATGGCTATTTCACAGGCCTCGGAGAACGGATTCGATCCGCGCAGGGCGTTGGTCAGCGCGATCTGCACGTGGCCGAACAGCATGGCCTTCGCCGCAGCCTCCGGGACGCCGACGGTGTGGATGGTCTCATGGAGCGCCTCGTTGAGCAGGGTCCCGATCATGCAGGCGATGGTTTCCACGAGCGTCGGCTCCAGGACGGCCAGCTGTTTCACGGTCACCCAGTGCACCTCGATGACCGGCGCGTAGATCACCTTGATCGTCGCTTCGGTGAGGGCACGGACGTCGGCGGTGGCGTCGTCGTCGATTGCGGCGACAACGTGCTGCGGAGCAGCCTGCCCACCGAACGTGTCAGCCCACTCCTCCTTGGAGGTGCGCTCCAGGAAGACCGACGGGTGGCAGGGGTGCGCAACGGCCTGCACGACGTCGTCGCGCTTTGCCAGCAGGCCCGCATACGCGGCGGCCGGATCCAGGGTGAGCAGGACCGCGCCGGCCTTCAGCTGCGGGACCACGCCCTCGGAAACCACACCGAGAATGGTGTCCGGGACAGCGAGGATGACGACGTCGGCGTCCTTCACGGCGTCGTCGGTGGTGGTGACTTCGCGGCCTTCGGCGCGGACGCGCTCCTGTCCGGCGGGAGAATTCTCGCTGTAGAACACGGTGTGGGAGCTCTTCTGGAGGTTGGCGGAGACGCGCATCCCCATCTTGCCTCCGGCTCCGATAACAGCAACGGTCAGTTCGGTTGACATGTCATTTGCTCCTTAGGTAGTCGACGCCTTGTTGCGTCCACTGGTTCTCCAGGCGGATGGTCTCTTCTTCGGAGCCCTGCCAGGGGAGCCAGTGTTCAATAATCCGGTTGATGTTTTTCTCTTCTGGGCGGATCTTCCGGACCATGTAGTCGTAGTCCAGAAGGCCATCGCCGAGGGGTGCGCCAGCGTAGGTAAAGCCCACCCACCCCTCCTTGCGGCTGAACGCAAAGTCTTTGATGTGCATGTTCACGACATAGGGCGCGACGGCGTCCACCACGTCGTTCGGCAGCTCAAGGGCAGCGACAGTATTACCCGGGTCGCTGCAGATGCCGAGGTAGGGGCTGTCCAGGGCCTGAACCACTTCGAGAATCCGGGAGGTGGGCACCTGCTCATACGTCTCAAGCGCGATCTTCACTCCCGCAGCCTCGAACTCCGGCAGCACCTCCGTGAAAATACGGACAGCTTCAGCGGCCGACGGCGTGTGGCCCGGAACATTGAACATGGTCCTCAGCACCGATGCATCGAACATGCCTGCAATGTGCAGGAACTTTCGCAGGTGATCCGCCTGAATGCCCTTGGTGCCGAGTTCGAGGGTGATATCGAGGGAGTTGGCGGTGGCCCGCACTGCGCGGAGTTCGTCGTCGTTCATGGTCTCAAGGGGTGCGTAATCACAGACCTGGAACACATCGATTCCCAGCGCGGCGGTCCGCTCGAGCGCCTGGTGCAGGCTGAGGGGCGCGGCAACCTTGTCCGAGAGCTGCCAGAAGAAGGAGTAGGTACTCAGGCCAATCCGGCTGGTCATACGGTTACCTCCCTCTCAGCGAGCCGCTGCGCGGTTTCGTCCAGGATGATGCGGAGGGCCTCCGGATCGTGGGCGAAGCGGCCAAGGAACAGGCCGGCCACGCTGCTGTCCAGCTGGCCGATGAGTCCCGGGCCCGCACTGCCCCCGTAGATCACGCGGCTTTGTGCCTGCCCCGGGCGCGCCCGGAGGTGGCTGTCGATGCCGCGGACCACTTCGCTGATGTAGTCGGGTGCTGCGGGGACGGGTGCGCCGATCGCCCAGTGCGGCTCGTAGGCGACGATGGTCCGGCCCGCCTGGCCCAGGCCCGCTGCCCGGTCCAGGATGCCGTCGATCTCGCGGATGCAGTGCTCGACGGCGCTGGCAGCCGTTCCTTCTGTCGGCTCGCCGACGCACAGGACCGGAGTCAGCCCGTTTCTGTAGGCTGCTGCGGTCTTGAGCGCAACGACGCCGTCATCCTCGCCGAAGATGCGGCGGCGTTCGGCGTGACCCACTTCGGCGTAGCGGCCACCCGTTTCGGCCACCATGGCGGCACTGACCTCGCCGGTGAACGCGCCGCTGTCCTCCCAGAAGATGTCCTGGGCGCCGGTGTCGGCCCGGGTGCCGTCGAGGATGCGGGAGCACTCGGCGAGGGCTGGGTGGGAGGGCAGCACGAACAGCTCAACGTCTCCGTTCTGTACCGCCGGATGAGCCGCCGCGATTGCGGAAACTGCACGGCAGTACGCCAGCGTTTGCTCGTACCCGAAGTACATCTTCAGGCTGATGCCGACTATGGCTCCAGCCGGCGAGTGTTGGGGCGTCGGGGCAGGGGTTTCAGCAGGACGTGACACCTTGTGCTTCCTCACCGCCTTGGGAGTCACTGGTGCTCTCGTACTCCTTGATCAGGGATACCTTTTCGGCGGATGCGGATGACTCATCGAATGTGTAGGTGAGCCATTCCCTTGCAAGGCGGCGGGCCAGTTCCAGACCGACCACACGCTGCCCGAAGGTCAGTACCTGCGCGTTGTTGCTCAGCACGGAACGCTCCACGGAGAAGCTGTCGTGAGCGGTGACGGCGCGTACTCCTGGAACCTTGTTTGCGGCGATAGCAACGCCGAGGCCCGTGCCGCAGACCAGCAGTGCGCGGTCGGCCTTGCCGGCGGCGACAAGCTCAGCGGCAGCGATGGCCACCGACGGGTATGGGGTGTGCGAATCAGCATCAACGCCGACATCCTGCACGGACTCCACCAGGTCGCTGGAATCCAGGTCCGCTTTGAGGGCTTCCTTGTATTCAAGGCCGGCGTCGTCCGACCCGACAACGATGCGCAGTTTCCCGGTCATGATTGCTCCTTAGTGGTTCCCTCGAGGAGGGTGTTGTGAATTGCTCGAATAATCAGTGCCATGGACACGGCGCCGGCGTCGGGAGTGCCGAGGCTCTTTTCTGCGTGCGGGCGGGCTCGGCCGATCTTCGGGAGGAGGTGCGCTGTGTCCTTGGACGCCTGTTCGGCGACAGTGGCTGCTTCACCCCACGCCTCGGTCAGGGTTAGTCCGCGACCCGCGGATTTCGACAGTGCTTCCTGGAAGGGCAGCAGGACGTCGACGAGAGTCTTGTCGCCCGCCTTCGCTTTGCCGAAGACCATGATCGCGGTGGTGGCGCGGGATACGCCGTCGGCCATCACGCCGGCGTCGGGTTTGTCCGAGTTCCCCAGCGCTTCACCGAGCGCCGCCAGAGCCGTGCCCCACAGCGCGCCGGACGTGCCCCCTGCCTTGTTCGCCCAAGCGTCACCGGCCTGGGACAGGGTTGTTCCGGCGCCGGAACCCTGAATGACGGCGGCTTCCGCAGCGTTGACCGCAGCCTTCACTCCGCGCTGCATCCCGATGCCGTGGTCGCCATCGCCTGCAACGGCGTCGATCCGGCCAAGTTCATCGGCATTCTCATCCACGACCGCCTTCGCTGCCCTGAGAGCGGCGAGGATCTTCTCTGCCGTGGCCTGGGATTCTTTGCTCGCCTCAGGGGTTGCAGCCGCGACCGGTCCATCGACGGAGCCGGGGATCGCATTGCCATCGGCCTGCTGTGTTTCGAGCGGAGTCGAAGCGACCACGCCGCGTCGGAATGCGGGAGCGTCGGCAGGGGCGCTCCAGAGGTGTTCGAGTTCGTCGTCGAGCCAGAACAGGGTGAGCGAGGTTCCGGCCATGTCGAAGCTCGTGACCAGTTCACCGACCTGCGGGTCAACGATCTCCAGGCCGGCATCACTCAGAAGCTGCGCCACGCGGCGATACACCACAAACAGCTCCTCATATTTCACGCTGCCCAGGCCATTGAGAATGGGAACAACCCGCGGACGGCCCGTGGTGCTGCCGGCACCAGCGCCATCAGGAACTTCACCGAGCAGCTTGCTGACGAGCAGTTCCGCAAGCTCATCGGCGGTGGGGACGTCCGTTTCACCAATACCGGGCTCGCCGTGGATGCCCATGCCCACGGCCATGCGGCCCTCGGGTACCGAGAAGAGCGGGTGATCAGCGCCGGGGAGCGTGCACCCGGTGAACGCGACGCCGAACGAGCGCGTGCGGTGGTTGGCGCGTTCGCCGACGGTCATGACGTCGTCGAGGGTGTAACCGGCTTCGGACGCTGCAGCAGCGACCTTGAAGACCGTGAGGTCGCCTGCGATTCCGCGGCGTTTCTCGAGTTCGTTGCTCGGGGCGGAAGAAATATCATCCGTTACGGCGATGCTCCGGCAGTCAATGCCCTCCTTACGGAGTCGGTCCTGGGCCTGGTTGAAGTGCAGGACGTCGCCGGCGTAGTTGCCGTAGGAGAGGAGGACGCCGCCGTCGTTATCTGCTGCCTTCGCAACGTTGTACACCTGCTGGGCTGAGGGAGAAGCGAACAGGTTACCCATGGCGGCTCCGTGGGCGAGGCCCTGGCCCACAAGCCCTGCGAAGGCGGGGTAGTGACCGGACCCGCCACCGATCACCAGGGCTACGGTGCCCGGAGCAGTCACGGTGTTCCGGACCACTCCACCGGACACCCGGCGGACCCAGCGGCCGTGGGAGGCTACGAAGCCTTCGATCATCTCGTCTGCGAAATCGGCTGGTTCATTGAATAGGCGGGTCATTCCGGTGGCCTAACTGTGCTTGATGCGGATGTCTGGGCGGACGGGGCGGCACCGAGGCGGTGCCGCCCGACCTGGGTCACGGCTGGGTGTGGTGACCCGCACCCTGGACGTCCAGGGCTTCGGCGCGAGTACCGTCGGCCACTTTCCCCGAGCGGCCCAACAGAACCATCAGGAGCGCCGAGAGGAGCATGAACCCGCCAACAACGAACATCGGGACGGTGTAGTCCCCGGTCAGGTCACGGAGCCAGCCGGTAATGTAGCCGGCGCTGAAACCGGCCAGGTTGCCGATGGTATTGATGAGCGCGATTCCCGCTGCCGCTGCCGCCCCGGTGAGGAACTGAGTGGGAACAGTCCAGAAATTCGGCAGGGCCGCGAAGATGGACATGGCCGTGATGGTGATGACGGCTATGGTGGCTGCCGGTGATCCAGCAAAGAGGGCGAGCGGGATGCTGAGGCCGCCGATCAGGGCAGGCAGGGCGATGTGCCAGGTCCTGACTCCGCGGCGGGAAGCGTCCCTCGACCAGAAGTACAGTGCAAACGCTGCCGGCAGATACGGGATGGCAGTTATAAGGCCGCGCTGGAATACGTCAAACGACGTTCCGTAGAGCTCTTCGAACCCACCGATGATGGTCGGAAGGAAGAACGCCAGCGCGTACAGGCCATAGATGAAGCCGAAGTAGATGAAACAGAGGGTCCACACTCGGCCGTTCCCGAAAACGGTCTTCACGCTGACGTGCTTGTTGGAAGCGGCGGTTTCCTTGCGTTCCTTTTCAAGCGCACCGGTGAGCCAGGTCTTCTCGTCCTGGGTCAGCCACTTCGCCTGCGCGGGTGAATCTGCGAGGTAGAACCAGGCCAGCACCCCAACGATGATCGCAGGGAGCGCCACGCCGAAGTACATGAAGCGCCATCCCTCGAGGCCGAAGAAAACCCCTTCCTGCTGGATGAGCAGGCCGGCAAGTGGCGCGCCGATCACTGTGGTCAACGGCTGGGCGAGGTAGAACAGGGCCAGGATCTTGGCGCGGTGCTTGGTGGGAACCCAGAGGCTCAGGAAGAGGATGGCTCCGGGAAAGAAGCCGGCCTCTGCAACACCGAGGATGAAACGCAGGATGTAAAGGCCTTCAACGCTGCTGACCCAGGTGAACAGCAGGGAGACGATTCCCCAGCTGACCATGATCCGGGCCAGCCAGCGGCGTGCCCCGAACTTGTGCAGGGCAAGGTTGCTGGGGACCTCCAGCAGGATGTAGCCGATGAAGAAAATACCTGAGGCAAAACCGAACTGGGCTGCTGAGAGGCCCAGATCGTCATTCATGCCGTTGGGTCCGGCGAAGGAGATTGCCGTGCGGTCAAGGTAATTGATGAAGAACATCAGGGCGACGAACGGCACGAGCCGAACAGCCACCTTCCTGATGGCTGATGTTTCAACCGTTGACGGAGTGGTGTCCACATTGACTCCTAGTGTGTGCGGTGTATCCGGTGGTCCCTGGGGGAAGGGACGGGACATGTTCTGAGGACCCGGCCCGGAGCTTTCTGGGTGCGGAAAGGGGAGCGGGGGTGTGATGTAAACGATAGTCCTGCTGGGACTAATTGGTCAACCGGTTGACTGCTTTGACTTCTTTTTGGGCACACTTTGTCACGCCACGATGCTCGAATTCCCGTCCTGACAAGGAGGGTGTGGAGGTGCAGGCCCGGTGCGTTGGCGCTACTGCGAGGCGTCGTACCCGGCGAGCAGCCGGCGGGACGCGGTACCCATGTGAGCCGTCATCACGCGGGTGGCGGCATCGGCGTCGTGCTTGTTCAGTGCTTCGAAAATCTTCCTGTGCTCGGCCAGGGCGGCTGCTGCGTGGCTCTCGTCGGTCAGCGCCCTGTCTACCCAGATCCTCAACAGCGACCGGATGCTCTGCAGCAGCTCCTGAAGCACTTGATTGCCTGAACTGACCGCTATCTCTGTGTGGAACGCGGCGTCGGCCTCCACAAACGCGGCAAGGTCAAGCAGGTTTTTTTCCATCAGGTCGAGGCTGACTTTCATGCGCTCAAGGGATTCATCAGTAATGCGCGCCGCTGCGAGTTGCGCCGCCTGCACCTCCAGGCCGCTACGGAGCTCGACCAGTTCACGGGTGCGGGGCGCGCCCAGCATCATGCCCCAACTCAGGGTCCGGGGGAGCAGTTCAGAGACGCCGTCGCGCAAGTAGGTTCCGGATCCGGGCCGCACAACAACGATCCCGAGGATTTCCAGCGCAGCCAAGGCTTCCCGAACGGCGGAGCGGCCAACTCCCAGGGACGCGGCGAGCTGGCGTTCGGCCGGCAACCTGGTGCCCACCGGGATGTCTCCGCTCGTGAAGTAGGCCAACAGGCGCTCCGCGACCTCGGCAACAACCGAGCCCTGCCCGAGCGTGCCCAGGGCTTCGCTGATGTTTGTCAGGGATGCAGGCGAGTTGGCGGTCACAGGGAAAGCCTAACCGGAAGGGCGGCAGCAGCCGCTGTGAGCGCATGCCAGCCGCTGCATCCCTCTCCGCCAAGTTTCGCGGGCCGCGTGTCTGCCGTCACATTCACCTCATCGAATCCATTGACAGTGTTACGTATTACGTTATACCTTTGCTTCAACGCGGAGCCGTCCACTGCCCGCCGGTTCGTAGAAACGTAAGAATTAACTCTCTGAGAGGCATCGCAATGAAGCGGTATATCGCACCAAGCGCCCTGGGAATTGCAGCCGTTCTGGCGCTGACCGCATGCGGCGGCGCGAGCCCTACAGGGGGTGAGCCTGCCGGCGGAGGTGGCGAAGAGAAGCTCGTCATCTGGAACTGGGGAGCCGCTGACGCAGCGGCCGAGGCCTACACCGAGGACGTGAAAGCTGCGTTCGCGCAGTCCCATCCCGACGTTGAGGTTGAGATTGTCTCTCAACCATTTGACCAGTACTACACCCTGCTAGGCAGCGCGATTGAATCCGGAACCGGCCCGGACCTCGCCCTCTTCAACGGCGGAACACAGCTGAAGTCCCGCGCCGACCTCCTTACTCCGGTAACTGCCGAGCTGCAGGACCTCCAGGGCACCCTCGCAGGCTGGCCGGCTTTCGAGGCCGACGGCGAAACCTACTCCGCGCCAACGTTCCTCCAGGGCTTCCCCATCTATTTCAACAAGGCGCTCTTCGAGCAGGCCGGGCTGGACCCCGAAACTCCGCCGGCAACCTGGGATGAGTTGTCGGATGCGTGTGACGCCGTTGCAGAGAAGACTGAAGCTTCCTGCTTTGCCATGGGTAACAAGGAAGGCCTCGGCATCGAGTTCTTCATATCCGGTTTCGGTTCCGGCATCTTCACCCCTGAGGAATACGACGCCTGGATCGAAGGCGAGCGTGACTGGGAGAGCGAGCATGCAAAGCAGGCCCTCCAGCTGTGGCAGGACACGGCTGAACAGGGCTGGTATAACGAAGGCGCCAACTCCACCGCCATGTTCAACGACTCCTTCGACCTGTTCTCGGGTGGAAGCGCCGCCATGGTGATCGGGCTTTCGTCAGGAACGGCACACTGGAAGCAGTTCGATGAATTCCTCGGTGATGATCTTGGCTTCATGATGCCGGTCACCGTCAACGAAGGCACCGAGCCGGCGCTGCCCATCGAGGGCGGTATCGGTTACAGCGTGCTGAACGCCGACAAGACCGACGTCGGTGCCGACTGGATCAAGGCAACCGTGGACAACGGAGCCCTTTCCGCCTACTCCGTGGCGGGTGGCCAGATTGTTTCTGACACCACCATCGAGCTGGACACAGACATTGCCGCTGCGCAGAGCATCGTGGAGGCGTTGCCTGAGGGTAAGCCACTGCTGCACACCGCATTGAGCGGCGAGACGCTGGACCTTCTCCACCGGCTTGGGCAGGAGCTGCTGGTGGGCGAGGTTACCGTCGATGACGCCGCGAGCCAACTGGCTGCATCGGAAGGCTGATCCGCCGTGAGCACCAAGCACGCAATAGCTGAGAGCCGGGTCCGCACGGGCCCGGCTTCCGGGAAAAGCTCCGGGAAGAGAACGGGTAACGCAGCAGTACCGCCGCGGCGCAGGAAGCGCTGGACATCGGAACGGGTGACGCCCTTCCTGTTGATCATCCCGACACTCCTGGTTCTGCTCGCGTTCCGTGTTTACCCGTTGATCATGGGGATCAACTTCTCCTTCACTGGCGATGGGCCGCTTAACGGCGCGTTCGTCGGGTTGGACAATTACCTTGAGCTGCTCAGCATGGAACGCTTCCAGGCCTCAGCGAAGAACGTGCTGGTTGTGCTGCTCTTCGTGCCGATCGAGGTCTTCGTTGCGGGGATCCTGGCAACCTTCATCTTCCTGAAGGTGCCGGGCCACCGCCTCTACCGCAGTGTCTATTTCCTCCCCGTTGTTCTTTCGCCCATCATCATCGGCGCAATGTTCAATATCGTGCTTGGGGCAAACGGTCCGCTGAACGGGATCGGCGAAGCGCTGGGGCTGCCCACCATCGACTGGCTGGGCCAGCCTGAAACCGCGCTCCCCAGCGTGCTCGCTGTGCATGTCTGGGCGACCTTCGGTATGGCGCTGGTGATTTTCCTGGCTGGTTACTCGACGCTCGACGGCCAGTTGCTGGACGCCGCCAAGATCGACGGCGCCAGCCTCCGCCAGACCATCTGGTACGTGATCATCCCCGGGCTTTCGCAGACCATCCAGTTTGTGTTCGTGACAACCACCATCGGTATGCTCACCGGCTTGTTCGGGCTGCTCTATACGATGACGGCGGGCGGGCCGGGTGCTGCAAGCTACCTGCCCGAGTTCCTCATCTGGAAGCTCAACGGCGAAGCCCGCCCCGCGCTCGCCTCAGCCGCATCGGTCTTCCTGCTGCTTCTGGTGCTGATCATCGGACTGATCCAGATCCGCGTGCTCCGCCGCGCGACAAAGGAGTCATGATGCGCGCCGAGCGTCTCTCACGGTGGGCCATCGCAGTTCCGATGGCGGTACTCGCAATCGCCACCATCTTCCCCATGCTCTACGCGGTCAACCTCGCACTGAAGGACCGCCGGGGGTACGTCCTGGACCGGCTGGGGCTCACCACCACGTTCCAGGTCCAGAACTTTGTGGATGCCTGGGTCCAGGCAAACATGGGACGGTACTTCATGAACTCGATCATCGTCACGGGGTTCTCGGTGGCACTGATCCTGATTCTCGCGTCAATGGCCGGGTATGCGCTCAGTCACCTCACGTTCCGTGGCAGCCGTTTCGCGTTCCTGGTGATCCTCGCAACCATGATGATCCCGTTCCAGGTGATCATGGTGCCGTTCGTCAAGATGGTCAGCGACCTGGGAATCATCAACAGCTACCCGGGTCTGATCGTTGCGTACGTATCCCAATTCCTGCCTTTCACCGTGTACTTCATGACGGCCTTCTACTCGGGCATCCCCAAGGAGATCACCGAGGCCGCGCGCGTGGACGGGAGCAGCCTGTGGGGAGTCTGGGGCCGAATCATGCTCCCACTGGGGAAGCCCGCGCTCCTGTCCATGGGCATCCTCAATGCCCTGTTCTGCTGGAACGACATCCTGATTGCGCTGCTGGTCATGCAGTCGCCCGAGCAGCGCACCGTGATGGTGGGTGTCAGCGCGCTCCGGGGCCAGTACCCCGACAACGTGCCCACGTACCTTTCAGGAGTGCTCCTTGTGGTGTTGCCCCTGATCGTTGTTTACCTCATCTTCCAGCGCCAGATCACGGCGGGCGTTACGGCCGGCGCCACCAAGGGCTGACGCGCCGTGCCCATTCTTACGAATCCGTTCCCCGCCCATGGAGGCCTCGGTGTCTACTGACCGCATAGAAGTTCACGCAAGCCCCCAGGGCTCCGTCTACGGCGACGGTTCACGAGGCTACCCTGTCCGGGATCTGCACTCTGCAGTCCGTCTAATCCGGCAACGCCGCGAACCGGGGCAGCGCGCCATCGTGTGGCTCACCGGTGGCACTTACACGCAGCACGAAACGCTCGAACTGGGTGCGGCGGATTCCTTCACGACGTTCGCGGCGCTCGACTCCGGAAATCCTCCGGTGTTCGAAGGCGCGGTCCGGCTGGATCACTGGCGCACCGTAGAGGTGAACGGTGTTGCGGTGCTCGCGGCGCGCTCACCCGCCGTCGGACGCTGCCTTTATGTTGGAGGTGAGCGTGCCCCCCGCCCGAGGCACCCCAGGGAGGGGATGCTTCGGATCGAATCACAGGAGGGGCTGGACCCTGCCGCGGGTTTCGTGGAGACCCTTTTCGACGGCGCGAGTTCTTTCCGCTATTCCGACGGCGACATACCATCTCTTGCCGAACCGCAGCGGGTTGAGGTGGTGGTTCCGCACTACTGGGTGCAGGAGCGGATGCCCATTGACGACGTCGATACCTCGCGCCGCGAAATCACCAGCCGCCTCCGTTCGATCTTTGCCCTGCGCGACGATGCCGCCAAACTATTTGCGCGCTACTACCTGGACAACGTGGCGGAGCGTTTTGGTGAGGCTCCGGGGGAGTGGTACCTCGATTCGACCGGGCTGCTGTCGGGGTTGGACGGCGCCCACGTGCTGTACGTCCCAAAGCCCGGAGAAACTGCCGGGTCGCTGGATGTGCGGATGCCCGTGCTCGACGTTTTCGTCCGCCTGACCGGTACCGGCGGTGAACCGGTGCGGGAGGTCAGGTTCGAAGGCATTCATTTCGCTTATGCAGACTTCGCCGAGGTGCCGGCCGCGCGTCCTCCCTGTGGCGTCCGCGAGGATCCGGTGTTGCCGAAAGATGTCCCCTTCGCATCGGACGTACAGGCTGCGAGTACTGTTCCCGCGGCCATCCAGTTCGAGTTTGCACGATCATGTGCGTTCATGGACGGCGCCGTCGAACACGTGGGCGGGTACGGCATCAGCCTGGGTCAGGGCAGCCGCGGAAACCTGGTCAGCGGATCGCGGTTCTTCGATCTCGGTGCCGGAGCAGTGCGCAGTGGGGGATCAATAGATCCGGCAAGTCCCGCCTTCAACAGGGACAACGAAATCAGTGACAATGACATTGAATCCGGCGGCCGCGTCTACCCGAGTTGCGTGGCGGTGCTGTTGCAGCACGGTTCGCACAACGCGGTGGCCCACAACCACATCCGCGACTTCTACTACACGGGCATCTCGGTCGGCTGGATGTGGGATTACGAGGACAGCCCTTCGCAGGGAAATCTGGTTGTGGGCAACCACATCCACCAACTCGGCCAGGGCCTGCTGAACGACATGGGCGGCGTCTATCTGTTAGGAATAGCCCCTGGGACAGCCGTACGGGGCAACCTTATCCACGACGTCCGGTGCGCCAACTACGGTGGGTGGGGAATCTATCTCGATGAGGGTTCCTCCCATGTGGTGATCGAGGGCAACGTTGTCCACGACGTTTCCACCCAGGCGTACCATCACCACTACGGCCGGGAAGCGATCATCCGCGGGAACGTTTTTGCGTTCGGCGGGCAGGGGCAGGTCTCCATTACCCGCCCGGAGCCGCATGTTTCGTTCACCCTCGAGCGGAACGTGCTGGTTGGCCAGGGATCCCCGGCGTACGTCGGCACTGAGGGCCCCCGTGACGTCCGCAACTACACGCTCTTCTCGGACCTCAACCTGTTCTGGGATACGGAGCCGTTAGAGGGTGCTATCCGGGCTGCCAATGCAGTGAAGAGCACCAATTCCGCTGGTGGCTTGGACTTCACCATCACCGAAGCACTCGACGGCGAATGGGAGGCTGCAGGACGGGACCGGCACTCCCTGAACGCGGATCCGCTGTTCGTGAACCTGGCGGAGAGGGACTTCCGTGTGCAGGAGAACTCACCCGCACACCAACTTGGCATTACCGTCCCAGATGTTTCCGGGGCAGGGCCAAGATCGCTCGACGAGCGTCTCCACCCCCTGGCATCACGCACCCGCGTGGACCAGTTCGCCCGGGCGCAGGGCTGATGATGGGGGTTTCAGTCGCGGATACGACGGCGTTCCCAAGCCTTCACAATGTGATCGCGCATCCGGCTTCCGGCCAGGCTGGAGTCTCCCGCAGCAATCGCGTCAAGGACCTCGGCGTGTTCGGCGATGGTGAGCTCGAAGGCCTTCTCATCCGGCGCACCGTAGAAACGCGCGTTGTCGCGAGCCCGCCGGGTCAGGGTACGGGCTATGCCCTGCACCAGGGTGTCGCCGGAAATCTGCATGACACGGGTGTGGAAGTCAACGTCGGTCTGGGCGAAATCCTCGCGGGATCCGGTCGCCGCGCACAGTGTCGCATGGACCTCGCGGAGGGCTTCGACGTCGTCGTCGGTCGCCTTGGCTGCGGCGCTTTCAGCGAGGTACTCCTCAAGCCGGCTGCGGACCACGGCGATTTCGTCGAGGACACCCAGGGTGACATCGTTTTCGATCATCACGGAGATGACCACCCGGTCGAGGATGTTCCACTCGGCGGGGTCGGTGATCTCGGTGCCGCGGCCCTGGGCCACGCGCACCATGCCTTTCTCCTCGAGCCGCTTCATGGACTCGCGTATAACGGTGCGGCTCACGGCGAAGTGCGCGCACAGTTCGGTTTCCGTGGGCAGGAGGTCGCCGGGCTTAACAGTGCCGGTCACCACAGCCGACACAAGATCATGCACGACGGCGGTACCGAGCCGGGCAGATGGCGTTCGGGGAGTGCCGAGCGAGGCCGCGCTGCCTGTGCTCGATGGAAGGGACTGAGGAGCCATTCGGCAATTATACGGGGAAGCACCAACAAGGGCATACATATGATGTTTAGCGCACCGCGGAAGTTCGTTCAGAAAGTATCGAGGACGATATGAAAATCACCGGCTACCGCACCTTGACAACCCAGCACCGCTGGGCGCGCGCCATCGGGGACATAAACGGCCACCTGGACAACGCGGTCACCGCTGTCCCCGTGGTCATCGTGGAGACGGACACTGGGATCGAGGGTGTGGGCATCGGATCCCATGCCGACATTGACCGGCTCTTCCCCGCTCTACTCGGCGAGGACCCCCGCGCAACGTCCGCCCTTTTCGACCGGATGCTGGCCCAGGTCTTCAAATCGAGCCACGCCGGTGCCACCTACGGTGGAATTGCCACGCTCGACTCCGCCCTGTGGGATATCAAGGCAAAGGACGCCGGACAGCCGCTTTGGCGCCTGCTCGGGGGCCTTGACCGGTTTGTCCCCGCTTACGCGTCCGGACTGGACATTGCACTGAGCGACGAAGAGCTTGCTACCTTCTACGGTGCCTTCGCTGACCGCGGATACGTTGCCGGCAAGCTCAAGGGTGGGCTTGACCCGGTGACGGACATCCGCAGGCTCGGGATCATCGCCGACGCGCTGTCCAAAAACACGCCGTGCCCGGGCCTGATGCTCGACGCAAACGAGTCCTGGCAGGTTAAACAGGCCGTGCGCTACGTCTCGCGTGTCGAGGAAGCAGTTGACCTGCTCTGGATCGAGGAACCGCTGCGACGCTGGGACGCCGTCGGGCACGCCCGCCTGAGCGACTCGGTCCGCGCTGCCGTAGCAACGGGTGAGAACCTCACAGGCGTGGAGCAGTTCCGACCACTGTTCGACGCCGGCGCACCCGACATTGTGCAGGCCGGGGCCTGCTGGGGTGTGACGCACGCATTGCGGCTTGCAACTGTCGCGGCCAGTCGCGATCTTCCATTCAGTCCCGTGGGCTACAACGCCAACCCTGCGGTGGCGGCCGTGATGACGGCAGTCCCCAACCACATCACCACGGAGGTCCAGGCGCTGGATTTCGCGGTCGGACTGAGCGTTGACCACGAATATTCCGATGGAGGCATAGTGCTGGGTGACCAGCCCGGGGCCGGCATAGAGATCGATGAGTCGCTGATCAACAGCTCCTCCGCAGCGGACGGCTGGGGCAATCCGGCCGGTCCGCACATGCGGCCCCGCAGGGCGGGAATGCGCCTGTTACTCGACGGCGTGGAGCGTTAGGGAGGATGAACACCATGTTGCTTCGGCCGGGTCTTCACCGCATCCCGGCACCACTTGGCGAGCGGTTCGTAGCGTTGTATCTGTTGGAGGGCGAGGACGCCGCGCTGCTGGTGGATACCGGCATCCGCGAGTCCATCACCGAGACGTTCCTGCCGTATCTGGAACAGGCAGGCATCGACCCGTCAAAGCTGAAGTGGGCGCTGAATACACACTGCGATTTTGACCACACGGGCGGCAACGGCGCCCTCAAAGCTGCGTTGCCGCACGTCGAGATCCTTGCCCACAGGCTGGACCGGAAGCTTACTGAAGACGTACAACTGCTGATCGATACGCGTTACGGGGAGTTCCGGGCAACTGACGGATTCGATGACCCGCCGGAAACCACCGAATACCTGCGCAGCGTTACGGATCTGGTCCCTGTCGACCGCGAACTTGCTGGCGGAGAGACCTTCGACCTCGGCGGCCGTTCGGTGACCGTTCTGCACACTCCCGGTCACAGTCCCGGTCATCTGGCCGTACACGATCCCACGAACCGCGCACTGTTGATCGGCGACGCCACCCTCGGAGATACAGTTCCCTTCGCCGACGGCAGCGCGGCCTTCCCGCCGACGTACCGTGACACCGACCCCTACCTGGCCTCCATTGAGCGATTCCGCAGCCTGGACCCTGAGCTGTTGCTCACCGCGCACTACCCCGTCTATGAGGGTTCAGCGGCTCAAGCGTTCCTTGACCGCTCGGCGGACTACGTGGCCGAGATCGATGCGGTGCTTCAGAAGGTGCTGAAGGCGCAGAACGAACCACGAACCACCCTGGAACTGGTGCGCGTCGCTGGTTCGAAGCTCGGTCCGTGGAGCCCGGGCGCATTGGACTACTCGGTCTTTCCAGTCACAGGCAACCTTGAACGGCTCCGTGACCGCGGGCTCGTGACTGAGGGTCGCCGAACCGGCGGGCACCGCACGTGGAGGTGGGCATCATGAGCGGGGGAGTCCTGGGCCGAAAGGTCAGAATAGGTGCCATCGGTGCCGGGTGGTGGGCCACCAGCAACCACTTCCCCATCTACGCAGCCAGGGAAGACGTCGAACTCGTCGGTGTCTGCGGAATGGGTCCGCAGCTGGAGGCTGTGCGCAAACAGTTCGGCTTCGGCATGGCGACCGGGGACTTCAGTGAGCTACTCGCCCAGGATCTCGACGCCGTCGTCATCACGACTCCACACGACCTTCACTATGAGCACGCAGTGCAGGCGATCGACCGCGGCCTGCACGTGCAGGTTGAAAAGCCGGTGACCCTGGACGCGGGATCGGCGTGGGATCTGGTGGCACGTGCCGAGCGTGCGGGAGTGCACTTCCTCGTGCCGTACGGCTGGAACTATGCGCCGTTCGTTGTCGGAGCCAAGCGGTTGCTGGAGGAGCACGGCGTCGGAGAAATCCAGCATGTGGTGTGCCAGATGGCCTCACCCACGCGCGGCCTGTTCGCTGGCGACCCCGATGACATCCGCCAGCTTTGGGACTCCGACACCAGCGGCCCCGACAAGACCACCTGGCAGTCCCCGGACCGCGGCGGCGGGTACGCCCATGGGCAGGTCACCCACTCCAGCGCCCTCCTGTTCTGGCTGACGGGGCTGCGCGCCGCCACCATTGCGGGACGCGTGAGTCGCGCAGGTGCCGCCGTCGATCTCTTCAACGCCGCGACGGTCACGTTCGACAACGGCGCGCTGGGTGTCCTTTCCGGTGCCGCAACAGTGCCCGACGGCGACCCCTACCAGATCGACATCCGCATCTTCGGAAGCGAGGGGGTGCTGCTTCTCGACACTGAGCGCGAACGCGTCAGCCTGCACCGGTACGACGGCGGCCGCTGGGACCTTGCGATCCCGCGCGGCGAGGGTGCGTACCAGTGCATTACGCCACCCAACCGTTTCATTGACCTGGTCGCGGGGACGTCGACGGAGAACAATTCGGACGCACGGGTCGCCGCGAAGTCCGTCGAGCTGATCGACGCGCTCCTGAAATCCGCGGCACAGGACGGCGCAACCGTTCCCGTTCATCCAGAAGATAGGAAAACTTCCCCATGAGCCCCACCTCCATTCTCGAGGGCTACCGCGTCATCGACTGCTCCATCGCGATGGCCGGACCGTTCGCCGCCCAACGGCTTGGTGACCTGGGCGCCGACGTCATCAAGGTTGAGCCGACTACCGGCGAATGGCAGCGCCATGCCTCGGCCGGTGGCGCCGTCGGGAACCAGATCAATGTCTCGTTCCTTTCACTTAACCGCAACAAGCGCTCGGTTGCCCTGAACCTGAAGCAACCCAGGGGCCGCGAGGCACTCTATGACCTCATCCGCACGGCCGACGTGTTCCTGCAGAACTACCGGCCAGGGGTGGCGGCGCGGCTCGGCGTGGACTACGAGTCGCTGAAGGCGATCAACCCGTCAATCGTCTACGTGTCCATCTCCGGCTACGGCGAGGACGGACCGTACCGCGACCGGCCAGGACAGGACCTGCTGGTGCAGGCCATGTCCGGTGCCATGCTGTCGGCCGGGCGCGACGGCGACGAGCCGAGTCCAGCGGGCCAGTACCTTGCGGACGCGGTGACGGCGTCGACGGCGTTCGAAGGCGTACTCGCCGCGCTGTTGCACCGGGAGCGCACAGGGGAAGGCCAGCTCGTCACCGTCAATATGTTGGACGCCATCACCACCCTGCAGATGCAGGAACTCAGCGTGTTCACGGTTGGCAACCGGCCGCAGCAACGAAGCCGGGAAGCCCTGGCGCACGTATACATCCGCGCACCGTATGGCATCTTCAAGACCAAGGACGGCTTCGTCGCGCTCGCCTTTGCCGAGCCAGCACTCCTCGGCGAACTCTTGGACGAGCCTGCCTTCAGCGACTGGAAGGGTGAGGAACACGGGTGGAGCCACCGCGATGAGATGCATGAACGCATCGCGGCGAAACTCGTTGGCAACACCAGCGAGCACTGGCTGGAACTGCTGGGCGCTGCAGGCGTGTGGATAGGTCCGGTGTACTCCTACCAGGACCTCGTTGATGACCCGCAAATCGCGCACAACGGCACATTCGTGGAGTACAGCCACCCCACCGAGGGCACAGTCAAGACTCCCGGCTTCCCCTATAAGTTCTCGGCTACTCCACCCCGGATAGAACGCGGTGCACCGCTGACAGGGGAACACACACGCGAACTGTTCGCGGAGATCGGTTATGACATTGGGACGGTCGAGGCGCTGTTCGAGGCCGGAGCCGCCAGTGACCGGATGCACAGATGAGCCGCTTTCGCGGCCTCACCTGGGACCATCCCCGCGGACGCACGGCACTTGAGCGGTCTGCGGCCGCCTCGGGGGGTTTGATTTCCTGGGATACGCACTCGCTCGAGGGTTTCGAATCCGCGCCGATCAGGGAGCTCATGGAGCAGTACGACGTCGTCGTCCTCGATCACCCGCACCTTGGCGACGCCGTTGCGACCGGCAGCATCCGCCCCCTGTCGGATTTCTTTGATGCCGGCTATCTGGCAGCACTGGACGGCGGCAGCGTAGGGCCCACCCTTGAAAGCTACCGCTATGACGGCACCGTGTGGGCGCTTCCGTTGGACGCGGCAACTCAGGTCTCGGTCCGGGACGCGGCCCAGGTGACCGAAGCACCGTGTACCTGGGCGGAGGTGCTCGAGCTGTCGGGCGAATCCCCCGTTGCCCTCAGCCTGGCGGGCCCGCATGCGTTCCTCAGTGTCGCTTCACTGTGCGTGGCGCTGGGGGAGGAACCGTTGATTGAACCGGGTGCCGGAGTGCTTCCGCCACGTGCAGTACAGGCGGTGGAGACGCTCTCCGAACTGGCGCATCGCGCCCCGGCCGGCACCGAGCTGCTCAACCCCATCGGGTTGCTCGAGCGGATGCGTGTCGAGCGGGACATTGCCTACATCCCACTGGTGTTCGGCTACGTGAACTACAGCACCGGCCCGGCGCCCCTGCAGTTCGGGGACGCCCCGGCCTGGGTGCCCGGCGGCCGGCGCGGGTCCGTCATCGGCGGAACAGGCCTTGCCCTTTCCCGTAGGTCCAAGGTCGACGATGAACTGCTCGCCTACCTACGCTGGCACCTTGATCCGCTCACGCAGGCCACATTCATTGCCGACAATGACGGCCAGCCCAGCGCCCGCTCCGCCTGGACCAATGACGCCGTCAACGCCCACGCGAACAGTTTCTACTGCAACACCCTCGCCACCATTGACCAAGCCTGGGTGCGCCCGCGCGTCCCCGGCTTCACCAAGTTTCAGGGCGAAGCGTCAGGCCTGTTGCGGGAAGCGATCCTCGGGCCGGCGCAGGCGGCCTCCGCCGTCGTCGAAATCAATGCGCGGTTCAATGCGCTAGCCGACCGATTTGCTACCCAAGGGAGTACCCATGTCTGAAGATATCCGCTGCGAAATAAGGGGGCGGGTAGCGCTGGTTACCATCGACCGGCCGGCGAAGCTGAACTCCGTGACCAAGGAGATGTCGGACGAACTGGTGCGCATAGTGCATCAATTGAATGACGACGACGGCGTCCGGGCAGTGGTGTTGACCGGCGCGGGCGAGCGGTCTTTCTGTGCAGGCAGCGACATCCGCACCCTGGACAAATACGCAACGCCGTGGGACTTCCGGAATCGGGCCGACTACTGCGACGCCATCCGCGAATGCCGCAAGCCCGTGATCGCCGCTGTGAACGGATACGCGTTTGGTGGTGGGCTGGAGACGGCGCTGACCTGCGACATCCGGTTGGCTTCAACCACGGCGAGCTTCGCGGCTCCCGAGATCAAGCTGGGGTGGATCGGTGGGGGTGGGATGTCGGCGTTCCTGGCCGCGTCCATCGGGCCTTCGAATGCTGCGCTCATGCTGATGACGGGTGATCCTATCGATGCCGAGACCGCTCTTCGCTGGGGGCTCGTGAGCGAACTGGTGGAGCCACAAAACCTGGTGGCGCGTGCCGTTGAGCTCGGCGGGGTCATCGCTGCGCGTCCGCCCATCGCGGCCGAGACAGCCAAAGCCAATCTCCGCGCCGCCTACAACATGCCGCAGGACGCAGCAATCCGTTATGAACGGGATCTGCAGACCATTACCTTCGCCACGGCCGATGCCGACGAGGGCCGGGCCGCGTTCACCGAGAAGCGCCAGGCCGAGTTCCACCGGCGCTGAAGCGCGTTTCTCGCCCACTGTTTTGGCTTACCGTTTTGCCTAGCAACCTACCGAGAGGTTCACTGTGACTCTTCGCCCCACCGCTTCAGCGCTACTGCCCGACGACGGCACAACAGGCGCGCTCGCTGGCCGCGTGTTCGACCCGTCCGTTGGCGGGCCGAGCGTCGTGGCAATCCGGGCGGACGGCGTGGTGGATGTCAGTGCGTCGTTCCCCACCATGCGTGCGCTGACCGAGCTCGCCGATCCCGCGGGTGCGCTTGCCGGGGCCACAGGTCCGGTCCTGGGAACGCTCGATGAGATCGCCGCCAACACCCCTGACGCCACGCGGGATACGAGCCGCCCATGGTTGCTCTCGCCGATCGACCTGCACGTGGTTAAGGCTGCAGGAGTTACGTTTCCGGTGTCGATGATTGAGCGCATCATCGAGGAACGGGTTCGTGGGGAGGCGCACGGCGGCGCGGCGGTCCGGGAGGAAATCCTGGGTCTGCTGGGCGGATCACTGAACACGCTGGTGCCCGGCTCGCCGGAGGCCGCAGAGCTGAAGACCCTGCTGATGGAGAGGGGTTGGTGGAGCCAGTACCTTGAGGTTGGAATCGGTCCGGATGCGGAGATTTTCACCAAGGCGCCGGTGCTGTCCACTGTGGGGGCCGGCTCCGACGTCGGTGTGCTCGCGAAATCCGAGTGGAACAATCCCGAGCCGGAGGTTGTGCTGGTGGTGTCCTCGGAGGGGAACATTGTCGGCGCGACGCTCGGCAATGACGTGAACCTGCGGGACATCGAGGGCCGGTCCGCCTTGCTGCTCGGCAAGGCGAAGGACAACAACGCCTCAGCTGCGGTGGGTCCGTTCATCCGGTTCTTTGACGGCGGCTACGGGCTCGACGACGTCCATTCCGCCGTCGTCACTCTCACTGTGGACGGAACGGACGGTTTCCGGCTTGAAGGTACGAGCCTGATGGAGAAGATCAGCAGGGACCCGGCGCAGCTGGTGGAGCAGGCGATCGGTCCGCACCACGCCTACCCGGACGGGTTGGTCCTGTACCTCGGGACACTGTTCACACCGATCGAGGACCGCGGCGGGGCCGGTGCGGGATTCACGCACCACGTCGACGACGTCGTCACCATCAGGGAGCCGCGGCTCGGTTCGCTCATCAACCGGGTTCAGGTGAGCGAGAAGGTAGCGCCGTGGACGTTCGGCATTGACGCGCTGTACCGGAACCTTGCCGCGCGCGGATTACTCTAGGATTCGCGGCTCAGTCGCTGGGCCGATTGACGACATGCACGTCGGCCCATCCCCAGTCGAGCCGGTCCTTGAGCCATGCACCCTTTTTGAGGGTCGGGAATCCAGGTCATAGGGCCAGCCAATTGCGGCATCGTTATCGGCTGTTGTTTTTGCGTATGTTGAGAAAGATCGCGATGAAGGCAAGGCAGAACATGAACGGACTGAGGGTTTCCCAGAATCCCCGGCCGTCAAGGATTCGGAAGACGCCATTGGTGAGAAACAGAGCACCCAATAGCGGTGCGGCAATCAGGCAGAAACGTGCGAGGTGCGGGTGCATCCTGGGTTTACGTGATTCAGGCATTGTCTGCAGCGTACCGTTTTAGGCAGGTTTGCTGAACGCAACTGCGTGTCGCCCAACAAAACGCCGACCCCTTGGCCACTCGAAGAGCTGAAACCTGCAAGGAATCGTACGGCGCCCTGCAACGGCACCAGCGACCCTCAAGAAGCCGGTTCGAGCGACCGTCCCGATTCCAAGCCCAACGAGGCCGAATCAGACAAGACCACGCCTACGCGCAGCCCGTTGCGCCGATCGAGGGCTGCCACCCGCACAATCAACAAGCCGCTGCAGGCATCCCAAATCGGCCTGCTCACGCTTCGGCGCAACATGGCCTCGAGCGTGTGGATGTCCTGACTCCAACGCCGCACCCACTCACCGTCTACGCGGAAGTCGATGGCGCCGTCGTGCACATTGAGGATGGGAAAGACCGTGGGAAAGTGACCACCTGGAGGTTCGTGGCTCATCGCCGTCCTTCGAGTTTGCTCTTGCCCGCACCGGTGCCCGAGAGGGCAATGTGGGCCGCTTCCTCATCCGAACCACCCGTGAACATGGGGTTGGTGTGCGGCCAGTCGGAGCTTGGCGCCGCAGCTCATGAAGCTGAAAGGAGTATAACGACGACGGTGTCCCGGGGAATCCGTTGTGACGCACTGGCTTGTTCTAGCTCTCGTTTAACGATAGATTTCTATTGCAGGTCAATCGAAGGAGTCGTGATGGGAAAACTGGCCATCCTTGCGTTACGTGTTGTGATCGTGATGGTGCTGGCGGGTTCGCTCTTTGTGCAGTTGTGGATGGTTCCACTGATCGCCACCGACCTGGAGGAAGCGGGAGTCCCAACCGGGCTGCGCATCACGCTCAGCGCAATCGTTGTCCTCGGCATCGTGACAGTGCAGGTCACCGCGCTCTGCGTCTGGAAGCTCCTCACGATGGTTCGCCGTAACACGGTGTTCTCACGCGCAGCCTTCCGCTACGTCGACATCATTTTCTGGGCCATCGCCGCAGCGGCCGTGCTCATGTTCAGCCTGGCCGTCCTGCTGGCTCCGGGCGAAATTGCACCGGGAATCGTGCTCCTGATTTGCGGTGCGGCGCTCATGATCGGCGGCGTTGCACTGATCGTGCTGGTGATGCGGACCTTGCTCGCCCAGGCTGTTGACCGCGATGCCGAAGCCCAGCACCTCCGCACCGAACTCGACGAGGTGATCTGATGCCCATCATCGTGGATATTGACGTCATGCTCGCGAAACGGAAAATGGCGGTGGGCGTGCTCGCAGACCGCATTGGGATCACCCCCGCCAACCTGGCCGTCCTCAAGAACGGGCGCGCAAAAGCGGTCCGCTTCACCACGCTCGAAGCCATCTGCGACGTCCTCGACTGCCAGCCCGGTGACATCCTGCGCTGGGAGGGTGCCACCGAAAATACCAACAGAAACGACGACGACGGCGCCACGCCCCTTAAGCGCGGGCCCTCCTGAGCTAATCCTTCAGGAACAGCTCGACCACCGGCACCAGAACGTCCGGGCGCCGGATCGGAAGCTTGAGCGTGAGAGTCCCGGGCGGTTGTCCGCCCATCTCCATATTCGCCGCTTTGGCCGTGGGATCGGTCTGGATCTGTTGCACTTCCGAGGCGTCATTGAGGAGTTGTGCGTAGGCGACTTTGTCGGCCAGACCCGGCAGGTGTACGTGTTCGAGCGGCCATCCGAACAGGTGCAGGTACAGCCGGTTACCGTTCTGTGTGTACCGTGCGTCGGCAGGCGGCGCGAACGCTGAGGCTCCGGCGCCCCGGATGGACCGCTCGTGCAACCGCATCCATTCGCCTATGCTGTGCAGGCTCTCGCTGGCTCGTGGATCGAACTCGCCCCGACCAGTCGGCCCCACATTCAAGAGCAGGTTGCCGTCTTTGGAGACACCGTCAATGAGCATCCGTACCAGGAGGTCGGGCGTCTTGTAGGCGAGGTTGTCGCGGTCGTAGCCCCAGGAACCGTTCAGCGTCTGGCACGCTTCCCACACGACTGGCGTGCCGTCGTCGTTCTTCATTGGCTGGCTCGGCTGGTACTGCTCGGGTGTGATGAAGTCACCGTCGATTCCGAGGCGATCATTCACGAGGATGCCGGGCTGCAGTTCGCGGACCATTGCGAGCAGTTCAACAGCCGCCCAGTCGGTTGCGCCCTTGCCGCCCCACACCACGTCGCCGATCACGTCGTAGGAGAAGTCGTAGAACAGGTAGTCGATCTGGCCGTAGTTGGTCAGGAGCTCGCGGACCTGGCCGTGCAGGTAGTTGCGGTACCGGCTCATGTCCCGGGACTCGTTCAACGCTGCCACATCTGGCGCGTCCCGCTGCGGGTGGTGTCCGTCGATGGTGAAATCAGGGTGGTGCCAGTCGATCAGGGAGTGGTAGAAGCCGACGCGTAGCCCCTCGGCCCGGATAGCGGCAACGTATTCGGCGATCAGGTCGCGGCGGAAGGGAGTGTTTGATGCCTTGTAGTCGGTGAGCGCGGAGTCCCAGAGGCAGAATCCGTCGTGGTGCTTGGTGGTCAGGACCACGTACTTCATGCCGGCGCGCTTGGCCTGGCGGGCCCAGTCGCGGGCATCGAAAAGGTCAGGGTCGAAGTTCTCGAAGTACCTGCGGTAGTCCTCGGTGCTGCGCTTCTCCCAGGTCATGACCCATTCGTGGCGGGCCGGTAAGGCGTAGAGGCCGAAGTGGATGAACAACCCGAAACGGTCGTGCTGGAACCAAGCACTGTCAGCGCCTCGGACGGGAGATTCGCTCATGGTTTGGAACTATACATCGGATCTTTCGCCGGGTGGAGTCCGCCCGATTCATAGGGTGTTCACCATGACCCGACGACGAACTCGCCGATCACAGTTTCGCCGTCAGATTCGTAGACCGGCACCGTGACTGTCTTGCCCTTCATCGACTCCTGCCAGGCGAGCGCTTCCTCCGGGCTGGTGAAGTTCGCGGATCCGCCGGCGTCACGGAGTTCGGTCGTGTAGGCGTAGCCCATCTTGCCGTTCGTCGCGAAGACCGCTTGCAGGTCGGGTTCCGTGCTGTCTTTGGCCCCACCGTAAGTGTCGCCGTTCTCGTTCACGGCCCATTCGGTGGGCGTCTGGTTTACGTAGGTGACCTTCGCGCGGTACTGGACGTCGTCGTCGGCCTGGATTTCGGTAGTCCGTTTTTCGGGGGTGAGGGTCAGGGTTTGCCCGCCCATGCTCGACGCGTCATTCCCGCTGCAAATCATTGACGAGCCGTCTTCCCAGTAGACGGTGCCAGCCGAGACGCACGTGAGCTCGACGAGAATGTGTGTTGCCTGTTCGGGCGGCGGACCGAGGTCGATGACGGCTGAGCCGGTGTAGGTGCCCTCGGCGGGATCGGCGACACTGGTCACGATGTCGGACCCGGGAACGTGGAAGAACCCGGCCGTCGCAGCGCCGGCGCCACCAGCAAGCGCCGCCACCGCAACAAAGCCGGCCCCAATCTGCCAACGACGACGACGGCGCGCGCTCCCGGTGCGGGTCGCCTCGACTTCCCGAATCAAGGCGTCCCGCAAGCCGCGGCTGAATGTTTCGTCCATGCGGTTCATGGCTGGGTCTCCTGTGCTGGCTGGAGTGGTGAATCCAGTCCGTTTACGTGAACTTCGCTTCTGATCCAGATTTTCGCTCTGTGGAGGCGTGCTTTTGCTGCTTCCGGGCTGAGTTGAAGGAGGGGCGCGGCGGCGGCGACGGTGAATCCTTCGAGTGCAACCAGCGTGACGAGCTGCAGGTCGACTGGTTTGAGGGCGCGTAGGGCTCGGAGGAAGTCCGGGTGGAGACCGGCTGCCAGGTTCTGTTCGATGAAAGTCTCCGCGGTGTCGCGGGTGTCGGTTGGTTTTGGGAGGCTAGCGAGAAATGTTCGGTATCTGCGGGTTGAGCGGCGCACATTGCTGGCGCAGAGACTGGCGGTGACGAGGAGCCAGGGGAGGACGGAACGGTCAACGAGCGTCACCGCATCACGGCGTTTCCATAGCTGGAGGAAGGCTGTGGCGGTGACATCTTCGGCGTCGGTGCGGTTGTCGGTCAGGCGGCAGGCGTGAGCGTAAACGCGATCGCGGTGCCGGTCGAAGAGCTCACCGAAAGCGTCGCCGTTGCAGCTGAGACTGGCTTCCCAGAGGGTGGAGTCATCCGGAGTTGTTATCCCCATACTCTGTAGTGTCCGCGAGACGGGAAAAAGTTGCACGCATCAGTCGAATCGGATGAATGCGCGAACCGCACCTTCATTGAACTCTGAGGTTTCCGTGTAGCCGAGGGATTCGTAGAAGGCTTTCTGGCCGGGTTCCGCGTCGGTCAGCAGTACCTTTTGGCGCACGTGGGGGTACTGCCCGAGTGCGTTGGCCACGAGCGCTCGGCCAACGCTGGAGCGTTGAGCAGCCGGGTGGACCAGGACGTCCTGGAGGTAGCAAATCGAGGCGTCGTCGGAGATGACCCTGGCCAGGCCGACTAACTCGTTTCCTTCAAATGCGGCGACAACAAGTGAGGACCCGAGCAGTGCTCTTTGAAGGTTCGCTGGGTCGTCCGTGTATGCACGCCATCCCACCGATTCATAGAGAGCCACTACAGATTCAAGGTCCAGTTCTTTAGCGTCGACGATCCTGATGGTGGCCATGGTTCATCTAAACATTCTGCTGGGCTGTCGACTCCCAGCGGCAGGTGAGTTCGAGCCCCGGGCGAGTGCCGACGTCGTACTGATGCTGGCGGCTCAGTTGCTGGCTGCTAGCGCAGGGGGCGGAGGAACTCGCGGATGTCATCCACCAGGAGCTTCGGTTCCTCCAGGGCGGCGAAGTGCCCGCCACGGTTGGGGACATTGGTCCACCGGGTAATGGTGTGCTCCAATTCGGCGTAGCGGCGAATGCCGACGTCGTGGGCGAACATGATTGCTGCGGTGGGTACCCCGGACGGTTTCTTGGGCTCTCCCCAAGCCGACTCCTGTGCATAACCCACGTACGCTGCTGAGCCGGCGGTCCCAGTCAGCCAATAGATCGCGACGTTGGTCAGAAGCCGGTCCCGGTCAATGACCTGGTCCGGCAGTGCTTCGCGTGGATGGGTCCACTCCCGGAACTTGTCGAGAATCCAGGCCAGTTGCCCTGCGGGCGAGTCTGTGAGCCCGACTGCGAGGGTTTGTGGCCGCGTCGACTGGATGGAAATGTAGCCAAACTCCTCCTGCATGAACGCCTCTACCCGTGCAAGCCGGTCCCGTTCGAGTTCGGTGAAGGGTGCTTGCTCCGCTTCATCTGGTCCATGCAGCGGCGTACCGATACTGCCGTTGACGTGCACGCCAGCGACCCTTTCGGGAACCAGCCGGGCGACCTCCGGGGCAACCCCGGCACCGATGTCGCCGCCCTGGACGGCGAAGCGCTCGTAGCCCAGCCGCTTCATCAGCTCGCCCCAGGCAGCGGCGATGTGGGTGGTATCCCATCCGGCATCGGCGAGAGGGCTTGAAAAGCCGAAGCCTGGCAGGCTCGGGATGATGAGGTGGAATGCATCGGATGCGTCCCCACCGTGTGCGGCGGGATCGGAGAGTGGGCCAATGATGTCCAGGAATTCCACAAAAGAACCGGGCCACCCATGAGTAAGCAGCAGAGGCATGGCGTGAGGTTCTGCAGACCGGATGTGCAGAAAGTGGATGGTTTGCCCATCAATGTCAGTGGTGAACTGCGGATGGCGGTTCAGTGCGGTTTCCTGTGTGCGCCAGTCAAAGTCGCTCGCCCAGTACCGAACCAGTTCATCCAGGTAGGCAACCGGCACTCCGACATCCCAGCCATCCCCGGGTAGGGGGCTCGGAAGCCGTGTCTGAGCCAAACGTAGCTGGAGATCATCTAGCGCGTGCTGGGGGATATTGATGCGGAAAGGGTGAATATCCTTCGTGTTGGTCATGCCGAAAGCCTGTCAGCTATTGCGGACGGATTCGGTCCGCAATAACTTTTGGTTGCCCCAAGATTGAAGTCAACGCATGTTGACGATTAGGCGATTTTCGATTTAGTCTTGTCAACGTAAGTTGACGGATGAGGAAGGCTGACTGTGGAGGTGAACGAGTTGGTGAAGGTGGCACAGGCAACCGGGGACGAGGATCCACGGATTGCGTTGCGGGCAGCGGCCGAGCTCCGGCGGGCGTCAGAACGCATGGAAGCGCAGTTGGTTCGACGGGCACGCAATCAGGGGTTGTCGTGGGCGGAAGTCGCGGCGCAGCTTGGCGTTTCGAAGCAAGCGGTTCACCGGAAATACGGGGGTCAGGGCTTTCTCGGTCTTGGGCGTCAGGCTTAGGCCTGAGTCTGGCGACGGGCGCTGAGGCGGGCTCACTTAAGGACGAAGATGCCGTCCGGGCCCGGGTTGACTCGAGCGCCCGGTTTGGAGAACACGCTCACCGTCCACTCCGAGTGGACTGTGTGGGGAGCGCAGTGCCAGTCGGCAAACCTGCCTGTTAGTGCCAACCCCGCTGACGCAGCCAACGTGTCCTGTTGGTGAGGGCCGCCGGACGCCGCCGTCGTCGTACCGGAGACAAGTGTGCCTCCTGGCGTCAGCGCGTCTGCCGCTGCCAGGAAAGCGCGCTGCAGTGACTCGGGTGTAAGGAACGCTGGGACATTTCCGGACATCATCACCGCGTCGTAACGGTCTGGGAGGCCGGCTTCGCCGAGTGCGCTCGCCGAAAGGTCTTCGACTGCAAGCTGGCGGTACCATCCCGCATCGAACAGGAACGCATCTTTTGGGCGTAGGCGTTGTAGTCCGGACCGCTCGCGGAGTCCTCCACCGTTGATCTGGACGTCACTTGAGTAGGTCAGAAGTACGGACGACGACGGCGAACTCGTCATGGAGGTTCACTCCGGTTATATGGGTGAGCGTGTCCGCGCTGACGGTTTCGCCATCGGGACCTGTGCGGTCAAAGGTATGCGTTGCGTCGATGGCGAAGTACACGTGGTAACCCAGGTTTCCGCCGACGCGGGCGGTTGTTTCACAGCAGTGGTTCGTGGTGATGCCGCAGACCACAAAGGTTTCAATACCGTTCGTCTTCAACCACGAGTCCAGGTCGGGTGTGCCGTGAAAGCTGGAGTTGACGCTTTTGCGGACAAGTAGGTCGGGACGTTCCTGGACAAAGTCCTTTAACTTGTTCCCAGGATGGGACGGATGGAGAGGCGACTCTGGTGATGTCGAATCGTGCTGCACCAGCACGATCGGGCGGCCTTTCTCCGTCCACTCCTTCAAGAGCGCGGCGATGTTGCCCTCGCACTCCGGATTGTTGCGGGTGCCCCAGTACGCGGCATCATCGAAGGCCTGCTGAACATCCACGACAATCAGGGCTGTCTTCTGATCAGGCTTCCACGGCAGCGTTTGGGTCACGTTGCGACACTATCGTGTGTGGTTTCCGTTGGTTGATACCAAGACGTGGCGCGGTGTGGCTCCTCACCTTCCACAGGAACCAGAATGGCACAGGGCTCGTGAGACACTCACCTAGTCCCGCGAGCCGACCAAGAGAGAGGAACCGCCGATGCCCATCGTGGATAACGGGGTTTATGTGGACGGGCTGCGGACCGACAACCCGACCAATCTCGGCGAGACCTTTGAGGTGATGCGGGACCGCGGCGGCATGGCCTGGATTGGCCTCTATCGGCCGGATCACGCCGAAGTCATGACTGTTGCGGACGAGTTCGGCCTCCACGAACTCGCGGTCGAAGACGCACTGCACGGCCACCAGCGCTCCAAGCTGGAACGGTACGGAGAAACACTCTTCGCGGTGCTTCGTCCAGCCCGCTACCTCGACAACGAGGAGAAAGTCGAGTTTGGTGAACTGCACGTCTTCGTGGGCCCCGATTTCATCGTCACCATCCGGCAGGCCGAAGCACCGAACCTCGCAAACGTACGACGACGGTTGGAAGCCAAGCCGGAACTTCTTGCCCTCGGCCCGCAGGCCGTTCTTTATGCAATTCTCGACGAGGTCGTTGACCAGTACGCTCCCGTGGTCGCCGGACTCGAAAACGATATCGACGAAATCGAGGACGAGCTCTTCAACTCCGCCCCCGACGTCGCACGCCGCATCTACGAACTCTCCCGCGAAGTAATTGGTTTCCAGCGCGCAGCCCACCCGCTCCGTCCCATGCTCGAATCCCTGCTCCGCGGCTCTGATAAGTACGAGATGGACCTGGAGCTGCAACGCCGCCTCCGTGACGTGCTCGACCACGTCATCCGCGTCATCGAGCGCGTCGACTCGTACCGCATCCTGCTGCAGAACGCGCTCTCGGTTCACGCGACCCTGGTGACCCAGCGCCAGAACGAGGAAATGCGTCACCTTTCGGAGGCCAGCCTCGCCCAGAGCGAGGAGGTCAAGAAGATCTCCTCGTGGGCAGCGATCCTTTTCGCGCCCACACTGGTGGGAACCGTCTACGGCATGAACTTCGACTACATGCCCGAGCTGGCGTGGCGATTTGGCTACCCGTTTGCGCTGGCACTGATGCTGTTGATGGGCGTAGGTCTTTACCTCCTGTTCAAGAACCGGAAGTGGCTTTAACGCTCCTGAGCTCGCTTTGGAAGGTGTGGGTGCCGCTTACGACGACGACGGCGTCCTCGCCGGGGAGCTCCACCGTCGCCTCGGTGCCGGTAGGGACCGTCACCTCCACATGCAGCGCCTCGCCTTCGAGACGCCATGCGATAGCTGCCCTGCCGTAGGGCGTTTCATGCTCGGCCGAGGCATGCGTCAGCCCGCCGCCGGGCCGTGGAGCGAACCGTATCCTTCGATATCCCGGAGCGGCTGGAGCCAGCCCGGCCACAACCCGATGCAGCCAGTCAGCAACAGCGCCAAGTGCGTAGTGGTTGAACGAGGTCATGGTCCCGGGGTTCACGGTGCCATCCGGCAACAGCGCGTCCCAACGTTCCCAGATAGTGGTTCCGCCCTGCTTCACGGCGTATAACCAGGACGGCGCAGCCTCCTCTAGCAGCAGGCTGTAAGCAGCATCCACATGGCCTGTGGAGGTAAGTGCGTCAGATACCAGCGGGGTTCCCACAAATCCTGTCGCTATCCGGTGCCCGGACTCTTCGACCAATTCGGCAAGGCGCGCCCCCAGGTTGCCGTCGTCGTTCACCAGTTCAAACGCGATGGCGAGCGAGTACGCGGTCTGAGCGTCGCTGGTCATGCGACCATCGGCACGGACATACGCTCGTTTGAAAGCAGTCCGTACTTCGGCGGCGAGTTGGAAATAGCGTTCGGCTTCATCGCTCCGGCCCAACACCTCGGCCATTCGCGCGAGGCGGTCGGCGGATCGGGCGAAGTAGGCGGTGGCTACGAGGTACCGGTCGGTCCGTGCATCAGCTGGATCCTGTGGCGGTGCATGCGGGTCCAGCCAGTCGCCGAGCTGGAATCCCTCGTCCCAGAGCCGGTCCTCACCGGCCAACCGCTCAACGAGCTCCACCCAGTTCCTGGCGCTTTCATACTGCGCCTCAAGAATGCCAGCATCGGCGAAACGTTCGTATAGCGTCCACGGCGTGAAGGTTGCAACATCGCCCCAGGCGGCGCCGGGGCGGATCGGCGACCACATTTTGTGTGCAGGTATCACCGGCACGTACCAGGGCACAGTCCCGTCGGGAAGCTGTTCAACGGCAACGTCCTTCAACCAGCTGGACAGCATGCCGGACACGTCATAGAGGTAGCTCGCCGTCGGTGCGAACACCTGGATGTCTCCGGTCCAGCCGGCACGCTCATCACGCTGCGGGCAGTCTGTTGGAATGTCCAGGAAGTTGCCCCGCATGCTCCAGACCACGTTCTCGTGCAGCCGGCTAACCAACGGGTTTGAGCATTCGAACCAGCCGGTTCGCTCCAGATCCGTGTGATACACCCGGGCGACGACGTCCCCGTGGCTCACTGCCGCATCAAGGTCACCGGGCCATCCGGTCACTTCCGCATACCGGAACCCGTGGAAGGTGAAACGCGGTTCCCACTCTTCAACCTCACGGCCAGCGAGCACATACTGATCGGTGGATTTTGCCGTGCGTAACGGACGCGTATAGAGCTCGCCGTCCTGGAGCACCTCGGCTGTGCGGATGACCACACGGTCCCCCTCGCTGCCGGAAACCCGGATCCGCGGCCTTCCCACCAGGTTCTGACCGAAGTCGAGCACGCGTTTACCGCTCGGAGTGGTCAATACCTGGACCGGGGCAACCTCCTGTGTGCAGCGGACCGGCGGCCCTTCTGGTGCCACGAGGGTTGCGCGTTCGCGGTGGGCTGCGGCGACGCGGTGCCACGCGCCGTCGTCGTACCCAGGCTCGGACCAACCCGGGAGCTCCTCGCGTGCGTCGTACAGTTCGCCGTCGTAGTTGCCGCTGCGGATGATCGGACTCAGGGCGGCCCGCCACGAATCATCCGTGGCAATGACCTCAACAGAACCGTCCGCGTACCTGATTTCGAGCTGGGCAAGCAGTGAGAGATCCCGCCCGTACAGGTTCTGGAAGCCGCCGTACCAACCCAGCCGCCCGCGGTACCAGCCGTCACCGAGCCACGCACCGACAACGTTGGCGCCCACACCGAGGTGATCGGTGACGTCGTAGGTGTAATAGCGCAGGCGCCGGCCGTACGTGGTCCAGCCGGGAGACATAGCGTCATCACCCACGCGCTTGCCGTTGATCTCCACCTCATACAGCCCGTGGGCGGTGGCATAGAGGCGGGCGGAAACGACGTCGTCACGCACGGCGAACTCCCGGCGCACCAGGGAGGGCCTGCGCTCATCCGACGCCGGATCTTCCACCCACCCGGCGCCCACTGCCATCGCGGTCCAATCCGAGGGCTGCAACAGCCCCGCCTCTACAAATCCGGGATTACTCCACTCCGAGCGCGAACCGTCAGAACCGGTGACGCGCACACGGACGCCAACGCGCTCGCGTGATTCGAGCGGGTCGGCAGGCCACGGCTGCAGTACGGAATCAGCGGAATCAACTTGTTCGGCTACCCGTTCCCCGCGGCGATCCAGCTCCAGCTCATACGATGCCTGTGACCACCCGGACGGCGCCGTAGTCTTCCATGAGATGCGTGGCGAGGGGACGCCTGTTCCCAGGGCGTCCCGCAGATGCTCGAAGGTGGGGGCAGCAACACTGATGCTCATGGGTCTCCTGTGTGGGGCCGGTTCAGTAGAACTCGACGGTGTTGACGACGTTGTGGAGCGGCTTTCCGTCGAGCAACCGGCCGGCGTTCTCAGCGAACAGTTCGGCGATCCGGAGCTCTTCCTCGAGATACGTCCCGGCAGTGTGCGGGCTGACGACGACGTTCGGGGCGTCCCACAACGGGCTCTCGGCAGCGAGCGGCTCCCGTTCAAACACGTCGAGCGCGGCGAAGCCAACCCGCCCGTCGGCGAGTGCTTCGATCAGCGCTTCCTCATCGATGGTGGTGCCACGGCCAACGTTCACCACAGTGATTCCCGGCTTCACACCCGCGAGCAGTTCCCGGCTCAGCATGTGGTGGGTTTGTGCGGTAGCGGGCAGGCACATTACGACGGCGTCGACCTCGCCCAGCACGCCGGCGAGCTGGTCAGGCGGCACTACGGAAGCGACCACGGGAACGTCGACGCTGCGCCGGTGCACGCCGACAACAACAGATCCCAGCGCATCAAGCTTCTGCGCCACCGCCCGGCCTATCCCGCCGAGCCCGACGACGGCGACCCGCAGCGAGGACATGAGTGGCACCGCACGCCGTGCCCCCCAGACGTGGTTGCGCTGATCAGCGAGGAGGAGGGGGAGTTCACGCGCACCGGCGAGCACTCCGAAAACTGCGAACTCCGCGAGCGGCTCACCGTGGACACCGCCGGAGGTGGTGAAGACGATGCGGGACAGTTCGTCCTCGTTGAGCTCTGCACCCTTCACCTGTCCACCGCCACCGGCGGGCGTGGTGTGGACCCAGCGAAGCTGCCTGTTACTCCGGACTGCCCGTCTCAGCTGGGCGCCTGACTGGCCGGGCACTCCGTAAAGGGCATCTGCGCTATCGATAAGACGTTCGTACTCGGATTGTTGTTGCGGTGTGCGTTGGAACTCCGGGTCGCCCTGATGATCCCCCGGGTAGAGCTGCGGCGGCAACAGTTCCTGGTCGCGTATCAACTCGATTCGCGGCTCACGCCGCGTGATCAGCTCGCAGAGCGTTTCGGGAAGGGGCGTGGGCACAAAGACGCGCAGTTCGGTCACGGTGCTCCCGTCGTCGTAATCCGGTAGAGGCTGGTCGAGGCGGTGATGAAGAGTTCATCTCCCCGGTCTCCACCGAAGCACACGTTGGAGACCTTCTCCGGAATCGGCACGTGTCCAAGGAGGGTGCCGTCGGGGGAGTACACATAAACGCCGTCGCCGGCTGACGTCCAGATGCGGCCATCGCGGTCGACGGCGAAGCCATCAGAAGCACCGACCGGCACTGTTGCGAACGGTTTTCCTTCCCCAACTGTGGTCCCCTTGACCGGGAACGCGAGGATGTGCTTCGCGTCCGGGTTCTCGCCGAAGAAGCCGGTGTCGGAGACGTAGAGCACCGATTCATCCGGCGAGAATGCAATGCCGTTTGGATGCACCATCGAGGTGATGACGGGTTCCACGGCGCCCGTTGCTGGATCGAACCGGAAGACGTAGCAACCGTCATAGTCCTGGTTGCCGGGGTAGCCCTCCCTGCCACTTGGGTGCAGGCCGTACGGCGGGTCGGTGAACCAGATCGAACCGTCGGAGGCAACAGCAAGATCGTTGGGCGAGTTGAAGCGGTTGCCGTTCCACTTGTCCACGAGGATTTGGGGCCCGTTCTCAGTTTCCCTTTCCAGGGCCCGCCTGCCGTGGCTACACTGGATTACGGCGCCACGGGCGTCAAGGGTGCGGCCGTTCGTGTATTCCGCAGACTCACGGAACACACTGACGACGCCGGTTGCCTGGTCCCATTCGAGGATGCGGTTGTTCGGGATGTCGCTCCAGCGGACTCTTTTGCTTTCGGCCAGCCACAGGGGGCCCTCGGCCCAAACCGAGCCACTGGCCAGCCGCTCCGGTTCAGCGCCCTGAAGGACGGGAAAGAGCGCGGTACTTTCGGGCCGTGCCCCTACGTTTTGCTCAGCCACCAAGCTCCTCTTTGAATCACTGGTCAAGCTAGACCTCCTCAGCGTATATCAGGCCGTGTATCGTTTCAACAAACTGGTCAACCGGTGAACCTATTGCTTGACCACGTGTCGAAAGGACCGCGCGTGCACCCCTGCTACTCGGTAATGGAGCTTGAGTTCGTTGGGCCCGCAACACCTGTCCCAGCCGACCAGACGCCACTGGAAGTGACGTTCACGCACGAGGCTGGTGATGCCGTCGTCGTGCCGGGGTTTTGGGATGGAGGAACCCGTTATCTTGCACGCTTCTGTGCGGAGCTGGAGGGTGAATGGCGCTGGGAGTGCTCAAGTGCGGTCCGCGGGTTGTCCGGTCAATCGGGCAGGTTTACCGTGGGCCCGCCTGCCGGTGAGCGTGGGCCGGTTCGGGTGGCTGGTACCTTCCACTTCGCGTATGCGGACGGAACGCCGTACCGGCCTGTCGGATCAACGGTCTACAACTGGATCCACCAGGATGAGCCAATCTATTCAGAATCGGTTGATGCGATAGTTGAAGCCGGCTTCAATAAACTCCGGTTTATGGTGTTCCCGCAGGCAGGTGGCTACGTGGAGCACTTCCCCGAACTGCTTCCATTCGAGTGTCGCGCTGATGGGCGTTGGGACGTGACGCGGCCGGTGCCCGGGTTTTTCCAGCATCTTGATAGGTCGGTGCGGTTGTTGCAGGAGCGTGGCATCCAGGCCGATGTACTCATCTACAACGCTTATGACAACGGACGGTTTGGGCTCGACACCCTCACTGAGGATGAAGACGCGGTTTATCTGCGGTATCTGGTTGCACGACTTTCGGCTTACCCGAATGTGTGGTGGTCACTGTGCAATGAGTTCGACATTCTCGACCGGCCGATCGAGCGTTGGACCCGCACCGGGGAGCTACTTGCCGGCATCGATCCCCACCGGCATTTACGATCCATCCACAACTGGGTGCAGCTGTATGACTACAACCAGCCATGGGTTACGCATGCTTCCCTGCAGCTCGGGCAGGCTACGGAAGATTTCGGCAGGGCATCACTGTTCCGCGACGCCTATCTCAAACCGATCGTGCTCGATGAGATCAAGTACGAGGGCGATGTTCCCCAGCGCTGGGGGCAGTTGTCCCCGGAGGAACTTGTGCACCAGTTCTGGATTGCAACGGTTTCAGGCTGTTATGCCTCTCACGGTGAAAGCTTTGAACGGCCATCCGGGAGCCTGCACATTGTTGAAGGTGGGCGGTTTGTGGGCGAGAGCCCTGCACGCCTGGCCTTTCTGCGGGAGGTCCTCGAGCAGGTTGGGGGAGTTGGGCTGGATCCGATCGACAACTGGTGGGACCGGGCGTTCGTCGCGGGCGTCGTCGGGCAGGTCTATCTGCAGTATCTCGGGAGGTCCGCGCCGCCGGAGTGGATTTTCAGGTTGCCGCAGAACTCACAGGACGGGCTGGAGGACGGCCAGCGGTTCGAGGTGGAGATTATCGACACCTGGAACATGACTATCACTCCGGTTGGCGGCGAGTTCACGCTCGATAAGGTTCAACGCAACGAGGCCTGGTCCTCGGGATCCGCACCGGTTCAACTTCCGGTTGGGGAAGCGTTGGCGTTGCGGATTCGGAGGGTGGGCTGACGCTCACGACGACGCTCGGCTGAGCCGCTCGACACTTCACCGAGGATGCGCGCTGCTTCAGGGAAGGCCGCCGGGTTCGGTCCGGAGTAATTGAGGCGGATGAAGGACCCGGTGGGTTCGGCCGGGAACCATTCAGTGCCTGCAGCGATGACCACCCCGGCTTGCTCGCACTCGCGTGCGAACTGAAGGAGATCCGTAGTGTCTGGAAGCTGCAACCAGAGGTTCAGCCCACCCGCGGGGAGATGCGCGAGGTGGAGCTCGGATGCGTGTTTGCGGAGACTGTCGACGAGCAGGTCCCGGCGCAACTGCAACTGCTGTCGCAAACCCCGTAGGTGGGTCTTCCAGCCTGGCTGCGTGACGACGTCGAGCGCTGCGGTTTGAAGCAACCCGCTCACATAGAGCGATTCCCCGGCACGCGTGGACAAAATGCGGTCCCTGGCCGGCCCGCGGGCGATGACCGCCGCAACACGAAGCGCCGGTGACACGCTTTTGGTGAGTGAGCGGATGTAAATGACGTGGCCGCAGTCGTCGTGGGCAGCAACTGGCACGGGAGTGGTGGTGATGCCGAAATCGTGTGCCCAGTCATCCTCAATGAGGTAGGCGCCGTGCTCCCGCACTATCTGCAGCACCCGTTCGCGGCGCTCCGTTGACCACTGGGCACCCGTGGGGTTGGCGTAATTGGGTTGGGCGTAGAACAGGCGCGAACCCGTTTCCTCGAACGCGCGGGCCAGTTCTTCCGGATCCGGGCCGTCCGGTCCGCTGGGGACGGGGACGATGTCGACGCCGGCGTTACCGGCCGCGCGGATAGCCCCCCAGTAGGTGGGCGATTCGGTGAGTATTGGCCGCCCAACGGTAACGAGGGACTGGAAAATCGAGCTGAGCCCGCTTTGGCTCCCCGGGACGATGATCGTGTCGCTGGGCTCCGGTGACGAGATTGCTGCGGGTGTCGCGGCGCTAAGTTCATTGGCGAACCAGGACTGCAATTCCGGAAGGCCGGCCGCTGGGGTGCTTGCCACGGCCGATTCAGTCCGGGAAGCTCTTGCCAGTGCTGCGCGCACCAGCCGTTCCGGCAGCAACTCCTTGGTGGGATATCCCGAGTGAAGAGCTATGACGTCATTGGGAACAGAACGCATCGCGGTAGAGACTGGCCGGTAGGCGAAGCGGGGGGACCGCAAGGCGGCAGTCTGCCAACTGAAATCGACCGGTCTCGGCGCCCTGGCTGCGCGAACAAAGGTGCCAGCGCCAGGCCTGCTCTCGATCAGGCCCATGGCTTCAAGGCTGCGTAGGGCCTTCTGGACCGTAACCGGACTTGCGTTGTGTTCGGCGACCAGCGCGCGCGTGGAGGGCAGCCGTGAACCGGGTGCTGCATTTGCAATCCACGCCCGAAGCCGCTCCGTGATGCGCGCACTGCTATCGTTGTACATGAAGCCCAATAGTAGCGCTACTCTCGTTTATCGCCAACCGCTATCGTCGTCGTCGGTCGCTGGCCTCGCTTGGGGCTTTGCGGGGGTCGTAGCGTTTTCGTTCACTGTTCCTTTCACGCGAGTCGCGGTGGAGGGCATCTCTCCGTTGCTCGTCGGTTCCGGCCGGGCGGTGGTCGCGGGCGTCCTGGCCGGCCTGGCATTGCTGCTGACCAGGCAGCCGCTTCCCAGCAGGAATCAATGGAAGCGACTGGCGGTCGTTGCTGGCGGAATAGTGGTTGGATTTCCGCTCCTGACGTCGTTCGCGCTTACGTCGGCTAACGCCAGTCACAGTGCAGTGGTCATTGCGCTGCTGCCGGCCGCCACGGCCACTGTTGTGGCGGTACGAACACGTGAAAAGTTGCGAACCGCCTTCTGGGTCGCGGCCGGTCTTGGTGCCGTTGCTGCGCTGACGTTCGCGTTCGTGCAGGGCGGGGGTTTGGGGCACCTGGGATGGGCTGACATGCTGCTGCTTGGTGCGGTCATTGCAGCGGCGATCGGCTACGCGGAGGGCGGGCTGCTGGCACGCGAGTTGGGGGCGTGGCAGACCGTGTCGTGGGCACTGGTTCTCGCGATGCCGCTGATGGCGGTACTTGCCGGTGTTGCGGCAGCCAACCAGCCGCCGTCGGGCACTGTGGTGCAGTGGCTGGCTTTCGCCTACCTCGGCGTGGTGAGCATGTATCTGGGCTTCTTCGCCTGGTACCGCGGTCTGGCGGTAGGCCCGATGGCCCGGGTGAGCCAAATTCAGCTCGTCCAGCCCGTGCTGACAATCTGCTGGGCGTCGTTATTGCTTGGCGAACAGCTCACACTCCCCACGGTTGTCGGTGGAGTGGGGGTGGTCCTTTGCGCGGGGCTGGCGGTTCGGGTCCGGTTGCGCTAGTTGTTCACAGCAACTTACGACGACGACGGCGCCCCGCTCGCTGTTGTCGTTGGCCGGTTCGCGCGCCAATCAGTCGCAGAAATAGCGAATTGGCGGTAGAAGGTCTTGGTTGTGAGGAAGGTATCTTCCGTTCCTCGTCCCGTCTCCTGCATGCCAAGCCGCTGGAGTATGCGTAACGATTTTTCATTGGCAGCCAATGCTTCGGCCCAGATTTCCTTCAGATGGAGCTTTTCAAAGCCGAAGTCCAGCGCGGCGGCGGCTGCGCTGCTTCCGAGGCCTTGGCCCCAGTCAACGCGATTGCCGATCACATAACCAAGCTCGCGCCGTTGCGGGTCTGTTCCGTGCAGGTCCACGTAGCCGAGGAGTATCCCGTCGCGGACTACGCCAAGCCGGAGAAGTTCGGACGGTGGCTGGATAATGATTCGGGCCCAGAACTGTTCACGTTCTGGCCTCGCGGTGCCAGGTGTCCATTCAGCTTCGGCACAGAAGACTGGGTCATCGCCCCACCTGGAAATCATTTCGGCGTCGTCAGCCACGAGCGGACGAAGGGTCACTCCAGTGATTGAGTTCACAGACAGATCATATGACGCGGTTTTGTGGATGGCCTTTCCATCCAACGTATTCATTTAGTCAGGAGTCAATCGGTGCTGTCCGTAGTTTTGTCCGAGGCAGCTGTTTGGAGACTCCGCGCCAAACCCGGTACCGCAGCCAGTGAGAAGTAGCAGGGCTGCGGTGAACTGGGCCAAACGCACGAAATCTGGAAGTCAGCCGAGGCCTTTCATAGGCCATTGCCTCGGCTATGCAAGCACTTTACGGCGCAAGCAGGTTCTTCACACTACGAAACCTCTGATGCTCCCAAATCTTGACCGTCAGCCGCCACGTCAGCAGCATCTCGGATCTTCGCGAAAAGCAGCATGTCGCGTCGTTCCCCCGCGATCTCCTGATGGCTTCTGAGGAGACCTTCGCGCTCGTAACCAACCCGGTCAGCGGTTCTCACGGAGGCCTTGTTCCAAGGTTCGATCAACAGTTCGATCCTGTGCAGGGGCTCGATTGCCCAACCAAATTCTGTCAGCGCGCTGAGGGCATCTGACGCCACACCGCGTCCCCGAAAAGCGGGTACAACGCCATAACCTGCCTGAGCCCGTCCCTTATCCAACTCTCGGATGGTCAGCCCGATGAAGCCCAGGCATGCGTCCGTTTTCCGGTCGGCGATGGCGAAAGAGAAGCCGATGCCGTCGTCGTACCTTTGCCGTTGGCGTTTCAACCAGTCGAGGGCCTGCCCCTGCGATGCGCAGGCCGGCAAAGTGCCGATGTGCGGAACGTACGGATCGAGCGAAAGTGCGACGACGGCGTGCACGTCCTCCGGTTCGAACTGCCGCAGGACAATGCCACCCGCAGCGGGGTCAACCTCCGGCCAGGAAGGAACAGAACCGTTCATCCTCGAAGTCTGCCAGCAACCACAGCCCGCGCTCACCCCCGACTCAACCGGCGGACCCGCTCCGCCACCCAGTCGATCTCGCCGGCCAGCAGCTCCAATGCAGTACCTACCGGCTCATACCCGAGACGGGCCGAGGCCGTTGTGTCCAACACGACCGGATGCCGTTGCATCCACGGATGATTGCCCTCGTCGGGGTGGGGCTCGGACTGATGAAGGGTGGCGAGACGTGAGGAGTCCCGGTGGGAGGAGTCCAACAGCTTAAGCCCACCTGACCACTCCAGCCGCTCACCAATCGCGCGGACTATCTGTTCGGCGGATGGAGCGTCCGGATCGGCACTGTTGAGGACGCGCTGTCCGGGCTGCCCAGCCACAGTCTCAATCAGTGCCGCCGTGTTTGCTGCAGCCGTCAAATGGTCAATCGGGCCCGCCTCAGCCAGCTTGATCGAAGCCTCGCCACGCAGCATTGCCTCCACAAACGATTCAGTACGGGCATTGCGAGCCCACCTGCCTTGAACCTTGGAGGGCCGGATGATCGTCACCGGCAAGCCGCTATCCAGTGCTGCAACCTCGGCTGCAACCTTGGAAGGTGCGTAGCCCTCGCGGGTGTAGGGATTGACGTCGTCGTTGGCGGGCTGCAACGTCGGGTTGGTTTCAGGAATCGGGACCGGAAACCGGGGCGGTTCGTCACCGTTGATGTGCTGACCGGACGGATCAACATAGACCGCCCTGGTCGAGATAAGAACCGGGCAACCAACTGACGACATCACAGGCAACAGCGCGCGTACGTGCGAGGCCTTGTACGCCAACAGGTCAACCAAAAGTTCGACGCCGTCCCCCACCAGCTGCCCGATGTCCGACACATCGCTCCGCTCAACCTGGTGAAACCGCACGCCCGCCGCAGCCAGCTCGGGCGGCATCGCTCCAGCACCGCGACCCGTCACGTCCACGGCCCAACCCGACTCCGCCAACCTCAACGCCGTGGCGCCTCCGATAGCTCCGGTGCCTCCCAACACAACAGCACGCATGCGCTTCTCCCTATTCTTGAATTCCGCGACGGACGGCAAACGCCAGCGGTATATCCAACAACGCCACAACCACGCCGGTCAGGATGAACGTTTGCTGCAGGCCCGCCACCGCCGCAACCAAGCCTCCGGTTAAAGCCTCGAGAGGCAGGTTGATGTGGTTCACGGTCAGTCCCCCTGAGCTGGTTCAGTACGCACTCCGACCCTACTGGTAGCGGTTGGGACCTCCGAATCAGGTAGCTGCCGACGAAGCCCAACACGGTAGGGTTCGATGCAACTGAACCAGCGCACACGGAAGGCCCGCCATGCCCAACGAAGCCGTACAACCCACTGACCCGCGGCCACTCGGCGGGACGGGCCTGAAAGCAAGTCCCATCACGCTCGGCACCTCCTTTCTTGGTGCCGGCACCAGCCAGGGAAGCCAGGAAGAGGCCGACGCCGTCGAGCTCGCCACTGCCATGCTGCACGGACCGTACGCACTGGTCGACACCTCGAACAACTACGCAAAAGGCAGAAGCGAAGCGGTGTTGGGGCTTGCCCGCACGCAGAACGGCACGGCTCCAGGGCGCGACGTCGTCACCAAGACGGACGCAGACTCCGACACTGGACGCTTCGACCGTGACCGCGTCCGCCGCTCGTTCGAGGAAAGCTGTGAACGCCTCGGCGTTGACAGGATCAGCTTGCTGCACCTCCACGACCCGTACTCGGTCACCTTCGAAGAAGCTGCAGGGCGCGGCGGAGCCATCGAGGGAATGACCGAACTCAAGGACGAAGGGCTGGTCGACGCCATCGGTATCGCCGCCGGCACAGTGAGCCTGATGCGCCAGTTCGTCAGTACCGGCGCGTTCGATGTGCTGCTCACCCACAACCGCTTCACCCTCGTTGACCGCAGTGCCACACCCCTGATCGAAGATGCCGTCCAACGCGGCATGGGAGTCTTCAATGCCGCTCCCTTTGGCGGCGGACTGCTGGCACGCGGTTCAGCAAGCGGCGCCAATTACGCCTACACGGACAATCCGCCCGAACTGCTCGCCTGGGTGGCACAGGTGGAAGGGCTATGCAGCGAACACGGCATCGACCTCCCGACCGCCGCGCTCCACTTCTCGCTCGGTTCACCGCTGGTCGACTCGACAGTCGTCGGGATCTCGTCGACCAAACGCATCGCAGAACTGGAGCGGATGCGCACCACCGAGGTGCCGCCGTCGTTCTGGGAAGACTTCGAAAAGCTGGGCACGCCGCCCAGCAACATCAAAGACTGACGGCATCACCGACTGACAGCGCCACGGACAAACCGCCTCAGCTCGTATTCCGAACAGGAGCCTCGATGCCCGGATACTGGGAGACCTTTACACCTGGTGTTGGTCGCCGCACACCGCGCGCCGACGCCGTCAGTGATTCCCGCCGCATCACCCTGAATGGAGCCTGGCGCTTCCGACTGTCGCCCACGGCCGCCGGTACGGGCACGGCTTTCATCGAGTCGGGGTTCGACGACGGTAGCTGGGACCGCGTAGACGTCCCGTCCCATTGGGTACTGGAGCAGGTCACCCCGCTGGCTGGCGGCCAACCCCGCTCCCTTCTAGGAACCGCGGAGGGGCCGCTCTACACAAACACCGCCTTGCCGATACCGCTTGATCCACCTCGTGTGCCAACCGAAAACCCAACTGGCGACTACCGCCTCGAGTTCACCGTCCCAGCGGACTGGACCGGCGGGGTGCTCCGGTTCCAGGGAGTGGATTCCTGTGCGAAGGTCTGGTTGAACGGCGAGGAACTGGGGTTTTCGACCGGCAGCCGCTTACCCTTCGAGTTTGACGCCCCCGTCCATAGCGGTGAGAACGTCCTCGCGGTCAGGGTTCATCGCTGGTCGAGCGGCACATATCTGGAAGACCAGGACATGTGGTGGCTCCCGGGCATTTTCCGGGATGTCGAGCTGCTGGAGCGTCCAACAGGCGCTATCGACGACCACTTTATCCACGCCGGCTACGACGCCGAGACCGGCCTTGGAACCCTTCGTATCGACACTACCGCGCCGGCCACCATCGAGATTCCGGAACTCGGCATCAGCACGGTCGCCGGGAAAACCGTCACAGTGCCGGTGGAACCCTGGAGCGCCGAGTCACCGCGCCTGTACTCCGGGACGTTGCAATCAGACGGAGAGACGATCCATCTGCGGGTCGGCTTCCGGACCGTCAGCATCGTCAACGGCGAACTGCTGGTGAACGGCCGGAAGGTCTTCTTCCGCGGGGTGAACCGGCACGAACACCACCCTGACACCGGCCGCACCCAAGACCGCGACACTATGATCCGCGACATCGTGATGATGAAGCAGAACAACATCAATGCCGTCCGTACCAGCCACTACCCGCCCCACCCCGAGTTCCTCCGCCTCTGCGACGAGTATGGGCTCTGGGTAGTCGAGGAGTGCGATCTCGAAACGCACGGTTTTATCTACTCCGGCTGGGAAGGCAATCCGCCCGCTGATCCGCGGTGGCTCCCGGCCATGCTCGACCGGATCCGGCGCATGGTGGAGCGGGACAAGAACCGCCCGAGCGTCGTCGTCTGGTCGATGGCCAATGAGAGTTGGGTCGGTGAGAATTTCGGCGCTCTTGAGATCTGGCTCCGCGACCGCGATCCGTCGCGGCCCATCCACTACGAACGTGATCCCAGCTATCGCAACTCGGACTTCGCGTCCCTCATGTACCCCTCGCTTGAGTTACTTGAACAGATTGGCCGCGGTGAAGATCCGCGCCCGGAGGCAGTGAACGACGACGACGACGCCCGCCGGCGCTCCCTCCCGTTCCTCATGTGCGAATACGCCCACGCGATGGGTAACGGCCCGGGATCACTCAGCGATTACCATCGCATCCTCAAGGCCCATAAGCGGTTCTGTGGGGGATTCGTCTGGGAGTGGATCGACCACGGCTTCAACCATCAGGATGATCGCGGCAATGAGTTCATCATGCACGGCTCTGACGTCCCGTACCGCCCCAACGGGGCGCGCTACTGCCTGGACGGGCTGGTTTTCTCGGACCGTTCGGCGACGCCGGGCCTCGCTGAGCTCAAGGCGGCGGTGCAGCCGGTCATGATGACCGTCGGCGATTCAATCGAAATCCTCAACGATTACGACACCCTCTCACTCGATCACCTCACGTTCCACTGGCACCTCACCGTCGACGGCGAGGAGAAGGCATCCGGTTCCCTTGACGTTCCGCGGGTGGTCGCAGGGGGCACGGTTACTGTGCCGCGCCCGGTGCTGAACACCGACGGCGTGGGGGAGTGGTGGCTTACTATTGAGGCGGTCCTCGCAAGGGACGTCGACTGGGCGCCGGCTGGACACCTGGTGGCACGGTCGCAGGGCCTGGTTGCCCATCAAAGCCTGCCCCGGAGCAGCCCGTCCAGATACCCAGTACACGACGACGGCGCACTCCGGCTCGGCGACGCGGCATTCGATTCGACCGGCAAGCTCAGCCGGTTCGGGCCGCTGCAACTCGATGGACCAACCCTCGATGTTTACCGCGCCCCCACCGAGAATGACCGTGGACAGGGCGGGCGGAATAACCTGGCGGGCGTGTGGCTCGCGGTCGGAATCGACCGCATGCTGCACCGCACTGACGCCGTCGAGGTGCTTCAGGACCGCATCAGGGTACGGAGCCGCTTAGCTGCGGCGACCCATCCACACGCGGTTGAGTACCAGTTCGACTGGACCGCAGATGATGCTTCCCTGCTACTCGAAGTCAACGTCGAGTTCACTGGCCCGTGGTCCGACACGCCCTACCAACACCGGGATGTCGTGTTGCCCCGGCTGGGGCTGCGGCTCGGTCTACCGGGGGAATACCGTTATGCCCAATGGTTTGGACGGGGGCCGGGTGAATCTTACATCGACTCCCAGGAGGCTGCCGCAGTCGGTCGTTTCTCCTCGACCATCGACGATCTGCAGGTGCACTACCCGGTCCCGCAGGAGAACGGCAATCATTTGGATACCCGCTGGCTGGAACTGTCCGGAGAGAACCACCCGACACTGCGCATCGAAGGTGACCCGGTTTTCGGCTTCACCGCACGCCGGTGGACGAGCGAAGAGCTTGAGGTCGCGCGCCGCCCCTACCAGCTGGCTGATTCCGGCCGGGTGTGGCTGAACGTGGACCATACACAGTTGGGAATCGGTTCGGCTGCCTGCGGCCCGGCGCTTCCCGAGGAATACCGCATCCCCCGCGAGGGAACCACCTGGCGCGTCCGGTTTTCGATCTGACTTCCCGGGCCGCGCTAAACCGCAGCTGAGCGCAGCGCCCGGATACGCTCGAACAGGTCCACCGGACCCACCTGGCCGCCCTTCAGCAAAACCTCCACGCCGTCGAGCCACTCGTTCCGGGAGGCGACCGCGCAGACAACAACGTTGCCTATCGGGTTCGCCGCAATCGTCAGCGACCGGGCTCCGAGGAGGCCAACCACCCTGCTCGAGGTATCACCGCCGCAGATGATCACGCGTCGGGTGGCTCCGGCACGAAGAGCAGATTCGACGACGGCGGCGAGCCGGGCCGCGATGACAGCCACCAGATCGGTGTCCACAGGGGAAGTATTCAAACCTGCGTCGTAGTTTGCGTCCGCCCCGGTGGTCACTACGACACTGCGTCCCGCTGCCAGTTCACTCAGCACGATGTCGGCAACTTGGGAATCGAACGGCTTATCCTCGAGCCGCAGCACAACTTCGGTCCATCCCTGGCGGACGGCTTCCCCCACCTGCCGGTTGGTTTGCGGCGATCGGCTGCCTGAAACCGCGAGGGTCGGGCCGTCGTCGTTCAGGTCCGCATCGACGGCCGCTCCCGTGGAAGCGGGCAGCGCCCGGGCGATACCCCTGCTCAACCCACCGGACCCAACGATAAATCTCGGGAGGCCTGAAAGCTCAGTAACCACCGCTTCGCCAATAAGGGTGATGTGCTGATCGGAGAGCGCATCGAGCACCACTGCAGCCTCCGGACGCTGTTTAAGTTCACGAGCCAGGCCGGCGCCGTCGGAGTACTCCGTAAAATGCAGGCTGCCGATCGGCAGGTGGGTCTGCCTGGAGAGGTGCTTCGCCAGTTCGGACTCGTGCATGGGCGTCACCGGATGATGGGACATGGTGGGCTGCCGGTCCAGGCGGTACACCACGCCGTCGTCGGCCGCGAAATGGTGTCCAAAGCTTGTGTAGCGGCCAAAATCAGGCTGCGCGAAAAGCACGGGAACAGAGCAGGCGTGGGAGAAAAGCTCTCGGGCCACCTCGATCACCCGGCCAATGTTTCCCACCTCCGGTGAGGAATCCGCCGTCGAACATACCTTGTACTGAATGATGTGGGGCTTGAGAAGGGCGAGGGATTCAAGCGCTGGCCGCACCTCGCTGGCAAGCCGCTCCATCGGGAGGGAGCGGGAAATTCCCGCTATCCCAACGGCGTCGGACTCCTTCGCTGCCCTCTCCAGTTCGCCCTGGTCCGGAAGTCCGAGGAACAGGCGGCTCCGCCAGCCCTCACGCATTGTCTGCAGGAGAACGTCAACGCTGCCGGTGAAGTCGTCTCCGTAGAACGCAAGCCGTAGATCAGGCACGCGGAGTACCGAAGATCTCCGCCGCACGGCGGAACGCGGCCGAGGATTCCAGTGCGCTCTCAACCGTTTCACCCCGCTCTGCCGAATCCCAGGCGGCCCGCATGCTGCCTACTCCAGCAGAGGCACCATCCGGGTGGCCGTGAATGCCGCCGCCGGCCAACACCAGTACATCTGTCGTACCGATTGCGGCATGAGTCGCATGGGCCAGCCCTGCCCACTGGCCGGAAGACAAGACCGGCACCGTGGGAAGTTGGCCGAGCAGCGGCTCACGCACCGCTTGGATTGAATCGAGCACTTCGGCGTCGCTCTCATAGAACTTGTTGCTGATGCCGTTGGTATGCAGATGATCGACGCCGGAAAGGCGCGCCATTTTCTGCCAGGCCCGGAATGAGAAACCCAGCTGCGCGGACCGGCTCACTGCACCGAACATGGCACGGTGACCGTGAATGGGAACCGTCGAGTGACGGCGCAGGTATTCGACTCCCGCCAGGCCGATCATGTTGATGCACGCCATCACACAGGTTCCGCCCGCTTCTACAACAAGGTCATGGTTCGCCTCGAGACGACCGATGTCATCAGTGATGTTGAAAGCGTACATGGGCAACACTCCGGTGCGGTCGGCGTGCCGCTCAAGTACCGGCATCACCGCCCTGACACGCTCGGCCAGCGGAGCGAGGGGTCCGTTCCCCTGCAGCTCATCGTCCTTGATGAAGTCCACTCCTGCGTCCACCAGTTCGGCCACCACTTCGGCAAGTTCCTGTGGGGAGAGGCCGATACTGGGTTTAACTATTGTGCCGATCATGGCCCCCGAAGGACGGGACATGAGCCGACGGGTGCCTTCCACACCGAACTGAGGGCCGGGATACCGCTCCGCGAAGGCAGGAGGAAGGTCAAGGTCAACCAACTTGATGGCCGCTAGCTCCTTGATCTCAAACAGATTCCCCGCAACAGCCGCCTGCAGGTTGGGCAGGGAAGGTCCAAAGTTCGCCAATGGGAATCGAAGCTTGACCCGCGCGGCCCGACGCGAAACAGGATCACCCACAGATCCCGGCAGGCAGCTCGAACCGACCAACTCCACTTCCTTCAACTCTTCAACCTGTGCAGCGAACTGCGCGCGCAGATCGTCGGATTCCCGCGCGACCTTGACGAAGGTGCCGGTGGATTGCTCTCCGGCCAGCACTTCCGCGGCCTGCTGCAGGTCAAGTGAAGTTTCGATGTAGTAAGTCGCGACAACATGCTGCGACAAGGATGACGGCGGTGAGGTGGTGGCCGATCCGGCAGAGGGCAGTGTCTGGGTCATTGTTTTCACCACACCAACGGCAGCCAGACGGACATTTCCGACGGCCCGCGGTTGCCCCACGCGAAGTAGGGGATCAGACGTACGGGGATGGTCTGGAGTGCACCTTCTTCCAGATCGGTGTAAAGCTCGGCGCGATCGCCGACCGGCAGGACAATCGCCTCACATTCGAGGGCCACGATACGGCGCCCCCCAAGCTCGGTCTCCACCGGCGTCGGTCTGACACCCCGTCGCAGCGCGACCTGTTCCAACCGGACGCCTTCGGGCAGGTCCTGGCCCTCGACGCAATAGACCAATGGGCCACGGGTAACGGCTACCTGATTGGAAATCTCCTCCGCGAGACGGTTCCCGCGCACAACCCTGACTTGCATCGGCAACGTCAGGGTGACTGTGTCGCCGTCTCTCCACTCCCGGGTGATCGTGGTGTAGCTGCCCGGTTCTGCAACCTCCACCGCTTCACCGTTGACCGTCAGGCCGGCACCGTCGCTCCAGACAGGGATGCGCAGCTTGAGCGGCAACCCGCCGCCTGCCGCTGCGGTGACTGTGAAATCCACACGCTCACCCCAGGGTTGGTCGGTTTCCTGGCGCAGCGTGAGGCTGCACCCGCCACGTTCGGCGGAGATCTCCGCACTACCGTAGAGGTGGATCCACAGGCCGTCGTCGGAGGTTGAAACCGCCCGCTCGTGCAACTGCGCTAGAACGCGGGCGATGTTCGGCGGGCAGCAGAAGCAGCTCAGATACTCCGCACGCAGACGGGCATCCGACGGCGGCGGGTCAGGTACCGGCCTCATTGCGGTTTCGCCGGGCATGCGAAGCGGGAACGGAAGGTCGCGGACCTGACGGAGTGGGTTCGTGTAGAAGAAGCGTTTTCCGTCAAGACTGATGCTGGCGAGCAGGCTGTTATATACGATGCGCTCAATGACCTCGGCGTACCGGGCATCACCGGTCAACGCCAGCATGCGTTCGCTCCAGAAAATCATGCCGATGTTCGCGCACGATTCGTTGTGCGCCGTCGTGTTCGGCAGCTGGAATGCACGTCCGTAGGCCTGGTGTACGCGGCTGATTTCGCGCTGCCACGGATTTCCATCCGGAGAGGCGCCGTCGTACAGGGCGCCACAACCACCGGTCAGGTAGAGCTTCGTGTCGACGACGTCGGCCCATAATCCCGCAAGAACATTTTCCAGTTCCGCGTCTCCGGTCTCAGATACGAGATCGGCAAGGCCGGCATAGAGGTAATTTGCGCGCACAGCGTGACCGGCTGCCACTCTCTGCTCCCGCACCGGTATGCGGTCCTGGTTGTCGTCCCCACCTGCGAAGTTGTCGCGTACGGCCACGAAAGCTTCGGCCAGGCGAAGGTAGCGTTCGTTGCCGGTTTCCCGGTAGAGGTCAATAACCCCCATGTAATGGGACGGGCAGATTGCGCTCCGGGCCAGTTCATCGGCGTGGTTCTCGGCAAGGTTCTCCAGGAAGCCTGCTGCTTTCTGTGCAGCGTCCAGCAGAACGGTGCTCCGCGTAACCCGGTGATGGCGGGCGCCGAGGGTCATCAGGTGGCCAAGGTTGTAGGTTTCGAAGTTATAGCGGTCCGCTAAAGCGGTTGCTGCCACTTCGTTGCGCTCCGCAATGGTGGTGGGGGTGTGAAGGTAACCGTCTTCCCGCTGGACCGAGGCTATCCGCTTGGCAATCTGCTCGAGTTCGGCTTCCAGGTCCGGGTTGGGTGCCGTTTCCAGCAGGCTGATTGCAGCCTCCAGCCATTTATAGAGATCGCCGTCCAGGAAAGGGGGGCCCTCGTGTTCGCCATCCGCTTCTCCGGATGCAATGAGGAAGTTGCGCCAGCCAGGACTGACCGCTGGATCGCTGAGTGATCGCCAGATACCAGGCACGGTTACCGCACGCGTCCGTTCGAGGGTGTCACCCCAGAAGCCCTGGGTCCAGGCAATATTCGGGGCTGCAAGCGCAGTGAGTACATCGCGTTGACGCGGCAATATATCTGTCTTCATGGCGTGTCGTCCTCATTGTCGATGATGTTCTCGGGTGGATGCCCGGGATGGCCATATGAGTATTCTCGCAAACTTGAATGAATATTCAAAACAGTCAGGAATCGTGATACGCTCAACTCGAACGCCGAACCTGAATATTCTCTCACTGGTGACTTAGAACACAATGGTGGAGAATGGCCAGGGGATGAAACGGTTCAACTGCACTCACCGGAAGCAGTCGTCAAGGAGGACGCCATGAAGACAACCCGAAGCCGCAAAATGATGGCAACGGCCTTTGTATTAGCCACGCTCACCCCGCTCGCCGCGTGCGGTGGTGGTGGTGGATCACAGGAAGCCGGAGAGGAAGCAGCCGCGGGCTCCGATCCCGAAACTTTCACCGTTCTTACTGCCAATGAGAACGCAGTTCTCGAAGAGCAGCTTGATGCACTTGCCGAAGGCGCCTGCGCCGCGGAGAACGAGGCCCTTCCGCTTGAGCACCAGAAGGTTGCTCAGGCTGACACTGTGCAGAAGGTAACCCTCCTTGCAGGTCAGGGTGCGCTGCCCGCCCACTTCATCGCCGGTACCGCTATGGTCCGCCCGGATGGGGACCTGGGCAGCAATGAACTGGTCCTTGATTACCAGTCCGCGCTGGAGGAACTCGGGGTCTGGGAGAACGTCCTCCCGGGCGCTGCCGAAACAGTGCAGAGCGTGTACGGCGGCATGGTGTCCCTGCCATACCAGTACAACATTGAAGGAATCTGGTACAACAAGCAGATCTTCGCCGACAACGGCATCGAGGAGCCACAGACCTGGGATGAGCTGGTTGAAGCCAACGCAACGCTTGCTGATGCGGGAGTCATTCCCACAACGCAGGCCGGTGCTGCAGGATGGCCCCTGACGCGACTCATGGGCATGCACATTTTCCGCAATGTCGGCCCGGACGCCTTCCAGAAAGTGCAGGACGGCAGCGCCAAGCTGACCGACCCCGAGTATGTAGCGGGTGCGCAGGCGCTCGCCGATATGGCTGCTGCCGGTCACTTTGGGGATGGATTCTCCACACGCGACCCTGACACTTCGACCAACCTTTTCCTGACCGGAGAAGCAGCCATGACCTATGACGGCAGTTGGCTGCTCGGCGCGATCAATGATCCGGAGCGCAACACCATCGGTGCAGAGAACGTTGGCTTCATGCCGTTCCCAGGCGTGGACGGCGGCGCGGGCTCCATCGAACAGTACGCCGCTAACGCCGGAGCCGCCATGGCGATGTCGGCAGAGCAGTACGGCCCGAAGGTAGGCGATTGGCTCTCCTGCATCTCCGAGAACTATGGTGCGCAGGCATTGCAGGAAGCAGGCGTCATCTCCGGTTTCAAAGTCAACGCGGAGGTCACAGAGGTTCCTGAGCCAACGGCAAATATCCAGGAGAAAATCACCGCGCTCGAGGAGCCGGTGCTCTGGTTCGAAGCCTTGATGGATCCCAAGAGCAACTCGCTCGCATCCACAAACGTCACCCTCCTCACAAGTGGCGAAATGTCACCTGAGGACTACATGGCCGCGCTTCAGGAAAGCATCGACGCCGCCAAGTAAATTCGTTCCGGCCAGGCTGTCCTCCGTGATGGCCTGGCCGGTTCCCGCGAAGAAAGGGTTTCAACCATGAACTCAGTGTTCGGGGATCGCAAGACGATCTTCATCCTGCTGGGGCCGGCGCTGCTGCTCTACACGCTGCTCAAGATCGTTCCGGTTGGTTGGTCCTTTGGGCTCTCCTTTTTCGAGGGCAATACGTTGCGCGGCTTCGAATTCGTGGGGTTTGACAACTTCACCACCTTCTTCACCGACCAGGCCGCACTGCAGTCGCTGGGTGTGAGCGTGATGTTCGCCATCACCGCAACCATCGGCCAGGTCATCCTCGGCTACCTGCTGGCCCTGTTGTACGTGTTCGTCCTGCGCAAGGGTTCTGCAATCCTCCGCACCATCGTGTTCTTCCCGGCCATCCTGCCCACAGTTGCTGTCGCTCTCCTTTTCAAGAGCTTCGTTGCGGTCGGTGAGAATCAGGGCCCGGTCAATGATCTTCTGAACCTCTTCGGCATGAACAGCGTGGAGTTCCTGGCTACCACCAGCGGCACTATGGCAACCGCCATCGTGATGACGCTGTGGGGTTCGATGGGTTTCTACGCGATCCTGCTTTATGCCGGTTTGCTGGACATCCCCGACGAGATCCTGGAGTCCGCGAAGCTCGACGGCGCCAGTGGATTGCGCCTGGTCCGGCACATTGTCCTTCCGCTATCCCTGCCCATCCTGTTGTCTTCGATCATTTTCAGCCTCAACGCGACGCTCAAGGTCTTCGACAGCCTGCTCGCACTGAATAACGGGGGGCCCGGAACATCGACCGCGCCGCTCACCCTGTACATGTACCGCACCGCCTTCGAATATGCGGAGTACGGCTACGGCAGCACCATAGCCCTCGTCCTGACCTTCCTATGCCTGGTATTCACACTCGGCATCTTCCGCTCGTCTCGTCGCAAGGTGGAGGACTAACATGACTGCCCATACAGCGGTTCGCAGTGCACCCGTAGCACCTGAGCGTCCGGTCCGGCAGAGTCCGGCGAAGCGCAGGGCAATGCGCTCCCTGAAGCGCCTACCCGTCTGGATCATGGTGACGGTGCTCGTCGTCGTCGTGCTCTATCCGCAGCTGTGGATGGTTCTCGGCTCCTTCAAGACGCAGGCCGAGTTTCTCTCGAATCCAGCGCTGTCCCTGCCCCAGCAGTGGGACTTCAGCAACTACACAACCGCGCTGACCAACGGCAACGTCGGCAAGAACTACCTCAACAGCATCGCGGTCACACTTCCCGCAGTGGCGCTCATCGTGCTGATCGGTGTCGCGGCGGGTTATGCGCTGGAAGTGATGATCTGGAAGGGCAGGAATGGGGTGCTGCTCTACATCCTTGCCGGCATCATGGTGCCCGGTCAGATGATCCTTGTTCCGCTTTTCACCATCTACTTCCGTGCTGGCCTGACCGACACGCTGTGGCCGCTGATCATCACCTACACGGTGATGGGACTGCCCCTCACCACGTTCCTGATGGCTGCCTACTTCCGTTCGGTTCCGCGGGAGATCTTCGAGGCAGCAACAGTTGACGGCTCAAGCCCGCTTCGCTCGTTCTTCGCGATCGGGCTGCCAATGATGCGAAACTCAATCCTTACCGTCGCCCTGGTTCAGTTCTTCAGCGTGTGGAATGACCTGCTGATCGCGTTGACGTTCACCACGCGTCCGGAGCTCGCCACTATTCAGGTCGGCTTGCTGAGCCTTAGCGACGAGTTCGGGTCAACCCAGTACGGCCCGCTTTTCGCAGCCGTCAGCATCAACATCGTGGTGCTATTGCTTGTATTCATATTCCTCAACAAGAAGATCATGGCCGGCATGGCTGCAGGATCGGTAAAGGGTTAGGGAACGCTCATGACTGAAAGTACCCGCGTAGCGTTGATCCATACCGGCGCGGTGGTGATCGAGCCGATCATGAACCTGGTGAAGCGGGAGCTCCCGGAGGTCACGGCCATCAACTACCTGGACGACAAGATTGTTGCTGACCTGGGCAACCTCAGGGTTTCCGCATCGGTTCCCCTGCGCGTTGCTGATCTGGCCAGGGCTGCACGGGAGGCTGGGGCGGAGGCGATCATGTTGAGCTGCTCCTCTATTTCAGAACTCGCAGCGCCTACGTCGTTGGAGGTGGGTATACCGGTCCTGCGCATTGATGAGGCTATGGCCGACGAAGCCGTTTTGACCGGCAACCGCATTACCGTGCTCGCCACCCTTGCGACCACGTGTGAACCTACCTCCCGTCTCATCCGTGAGCGCGCCGAACTCGTCGGCCGCACTCCGGAGCTGCGCAGCGTCGTGGTTGACGGCGCCTTCGCGGCTGTCGCCGCAGGGGACCGGGCGAAGCACGACCATAAGGTAGCCGAGGCAATCAGGGAGGCGGCGTCGTCGTCGGACGTTGTTGTTCTGGCTCAGGCATCAATGGCCAGCGCCGCCCAGATTGTGGAGGTCAAGGTACCTGTGCTGACCAGCCTGGAGTCCGGCGTCAGGCGTCTGCGGGAACTGCTTGAGTCTCTTCCCGTGCCCCGCTGACTTCTCCGTTCCCTCGACCGTGAACCTCGCCTTCACCGCCCGCCAGCGCTTTCGCTGTGTCAATGTCCGTGACCAGCACGTTGATCCATCCACCGGTCAGGGCGCCGAGAATGGGTTCACGCTTCCTCAACCCGCCCGCCACTCCGATGCGGCGGGGGATGGCGAGAAAGTCTTCGACCGGAATGGAAATGGTGCGGGACGCAAGGTCGCCGGTGACACTGGTACCGTCTGCGGTGAAAACGTGGTGGCAGATGTCGCCCACCGCCTTGGCCTCCGAGAGACGCTCAAGGTCCTCGGGAGAGAAGGCGTTTCCGCTTTCCGCGAGCAGCTCCGATGGCACAACGCTTCCTACGCCGACGATCGCCATCGAAAGTTCTTTCCAGCGGCGGGTCACTTCGGTGAGAGCGCTGTCCTTGAGCAGGCTGTCCCTGATCTCGCGGCTCGCGACGATGCCGGGCGCGGGAACGTAGATTGGTTCCGCCGCGAGCATCCGTGCAAACTCGCCAACCAGGCGCTGCGCCTGGTTCTGAACATCCGGTGTGCCGATTCCACCGAGGAGCTGCACTACTTCCGTGGCACCACGCACGGTGAACGGCCGCATACGGTCAATCATTGCCAGCAGGGTCTGGCTCCACGAGGCGATGCCGATACGGTCTCCGCCGCCAAGAGTGGCCTCAAGGTAGCTACCCGCCGCGGCGCCGAGCGCCGAGAGGACCACCCGTTCATCGTCGTCGCTTTCGATGTCAACGACCACAGCCTCGAGCAGCCCGAACTTCGCTTCCAGACGCTCCTCAAGGTCGGAGTGGACGCCAGGCGCGACCATCACCGTGGTGCGGACAATTCCCTGCGCGGCCGCACGCTTCAGCAGCCGGGACACCTTCGCCTGCGAAATGTTCAACGCAGATGCGATATCCGCCTGGCGGACGTTCCGCTCGTGGTACATCCGGGCAACCTTGGTCAGCAGGCGCACTTGGCCGTCAACGGGGTTGGTGTGGCGGGAGGGTTGCACGGTGCTCCGTTCGGCGGGCCCGACCCCAGCCGGTTCTTCACCACCGGACACCAGTCGAACCCCAGTCATTTCCGCCCTCATTGTATCATCATGCGAAGTTGATACTTTATGCAACCCATCCAACCGACCATTGAACCTATCGCAAGGAATCATATGCGCATCGCCGTAACGGGCAGCTCTGGCAAGCTCGGCAAGGCAACAGTCCACCGGCTGCTCGAAGACGGCCATGATGTTGTTGGGCTGGACCTCACCGGGCCGGCTGGGGCCCGGTTCACCAAAGTCGACCTCAGCGATTACGGACAAACGCTCGACAGTCTTCTCGGCGTGACCGCGCGCCATGAGGGACTGGACGCCGTGGTGCACCTCGCCGCGATTCCCGTGAACGGGCTTGTCCCCGACGCCGCCACTTTCCAGAACAATGTCATCGTGAGTTTCAACGTGGTCCACGCCGCAATGCGCGCCGGGATTCGGACCATCGTCACCGCCTCAAGCATCACCGCCATGGGTTTCCCCTTTGATGAACCGCCAGCCTTACTCCCGATCGACGAGGAAACCACCCGGGCCAACAACACCTACGGACTCGGCAAGGTTGCCGAGGAAGCGATGTGGGCGGAGCTGGTTCGCTGGGAGCAGGGGCTCAGCATCACCTCCCTGCGCTTCACGAATGTGGTGGGGGAGGGGGAGTACGGAACCTTCGAGCGCGCTTCCAGCCCTGATTACCGCCGCGACCTGCTCTTCAGTTACATTGACGCCCGGGATGGAGCCACCGCCGTTGCCCATGCGTTGAAGCACGCGGCACCCGGTTTCGAAGTGTACGACGTCGCTGCCCCCGACACCGGCAGCGCTATTCCGACGGCGGAGCTCGCCGCGCATCACTTTCCTGGCGTGCCCGTCCGCCCAGGGCTCGGGGAGTTTGAGACGTTGGTTTCCGTTGACAAGGCTCGTGACCGCCTTGGATTTGAAGCGAAGCATCTCTGGCGCGGGGAGTTCGCGGCGCAGCGAGACGAAGGCGTTACGGGCTAGCCTCCGTCTGGCGGATCTTACCCTTTCGCTCAAATGCTGCCATACTGGCTCCATGCTTCAGTCCGTCGCAGCGATTGTCCTCCCGCCGGTTGCCGCCTTCGAGTTCGGCGTGGCGTGCGAGATTTTCGGTCTCGACCGCTCCGGCCGCCAGGATGGCGTCCCCGACTTCGACTTCCGGGTCTGCACACCCCACCCCGGGCTGTTGCCGGGCAAAACTGGCTTCTCGCTCGAGGTGACACAGGATCTGACTGCAACAGAGACCGCTGACCTCGTGCTCATGCTGCCGTACACGGTCAACTCTCCCTGCCCGCCCGAAGTACACGAAGCGCTCCGAGCGGCCCACGCCCGTGGAGCCTGGGTGCTCTCGGTGTGCAGCGGCGCGTTTGTACTGGCCGAGGCTGGACTGCTCAACGGACGACGTGCAGCAACGCACTGGATGTACTCGCAGCAGCTCGCGAGAAAGTACCCGGAAGTCACCGTCGACGAGAACGTCCTCTACGTCCAGGACGGCAACATCATCACCAGCGCGGGCACGGCTGCCGGAATCGATGCCTGCCTGCACCTTGTGCGCACCGAGCTCGGCGCTGCCACTGCAACGAGCATCGCTAGATCCATGGTCGTCCCGCCGCACCGGGCGGGAGGGCAAGCGCAGTACATCGACCGCCCGGTATCCGTAGTCGAGTGCGACACCCTCGAGGACGTCCTCGTCTGGATGGACGCGAACCTCAGCCTCGAGCACTCGGTCAGTGCCCTCGCCGTTCGCGCACACATGTCCGAGCGCACCTTCGCCCGCCGCTTCAAGGCAGAAACGGGTACGACGCCGGCCGCCTGGCTCACTGCCCAGCGTGTCCTCCGCGCGCAGAGCCTGCTCGAAAAGACCGATCTCAGCATCGAGGCCATCGCCCGCGAAACGGGCTTCGGTCAGGCGGTGCTGCTGCGCCACCATTTCCAGCGGGCACTTGGCACCAGCCCGGCCGCTTACCGGCGAACGTTCCGTGGAACCACCACGGAACCTAAACAACCCGCAACCGAACTGACATCCGTCTAAAGCTGAAAGGCACCCATGCCCCACCAGAATGATCCCGCGACCATCCAGAAGCTGATGACCACGCCGGGCCGCTGGGCCGTCGTCGGGCTTTCGAGCAACCCGGCCCGCCCGGCAGTGGGCGTGTCCAAATTCCTCATCGACCGGCTCGGCATGGACATTGTGCCCGTGAGCCTGAAGGGGGACGAGGTTCACGGCCGCACCGGCTACAAGACGCTGCAGGAAGCGCGGGACGGCCAGGGTGAGATCGACGTCGTCGACTGCTTTGTGAACAGCCAACGCGTGGGCGCAGTGGTTGACGACGCGATTGCGATCGGTGCCAAGGCTGTATGGCTCCAGCTCGAGGTGATCGATGAAGCAGCAGCCAAGCGTGCCGCGGACGCCGGGCTCAACGTCGTCATGAACGCCTGCCCGGCAATCGAAGCGCCACGGCTCGGGTTGTAGCGGCTACATCTTTTCCAGCGGAGCGCGCACGATGCTGTAGACGCCGTAGGCAATCAGCCCTACAGCGATGACTCCCAGTATCAGCTCGCCGAAGGGCTGTTCCTGGAGCGACTTGAGTGCGCCGTCAATCCCGGTTGAGTCCTCGGGGTCAGCCTTCACCGTCGCAACAATGAACAACAGGCCAAGCACTGCCAGTGCAACACCCTTCGCGCAGTAGCCGACGGCGCCCGTGACCTTGACGGCCGTGCCCCACGGCGGGCGGGGAGTCCGCTGCAGGTCCTCAAGAAATTTCCGCTTGGCACCCTTGTAGATGTAGTAACCGCCGATCCCGATGACGGCCGCGCCCAGCACAACGAGCAGGGTTGCCCCGGCCGGATTCGCCATCAGGGAGGAGGTGAACTGCCGCGTCGTCTGCCCGCTGTCCGTCGATCCGCCAAGCGCGTAGATCCCGAATCCCGTTCCGATCGCAGCGTAGGCAATGGCCTGCCCGATTGCCTTGAGTTTTCGGCCCCACTTCTCCTTGGATTCCCGTTCATTCCACGCGAACGCTGCCTCACTGAGCTGGAACAGGGCCAGCGCCAGGCACCCGATGAAGCCGAACCACAACAGGAACACTCCACCCGGCTGCGCGGCAAGGCGTTCCATGGCACCCGACTGGTCGGCTTCCCCCTCGCCGCCCATGGCGATACCAATGGCAATGAAACCGATCACGATATGCATGAGGCCGTTCGCTGCGAAACCCAACCGGGCAGCGGTCTCGAACGCCGTCGAATCGGCGGCGTCTTCAGCGCCGTCAGCAACCTTCCTCGCTTGCTGGCCGAGGTCTCCCATGTGCACTCCTTGGTATGTGGTCCCTCTATAGTGTCACCGGTTGGCAGTACGCTCGTGGTGTGGATGCAGTACAGCTTCGGGAAACCTGCCTCGCGATGCCGGGTTCGTTCGAGGACTTCCCCTTCGGACCTGACGCTTCAGTGTTCAAGGTGCGCGCACCCGGCGGCCCGGCGAAGATGTTCGCCCTGTCAGACCTTGAGGCCCCCGCGCTCTCGGTGAGCCTCAAGTGCGAGCCGGCACTCGCTGAGCAGTTGCGCGCGGCCCACCGTGAAATCACGGGTGCGTATCACATGAACAAAACCCACTGGAACGGTGTTGACTGCACCGGTTCCCTCCCCGATGGGATGCTCAAAGACATGATCGAAGACTCCTATGACCTCGTAGTCGCTTCCCTGCCCCGGAAGGACAGGGAATCACTCGGCTGGGCCAGGCTTGCAAGGGGCGCTGATGCCTGAGCTTACGTACTCCACAGTCGGGCTCACCAGGGCTGGTGCGTGGCCCGCTGGTTTTCGTCCGCTTCAGCATCGCATCCTGGTCGGGCAGGGCGGTATCGCTTTCCGCCAGCTCGCCGACGGAATCATGACATTCAACCTTCATCGCGGCGCTGGGTTGCGGGTAAAAGCGGCCCAGCGGGCGGTAGTCGGCGGGCGTGTGGTGGTGGGCTTCGGCGTCGGGGCCGTCCGGCTGGAGGCGCCCTGCCGGGTGGTGTGGGTTGAGGAGATCCAGACTGAGACCAACACGAACGACGACGACGACGGCGCCTCCCGCCGCGCGGGTTTTGCCTACGGCACCCTGCCGGGTCACCCGGAGGCAGGGGAAGAAGCCTTCATCGCTGAGATCACAGCCGATGGCCAGGTGTACTTCGAGGTGAGGGCGTTCAGCCGCCACTCGAACTGGTTCTACCGGCTCGGTGCGCCGATAGCCAGAACCTGTCAGTGGCTGGCCACCCGCGGGTACCTGCGGGCGGCGCGTCGCCTGGCCCGCACACCGTCATAGCGAAACACCGTACTCGCTCCCGGCGGACCAACCACCTCGTATCCGGCCCGGAGAAGCACCCCGGCTGACTCCTCAGACTGTGCATGCGCCTCAACCATGAGCACCCCCGGGTGGGACAGGGCATACTCCGTCACGCAGCGTAAAGCTTCCAGCGCGAAACCGTTGCGCCTGCGAGACGGGACGATCCCGTAAGCGACCCCCACCACGCCGTCCTGTGGCGGACCGTCAAACCCGACCGTCCCAATCACAACACCCGTGCCCCGCTCCACGATGAGCCACACCCCAAAGGCTGCGCCGCCGTCGTGCAGTAGGCCGGCTTCGAGAAGATGACGGGCTGAGTCCACGTCCATCGGCTGCGGGAAGTCAGCCGCCCATGAAGGGTCACGCAGCCCCCGGGCCAGGGAGGTCACGTGGGAGGCGCGCATTGGAACCAGGCTCAGACGTGCACTACTCAGCTCGAACGGGGTGACCATCTACGCGATCGTCGTTTGATAGAACAGACCGAGCAGCGCGATTAGCGGTGGTACGCCCTGAACCAGGGCCGCAATCCAAAGGCCGCGCACGGTCAACACCAGAACGACGGCGGCCAGCACCATCGAGGCCAGCGCGAGGACAATCATGCCGTACCCCGCCAGGGTGCCGGTAAGTGCCAGCCCGACAATCACTCCGCCCGCAAGGAACAGGTTGTAGAAACCCTGGTTGAAGGCCATCGGCTGCATGATTTCGGCGTGCTCCTGGGAGTGGACACCGAACTTCCTCCACACCGATGGATGGCGCCAGCGAACAGATTCCAGGACAAAAAAATAGACGTGCAACAGGGCCGCTATCAAAGCAAACAGCGCACTGATAAGCGGAAACGTTGTCATGAGGCAACCTTATCCGCTGGCCACTGGCAACCTCTCCTCGAGCTCGTAACGATCCGGACAGGGTTCAGGCACGTCCAAGCTGTTAGGCCGGGCTACAGCGGGTAAAAACTCGCTCAGGATAGCGAGCAGTCCGGTGAGGTGACTGTCGCGCTGAGGCTCAGTTCGCTCTGGTTCTTGGCGCGTAGAAGGAATGTGGCGGCGTGCTGGTCTTCGGCCTCGGTGGAAATCCAGCCGCCGCCGGCCGTCTGCACATCCGAAAGCTCCGAGAAACCATGCTCGGCCAGCACCCCTGACACGGCTTCGACCGTCCGGACCCGGTTGTCGGGCATCAAAACGTGGATGTCAACGGTAATGTTCTGCAGGAAGAGCACGCATCTTCCGTCGTCCTGAAGCCCCACCGAAGGAGTGTCGTTGGAATTCGCTACGACCGTCGCATCCGGGTAGGCCCTTTGAAGAGCGGCCGCAACGTCCTCGAGCACTCCCGCGTACGTGCTTTGGGCATCTTCCAGGTCCAGTGGAGGTTCTGCTGTTGAACCCGAACAGCCCGACAGCAGCAAACCCGCCCCCACCACTAACGCGCTCGGACCCGCCACACGCCTTTTCCCCATATCAAGTGCCTTCCTTGTGCCCGTCGCTCCAGCCTAGCGGGCTCCCTCCGGCCCTGGGATGGGCAGCTCTGCCCATCGCGCCGGCCTTAAGTGGCCAGTAGCTTTTGCAGTAGAAGTGGGAACAAACCGAATCGGATCAGACGGAGTGCTGGAGGCTCATGAGTGACCTTTTGGGAGCCAATCCCGAGCAGCTGAGACAGTTGGCTCGGCAAATGGGTGACAGCGCCGATCGCATTGCCTCCGCTGCTGCTGCGCTGCACTCGGTGGTCGAGCACTCGCCTTGGCAAGGCCCGGATGCCTCTGCCTTCCGCACCACCTGGCGATCGTCGCATCGCACTCAGCTGCTGCGTTGTGGCGACCTGCTGCGGAACAACTCCCAGCTGCTGCTGACCCAGGCAGATGACCAGGAACGCGCAAGCTCTAGCGACACTGCAGGCTCGGGCGGCAGTTCGGACGGGCCTGGAGACGCTGACAATCCCGTGGTCAACGCCGGAAACAAAGAAGACATCCCCGGCAATCCGGATACCAGCGAAGACCACGAGCCCATCGACACTCCCATCTCCGAAAACCCGGAGGACCTGCAGCCGGAAGATATCGACCAGGGCGCGCTCGCAGACTGCTGGTTGCTCGCCGGTCTCGGGGCCGTCGCCGGGCAGGACCCAGAATTCATCGCCGAGCACATGACACTGAACGAGGACGGCACCTATACCGTGCGCTTCTACGACGACGGCGAACCCGTGGACATCACCGTTGATCCCACGCGCGTCCCGGCATACGCTGGCGACCCGAATGGCCAGCCGAACTTCGCCACGATTTACGAGAAGGCCGCAGCAGAGTTCTTCGGCGGCAGTTACTCCGACATCGAATACGACGACCCGCAGCGCGCCCTCGAAGCCATCACCGGGCAAAATTCGCAGACCGAGGGTGGATTGAGTTTCGACCAGATCGAAGATCGAATGGGTGGCGGTCCCGTTGTCGCATCAAGTGCACCCGGCGACCAAGGGTTCTTCGACCTCTGGCCCGACGAGGTGGAACATGACCAGATCGTGACCAACCACGTCTACATCGTCGAGGGGATCGAGGAACGAAACGGCGAACGAATGATCCACCTGCGCAACCCCTGGGGGCCCGACGGCGGTACGGCTTCGGACGGCGAGCAAAAGGTCGGGGACATCTGGCTCACCGAAGAGGAATACCTTGAGAACTTCCCCAGCGTCAGCTCGATCGAGTAGGGCAGGTTATGAGTTCTGAAACGGAATCGACAGTTCAGCTGAAGCAGGGCGCGCAGCTGAAGCACCACGGGGCCCGCATCGGCTTGATGCGGGTCGGCGCGCCCGGAGGAGTACCAACAGCGAAGCTCTCCGTACGCACCGCGGCGAGCACCGACGTCGTAGACCTCCAACTTGGCGAGTCAGCGCCGTGCGGTGAGTACGGCAGTGTCACGCTGGTGGATGTCGTGGCACCCAACGCGGAAGCCACACGCGGCGCGGCCATACTGCAACTGGACGCCTGACTACCGATTTGGAGCACAGAAACCAGCACGCCCCCGGCGCCTCAACTGGTTACCGTTTGGCCTGGTTGAACGGCAGGGAGCGTGCTTCCCGTGTGGACAGATTTCAGCCGAAGTACTTCGGAAGAGTTGCCTCGTGGGCGTCCTTGAGCTCGGCAAGCGGCAGCGTGAAATGCCCCTGAACGTCCAGGGCCTGGTTCTCAACGTCCACCACACCGATTCGGATTCTCGGGAAGTTCCGCGCGGTACACATGTCGTTGAACCGAACCTCTTCCGAACGCGGAACCGAGACGATGGCTCGTGCCTGGGACTCCGAGAAGAGCGCCGTGAACGGATCGATCCCGTCCCGTTCGCACAGTTCGTCAATTCCGATCCGCGCGCCAACACCGAAGCGCAGCACCGCCTCGGAAAGCGAAGCAGCAAGGCCACCCTCCGAGAGGTCATGGGCGGCATCGATCATGCCGTCCCGCGACGAGTTCACCAGGATTGCCGCGAGCGTCTTCTCGGCGTCGAGGTCCAGCGCGGGCGGCTGCCCGCCAAGGTGGCCCCGCAGGTTAGCCCATTCCGAGCCATCGAGTTCATCCCGCGTGGTTCCGAGCAGGTAGATGGCCTGCCCGTCCTCACGCCAGCCCGACGGCGTACGGCGGGCGACGTCGTCGAACACGCCAAGGACACCCACCACCGGGGTGGGGTGGATGGCAACGCCGCCGGTCTGGTTGTACAGCGACACGTTGCCGCCGGTGACTGGAACTCCGAGCTCCTGGCACGCATCGGCAAGGCCGCGCACAGTCTCGGCGAACTGCCACATGACCTCGGGGTCCTCCGGCGAGCCGAAGTTCAGGCAGTCCGTGACGGCCATGGGCTTAGCACCCGAGGTGGCAACGTTCCGGTACGCCTCGGCGAGGGCCAGCCGCGCGCCGTCGTACGGGTTGAGGTATGAGTACCGCCCGTTGGCGTCGGTGGACAGGGCAATGCCCAGGCCGGTCTCCTCGTCGACGCGGACCACTCCGGCGTCGTCGGGCATAGCCAGTGCGGTGTTCCCCTGCACAAAGCGGTCGTACTGGTTGGTGATCCAGTCCTTGGAGCACATGTTCGGTGAAGCCATGAGCTCCAGAACAGCCGCACGCAGCAGCTCACCGGTAGCCGGGCGCTCGCCGCTGAACGAATCCGCCTGGACGTCGTCCAGCCACTCGGGACGGTTGTAGGGGCGTTCGTAGACGGGGCCGTCGTGGGCAACGGTGCGGGGATCGACGTCGACAATCTTCTCGCCGTCCCATTCGATGATGAGCCGCCCGGTGTCCGTGACTTCACCGAGCCAGGAGTACTCCACAGCCCACTTGTCCATAATGGCCTCGAACGCTGCAACGTTTTCCGGCGTCACGACTGCCATCATGCGTTCCTGCGACTCGGACATGAGGATCTCACCCGGGGTCAGCGATGGATCGCGCAGGAGGACGTTGGTCAGCTCGACGTGCATGCCGCCGTCCCCATTCGAAGCCAGCTCCGACGTGGCGCAGGAGATTCCCGCGGCGCCGAGGTCCTGAATGCCCTCGACCACCGAGGCCTTGAACAGTTCCAGGCAGCACTCAATGAGCACCTTCTCGGCGAAAGGATCGCCAACCTGGACGGCAGGGCGCTTCGAAGGCTTGGCGTCGTCGAAGGATTCCGAGGCCAGCACCGACGCGCCGCCGATGCCGTCTCCGCCCGTGCGCGCGCCGAAAAGCACCACGCGGTTGCCGACGCCGGACGCATTGGCCAGCCGGATGTCCTCGTGGCGAAGCACGCCGACTGCAAGCGCGTTCACCAGCGGGTTGCCTTGGTAGACGGAGTCGAACACCACTTCGCCGCCGATATTCGGGAGGCCGAGAGAGTTGCCGTACCCGCCGATTCCGGACACTATTCCGTGAACCAGCCGCGCGGTGTCGGGGTGGTCGATGGCTCCGAAGCGCAGCGGGTCCATGACCGCCACGGGACGCGCACCCATCGAGATGATGTCGCGGACGATGCCGCCGACGCCGGTCGCAGCACCCTGGTAGGGCTCCACGAACGAGGGGTGGTTGTGGGATTCGACCTTGAAGGTCACTGCCCAGCCGTCGCCAATGTCGACGACGCCGGCGTTCTCACCGATGCCGACGAGGAGGTGCTCCTTCATGGCTTCGGTGACCTTGTCGCCGAACTGGCGCAGGTGGACCTTTGAGGATTTGTAGGAGCAGTGCTCACTCCACATCACCGAGTACATCGCGAGTTCGGCGGCGGTGGGACGGCGACCGAGGATCTCCACGACGCGCTGGAACTCGTTTTCCTTCAGGCCAAGCTCTGCCCAGGGGAGATCCTGCTCCGGGGTCTGCCCGGCATGCTCAACGGTGTCGATGTTGAACTTTTTGGTGGTTGTCTCAGTGCTCACTTATTGACCAGTTTCTGCAGTACCGAGGTGAAAATTCCGAGCCCGTCCACGCCGCCGCGAACATCCACGGGACCGAGCGCCGACGAATCCGGGCCAAATCCAGCTTCCACCGCATGCTCGGGGTGGGGCATGAGGCCAACCACGTTGCCGTGCTGGTTTGTGATGCCCGCAATGTCTCGACGGGAGCCGTTGGGGTTTCCGCCCACATAGCGGAACACCACGCGGCCTTCACCCTCGAGTTCATCGAGGGTGTGTTCGTCAGCAACGAACTGGCCGTCCTGGTTCTTCATCGGGATGACCACTTCATCGCCATCCGAGAACGACGACGTCCAGGCCGTAGCGCTGTTCTCGACGGCCAGGCGCTGGTCGCGGCACAGGAAATGCAGGTGGTTGTTCTTGATCATCGAACCGGGCAGCAGGTGCGCTTCGGTAAGGACCTGGAACCCGTTGCAGATACCCAGCACAGGCAGGGAGCCACCGGACGCGGCGGCAGTGATCTGCTCCATCAACGGCGCGAACCGCGAAATTGCACCGGCGCGGAGGTAATCACCGTAGGAGAAACCGCCGGGAATGATGACTGCGTCAACGTCCTTGAGGCTGTGATCAGCGTGCCAGAGTGCGACGCCGGTCCCTCCTGCGAGCCGGACGGCACGGAGGGCGTCGCGGTCGTCGAGCGAACCGGGAAACGTCACCACACCGACACGGACGCCGGCCAGGCTCTCATCCACAGCTTCGGCGGCTGTTTGGCCGATCAGGGGAGTTTCGATGGTCACTGTGCGTCCTCGATGACCTCGACCCGGGTCACATCCTCGATCACCGGGTTCGAGAGCAGGGTAGCGGCCGCGCTGCGCGCGTGCTCCAGGACCTCTTCGGTGATGTCGCCTTCGACGGTGAGCTCGAAACGCTTACCCTGGCGGACTTCGGCGAAGCCGGTAAATCCGAGCCGGGGGAGGGCGCCGGCGATGGCCTTGCCCTGCGGGTCGAGGATTTCAGGTTTGGGCATAACGTCAACGACGATCCGGGGCATCCGGCAACTCCTGTGAAGTGTAAACACTGCGAATAGGTGCGGTTAAAAGCAGTTGCCCGGCGGGTGCCGTCTCACGCTTGGATGATTGACTCCAGACGAAGTCCCTGACGCGATCCAGCGCTCCGCGAGCTTGCCGTCCCATTCTACCGGCGCTCGGGGGCATCACGTGACCTGTGACGCGAGGCGCGAAAGTGGCGCAAAACAGTAGATCCCTCCCGGTTTCCGGAAGGGATCCACTGCTGTTCGAAGGGCGACCTATTGTGTTCCGGATGTACCAAGAATCGACGAGAGCGAATTCCAGCGCGCAATCTCGCAACCGTCAGTCGCGGCGAAGGAGGCCATGACGCGCCTGCCGTCGACCATGCCCTTGACGGTGGCCGTCTGCGGTCCGCCGTACTGCTGGGTGCACATGCGGTTTGGATCGCGCTGAGCGGTGAAGAACTCGGCTCCGAGTTTCCTCACCGTTTCGCAGGCAGCTTCCGCATTCGGCAGGGTTGTAGCTTCCCCGACCCCATCCTTGGTGCACTCCAGGGTGTACTCAGTGGGAGCGGATTCAGGTGTCTGCAGGATGGTGATGGACAGCATCGCGGTTCCGACGGCTGCCGGATCGCTGGGCATGGTGGGGGTGGGTTTGCCGGTTTCGGAAGGCATGGTGGAGTCCGTTTCAGTTGGGGAACCGGATGGCGAATCGGTAGGTGAATCGGTCAGGTCTTCTGAGGTGTCGGGTGCGTCGCTGGAGGTCGGCGCGGGGGTGAGTTCAGCGCCGGGCGTGTCCCCTGGAGACCCGCACCCAGCCAGCAGCACCGTCAGCACGGCACACACCAGTAAGTGCGGACTGCGTATTGAAATCATGGGTAACCTCCTTGTTGCCCTCAATGTTTCACCGCGCCTGAAGTTCCGTTCCGGTCTGGACATCCTGCACCAGATCGCTGACGCGCTCACTCAACTGTGCACGAAGTTGCTGTGATTCCGCCGAGAACAGCCGCTGAGCGCGCACATAGTCCGCCCGCCCCGGTGGCGTCTCGATGGCAATCGGCGGGTATCCCCACTCGCTCAGGTCATACGGCGAGGCCTGCATATCCATGATCCTGATCCGCCAGGCAAGCTCAAAGCAGTCCATGACCAGTTCGCTCGGCAACGCGGGAGTGAGCTTGTAGGCCCATTTGTAGAGATCCATGTTGGCGTGGAGGCAGCCGGGCTGTTCAAGGTTTCGCTGTGTTTCACGGGTGGGCTGCAGTTCGTTCAGCGGACCGGCCTGCGGCGTGTAGAAGCGGAATGCGTCGAAGTGTGAGCAGCGGATCCGGTTTGCCTCGACCACTTCGTCGGTCCCACTTGCCCCCAGCCGAAGGTTCAGGTACTCGTGGCGGATCGAATTCTCTTCCGAGCGGTAGGCCATTGCCCACTCGTGCAGGCCAAAGCAGCTGAACTGTCCTGGGCGTGCGGCTGTTCCCCCGAGGATGACCTGCGCGAACTTCACGGCCTCGCCCCGGGCCGCAAGGAAACTGGCGGGATCGCAGGTAACGGCGTCGTCGTCGTTCGCTATGCCCAGAGCCTCACGCTCAGCCGAGGTAAGGCGGCGGTAGAACTTCCAGGCGGCGCGTTCGACGGCGGCCGGTCCGGTCAGGACGGTACGCGCCCCCGGGTGCCACCGCAGGAGCTGGGCAGGTTTCTGCGTGTAGTAGGTGAAGAGGAAATCTTCCACCGGATGCGGCCGCCGTTCAGACCGGCGCTCAAGGTAGGGCTCGGTGTATTTCCGGACCCGCGCGGCGTGGGCGGAGGCCAACGGGAGCCACTGGTCCTCGATGAGAACAGTGGTGGTTTGCATATTTACATTATGGCCCCGATGCCTGAGGCAACCAGTGCATTACCATGGTCGACCGAATAAGTTAATGCACGACCGTTATGGAAACTGTATTTTGCTCCAAACCCCCGCAAACGGGCAGGCAGCACCCAGCTCGACAAGATAAATGTCCGGGCGCGGGGGTAGCCTGTTCGAGGCTTAGGTGTGATTCAGGGCACAATCCGTCTCCCGCTCAAGCTGCTTTCAGGCCGGCAGGTCCGGCCGCTCGTTCGATGAAAGGTAACCAGAGCGTGAAAGACCCCCAACAGAAGACTCCGCGGGCAAGCGGATTGCGAAGGGCTACAGCTCTCGCCGTCGGCCTTCCGCTGATTCTCGGTTCCATGGCGGCTCCGTCTGTCGCCGCACCCAACGGTCCCACTGCCACCCAGCAGGTCCAGCCAGTCAAGAAGGTTAATCCGAAGGATTACCCTGACGGTCGCTACATCGTCGTGCTCAATGAAGCGCCGGCGGCGACCTACGACGGCGGCGTTGCAGGTATCGCAGCGACCAAGCCCGAAGCAGGCGAGAAGCTCAATGCTGAGGACGCAAACGTCCAGAAGTACCAGAAGCACCTTGAGAAGAAGCAGAAGGCAGTTGCCGCCGAAGAAGATGTGGACATCAACCGCACCTTCACCGCCGCGATCAACGGCTTCAGTGCCCAACTGACCTCGGACCAGGCGGTTGAACTCGCCAAGGATCCACAGGTTCTCATGGTCGCTGAGGACGTCGAGTACGCCCCGGATGCCTACACGAGCATTGACATCCTGAACCTGCCCGGCAAGAAGGGCGCCTGGAACACTCAGTTCGGCGGAGTGAAGAACGCGGGAGCTGGCACCGTTGTAGGTGTCATCGATACTGGTTACGCACCCGACAATCCTTTCTTCCAGGGCAAAAAGGTCAAGCCCCTGAAGGGGAACCAACAGCCCAAGGTCGGCGAGCCGTACCTCGACGCTGACGGCAACATCGCCATGCTGAAGGCTGACGGCGGAACATTCGTTGGCGAGTGCCAGGCAGGCGAAGGCTTCACCGGAGAAGAGTGCAACTCCAAGGTTCTCGCGGCGCAGTACTTCGCGGACGACTTCGTGCGCTTCGTACCCGAGGGAAACCGCGCTCCTCAGGAAGTTCTTTCCCCAGTCGACATCGACAACCACGGAACCCACACTGCCAGCACCGCAGCCGGCAACAACAAGGTGACCCAGGTTGTCGACGGCCGCGACTTCGGTCAGTCCTCCGGTGTCGCTCCAGAGGCCAAGCTCTCCATCTACAAGGTTTGCTGGGCTGACACGGACCCCAACACCGGCGGTTGCTACGGCTCCGCTTCGATTGCCGCAATCAACCAGGCAATCCTCGACGGCGTAGACGTCCTGAACTTCTCGATCTCGGGAAGCACCACCACAACCACTGATCCCGTCTCGCTTGCGTTCCTTTCCGCAGCGTCGGCAGGTATCTTCGTGGCTGTGTCGGCCGGGAACTCTGGCCCGACTGCCAGCACCGTCAACCACGGCGGCCCCTGGCTGACCACAGTTGCGGCGAGCACCTTCAGCCACGCGCTGCAGGGAACTGCCGAGTTCTCCGACGGAAGCAAGTTCCGTGGAGCCAGCGTCATGAGCCAAGGTGTTGCTGCCAGCCCTGTCGTTCTTTCCGCCAATGCTGCTGCCGCAGGTGGCACCGACGCCGCACTGTGCGCACCGAACTCGCTTGACCCCGCAAAGGTCACCGGCAAGATCGTCGTGTGTGACCGCGGAGTCTACGACCGCGTGGCCAAGTCCGCTGAAGTTGCCCGCACGGGCGGCGTCGGCATGATCCTGGTGAACCTGACTGACTCCTCCATGGACTCGGACCGGCACGCCGTCCCGACCATCCATGTCAACGCTCCGCAGGGTCCGGAACTGAAGGCAAAGGTTGCTGCCAACCCGAACCTCACCGTTGCCCTTGTCCCTGAGGACACCACAGGCCTGCCCCTGCCTCCAGTTCCGCAGGTCGCAGGATTCTCTTCGCGCGGCCCGCTGCTGGCTACCGGTTCTGACCTCCTGAAGCCGGACATTGCGGCTCCTGGTGTTGCAGTACTTGCCGGCGTCTCCACCGTTGGGTCCAACGGCGAGCAGTTCGGGTTCCTCTCCGGAACCTCGATGGCTTCGCCGCACATCGCTGGTGTCGGCGCACTGATCCTGGCCGAGCGCCCGGACTGGTCCCCTGCAGCAGTGAAGTCGGCGATGATGACCACTGCTGATTCGCTCAAGACCGCCCAGGACGGCGTGGACGGCGACGTCTTCGCTACCGGTGCTGGCCAGGTTGACCCCTTGAACGTTCTCAATCCGGGCCTGATTTACGACGCCGGATCGCGTGAGTACCTTGAGTTCGTGAAGGGCACTGGCGTTCCTGTAAACATTGCGGGTCTGAAGGCTACCGAAGCGAAGAACATGAATGTTCCGTCCTTCGCACTCGGCAACCTGACCGGTAAGGTAACCGTCACCCGAACGGTCACCGCTCTCGAAGCAGGTATCTACGCGGCCAAGGTGAACGTACCCGGCGTGAACGTTACCGTTACACCGTCAATCCTGAATTTCAGTGCTGCCGGTGAAAAGCGCACCTTCCAGGTGACCTTCGAGAATGCCAGTGCACCGTTGGGACAGTTCGCCAAGGGTTCCCTGACCTGGGAAGGCCAGGGCAAGGTTGTGACCTCCCCGGTTGCGGTTCGCCCGCAGTCCGTGGTTGCGCCTGCCGAGGTTTCCTTCAGTTCAGCTGGTCCTGACGGCAGCGGAACCATCGACGTCACCTCGGGAACCAACGCCCCGATCAACATGACGATCGACGGTCTCTCCAAGGCCAGCCGTGAGAACCTCTCACTGGTTCCCGGGCCGGTTGAGGTAGCGAACGATGCGTCGAACTTCCTGACTGAGGTGGAGGTTCCAGCCGGAACTCCGTTCGCCAAGATGTCGGTGATATCTGCCGATGACACTGCGGACTTCGATCTGTTCGTCTTCAATCCCAGGGGTCAGCTCACCCAGGTGGCTACCGCATCGGCCAGCGAGACGCTGACCCTTCGGAACCCCATCCCAGGTACTTACACCGTTGTCGCCAACCTGTATGCAAGCACCGACGGTCGTGCAACCGCGGCAACGTTCGACGCCGCGGTACTGGGCGCCAACCAGGGCAACGCGACAGTGACTCCGAACCCGTTGCAGCTCGCAAACGGAACCAAGGGCAAGGTCACTTTCAACTGGACCGGGCTCGAGCCAGGATCCTACGTAGGTCGAATCACCTACCAGGGATCCACCAACGTCACCTTCGTAAACGTGACGGTGAGCGGGTCCGGCACAGCAGCTGTGGCACCGCTGCCGCAGGTAAACGGAGCTGACAAGCTGCCTTCCGGCCCCAGTGAGGACATCACCCCCACGATCGGCAAGTAGCTAGAAAGCACCACACTCGCACCAGCAAAGTACCCCCACAGCCCAATGGGACTGCGGGGGTACTTTCGTGCTGGGTGCTGGGTGCTGGGTGCTGGGTGCTGGGTGCTGGGTGCTGCGGCTGCTAGCGCCCGGTGCCAGCGTAGACGGTAGCGACGTCGTCGCCGTCGAGCTCGAATGCCGCGTGCACGGCCCGCACTGCGGTGTCGAGCAGTTCGGCGCTGGTGACTACCGAGATGCGGATCTCGGAGGTCGAGATCATGTCGATGTTCACGCCGGCGTCGGAAAGGGCGCGGAAGAACTTGTAGGACACGCCAGGATTGGATCGCATGCCAGCGCCGATGAGTGAGAGCTTGCCAATCTGGTCGTCGTAGTCGATGCCCTCGTAGCCAACCTCGGCCTGGGCTGCCTTCAACGCGGCCAGCGCATCAGCGCCCTCGACGACGGGCAGGGTGAATGAGATGTCTGTGTGCCCGGAACCGTGCGTTGAGACGTTCTGCACGATCATGTCGATATTGGAGTGCGCACCAGCCACGATCCTGAAGATCTCAGCTGCCTTGCCAGGAATGTCCGGCACGCCGACTACGGTGACCTTCGCTTCGGAACGGTCATGGGCAACACCGGAGATGATCGGCTGTTCCAAGGGTTCTCCCTCTTGAATCTTGATGGTGTCGTCGGGGCTGGGCAGAACCCAGGTGCCTTCGAGCTGGCTGAAGGATGAGCGGACGTGCAGGGGCACGCCGAATCGGCGGGCGTATTCGACGCATCGCAGGTGCAGGATCTTGGCTCCGGAGGCGGCCATTTCGAGCATCTCTTCACTTGAGATGGTGGCGATCTTCCTTGCGGTGGCCACCACCCTGGGATCGGCCGTGTAGACGCCGTCGACGTCGGTGTAGATCTCACACACGTCAGCATCCAGGGCTGCCGCCAGGGCGACGGCGGTAGTGTCCGAGCCGCCGCGGCCGAGGGTGGTGATGTCGTTGCTGTCCCGACTCATGCCCTGGAAGCCGGCAACGATCGCGATGTCGCCCTTGTCAATGGACGTCTTGATCCGGTGCGGTGAGACGGCGATGATCCGTGCCTTGCCGTGAATGGCGTCCGTGATCATCCCGGCCTGGCTGCCGGTGAATGACTGCGCGTTCGAGCCGGATTCATGGATAGCCATCGCGAGCAGCGCCATCGAAATGCGCTCACCTGCACTGAGCAGCATGTCCATTTCGCGGGGGTTCGATTCGGTGCTTACCTGCGCTGCGAGGTCGAGCAGTTCGTCGGTGCTGTCTCCCATCGCGGAAACCACCACGACCACCTGGTTACCGGCCGCCTGCGTCTGAACCACACGCTTGGCGACACGCTTGATGCCCTCGGCGTCCGCGACTGAGGAACCACCGAACTTCTGAACAATTAAGGCCATGCGCACGCTCGCTGAATACTTGTGAAACAGTGTCCGGCGGCGTCTTCGGCGCCCGAAACAGGTCGATGGATAGGACAGGGGAGTTGCCCAGCGAACTGGACATGCACGGCGGTAGCCGCATCGACCATCTTAACGGTTACCAGAAGACGCCCCAACTGTGCGTCGAATTATGCAGCAAAACGGCGCCTCCTTGCTAGGGTCACTTCATGACCAATGGGTATGGGGGAATCATTGCCAAGGGTATTCAAAGGAGCTTCGGCTCCGTCGCGGCTGTCCGCAACATCGACTTCGAGGCGCCGCCCGGTGAAGTGACGGCGCTGATCGGGCCCAACGGGTCCGGAAAAACCACGCTGCTCCTGATGCTGGCGTCACTGCTGGCTCCCGATGCAGGCTCGCTCACAGTCGGTGGGTTCAACCCGCTTGAGGACGCCGCAAGCGTCCGCCGCCGCGTAGGTTGGATGCCGGACACGCTTGGTGTTTGGGAATCGCTGAGGGCACGCGAAATCCTCACCACCGTGGGTGCACTGTACGGAATGACGACGACGGCGGCGGGCAAGCGCGCTGACGAGCTGCTCGCCGAAGTGCGACTGGGCGACTACGCCGAGGCGCCTGCGAGGATACTCTCCCGCGGCCAGCAGCAGCGGCTCAGCCTGGCACGGGCTCTCATTCACGATCCTGAGGTGCTCCTCCTCGATGAGCCTGCATCCGGCTTGGACCCGGGATCACGGATTGAACTGCGGGTACTGCTCAGACGGCTCGCCGGGCAGGGTAAGACGGTGGTGGTTTCCAGCCACGTGCTCTCCGAGTTGGACGAGATCGCTGACCGTGCTGTCTTCGTCAACCGCGGGGAATCGGTGAAGAACCAGACACTTGATGAAGCGGGAAGGCAGTCACGCCGGTACTGCATCCAGGCGGAGCCGATGGGCCCGCTTGCAGATGCCCTGACAAGCCACGGGCTCGCCTTCGAGGAGCGGGGTGACTCGCGTCGCGTCGAGTACCAGGTACTGCTCAGCAGCACTGAGCAGGCAGCCTGGCTGCTTCGCACCCTGGTGATGACCGACGTCGTCGTCACAGCCTTTGCGCCCGCTGGCGGCGCCCTCGAAGAGACCTATATGAGCCTGGATACGGATCGGCAATGAGCACAGTGAAGTCTGAGACTCTGGAAGAAGCGCGCACCCAATCGCTCGGGTACTGGACCGGCATCCGAACCATCTTCAGCCTTGAAATGAGGCAACGGCTTCGGGGCCGCGCATGGTACGTCATGCTGCTGATCTGGTTTGTCATCATCGGGCTGGTGTTCATGCTCGCAACGATGACCATGGGGTCAATGCCCGGGAGCAACGGCCCGATCCTGTTTGAGCTGATCGTCGGGTTTGTCCTGTTCTTCGGACTGCTGCTTGCGCCGGGACTGTCGGCGAACGCCATCAACGGGGACAGGGCTGCCGGAACGCTTGCCATTCTGCAGGTGACTCTCCTGACGCCAGGCCAGATCCTTTGGGGTAAGTGGCTTGCGTCCTGGGTGGCTTCACTGGGATTCCTCGTGCTGAGCGCACCGTTTATCTTCTGGTCGCTGGCCCTTGGAGGCGTCAACCCGGCTGAAGCGTTCGTGTCGCTGCTGATGCTCGCGGTTGAGCTGGCGCTGGTCTGTGCTCTTGGCGTCGGTATCTCCGCGCTCGCAGGGCGCCCCCTCTTCTCGATCGTGACCACGTACATGGTGGTCGCAGCGCTGGCGCTTGGTACTGTCATCGCCTTCGGTCTCAGTTTCACCCTCGTGGAAGAGAAAAACGCCCAGGTTACGCAGTCCTACCCGGATTACAGCAGTCAGGGTTTTGACACTAACGGCGTTCCGGTCGATGAAGAGGTTGAGTGCATCACGGAAACAGTCTCGATGAGCGTCTGGCACTCAGAACGGATCGCCTGGCTGCTTGCCGCGAATCCTTTTGTCGTGGTTGCCGACGCTGTGCCTTACGACAGGGACGCGAACCAGCCGGAGCCTGATCCCTCCGGTTACTCCTACCGCACGCCAGGTGTCATGGAAAGCATCAGCGAACAGGTTCGGAACGCACAGGCCGGGCCGGATTACAACGTGACGTGCGAGGAGTCGCAGTTCTTCGGCGGCTCCGGCCGGGACATCGAGAACGAACCGTTCCCCATCTGGCCCCTCGGCCTCGCACTCCAGGCTGGCCTCGCGGGACTTGTGCTTTGGCTTGGCCACAGGAAACTGGTGACCCCTGTCCGTCGGTTGGCAACGGGAACGCGGATCGCCTGATCAACTCCTGTTTCACTGACAGCTGGTTGGGTGCGCAGATAATCGGTTTTCTGATCGTGGGAAAGCCCGATTATCCGCGCACTCAACCCTGGGGCTGACCCCGAATTCCTGTTAGGAAACCGTCCGGCGGCCCTCGAATGCACGGCCGAGGGTGATTTCATCTGCATATTCGAGGTCCCCGCCGACCGGAAGGCCGGAAGCGAGGCGGGTGACCTTGATGCCAATGGTTTTGAGCATCCGCACGAGGTAGGTGGCCGTCGCTTCGCCCTCGAGGTTCGGATCGGTGGCGATGATGATTTCCTGCACCTGGTCATCGGAGAGGCGGCTCAGGAGTTCGCGGATACGCAGTTGCTCCGGACCGATTCCCGCGATCGGATTGATTGACCCGCCCAGCACGTGGTACTTGCCGCGGAAGGACCGGGTGCGTTCCACCGCGATGACGTCTTTGGACTCTTCGACCACGCAGATTGCCGTGGGGTCGCGGCGCGGGTCCCTGCAGATGGCGCAGGTTTCCTGCTCCGCAACGTTTCCGCAGATGGTGCAGAACTTGACTCGCTCCTTGACGGTGACGATGGCGTCGACGAGGCGTTTCGTGTCGTCGCCGTCTGATTCAAGGATGTAAAAGGCTATGCGCTGGGCTGACTTTGGGCCCACACCTGGCAAACGCCCCAGCTCGTCGATGAGCTCCTGAACTGCGCCTTCGTACACGGGTCTCTCTTAGCTGTTGTGGTTGCTGGAGCGTGCTTGTTGGAGCTGGGCGAACCTGACGACCTACTGGTCGAGGCTACGCTCCTCGATGAGCCGACCGTTGAGGATCCGCTCAATGGCCTGACGGCCAACCAGCCCGGACTCCTCGATGGTTTCATCATCTGCACTGGGAACGTCCTCAACGAAGTTCAAGTCTACGGCTCCCGATGCGCCGTTCCGGCGTGCATCTGGCTGCGCCTTCTTCCGCGTAGCTTCCGAGCGGGCTGCCTCATCAAGCAGTTGCTGGTACCGGCTTGGGCGGGAGGGCGGCTCGTCCTCGAAGGATGGTTCCTGCGGTCCCGGATCATCGGGGTCGGGTGCAGGCTCCTGCCGCAGCCAATCATCCGACGGCGACGGCGACGGCGACGGCGATGGTGACGGTGAGGTCGAAGTCGTGGGTGTGGGAGTCGGGGAGGCGGGTGCTTCGGATGTCACTGGCGATTCGCGTGGCGTCGCAGGCGCCTGGTCAGGACGCGCGGCTGGCCGTTCGCCGGCACGTGGGGTGGGCGAATCGGGGTGTGCGGATTCGGGCGATTCTGAATCAAACCGTGGGGTTTGCGCAGATTCTTCGTCCTGAGCGGCAGGAGCAACGCGTCCGACGGCGGAAGGTTGGCTTGGCGCTGCGGGTGGCTTGCCCTGACGCGCGGCAGGCGATTCGCTGGCGCGGGGGGCGGGTTGATCGGTGGACGGCTCGTTTTGCACTGCGTCGGCCGGCTCGCTTGGACTGCCTGGCGCAGCCGGAGTGGCGTTCGCAGGCTCCCCGCGCGGCGCTGTGTTTTGAGTGGGAGGAACTGACCACTGGCTATTACCGCCGAGCGCGTTGCTCGGCACATCCGGCTTATCAGGTGGCAGGCCCCACGCCTCATCGATACTCGAGGTGGACGGAGCTGCAGTTGGCACGTCCGGTTGCGAAGCCGTTGGCTGGCGCTGTTGGTCGGAAGTAAGAGGATTACCGTTGGCCTGGTTTGAACCCGACTGGTCCGAGTCAGGCGTCCCGGTGCCTGGCTCGGTTTTGCCCGCCTGCACTGGCCCATCCTGTTGCGAGCCGTCTGCCGGCAGCGCCCGGCTAGTAGGTACTTTTGGGTCGGGTTCACCCACAGCCGCAGTGCCGTCGTGGATTGCTTCGATGCTGCAGGTGAGGCCCAGCACCTTGCTGATGGCCTGTTTCAAATTGTCGGTGTGCTGGCCGCGCTGGAACCCCAACGCGTTGCCCTGCGAAGCGAACGCCAAAGTGAGCTGGTTGTCATTGAAGGATCTCGGCTTGGCGTCCGCATTGACGTTCAACCACGTGCTGCGCTTGATTCCGGCAAGCTCATCCATGATCTCCGGCCACGCACGCCGGATCATTTCGATCTGGCCCGAACCTTGCTGGCCTGAGGCCTGCTGGCTTGTGCCCTGCTGGCTCGAGGTCTGAGGGGTTGGCTGCGGCCCGGAGTTCTTCTGCCCGCCACCTTGCAGGTCCGGTTGCTGGACCGAGCCCCGCTGGTCCGAACCCCGCTGGCCTGAACCCTGAACCGCTTCCTGCCCCGGAGATGCCTGCGATCCGCCCTGCGTTACCGGCGGTGCGGGGGAGCGCTCCGAGGTTTCGCCGCGGCCGGTGTGGGAGTCCGAGCTCTCGGTTGGTGATGCCTGCTGCCCGGTTGGTTCCGGCGCCGACGGCGATTGCTGCTGAGGCGGTTGCTGCTGAGCGGGTCGCTGTGCGGTGGGTGACTGTGTGGTGGGCGACTGAACTGGTGCAGTGTCAGCCGATTCAGGACGGGCCTGCGGTTGCCCTTCAGGCGCCCGCTTCGGGGAGTTGTTGGAAGCAGGACCGGAGGGCATGCCCCAACCGCCACCCCAATCAGCGGCAGCAGGTTCCTGGGAAGGCGCATCCGGGCGTCCAGGCTTCTCGGCAGGCTCAGGCAGGTTGGACGGAACGTTCTCCCTGCCAGCGTCCATGCCATCACGTGGAGCAGCTGGCGCAGGCCTAACGGTGCTCCTGTCAGCAGCAACGCCGTCAGTAGGGCCCGCGCTGTCAGTAGGGCCGCTTGCGTAGCTGAGCCGACGTTCGATGCGGTCCACCCGGGCAAGCACACCCTGCTCGGACTGATCTGCCGCAGGCAACAGGATCCGTGCACAGAGCAACTCAAGGTGGAGCCGTGGCGACGTTGCTCCTGTCATCTCGGTCAGGGCTGTATTGGTAATGTCTGCCGCGCGGGACAGTTCCGCGCGCCCTAGTTGCTGCGCCTGGGTGCGCATCCGGTTCAACTGATCATCAGGGACGCCGCGGAGGATGGAGGCTGCGGCGTCGGGCACCGCATTCACGATGATCAGGTCACGGAAACGCTCCAGCAGGTCCTCGACGAATCGCCGGGGATCATGTCCGGTCTGGATGACGCGGTCAACAGCACCAAAGACGGTAGCGGAATCATCAGCGGCAACGGCGTCAACCACGTCATCCAGCAGCGACGCGTGGGTGTACCCGAGGAGTGAGACGGCAAGCTCGTAATCGAGGCCGGACGCACCTGCACCGGCCATGAGCTGATCCAACACGGACAGGGAATCGCGGACCGACCCTCCACCTGCCCGCACCACCAGCGAAAGCACGCCGGGGGCCACCGGGATGTTTTCCTGGTCGCAGAGCAGCTGGAGGTAAGTCATGAGCGGTTCCGGCGGAACCAGCCGGAACGGATAGTGGTGCGTCCGCGACCGGATAGTGCCGATCACCTTGTCCGGCTCAGTGGTGGCAAAGATGAACTTGATGTGTTCCGGCGGTTCTTCGACGATCTTCAACAGCGCGTTGAAGCCCGCGCTGGTGACCATATGGGCCTCATCGATGATGAAGATCTTGAAGCGGTCCCGGATGGGAGCGAAGGTGGCGCGCTCGCGAAGGTCACGGGCATCATCAACTCCACCGTGTGAGGCGGCGTCAATCTCGATGACGTCGAGGCTGCCTGATCCGCCACGGGCAAGCTCCACGCAACTGTCACACGTGCCGCACGGGACCGGCGTGGGGCCCTGAGCACAGTTCAGGCAACGGGCCAGGATGCGTGCAGAGGTTGTCTTGCCGCAGCCGCGCGGGCCGGAGAAAAGATAGGCGTGGTTGACCCTGTCCTTGGAAATGGCCGTCATCAATGGTTCGGTGACGTGCTCCTGACCGATGACGTCGGAGAAGGTCTCCGGACGGTACCGGCGGTAAAGGGCTGTACTCACAGAAGAACTCTATCGGTTGGGTCCGACAGGAGAAGCATTGGTGGAGGAGAGGTGCGAGGGGTCAACGATCCACGGTTCCCGGGGCAGAACCACAGGATCGAAAGCGTCAAGAGCGGCCTCCAAGGACGCACCTGGGAGCCCAAGTGAACCAAGCAACAGCGCCCTGATCCTCGGAGGCTCCCAGCCGTCCGCCGTGAGCTGTTCGAGGGTGACGGAACCGTCCCGCTTGGCCAGCCGCCGGCCATCCTGGTTCAATGCCAACGGAACATGGGCATACTCCACTGGAGGCAGGCCCAGCAGGGACGCGAGGTGAGCCTGCCTCGGCGCGGAACTCAGGAGGTCCTCCCCCCGAACCACCTGGTCGATGCCTTGCAAGCCATCATCGACGACGACGGCAAGGTTGTACGCAGGTACGCCATCGTTTCGAACCACTACGAAATCATCGACGGCGCCCTCGTAGACACCGTGCAATACGTCACGGATCTCGTGCTGCGAGGCATCAGCGAGCAGCCTCAGCGCTGCTGGTCTGTTCCGACGTGCGGCATCGCGCTCGGTGGTACTCAGGGAACGGCAGGTTCCGGGGTAGTGACCCGGCAGCGCATGTGGTGCGGACGCCGCCTCGGCGATGTCCCGCCGCGTACAGAAGCACTCGAAGAGGCGACCATCGGCGCGGAGGCGGCTGACGGCGTCGTCGTAATGGTGCTGGCGCTCGCTCTGGCGGGAAGGTTCGCCGTCCCAGGAGAGCCCGACGGCGGTGAGTTCGGCGAGCTGGGCGGCCTCGGCTCCCGCGCGGACCCGGTCAAGGTCCTCGATGCGCAGGAAGAACTGGCGGTGTGAGGACCGGGCGAACAGCCACGCGAGGATCGCCGTGCGGAGGTTCCCAATGTGCAGTTCGCCGCTCGGGCTCGGTGCGAATCGGCCTGCGCCCACGGTCAACCTCCTGCGGAAAATGAGAAGACCCCCCATGCACCTGCCAGAGCCCGCTTACCCTTGCTACCTTCCGGTCCTGGGGGAGTTCAACAGGATGACACCACATGAGGGGCCGCGTAACAGTCTACAACAGCCGCTGGGTGGGGGACGTAGCCCGGACAGGCCACTGGATTCGGTGGAACACCTTTGTACGGGTATTCTGGTGTCTGCTCCAAATGAGGAGGATTCGCCTAGCGGCCTATGGCGCACGCCTGGAACGCGTGTTGGGTTCACGCCCTCGGGGGTTCAAATCCCCCATCCTCCGCTGTGTAGCACAGGCACCCCGGCCCAAGTGGCCGGGGTGTTTCACGTTCGAGCCGCGACAGCCACGTTTGAGAAATCATAAGCATGCTGAGTAAAATAAACTGAGCACAGTTTGCAACGCGTGAGGTCAAGGCTTGAAACTTCATACGGACAACTTGCAGTCGTGGTTCGGCCTTCGCATCACGCGCCATTTCCGAGGAGTTGCATTGGACCTACAGGAATGACCCCGCCGCCTAAGTTCTCGCGTGCCTTCGAGGCGCTGACTACACCGTTGGCTCCGGAAGACTTTCTGTCTCTTTTCAATCCGGTATTTTCTTCCCGCCAGCTGCGCGGCGTCGTCACCAAGGTCCTGTCCGAGACCGCTGATTCGGTGACCATCCACTTCCGCCCCGGCAGGGGATGGAAAGCACACCGTGCGGGTCAATGGGCCAGGATCGGCGTGGAGCTCAACGGTGTGCGGCACTGGCGTTCGTACTCGCTCAGCACGGCAGCCGGCCAGGATCCGGCAATCACAGTGACGGACATGGGAGCCGTTTCCGGGGTTCTGGTGCGGGAGACCAAACCGGGCGACGTCCTCTTCCTCGCGCCCCCGCAGGGCAGTTTCGTGCTCCCGGAAAAGCCCCGTCCGCTCCTCATGCTGACGGCAGGCAGCGGCATCACCCCGGTCATGTCGATGATCCGGACGCTGATTCCCCGACGCCCGGATGCCGACGTCGTACTCATTCATTCAGCACGGACCGCCAAGGACAGCCTCTTCGTCGAGGAACTCCGCGAACTCGCCGACCAGTTCCGCCAATTCCGGATCAAGCTCTGGTTTACCCGGGAGCGCGGCCGGATCGACTTCTCCAAAACGTCCGAGCTGGACGAGCTCTGCGAGGATTGGCGTGATCGGGCGGCTTACGCCTGCGGACCCGAGGAGTTCCTGCAGGACGCCGAGTCACTCTGGACGGACCAGCCGCAGCTCCCCGAGGGAAGCCTCACCATCGAGCGGTTCAACACCGTCCTTGCCGACGGAGCAGGGCACGACGGCGGCCTGGTCACCTTCGAAGCCTCCGACCGCGAGGTTGAAGCCGACGGCGAAACTCCGCTGCTGGAGGTCGGCGAGGACGCAGGCCTACTGATGCCGAGCGGCTGCCGCATGGGAATATGCCACAGCTGCCTGCTCCCGCTGAGGGCAGGACAAGTCCGCGACCTCCGCACCGACGAAGTACATGGGGAACCAGGCCAACTCATCCAGACGTGTGTTTCGGCGGCAGCCGGGCCCGTAAATCTCGATATCTAGGAAATCTAAGGAGTCCAAGTATGACAAGCCTTGTAGATCAAGTTTCAGAAGCTACTGAAGCAACCGACGTCGAGAAGCCAACTACCCGACGACGGCCCGGAGCGCTCGCTGAATCCGGTAGCCCCCTGGTCCGCCCTCCTGCAGCGGCGCACCTGTCGGACGAGCAGATTGCGGAGCTGGGCCGCGAGCTCGACGCCATCCGCGACGAGGTACTCGGACGCCGCGGGAAGCCTGACGCCGCCTATATCCGCAAGGTGATTAAGGCGCAGCGCGCGCTTGAGTTTGCCGGCCGCGCGGCACTGCTGGGCAGCCGGAACAAGGTGGCCTGGGTTGCGGGCACCACCATGCTTAGCTTCGCGAAGATCCTCGAAAACATGGAACTGGGCCATAACATCCTGCACGGCCAGTGGGACTGGATGCGGGATCCGGATATCCACTCCACCACCTGGGACTGGGACTTCGTCACCCCCACGCGCTCGTGGCAGCACACCCACAATGACCTGCACCACCGCTGGACCAACGTGGTGGGCAAGGACCGCGACGTTGGATACAACCTGCTGCGCATGGATGATGACCAGCCGTGGAAGCCCTTCAACCTGGGCAACCCGGTTTACAACGCCATCCTCGCGCCGCTCTTCGAATGGGGAATTGCCCTCTACGACCTGGAGCTCCCGGAGTACCAGGAAGGCCTGAAATCGAAGGAGGATCTCCGCCGGGACCTTCGGGCACTCGGTATCAAGGCCGCCAAGCAGTTCGGCAAGGACTACGCGGCTACTCCCGCGGTTGCCATGCTGACCGGCTCCGGCAAGCAGGCGCTGATCGGCACGCTGACGGCTAACGCTGTGCGCAACGTGTGGGCGCACGCAATCATCTTCTGCGGACATTTCCCGGCTGGCACCGACACCTTCACCGAGGAAATGGTCGACGGCGAAACCCGCGGCGACTGGTACGTGCGCCAGATGATCGGGTCAGCGAACATCTCCGGGTCCAAGTTCATGCACCTGATGAGCGGCAACCTGTCCCACCAGATCGAGCACCATCTGTTCCCGGATCTGCCCTCCAACCGGTACTACGAGATCGCGCCCCAAATCCGTGAGATCTGCGCCCGGTACGGCTTGCCGTACACCACCGGGCCGCTCCTCAAGCAGGTGGGCTCCGCCTGGGCAAAGGTGTTCAGACTGTCAGTCCCGGGCCGCGCAGCGGCTGCGAGCTAGGCACCCGAGGCTGGGCGCCGGCGCGGAAGGGCATCCTGGAAGACAGGCGCCGGTCAGCAACTCCGGGCTAGGCGCCAGCTTCGAGCCTGCGGATCCGGCGGAGGGCCGCCGCAACTGTGGGGCTCTGCCTGCCGAGGCCCAGCTTGAGCGCGCCAAGAACCAGCAGGACAGCGGGCTTGACGGGTAAGGGTACTGGTCCGATATGTGGAAGAGTCAACCCGAGCAGTTCCCGGTGCCGCGGCGTCAACGTCGCCACGGCACCGGTGAACAGGACCCTGTAACCCAGCCGCTGTGAGCGGGGAAGCGGGGGACGCCTGATGTAAGCCAGGGCGTCCTGGACCTGCTCGCTCGAGGTGAGTTCGTCGTCGTACGTTGCCAGTTGCTCCCGCAGCTCCGCCACGCTTCGGGGCGGATCGGTGACTCCCATCAACTCGCCGGCCACAGCCCACTGCTCCACATATTCGTCAGCCCCGCCGGGAAACCGCACGCCGTAAGCCTGATGGGCTGACAGGAAGGCATCGGTGAAGGCGAGATGTACCCAGCGGAGTAGATGGGGATCGTTGGCGCTGTAAGCCTGCTCGACGCCGTCGGCCCCTATGTAAGTGCCGGTCACCTTCTCGTGGAGGCGGCGAACCCAACCGGACGCGTTGCGGGCAGCGTCCGTGGAGCCGTAGGTGACCGTGAAGATCCAGCGGATTGTGTTCGCGAGGCGGCCCAGCGGATCCTCACGGAAGTTCGAGTGCGCGTAGACGCCAGCCATCGCGCCGGGGTGCAGTGCCTGCAGCAGAAGCGCCCGGATGCCGCCAACCGTCGGCGTCATGGAACTGTGCACCGACCAGACGGCGGAACCGGGTGTGAAGTAACCGGTGTCGTCACCCTCCGCGAGCTCCTCCGACCACCTAGGCGGTTGAGCGCCTGTACCAGTGAAGGTGTTCTTGAGCTCAATGCGCAGACGGTTCAAGAGGGAGGCCATAATCCAGTATGCAAGGCTGAGCCCCATCCGTGTGCCGGCCCCCAACGAACCCCAAGACGATCCACCACCACCCAAGGAGCGTAAATGCCGCAGAATCTTCACGACATCCCACTGACCATGATCGATGGAACCGAGGCCAGCTTCGGGGACTTCAAGGGCATGACGGTAATGGTGGTCAATGTCGCGTCGCAGTGCGGGTTCACTCCCCAGTACTCGGCCCTGGAGAAGCTTTACCGCACGTACGCTGACCAGGGTTTTGTAGTGCTCGGGGTGCCGAGCAACCAGTTCATGGGCCAGGAACCCGGAACCGAGGAAGACATCCAGGCCTTCTGCTCCAGCACTTTTGACGTCACCTTTCCGCTTACCCGGAAGACCGATGTACGCGGAAGCGGCCAGCACCCGCTCTACGCGGAACTCACCAGGTTCAAGACCGGCTTGCTCCCTGGGCTGGTGAAGTGGAACTTCGAGAAATTCCTGGTGAACGACGACGGCGAAGTGGTCGCGCGGTTTGCCCCAACGGTTGAGCCGGACTCGCCGGAGGTTGTCAGCGCAATCGAGAAAGCGCTGAATTCCTGACTAGGTGACGGTGGTTGTCGGTCGGGAGTTGACCGCGTCAGTGCAGCGAAGCAGGAAGGCTGCGCCGGCGTCGTCGTTTGTCAGCTCGCCCTCCGTGAGGATGGCGTACGGCTTCTTCGGGACGCCGTCCGCTGGGCGCACGTCGACGTGCGCCACGCTGTAGCCGTGCTCGTGGAGGTAGTCGGCCATCGCGTAATCCGTGCGGGAATCACCCACAGTCCGCCAGACGTGTGGAATCTTCCCGTTCAGCAACTTCAATGCGCGCTCAGCGCCGAGGTCCTTGCCCACCCGAACAGATTCGATGTCAGTGGAAATGATCGTGGGGTCAACGCGGTAGTCGATGCTGTCGTCGCTGTCCGGCAGGTGGTGGGACAGCCTGCAGACGCCCATGTTGTATTGCTGCATCAGTTCGAGGACAGCGGCGTCGAACGGGCCCTGCCGGTTCAGGTAATCCTCGTTTTCGACGTCGATGCGCTGCTCAATCGAGACCATTGCGCGCTTGGTCTCGTCGAAAAACATGTGGTCCGCGTACTCCGTTTCGACCAGGTGCCGCACGTCGTCGCCGAACTCGGCCGGAAGTGCGAGGCTCCCGTCAACCTGCACCTCGGTTTCGCCGTCGGCGCCGAAGCTGAACCAGGTCGAGCCCTTCTCACAGATGGCGTGGAACGTTACGCCGGCGGGAATACCGGCGGCGAGCATGGGCTGCATCACCTCGTCGCGGATGAAGGCATCCGACCTGCCAGTGTTGAAGATGACCGGCCACCCCGCACCCGCAAGCTCGAGCAGTGCGTCGATGATCTCCGGGCGCACCGTGCGGGAAACAGGGCTGGCGACCGGCCCGTCGACGTCGAGCAGCAGGCCCATCGGGGCAGGTCCAGGTTCAGGATGCATCACCGTCCCAGTATCCGGCGAACCCCTTGTACGCACGAATCCGTGACCGTTCAGTATTTCCCCAAGGTCTGCGCAGAATGATTTGTTACGACTCCCGATCATCCCGATTATCGCTTCCTGAGCCGTAACCTTTTGACTACGACCCGGTGGGCCGGGCGCGTTCATGTTTCATTGGAGGTGTAAGTTGCCTAGGCTGTGTTGGTGATCTTCAAAGCAGTAAGTGACGGACGCCCCTATCCCGACCATGGACACGTGACGCCCAAGGACTGGGCGAACGTTGCTCCGCGGCAGGTTCGGCTTGACGAACTCGTCACCACCAAAACTACGCTTGACCTCGAGGCGTTGCTTGCTGAGGACTCAACATTTTTCGGAGACCTCTTCCCACACGTTGTGCAGTGGAAGGACACGCTCTACCTCGAGGATGGGCTCCACCGGGCTGTCCGAACCGCACTCCACCAGCGAAGCATTTTGCACGCACGGGTCCTAGTGATCGATGGCTAGGAACCCGAAACAAAAGCCCATTCGTTCGAAGAAGAACCCCATCGAATGGCACGGGCACCGGATTGTTACTGAGAACGATCTCGACACAGTATTCGCCGACGACGGCAACGTCGAGCGCCCCCATATCTACATGCGCAGGCTGCGCCACGGCGTGGTCCTGGTGTTGTTGGTCGGGCTGCTGACGGCGGCGGTCCTTTTCGCGCTCGCACTTTCGCGCGGCGAAATCCAGCTCACCACCACTAGCGTGACACCCTCAGCAACCCCCACAGATACGTGCCCCAGCGGCCCATATGAGTTGGTTGATCCGCCGACTGTCACCGTGAACGTGCTGAACAGCACCAGCATCACCGGGCTCGCCGGAAACGCTGCGGCGTCTCTTGGAGAACGCGGCTTCGTCATCGAAGCGATAGGGAACCGAACCGTCGAAGCTTCCAACATGACGGCGATCATTACTTCCGGTCCCGCCGGTTACGCGCAGGCTTTCACGCTTCAGCGGACCATCCCGGGAACGCTTTACATGGAGGATGATCGGTCGGACACCACGGTTGATGTTGTCCTCGGCTCGGAATTCGAGGCACTGGTCCCGGCGGAGGAAGTCAATCCTGAAGCAGGCGGTTTGACGTGCCAACCACCTTCCACGGCGAGCGCCACGCCAAGCCCTGCACCGGCGTCGAGCGCACCCTGACGAAGCAGCAGTACACACCCGGCGCCGGGAACCATCGGTTGCTCAGCAGCCGTCAGGGCCGCAGACCTCGCCGTCCGCCGTCGACGAGACCGGTATCAGCGGGTGGGTTTCCTGCCACGCCTGGTCCAGCGCCTTCCGGAATACCTCCACGGGCTGGGCGCCTGAAATACCGTACTTCCTGTCGACCACGAAGAACGGCACACCGCTGACGCCGAGTGTCTGAGCCTCGCTGATGTCACGCCGGACGTCGTCAGCGAAACGATCGCTGGCCATCGTTTCGCGGATGGCCTCTTCATCGATGCCGATGTTCCTGCCGAGCGCAACGAGTACGTCGACATCGGAGGTATTGAGTCCCTGCTCGAAGTGCGCGGAGAGGATGGCTTCCTTTGCTTCGTTGCCTCGTTCAAGGGATTTGGCGAGGTGCAGGAACCGGTGGGACGGGAAGCTGTTGCCGACAACGACCGAGTCGAAGTCGAAGTCGACTCCAACATCGGCTGCTGATGCTTTGAGCTGGTTCCACATCTGGCGGACCTGCTCCGGGGGAAGTCCCTTGCGCTCCGACAGGTATTGCAGCTCAGTGCCGTCATAGGACTCAGGCAGGGTCGGGTCGAGCTGGAAGCTCTTCCAAGTCACGTCAACGCTGTCCCGGTGGGGGAAATCGGCCAACGCCTTCTCGAAGCGGCGCTTCCCCACGAAGCACCAGGGGCATTTGACGTCAGACCAGATTTCGATGTGCATACCTGGGCCAACGGAACGACGGCGGTGCGCTATTCCCGCGCGGGCCGAGCGGCTAATTTCCCTGCCACCAGTCATAAAGCTTCTCCACATCCGCTTCGCCGGAGATGGCCCAGGCTTCAGTAGACGCTTCCTCCTCGGACCAGACGAGGTAGGAACCCTCGGCATCGACCGCTCCGAGGATGCGCCCTCTCACTTCATCGGTTGGATCGCCGGTAAAATTCCAGGTCTCCCACGCGGGTGGCTGTGTGACGTCCCGTTCAGCTGCACCGAAGTTATCGATGATGCCGTCGAATGCCCGGTTCAAATCATCAGTTGAATCGTATCCGTACAGCCAAACGGTGGGCCGCTCGGCCGCACTGAATTCGGTGCTGGTCACTGAATCACACACCACGCCGAAGCTCGCATCGACCAGATCAGTATTCGAGGTGCATGTGTCGGACTGTATGAGTCCGAACCCGTCCGCGTCGGCTACCAGCGTACATTCGCCTTCGGACAAGTCGGTCCGGTCTATGGCAGCGCATTCGGAGGGGAGCGCTGTCGTGGAAGCGTCAGCCCCTGGGGAACTGGGGCTGACGGGACCCGCGGATGTGGTGGTGTGGGATTCTCCTGCAGGTTCCCGGTTCCCGAGATTTGCAGCGACAATCCCGACAGCCAGAATTATTGCAGCTGCACCAACCCCGCCGGCGAGAAGAACCTTCTTGGAGAGTCCGCCCGGCTTTTTGTCCCCGGGGTCACCGTGATTGGGAGGAGTTGGTGCAGTTAGGCCAGCCCATGTGCCGTGATCCGGTACCGACGCGGGAACGTGGGCTGGTTGCCACGGCGCCTGTAGCGCCCCAATGCTCGTGACCTGCTTTGGGTCTCCCATAAGCCCCAACTTCATGGGAAGGATACTCTCCAGTTTGGCCTGGAGCGCTGGGATGTGGCTCGACCCTCCAGTCAGGTACACCCGGTGTAGGGAGTCCGTCGACGGGAGCGCCTGCGCGATGACACTATGGAGAAGAGCCACCGCCCGGTTCAATTGTTGGTCAACCATCTGCTCGAATTCACGGCGGGTTATTGTGCCAACCCATTCATGCGCGCCTGAGCGGACACCGATGGGGGCGGAAGCGTGAAAACTCAGTGCGTGCTTCGCTTCCCTAACCTGGTCACGCAATACCGCGCGGTCCGCAGCCGCTCGCTCCGAGGCGAGCGCCTCGATCAGCCCGGTCTGTCCTTCTGCGCGCAGTTGCGCGTATACCCAGTCTTCCAGCTGAGCGTCGAAGTCGTGACCTCCCAACGGGTCGATGCCAGCCGAGGACATGACGTGGAAGGCGGGTTGTTTCCCGGTGGCCTCAAACTTCAGCACTGCTGCGTCGCAGGTGCCGCCACCAAAGTCCAGGACTGCTATCTGCGCACCGGGCGGGACATCTGAGCCGGCAGCATAGTGCCACGCCGCGGCTATCGGTTCGGGCATCAGGACGACCTGCTCACGTGGTATTCCCGCTTTCCCCGCGGCCTCCAGCAAGCGCTGTTTCATGTATTCATCCCAGGCATCGGGATGGGTGAGGATTACACCAGAAGGTGTCCCTTCTCCTGCGAATCTGAGGGCTTGATGGAGTACGAAACGTAGCACGGAGGCAACCAGGTCCACTGGATTGAACACTTCTCCACCCAGCACTACTGCATTTTCTCCCAACCGCCGCTTCGGCGTCGGTTCGAACGCTGCCGGATTAATGCCCGCTATCCGGAGGGCCGATTCGCCCGTGAGAATTTCTCCGTTGTACACCGCTACGCATGACGCGATCGCGTCGGATCGTGACCCGAGGCGGAGGACGACGACGCCGTCGTCCCCACGCACAACAGCGGCAGCAGTGTTTGATGTTCCGAAATCGATGGCTAACCGCCATGGCGAGCTGCTCATGAGCTTTCCCTTCATTGTGTCGATACGTTCCGGGCAGCTAGTGCTCGCCCATGGACCACCACTCGTGCAGAGTCTCAATCCCAAGCTCGGTGGACTCAGCCGAAATCCAGAGCAGTTCTCCCCAATCGGTCCAGACGAGAATCGCCTCGCCCTCCTCCACGCGGCTCATGAGCTGTCCCCGGTCCACATCAGCCGGATCGTCAGTGAAGGACCAGCGGTCAACCGCCGGAGGCTGCAGCACGTCACCTTCGGCTATGCCCAAATCCTCCGCGTAAGAGTCAAAACCCTGTTGGAGCTGTTCCCGTTCGGCGAAACCGAAAATGTATACAGAGGGTTCCTTGTCGGCAGGAAGGATGCCACGGGCGTCACCCTTGCACTCGACAGCAGCGATGGACCCACCTGACGGTGGGTAGGTAACACAGGTTTGAATTGCGACCAACCCAAGGTTGTCACTGTTCACCAGATTGCACTCAGCAGCAGAGAGGTCGGGCCGCTCGTACCCGCCACAGATCCGGCGTTCTGCTTCGACGGTCGTCGGAACTGTCGGCGGCATAGTGGTTGGTTCGGAAGAGTCATTGGGACTGGTGGTTGGCGGCAAGGTGGGGAGGCTGGCGTCTGTGTCGGAACCGCAGGCCACCAGAAGCCCTCCTGCCAGTATCGATCCGAACAGAAAGCTCCCGCCCATCCTGAAGACGCTGTAGAGGCGGGTTCGCGGCCTGCCCATTCGTGTTCGTTTCATCTACTGGTCTTCCCTGCGGAGTTATTGCACTGGTCGGTGATCAGACGAAGCGCTGATTTTCAGTGCTGATGGTCGGATTTTTGGTTGAAGGGGTTTGGAAAACCCCTTTGCCCCGTTTGCGGTTGGTGTCCTGGAGCCGCGTGGACTTCGCTGGGCGATGGGTTTGTAGGCTTCTGCGGCATAGTCGGCAGCGGGCCGGTGACGGTCTTCGTCTTGCCTCGCTGATTGTCCAGGTTCCCCATTCCGCGCTCGCTGGGCTGCGGGAACTTGCGGAAGCGCCGCCACAACGTGAAGCCTGCGACGGCCAGCCCAAGAAATACCAGGAACCTTCCGGTCAGGACCAACCCCGCGTCATCGTTGTCGTACGGTTGGCCCAGGATGTACCCGAGGCCAGCGAAGGCGCTTTCCATAGCTCCGCCCCTGCGGCTTGTCGACGAGGGAACATAGTTCCATCCGGCGATGGCTGAACCAACGAAGATGAAGAGGAACACCAGGAACCATAGGAGGCGGTCGGAAAGCCGCCGGCGCTTGGGAGGTTGCGGAATCATATTCTTACTCCTTAAAAACTTCGACATCTGCGGGACGCAGAACGCCTTCTGGTGACTGCCATCCCGGACGGAGAACGCGGGCAATACGAAAGACGAGCGCAGGACTGGGAGAGGGGACGCCCGAGACACCGTTATGAATGGTGGTGTCAAAAGGTTCCCCGGAAGTGGGACTGACCATCCGGACGCCCACCCCGCGAAGCGATTTTTCGACGTGCGCCCTCACAGCGTCGCTTTCTGAAAGGTCGTAGGCGCCGATCAAGCCACTGACAAGGTAGCTGTGATCTTGGTGTTCTTGCCGCGGGGTGGCAGCGATCCCGACTCGTGCCTCACCGGATGTGTGCTTCCCCGGCCTCTCTCGCAGAAGCGCCCAGAGCAGAGTCAAAACCAGTAGGGCCAACGCCGTGATGACGATGACAGCCCACGGCGGCGTCGCTCCCAGCGAATGCAGGACTTCGTCAAAAACCCCGGCGTCCTCGCCCGTGCCGTGCGGCTCGGGAACCGGCGTCATTGGTGGGGCTATGGGAGCCTCTTCCTCTGACGACGGTGCCAAACTGCGTTGCGGAGGAGTTTCGACCAACGACTCCGGCTGCTCCGGCAGGCACACCGATTCTTCCGCTGAACGCTCGTCAGAAGAGCAGGTTGGGGGCCGGACACCGGTCAACATTGAGCAGATCCTCCTCGCAAGTCAGCGGGTGATCAGTCTGGCCGCCAGAATGGCCACTGGAAGAAGTATCCAGGGGTGCTGGACAGCCAAAGCGGTGGTGGCATCGAACGGAGATACTTTGGTGGCGTCACCCGAACCATCGAATGACGCGCCGGCCGTGTCGCCCACTGCACCCGCAGGAACGGGGGCGCCGGCAGGGACCAGATCGCCGGAGCCCGGGAGCGCGGTCTCCTCAGTGTTCAGGACCCCACCCGGGACCTTGTCACAGACAATCATCGCGTTTTCCGAGTCGGCCCAGGCGTTCATGAACAGATCGATGGGTACTTCCGACAGATCCCCACCCGGCGACCCGGGATCTGAGAGAAGGATGGTGCCGCGTTCGGTATCAATCCCCGTCACCACCACGGCATGGTCCGGCACATTGTCTTCCGAGGCCTCACCGGTCCAGATTTCTCCGCTATCGATGAAAAGGATGACGTTATAGCCGGCTTCGAGGTCAGATGCCAACGATTCGAGATCACCGAACTGATACTGGGCGGGCACCCCAGCCTGGTTGAGGATTTCGACTCCTTTTTCAAACGGAATTCCGGGGATTCCGTCCTCTCCGACCACGAATGCGCCGATCTCGTTTGCGATTTCCACGAACGCCATTTCGTCTTCATAGAAGACACCCGTGTACTCCGAAACGATCTGGGCGATGCTTGCCGGCAGGCAGAAGCCGTTTTGTGCCTGCTGGAACCAATACTGCGAGTCTTCCAGGGGGTCCCCGATGAGCCGGCCCTCTTCGACGGTCCAGGCGTCTCCGTCCAGAGTGGGGTCGGTTCCGTCCACGGAGGGGTCGCTCACTGTTTCCTCGGGGGAACCATCAACTGGGAAGGTGAGGTCAAGCGCCGCCACTAGCTCCGGGAAACTGCTTTCGAGTTCGTCGTGGGAGATCCATTGCGGGTTTGATGTGTCGTCTGCCGGGGACACGAGGTAACCGCCCTCGCTCTCGGTGACGAGAATGTCAGCGGCGCCGTCGGCGTTGGTGTCAATGTACGCGGCATCTGCGGTTGCGTCGGCATCCGAGTCCACTGCCACAAAGGAAATGGCCGCATCAATTTGCACGAAGATGCTGTCTGTCACACCATCTTCATTCAAATCCAGTAGCTCAGGTTCGACGGTGTCGGATTCCACCGGCTGGGAGGGATTCTCCTCAAGGGGAGCGGAATCCTCGGTCAACGGGTCAGGGCTGGTTTCCATGGTCTTCTCCTTTGGAGGGATGATGACCGTTAGAGCTGCTGTGGCCGTGAATAGTTCCCGTTACTCTCCATGTAATTTCGTCAGGCTTGCGTCTACCGCGGCGAGCTGATTTTCGACAAGCCGTACCTCCCGTCTCAGACCGTCGATCCTCTGCTGGCTAGCCTGCGCGGACTGTTGTTGCTGGGCCTGGCGCTCACGGAGGAGTTGCTGAACCCTGGTTAGTGATTCCTGAAGCTGTACGCGATAAGAGGTGACCAGTTCGGGCTTGAGCGTGCGTATCCGGGTATCCACGTAGTCGGAAATTATTGCGCGCTCAGCCTGAGACAACCGGGGAATCTCACTTTGCATCCGTGATTTTTCAAGCATGTTGTGGCGGTACAACTTGTTTACGGCGAACCATCCACCCGCGCCGAGCACAGCCAGCGGCACTGCGATCGGGGAGGAAACGGCTCCGGCCACCACGGCACTGCCGCTAAGCAGCCCGGCGGCCGCCCCGCCCATGCTGGCCCCCATCATCAACGAGATCGCCATGGATGGGTCGAAACCGACGCGCTGCCTATCACTGCTCAGTTGGTGCTTGTGTTCAGGGCGCGAGCTTGAACTGAGCACTTCGCCGAGAACCTCAGGGAGACTGACATCCCGGAAGCTGGCTCGAACAAGGTTTTGCAGCCGTTCCTCCGCGTCCGTAACTGCAGTACCCCGAATAGTTTGTAATTCGGCAAATATTTGATTGGTCAATTGTTGCGCTGTTTTTGCGTCCCGCAGACCCTTGGTTGACTGGATCCTGTTCCTCCACTCATTCGTCCAGGAATCAAGGCTTGCGCCGACGGTCCGCAATACGCTGGCCCTGAGCTCCCCCAGATCCCGTTCGAGGTCCAAGGTCCACCGTTGTTGCTCTTCTTTCAGATCGGCCAGCCGCTGGCGTTCAGTTCGCATGGCAACTTCGGCGCCCGGGTCCATCCCAACCGTCGTTATTCTGGTCAGTACCGATTGGCGGTATAGCTCAAGAGCTGTCCGTGCCAGCCGGAGGGCATTTGCTGTGGGCGCGTTTCCGGCACGAACCAGTTCACGTTTGAGCGCTTTCAGCAGTTCGGGATATCCGGATGCCTCTGCGACGGCACGGCTTTGCGCCGCATTCCCGATTTCCGCCGCTGCCACTGCCATCGGGACCGACACGCCGGTCACGCAGCCGCCGGCGAGTCGGGCAAGCCGCTTTTCCAGGAGGGAGATGTTGCCGGCAACGGTTTGTCTCCATGAACCCGGGTAGAGATCCGTCTTTGTTACAGCGACAGCGATGGCTTCCACCCGGGCCGAGCACTCCTCCAAATAGTCCAATTCGGCTTTCGAAAGTACTGCGCCGGCGTCGGTGACGAAAACAGCGATGGATGCCGACTCCAAAATCTTCAAGTTAAGGAGGGATTGTGCGCTTTCAAGCCCGCCTGCGCTGGGGGCGTCCACCAAGAGGGCGTCGTCAAGCGCGCAGGAGCGCGCGTGAACCTCCACGCCGATGGGGTGCATGCCCTCATTTTGGGTCGGGGAGCGAGATCCATCGGGATAAACCCATACCGGCACGTCGTCGTCACTCTTCCGCGGGATGACTAGCCGGTACAACCCGGTCCCGCCCGGTTGCCGATCCGTACCGGCGAAGCAAGGTGCTATAAGGTTGACCAGACTGCTTTTTCCTTTACCGCTTTCACCGACAAACACAGCTACGGGCGGTCCAGTGCCCCTGGTGGCCTGTTTCATGATGGTGTCGGCGGCAACCGAGTATCCGGCCTGTCGAAGCATCCGCGTCGATGCGGCTAATTCAGCCATTGCCGCGTTCGAAACGGACAACTGCCGGAGCTCAGCTTCCATAGCCATCGTCAGGCTCGGAGTCCCAGGAAGGGGTCTCGCCGTCCCCCCTGGTATGACCGGTTTCACCATCAGGGGGGCTCTCTTCGAGGCCGGGAACAGCGGACCCATAAAGGGAGGCGCCGGGATCCACGAAGCCATCTTCGTCTTCCGAAAATGGCTGCGTCAGCGGATTATCAAGCGTGTCTGGTTCCACCTCGGACCGAGCAGCTTCAAGCGCCCGGAGCCACACGGCATCAGGCGGTCCGTCGGGGACCATCAGCAGGTCCTTGAGGGACGGTTCGGAGTTTTGCTGACTCATTTCGGGATCCTCGATAAGAAGCTTTTCAGTGACTCGTGGCGGGTTTATAGTGACTCTACTGGTCGGTGCCGGGCGGTGCGTCGATCGGAATATCCGGAAGGGCGCTATGGAAAGGTTCCCTGCCCAGGCTGAGCTCCTTGAGGCGGCAATCAAGGGAGACGCGCAGGCTTTTGAGGCACTGGTTACCCGTCATAAATCCATGATCTGGTCCGTGTGCCTGCGGATCACCGGAAACACTTATGACGCCGAAGACGCGCTTCAGGACACTCTCCTTGCCGCGTGGAAGAACATTGGTCGGTTCCGCGCCGAGGCAGGTTTTGGTACCTGGATATACCGGATAGCGTCCAATGCTGCGCTTGGGGTGATCAGGAAAAGAGAGATTGCAACGGCGGAGATCCCGGAAGACTTGAATGTGGACCGGGACTTCGCCGAACAGCTTGCGGCATCGGATGTGGTTCAGCGGGCGTTGAAGACGATTCCCGAGAGTTTCAGGGCCGCGCTTGTACTGCGGGAACTGTGTGACTTCACCTACGCCCAGATAGCAGAGCACCAAGGGGTCGGGGTGCCTACCGTGAAAAGCCGTATCAGCCGCGCGCGGCGTGCTTTGGAGTCTGCGGCCGTAGCTGATGGTATATAGCCCGTTCATGCCCGTCTCCTAAACCGATACGCCGGAACGAATCAAGAAAGTCCTGGCTATGACACGCGCGGCCTGGGCTTCCGCTCCGCTGGCAGCTGCCCCGACCATCGCTTGGTATAGGGCTGCCTTCGAGAGGTTGCTGGCAGCAGTACCCGGGTCCACAGGGTTCTCAGGCGCTCCAGTCAACAAACTTTCCAGAACGCCGATGAGCTGGTGTTGTGGGGCAGTGGCACGGAGTAACTCGAGGGCGGACCATTCGTTCAGTTGGTGGAATATCGGCGCGTGCCGGGCGGATTCGATCATCGACCGGGCGTCTGCGGACCAATTCTGCCTCCGCGCAGATTCGGTCAATTGATTGAGTATCGTCAGGATCAGCATCCGTTCCACGGTTCCGGAGAGGATCCGCTGCAGCGTTTTCTCCAATTGGTTCAGCCCCGACCGACTTTCGAGCCACTTCATCAAGCCGACAGAGGAACGCGAGTAGAACCTGCCCTGACGTATTCCATATGCGCCAATCAGCTGCGTAAGCCTTGCAAAGCTTTCCGGTTTGGTACCGGCCGGGTAACCGAATTGCTCAGGGAATCGCAGCTGATGGTCGGCAGCACCCTGCAGCGCGCGCAGGTTCCGTAAGTCCTCCTCCTGGAAGGCACCCGTTCGCACGGTTTCGGCCAGCAGGCCGGAAATCGGCACGACGTCGACGAGCAAGTGCATGCGTGCAGATAGTGCGGATGCCGCCTGGACAGCAGCGTCAACTGGCTCCGCGTTCAGCCAAGGTCCACCGCTGAAATTGTCGGCGTGAGAAAGCAGGCCCACTATAGGCACGGATACTGTCCCATGTATGCCTGAGCTGCGGGCGGTGAAGCTGCTGATGAACTCCTCATCATCGGGACGGAACACATCCCGCACCAAATAAAGGAGTACATCAGGCTTGGCGGCACCCCCCGTGAGTAAGCCAACTTCGGTCCGCAAGGAATTCTCGGTCGCCGCCGAACCCAGACCAGGCGTGTCCACAATGGTTTTTGTGCGCAGGCCGGCGGATTGCAGGAATATGCGCACGCACTCACAATCCTCAACAGCGAGATCCGGGAGTAGCGGTCCGGTCGGTGTCAAGGGAACCGGTGTGGTTCGGCCTGAACGGGAGACGACTTCAGCGCGGGACGGAGACCCGTAAGCGTAGTAGGAGAGAAGTGCAGTGCTTTCCTGCGCCGACGTCGGCGCCATGGTCGCTCCAATCAAAGCATTGACCAAAGTCGATTTCCCAGTATTGACGCGCCCGGCCACCGCTACCACTGCTGGGCGGGTGAGAAGTTCGCGGAGGCCTGCGATAGTCTCGGCGCCAGCGAGTCCGGCAAGCGGATGAAGCTTTTCCAGTAAACATAGCGTCGCTGAGCGCAGGTCCGTCCGTTCCGTTCCAAGGGCAGCCATCGGTATTTTCACAGTTCCTCATCGTGGGGGCCGTTTCCCATTGGATGCCGGCCGCAACCGAAAGGTTCCCAGTGAGTTCTTCTCTTCTCCCCGGGAACATTCCCGCAGGTTCAAAGCTCTAATGAACAAACACAAAACAGGAAGCGCTCGCTTCCACCTATGAAGGAGACAACCATGGCCTGGGAAAACTATTCGTTCACGGACAACAACGCGGACGGACTGGGCGACGTTGGTGCTGCAGATCTCAATGGCGATGGTGTCGCGGACTCGTATGCGATCGATACGAACTATGACGGGTACGTTGATACCTACCAGAATGATGCCAACGGTGATGGGTATTTTGAGGGAATCGGTTATGACCAAAATCAGGATGGTCTGGCAGACTCCGTTGCAGTCGATACTGACCTTGATGGTGTGGTGGATAGCACGGTCTATGACATTGACCAGAATGGAATTGGCGAATCGATCACACTGGATGCAGACCGCGATGGCATTCAGGAGACGGTCTGGAACGATCACAACCAGGACGGCCAAATTGACAGCTATGCATCGCCGGGCACGGGCTTCGTGGAGACGCCGTGGGATCAAGTTCCGGTGGGGTATGACGGAACTGTCGGCGGACCAAACAATGGGGGATTCGCCGGTCCACTCCTGAACAACGAAGTGATCATGAGCAGCCCCGAAGGTGTCGACCTCGTCAATCATCTGATAGACAGCAACAACCGCATGATCACCAACATCCTGCTGCCTGACGGGTTTGAAATTGTAGAGCGCGAGTACTGACCTGTTGATTGGCGCGGATGGGGAGGAACGCAGCGACGTTCCTCCCCATCCTCGCGTCTGAGACCTTTGGGATACCGGACACAGCCACGCGCCTGCGCTCTCGTCGCCCTTCTGGAGGCTACCTCGGGAGGGCAGCCGGAACCTTGCCCGCGCAGAGGTGCCGCTCATACGCGGGGAGGGTGAGGAACTCGGGGAAGGTCTCGCCGAGCGCCACCTCTTCGAAGAGCTGCCGGGCCTCGTCGAAGCGGTCCTCATCGAAGCGGGGGAGGCGCATGAACTCCTCCTCCAGCAGCTCTGCCACCCACTCGCGGGTCACAATCTCGCCGCGGTCGGTGACTGCGTGCACGTGTATCCACTGCCAGATCTGCGACCTCGAAATTTCCGCTGTTGCGGCGTCCTCCATCAGGTTCTTCAGCGTTACCGCACCGTTCCCGCGCAACCACGTCTCGAGGTAGCGGATGCCCACCTCAATGTTCGTGCGGATACCGGCCTCCGTGATGAGACCCTGCGTTCCCGTGAGGTCGATCAGCGCGCGGTCATCGGGTACGACGTCGGTGCGCTGCCGGTCGAGCTGGTTGGGCCGGTCCCCGAGAACGACGTCGAACACCGCCCGCGCGACCGGCACCAGGTCCGGGTGGGCAACCCAGGAGCCGTCGAAGCCATCGCCGGCCTCGCGCATCTTGTCCGTGTGGACCTTCTCGAGCGCGACGGCGTTCGCTGCCTCATCGCGCCGGTTGGGGATGAATGCCGACATGCCGCCGATGGCGTGGGCGCCGCGCTTGTGGCAGACGCTCACCAGCTGTTCCGTGTAGGTGCGCATGAACGGCGCGGTCATGGTGACCATGGTGCGGTCCGGCAGCACAAACCGGGGACCGCGCAACCTGAAGTTCTTGATGATCGAGAAGATGTAGTCCCACCGGCCGGCATTCAGGCCGGATGAGTGCTCGCGCAGTTCGTAGAGAATCTCCTCCATTTCGAAGGCAGCGGTGATGGTTTCGATCAGCACGGTTGCGCGGATGGTTCCCCGCGGAATGCCGAGGAGTTCCTGCGCCCGGACGAAGACGTCGTTCCAGAGCCGTGCCTCGAGGTGGTTCTCAAGCTTGGGCAGGTAGAAGTAGGGCCCGCGACCCTGCGTGATGAGCGTGCGGGCGTTGTGGAAGAAGTGCAGTCCGAAGTCCAGGATCCCGCCGGAAATCGGCTGCCCGTCCACCAGCAGGTGCCGCTCCGGCAGGTGCCAGCCCCGGGGACGCACGACGACGGTGGGCAGGTTCTGCCCCAGCCGGTACTCCCGGCCGTCCTCGGTGGTGAAGTCGATGCGCCGGTTCAGTGCGTCCTGGAGGTTCAGCTGAGCGTTGATGACGTTCGACCACGTGGGGGTCAGCGAATCCTCAAGGTCGGCAAGCCACACGTTGGCGCTTGAGTTCAACGCGTTGATGGTCATCTTCCGCTCGAGGGGCCCGGTGATCTCCACCCGGCGGTCCTCCAGGCCGGGGGCTGGCGGCGCAACCCGCCAGCCGCCGTCGTTCCTGATGTGTTCCGTGTGGGGCAGGAAACTCGGGTCCACGCCGCGGGCGATCTGGTTGCGGGTCTCCCTGCGGCGCTGCAGCAGCTCCTGGCGGCGGGGCTCCGCAACGGCATGGAGCTCGCTGAGGAAGCTGAGCGCTTCCGGGGTAAGGACCTCGTCCTGGCGGGGGATTGGTTGCGAAGTGAGGGTGATGCCTTGGGTGTTCATGGGGTGCTCCTGCGTGAAGTTGCATCGACTCAGCAGAAATCGCTACTTTCTCGCGAGCTTCCTGTTATTTCTGCTGACTCGATGGGGAGGAAATAGGTTTTTAGTGGAACTGCTGGGCTTCGGTGGAGCCAGCGAGGGCGAGGGTGCTGCCAGAAGGGTTGAGGGCGCTGGCCACCTGGTCGAAGTAGCCGGTACCGACCTCGCGCTGGTGGCGGGTGGCGGTGTAGCCGCGGGATTCGGCGTCGAACTCGCGCTCCTGCAGGTCCACATATGCGGTCATACCGTCGGTGGCGTAGCCGTGGGCGAGGTCGAACATCGAGTAATTCAGCGCGTGGAACCCGGCGAGGGTGATGAACTGGAACGTGTACCCCATGGCGCCGAGCTCCCGCTGGAACTTCGCGATGGTTGCGTCGTCGAGGTGCTTGCGCCAGTTGAACGACGGTGAGCAGTTGTAGGCGAGCATCTGGTCGGGGAACTCGGTCTTGACCGCTTCCGCGAACTGCCGGGCAAGCTCAAGGTCCGGCTTACCCGTCTCCATCCAGATCAGGTCCGCGTACGGAGCGTAGGCGTGGGCCCGGGCAATGCAGGGCTCGACGCCGTTGCGAACCTCGTAGAAACCCTCGGGGGTGCGCCCACCGGTCAGGAACGGGCGGTCGCGCTCGTCGACGTCGGACGTGAGCAGCGTGGCCGCCTCGGCATCCGTACGGGCAACAATCACCGACGGTGCGCCGGCGACGTCGGACGCAAGCCTTGCCGCGTTCAGCGTGCGCACGTGCTGCTGGGTGGGAATGAGGACCTTGCCGCCGAGATGACCGCACTTCTTTTCCGAAGCGAGTTGGTCCTCCCAGTGCACCCCCGCTGCGCCCGCGGCAATCATGGACTTCATCAGCTCGAATGCGTTGAGCGGGCCACCAAACCCGGCCTCGGCATCCGCAACAATCGGCACAAACCAGTCCTCCACAGACTGGATACCTTCCGCCCACTCGATCTGGTCAGCCCGCTGCAGCGCGTTGTTGATTCGCCGCACCACCTGCGGAACCGAGTTGGCCGGGTACAGCGACTGGTCCGGGTACGTCTGCCCCGACAGGTTGGCATCAGCGGCCACCTGCCAGCCGGACAGGTAGATGGCATGCAGGCCCGCCTTCACCTGCTGCACCGCCTGATTACCGGTGAGTGCGCCGAGTGCGTGGGTGTACTCGCCGCTGCTGGCCTGGGATGTGAGCTGCTGCCAGAGCTTCTCGGAACCGCGGCGGGCAAGTGTGTGCTCTTCCTGCACGCGTCCGCGGAGGCGTACGACGTCGGCAGCTGAGTAATCACGCTGGACACCTTCCCAGCGTGGATCTGCCGCCCACTCGAGCTCGAGCTCGCGTGCGGCTTCTGTGTGGTTGGTGTTCTCCTGCGACATTGCGGTTCTCCTTCCAGAGGGCTCATCGCCCGGTGTGGAATCAACAATCCGGCAGTTTGTGGCATTGAAGTAGAAAAAGTTATGGAAAGAATCGCAATTCTTCGCGTATCGTCAAGAAATGACGACTTCCAGTTGGAATCGGACCCGGACACCCGATGCCCCCACTGCCGCCGAAGGCCAGGATGCCATCAGCCTCGGCCGGCGCCTTCGCCACCTCCGCAAGAGCCGGCGCATGACGCTCGATGAGCTTGGCGCCGTCGTCGGCACCGCGCCATCGCAGCTCTCGCTGATGGAAAACGGCAAGCGCGAGCCGCGGCTCGGCATGCTGCAGTCCCTTGCGAAGGCGCTCGGGGTGAGCGTGGACCAGCTACTCGGAGACGAACCGCCAACGCGGCGTGCCGCCCTTGAGATCGCGCTCGAACGCGCCCAGCGGGGGCCGCTCTACGAATCGCTTGGGCTGCCGAAGGTCCGGACATCCGCCAGGCTGCCGCTGGAGGCGCTTGAGGCGCTCGTTGGCCTCCAGGCCGAACTGGACCGCCGGATGAACGAGCAGGTCGCCACACCGGAGGAAGCACGCCGGGCCAACGCTGAACTCCGCGGCATCATGCGGCGGCAGAACAACTATTTCCCGGACATCGAGGCTGAAGCGCAGCAGGTTCTCTCTGCGGTAGGACACACCAGCGGGCCGCTCTCGCAGCACCTCATCGCCGACATCGCAGCCCACCTGGGGTTCAGCCTGCACCACGTCAGCGACCTGCCGCACTCCACCCGCTCGGTGACGGACCTCAAGAACCGGCGCATCTACCTCACCCATTCTCAGCGGATGGACCACGATCCCCGGTCCGTGCTGCTGCAGGCGCTGGGACACTACGTCCTCAAGCACGGGACGCCCGAGAACTACCGCGAGTTCCTGCGCCAGCGGGTGGCCACCAACTACTTTGCGGCCGCGTTGCTGCTCCCTGAAAAGGCCACTGTCGAGTTCCTGCAGGCCGCGAAGGCCGCCAAGGAGATCGCGGTCGAGGATGTCCGGGACGCCTTCGCCGTCTCCTACGAAACCGCCGCGCATCGCTTCACCAATCTCGCAACACAGCACCTGGGGATTCCCACCCACTTCCAGAAGACCCATCAGAGCGGGATCATCTACAAGGCCTACGAGAATGACGGCGTTGCGTTCCCCCAGGACCACACCGGCGCAATCGAGGGCCAGCCATCCTGCAGGAAGTGGACGTCGCGGGTGGTGTTCGACGTCCCGGACAAGTTCTCCGCCTACAGCCAGTACACAGACACACCAAGCGGCACGTACTGGTGCACCGCGCGCACTGAGCGTGCCGCAGCCGGCGAATTCTCGCTCAGCGTCGGGGTGCCCTACGCTCACGTGAAATGGTTCCGCGGCCGGGAGACCACAATCCGTGGGGAGTCCCGCTGCCCGGACGAATCGTGCTGCAAGCTGCCGCCGTCGTCGTTGGCGCAGGAATGGTCAGGGTTCGCCTGGCCCAGCGCCCGCGCGCACTCACACCTGCTGGCGGCCATGCCGCCCGGCGCCTTCCCCGGCGTTGACGAGACCGAGGTCTACGCCTTCCTCCAGGCGCACTCGGGCTAGTCTGGGTCCACACCGACAGGAGCACCATGCTTTTCGCCAATGACACTGAAGACGGCCTGCGCGGCGCCGCTGCGCTGGTGAACACCGACGACGACGACGGCGAGCTCCTGCCCGACGTCGCCGCCCTCGCCGAGTTCGCCCGCGAGTGGAACTGGTCCGGGAACCTGGCGCTGGATGAGGCGGAACTGAGTGCCGTGCGGGCACTGCGGCCGCGGCTGCGGGTGCTGTGGCACAGCGACGAGGACGGCGTGGTGGACCTAGTCAACTCCTTGCTCCTCGAGTTCGAGGCCCTGCCGCAACTGGTCCGCCACGATGAGTTGGGCTATCACATCCACGCCACATCGCTGGAGGCTCCGTTGTCCGCTCGGATGGCAGTGGAGGCGGCGATGGCATTCGTGGACCTGGTGCGGAGCGGGGAACTGGGCCGGCTGCGGATCTGTGCTTCCCCGGACTGCAGCAACGTGGTGGTGGACCTGTCGAAGAACAGGTCGAGGCGCTTCTGCGAGTCCGGTTGCGGGAACCGGGCTGCCGTGGCGGCGTACCGGGCACGGCAGCGGGCTTCAGCCTGAGACCTTAAATGTTTCTGCCCGCCGGGCCTTTCGGCTCAGCGGGCAGAAACGTTATTCAGTTATCTGGAAACGCGATGGTTACGGGTTGCAGCCGCCGTTTTCCTCCTGGTAGTCCAGCAGACGGACCATGAAAGCAGCCATTGCGTCACGCGCCACAGGCCGCAGTGACTTGTACTCTCCATCAGGCCAGCCGGTGGTGATGCCGGTGGTCTTCATCCACGAGATCTCGCGATGGAAGAGGCTGTCTTCCGGCACATCGGTGTACGGGGCCTCATTGGGCGCAACGTACTCTTCCGCATCAGCAATGTTGCAGTACAGGCCGGAGAACCGGTTCATGAACGCAGCCATCGCATCGCGGTTGACGGGTGCCAGTCCGCGGTAGGTGAACGTACCGTTTGCTTCTTCCCAGCCCGTCGACAGGCCGGTGGCCTGCATCCAGGCAATCTCCTTATAGAAGAGATTGTCGGTCCGCACATCAGTGAACGGCGACTGGGCCGGTTCAGCGAAGTGCGGTTCACCTGCGAGACGGTACAGGAATGCGGCCATGGCATCGCGCCGGACGTTATCGAACGGCCGGTAAGTGCCGTCAAGGAAGCCCGTGGTGATACCGAGGTCAGCGATCTGGTTGATCTCGGGCTCAAACGGGGTTCGGCTGGTGTCGGGGAACCGGAGCGCCCCTACCTCAGTCGGTACAACCTCATCCCTGACGCCGCTTGCGTTGTGGTGGTGCAGCAACAGTACATCCGCATTCATGACACCAAGCTCGCGGTGTACGTTCAGCGATGCACCGTCCTGATCAGCGAACACAAAGCCGTCTACGCCGGCGCCCTCGAACCACAGGTCCGGGTTCGTGAGGTTGAACGGAATCCATCCGGTTTCATCCACGGGGCCAGCGATGTCGCCTTCTTCATTCACGTTGAAGCCGCTGGTGGTGTAGACGTTGTACTGGATTGGATCGTCGATACCGAGGTCAAAACCCAGATCCGCCAGCGGCAGGGGAAGAGTGACCACGTTGGTGTCGAAGGTGTTGGCATCGATCGAGCCGTCGACTCCGTTGGCGAAGTAAAGGTTTTCGCCGGGAGTCACGGTGCCGTCATCAGCAACGCTGAGCAGCTCGAACAGGATCATGTCCAGTCCATCTACGCGCACCGACTGAAGAACAAAGTCGGTGGTGTCATCATTGTCCACGTCGAGATCGATGTTGACACCAAGTGAACCAGCGAGCGTTCCCCAGTTTTCCCAGGTCGCGATACCGATGTTCAGGAGGCCTTCCTCGGGCTCGCCGCCGGCCGCTACAACCCCGGGAACCGTTGAGGCAGCGCCTACGGACCTGAGGTCAATCGCGGACAGTGAGTCCAGTGGTAGGTCCTGACGGCGCGGGCTTTCGAGACCGAGAACAAATGGCGACACGAGGGAGGTGTACGCGGTCGGCGTACCGAACGCTCCGCCCTGGGCCAGATCGCGGCCCGTCAGCGTGAGCAACTCTTCCGTGTCAGAACCGTTGAGGTACGTCAGTTTAGGATCGCCCGACATCTCGGAGGTGGGCTTCGGTGCTGCGTAAACCGGAACGCGCAGGGTGTTGGTTTCACTGGTGAGTTCCACACGTCCGGAGACGTCAGCCAGGAACTGGCGTGCAACGCCCAGCTGCACTTCCTCTGCGGCCGGATCAATGGTCTTAGCCAGCTCAGCCGGATTGATTGTCATGTTGACTGCAAGCTCAACAGTCGAGTTGCCGGGCACCTCAACGCTTTCTGCGCCAAGGGACACGTTCACGCCCGGCATGGTGCTCGCCGGGAGGTACTCGGTGTTGAAGACCTGTGTGTCGTCCGACAGGTTCTGTACGGAAATCTGGCGGGTGGCCGTCAGATTGTCAGCGCCCATCTCGATGACACCGAAGTTGACCGACACGAGTGTCTGGTCTTCCGAGTCATAAGCGAGTGCGGTTGCTTCCAGCGCGTTCAGCGCGTCGACTCGCCCGGAGCCCGTGCGGTTGGGTGCGTATTCGACATCACCGCCGGATTCAACGGTCACGTCAGTGGTCGCCGTGTTCATGATGACGTTCTTGACCTGGTACGCGTTGAGGTTCGTCTCGGCGTAAACGAGCGCTGCGATACCCGCTACATTCGGTGCCGCCATGGACGTGCCGGTCTTGACTGACGCTCCATCTCCGGTACCAACTGCAACTGACCCGATGAGTGTGCCGGGAGCAGCAACGTCGGGCTTGACCACTCCGTTGGATCCGTGAACGCCACGCGAAGAGCTGGCATTCAGGGTGTCCTGAGCGTTGGAGCCGCCGGTAGCCGCAGCGATGTACTCGGGTGCCAGCTGGATCTCCAGAGTGCCTTCTGCTGCAAACGGGCGGAGAGCCTCGGAGGACTCGCGGTTGAACTGCACACCGGGGATGGTTGCGTTACCGGCGATGCCAGCGTCGAAAACGTCGCGCGGTGAGTCAAGGACAACACCAGCACCACCCGCATTCTGGACGTTGTTGAAGCGAACGCCGGATCCACAGGGGAACGCCCCGTCCTCTTCCCACTGCAGCCAAACCCACTCGCCGTCGAATGTGCCCTCAGGGAAGGCATTGCAGCCGAAGCGGTTGGACTCATCAGCCATAACCACGCGCCCGTTGAGCTCATCTTCGGTGGCCGTTGTATAGCTGTCGAAGTTGACGCTGTACTGGCCTTCTGCTGTGGTTCCAGCCACTTCCGCCGGCGCGAGTACGTCCACCAGATCCAGCGTGATCTGCGATCCAATACTGTTCGCGACAGTCAGGGCCGACTTGGCGCTACCGGGGGTGCCACCAATGTCGTAGATGTCGCCGTCATTTCCGGAGGAAACGACCGAGAGCACGCCCTGCGAGGTCAGGTTGTTGACAATGTCCACCTCGGGGTCATCCGGGATCGGGAAGTTCGATCCAAGAGACATGTTCACAACGTGAGAACGGTCGCCGAAGTTGCCGTCATTGTTCGGATCAAGGACGCGGTCCAGGGCCTCGCCTACAACAAGGCTGGACCCGCCGCAACCGAAGACGCGCATCGACACAAGCTGCGCTTCGGGCGCCGTGCCCGGCCCGATTCGCATTGCGTTCACATCCTCCGCGTCCAGGGAAGCGTAATCACCCGTGAACGTGCTTCCGTCAGCGTTGACGCCGTACCCCGCAGCGGTTCCCGCGACGTGGGAGCCGTGGCTCTGGCAGTCGATTGGGTTGGGGTCTGGATCCGGTGTGCTTGTCTCAGCGGAGCTGGCGTCGTAGGCATCACCTACTAAGTCCCAACCGCCTACGTACTTGGCTTCGTCATACCAGGCGGGGTTAGGAGCGCTCTCCTGTGCTGCGGGCGAAGACGCTTCGTCAAACGTTGCAATGTCACCGGGACCACCGAAACCGGCGTGGGTGTAGTCAATGCCGGTGTCGAGGACGGCGATGGTCACGCCATTGCCGGTCTGACCCAAGTCACCCGCCCAGGAGTTGAGGGCGCGGGTATCGATAACGCCACCCTTGTTAGTTGGCACCTTTGGCACCAGCCTGCTGATTTTCACCACATCCGGCCGTTTGGCCAGTTCCCGGATGGCCGCAGCATCGCCGCTGATAGCCACGCCTGGAATGGTGTTGGTGGTGGTGTACAGAGCTGTTCCGGACGCCGCGGCGGTGACCTCCTCGGCCTTCGCCTCAATCCCGGCACGGATGGTGGCGACCCGATCCGGAGCGGCGACCGGCGCCTGGATCCCGCGTCGGACCTCAAGCGGCTGCGTTTGCTCGAAAGCGCCCTTGCCTTCGAACTGAATATAGACCGCAACAACGCCTGAAGCGGATGCGAGGCTATCTGAGACCTTCAAGCCTGGCGGTACTGCTTGGAAAGCGAGGCCTTCGGCTGTAGGAGCAACTTCCGGTGCTTCATTGGCCGAAGCAGGCGCCCACATACTCGAAGCCAGAACAAGACCGGTTAGCGATGCCAACACAGCCTTTCCTGGACCCCAGCGGTGTAACTTGGTCATGCTTCTCCTTAGTAAGGATCAGTCTTGGCCGCTCCGCCGAGTTCTATTGTTAGTCCCCTGCAGCACTGCCGGCACGGCCGAGACCTTGTGAGTGATTTCCCTTGTTGCAGTGGGTGCCAGCAGCCGTATGGAGCCGCTGCCGACTCCATACGTTTACTAGCCTTATGTGTGCAGCATCACAAGTCAACGGGTCCGACATAGTTTCCTTAGCGAATCATGAAAATTGTCTTGGAGACCGCTGTGCTCGACTCGAGTAGTGCGGCAGTCACGTCACGTGCGTCAGCGAGCCTGAACGCTGCCTCGATGGCTTCCCTGCCACACGGCGTCGAACGGTGCGTTGGACGAAACCCGGTTCCTGATGCCCGCGGTGACAAAAACCTTGGCCGTCTGCGCCGCCTCCAGTGGCGACGCGCCCTTGGCCAACTCGGCGGTGATGGCCGCGGCCAACGTGCAACCGGCACCGCTCACGGCGACGTTCCCCACCTTTGGCGAGGCGAGAATGTCCATGGTGTCGCCGTCGTAATAGACGTCGACGGCGTCATCGCCCTCCAACCGCACACCCCCCTTGGCGAGCACGACGGCGCCACTCACCTCATGTATGCGCCGCGCCGCCTCCTGGAGGTCCTGAACCGAGCGGATGGTGATTCCGGAGAGGGACTCGGCCTCGAAGTGGTTCGGAGTGACGAACGTTGCGAGGGGAAGAATGTTGGTTTTCAGGGCTTGGTCGGTGTCCAGCGCGGCTCCCGGTTCCTGGCCCTTGCAGATCAGCACCGGGTCCAGTAAGACGTTCTGCCACTGCTGGGACTTGAGGGCGGTTGCGACGGCGTCGATGGTCTGCGGAGTCCCGAGCATGCCAATTTTGACGGTCTGCACGTTGTGGCAGGACTGGATGGCTTCGAGCTGGTCAGCGATCACCTGCGCATCCACGGGCACGAACCGGTGGTTCCAGTTGTCCTTCGGGTCGAACGAGACGATGCAGGTGAGCGCGGCAATGCCGTAGGTGCCGAGTTCCTGGAACGTTTTGAGGTCGACCTGGGCTCCGGCACCCCCGGTAGCCTCGGAACCCGCGATGGTCAGGGTGATTGCTGGTGCTTCAGTAGCCATGGGACAAGTTTGCCCGACGGTACTGAGGCCGCGCCAACCTTGAGGTTCGGGTTGGTTTCACCATTGGCGTTACCTCGGCTTACCGCTGGCTTTGCCGCGACGCGACCTTGACCAGCCGCTTGACCCAGCGCTTGGCGGTCCGGAGAGTTGGGTGCCCCTCAAGCAGCTCGGCGACCTCGGACATCAGCGGCCGCGTGTTGTTGGAACTGGCCATTCGCCGGTGCATGGCGTTGATTTCGCCCTGCAGCCAGTCGTTGTGCGAGGTGAGGTCTCCGATGGCGAGCTCGTTATTCGCGTTCAACCGTGCGGCCGTTGCGCTCTCGGCAGACTCGATGGCGAACATGGGAGAACGGGGCACGATACTCGCTTCAGGTGGTCCGGCGGGAAGACCCCGCAGGGCGTCGGCAACGCTATCCCACCAGGAGTCTTGGGTTGCACGCAGAGCTGGGCGCTGATCGCGAAGGTGCGCGGCAAGACGCTCACGGTCCCTCAGCACTGACTCGACCCACTGCACGTCCCCGTCTCCGGCGAGGTGGCGCAGGGACCGAAGAAGATGTCCGGCGCCCCAGTGGTCGAGCGCTCCGCCGAGCCTTACTTCACCGTAGTAGTCCACAGCCACTGGTAGCACCGGGACAGCGGCGGCGAGGGCAAAGACGACGGGGTGGTAGCGGCTGCTGATGACGAGCTCAGCGCCGGCGGTAAGGCCCGCAATCTCCATCGCCGTTCCCTGCGGGTGTACCTGGATGTTCACTGCCCGCGAGAGCCGGGCAATTGCCGTATGACACTCCACATCGCCGTCGGGCGCACCAAGAGTGGAAACGTGAGGAAGCAGTAGAACGGGCAGTTGCAGCTGCGCGGACGCCAGGTCCAATAGCCGGGCCATGTGCCGGTGGTAGTCGTCCCGGGGCATTGCCCCGGACCACGGGGCGAACGTAGCCGCAATGTATCGGGCGGGGATATCAACGGCGTGAGTATGTCCCAGGTTCTCGATACGGGTGATTTGCGGACTGTCGCCTGTGCCGTTGCCGAAGCTGTCATCTGTGCCGTCGCCGAAGAAGGAGGCGTCATCGAGTACGGGCGAGGCCTCGACGTTAAGTGAGGACAAGAGATCCAGCGTATGCCTTTCGCGTGCGCCGACCACTGTGCACAACCGGAGCGCTTCCGCGAGCTCGATTCCGTCCGCCTCGGTGAGCACCGGTCCAACAGTCTGTCCTGTCACGAGAACGTTCAGGCCCATTGCCCGCGCTATCCGGATGGCCGCGATGCGTTCGAAGAGTAGGCCCCCACACTGCGACGTGAGGTTGCCGCCCCCCGCGACGATCAGCGTCTGGCAGCCGTCGAGGATCGCGTGCCACGCGCGTACAAGTTCAGCGGCGGCCTCCGACGTCCCGCTGCCTTCCAGATGCGCCTTTACTTCCTGCAGGAGTTGGTGGCGCTCGTACGCGTTCCACGGGACGTCCGGCCGCTTGGCTGCGGGATACCCAAACAATCGCGCGGATTCTTCGACGTTGCAGGTCAGGAGGACGAAGTTGTTGAGACCCCGTTTCTGCAGTTCACTGATGCACGCATGCGCCATTGCTTCATCGCCCACGTGGTACTGGCCCTGGCCAAGATCGCCGAGCACCGCAATCTTCTCCGTCTCTCCATTCGCGGCCGGCGATGAAGGCATGGCAGCGTCCGGCACGAGCTCCAGAGACTGCCCGGCGTCGTTCATTCGGGTCAGCCGGTCCCTGAGGCGACGACGAATTGAGCGTGCAACCCGCAGCGGAAGAGGCATCGACGTGGCATGGACCATATGGCGGAGCTGCTCGAGTTCGTGGAGGACTCCCGTGATCTGCCCAGTGACGTGACTGATCGTTTCATCCTGGCTTCGCTGCACCTCATCAAGGCGCTGGTGAAGGCGGTCCGCTTCGACGACAAGCAGCTCCCGCTGGTAGAGCAGGGGGCCCAGCCCAAACTCACGTACGTGCTCGCGTAAGAGGCGATCGCGCACTTTGAGGGAGTACAAATGGTGCTGATCGAGCGTCGCGATGACGCTGTTCGCCTCGCTGTCCTTCGAGGACCGACGCTGGTTCCAAAAGGCGAGAGGACGCCCCTTGATGAGCCCAATCTCATGGTGAACCAGGAAACGGAGGTGGAAATCCCAGTCCCCCACCACAGGCAGATCCTCGGCGAATCCGCCAAGCTCGCTGTAAACGTCGCGACGGAACAGGAACGAAATCGGAACGAAGCGATTGTAGTGAAGGGAATCTATAAGGGTGATCTGGCGCATCTGTGGCTCGAAAGTGACGCGTTCCTCCACCTCACGACCAGCGGAAGTGAGCCTCTCAAAGACGATCTCTGTTTCGACAGTCACGCCCCCCTGCTCAGGGTGCTGGTCCAGATGCGCCACCGTGGTGGCCAGGAACTCGGGGTCCCACTCGTCATCGTCGTCGTGGATTGCAATGAACTCGGACTGCACTGCCGCGATGGCCTGATTGGAGGCGGCCTCCATGCCACGGCTGGCATCGTTATCCAACCTGGTCAACCTGTGCTCGAATGAAGCGGCACGAGGCGAGAGTGCTTCATCCACCTGGGCGGGGCTGCCGCCGTCATTGATCAGGACGGCATGCCAGTCCGTGAACGTTTGACCCAGCACGCTGTCCAGCGCCCGACCAAGGAGCCGACCGCGGTCTTTGGTGCGTATGACGATGGCGACGCGGGGCTGCAAGATTGGGTCCTCCTGTGTTAGTTCAAGGACGGCTTGGGGTCTGAAAAAGGTGCATCTGCTGGCCGGCAAAGGAGCTCTGAGCTGATGCGGAACCCGCCCTCATGGTTCAAATGGTCCGTATAGATAGTGCCACATGCCGGGAAGGGCCCCGCTGACTGCGTCGAATTAGGAGCGGCCGGTCAGACTGCCTCCTCGCCCGGCGCATGGCGCTGGTTGGTGGGGTTGACGGTAACGAGCTTCCAGACGCTGGCCCGCCCGACGGCGGAAGAGAGCAGCCAGGGGTCCCTACGCGAGCTTGCGAGTGCGGGGAGGGCGGCGAACGCTAATAGAGAATGGATTCGGGATTCGCTGACCATGGGACAATTGATGACGCCCGGGGGCAGCCGGGCATAAGTGCTAATACAGCGGGCCCGGACGGGCTGCGCGAACCACTAAGAATGAGAACAATGACTCAACTGCAGGAACATGCCCGCGCCCGTTACGCGACCGTAGGCAGCGCAAACTTCTCGATCATGCTGGCGGTGCTCGCCGTCGTCGTACTGTTGTCGAACATCGGGGCGTCGAAGGGCGTGGTGATCGGTCCGATCATCGGCGACTTCAGCATCATCACCGACGGCGGGTTCTTCCTCTTCCCGCTTGCGTACATCCTTGGCGACGTGATCAGCGAGGTGTATGGGTTCAAGGCTGCGCGGCTCGGGATCATCGTGACGTTTGTGCTGTCAGCGTTTGCGTCACTGGCGTATGGGATCATCATCGCGTTGCCCGGGTTTGACGACGAGTTTGGTGTCGCCAAGCAGGGTGCGCTTGAACTGGCGCTTGGGCCGGTGCCGCTCATTGTGCTTGCGTCGCTGCTGGGGTTCCTGGTGGGCCAGACCCTGAACTCGCTGGTGCTGGTGCGGATGAAGGCACGCTTCGGTGAGCGGAGCCTGGTCGCGCGCCTGATCGCCTCGACCGGCGTTGGTGAATTTGCCGATACGCTGATTTTCTGTACCATTGCGGCGTCGGTCATCGGGATTACGGACTTCCCGACGTTCCTGAATTACCTCTTCTTCGGGTTCGTGTACAAGACCCTGGTCGAGGTGCTGATGCTTCCAATTACGACGACGGCGATCCGCTGGGTGAAGCGCCGGGAGCCCTCCTACGCGGGCTGACGATCGGCTCCGGCCCGAATCAACGGATCCGTTGTTTTCCCGCAAACACAGGTGCTTGGATGAGCCCTTGCCGAAAATAGCTGCCGCGGGTTAGGTGCAGGAGCGGGGCGCGGGGTGACGGGACGGGCTCAGCCACGGGACGACGCGTAGTACCGCCCCAGCACCTCCGCCTTCAGGTCGAAGTAGGTGCCGTCCTCGATGGCGGCGCGGGCGTCGTCAACCATCCGGATCACGAACCGCTCGTTGTGGATGGAGATCAACGTTGCCGAAATCATTTCCTTCGCCTTGAACAGGTGGTGGATGTACGCCCGCGTGTAGTGGGTGCACGTGTAGCAGTCACAACCCTCCATGAGCGGCGTGAAGTCGCGTTTGAACCGGGCGTTCGAGAGGTTCCACCGTCCGTCCGGCACGTAAAAGGCCGAGTTGCGGGCCACACGGGTGGGGGAGACGCAGTCGAAGGTGTCGGCGCCGTTCTCGATTCCGGTAAACAGGTCATCCGGCTCCGAGATGCCGAGCAGGTGCCGCGGCTTGTCCTCGGGCAGTTCGTCAGCGCACCAACCCAGGATGGTGCCCAGGTTCTCCTTCTCGAGGGCACCGCCAACGCCGAACCCGTCGAAATTCATCGAGCCAAGATCCCGTGAAGCCTTGCGCCGCAGGTCCTCATACTGGGCACCCTGAATCACGCCGAACAGCGCCTGGTACGGCTTGTCGGCCCGCACCTCGGTGAGCCGCTCGTGTTCAGTGATGCACCGCTCAGCCCACAGCCGCGTGCGTTCCAGCGATTCTTCCTGGTATCCGCGCGAATTCATCAGCGTTGTCAGCTCGTCGAATGCGAACATGACGTCGGCGCCGAGCTGGTGCTGGACCTGCATCGAGATTTCCGGGGTAAACCGGTGCCGGTCACCGTTGAGGTGCGAGACGAACCACACGCCGTCGTCGTCGATGTGGGCCAACCGTTCCTTGCCGACGGCTACGTGGTCGTCCTGTCCCGCATGCTCGGACGCGGCAGCCGAGTCCATGGTGATGACCTTCTTGAATCCGGACCCGAGGCTCATCACCTGGAACCCGCCCGAATCCGTGAAGGTCGGCCCGGCCCAGTTCATGAACTTCCCAAGACCTCCGGCCTCATCCAGCACGTCCGCGCCGGGCTGCAGGTAGAGGTGGTAGGCGTTCGCGAGCAGCGCCTGGGCGCCGGCTTCCTTCATGGATTCCGGCAGTACCGCCTTGACCGTGGCCTTGGTCCCGACGGCGATGAACGCGGGCGTCTGAATCTCACCGTGCGGCGTGGTGATGGAACCGGTCCGCCCGTGCAGGCCGTCAGCCGCGGGCACCGTTTCGCTGAGGCGCTTGCGGACGGAGAAGGAGAAATCTGATTGTGGCATCAGCTCATTCTGCCAGCAGCACGGTGGCGAACTGACGGGAACGGCGCCGGGGCAGCCCCAACGAGACGAACGACGACGGCGGGACGGCCGGGGCTGGCGGCCTACAGCCCCGAAGTGAGGAGCGGCTCCGCGGACGGGTACGCGGATGCGCGGAAGGATTCCCAGCTATCCCAGATGGTGTGCAGGTCCCGGGCGCCGAGGCCATACGTGGTCACGATCGCCAGACTCGAACCACCCTGATCGGCAAGGATCACGAGGCCGTCGCCGTGTTCGCTGTACTCGGCAACAGTCAACCCGAGCTGGTTCTCCGTCCGGAACCACACCTCACCTGTCAGTGTGTGCCCATTGGGGAGGTCGAGCGAATACGAATCCCCGGCCTGCTGGAGCTGGTCCGCGTTCAACCGCGCGATGATCGGCTCAGACGATTCTCCGGAGAAAAATGCAGTATGGCGAGAGGCGGACGGATGGCGCTCCAACGCGAAGCGCAGCTGCTGCAGGAACGTGACCCACCCTTCGGTGATCTCCTCGACATACTCGGGGGAACCACCGCGCTCGATGGTTAGCACCGTGCCGTCGGAGACCGGCTCGAGGCGGAACGTGTCACCGCCGTCGACAGTCAGGAAGGTGTGGTCGGGGCCTTCGACAACGCTCTTCGCGAAGAAGATCGAGCGGATCTCCTCGTCCAGTCCTTCTGCCTCCCACCCGTGCCACTGGCGGATGAGCCGCGGTTCCCGCAGCATCGACCACACTTGACGGGCATCAGCGTTGATGTGGACGCTAAGCGGGTTGGCGCTGGGAACAGGAGTATTTCGCCCATGCCCCTCGGTGCTGGACTGCCGGAAGGAGCTTCCTGCGTCGGTCATGTGCGCCACTTTACTCCGGGGCGGGGCCCCTATCCAGAGGTAGAAATACGGGTGCCCAAGGCTCGGATTGCAAGCAGTTCGCGTCCGATTCTCCGGTCTAGGACCTCAGCGCCGAGCGTCTCGGATCCGCCGTGAGCGCGCAGGTAAAGCAACACCGACAGGCGCAGCCCGCGCCAGTCCTTTTCGACGGCGGGATCCCCGGCAGCACGCGCAATCTCCCTGTCGTAAAGGTTGGGTTCGTTCAGTTGACGCTGCCTCACAGCGGCAGCAAGCTTCGCTCTGAGCGGGTCCGTTTCGGCGTCGTCGGCAGTACGAAGCGAGGCTGTGTAGGCGTGGGCGCGGGAGGTGTCACCGTCGTCGTGCGTGAGGTGGGCGGCAAGCGCCAGGCATGCCTCGATGAGGTTCCAACGGCCGAAGTTGCCGTCGAAGGGCTGGTCGGTCAGGAGGTCGCAGACTTTCAGGGCGCTGGGGGCGTCCGCGAGGTCGACGTAGAGGGTGAGTGCGAGGTCGCGGATATCCTGGAGGTTGCTGCCGGACTTGAGGTTCACGCCTTTGGTGAGTCGATCGGCGAGTTCGCGAACGCGGGCGCTCTCTGGGTGCACAGCCGCCACATGGGCGATCAGGGCCTCGGGGGAACCCTCATCGGCACTGCCCGGCAGCTCATCCGGTGCTTCGACCTGCACCTTGGACCCGGCAGCGATCCGGAGAGTGCCACCACCGCGGAGCATCGCGACGACGACGGCGGGCACACCGAAGTCGTCAGGTTCGACGACGGCGTCCAGCACTTCGGAGGTGCGTTCGCCGTCCGGCAGGAGCAGCTTCCGCCCGGCAGTCAAAGCCTCGGCTGCAAGCGGTTGCAGCCGGATGGCGCTCTGGCTGTCGATCATCGAAGAAACCCCTACCTCACTCTGCCAAGGACCCCCCGATTATATAAAGAAACGGTAACGGGGTTAGCGCGCCCAGCCCGCGTACGCGAGTGCCTGCCGCAGAAGGCTGTCCCGACCACCGGAGAACTCGGCGCTCACGCTTGGGCTCAAAGCTTCATCCGGCGTGAGCCACGTCAGTTCGAGGGCATCCTGCCGAGGGTCACACTCGCCCGTGACCGGGATGAGGTAGGCGAGCGCGACGGCGTGCTGCCGGTCATCCGTCAGCCCGGTTTCCGACGGCGACGGGAAGTACTCAGCGATGGTGAACGGCACCGGACACGGCGGAAGCTGGGGGAGTGCGAACGGCCCCAGATCCTTTTCCAGGTGCCGCAACAGTGCCGCACGGATAGTCTCCCTGTACATCACACGGCCCGACACAAACGTGCGGACCATTTCACCCTGGTCGCTGGCCTGCAGCAGCAGCCCTACCTCGGTGACGTATCCCAGGGAATCGCACCGCACGGGGATGGCTTCCACATAGACCATGGGGAGCCGGCGGCGTGCCTCATAAAGATCGTCTTCGTTGAGCCACCCTGGGTTTGGGTCTGGAGTGCGCAGGTTCATACCTTCTGTTTTATAGCAGACCGGGCACTATGCAGTCCTGACTCGCTGCACTTTGGCCACGGGCTGAATCCGGCATCACGGACTCAGCCGCGGACTCAGCCTGCGGCGTGGTCCTCATACCCGTAGTGATCTTCCTGCCATTCGTTGACCCAGATCTCGCCGCCATCGGGATTGGGAAGGCGCAAGGACCGCCCATAATTCTCATCGATCAGGTTCGCTGCGATTCCCTGTCCCAGCAGCCGCTGCTGGAGTACCTCGACGTTGCCGTCGTACTCGAAGGCGAGCTCCGCGCCGTCGTCGTCTGCCTGGTGAACGGCCAGATGCCCGCCGTTCTTTGCGGTGAAGTCGGTCCAGGATCCGGCGTGGGAGCTCAGGCGCTTCCTCGCGCCGATGTCGGTGAGAACCTTCTCCGCCGCGGGGACATCCGGTGTGTACCAGATGGGCATGACGGACAGGCCTTCCGACGCAGGCTGCGGGTCGGAGAGGGTCCCGTATGCGAGGAACGTGCGACCGCCCGGTGCGGTGACCTGTGCGGCCGGTCCGTCGTTGGTGTCGATGACGACGGCGGCAGTCCCACCGTCCGCAGTACGGCGCGCAAACTCAGTCACCGAACCGACCTCGAAGTTGAGGCTCACCTCGTGCTCGTCAGCGATGTGGACGGCGACCCGCCCGCTGTCAGCGGCGAATACCTTCCAGCCGTCAGCGTCCTCAACCAGCTCCAGGCCAAGGGCGGTGAGCAGTTTCGAAAGGGCGTCGAAATGAGGGGTGAAAATGATTGGCCGAACTCTCAGCATTACTTCTCCTCCACATAGTTACGAAGCACCTTCTCGACCAGGGCGGAAAGGCTCTCACCCTCATCGATGCTTTTGTGCTTCACCGCACGGACGAGGTCCTGCGGCAGATAGACATTGAACTGGACCTTCGGCTCCGATGGCATGCCTAGAATGCTAGCAATCTAACATTTACCGTGTCCAGTACTCTCAAGCTATGGCCATCGAACTCCCGGAATTGCTGCTCACCGACGCGCGCGCATGGAGGGACTGGCTGGAGGCCAACCACTCGTCGTCGTCCGGGGTCTGGCTCATCCTCCACAAGAAGGGCGGGAGCGTCACGGAGCTTACCTATCCGCAGGCCGTGGACGAAGCGCTGTGCTTCGGGTGGATCGACGGGCAGGCGAAGAGGCGCGACGACGGCAGCACCTTCCAGCGCTTCACTCCCCGTGGCCCACGCAGTATCTGGTCCCTCCGGAACGTCGGGTTCATTGAGCGGTTGGAGGCGGAGGGCAGGATGCACGACGCCGGTCGCATCGCCGTCGCGCAGGCCAAGGCCGACGGCCGGTGGGAGCGTGCCTATGCCGGGCCGGCTACCTCGGTGATGCCGGAGGATCTGTCGGCGGCGATCGCCGCGAATCCTGACGCGCAGGCCATGTTCGAGGTGCTGACCTCCCAGAACCGGTTCGCGCTGATCTTCCGGCTAAGCCAGTTGAAGACCGACGCCGCCCGGCAGCGGAATATTGCCTCGTTCGTCGCGATGCTCGCGCGGCACGAAGCCCACTATCCGCAGAAGCGGAAGCCGTAGAGGGTTGAAATGTTGGTCGCTTTACCGACGCGTTCAAGGCGCGGCGACGCTTTGTGGGGGAGCGACTGGGTCGTTGCGGTGTCAACGGTCCGAAACGCGGGCGCCTGACCGGAAACGGACCGCCAAGGTCGCGGCCACAACGAGGGCCGCAGCGGCTGCAGCGGCAACCGCCGTCGTCGTCGATTCGGGGTTGCCTGAAGTCCGGCCCACCACGATCCAGGCCAGGCCCCAGGCGGTTGCCGCCGCGACGGCGAGCCGGCCACTTCCGCGCACAGCGAGGAAGACGCCGACGACGGCGACAACCGCGAGGACGACCACCGACCAGATCTCCGGGCTGACGCTGAAGCCCTCGAATCCCGCTGCCACCAGCGCCGCAGTGATGTTGGCGCAGACCGCGACGCACACCCAGCCCAGGTAGAGGCCAAGCGTGCCGTCCACGAAGATGCGCTCAGGCCAGGTGCGGGCCTTTTCCGATGTATAGATGGAGAAGATCACAGCAAGCACCCCCAGCAGCCCTACGATGACCGGAACGCTGAGGCCCAGTAGGCCCGCTTGAATGGACAGGATCCACGCGGCGTTCAGCAGCATTGAAGCGGCCACCCACCAGCCGAGACGGCGCTGAATAACCGACGCTTTCTGGGAGGGGAACCATTGGAGGATCGTGTACCCGGCGAGCCCGCCGTAGATGACCGACCAGATCCCGAAAGCTGATCCCGCAGGAGCCAGTAACGTTGCGTCCGCGCTCAGCGCCCCACCCGCAGCCTCATTGATGGGGGTGCCGCCCAAAGCCCCGGACCCGACAGTGGAACCGATGATGCAGAGGACGAAGGAGGCGGTTACGCCTATCTGTCGGGCGGAATCGGAAGTCACAATGCGCTCCTGGTGATTGGCAAACTATCTCCACCATAGACATATCTCGCCAGTGTGGACCAGAACTAACGCGCCAACCGGCTCCGGAACAACAGCCACACGAAGTACGGCGCACCGAGCAGGGCCGTGAGCAAGCCCGCAGGCAACTGCCCCGGCGCAATCATGGTCCGCCCGATCATGTCGCCCAGGCACACCAGCAGCGCACCGAGCAGCACCGCCGTCGGGATGGCAAGCTTGTGCCGCGACCCGACCAACGCCCGTGCAGCATGCGGTGCCACCAGCCCGACAAAACCAATCACGCCGATACCAGCCACCGAAGAACCCGTCAGCACGACCGCACACACCAGCAGGATCAACCGCGAACTCGGGACCGAAATGCCGAGCAGCTTGGGGGTGTCCTCGTCGAGCGACAGCAGGTCTTGTGTACGGTGCCGCGCCCAGATCACCGGAACGGTCAGCAGCAGCGCAGCGGTCATCGGGATGAGGTGTTCCATCGACCTCCCGTAGGTGGATCCGGAAAGCCACGTCAGCGCCTTCGCTTCGTTCCACGGATCAGTAAGCACAATGAGCAGCGTGATGCAGGCCATCGCCGCCGCCGAGACGCCGATTCCGACCAGCACAAACCGGTCCGTCTGCAGCCCGCCGCGGAACGCCAGCCCGAACACAATTGCCGCAGTCACCGCAGCACCCACTCCGGCAGCACCGGCGATCATCCAGAATCCAGCCAGCGGAACAAAGGTGATCACCAGGATCGCGGCTACGCCCGCACCGCCGGACACACCGATGATCGACGGTTCAGCCAGCGGGTTCCGCGAAACGGCCTGGATCGCCGTCCCCGCGAGGGCCAGCGAAGCGCCCGCAAGAAGGGAAGCTCCGACCCTCGGGAAACGCGCATCCATGACGCTCGTGACCACTGGCCCCGCCTGCCCGGTCACCCAATTCAGCACATCGCCCAAGAGCAGCTTCGCGTCCCCAAGGAGCAGCCCGGCAACGGTTGTACCGAGCACCAGGACCGTCAGCAAAACAACGACGACGACGCCGGCCCCGGCGCAGTGCGTCCGCAACGACACGGAACGGGCCTCGCGGGTGGGTCCCGAGGTGCGCACGCGGTGCGCCAGAATGACCAGGAAGATCGCGCCGAGCATCGTGGTGACGACGCCGGTGGGGACCTCCACCGCGCTCTGCGCACCAACCAGTGCGCGCAGCAGCACATCAGCCCCGAGCACGAGGAAAATACCCATCAGGGCCGAAGCGAGAATCAGGGCCACGTGCCGGTGGAGTCCGGGAATCTTCGCGGCTGCCAACCGGACAATCGCCGGAGCGGCCAGCCCGACAAAACCGATCGGGCCGGAAATGGTCACCGCAGCAGCTGACAACAGCACAGCCAGCATGATCGCCAGCACCTGCGTCCCCCGGACGTTGATGCCGAGAACGCGCGCTTGGTCATCACCGAGCGTCAGCAGGTCCAGCGAGCGGGCTTTCGCCAGGAGAATGACCAGCACCACACCGATCAGCGGCGCCAGCAGCACGAACTTGTCCATGCCACTTTGGCCCAGCGACCCGGCTCCCCACGCGAAAAGGCCGCGGGTTTCCTGCTGGAAGAGGATCAGCAGGGTGTGCGTCAAGGCGCTGAACGCCAAGGCAATCGCCGAGCCGGCAAGCACTAGCCGGACGCTCCCGGACTGCCCTGTACCCGAAAGGGCCAGCACCAGCGCCGCAGCGCCAATCCCGCCGAGGAACGAAACCCCCACTGCCCCGATCAGCGGAACCTGGAGGCCAACGGCCGCGACGACGACAATCGCCAGATGCGCACCCGCGTTCACCGCGAGGGTATCCGGGGAGGCGAGGGCGTTACGGGAGACCGACTGCATGATTACGCCGGCGACGCCGAGCGCCACCCCGACCAGCACGCCCGCCACCAGGCGCGGCACCCGGCTGGCGGTGACGACGGCGGCTGTGTCGCCGTCGTCGTTCCCCGCCAGCAGGCCAATAATGTCCGCGGCGCTCACGGACGAGGTGCCCTGCGTGATGTGCACCAGGGCGAGGAGAAGGGTTGCCGCGCCGAGCAGCAGCCCGAACGCAGCGAGCCGGAACCCTGGCCTGGACTGCGCCTCCGGCAGCACCGAGGGAGCAGCGCGGGTCAGGGTTTCCGGCGTCATGGTGCTGTAATTTCCGGGTTACTTACCGGCCGCGGCGACTGCTGCTTCTACGAGTTTCTCCATGGACGCAGGACCGCCGAACGTCCAGATGGAGTCTGGGAAGCGCTGCACGTTGCCTTCCTTGACGAACGGCAGGCCCTTCCAGATGGCGTTGTCCGCAAGCTCGTCCTGGTAGGCGTCGCCGAAGGTGTCGTTGGTGATGTACCAGAACAGGGTGTCCTCGGGGAGGGCGGTGAGACCTTCGACGTCGGTTTGGGCAAGTCCGTAGGCGGGGTCGCCTTCCAGCTCCCAGGCGTTCTTGAGCCCGAGTTCGGTGAACACGTCCGAGACGAGCGAGCCCGGCGCGAACGGGCGGACGGAAACACTGCCGGCGTCGACGTAGGAGTCGGAGAAAGCGACGGGAGCTCCGGCGGCGCCCGCCTCCTCGATGGCGGCGCGGCCTTCCTCGATCTTGGCCTCGAAGCTCGACTTCAGCTCAGCGGCCTCATCTTCGGTCCCCGTGGCCTGCGCGATCATCTCCAGGTTCTTGAACATCTGGCCGATGTTGTCCGAGGAGTCCCCACCCGGAACGACGATCACGGGAGTGGTCTTCTCGATCTGCTCGATAGCGCCCTCAACCAACTGGTCCGTCACGAGGACGAGGTCCAGGTCCAGTGTCGCCAGGGTGTCGATGCTGGGCTCACCGCGTACACCGATGTCCGTCACCGTGTCATCGAGAGCTGGAGTGCCAACCCAGTTGTTGTATCCCTCGATGTCAGCAACGCCAACCGGCACGACGCCGAGCGAAGCCAGATTCTCCACGACGTTCCACTCCGTGCCGGCAACCCGTTCCGCCGGTCCGTCCAGCACAACTTCCTTACCGCGGGCGTCCGTGATGGTGATGCTTTCGCCGGAGGCTGCTTCAGTGGTTTCGGTGCCGCTCGCGGCGTCCTCGGTGGTGCCGCACGCCGACAGTGCGAGCATGGTGACCGCCGCCAGGGCAGCGAGAATCTTCGGTTGTTTCGGTTGCTTCATTGGGTTCATTTCTATGCGGGCGCGGACGGCGCGTTCTGTGTGAAGCTGTTGAGAATGTGGATTCAGGAGGCCTGGAGCACTGTGCCCGAGTGGCTTCCGACGGCGTTGTGTCGGCCAACCGCACGCGTATGCACGGTGCCACTGGACACGGTGACGTCCACCCGCACCCCGTACGCCGTCGTGAGGTTTTCCGACGTGAGCACCTCGACGGGTGAGCCCTGCGCGAGCACGGAGCCGCTTTCAAGCAGGACCACGTGGTCGGCGATGGCCGCAGCCTGGTCAAGATCGTGGAGTACGACGCCGACGGTCACCCCATGGTGGGAGGCGAGGTCGCGTACGACGTCGAGAATTTCGACCTGGTAGCGCAGGTCAAGGTAGGTGGTGGGCTCGTCGAGAAGGAGGACGCCCGTGTTCTGGGCCAGGCAGCTGGCCAGCCATACACGCTGTGACTGTCCGCCCGAAAGTGCCGAAACCGGTCGGTCCGAAAGTTCGGCGGTGCGGGTCAACTCCATCGCGTGCGCGACGATCTCGGCGCCCTCGGGATCATTTCCCGACCAACGGCTGCGGTGCGGGTGCCGCCCGAACTCGACGACTTCCTTGACCGTAATGCCGGAGGGGACTGGGCGGCTCTGGGCGAGCAAGGTGATTTTGCGGGCGAAATCCTTGGGGGAGAGTGAGAGGACGTCGTCGCCGTCGGACGTGGTCACGTTGCCCGAGTCCGCGGTATGCAACCGGGCGATGGTGCGCAGGAGGGTTGATTTGCCGCTTCCGTTGGGCCCGATCAGAGCGGTCACCGCACCAGGGCGCAACGCGAAAGACACGTCTTTGACGGCGGGCTGCTTGCCGTAGGAGATGAACATGTCCGCGACGTCGAGGCCATGAGTCGAAGGGCGGTCCGCAGTCCGCGGGAGATCGGTGAGGGTCACTCCACTAAGGTAAGGCGAGCCTTAGTGAATTGACAAACATTAAGACATGAAACGCTTTCGTAATTCAATTTCAGGTCCATCGAGGAGGCGCTATCTACCGATTCGGGCTACTACACCGATACACGATCGTTACCGTCTGTGTATTGAATTTGATTGAAGGTGTATCGGCATCTCGGTAGCCTCGTGAGGGCTTTACCTAAAACTGAACATTCCTAGGGGGAATTATGGGGGAAAACCGAGCCCGCGCTTTCAGGCGCGGCTTGAGCGTGCTATTAGGTAGCACGCTAATCGCCGGCACAATCACAGTCGGCAGCATCACCACCAACGCAATCAGCCCGGCTATCGCTGCGCCAGCCCTGGACTGTACCGCAGTGTACTCCCTACAGGGGACAGGGGATCGGAACCTCTGGCAAGTCAACACCGCAACCGGTGCGCAGACCAGTGTCGGATCTTTCGACTTCAACCAGACCAGCGGAACATTGAACGGCCTCGGCATTGCAGCTGACGGATCGGCAGCCTTCGGAATCATCCCGAACCCGGACGGCACGCGGACGGTTTACCGTCTGGACCGCGCAACGGAAACCACCACACCCCTCGGCGCTGGCGTCCCTGGCGGAAACGTCACGCATGGTGCCGTCAACCCAGCCACCGGATTCTATTATTACGGCGTAATCACTGGCGGAAACGCGCAGATTTACGGCTTCGACACTGTGAACAACACGTCGATCGGACTGGTTGCCAGTGGACCTGTTCCCAACTCCGGCGGCAACGGTGACTGGGCGTTTGACCGTCAGGGCCGCCTGTATGTCGTGGCGGGCGTCGGCAATACGCAGACAACACCTGGTAGCAGCATCCTGTCGGTTATCAACCAAGCGCTTCCAACCGCACCCACAGCAACACCGGTGGCCGTCTCCGGTGAGCAACTAGCCTTCATCGGTACTCCCGAGGCCGTCAATGGCATCGCCTTCGGTGGTGACGGTTTCCTCTACATGGGCAGCTCCGGCACACTGCGGCAGGTTGATCCTGTCACTGGTGCCGTCACGAGCACGGTACCGCTCTCGCCTACGGGCACTGTGGACCTCGCTTCCTGCGCTGTCCCCAACACGATCACGGTCCAGAAGGACTTCCCCGCCGGACGCGCGATCTCCGATGATCAGGCGACCCTCACGCTGACTGGCGGCGGTCTCCCTGCTGGAATCCAAGGCACGACTGAGGGCAACGACCCCGGCGTGCAGACCGGCGCTACTGAGGTTGCAGGCCCCGTCTTCGGCCGGATTGGTGAGACTTACACCATCTCCGAAACCGGATCCGGAACCGTCCCGTCATCTCCCTCCAACTTCGGTTATGTTTCGAGTTGGTCCTGTATCGATGAGAACACCGATGCGGCAATTGCCAGCGGTGATGGAACGGAAGGCACATTCACGATTCCGGAGGGGTCATCCGGTGTCGCGATTCTCTGTACCTTCACGAACGCCGCTGAAGTCACTGGCCTGGTGCTGGATAAAATTCCAAGCTCCCCGACCGGTAACACGGCAGGTTCCACCATCACGTACACCTTCAATGTGACGAACACTGGTACCGTACCGCTGGACACCGTGACGGTGAACGATCCCATGGTTGGTGCCGTGACTTGCCCGGCTGGCCCGCTCGCGGTCGATGCGACCGTAACCTGCACCGCTGCTCCCTACGTTCTCACGCAGGAAGATGTAAACAACGGCCAGGTTGTGAACGACGCAACCGCAACCGGAACCACTGAAGGCCTGCCCGATGCCTCCAGCACCGACAGCACCGACACTCCCATCGCGCAGTCTCCCTCCCTCCTGATCGAGAAGGACGCTGGCGCACCAGTGGATGCGAACGCTTCAGGCATCACTGACGCCGGTGACACCATCCAGTATTCCTTCACCGTGACCAACAACGGCAACCTTCCGATCAGCGGCATTGTGGTCAATGATGATCTGCTGAGCGGCCAGGATCCCGCGATCGACGTCACTTGCGAAGAAACGGTGCTGCAGCCGGCGGCATTCACCAATTGCGTGGCCGACGAGCCATACACGATTACCTCCGCTGACGAGACAGCCGGTGAGGTCCTGAATGTTGCCACAGCAAACGGCATCGACTCAAACGAAGCACCCGTGGAATCCAACGAGGATGACACCCGCACCATTGTCACTGCGCAGCTCAACGAGCTCGTCATTGACAAGGCCGCCGGTGACCCTGTGGACGTGAACAGCTCCGGCATCACCGACGCCGGCGACACCATCCAGTACTCCTTCACCGTCACCAACAACGGCAACGTGCCCGTTTCCGGCCTTTCGATCGATGATGCGTTCCTGAGTGAGCTGGACCCGGCGATCACGATTACGTGTGCCGCCAGCACCCTGGCTGTCGGAGAATCCACTCTCTGCAGTGCAGACTCCGTATACGTCATCACCGAAGCCGACGAAACTGCAGGCACCGTTGAGAACACCGCTAGCGCCACCGCAGTTGACCCTGATGGTGACGAGGTCATCTCCGACGATGACGCCACCAGCACCACGGTTGAGGTCCCTGCTCCAGCTTTCACCTTTGAAAAGACCGCCGGCACCCCAACTGACGTGAACAGCTCCGGCATCACCGACGCTGGCGACACCATCGAGTACACCTTCCTGGTCACCAATACTGGGAACGTCACGATCAAAGACATCGTGATCGATGATCCGCTGGTTGGAGAGGTCACTTGTGAGAGCACTTCGCTGCTCGCTGGTGCGTTCACCGACTGCACCGCTGCTGTTTACGTCGTAACTGAGGAAGACGAAGTAGCCGGACTAGTTGAGAACGTTGCGACTCTGACGGCCAACGACCCCGATGGTGATCCCCTCGAGCTCATCAAGGATGACACCACCACCAAGGTCACCGCACCGAACCCCGTCCTGACTATCGAGAAGTTCGCCGGCGATCCCGTCGACGTCAATAACTCAGGGCTCGCCGACGCCGGTGACACCATCGCCTACACCTTCATTGTGACCAACGAAGGCAACGTCCCGGTCAGCGCATTAGCGGTGACCGATCCCCTGGCCGGAGCTGTCACCTGTGAAGCGGTGACGCTGGCGCCAGGCATCTCAACCGATTGCGCCGCTGATGAGCTGTATGTGATCAGTAATACCGATGAGGTGAACGGTGAGGTAGTCAACGTAGCGGAGGCGACCGGCACCGACCCCGACGGTGAGCCTCTTGAGCCCGTCGAGGACAGCACCACCACCGAGGTTGACCTCCCGAACCCGTCGGTGTTGTTCGAGAAGTTCGCCGCTGACCCGGTTGACGTGAACGCGTCCGGTATCACCGACACCGGTGACACCATCCAGTACACGTTCCGCGTCACCAATAACGGGAACGTACCGGTCACCGGCCTTGCGATCGATGATGCTTTCCTGAGCGACCTGGACCCGGCTATCACAATCACTTGTGGTGCTGTTGACCTGCAGCCGGGAGCGTTCACCGACTGCGTGGCGGATTCGGTTTACACGATTACCGCAGAAGATGAAGCAGCAAATGTCGTTGAAAACACGGCATTGGCAACCTTCACCGATCCTGACGACGAAGAACGTAAGTCGGACCCGGACACGACCAACACCCCGGTCACCGCCCAGGCCCCTGTTCTGACCCTGGACAAGGTTGCCGGTGACCCCGTGGACGCCAACGAGAGTGGCCGCATTGACGCCGGTGACACCATCGCCTACACCTTCACAGTGGCGAACGACGGCAACGTCCCAGTCACCGGCGTTGTAGTCAACGACGAACTCGTTGGAGCGGTCACGTGCGACGTTGTTGACCTTGGGGTGGGCGCGGTTGCAACCTGTGTGGCTGATGAGCTGTACGTTCTCACCCAGGACGACGTCAACGCAGGAGAAGTCATCAACGTAGCAACCGCTACGGGCACTGATCCCGATAACGAGGACGTCACTTCTAACAAAGACTCAACCAAGACCACAATCGCTCGCGCAGCGAACCTCGTCATCGAGAAGAACGCAGTACCGGTCGACGAGGACGGCGACAGCAAGGCTGACGTCGGTGAAGGAGTCAACTACACCTTCACAGTCACCAACACCGGCAACGTAACCCTCACCGACGTCTTCGTCGATGATGCAAAACTCGCCGGAGTGACCTGTGAAGCGACAACACTGGAGCCAGGCGACTCAACCGAGTGCGTGGGTACCGAAACGTACATCGTCACCCAGGACGAAGTCGATGCCGGCGTGGTGGTCAACACCGCAACAGCCAACGGTGCGGCTGAAGGCCTGGACCCGGTTGTCTCCGTCCCCGACAACACTTCAACACCCGTTGACGTTGTCCTCGCGCTGCAGCTCGAAAAGGACAGTGCGCTGCTTGATGAGAACGACAACGGCTCCGCCGACGCGGGTGAGGTCATCCGGTACACGTTCACGGCTACCAACACCGGAACGGTGACCCTGAACGACCTCGTGATTGATGATCCGATGCTCGTGGAGGCTGAGATGGAGATCACCTGTGCGGAGGTGCTCGTTGCACCCGGAAAGTCGGTCACCTGCACAGCTGACTACACCGTGCAGCCTAGTGACGTTGAGTCGGGCGAGCCGATCCGGAACGTAGCCAGCGCATCAGCGATGGGCCTCACCGGCGCCGCGCTCGCTCCGCAGGATGACACCGAAACGGCCGTAACCGTGAAGGACGACGCCGTGGAAGAAGAGCCAACGGAGGAAACACCTGAGGTCAACACCCCCGCCCCCGGCGCGGGCGGAGATTTGCCGGACACCGGCGGCATCACTCTCATCGCCGCAGGGTTGGGAGCGGTACTTCTCCTTGGTGGGCTGGCCCTGACCCTCGTCATGAGGCGTCGTAACGCCTAACAGGTCGCAGTACAAGAAGGGGAGGTGCGACAACACGTCGTACCTCCCCTTCGTCGTTAGCAGGCAGCCGTCAGTGAGCCCCATGTGGCACAGGACCGGTGAACCTGCGGTTTGGTTGGGGTGACGCAGGCATCCTGCAACTGATCAGTCTGCAGGTCCGACCGGTAGCGTTGAGGTCATGAACAAGCTTCCTGTCTCCATTGTCGGAGCGCTTGCCACCGGCGCTTTCACCCTTCTTCGGCCCGCTGACTGGTCTCCGGCCACGCAGCGGGGTTTCGTCATCACCCCCGGTGTCGTGCTCGGGGCAGGAGCCGCGATCCTGCTCTCGAAAGGCGCTCGCGTTCCAGTTGAGGACGGCAGCACCCAGGAGGTCACCGTCAAACTTCCCGTGCCCGCCCGGGCGGCGCTCGCCGTTGGGCTTGGAGCGGCGACCTGTGGGGTCTGCGTGCTTTCGCTTCGCTTCGATGAGTGGCTGGAAAATCAGCTGGTTAGCCGCGGCACGGCGCATCCCCGCCGTTGGATGGCTGCGGGCGGCGCGCTCCTATACTTCGTGGTTGACCTAGCGGATAAGCCCGCCCGAGAGCGGCTGGATAAGTCCTAGTTCACGCTCGACCCGCGCGGCAGCCTCGAACACCATCCACGCCTGCAACTGCGTCGAAAGCTCGACGGCGCCTGGCGCAACTTCCTCACCGGGCGCCGACGGGAACTGCGCCACCCGACGACGGCGCCTGCCGACCACACGCTCGGCGCGGCGCTCCCAGAGGCCGTCCGCCGTCGTCGTAATCAAGGTCCTGGCGGTGGAGCGTGCTTCCTCCGGTAACCCGGATACCGCCGCGAGCGCTAGATAGCGGGCAAGGATTCCGGTGAAGAGCCCGCCATCTCCGTCGCCGTGCGTCCGGAGGGCGCCCGAGGGAAGCGTTAGCCCGCGTGACACGGCGTGCACCAGTTCGGCAGCGCGGCGCATGCTCAGCGGGTCGCCAAGCGTGAGCAATGCACCGAGCACGGGCCCCTGGTTGTAGGTATAGATGTCGCGCACGAGTTCCCCGCGGCGGGTCCGGATGCCGTCAAGGAGGAGCCCGGTGGAAGAGTCCTGAAGGTGCCCGTACAGCCACCCGATCATGCTCCGCGCTTCCTCCGTGCGGCCGATGCGCGCGAAATAGAGCGCGGCCGGGGCTGTGGCGGGCACGTTCTTGAAATCGCGGGAGGTGTTCCAGAACAGCCCACCGCCGAGGTCCGGTGTGTGAGCCGAGGCCAGCGCGCCCGTGAGGAGGTGCAGCGGCCGGGTGCCCGCGATGTCCGCAGCGCGTAGGGCGGCGAGCGCGAGCCACGCCATGTCGTCGTAGTACCGGTTCGTCCACCGGCCGCCGTTCCGCAGCCGGATGGTGGTCAGAAGGCGGCGTGCCCGCACTCGGTGCGTGGCGCCGTCGTCGTTCTGTGGGTCCTGTTGAGTCCGGGCTTCCCGCTCGGTCGCGTCGAGCAGGCAGTCGAGGTAGTGCGCCTGCCACCAGTAGTGCCACGGGCCGCCGGTGGGACGCGGCTCCTGAACGGCGCCCAGGTGCGTACCCGGCAGGCCGAACAGGCGGTGACCGAACGTAGCGGTCACTGAGCCAGCCGCAATGGCTGCCCGGGTGTGGGCGTCTGTGATGGGCATAGAGCCACCCTATTCGGTGATGCCTGCGTTCGAATTGAGCAAAGTGCACAATCGGCCACCCGCCGGGTGCCCCGTGGGCTGAATCACAGTAGGCTCGAATGAGCTAATCTGCCGTTTGTGCGGGTGAGCAAGCAGCGAGTGACGCAAAGGAGATGTCATGGAGTGTGCTGGTTCTGTTGCCCTGGTGACGGGCGGGGCGTCCGGGTTGGGGCGCGCAACGGTGCAGAGACTGCACGACGACGGCGCGTCAGTCGTGATTCTCGACCTCCCGCAGTCAGAGGGGGCGGCGTTTGCGGATTCGCTCGGCGAGCGGGCGCTGTTCGTTCCCGCCGATGTGACCGACGAAGGCCAGGTTCAGGCGGCGGTGGACGCCGCCGTCGGGCTCGGACCGCTGCGGATCGTGGTGAACTGCGCCGGGGTGGCGACTCCCGGGAAGGTGCTGGGCAGGGACGGCGTGCTTCCGCTTGAGCAGTTCGCCAAAGTCATCAACATCAACCTCATCGGCACGTTCAATGTGCTTCGGCTCGCGGCGCAGGCCATTGCCGCTACAGACCCGGTGCAGACGGAAACCGGTACGCAGGAGCGTGGCGTCATCGTGAACACTGCCTCCGTCGCGGCGTTCGACGGGCAGATCGGCCAGCCTGCCTACGCAGCGTCCAAGGGCGCGGTCGCCGCAATGACCCTTCCGGTGGCGCGTGAACTGGCGCGGTCCTTCATACGTGTCATGACCATCGCCCCTGGAATCTTCGAGACGCCTATGATGGCGGGCCTGCCGCAGGAAGCCCAGGACTCCCTGGGCCAGCAGGTTCCCCACCCCTCGCGGCTGGGGAAGGCTACCGAATACGCGGCGCTCGTGCAGCACATCATCGAGAACCAGATGCTCAACGGTGAAACCATCCGGCTGGACGGCGCTATCCGGATGGCACCCAGGTAATCCCGGTTGCAACTTAGAAAGGACAGCTCAATGGAGAGCAGCCTCCCATCCGCAGACTTCCTCGGATTCGAGTCCCTGCTCAGCGGGGCCGAGCAGGCCAAGTTGGAGGATGTACGCGACTTCCTGGCGAAGGAAATTGCCCCTCACGCCACAGACTGGTGGAACCGCGCCGAATTCCCCATGGAAGTGCTGCCCAAACTCGCTGCCCTGAACCTCAGCACGCCCGTACAGCAGGGATACAGCCACCTTTTCAGCGGGATGGTGATCGCTGAGCTCACCCGAGCAGACACCTCCCTCGCCACGTTCTTCATGGTGCACCATGACCTCTTCGTCGAAGCGCTGCACGAGTTCGGTACCGAAGACCAGAAGAACCGGCTTCTGCGGGACGCAATGGACCTCACGGTCACCGGGGCGTTTGCGCTGACGGAGCCCCAGCACGGATCGGACGTGGCCGGCGGGATGGCCACCATCGCAACGCGCGACGGCGACACCTGGGTCCTCAACGGTGCCAAGCGCTGGATCGGCAACGGCACTTTCTGCGACTACATGCTGCTGTGGGCACGGGATACCGCGGACGGCGCGGTGCGCGGTTTTATCCTCGATGCGAACCTGCCCGGCGTCACCAGGACCATCATCGAGAACAAGATCGCCCTGCGGACGGTGCAGAACGCAGACATCACCCTCGAGAACGTGCGGGTCTCCGAAGCGGACCGCTTCGCCGGAATCAACAGCTTCGACGACACCAAGCGCCTGCTGCGCGGCTCACGCATCCTCGTGGGGTGGCAGGCTGTCGGGCAGCAACTGGCCGCATTCGACGCCGCCCGGGACTACGCCGTCAAACGCCACCAGTTCGGCAAACCGATCGCCAGCTTCCAACTGGTCCAGGAGCAACTGGTCCGCATGCTCGGAAATACGACGGCGAGCCTTGGCATGATGGCCCGTATTGCCCAGTTGCAGGAAGCTGACCTGCTCGACGGTCCGGGGGGCGGCAGCGTCCGTGCGGACATGGCGCAGGCTGCGCTCGCGAAGTCCTACACGTCATCTTTGATGCGGGAGACGGTAGCGCTTGGCCGTTCCATCTTCGGCGGGAACGGCATCGTCACGGACTACAAAATGGCCAAGATTTTCTCCGACGCCGAGGCGATCTACACCTACGAGGGCTCGTACGAGATCAACGCGCTCATAGCAGGCCGCGCCATCACCGGCGTTTCGGCCATCCTGTGAATTCGACGGGACGAAGCGTCACGGCTCAACTCCGGCGGTAACCGTCACTGTCCGGCTCGTCGATGTACTCGTAGTCATCATCATCCTCATCGACCAGGTCTATGGGTGGCAGGTTGGCTGTCTGCCGGGCGCGTAGGTCCCGCCGGTAGGAGTGGTCCACGCGGTGGCGGCGTGATCCGGCGATGATGAGCATGAGGAAGACCGCCAGCGCGGTGGCCGCAGCGACGGGCATGGATTGCAGCCCACCGATCAGCCGCTCCACGATGATCCACGCGAATCCCCACACCAGGGCCAGCGCGACGGCGATGCGCCCGCGGTCCAGCGAACAGATCACACTTCCAACAACGACGACGACGCCGAGTCCCACCATTGCCCAGATAAACGCGTCGTCAGTGAGCCAGTTGAAGTCCTCAAGCGTGACGACGGCAGCGGTATGGCTGAGAGCCGTGAAACCGGTCCACCCGAGGAACAGCCCTAGCGGGACATCCACCAGCGCACCCTCAAGGCGGGTCGCCGCCGACCATCGGTTGAGCCAGCGCAGCGACACCATGAGCGCCATGAGCAGCCCGCCATGAAGCCCGAGGCTCAGTACGAACTGGTCGGCCTGAATTGCCATCGCACTGCCGAGGTTGAGCAGCAGCGCTGCGATTACCACCCAGCCGAGCCTCCGGTGGCGCGGGCTGTCGATCTCCGTGGGCAACCACTGATGCACCGTGTATGCGATCATCCCCAGGCCGATCAGCGCCCAGATATACAGCGAGAACAGGCTCGGCGATACAAGCGTGAAGTCAGGCGAGAAGAGTTCGGAAGCCTGGATTTCGGTCACGCCGCCGAACAGACCCACCACGGCAGCAGTGCCCACGAGAGTTCCAATGACGGTAAGGGTGACAAGGTTGCGCCGTATCTGGTCCGCCCGCCACGAACTGACGTTCGCGGCTGCACTGCGCCCGGTCGATGCTGTCCACGACGCCGTCTGCCTGCCCGACTTCGCCATCCAGGCTGATGCGGTGACGGCGGTTGCCTTCAGTTTTTCCGGTACCGCGTTGTCTGCGGGGACGATGCGTGCGCCGCCAGCACGACGTTCGGTGCGGGAGGGCACGCCCGCCGTCGTCGTGCTTTCCGTAGCCGGCGCGCTGCCCGCGCCCGCCGTCGCCGTCGTCGTACTGCGTGGGTCCGAATCTCCGGCGGGTACCGAGGCTTTCGGCTGAGCGGCTTTCAGCCGGTCAAGGACGCTGTTCCCCTGTGCTGGTCTATTCGTCGAGGGGGGCCGGGGAGGTTGGTTCGGCAGCCGGTGGTCGGGTGGAGTCGGCATGCTCATGTGTTTTTCGAACCTCCCGGCGCTGCTTGAGCGCGAAGAACGCGGCAATTATCAGTCCCACCAGAGTACCTACACCCATTCCCAGGAGTGCACTGGCCCACATCGGGAACCCGGTTGTGACGTCGGAGATGAAGCCCAGGCCCACCAGCCAGCAGGACCACAGGAAGCCTCCGACGGCGGCGCAGCCCATGAACGGGCGCATCGGAATGTCTGCGATTCCCGCTGCGGCGACGCCCGCTGTCCGTCCGCCCGGCAGGAAGCGGAGTGCGATGACGCCCGCGTAGGTGGGCGATTTGCCCGCCTTTTCGACGGTGGAGCGGATCCCGCGGTGCACGGCCCGGCCCCACCTGAACCTGTCCAGCCAGTGCGTGAGCCGGTTGCGGAAGAGCATGAACAGGGCGAGGTCACCAAGCCAGCTACCAACGACAGCGGTCAACAGCGCAAGAGGAAGCAGCACCGAACCCTCGGACGCCAGGGACCCGGAGGCGATGACGAGGAATTCCGAGGGCATGATGGGTGCGAACACATCTGCGATCACCACAATCAGGGTGGCCGGATGAATCAGCACCGACCACTCGGAAATGCTTGACAGGTCCACCCACCACAATCTACAGGCGTAGACGCGCTATGAGCACGTACTTTCCGTCAACGCGGACAGTTCAAGGCCGCTGGTGAACGACGCCGGACGCGAAGTTAGCGGGTCGGTAAATTCGATGTGGCGGGCAAGTAGCTGGAGCGGCTTGGAGTAGTCGTCCTCCTGCTGCGGCTGGAGCACTGGGTAGAACGGGTCATTAAGGATGCCGAGCCCGAGGCCTGCCATATGCAGCCGCAACTGGTGCGTCTTTCCCGTGTGGGGTTGCAGCCGGTAGCGACCCACGCCGCCGCGCTCGCCGACGAGCTGGATCCGTGTCTCCGCGTTGGGCTCGCCCTCGACCTCCTGCGCCAACAGATAGGTGCGGGACTTGATGATCCGGCTGCGCACCGTGCGCGGGTGAACGTCAAGCTCCAGTGAGGGATCGACGGCGGCGGCTGCCTCATATTCCTTGCGGATCAGCCTGTTCTCGAAGAGGAGCTGGTACGCGCCGCGCGTAGCCGGGTTCGTTGAAAACATCAGGATGCCGGCGGTCATCCGGTCGAGGCGGTGCATGGGGATGAGGTCCGGCAGTTCCAGCTGAACCCTCAACCGCACCAGCGCCGACTCCGCGACGTACATCCCGCCCGGTGTGGTGGGGAGGAAATGCGGCTTGTCCACCACCAACAGGTTTTCGTCCTGGTGCAGGATGCTCACCTCCACGGGCAGCCGCTTCTCGATGGGGAGTTCACGGTAGTACCAGATGAAGGTGTGCTGGCTCAGGGGGGTGGCGCGGGTCAGCCGTTCGCCCCCGAGCGCCACCACTTCACCGCGGTCGAATCGCTCGGCGATCCCGTTGGGATCCACGTGGTCCCACCGGTCGAGGATGTATTCCAGCGCGGTGGCCCACGGACCCTCCTCAGGCAGCCGCAGCCGCGTGGCGTTGACACCGTTGCGTACTGGGAGCGGGGACTGCATCACCCATCAAGCGTACCGGCGGGTCAGCATCCTGTGATCCGGTACAGCCTCGCGTCACCTTCACTGTCGGCCAGTTCAAACCCGTTGCCCTCGGTGAGGCTCTGCAGCCCCGGCACGCTCACGGTCTCTCCCGGATGCACCGATTGGCTACCGAAATCCAGGACGTAGCCGGCGCCGGTCTCCGCGACCGCAGCACACACTTCCGGCTTGCCGGTCATCTCGTCGAGCGATTCGAACAGCAGCCTGCCCGCTGGGGTGACCGGCGAGGTGCCGTAGGGGAGGAGCGTGGCAAGTCCGGTGTATGAGTAGGAAAGCGATGCGCCCGTGAGCGGCACCCCGACAATGACCGAGCCTTCCTCGACCTCCGAAGGAAGCCCTTGGATCAGCGCGAGTTCGTCAACGGTCAGCAGGTGGGAATCTTCGGTGAACCGGTACTTCGCGGCGGCTTCGGCAACGCCGCGCTGCACGGCTCCCAGCGGCGCCAGAGCCACGGCCGCCAGTACAAGTACGATGGCGGCCGCCCCCATGCGAGCCCCGCCACCCGTTTGCAGCACCCTCCGGACCCCGCGCTGCTTCCCGATCAGGTCAAGCAGCGCCACTGCTCCGACAGCGGCTACAAGGATCCCGGCAACGGGCAGCATGGCGCTGATCCGGAAGTAGTCGTTGTACCAGACGCCGCCGAAGATCCACCGTAGGTCCGGTGCTTCCTTCCAATTACCCACGACAAACAGCGTTGCGGCGAGGGCATACAGCGCGAGCGTCCACCGGTGACGCCTGCGATAGAGCACGACGACGGCGCCCACCAGGGTGAGCGCGGCGGCAAGGTACGCCGTGGGCCGTTGGAGTGGCGACTGAAAGAGGACATCAGTGAGCGCGCGCCCAACATCACCGAGTTCATCCCAGTTATCTGAGCTGCCCCGTGGAGGGCGCAGCCGCATCCATACGGTTCCGAGGACCAGCAGAAACAAGCCGAAGCCAGCCAGCGTGTGCCAGAACGGCGCCGTGCCCCGCCGGATCCTCGCGTACATCGCCGCGCCCACGATCGGCAGGCTCAACCCCAGGGCGCCGACCATCGACGCGGGGTGGGAGAGCGCCAGCCCCGGAAGTACTCCCGCCAGCAGCAATAGGTTCGCGGCCGTCGTCGTGCGCTGTGGTGCGCCCACGCCCAGCAACTGGATGACGAGGCCCAGCACTGCAGGCAGGATGGCTATCGAGAGCATGAACGGGAACACCACGCCGAACTCGAGGAGCAGGTAGGGGAAGCTGCTGTAGGCGCCGGAAAGCACTGCCGCGACGAGCAACGCGGTGCGGCGCTCGCCGGTTACCCGGGTGACGAGGAACAGGCAGCCGGTGCTCCAGATTGTCACGATGATTGCCAGGTTCACGACGTTGATCGCGGCGGGGATCGACACCCCGGTTGAAATCATCACGACGGACACCAGCGCATGCCAGCCCGCCGGGTAGAAGACCGGTGCGCGGGTTCCCAGGTAGCCGAGGTGTAGGGAAGACGCGTTCAGCACCTCACCGATGTAGCGCAGGGCGTTGAGGTGGAAAATGTTGTCGTGGGATTGAGCGATGTTCTGCGGGTCGCCGAAGATCCACAGCATGATCCCGCCGACGGGGACGGCCGCAACTGCCCACGCGATGAGCGTCCAGCGGAGGGAACGCCCCGGATCCATGGCGATGAACCGGCCGAACCGCCGCCGGACCAGCCACAGCAACAGGCCCACGGCTGCGCTCACCGCGATGAGTGGCGTGAGGGACCAGTCGATCCCCGCCAGGGCGGCCGCTTCGGCAGCGACGACGACGGCAGTTACGCTCAGCGGGCCGGCCAACGCAAGCAGGGTGAGCCGCTGGAGGCCGAGCGCCGCGCCCCACACCAGACCGGGGCCGAGCAGCACTACGAACGCCACCAGGAATCCCGGTAGCACGGTTAGCCAGCTCATGGTCTCCCTAGGTCTTTGGCCGGTTGGCAGTGCGGGCAGTGGTAAAGCACGCGCTGTTCGAATTCGTTGTCGCCCAGTTCGCTGCGGACTACCTTGGTGCCGCAGCGCAGGCACCCGCGGTCGGCTCTCCCGTAGACCCACAGCGGGTCCCTGAGCAGGTTGCCGGTGGTTGCGCGGGTGGAGCGGGCCTTGTTCACCTCCAGCAGGCGGTGGGCGAGCTCGACCATCCGTGGCAGGTTCTTCACCTCCCCCACCGGAGTGAGCGGGTGTTCGCCCGCCAGGAAACAGAGTTCGCAGCGGTAAACGTTACCGACTCCGGCGAGGTTCCGCTGATCGAGGAGTGCCAGTCCGATGGGACGGTCAGGCTCCGCGCGAAGTCTCCGCAGCGCCTCTTCGGCATCCCAGTCCCGGCCCAGCAGGTCGGGTCCAAGGTAACCGACGGCGTCGTCCTCTTCCTTCTGCGCAATTACCCGGAGGAATCCAAGCTCGAACCCTACTGCGGTTTGCGTAGCGGTTTCGAGGATGCAGCGGGCCTTGAACGCTGGCCGTCTCCACTTCCCACCCTTGGGGTAGACGTGCCAGAGCCCTTCCATCTTCAGGTGGGAGTGGATGGTCCACTCCTCCTCCACACGGATCAGCAGGTGCTTGCCGCGCGCGACGACGTTCCTGACTGTCATGCCCGTGAAGTCGACCGTGGCGAACTTGGGTACGCGGATGTCGCACCGGGTGAGCTGTTGCCCATGCAGCGCCTGGTCGAGGTCGCGTGCCGCGCGCCAGACTGTATCCCCCTCAGGCACGGATCCTCAGCCCCCGCGGCGTGGTGTAGAAACCAGCCGCTGCCAGGGCGCGGCCTGCTTCGGAATCCAGCGCGAACTCTCCGTTGATCTTCTCGACCGCCATCTTGTCCGTGGCACCCTGCCGGATGGCACGGACCAGCGCCTCGGCTGCTGCGGCGAGCACACCGGCGTCTTCGGTGTACGTCAGCACGGTTTTACCGCCACGTTCCACGTAGAGCGCCAGTTCCCCGTCCACCAGCACCACGAGCGCGCCGGCCTTCCTGCCCGGGCGGTGTCCGCCGTCGTGCTGCGGCCAGCCGAGGGCCGCACCGAACGGGTTGGCCGGGTCAGTGGCAGCGAGTGCGACGGCGGAGGGAGCCTTGGCGTTCGTGGTGAAATTGGGATCGGACCGTGCGTCCGAGCTGAAGGACCGCAAGCGGTCCACGGTCGCAGGAACTGCGAACTGCGCGGCACCGAGGTGCTCGATGAAGTAGCCCCGGCGGCACCGGCCCATCTCCTCAAGCCGGGAAAGCACCTTGTACATCAGCCCGAACCCGCCGGGAATGCCCTCACTCACCACTGCGCCGCGGGTGAGCACTCCGTACCGGTCCATGAGGAGCTCGGCCGTGGCGTGGGCGTGGATGGTGGCGTCGCTCTCGGGTGCGGGGAGCAGCGACCACCGGCCCGCCACCTGTGGAGGAGTGCTCCGCTGGTAGCCGCTGGCGCCGGCGTCGTTCACTGCCAGCCGCATGCTGGCCCCGGTGAGGGACGGCGCCCGTCCCAGCCGACCCATCCTGGCCGACCTCGCCCGCGGGGTGGGGGTCCGCTGTTTGTGGGCCGTCTTGCCGCCGGCAAGCAGCGCACGCACGGGCGTGAAGGTGTCATTGCCGATGCGGCCAGCCCACACCAGGTCCCAGAGCGCTGCGGTCACCGCTGTGTCAGAGGGCTGTTCGCTCCTGGAAAGCCCCTGCACGAGCTGCCTGAAAAAGTACGCCCCGCCGCCGGAGAGGAGGTCAAGGAGTTCCTGCTGCACAGCGGTCGGCTCGAACGCGGGATCCGGTAGCAGGGTAAGGGGTGCGTTCTCGGCAAGGTGCAGCGAGATCCAGCCGTCATTGCCGGGCAGCGAACCCGCACCGGACCACACCACTTCTCCGGTTGCGGCGAGCTCATCGAGCATCGCGGGCGCGTAGTTGGCGACCCTCGAGCGCAGGATCAGCGGTTCCCACGCGGAGGCCGGGATGGGCACGCCGGAAAGCTGGTCGATCACGGTGGCAACGCCGTCGAGCCCTCGAAGCCCCGAACCCACGTGCTGCCATACGGGAAGGAAACGGCCGTACGCGGCCGGGTCCACCGGCTCCACCTCGTGCCGGAGTGCTGCCAGCGAGCGGCGCCGGAGCCTGCGCAGCACCTCGGCGTCACACCACTCGCTGGGCGCGGCTTCGTGGGCGGGGGACGCACCGGTGGGCCGGAACTCGCCCTCTACGGCACGTCCGTCAGCTGAGAGCCGCTGCAGGGCGGTGAGGACGACGGCGACACCCAGGCCCAGCCTCGTGGCAGCTTCCGCGGCGGTGAAGGGGCCGTGCGTGCGGGCGTAACGGCTCACCAGATCACCCAGTGGGTCAGGGACGGGCTCGATGAAGGCGAGCGGAACGCCCATCGGCAGCGGCACGCCCAAAGCGTCACGCAGCCGGGCGGCGTCCTCTACCGCGGCGATCCGTTCCTCACCGGCGACGTTGACACGCAGTGCCCGGTTGGCCTTGACCAGAGCGTCGACGAAATCGGCGGTGCCCTCAGGCTCTTCGGAGCGCTCGGTAATCTCGGCGGCGGTCAACGGGCCAAGGATTCGCAGCAGGTCGGCAACACCTTCGAGTCCACGGGCCTTCCGGTCTGGTGCAAGCCGCTGCAGCTCCAGTTCGGTTTCGGCGATGACACCGGCGTCGAGGAGTTCGCGAAGTTCAGCGCGCCCCAGCAATTCGTTGAGGAGGGTCGGGTCCAGGGAAAGGGCTGCGGCCCGGCGTTCCGCGAGCGGGGAGTCGCCTTCATACAGGAACGAGGCGACGTACCCGAAGAGCATGGTGCGCGCGAACGGCGAGGGTTGAGGTGTGGTGGTCTCAACGATGCGCAGCTCACGGCGGTCGATCTGCCCGGCAATGTCCTTCAACGCCGGGAGGTCATAAACGTCCTGGAGTACCTCCCTGACAGTCTCGAGGATGATCGGGAAGGTCGGAAACTTCCGCGCGACGTCGAGGAGCTGCGCGGAGCGTTGGCGTTGCAGCCACAGCGGGCTGCGCTTGGAGGGGTTCTGGCGGGGAAGGAGCAGGGCGCGTGCGGCGCACTCGCGGAAGCGGGAAGCGAACAGAGCGGACCCACCTACCTGAGCGGTGACGATCCCATCGAGCTCCTCGGCATCGAAGAGGAAAAGCTCGGCGCCGGGTGGTTCATCCTCCATGAGCGGCACCCGGAGGACTATGCCGTCGTCGGAGGCCATCGCTGACCCGTCCATGCCGTAGCGCTGTTCCAGGCGTGCACCGACCGCCAGCGCCCACGGAGCATGGACGGGCATCCCGAAGGGGCTATGGAGGACTACACGCCAGTCGCCGAGTTCGTCGTGGAAGCGCTCGACGACGAGCGTTCGGTCATTGGGGACCACCTCAGTGGCCTCCTGCTGTTCGCGCAGGTAGGTGAGCAGGTTGCCCGCTGCCCATTCGTCGAGTCCGCTGTTGGTGCACCGGGCGGTTGCTTCTTCATCGGTCGCATTGGACAGCTCCCGGACAAAGCGTCCAAGCGCCTTGCCCAGTTCCACGGGACGCCCGAGGGAATCGCCCTTCCAGAACGGCAGCTTTCCGGGCTGGCCGAACGCAGGGGTGACCAGCACGCGGTCGTGGGTGATCTCCTCGATCCGCCAACTCGTGGCCCCGAGCGCAAAGACGTCGCCGACCCGGGATTCGTAGACCATTTCCTCGTCAAGCTCGCCCACCCGCCGGCCCCCTCGGGCGGAGTCATCCGAACCCACCAGGTACACACCAAACAGACCGCGGTCCGGGATGGTGCCGCCCGACGTGACGGCCAGCCGCTGCGCACCGGGCCTGCCGGTGATGCTTCCTTCGACCCGGTCCCAGATGATCCGGGGACGCAGTTCAGCGAACTCATCCGACGGGTAGCGCCCGGCGAGCAAGTCCAGGGTCGCCTCGAACGCGGACCGCGGGAGGGTGGCAAACGGCGCCGATTTCCGCACGACGTCGAACCACTCCTCCACGTCGATGGTCCCCAGGGCGGACGCCGCAACGGTCTGCTGGGCGAGGATGTCCAGCGGATTGGTGGGGATGAACAGCGGCTCGATCTGGCCTGCGAGCATCCGCTCCACTGTGACGGCAGTGTTCACGAGGTCACCGCGATGCTTCGGGAAGAGGACTCCTTCGGACACCTCGCCGACCTGGTGGCCCGCGCGGCCCACTCGCTGCAGCCCGCTTGCCACCGAGTGCGGCGACTCGACCTGGATCACCAGGTCAACTGCGCCCATGTCGATGCCAAGTTCCAACGACGACGTCGCCACCACGCAACGCAGCCGGCCGGACTTGAGGTCATCCTCGATCATTGCCCGCTGGTCCTTGGAGACGGAACCGTGATGGGCGCGGGCGAGAAGCGCTTCCGCGCCCTCGGTTTGGCCTGCTTGTGCCATTATCTCGGCGGGCGGTCTCGCCGGTGGGACGGGTTCTGCGCGGTCCGTGCGGTCGGCGCGCTCCGGGCCGTTGTCCGCGCTACTGTCCCCATGCGTCTTCGCGAGCTCCGCTGCTTCCCTGCGTTCGGCATGGATTTCGTTCAGGCGGGCGGTCAAGCGCTCAGCCAGCCGGCGCGAATTCGCGAAGACGATCGTGGAGCGCTTGGTCTCGATCAGGTCGACAATTTTCTCTTCGACGTGGGGCCAGATGCTCGGCTGGGGGGTGGGGCCGCCGTCGTCGTCGTTGGTTGGTGGTCCGCCCAGTGCGGTCATGTCCTCGACTGGCACGGTGACAGTGAGGTTCCATGACTTCTTCGACGGCGGGGCAACGATCTCCACCGGGGCGCTGCCCGCGAGGAATCGCGCGACTGTCTCCTTCGGCTCGACGGTCGCGGAAAGGCCGATCCGCTGCACCGGCCGGTCCAGCATCGCATCGAGGCGGGCCAGTGAAACCGCCAGATGTGCGCCGCGCTTGGTCCCGGCGACGGCGTGCACCTCATCGATGATCACTGTGTCGAGGTCCATCAGCGTCTCGCGGGCACGTGAAGTGAGCATGAGGAACAGGGACTCAGGAGTGGTGATGAGGATGTCCGGCGGGCGGGTCAACAGGGCCCGGCGCTCGGCCTGCGGGGTGTCTCCGGACCGCACGCCCACGGTCACCGACGGTGCGGGGAGGTCCAATCTTTTGGCGGTCTGCGTGATGCCGATCAGTGGTGCCCGGAGGTTCCGTTCAACGTCGACGCCGAGTGCCTTCAGCGGCGAGATATACAGCACGCGCGTGGACCGCTTGCCCTCGATGGGCCGGGCAATGAAGCTATCCAGTGCCCAGAGGAAGGCAGCGAGGGTTTTGCCTGATCCAGTGGGGGCTACGACCAGCGCATGGGAACCCGCCGAGACCGCGTTCCATGCCCCTTCCTGGGCAGGGGTGGGCGCGAGGAAAGCTCCCTCGAACCACTGACGCGTGGCGGGCGTGAATTTCCCGAGCACCGATTCCATCGCTTCATCATCTCTCACCGCTCTGACAATTTTTGGCAGGGCGGTCTCACTCAGCGCGGAAGGAGCGTTGGCGACAGGGGGTTACTGCGGCGCGAGGTGCTCCGCTGGGCTGACCGACATGATCACAATGCTCGTCGCGGCGCAGGCAGTGCCCGCCTGATCGACGACGAGTGAGTCTGTGGCGTTCGGCGGGTACACGCGCAGGCCGGTGGTGTCGGTCACCTGGCAGTCGGCGCCGAAGTTCTCGGCGCGGGTCTGCTTCACGGCGGCAATCGCCGATTCGCCCGGCGCAAGCTTGACCTCGGGGGATTCGCCTGGCTCGCGTTCGGCGGGTGCTCCCACCTGGTTGCCGGCAGCGTCGACGAAGGACACTCCCGGATACCCGGTGATGTCACACTCTCTGTCCGAGATGTTGGTGAAGATGAGCTGCCGGTACACGCTTCCGGCCGCGCCGCCGCCCATCTCCGTCTCCAGGACGGCGTCGAGCATGCCTGCCGTGCAGACTCCCTCAGCTGCGGGTTCGGAGGTCGCGGGGTCGGTTGGTTCGGGAGTTTCGGCCGGCTCAGTTGTCTCAGGCGGCGCAGTTGTCTCGGCCGGTTCCGTTGTTTCCGCGGGCGCGGACGACGTCGCGCTGTCGGTGGCTTCGTCCGTCGCCTCGGTGGTTGAGGCCGACGACGACGGCGGGGTCTCTTCCTCCGCCGCGTTATTTGCGGTGCACCCGGCGAGGGTGAGCGTTCCAACAACGACGACGACGGCAAGCCACTGGGGCGCGTATGCACGGGTGTTCATGGGTCCACCCTTATGCGGCAGGCCCCCTGCGTCAATCAGCCTCCCCGGCGCATGGCCGATTGACGCAGGGATTGTTACCTGTTCAGCCTCGGACTATGCCTTGACGTTGCGGGTGCGGATCAGCGCGACGACGCCGGCGAGGAGCCCGAGCAGGCCTGCCCCGAGTCCCACCCACCCGGCGGCCGATGACCCGGACGAGTCGCTGTTCGTGGATGCGCTTTCGAGGCTGGCGGCCTCCGCGGTCTCCTCCTCGGTGGCTTCTTCCTCCCCATGTTCCCCTTCAGCTCCGGTCAAAGTGACCGTGGGCGCGGGTGCTTCGAGGCTGTGCGGGTCTTCGCCCTCTGCGGGGATCTCGGCCCAGTCGGTCTCGCCCTCGACGCAGCTCTGCAGGACCGGGAACGCGATGGTTTCCCCATCAGCGTCAGGCAGTTGGACTGACAAGTCCATCTTCTGCAGGTAGCCGTCTTCGACGGGTGTTTCTGCTGTGTACACGATCTGGCCCACCCGCTCGGTGACGCTTGACCCATTGTCCAGGGTGAGCGGCTCGTCAAGGGTTTCGGTGACCTTCTCGACCTTCCAGCCGGGAACGATCTCCGGCTTGGCATCAATCAGCGGCTCCGGTAGGGAAATGGTCAGCTTGTTGGTCGAGGAGCCGTCGCAGCCGTGGGAAAACGCGACGGTGAGGTTGGCGTAGGCGCCGGCTGCAGTGGTGTCAGCTTTGACTGTGACGTGGGCGGCTGCGCCCGCAAGCCCCAATCCCATCAGGCCAGTAGTGGCTACGGCCGCGGTCAGGGTACGGCGAACTGAAGTCTTCATGGTGTTACCTCTCAATGGTGCTGTCCGTCAGGACAGTCGGGTATGGAATGCGCGTTGAAGCGCTGGCATGACGCCGGGTAGTGATCAGTGAGAGGTGAGGAGCGGTGGACCGCGTAGCGGCCGGATATTCAGGAAGGGGTGTAGGTAGTTCCGCGCAGGTTCGTCCGGAACGGAAGCGAGCCTCGCATGCGGCGGGAAGGTTGCGAGCCGCGGCAGCGCTGCAAGCGGTTGGAACCAACGCAGCGCGAGCAGCAGCGCGGACTCGCCGTGGAACAGCATGAGGGCAGTCACGACGACGGCGGCAGCGTGGGCCGCGAACATCAGCGGACTGTCGAACACGGCGAACGCGTGGGAATGCTCCATTGCGCCGGCGTGTGCGCAGTGCACCTGCTGCGTACCGAAGTGCCCGCGCATCGCAGGAATGCATGCCGCCGTCGTCGTCAACGTGGTGAACGCCTGGTGGAGGGCGAACTGGCCGGCGCCGAGAGTGCCGATGACGGCGGTGAGTGAGAGCTTTTTCCGCGCCAGCACGGTCACCGCGAGCAGCGTGGACGCTGCCAGTGCGGCGAGGATCAGTGGACTCGGCAGTGCCGCTCCGCCAGCAACGTGTGCGCCGGTAGCAAGGGAGAAGACGACGACGGCGGTAGCCACTGCCCGCACGATGCGTGCGTGAGTGCTGGCCATCAGTCCCCTCCTTCTCTGGATTGTGCGCCGGAGCTTGAGCTTCTACGGCATGTAGAAGCTCGGGTGCTGTCCAACTGTATTCGCTGCCGGTGACAGTTTGGCTCGGTCGGGCGCCTACTCGTGATGATAGGAGCGGCGCCCTGCGATCTCCTGGGACCGGTAGAGCTGTTCAGCGAGGATGAGCCGGACCAGCTGGTGCGGAAAAACCAGGGGTGAGAGGGACCAGATGAAGTCTGCCCGCTGGTGTATTTCCTGGTTGACGCCGTAGGCGCCGCCGATGATCACCGTGAGGTTGCGGGAGGCATCGAGCTGCTGCTGCAGCCTGGCCGCCAGCGCGGGGGAGTCGATGGCCTTGCCGCGTTCGTCAAGGAGGATGACGTAGTCGGTGGCGTTCTTCCCGGTGAGGCGCTCGAGGAGGCGGGCGGATTCCTCCTCGCGGGCGGCATCGCCTTCGCGGGCTGAGTGCGGGATGAGCTGCCAGGTGAGGTCGAAGGGCTTTTTGAGCCGCTTCTCATACCGGGTGATGCCCTCGGCTACCCATGATTCGTGTTTCCGGCCGACTGCCAGTGCGCGCAATACCATGTCTCCACGCTAGTACCGGCTCGGGAATGGGACCGCCGCGCTAGGGGATGATTTTCTGGTCGCGAAGGTTCTGGAAGATTCCCAGGAACATTTCTTCCGTGTCGATGTACTCGTGGAATCCGGAGCGGCGGGCTTTGGAGCTGTCTGAGAGGACGTCGTAATCCCATGCGAAGACGAAGTCGCCGAATTTCCAGGAGGAGATGTCTTCGTAGGGGATGGGTTGCAGGCCGTGTTTGAAGCTCATGTTCTCCCAGAGTGGCGCTTTGTCCTCCATGATGTTTGCGAGCGACATTGGTAGGGGCGGCGCGGTTTCCAGATCGAAGAATTTCGCAATCTTCGGCCACATGCTTTCCCAGCGGAAAAGGTCGCCGTTGGTGATGTTGTAGGCCTGGTTAGCGCTGGAAGGGTTCGTGGCTGCCCAGACCGTGGCTTTCGCCAGAAGCCCGGCGTCAGTCATTTCAATGAGGCTGGAGTACGCGCCGGGCTTTCCGGGGAACCGCAGCGGAATGCCGAGTTCCTTGCTGATGGAGGCGTAGACGGCGATGGCCATAGCGAGGTTCATGGGATTGCCCAGGGCAATACCGCACACCACGGAGGGCCGTAGCGCGGACCAGGTCCAGGTCTTGCCTTCCTGCTGCGCTTCGAGGAATTGCTGCTGGTCAACGTTGAACTCCGGCGGCATATGCGCGGGAGCGTCCTCCTTTGCCGGGGTTGCGAATGGACCCAGATGCGCTCCGTATACCTTGTAGCCCTGCATTAATGACACATGTTCCAACGCGGGGGATGCGGCTTCGATGACTTCAACAGTATTGACGAGCATCGCCAGATTGGGTGCAACCAGTTCGGTCCAGGACGGCCGGTCTTGGAAGGCGGCGTAAAAGATGTGCGTCACTTCCGCCAACGAAGAGAGCTTCCGCTCGGTGTCATCCCGGTCAAGCAGGTCCACAGCGATGTACCGCACCCGACCGTTGTCCTTCCCACCTCGCCGGGAGAGTCCAATGACGTTCCAGTCGCCAAGCTGATCGAGATGATCGACCAGGTTCCCACCGATGACTCCGCGCGCCCCTACAACGAGGGCTGTCTTGTCCGCCATGTATCCACCTTCTAATCGTCATATCGTGAAATTACGATCTTATTTCTACCACAACATCGGTAGATCGCGAATTGTCGATAGAATGGTCAGATGAGCGGGTTAAATGACGAAGAGTTGGTTCAGGTGTTCAAGGCGTTGGGGCATCCCACGCGCCTGTGCATCATGCATTGGTTGAAGGACCCTGAGTCTTTCCCTGCCCAGGAGCAGCCAGCGATGGAGGTGGGCGTGTGCCTGAAACATATTCAGGCACGGGCGGGTGTCTCGCAATCAACCGCGTCACAGTTCATGGCCACACTTCAGCGCGCGGGACTGGTTACCAGTCAGCGCATAGGTCCTTGGACCCACTACCAGAGGAACGAGAAAGTCATCAGGCAGCTTGGCGGGATCATCTGAGGCCGCGCCGGTGGGGCGCAATTCCGCGCGGGCGTAGGGTGGAAGCATGAAGAAAATCCTCATGGTACTGACCAGCGTTTCGGAGATCGGCGACACCGGAGAGAAGACCGGCTACAACGTGGCCGAGGCCGCGCACCCCTGGAAAGTGTTCAAGGATTCAGGGCACTTCGTCGATTTCGCCTCAATCAAGGGCGGGCAGCCACCGCGGGACGAAGTGGACTCGAAAGACCCCATCCAGGTCGCCTTTACGGAAGACGAAACCACCCGCGCCGGCCTTTACAACACTGCCCGCGTGGACGTGGTCGATCCGGACCAGTACGACGCCGTCTACCTCGTGGGCGGCCACGGAACCATGTGGGATTTCCCGGAAAGCAAGGGCCTGCAGAACCTCGTGGCCAGCGTCTACAACGCGGGCGGCCTGGTCGGTGCTGTCTGCCACGGGCCGGCTGGCCTGTTGAATGTGGAGTTGGACAACGGGCTTCGCCTCGTCGAGGGCAGGGAAGTGGCTGCCTTCACCAATGACGAAGAGGTTGCCGCAGGGAAAGACAAGGTCATCCCGTTCTTCCTGGCCGACAGTCTGGAGGAACAAGGCGCCACGCACGTTTCCGCTGAAGTCTTCGAAGAGAAAGTCGTGGTCGACGAACGGCTGGTGACCGGCCAGAACCCGGCGTCGGCTGCTGGTGTGGCCAAGGAGATGGAGAAGCTTTTCGCAGAGGTCATCCATCAGGAGAAGGCCGAAGAGCAGCACGATGCCGAAGCTCTGCGCGCCGAGAAGGATGCTGAGAAAGCCGCTGCGGAAGCTGAGCAGCAGCAGTAGAAGCGTCAGACGAGAGAAGGCCCTGCATCCCAAAGTTCACATTGGGGAGCAGGGCCTTCTCAGTTGGCGGTGACGGTGGGATTTGAACCCACGTTGGCTTTTACACCAAACAACATTTCGAGTGTTGCACCTTCGGCCGCTCGGACACGTCACCAACGGTGTCACTTTACCGGCTCAAGAGCACCACTCCCAAAATGGGCCCGAAAGGCTTCATCGGCGCACCAAAAGTGTCAGCGAAGAAGGAAAGAAAACCTGGTGGCGTTGGCTTGCACGCTGGGACGTCAGCACAAACCGCTCACTTTGCTTCCACGTGGTGGGAGACTGCGATGTCCAAGAAAGTGTCCAACAAGATCATGTCCCGGCGATTTCTGGCCGTTCGACTTGCGGAGGTTGCCAAGGTCGACGGCGTCGTTCTTGCGCAGGCTCCTGCAGGACGGTCAGTGCCTGCGCACCTCGAAGAAATCAGTCAGCAGGCGTGCGCACTCCTCTTCCAACACACCGGGGAAGACTTCAGTCCAGTGGTTCAGCCGACGCTCCCGCAGAACGTCGAACACAGAACCCGCGGCCCCGGCCTTCTCATCCCAGGCCCCAAAAACAACCCGCGGTATCCGCGCCAGCACACTCGCCCCGGCGCACATGGAGCACGGTTCGAGCGTCACCACCAGCGTGCAGCCCTCAAGCCGCCATTCCCCAAGCACTTCCGCGGCACGCCGGATGGCGAGGACCTCAGCGTGTGCGGTTGGGTCGCCCGTCGCCTCGCGCTCGTTCCAACCGGTCCCGAGTACTGTGCCGTCCGGACCGACGACGACGGCGCCGATTGGCACGTCCCCGGTGTCCAGCGCCCGCTGTGCCGCCTGCAACGCCAAACGCATCAGTGCGGCATGATCCGGTGCTGAGGAGGCGGGGAAGGGGGGCATGAGCCCAATGATACTTTTGACCAATGCGAGTACTGGTTGTCGACCATCCCCTGGTAGCCCACAAACTGACGGTTCTGCGGGACAAAAATACGTCGTCGCCCGTTTTCCGGTTGCTGACCGAGGAACTGGTCACGCTCCTCGCTTACGAGGCCACCCGCGACGTCCGGGTCGAGCCCGTGGAGATCGAGACGCCGGTGACCTCGACCATCGGAACCGGCCTCGTCAAGCCGACGCCGCTCGTGGTGCCGATCCTGCGAGCTGGCCTTGGAATGCTGGAAGGAATGACCCGGCTCGTCCCGACGGCCGAAGTGGGGTTCCTGGGGATGGCGCGGAACGAGGAAACCCTCGAAGCGATTACCTACGCCGAGCGCCTTCCTGACGACCTGACGGGCCGCCAGGTCTTTGTACTCGATCCCATGCTGGCTACCGGAGGTACGCTGCGCGAAGCGATCAAGTTCCTCTTCCGCCGGGGCGCCGCTGACGTTACCTGCATCTGCCTGCTCGCTGCCCCCGAGGGGTTGGAAGCCCTGAAGCAGGAACTGGATGGGAAAAACGTGACTATCGTGCTCGCATCCATCGACGAGAAGCTCAACGAGAAGTCCTACATTGTGCCCGGCCTGGGCGATGCCGGAGACCGCCTGTACGGCGTGGTGGGCTAGTCGGGCTGTTCCTGCGCGGGGTGTCCAGCGCTAGACGAGTTGTGATTGGTCCAATCTGGGCAACCGGTTCACATAGTGGACGATCCGACACCACACGCGGTCAAGAATGGTCATATTGTCGATTGGGAACGGCGCGTTTCTGCGGGAGGATGACAGTTCGTCCATTCGTCGGATAGTCCAAGATGCGGACTCTTTATCATTGTTACTTGCGCGTAAGTGATTGTTACGTGCAATAATTCGGATTGTGAACACCAACTCAGCAGCATCTGCAGCCGCAGCTAGCCTCCCGGGCATCATGTCCGCATCGGGAACACGCTGCTGTCGAATGTGCGCGTAACGGCCTACCCCCTCCCTTTACGCATTCCCTAGCCCAACGGCGGGCTCCACAGAAGCTCCATCTCGACCGGGCACACCCCTGCATTCGAGCCGTGATGACGGCGATTCACCATGAGGTTTAACATGACCGTTTCTTCCGGATACGTCCACATCTCCCTCCGCAACGCGCAGAACCGAGCCAACGCCCAGCGTCAGGCCTACGGTCAGCGGCCCGGCTTCCCGCAGTACAGCCAGGCGGCGCCAACCTACCCCGCTGGTTACGGGCAGTTGACGCCAGTACCCTCGCCATCAGATGCACACCCGATCACGGCGCCTGTGCCCGTAGTGGCCCCGAACGGAATCCCAGGGCCCCAGCCCGTAACCGGAGATACCACCGCCCGGGGTTTCGTTCTCTACGTTGCCCTTGACGAAGACACTGCGGCAGAGCATGGCACCACGCTGAGCAAGCTCGCCCAGGACGTTCGCGGCTACGTTCGCTCACTCGTTCCAGGCGCTCAGAGCCACGCCGCCGTCGCGCTTGCTCCGGCAGACGCCGTAGGCACCGATATCGACGTCGTACGCCAGGCTCTGGGTGACCCCACGGTCAGCCGCCGCCCCCGCGCGGAGCAGCAGCCGACGCCCTCGCCCGCCCCGCGGCCCACTGGTGTCCTGATCGACCTCTCACGGCGCGAGGTACACCTCGACGGCGAAATCCTGAACCTGACGTTCAAGGAATTCGAGCTGCTCAACTACTTGGTCGAGAACGCTTCCCGCACCGTTGGCCGCGAGGAACTGCTCTGCGGCCTGTGGCGCAACGCTGATGAAGTACCGAACGAGCGCACCATCGACGTGCACATCCGCCGCCTCCGCTCGAAGCTCGGCCGCCTTGCCAACACGGTCCGCACAGTCCGCGGCCAGGGCTACCGTTTCTACGAGCACCCCGAGGTTGTCGTGTGGGCTGCGCCGGAGTACTCAATCTAGTCGGAGCCCCGCGAGTCTCCTCGGCCTAGGATGGGGTGGTGTCTTCCCACCACTTGAAGCGTCTGATGTTGCTGCGCCACGCCAAATCCGACTGGCATGGCGGGGTGGAAGACCACGAGCGGCCGTTGAGCGCACGCGGGCATCGCGATGCGCCGCTCATTGGGCGCTGGATGGTGGAGAACCGCGCCGTCCCTGACCTCATTCTGACGTCCACCGCTGTGCGGGCACGCCAAACGTGCACCTGGGTGTGCAGTGAACTAGGGGACAAGGCGCCGACTCCCCGGCTCGATGCCGCGCTGTACGGCGCCACGCCCGCGCAGATGCTCGCCGTCGTCAACCGTGTTCCCGAAACAGCAACCAGTGTTCTCGTGATTTCGCACCTTCCGGGTGTTCAGGAGCTGGCAATGCGCCTTGCGTCCGTTCATTCCGACGAGGACGCTGTGGTGAACCTCGCCACCCATTACCCGACGGCGGGCCTCACTGTCCTTCAGTACGGCGGTCACTGGGCTGAGCTGGACGGGCGCGACGCCGAGGTCACCGACTTCGTGATCCGCCGGGCCTAAAGGCCGTACTTCTCGAGCAGGCGCAGCCAGACCTCGTTGATGGTTGGGTAGGCCGGCACAGCGTGCCACAGGCGATCCAAGGGCACTTCGCCCACGATGGCGATGGTCGCAGCGTGAACCAATTCAGAAACATCCGGTCCGGCGAAGGTCACCCCGACCAGGACTTTGCGGTCCTCGTCCACCACCATCTGGGCCCAGCCCTCATAGCCGTCAGCGTGGAGTGCGGAGCCGGCGACGGCGATCTCCAGCGAGGTCTCGCTGACGTTGAGGCCGTCCTTGCGCGCGGTCTCCAGAGTGCGTCCGGCCATCGCGATCTCTGGATCGGTGAAAACGACCTGCGGCACCGCGTACGCATTGGCCGAGGCAGCGAACGCGCTCCACTTCTCGGGAGGCCCGTTCAACTGGCCTTTCGCGCGGGCAACTATGGCGTCACCGGTCATCCGGGCCTCGTACTTGCCCTGGTGGGTGAGCAGAACCTTCCCCGCGGCGTCGCCGACCGCGTATAGCCACGGCTGGCCTGCCACCTGCCCCGATTCGTCCGTCTGGAGACCTTTGGTGTCCAGCCCGAGGTCCTCCAAGCCGAGGTTAGCCAGCGCCGCGTGCCGGCCGGTCGAGACGAGTAGCTTCTCTGAGTCGACCACTTCGCCGCTGGCAAGCGTCACGCGGTAACCGCCGCCGTCGTCGTGCACGGACTTCGTTTCGGTGTTCAGGAGAATTGTGATGCCGTCACGTTCGAGACCCTGCCGAACCAAGTCCGACGCCGGTGTGGGGTAGTTGCCCAGCAGTCCACTGCGCGCGATCAACGTGACCTTCGAACCGAGCCTGGCGTAGGCCTGGGCCAGTTCCGTGCCGGCAACGCCACCGCCAAGGACAGTGAGGCTCGCCGGGATCTCCTTTGCGGAGGTGGCCTCGCGGGTGCCCCAGAAGGCGAGGCCGCTGAGCCCCTCGATCGGGGGAACGGAGGGCTTGGAGCCCGTCGCGAGCACGACGGCGTGGCGCGCCGTGACTCGGGTGCCGCCGTCGTCGTTTGCAACCTCCACCGCCAGCTCACCGGTGAGGCGGGCCGTGCCGCGGATCAGGGTGATGCCGGTGGAATTGACCCAGTCCACCTGGGAGGAGTCATCCCAGTGGGAGGTGAATTCGTCGCGGCGGGCAAGGACCTGGCGGGCATCGAGCGTGCCGGTGACCGCCTCGCGGGAACCGGCGACAGCCCGCGCCGCGTTGAGGGCGGTACCGGGGCGCAGCAGGGCCTTGGACGGCATGCAGGCCCAGTAGGAACACTCGCCGCCCACCAGCTCAGCTTCGATCAGGGTGGCAGTGAGCCCTCCGCGGACAACCCGGGCGGCGGCGTTTTCACCGACAGCGCCTGCTCCGATAACGATGACGTCGGTGCTCTGTTCAGCAGTCATGCTCCTGAGCCTTCCACTCGCGTGAGGGCGGGGCAAGCGTTGGCCTGATTAAACGCAACCGCCCCGGAACTGATGTTCCGGGGCGGTGACTGTGGTGCGCGCGAAGGGATTCGAACCCCCAACCTTCTGATCCGTAGTCAGATGCTCTATCCGTTGAGCTACGCACGCATTTGAAGCTTCCAAGAAACTTCTTCCTGCCGATTGGCCGTAGACAACTTTACAGCCAATCTGGACCTAATCCTAATCGCATTGACCCCTCCGTGGGACTATTCAGAACCTAGACCGGTCTATGTGACCTTAATCACACAATAGACTATCTGGGCAGTCCAAGAACCGCGAGTTTCTGCGGAATCGATTGACCCGCACAAATTTCGGAGGACCCATTTGGCCGATTATCCGGGTCCCTGCGCCCCTAGCATCGTTACACCACACACCCAACGAAGGGAAGAGAAATGGGCGATTCCGTGCGACAGCCGCTGCTCGCAGAACGAGCGACTGACGAGGCCACAGTAACCGCTGCTCCAACAACTCACGCTGCACTGCTGGCCTGGGTCGAGGAGACAGCAGCCCTCACTCAGCCCGACCGGATCTATTGGGTCGACGGTTCCGCACAGGAGAACGCGCAACTGGCCGATGAGCTCGTTGCGGCGGGAACCTTCAAGCGCCTGAACCCTGAGCTGTTCCCCAACTCGTTCGCAGCTTTCTCCGACCCGGCCGACGTAGCCCGGGTCGAGGAGCAGACCTTCATCTGCTCCCGTGAGGAGCGCGACGCCGGATTCACCAACAACTGGATGGATCCGGACGTGATGAAGGACAAGCTGCGCGGACTGTTTGCGGGCTCGATGCGCGGCCGGACCATGTACGTGATCCCGTTCGTCATGGGCCACCTTAATGCTGAGAGCCCCAAGTTCGGCGTTGAGATCACGGACAGTGCCTACGTGGTGACCTCGATGCGGATCATGGCGACCATCGGCACGGCTGTGCTGGACCGCCTGACCGAGCTGAATGCTGACTTTGTGCCTGCGCTGCACTCCGTCGGAGCGCCGCTAGCACCAGGCCAGCAGGATGTCGCCTGGCCGTGCAACGACGATAAGTGGATCGTCCATTTCCCTGAGGAGCGATCAATCTGGTCCTTCGGATCCGGCTACGGCGGCAACGCGTTGCTCGGGAAGAAGTGCTACGCGCTGCGCATCGCTTCGGTGATGGCCCGCGACGAAGGTTGGCTGGCTGAGCACATGCTGATCCTGAAGCTGACCTCGCCGCAGCAGAAGACCTATTACGTGTCCGCGGCCTTCCCGTCGGCCTGCGGCAAGACCAATCTTGCGCTTCTCGACCCGACGATCGAGGGCTGGAAGGTCGAAACACTTGGTGACGACATCACCTGGATGCGCTTCGGCAAGGAGGGTGAACTACGTGCAGTAAACCCCGAGGCTGGCCTTTTCGGCGTAGCGCCGGGAACCGGATGGCACACCAACCCCAATGCAATGCGCGCCATCGCGAGGGGCAACTCGGTGTTCACCAACGTTGCGTTGACCGACGACGGCGGTGTCTGGTGGGAGGGCATGACCGAGGAGGTGCCCGCTCACCTCACGGATTGGCAGGGCAACGACTGGACGCCGTCGTCGGACGCTCCGGCGGCTCATCCGAACGCGCGGTTCTGCACGCCGATCGACCAGATCGACATGCTCGCCGAGGAGTTCAATGATCCTGAGGGCGTGGAGCTTTCGGCGATCCTGTTCGGCGGAAGGCGCAAGACCACTGTGCCGCTGGTAACTCAGGCACGCGACTGGACAAATGGAATCTTCATGGGGTCGACCCTGTCTTCGGAAACCACTGCTGCTGCAGCCGGTGCTGTGGGCCGTGTGCGCCGCGATCCAATGGCGATGCTTCCGTTCATCGGATACGACGCCGGTGATTACCTGCGTCACTGGCTCAACGTGAGCAGCCAGGCCGATCAGTCACGGCTTCCCAAGATCTTCCTGGTCAACTGGTTCCGCCGGACTGCGGATGGCGGATTTGCGTGGCCCGGCTTCGGCGACAACTCCCGGGTGATGAAGTGGATCATTGAACGCTTGGAGGGGACGGGTGAGGCTGTCGAGACCCCGATCGGGTTCATACCTGCGGCGGGTTCCCTCGACTTGACCGGACTGGACCTCTCGCCTGCTGACGTTGAACAGGCTGTGCGCGTGGACGCTGACGAGTGGGCCACTGAACTCGTGGGCATAGAGCAGTGGTACCAGGAGTTTGGCGAGTCCTTGCCGAAGGAGCTGTCTGACGAACTGGAAAGCCTGAAGAAGCGGTTTGCTGCCTAAAGGGACTTGTCCAGACAGGCCGTAATCCCGGCCCGCAGGGCATCATGCTGCGGGCCGGCGGGCGTTTCCGGGGGTCCGACCAGTTTGTTGCGGGATAAGTTGCGAGCCGCTGACTCTATTGCCTGATTTGCTCGAGCACAGCGGTGGTGAGGTTTTCGAGCGTCGCCGGGTCTTCAGCCTCGGCGTTGAGTCGAAGGAATGGCTCAGTGTTCGACGCGCGGAGATTGAACCACCACGAACCGTCAGTCGCGGTGAAAGTGAGGCCATCCACCTCATCCACAGTGACTCCGTCGCTCTCGAACTCCTCACGTACGCGCTCGGTGGCGGCAGCGGCATCGTCGACCTTGCTGTTGAGCTCGCCGGAGGAGAAATACGGCTCGTATTCGCGGCCGAGATCCGAAAGGGGGCGGTTCTGCTCGCCGAGGGCGGCAAGCACGTGCATCGCTGCAAGCATGCCGGTGTCAGCGTTCCAGAACTCGCGAAAGTAATAGTGGGCGGAATGCTCACCGCCGAACACCGCGCCCTCTTCGGCCATGACCGCCTTGATGAAGGAATGGCCGACACGGGTGCGTACCGGCCGCGCGCCCTCGGCACGCACCAGTTCGGGCACAGCGCGGGAGGTAATCAGGTTGTGGATGATCACCGGCTCCTGTTCACCGTTTGCCTGTGCGCGGCGGATCTCCCGGCGGGCAACCAGCGCGGTGATGGCGCTTGGGGACACGGGATCACCGTTCTCGTCAATCACGAAGCACCTGTCGGCGTCGCCATCGAACGCCAAGCCGATGTCAGCGCCGTTGCTGACGACTGCGCGCTGCAGGTCCTTGAGGTTCTCTGGCTCCAGCGGATTTGCAGGGTGGTTCGGGAAGGTGCCATCGAGCTCGAAGTACAGCGGAATGATCTCTAGCGGGAGTGCCTCCAGGAGCGCACGGTCCAGTACCGCTGGGGTGGTCAGCCCGGCCATGCCATTGCCTGCGTCCACTACTACTTTGAGCGAGCGGATTCCGGAGAGGTCCACAAGCGAACGCAGATACTCGGCGTATTCCTTCAGGATGTCCTGGGAAGAGGTGGTCCCCGGAGCCTCGACAGGGGCAATTGCGCTGGCTTCGAGGTACTGTTCCGCCAGTTCCCTGATAGCAATCAAACCGGTTTCGGAAGAAAGCGGGACCGCGCCGGGACGTGACATTTTCATCCCGTTGTACTGCGCCGGGTTGTGGCTTGCGGTGAAGGTGACGCCCGCTGCGTTCAGCTTCCCACTGGCGTAGTACAACTCATCGGTGGAAATCTGCCCGAGGAAGATGACGTTCGCGCCGCGGGCCGTGGCACCGTCAGCGAAGGCCTGGCTGAACGCGGGGGAGGACGGACGCATGTCCCCTCCCACCAGAACCGATTTACCCGCAAGGTCCAGGAAGTCGACGAACGCCGCCGCGACTGCCCGAACGGTCTCGACGGTGATGGTCTCGCCAACAATGCCCCTTACGTCATAGGCCTTGAAGGATGCGGACAGGTCGATGGTTGTGTTCACGCTGGAAAGTCTAGCGGTTGGCTCAGACTCACCCCGAGGCTGGGGAGGAGAGGAAAGCTGCGGTTGTCCACATTGACGACGCCGCCGCCAGCACTGTCGGAGACGGCTGCCATACTTGGGCGCATGGCCGACACCACCACGCTCCATGATCAGGCGCTGACCATCCTTCGCACCCTCGTAGGGCGGGAGGATGCCGTCTTCCACGATGGGCAGTACGAGGCGATAGAGGCCCTCGTCAACGGCGGGCGCCGCGCTCTCGTTGTCCAGCGCACAGGCTGGGGAAAGTCAGCTGTGTACTTTGTGGCGAGCCTCCTGATCCGCGCCGCAGGAGCTGGTCCAACGTTGATCGTCTCGCCGCTACTGGCGCTGATGCGGGACCAGGTTGCCGCTGCCGAGCGCGCAGGGGTTCGGGCGGCTGCGATCAACTCGGCGAACCAGACCGAATGGCAGGAGATCTCGGCACGGCTGGACGCCAATGAAGTGGATGTCCTGCTCGTTTCCCCGGAACGCCTCAACAACCCTGCCTTCCGGGAAACGCATCTGCCGGAGCTGGTGCGCAGAACCGGACTGCTGGTGATTGATGAAGCCCACTGCATCTCCGACTGGGGCCACGACTTCCGCCCCGACTACCGGCGCCTCCGTGACCTCATCACCACGCTTCCGCAGGGTGTACCGGTGCTCGCGACAACCGCCACCGCCAATTCGCGGGTGGTGAAGGACGTTGAAGAGCAGCTCGGAACTGACGGAACGCCCGTCTACACCCTTCGCGGCGAGCTCGCCCGGAAATCACTGAGGCTCGGCGTCCTGCGTTTGCCCAGCCCGAGGTCCCGCCTCGCCTGGCTGCTCACCCATCTGAATGACCTCCCAGGCAGCGGCATCATCTACACCCTTACGGTGTCGGCCGCTGAGGACACTGCGCGGCTGCTGCGGGAAACCGGTCACCATGTACTGGCCTACACAGGGCGCACTGACCCGGCTGATCGGGAGCGAGCGGAACAGGCGCTCAAGAACAACGAGGTCAAGGCGCTCGTCGCAACGAGTGCACTCGGCATGGGATTCGATAAACCGGACCTAGGGTTCGTGGTGCACGTCGGCGCTCCCTCCTCCCCTGTTGCCTACTACCAGCAGGTAGGTAGGGCAGGCCGCGGCACGCCCAACGCGGACGTACTGCTGTTGCCTGGGTCGGAAGACCGCGACATCTGGGAGTACTTCGCGACGGCCTCGATGCCCGCAGAGGACAAGGCACAGCGCATACTCGAGGCGCTTGCCGACGGCCAGGTACTCTCGACCCCCGCTTTGGAAACACGTGTAGACGTCCGGCGCTCACCGCTTGAGCTGCTGCTCAAGGTGCTCGACGTGGACGGGGCCGTCCGCAAGGTCACTGGCGGGTGGCAGGCAACCGGCAAGCCGTGGCAGTACGACAGCGAGCGGTACCAGCGCATCGCTAAAGCCAGGGTGCACGAGCAAAAGGCCATGCTTGACTACGAGAACACCTCCGGCTGCCGCATGGAGTTTCTCGCAGCGGCGCTGGATGATCCTGCTGCGACCCCCTGCGGACGCTGCGACAACTGTGCCAGCCCGTGGTACTCCGACGAGGTGTCACACGATGCGTCGGAGAGCGCAAGTAACGCCCTGGGCAGGGTGGGAGTCGAGTTGGAGTCCAGGGGTCAGTGGCCATCCGGTATGGACAAGCTCGGTGTGCCGGTGAAGGGTCGCATCCCAACTGATCAGCAACTGTCGCCCGGCCGCGCGCTCGCCCGCATGACGGACCTGGGATGGGGCAACCGCGTGCGTGAACTCCTTGCTGAGACTTCCGAAGACGCTGTCCTCGACGCGCTGGCCGCACAGGCTTGCGTCCGGGTGCTTGCTGAGTGGGGTTGGGAGGCCCGGCCGGTGGCAGTGGTCAGCATGCCCTCACGACGCCGCCCCCTCCTCATTAAGTCCCTCGCCGAGGGGCTTGCAGCGGTGGGGCAGATTCCTTACCTGGGCGCACTGCAATTGCCGCAGGGTTGGCCCTCCGGCACCTCCGGCGGCAATAGCGCCTTCCGGTTGGCTGCGGTGTGGGACAAGTTCGCGGTGCCCGCCGAAGGGCAGGAGTGGTTCGAGTCCAACCCCGGACCGGTGCTTCTGGTTGATGACCTCGCCGACAGTCGCTGGAGCCTCACCGTAGCGGGTAAGGCGCTCCGCGAAGCTGGTGCGCAGGAGGTACTGCCGTTCGTTCTGGCGTTGAAGGCTTAGCTGACGCCCGACGGTGGCCTGAGGTTAAAACACCAACGCCCCGAACCGGTTGGTTCGGGGCGTTGGTACAAGAACGCGGAGACGGGGGGATTTGAACCCCCGGTAGGCTTTAGGCCCACACTTCATTAGCAGTGAAGCCCATTCGGCCGCTCTGGCACGTCTCCAGCAGCTATTACTAGCCACCCAAGACTACCTAGACCCCCGGGCAAGTTCCAAACTACATCTGCCCTGTCAGCGCCTTCCAGACAAACTCCTGCGACATGGCGTGCATACGGGCAGCCTGGCGGTTGTCGGAGGCTCCGGCGTGACCGCCTTCAAGGGCCTCGTGGAACCAGACATTGTCCACGTTCATTGCCCTCATCCGGGCTGCCATCTTGCGGGCCTGCACCGGGCCCACGCGGTCATCGCTGGTCGCCGTCCAGATAAGCGTCTTCGGGTAGCTCGCGCCCTCCTGCAGGCGGTGGTACGGCGAAAACGTCTGCACGTACTCCCACTCCTCGGGCTTGTCCGGATCGCCATACTCAGCGATCCACGAATAGCCCGCCGACAGCTTGGTGTAGCGCTTCATATCGAGCAGCGGGACACCGCAGGAGATGGCCCCGAACAGGTGCGGATACTGGGTCAGCATGTTGCCTACGAGGAGGCCGCCGTTGCTGCGTCCCGTACATCCCAGCAGCTCGGGGCGCGTGACGCCACGGTCAACCAGATCCTGCGCGATCGCCGCAAAATCCTCATAAGCGCGGTGCCGGTTGGCGTGCAGAGCGGACCGGTGCCACGCGGGACCGTACTCTCCACCGCCCCGGATGTTCGCCAGCACATACACGCCGTGGCGCCCATCCGACGTCGTCCGCTCCAGCCAACCCCGCCCGATCACACCGCTGTACGCCGGGGTCATAGCGTGTTCGAACCCGCCGTACCCGGACAGCAAAGTCGGGTTGGCGCCGTCGAGCGCCAGGTCCCGTGTCGCAACCTGGAAGTAGGGCACGCGGGTGCCGTCCTTGGACACGGCGAAGTGCTGCTCCACCGCGAAGGTGCCTTCGTCAAAGTACGACGGCGACGCCTTCACCTCAGCGTGCGTCCCGCCAATGGTGCCGCGCACCACGGTGGTGGGGGTGAGGAAACCGGTGGCGACGAGCCAGTAGTCGTTGCCGGCGTCGTCGTCCTCGTCGTCCACCGCATACGCGTCCACGGCGTGCAGGGGCGGGCAGGCGTCAAGGATGTCCGCGGAGAACCCCTGGGCGGGGTTCAGCACCCGGATCTCGGAGGACACATCGTTGAGCAGGTTAAGCAGCAGGTAGTCCCGGGTCCAGCTCCAGGACTGCAGCGCGGTGTGGGCGTCAGGGGCAAAGACGGTAGTGAGCTCCCGCTGACCCTTCAGGAAATCCTCAAGCCGTGCAGCCTGCAGCGAACCAGCGGCGTAGGTGACGCCGTCGAGCACGAAGTCCGTGCGCGGGCGCAGGAGAAGCCATTCGCGGTGGAGGGACACATTGACGTCGTCGGGCACGTCGATGTGTACCCACTCATCTGCCCGGCGAAGATAGGTGCGGCTGGAGTAGAAGTCGATGATGTGGGCGGCGACGTCCCGTTCGAACCCCGGCGTCTGGTCGCGGACCACGGCAGCCATCATGGAGTTCTCGGGAATCTCGAAATACAGCTCGGCAGATTCGAGCGGCTCGCCACGGCGCAGCGTCCGCACGGTTCGCGGGTAGGAGCTGGTGGTCATGCTTCCGGGACCGAAATCCGTCCCGACGTGCAGCGCATCCGGGCCTGCCCAGCTGATTCTGCTCTTGGCGACCGGAACGTCGAAGCCGCCGTCCACGAAGGCGCGGTCGACGACGTCGTACTCCCGGTAGCGCTGGGCGTCGCCGCCGTCGGGGGAGAGCGAAATGAGCGCCCGCCGGTAGGGCTCACCAAACGCCGGGCGGAGGAACATCGCGCCGCCCCATACCCATTCCTGGTCTTCCGCGGCGCTCAGCGCGTCGACGTCGAGCAGGACGTCCCAGTCCGGGGAATCGGTCAGATAGCTGTCCCAGGTGGTGCGGCGCCAGAGGCCCTTGGGGTGCGCGCCGTCGCGCCAGAAGTTGTAATAGTGGTCTCCGCGCTTGCCGACCATGGGGATGCGGTCCGTGGAATCGAGCACCTCCAGGAGGCGCTGCTCCGTGGCAAGGAAACCGTCGTCAATGAGGATTCCCTCGGTCACTGCATTCTGTTCGCGGACCCAGTCCATGGGTTTCTCGCCGTAGATGTCCTCAAGCCAGAGGAACTCGTCGTCAGTAGCGTGGTCAGGCTGTGTGGTTGACGTCATACCGTTATCTTAGGCAACCTCGCGGTGAGATGCTCCCGGAAAGTGCCTGACTATTGTCAGTGCTTGCTGATTAGATAGAGCCAGACGACGCCGGTTGAGAGTTTGGAGACGCCCATGGGCACAGCCACGAGCACCGAAACAGGCGCCCAGCGCGGTTCGCAGGACGGGGCGCAGCACGCCGCTGACACCCACGACCTCATCCGCGTGCAGGGCGCACGGGAGAACAACCTCAAGAATGTCACCATCGAGTTGCCCAAGCGCCGGCTGACGGTCTTCACCGGGGTGTCCGGCTCCGGAAAGAGCTCCTTGGTGTTCGCCACCATCGCAGCGGAATCGCAGCGCATGATCAACGAGACCTACAGCGCGTTCGTCCAGGGGTTCATGCCCTCACTGGCCCGCCCTGAGGTGGACTTCCTTGAGGGGCTCACCACGGCGATCATCGTGGACCAGGAACGCATGGGCGCCAACCCGCGGTCCACCGTCGGCACTGCCACTGACGCAAATGCCATGCTGCGCATCCTCTTCAGCCGCCTGGGTGACCCGTACGCAGGCCCGCCTACGGCCTATTCCTTCAATGTGCCCACCCGGAAGGCCAGCGGAGTCATGTCCACGGACAAGGGCGGGCGCGTGGAAAAGGCGGTCGTCAGCCAGGCGGTGTACCTCGGCGGCATGTGCCCCCGCTGCGAGGGGATGGGCGCGGTCAGCGACATCGACCGGACGGCGCTGTACGACGACGCCAAGACCCTCGCCGACGGAGCGTTGACAGTTCCGGGCTACTCAATGGACGGCTGGTACGGCCGGTTGTTCGAGGGCGTTGGCCTGCCGATGGACAAACCCATCTCGCAGTTCACCAAGAAGCAGCTGGACACCATGCTGTACGCGGAGCCCACCAAGATCAAGGTGGAGGGCATCAACCTCACCTTCGAGGGAATCATCCCCAAAATCCAGAAGTCGATGCTCTCGAAGGACGTCGACGCCATGCAGCCGCACATCCGCCGGTTCGTGGAGCGGGCAGTGACCTTCCAGACCTGCCCGGAGTGTGAGGGAACCAGGCTCACCGAGCAGGCGCTCTCCTCAAGGATCAACGGGAAGAACATCGCGGAGCTGTGCCAGATGCAGATCAGCGACCTCGCTTCGTGGGTGCGAGAGCTCAAGGACCCGTCGGTGGCTCCACTCCTCAGGGGGTTGCAGCACCTCCTCGATTCGTTCTCCGACATTGGCCTTGGCTACCTGAGCCTCGACCGCCCGGCGGGCACGCTCTCCGGCGGTGAGGCCCAGCGAACCAAGATGATCCGGCACCTCGGTTCCTCGCTCACCGATGTCACCTACGTCTTCGACGAGCCCACCATCGGGCTTCACCCCCACGACATCGAACGCATGAACCAGCTGCTGCTCCAGTTGCGGGACAAAGGCAACACCGTGCTCGTGGTGGAGCACAAGCCAGAGACCATCGCGATCGCCGACCACGTTGTGGACCTGGGTCCGGGAGCCGGTACCGCAGGCGGTGAGGTCTGCTTCGAGGGCCCAGTGGAGGCGCTACGCTCTAGCGACACCATCACCGGCCGCCACCTGGGCGACCGCGCGGCCCTCAAGGAATCAGTCCGGAAGCCGAAGGGCATGCTGGAAGTCCGCGGTGCTTCCACGCACAACCTGCAGGATGTCGACGTCGACCTTCCGCTCGGGGTCCTCACGGTGGTCACCGGCGTGGCAGGTTCGGGTAAGAGCTCACTCATCCACGGTTCGGTTGCCAAGCGCGAAGGTGTTGTGGTGATTGACCAGGGAGCAATCCGCGGTTCGCGGCGCAGCAATCCGGCCACCTACACCGGGCTTTTGGAGCCCATCCGGAAGACCTTCGCAAAAGTGAACGGGGTAAAGCCGGCGCTGTTCAGCTCCAACTCGGAGGGTGCCTGCCCCACCTGCAACGGAGCCGGCATCATCTTTACTGAGCTCGGAGTCATGGCCACGGTGGAATCCCCCTGTGAGGACTGCGAGGGCCGCCGCTTCCAGGCTTCCGTGCTGGAATACACGCTCAACGGGCGCAACATTGCCGAGGTGCTGGGAATGTCGGTCAAAGAGGCCGCAGGGTTCTTCGCCGAGGGCGAGTCCAAAACTCCGGCGGCGCGCACCATCCTCGACCGGCTCGAAGATGTGGGCCTCGGCTACCTGAGCCTGGGGCAACCGTTGACCACCCTCTCGGGCGGTGAACGGCAGCGCCTCAAGCTTGCCTCGCAGATGGGCGAGAAAGGAGACATCCTCGTACTCGACGAACCCACCACCGGACTCCACCTGGCCGACGTCGAGAACCTCCTCGGCCTGCTGGACAGGCTGGTGGACTCCGGCAAGTCGGTGATCGTGATCGAGCACCACCAGGCGGTCATGGCGCACGCGGACTGGATCCTAGACCTAGGTCCTGGTGCCGGGCACGACGGCGGCAAGGTAGTTTTCGAGGGAACGCCGGCTGAGCTGGTCGAGGGAAAGCAGACCCTCACGGGCGAGCATCTCGCCGCGTACGTCGGCGGGTGAGTCCTCCGGGGTGAATCGGCGCCTGCCGGAGGGCCGATAACCTAGGGGAATGGAGAGAACGCGGGAGGTCCAGGTAGCCATTGTCGGCGCTGGGCCCCGCGGAACATCGGTATTGGAGCGCTTGACCGCCAACTGGTCGGCGCTCGCCGGCCACGAACGTCCACGGGTCACGGTGCACGTCATCGAACCGTATGAACCCGGTTCTGGACACGTGTGGCGGACGGGGCAGTCCAGGCATTTCCTCATGAACACACCGGCCCTCTTTCCCACGGTGGTGCCCGTGGGGAGCGCTACGGCCCGCCAGGCGCCGTCGCTCGTGCCCGTGGCTTTCAATGACTGGCGCCAGCTTCCGCCGGAAAAGAACCTGAGCGAGGAAGACCTCGCTGAGCTGGCTTCGCTGTCCTCGGCCGACTTCCCGAGCCGCGCGCTGTACGGCCGGTATCTGCAGTGGGTGTACCGCGAGATCGTGGCGCGGGCACCTGAGGGATTCAACGTTGTCGTGCACTGCGCCGAGGCGCACCACATCCAACGGTTGGATGATGGGTTCCGGGTGGAACTCAGTGAGGGTCAATCTCTGGTGAGTGACGCCGTCGTGCTCGCCGTAGGGCACCTCCCGGCGCAGCTGAACCGGGAGCAGGAGTCCCTGCGTGATGGGGCGGCCCGGCTCGGGCTGCAGTACTGGCCGCCCCAGGTGCCTGCTGATGTGGACTGGAACCGGTTGCCGGCCCGCAAGCCGGTGCTGGTGCGGGGACTCGGACTGAATTTTTTCGACATCATCACGCACCTGACTGTTGGCCGGGGAGGCAGCTTCGTCGCCAATGGCGAACCGGCGGGCCGCGCGCTGACGTATCAGCCGTCCGGTAGGGAACCGTTAGTAATTGCTGCGTCTCGTCGCGGGACGCCCTACCGTGCCAAGGCGAAGCTCGACAGCTACGTTCCGCGGAGTGTCGAACTGCGGTACTGCACGCTGGAGCGGGCGGGCAGCTTTGCCGCCGACGGTATTCAACCCGGCTTCGATCACGATCTGTGGCCGCTGCTGCACCGGGACGCGGTCTGGGCGTATTACAGCACGCTGGCACAGGTCCGCACGTTGCCCAGCGGATTCCTCGGCCAGCTGCGCATCGCGCTCGACCAACCCGACAACGCCTGGGGCGCAGCACTTGAGAAGGTTCTCGATGAATCTGTTCCGGTGGAGAACCGGCTCAATCTGGAGGCACTGGCCCGGCCGTTCGGTCGGCGCAGGTTCTCGACGGATACGGAGTATAACGAGGCCGTCCTGGAGTATCTGGAGGAGGACGCCGCCAGCTCGGACCGCGGCGAGGACGATCCGCTGAAGATGGCCATCGGTGCCATGAACGCGGGGCGGTCGGTGATCAAGCAGGTGGTGGCCGACGGCGGTCTGACCGAGGCTTCCTGGACCGCAGAGCTGCGGGGATGGTTCGAACCGCTGGTCGAGGGTCTGGCGAGCGGACCGCCCGCCCTGCGCATCGAGCAGCTGGCGGCACTTGCCCGGGCTGGCGTCGTGCGCTTTGCCGGGCCGGCGCCGCGCTTCGAACTGGATAAGGCGAGCGGACGGTTCTCGGTTTCGTCGCCCTGGGTCGAGGGAAGGAAGTACGACGCCGGTGTGCTGATTGAGGCGATGATGCCCGCCAACCGGGTGTCCCAGAACCGTTCGGTCCTGCTTCGCCGGCTGCTGGAAGACGGCCTCGTCCGTGCGAGGACCATGATGTCCGAAGACGGAGTACCGGAAGTCTCAGCAGGGTTAGACGTGACCAAGCCGCCGTACCGTTCCATCGGCGCGAACGGGCTCGTGCAGGAAGGGCTGTTCGTGCTCGGGCTTCAGCTCACGTCGGTGCAGTGGGGGACCGCGATTGCGGCGGAAGCCGGCGCGTCGCTGGACGCCGGCGGACGAACGCTCCGCGACGCCGACGACATCGCGCGCGCAATACTCAAACCCTAATAAGAGGGGCCGCACGGCGAAAGGCGCCCCTCCCGACTAGGTCGGGGGAGCGCCTCTAGGCGTGCTCAGTCAGCCGTACCGGGGGTTAGCCGCGTCGGGCTTCAGCCAGGCACTTGCGGTACTCGGCCATCTGCTTGCCGTAGGCTCCCGAGTCTTTCTGGCCCGGTCCACGCTTCGGCTTGGTTGGCTTCACACACTTTTCCTCGGCTGCTGCAGCAGTGACGTAGAGAGTCACGGTGGTGCCCGACTCCTTGGCCACCAGGACAATCCGTCCCTCACCCACGGCTGTTGCCGGAATGGTGAGCGCTACCTCGGCCGCACCGGCGCTTACCGGTGTGGTTCCCAGCTCGGTTACTACACCTTCGCCATCGATGTAGCTCGAAGACAGGCTGGTGTTGGCAGGGCTGCCGAGCGAGGTGAGATCGAGCTTTGAGACGCTGAACGAAACGCCTTCTCCGGCTTTCACCTCGGTAGGTGCGTTCTTGACGATGACGGCGCGGCGGTCGAAGCTCGGCGACAACGGGCTGTTCTGCTCGATGTAGCTGATCCACGCGTCACGGTCCACAAGACCCGAATCGCGAACATCGGTCCCATCCTGGAAGACGGTGAAGTTGTCGCCGCCCTGCGCAAGGAAACTGACCGTACCGATCCGGTACTCACGCTCCGGGTCGATCGGCGCGCCGTCAACGGTCACCGAGGTGATCCGCGAACCGACAGCCAGGTCCGGGTTGTAGGTGTAGGACACGTTGTCCGACAAGCCGAGGGCCAGGAAGGAGCGTGAGCTGCCAGCGGGCTGCCACTGCTGCTCGAGCATGGTCTTGAACTGGTCACCAGTCAGGGTGGTGGTCCACAGGTTGTTCACGAACGGAAGTACAGCGTTGGCCTCAGCGTAGGTAATGACGCCGTCTTCGCCGTAATACAGCTCGTTGCGCAGTCCGCCCGAGTTGATGACGCCGATTTCTGCTCCGCCGCGCTCAGCTGACGCCAGCGATGCGCGCATGGCATCAGCCACGAGGTTACCCAGCGTTGATTCCGACGTGCGGTCATCCCGGGCGCCGTTCACAAATGCTGTGGTGATGTCAGCAGTCACTGATCCAACGGGCTGGTTGCCGATGACCGCAGCCTCAGCCAGCGCAACGTCGACAATCGTCTTGACCTCAGCGACCCGCGGGAACTGCGAGACCAGCGTGGCGTCGGCGGTAGTGGTCCGGGCGACGTTCTGCGCCGTGTAGGACTCAACGTCCCCTGTGGCGTTATCCACCGTGAGGGTGATCTGCCCGATGAACGCACCGTAGGAACCGGTCTGGACTACCGGGCGGGTCTCCCCTTCAGCGCCCGGTACGGGAGCATCCCACGCGTACTGCTTGTGCGTGTGGCCCGTGTAGATCGCATCGACCAGTGGGGAAGTTTCGGTCACGATCTCGGCGAAGGCACCGCCTGCGGCGATCTCTTCCTCGATGGTCGCGCCCTCAACCACGCCGTCCCCGGCACCCTCGTGGTACTCGGCCACGATGATGTCTGCGAGGTCCTGATCCTCGATCTGCTGTGCGACGCGGTTGACAGCCTCAACCGGATCTCCGAAATCGAGAGTGGAGATTCCGCCCGGGCTGACCAGTGAAGGAGTCTCCTCGGTCACAGCACCGATGACCGCTACGTCGATGCCGCCGACGTCCACAATCTCGTATTCCTGCAGCGCCGGAGTTGTGGTGCCCTTCTCGTAGACGTTGGCCCCGAGGTAATCGAACTCGGCGAGGTCGGAGACCCGTCCGGTCAGGTCCTCGAACCCGGCGTCGAACTCGTGGTTACCCACGGCCGAGGCTTTGAGATCCAGCGCATTGAGAACGTCGATGGTCGGCTTGTCCTGTGCAATGGAGGACGCGAACAGCGATGCTCCGATGTTGTCGCCCGCGGAGAGGAACAGTGAGTTCTCCTCGCCGAACTGTGCCCGCAACTGCTCGATGGTCCCGGCGAACTTAACGGTGTTGGCATCGATGCGACCGTGGAAGTCGTTGATCCCCATCAGGTTGAGGTCCGTGGTGGCTTCTTCGGGAGCGAGGTTCAGCCCCACGATCACTGGGTCGTGGTCGCTGGCCCTGAACTGGTTGGGCTCGTAGAAGTTGGTGGCGTTGTAGTTGTAGCGGCTGTACTCCATCGCCACGGACTCGACCGCGTTGATGTTCCATACGTCCACGCCGGAAACCGTCGCATCCGCTGCGGGTGAGGCGAGGATGTGGTCGAGCGAACCGACCAGGCCCGAGAAGACATAGGAGTATCCGTCAGTCTTGGGGCCCTGGTTGATGTAGCCGGCCTCATACAGAACCTGCATGGGGTCTTCAGCCGAGTAGGAGTTGAAGTCACCGGCAAGGAAGACCTTGTCGGTGCCCGCGTCAGCCTGGAGTTGCTCGGCGAACGCCACGAGGGCCGTGGCCTGCTCAACGCGATCAGCGTTTGATGCCCCTTGGCCATCGCCCTGGTCAGCGTTCTCGCCGCTGCCCGAACCCTTGGACTTGAAGTGGTTGGCGATCACGAGGAACTTGGTTGAGTCATCGCCGTCCACCGCATTGAAGCTTTGCGCAAGCGGCTTGCGGGCGTTCGAGAATGCCTCATTGTCATCGAGGATGACGGAATCGTCGACCGGCTCAACGACAGCCTTCTTGTAGATGAAGGCTGTGCGGATGAAGTCTTCGTTAGCAAGCTCCGGCAGTTCGGCTGGCGAGCGAACGTAGTCCCAAATGCCCGGCGTTGCTTCGTTGAGCGCAGCGGTCAGGGTTGCCAGTGCTTCATCGCGGTCCTTGCCGAACTTCGCCGAGTTCTCGATCTCCTCGAGGGAAACGACGTCGGCATCCAGGCCGTTGATCGCCGCTACGATCTTCGCTTCCTGGCGCTCCAGGTTCTCGGCGTTGGCGGCGCCGCGGGCATCGCAGCCACCGCGCACCGTAACGGGGTTTCCTTCGCGATCCTGGTAATAGGTGCAACCGGTGAGCTGGTCACCCGTGGTGGTGAAGTAGTTCAGCACGTTGAAGGACGCCAGCTTGACGTTACCGCCAATGTTCTCCGGCGCCTCGGGGCGCTCGCCCTCGAAGGCGACGGGCTGCACTGCACCGGCGTTCGCAGCGGTAAGGGCGGTCAATGGCTGGAACTTCCAGGAGCTGTTACGGAAGTCAAGGACGACCGGTGCCGTGAAGGACGCCGAAGAGTTCACCCGGACCGGCTGTTCCGGCGTGAGGTAAGGCAGCGGCTGGCCCATGTTGGCGGCGTTCAGGAAGTTGGTGGTGGCGCCGTCATCGAGCTTTACGCCGCGGGCAGCGTTGTCAGCGGCCACGGCAGCGTTCTCGGGTGTTCCCGGCGCGGCGATCTCGGTGGGCTGGACAAGTGGGGAGTCGCCGACAGCCAGCGCGATCTCGCCGTACTGGTTCAGTGCGTAATTGTCCGTCACAGTGAATCCGCCTGTGGGCTGCAGGAGCATACCCTCAAGCGCTTCGCGGCCCGCGTTGTCTGCGGGGTACGCGACGGCAGCGGCCTTCACGGCCTCTGCTGCCTCGGCAGGCTTGGTCATGCCGCCAGCCGGGACGGAGAGCTGGGTCAGTTCGAAATACTCACCGGCAGTGCCAGTGACCTCGACGAAATCACCGACTGCGACGCTCGCCACCGTGGTGGGGGAGTAGACAAAGATGCCGTCCGATGCCGTGTGGTCAGCCCCGAGGTCCCCGCCGGTGCCGGCGGTCTGGAGGTAGTAGCCTTCGAACCCGCCAGTTGGGTAAGCGGCTGTCACGACGCCACGGGTGGTAACGGTTGCGCCGAGGTAAGGCGTAGCGGTTCCGGTGCCCTGGATCTGGTCGATGGCCAGCACTTCACCGGGTGTCGGTGGGTCAGGATCGGGATCGGGATCCGGATCGCCGCCGCCTTGGTCGCCTGCGGCGTTGGTGGGCGTCACAGCTCCCAGCGCGGTGAAGTCGGTCTTGTTGTTGTCAGCGTCCGCGAAGTCAGCGCGGTTCATCGACAGCGGGTTGGTGGTGCCGCCGGGGCCTTCCTCGGCAGCGGTTTCAAACGTGTTCGAAGCGCCATACCCAAGCAGGTCAACCACTCCGGCTGCATCCACAACCGAGCCCACAGGAAGCGGATTCACTGCGGTGCGCTGGTTTGAAAGCACGATGGTGCCGCTGGTACCACTGAAGTTCAACCCGGTGGTGAGGTCCGGAGTGGGAAGTGCTACGCCGGCGTCGGCGTTGCTGCTGCCCTGGATCAGGTAGTGCCCGTTGGCCGGGATGCTCCCGCTCAGTGCCGCCAGGTTACTGGGGGCCGTTGACGTTCCCGCAGCCCGGTACTGGAGTGACCAGCCGTCCAGGCTGACCGGGGCGTCCGTGGTGTTGTAGAGCTCCACGAACTTGTGGGTGAACGGCGCGTTGCGGCTGCCGCCATTGACGTACGCTTCATTGATTACGACACCGGTGCTTGACGCGGCTTCGACGGTTTCCTCTGCGCTGGCTGGCAGTGCGGCAAACGGTGAGGCGAGCAGCCCGACCGAGAGCACTGAACACAGCGCGCCCCTCCACGAATGATTCATTCGTCCTGTTTCTCCTTGACTTGGGCCGGATTACGGCCGCGAGTGATGCCCGCTGTCGGCGTCGAGCTTTGAGCGGATGTGGTCACGGGAGTGACTGTAGGTGTTGGCGCTGACACTTTTGCCTGGCCGGAAATTCCCGTGCCTGAGGTGACGTCACAACGCCGCCTGAGACGCTCCAGGCCGCAGTAAAGCCAACCACTCTCGAGTGAACGGGTGGTTACAGGGCAGGAACGGATCGGGGGAGTTGAGACCATCAACAGCGGAAACGTTGTAGCTGACGCTTACGTCACTCGGTGCGGGTAGGTCCCCCGAGCGTGCCGCGATTAAGGAAGTGCCGGTTCGCATCAGGCATATGAGCGTTTCCTATTCGTTGGTCCGTTTGTGTCGGACGGCGGCATCCAGGTCCTGCCACTGTTTAGTGACGTGGACCACAGCGAATGCCCTAGGACATTCAAACATGGTTGATTGCCGTTGGGAACTACCGTTTGGAGCCTTCGAGGCTACCCGTGGTCGGTTCGCCGCCCGGGAGGCCTACGGTGCAGACTGCCGCTCGGCCGCCGTCGTCCTCCCAAACAGACTCCACCGGGTAGAAGTACTGGAGCTCAAGCTCGGAGGCGTCGTACTCCATCCCGATGAAGCCCGCGAACTCCCCGCGGCAGAACTCCTGCGTCAGGGCGTCCGCTTCACCGATGCCTGGGTAGTCGCCCACTGGAAGTTCGGTCGTGGCGAAAACCTCGAGGGCGTGTTCCTTGGAGCAGGGCATTACCTCGATATTGGGATCCGCGGCCGTTCCGGTGTCCGTCATGCAGTCGCCCGCAATCAATTCGTTCGCCGCGGTCTCCGGAGCTTCCTGGGAAGCAGCAGTAACAGCAGCCGACGACGACGCACCCGAAGGTGACGTGCCAACAGGCGCGTCGTCGTCGTCGTTCGTTGTGCAGCCGGTCATAACCAATGCAAGCAGGGCAAGGGACGCGGGAAGCGCGAAACGCTGTGGGGTCGCAGTCACCGTTGAATGGCTCCTCGGGATCGTTTTCGGCACGTTGGGAGCCTACCCGATGCCGCCGAACCGCTGGGGAGCGAGGAATCGAAAGGCGCCCCGATCCTGTGGACCGGGGCGCCTCGGGCGAGCTTGGCTCAGCTCATGTGCGGAAGGTAAGAGATTCGAACTCTTGAGACGGGGTTACCGTCCACTGGTTTTCAAGACCAGCTCCTTCGGCCGCTCGGACAACCTTCCCTACGGGGAATAGTGTTTCATGGGTGGGCAAGCTGCTCAAAACCACCACCTGTGAACCGGAGGGGAAGCCATGAGAGCCGTTGTGCTGACAGAATTCGGCGGGCCGGAGGTTCTGGAGGTCGCCGACGTCGAGCCTCCCCGGATCAGACCGGGTGAAGTGCTGATCGACGTCGTTGCTGCCGGGCTCAACCGGGCGGACGTGCAGCAGCGCCGCGGGCTCTACCCGCCTCCGCCGGGTGCATCGGAGTACCTCGGGCTTGAAGTGTCCGGGCGGATTGCCGACGTCGGAAGTTCGCGTTTCGCGCCCGGTGACGCCGTCGTCGCGCTACTGGCTGGCGGTGGGTACGCGGCGCAGGTGGCGGTGCCCGCGGGGCAGGTGGTGCCAGCGCCCGACGGCGTCGGGTTGGCTGAGGCGGCCGCGTTGCCCGAGGTGGCGGCCACCGTCCACTCCAACCTGGTGATGACGGCGGGCCTTCGGCGCGGGGAGACCGTGCTGATCCATGGGGCCTCGGGCGGGATCGGGACGATGGCCATTCAATACGCGCGTGCCCTCGGTGCGCGGACCATCGTGACCGCCGGGACTGCAGCGAAGCTCGACTACGCCCGTTCCCTCGGAGCCGACGTGTGCATCAACTACCGTGAGCAGGATTTCGTGGCGGAACTTCGGGAAGCAGCCGGCGACGACGGCGCGGACGTGATTCTCGACGTCGTCGGGGCGAAATACCTGGGCCGCAACGTCGACGCGCTGGCGGTCGGCGGACGGCTCGTGGTCATCGGGTTGCAGGGAGGCGCGAAGGCGGAGCTGAACCTCGGAGCTCTGATGAGCAAGCGCGCCTCGGTGGCAGGAACCACGTTGCGCTCGCGGCCTGTGGAGGAGAAGTCGGCGATCATGGCGGCGGTCAAGGAAAAGGTCTGGCCGCTGATCGCAGACGGGTCGATCACGGTGCCCGTTGACCGCACCTTTCCGCTCGAGGAGGCTGCAGCAGCACACGCCTACTTCGACTCCGGCGAGCACACGGGCAAAATTCTCCTCACCGTTTAGCGCGTTCCTCTTCTCTGGGCATACTCAGTATGCAACACTGACTCTTGTTAGATACTGAGTATGCAAAGGGGATCACGTGTCCGTTCGCCACAGTCTGCTGGCACTCCTGCAGGAGCAGCCACGGTACGGCTACCAGTTACGCAGCGAGTTTGAGCAACGAACGGGCTCAACCTGGCCGCTGAATATTGGGCAGGTGTACACAACGCTGGACCGCCTGGACCGCGACGGCCTTGTCAGTAAGGACGGCGACGACGGCGACGGGCACGTGGTCTACCGGCTCACCGAGAACGGGGCGGAGGAGGTGCGCAACTGGTTCGCGAAGCCGGTTGCCGCGTCCAATCCGCCGCGCAATGAGCTGGCCATCAAGCTGGCGCTCGCCGTCACCCTTCCCGGGGTGGATGTGCAGGCGGTAATCCAGGCACAGCGGAACGCATCGATGCGGTCGCTGCAGGATTACACGAAGGTGCGGCGCACTACTGCTTCGCACGATCGGGCAGAAGATACGGCCTGGCTGCTGGTGCTGGATTCCCTGATCTACAGCACAGAAGCCGAGGTCCGGTGGCTGGATCACTGCGAATCCCGGATGCTGCAACTCAGTGCACGCAATGCGGCCCGGCCCCGTACGCGGATGGTGGGGGATTCCACGTCCGGGGCCGAGGCGGCAGACACAACAACCATCCATGGGGGAAATCGATGAGCCAGGTATTGCAGCTTGCCGGCGTAGGCCGAACGTTCGGAGAAGGAGCGACGTCGGTCGCCGCACTTCGCGACGTGAACCTCACCCTTGATAAGGGCGAATTCGTGGCGGTAATGGGACCGTCCGGATCCGGCAAGTCCTCGCTGCTTGCGCTCGCAGGGGGCCTCGACCGGCCGACGTCGGGTGAGATTTACGTCGAAAGCACGCCGTTGAGCGGGCTGACGCTGAATGAACTGGCGAGGCTCCGGCGTCGAGCTGTTGGTTACGTTTTTCAGGACTTCAACCTCGTGCCCACCCTGACTGCGTCCGAGAACGTGTCGCTGCCCCGAGAGCTCGACGGCGTTCCAACCCGGAAGGCGCAACGGCAGGCCAAGGACGCCCTGCGGCAGGTCGGAATTGAAGCGCTGGCTGACCGCTTCATGGACGAGATGTCCGGTGGGCAGCAGCAGCGCGTTGCGATTGCCCGGGCGATCGTGGGGGACAGGCACCTGATCCTCGCAGATGAACCGACCGGTGCCCTGGATTCAGCCACCGGTGACGAGATTATGGGTGTGCTCAGGCATCGGGCTGATGAGGGTTCCGCCGTCATGCTGGTGACGCATGAAGCGCGGCATGCCGCCTGGGCAGACCGGGTGATCTTCATTCGTGACGGGCGGATAGTCGACGAGTCCGAGGCGGCGCAGGATCCTTCCGCGTTGCTCGCGCAGAGCGGCCTCTAGCCGTGGGCGTGGAGGTCGGTGCCTACAAGGGTGCCCGGAAACAGGCGTTCCGGATGGCGCTGCGGCTCGCCTGGCGGGATGCGCGGAAGCATAAGGGACGCAGTGCGCTGATCGTGGTGTTGATCGCGCTGCCCGTTGCGGGAATGACGATGATCGCGCTGCTGATCACGAGTTCGCAGATGACCGTGCAGGAGCGGATTGATACGGAGCTGGGGACCGCTCAGGCGGTGCTGATGCAGGGCCCCGGGAGTGGATCAATCCAGATGCCTAACGAGCCGCAATCGGGGATGCAGTATGAGGAACCGGATCCCGACTTTGTGGCAAAGACGCCCCAGGAAGCCGCGCCTGCGGGCTATGAGACGTTGACAGAGCAGAGAAGCGGTTTCACCCTTTCTAAGGGCAAGGTCCCTGTGTACTCGGAACTTCGCGTCGCCGAGCTTTTCGATCCAGCGTTCGAGTCTCGATTTGACCTGATCGAGGGATCGCAGGATGCCGGTGCTGAGTCGGTGTACCTCAGCTTTGCCATGGGGTTGAGGATGCATCTCGACGCAGGCGATGAGCTTGAAGTCGGCACCGATAGTTACCCGGTGGCCGGAATCATCCGTGAGAAGGGTTGGGCAGCGACAACCGAAACCGTTTACGTACTGCCTGACCATCCTTTGGCTGAAGCTCAGCAGGATCCAATGTCACAGGTTTATTTACTCGGTGACGATCCGCTGACCTGGCCCGAAATCAAGGAGCTCAACGCGGTTGGCGTCTCCGCGTTATCGCGGACCGTGCTCCTGGACCCACCAGCCGCGTCTGAATTGCCACCCGGCGTAACTGACTGGAGACAACAAAGCCTCCTCATGGGGATTCTGGCTGTCAGCGTAGTGGGCACCCTGGTTTTGGCCGAGGTGGGGTTGCTTGCGGGTGCTGCATTCGCAGTAGGTGCGAAGGGACAACGCCGAATGCTGGCGCTCATTGCGGCGGCAGGCGGAGAGAAGAGCACAGTGCGGTTCATCGTCACTGCCTCTGGTTTCGTGTTGGGGGGCGTAGGCGTCGTCGTGGGTTCAATGCTCGGCATAGCGGCCGCCGCTGCATGGGTCTTATGGCACCTGTCGAACTACTCACCCGCATTCCCGGGCTTCCATTTGACGTGGTGGCCAATCGTAATTTTCGCTGGCCTCGGTTTCCTGGCATCCGTGATTGCCGCCCTTGTGCCGGGGTCAGCGATTGCGCGCCAGAACGTGTTCACTGCCGTCAAATCGGCCCACGGTGCCTCGAAGCCCGCCCGAAGAGTCCCACGCGCCGGGCTGGTTCTGCTCGGATTGTCGCTCGTCTCCGGCGGCGGTGGAGTCCTCCTCGCTACCGGGGCCGCCCCCGGTGAGCTGCTTACGGATCGCGCTTTCTTCTTCATTCCGCTCATGGCTCTGGGTGCCCTCCTCTTCCTAGCCGGGTTGCTCGCATGCACCAGTCGTATCGTCGACCTCTCTGCCCGCCTTGCGAGCAAATCCCCAGCTTCCCTCCGGATGGCGGCCAGGGACGCATCCCGCAACAGGAGCCGCTCCGTTCCGGCGATCGCTGCTGTCCTTGCGGCTACTGCGGTTGCCGCGGTCGTGATGGTTGGATCGGCGACTGGCGCGCGTCAGGCAGAGTACGGCCAGACCCTGAATCTGCGCGAGTTGCAGGGATCAGTTCGGCTGGTCCATTACAACGAGGAAGACGGATCGCTCAGCTCCGTCAATCCGGCTCCGGCGGCTGCCGCGGTGGAGAAGGTGATGGGAGAAGTAGGCAAGGTAACCGTTATCAGCGGAGTCGAACAGTCCTGCCCGGCTGACGGGATGTGCACCTCGCAGAGGCTGGAGCTACCACCGATAAACACCTGTGCTGAGCGAGTCGCTACCGGAACGGCGGAACTGGCCACCTGCCGTGATCCTTCCGGCGGGGGCGGCGGTGGCTTGCCCCAGTTCGTTGTGGACGATGCCGAGGCGGTAGAAGCGATCTTCGGGCACCGGCCGTCGCAGGAAGTGTCGGATGCACTTAGCTCCGGCAAGATGGTGGTCCTCAACCCGGCGTGGATAGATGATGGCCACGTGACGCTTCTCAGAGAATCCTGGAATTCGAAGTCCGGAGAACAGGGCGAAACAGAACGGGTCCAGCTGGAAGCAGTGGCGGCAATTGGCGCGCCGAACCTCGGTTTGGAAGGGATTATCTCCCCTGCAACCGCCGAGAGCCTCGGCTTCAAAGCCATAGAGACCGTCGTGGTGATGGATCTGCCCCGGCAGCCCACGTACGTTATCGCGGATGAGATCAACGCTGAGTTGATCGAGACGATGGGGTACCAGTCGACGTTCATGTTCCAGTTCCCTGGCCCGCCAACCGAGCAGATCCTGTGGGCCATCAGCGGTATCGCGGCACTGGTCGCATTGACCTCGGCGGCCATCACCGCGGGACTTGCCCTGGCCGACGGCCGTGGCGACCAGGTCACGCTTGCCGGCATCGGGGCGGCGCCTGCGCTCCGCAAGCGGCTGGCAGCCGCGCAGACCGCGCTTGGGGCGGGCCTCGGCGTCGTGCTCGGAACGTTAGGCGGGCTGATCCCCGCAATCGCCGTCCTCACAGCGATGCAGCAGTACCAGCTCGTCATCCCGTGGACGCAGCTCCTTGCGCTGGTCGTCCTTGTTCCGCTGATTGGAGCGGGCGCGGCGTGGCTGTTCACCCGTGCCAAGCTCCCGATGACGCGAAGGGCGCTCCTGCAGTAACCAGACCGCGCCCGGATCCGTTGGTCGGGTGCAGATGGTTACGCAAAGGACTCCCGAAAACTAAGGCTGCTTTGTATATCCAGTCCCGTGTGTCAAGCTAATTCCCACTCAAGTCCAAGGAGGAATCATGGCCAAGCACAGGGCAGACGGCGAACCGGATCAGACCGCACCAGGCAACGGTGAAGAGACCGGTCTCGAAGCCGCGGCGGAGAACTGGGCCGAGAACATGGCAGATCAGGTGCCCGACGGCGTCGAGAACAACGAGCGCGACACCGCCAACGAGGGGCCGGACCCCCGCACCGAAACCCACTCGAGCATCAGCGAAGGGTCCAACGCACGCGACGGCGAAGACGATCCGTCCCACTGACAAACCGTTCATCTCAAACATTGCACCGTTGAGCGACCGCCCACTCGAATGGGCGGTCGCTTTGCCGTGAGGGCGCTACTTTCGTTGAGTTAACCACTCAACTTCGAGGGAGCACCATGAGTGAGAAGAACTTGGGCCGGGACCGCGCGGGGGCGCACAACGGCCATGAAAGCCAGGAGGCCGACGTCGTTCTCCAGGACCCTGACCTGCCTCCTACGGCGGTGGATCCTGAGAAGGACAAAACCGGCTGGACGCCACTGAAGATCGCCATCTGGGTGGGCATTGCGCTGCTCGGCGGAGTCAGCTGGACCGTCCTCGCCATTGTCCGCGGCGAAACAGTCAACGCCGTGTGGTTCGTCTTCGCGGCGGTCTGTACGTATCTGATTGCCTACCGGTTCTACTCCAAGTTCATCGAGCGCAAACTACTTCAGCCGAATGACCGGCGCGCCACCCCGGCTGAATACAAGGCAGACGGCAAGGACTACGCAGCAACCGACCGCCGCGTTCTCTACGGCCACCACTTCGCCGCGATCGCAGGAGCCGGTCCGCTCGTCGGACCAGTACTTGCTGCGCAGATGGGCTACCTGCCGGGCACTATCTGGATCATCATCGGCGTCATTCTGGCCGGAGCCGTACAGGACTACCTGGTCATGTTCTTCTCCATGCGCCGCGGCGGCCGGTCCCTCGGCCAGATGGCACGCGAGGAACTCGGCCTCATCGGCGGAACCGCAGCGCTGATCGCGACCCTCGCAATCATGATCATCATCGTGGCCATCCTGGCGCTCGTCGTCGTCAACGCACTCGGCGAAAGCCCATGGGGCGTGTTCTCGGTCTCCATGACCATTCCCATTGCCCTGTTCATGGGCGTCTACCTCCGGTACCTCCGCCCGGGCAAGGTCACCGAGGTCTCCATCATCGGGTTCGCGCTGCTCATGCTCGCGATCATCGCCGGCGGCTGGATTGCAGAAACTGACTGGGGTGTCGCTGTCTTCACCCTCGACCGCGTGACCATCGCGTGGGGCATCATCATCTACGGTTTCATCGCTGCCGTCCTGCCCGTCTGGCTGCTGCTCGCGCCGCGTGATTACCTCTCCACCTTCATGAAGATCGGCACCATCGTGATGCTGGCCGTGGCCATCATCATCGTGCGGCCGGAAATCAACGTTCCCGCCTTCAGCGAGTACGCCTCGCGCGCTGACGGCCCGGTGGTCCCGGGCACCCTGTTCCCGTTCCTGTTCGTCACCATCGCTTGCGGTGCGTTGTCCGGCTTCCATGCGCTGATCGCCTCAGGCACCACCCCGAAGATGATCGAGAAGGAACGCCAGACCCGCTTCATCGGTTACGGCGGCATGCTCATGGAGTCATTCGTCGCGATCATGGCTCTGGTGGCTGCGCTCTCGATCGACCGGGGAATCTACTTCGCCATGAACTCCTCCGCCGCCGCGACGGGCGGCACCATCGAGGGTGCCGTGGCATTCGTCAACGGGCTCGGACTGACCGGCGTCAATCTTGCGCCGGAGGCACTCAGCACACTCGCCAGCAACGTCGGCGAGGAATCGATTGTGTCCAGGACCGGTGGCGCGCCCACACTCGCGGTCGGAATCGCCCAGATCATGCAGGGCCTGTTCGGCGGTGCGGGCATGATGGCGTTCTGGTACCACTTCGCCATCATGTTCGAAGCGCTCTTTATCCTGACAGCGGTCGACGCCGGCACACGCGTTGCGCGCTTCATGCTGCAGGACAGCATCGGCAACTTTGTTCCCAGGTTCAAGGACACCTCCTGGCGCGTTGGGGCGTGGGTGTGCACGGCCATCATGGTGGCCGGCTGGGGAGCGATCCTCATCATGGGCGTGACCGATCCGCTGGGCGGCATCAACACACTCTTCCCGCTGTTCGGCATCGCCAACCAGCTACTCGCTGCCATAGCGCTCGCAGTCTGCATGGCGATCTGCGCGAAGAAGGGTGCGTTCAAGTTCCTGTGGATCCCGGCACTTCCGTTGGCGTTCGCCTCGGTGGTGACCATCTCGGCGTCGTTCCTCAAGATCTTCTCCCCGGTGCCCGCTGTAGGGTACTGGGCTCAGCACACCGCCTTCCGCGATGCGCTCGCCGCTGGCGAGGAGAGCTTCGGAAACGCACAGAGCGTTCCCGCAATGGAGGCGGTTGTCCGCAATACCTTCATTCAGGGCACGCTGTCGATCGTCTTCGTGGTCCTCTCGATCATCGTGATTGCGACGGCGATCATCGCCACCATCAAGGCCTACCGCGCGGGCGGCGGTCCGAGCATGGAAGACCCGGCAGTGCCCTCACGCACCTATGCCCCGGCAGGCATTATTGCAACGCCAGCGGAAAAGGAGCTTGAGAAGCTGTGGGCTGACCTGCCGAGCGAGAAGAAGCCGGCACGGGCAGGTCACTGATGAGCGTCAAGGAGCTCATCTGGATCTTCAAGGGGGTGATGGGCGAGAACGCCTACCAGCAGTACCTCGCCCATCACGCCTCCACGCACAGCAGCGAACCTCCCATGACCGAACGGCAATTTTGGCGCGACAAGACCGACCGCCAGGACGCCAATCCGGAGGGCCGCTGCTGCTGACCCGGGCGGCGTTCAGCGTGCGTCGGCTCCGATGACTGAGAGAAGTTGCAGCTTTTCATAGCTCTCGCTTCCCGGTATTGCCGTGTAGACGAGCAGCGCGTGCGATTGCCCTGGTTCGATGAGCCGCTGGCAGGTAAGTTCGAGCGCGCCCAACTCTCGGTGGACGAAATGCTTCACTTCGCGTGGCTGGATTCCGACTTCGTGACTGCTCCACATCACCTGGAATTCCTCGCTGCTCGCCAGGAGCAGGTCGGCAAGATGCGCAGCGCGGGAATCTGGTCCGCGGAGGGTAACGGCCTCCCGCAGGCCCGAGGCAAACATCCGCGTCAGAAACGGGTGTTCCTCGGGCGCATAGAGCTGGCGTGAGGTGGGAACGGCGAACCAGCGGAACATGATGCTGCGCTCGGGGCCGGTGTACTGCGTTGTGTCGCCGGTGAGAGCAGCGCCCATCGGAGTCTGGCGGAGTGTCTCGCCCAACTCAGTGACGATTTCCGCGGGCGTATCGACCAGACGGTCGAAGATGCGCAGCAGACCGGGGCTGATGTGTTCGCTCGCCGAGCCCCTGACCGGTGGGTTATGGCCGGCGAGCCGGAACAGGTGGTCGCGTTCGGCCAGCGTCAGGTGAAGGCCTTGCGCGATGGACGCGATCATCTGCTCAGAGGGTTGCGGTCCGCGCTCCCGTTCCAGTCGCGCGTAGTAGTCGGTGGACATGTGGCATAGCAGAGCTACCTCCTCGCGTCGAAGCCCGCTGGTCCGGCGTCGTTGTCCCCTGGGGAGGCCCACATCCTCGGGCTGCAGTGACTCGCGACGGCGGCGGAGGAATTCCGCAAGCCCTGTCCTGTCGATCATGGTTCCCCTTAGCTCTGTATCTGTCTCAGTTTTACCGCTCCTGAGGTGGCATAGCCACGGCCTGGCAGTCCGCCCCTCGTCCCCCCCTGCAAAGGGGTATTGCGTATCGGGGGATCGGCAGGCCCTGAATAACGCAGCGAATATGTTCGATGCTGGAGGCACAGACCACCAATGAGGAGCCAGGCATGAGCCGCAAGACCATAGACATCACCATTCCGGACCTATCCGGAAAGCGGGCCGTCGTCACCGGCGCCAGTGACGGAATGGGTACGGGAATAGCTGCACGGCTGGCAGCGGCGGGCGCGGAAGTCATCATGCCCGTCCGGAACCGCTCCAAAGGCGAGGAAGCAATAGCCGCCATCAGGCAGTTGACCCCGGAAGCGAGGGTGTCCCTGCTCGACCTGGATCTGTCCTCGCTGGAATCCGTCGCGGCCCTGGGAGAGACTCTGCGCAAGGATGGCCGGCCGGTCCACCTCCTCATCAACAATGCCGGGGTGATGACTCCACCTGACAGGCAAACAACTGCCGACGGGTTCGAGTTGCAATTTGGATCCAACCACCTCGGGCACTTCGCGCTCGTCGCCGATATCCTCCCTCTCCTGCGGGCAGGCCAGGCACGGGTAACCTCACAGATCAGCATCGCTGCGAACCGGGGCAGCATCAATTGGGATGACCTGAACTGGGAGCGCAGCTATGACGGCATGCACGCCTACAGCCAGTCCAAGATCGCATTCGGGCTTTTCGGTCTCGAGCTCGATCGACGCAGCCAAGCACACGGTTGGGGCATCACCAGCAACCTGTCCCACCCAGGGGTAGCTCCGACTAACCTTCTTGCTGCCCGCCCCGAAATTGGCCGCAGCAAGGAGGTTCCGGGCCGCAGGCTCATCAGGCTCTTGTCATCCCGCGGAATCCTCGCCGGAACGGTCGAATCCGCAAAGCTGCCGGCGCTGATGGCCGCAACTGCGCCAGACGCCAGGCGGGGTGCTCTCTACGGTCCCAAGGGCATCGGCAACCTGGGCGGAGCCCCGGCAGAACAGAAGCTCTACTCCCGCCTGCGCAGCACCGAAGAGGCCAGCCGGGTGTGGGACGTCTCCGAGCAACTCACCGAATCCACATTCCCTACCTCCTCACCCGGAGGGAGAGCCCGAGGGCAGGGAGTGAGCTCGCCGTGAGAGCATAAGCACATGACCGAACAGCAGCCCGAGCCCCTCACCGTCACGCCCGAGCAAGCGGCGAAGGAACACCAGCAGAACGCAGTCCTCCTCGGCAAATTGGACGCAGGTCACGGGCTCCCGGAACAGAACGACGACGGCGCCCCCCGTGAGCGCAGCCAGCCCGCCAAGTTGACTGAGTTGGTCGACGAGCCTGCGAAGGTCATGCGCATCGGCACCATGCTCAAGCAGTTGCTGGAAGAAGTACGAAGCGCTCCACTCGACGATGCCGGGCGCACACGCCTTGCTGAGATCCACGAGCGGTCCGTCCGTGAACTCGAGGACGGGCTCGCCCCGGAGCTTGTGGAGGAGCTGCACCGCATCAACCTGCCGTTCACCGAGGATTCAGTACCCACCGACGCCGAGCTCCGGGTTGCCCAGGCGCAGCTCGTAGGTTGGCTTGAAGGGCTGTTCCACGGCATCCAGACGGCGATGGCGGCACAACAGATGGTCAACCAGCAGCTCGCAGCGCAGCTTCAGTTGCGCCAACTCCCGCCCGGAACCGTCCTGGCTCCCGGCGTCGTCGTCGGTGAAGACGGCGAGCCAAAGCGCTCGCCGGGAGCGCAGCAGGCCGCGGCACCAAAGCCTGACCCTCACGGTCCCGGCCAGTACCTCTAGCAGCGCCTCCGAAAATCATGGGACTTTTCACGGCTGCCCGGCAGGGCCGCAAGGACGACGCCGAATTGGGCACGGGGGTGTGGCGCCGCGCCCACGACCGCTTTCGCCGTGGCCTCGACCGGTATCACCAGATCCTGGAGGGCGTGGAGGACGACGCCGTCTATAACGAGCTCACGGAACTCGCCAATGAACTGGTTCAGCTGTTCCCACGTGTCCGTGCGGTCTGCGTCGCCGCGCAGGCGCAGGCGCCGAGCGAGGGCCTGGACATTCCGGGCGCGTTGCTTCAGGTGCATCGGGCGCTTTCCCGCGCGGGCAACGCGCTTGCGACGACGGCAGAAGCGGCCGCCATGGCACGGCTCGACGGCGAACGCTGGGGGATTGCCTCAGCGGGACTCGAGAATGTACGGCGCCGGGCGGGCGTAGTGGCCGAGGACGTGGCCGAGGCAGAGCGGCTGCTGGCCGAATCACGCGACTGAACCTGCCCTTCTCGGGCTGATGTCGACGACCCAAACTATGAAGTCTTCCCTTGACAATGTTTCCTCGGGCGCCAATAGTGAAGTGATCACTTCAGAGATTGGAAGCGCATGCCAGATTCCAGTTCCACACCGCCGCCACGCAAGATCGTCGGCACCGACGCGCTCGCGGCACTGGCGGTGCCTGCCCGGTACGCAATTTTCGACCACCTCCTTGCAGTTGGACACGCCACCGCCAGTCAGTGCGCCAAAGTAACGGGGGAGACTCCCTCGAATTGTTCATGGCACCTTCGGGCACTAGCGAAGGTCGGTCTGGTTGAGCGGGTGACGGATTCGGCTGAAGACGGTCGGGACCGGCCGTGGCGGGCGGCTGCGTCAGGATTCGACTTCTCCGGTGATGGCACCCAGGCCGGCGAACTGGCGGGTACGGCGCTGGAGAACGTGGCGGCGATACGGGCCAACGCAGCATTCGATCGCTACCTCTCCCAACGCGGCGAACTATCGAAGGACTGGCAGGACGCAGCCGGGACACACCGCTATCACCTGGCACTCACGGCCGATGAACTGACGAAATTGCTGGCGGCAATGGACGAGCTCGTCCGGCCCTACGTGCATTTACACCGCACCGAGCGCCCCAAAGACAGCTTGACGGTCCAGATGCAGATCAGATCCTTCCCGGACGATTCCGCCAGCAGCACCCGGTGAGTTTCCTGCGGCTGCTGCGCACCCGGTACATCGGTGGGTTAGCAGGCGCCGGATTCCTCGCCGAGGTGGGCGACTGGATGCTGCTGATAGCACTGCCGCTCTACGTACTGGAGCTCACCGCATCGCCACTCGTCACCGCTACGGTCTTCGTCCTTGGCTTGGCGCCTACGGTGGTCGCAGGTCCGCTGGCCGGTGTTCTGGTGGACCGGAGCGATCCATGGCAACTGATGGCGATCGTTGCGGGGCTGCAAGCTCTGTGCCTTGCACCGCTTCTTGCCGTCAACGGCGAGTCGGATCTGTGGATTCTCTACGGCGTCGTGGTCGTTGAATCCGTGTTGGGCACCATTATCGAACCGTGCAGGGCTGCTACAGCGGCCGCCCTGGTCGCCACTGCGCAGCTCCCGGAGATCAACCAGCTCATGGGGATCCTCTCGAGCCTGGCCCGGCTGCTGGGCAGTCCGATTGGTGGATTGATCCTCGCCGTGGGCGGATTCGATGCGATCATCTACGCCAATGCAGGCACCTTCCTGGGCGCAGCGGTCATTTTCGCTCTCGGGGTCCGCGGCCAAAGATCAAAGGGAAGAAAGCCGCCCCCGAAGCAGCTGGCCAGCCCATGGGCTGACCTCGTCGAAGGGCTGCGGATCACCGCCCGAACCCCAGCGTTGAGGCAGGTGATGGGCGTGGTCTGCTTCATCGCCGTCGCCCAGGGTGCCTTCGTTCTCCTCTTCGTCCTCTTTGTAACTCGCACTCTTCAAGGCAGTGAAGCCGACGTCGGACTGTTGCGTGGTGTGCAGGCCATCGGCGCTCTCGCTGGCGGGGCATTACTCGGGCTGTTGATCCGCCGAACCTCGCCCAGGTGGTTGATTGTCTGGTCCCTGGCCGCCTTTGGCCTAATGTCGCTGGCGATCTGGAATCTGCCCGCTCTGACCACGTATCTCCCTGTCTACATAGGACTGTTCATCCTCGTCGGGGCGCCAGGCGTGGCTTTGGGGACCGGATTGCTTACGGTCCTTCAAAGCAGTTGCGAGGCGAAAGTGCGGGGCCGGGTGCTCAGCACCTACTTCGCCCTGTACGGTGCGATGCAGGCGGTAGGCACGCTGCTGGCTGGGTTCGTGGGAAGCGGGACGGCGCTCACCGTCAGCCTGCAGGTCCAGGGGCTCCTCTACCTTGTGGCAGCCGCCATGGCTCTTCGGTTGACGGTCTCGCGCCGTCGTACGGACTAGAAGCCCAACAGGGTCGAATCCGGTTGGACCGAGAGTTCAGCGACGGGCATGCTCCGCCCACCACACGTCAGCTCCTGGCCGGTTGGATAGATGTCCGCCCGAAGATAGGGGATCGGGTGTCCGCCGGTCACGTAGGGGTACCCCGCTTCATTGAGGACCATCGGCGTCGGCCCTTCACCGATGAAGCTCAGCGGCAGGTCAGCGACATGCGCACTGAATCCCTTTGGCCAGCGCAGGTACCAGCTCTCGCCCTCGTACTCGTACCAGAAACAAGCGCTGCCTTCTTTGACTTCACCGTTGATTGTCCCGAGCACCTCGCCCTGCGCCCCGGGTTCGGTGCTCGCAGTGCCCTCCGGAATCTCACCCAGCACGTCTCTGCCTGATAATTGACCCACTTCCCGGTCAGAGGTTTCCAGCGGCACTTCGCCTTCGGGGAGGAGGTCGAGCTGCTCGCGCAGATCTTCCGGAAGGGTGATGGAGGCGCCGTCGGCGTTGACTACCGCTCCGGTGCGCTTGTTCATCACGGTCAGCATGGCCAGCGGATCCTCTAGGAGTTTGTTCGTTTCGTCGAGGAAGAACAACTGCGTTCTCAGGAACAGGGAGCTCGAATTCGCTTCCTCGAGTGTGTCGATGCGCGATACCGGTTGTCCGGTGACGTCAATCAGAACCTCCCCCTCTGGCACACTCCCCTTGAATACCTGCTCGATGTCCACGAGTAGCTGGAAACGCAGTTCCCCCGCATCGACTGAACCTTGGCCGCTTGAGGAAAGCGGCAACCCCCCAACCACGGATGCAGCCTCGTCGAACAGCCGGGACACGGCCGCACCATCGTCGGCAGGTGACGGGGCTGTCCGCGGAACAACAATGGACACGACCACGACGGCAAGCAGGATGGCGAACGCAGTACCCGCCGCCACCAGCCGGGCGAAGCGAACGCGGGGCGGCGTGACAAACGCGCGGCCCGTCGTCGTCGTACGTCCTGCGGGTGCGGGCTCGGTAATGACGGACCCTTGGTTGAGGACCTGGGTGACGCCGTCGGGTGCTGCCTGTGACAGCGCACGACGGCGGCTGGCCGCCAATTCTTCTTCGCTCACGTGGTGAGCGGGGTCGGCTTCGGAGAAGATCTGTCCGATGTTCATGCTGTTTCTCCCGTCATGGGCAGGTGTTTGGCGAGGGCCCGTCGAGCCCGGTGTAGGCGCACCCTGGCGGCGCCGGGAGAACAGCCAAGGAGTTCTGCCGCTTCGATCAAATTGAATCCGTCCCAGAAAGTGAGCATGAGGATCTCGCGATCGGCGGGCTTCAAATGGCCCAGCGCCTCATGCACGCCCTCAGGAATATGAGCGCTGCGTTCGAAGGTCTGCGCGATGCGCTCGACGAGGCTTCGATGACGCTGTTGCGAGCGGTAATGGTTGCGCAGCAGGTTCTTCGCGATGGTGAAGAGGGTGCCGGCGGTGAGTTCGTCTGCAGTCATCTTCTGCCACCCGATCCTGAAGGTTTCGGCGCAGAGATCCTCGGCAGCTTCGGCAGTGTCGGTGCGGCGGCGCAGGTAGAGATAGACCCGGTCATGATGCTGCCGGTGTGCTTCCGTGAACTGCCGCTCGCGGGCGCGTCCTTCATCTAGCGCTTTAATCGCCGTCCCCCTCGGTGCCTGTGTGCCCATACCCAACTAATGTCCGTTGTCCACGGAAGTGTTACAGCCCCTGAACGAAATAATTCCTGCCGGGGCGTGGTTGCCACTCTTCGGAACACGTTTCAGTATCTCGAAAGGCACTTATGAGCACCTCACCGAACCTTACGTTCAACGACGGCCGCACCATCCCGCAGCTCGGCTACGGCGTCTGGCAGGTTGAAGACGCAACGGCAGAGGACGTCGTCGGGCGTGCCTTCAAAGCTGGCTACCGCCACATCGATACCGCGAAGATCTACGGCAACGAAGCAGGAGTAGGGCGAGCAATCGCATCCTCCGGCCTCAGCCACGACGAGCTGTTCATCACCACCAAGCTGTGGAACGCCGATCAGGGTTACGAAAGCACGCTCGAGGCATTCGAAGCCTCCATGGATCGCCTGGGCCTCGAAACCCTTGACCTCTACCTCATCCACTGGCTGCAGCCGAAGCAGGGTAAGTACGTGGACACCTGGAAGGCTCTGGTCGAGCTGCAGAAGCGCGGTCGCGTGCTCTCCATCGGCGTCTCGAACTTCACCGTCGAGGCTCTCCAGGAGATCATCGACGCAACCGGCGTCGTCCCCGCGATCAACCAGGTTGAGACCCACCCGTACCTGAACCAGTCCGAACTCCGCGCGTTCGAGGCCGAGAAGGGCATCCTGCACGAGTCCTGGTCACCGCTTGGTTCCGGCAAGGGCCTCCTTGAGGATCCCGTCCTGGCCGAGATCGCCGAGAAGCGCAATGCAACGCCCGCCCAGGTTGTGCTTGCGTGGCACCTGGCACTCGGACTCGTTGTCATCCCGAAGTCCGTCACCGAGTCCCGCATCGCCGAGAACTGGGGCGCACTGGACATCACGCTGACGGAAGAGGATGTCGAGGCCATCAACGCCCTCGACAAGGGCGAGTCCGGCCGCATCGGAGCCAACCCCGCAACAGCTGACTTCGCCTAAACCTTTGCAGAACGACGACGGCGGCTCGCCCGCCCAGGTCGTGTCACCACGCCCGCCGCGCCTGTTGATCAGGCTCGGCGGGCGTTGTGCTGTTCTGAGAGCCCCTCAACGATGAATCCCGCTCCTCCCTTCCGTCTGAACTGTTGACCGGCGATTCTTATGGAGGATCGGTTCACCATCAGTACCGGAACTTTCGTTGGAACAGCTACTCAGAGTGCAGAATTTCGCAGTATCGCGTGACGGCTACGGTGCCGGCGAGGGCCAGAGCCTCGAGCAACCGTTTGGCCATGCCGACCCCTCTGCCCTGATGGCCTGGGCGCTTGCCACGGCCAGTTGGCCTGGTCGCAGCACCCGTGGCGGAAGCCGCGGTCTCGACGACTACCTTGTCCGCGACTTTGCCCGGAACATTGGAGCCGAGATCATGGGACGCAACAAGTTCATTGCGCAGAGGGGCCCTTGGGAGGATCACGAGTGGCAAGGCTGGTGGGGCGATGAGCCGCCCTTTCACACACCCGTCTTTGTGATGACACACCATGAGCGGCCGTCCTTCTCCCTGTCGGACACCACCTTCCACTTCGTCAATGCGGAGCCGGCCGAAGCGCTCAAACGCGCAAAGGAAGCCGCGGCGGGCAAGGAGGTCAGGCTGGGAGGGGGAGCGACGGTAATCCGGGAGTTCCTCGAAGCTGACCTTGTCGACACCCTGCACGTTGCCGTCGTCGACGTTGAGCTCGGTTCCGGCGCACGGCTGTGGGAGTCACCGGGGGACCTGCTCGACCGGTTCCACCTCGACGTCGTGCCCAGCGCGAGCGGCGTCACCCACCACCTCTTCTGGCGCAGATAGCGTAGTACCCGATCCCGAATGCCGCCCCTACTCGGTGGTGGCCTCTTCCGCGAGTTGGACAGCCGCGTCAGCCATCTCATCCGAGAGCTGCATGACGTCCCACATCCCTACCAGCCGGTTGTCGTGGCTGTAGGCAGTGACGGTCGTCCCGCTGCCATCGGCCGCTACGAAGAAGTGGGCGGGCGGCGGTATCTTCAGGTGCTTGGCAACGTCGCCATGCCTGAACTTCAGGCCAGGGTTCCATTCCTTTTCCATCTCGATCCACAGACTGTCGCCCAGCAGTCGCGAGCTGATTCCAGGTTGAGAGAAAGCTTCGCTTAGCGCATTAAGCGCAGCTTGTTTGTCCTTAGGCGACTCCCAGGACCGTTGCTTGGTGAACCTGCTGGTCGCGTGGTCGCGCATGATGTCCGGGGGCAGTTTCGTAGGGCGGCGAAGGAGCCGGCCCTGGCTGAAGAGCACGGCCATGATCCCGATCATGACATAGAGGGAAAGGTGAGAGGAAAGTCCGAAGTAGATCGCGCCGACCGTTATTGTAATCGCAACGAGGACCGCTATGACCTTGCGCTTGGTGGTGGAGAAGTACAACAAAAGCCGTTGATACCTGGTGTAGGACTCCTGCGACATTTCAAGCTCCCCTCGCGCTCGTGCCGATGCTTCAAAAAGGCATCGACACGAGCCTAGCTGTCGTCGCTGGGATTCAATTTGCCAGGAGAGTCGACTCCTCGCTGCACACGCGGCGTGCGCAAGAATGGTCCCATGAACAGCGACACAGCGACACTCTGGATCGGCACCTACCCGGCGGCAGGATCGGATCCCGGTTCCGGCGAAGGCATCTGGAAGGTGACCCTCGACCTGCGCTCCGGGAAACTGCGCGACGCCAGACTGGCTGTGGCAACGCCGTCGCCCTCTTTTCTCGCCCTGCACTCCTCCGGATCCGTGCTCTATGCCGTCTCGGAGAACGCGGACGGTGAAGTAGCGGCCTTCCAACTCGTCGACGGTGAGCTGCTCCACCGCAGCACCGTCCCCACCGGCGGTTCCTCCCCCTGCCACGTTCTGGCGCAGCAGAATATGCTCTGGATCGCGAACTACGGAGACGGCGTCGTGACGCAGGTCCACCTCGACGACGACGGCGTGCCCTCCGGCGAGCCCATCGTCCACCGACACGAGGGCAGCGGCCCTAACACGGACCGCCAGGAGGGCCCGCACGCCCACTACGCTCACGACGCCGGCGAGGAGGTTTGGGTGAGCGACCTCGGAACCGACGAGCTTCGCCGCTTCACAGCCTCCGGAGCCGCCGGAATCGCGGCCAAGCTGCCGCCCGGCACGGGTCCGCGACACCTGGCGACGCTGTTGGGTGGCGCCGTCGTCGTCGGTGAGCTCGACTCGCGTCTTCACGTGCTCAGCGCCGACGGAGCGCTGCTGTCGAGCCAGCCTGCAAATCATGCCCAGCTGGAAAAGGGCGTTGCCAGCCAGCCTTCGCATATCGCGGTTGGCGTCTCACACGGCACCGCTGACCTCTTCTACGCGGCGACCCGCGGGCCTGATGTCTTGTCGGTTTTCCGGGTGGGGGATGGTGTGTCGCTGTCCTATCTCAGTGATTCACCGATTGGCGGGGCGTGGCCGCGTCACTTCGCTGTGGTGGCAGCCGACGACGACGCCGCGGACTTGGTGATTGTGGCGAACCAGGGTTCCTCGACCCTTGACGTGCTCCGGTGCAATGCGTCCGGCAGCACGGTGCAGGTCGACTCGATGAACCTGCCCGTGCCCGCGTGCGTCCTGCCGGGCTGAACTCAGCCGTGCACCATTGACGTCACGTAGGGCGGGTGGCTGAGCGCATTTGCCGGATTGTCGGAGGCCGCCCGCGCCAGGAAGAACGCGCCGTCGAGCGCTGTACCCTGCGCGGGAAGCAGCTCAATCTCGGGCCGGTGCAGTCCGAGCTCCTCCCGCAGCGCGGCCATGAGGAGCGGTGTCGCGTCGAAGAGGCCGCCAACCAGTGCGAGCCGGGGCGGGACGCCACCCCCGACGGCAGCGGCCCCCGTCCGGGCGAGCTCCCGGCCCGCGGTCTGGAAGATGCGCGCAGTGTCCGCGTCGCCGTCGTCGGCTAGCTGGGCCATGTCCGGCACGAAGGAAGCGAGCATCTTCGAGCGGTCGGGGCGGGTGTAGATGTGCTTGAGGAGTGCCTCGGGCGAACCGAATCGTGTGCGGAGAGCATCGAGCAGGGGAGTGGAGCCGCCGCGGCCATCGAAACTGCGGAACGCCACTTCGAGGCCCTGCCTGCCAATCCAGGCGCCGCTGCCGGTGTCGCCGAGCAGGTGACCCCAGCCGTCGACCCGATGCCACACCCCTGCATAATCGGTGCCGAGAGCCGTGGCGCCTGTGCCGGCGGCGAGCACCGCGCCCGGCTCGAAGGACAGTGCGCCGACGTGGGAGGTGAGAATGTCGCCGGATACCACCGTTACGGAGACGTCGAAGCGTTCGGCGAGTGCGGTGTGGAGCGGAGTCGGGTCGGCCATGAGGGACTGGACACTCGCCATCCCGAGAACCAGCGCGTCGAGCCTCTCAACCTGCGCTGACAACATAGCTCCGCACACCGCTTCGCCAACGACGTCGAGCAGTGCGGGGATGTTAATGCCACCGGCTTCAATCTGCACGCCGCCGGCAACACGAACCGCCTCGCCGGGCTGTTCCTCGGTACGTGCTGCGGTCGCGCGGCATCCAGTGCCGCCAAGGTCAACGCCGCAGACACCCCGGTTGGTCATGAAGCTCTCCTCCGTATCGCGGCGGTCCGCAGCCCGGGACTGTTCGGGCTGGATCGTAGGCAAGTGTATCCACGCGGGACTGCGAGCGGCGGTGCCATCGGCCACAAACCCTAGCCTCCCCCGACAGATAGACAGTATGCTTACTTTCTTCTAGACAGTCAGTTAGGCGGCAGCTATGCGAGCAATGGTCTATCGCGGTCCGTACAAGATCCGGGTCGAAGAAAAAGACATCCCGAAGATTGAACACCCGAATGACGCGATCGTCCGCGTGACTCGCGCCGCTATCTGCGGCTCTGACCTGCATCTGTACCACGGGATGATGCCGGACACCCGGGTTGGCACAACATTCGGTCACGAATTCATCGGCGTCGTCGAATCAGTCGGCGGATCGGTGCGGAACCTCAGCCCCGGCGACCGCGTCATGGTTCCTTTCAACGTGTACTGCGGTTCCTGCTACTTTTGCGCCCGGGGGCTGTACTCCAACTGTCACAACGTCAACCCGAACGCGACGGCGGTTGGCGGCATCTACGGCTACTCCCACACTTCCGGGGGATACGACGGCGGCCAGGCGGAATTCGTCCGCGTACCGTTCGCCGACGTCGGGCCGTCCCTGATTCCCGACTGGCTGGACGATGAAGACGCCCTTCTCATGACGGACGCGCTCGCCACCGGGTATTTCGGAGCGCAGCTCGGCGACATCGTCGAAGGGGACACCGTGGCTGTCTTCGGTGCAGGGCCGGTGGGGCTTTATGCCGCCAAGTCCGCCTGGCTGATGGGAGCCGGGAGGGTGATCGTCATAGACCAGCTTGAGTACAGGCTCGAGAAAGCACGCACCTTTGCCCATGCTGAGACGCTCAACTACAACGAGTTCGACGACATCGTCGTGCAGTTGAAGAAGACCACTGACTATTTGGGCGCGGATGTCGTCATCGAAGCAGTCGGAGCTGAAGCGGACGGAAACTTCCTGCAGCATGTCACCGCCACCAAGCTCAAGCTGCAGGGTGGTTCGCCAGTGGCTCTGAACTGGGCCCTCGACTCGGTGCGGAAAGGTGGGAACGTCTCGGTGGTGGGAGCCTATGGGCCCATCTTCAGCGCGGTGAAATTCGGGGACGCCGTGAACAAGGGACTGACCCTCCGGATGAACCAGTGCCCGGTGAAACGGCAGTGGCCCCGGCTGCTCGAACACATTCGGAATGGGTATCTCAAACCGAACGACCTCGTCACACACCGCATACCGCTTGAGCACATCGCGGAGGGCTATCACATCTTCTCGGCCAAGCTCGATAACTGCATCAAGCCGATCATCGTCCCAGAGGCGAGCTAGGAGAAGGTCATGCCGTCAACCCCGTACCTGGCAAGCAAGCGAGAAAGCCCCGAGTCCCGTGAAGAGCTGAAGGCACGTATCCCGGGGTGGGGTGCCGACCTTGATCCGGCGGACCGCCCTTCCTACCCGAAGGAGAGATTCGCACCCGAGTCCACCGGCGCCCACTGGGACTACCCGGAAGAGCAGGCAGGCCGGGACGGCCGCGAGCACTCAATCGAACATCCGATGGTGACGCCGGTATTTGGAACCTCCGTGCCGCTCAAGGGAGTATCGGGTGTGATCCGCCGCTACGCGTACCGCTCCTTCAGCGAAGCACGCGCGGCGCACTGGCTGCTCCTGATCGCGGGTGACCGCGCGGACGCTGTCGAGAGTCATCTGCGCTCGCTTGTGAGTGCTCGGCCCGATAACCCGGTAACCGAGACGGGAGTGCTTGCGGAAAAGCGAGCGCACCCGATCCGCTCCCGCTTCGGCGTGAAGCGTTCAGATGTGAACCATCAATGGATAGACCCATTGCTGGTGGGCGGTCCGTGGATTGCCGCGGCCGGTGCCGCCGTCGTAATTGTGAGGAAGCTGGTTCGGCGGCGTTAGCCGGCTGCGCTTACTCGCGACTTCCCGAGGGCATGAAGAGAGCCTCCTGCCAGAGTCGAACTGGCGACCTTCTCATTACGAGTGAGACGCTCTACCGACTGAGCTAAGGAGGCTGACTGCGGATGATCCCTGCAGACGCAGGGGCTCATTCACAAGGCATAACTGTATAAGAGCGCTGGCGTAGCGGTCAAAATCAGCAGGTCACGCCGTCCTCGGGCACTGAACCATCGATCAGGTAGTCATCAACCAGGTTTTCCAGGCACTGGTTGGACCGGCCGTAGGCGGTGTGGCCCTGCCCCTCCCACGTGACGTGTACGGCTGATTCGAGCTGGTCGGCCAGGGCGAGCGACCACTCATACGGTGTCGCCGGGTCTCCCGTAGTACCAATGACGACGATCGGCGCAGCACCTGGCGCGCTTGCGGGCGCGGGTTCCAGAACGGCGTCGTAAGCCCAGTCCTCACAAGTGAGGGCTCCGTAGCTCAGGTATTCGCCGAAGACGGCGGAGGCTGCCTCCAACTCCTCGGCTTCCAGGGTCATGGTCTCAACGTCGGCGGACATGGGGTAGTCGAGACAGTTCACGGCCGTGAACGCAGCGCCCATGTTGGTGAGGTAGCTGCCGTCTTCCTCACGTTCGGCACTGAGGTCGGCGTAGTACAGCATCTGGGTGGGGTCACCCTGTAAGGCCGAATCAATCGCTTGTGTCAGACCGGCCCAACCGGCGTCGTCGTACAGCGGAAGCACCAGACCCTGGAAGAACGATCCAATAGTCACCAGCCTGCCGTCCGCCGCAGTCATGGGGCTCTCCTCAACCGATTCCAGGAGGCCATCGATCACCGCGACACCCTCCTCCACGTCCCCGGGGAACGGGCAGTCATTCCCGGTCTGGCAATCGGCAACGTAGGCCCGGAGCGCTTCGTCGAACGCCGCAACCTGACCGGCCACCACCTCACTTGCACTCAACGAGGGGTCAACAGCCCCGTCAAGCACAAAGCGCCCAACGTTATCCGGAAAGAGCTTCGCGTAGGCTGCACCCAGCTGCGTGCCGTAGGAGAAGCCCAGGTAGTTCAGCTGCTTGTCACCCACGATCGCCCGCAAAATGTCCATGTCCTTTGCCGCGCTTTCTGTGTCGACGTAGCCCAATAGTTCCCCGGTCCGCTCGGCACACAGGTCCGCGAACTCAGCCGAATCCTCCACCAGGATTTCCAGGGCTTGCTCATCGGTGACATCCGGCGGGAAGACGTCTTGCCGGGCGGCATCCTGTTCCTCGTCGGTCAGGCACTCCACGGCTGAGGACCGGTTGATACCCCGAGGGTCGAAGCCGATGACGTCGTAAGCACCGCGCAACCGGTCGCTGAGCACAAACTCCCCAATATCGCGCACGAAATTGAAGCCGGAACCGCCAGGCCCGCCGGGATTGACCAGCAGCGAACCCTGCGCATCGCCCGCTGCATCCAGCCGGATCGCCGCAATGTTGATCGACTCCCTCTCCGGATCGCTGTAATCAAGGGGAACCTTGACGGTTGCGCACGCAAAACCGTCCTCGCATTCCTCCCAGGTCACTTCCTGCGAGTAGAACTCGCGCAGCCCATCAGGAACGTCACCGATGACCTCCGGCGGCGCGGTCACTGCCCCGGTCTCCGGTGCGGAAGCGCTACACCCGGAAACAACAAGACCCACGACGACGGCGGCAGCGCCTGCGAGCATCCGGAACCTGCGGTGGCGCTTGGGTTGGGAGTTGGTCACGCGGAAAGTTCCTTCTCGGGCAGCAGGCTGACGGTCATCGCCTCGATAGCGAGGAGTGGGGCGATATTGGTTCCAACAATCCGCGTGCGTACTTTGTTGATCGCTTCAATCCGGTTTAAGGTCTGCTCCGGGCTTCCGTTCTCCGCATAGCGTTCCAGTTCAGGACGCAGAGGCTCATTCACCAGGCGTCCGCCGGTTCGGACCTGCAAAACCAGCACATCCCGGTAGAAGGAAGTGAGGTCGGTGAGGGCGCGGTCGAAGTAGTCGTTCTTCGACCGCTTGGCGCGCCGGGTCTGGTCATCCTCGAGACGCTTGACCTGAGCGCGGAGGGACGGGGGGAGCGTGCCCGATTCAGGAGCTCCCAGCGAGACCAGCAACGCGGCCTTCTCCTCGGCATCACGCTGTTCGAATGAACTCTGCGCTTCCGCCTCTGCCAACTTCACCAGCTCAGCAGCAGCTTTCATCGCGCCAGCAATGTTCCTCAGGTTCAGCGGCAACCGGACAATCTGGTTTCTCCGTTCACGGGCGTCGCTGTCCGTGGCGAGCCGCTTGGCCACACCGATGTGGCTCTGCGCGGCGCGGGCTGCAGCCTCGGCAATTACTGGGTCAATTCCGTCCCGCTGGATAAGCAGCCGTGTCACCTCTTCCACCGGCGGAACCCGCAGGCTGACGGACCTGCACCGGGACCTGATAGTGACGAGCACATCCCCGGGGCTCGGCGCGCAGAGTAGCCAGACGGTGCGTGGGGGAGGCTCTTCGATCGCCTTGAGCAGCACGTTGGTGCTGCGTTCCTGCATGCGGTCAGCGTCTTCGACGATGATCACGCGCCACCTGCCCGTGGAGGGTTTGTCCTGGGCTTTGCGGACCAATTCCCGCGCCTCGTCGATGCTGATGGTGACTTTCTCGGTGGTCACGTTGGTGACGTCGGCATGGGAGCCGGCTAGCGCCGTCGTGCAGGCCTTGCACTCGCCGCAGCCCCGTTCGGCAAGGGAAGGCCGGTCGCAGAGCAGTGCGGCAGCGAACGCACGGGCTGCGTTGGACCGGCCGGAACCCGGTGGGCCGGTGAACAGCCAGGCGTGGCTCGGCCGCTCAGCCTCCGCGGCCCGGCGCAGCTGTTCCACCGCAGCCTCCTGGCCGGTGAGGAACGTCCACACGCTCATGCCAGCCGCTCCTGAACCGCCGCAAGGATGGCCGCGGCAAGCCGATCCAGGGGATCGGCAGCGTTGAGCACCAGGTATTGCGCTGGGTCCGACTCCGCCCGATCACGGAAGGCGGCGCGAATTTGTTCGTGGAAAGAATCGGGCTCGGACTCCAGACGGTCCTCTGGGGCAGCGGCGGAAGCTCGCCGTCCCCGGCCCTCCTTGTGGTCCACGTCGAGGAGAACGGTGAGGTCAGGCCGAAGCCCCTCCACCGCCCACAGGTTGATGCCCAAAACGCTGTCTGCGCCCAGCCCCCGGCCCACGCCCTGGTATGCCACCGAAGAGTCGATGTAGCGATCACAGACGACGACGTCGCCACGCTCCAGCGCCGGCAGGATTACCTGGTGCACGTGCGCGGCCCTGGCAGCGGCGAAGATCAGTGCTTCGGTGCGCGGGTCGATGTGGCCCTGCCCGTGGTCGAGGACGAGCGACCGCAGTTTCTCACCGATCTCGGTGCCGCCGGGCTCACGGGTGCGCAGGACGGTGTGGCCGTCAGAGATAAGCGATTCAGCCAGCCTCAGCGCCTGCGTGGACTTTCCCGCGCTGTCCCCGCCCTCAAGGGCAATGAACAGTCCACGGGTGCGGCGGGAGGTCTGATTGGTCACTGCATCAGCCTACCGACTGGCACCGACAGTCTGATCGCCGAAGGGTGCAGGCTGGGGAAACCCGGTTTGGAACTGGCGCTCATCACGAGTTGCATGCTTCAGGCATGTCATGAGCGCCCACTCGATGCGAGGGACCAATACCTGAACCAACTAACCTGATGCAATGAGTGAATCCCGTAAACACTATGAGCAGCTTGCCCCGGATACGCTCACGGTGGCCGCCGGTCGCCCGCCACGCGAGCATGATTCCCCGGTTAACCCGCCGATCGTCCTCTCCTCCACTTTCTACGAGACTGCTCCACCCTCGGGCGACGACCGCATCTACGCGCGCATGTCGAACCCCACTTGGGACCCATTTGAGGAAGCGCTCGCCGAACTGGAAGGCGCGGCTCTCCCTGCCCTTACCTTCGCCTCGGGAATGGGAGCTGCGGCGGCCGCCTTGTCGCTAGTGCCGGCGGGCGGCGTCGTCGTTATCCCACGCCATGCCTACGGAGGGTCGATCTCGCTTGCCCTCGCCGAGGAGAAGCGTGGCCGCCTGACCGTCAAGCAGGTCGACATAGCCGACACCCAGCAGGTGCTGGACCAGCTCGGCGGATCGGACATGCTGTGGCTGGAAAGCCCCACCAACCCCATGCTCGAGGTCGCGGAAACCAAGGTCCTCACCGATGCGGCGCATGCCGCGGGCGCGGTCGTCGTTGTTGACAACACCTTCAACACGCCGCTGGTGTGCCGGCCGCTCGACTACGGAGCCGACGTCGTCCTCCACTCCGTCACCAAGTACCTGGCGGGGCATTCCGACGTCGTGCTTGGCGCCCTGGTGACCTCGGATGAAGCCACCAGGGCGGAATTGAAGACGCATCGGACGCTGCATGGCGCGATTGCCGGACCATTCGAGGTGTGGCTTGCCCTCCGCGGACTCCGTACGCTGGCGCTGCGGATGGAGCGCAGCCAGGCGAATGCTCTGGACCTTGCCCAGAGGCTGGCTGCCCACCCCGCCGTCGAACGTGTCCGCTACCCCGGACTCCCGCAGGATCCCGGGCACGCCCGGGCGAAAGCGCAGCTCAAGGGTTTCGGCGGCATTGTCAGTATTGAACTCGCCAGTAGGGAAGCCGCCGACGCCCTGGTGGAGTCCGTCCGCCTCTGGCTTCCCGCCACTTCGTTGGGCGGCGTCGAGTCCCTTATGGAACGACGACGGCGGCAGCCGGGCGAGCCTCGCACGGTACCGGAGGCCCTCGTGAGGCTCTCCGTCGGCATCGAGAACGTGGAGGATCTCTGGAGCGATCTGGCCCAGGCGCTCTCCTCCACCACCGCTACCCGTTAGGCTTGAACTGTGGAAATCGTGCTGCTCACCGAGTTCTGGCTTTTCAGAGGCCTTGCCTATGTCGCGCTCGGCATCGAGCTGTGGGCACTGGCTGACTGCGCAAAGCGCAAGGCGGTGTCATTCGAAGCCTCGCTCAAGCGGACCAAGGGTTTCTGGCTCGGCATCACGGGTGGATCGGCTGCGGTGGGTGTTATTACCGCCCTGATCGGTGCATTTGGTTTGTTCGGCATCCTGCAGCTGGTCGCCGTCATCGCAGCGTGCGTCTACTTGGCCGATGTCAAGCCAGCGGTCAGCGAAGTCCAGAGCGGCGGACCGTACGGGCCCTGGTGATCTAGCCGGGCTTCACTGCCTCCCAGGAAACCGTCACCTCTCCTAGCCTCCAACGCGCTGGCCCGTAGAGAACCGGCCACCCGGCGTCGACCATGGCCGCGCACATCCGTATCCACCGTTGCCTGAGCCCGAACGACTGCAGGGGTGCTGCGTCCAGCCACATCCGGTCGAGCGCCCGCAGATAGTCGTAAACCCCCTCGCCGGGGACGTTCCGGTGAATCAACGCTTTAGGCAGACGCTCAGCTACGTCCGAGGGTAGTTCGAACCCTCCGAAGCGCAGGGAAATGCTCAGCGATAAGGGACCGCCAGCATCTACGGCAACCCACGTGGCCCTGCGCCCGATCTCGTCGCACGTCCCGTCGATAAATAGCCCATCGGGTGCCAGACGCGTCCGTACGAGGGCCCAATGCGCGAGGTACTCATCCTCGCCGTACTGGCGCAGCACGTTGAACGCACGCACGACGACGGGCCGCCTCCCTTCCAGCGGGACCTCAAAGCCGCCGCGCACGAACCGTAGGCCGGGACGTTCCAACGGGAGCGCCGCGAGCACCCGCTCCGGATCAATTTCGATGCCGACAACTTCCACGTCGTCACGGATTCTCCGCAGGCGTTCGAAAAGTTCGACGGCGGTAACGGGCGCCGCGCCGTAGCCCAGGTCCACCACGAGCGGGTCTTCGGCGGCCAGGATCCGCCAGGCTTCCGGCCCTGCCAGCCAGCGGTCCATTCGTCGCAACCGGTTGGGATTCGTAGTGCCGCGGGTGATGGCTCCGACGGGCTTTCCAGCCGTCTCATCACGCTTCCTCCCTGGCACTGTTCAAGGGTATGCCACCGGTAACACAGGGTCCTTCCTGTGAAGCGCCGCCTCAAATACGGCAGACTGGGACCATGACTTCTTACAAACTGATTTTGCTGCGCCATGGCCAGAGCGAGTGGAATGAAAAGAACCTTTTCACGGGCTGGGTGGACGTGGCGCTGACAGAGTTGGGCCGCAAGGAAGCCGTGCGCGGCGGAGAGCTTTTGGTTGAACACGATGTCCTTCCCGACATCGTCTACACCTCACGCCAGAAGCGCGCCATCATCACCGCGAACCTAGCCCTTGAGGCGGCTGACCGCAGCTGGATTGATGTCAAGCGGGACTGGCGCCTGAACGAGCGCCACTATGGTGCGCTGCAGGGTAAGGACAAAGCACAGACCCTGGCCGAGTACGGTGAGGCGCAGTTCATGGAGTGGCGCCGCTCTTACGACACCCCGCCGCCGCCGCTCGAGGACTCCAGCGAGTTTTCCCAGGCGAATGATCCCCGCTACGCGGATCTCGGTGACAGCATTCCCCGCACCGAGTGCCTGAAGGACGTCCTTGACCGGTTCCTACCGTACTGGGAGTCGGATATCAGCGCCGATATAAAGTCCGGCAAGACCGTGCTGATTGCCGCGCACGGCAACTCGCTGCGCGCCCTAGTGAAGCATCTGGACGGCATCAGCGACGAGGACATCGCTTCCCTCAACATCCCCACCGGCATTCCCCTGGTGTACGAGCTGGATGAGGACCTCAAGCCCGTCAAGGCCGGCGGCACCTACCTTGATGCAGACGCAGCCGAGGCCGCGATCAGGGCCGTTGCGAACCAGGGCAAGGCCAAGCACTAAACAGAAACCCTGACCAGGGAACGACGTCGGCCCGCCCCGGTAGGGGACGGGCCGACGTCGTTCTCCGCGTGAGCGTTCAGTTGAGCGGAGCGCTCGGCTGCCACTCACCCGTGACCAGGTAGGTCACCTTCCGCGCCACGGAAACGCCGTGATCCGCGAAGCGCTCGAAGTAGCGGCTCGCGAGCGTTACATCCACGGTGGTCGGCGCGGTAGCGTTCCAATCCGACGCAGCAACAGCCTTGAACACGCTGGCGTGCAGTTCGTTGACCCGGGCGTTGTGGGCGTAGATCTCGTTGCTGAGCTCCAGGTTGCGCGTTTCGAGCAACTCGGTGACCTTGCTGGCAATGGCGATGTCCAGCTCGGCAAGCTCCACGAACGTAGGCCGGATACCTTCCGGAATCACGTTCTCCGGGAAACGCAGGCGGGCGAGCTGTGCGATGTGCCGCGCGAGGTCGCCCATTCGCTCGAGCGAGGCGCTCATGCGCAACGCCCCCACGATCATGCGAAGGTCGCTCGCGACCGGCCCCTGGAGGGCGAGGACGTCAATTGCCCGCTCGTCGAGATCGTTCTGGAGGAAATCGATCCGCGCATCTGCGGCGATGACTTCCTGGGCCAGCTCGGTATCCGCTCCCTCGAACGCACTGGTGGCCTTCTGCACGGCCTCGGAAACCAGCTGGGAGATCTCGATGAGTTCTTCGCCGATTTGGTGAAGCTCCGCTTGAAAAACCTTACGCACGTGGGCGTCCTTTCCCTATGAGGTGCTGAACGGGCGCTGATGCGCAGTCCTGCTCTGCACATTTCCAGTTGCCCGTTAACTGTTACGCATCTTTAGGTGAACGTTAGTTGAACCGGGAAGCCAAAGCCACCGGATCAGCATGGGGGCGCCGGACCACCGCCTAAGCTAGGTTTGTGGATCCAGTTTTCCTGAGCCTTGTCGCCGGACTGATCGGTCTCGCCGTTGGCGTTACCGGCATGCTGGCATTCCGGTTGAGTGAGGCCCAGCGGCGGGTCCGCATGGATCCGGACGAACCAGTGTTGCCGAAGGGCGCGGCAGACGTACTGTCCGTCGTTGGGCGCGCCTACCTCATCGTGGATGCCATCGATGGCGTGGTCAGGGCGAGCCCCGCTGCGTATGCGTTCGGTCTGGTGCGCGGTCACACCGTGGTGCACAGCGAACTCCTCGAGCTCACGGCGCGCGTGCGCCGGGACGGCGTGATCGAGGAACACCAGCTGGAACTTCCCCGCGGCCCCCTTGGCCAGGGCACAATCATCGTCCAGGCTCGAGTGGCGGCGCTCGGGGAGGAGTACATCCTGATCCTGGCTGATGACCGCACCGAAATTACCCGTACTGAAGAAATCCGCAACGACTTCGTGGCGAACGTCTCCCATGAACTGAAGACACCCGTCGGCGCCATTTCGTTGCTCGCAGAAGCGATCGACGACGCCGCCTCGGACGAGGTGGCCGTCCGCCGCTTCGCGCAGCGGATGCACAAGGAATCCGGCAGGCTTTCGGCACTGGTCCAGGACATCATTGAACTCTCGCGGCTGCAGGGCACCGACGTCGTGCGCCGCGGCAAACCAGTGGACGTCAACAGCGTGATCACCGAGGCGGTTGACCGCAACAAGCTTCCGGCGGAGAGCAAGGACATTGAGATCGTTGTCGGCGGGAAGATTGACCTGCCCGTTTACGGTGACCCGGACCTACTGATGACCGCCTTCCGCAACCTCATCGACAACGCCATCCGGTACTCACCGGTGGGAACCCGTGTAGGCGTTGGGCTGCGGTCGAGGGACGGGCTCGCCCAGGTTTCAGTCACGGACCAAGGGCTGGGCATCACCTCCGAGGAGCAGGAACGGATCTTCGAGCGCTTCTACCGCATCGATGCAGCGCGTTCCCGCCAGACCGGTGGCACCGGGTTGGGGCTCAGCATCGTCAAGCATGTGGTCTCCAACCACGGTGGTGAAGTGACAGTGTGGTCACAACCGGGCCAGGGGAGCACCTTCACAGTCCGTCTTCCGGAGATGGAATCTGTCGAGAACGACGACGACGGCGGGCTGGGCAGCACCCACGGCGATAGCGGCGGCACGGCCTCGAAGCAGGACAACGTCAAGAGCGAAAAGGGCGCCACAGCCCAGAACCAAGGAGTGAAAGCGTGAGCCGAATCCTGATCGTTGAGGACGAAGAGTCTTTCAGCGACCCATTGTCGTACCTGTTGGGCAAGGAGGGCTTTGACGCCGTCGTCGTCGATAACGGTCTTGACGCCCTTACCGAATTCGACCGGGCCGGTGCGGACCTCGTGCTACTGGACCTCCAGCTGCCGGGCCTGTCCGGCACCGAAGTGTGCCGCCAGTTGCGGCAGCGCTCCAGCGTCCCAGTGATCATGCTGACCGCCAAGGACTCCGAGATCGACAAGGTGGTGGGCCTGGAACTCGGAGCCGATGATTATGTGACGAAGCCCTACTCCTCCCGCGAATTGGTGGCCCGTGTGCGCGCGGTCCTGCGACGGCAGGGTGAGCCTGAGGAACTTGTGTCCAGTTCGGTTGCCGCAGGTCCCGTGCGGATGGACGTTGAACGGCACGTGGTCAGCGTGAACGGTGAGCAGGTTTCGCTACCGCTCAAGGAGTTCGAGCTGCTCGAGATGCTGCTGCGCAACTCCGGCCGGGTGCTGACCCGCGGCCAGCTGATCGACCGCGTGTGGGGTTCGGACTACGTTGGCGACACCAAGACGCTCGACGTACACGTGAAGCGCCTGCGCGGGAAGATCGAACCTGATCCATCAACCCCGCGCCACCTTGTGACCGTGCGGGGTCTCGGCTACAAGTACGAGCCGTAAAGAGGGCGCCTCCTACGGAGAGGCTGCCTGTGGACAACCGCCGGGCTACGCAACAAAGGCGCCAGTCACAAGACCGGCGCCTTTCGCGTAGCTTCTGGGGGCCTAGTGTTCTTCCTCGGTCTCTTCTGGTGAGGGCTCCGGGGTGTAGCCGCCGGGCACGAACTCACGGTATTCCTCAAGCGTTCCGTCCAGTACCGGCACCCGGAAGGTGGCGGAGTCCGAGTCCACCGAGAATTCGAGGTCCACCAGGGCTCCCGGGATCTCGCTGATGCCGGCGAGGGTGCCGTCATCGTCGACCTCGTCCTCGAATACGTACTTTTCACCAGCGGGGATCGTAACCTCGGAGGTCTCGTTTTCACCCTCGATGGACACCTGGACGGTGGAATCCGACTCGTTGAACAGGGTGCCGAGGAGAGTGCCAGGCTCGCCTTCGTCCGAGGTGATAATCAGGACGTTGCGCAGCAGCACCGGACCGACCTGCTCGACGATTCCGTCCGAAGCCGCGTACTGGATGGTGGTCGCCTGCTGGCTGGTGACAGAACAGCCCGTTGCTCCAAGGAGGGCCAGCACAGCGCTTCCGGCAACAACCGCCTGCTGCACTCGGGTCTTCGGGGCACTCTTCACGGCACTGACTCCTGGGGATCACTGGTCACGCGGACCGTTGGACTTTCGCTACGGAACAGCCTATCCGCATCGGCCGTAAATAACGGACTTGGTAACGTCCGCGAACACCCGGACATGCATCTATTACCGCCGGCGTCAAGAGCGGAATGATAGTCAATTGATCGTCATTCGGCCCGCTGACCTGCGAAAATACGTAATGGGCGTGTCGTTTTCGTGATAAACTGATCTGCGGGAAAGGGGATTATCCACATGGTTTTTGAGGTCGGCGAAACAGTTGTTTACCCTCACCACGGCGCAGCAAAGATCGAAGAGATCAAGATGCGCACCGTCAAGGGCGAAGAGAAGATGTATCTCAGGCTCAAAGTGGCGCAGGGTGATCTGACCATTGAAGTTCCAGCAGAGAACGTTGACCTTGTAGGGGTTCGCGACGTAGTGGGCAAGGAAGGCCTGGAGCACGTTTTCGACGTACTCCGTGCCGAGTTCACCGAAGAGCCCACCAACTGGTCACGGCGCTACAAGGCCAACCTGGAGAAGCTCGCATCAGGCGATGTCATCAAGGTTGCCGAGGTAGTTCGGGACCTGTGGCGCAGGGATCATGATCGTGGTCTGTCCGCTGGCGAGAAGCGAATGCTCGCCAAAGCACGGCAAATCCTGATCTCCGAACTCGCGCTTGCAGAGAAGACGGATGAAGAGAAGGCCGCCACAGTCCTCGATGAGGTACTGGCCTCCTAGCAAAAGGAAAGGGATCGCGAAAGCGGTCCCTTTCCTTTTGCTGTCCTGGTTCTGTCCTGCGACTATGCGAAGGCGCGCTCGCCTTCGCATAGGGTGAAGCAGTGTATGCAGATCCATCGCGAGTCGGAGTAGTACTTGTCGCCGCAGGAGCCGGTCAACGGCTCGGCCGCGGTGTGCCCAAGGCCCTCGTCCTCTGCGCGGGGCAAACGCTGCTGGAGCACGCACTCGACGGAATTATCACGGCCGGTGTGGCCCAACACATCTGCGTGGTTGTCCCTGCCGGCGACACAGACCTCCGCGCCATCCTCACCAACAGGCCACCAACGGACGTGAAAATCACCGTGACCGACGGCGGTGCGAGCAGACCCGAGTCCGTCCGCTCAGGGCTCGCTGGCCTGCCTGAGCACCTCTCCATCATCCTGGTCCATGACGCCGCCCGCGCGCTGACGCCGCCCCACGTCTTCCACTCAGTGGTGACGGCTGTCGCCAACGGAGCTCCCGCCGTCGTTCCCGGTATTCCCGTTACGGACACCATCAAGACCGTGAGCGGGACTGCGGTGACGGGCACACCGGACCGGGCAACGCTCCGGGCAGTCCAGACTCCGCAGGGATTCGAGGCTGCAACCCTGCGGGATGCACACTCAGCGGCCGATCACCCCGAAAAGATCACCGACGACGCCATGCTCGTCGAATCGCTTGGTATCCCGGTAACCGTCGCAGCAGGGGATCCGCTCGCCTTCAAAGTCACCACGCCACACGACCTGATGCTCGCCGAAGCCCTGGTGCTCCAGGCACAGGAGGTTAGCCCGTGAATAGTCGACCGAACCTGCCAAGGACCGGCATCGGGTTCGATGTTCACGCTTTCGCGCCGGAAGAAGAGCCCCGGACCCTGTGGCTGGCGGGGCTCGAGTGGGTTGGCGAGCGCGGGTTGTCGGGCCACTCCGATGGCGATGCAGTAGCCCACGCCGCCGCCGACGCACTCTTCTCAGCTTCGGGAACCGGTGACCTGGGGAGCAATTTCGGCACCGACCGGCCTGAGTATGCCGGCGCCTCAGGGGTCACCCTGCTGACGGAGGCGGCCCGTATTGTGCGTGCAGCAGGCTTTGAGATCGGAAACGTTGCCATCCAACTCGTTGGCAACCGGCCGCGTTTCACCCCGCGCCGCAGCGAAGCCGAAGCCATCTTGTCGGCGGCGGTCGGAGCGCCTGTCACCGTGTCGGCCACCACGACGGACGGCCTTGGGTTCACCGGAAGGGGCGAAGGCATAGCGGCGATCGCCACCGCCGTCGTCGTCCTGCCCTGAGCGAGCGTCCCGCGCGGGCTGCCCCATCTACCCACGCCGGACTGGCCGCAGCCATTCTGTAGTCTGGATCGGTGAGCCTCAGATTCTATGACACCGCAACCGCAGAAGTCCGCGCGTTCACGCCCCTGGTGGAGGGTGAAGCGCGGGTCTACTACTGCGGGGCAACGGTGCAGGGAATGCCTCACGTGGGCCACGTCCGCTCCGCCATCGCTTTTGACCAGTTGACCCGTTGGTTGCGCATCAGCGGCTACAGGGTCACCGTGGTCCGGAACGTCACGGACATCGACGACAAAATCCTGGCAAAAGCCCTGGCCTCGCAGTCCGCGGACCCTGAATCCGTTCCCAACGAGGAATGGTGGGCACTGGCCTACCGGTACGAGCAGGAGTTCCTCAAGGCCTACGACACCCTCGGCGTCCAGCGGCCCACCTACGAGCCCCGCGCAACCGGTCACATTCCGGAGATGCACCAACTCATCCAGCACCTCATTGACCGCGGGCACGCCTATTCCGCCACTGACGGTTCCGGCGATGTGTATTTCGACGTCCGGTCCTGGCCCGCTTACGGCAGCCTGACCCGGCAGAGCATCGACGACATGCAGGCGACACCCGACGCCTCTCCCCGGGGAAAGAAGGATCCGCGCGACTTCGCGTTGTGGAAGGGCTGGAAAGACGGGGAGCCTGAGTCCGCTGCCTGGGCGAGTCCCTGGGGAGCCGGACGCCCGGGCTGGCATCTGGAATGCTCCGCCATGGTCACTAAATACCTCGGCCCTGAGTTCGATATCCACGGCGGCGGCCTGGACCTGCGCTTCCCGCACCACGAAAACGAAATGGCACAGTCCCAGGCCGCGGGCCACCCCTTCGCGCGTGTCTGGATGCACAACGGCATGGTCACCTACCAGGGTGAGAAAATGTCCAAATCCATCGGCAACACAGTCAGCCCAGGCGAAATGCTGGAACTCGCCAGCCCGCGCGTGGTCCGGTACTACCTCGGGCAGGCCCACTATCGCTCCGTCCTCGACTACCGTCCGACCTCCCTGCAGGAGGCCGCGTCCGCCGTCGAGCGCATCGACGGGTTCCTCGCGAAGGCGCCCACCACTGAGCCGGATTGGCGCAACCTCCCCGCTGCGTTCATCGAAGCCATGGATGACGACCTCAACGTCCCGAGGGCCCTCGCGGCCCTGCACGACGCCGTGCGGACAGGCAACACCGCGCTTGCAGCGAACGACGACGACAGCGCCGCCTCCGCCGCCACGCAGGTGCGCGCGATGACCGCTGCCCTAGGGCTCGACGCCGTCGAGGGCGCGGCAAGCCGCGAGGGCCCCGAACACGCCGTGCTTGACGCCCTGATTCGTTCCCAACTCCAGCAACGCAGCGAAGCCCGCGCGGCGAGGGACTGGACCCGTGCCGATGCGATCCGCGACGCGCTGGCGGGTGCCGGCGTCGTCGTCGAGGACTCGGCAGACGGAGCGCGCTGGAGCCTTGCGCGGGACTGAGTTGTCGGCAAGCTCGCTGCTGGAAAGATCGGAAGAAACGCCCGCGTAAACTGGAGGCAAGCATTTCCTCCAACTTAAGGTGTTTCCCATGGCCAACCAAGGACGTCCGGGTGCTGTTCGCAAGCTCAAGAAGGGCCCCACAACCGGCACCGGCGGGCACGGCAGGAAAGCCCTGGAGGGCAAGGGCCCTACCCCGAAGGCTGAGGATCGCTCCTACCACAAGGCCTTCAAGAACAAGGAGCTGTCAGAGCGCTCCGCTGCAAAACGGCAGGCGGGCAGGGGTGGTACCTCCCGCGGTAAAGGCAAGCCGGCCGAGGAATTCGTCACCGGCCGCAACGCCGTCGTCGAGGCACTACGCGCAGGCATCCCGGCCAAGGCGCTGCACGTCGCCATCCGCATCGATGTGGATGACAGGGTCCGCGAGACTTTGAAGCTCGCCACCGAGCGCGGCATCCCGTTGATGGAAACGGGCAAGCCGGAGCTCGACCGCATGGCAGACGGTTCCGTGCATCAGGGTTTGCTGCTTCAGATTCCGCCGTATGAATACGCGGACGGACATGACCTTGCCGTTGAGGCCCTCGCCAAGTGGAAGAAGGGGCACCTGAGCCAGGCGCCCCTGTTCGTGGCGCTTGACGGCATCACTGATCCACGCAACCTCGGCGCCATCATCCGCTCGGTTTCGGCTTTCAGCGGACACGGTGTGATCGTGCCGGAGCGCCGGTCCGTCGGCGTGACCGCAGCAGCCTGGAAGACCAGCGCCGGCGCCGCAGTGCGTGTTCCAGTGGCGCGCGTGGGCAACCTGAACAATGCCCTGAAGTCCTTCAAGGAACAGGGGATTTTCGTGCTGGGGCTCGACGGCGACGGTGATGTCTCGCTCCCGGACCTCACCTTGGGTACCGAGCCGGTCTGCCTGGTGGTTGGCTCCGAAGGCAAGGGCCTGTCCCGGCTGGTGAGGGAGAACTGCGACCAGATTGTCTCCATACCCATCAACGCGGCCATGGAATCGCTCAATGCTTCAATGGCCGTGGGCATAAGCCTGTATGAAATTTCCAGTCAGCGCGCGGCTGGCACCCGCTAGAAGCGCGATCACCGCATGAGTCTCTCCACCGGCACCAGACAGCTCTCCCACGCATTCCCGCTGGGAGTGTCCCGTTGCGCCCAGGGGCCGTCGGGACTTTACAACGTTGCGGTCTACGCCCCGGAACTCGCAGGCGTCGAGGTGCATTTCGAAGACGCTGAGGGTGAATGGCAGGTCGTCGCCCTCACCGAAGTCACTGATGGTGTCCATCATGGGCTGGCGGCCGGCCTGCGTGAATCCGGGCGATACGGCTTCCTGCCCATCGGAGCGGGTCCGGCGGGCGACCCTGGGTCGTCGCAGCTGCTGCTCGATCCCTATAGCCGTGCCATTGACACTGTCGATGGACCAGCGGGCCCGGTTTACTTCTCCGTCATGGTCGAATCGGACTTCGACTGGGGGACGGTTGCGCCGCCGCGCACACGTTGGCGGGACACCGTGATCTACGAGGCCCACGTGAAGGGCCTGACCAAGCTTCATCCCGACATCCCCGCTGGACTTCGGGGTACCTACGCCGGGCTGGCGCACCCGGTCATGATTTCCTACCTCAAAGAGCTTGGGATCACCGCGGTTGAACTGCTGCCCGTACATTTCCATATCGACGAACCCCACCTTGAACCCCTCGGCCTCACCAACTACTGGGGTTACAACACGCTCGGATACTTCGCACCGCAGCCTTCCTACGCCACCGAGGCCGCGCAGCGGTCCGGGCCGAAAGCTGTCCAGGACGAGTTCAAGGGCATGGTCAAGCTGCTGCATGAGGCAGGTATCGAGGTCATTCTCGACGTCGTCTATAACCACACAGCCGAAGGCCCGCAGGGCGGCCCCGCCCTGTCGTGGCGGGGCCTGGGGGAGAAGCACTACTACCGCCACCACGACGACGGCCGGTACCTCGACACCACGGGCTGCGGGAACACGGTCAACTTTGCCGAGCCGCGCATCATCGAGTTTGCACTGGACTCCCTGCGCCATTGGGTCAATGAGTACGGAATCGACGGTTTCCGGTTCGATCTCGCCGTCGCGCTCTGCCGGGATGAGGACCATCAGTTCACTCCGCGGCACCCCCTCCTGATCGCGATGAAGGCGGACTCCGCACTCAGGGGCGTGAAGCTGATCGCTGAGCCGTGGGATGTGGGGCACAACGGTTGGCAGACGGGAAACTTCCCGCAGGGCTGGGCCGACTGGAACGACCGATTCCGGGATACCGCACGGGACTTCTGGCTCGCGGACCAGGCAGCATTGGTTGAGGGACGGCGGGGCGGCACCGTGGCGCGCCTTGCCAGTTGCCTGGCCGGGTCGGCTGATGTTTTCGCCCGGTCGGGCCGTACGGCAGTGTCGTCGATCAACTTCGTCACGGCACATGACGGTTTCACCCTCGCGGACCTGACTGCCTACAACCGAAAGCACAACGAGGCCAACGGTGAGGCTAACCGGGACGGCCACAACGACAACCGCAGCTACAACCACGGTGTCGAAGGCCCCACGGAGGACGAAGGGATCCTCGCTGCCCGTGCCCTTACTGCGCGGAACCTCATGGCAACGCAATTGCTGTCTCTCGGCGTCCCGATGCTCACAGCCGGCGATGAATTCGGCAGGACCCAGCTCGGGAACAACAACGCCTACTGCCAGGACAACCCGCTTGCCTGGGTGGACTGGAAGCGGACCGGCGCCGCCAGCACCATGTTCGAGGCAACCAGGGCAATACTGCGTATCCGCCGGGAGTTCCTGGACCACCAGCCACCCAGCTACCCCACCCGGGAGGACAACTCCTACCTCCTCTGGTTCAACTCCGCCGGTGAGCCGATGACGCAGGAGCAGTGGTCTGACCCGGACTGCAGGATCGTCCAGTTGCTGCTTGGGTCCCCGGATGGCTCCCTCAAGGGCCTCGTGATGATTAACGGGCACCTCGAGGACCGCAGGGTGACCCTCCCGAGGGAGGCAGTGTTGAAGGACTTCGGGGTGCTCGAGAGCGGGAACCAGGCATTCGAACTGCGCTTCACAACGGCTGCCGTGAACGTAAAACGCCGCGGTGCCCGCCTCCGTGTGGGAGAAACGGACACCGCGGCATCCAACTCTGTGACCGTCTACCGGGGCTAAGCGTTCACTACCAGGCCGAGCTCGGCCCTGGAGGCGAGGCTTTCGTGGTGCGGGAGTACCCGCACGGTGTAACCGAATGACCCGGAGTGGTCGATCATGATTTCCCCAGAGAACAGGTACCGTCCACGGCCCAGATCCTCTGAGACCGTGAGATCGGCTGCGGCAACATCACTCAGGTCATCGTTGTCCGTGGCCCGGCCGTAGACCACCTCAACGCTGACATCGTCAGCAGTAAGGCTGCCGAGCGAGATATAGGCGTTCACAGTGAGCGAATCGCCAATCTGTGGGTTCTCGGAAACGCCGAGCGAATCGACATGCTCAACCTGAACCCCGGACCAGCCATCCTTGATGCGGGACCGCCAGGTAGCCGTCTGGCGGGCCGCTGCGTAACCGTCCCTGCCGGTCAGGCGACCGGCGCGGCACGCGGGCTGGTAGAGCTCCCGGACGTAATCTTGAAGCATGCGCTCAGCCGAAACTGCGGGTCCGAGCTTGGCCATGGTGTGCTTGATCATCGCGACCCACTGGTGCGGAACGCCGTCGGTCCCTGGTTCTGACGGTCCTGCAGCGCCGGCGGCGGCACGTACCGTCCCATAGAACCGCGGTGCTACCTGCTCCTCGATGAGGTTGTAAAGCGCTGCCGCTTCGATGTCGTCGCGTTCTTCAGCGGTTGCCCCATTGTTCGCGGTGGGAATCGCCCAGCCGTTGTCGCCGTCGTACATCTCGTCCCACCAGCCGTCCAGGACAGAGAGGTTGAGGCCGCCGTTGATGGCCGACTTCATGCCGGAGGTACCGCAGGCTTCGAGGGGCCGGAGCGGGTTGTTGAGCCAGACGTCGCAACCCGGGAAGAGGGTGCGGGCCATCGCGATGTCGTAGTTCGGCAGGAATACGATGCGATGGCGCACCGCAGGATCATCGGTGAACCGGACAAGATCCTGGATCATGCGCTTGCCCTGCTCATCGGCGGGGTGGGACTTGCCTGCGATCACCAGCTGAATGGGGTTCGTCGGGTGAAGCAGCAGCGCCTTCAACCGGTCCGGCTCGCGCAGCATCAGGGTGAGGCGCTTGTAGGTCGGCACCCGGCGGGCGAAGCCGATAGTCAGGATGTCCGGATCCAGCACGTTATCGGTCCACGCCAATTCCGCGTCAGCCGCACCGCGCTTCTTCCAGGATGACCTCAGCCGTGCGCGGACGTCCTGAATCAGGTTGGACCGCATGAGCCGGCGAAGGCGCCAGATATCGGCATCCTCAACGTCGTAGACCCGTGCCCACTGAGGATCAAGGACCGAGTCCGCGCCGAAGTTTTCCCGGGCGAAGTCGGCGATCAGCGGGTCAACCCAGGTGGGTACGTGCACACCGTTCGTGACGGAGGTGATGGGCACCTCGCGGGCGTCGAAGCCCTGCCAGAGCCCGGAGAACATCTCTCGTGAAACTTCGCCGTGCAGTTTGGCTACACCGTTTGCCCGCTGCGCGAGGCGCAGGCCCATGACCGCCATGTTGAACTTGGCTGGGTCACCTGCTGGATAGTTCTCGGCCCCAAGCTCCAGGACCCGCTCGGTGGGCACCGACGGAGCGAGGCCTGCGTCGAGGAAGTGCTCGATCTGCGCGCGCTCGAACCGGTCGATTCCAGCCGGGACCGGAGTATGGGTGGTGAAGACCGTGGACGCGCGACCGGCGGTAAGTGCTTCCTCCCAGGACATGGGGTGTTCGCCGGAGGGGTCCATGAGCTCGCGGATGCGCTCGATGCCCAGGAAGCCTGCGTGGCCTTCGTTGGTGTGGAAAACCTCGGGTGTGGGCATGCCGGTCAGGCGCTGGAAGATGCGCAGCGCCTTGACGCCGCCCATCCCGAGCAGCAGCTCCTGCTGTAGGCGCTGGTCGCCGCCGCCGCCGTACAGGCGGTCGGTGACGTTGCGTGCGGCTTCGTCGTTGCCTGGCACGTTCGAGTCGAGCAGCAGGAGGGGGACGCGCCCGACGTCGGCACGCCAGATGTGCGCACGAAGTTCGCGGCCGTTGGGCAAGGGTAGGACGACAGTGGCGGCAGTGCCGTCGTCTTCCCGCAGGAGAGTCAGCGGAAGCCCGTCGGGGTCCAGGACGGGGTAAGTTTCCTGCTGCCAGGCGTCGCGGGAGAGCGACTGCTTGAAGTAGCCGGCCTGGTAGAGCAGGCCTACGCCCACCAGGGGAACCCCAAGGTCGGATGCTGCCTTGAGGTGATCGCCGGCAAGGATGCCGAGGCCGCCGGAGTACTGCGGAAGTACAGCGCTGATGCCGTATTCAGGGGAGAAGTACGCAATACATTGGGGAGCATCCTCGCCCAGTGACTGGTACCAGCGGGGCTCGGACAGGTAGCGGTCCAGGTCAGCTCCGAGGTCCTGGATGCGGGTAACGAGTTCCTCGTTCGCCGCGATTTGCCGGAGCTGTTCGCGGGTGACCGATCCGAGGAACTCAACCGGATCATTTCCGCTGGCCGCCCAGGCCGCGGGATCGATGTCGTGGAACAGGCGCGCTGTGGGCAGATGCCACGACCAGCGCAGGTTCCCTGCCAGCTTGCCCAGGGGGGCAATGCTCGATGGAAGAACGGTACGGACTGTAAACCTACGGATTGCCTTCACCTCGGTAGGTTAGCGCACATCGCGCACGTGTGTTGGGTCATATTCCACTAAATGCGTAAGCGCTTGCATTGTGACGTCGATTGCTGCGGCGGAGGGAGGAAATAGCCGCGATCCCTCATTTGGCGCGGGTTTAGCGGCAAAGCTGTTACAGCCCGTCCACTGGTGGAGGGCCCGGTTACCAAGTTGCCTTAGCAATCTGTCCCAATAGTCGATAACGTCTAGGCTGTGACCACTTCGAGCGAGGCGACACGTACAAAGGCAGGCAAATCCATGGATGAAGATCTGCGATTCGGGCGAATCCCCATCACCAAGGTGTCCCCGGTGGTTGAGGGTGGAAACTTCCCGTCAAAGGCGATTCCGGGGTCGGACATCGTTGTGGGAGCGACCGTCTTCCGCGAGGGACACGACCAGCTTGGTGTGTCCGCAGTACTTTTGGACCCAAGCGGAAAGGAAGTCCAGCAGGTTCGGTTGCTTCCCCTTGGTGGCGGAACTGACCGTTATGAAGGCCGCTTGTGCCCGCTGCGGGAGGGTCTCCACACTTTCGCGGTGGAGGGCTGGGCAGACCTGTACGAGACCTGGCACCACAACGCCACCGTGAAGATTGCAGCCGGTGTCGACGTCGAACTGATGCTGGAAGAAGGTGCGGTGCTTTTCACCAGTCATGCTCCTTCCCGCACCCTTGAGGAAAAGCAGGTCTTCCTGGCTGCTGCAACAGCGCTGCGGGATACCGAGCAACCGCTGGGCCAGAGGTTGTCCGCAGGCGAGTCAGCCGAAATCCGCGCCGCCATTGCCCGCGAGCCGCTCCGTGACCTTGTGACCCGGTCGCGTGAATACCCGATCCTTGTCGAACGGGTGGCTGCGGGCCGCGGCTCCTGGTACGAATTCTTCCCCCGGTCAGAAGGGGCTGTGTACAACCCAGGCACTGCCGAATGGACGTCAGGCAACTTCGGGACTGCAGCACAAAGACTGCCAGCCGTCGCGGAGATGGGGTTCGACGTCGTCTACCTGCCGCCGATTCACCCGATCGGCCGTACACACCGAAAAGGACCGAACAACACTCTCACCGCGGGTCCCGGTGATCCCGGTTCTCCCTGGGCAATTGGCGCTCCGGAGGGTGGTCACGACGCCATCCACCCGGATCTTGGGACATTCGAGGACTTTGACGCCTTTGTGGAACGGGCTGCCGAGCTCAACCTCGAGATTGCCCTCGACCTGGCGCTTCAGGCATCACCGGATCACCCCTGGGTCACAGAACATCCCGAGTGGTTCACCACCCGGGTGGACGGCTCCATTGCCTATGCAGAGAATCCGCCCAAAAAATATCAGGATATCTACCCGATCAACTTCGACAACGAGCCTGCCGGTCTCTACGAGGAGGTCCTGCGCATAGTTCTGCTGTGGGTCAGTCATGGCGTGAAGATATTCCGCGTGGACAATCCGCATACCAAGCCCGTCCAGTTCTGGGAATGGCTCATCGCGAAGGTCAACCAGAAGCACCCTGATGTGGTCTTCCTGGCTGAGGCCTTCACCCGTCCGGAAATGATGCATGCGCTCGGCCGCGCTGGATTCCAGCAGTCCTATACCTACTTCACATGGCGCAACACCAAGGAAGAGCTCGAAGAGTACTTCGACCAGGTGAGCCACGAATCACCTGCATACTTCCGGCCGAACTTTTTCGTGAACACCCCGGACATCCTTACCGAGTACCTTCAGTACGGTGGTCCTGCAGCATTCAAGATCCGATCCGTCCTGGCCTCGATGGCAAGCCCACTCTGGGGCGTATACGCCGGGTTCGAACTGTTCGAACACGTCGCCAGGCCAGGCGCTGAGGAATACATCGACAATGAGAAGTTCGAGTACCGTCCGCGGGACTTCGAAGGGGCCATCGCACAGGGTCGCAGCCTCGCCCCGTTCATCACCAGGCTCAACGAGATCCGTCGAACGCACCCAGCGCTTGGTGATCTTGAGAACCTGACTGTGCATTCCTCCAGCGATCCGGCCACTTTGGTTTTTTCGAAGCACAAGGACGGGCTGGGCGAGGGCGGCTCGGATAAGGACACGCTCATCGTCGTCGTGAATGTTGATCCACACAGTGCCCGTGAGAGCACAGTGTCCCTCGACCTGGATGCCCTTGGGCTGGGTGACGGCGACACGAACGACGACGGCACGTTCTGGGTGGACGATCTTCTCACCGGCCAGAGCTGGCAATGGGGAGCCAACAACTATGTCAGGCTGGACGCCCACGTGGAACCGGCACATATTTTTTCCGTCAGGAGGAAGCTTTAGTGGCGAACCCGTTTCAGCTGAATGCCCCAGGCCTTGCGCATGATCCGCACTGGTATCGCAAGGCTGTTTTTTACGAGGTACTGGTCCGCGGTTTCGCCGATGCCAACGGCGACGGCTCAGGTGATTTCACCGGCCTGATCGACAAGCTTGATTACCTGCAGTGGCTTGGCGTGGACTGCCTGTGGCTTCCACCGTTCTTCAAATCGCCCTTGCGTGACGGTGGTTACGACATTGCTGATTACTATGACGTCCTCGACGAGTTCGGCAGTCTCAGCGACTTCAAGCGCCTTGTGGCCGAAGCGCACGCACGTGGCGTCCGAGTGATTATCGACCTGCCGTTGAACCACACCTCGGACAAGCACCACTGGTTCGAGGAGTCGCGTAATGACCCGGACGGTCCATACGGTGACTTCTACGTCTGGAGCGACACGGACGAGAAGTACCAGGACGCACGCATCATCTTCGTCGACACCGAAGACTCCAACTGGACCTTTGACCCCGTACGCCGGCAGTTCTTCTGGCACCGGTTCTTCAGTCACCAGCCGGACCTCAACTTCGAGAACCCCAAGGTCATCGAAGCCCTGTTTGACGTCGTGCGCTTCTGGTTGGACCAAGGCATTGACGGTTTCCGGGCTGACGCGATTCCCTACCTCTTCGAGGAAGAGGGCACCAATTGCGAGAATTTGCCGGCAACGCACGCCTTCCTCAAGGACCTGCGGGCAATGGTGGACGAGAACTATCCGGGCCGCGTGGTTATCGCAGAAGCGAACCAGATGCCTGACGAGGTCGTCGAGTACTTCGGTAACGAGGATGCACCCGAGTGCCACATGTGCTTCCACTTCCCGATCATGCCGCGGCTGTTTTATGCGCTGCGCGACCAGAAGGCTGCACCGATCATCGAAACGATGGCCGAGACGCCGGACATACCGGCGGGCGCACAGTGGGGCACTTTCCTGCGTAATCACGACGAACTGACACTGGAAATGGTCACCAACGAGGAACGCCAGGCAATGTTGGGCTGGTATGCGCCAGACTCCCGCATGCGCGCCAACGTCGGTATCCGACGCCGTTTGTCGCCTTTGCTGGACAACTCCCGGGCCGAGGTGGAGCTCATCCATGCGCTCCTGCTCTCGCTGCCCGGTAGTCCTTTCCTCTACTACGGCGACGAGATCGGCATGGGCGACAACATCTGGCTTGAGGACCGCGATGCTTCGCGTACCCCGATGCAGTGGAACCCAGACCGGAATGCAGGCTTCTCTACTGCCGATCCGGGCAAGCTCTACCTGCCGGTGGTGCAGTCGCTCGTCTACCATTACAACCATGTGAACGTGGAGGCGCAGCTGGCGAGCTCAAGTTCGCTGTTGCACTGGATGCGTCAGATGCTGGCTGTCCGCCGTTCGCGTCCGGCATTCGGGCTGGGCTCCTACCGCAACGTGCCTACCGAAGCTGAGCCAGTCCTTGCCTTCATCCGCGAAGTGCATCCGGGAAACGTCGAGGGCGAGCAGCCCGAAGTGATCCTGTGCGTCTTCAACCTCTCCCAGCATCCCGTCGCCGCGCAGCTGCATCTGCCGGAGTATTCGGGCCGCGGGTTGAGGGACCTGTTCGGTGGGACACCCTTCCCGGCGTTTGGTGAAGACGGAAACCTGACCCTGACGCTGGGCAGCCATGACTTCTACTGGCTGAGGCTCCGTTCAGCGACCTCCAACACGGCGTCGCCGCACACCGAAGCTCTTCCCGTCATCCCTATGTCAAAGGTTGTGCAGTAAATGGGCTCACTGACGCCGTCCCTTCCCGAGCTCCTCTCGGCCTGGATGCCTAACCAACGCTGGTTCCCCGCCAAAGGCCGGGACGTAGCACTCAACCGGGTCGGCGGGATCAAGCTAGAGGACCCGGCTGGGGAAGTTGGCCTCGAGGTCCACCTGGTCGCCGTGGAGTCCGGGCGACGGCTGGATGTCGTGAACGTCCCGCTGACCTATCGTGCGGAAGCTCTGGAGGGCGCTGAGGCAGGCCTTGTCGGGGAGATCGAACATTCTGAACTAGGTCGCCGCTACGTGTACGACGGCGCCCACGACCCGGTCTTCGTGTCCGCGTGGGTGGAGCTGATGCGCAGGGAGGGCCGCTCGGTTGACGGCCACACGGAGGGAACCGCAAGCAGCGGGTTCGCTTCGACGTCGTCGCTCCCACGTGCGGCAGACATCACGGTTCTGCTCGGTGAACAGTCCAACACGTCGGTGGTGGTGCGTTCCAGCGGTGAACCCATGATCGTCAAGTTCTTCCGGGTTCTAGCAGCTGGCGAGAGTCCAGACGTTCTGGTAAGCGCAAAACTTACCGAGGCCGGATCCCAGGACGTCCCGCGGACTTTCGGTTGGATTATGGGCAGCTGGCAGGATGCCCGGAATGACGGCGAATGGGTGTCCGGCCATCTCAGCGTGGTGAGGGAGTTCATCAGCGGGAGCAAGGATGCCTGGCGGTGCGCGGTTGCGGCCGTCGAAAGCGGGACATCTTTCGCGTCCGAGGCTGCGGAGCTTGGAGGCGTAATTGCGCGGATTCATCAGCAGTTGGGTGACGCCTTCGGGTCTCGCCCGGCCACGCGCGTAGAGGCCGAGGAGTTTCGCGAGTCGCTGAGCGCCCGGATCGAGTGGGCGTGGCGTGAAGCAGGGACGAGCGTCGGGCCACTGGACGTCGCCGTTACTTCCGTGCTCGACGAAGTACTGGCAGTCGAGGGGTTACCAGAGCTGCAACGCATACATGCCGACCTGCATCTCGGGCAGATTCTTGCTCTGCGCGAAGGCGGGTGGTCGGTACTCGATTTTGAGGGCGAACCCCTCCGGCCGGCCGCCGAACGGAGTGTGCCCGACGTGCCGGTACGAGACGTCGTCGGGCTGGTCCGTTCGCTTGAGTACGCAGCCGGTGTTGCGGTGCACGAAGGCACCGTCACCGCTGAAAGCGCTGAAGCGTGGGCAGTCGAGGCTGTTGACGCTTTCCTTGCCGGTTACTCGCGTGAGACTGGAACTGTGATCGAGCGGTCAGGGGCTCTTTTCCGGGCGCTCTGGCTTGACAAGGCACTCTATGAGGTGGTGTACGAATTGAGGAACCGACCCGATTGGGTAAATGTACCCGTGGCAGCTGTACGGCGGGTATTGAAGGGCGGTGGCAAGGCAAAGACTGCCGTAACCGCCGAGGATTCTCCGAAGGAGTCTGGGGTGGAAAGCACCCAGGTCCCCGCTGGGGAAGAACCGGCGAAATCCGCTGGCAAGGCTCCGTTCTCCGGACCGATCCAGGTTGAACCTGATGTTCTGCAGCGCGTCTCGGAGGGTCGGTATCACCAGCCTCACGCAGTGCTTGGTGCCCATCTGGACGATCATGGACACGTCACTATCCGCACGCTTCGCCGGCTCGCCAATGGCGTGACCGCGCTGACCGGTTCCGGGCGGGTGGAGTTGCAGCATGAGCACAACGGAATCTGGGTGGGCACCCTTGAAGCGGAGCGCGCCGGCCATGTCCCCGATTACCGGCTCGAGGTAACTTACGACGGCGAACCAGAGATCGTCGACGATGCTTACCGGTTCCTCCCAACTTTGGGGGAGATCGACATGCATCTCCTCGCCGAAGGTCGTCACGAAACGCTCTGGACGGCTCTCGGAGCACATGTCCGCCGTTACGCGTCAACGCTTGGTGACATCACCGGCGTCAGTTTCGCTGTTTGGGCCCCGAACGCTGAGTCGGTGCGCGTCAAGGCAGACTTCAACGGCTGGGATGGCTCCGTTCACGCCATGCGAACGCTTGGCAACTCCGGCATCTGGGAGCTCTTCGTTCCAGGAGCGGCTGCGGGCGCCTGCTACAAGTTCGAGATTCTTGGCCGAGACGGGCAGTGGCGTGAGAAGGCCGACCCAATGGCCCGCGGTACGGAAGTGCCGCCCCTGACAGGTTCCCGAGTTGTGGAATCGACTTACTCGTTTGACGACGAGGCGTGGATGGAAGCGCGCCGCACCGGGGATCCCCATAACGGGCCGATGAGCGTGTACGAGGTTCACCTTGGTTCCTGGCGCCTCGGGCTGGACTACAGGCAGATGGCAGAACAGCTGGTTGAGTATGTGAGCTGGCAGGGCTTCACGCACGTCGAGCTGATGCCGGTTGCTGAGCACCCGTTCGGTGGGTCGTGGGGATACCAGGTCACGTCCTACTACGCGCCGACCTCACGCTTCGGGCATCCTGACGATTTCAAGTACCTGGTGGACAAGCTCCACCAGGCTGGAATCGGCGTCATCATGGACTGGGTACCGGCGCACTTCCCGAAGGATGAGTGGGCACTGGCCAGGTTCGACGGCGACACCCTCTACGAGCACGGGAACCCGCAGCTCGGTGAGCACCCTGACTGGGGAACGTTGATCTTCGACTTCGGTCGACGGGAAGTCCGCAACTTCCTGGTCGCGAACGCGCTGTACTGGCTTGAGGAATTCCACATCGACGGGCTTCGTGTCGACGCGGTGGCATCCATGCTCTACCTCGATTACTCCCGCAAGGACGGCGAGTGGCAACCGAACAAGTTTGGCGGCCGAGAGAACCTGGAAGCCATCTCCTTCCTTCAGGAAGTCAACGCAACTGCGTACAAGAGGGCGCCCGGAGTTGTCATGATCGCCGAGGAATCGACGGCTTTCGACGGCGTCACGAGGGCCACATCGGCCGGCGGTCTCGGGTTCGGCATCAAGTGGAACATGGGCTGGATGCACGATTCCCTGCAGTACATCTCCGAGGACCCCATCAACCGGGTGCATCACCATGGCAAGGCGACGTTCTCCATGGTCTACGCCTATACCGAGAACTTCCTGCTGCCAATCAGCCACGACGAGGTAGTGCACGGCAAGGGGTCGCTCCTGCGCAAGATGCCTGGAGACCGGTGGCAGCAGCTCGCTAACGTGCGTGCCTACCTGGCATTCCAGTGGGCTCATCCAGGAAAGCAACTCATCTTCATGGGGACTGAGTTCGCGCAGGAATCCGAATGGTCGGAGCAGCACGGGCTTGATTGGTGGTTGTCGGACACCATCCCCCACAAGGGAGTGCAGCATCTGGTCCGGTCCATCAACCAGATCTACAGGGATACGCCTGCGCTTTACGCACGTGACAACGATCCAGCGGGATTCCAGTGGATCGACGAAAACGACGGCGCCCACAACACCTTGTCCTTCGTTCGGTGGGACACACAGGGCAACCCCCTCGTGTGCATCGCAAACTTCTCAGGCGCACCGCATCAGGATTACCGCGTTGGACTGCCATGGGCGGGGGAGTGGAAAGAGCTGCTCAATACCGATGCCGAGCAGTTCGGCGGCTCTGGAGTTGGGAACTTCGGAACGGTGATGGCCACCGAGGGAGCGCAGAACGGACTTCCCGCATACGCGAGCCTCACCGTGCCTCCGTTGGCCGTGCTCTACCTGGTCCCGGCTCACACCTAGAGACTCTTTCTTCACGCTGAACTGGCACCCTCGAACCGATTTACACATCCGGCTCGGGGGTGCTAGAGTTTATATCCGCGCTGACGATCACTTCGGATCCAAACAACGCGCACATCACATCAAATCCAGATCGTTTTTTGGACGCTGATGATGTGTGCGGAGGGTGGATTTGACGGGGTGGGGTTTGGTGGGTAAGTTTGGAAAGTTGCTCCGGAGCGATGAGCGGCCCTGTTGGGGTTGTTTTGGTGCTGGGTGCTTCTGTTGTTTGAGAACTCAATAGTGTGCCATGTTTGTTGATACCGATTGTTTTTTGATTGGTTGATTTGCTGGTCATCTCACCTCGTGGGGTGGCTGGTTTTTTGGCTGGTTTCGAATTTTGTGCAGCATTGGCCTTCTTTTTCCGGGGGTTGGTGTTGTGTTCGTAGTTTTTTACGGAGAGTTTGATCCTGGCTCAGGATGAACGCTGGCGGCGTGCTTAACACATGCAAGTCGAACGATGATCCTCAGCTTGCTGGGGGGATTAGTGGCGAACGGGTGAGTAACACGTGAGTAACCTGCCCTTGACTCTGGGATAAGCCTGGGAAACTGGGTCTAATACTGGATACGACCGACTATCGCATGGTGGTTGGTGGAAAGCTTTTGTGGTTTTGGATGGACTCGCGGCCTATCAGCTTGTTGGTGGGGTAATGGCCTACCAAGGCGACGACGGGTAGCCGGCCTGAGAGGGTGGACGGCCACACTGGGACTGAGACACGGCCCAGACTCCTACGGGAGGCAGCAGTGGGGAATATTGCACAATGGGCGCAAGCCTGATGCAGCGACGCCGCGTGAGGGATGAAGGCCTTCGGGTTGTAAACCTCTTTCAGTAGGGAAGAAGCGAAAGTGACGGTACCTGCAGAAGAAGCGCCGGCTAACTACGTGCCAGCAGCCGCGGTAATACGTAGGGCGCAAGCGTTATCCGGAATTATTGGGCGTAAAGAGCTCGTAGGCGGTTTGTCGCGTCTGCCGTGAAAGTCCGGGGCTTAACCCCGGATCTGCGGTGGGTACGGGCAGACTTGAGTGATGTAGGGGAGACTGGAATTCCTGGTGTAGCGGTGAAATGCGCAGATATCAGGAGGAACACCGATGGCGAAGGCAGGTCTCTGGGCATTAACTGACGCTGAGGAGCGAAAGCATGGGGAGCGAACAGGATTAGATACCCTGGTAGTCCATGCCGTAAACGTTGGGCACTAGGTGTGGGGGACATTCCACGTTTTCCGCGCCGTAGCTAACGCATTAAGTGCCCCGCCTGGGGAGTACGGCCGCAAGGCTAAAACTCAAAGGAATTGACGGGGGCCCGCACAAGCGGCGGAGCATGCGGATTAATTCGATGCAACGCGAAGAACCTTACCAAGGCTTGACATGAACCGGAACGGCGCAGAGATGTGTCGGCCACTTGTGGCCGGTTTACAGGTGGTGCATGGTTGTCGTCAGCTCGTGTCGTGAGATGTTGGGTTAAGTCCCGCAACGAGCGCAACCCTCGTTCCATGTTGCCAGCGGGTTATGCCGGGGACTCATGGGAGACTGCCGGGGTCAACTCGGAGGAAGGTGGGGACGACGTCAAATCATCATGCCCCTTATGTCTTGGGCTTCACGCATGCTACAATGGCCGGTACAAAGGGTTGCGATGCTGTGAGGTGGAGCTAATCCCAAAAAGCCGGTCTCAGTTCGGATTGAGGTCTGCAACTCGACCTCATGAAGTCGGAGTCGCTAGTAATCGCAGATCAGCAACGCTGCGGTGAATACGTTCCCGGGCCTTGTACACACCGCCCGTCAAGTCACGAAAGTTGGTAACACCCGAAGCCGGTGGCCTAACCCTTTTGGGGGGGAGCCGTCGAAGGTGGGACCGGCGATTGGGACTAAGTCGTAACAAGGTAGCCGTACCGGAAGGTGCGGCTGGATCACCTCCTTTCTAAGGAGCGCCTACAACTTTCTGTTCATCCCGTTGTTGGGGTGTGGGGGTTGTCAGGAGTATGCCCATTGCGCAGGCGTTTGTTCTGCGGTGGGTGCTCATGGGTGGAATATCAACGAAATTGTGGTGGCTGGTGCTGTTGATTGTGTTGAGTACGGGCTTGTTCTTGTGTGTTCTCGTGTAGTGCGGGGATGTGTGGGGGTGGGTTGTGGAAAGGCGTGGTTGGTGGTGTTGGTTTCATCCTTTGGCACACTGTTGGGTCCTGAAGCAACAGGAGTCTGATCCTTTCGGGGGTTGGGTTTGTGGGGTTTCTGGTTTTCCTGGGCATGATTGCCTGCACTGTTCTCCTGTGAGAAGGGGTCTGTGGTTTGGTTGGATCGTAAGGGTCTGGCTGGGTTGCGGGGGTGTGGGTGGTGTGTGTTGGGGTTGTTGTTTGAGAACTGCATAGTGGACGCGAGCATCTTAAATTTTGTGTAATCGCGCATGATTCGTTGGCTGGCATTGTGTCTGTCCCTTTGTTGGGGTGGGTGTGGTGTTGGTTGTGGGTTGTGTGTGTTTTCGTCAAGTTTTTAAGGGCACACGGTGGATGCCTTGGCATCAGGAGCCGAAGAAGGACGTGGGAATCTGCGATAAGCCTGGGGGAGTTGATAACCGAACTTTGATCCCAGGATGTCCGAATGGGGAAACCCCGCCATGCGTACTTGTTGCGACGTGGTGACCCGTATCTGAACACATAGGGTACGTGGGGGGAACGTGGGGAAGTGAAACATCTCAGTACCCACAGGAAGAGAAAACAATAGTGATTCCGTTAGTAGTGGCGAGCGAACGCGGATGAGGCTAAACCAGTGGTGTGTGATAGCCGGCGGGCGTTGCATCTCTGGGGTTGCGGGACTTTCCGTATCAGCTCTGCCGGGCTGGTGAAGTGAGTGCAAGCGTATAGGTGAACGGGTTTGAAGGCCCGACCGGAGTGGGTGAGAGTCCCGTAGCTGTAATGCGTGTTGCCGCTTGGAGAGTATCCCAAGTAGTACGGGGCCCGAGAAATCCCGTGCGAATCTGCCAGGACCACCTGGTAAGCCTAAATACTCCCTGATGACCGATAGCGGACAAGTACCGTGAGGGAAAGGTGAAAAGTACCCCGGGAGGGGAGTGAAATAGTACCTGAAACCGTGTGCCTACAATCCGTCAGAGCAGGTGGTGATTTATCACTGTTCCTGTGATGGCGTGCCTTTTGAAGAATGAGCCTGCGAGTTAGTGTTACGTCGCGAGGTTAACCCGTGTGGGGTAGCCGTAGCGAAAGCGAGTCTGAATAGGGCGAGTGAGTGGCGTGATCTAGACCCGAAGCGAAGTGATCTACCCATGGCCAGGTTGAAGCGACGGTAAGACGTCGTGGAGGACCGAACCCACTTCAGTTGAAAATGGAGGGGATGAGCTGTGGGTAGGGGTGAAAGGCCAATCAAACTTCGTGATAGCTGGTTCTCCCCGAAATGCATTTAGGTGCAGCGTTGCGTGTTTCTTGCCGGAGGTAGAGCTACTGGATGGCCGATGGGCCCTACAAGGTTACTGACGTCAGCCAAACTCCGAATGCCGGTAAGTGAGAGCGCAGCAGTGAGACTGTGGGGGATAAGCTTCATAGTCGAGAGGGAAACAGCCCAGACCACCAACTAAGGCCCCTAAGCGTGTGCTAAGTGGGAAAGGATGTGGAGTTGCTCAGACAACCAGGAGGTTGGCTTAGAAGCAGCCATCCTTGAAAGAGTGCGTAATAGCTCACTGGTCAAGTGATTCCGCGCCGACAATGTAGCGGGGCTCAAGTACACCGCCGAAGTTGTGGATTTCAAACAATAACCCAGCTGGCCCTTTGGGGTTGGTTCAGGTGTTTGGAGTGGTAGGGGAGCGTCGTGTGGGCAGTGAAGTCGCGGTGTAAACCAGCGGTGGAGCCTACACGAGTGAGAATGCAGGCATGAGTAGCGAAAGACGGGTGAGAAACCCGTCCGCCGAATGATCAAGGGTTCCAGGGTCAAGCTAATCTGCCCTGGGTAAGTCGGGACCTAAGGCGAGGCCGACAGGCGTAGTCGATGGACAACGGGTTGATATTCCCGTACCGGTGAAGAACCGCCCATACTGAACAAGGGATACTAACCACCCAAACCATTTTCCAGTGCCCTTCGGGGACAGTGTTAGTGGGGAGCGTGGGACCTGATCTTGGGAGGTAAGCGTATTAACAGGTGTGACGCAGGAAGGTAGTCGGGCCAGGCGATGGTTGTCCTGGTCTAAGGGTGTAGGAGGGATCATAGGTAAATCCGTGGTCCTGGTTTAGATACCGACTTTGAGACCCGATGGGCCCCACTTTGGTGGGGATCCGGTGATCCTATGCTGCCTAGAAAAGCATCGGCGTGAGGTTCCAACTGCCCGTACCCCAAACCGACACAGGTGATCAGGTAGAGAATACTAAGGCGATCGAGAGAATTATGGTTAAGGAACTCGGCAAAATGCCCCCGTAACTTCGGGAGAAGGGGGGCCCCAACCGTGAACCACACTTGCTGTGGGGAGGCGGATCGGGGCCGCAGAGACCAGGGGGAAGCGACTGTTTACTAAAAACACAGGTCCGTGCGAAGTCGCAAGACGATGTATACGGACTGACTCCTGCCCGGTGCTGGAAGGTTAAGAGGACCGGTTAGCCCCTTGTGGGCGAAGCTGGGAATTTAAGCCCCAGTAAACGGCGGTGGTAACTATAACCATCCTAAGGTAGCGAAATTCCTTGTCGGGTAAGTTCCGACCTGCACGAATGGAGTAACGACTTCCCCGCTGTCTCAACCATAAACTCGGCGAAATTGCACTACGAGTAAAGATGCTCGTTACGCGCAGCAGGACGGAAAGACCCCGAGACCTTCACTATAGTTTGGTATTGGTGTTCGGTGTGGCTTGTGTAGGATAGGTGGGAGACTGTGAAGCTTGGACGCTAGTTCAGGTGGAGTCATCGTTGAAATACCACTCTGGTCACTCTGGATATCTAACTTCGGCCCGTAATCCGGGTCAGGGACAGTGCCTGATGGGTAGTTTAACTGGGGCGGTTGCCTCCTAAAAAGTAACGGAGGCGCCCAAAGGTTCCCTCAGCCTGGTTGGCAATCAGGTGGCGAGTGTAAGTGCACAAGGGAGCTTGACTGTGAGAGAGACATCTCAAGCAGGGACGAAAGTCGGGACTAGTGATCCGGCGGTACATTGTGGAATGGCCGTCGCTCAACGGATAAAAGGTACCTCGGGGATAACAGGCTGATCTTGCCCAAGAGTCCATATCGACGGCATGGTTTGGCACCTCGATGTCGGCTCGTCGCATCCTGGGGCTGGAGTAGGTCCCAAGGGTTGGGCTGTTCGCCCATTAAAGCGGTACGCGAGCTGGGTTTAGAACGTCGTGAGACAGTTCGGTCCCTATCCGCTGCGCGCGCAGGAAATTTGAGAAGGGCTGTCCTTAGTACGAGAGGACCGGGACGGACGAACCTCTGGTGTGTCAGTTGTACTGCCAAGTGCACCGCTGATTAGCTACGTTCGGATGGGATAACCGCTGAAAGCATCTAAGCGGGAAGCCTGCTTCGAGATGAGATTTCCATACACATATCGTGTGAGAGGCCCCCAGCCAGACCACTGGGTTGATAGGCCGGATGTGGAAGCGAGGACTAACGACTCGTGAAGCTGACCGGTACTAATAAGCCGATAACTTGACACCACACAAAACATGTAATGCTACGCGTCCACTATGCGGTTCCCAACCAACAACCCCGGGAACCAAACACAACAAAATACACACAACTAAACACAGAGTTGTAACCACAATTTTCCCACCCCCCAACCACCCACACCCCCCACCAAAAAGGGGCAAAAGGGCAGGACACGGGGGGACGGGTAAACGAGTTACGGCGGTCATAGCGTGGGGGAAACGCCCGGTCCCATTCCGAACCCGGAAGCTAAGACCCACAGCGCCGATGGTACTGCACCCGAGAGAGTGTGGGAGAGTAGGACACCGCCGGACAACACTTCACAGGAGGGCCTCACCACAACGGTGAGGCCCTCCCGCATTTAACCCACACACCCACACACCCACACAGCCACACCCCCAACGCCGAGCCGCGCAGGCGCCTTTCCCTTCCTGGACGTAGCCGATGGACTCGAACCCAGCCGGCGGCCACGTGGATAACGACGGTGCGCCAGCAACTGAACTGTCTCCCCATCGAACTTGCCCGCAGCCGTTGCCCTTGTTGGGCGGGGCGATAGCAACAGCTACTTGAGGATCCTAAAGACCGGGGCGGCCGGTGTGCAGCCTTCGATGACACTCCAGTAGGGCCCTCCAGCTCGGCCGCGACGGGAGCGAAGCTGCCCGTTTAGAAGCACGAGCTGGCCCACTCTCAGCCCGAGGTACCCGGAGATGTGGCGGCTAAGTCGGCAGCGCGAGCCATCGCGGTGGAGATGCTGTCTAATTAACCGGTCTCCAAAACGTCTAGTCTGTTGATCACTGACGGCATGGTGGTGAGGTCTTACATGGGGACGAACATCCGAGACTGAGGCCCGGCTGGCGTCGCGTGGCTACACCCTCAGGGAGTTACATCGAGCGGCGCTGGGCCGGACACCGCGGCAGGGGTGGCGGGTGGCGACTGATCTGCTGCCATGGACCCACCGGGACGAAATCGACCTCGGTGCATGCTGTCTGAGGAGTCACCCGCTGGCGAGCAGCGTGGGGGCGCGGTTCGCCCGGTCACCGCGACCGTGCGTTCGTCTCGGGTCGGCGCTGGGGGGGGGGGGGGTATACACAATCCCCGCAGTGCACCCTGATGATGAAGTGCGGGCCAAAAGGATCCGTGCCACTGCGTTGATCGGACCTGCCATAGTCAACGAGGCCCCTCACCGCAGTTGATTCCTGGGCCAGCGAGAGACGACCCTCCTTATGAGCTTAAGAATACGGCTTTGAGCGCAGTGGCATATGAATATGGTCACAAAAGTGAGTTGGGGCCTGGACGGGCCTCGGTGGGCAGTTATTCGCCCTGAATTGGCGCATTTGTGGGTGTGTAAGGCCTCTGTGCGGTGATTTGCGAGGACCCAAAACGGCGTGTAATGTTTTCTGAGTCGCCGCGGCCGGGACAGAGAGATTCTGAACCTGGCGGGAGCGGCACTCCTCCTAAAATTTCCTCCTGGCACCCTCGCGTGCGGTGGAAGATTCATGGGAGGCACCGAAGCCCGCACGCTAATCCCCCGACAGGGTGGATTTGACGGGGTGGGGTTTGGTGGGTAAGTTTGGAAAGTTGCTCCGGAGCGATGAGCGGCCCTGTTGGGGTTGTTTTGGTGCTGGGTGCTTCTGTTGTTTGAGAACTCAATAGTGTGCCATGTTTGTTGATACCGATTGTTTTTTGATTGGTTGATTTGCTGGTCATCTCACCTCGTGGGGTGGCTGGTTTTTTGGCTGGTTTCGAATTTTGTGCAGCATTGGCCTTCTTTTTCCGGGGGTTGGTGTTGTGTTCGTAGTTTTTTACGGAGAGTTTGATCCTGGCTCAGGATGAACGCTGGCGGCGTGCTTAACACATGCAAGTCGAACGATGATCCTCAGCTTGCTGGGGGGATTAGTGGCGAACGGGTGAGTAACACGTGAGTAACCTGCCCTTGACTCTGGGATAAGCCTGGGAAACTGGGTCTAATACTGGATACGACCGACTATCGCATGGTGGTTGGTGGAAAGCTTTTGTGGTTTTGGATGGACTCGCGGCCTATCAGCTTGTTGGTGGGGTAATGGCCTACCAAGGCGACGACGGGTAGCCGGCCTGAGAGGGTGGACGGCCACACTGGGACTGAGACACGGCCCAGACTCCTACGGGAGGCAGCAGTGGGGAATATTGCACAATGGGCGCAAGCCTGATGCAGCGACGCCGCGTGAGGGATGAAGGCCTTCGGGTTGTAAACCTCTTTCAGTAGGGAAGAAGCGAAAGTGACGGTACCTGCAGAAGAAGCGCCGGCTAACTACGTGCCAGCAGCCGCGGTAATACGTAGGGCGCAAGCGTTATCCGGAATTATTGGGCGTAAAGAGCTCGTAGGCGGTTTGTCGCGTCTGCCGTGAAAGTCCGGGGCTTAACCCCGGATCTGCGGTGGGTACGGGCAGACTTGAGTGATGTAGGGGAGACTGGAATTCCTGGTGTAGCGGTGAAATGCGCAGATATCAGGAGGAACACCGATGGCGAAGGCAGGTCTCTGGGCATTAACTGACGCTGAGGAGCGAAAGCATGGGGAGCGAACAGGATTAGATACCCTGGTAGTCCATGCCGTAAACGTTGGGCACTAGGTGTGGGGGACATTCCACGTTTTCCGCGCCGTAGCTAACGCATTAAGTGCCCCGCCTGGGGAGTACGGCCGCAAGGCTAAAACTCAAAGGAATTGACGGGGGCCCGCACAAGCGGCGGAGCATGCGGATTAATTCGATGCAACGCGAAGAACCTTACCAAGGCTTGACATGAACCGGAACGGCGCAGAGATGTGTCGGCCACTTGTGGCCGGTTTACAGGTGGTGCATGGTTGTCGTCAGCTCGTGTCGTGAGATGTTGGGTTAAGTCCCGCAACGAGCGCAACCCTCGTTCCATGTTGCCAGCGGGTTATGCCGGGGACTCATGGGAGACTGCCGGGGTCAACTCGGAGGAAGGTGGGGACGACGTCAAATCATCATGCCCCTTATGTCTTGGGCTTCACGCATGCTACAATGGCCGGTACAAAGGGTTGCGATGCTGTGAGGTGGAGCTAATCCCAAAAAGCCGGTCTCAGTTCGGATTGAGGTCTGCAACTCGACCTCATGAAGTCGGAGTCGCTAGTAATCGCAGATCAGCAACGCTGCGGTGAATACGTTCCCGGGCCTTGTACACACCGCCCGTCAAGTCACGAAAGTTGGTAACACCCGAAGCCGGTGGCCTAACCCTTTTGGGGGGGAGCCGTCGAAGGTGGGACCGGCGATTGGGACTAAGTCGTAACAAGGTAGCCGTACCGGAAGGTGCGGCTGGATCACCTCCTTTCTAAGGAGCGCCTACAACTTTCTGTTCATCCCGTTGTTGGGGTGTGGGGGTTGTCAGGAGTATGCCCATTGCGCAGGCGTTTGTTCTGCGGTGGGTGCTCATGGGTGGAATATCAACGAAATTGTGGTGGCTGGTGCTGTTGATTGTGTTGAGTACGGGCTTGTTCTTGTGTGTTCTCGTGTAGTGCGGGGATGTGTGGGGGTGGGTTGTGGAAAGGCGTGGTTGGTGGTGTTGGTTTCATCCTTTGGCACACTGTTGGGTCCTGAAGCAACAGGAGTCTGATCCTTTCGGGGGTTGGGTTTGTGGGGTTTCTGGTTTTCCTGGGCATGATTGCCTGCACTGTTCTCCTGTGAGAAGGGGTCTGTGGTTTGGTTGGATCGTAAGGGTCTGGCTGGGTTGCGGGGGTGTGGGTGGTGTGTGTTGGGGTTGTTGTTTGAGAACTGCATAGTGGACGCGAGCATCTTAAATTTTGTGTAATCGCGCATGATTCGTTGGCTGGCATTGTGTCTGTCCCTTTGTTGGGGTGGGTGTGGTGTTGGTTGTGGGTTGTGTGTGTTTTCGTCAAGTTTTTAAGGGCACACGGTGGATGCCTTGGCATCAGGAGCCGAAGAAGGACGTGGGAATCTGCGATAAGCCTGGGGGAGTTGATAACCGAACTTTGATCCCAGGATGTCCGAATGGGGAAACCCCGCCATGCGTACTTGTTGCGACGTGGTGACCCGTATCTGAACACATAGGGTACGTGGGGGGAACGTGGGGAAGTGAAACATCTCAGTACCCACAGGAAGAGAAAACAATAGTGATTCCGTTAGTAGTGGCGAGCGAACGCGGATGAGGCTAAACCAGTGGTGTGTGATAGCCGGCGGGCGTTGCATCTCTGGGGTTGCGGGACTTTCCGTATCAGCTCTGCCGGGCTGGTGAAGTGAGTGCAAGCGTATAGGTGAACGGGTTTGAAGGCCCGACCGGAGTGGGTGAGAGTCCCGTAGCTGTAATGCGTGTTGCCGCTTGGAGAGTATCCCAAGTAGTACGGGGCCCGAGAAATCCCGTGCGAATCTGCCAGGACCACCTGGTAAGCCTAAATACTCCCTGATGACCGATAGCGGACAAGTACCGTGAGGGAAAGGTGAAAAGTACCCCGGGAGGGGAGTGAAATAGTACCTGAAACCGTGTGCCTACAATCCGTCAGAGCAGGTGGTGATTTATCACTGTTCCTGTGATGGCGTGCCTTTTGAAGAATGAGCCTGCGAGTTAGTGTTACGTCGCGAGGTTAACCCGTGTGGGGTAGCCGTAGCGAAAGCGAGTCTGAATAGGGCGAGTGAGTGGCGTGATCTAGACCCGAAGCGAAGTGATCTACCCATGGCCAGGTTGAAGCGACGGTAAGACGTCGTGGAGGACCGAACCCACTTCAGTTGAAAATGGAGGGGATGAGCTGTGGGTAGGGGTGAAAGGCCAATCAAACTTCGTGATAGCTGGTTCTCCCCGAAATGCATTTAGGTGCAGCGTTGCGTGTTTCTTGCCGGAGGTAGAGCTACTGGATGGCCGATGGGCCCTACAAGGTTACTGACGTCAGCCAAACTCCGAATGCCGGTAAGTGAGAGCGCAGCAGTGAGACTGTGGGGGATAAGCTTCATAGTCGAGAGGGAAACAGCCCAGACCACCAACTAAGGCCCCTAAGCGTGTGCTAAGTGGGAAAGGATGTGGAGTTGCTCAGACAACCAGGAGGTTGGCTTAGAAGCAGCCATCCTTGAAAGAGTGCGTAATAGCTCACTGGTCAAGTGATTCCGCGCCGACAATGTAGCGGGGCTCAAGTACACCGCCGAAGTTGTGGATTTCAAACAATAACCCAGCTGGCCCTTTGGGGTTGGTTCAGGTGTTTGGAGTGGTAGGGGAGCGTCGTGTGGGCAGTGAAGTCGCGGTGTAAACCAGCGGTGGAGCCTACACGAGTGAGAATGCAGGCATGAGTAGCGAAAGACGGGTGAGAAACCCGTCCGCCGAATGATCAAGGGTTCCAGGGTCAAGCTAATCTGCCCTGGGTAAGTCGGGACCTAAGGCGAGGCCGACAGGCGTAGTCGATGGACAACGGGTTGATATTCCCGTACCGGTGAAGAACCGCCCATACTGAACAAGGGATACTAACCACCCAAACCATTTTCCAGTGCCCTTCGGGGACAGTGTTAGTGGGGAGCGTGGGACCTGATCTTGGGAGGTAAGCGTATTAACAGGTGTGACGCAGGAAGGTAGTCGGGCCAGGCGATGGTTGTCCTGGTCTAAGGGTGTAGGAGGGATCATAGGTAAATCCGTGGTCCTGGTTTAGATACCGACTTTGAGACCCGATGGGCCCCACTTTGGTGGGGATCCGGTGATCCTATGCTGCCTAGAAAAGCATCGGCGTGAGGTTCCAACTGCCCGTACCCCAAACCGACACAGGTGATCAGGTAGAGAATACTAAGGCGATCGAGAGAATTATGGTTAAGGAACTCGGCAAAATGCCCCCGTAACTTCGGGAGAAGGGGGGCCCCAACCGTGAACCACACTTGCTGTGGGGAGGCGGATCGGGGCCGCAGAGACCAGGGGGAAGCGACTGTTTACTAAAAACACAGGTCCGTGCGAAGTCGCAAGACGATGTATACGGACTGACTCCTGCCCGGTGCTGGAAGGTTAAGAGGACCGGTTAGCCCCTTGTGGGCGAAGCTGGGAATTTAAGCCCCAGTAAACGGCGGTGGTAACTATAACCATCCTAAGGTAGCGAAATTCCTTGTCGGGTAAGTTCCGACCTGCACGAATGGAGTAACGACTTCCCCGCTGTCTCAACCATAAACTCGGCGAAATTGCACTACGAGTAAAGATGCTCGTTACGCGCAGCAGGACGGAAAGACCCCGAGACCTTCACTATAGTTTGGTATTGGTGTTCGGTGTGGCTTGTGTAGGATAGGTGGGAGACTGTGAAGCTTGGACGCTAGTTCAGGTGGAGTCATCGTTGAAATACCACTCTGGTCACTCTGGATATCTAACTTCGGCCCGTAATCCGGGTCAGGGACAGTGCCTGATGGGTAGTTTAACTGGGGCGGTTGCCTCCTAAAAAGTAACGGAGGCGCCCAAAGGTTCCCTCAGCCTGGTTGGCAATCAGGTGGCGAGTGTAAGTGCACAAGGGAGCTTGACTGTGAGAGAGACATCTCAAGCAGGGACGAAAGTCGGGACTAGTGATCCGGCGGTACATTGTGGAATGGCCGTCGCTCAACGGATAAAAGGTACCTCGGGGATAACAGGCTGATCTTGCCCAAGAGTCCATATCGACGGCATGGTTTGGCACCTCGATGTCGGCTCGTCGCATCCTGGGGCTGGAGTAGGTCCCAAGGGTTGGGCTGTTCGCCCATTAAAGCGGTACGCGAGCTGGGTTTAGAACGTCGTGAGACAGTTCGGTCCCTATCCGCTGCGCGCGCAGGAAATTTGAGAAGGGCTGTCCTTAGTACGAGAGGACCGGGACGGACGAACCTCTGGTGTGTCAGTTGTACTGCCAAGTGCACCGCTGATTAGCTACGTTCGGATGGGATAACCGCTGAAAGCATCTAAGCGGGAAGCCTGCTTCGAGATGAGATTTCCATACACATATCGTGTGAGAGGCCCCCAGCCAGACCACTGGGTTGATAGGCCGGATGTGGAAGCGAGGACTAACGACTCGTGAAGCTGACCGGTACTAATAAGCCGATAACTTGACACCACACAAAACATGTAATGCTACGCGTCCACTATGCGGTTCCCAACCAACAACCCCGGGAACCAAACACAACAAAATACACACAACTAAACACAGAGTTGTAACCACAATTTTCCCACCCCCCAACCACCCACACCCCCCACCAAAAAGGGGCAAAAGGGCAGGACACGGGGGGACGGGTAAACGAGTTACGGCGGTCATAGCGTGGGGGAAACGCCCGGTCCCATTCCGAACCCGGAAGCTAAGACCCACAGCGCCGATGGTACTGCACCCGAGAGAGTGTGGGAGAGTAGGACACCGCCGGACAACACTTCACAGGAGGGCCTCACCACAACGGTGAGGCCCTCCCGCATTTAACCCACACACCCACACACCCACACACCCACACAGCCACACCCCCAACACCGGTAAAGTTCCACACATGGAAAGCATCTTCTCGCACTTGCCCAGGGAGTCCCCCGAGCAAAAAGAAGGTGCTGCACCTTCCAGCCTGACAGCAGCAGTCGAGGTTCCCCGCGGCGTTGACGAGGCTTTCGCTGGCTTTACCGACGGCATCCATTTATGGTGGCCGCTTGAGCAAACTGAATTCGGGGACGGCACCCACCCAGAATTCACTGACGGGCAACTGGTCGAGGAGAGTCCTTCGGGCGAAATTGCGTCTTGGGCAACTGTCGTCTTGTCCCCGCCCGGGACGCTTGAGCTCGAATGGTTCCTGGGCGGCAAGCCCGATCAGCGCAGCTCCGTTCACATCACGTTCTCGCCTTTGCCAGCTGGCACGCAAGTAGAACTGGAACACTCCGGATGGGCTGGGGGAAGTGAGGGCGCTTCCCAATCCGCTGCAGCTCCTGATTGGACCGTTGTCCTGGCACGCTACCGTCGATTCATGGGTGGGGCGCAGTGAGCGAAGTAGGCCCAGCGGACGGTACGGCAGTCGTGCAGGAACTGGCAGCTTCCATCCCGACGTTCCGCATCCTCACCGACCACGAAGTACTCGAGGCGTACGCGCACGATCAGGGACCGGCCACGAGAAGGGAGCTTCCCGCCGTCGTCGTTCTTGTTGAATCTGTTGAGGAGGTTCAGCACACAGTCCGCGTAGCGCGCCGGCTTGGAGTGACGGTGGTGCCGCGCGGAGCTGGCACCGGCCTGTCTGGTGGCGCGCAGGCACTGGACAGGTGCATCGTCATGGGGTTCGAGCGGATGAACCGAATCCTGGACATCAGGGCAACGGATGAGGTTGCTGTAGTCGAGCCTGGAGTGCTCAACTCGGATTTGAACGAAGCCGTTGCTTCTCACGGGTTGATGTACGCGCCGGACCCTGCGAGCTACCGCATTTCGACAATCGGCGGCAATGTGGCCACAAACGCAGGCGGGCTGCGGTGCGCGAAGTATGGCGTCACGCGGGACTCGGTGCTTGCTCTCGACGTCGTTCTGGCTGACGGTACCCTCATCCGGACAGGACACAACTCGTTCAAGGGAGTGGCGGGTTATGACCTGACTTCACTGTTTGTGGGGTCCGAGGGCACGCTCGGAATCGTGGTCGGAATTACCGTTCGGTTGAAGTACCTTCCTGTGGCGACCCGGACCCTCGCGGCTTTCTTCCCGAACTTCCCCGCTGCGGCTGCGGGGGTGCTCGCCATCGGCGCGGCGCGTGTGCAACCCGCAATACTCGAACTCCTCGACGGCAACACACTGCGCGTCCTTGACTCGGCTCATGGATCCGACCTTGCAGTGCGTGGGGGATCCCTGCTCCTTGTGCAGACAGATGGGTTCGGTGCGGACGCGGAAGCTGAGGTGGTGCGGGAGGTCCTGACCGGACTGGGCGCCACCGTCAGTGCGGAGGACGAGGGGGAAGCTGAGGGGCTGCTGAACCTGCGCCGCAACGCGAGGGGAGATGGCGCCTATGATGCGTACCGGGTTGGGGAGGACGTGGCCATACCCCGGTCGCAGCTTGTCCAGTATGTTGCGGAACTTGAGCGAATGGCCCAGGCGCACGGCGTGTTTGTGAAGGTCGTGGCGCACGCAGGAGACGGTAACCTGCATCCAACCTTCTGGGTGGACGAGAACGAGGGTGATGCGGGTATGCTGCGGCTCAACGCGGCCCTCGATGAATCCGTCCGCCTGGCCATTGACCTCGGTGGAACAATAACCGGTGAACACGGGGTGGGTGAGTACAAGCTTCGCTGGCTGGCGTGGGAACAGTCCGAGGACCTGCTTCAGCTCCAGCGGGAGATCAAGCAGATATTCGACCCAAACCACACCCTCAACCCCGGAAAAGCGATTCTGTAGCGGGCGGCTGTCTGCCCCGTCAGGCGCTGAAAGATCGCTTCATGGAATCCCCGGCTCACAGCGGACAGGCCTATAGACTGGCCGAAGCAACACTGCCACGAACGGTGGCAGTTCATCACCAGAATGGGGAAATACGTGTCAGACAACACCACCGGCCAGCCCGGAAACAGCGGCGGACAGGACGACTCTTCACGCTACCCAGCGGGGCAGCAGTGGCAGCAGCCGTCTGCAACGGATCAGCCGGCGTCCTCCGGTGCGTCCGCTTCGGGGAACCAGCCGTACGGGCAGGCAGGTGGATACGGTAATCAGCCCCAGGCGTCATCCCCCTACGGCCAGCCGCAGGGACAGGGCGGTTACGGAGGCGGGTATGGTCAGGCCCCAGCCGAGAACCCCGGCAAGACGCTCGGAATCGTCGGCTTCATTTTGTCCCTGATTCCTTTCATCACGGTCGTCGGTCTCATCCTCAGCATCGTTGCCTTCGTGAAGTCGAAGAAGGCCGGTATGGGAAATGGCTTCGCTCTGGCAGGCATCATCATCGGTGCGCTAGGAGTGATCGGCTCTATCCTGTTCGTAATCCTCACCATTGTGGGTATCACCGCGATTGCGGAGGTCTGCAACGAGCTTGGATCCGGTACACACACTTACCAGGGTTCACAGATCACCTGCCCATAGCAGGCCACTGATCGAGAAGCTCCCGCGTTCCACCACACGGTGGAGCGTGGGAGCTTTCGTTTAAGCCGGTTCGCTAGTCTTCGAGACCGCCGGTGATAAGGTCCATCGTCTTCGTATCGGCTGTCAGCATGATGGCTGCTTCATCCCGCCGGTGCCTCAGTACGGTGTCGAAGTAGGACTGCACCGCTTCGGCGAGCGGCACATTGCGGTCCTGCTTCTCCGACATATACCAGCGATGCTCGAGCACTTCGTGGACAACCTCCGCCGGTTCGAGTTTCCCGCCCAGCTCCCGCGGAACAGCGCGGACGATAGGTTCGAACACCTGGGTGACCCACTGGTGAGCGCTGATCTCTTCGTCGAGGTCGGGATTGTTGTCCGCGCGGTAGGCGTCCATGTCGTTGAGCAAGCGGCGCGCCTGGTTCTCCTGAGCGTCGATACCCGTCAGGCGGATGAGGCGGCGGCTGTGGTGACCTGCGTCAACAACCTTGGGCTGCAGCTGAATTTGCGATGTTTCGGAGACTGTTTTGATCGCGTACTCCTCTACGTCGAAGCCAAGCTCATTCAGGCGGCGGATGCGCGCGTTGACGCGCCAGCGTTCGCCCAGCTCGAATGATTCCTGCTCAGTGAGCTCCGCCCACAGACGGCGGTAGCTGTCCATGATCAGCTCGCTCGTGGCCAAGGGATCCACCTTTTCCTCGATCAGGCCGCCTTCCGCGAGATCCATCAGTTCCCCAGCGATGTTCACCCTCGCGATCTCGAGATCATACTCCCGTTGACCATTGGACAGCCCCGGGTACAACTCGCCCGTTTCAGCGTCAACAAGGTAAGCGGCGAAGGCGCCTGCGTCGCGGCGAAAAAGCGTGTTGGAGAGGGACACATCGCCCCAGTAGAACCCGATCAGGTGCAGGCGTACCAGCAGCAAGGCCTGCGCGTCGATGAGGCGGGTGAGCGTGTCCTTCCGCAGCATTTGGGAGAAAAGCGCACGGTAAGGCATGGAAAACTTCAGGTGCCGTGTGACCAGCACCGGGTTCAAATCTTCGCCCGCGACGTTCTTCCGACCCGAAATGACGGCGACGGGTTCCACGCACGGTACATCGAGCCGCTGAAGCTTCCGTAGCATGTGGTACTCGTGCCGGGCTATGTGCTCACTGGTTTCCTTGATGGCGATCACGGACCCGCTCAAATGGGCGAACCTGACGATGTGACGGGAGATGCCGCGTGGTAGCGCGGCCAGGTTCTCGGCCGGCCACTCCTCGAGCGCAAGGTGCCAGGGCAGGTCAAGCAGCTCTGGATCGGTCGAAGCGGCAGTGATGTTGAGCGATCCTAGCGAACCCTCGCCCAGGGCAGCGTTGGAGCGCGGAAGCTTGCCCGCCTGGGTGTAGTCCGTTGGCTCGTTGTGCCAGTTCGCCTGAGTCGCGTCGGTCATGATGATCAGTCTGTCCTTAAAATGACGGTAGCCCCCGCCGGTTGAGTTTACCGTCAACCGATGGGGGCCACCGCAGTGGTAGGAGTCTGTTTGCTTACGCGCCGGACTTGTTAGACATGATCGGCCAGGCGGAGACCGTTGGTGGTGTCGAAGAGGTGCACATGACCCTGCTCAGGGCGGACGTAGACGTGATCGCCCTTCATGGGTGGGCGGCGGCCGTCCACGCGAACCACCATGTCGTGATCCTTGCCGTCGAGCGTGGCGTGCCCGTAGATGTAGGCATCGGCGCCGAGTTCCTCGACCACGTCAACTTCCACCTGCAGGCCCTCGCCGTCTGCGGCAAGGACGAGGTCCTCGGGGCGCACGCCCAACGTGACAGTGTTGCCCGCAGCTGCCTCAAGGACATTTCCTGGCACGGGGTAGACGATTCCTCCGAAGAGGACGCCGCCGTCCGCGACAGGCAGTTCCAGGAGGTTCATTGCGGGAGAACCAATGAAGCCCGCAACGAAGACGTTCTTGGGGCGCTCGTAGAGGTTGCGGGGCGTGTCAACCTGCTGGAGGATGCCGTCCTTGAGGACCGCGACACGGTCTCCCATGGTCATGGCCTCGACCTGGTCGTGGGTCACGTAGACGGTGGTGACGCCGAGGCGGCGAGTGAGTGACGCGATCTGCGTGCGGGTCTGGACGCGTAGCTTGGCATCCAGGTTCGACAGCGGCTCATCCATGAGGAACACCTGGGGGTTACGAACGATGGCGCGGCCCATGGCGACGCGCTGGCGCTGACCGCCGGAGAGTGCCTTCGGCTTGCGGTCAAGGTAGTCCTCGAGGTCGAGGAGCTTCGCAGCTTCACGAACCCGCGTTGCTCGGTCTTCCTTGGAAATGCCTGCGATCTTCAGGGCAAAGCCCATGTTGTCGGCGACGGACATGTGCGGGTACAGCGCGTAGTTTTGGAAAACCATCGCGATGTCGCGGTCCTTCGGCGGAACGTCGGTGACGTCGCGGTCGCCAATGAGGATACGGCCCGAGTTGACGTCTTCAAGGCCGGCCAGCATACGAAGGGAGGTGGACTTTCCGCAACCGGAAGGTCCAACGAGAACGAGGAATTCACCGTCTGCGATCTCGATGTCGAGCTTGTCTACGGCGGGCTTCTCAGTGCCCGGGTACAGGCGCGTAGCCTGGTCAAACGTTACCGTTGCCATTTTTATTATCCTTTTCACGGGCAGGTACGTGCCCGACGATCCGTTGTGAATGGGAATTATTCAGTTTTGATGACCGGCGCAGGGCCGAATTAGTACAGCCGTGAACCAGGTCACAAGACTTGAGTATGGCACGGAAGCCTACTCAGGCGCCAGCAGTCCGTAACGCGAGCAGTTCAGTTAGAACGCCCACCAGTGATTCCGGGGACGCCACGCGGTACTGGGCAGATGTGACGCCGTCGCCTACCTTGATCCCGACATCTGGCGTTGCGAGCGTTCTGAACGCGTGTTCATCGGTGACGTCGTCGCCTGCGAACACCACCGCCGTCGCGCCCGTCAGCTCCCGCAGGGATCGCAGCCCGCTTCCCTTGTCTGCCTGCACGACCGATACCTCAAGGACGCTCTTGCCATCGGACACGTGCAGGTTTTCGAGCGAACCCAGAGCAGTGCGCGCGCTGAGAGTAGCGGCGGTTGCGGTGTCGGCATCGGCCGTGCGGGTGTGAAGGACGACGCCGGCCGGCTTAGTTTCCAGGACCGTGCCCGGATGTGCGTCAACGACCTCCTGCACTGCAGCCGTTGCGTGGCGCAGTATTGAGGCTTGGGATTCCGTCAGCTCCATGGGCGCTCCGTCGGGTCCTGTCCAGGTTTCGGCTCCGTGGCTGCCGATGAGCAGCGTCTCCGGTTCCGGTGAGGCGACCCGTCTGAGACTCTCGAGCGCGCGCCCGGAGATGAGCGCCGTCGTCGTTCGTGGAAGTTTTCCCAGGGCGCGTAATGCTGTCGCGGCACCTGGTAAGGCCCGTGCGTCGTCAGCGCGGTCGACGAGCGGGGACATGGTTCCGTCGAAGTCCAGGGCGATGAGCAGGTTGTCGGTCGCGGCGGCTGTTGCGAGGGCGGACCTGAGTTCCGGGCTGAGTTCAGACAAGGACTTCCTCCCGTGCGCCGTTCTGGAGTTCGGCCAGAAAGGCTTTGGACCAACGCTCGACGTCGTTCTGCAGCACTTGCCTGCGCATGGTGCGCATACGGCGGGAGGCCTCGCCTGGGCTCATATCGAGGGCCGCGCGGATGGCGGCCTTGAGGCCGTCAATGTCGTGCGGATTGACGAGGATGGCCTGACGGAGCGTGTCCGCAGCGCCGGCGAACTCGCTGAGGACCAGGGCCCCCCTGTTGCCCGTCCGCGCGGCGACGTACTCCTTGGCCACGAGGTTCATCCCATCGCGCAGGGCGGTGACGAGCATGACGTCGGCAGCCAGGTAAAGCGCCACCATTTCCTCCACCGGGTAGCTGTGGTGGAGGTAACGGATGGCCGTGTTCTTGATGGTGTCGTACTGCCCGTTGATGCGACCGACGGAGCCCTCGATCTCCTCGCGCAGCAGCCGGTACTGCTCAACCCGCTCGCGGCTGGGGCTTGCTACCTGGATCAGCGCGGCATCTTCAACCTGCACCTTTCCATCGGCGAGCAGTTCCTCGTAGGCCTTGAGTCTGTGGCCGATGCCCTTCGTGTAATCGAGGCGGTCGACACCGAGCAGAATGTGCTTCGGATTGCCAAGCTCGCGGCGGATCTCCTTGGAACGCTCGATGATGTCGGGCCGGTTCGCGAGGTCGACGATGCGCTGGACGTCAATTGAGATGGGGAACGCTTCGGCGCGCGAGATGTAGTCTTCCGTTCCGTCCTCACCCTTCACCTGAACCTGTTGCTGCCGGACAGCCAGGCCGAGGAACCGGCGGACGCAGCGCAAAAAGTTACTGGCGTCGCTCGGGCGCTGGAAGCCGATAAGGTCTGCTCCCAGGAGGCCCTCGATGACCTGACGGCGCCACGGCAATTGGGCGTAGATCTCAAGCGGCGGGAACGGGATGTGGTTAAAGAAGCCGATCTTCAGGTCGGGGCGGACTTTCCGGAGCATCTTGGGAACCAGTTGCAGCTGGTAATCCTGGACCCATACCGTTGCGCCCTCGGCCGCGATCGCTGCTGTGGCCTCCGCGAAGCGTTCATTGACCCGGCGGTAGGAATCCCACCAGTGCCGGTGGAACTCAGGCGGCGCAATGACGTCATGGTAGAGCGGCCAGAGCGTGGCGTTTGAGAACCCCTCATAGTAGAACTCGACCTCATCATCACTGAGCGGGACGGGTACGAGGCGCATGTTGTCGTGATCGAAGGCTTCAAGAGTTTCATCAGGTGCGCCGTGCCAGCCCACCCATGCGCCGTCCGCTTTCTCCATGACCGGCGCGAGCGCGGTGACCAGGCCGCCAGGTGACCGACGCCAGGAGCCGTTGCCGCCGTCGTCGTTCACCCGGTCAACCGGCAAGCGGTTGGACACGACAATGAATTCGAACTCCCCGTACGTGGTGTCGCCTGTCTGCATGCAAGTCTCCCCTGAATTTAGTAGCCCTACTGATGACTTTAGCGGGTCCGGATGGCAGGCCGGGGTCAGGAAGTATTCAGGGGCGTCACCTAAAATGGTCCGGAAAGAGCACCTCCGATGGACATGAGGACCGATGACGCCGAGCAATTCCCAGCCGAGTAAAGCCCAGCGCAAATCCGACGCGCGTGAGCAGGCACGGTTGCTGCGCGAACAGCAGGAGCGTAAGGAGAAGCGGGCGTCTTTCCTCGTCAAATGGGGCGTTGTGGCTGCGGTGATCGCGATACTCGTGATAGTCGGGTTGATCATTGCGGGGAATTTGAGGAACCAGGTACCCGATGCAGGGCCGGCGCCGGCCCACGGCAACGAGTTTGGCGGCATCACTCTGACATCCGCTTCTGACCTGGCTTCGACGCAGACTGAGCAGGTAGACGTTGCTTCGCTTCCCGAAGACGCACCCAATCCGGCGGATCTACCACCGGGTGTCCAGGCCTCCGGATCGGATGAACCCGTGCAGGTAGTGGTCTTCGTCGACGTGAATTGCGTGCACTGCGCGAACTTCGAGCGGGAACATGCTGGGCAGATGCAGACCTGGCTGGATGAAGGGGCTGTCACCGTCGAGTACCGCAACGTGGCGTACCTCGATCCGAACTCGCAAAGCCAGTACTCCTCGCGCGGAGCTGCGGCGCTGGCGTGTGTAGCGGACTCGTCCCCCAACGCATACTGGGACTTCTCGACGGCCCTCTTTGGGAACTTCGAGAACGGTGAATTGACCGACGGAGAGCTTGTGGAAATGGCTTCCTCCGCTGGCGCCGCGGATATTTCTTCTTGCCTTGAAGAGGACACTTTCCGCCCGTGGGTCAAATACACCACGGAAGCGGCTTCAGTCCACGGCGTCGGCGGCACGCCCACGGTGTTTGTGGACGGTCAGGAAGTGACGGACCCCGTGGGCGACTTCGCCGCCGTCGTGCAGGAAAAGATCGACTCGAAGCGCTGATAGGCCAAGGATTTCCCGGCGGTGTGCACGCTGGGCTAACCTTGTGTAGCGCCCTTGGAAGTACGACGACGGCGCACGCTGGCTTGGCCAGCACGCCTCCTTAGCTCAGTTGGCCAGAGCACCTGTCTTGTAAACAGGGGGTCGCCGGTTCGAATCCGGCAGGAGGCTCCAACAAACTGCTCAAGCACTCGGAAGTACCCCGGTGATTGGGCGGTTTTCTTTGCCCTGGACTGGGGCATCCACTCCGAATTCCTACGGCGCACACTCGATGTGTCGTCAGTATTGAGGAACGGAATCCCGTTGGCGACCGAAGTGGCTTCGCAAAAGTCGGTGGCTCCGTTTCTTGGCATCGTGGTGTCCGTTGATTCGGCAACCCTGACCGGCAGGGAATCTCCGACGAGGGCGGTTCCGTCGACCGCTGGCGGCGGGACTGACAGTGTGATTCCCCGCTTACGTGCAATGTCCACGGGCCCCGGAAGCCGTCGAGGAGGAAGATATGCCCTTTCAGTCTTGGCGACTAACGCCCCCCGTCGAGGACACACTCAACGCAGGCCTGCTTCCCTTCAGCAATGCGTCAAGCGTCGCGCCATTAGCGGTGAACAATGGAAGCGGGAGCTGAGGAGGTTCTTGGGTCAGCACGTCAAGGCTTGGGAACCCACTTCCTGGAATGAGTATGGAGTCGGCCCCTTTGAGATCCCGTTCGAGAAGGTTCTGCATCACTTCTCGAGGGTGGATATGCCATTTTGCCCCGTGGTCGAATCGATCTTGTCGGGGAATGACATCCCAAGCGGCGCTCAACTCGAAGTACTGAGCATCTGCCATCCCGATACCCCGGTTAGCTAGGTAATCGTGGAGTGCGGCGATGGTCGGCTCTGTGAACCAGGGTGGCACAAGCACATAAGGGTTTCTGACGCCGGCCTCGTGCATGGCGGACACTAGCGCTTCCGCCGCGGTACATACCACCCAGGACGGGTTCACTTTCAGGGCAGCGGCTCGGAACGCCGCATCGAATCCCGATGGATTGAAGATGCTGCTGCTTGTGAAGCACAAGCCCACGGCGTCCACGCCGATCCGCTCCAAGGCATGCAGTACTTCGAGAATGTGCGAGGTGACTGGTTGAGCAGCCGGGTCACCCGTGTACTCGCTTCCCATGGAGCGCGGGAGATGGAAACGGACGACATGAATACTCACTCCTGTTGGCGCGAGATTTCGAATCTCTATCTCTGGCACCGGATCGTTGTCCACGACGATGAGGCCGATCCGGAACCGCTCGCACCCTGCAACGCTTTCTGGTTCAGGCATTGGGTTCCGAATCCTTCCGATGCATTAGGGCCAGGACGATGCCTGCCGCTGCAAAGGCGGCATTGATCGCGAAGGCTATCTGATACCCCATCTCGGTGCCGACAAAGGCGATGATGAGCACCAGCAGGGCGAGACTCAATCCACCGGAGACATATTGTGAGGTGGTGATGAGGGATCCTGCTGCACCTTGGGATTCCTGTGGGGCGTCGGAAGTTCCGAGGACGAACATCCCGGTGTAGATAACACCATGGCCGAGTCCGCTGATGATGAATCCGGGTAGTAGACCGATCCAGAAGCTCTCGATGTTCAAGCTGAAAGCGAGTAGTAGCAGGCCGGCAGTGGCTATGGCGAAGCCGAGGGCCAAGGTGAACTTGACGCCTCGTGCCGCTATCAGTTTCCCGGCAACAACGTTGCCTACTGTCACCATTGCTGCCAGCGGGAGGAAGGCTATACCGGCGGCGAGGGCAGAGTAGTTGCGCTCTTCTTGGAGGAATAAGGTGACGAGGAAGAATTCTGTGCCGACGCTTGCCATGTAAAAGGCGGCTGCTGCGGATCCGGCACGTAGTGACTTGACTGCTCGAAGCTGTCGCTCGATGAGCGGAGCGGCCGACCGGTTCTCATTCAGGAGAAATAGCGCAACGGCGAAGATGGCCAGGCTGAGGCAGCTCCACAGTAGGACGTTTGTTGATGAGGGATCAGCTAGAAGCGTGAGGAAGAGAACAACCAATAGCACCGCAGCTGTACCGGTCAAACTGGAGAACGCCGGGATGCGGGGTGTTGATCCTGTTGGTCGGTCATCTTTGAAGGATTTGAGCGCTCCGAAAATGCAGATCAGAACCAACGGTAAGTTGATGTAAAACGTCCAGCGCCAGGAGAACGTGGTGAGGACTCCTCCGAAGACCACACCTGCTGCCAGACCGGACGCGCCCACTGCCCCCCAGATTGCGTAGGCGCTGCTTCGAAGCGGTCCGGAAGGAAATGCCTTGCTGAGTAGCGCGAGAACTGAAGGGAGTAGGGCCGCTGCTGCGACGCCCTGCAAAGCGCGAGCTAGGAGCAGGAGTGTCGCATCTTCAGCGATGCCTCCTAATAGCGAAGCGACTCCGAAGAGAGTAACCGAGGCGACGAACACCCGCTTGCCGCCAAGCTTGTCGACTATTCGCCCGCCCAGGAGCAGAAGGCCTGCGAAGAGGAGTGCGTAGGAACTCACAACCCATTGCAGAGAAGCTTCAGTCATACCGAGTTCGGCGCCGATGCTTGGCAGGGCAACATAGACGATCGAGTAGTCGAGGGCGATGACGAACTGGGCTATGGATATGACCAGCAGGATCAAAGATTGGGCGCTGGTTTTTTTGTCGACCGGAACGGTATTAGTAGCCACGATTAGGATTCCTTTGAGTTGAGCGCTGAGTCCAGGGCGTCGAGTAGGCCTTCGGGACTAGGGCAGATGGCGCCCGCCCCGGAGGCGAGCAGGGCATCGCGGTCGTCCACACCCCATAGGACTCCGACAGACGGCATGTTCGCTGCCCTTGCCATCCCCATGTCGTGAACCGAGTCACCAACCACCACGCAGTGTCTGGGATCGACCCCGAGTCTGTCAGTAACGTGTAGTGCCACGTCCGGGGCGGGCTTTGGATTATCGACGCAGTCCGCACCGGCGACGGCCTCGAAATAGTGCAGCAAGCCAGCCGCAGAGAGTAGCTCGTCGGCGCTGCGCAAGATTTTGCTCGTCGCTACCGCCAATTGGTGTCTTCCCTGAAGTGCGTCAAGGCATTCTCGCAAACCCGGAAAACCAGGCTGGCGGCTGAAGAGACAACGTGCTCGGAGAAGAGTTCCCGAAAGCGAATGACTGCCGCTCCATGATCTGTCACGTTTCCACCGAAGGTACTGAACATCTGAAGAGGTGGCTTGCCGATCATCGCCCTGATGACCTTTTCTGATGGAACAGCGAGGCCAAGCTCGACGGCGGTCATTCTGGCTACCCTCACGATGCCCGCCGGTGTGTCGAGCAGAGTTCCGTCAAGATCAAAGATGACTGCCATGCCCCACCTCCGTCCTAAGTCGAAGGGCTATGTCCGCCGCCGCAACGGCGGTAGAAATCAGGACCGACCGGTTCGCTGCCATGCTCGCTCCGCCCGTTGCCTTACTGATGGCGGACAAGACGACTGGTGTGAGCGCTTGTCCGTAGATCCCAGCAGAACGCGCATCCTCGAGTGCATCTTCCACCGCGGCGTTCAGCTCCTCCGACGGCAAGGCATCCGCTTCATCGATCGGTCGTGTGATGAGCAGGCCGCCGGGCAGCCCAAGGTCGAAATGCAGGTCGATCAGGGCCGCAACGTCTGAGGGCTCATCGAGCTTCCAAGGAACTTCGAAACCTGAGGAGACGGCGTAGTAGTTGGGGAACATTTTTGATCCGTATCCAACGACCGGAATCCCTTTGGTTTCGAGGTACTCCAGCGTTAGCGCCGGGTCTAGGAGCGATTTGGCTCCCGCGCAGACGACAGCGACCTGCTGCCGGGCCAATTCATCCAAATCGGCAGAGATGTCGAGGGTTGTCTCAGCTCCCGATGGACTCCACCGATTCCAGCGACACTGAAAACTCTGATTCCCTTTGCCGCTGCGACGATGAGACTGGATGAGACTGTGGTGCCTGCCGTGACTCCCTGGACAATGGCAACAGCGAGATCCCGGCTGCCGATCTTCCGAGGCGAGTTCTCTTCAGCGAGACGCTGCAGCTCCGATGCCTCCAGGCCCAGGGTGACTTTCCCATCAATCAGTGCCACCCTTGCGGGCGTAGCGCCTGCCTGACGCACAGCGTCGTCGACGGCAAGGGCCATTTCGTGGTTCGACGGGTAGCTGCCACCTGAGACTACCGAGGTTTCCATGGCGACGATAGGGGCTCTTGCCGACCGTGCGGCAGCCACCTCTTCGGAGGTGTGAATGTGGTCGGGAATCATGACGGTAAACCTTCCAATATCGTCTGTTGGTGTATGGCGCGTTCCGGTTGCCCCTTTCCCGCCTGCGATGGCAGTTGCGGGCATTGCCCCGCGCAGTCGGAGCCCTTTGTGTGGGCGTTTAGACGTCAGCGGGCTGCGTTGCCGGTTTCTTCGTTCGCAGCTTCGGGCTGTCGGCGAGCTTCAGGCAGACGACACCTGCGATGATCACGGCGAGCCACAGGGCCTGCGCCAGGGTGAGGGTCTCACCAAAGAAGACACTGCCGAGGATGGCGGCACCGACTGCGCCGATGCCGGCCCACACGGCGTAACCAATACCAACGTCGATGTGCTTCAGGGCGACGCTCAGGAAGAAGAGGGTGAAGAGGAAGAAGATAAGGGCGGAAATGGACCAGCCTGGGACGGTGAAACCTTCACTACCGCCGACGCTGAGGGCGTAGCCGATCTCGAATACGCCGGCGAGGATGAGGACGAGCCAGGCCCTGCCCAACTTCCGGCTTTCTGCGTGTGTGTCCGTGGCTGTCTGTACATCAGTGACGGCTGGCGTGTTAGTCATGGTGCTGTGTTCCTCTCAAGAATGATGTTTGTTCCGCGTTAGGTGCGGTGATCATGTGATGTTGTTTTAGTGGATGCCGCTGAGCTGCAGACCGACAACCCCGCCGATGACGACGAGGATTCCTCCTGCTTTTTTCCAGTCGAGGCGCTGCCCGAAGAGCAAGGCACCGAGGATGGTGATTCCAATGCCAGCGATCGCCACCCAGAGCGCGTAGCCGACCCCAACATCGAAGGTGAGCAGCGCGAGGCTGAGGAAGTAAGTGGCTATTCCACCACTGAGAAGGGTCGCGACGGTCCATGGGACATTCTTGAAGCCGTTAGCTTTGCTTGCGGCGATGGCGACCATGATTTCAAAGATCACGGCGATCGCGAGGTAGAGCCAGCTCATGAGATTCCTTTCATAGAGTTTGTCCGTAGCGGTTGCTCACGGGCGTGTTGATCGCGAGATAACGTTCGAACGGCTTTGCGCCGTTGGTGACAGGAAGAGGGTGCACGATGTCGGTCAAGAATTCATCGGTGATTCCGAGCGCGGGGTAGCTGTGCCTGTAATCGAAACCCCATTGCGCGACTTCTCCACGATCCACTGCGATGTAGATGGTTTTGACCTTTCGCTGGATTGCGAAGCGGTAGCAGAGGCCGCACGGTTCGCCGGTTGCCAGAAGGATCGTTCCTTCGATGCTCTGGCGGCCGCGCGCGTCCATGAGTTGTCGCATTGCCATGATCTCGGCGTGAGCACTTGGATCTCCGGTTTGGTGCACCTGGTTGACCGCGAAATCGGAGATGCGTTCCTCGCCATCAGTGAGTACACCGACGAACGGAAGCCCGCCGGCTTCAACGTGGGCCAAGCTGTAGCTCACGGCCTTATCCATCAGCTGGGACAGAAACCCTCCGTCCAGGCTCACAGTCTCGCCCCTGCTTCTGCGGCACTGTCGACGAGGTCCTTAAGTTGGCTTGCGTTGAGGACCCCGGAGACGACCCTGCCGTTGACTCGGAAACTTGGTACGGCGGATATGCCGATGGTTTCAGCTGCGAATCTCTGGTCCTCGTTTTGGCGTTCCCGACGCTCAGTACTTCGGAGCGCTTCTTCGGTGTCCTTGCGGCTCAGTCCCGCTGACTGTGCAACGTCGACGATGACTTGGTCATCACCGATGTTGCGGTCCTGCTGGAAGAAGGCCTCAAACATTCTTCGGGAAAAAAGTTCGGCCAGCCCGTGTTCATTGGCCAGTTGGAGCACCATGAACGCCTTGTCGGTCCGCGGCTGAGGCGAGATTGTCGGCAGAGTGATGTCCATTCCAACCCGCCGAGCCATCGGGTAAACAGCCCGATCCCATATCGCGGGAAGATAGTCATCCTCCGGTTTCAGAGTTGGCACAGGGTCAGGGCGCAGCTCGAAGGGCCGGATTTCCAGTTCAATGTCTCGCTCACGTACGAGTTCGTCCAGCGCGCCTTCCACGAGGAAGCAGAAGGGGCAGACGTAGTCGACGAACACTTCTACTCTCGTAGTCATATGTCGACGTCCTTTCTCTAATAGTCATCATGGTGCATGTACATGCAGATATATAGAGGTAAAAATAGAATGTTAAAGGCAGGGGCTATGCGATGAGATCGGCGATGCATTCGAGTGCTCGTCCTATCTCTACGCCACCACCCTGAGGGCTCTGCTTATTTGCTTCCCGAAGGAGTTTGTCGACCTGCTTCTCGTAGGGCGCGTGGGCTTCGCGAACAACCTCTTCTCCCCGTTCGGCAATGACCGCGTACACTCCGCGCAGATCGTCGGGACAAGTGTCCCGGTATGTCAGCCCTTTGGCTTCGAGTCGACTCAGGAGCCGGGTCACTGAGCTTTGGTTCAAGCCCACTTTGCTCGCCAGGTCGTTGACTCGTAGCTCCTTGTCCGGGGCTTTACTCAGAAGAACGAGTGCCCTGTACTCGGTAAGGCCGATTCCGAAGGAGGTAGTCAGCCATTTTCCAAGGTTGGAATCGACAGCGGAAACGAAGGCGGTCGTTTGCGACCAGGCGGTGCTTAGATCGGAGAGGGATGACGCCCCCCCCGAATTGCCATCATCCATGTACATGCATATAAGTCTAGCATGGGAGGTCCCGAATTAACTTTCCTTGAACAACTTTCCGTATCCCTGTACTTGATGCTGCAGCCCTGAGCCTTCCAGTGCGGCCCACAACAAGACTTGGTTCGCAGTTAGAACCGTAACCCCTAGATCCTGCTCAAGATAATGGATGGCACCGATAGCCCGCTGTCCGTTGCCCGCGACGAGAACTGCCCTCGCTCCGGTTCGTTGCACAACGGATGTCACCGCCTCGGCCATCCGCTTGGCCGTTATGGTCGGAGGGCCACCCTCTGGACCGCTCGGCGTGGCTGAAATGACGTCTATCCCTTGTTCCGAAAAGTACGCCTGGCCCTCCTGGCACAGCTGGTCATCAAACCACGATGGTGCGATCAACGCCACCCTATCGAGTGCGAGGTGCCGCATCGCCGATACCGCCGCAACTCCGGTGGTTATCAATCTGATGCCATGCGCCACGGCTGACAGTCTTTGCAGGGCATCGCGTTCTCGCTCGGGACCGATCTTGAACGACGAGCTGGTGAAAGCCAAGCTGATGGCGTCCAAGGGGGAACTGGACAGACTCTCGACTGTCTGATCAATAGGGCCCTCTTGAATGAACTGCATTACAGGGTCGTGGGCGATCTTTTCGTCGATCAAGCCGCCTGGATGCATAGGACTGAAATCGATGCGCGCGCCGTGCACGGTCACCGGCAGACCTGTCAGCATGGCTTGTGCTTCAGCTTCGGGGCCGATGTCCGCGTGTGGGCTGATAATCCCGAGTTTGAATTCGGAGTCCCAGCCGTCAGTTCTCCACACGTTCTATCCCTCCGTCACAGGTTGAAGCGCCCGCGTCAGTTGAATTGAGGTTGGCGTTCGTCCGTCGAGTGTGACCATGCGGGGGTGTTTGCGCCCGATTACGCTAAGCACCTCCGTCATTACCGGATCGGGGTATATCTGCTGCTGTCCCTTGTACAACATTTTGGAGTTCGGGCTGTTGCGTTGTTCGATTGAGTCTCCGTTCGCGTTGAACGGCAGAACATCGATGCCATAGAGGGTGCAGAGCAGCGCATTGAAGATTGGGGCAGCCTTGATCCACCGCCCGTTGAGGTAAATCTGCGCGTACCAATGTAGGAACTCTGTTCCTCCGACAAGTTCAAGCATGGCGTCGTCAGCGACGTGGTTAGAAACGACGTCCGAGCACAGTGCAGCGGGGACGCCAAGCCGTCGGCAGCCAGCGACAAAGAGAACGGCTTTGTGCAGGCAGAAGCCGGAGCGCTCCTCGACCACGAGTGAAGCGGAAAGCCCTTTGTGCAGGGGCACGTTGAAGACGTTGTAGTCGACATCGTCCCGCACTGCATCGTGGAGTTGCTCGACTGCCCGGGCAATGTTTGGTTCACGGTAGCATCCTGCAGATCTCACGAATTCGGAGACGGCGGAGTGCTCGAAGTCGAACAAGGCAGTTTTCTGTAGCAGGAGCGTATTCGTGGCGATCATGTCAATATCCCCATCATTGTCGCGATTTTGGATCTCAGTAAGTCATTGGATCCCGAGTAGATAGCTCCAGGTACTGCATCGAGTAGGTCCGAATGCAGGGACGAGGTTGTCAGATAGCCGTTGCCGCCGTGAACTTGTATGGCGTTCAAGGCGGAGGTTACATTTGCTTCGCTGATGAAAATCTTCGCTGCAGCTACGGGGATCGTTACATCCTCGTATCCGTCGATCTTGTCAGCGACCGATTCGATAAGCGCTCCGCCGAGTTCAATCGCGATACGCGATTCGACTATCCGGTTCGCAACCAGCTGGTTTGTGCCAATGCTCGTGCCGAATTGCTGACGCTCGTTGACGTAATCGACCGAGCGCTCCACTATCTGTTCCATCTCGCCGATGTTGGCCGAAAACGCGAGGAGAATCTCTCGTTTCATCACTTGGTCCAAGATGAGCAGGCCAGCCCCCGAATGCCCGATCCGGTTCTCAACTGGCACTTTCACACCGTTCAGGTGGACTTCCCCAATCGGGGAGGTCCGAAGCCCCACGGTGGGCATGGCTGGTGAAGTCGAAACTCCTAGCCAACTGGTCTCAACAAGGAAGGCAGATAATCCGAGGTCTCGGTCCCCCTCGATGGTTTTGGCATAGACGACCAATGTGGACGCTACCGGCGCATTAGTGATGAAACGTTTCTCACCGTGCAGTACATAATGGTCGCCATTGAGCGTCGCCGTGGTCGCCATGCTCATCACGTCAGATCCTGCGTTTTCCTCCGTGATCGCGTGCCCTCCTATAGCTGTTCCGTTCTCGGCAGCCGGTAGGTACCTGCTTCGTAGTTCGTGGCTGCCGTAGGCGCGTAGGCAGTAGATTGTGCTCGCCAGTTGTGTGACGGCGGAGAAGGTCAAACCGCGGTCGGGGCTTGTCTTTCCGAGTTCACGCATACTTTCAACGGCTCGCTTCAAGGGGTTGCTGCCAACCGAACCGTCGTCTGCCAATATGCGGAAGAGCCCAGTTGCGGAGAGCTCTCGCCATATCTCCTCGGAAAACTCATCGTTTCTCGCGCTGTCGGCGTTGATTCGTCGTTCGTGCAGACTTCGGAGGAAGCCTGACCATCGCTCGTTGTTCATTCCGGTTCCTTTTAGTAGGAGCTGAAGCCGTCGACGGAGAGCGTGTGCCTCTCGTCTCCACGGATAGGCGGGTTGAAGATGCTCACCAATTCCATGTCTTCGTGCTCGGAAGCACGCAGATAGTGGGGCTCATGCCCGTCGAGGACATAGACAACGCCCGGTTCAACGTGGAAGACATTGCCGTTGGTGTCTTCCACGCTTCCTGACCCGCGGATGCAGTAGCAGGCCTCCAAATTGCGACGATATTCAAGTTTCGATTCGGTTCCTGCCCGCACAAGGGTGTGCGCCATGGCGAAGCCCATATTGTCTGATTCGACGAGCAGGCGGTGGCTGGTGCCATTGCCCCAATCGACGGGGATGGTTTCCTTCTTCGACCTTGTGAACAACGTCCTAGCCTTCCTTCTTGTTAGCGGTGTCCGTGCGGTGCGTATCGATGAAACCGGCGATGCCTTGCGGTGTCTTCAGCGCGGCAGGGTCAATTTGAATGGAGTTGATGGGGATGCGGTAGGTGCGGCCGCACCAGCCGAGGACCTGGACAGTGCTCACGCTGGTGAGTATTCCGGTGGCGTGTAGATCGATGTCCGAGGGCAGTTCCTCGGGGGCGATGTCCGTGGCGAATCGTTCGGAGATGTAGTGTTTGACTGCTTCGACGGTTGACATTGGTTTACTCTCTTTCCACGCGTGCTTGTATTTGCTGAAGGTCTGGCTTGCCGTTGCCATTGAGCGGGAACTGTTCGTAGAAGTGCATACGAGTCGGCATTGCGAAGGACGGGAGTCTTTGGCTCATGCACATGCGGAGCCGAAGCCCCGAAGTCGGCTGGCCGCTCTCCGGCTGCGTCCATGCCAGATGTAATTCCTGTTCCGCTGCTGAAGAGCTAAGCCATGCGCAAGCCATGCCGACAAGACCGGTGTCACGCGCTGTTTGCTCGATCTCATCCAGGTTGATCCGCTGGCCGCGGATTTTGACGGTGCGGTCCGTTCGTCCTCTATAGAAGACCTGACCCTCTTCGATAACGACACGGTCTTGCATCCGGTGATAGCTTTCCGCGCGCGCGTCTTGTGCCAGGGGAACAAGTTCACCGTCTTGGATGTATCCCAGTGCCATCCAGGGGGTGCGGACCAGGAGTTCGCCTTCTGCTCTGTCCACCCATTCGATGATCGACCGGCGTGTCCCGGCATTCTCCATCTCGACGTTGCAACCTGTGATTGGTGTACCTAATGGGAGCTCGTCAACCGTTGTGAATTCGTCTGCGGTTGCCGTGTGCATCATGCAGTCGTTGACTTCTGTTGATCCGTAAACGTTGTGGAAGTCTGCCGCGGGAAACAACCGTGCCGCCGCCGCCCTGCTTGTTGGGCTCACTGCTCCACCGGTGATGATCAGGTCCCTAACCGATGCGTAGGATCGCGCGGCACAGTTGTCCTTGATGATTGCTTCGAGTGTTGCCGGCACGGTTTGAAGGAACGAAGGTCTGTGCGTCTCTAGCAGATCGCTCAGGTAGTCCTGCTGCTGGAGTCTCCCTGACTCCGCGGCTACTACCGTTCCTCCAGCCGCTAGCACAGCCCACGTGTCTAGCAGTGAAACGTCGAAGTTCCACGGGCTAAGGCTCAAGGAAACAGTGTCAGCACCGAACCTGAATCGTTTGGCACCCCATGAGATGAAGCGTTCAATCGCCGAAACCGGAAGCGCAACCAGTTTCGGTTTACCGGTGGACCCGGAGGTGGGGAAGGCGAGGATCCCTTCGGAGTTTGGCTCATCGAGCCTGGTCTGAACGAACAACTGAAGCTGATGCGTAAGTTCGTTGAGGTAGCCATCGCTTGCCTTCTCCGGGACAAGCACCGCCACCCCGCCGCTTCCAACTGCTTCCAGGCACCGGCCCAGAACGGACGATTTCTTGGATGCCCTTAACACGGCCGGGTAGACCGCATCGGAATGTGCTGGTTCTAGCTCTCCAGTCACATCGATAATTCGAGCGACGTGGCGCTGAAGATCTGCCACGGTGTAGTGCTGCTTCGTAACAAGCACCATCGTTTCCCCCCTGAATGTTGAGACTGCAATCACAGGCACCGCCTGGACGGCGGGCATGCGCTTCCCTAAGTGACCGCGCATTGGATTGATGTACATGCATGAGAATAGGCTCTGCATGTGCATACATCAAATTCCCGATTTCTTAGCGTTTTCGAAGGTTTTTCATCCGCGCAAGTAGTGATCGGAGCTGATCTCCCCCTGAAAATCGGCGCCACCGTTGATGCTGCGGGTGACCTAGTTGAGCGCTGCTTGGGCCCCGGCGCCCGCGCCTCGCTACGAAATCGACACAGAAGATTTCCCCTGCATTTCGGAGAAATTTGCTTCTCCGTATCTCATACTTCAGCGCTGACCGCGTTGGCCATTTCAGCCGGGCCCGTCGGCATAGACGTCGAGACTGCCCTTCAAGAAAACGCGATGGAAGACATGATTTGGGCGCTCACCGAAACGGAGCGGGCCGAAGTGGAACACTTCGGCCCGCGTCGGCTTACCGAGATTTGGACAACAAAAGAGGCGGCAGGGAAAGCCCTGGGAAGCGGTTTGGGTGCTAATCCGCGAGGTATCCGCACTCGTGCCTATGGCGGTCTCTCAGGCACACGCACCGCAGACTTCCAGCAAACGCCGAACCATCTAGCCTGGTCAACGGGACTCTGGATCGGTGCACACCATCTAAGCGTCGCCCGGTTAGTCGCGCCGGTGTGCAACTCCCGGGTCAACTGATCGACCGAACTCAAGGCCATCGCGAATCGCAAGTCATCTACGCCGAGGTCGGCTCCGTCGACCGTTGCAGGCGTGACTGACCGGTGCGATTCTCGCCAGGATCCTGCGTTTCCTCCGGGCCTTGGGGATATAAACCACCGGCTGATGGACTGGTTCGAGTACCTCAGATTGTCCACCCGGCTCACCGGTTCGAATCCGGCAGGAGGCTCCAGCAAAACCGCCCCAGTTCTGCTTTTCAGGCAGTGCTGGGGCGGTTTTTTCATTGCCTGGGCTGGCGTACGAGAGCTTCCCGGAAGGGACCACGCTCGATTTCAGCCAACTAGCCGCTTGGCGCGGTCAACTGCTTTCCGGAATTCGTCCTGCTTAGCTTTACGGGCCAGCGCCTGCGGCCCTACTCCTGGGGCCTTGATCGGCATGACACGAGGCACTCGGTCCCGCAAATGTTTTTCCCATGCTTGCTGGACTGGATCGCTGCACAGCAGCACTACTTCGAGGCGGGGAAGGAGACGAAGGACCGCGCCGAGGGCTTTTGCTCCGGCAGTCCAATCGTTGGCGGTTGGGCTGGAAATTGAGTACGGCATCATGTTCCACATGAGGACGCCCTCGTGAAGGCCCGAGGCATCCCGTTCAATCCAGCAACGCTCGGCGGAGCCATCGGGGTTGTCGACCGAAACGAAGCCGGTGCCTTCGTCTGAGAGCACCTCCGGTGAGGGTTTATCCAGGACGAACAGGACACGCGCCTGGTCACCGGCGTCGGCTGGATCGAAATGTGGGACGGGGAGGCCTTTGGTCGTTTGGTAAGCGACCCGCCATTCCTCCAGGCGTTCTATGTGCGGCTCGGTGGCCAGCATTGACCTACGGTTATCAAGGATTTCAGCATCAGCAAGGGCTTGAGGGCGTTCAAGGAACATCTACTCACTGTATCCGGCATTTCGACGACTGCTTTCGAATCGGCAGAGCCAGGTTCCATTGAGACGTTAGTTTGGTCAGTTTCGGTGCGGACCGGTTTCACCAAGCTGCCGTGCCGCTTCTTCGGAGAACAGCTGTTCATTCGTCATTATTGAACCTCGCATATGCCCTGCGTTGTGGACCATTGTCCGCAGTTCCGACACCGAGAAAGGATCAGGCTGCCTGCAGTGTGAGACGCGGTGACAATTGCTGCAAAGCGGAACCAGGTCCGTAATGGGGTCAAACTCGTATGCCCCGTTCACTCTGCTCAAGGGGACCACGTGGTGCAGCTCGATCAGCCCGGCGCCCTCCAGCCCGAACGTTGCTTCGAAGTCGAAACCGCAAGCACGGCAGACCGTTCCGTGATGGGCCAACGCTATCCGTCCAGCGTCTGGGTCCTGTTCGTACCGGTTCGTAAGTGATCGAAAGAGTGCACTGGCCGGGAGTGCACCCGGCGTACCAGAATGCCCGTGAATCTGAGGAACACTCGCGGACCACAGCGCGCGAAACTCCGCTTCAATTTCGGCAGGTACTACCGCGGGCGCATCCGCCGGCCACTTCGACACGGGAAAGTGCTGGCGGAGTGTCTCGAGTAGTAGCCCATCGCCCGCTGGGAGCAGGATGTCGAAGTCGATCTGGACGATGTACCCAGCTGCACCCGCAGGTTCCGGGCGCGTCGTCGTCGTCGTAATCCCGTGGCCAACCAGGCTGTCCGACTGCGGCGCACCGCTCTGCTTGAGGAGCCACACGTCTGAGCCGAGGGGTAGATCGATCAAAGTTCCAACCGGCCATTCCTGGCGGAGGAAGCCCACCTGGCCGATTCGCTCGATGGCGTCCGCATAGGCACCTGGGAAGCTTTGCTGTTCGGGCACCCACGCGAGGATTGCAGCCGTCATGACACCAAGTGTGCCACCGGGCAGCTCAGTAACAATCCTGTTCGGCTGAGGTGCGAGCTCAGGCAGCCTGCGCGTAGTCCAATGCATGCGACCAGTCCTGGTGATCCGCTTCAACGAGTTGCCCATCCTGGTCACAGCAGATGCTGACCGGCTCCCCGTACCCTTCGCAGGAGGGGTCAGAGCACCGATCCGAGTAGGTGAGCGCCTGTTCGCGCTCCCACTGATCGACCTGGCAAACTGCCCAGGCGTCCCCCTGATCAGCGAGCTCCATGAGCTCTTCAATGGTGTACCGGCGGCCCTTCTCGGGGTGCTGGATCTGGTTCCTGGTCTGTGGTGAAGTGTTCATGCGACCAAAGTACTTTCGCCCACCGACATTTTTGCTCGGGCTGCCAGCAAACCCCTAAATCTCTACGAATTGACCGACCGGAGCGCGGACTGGATCGCAATGATGTTCTCGCCATACTTAGCGTCGTAAGCCTTCTGCAGGGTGCCGTCGTCGTAGACCACCGTGGCGAAGAGGTATCCGTTCTCGACGTAGGAAGACAGAACCAATGAGCCTTCCGCGGTATAAAGCTCCTCCTGGAGTAGGACCAGATCGTCTTCTGAACCTGCTCCTGGATTCGCTGGATCCGTCCGGGGGTCGATGGAAGCTGGAGGGTCGTACAGCGCCAGGAGCATAGCGGGCTGCGTCACGGTGAGCGCGGAGCCGTCCCAAGTTCCCTGCACCGCGTAGGCACCCCAGCTAACACCGCTGGCAGTCTCAAACCCCTCGACTGCGGCCCAGTCCCATCCGATGATCTCCGGGCCGGAACACTGTGGCGGGTAGGACTCCATAACAGCGCCGAGGCAGAACATGGCCGGACCGCCATCCTTCGACAGCACGGTGCCCTGACCAAGCACCTCGCCTGACGACGCCGGAGGCGGCTCTTCGCCAACGTTCCCTCCGGGTGAGGCTACCGCGCCGCAGCCAGCGAGAAGCGCGACGGCCACGGTACCCAAAACTGCCCGAAACGATGCGCTTTGCATACCGCCAACATACTGCCGAATCGCCTAGCGCCACAGAGTTGGGGGACAACCGTCACTGAACTGGAATCAGCCGGACGGCGTCCCCGCCGAACCGACAGAAATTACGACGACGGCGCGCAGGCTTCCTGAAGCGCGTCAACCGATTCCGCTGGCACTTCGTCGCCAGCGGCGGCGATCTCGCCCAGTGGTTCGGTGATTTCCGGAGGCACTCCGGCCGCCTCCGCAGCAGTGACAAGACCGCCGAGCACTTGCTTGTCCTCCGCGCTGACCAGCCCATCGCTGACGAGATTGCAGATCTGCGAACGCACCTCGTCAGCGGCCGCCCCGGCTACCTGGGACGCGGCGTCGCTGGCGATCTCACTGGCCGATTGCTCGATCTGGCTGCACCCCGCAAGCAGGGCGGCTGTCGGCATGATCAGGAGTAGTGCTGCAAGTTTCTTCACCATCCCAGTCTAGCCAGGGCAGCCGGACCGCAGCTGGGCGTGCCAGCGGCTGTTACCGGTCCAGATCCTCGGGCTCGAACTGGCTGAGGGCCTCTCCGCCGAAGTTGGCGCCGTCGTCGCTCCCGTCGACTTCCTCTTCGCTCACAGCGTCACCGAAGTCGACGTCAGCTGCTGCCTCTCCGATTGTCGGCTCCTCGGGCGGTACTTGCTCCTCGCCCTCAAGGAACCGTTCTTCCTCAGTCTCATCCCGCAGAACCTGATCACTGACCTCTGCCCTCGGGGCGGTGGCCCCGGGTTCGTCCTGCAGCAGCGGATCTTCCCGCCAGTTGTCTGGATCGACTTCGGCGGCGGTCGGGTAGTCATCCGGCTGACCGTCGCGCACGGGATCGAGCGCTTCCGGCGCTATCGACTCGTTGACCGCATCTTCGCCCACCACATTCAGCTCTTCACCGGGGAGGTTCTCAGTCATGACTGATCCTTTCGTCGATACATCCAATGTCCTCAGGCTCGCACCCGAACTGTAAGCCTACTGATCATTCCGGGTGGGGGCTAGCTTGAGCACTCGGGGGCGTGATCCCGCCAGGAGTGCTGCGGATCGAAGCCGATCACCCGGCGTGCCCTGTCAATCGACAACAAGGTCTCGTGTTCCCCGACATCCCTGGTGATCAACACGTTCGGAAACACTTCGGCTGCCAGCGCTGCACTGGAGCGGGACATCACCGTGTCCGCGGCGGCAATGATGAACCGGTCGAAGCCATTTGACGCGTTCTCCAGAGCACGCAGCACCGCGTGGGCACCGTCGCGGCCGTCGATATACCCCCAGAGGTTCCACTTCCGGAGCTCTGGGTCACTGTCGAACGACGGGAACTTCGCGTAGTCCTCTGGATCCATGACATTGGAGAACCGAAGCGCCGTGATACTCAGGGCCGGGTCCCATCGGGCCAGCTGGATGGCCATCTGCTCCTCCAGGTGCTTCACCAGCGAGTAGGTGCTCTCCGGCCGGGCCGCATAATCCTCGTCAACGGGAAGGTACGGAGGATCCTCGTCGAAGGGCAGCCCGAGCACCGTCTCACTGGACGCGTACACGATCCTCTTGATCCCCGCTCGCCGGCATCCCTGGAAGACGTTGTAGGTGGCCAGCATGTTGTTGTGGAATGTCGCGGCATCAGCCTGTAGCCCGGGCGCCGGAACGGCAGCAAGATGCACGACGGCGTCAAAACCTGAGTGCCTGTCGTCCACTCCCAGCAGTGCATCGACAACGTCGCCATAACTGGTCAGGTCAATGGAAATGAAGCCGGGGCTGCGCTCGCCGTGCATATCAAGCGCGAGGACGTGATGTCCGGCTTCTGTCAGGCCTCGAACGACGTTCCGCCCCAGCTTCCCGCTGGCCCCGGTAACAGCAACCCTCACGCGGGGCGCCTCTCGGGAGAGGTGGTCTTCGCCGCGTCGGTTTCAGCGAGGTGGCCGATTGCCTCGTCGATCTTGGTCATCAGTGCCGGATCCAGGGTGACGCCTGCGGCCGCGACATTGGATTGAACCTGCTCAGGCCTGGAAGCACCGATGATCGCCGAAGCCACATTCGGGTTCTGAAGGACCCAGGCGATGGCGAGCTGCGCCATGCTCAGCCCGGCCTCATCGGCAATAGGCTGCAGCTTCTGTACCCCGGTCAGTACCTCGTCCGACATCCAGCGCTTGATCATGTCAGCGCCGCCCTTGTCGTCCGCCGCACGTGAGCCCTGAACGGGCGCCTGCCCCGGCTGGTACTTGCCGGTGAGCACGCCTTGCGCGACCGGGGACCAGACGATCTGCGAGATGCCAAGCTCCTCCGACGTCGGCACGACCTTCCCTTCAATGACCCTCCACAGCATCGAGTACTGGGGTTGGTTGGAGATCAGCTGGAACCCCAGGTCTTTGGCAAGTTCATGACCCTCGCGCAGCTGCTCGGCGGTCCACTCGCTGACGCCGATGTAGAGGGCTTTGCCGTGACGGACGACGTCGGCGAAGGCCTGCATCGTCTCCTCAAGAGGCGTCTCGTGGTCATACCGGTGCGCTTGGTACAGGTCGACGTAGTCCGTCTGCAGGCGGCTGAGTGACCCGTCAATGGACTCCATGATGTGCTTGCGGGAGAGCCCGGCGTCGTTGTGGCCTTTCGGCCCGGTCGGCCCCCACACCTTGGTGAAAATCTCCAGCGACTGCCGCCGCTCGCCCTTCAAAGCCTCTCCGAGGACCGTCTCAGCGGCTGTGTTCGCGTAAACGTCCGCTGTGTCGAAAGTGCTGATGCCGGCGTCGAGCGCTGCCCTCACGCACTCGGTGGCGACGTCATTCTCCACCTGCGATCCGTGGGTCAGCCAATTGCCGTAGGTGATTTCTGAGATCTTGAGTCCGCTTTTTCCGAGGTATCTGAATTCCATTCCTCGATGCTATCCATGCCGATGACGCGCGGTATAGGGCGGCCGGACGTGGCGCGGGGTCGGTGAGTGCATGCGGCTAGACTGAATCGACGCCTGCCGACCAGTTGTGATTGAGGACCATGGGTACGTTTACAGCGCGATTTGCCACTGAGGAAGAGCAGAATAACTGGGATTCCCTGGTTACAGCCAACCCCAACGGCGGCAACATCCTGCAGTCGGCGTCGTACGCGGACGTGAAGTCGCGGCACGGCTGGAACCCGAGGTTCCTCGTCTTCGAATCGCCCGCCTACACCACGTACAACCTGGTCATCGAGAAGAAGGTGCCGCTCCTCGGCAGCCTTTGGTACCTGATCAAAGGTCCGGATGTGGCCTCACCAGCTGACGTCCCCGCAATCATCGAGGCATGCAGGGCGTTCATCCGCGGCGCCCGCCTGAATGTCTTCGCGCTCAAGATTGAACCCGACATTGCCGACGGCGAAGATGTACGCGCGTTGTTCCTTGGTGCGGGCCTGGTGAAGACCTTCAACCTGCAGCCCAACGACCACACGGCGATCCTGGATACGACGCCGGACCCTAACCAGTTGCTGCGGAACCTGCATTCCCGGGGCCGCAACGCAGTCCGAAGGGCGGAGCGCGAGGGTGTCACCGTGCAGCGCATGGAGCCCACCGAGGAAAACTTCCGCATCATGTACCGGTTGATGGCGCATATCGAGGACCGGTCAGCTGCCCGGCTGCGTTCCTTCGATTACTACCACCGGTTCTGGACCAACTTCGTCTCCGCCGGGCAGGGCAGGCTCTACTTCGTGCATGAGGGCGGCGAACCGTCGGTAGGCGCTTTCGTCATCAACTACGGGCGCAAGGGCACCTACAAGGACGGCGGCTCAAAACCCGGCCGCTCCCAGTACGGTGATTCCCATCTCATTCAGTGGGTCGCGATCAACGACCTGAAGGACGAGCACGGCATCGTGGAGTACGACTTCTGCGGTACACCGCCCAGTGACCAGCTGAAAGACAAGAGCCATCAACACCACGGTCTCGGGCTCTTCAAAACCAGCTTCACGAAAACGGTCACTGACTTCGTAGGGTGCTATGACCTGGTGCTCAGCCCCATCAAGTACCGTGCATGGCAGCTGATCGGCGAGCGTGCGATGCGGCAAATTTACTGGCGGCGGCACCGCCAACCGTTCTACTAAACCGTCATTTCCCGGGCAGGGACCAGAAAGGGGCCACGAGTGGCAGACAAGACCGGCGGGGACCGCCGGAGCCCGAACACCAACCCCTCACCGGTGGCAGGCCCCTTGCCTGTGGTGCCTCAGAACCCAGTGAGCCCAGCCGACGTGGTTGCAGCACCGCCCACTGCTCCGGCAAAGCCTGCAGGGAAACCTCCGGGCAAGGCGAAATCGAAGATCGTGAAGAAAGCGGAATCGTCTTCCCGAGAGCAGCCCAGCCCCACCGACGCACTGCCCATCACCCCCCGTTCTGCACGCCCTGACCGCTCACAGGTAGCAGCGCGGAAGGTGCTTCGGCGGCTGGTGCAGGGCGAGTCTCCGCCAACGCAGGCCATGAACCTTGTTGAGCGCCTGGCTGGAAGTCCCTACGCCAACCCCACCGTCCAGGTGGGCGGGCCCGACGTCGGCGCTCGCCGGACGCTGGACTTCGCCCTCAGCCTCGCCGAGACGATGTTCCGCTACGGCGCCGGCGCACTGGAAGTGGAGACCAGCATCATCGCGGTCACTGCTGCTTTCGGCCTCGACAACATCGAAGTGGACATCACCAACCAGTCGGTGGTGCTGAATTACTCTGCGAAGGACCAGACGCCCACGACTGTGCTCAGGGTTGTGCGCTCCTGGACGAACAATTACGCGGGCCTCACGGGGGTGCACCAGCTGGTCACAGACATCGTCGACGGCGGTGTCGACCGCAACGAGGCCGCGCGCCGCCTCGACGACATCACCCGCAGGCCAAAGCCGTTTCCGCGCTGGATGGTGACCGGTGCCTTCGGCGTTTTCGCGGCCGCGATCGTCGCATTCATCGGCGGCGGTCCACTGGGCTCCCTTATTTCGTTCGTCAGCTGCATCGGCGTGGACCTCCTGTCCCGGCAGCTGGGGCGCTGGCGGGTACCGGAGTTCTTCGCCACGGCAACGTCGGCGGCACTCGTCACGCTGACAGCGATGCTGCTCTGGTGGCTGAATGTTCCGATATCCCCCGCCCTGGTGGTGGTCGGGGGAATCCTCCTGCTGCTGCCGACCGGCCGGTTGGTCTCAGCGACCCAGGATGCAATCAATGGCTTCCCGGTGACGGCCGCCGGCCGCTTCCTCTCCGCATTCCTGGTCTTCGCCGGAATCGTCTCGGGTATCGCCGTCGCGCTGGTGCTCGGCAACTTCATTGGCGTCCCCGAACTGGATGTCACCTCCTCGGAGGGCTCCCTTTACCCGTTGCCGGTGGTTGCCGTGCTCGTGTTCATCGCCATCGCCATGATCTGCGTGGCGGAGCAGACCGACATGTCACTGGTCATCCCGACGTCCCTCGTGGGAACGGCAGGCTTCCTGCTGTACTCCCTGGTGGTGGCACTCGGAGTGGGGTACCGGTTGGCCCCGGCGATTGCAGCGGTGTTGATCGGCATGCTGGCAAGGGCCATCGCGCTTCGCATGGGCGCTCCGCAACTGGTTGTCGCGGTGCCGGCCGTCATGTTCCTTTACCCCGGACTGACGATCTTCCGCTCCATGTACGAGCTGACGATTGAAGGCGACATTTCCGCCGCCGGCGCGATTGGACTCTTCAATGCGCTCACCATCATCCTTGCCGTCGCGGGCGGGGTTGTTCTCGGCGACAACCTCGCGCGTCCGTTCACGAAGAAGTTGAGCAGCAACGAAAGGCGACGTAACCGGCGCCGTTAGGTGCAACAGGTCAGGCGCGCAGCCAGTTCACCGGGTCTGCGCCCTGCCCTACAAGGAGTGCATTAGCCCTGCTGAACGGACGCGAGCCGAAAAAGCCGCGGGAAGCCGACAGCGGACTGGGATGAGCCGACTCAATCAGCGGGGTAGCGCCGAGCAGCGGTTTGAGCTGCTGGGCTTCCCGCCCCCACAGGATGGACACGAGCGGCAGATCCCGGGCCGCGAGGGCGCCGACCGCTGCCTCGGTGACAGCCTGCCAGCCGAGCCGGCGATGGGATCCGGTTTCACCCTCGCGGACGGTCAGCACCCGGTTGAGTAGGAGGACACCTTCCTCCGCCCACCCGGACAGATCGCCGCTTGCAGGTGCGGGTGCCTCCAGGTCCGCCGAGAGCTCCTTATAGATATTCGCCAGGCTGCGCGGGAGCCGTGTCCCAGGCGACACGGAAAAGGACAACCCGACGGCGTGACCTGCGGTGGGGTAGGGATCCTGCCCCACAATCAGGACCTTGACCCTGCTCATGGGGTAGGTAAAGGCTCGTAGGATGTGCTCTGCGGCGGGGAGGACCTGCGTTCCGGCCTGTTGCTCGGACTCAAGCCGCTGCGCAAGTGCATGCACCTCGGGTTCCACCTGACGCAACGCCGCAGCCCAGTCCGGAGCCATCACATCGGTGAGCGACGCCGGTGCCGCGAACGGCAGGCCAACCCCGGGGTGCGGTGTGCGTTGTGGCGTGGGGAGTGGGAACAGGGCGTCGTCGTCGTTCATCCTTCTATCCTGACTGCTTGGCGGGCAAGTCGTGGGGACTTTCTGGTGACCTAAGGGAGAATGACAACGGTGTGATTCACCATTACCATGGAGCAGGAATACAGGCTCGAAACCCCGGATTGGACGGTGTGTCGTGGGAGCACGCAGCGCGGCCGCGCAGTTGGACTCGTCGAATGACGCAACCCTATTAGCCTCAGGGCTTACTGACCGGGATCAGCAGATGCTGGAACTTGAACGTCAGTGGTGGAAATATTCCGGGGCAAAAGAGCAGGCGATCCGCGAAATGTTCGACCTCTCGGCGACGCATTATTACCAGATCTTGAACGGCCTGATCGACACGGAGGCCGCACTGGCTCACGATCCGATGCTGGTGAAGCGGTTGCGTAGACTACGTACCACCCGACAGCGCGCGCGTTCCGCGCGGCGTCTCGGCGTCGACGTCTGACGCTTAGCCCCGACCAACCCAAGGATTCGCCAGTACATGAGCCGGTACCCCCGCGATGAGTTCGATCAGGTGCCCGAAAGCGCCGCCCGGCAGGGAGTGCACAGGGAGCGGCTGGAACCGCCAAGGGCCAGCGGCCTCGCGCTGAAAATCATCGTTGGCCTTCTGGTTCTGGCCATTGGACTCGCTGCCTACTTCGTCTTTCCCAGGCTTGGAATCGGGCTGGTCGCTGACGTGACATCGTCTACCAGCGGCTCGCCGCCGTCATCGGACGAAACCCCTGCTTCTGACGAGCCTTCAGCGCAAGAGGAAACCTCTGCGCCGGAGGAAGCCACAGCCAGCGCCGAGCCGAGCGACGCGGCGAGTCCCTCCCCGAGCGCCGCGCCATCCGAGTCTCCCTCGGCCGAACCGACATCGGCCGAGCCCGAGCCCTCCGCCGTCGACCGCACCCAGCCCGTAGCGGTGCTCAACGGCACAACTGTTGCTGGCCTGGCCAGCACGGCGGCCGGGCGTCTCCAGGCAGAAGGCTGGAATGTCTCGCAAATAGGTAACTGGACAGGCCAGCCGCCGCAACAGTCCCTCATTTTGTATAACGGTGAGGAGCAGCGGGCGTCCGCCGAGGAACTGGCCAGGGTGCTTGGGGTCGCGGCAGTCCAGGGCGACGCGGGTGTCCCGCAGGGCATCACCGTGGTGGTTGGTCCGGGTTTCCAGTAATCCGGTTAAGGATCAATAACGTTCACTGTGTTCCACGTCACTGGACGGCCCACCTGGGATTAGATGTTCTCAGCCCTGTCACCATCAGCCGACAGGGGATCTACCAGTGGGAGAACAACATGGCGCAGGGAACCGTAAAATGGTTCAACGCTGAAAAGGGATACGGCTTCATCACCGTGGATGAAGACGGAGCGGATGTCTTTGTACATTGGTCCGCTATCCAAATGGAAGGGTACCGCGCGCTTGACGAGGGTCAGCGGGTGGAGTTCGAGATCGGCGAAGGCCAGAAGGGGCCCCAGGCCGAAGCCGTGAGGCTTGCGCCCTAGCCGACCAACGCTTTCGACTGCGACGGCGGCGCGTACCTCGTGAGGTACGCGCCGCCGTCGTCGTTCTTCCCACCGCGAACAGCTTGCACTCACCCCCTGAGAGTGCTAATTATTGACTTAGCACTCGGGCGCGACGACTGCTAAGCCGCCGCCCCGCACGTGAACCAGGCAACCACTGTGGTGAGAGCTGCGCCGGGACGTAAAGAGATCATTCCGGCGCAACTTGTCCGTCGCGGGCACCGCAGACAGGTTGCAGCTGACAAGCAGGACCGTCCCGAAAGGACCTAAGCCGTTATGGCCAAGATCATTTCTTTTGATGAAGAGGCACGCCGCGGCCTCGAGCGCGGGTTGAACATCCTCGCTGATGCAGTCAAGGTAACGCTCGGCCCACGCGGTCGCAACGTTGTCCTTGAGAAGAAGTGGGGCGCCCCCACGATCACCAACGACGGCGTTTCCATCGCCAAGGAGATCGAACTCGACGATCCGTTCGAGAAGATCGGCGCCGAGCTGGTCAAGGAAGTTGCCAAGAAGACTGACGATGTCGCGGGCGACGGAACCACCACCGCCACCGTTCTTGCACAGGCGCTCGTGAAGGAAGGCCTGCGGAACGTTGCCGCCGGCGCAGATCCGCTGAGCCTCAAGCGCGGCATCGAGAAGGCCGTTGCTGCAGTTACTGCAGAGCTTCTTGCTTCCGCCAAGGAAATCGAGACCAAGGAAGAGATCGCCGCTACGGCGTCGATCTCCGCCGGTGACCAGCAGATCGGTGACCTGATCGCCGAAGCCCTCGACAAGGTGGGCAAAGAAGGCGTCATCACCGTCGAGGAGTCCAACACCTTCGGCCTCGAGCTTGAACTCACCGAAGGTATGCGCTTCGACAAGGGCTACATCTCCGGCTACTTCGTCACCGATGCAGAGCGCCAGGAAACCGTCCTGGAAGACCCCTACATCCTGATCGTCAACTCGAAGATCTCGAACGTCAAGGATCTCGTCGCTGTCCTCGAGAAGGTCATGCAGTCCGGCAAGCCGCTGCTGATCATCGCCGAAGACATCGAAGGCGAAGCACTGGCAACCCTCGTGGTCAACAAGATCCGTGGAACCTTCAAGTCCGTTGCCGTCAAGGCCCCCGGATTCGGCGACCGCCGCAAGGCCCAGCTGGCTGACATCGCCATCCTCACCGGTGGCCAGGTCATCGCCGAGGAAGTCGGCCTCAAGCTGGAGAACGCAACTGTGGACCTGCTTGGCCAGGCCCGCAAGGTTGTTGTCACCAAGGATGAAACCACCATCGTCGAAGGTGCCGGTAACGCTGACGAGATCGCAGGCCGCGTAGCCCAGATCCGTGCCGAGATCGAGAACTCCGACTCCGACTATGACCGCGAGAAGCTGCAGGAACGCCTGGCCAAGCTGGCTGGCGGCGTTGCAGTCATCAAGGCCGGAGCTGCAACCGAGGTTGAGCTCAAGGAACGCAAGCACCGCATTGAGGACGCTGTCCGCAACGCGAAGGCTGCTGTCGAAGAGGGCATCGTTGCCGGTGGCGGCGTTGCGCTGATCCAGGCCGGTGCGAAGGCTTTCGCGAACCTTAACCTGGAAGGCGACGAGGCAACGGGCGCGAACATCGTCCGCATTGCAATCGACGCTCCGCTGAAGCAGATCGCTTTCAACGCTGGCCTGGAGCCGGGCGTTGTTATCGAGAAAGTTCGTGGTCTGCCTGCGGGTCACGGACTCAACGCCGCAACCGGCGAGTACCAGGATCTCCTTGCGGCAGGCGTGAATGACCCCGTGAAGGTGACCCGCTCTGCTCTGCAGAACGCGGCATCGATCGCAGGCCTGTTCCTCACCACTGAAGCTGTTGTCGCGGACAAGCCTGAGAAGGCTGCTCCTGCCGGTGGCGGCGACGAGATGGGCGGCATGGGCGGTATGGGCGGCTTCTAGCCTCCAGACCCTTCATCGCTGTTCCTCGCGAACGCATTCGCGTGACATAGGAAAGCCGGCCACCCCTTGCGGGTGGCCGGCTTTTCTTTGTCGGACAACGCCTCAGCGGCGGCGTCTGGGACGGCAAACGCCGACACTGCTGTTGGACCGGGCTTAGTGCGTGAACATGCGCGCGTTGCTCAGCTCCGCCTCGGTGTACTGCTGAGTGGCCATGCCAAGGGCCTCGTTGATCCCGGCCAGGGACTCCTCCACCTTTGCCTGGGTGGCCCGCCAATCGGTGATGAGTTGCTGGAAGTTCTGCGACGCCTGTCCCTGCCATTCTGACTCAAGTGACCGCAGGCCGGCCTGCATGGCGTTCACCTCCGCCTGCAGCCTGGCTATGGTGTTCTGGACATCTGCGCTCTTGGCGGCCAGCGAATCAGTGTCGACGTGGAAGTAGGTCATGGTTCCTCCTGTGGTTGATACCCGTGCATCTTCGACACTAGAAGCGGATGGGCAACCTCAGGAGGGAGTTCTGCAGAATGTGGATAAACTCCGCGGAAAAGGTGCTCGGTGGAGGAGGACTTGCTGTGTCAGTCGTCTGAGCGCGGCTCAGGGCTTTCCGCATCATACGGAAGGCGGATGGAGAGGGTGGCGCCGCCGCCGGGTGTCTCCTCGAGCCGAACCGTTCCGTCGTGCTGTGCAACGAGCGCCGCCACAATGGCGAGGCCAAGTCCGGTCCCGCCGGTCTCGCGGTACCGGGAGGAATCGGCGCGGTAGAAGCGTTCGAAAACACGTGCGGCGTCGTCTTCCGAAATGCCTGGCCCGTGGTCGCGTACCTCAATCACGGAATCGCTGCGGCCGTGGATCACGGGTGCCACTCCGACGGCGATCTCGATAGGGGAGCCCTCGGGTGTGTAGCGCAGCGCGTTGGTCATCAGGTTCGCAACGACCTGGCGCAGGCGGGCTTCATCGCCGACGGCGGGAGCGTGGCGGGCTTTGCCGCCGTCGAGCCCGATAACCCGTATGTCGCGCTCCGGTGCAATGGCGCGGGCGTCCAGAGCGGCGTCGTTCCCAAGGACCAAAAGATCAAGTGGCTGGGACTCGAGCGGCCTCTGCTCATCGATCCGGGCAAGGGTGAGAAGGTCTTCGACCAGCTGGCCCATGCGCTTGGCTTCGCTTTCAATGCGGCCCATGGCTGCCTGGACATCTTCGTCATTCTGGAGCGCACCATGACGGTACAGCTCCGAGAAACCGCGGATGGTGACCAGGGGTGTGCGCAGTTCATGCGAGGCGTCGGCAACGAAGCGGCGCATCTTCCGCTCAGAGTCCATCCGGGCAGCGAACGCGGACTCAATATGGGCGAGCATCGCGTTGAGTGACCGCGAAAGCCGGCCGACTTCCGTGGCCGGTCTTTCCACCTCGACTCGACGGGACAGGTCTCCCGCCGCGATGGCTGCCGCAGTCTTCTCCACCCGGCTCAGGGGACGGAACTGGCGCGTGACCGCCACATAGGCCACCAGGGACGCGGCTGCGATCGAGAAAAGGCCAACGGTGAAGATGATGCGCCCGGCCTCGGACACCGCATCATTGACCGGCGTCATGCGGGTGGCTACTGCCACGGCAATGTTTTGGTCAGACAGGGTGAACGCAACGACCCGCCATTCGCTGCTCTTGCTCGTCCCTTTCACGGTGAAGCCGCGTCCTTTGAGGTCCGCGACTTCTTTCACGGTCAGCCGGGGTATGTCGGGAACGTCCTCTGTCTCGGACGAGTGGGTGGCGCGCACCGGCACGCCTCGGGCGTCCAGCCAGACCCCGTAGAAGCGGAAAAGCCCTTGACCCGAGATGTCGCCGCCCATGGTTGCGATGCTGTCGGACACGGACTGGGCGTTGGCCTCGATGTCCTGATCCATCTGCGCCACCAGGCTGTTCCGCAGCAGCGTGATGGTGACGGTTCCCGTGATGCCCACAGTGACCACCATGAGTAGGGTCATGATGGCGATGAGCTGCGTGCGCAGCGACGCAGAGTTCCAGCGGCGGGTCACGATGAAGAGAAGGTTAGCGGCTTGTTCAGCGCTTGTCAGCGGTGCGCAGCAGGTAGCCGACTCCGCGTTTGGTCTGGATCAGAGCGGGGGCTTCAGGGTTCTTGTCAATCTTGCGCCGCAGGTAGGAGATGTAGGACTCGACAATGGAGGCATCCCCATTGAAGTCGTACTCCCACACATGGTCGAGGATCTGCGCCTTCGAGAGCACACGGTTCGGGTTCATCATCAGGTAGCGCAGCAGCTTGAACTCGGTCGGCGAGAGATCGATGACCTCGTTGGCCCGGCGGACCTCGTGTGCGTCATCGTCAAGCTCAAGGTCGTCGACGCGGATGATGGCGCCGTCGTCGTCCGTTGGCTGCGTGCGGCGGAGGACGGCTCGAATCCGGGCGACCACCTCGTCAAGGCTGAAGGGCTTGGTCACGTAGTCATCACCGCCCACCGTGAGGCCGGTGACTTTGTCATCGGTGTCATCCCGGGCCGTCAGGAAGACGACCGGGAAGTGCCTGCCGGCAGCGCGGAGACGCCGGGTCACGGTGAACCCGTCCATGTCGGGGAGCATGACATCCAGCACCGCGAGATCCGGATTGTGAGTCTCGGCGGCGGCAAGGGCCTCGCGTCCATTGGCTGCGGCCACAACGTCAAACCCCGCAAAGCGAAGCGACGTGGAGAGCAGTTCGCGGATGTTCGGCTCATCATCGACTACAAGCAATTTGGCTTCAGGTCCAGACTTATTCACAATTCCCAGTTTGCTCCCAGTAGCTGGGAGTTTTCTGGACGTTAGCGGTGAGCCGTCTCAGGTTTTCTGGATGTCTGCGGCGTCCAGGATGGTGTAGGCATATCCCTGTTCTGCGAGGAAGCGCTGTCGTTTAGCGGCGAAGTCCTGATCCACAGTGTCCCGCGCGACGACGGTGTAGAACCTCGCGGCCCGGCCGTCGCCCTTCGGCCGGAGCAGCCTGCCCAAGCGTTGTGCTTCCTCCTGACGGGACCCGAACGAACCTGACACCTGGATGGCTACAGACGCTTCCGGTAGATCGATCGAGAAGTTCGCCACCTTGGACACCACCAGGGTGGTGACTTCGCCGGCGCGGAAAGCGTTGAACAGCCGCTGCCGTTCCTTCACGGACGTCTCGCCCTTGATCACAGGTGCGTCAAGGCGCTCACCCAATTCGTCCAGCTGGTCAATGTACTGCCCGATCACCAGCAGCTGCTCGCCCTTGTGCGATGCAACCAGCTTTTCCACCACTGCGGTCTTGGTTTCGGAGGTGGCGCACAAACGGTACTTGTCGCCGTCGTCGGCCATTGCATACGCAACGCGCTCATCCCGGGGTAGGTCCACGCGGACCTCGACGCAGTCAGCGGGCGCAATGTAGCCCTGTGCCTCGATGTCCTTCCACGGGGCGTCGTAGCGCTTGGGGCCGATGAGCGAAAACACCTCACCCTCGCGCCCATCCTCACGCACCAGCGTTGCTGTCAGCCCGAGGCGGCGCCGGGCCTGCAGGTCTGCGGTCATCCGGAAGATCGGCGCGGGCAGAAGGTGCACCTCGTCATAGACGATGAGGCCCCAATCATTTGCGTCGAGCAGTTCAAGGTGCGGGTACAGGCCGCCACGGCGGAGGGTCAGCACCTGGTAGGTGGCGATGGTGACCGGCCGGACCTCCTTGACCGCACCGGAGTACTCGCCGATATCGTCTTCCGTCAGGGAAGTCCGCTTGATCAGCTCGTCCTTCCACTGCCGCGCCGAAACGGTGTTGGTGACGAGAATCAGGGTGGTGGTGGAGCTGGTCGCCATCGCGGCGGCGCCCACCAGTGTCTTCCCCGCACCACAGGGCAGGACGACGACACCGGACCCGCCCGCCCAGAAGTTTTCGGTCGCCAGTTTCTGGTACGGCCGCAGAGCCCAGCCGTCCTCGTTGAGCGCGATGGGGTGCGGTGTGCCGTCCACATAGCCCGCAAGGTCTTCCGCGGGCCACCCCAGCTTGAGGAGAAGCTGCTTGAGCTGCCCGCGCTGCGAGGAGTGCACGACGACGGTCTCCCCGTCGATCCGCGGGCCGAGCAGGGGCTCAATCTTCTTGGCGTGCAGCACTTCCTCAAGTACCGGGTAATCAGTGGTCCTCAGCACCAGGCCATGCTGGGCGTCCTTCTCGAGGCGCAGGCGTCCGTAGCGGGACATCGTCTCCTCGATGTCGACCAGCAGCGCGTGGGGTACCGGAAACCGCGAGTACTTCAGCAGCGTATCCAGCACCTGCTCGGCGTCGAGTCCCGCGGCACGGGCGTTCCACAGTCCGAGCGGTGTCAGTCGGTAACTGTGCACGTGCTCGGGCGCGCGCTCCAGCTCGGCGAATGCAGCGATCGCATGGCGTGCCTCGGTGGCCTGCTCATGGTCCACCTCGAGCAGGATGGTCTTGTCGCTCTGGACAATCAGCGGTCCATCAGGCATCCGTCGAGGCCCCTTCCACAGTTTCCACGTCCATGATCCGATGTACGGAAATGACCCGCTCAGTGTCTTTCTCCGGGTCGAAGACCCTCACCCTCCCGGCATGGAACGAGAGTGGAACAAAGATTTGGCGGGTGGCATTCCCTCCGCTGTCCGCGAAGCCAAGCCGCACGGGCTGTTTGGTCCTGATTGCCGAGCGCAGGGTTTCCAGCCCGATGAGCGCCTCGCTCTCGGTTCCCGCTCCCGGACCAGTCCGGGTGTCACCCCGCAGCACCAACAGCTGGGCCTCGGCGTCTTCCTCCGTCAGTACCCAGGGGTTGGTGCGGACAGACGACGGCGCCGCGCCAGCACTCCGTGAGGCGCGCGGTAGCTGACGGGAAACGGCCCCACCCTCGAGGGCGGGGAAGTAGCCCAGCTCCCGCAGGGTGGCCGAGAGCTCAGCGGGAGAAGCCTGCGCAACGACCACCGTCGGTGCCAACCGGACCAATCCGAGTGCTGCTGCGGAAGGGTCCGTTACCAGGGCAGTCAGCGTTGCGTCGTCGTCGCTGCGCACATAGCTGAAAGCCTGGCCCACCCGGAGCGAGCCGTACCGTGATGCGGTGTCCTCAACGAGGTAGCGCAGCGGTTGAGGCAATTCGGTAGCGGAGTGCCTCTCCAGGAACGCGAGGATGGAAGCGGCATCCTGGCCGTCGTCGAGGGCGTTCCGGATGGATTGCGCCGAGAACCGGTAGACAGTGGCCGGGCCCTGCCCCTCAGCAGCGGCGAGTAGGGCAAGCTCCCGGGCGACCGAAGGCTCGAGGTAGCCGGGGGCAACCGCGGTCAGGTCCGCCTGGACCATGAAGTAGCTCAGCGGTTCCGGCAGTGCACCGTGAAGGATCGCGGAGGCGTCGTCGAACCGGTCCGCAGCAACGGCGGCACCCAGGTCCGTCAGGGCACCGGACCCCAGCAGGCCTAGATGTGCCATCTCGTCAAGCATGCCCGGAACCAGGCGGGCGAACCGGCGGCGGAGGCGCGGCTGCTGCCAGATAAGGCGCTCGACGACGGCGGCCGGCGTGAGGACGGGCGCTGCGCCGTCGTCGTGTGTTGTTTCCTTAGTGAGGTCCGCTGCAGCCGTGAGCGCACGACGGCGGACCGTCGGGGCATCGGTCCGGGTCGCCTCCGAGGAGAGCACGTTGACGGCACCCCCGCCGGTCAGCTGGTCGCCAACGAGCGATGGCGCCCGCTCGGCATCCAGCCAGGCGCGGACCATGCGCACCCACTGCTCGTCCCGTTTGAGGGCGTACCAATCGTCCCCCGGCGTTGAGGTCCAGCGGGAACTGTCCGGATCCAGGGTGATCAGACGGGTGAAGGCGGCCAGTTCAAGCAGCCAGCTGACCAGCTCCCGGTCGATCCGCAGGGCATCGGCGACCCGCCGGATTTCACGGACCCCAACACCCCCGGTCCGGAGGGTGGCGACGGGCTCGGCGTGGATCACGGCGAGCAGTTCGGTGACGAGGCGGAGCGACTCTGCGGCGGCACCGTAGGCCGCATTATCCCGGAGGCTTGCACGGACGGTCCGCAGCTCGGGCGATGGGGGAGTCACTGGGAGCGCCGGAATGACCGCCCCTCCGCGAACAGCAATACCGACTTCCCGGGGCAACTCAACGTGGTTCGCATCCAGACGGATAAGCAGCCCGCGTTCAAGGAGCCATTGCACCGGTGAGCCGGAACCGTTCCCGGCTGCAGGCGCCGCGCCGACCGGGGAAGCAGTGAGCTTCTGCAGCAGTGACCGTGCCCGCTCCGGTGCCTGTTCGATGATTCCTGCACCGGACTCACCGAGCGCCGCTGCGAGGTCAGCCGGGGCGCTGCCCGCGGCGGCGGTCACCAAAGACGTGTTTTCGGCGCGCAGCACATTCAGCCCGGCCAGGATTCGCTCGCCGAACTCCGGGTACTGCCCGGCCAGAACGTTGAGCGGGCGGCCTAGCCCGGCAGGGTACGGGCCGAGCGCCTCCTGCAGGGTGTCGAGGGGATAGAAGGACTTCCGCCCCTTGACCGCGGGGCCGGAGCGCAGCAGGGCCAGTGAGTGAAGGTGGGTCAGATACGGCTCCAGCACTTTCGCCGTAGTGCCGGGAATAGCGCGCTTGAGATCCGGGGCGGTGGTTCCAGCAGGTGCATCAAGGTCGGTCACCAGGACGAGCGCTTCGAGGACCGCCAGACACGGCGTGGTCAGCGATTCAAGCGCGCGTTGGACGCTGACCCGGGTGGAAGCGCGGGCAGCAAGCGCGGAGAAATCCGGGACGGAGGGGAGCACGATGTCCGGGCGCGCGGCCATGAGCTGCCGAAGCTCGGCATCGCTGCGGGAGGCCAAATCCTGGGCCAGGGCGCGGATAGCGGACACCGTATCTAGGTTACTCGCACTCGGCGAACCTCACCCGGAGCATCAGGAAAGTCTGCGGCGCCGGATGCTGAGAAGGACGGTGAGGACCATGAACAGGAACCCCAGGGGCAGGCAGACGTAGGCGAGTAGGACGAAGCCGGGCCATGGCTCGGACTCCAGCAGTTCCGTCAGGAGGATCACCACGAGCGAGCCAAGCCCAAGGACAGCCAGCCCGACGGCGGCAATCAGCAGTGCGAGGCGCCCGCGTTGCCCCGGCTCCGGCGCCGTCTGCAGGCGGGCGTCGTCGTCATTGGCTGGGGTTTGGGGTGGGGTCTGCGGCATGATGCTTCCAGCGTACAAGAGCGCACTCCTGCCCACTCCGGCCCCCGCGACGGGTATCCTGTTAAGGCAGACTTTCCCCACGCTTTGCATTGAACTGTTGAATCGGACAGTTGACCGGTGAACCGGCCAGCGCTTCCCCGACGGAACGCGACAGTGCAGGCGCCAGCGGTTCAAGAACGAGGTAATTACGTGCCCATCGGCAAGGTGAAGTGGTTCGACTCTGAGAAGGGCTTTGGCTTTCTCGCGACGGATGACGGCAAGGAAGTGTTCCTGCATGCCTCGGCGCTGCCTCCTGGAGTGACGGAAGTGAAGGTCGGCGCCAAGCTTGAATTCGGCGTTGCTGATGGCCGTAAGGGTCTCCAGGCGCTTTCCGCGCGGATCCTCGACGCGCAGCCTTCGGTGGCGAAGGCAACACGCAAGAGTGCCGAGGACATGGCAATCATCACTGAAGACCTGATAAAGCTGCTCGATGACGTCTCCAACGGGCTTCGCCGCGGCCGCTACCCTGACAAGTCCCACTCGGCCAAGGTGGCAGCGGTGCTTCGCGCCGTTGCAGATGACCTGGACGTTTAGGCGAGGGCATGACTGAGTCCCCGGAGCTTTCAGTGCCGACCGAGGTGAGCGAAGAGCCCGCTGTCGACTCGATACCGCTAATGCCGAAACGCAGGCCAGTTCGTCGGCCGTCCAAGCCGGACGCCGTTTTGGCGGCCGCAGTCGATGCTGCACGCAGCGGCGTCCTGGAGGTCGCTGATGAAAGCGAAGTCGGAGAGCACCAAGGCGTGTCACCCGATGCCGAGCGGCTGGTCACGCACCGGTTCCAGGCGTTCGTTCCTGGCTACGTCGGCTGGCACTGGTATGCAACTCTGGCCCGCCTGCCCCGCGGCAAGGACGCCACCGTGTGCGAGGTGGGTCTGTTGCCGTCTGAGGATTCGCTCCTTGCCCCTGCGTGGGTGCCGTGGTCCGAGCGGGTCCGGCCGGAGGATTCCGAGGGCTCTGATGATGGGACTGCAGACACCGCACAGGCGGACGTCGCTTTGGTGGACACTGTAGTTCTCAGCGCAGCCGATGATCTGGTGGCCCCTTTGGAGGACCACACCGACCCAAGCATCCCTGGAGGCGAACCCCCAGTTGCCTGAGGTGTGGGTTGATGCATGGAGGAAGGTGTCCTGATGGGCACGTTCCGCTCCCTGCACATCCACAACTACCGGCTGTGGTTCATTGGCGCGCTGATCTCAAATATCGGCACGTGGATGCAGCGCACCGCCCAGGACTGGCTGGTGTACGACATCCTGACCGACCAGGACGCCGCTGCCATGGGGATTGTGATGGCACTGCAGCTGGGACCGCAGCTATTCATGGCGCCTTGGGCCGGGCTTATTGCAGACTCAGTGGACCGGCGCAAACTTTTGATCGGGACGCAGGCTGCGATGGCCGCGTTGGGAATCGGTCTCGGAATCCTGGTGGTTTCCGGAGCCGCTGAGCTTTGGCATGTGTACGCTTTTGCGCTCGCTTTGGGACTTGTTTCGGCCATCGATGCGCCCGCCCGGCAGACGTTCGTTTCGGAGCTTGTCCGCGACGACTACCTGCCGAACGCGGTCGCCCTGAACAGCGCCTCCTTCAACGGGGCCCGTATGTTCGGGCCGGCGGTAGCGGGGCTACTCACAGTGGCTGTGGGTCCGGGCTGGGTCTTCCTGATCAACGCGCTGACCTTCGGCGCCATGATCTTCGTGCTTGTCACGATCAGGCAGAGCGAGCTCCGGGTTCTGACCAGGTCCGCTCCCGGACGCATCCGGGCGGGCTTCAGCTATGTGCGCCACCGCCCGGACCTCATGATGGTGATGTTCGCCATCTTCGTCGTCGGAACCTTCGGCCTGAACTTCGCCGTCTATATCGCGGCGATGGCACGGACGGAGTTCAACACGGGCGCGGGTGTGTTCGGCACGCTGTCCTCCATCATGGCCGTGGGCTCTGTCGCGGGAGCGCTGCTCTCAGCCCGCCGGGAGCGACCCCGCCTCAGGTTTATTTTCGGAGCGTCCGCCGCCTTCGGGGTGGCATGCACGCTCGCAGCGCTGGCACCGTCAGTCTGGCTCTTCGGCGTCGCACTGGTGCCCGTGGGGCTATCCGCGCTCACGCTGATGACCAGCGCGAACGCTTACGTCCAGACCACTACCGCCCAGGAAATGCGCGGCAGGGTGATGTCCCTGTATTTCGCGATCTTCCTCGGCGGCACGCCTATCGGCGCACCCATTGTGGGCTGGGTGACCAATGCGTACGGCCCGCGTTGGGGACTTGCCGTTGCCGCCCTTTCTGGTGCTGTCGCCGCCGTCGCCGGTTTGATCTGGATCTGGCGCTCGCACAGGTTGTCACTGCACCTGACACATCCCGCGCCGCGCAGGCTGAAACTGACTCTCGCAGCGACCGCGCGGGATACCACCGAGCGGAACGGTTAGGCTCCCGCCGCGGATTGCTCAATGACGTAGTCGATGCTCTGCAGAAGGGCCGAGACATCATCGGGCTCGATCGCCACGAAGGTGGCGATGCGCAGCTGGTTGCGTCCAAGCTTCCGGTAGGGCTCGACGTCGACAATTCCGTTGGCACGCAGGGTCTTCGCGATTGCTGCGGCGTCAATGGAATCGTCAAAGTCAATTGTCGCGATAACGTTCGACCGGTCCGCCGGATCCAACACGTACGGGGTGGCAACCGCGCATTGCTCCGCCCAGCTGTAAACCCGCCCGGCGGAGTCAGCGGTGCGGCTCGAAGCGAAGTCGAGGCCGCCGTTGCCGTTGAGCCACTCAATCTGTTCGTTGAGCGTGACCAGGGTGCCAAGAGCGGGGGTGTTATAGGTCTGGTTCAGCCGGGAGTTGTCGATGGCTGTCTGCAGGTCCAGGAAGTCCGGAATCCAACGGTTGGACGCCTTGATCGAGGCGGCACGCTCTATCGCGGCGGGGGAGAACAGCCCAAGCCAAAGGCCACCGTCGGAGGCGAAGTTTTTCTGCGGTGCAAAGTAATAGACGTCCGCCTGGGACACATCGACGGCAAGGCCGCCGGCCGCCGACGTCGCATCGATGGCTATGAGCGCGCCGTCGTCGGCTCCGTCAACCCGGTGGACGGGGGCCGCGACGCCGGTGGAGGTCTCGTTCTGCGGCCAGGCATAGAAGTCGACGCCGGACTCGGCAGCGGGCTGCGGGCGGGTTCCGGGATCGGCCTTGATGACTGTCGAGTCTCCAAGGAACGGCGCCTTGTTAGTGGCGGATGCAAATTTGGATCCGAACTCGCCAAAGGACAGGTGCTGTGCCTTTGCGTTCACCAGCCCGAACGAAGCAACATCCCAGAACGCTGTTGAACCGCCGACGCCGAGCACAACCTCATAGTCCGAGGGTGCCTGGAAGAAATCCATGAGTCCGGAGCGGACTGAGCCCACCAGGTTCTTGACCGGCGCCTGCCGGTGGGAGGTCCCGAGCAGTGTGCCGCCCGCCCGAACCAGGGCGTCAACCTGGGCGCTGCGCACCTTCGAGGGCCCGGCGCCAAACCGCCCGTCTTTGGGCAGGATCTCAGTGGGGATGCGGATGTCAGGTGTATTGCTCATAGTCGCTCCAGGACGGTTCACGGCAGTGTTGGGGTCGAGACCCATTCTGCACCAGCGTCCACAGGGGCAGTACATTGTGACCCATTTCCGCTGAACCGCTGCAACGGTTTCGGGTGTTGCCCGGAACAATCGGAACAAGGACCGGCGGATAGGTTAACCTTGTGTGGCGGTAGGGATGACGACGGCGAACCAGCGAGCGGGAACCCCCAAGCCGTGCAATCGACGCTAAACCCGCACCAGGGCCTAGGAGCTGAACCCGCATGACGGACCTCATCGACACAACCGAGATGTATTTGCGGACCATTCTGGAACTGGAAGAGGAAAACATCGTCGCGCTGCGGGCTCGCATCGCAGAGCGCCTGCGGCACTCGGGACCAACTGTCTCCCAGACAATCGGCCGGATGGAACGCGACGGCCTTGTCATTGTCACCGGAGACCGACACTTGGAACTGACTGAACTCGGGCGGCGCAAGGCCACTGAAGTGATGCGCAAGCACCGGCTGGCTGAGCGATTGCTCTCCGATGTCATTGGCCTTGACTGGGCGTACGTGCACGATGAAGCGTGCCGCTGGGAGCACGTCATGAGTGAGCGCGTGGAGCGCCGGCTCTATGAGTTGCTTGGACAGCCGAAGGAGTCCCCATACGGCAACCCGATTCCCGGCTTGGAGGCAATTGGCGGGGAGCCCTCTGAACAGCCCATGCCAGGCGTCCTCAGCCTGACGCAGGCGATGGCCACCTACAGTGCGGGCTCGGCGGTCACGCTCAAGCGCCTTGCCGAGCCGATTCAGGTGGACCCCGAATTGCTGATGCAACTCGATGAAGGCGGCTTGCGCCCCGGGGCTTCGTTAAGCCTGGAAGTGGTTGGCGACTACGTGTCTGTGCGTGTGCCGGGCGTGCAGGGAGCGCTTGAATTGCCACCGGAGGTAGCCTCGCATGTCTTCGTATCCGTTCAAGAGGCGCCTGTCACTTCTTCCGGCCTCCGCTGAATAGGCGCAGGTTATCCACAGTTTGGTAACGGAATGATCACTTCTGCGTTGCCTGCTCTATAGTGGAAAACTGACGCTGATACTTCGGCGTTACCCAATCCGCTTGCCTAGCCCTGTCTGCGGATTGCGTGCTGAGACTTATTGACAGGGGCGGAGGACCCACCAGTGGTCACCTGATTTGGTGGCCTTGGGGTGAAGCTCAAAAGGATGTATCTGGCTGAGCCGAGTTTTCTCATACTCGAATCCGACAGCTAACTTCGCAGGCAGCAAATGAGAAAGGGTTTCCTTGTCTAACACCGCTACTGGGCGCCGCCGTGCCAGTGCCCCGGTTGCTGAAGTGCGGCCACGCGACGCCCACCGGCGTGAACGCGCGGCACGGGTAGCTGCCGACCAGGCAACGTCTCTGGCCTCCACTGCTGTATCTTCCGCCGCGATGCCAGCCACCTCCGCCGAGCGCCGCCGTGCCCTCGCCGAACGCGCCGTCACGCTCGCTGCGTTGGAACCCGGGGTCGAGAATGCGCTGGAACTCTTCGCAGCAACTCCCACCGGGCAGGCCTCCATCGAGCCCGTTCAGGCGTCCCTCCCCAGGCCTGCGGCCACCATCGCCCGGCCACCTGCACCCGTTGTCCCGCCACGAAACGCTATGCCCGCTGCTAAGTCCAGCGCCGCTGCGTCCTTCATTGATGCCCCTGAGGTCATAGTGCAGGCCACGGACTGCACGGTCGTTGTCCCACTGAGCCGCCGCGCCGCCCGCAACGGCTACACCGCTCCCGCCACCGGAATGTTGCCAAGGGACGCGCAGCGCCGTGAGCGCCGCCGTCGTGCCGTTACTGCGCGTCGCGATATCTCCTTCACTGGGTTGAGCCAGAAGGTGGCCATAGCTGCTGCGGCGTCGGGCATGGTCCTGACAGTGGCAATCCCAACTACAGCAGCGGTTGGACCAACCGACCTGCAGCAGGCCTCCCAATCCGAGCCAGTTGCCGAAGCGCCGATCCAGGCCGCAATGAGCGCCGAGGTTACCTTTGACCGCGCTGCCCTGCACGGCAGGTTCGACCCTGACGCAAAGCTCGCGGAGATCGTGGCTGCATCCGGAAGCAAGATCGTCGCGGCCGAGTCGAGGGGATCATTGGAGCCTCCCCTGGACAACGTGGTGATGACTTCACCCTTCGGAAACCGCATCAGCCCCATCACGGGCGCCGGCGAGCTCCACACCGGCCAGGACATGAGCGAGGCCTGCGGGACGTCCGTGAAGGCCGCTGCCGCGGGCACTGTGACGTTCGCTGGCTGGCATGGCTACGGCGGAGGCAACAGGGTAGTCGTTGAGCACGGTAACGGCTTGGAAACCACCTACAACCACCTCTCCGCAATGGACGTGACCGTGGGCCAGGCTGTCGGACGGGGCGAGGTCATTGCCCGGGTTGGCAGCACGGGCGCGTCGACCGGATGCCACCTCCACTTCGAGGTCATGATTGAGGGCCAAAACGTCGACCCGCTGGGCTGGCTGTAGCCACCGCACACCGTGTCCGGTTACGTTTCGTAACCTCAGACACACCGTTCCGTGATCGGAATGTGACATACCGACCGATCTGATGTACCGTTCAACTCGTGCCAAATCGTAGGGGGTTTGGCACTCTCGAGCAGATCGCCTAGCTCTGCCACTGCCCGAGGTCCGTTCGCAACAATCGCATGGCAGAGGCGGGGGAACCAATTGTGGGCTTCGCAAGAAGTCCTTGGGGTTAAGTCGCTGGATCATAATCCGCGGCCGGGTGACTCCCATCCGAATCCGACAGCTCACCTCGCAGGCGTAGGGAGAGGCAACTCAACGTGTCAAATAGCTCTGCGCTCGGACGCCATCGTGCGGTTCCGGCTCACACAAGCTCGCTCGCAGCAATTTCGAAGGCGGTTTCCTCGAACGCCGGATCAGTCGGACGGCAGGCAGCGGTCATCGTCGCAGCTTCCGGACTGGTCCTCACCGCCGGACTCCCGGCTCACGGTGCAGGTGAAGCACAGCGCTCCGCTCAGGCCGTGAAGACCCTGAGCACCGTCGAATCCACAATCGTCACCGCATCTGCTGATGCAACCGTGACCTTCGAGCGCGCAGCCGTTGCAGCCGTGGCAGCTCCGGTCGTCGAAGCGCCTCCTGAAGCGGCGCCGGTTGTCGCAGTTCAGGCCGAGGCTATCGAGGTAGCACCCGTTGCAGAACTCCAGGCCGCACCGGTTGCCGTTGAGGCAGCACCTGCAGTCGAGGTTGAGGCAGCACCCGCAGTCGAGGCCGAAGCAGCCCCCATCGAAGCTCCGGAGCCAGTCGAAGCACCTTCCGCCAGCGGAATCGGCGCAGCGCTCGTTGGATCGGCATACTCGCAGATCGGCGTTGCACAGGATTGCACCGCGATGGTCGAGAACGCTCTCCGCTCGATCGGCAAGTCGGTCGGCGACATCGCTCCGAGCGACTTCTTCGCTTTCGGATCGGTCGTTTCCAGTCCCGCTCCCGGTGACCTTGTTGTCTCGGGCGGCCACGTTGCCATCTACGTCGGCAACGGCCAGGTCATCAGCGGTGGCTTGAACGGCATGAACACCGGCCTGCACAGCCTGTCCGACCTCTCCGGCTACAGCTTCGTCCGCGTTAGCTAAGACCCGCAAGACCTGGAGCCACAGAATATGACCACGAACACCCGTGCCATCGCACGCCACCGCGCCGAAGTTCAGCGGTCGGCCCACTTCTCATCAATCGCCAGGGCTGTCAGCGACAACGCAGGCGGAGTAGGTCGCCAGGCGGTCGTAATCGCCGCAGCGTCCGGTCTGGTGCTGACCACCGGCGTCGCAGCTAACGCCGTCGAGCTTTCGGCAGAGCGCACCGCCGTAACCACCGCGTTGGAAGTTCAGGCGGTAACAGCGCCTATCCAGGCTTCCGTTGACGCTGAGGTGTCCTTCAACAAGACACCCGTGAAGGCTGTTGCGGCACCAATCGTCGCCACTCCCGCGGTGCAGCTGCAGGCTGACGAGATCGAGACATCGCCAGCCGTTGAGGCGGCGCCTGCCGTAACTGCTGAGCCTGCAGTATTTGAAGCCGCTCCAGTGGTGGAGGCTGAAGCAGAGGTTGTTGTAGCAGCAGCCGCTGAGCCTGCGCCTGTTGCTCCTGTAGTTTCTTCCGGAGTTGCTGCAACCATCGCCGCTGCTGCCCAGGCGCAGCTCGGAGTCACCCAGGATTGCACCCGCCTCGCGAGCAACGCCCTCGCAGCAGCTGGCATCAACTTCCACGGCTGGCCTGCTGGCTACCTCTCCCTCGGACGCACGGTCAGTGCAGCCGAAGCCATCCCCGGCGACCTTATCTACTACGCAGACGGCGGCATGGGCGCAGCCCACATCGCTGTGTACATCGGCGGCGGCCAGGCAGTGCACGGCGGCTTCAACGGTAACCAGACCGTTGTTGCTCCATCCCAGCTGGGATCCGGACCGGTGTTCATCCGCGTAGGCGGCTAGTACAGCGCATTCCCCTACACGTAGACAGAACCCCCAGCCAGTTTGGCTGGGGGTTCTGCTGTTCCTCGTCAAGCGGAAATTTTTCGTGGAGACGGGAACGGCGATTGACGGAACCTCGCAAAGACGGCTTACCCTTGCAGTGTCAATCCGAAGTACCTCCGCTGTAACTTCAGGGCACACCCGGTTCTCCGGGCACCTCCAGCGGAGGACGGCAAAGAGGAATGTGCATGCGCACTCTCGTTCTGAATGCTGGATATGAACCACTGGCGGTGGTCACCTTCCGCCGGGCGCTCGTGCTTGTGCTCACGGGTAAGGCCAGTGTGGTCGCCGAAGGGGATGATCCGGTGATCGGCCCGAATGAAGTGCTCTCCCGGCCATCGGTAATTCTGCTGAACCGGTACGTGAAGATCCCCTACCGGCACAGCCTGGTAGCCACCCGGCGCGGGGTCCTTCGGCGCGACAACCACCTCTGCGCGTACTGCGGCAAGTCCGCGTCGACCATCGACCACGTGATGCCCCGATCGCGCGGCGGGGTTGATAGCTGGGAGAACCTTGTTGCGTGTTGCCTTCGCTGCAATAACGCGAAGGGAGACAAGACATTAGTTTCGCTCGGTTGGTCATTGCGTGTAGTCCCGAGGCCACCGCGCGGCACCTCCTGGCAGATCCGTGAGCTTGAAAAGCCCTCCCCCCAGTGGAGCGAGTTCCTTTCCACTGACAACGCCGCGTGAGCGATCGTTCCTTCCGCGCTTCCGCTAGCGTAACCTTCGACGCCGTTGTGCTCAGTGGAGGCAGATCCTCGCGCCTCAACGGCGTCCCGAAATCATCACTGCGGGTGGGCGGATTGACCCTGCTGGCCCGCACCTGCGACGCTGCTGTATGGGCGCAGCGCACCGTCGTTGTCGGTCCTTCGACTGCTGATACCCCCGCGAGGGTGGAGTTCATCCGGGAAGACCCACCCTTTGGCGGACCGGCCGCTGCGGTGAGTGCCGCCGTCGCGCATCTGCGGACGCATCACGCGCCGTGGGTGCTCGTCCTGGCCTGCGATATGCCGCAGATTGCGCAGGCAATTCCTGTGCTGCTGGAAGGAGCTGCCGGCACGGGTAGTTCCGTTCTGGCCTACGACGGCGGCCGTGAGCAGCCGCTGGCAGCCCTGTATCGCTGGCCGGACCTTGCTTCACAGGCGACTCCGGACGCAGCACGGAATCTCTCCATGCGCCAGCTGCTTGCTAGTGTGCAATGGAGTGCAGTCGAGGTCCCGCCGGGCTCAACCCACGATGTAGACACGTGGGCCGACGCCCAGAACCTGGGGGTCGAGGAGCCTGACGCGGGCGCATAGCGAAAGGTTCACCATGGACGATCGAGATCTCCTGCTGCGGCAGTGGAGTGAGCAACTCATCGAGCTGTTTGAGCTTACCGGTACGGAGGTCGACGTCGACGCGGTCCTCGCGCTGGCCGGGAAGGCCGCCCATTCGGTGGTGCGTCCTGCTGCGCCGCTGACCACTTTCATTGCGGGTTATGCCGCTGGCATGGCGGTCGGTTTCGGGCAGGCGGACAGTGCTGTCGCGCAGCGGTCAGCCATACTGGCGGCCAACGCGGCCTGCGACGCCGCAGGCCAGGACGGTGACCGCCCGTGACGGTTCCTGCACGCAACATCCCGTGGGACGCCGCCGTCCGCGTGGCTTTCGAGTGCGCGACGCCAGCGCCCGCCCAGACAGTACAGCTCGCCGACGCGCTGGGACAGACGCTCGCTGAGCCCGTGGTGGCGCTGCAGCCCATTCCGCATTACGCGTCCTCCGCGATGGACGGGTGGGCGGTCAACGGGGAACCGCCGTGGACTTTGGTCACGGCCGCTCCGCTGGAGGACAGCTCGTGGCAGCGGGCGCAAGCACACAGGAAATCCGGGTGCGCCGAGTTGCAGGCCAGTGAAGCAGTTTTCATCCTGACCGGTGGTGTGGTCCCGCCCGGAGCGACGGGCGTGCTGCGAACGGAGCACGGCGCAATTGCCGACGGCAGGCTGACGCGTAATGACCGCGCGCGTCCCAACGAACCCGCTATGAATGAGCACATCCGGCCTGCAGGGGAGGAAGCCCCTGCAGGCACTGAAGCGATCCTTGCGGGTTCGGTGCTGAACCCCGCGCAGATCGCGTTGGCCGCCGTGTGCGGTTATGACAACCTTCCGGTTCTTCGCGCACCGCGCGTTTCGCTCCTGCTAACGGGCGATGAGGTGATCGAGGCTGGCCTTCCGGAGCCAGGGCAGGTACGGGACACGTTCGGCCCCCAGCTTCCCGGCCTCGTAACCATGCTTGGCGGGCACGTGGACACGGTGGCCCGCGTTCGAGACGACCTGGACGACGTCGTTGCCGCAATCAGTGCCGAGGCGATGGACGAGCTGTCGCTGGCGCGGGCTTCCGGGGACGTGCTCATCAGCACGGGCGGCACCGGAGCGTCCGACGCCGACCACATCCGCAGGGCGCTGACTGTTCTTGGCGCCGAATTCATCATCGACGGTATAGCGATGCGGCCCGGGCACCCGACGCTCCTGGCGAGAATGCAGGACGGACGGTTTTTCGTGGGGCTGCCCGGAAATCCCCTCGCGGCTATGATGGCCCTGTTCACCGTGGGCGGTCCGCTGCTTGCGGGCCTCCGTGGGGCGCCCTTCCCTGAGCCCGGCTGGGCGCTGGTGGGGGAGGACTTTGAACCTCTCGAAGGGCGCACACGGCTGGTTCCCTATCGGAATGAGGGTGGACGGGCGATGCCGACCGTCCACCACCGCTCGGGAATGTTGCGGGGATTGGCTGAGGCACACGGTGTGCTCGTGGTGCCGGTCGAAGGCTGCCAGCTGGACGAGAAGATTCCCGCCCTACCGCTGCCCTGGTTGAGGTAGCTACACGGCCGCGGGCAGGTCCGCCTGGTTATTTCTCCCCGCCGGAGCCTTCGGCCGGGCCATTGCCCGCTGGCTCGAGGCGGACGATGACACCCTTCGAGACAGGCGTATTGCTGCCCTTGACGGTGTCATCGAGCGGGACCAGGACATTACCTTCGGGGTAGTAGACCGCGGCGCAGCCCTGGGCAGTGGGGTAGGAGACCACCCGGAAGCTGCGCAGGACCCGGTCTTTGCCGTCAACGTACTCACCATGTACGTCCACCAGGTCTCCGTCCTTGAAGCCCAGCGCGGTGAGGTCTTCAGGGCTGACGAAGATCACGTGACGGCCCTTCCGGATGCCCCGGTAGCGATCGTTGTAGCCGTAGATGGTGGTGTTGAACTGGTCGTGTGAACGCATGGTCTGCAGGATCAGCCTGCCGGGCGGGCAGTCAATCAGGTCCAGCGCATTGACTGTCAGTTGCGCCTTGCCCGTAGGAGTCTTGAACGTTCGCGAATCCCTCGGCCCGTTGGCGAGGAGAAAGCCGTCCTTCTCCCGGATGCGGCGATTGTAATCCTCGCAGCCGGGCACCACATGGGCGATGTGGTCGCGGATGCGGTCGTAGTCGTCCTCGAATCCCTGCCAGTCAGCGGCGATGCGGTCGTCGAGAGTGGCGCGTGCTATCCGACTGACGATCGCAACCTCAGACAGTAGGCCGGGGGCGACCGGGTCAACGCGGCCCTCGGAGGAATGGACTGCGCTGACGGTGTCCTCGACCGAAACGAACTGCGGCCCCGTTGCCTGGAGGTCAATCTCCGTGCGGCCGAGCGTGGGAAGGATGAGCGAGTCTGTCTGTGCACCGACGACGGTATGGGAGCGGTTGAGTTTGGTCGAGATCTGAACGTTCATTTCAAGGTTCTGCATCGCCGCTTCAGTGGCCGCGGTGTCAGACATGGCGGCAACGAAGTTTCCGCCCAGGGCGAGGAAGAATTTGATGTCGCCGTCCCGCATTCCCCTCACGGCGGCCACCGAATCGACGCCGTGTTCGCGCGGAGGTTCGAAACGGAATTCCTTTCCAAGTGCATCCAGGAAGGAATCGGGCATCTGCTCCCAGATTCCCATCGTGCGGTCGCCCTGCACATTGGAATGGCCGCGGATGGGCGACGCACCTGCGCCTGGTTTGCCGATGTTCCCGCGCAGCAGGAGCAGGTTGATCATCTCCTTGATGGTGCCGACGCCGTTCTTCTGCTGGGTGACACCCATGGCCCAGGTGATGATTGTCCTCTTGGACTTGATGTACCTGTCCGCGAGCTCGTCGATATCCTCCGAGCGAAGGCCGGTGGCCTCCAGGACCGTCAGTTCATCCAGGTGCGTGAGATGTTCGCGCAGTTCGTCCAGACCCTCGCAGTGCTGGGCGATGAACTCGTGGTCCAGCACCGTTCCGGGGTGCCTGTCTTCGGCTTCGAGCACGCGCTTGGACAAGGCCTGCAACAGCGCCATATCTCCGCCGGCGCGAATCTGTAGGAACTGATCGGCGAGGTCGGTACCGCGGCCCACCACGCCCTTGGGCTTCTGTGGGTTCTTGAACCGACGGAGTCCTGCCTCAGGCAACGGGTTGACGGCGACGATCTGTCCGCCGTTTTCCTTCTGCTTCTCCATTGCGCTCAGCATGCGTGGATGGTTGGTGCCTGGATTCTGGCCGATGACAATCATCAGCTCGGAGCTCAGGTAGTCGTTGTAGGCGACCGTGGCCTTCCCGATGCCGATGGTCTGGCCCATCGCGACGCCGGAGGATTCGTGGCACATGTTGGAGCAGTCGGGCAGGTTGTTTGTTCCGAGCCCGCGGATGAACAGCTGGTAGATGAATGCTGCTTCATTTGAGGCGCGGCCGCTGGTGTAGAACGCAGCTTCGTGAGGGGATGCCAGGCTCTTGAGTTTTTCGGAGACGATACTGATCGCGCTGTCCCAGCTGATGGGCCGGTAGCGGTCATCGCCTGCCGCCTTATAGACGGGTTCCGTCAGCCTCCCCTGCATGCCCAACCAGTACTCGGACCGGTCGCGCAGCTCAGAGATGGAATGTTCAGCCCAGAACTCGGACGACACCGTGACGGGGGTTGCCTCCCACGTCACCGCCTTCGCGCCGTTCTCGCAGTACTCGAAGGTGCTGCGGTGGTCGGAAGGATCGGGCCACGCACAGCTCATGCAGTCGAAGCCCTGCTTCTGGTTCATGTTGAGGAGCGTCTTAGCACTCCGCCCAATCCCCATGTGCTTCAGCGCAGGCTGCATGGAATGGTAGACGCCGGGCAGCCCGGCCGCCCAGTCCTTGGGCTTCCCGACGTCGACGTTGTTCTCATCGGCTTCGTCCACTGCCGGATCATGGCGCGTCATGTGCGTTCCCTTTTCCTTACGTTGCTGCGGTGCGCTGATGCTGTCTTATCCGCTGTCCCGTCCATTGTCCACCAAGCCCACCGGCCGTGGGAGGCTGATGGCCCACCCAGTGCCGGTGAACTACGCTCGAAGCTGCAGGCACCAAACACTGAAACGGGAGCAACAAAATGGCTCGTGTGACCCACCGGCGGCGGATTGTACGTTTCCGGCTGGACGGTGCGCCGAGCCGGCGCGAGGACCGGCTCGCGGGTGAGGAGCCCCTCGAGATCCGGCTTGGCAGCAAGGCGTTCACCGTAACCATGCGCACTCCCGGCGATGATTTCGACCTGGTGGCCGGATTCCTCGTCTCCGAGGGTGTGGTCAGCGATCCGGGCGAGTTGGTCAGCCTGCGGTATTGCGCCGGCGTAGACGAGCAGGGCCAGCAGACCTTCAACGTGGTCGAGGCGCAACTGCGCCCTGATGTTGCCTTGCCGGATACGGGAATGGAGCGCCACGTCTATACCTCGAGTTCCTGTGGCATCTGCGGCACGGCGTCAATTGATGCGGTCCGGAAGTCCGCGCACTTCGACGTGCACGACGACGACGGCACGGTGGACCTCGCGGTCCTTGCCTCCCTGCCTGCAAGGTTGAGGGAGGGCCAGAAGCTCTTCGACCACACCGGCGGGGTCCACGCCGCCGGCCTGTTCTCCCGGGATGGTGAACTGCTGTGCCTCCGGGAAGACGTCGGCCGCCATAACGCCGTCGACAAGGTGGTCGGTTGGGCGCTGCGGGTCGACATGCTCCCGCTCCGCGGCACCATCCTCCAGGTCTCAGGGCGGGCGTCGTTCGAACTCGTCCAGAAAGCCCACCTCGCCGGGGTGCCGATGCTTGCGGCGGTGAGCGCGCCGTCGTCATTGGCTGCCGACCTTGCGGAAGAGGCGGGAATCACGCTCGTTGGGTTCAGCCGCGGGCAGAGCCTGAACTGCTACGCGCATGCCCAGCGCATAACCTCAGATCCCCCGGAATAGGGGCCCTGACACCGGGGTTGCAGAGGAGTATGGAACTCGGCATCTTCAGCTTCGGCGACATTCATCAGAACCCGGTCACCGGTGAGCGGGTAACGCCTGAACAGCGGATGGCTGATCTCCTCGAACGTGCCCGGCTCGCCGATCAGGTGGGGCTGCACTACTTCGGAATCGGCGAGCATCACCGGCCTGATTATGCGGTGTCTTCCGTGGTCCCCGTTCTGTCTGCTGCTGCCGCGCAGACCAAGAACATCCACGTCGGCTCAGCTGTGACCGTCCTGAGCACCGAGGACCCTGTGCGCGTGTACCAGCAGTTCGCCACCCTGGACCTGCTGTCCGGCGGTCGAGCGGAACTGACGGCTGGCCGTGGGTCCTTCATCGAGTCCTACCCGCTCTTCGGAGCGGCCCTGGAAGACTACGACGCCCTGTACGCGGAGAAGATCGAGTTGCTTCTGCAACTTGATGCGGAGGAACGCGTAACCTGGTCCGGGCGGTTCCGCGCGCCGCTGCAGGATGCGCTTGTCCTTCCCCGGCCCACCCGTGACCATCTGGACATCTGGATCGCGACGGGAGGGACGCCGTCGTCATCTGTTCGCGCGGCACGCCTTGGGAAGCCCGTGATCTTCGCGCTGCTCGGCGGGGCAGTCGACAATTTCTCGCAGCACGCCGCCCTCTACCGGGATGAGTTCGACAGCTCAACAGGCGGTGTTCCGCGGGTTGGGCTCAGCGGGGTGGGGCTTGTCCTGCGGAAGGGTGCGCAGGAGGCGCTGCGCCCTTACTGGCTGGACACCATGACGCGGATCTCCGCTGAACGCGGTTTTCCGAAGCCGAGCGGCGTCACCTACAACATGCAGTCAGCACGGACCGGATCACTGTATGTCGGTACGCCGGAGGAAGTGGCTGAGAAGATCCTGCTCACGCATGAGGCCATGAATCATGACAGGCACATCCTGCAACTCGACTTCTCCTCGGTTCCGCAGAAACTGGTGCTGGAGTCCATTGAGCTGCTGGGAACAGAGGTGCTTCCCCTGGTCAACGCGGCCCTCGGATCCTCGTCAACACCTTCCGGCACCCAGTCAGCCGGTCTGCGGACAGAAAGTGTCCGGGGCAGGTCCTAAGCTTGAAACTCACTAGCGGGAGGCGTCCATGAGTATGGAAGGCGCGGCCTGGAGTTCCCTCTACCGGATCTCCTCGGCCAAGAACGGCAACAACAAATTCTCCAGGGAGACGCTCAAGCGGATCCTTTCCTTCGCCGTGCCCTACCGGGTGAAGCTGATCCTGTTCATCGCCCTGTCGGTGTTGTCCGCTTTCCTGGCCGTGGCTACACCGGTGCTCGCCGGGCAGGTCGTGAACGCGATCATCGCTGAGTCCCCGGTGCAGACCATCGTGTGGCTCGCCGTCGTCATCGCGCTGGTTGCGGTAGCTGACACTGGAGTTGGCCTGGCAACCCGCTGGTACTCATCGCGCATCGGCGAGGGCGTGATCCTGGACCTGCGCACAGCGGTGTTCGACCATGTGCAGAAGATGCCCATTGCCTTCTTCACCCGAACGCGAACAGGCGCCCTGGTCAGCCGCCTGAACAATGACGTCATCGGCGCGCAGCAGGCCTTCAGCGGCACCCTGTCCGGTGTGGTCAGCAACCTCGTGGCGTTGATTCTCACACTGATCGTCATGTTGAGCACGTCGGTCCTGGTGACCGTGCTCGCGATCATCATGCTTCCCATCTTCCTGCTCCCGGCCCGCCGCATGGGCAGTCGGCTGGCGTCACTGCGCCGGGAAGCCGCGGACTACAACTCGACCATGAGCACCCAGATGACCGAGCGGTTCTCGGCTCCTGGAGCCACCCTCGTCAAGCTCTTCGGCCGTCCCGATGAGGAGTCAGAGGAGTTCCGTGCCCGAGCCGCCCGCGTCCGTGACATCGGCGTCAGGACTGCCATGCTGCAGTTCGTCTTCTTCTCGGCGCTGATGCTGGTCTCAGCACTGGCGCTCGCACTGGTCTACGGGCTGGGCGGAACGCTTGCGCTCAACGGTGCCCTGGACACGGGTGAAGTGGTCACCCTTGCCCTCCTCCTCACCCGGCTCTACGCACCGCTTACCTCCCTCGCCAACGCCCGGGTGGAAATCATGAGCGCGCTGGTGAGCTTCGAGCGGGTGTTCGAGGTGCTCGACCTGGACCCGCTGATCAAGGAAAAGCCTGACGCCGGCACCGTCCCTGCCGGGCCCGCAACCGTCGAGTTCGACGACGTCCGGTTCGCCTACCCTTCGGCCGACAAGGTGTCGCTGGCCTCCCTCGAGGAAGTTTCAACACTGGACACCCGCGGCGGGGAGGAAGTGCTGCACGGCATCAGCTTCCGGGTAGAACCTGGCCAGACCGTAGCGCTGGTGGGAACCTCCGGCGCAGGCAAGTCCACCATCGCCCAGCTCCTTGCGAGGCTGTACGACGTCGATTCCGGCGCCGTCCGCATCGGCGGCAAGGACGTCCGGGACGTGACGTTCGAATCCCTCCGCCACACCCTCGGCATGGTTACACAGGACGGCCACCTCTTCCACGAAACCATCGGCTCGAATCTTCGGCTGGCACGCCCGGAGGCCACGGAGGAGGAAGTGTGGGACGCCGTCCGGCGAGCCCGCCTTGAATCACTCGTCAAAGCATTGCCGGATCAGCTGGACACCATGGTGGGGGAGCGCGGATACCGGCTCTCTGGCGGCGAACGCCAGCGCATGACCATAGCGCGCCTTCTACTGGCCCAACCGCGGGTCGTTATTCTCGATGAGGCGACGGCAGCCCTCGATTCGACGTCGGAAGCCGCAGTACAGGCGGCACTTACGGAAGCCCTTGAGGGACGGACGGCCCTGGTGATTGCCCACCGGCTCTCGACCATCCGCAGTGCCGACCTGATCCTGGTGATTGAAGACGGGCGCATCGCGGAGCGCGGGACGCACGAGGAGTTGTTGGAGCGGCAGGGCCGCTACGCCGAGCTGCATTCCACCCAGTTCGCCGTACAGAAAGCCGTGGCGGCCGAGGAGCAGCCGGAAGCACTTACGGCGTCGGGGAGCTGACTTCCGGACGTTTCCCGGGGTGCTCAGGGACGAGCAGCAGGGGCAGTGCGATGTTGACCAGCGGTCCAACCAGCAGCGCGAAGGCCACGGTACCCACACCGACCGTTCCGCCGAGAACCCAGCCGATGGCGAGCACGGTTATTTCGACGCCCGTGCGGACCTTCCAGATTGCCCAACCCCACCGCCGGTTCATGCCGGTCATCAGCCCGTCCCGTGGTCCCGGGCCCATCCGTGCGCCGATATAAAGCCCTGTCGCCACTGCAAGGAGCACCAGGCCGCCGGTAAACAGGAGGATCTGGAGCCAAAGCTCGCTCTGCTGCGGGATGACGGCAAGTCCCACCTCCGCGCTGGGCCCGACGAGGAGGACGTTGAGCACGGTTCCTATGCCGGGTTTTTGACGGATCGGGATCCAGAGAAGCAGGACGGCAAGGCCAATCAGGTTGGTGGTCAGTCCGAAGGGTATGCCGCTCTGGAGCGATACACCCTGGCCGAGGACGTCCCAGGGTGAGACACCAATGCCCGCGCGGATCATCATGCCGATGGCAAAGCCGTAGAAGAAGAGGCCAGAGAGAAGCTGTACAACGCGGCGCGTCAAAAGGTGGGGCATGGTCTAAGTGAACCCGTGAATTGGCCTTACATCAAGAGGCCAATTTAGATAAACTGGACTGATGCAATCTCTCTCTGCCCGCCGACTGGATTCGCTGCTGTCTGATTGGCGTGGAACAGCGCCGGTCTACAGCACCCTCGCGGACCGCATCCGTCTCCTGATGCTGGACGGGCGAATACCGGTCGGGTCTCGTCTGCCTGCGGAGCGCGAACTATCCCAGCAACTCGGCGTCAGCCGGACTACGGTCTCGGCCACCTTTGCCCGCCTCCGCGAAGCGGGCTATCTGGCAAGCACGAGGGGGTCAGGCAGTGTCGCCGTGCTACCCGCTGGGGAGCCCCTGCCGGGGGATCACGGCCACCCGGACCTCCTCGACTTCAGCAAGGCCACCCTGCCGGCCGCACCGCAACTGGCTGAGGCTGCGCTGCGAGCGGCCGAGGCGCTCCCGTCCTACCTCGGCAGCTCGGGCTACGACCCCGTGGGGCTGCCTCAATTGCGCCAGGCGATTGCGGACCGTTATTCGGAGCGTGAACTGCCCACCTCCGCAGACCAGATTATGGTGACAGTTGGCGCCCAGCACGCCATCGCCCTGCTTGCACGGGTGCTCCTGGACCGCAGCGACACCGCCGTCGTTGAGTCACCCAGCTACCCGCACGCCTACGAAGCGCTTGGCGCCGTGGCCCGGCGTTTGGTGCCGGTGAGCGTGAGTGCCAGGACCGGCTGGGATGAAGACCAGCTTGAGCAAGCTTTTGCACGGACCCATCCGGCGCTCGCCTATGTGATGCCGGATTTCCATAACCCGACGGGCCGCACGATGGATGCTGACCAACGCGCGCGGTTGCTTCAACTGGCTGCCAGGCACGGGACGGTGGTAGTGGCCGACGAGACAATGGCTGAGTTGGCTATCGACGACGACGACGGCGCCCGTCCGCTTCCGCTGGCGGCTTACGGCCCTGCAGTGCTCATCGGTTCACTGGGAAAGACAGTGTGGGGAGGATTGCGGATCGGCTGGATCCGCGCCGAACCGGACCTGGTTCACAGGCTGGTGCGGGCGCGCTTCGCGAATGACCTCGGGACACCGATCCTTGAGCAGCTCATCGCTGCAGACCTGATGGGGAATTACGGGTCCATTCTTGCGGACCGTGGGCGCCAGCTAAGGGAAGGGCGGGACCGGGTGGCCTCACTGCTGTCCGGGCGGTTGCCCGAGTGGGACGTTCCGCACGTGTCGGGTGGGCTTGCGCTGTGGGTGGGGCTTGGCCAGCCGGTCAGCTCCCAACTGACACTCGCTGCCCGCAGCAGGGGGCTGTTGATGGCTGCCGGACCACGTTTTGGCCTGGACGGGGCATTCGAGCGTTTCCTGCGCATTCCGTTCAGCTACCATGCGGAGCAGACCGAGCGGGCGGTTGAAATTCTTGCGGAATGCTGGAGTGCTTTGCCGGCGGGACAGTCTTCGGAGCTGGGCTATTTGGCCGAAGTGGTTTAGGGCTGCCGGCGGGTGAGCCGGGTGATGAGGAGCAGGTTCTTGTGTGGTCCGGTAACCCGCCACGAGTAGGTCCACTCAGCAATGCCTTCAATGCTGAAAGAGCCCCGGTAGAGGTCGGGTGAGCACATGTGCTCCGGTGAGTCAGTGCCGTTTCGCAGGTCCAGGGAGTGGAAGACGCGCCCGTCTTCGAAGTGCACGTCCATTGTGTCGTTCGTACCGGGACGCCAAATGAGGGTGCGGGAGGCTGTGGTCGGCGCGTGGTCTGCCCAGGTTAGGGTGCCGTTCTCATGATGGATCAGGGCGCCGTCGTCGTTCTCGGTGAAGGTTGCGGTTCCGGTGAAGGTGCCCGTCGAGCCGGACACGAGGTCTTCAAGCGTTCGCTTGACGGCCCAGGTGCCAAGGAGGAAGTCGCGGAGGGTGGGGGTGGGGTGCATTGGTTACGCTCACTCGAGTCCGTAGTACTCGCGGATGTCGTTCATAAACCGCAGGTCGGGATCGAGGTCTCCTGGACTGACGTAGGTTGAACGATCTAGCGAATACACAAGGAAGCTCAGGTCGGTTGATTCGTCTCCGGTCTCGGCAGCGAACACTTCCAAACTATCTTCAAGGATGCGTAGCAGCTCTGAGCGGTTATTAGTGTCGGTGCTGACAACGATTCGGGTCGTACTACTCATCCCGGCGTGGTTCGAGTAATCGACAGATTGGCTTTCCACCCCGTCCACGGCGGCAATTGCAGCAGCCCATTTCTCCTCCCTGGATTCTCCGGAACACCCGGATAGGAGCACTGCAGCGCAGAGCACCACTGCTAGAAACACACGCGTTTTCGGAATTTCCTTCTCCTCATGGTCCGCTTCTTTTTCACTGGACATTTCACTGGGTTCGTTATTTTCTTCGGCTTGGCACAGAGTAGGCAGATCCAGTCGAGTCCGTCGTACTCGCGGATGTCTTTGACTCCGCGCAGCCCAGGTGCCAGATTACCCGGCGCGGGGTAGACGGACCGGTCCTTCGAATACACAAGGTAGTTCAGTCCCGTGGCATCGCCTCGTTCAGTACTGTCCTCAAGTTCCGAAGTAGTCATGGAGGTCGCTCAGCAACAGGAGGTCCGGTGCGAGATCGCTGGGACTAACGCGGGTCGAACCATCTTGCGAATACACGGTGTAATACAAAGCGCTGGACTCTCCAGCTGTTTCGACGCTGAGGGCCTTCAAAGTCTCTTTCAGTATGCGGAGGAGTTGAGCGTGGTCGTTTGTCGAGGTTTGAACCTAGATCGTCGTCGTTCTGGCCATCCCGGAGTTATTCCTGTAGGTGACGGTTTGGCTTTCCACCCCGTCCACGGCGGCGATCGCAGCAGCCCGTTTCTCCTCCCTGGATTCTCCGGAACACCCGGATAAGAGCACTGCAGCGCAGAGCAGCACTGCTAGAAACACCCGCGTTTTCGGGATTCGGTGTTCTTCAGTCTCATCGCATTCATTCTTTCCACTCGTCAGGGGTGGGCGCAATCGTGTAGATGATCACCGACTTGGGATCATCAATCTTGCTGCGTACCTCAATCTGAACCGAGATGCCTAGCTTGTATGCAGGATCAGGATGCCCCTTGATGTCCCTCTTCCCTATCTGGTCCCGCTCGCGGTCTGTCCATGTAGGATCCACTCCGAGAAGGGGTGTCAGCTCATCCACTCGATCCAGCATCTGCTCAGGAGTGTCAAACGTCTCGAATGCCGTGATAATCCCGAAGCGATCCTGCTCGGAGTCATCCCCGAACCGCAAAATGTCGGACCTGAGCTTGAGCTCTCCATTAGGAGCAACCAGGGTGAGATCCACCAGACCCTCGCGATCATCCAGCTGGAAGTCCAGAGGAACCTGGTCGTCGGTCAGCCCTACTGACTCCTTGGTGAGAGAGCTATCGCTGAGGTCAAAGCGCGCCATCTTGGTGCCCTCGATCTGAGCTAGTCCCGCTTCTGTCAGTTGGGTCTCCGCACCAGGCTCCAGCGGGGTGGTGTCGCTGCCATTCCCTGAGCCACACGAGGTGAGCGCCAGAAGCAATGCCAACGCGATGGTGGTGTACTTCTTACGCAAGGTTCCTCCTGTATGAGTCATGGATCAAAGGTCCTGCACCATCAGTCCAGTCCGTAGTGCTCGCGCATGTCACTCATAGAGAAGCCTGCGAGCTCCTCGAGGTCTTCGGGTGTCAGGCTCAGCGACCTGTCCTGGGAGTAGACCTGAAATCCAAGCGCGGTTTCCTCGTACGGGTCAGCACTTTCGATGAAGGCGCGGAGGCTTCCGTCGAGGATTGCGATCAGTTCGTCGCGGTCATTTGTGCCAGCCGTTACATCAATGAAGGTGGAGTCGCCCATCCCGGCGTGGTTGTTATATTCGACGGTCACGCTTTGGACCCCGTCCACAGCGGAAATTGCATCTTCATACTTCTGTGCCGGTGAAGCTCCGCAGGCTGTAAGTACGAGGCAAGCACACAGGACGAGGGATGCGAGTGCCTTCTGCATTAGTGCCTTCTTCCGATCGGGACCACGAACGACTCTACGTGGCCAAGATCGTCGGTCAGGAAGCGTTGCATAGAGGCGCCGCTCGCGTACTGCTCGGACGTGCTGCCGACTATCTCCTCGGCCCTGCTGATGGAAGCCGCATAATTGCCGAAGTCGTGGTTCTGCGGCACGTCGAGGGGGTGAGCACCTGGCGGATTCATCAACACAACACGCGCTTCGTCCGACGCCGGAGTCTTCCCTGCAACATCCAATCCGCCGAGATCCAATCTGGGGACCACATCCGTGACGTGCTGGAAAGAGATTACATCCACATCCGAGGGCATAGCCGAGGTGTCTATCGGTGAACCGAATGTCATCACGTTCGTCACGTTGAAGGAGCTCGAGAACTCCGGATCGACCGTGAGCGCGGCGGCCGTCATTCCACCTTGTGAATGCCCCGACAGCATCACAGGGTCACCCGGGTTGATACCGGCCTGTTGCATCGCAAGGACAACGGATTCTGACGACGTCGATAATTGGCCGGAAGCGGTTACCAAGTTGCCGGTAAGGTCGGTAGCCGATCCGGATGTGAGAGGGTTCCAGCTCTGCGTGCCTGGAATGTCGACGATATAGGCGGGTCCCTCCTGTCCTGCAACTTTCGTGATTCGCACCGACCCGTCAGCACTCAAGCTGTTCCCCTCGTCCGAATATGCCTGCACGGTGTTTCGGGCAATCGCCTCGAGATCTTGAGGCAGAAAGCTCTCCAGGTGCCCAGACGGGCCCACCCCCGCACCATCCATTGACACCCCCACCGGGATCGGCTCACCAGCCCAGGGTTGGCCGTCGTCGAGCAGGTTGACCTCCCACTGGCCGAGCGTTGCCAGCGTGAGCAGGGTGTCGACGGTTCGTCCATCAACGAGTAGATCCGAGGCCATCAACTCCATGAGCGCAGGATCGTTCCCGATCGCCCACTGGCCGAGCAGACCCAGTTGATGACTGGAGGCGTCGTGCAGATCACGGAATGAGTCGGTGATGTTCTCGTAGCCCAGGTCCACCCTCACGCCGAGCCAGTCGATGCCGCCGTCAATCGCGTCGTCAACCCAGTCCGCGCCGCCCGCGATCCAGTCCAGACCTTCGGCAAGCCAGCCGTCGTCGTCCGTGTTTCCCACGGTGTCGACCGGTTCGCACTTTTCTGGTTGCGGCCACCCGCCTTCCGATGCGCTCGTCCCCTCTTGGGAGGTTGCGTTGTCCGCTGCGACGAGGGCTGCGCGGCGGAGATCGTCGGCGATGCGCACGAGCGTCGGCCGATGGCGGCTGCTCCAGTCTCCGCGGAAGCGCTCGGCGTCCCCACCGTTCCAGGGGATGGCAGAGACCAGCCCGCCAACCTGCATCCCGAGCAGGTCGAGGGTGCCCGCAGCCGATTCGAGCGATCCGGCGAAGGACCGGACCTGTTCGGGATCCATCCCGAGGGTGATGCTCATGGGGTTGCTGCGGAACTGGCCGCAAACTCGTATGCACCCGTCAGCGCGAAGATCACCTCACGGGCAACATGCCCCGCGTGGCGCGGTGCGAGGGTGAGCGTGCCGTCCGCAATACCCACTGAATAGAGCCCGGACCCGCGGACGGACCACCTCGCAGCCCATACCTGCCGGCCCGCGCCGGCGCGCGTGGTCATCGTGGCGCTCACGCAGGCTTCTTCGGGCACCACGGCGTCACCGGACTTCGGATCAAGCCGGACGACGTTCTCCGCAAGTACCGAACGGGCATGCGCGGCGTCGGCACGCAGCTCCGGCAACGGTGGCAGCGTCCGGGCAATCGCGCCCCACACGGATGCGACGTCGAAGAGGGCAACCTCGATCGCCGGTTCGTGTTCAAGGGTCCGGAAGCCGTCGTCGTGCGTCGCTTCGACCTTGCGTCGGGTGTAGACGCACACGCCGCGTTCGCCGTCGATGCTCACGTCACTGCGGCCAGCGACGCCGTTATAGCGCGCGTTGAACTTCAGGAGCGTCACCGGGTTCAACACGATCTGCAAGGCGTCCAGCCACGTTGGGGTGAGCGCTGGCCCGTCCGCAACGCCTGCGGTGCGCAGCTCGGCCCAGGCTGCATCGAGAGCTTCGGGTGGCACGCCTGCAAGGGTGGGGAGCGTTCGCCCGGTTGGCCCATCAGCGAGTTGCTTGCCGGCGGCGTCGAGTGCGAGTGCCCAGGCAGTGGGGGAAAGGCGAACAAGGTGCGACGGCGCCGCGACAGTTGAAAAAGTCCCCATGGAACTCAACCTACCGGCGCGGCGGCGAGGACACGATGGGGAGGTCTGTCCATCAAAAGTGCCCCTGGCCGGAATCGAACCGACGACCTTCCCTTTAGGAGAGGGACGCTCTATCCTACTGAGCTACAGAGGCGGGGTGCCGCGCAGCACTTCAGACTGAATCGCAGCGGTTCTAGCTTACATTCTTCGAAGCAGGCGTCCGCACCCGCTGCGGCAGCAGCACGGCGAGCAGGCCCGCCGCGCAACTCAGCGCGAACAGCACCCAGCGCAGGACCGTCAGCGTGGACGCGAGGGCGACCGCACCGCCGTCGGGCGCTGAAGATGCCAGCAGCGAATCGATGGCAACGTTTTCCCACAGGTCGACGACGACGAACAGCAGGACGGGCGCCCACAGAGCCCAGCGAAGCCCGCGGCGGGCGACGTTGAGCTGGACCAGAAGCAGCCACGCGAGCCCGAAGATCAGCGGGAAGAGAGTTCCGGCAGTCTTGTGCACGTAGCTCAGCTGTCCGAGGGAATCCGCATCCATTGCGGACTGGAGGCCACCAATGTACCCGGCGTCGTACCCGCCGAAAAGCATGTCCGGCATCTGGAGGCCGCCGGAGAGCTGGGTCATTTGTGCGAGCGTCAGCAGGTGGAAGTACCAGAACAGGAACAGAGCCGCCGCAACCGCGGGGATCAGGATGACGCTGGCGTTGGACTTCTGGCTGCCACTTTGCTGTGTATTTTGCTGCGGTGCCAACCCCGCAGCAGCCGGTCCGTGCTTGCGCGCGATCTGTGCCTTTGTTTTACCCATAACGCAATTTACCCACACACAACGCTGGATAGTTACCTTGCAGCAGCACTTCCTGAAAATCTAGCACGAATCAGGTCTCGTTTTGATCACAATGCCGCGCCAACCCAGTCTGTGATTGCAATCACTCCCCGGTTTGGGTTGTCTTTAACGAATGGCAATCAACCAAGTACTACCAATGTCTACCGTTGCGGATCAGGTGGGATGGCTGGCTGCCATCGAAGACACCATCGATTCAATCTTCAAGCCGATCGCTGAAGTCTTCGCCGCAATAGTTTTCGTTCCGATCACCATCGGAGACGTAAGCTTCCCGGTCGTCGTCGCGTGGCTCATCGCCGCAGCCGTCATCTTCACCATCTACTTCGGCTTCATCCAGTTCCGCGGACTCAAGGTCTCCTACGAGGTCATTCGCGGACGTTATTCCTCCAAGGACGACCCTGGAGAGGTCCCACACTTCCAGGCCCTGACGTCGGCACTGTCCGGCACTGTCGGGCTTGGAAACATTGCCGGTGTCGGCGCAGCAATGGCGCTGGGCGGACCCGGTGCAACCTTCTGGATGATCCTCGCCGGGCTCCTCGGCATGTGCACCAAGTTCGCAGAGTGCACACTCGGGGTTAAATACCGTGAGGTCCACGCCGACGGCACCGTTTCGGGTGGTCCGTTCAAGTACCTGCCAGTCGCCTTCGCCAAATTTGGCAAGTGGCCCGCCAAGATCCTGACCGGCATCTTCGCTGTCGCCATCCTGATCTTCGGCATCGCCGGCGGAAACATGTTCCAGGCCAACCAGACGTTTGCACAGGTCCAGGAAGTCACGGGCGGCACCGATGGATTCCTTGGTAACCCGGGCGCGGCACTCATCTTCGGCTTGATCCTCGCAGGTTTCGTGGCGGCGGTGATCCTCGGTGGCATCAAGTCAATCGGCGCGACCACCAGCAAGCTCGTTCCCGCAATGGGCATCATTTACGTAGTCGCCTGCCTGTTCGTCATCTTCGTGAATTTCGGTCAGGTGCCTGCAGCCTTCGCGTCCATCGTGGAGGGCGCTTTCGCTCCCGCAGGCATGGCAGGCGGCATCGTCGGCGTCATGATCGTCGGCTTCCAGCGCGCAGCCTTCTCCAATGAGGCCGGCCTCGGTTCAGCTCCCATCGCCCACTCCGCGGTCAAGACCCGCCGTCCGGTGAGCGAAGGCTTCGTGGCAATGTTCGAGCCACTCGTTGACACCGTCATCATCTGTACCATGACCGCGCTGACCATCATCATCGCCGGCGCTCCGAGCCTTCAGGCCGGCATCGACCAGGTCCAGGGCGGGGGCGACGCACCTGACGGAGTAATCCTCACCTCCGACGCTTTCGCCACCGTGATCGACTGGTTCCCAATCGTCCTCGCAGTCGCCGTGGCCCTCTTCGCCTTCAGCACCCTGATCACCTGGTCCTACTACGGACTCAAGGCTTGGGAGTACCTGTTCGGCCGCGGAAAGCGGAGGGAAATTGCGTACAAGGTCATCTTCCTTTTCTTCACGGTTGCCGGTTGCGTGCTGACCTTCGGCCAGGTGCTCAGCTTCGCTGACTCTGCGCTGTTCATCTGCGCGTTCGTCAACCTGCTCGGTGTGTACATGCTTCTCCCCGTCATCAAGCGGGAGATGAAGGCATACCTTGCAGACCGCAAGAGCGGCAAGCTCCTGGACCTGGGCGTCGAGCCCGAAGACAGGGAATCCGCCACGAAGTAATCCTGTCCCAGCCCTCCAGTGCCCGCCCGGATCACCTGATCCTGGCGGGCACTGTCATGTCCGGCAAGACCCGCACGACGACGGCGGACAGGTTCTGTCCGTGCCAGCACCTAGACTTAAAGGCACCATGGACCTGCTCTTCGACCCGCACCTCAGCTCACCCGCCGCAGGTAGGCGCGGCGCGTCGTCGTCGTCCTCCCCGGATACCGCCGAACATCCGCGTGGAGGAGGCCGGGTTGACGAAGCCCGTGCGCGTGAACTGCTGGCCGGGCTCAACCCGCAGCAGGAAGAGGCGGTCAAGCACAGCGGGTCTCCGCTGCTCATCGTCGCTGGGGCAGGCTCGGGCAAAACCCGCGTGCTCAGCCACCGGATCGCCCACCTCATGGCTACCGGGCGGTCGCATCCCGGTCAGATCCTCGCCATCACCTTCACCAACAAGGCTGCAGCGGAGATGCGGGAGCGCATCGAGGCGCTGGTCGGTGACGTTGCAAAACGTATGTGGATTTCAACGTTCCACTCCTCCTGCGTGCGGATCCTGCGGCGCGAGGCGACCTCCATCGGCCTTAACTCGAACTTCTCCATTTATGACTCCGCGGACACCCTGCGGCTCGTCACGCTCGTCTCGAAGGGCCTGGACCTCGATCCAAAGAAGTTCGCGCCCAAGGCCATTCAGCACAAAATCTCGGCGCTCAAGAACGAGCTGATTGATGAAGAGTCCTTCGCCACGGCTGCGAACTATTCCGACCCGTTCGAGCAGGCGGTAGCGGAGGTCTACAAGGGGTACGCCCAGCGGCTGCGGCAGGCAAATGCCATGGACTTCGATGACCTGATTGCGCAGACGGTCTTCATGTTCCGTGCCTTCCCGGGGGTGGCTGACTATTACCGGCGCCGCTTCCGGCACGTGCTGGTCGACGAATACCAGGACACCAACCACGCGCAGTATGCACTGGTCAGGGAGATAGTTGGAGTTCAGGGCGAGACGGTGGAGGAGCCGGCAGAACTCACAGTGGTTGGTGACTCGGACCAGTCGATCTACGCGTTCCGCGGGGCAGATGTCCGCAACATCGTGGAGTTCGGAAATGACTACCCGAACGCGCGCACCATTTTGCTGGAGCAGAATTACCGGTCCACCCAAAACATCCTGAACGCTGCCAACGCGGTGATATCCCGCAACCCCAACCGGCCGGAGAAAAGGTTGTGGACTGCCGAGGGCAGTGGCGAGAAAATAGTCGGCTACGTCGGCGAGAACGAACATGAAGAAGCGCGTTTCATCGCCGACGAGATCGACCGGCTGCAGGATGAGGACAATCTACGGCCAGGCGACGTCGCGGTCTTCTACCGGACCAACGCGCAGTCCCGGTCCATCGAGGAAATCCTGATGCGCGTCGGCCTGCCCTACAAGGTGGTCGGCGGCACCCGCTTCTATGAGCGAAAAGAGATCAAGGACGCACTGGCGTACCTCCGTGTGCTGGTGAACCAGGACGACGTCGTCAACCTCCGCCGGATCCTCAATGAACCGAAGCGCGGCATCGGCGACCGCGCGGAGTATGCCATCGCAGCGCTCGCCGAAAGGGACCGCGTCAGTTTCATGGATGCGCTGCGCCGCGCGGACGAGGCGCCGGGCATGGCTACGCGATCAGTTAACGCGGTCGCAGGGTTCGTGAAGCTGATCGATGACCTGGCAGAAGTGGCCGAGGGGTCAGGTGCCTCCCCAGCGCTGGAGGCCGTGCTGGAACAAACGGGCTACCTGGCGCTGCTGCGCGGCAGCTCGGATCCCCAGGACGAGTCCCGGGTGGAGAACCTTGCGGAGCTCGTGGCCGTGGTCCGGGAGTTCGAAATTGAAAACCCCGACGGCACGCTGACGGACTTCCTCGAACAGGTGTCCCTGGTTGCCGACGCCGACCAGATTCCCGATGCCCCGGAAGGCGCCGGCGAGGATGTCGAGAAGGCAGTTGCCGAAGCCCGCAGGCAGGGTGTTGTCACCCTGATGACGCTGCACACAGCGAAGGGCCTCGAATTCCCGGTGGTGTTCCTCACCGGCATGGAGCAGGGCATCTTCCCGCACCAGCGCTCGGCCACCGACCCCGCGGAACTCGCCGAAGAACGCCGCCTCGCCTATGTTGGCCTCACGCGTGCACGCAAGCGGCTCTACATCACCCGCTCCGAAGTGCGTAGTCTCTGGGGACAAAGCCAGTACAACCCGGCCAGCCAGTTCATCGGCGAGGTGCCGGATGAGCTGATCGACTGGAAGCGGGAAGCGGCGGCCCGGCCGGCCTGGAACGGTGGGCAGAGCATCAGCGGTCCGCGCTTCAGCGGCTCCCACTGGGGGGCGGGCACAGCGTCGGCCAACGACGTCGGCCGTGGCCTGCCAGGCAAAGCCGCTGGCCGCGTGCAGCCGCAGAAGGAAGTGGTCGCCGTGTCGACCGGAGACAAGGTCAACCACACTACGTTTGGAAACGGTACTGTTCTGGCGGTCGAGGGCTCGGGGGACAAGATGGTGGCCAAGGTGCGGTTCGACGTCGGCGAGAAACGCCTGTTGCTGCGTTACGCCCCGCTGACGAAGGTCGGGTAACGGCGTCATGCAGGCACGCACCGGGGGAGTGCACGCGCGCGCACGGCGGGGCGCCGTCGTCGTTTTCGCTGGGATTTTAAGTCTTCTCACTGCCGCGTGCGTGCAGATCCCGGTGAGCAACCCCACCCCTAGCGTGCCCCCAGATCTCACCGCACTGGAAGAGCTGGCAGCCATGCCCGAGGCACCCATCAGCGAAGTGCAAGCGCTGGAGGCTGAGATTGCCGCATTCCTTACGGAAGACCGCAACGCGTACTGCGCCATCACCACGGCGCAGGGCGGCATCATCAACTCCCCGGTGGATCCCAGGCTCTCGGGCGGCGAACGCGACGACACCATTCTTGAGGTGCCGGCGATCTATTGCGAATTCGCCCGCTATCCGGAGCCGGCCAAAGTGACCGACAACTGTTACGGGACCAACCTGGGGTTCAAAGGCGGGACGCTACTTCTCACCGCCGAAGGGGCATCCTACGGCGGCTGCCGGATTGGCATGAGCGTCATGGAGGCGCAGCTCGGTCCAGGAGCCAAAGCCGGCGATCATCCCGTTACGCGCCTGCCGGTCCTTCCGGACAAGACCGCGGTGGAGCTCAACGGATTCCGGTGTGGAAGGGCAACAGACGGCATCGTCTGCGTGCACATCGAGACCGGGCACGGGTTCGTCGCCTCGGCTGCGGAGTACGAAATCTTCTCTCCGGAGTAAGAGCGGAAACGGTAACTGAGAGGGTTACTTTTCTACAACTCATAGAACTGTGTGCTTACTCACGAAACCGCTAGTCTGTAAAAGGCGCTCCGAGCCAAGGGACTAGAGTTCCCTGTGTAAACCTACTTCGACGCAGAAGGACACTAGATAAGTGGACCTGTTTGAATATCAGGCGCGCGATCTATTTGAGGCTCACGGCGTTCCCGTGCTTGCCGGCATCGTGGCGCAGTCCCCTGAAGAAGCAAAAGCAGCGGCCGAGAAAATTGGCGGCGTTGTCGTCGTCAAGGCGCAGGTCAAGGTTGGCGGGCGCGGCAAGGCAGGCGGCGTCAAGGTAGCCAAGACCCCGGACGAAGCTTTTGAGTACGCGTCCGCCATCCTGGGTATGGATATCAAGGGCCACACCGTCCACAAAGTCATGATCGCCCAGGGCGCAGACATCGCCGAGGAGTATTACTTCTCGGTGCTGCTGGACCGGGCGAACCGCAACTACCTGGCCATGTGCTCGGTGGAAGGCGGCGTGGAGATCGAGCAGCTGGCAGTTGAGCGTCCTGACGCACTGGCCCGTATTGCAATTGATCCTGCCGTTGGCATTGACCGCGCGAAGGCAGACGAAATCATCGACGCAGCAGGGTTCGCGCCTGAGCTGCGCGAAGGCGTCGCGAACACCATCCTGAAGCTGTGGGACGTTTTCGTGAAGGAAGACGCCACCCTCGTTGAGGTGAACCCTCTGGTCAAGACCGGTGCGGGCGAAATCCTCGCGCTCGACGGCAAGGTCACCCTGGATGAGAACGCTGACTTCCGCCACAAGGATCACGCTGCCCTTGAGGACAAGGACTCCACCGATCCGCTGGAGGCCAAGGCCAAGGAAAATGACCTCAACTACGTCAAGCTCGACGGCGAAGTAGGCATCATCGGAAACGGTGCAGGCCTGGTCATGTCCACGCTCGACGTCGTCGCTTACGCCGGCGAGAAGCACGGCAACGTGAAGCCCGCAAACTTCCTCGACATCGGTGGTGGAGCTTCCGCTGAGGTCATGGCGGCAGGCCTCGACGTAATCCTGAACGATGCCCAGGTCAAGAGCGTCTTCGTGAACGTCTTCGGTGGCATCACTGCGTGTGACGCTGTGGCCAACGGCATCGTGAAGGCACTGGAAATCCTCGGTGGCAAGGAAGACAAGCCGCTGGTTGTGCGTCTCGACGGCAACAACGTTGAAGAGGGGCGCCGTATCCTCGCTGAGGCCAACCATCCGATGGTCACCCTCGCCGACACCATGGACGAAGGCGCCGACAAGGCTGCTGCGCTGGCGCACGCCGCCAGCTGAACCTCGTCGCGACCAAGGATTATTAAGGAACAGACATGTCAATCTTTCTGAACAAAGATTCCAAGGTGATTGTCCAGGGCATCACCGGTGGCGAGGGCACCAAGCACACCGCGCTGATGTTGAAGGCTGGCACGCAGGTTGTTGGCGGCGTAAATGCCCGCAAGGCTGGCACCTCCGTCACGCACGGCGACGTCACCCTTCCTGTGTATGGCACCGTCAAGGAAGCCATCGCTGAGACCGGTGCCGACGTATCGATCATCTTCGTGCCGCCGGCATTCACCAAGGATGCAGTGGTTGAAGCGATCGACGCTGAGATCGGTCTCGTGGTCATCATCACCGAGGGTGTGCCGGTACAGGACTCCGCTGAGTTCTGGGCCTTGGCCAAGTCCCGTGTCGGTGCGGACGGCAAGCAGATCACCCGGATTATCGGGCCTAACTGCCCCGGCATCATCACCCCTGATGAAGCGCTTGTGGGCATCACGCCCGCGAACATCACCAGCAAGGGCGGTGTTGGCCTGGTCTCGAAGTCGGGCACACTGACCTACCAGATGATGTACGAGCTCCGCGACTTGGGCTTCTCTACCGCAATCGGTATCGGCGGTGACCCGGTGATCGGTACCACGCACATCGACGCACTCGAGGCGTTCGAAGCTGACCCCGAAACCAAGGCCATCGTCATGATCGGTGAGATCGGCGGCGATGCTGAGGAGCGCGCGGCTGAATTCATCAAGGCCAACGTCACGAAGCCGGTCGTCGGCTACGTGGCTGGCTTCACCGCTCCCGAGGGCAAGACCATGGGCCATGCCGGTGCGATCGTCTCCGGCTCAGCGGGCACGGCGCAGGCCAAGAAGGAAGCCCTTGAGGCTGCGGGTGTGAAGGTCGGCAAGACGCCGTCCGAAACTGCCCGCCTGCTGCGTGAGGTTTACGCAGGGCTCTAGAACTTAATTCACGACGGCGGCCGTCACCTTCCTTGCGAAGGTGACGGCCGCCGTCGTTGTTCCTCGAAGTGGGCGCCTGCTGCACCATGGGGTTGAGATGACGACTCCACGCCGGTGTACTGAACCGGGCACCGGCGTCGTGTAGGTCATTAGCGGACGAGGGTGAAACCGCTGGTCCACTGGATCTTTTCGCCAGCGGCGAGGGTCAGTTGAAGGAAGCCGATGGCTTCGAGCTCGCGTGCGCGGGCCAGGGAACCGGCGTCAACCGTGTCCACTCCGCCGGCCTTGATGGCGTCGACGAAGGTGTTTTTGGCGTTGGCGTCGTCACCGGCGACGAGCACGGTGGTCTGGTTCTGTCCTACGGTCTTAGAGCCGAGGGTTGCGGCGAAGTTGGTGTTGAATGCCTTGAGGACCTTGGATGACGGGAGCGCGGAGGCGAGTTCTGCGGCTGCGGAGCTGTCGGATGCGACCACGAGGGAGTCGAAGGTTTCGAAGTTGAGCGGGTTGGTGATGTCGACGACGGTCTTCCCGGCCAGCTGCTCGCCGTATTGTGCGGCGATGTCTTTGAGCGCGGGGTAGGGAACCGCGAGGACGACGACGTCGCCGTTGACCGTGGCATGGGTGTCCGACGAGTCGATGTGCTCGACGGACGAGCCGCCCGCTGCGACAACGCTTGCGATGGCGCTGCCCATATTGCCTTTGCCGAAGATGGTGAACGAGGTCATGTGGGACTCCTTGGGGAAGATTACTTGTAAGTACAACGATAAAGTTAGCACTAATTAGTTGTAGGTGCAAGCATTGCGTAGGATGGAGGACATGACGCGATGGCTCAGCAAGGACGAACAGACAGCGTGGATGCGGACGGCCGCGGTCCTCGAGTTGCTCCCTGCGGCCCTGGACGGTCAGCTCGGGCGGGACGAGGATCTGACGCACTTCGAGTACTTCGTTTTGGCATCGCTGTCGGAAGCGCCCGGACGCACCCTGCGCATTACCGGTTTGGCCTCGATGACCAATGCAACTCTGCCCCGGATCTCGCGCGTCTTGACTGGCCTTGAGAAGAAGGCGCTGGTGGGGCGCAGTGAGTGCAGTGATGACCGCCGCGCCAAGAACGTGACCCTTACCAGTGTGGGGTGGGAGAAGGTCGTGAGGTCTGCGCCGGGTCACGTCGAGAACGTCCGGAGTCTGGTATTTGACCAACTCACGCCTGATCAGGTGTCACAGTTATCAGGGATTGCGGCTCAGTTGCTCAAGACACTGGACCCTGAGGGGCGGATGTTCGCTTCGGTGCGCTAGTTCTCTGCAGTCAAGTCAAGATAGTTCTGAGTCGATGTCGGGGCCAACGCCTTTGTGGTCGGCCGCATGGGCGAATTGGTCTCGCGTTGCAGTACTGCAACCTTGCACTTGTGCAAAATTATGGTTGCGTGAGACAATCATTTGGTGAGTCAACTAATTTCCCTGCGTGACCGAAAGCGGACCGAAACCTGGGCTGCATTGCACGAAGCCGCTGCCCGGCTCACCCTCGAGAAGGGCCCGGACAACGTCACTGTCGAGCAGGTCGCTGCCATCGCGAACGTCTCTCCGCGCACTTTCTTCAACTACTTCAGCACCAAGGAAGATGCGATCCTCGGACTGCAGGAGCCGAGTATCGAGCATGAGTTGCTGGCAACGTTTTCCGCTGACCACGATCTGCTGGAGCAGGTTTCACGGCTGCTGATCGCCGTCGTGCATTCGACCGAAGGTGGGGATGGGGAAGCAAGCCTGCGGCTGCAGGTGCTGAGCGAATATCCGTTGCTTCGCCAGCGTCGCTTCGCGTATTTCCTCAAGGTGGAGCAGCTCGTGCGGGACGTGGTGGCGGTCGCTGTTGCGGACTCCGGACGGTGGCAGGCCGCGCTGAGCCGGAACTCCGCGGAGGATGTGGCGCGCATGATCGTGCTGGTCGCCGGGGCACCAATGCGCTACGCCATCCAGCAGGCATCAGCCTCACCCACCATCGAGAACCAGTATTCGGCGCTGGACGGCGCCACCGCGCTGCTTCGTGAAGTCCTGGAGGAAATCAGATGACCAGCACAGTTCAACGCAAGGAATCGGGCCTGCTCCTGCTCTTTGTCGGCCTGATGCTCTCCATGCTGTTGGCTGCCCTGAACCAGATGATCCTCAGTACGGCGCTGCCCACCATCGTGGGTGAACTGAACGGTGTGGACCAGATGCTCTGGGTAATCACCGCCTACATCCTCGCGGCGACGATCGTGATGCCCATCTACGGGAAGCTCGGCGACCTGATGGGGCGGAAGAGCCTGCTGCTGCTGGCGATCGGCATCTTCATGGTCGGGTCAATCGTGGGCGGGCTCGCTCCCAACATGGAGTGGCTGATCGCCGGGCGGGCCGTTCAGGGCCTCGGCGGCGGCGGTCTGATGATCCTCTCCCAGGCGATCATTGCTGACGTGGTTCCCGCGAGGGAGCGCGGCAAGTACATGGGTGCGATGGGTGGCGTCTTCGCCTTCGCGTCGGTTGCAGGCCCGCTCCTGGGCGGCTGGTTCACGGAGGGTCCCGGCTGGCGCTGGATGTTCTGGATCAACATGCCGCTGGGAATCCTTGCGATTGTGGTGGTGTTGTTCTTCCTGCGGCTTCCCTCGCGCGAGCGTGCCCACCCTCACATCGACGTGGCAGGGATGGTGCTGTTGGCGATTGCGACGACGTCCATAGTGCTCGTCGGAACCTGGGGCGGAACCCAATACCCGTGGGGCTCCCTGCAGATTCTTGGGCTGATTGTCCTGTCCGTTGTGGCGGCGTTCCTGTTCGTAGCGGCCGAGCGAAGGGCCAAAGAACCCATCCTCCCCATGAACCTTTTCCGAGAGCGGAACTTTGTCCTCACCACGATTGGCGGGCTGCTGATCGGCGTGACGATGTTCGGTGCCATCGGGTACCTGCCCACTTACCTGCAGATGGTGACCGGCGCGAGTGCCACCAACGCAGGCCTCCTGATGATTCCGATGATGGGTGCGTTGATCATCACCTCGACCGGTTCCGGTGTGCTGGTCAGCAAGACTGGCCGGTACAAATGGATGCCGATCGTCGGTTCAGTGGGGATCACTGTGGCATTGCTCCTGCTCTCCACGATCACCCCGACGACGCCGGTCTGGATCATCTGCGTGTACATCGCCATCATGGGCGCTGGGCTGGGTCTGAGTATGCAAATCCTGGTGCTCATTGTGCAGAACACCTTCCCCAACCGGGTGGTCGGTACGGCCACTGCCTCCAACAACTACTTCCGCCAGATCGGTGCCACGCTGGGATCGGCCATCGTGGGCAGCCTCTTCACTGCCCGCGTGAGTGAACTGCTGCTGGAGCGGCTTCCAACTGGGGGTACGGGTCTGGAGGGCGGCGCGAACTCGTTGACGCCAGCCGTCGTGAACTCACTGCCGGAGGCGCTGCAGGCGCCGATCATCGCGTCCTACAACGACGCGCTGACCCCCCTGTTCCTCTACATGGCCCCACTCGGAGTGATAGCCGCGATCCTGCTGTTCTTCGTGCATGAGAAGGCGCTGGCGACGGTCATTGAGCGGGACCCGGCCGTGATTGTGAGTTCCACCGGAGAACCCTCGGAGCCGGCCAGGCTGAAAGCTCAGACTGACCCCGCCGTCGTGCCCGCCGAGCCCGCTGGGCGGTAGGGAAGTATATCCAGGGGCCCAGGTGCCACGAGATCCACGGCACAATGAGGCAATGACAACATTCCTGATCCGCCGCGAACGGTTCATCCAGGCACCTGCCGAGAAAATCTTCGAGGTGCTGGCCACCCCCGCGCTGCACAGTGTGATCGACGGCTCCGGTACCGTGACCGGCGAGCAGCCCAACGGTCCGGAGCGGCTGCATGAGAACGCGCGCTTCGGCATGGACATGAAGATCGGCGCGCCCTACAAGATCCTCAACCGGGTGGTCGAGTTCGAAGAGGGCCGCCGGATCGCATGGCGCCACTTCTCAAAGCACGTCTGGCGCTACACGCTCGAACCGCGCGATGGCGGCACCCTGGTCACCGAGGAATGGGATGCGCGCGGCGTGCCCTGGAAGCCGGTCCTCGTGCTGATGGGTTTCACCCGCAAACACCCCGCTTCGATCGAACGCACACTGCAGAAGCTCGACGAGTATGTCACCGCGAACAAGTAAGCCTTCCTAGTGCTTTGAGGGTGAGTAGTCAATACCTCAGACGAGAAACAATTAGAAGAATTTTAAGATAACGATTTGATCAATACGTTGCGTAGTCAGCATGCTTATGTTTCTCTGAGAAGTGATTCCCCCCACAGCTCATAGCGAGAGGTGAAAGCATGCGTGCAGCCCCTTCACAGCCTGTCAATGAACGGAAAATGTCGAGTGGAAGGCGCACCGAGGGACGGCTGCACACCGCCATGCAGGAAGAAATGGCGCTGGAGCACCTGCACCTTGCAGACTCGGTGGCCCGCGCATTCGGGGTTTACAGCCACGACGCCGCGGACATCCGGCAGGTCGCCTACCTGGGCCTGGTTAAAGCTGCCCGCCGGTTCGACCCAACGGTCGGCGTCGACTTCGCCGCCTACGCCACCCCCACCATCAGGGGAGAGGTAAAGCGCTACCTGCGGGACAGCTGCTGGATGGTCCGCCCGCCCCGCGAACTCCAGGACCTGAAGAGCGAGGCCGCCAAAACTTCGCAACAGCTCGCGCAGCGCCTTGGACGTGAGCCCTCCGTGACTGAGCTGGCGGCGGAACTGGACCGAGACCCAGCCGTCGTCGGCGAAGCGCTCACCTGCGGTGGGAGCCAACGCCCGGCCTCACTCGACGCCCCGCCCTACGCTTCGGCGTGGGCGGAGACACTCCAGGCAGACGGCGATGAGTTCGCCCGCAGCGACGACGTCCTGTCCCTGCGTGCCGCCGTCCGCGAACTCTCTGACCGGGAGAAGGAGCTGCTGTTCCGCCGGTACTTCCACGAGGAGAGCCAGGAGCGGATCGGCCAGCGCCTCGGAATGACGCAGATGCAGATATCGCGTCTGCTGGCGCGAACGCTGGTCAAGCTGCAGAAACGCCTGCTTGAGCACGCCGGTGACGCCGAACCGCGGCAGGCTATCCGCACGCCAAGAGTTGCCTGAGTCCCAGCGAAAGCCTAGTAAGTCCCGAGCTCCCGGGCGGCGTCGAGCACGTCCTCAACCGTAACGGCGAGCAGCGCGGGATCCGGCTCAACGGCAAAGGTCTCGCCCAATCGCTGTGAGGCATCAGTGAGCACTGTGTGCGGGCCAGGCGGCGGGCCCCACTTGCTCACCGGGGCCGGGCCGAAGAGCACAACGGACGGCCGCGCATAGGCCGACGCCAGGTGTGCGGCCCCGGTGTCAGCTGACACCACGAGCGCCGCTTCAGAGACCACAGCCGCAAATTCCAACAGCCCGAGTTCCCCGGCAACAACGGCGCTCCCCGGCAGCCCGGCCGCTTCCTGTACGGCGACCGTGCGGGGACGCTCGCCCGCGCTACCCGTGAGCAGCACGCGGTGCCCCGCGCCGGACAGGCGGCGGGCGACGGCGGCAAACCGCTCGACCGGCCAGAGCCGGCTCCCGTACGCAGCTCCCACATGAACGACGACGGCACCGCTCACCTGAGCCCCGACGTCGGGCGCTGGCAGCCGGTAATCCAGCGGATCCGCTTCGATGCCGTGCTCGGTAAGCATGCGTGCCCACCGGACGCGTTCGTGGAGGCCATCCACCCAGGCCGGACCTTCCCAGCCGGCGGCGGAGTGCCCTATCCGCCGCGCGGCCTGCAACGCCTCAAGCCGCCCGCGGCTTTCCGCACCGCTCCCGTGAAGGTTGACCGCGACGTCGACCCTCCCGGCCTGAATCGGAATCGGCACGTCCAGGCCGTGCGTGGGCAGCAGCTCGTCAACGCACCCGGTCAACAGGACGATCGGCTCAAGCCAGCGCTGCGCCGCATAGAAGATGCGATGCTCCGGGAAAGCCCTGCGCAATCCCCGCAGCGCCGGCACTGCAACCAGCAGGTCGCCGAGCTTCAGCGCCCGCAGGGCCAGCACTTCCGGCCGGCCGTCGCGGTCAGGGAAGGTTCCGGCTTGGTCTGGCTGCATGCGCTTCATCCTGCCAGATACCAACTTCTTCGATGAGTTGTGTTTAGGCGCCGCCCGAAAAGGGAACTGTGCTGTTATGAGCCGCGAGCCGAAAGCCGTTCTCCTTGACCGGGACGGAACGCTGATCTTCGACGTGCCGTACAACGGGGACCCTGCGCTGGTTGAGGCGATGCCCGGAGTTGATGCTGTGTTGCGGAATCTCCGCGCCGCCGGTATACCCCTGGGCGTGCTGACCAATCAGTCGGGCATCGCCCGGGGGCTGATCACCAGGGACCAGGTAGACGCCGTCAACGCCCGCGTTGATGAGGTGCTCGGGCCCTTCGACGCGTGGGAGGTATGTCCGCATGGTTCGGAGGACGGTTGCGAGTGCCGCAAGCCCGCGCCGGGAATGATCCTGAGCGCTTGCGCCCGCCTCAACCTTGACCCCGCCGACGTCGTCTTCATCGGTGACATCGGAGCGGACGTCGAGGCCGCCACCGCTGCTGGTGCCATCGGAGTGCTGGTGCCGACGCCGGTGACCCGCCGGGAGGAGATCGACGCCGCCGAACTGGTGGCGCCCGACCTCGCCGCCGCGATCGGGCTGCTTCGGGACCGCGCATGACGGGGCGGGTGCTGGTCGCGCGTCTCGACAGCGTCGGTGACGTGCTGATCGCGGGGCCCGCAGTACGGGCGGTAGCAGCGCAGCATCCCGCCGGAGTCGTCATGCTCTGCGGGCCGCAGGGCGCACCGGCGGCTGAGCTGTTGCCCGGGGTGGCCGACGTCGTCGTCTGGGACTGCCCCTGGATCACCGCACCAGCGCCGGACGTCACGCAAAATCACCTCGACTCGCTCGTACACGCAGTCAGCGAGGCTGGCATCCGCGAGGCCGTCATCCTCACCTCCTTCCACCAGTCGCCGCTGCCGCTGGCCATGCTGCTGCGCCTCGCCGGCGTCGGACGGATCACCGGCGCCTCGATCGATTACGCGGGGAGCCTGCTGGACAACCGTTTGAAGCCGGGGGAGGACTTCCCCGAGGACCAGCCCGAAGCCGAGCGTGCCCTCAGGATCGCCGCCGCCGCGGGTTACCACCTACCCGACGACGACGACGGCCGCCTGCGCGTGCGCGAAACACCGGACATGTCGGGCCTGGCGGGAGAGCGCCCTTACATCGTGCTGCACCCTGGCGCAGCGGTGCCGGCCCGCGCGTGGCCCGCACTCCACCATGCGGCGCTCGCCGAACTGCTGATCGGCGCGGACTACCGCGTGGTGGTCACCGGCGGGAGCGGCGAACGCGAACTGACCGCCACCGTGGCCGGGCCGGATGGCGTCGACCTCGGAGGACGGACCGACCTGCGGGGGATGGCCGGTGTGCTTGCGGGAGCCTCCGTGGTGGTCACCGGCAATACCGGCCCGGCGCATTTGGCGGCTGCCGTCGGAACGCCGGTGGTCAGCCTGTTCTCACCCGTGGTTCCGGCCATCCGCTGGGCACCGTACCGGGTTGCGGTGGAGTTGCTCGGAGACCAGAACGCGCCCTGCGCCCAGACGCGGGCAAGGGATTGCCCAGTCCCCGGGCACCCGTGCCTGGCCAACGTTGGCCCGGAGGAGGCTTTCGCTGCGGTCGAGAGGCTCATCTCGGGAGTTACCTCGCTGGGCACCAGAAGAGTCGGTAGAGAAACGAGGCACGCATGAAAATCCTGCTGTGGCACGTGCACGGCGGCTGGACGGATGCCTTTGTCCGCGGCCCGCACCAGTACCTGCTTCCCACCACGCCCGACGGCGGTCCGTGGGGTCTTGGGCGGGCGGGGCGGGACTGGCCCGAAAATGTGGTTGAGGTTGCGCCGGCGGACCTGCGTGACCGAGACGTCGACGTCGTCGTCCTGCAGCGCACGGAGGAACTCGCCGAGTGCGAGCTGCTGCTTGGGCGCAGGCCCGGCAAGGACATTCCGGCGGTCTTCCTCGAACACAACACGCCGAAGGGAGACATCCCCTGGAGCAGGCATCCGCTCGCTGGCCAGGACGACATTCCGGTGGTGCACGTGACCCACTTCAACGACCTCTTGTGGGATTGCGGAACCACCCCCACCATGGTGGTGGAACACGGGATCGTGGACCCCGGCCACCTCTACACAGGCGAGCTGGACCACATCGCCGCAGTGGTCAACGAGCCGGTCCGCCGGGGCAGGGTCACGGGGACCGACCTGCTGCCGAGGTTCGCCCGGGCGGCGCACCTCGACGTGTTCGGTATGGGGACGGACTTACTTCCCGCCGCTCTGGACCTTGGCCCGGATGAACTCACCATCTGCGGCGACCTTCCCACGAATGCGCTGCACACGGAGCTGGCTCGGCGCCGTGCCTACGTGCACCCGCTGCGCTGGACGTCCCTCGGGCTGGCGCTGCTGGAAGCGATGCATCTTGGGATGCCGGTTATAGCTCTGGCAACCACCGAGGCGGCACGGGCCGTACCACCGGAAGCGGGAGCAATCTCAACGGACGTCGAGCAGCTGTGCGCAATGGTCCGTTTGTTGATGGAGAACCCGGATGAAGCCCGGGTACGGGGCACGACGGCGCGGCAGGTTGCGCTTGAGCGTTACGGGCTCCGGGCGTTCCTGGGCAATTGGGACGACGTCTTGACCAGCGTGGTGGATCGAGCCCGCATTCCTGCAGTTCCTGAGAGGAGAGCACAGTGAGAATTTCGATGGTGTCGGAACACGCGAGTCCGCTCGCAGCCCTCGGTGGAGTCGATGCGGGAGGGCAGAACGTGCACGTTGCGGCGCTGTCCAGCGCGTTGGCACGCCGCGGGCATAGCGTCAGCGTCTACACCCGCCGCGACAGCACCAGCCTGCCGCCGCGGGTCCAGGTGTCCCGCGGCCTTGAGGTGGTCCATATTGACGCCGGGCCCCCGGAAGTAGTGCCAAAGGACGAGTTGCTGCCGTTCATGGGTGCGCTTGCGGACGGGATCGCCGTTGACTGGGAGGGGTCTGTTCCCGATGTTGTGCACGGGCACTTCTGGATGTCCGGCCTCGCGGCCCTGGATGCGGCGCGCCGCGAGCAGTTCGGTTCGATCGCCGTGCTGCAGACCTTCCACGCGCTCGGAACCGTCAAGCGGCGGCATCAGGGGGCGGAAGACACCAGCCCTCGCGAGCGCGCCTGGCTTGAACCATCCGTGGGCCGGAATGTTGACCGCGTCATCGCCACCTGCTCCGACGAGGTGTTCGAGCTGAAGGCGATGGGCGTGGACGGCACCCGCATTTCGGTGGCTCCCTGCGGCGTCGACCTTGGCGTGTTCAGTCCCGAGGGTCCGGTGATGGGAGCCGTCGCTGGGACTAATGAACGCCGCCGCCACCGGCTGGTGGCCATCGGCAGGCTTGTCCCGCGCAAGGGGGTCGACCTGGTGATCCGCGCCCTCCGCACCCTGGCTGACCAGGGGATTGACGACGTCGAACTCGTCATCGTGGGCGGATCCGGCGACGCTTCACGGCTCGAGGAGGACCCGGAAGCCCGCAGGCTGCGGGCGCTCGCGGAGCAACTCGGGGTCGCGGACCGCGTGGTGATGCTCGGTCAGATCCCGCGGGAGGACGTCCCGGGCCTGCTTCGAAGCGCGGATGCAGTGATCTGTGCTCCCTGGTACGAGCCGTTCGGCATTGTTCCGCTCGAGGCGATGGCGTGCGGCGTACCGGTGGTTGCGGCCGCAGTGGGCGGACTCATCGACACCGTGGTGGATGGCCAGACCGGGCTGCACGTTCCGCCGAGGGATCCCCACGCGCTCGCCGAAGCGATCGCGAAAGTGGTGCAGGACCCCGATGCGGCGAAGGAACTCGGACGCGCCGGCCACGCACGCGTCCACGCCCGCTACTCCTGGGACCGCATAGCCCTCGACACAGAGAAGGTCTACCAGCTCACGCTGAACCAGCTGAATGGCAGGGCAACAGAACGACGACGGCGCGCGGCCACCTCGGCAACAGACGTCGCAAACCTGTCCCACCTGCAGACTTCCGGGAGTGCACAGTGAACGCCGAACACCTGGCGCTTTTCCGCCCTGGACGCAGGCGGGGGCTGGTTCCCGTGCCGGTGCTGCCGGATCCTTCAGCGCCCGCACAGCCCGATCCCACACAACTCCCTGGCGCAGGCGACACAGCAGCCCTGGACGCCGTCGTCGAACATTTACAACAGGTGATGCCCGCCGTCGAATCCCTGATGTTGTCCGCTGGCAGGCTTGCGGAGTGGGGTGTCGACCTCGCGGACCGCCTGATGGGCGGGCAGCGGCTGCTCGCGGCAGGGAACGGTGGTTCGGCGGCGGAAGCCCAGCACCTTACGGCGGAACTGGTGGGACGGTTTGACGGCGAAAGGGAGCCGTTCTCGGCGATCTCGCTCCATGCGGAATCTTCCGCGGTCACGGCTATCTCGAACGACTACGGTTACGAGCACATGTTCGCCCGGCAGGTCCGCGCGCACGGACGGAAGGGTGACGTGCTGCTGCTGTTGAGCACCAGCGGCAAGAGCCCGAACCTGCTGCTCGCGGCAGAGGCAGCCCGCGAAGTTGGCGTAATCAGCTGGGCGCTGACCGGCCCCGGACCCAATCCGCTGACCGAGGTGTGCGACGAGCACGTGGCCATCGACGCTCGCTCGGCCAACGCCCAGGAGGGCCACCTGATCGCGCTGCACGCCCTGTGCCGGGCTTTCGATGGCGAAGTGGCCCGCCGCCGTGGACAGGAGACTGGATGATGAAGATCGTGGTGGTCGGGGACGTACTCCTCGACGTGGACCTCAGCGGCGCTTCCACCCGGTTATGCCCGGACGCGCCCGTGCCCGTTGTGGACGTGGAAGCAGCGGTCCGGCGTGCGGGAGGCGCCGGGCTGGTGGCCCGGATGCTCCAGCAACAGTTGCAGGGCCGGGCGGATTGCCAGGTGCAGCTGGTCACCGTGCTGTCCGACGACGACGCCGCCACGCGCCTCCGCGGGGAGCTCGGGGACATCCCGCTCGTAACCGGGCCATCGGGGGCTCCGACACCGGTGAAGACCCGCGTCCGGGCAGCGAACCAGGCCGTGGTCCGCTTCGATGAGGGCTGCGGGCCGGCGTCGGTGCCTGACGTGAGCGGCGAGATGCTCGCGGTGGTCGAGGCTGCCGACGTCGTTCTGGTTTCGGATTACGGGCGGGGGCTGACGGCCAACGCGGAACTGCGGGTGGTACTCGAGCGGATTGCCGCACGGATTCCGGTGGTCTGGGATCCGCACCCATTGGGCGCTGAGCCGGTGCGCGGAGTGGCAGCGGTGACGCCTAACCTGTCGGAGGCGCTCAAGGCCTCGGGCGGTGGGGGTGGTAAGCCGGCCGACGTCGTGAGGGCTGCGACGGATGCCGCGAAGGAACTCGAGCAGCGTTGGGGGAGCCGGGCCGTCGTCGTAACGTTGGGCGAACGCGGTGCGCTCATTCATCGCCAGGGAGAGAGCGGAGAGCTGCCGCACCTGGTGCCCGCGCCGCCCATCACGGCGAAGGACCCTTGCGGTGCCGGCGACCGGTTCTGTGCCACGCTGGCGCTGCGGTTGGGATCGGGGGCTGACCTGCTTGAAGCGACCCAGGCCGCCGTGTTAGCCGCCGCCGAGTTCCTGGCCGCAGGCGGCGTGGCCACACTCAACCGGGAACCGGGGCCGACAACGCTGCACGGCCCGTCGATCGACGCACTGCAGGTAGCGCACGCCACCCGTGTTGCGGGCGGAACAGTGGTTGCGACCGGAGGATGCTTTGACCTGCTGCACGCCGGGCACGCGCGCACACTCGCAGCTGCCCGGGCGCTTGGCGACTGCCTCATTGTCTGCCTCAATTCCGACGACTCGGTCCGCAGGCTCAAGGGGGCACAACGTCCCATCATGGGCGAGGACGACCGCGCGGAACTGCTTGAGGCCCTCGGCTGCGTGGACGCGGTGTACATCTTCGGCGAAGACACCCCTGTCGAAGCGCTCGCCGTCCTGCGCCCGGACATTTGGGTCAAGGGCGGCGACTACTCCGCCGCCGAATTACCGGAAGCCGCGCTCCTGCGCTCCTGGGGCGGCCAGACCGTAACTGTTCCCTATATACCCGCACGATCAACGACCTCCCTGGCCGCGGCGCTCGCCGAGGTCGGCTAACTACACGCTAATGAAGGAGAACATCCATGCCTGAATCGACTTTTAACCCCGGCCGCGTGCTCGTCACGGGTGGAGCGTCCGGTCTTGGAGCGGCCGTTGTGGCGAGCGTGCTCGACGCCGGTGGTACGCCCGTTGTGCTGGACCGCGACATCAGTGCGGTGTCCGGCGTCAAGGCGCTCGAGGTGGACGTCGCGGACCGTGAAGCCGTCAGCCGCGCCGTGCAGGAGGCGGCGGACATGCTGGACGGTCTTGACGCCGTCGTGACCGCTGCGGGAATCGACCGTTGCGGACGGTTGGAGGATGTGCCCGCGGGGGAGTGGGAGAAGGTGTTGGCGGTCAACCTCCTGGGCACCGTTTCGACGGTCCGCGCTGCGCTGCCCTACCTGAAGTCCAGCCACGGGCGGGTCATCACCATCGCGTCGACACTGGGCATCCGGGCTGTTGCGGACGCCACGGCGTACTGTGCGTCGAAGTTCGGCGTCGTCGGGTTCAGCCACGCGCTCGCAGCGGAGATGGCGGGCGAGATCGGGGTCACCACGCTGATCCCGGGCGGCATGGAGACCAGGTTCTTCGATGACCGCGACGAGAAGTACAAGCCGCAGGACAACTCCCGCCTCAACGATCCGCGAAAGGTGGCAGAGGCCATCCTCTTCGCACTGTCGCAGCCGCGCGGCTGCGAGGTCCGCCAGATGCTGATCTGCCACGAGGAAGAGGGTTCCTGGCCCTGAGGTCACGAGCGCTCAAAGGAGGGAACGCACGTCCGCGTAGACGGCCTCGGGCTGGATCTGCTGAACGAGCGAGTCATCATGCTCGCACCGCTCAGCGGTCCAGCCCACCTGCGTCACGTCCACTCCGCAGACCGGGCACGCGATCACCCAGGCGATGTGGACCCGGTGCAGCGTGCGGCCCAACGCTCCTGCGCTGATGGCGTTGCCGGCCCAGAAGATCCCCACGGTCGGCGTGCCGACCGCCTGGGCAAGGTGGCGCGGGCCGCTGTCGTTTCCAACCACCACCGACGCCACCGACAGCACTCCAACCAGATCGGAGAGGGATAGTTGGTCAGCGAGCGAGCGCATACTCCCAGCCTTCGGCCCGCCTGCGGATGCCGCCTGCCCAAGGATGTCCTCCGCAAGGGTGACGTCGCTGTCGTCGCCCACTATGACGACGTCGTTCCCGTCCGCCGCCGCCATTGCAGCTACGGCAGCGAACGACGACGACGGCCACCGCCGCCGCGGGTCCGTGGCACCGGGATGGAGGACCACGAGCGGCCGGTCCCTGCCGCCGACCAGACGCAGGCCGGCAGCCCGCTCTTCATCGGTCGCGGTGAAGCGCGGTTCGAGGGATACCGGCGCCGCACCCGCGAGGCCTGCGACTTCCAGGCCGCGGAGGAACTCGTTCTGGTAGTAGACGTAAGGCAGGTTCCGTTCGAGGGGCTCGGCGTCGGGCGTTTGCGTCCCCACGGTGTGCCGGGCGCCGAGCCGCAGGAGGAACGGGTTCGAATGCCTGCCGCCGCCGTGGAGCTGGATGGCGAGATCGAACTCGCGGGACTGCATGCGCGCGATGAAGTCGGAGGTCACCTTTGAGTCCTCGGAGCCTGGCCGCACACCAGGGAAGAAGGGCACGGTTTCGACGTCGGAAACCGGCCCCGGCCTGTTTAGAAGCAACGCCTGATGCAGCTCGGTTCCGAGCAGGGTGATGCGGGCTTCCGGGTATGCGTGCGCCAGCGCGTCCAGCGCTGGGTAGGCAAAGAGCAGATCTCCGAGGCCGCCACAGCGCAGGACCGCGATCCGGCGGACGCCGTCGAACTTCCCGAGCAGCGGTCCCACGCTCAACGACATAGTCACCTCAATCCAATCGGCCGCTCGGCCTGCAATTCCGCGGCGTCGACCGTCCAGAGGAAGCGCGGGACTGTCGACAGGAACAGTTGCTAAGCATACTGTTTATCTAAATCAGTACCCGACGTTGAAGGGACACCGGACACCATGACGGAGCAGAATCCTGACCTCTCACCTGAGGCGGAAGAAGAGACGGTGGAGCACATCGCCGAAGACGTGAAGGCTGAGATTCGCCTTGGCCATGTCGAAGACGATGTCACCCACGTTTTGGAAGAGCGCCTCGACGAGGCGGGCGTCCATCTTCGTCCGGAGAAGGTTGATGACTTGGCCGAAGATATCGAAAACGACGTTTCAAGCTAACGTCCACGCTAAGGAGCACCGTCATGAAACTGGCAGATATCAACGCACTGGTCGAGAGCGTGGTTGACCGCGTGGAACGAGCCGAGTTCCTGGACGCCCCCGCGGACAAGGCAGCCGGCGTCGTATCCCGGGTTCTCAAACCCGGCGCCGTCAAGAACCTGCTCAGCGGGACGGGAACAGGTCATCCGGCGCACCCAATCATCGTGTTGATACCGCTCGGATCCTGGGCTTCGGCGCTCTACCTTGATGTGATGGGCAAGGAATCAGAGGGTATCGCGGCGCGGCGCCTGCTCGCGCTCGGAAACCTGAGTGCTGTGCCGACCGTGCTCACCGGTCTCAGCGACTGGGCCGACACACTAGGCGCCGAGCGCCGCGTCGGGCTGGTCCACGCCTCACTGAACCTAACGGGCATCGCATTCTTCGTCGGCAGTTCGCTGGCCAGAGTCGCCGGTGCCCGCAAGCTCGGCGTCTTCTCCGCGGTCCTGGGTATGGGCGCGGTCTCAGCGGGTGGTTGGCTCGGCGGACACCTCGCCTACGCCCGTGGTGTCGGAACGGATACGACGGCGTTCGAGGTGCCGCCCGAAGGCTGGACCGACGTTGCCGCCGTCGTCGACGTCACCGATCGCCCGATCGCCGTCGATGCTGGCGGCGTCGCCGTGCTCCTGGTCCGGCATGCCGGTGAGATCCGGGCGTTGACCGACCGGTGCACCCACCGCGGCGCGCCCCTTCACGAAGGCACCGTCGAGGACGGTTGCGTGGTCTGTCCGTGGCATGCGAGCCGTTTCCGGCTGAGCGACGGTCAGGTTGACCAGGGCCCGGCCACGCGGCCACAGCGCACCTTCGAAGTGCGGACGGTTGACGGCAGGGTGCAGCTCAAAGCCAGCGAAGATCCCGGCAGTCTGCGCAGCGAACCGGTCACCGGCGCTTCCTTGAGCCGGTAGTACTTCGGGCGGTCGTGTGTGAACGGCGGCGTTCCTGGGTACATGCCATGCACGCAAGGCACTTGACCGCCATAAGGAGCCCAATGACAAGCGAGCCCCACACCATCACCGCACGCCCCGACGCCATCACCATCCTTGATCCGCGGGACGGGACCGAGGTGGGAAGCCTTGAGTCTGCCAGTAGGGAGCAGGTATCCCTCGCGGTGCAACTCGCGCGCGCGGTCCAGGCGGAGTGGGCTGCCGTTGATCCGGCGGAGCGGGCGAAGATGGTCCGCGCCGGAGCCGACGCTCTGCGTAGCGGCGCCGATCGGCTCGCTGAATTGAACAGCCGGGAAACCGGGCGGCCGCGGGAGGAAGCGCTCGGCGGTATCGAAGCGGGAGCTTCGACCCTCGAACAATATGCCGAACTGGGCCCGCTGCACCGCGGCCTGAGCCTTCGGGGTTCGGCGCTCGCAGCTGACTACACGGTCACGGAGCCACGCGGGGTGGCGGCGATCTTCACTCCGTGGAATGACCCGGTAGCTGTCGCGGCCGGGCTGCTTGGAGCGGCCCTGGCCACCGGCAACACCGTGATCCACAAGCCGAGTGAGCGCTGTCCCCACCTTGGCCAACTGCTGGGTGAGTTGCTGTCGCCGTGTTTCCCGGCGGGCGTGCTGACCACCCTGAGCGGTGGGCCCGAGGTAGGCACCTTGGTCACCATGGAGGATGGCGTGGACGTTTACGCGCACGTGGGTTCCAGCGCCACCGGAGCACGCATCGCAAGGGCCGGCGTCCTCACCGGTGCGCACGTACTGCGCGAGAACGGCGGAAACGATCCGCTGTTGATTGACGACGACGTCGACCCCGCGTGGGCTGCGGAACAAGCCGCCATTGGAGCTTTCAGCAACGTCGGCCAGATCTGTACTTCGGTTGAACGGATCTACGTTCACGAAGCCATCGCTGATGAGTTCTGCGGGGCGCTTGTTGAGCAGGCACGGCAGCGCAACGCCTCCGGGGAGTTCGCTCCGCTGGTGGACCTGCGGATGCGGGAAGCCGTCCACGGCCAGGTGGAGGCTGCTGTGCGGATGGGTGCCGAGGCCGCTGAGGGTGGCGCTGTTCCCGATGGGCCGGGCGCGTTCTACCCCGCCACGGTGCTGCTGAACTGCACTGAACAGATGGACGTGATGGGCGAGGAGACCTTCGGGCCCGTTGCTCCCGTGGTGCGGGTGTCCAGTTTCGACGAAGGCCTTCAGCTCGCGGCCGCCGGAAAGTACGGGTTGGCGGCCAACGTGCTCACGGGGCGGATCAAACATGCGCAGCGGGCGGTTGCAGTGCTGAAGGTCGGAACGGTCAAGGTGAACGCAGTGTTCGGTGGGGCGCCGGGTGGGTCGGCGCAGCCGCGTCGCGACAGCGGCCAGGGCTTCGGCTACGGACCCGAACTGCTCGACGAGTTCACCCAGGTCAAGGTTGTACATATCGAGGCGCCGGGGGGGTCGCGGCGATGAGTGCGCTCAGCACCCTCCGCGGCCTCGCCGAGTGGGTGCCCGCTGAACTGGCCAGGGCGGCGCCGGTGGTGACTGTCATCGGTGACGTGATTCTCGACGGCTGGTGGAGCGGGAGCATTGAACGGTTCTGCCGCGAGGCGCCGGCGCCGGTGGTCGACGTCCAGCGCCGCGAGTATGCGCCCGGTGGCGCAGCAAATACTGCCATGAACCTTGCTGCCATGGGAGCGAGGGTGCGGCTGGTGGGCGCGGTGGGGAACGACGACGCCGGCACCCGGCTGCGTGCCCTTCTCGACGACGCCGGGGTGGACACTACCGCGCTGCTTGTTGTCGATGGGCACCGGACCACCACCAAGTACCGCATCATCGGCGGGGACCAGGTGATGCTGCGGCTCGATGACCAGGCGGAAACACCGCCAGCCGAAGCTCTGGTTGCTCTCGCTGCGTCCGTGCCGGGCGCCGTCCAGGGGAGTGCGGCCGTCGTTGTCTGTGACTACGGTTCGGGTGAGTTGGGGGAGCCGGCGCTGGAGGCTCTCCGCGCCTCGGCCGGCGGCGCATTGACTGTCGTCGATGCCCACGATCCGCGGCCGTGGGCTGCCCTGTCACCGGACATCGTCACGCCGAATGCGCAGGAGGCGGCCAAGCTGCTCGGCACGAGCTTCAGCGGCAGCGCGCCGGGTGACCGCAGCGCGTTCCTGACCGAACGCCGCGGCGAACTGTTCCACGCGACGGGTGCTTCCGCCGTCGTCGTGACCCTTGACCGAGACGGAACCGTGCTCCTGTCCGCGGAAGGGCAGGTACACCGGACGTGGGCGAGGCCGGCGTCGGAGAAGCAGGCCTCGGGTGCTGGGGACACGTTCGTTGCGTGCCTCACCGCGGCGCGTGCTGCGGGCATGCCGATGACGACGGCGCTGGACCTTGCGCAGGCGGCGGCGGACGTGGTGGTCGGGCGGCCGGGGACGTCAGTGTGTTCCACGGCGGACCTGACGGAGTACCTGGGCGGCTTGGCTTCCACTGTGTTGTCGACCGATGAACTGTTACGCCGGGTTGGTGAACAGCGTGGGCTTGGCCGCCGAATTGTGTTGACGAATGGGTGCTTCGACGTGCTGCACCGAGGGCACACGCGCTACCTGACGCAGGCGAAGCAGTTGGGCGATGTTCTCGTTGTGGCGCTCAACAGCGATGATTCCACGCGCCGGCTGAAGGGCCCTGACCGCCCGATCAACGCTGTCGCCGACCGTGCAGGGGTGATCGCGTCGCTGAGTTGCGTGGATTTCGTGACGGTGTTTGATACCGATACGCCTGTCCCGCTGATCGAGGCGCTCAGGCCGGACGTCTATGCCAAGGGCGGGGACTACTCTTCGCAGATGCTGGAGGAAGCCCCTGTGGTCGAGCGGTGTGGAGGAGTAGTGCGGATTCTGGATTACGTTTCGGAGCTTTCGACGACGGCGGTGGTCGAGAAGATCCGAATGTTGCCAACTTGATAAAATCTACTCATCCTTTTCTCATGAATTATCAGTAGGCTTATGAGTGCGCACCTTTTGGGTGCGTGAGGGCCGTCCGAGACTGCGGCGCTCGATGCCGGTAGCCACGCTGTGTTCCCCCAACACCCCTGGCTGCCGGCATCCTTACTCAAGGCCCCTGATCAGGCTCCTACTCTGGTCAGCTCCTACGAGCCACTCCGCGTAGAAGATTCCCAGGGCGACAGCGACGAAGAGCCCGGCAATAATCCAAAAGCGGGCCACAACCGTGACCTGCTCCCAGCCCTTCAATTCGAAGTGGTGATGGAGCGGGGTCATTCGGAAGACGCGTTTGCCGCCGGAAAGCTTGAAGAAGCTGACCTGGATGATGACGGACAGGGTGATCATGACGAAGAGGCCGGCCATGACCACCAGGAGGAGTTGGGTGCGGGAAAGAATGGCGAATCCAGCGATTGCCGCGCCGAGGGCCAGCGAGCCGGTGTCGCCCATGATGATCTTTGCTGGAGATGTGTTCCACCACAGGAACCCGACGAGTGAGCCGCATAGGGCTGCGGCGATCAGCGCGAGATCCAGTGGGTCACGTACTTCGTAACAGATGGTTGTTGGGACGCTGGGGTCGGTGCAGCGCTGGTTGAACTGCCAGATGCCCATCAGCATGTAGGCGCCGAAGACGAAGATTGAAGCGCCGGTGGCAAGGCCGTCCAGCCCGTCGGTGATGTTCACGCCGTTGGAGGCGGCGGTGAGGATGAGGTTGGACCACAGGATGAAGAGGATCGCTCCGATCAACGGACCGGCAAAAGCCAGGTCGAAGGATGTGTCACGGACAAACGAGATAGCGGTGGAGGCGGGAGTCCGCCCAGTTTCGTCGGGGAAGTTCAGGGCGAGGACGGCGAACGTTACTCCCACAACTGTCTGGCCGAGGATCTTCGCTGGTGCGGTGAGGCCGAGACTGCGCTGCTTGGTGATCTTTATGTAGTCGTCGAGAAAACCCACTATGCCCATGCCGGCGGTGACCATCAACAGCAGGACCCCCGATGCTGTGGGACCACTCATCTGCCCGGCCAACACCATGACGCCGTGGGTTGCGAAGTAGGCGAGAATCACCGACCCGATAATCACGATGCCGCCCATGGTGGGGGTGCCGCGTTTGGTGTGGTGTGAGACTGGGCCGTCTTCGCGAATGAACTGGCCGTAGTTCTTCCGGACCAGGAAACGGGTGAGGAGCGGGGTGCCGGCCAGCGACAACACCAGGGCCGTAGCCGCGGTAATCAGCAGCGCGATCATGTGAAGGTGCCCCCTTGAGCGTTTATTGCTTCAGTCTGCGACTGAGGTTGATCGCCGGGCACCGCCGCCGATTCGTTTGAGAGCCGATCCTATCGGATGGGGTGGGCGGCGTTGGGACGGGAGCATCGCGTAGCCCAGCTGTGGTGACAAAGGTCCTGTCCTGGCCAGCTTCCTTATTGTGTTGGTTCAGGTTAGTTCCCACGAAGTCGGGCAGCTCCAGCCTTGGATGCGCGCGCAGATAGGTGGGTTCGACGGCGGAACGTAAAACTGTCAGAGGCGGGTGATTGACTGTTTTGCATGGAGAACGGTACCGAGGTCTTGGTTGAGGACGCCCCTGGCAGGGATGCCTTTGAGGACGCCTTTGCCGGGATAGCCGTGGAGATTTCCTCGCGGCTGGCCTGGTTGAGTCTGGTGTGTCGTTGTTTGATGTGCCGTTGAAGGATGCCTTTGAGCTGTTCTCCGGTTTGGAGCCTGGTGATGGGGATTTTGATCAGCACGCCCGTGACCTGGTGGAGGATGCTGACCCGTTCTCCCTGGTCGGCAGGCTGCTGCATGCGATCTCGGAGGAATCCGTAAAGTTCCAGACGCTACCTGACCTTGTGGATTTGCTGCGGGCAGCTGACCGGCTAACAGCGTGGGCTGCAGCACGGCAAGCCGCGCTGACGGCCCGGGTGTATCACCGGATCGCTGAGCGGCATGTCTCCCCAGACAGGGCTGACCACACTGGGATGAGTTTCAGCCTTGCCGTGCAGGAAATCGCGCCGCTGCTACGGGTACCGGGGCGCACCGCTCACCGTCTCCTCGGACAAGCCCTCCGATTAACCGAAGGCCTGCCAGCAACCCTGTCCGCCCTCGAGGCCGGGTCTATCAGCCCCGTCCAGGCCCAGGTCATCGTGGAGGAATCCGGCGCCCTCCCGGTTGAAGGGTTGCGCGGGTTCGAACAGGACATCCTCACCACGGCAGGTAAACTCACCCGCCCCCAACTGGCCCGCAGGTGCCGGCGGTTACGCGAAGAACTCCACTCCGAATCCATCACCGAACGTAGGGCGCGGGCGGTGAAGGACCGCGACGTCACCGTCCACCCGGAACAAGACGGGATGGCCTGGCTCGGCGCCTACCTACCAGCGGAGCAAGCCCAGGGAATCTTCAACCGGGTCGACACCGCAGCCCGGTGCCTGCAAGGCCCCGGCGAAGCACGGACCCTACCCCAACTAAGGGCCGACGTCTTCGCTGACGTACTCACGCACACCTGTTCAGGGGATGCGAAGAAGGGCACCGGGTATCGCGGGATCGGAGCGACTGTCTTCGTCACCGTACCCGTCATGACCCTTCTCGGACACCACAAAACCACCTGGAAAAACATGGCCACCAAAGGCGGAGACGCCAACAGTGGCGATGGTAGGGGCGGAAACACTGGCCCGTCGAAGGACACCAGTGCTGGTCCTGCTGCTGCCTCCGAGGGAACTCCAGGGTCTCCGGGTGTGCCGGGGCTCGACGGGTGTGAGAACGGGCTCCTCGACGGGTACGGGCCCATCGACCCAGGCACCGCCGCGAAGCTCGCCGCGCACGCCACAAGCTTCACCAGGATCCTGGTCCACCCCGAAACCGGTGCCGTGATCAGCGTCGGCAGAGACAAATACCGGCCACCGAAACACTTACAAGACTGGGTGCGGGTCACCAACCCAACCTGCGTCCACCCCGGCTGCACCAGATCCTCATTCACCAGCGAAATAGACCACACCACCCCCTGGGCACACGGCGGAACAACAGAACTCCACAACCTCAAACCCAGATGCAAACTCCACCACAAACTCAAAACCGACGGCTACTGGACCATCACACCCACCAAACACGGAACAGAACAAGCCACCTCACTCAGCGGCAAAACCTACACCCCACCACCCCAACCACCACCACCCTTCTAGCCGGTCCCAGACGCGCACGAATGCTGCTGCGCGCTGATTTAGGGGGTGCTATTGACGTCACGCGCAGACGTGCGCGGAGGCCGTTGTCGCTGTGCGCCGACGTGGGCGGTTGCTGTGCGCGGGCGTGGGTAGGCGTTGCTGTTGCGGTTGCTGTCGCCGTGCGCGGGGTGAATCGGTGCTGTTGCTGACGCGCTGATGTGCGGGGCATGTAAAAGCCCAAGCCCAAGACCCGGCAGCTACCGGACGTTGGTAAGGGCGCGGTCGTACTCAGCCGCTGACGCCTGGGCAGGTTCACGCAGGGCCGGGCAATGCTCAGGCGTTGGGTTGTGCGCAATGTCGATCATGCGGTCGAGAGCATCACGGGCCGCTGCCAAAGAGTTCAACGAGTCGGTGATGCGGGCACGCTCCGCCTCGAGCATCGCGAACACTTCCGGAGTCGAGGCGCCTGCGTCAACACACGGCAGCAGCTGAACGATCGTGCGGCTTGGCAGGCCAGCAGCAAAGAATTGTTGGATCAGCTGGACCCGCTCAACAGCCGAGTCTGTATAGACCCGTTGACCCGCGGTGGTTCGGGTGGAGGCAAGAAGATCCTGCTCCTCGTAGTATCGGAGGGCTCGTGTGCTGACCCCGGAACGCCGGGCGAGTTCACCGATGCGCATGTGTTGATCCTCACGTAGAAGGCGAAACGCTGAAAGGCGACTTGCCCTTAACGTCAACGTCAACTCCTACGGTATAGGAACTAGACGAAAACCCCTCGATTACTAAAGGAACTTCATGGACATCACAGGACAGACAGCGCTCGTCACCGGAGCCAATCGCGGGATCGGCTACCAGTTCGTACTCGAACTACTCGAACGTGGCGCGACGAAGGTTTACGCAGCCAGCCGACGCCCGGAGTCTGTTGATTTCGGGGGCGACAGCCGGGTCATTCCGCTCGGACTAGATCTCCTGGACCACCAATCGGTCGTCTCCGCGGCGGAGACAGCGCACGATGTCACCCTGTTGGTGAACAATGCCGGCATCGCCACGTCAACGCCCCTCATCACCGGTGACCTCGACAAGATCCGACTCGAAATGGACACGCATTTCTGGGGAACCCTCGACGTGAGCCGCGCATTCGCCCCGGTACTCAAGTCGAACAACGGCGGCGCTATCGTCAACATCCTCTCGGCGCTGTCATGGTTCTCCTACCCCGGAAACGGTGCTTACGGCGCAGCGAAAGCCGCTGAATGGAACATGACCAACGGCATCCGCCAGGATCTCGCTGCCCAGGGAACCCTCGTTCAGGGTGTCCACCTCGGAGCAGCAGACACCGACATCATGGCTGGTTATGAGGGCCCGATGATCGCCCCGCGTGACGTAGCGCGCGCCTCACTTGACGGCCTCGCGACCGGCGCAATTGAAGTGATCGTGGATGACTGGAGCGCCATGGTCAAGGCATCTCTCGCAGCCGACCCCTCCTCGTTCTACGCGCAGCTCCAGGCAAGCCTGTAACACTGAGACCGAATAACACTGTGACCGAAGGGACCCGCACAGAAAGCCTGCTGTGCGGGTCCACAGGAGTTCAAAGCATCGCTTAGGCTACCGACACCCCGAACGCGAGTCCCAACAGGTACGTAGCTGCGGCTGCACCGAGCCCGATCGCAAGCTGCCGCAACGCGCGTTTCAGCGGCGACGCCCCCGAAAGCAGCCCGACGACGGCGCCCGTCGCCAACAGCGCCAGACCCACCAGCGTGCAGGCAATGACTACCGCAACCAGCCCGGTCAGCCCAAACAGATACGGAAGAACAGGGATCACAGCGCCGGACGCGAAGAAGCAGAAACTCGCCGCAGCCGCTCCCATCCCCGTTCCCACTGCTTCGTAGTCGTCCTTATGCTCAAACCGCTCCGGCTGATAGGACAGGCTGGGGTCGCAGTCGCAGCTAAACCGGCCCAAACGTTCCGCAGCCCGATGCTCCGCCGCATCCAGCGACATCCCCCTCGCCCGGTACACCAGCACCAGCTCGTTCGCGTTGATATCGAGCTCCTTGGCCGCCTCCAACGTGACCTGCGTGGGCCGCGACGCCGAAAGGAGCTCCCGCTGCGACCGAACCGAAACGTACTCACCCGCACCCATTGAGAGCGCTCCGGCGAGAAGCCCGGCGAGCCCGCTGAACAACACAAACGCGCTCGAAACTCCCGTTGCACCGATGCCCATAATGAGCGCCAGGTTGCTCACCAGCCCGTCATTGGCTCCGAAAACGGCAGCCCGGAAATTACCCGACAATCGGTTTCGCCCACGCGTCGCTAGACCACGCACAACTTCCTCATGAATTTGCTCATCCGCAGCCATCGCGCTCGTGGCATAAGGGTCTTCCGCATAAGGTGACCGACCCTCGGCACGCTGCGCAAGAGCCAGTACGAAGACCGAACCGAACCGGCGCGCCAGGAAACCAAGCACCCGGTTACGGAAGGAAGCGCGCGCGGGTTTGCCGGCGTCGTCGCCCAGTAGCTTCAGCCAATGCTGCTCGTGCCGACCTTCGGCAGCGGCGAGGGCGAGCAGGATCTCCTGCTCTTCACCGGCCCGCTTCCGCGCGAGGTAGCGGTAAGTCGCGGCTTCGGCGCGTTCGTCGGCCAGATACTGCCGCCAGCGCTTGATGTCGGCCGGGGTGCGCGTTGCCTGTGGCGTCACGGATGGCTCCTGATTTCACTGACCAGGGCTTCCAGATGGGGGCTCCGGCCACTTAACGAATGTATGGCCGAAGGTCTCGCTCGCCGCCTGAACGGTGGACTGCCGGGCGTCATCGCTGAACACCAGTATGTCGACAGGCCTCGGAATTCCTCCCGGAGCTACTCCCCTTCGCAAACGTCCATACTACCCGCACCCGGCCGCTTATGTTCCCGTCCCGGGGTATTACTGGCACTACGCTGGAACCCGTGAATACAGCACCGAACGACGACGACGGCGGGCGGAGCGCCCTCGCCTGGCGCCTCCTGCGCGGCGGCAGCGAGCCGGACCCCCGCTTCACGCTCGCTAACGAGCGGACCTTCCTTGCCTGGATCCGGACCTCCCTTGCCCTGTTGGCCGGCGGGATCGCCGTGGAAGCTTTCACGACTGACATCTTCGTTCCCGCCCTCAGGACCACCGTGGCCGTCCTGCTGCTCCTGCTCGCCATGATCATTGCGGCCGTGGCGTGCTTCCGCTGGCTCAACGTCGAGCGGGCCATGCGGCACGGATCGCCGCTGCCGTTGCCGTTCCTCGCGCCGCTGCTGGCGCTCGGCGGCACGGTGGTTGCCGCCGTCGTTATCGTGTTTGTCCTGGTGCGGGCCTGACATGACCGCGCCCACCCGCGATCCGGGGCTGCAGCCCGAGCGGACGTCGCTGGCGTGGGGGCGGACCATGACCGCACTCGTTGGCGCAAGCCTCCTGCTGCTGCGCTGGGTTCCCGCGCACGGATGGTTCGCCGGAGCGCTGGTGGCATTGGCGCTCGCGGCAGCGCTGGGAATCTACTCGAGCCAGCGGGTCCGGTACGCGCGCAGCGTGGCCGGTGTGAAGCGCGGGCAGGTGGAAGCCGACGTCGTTGCGGTGGTGTGTACGTCGGGTGCGGTGCTGCTCATGGGCGTACTTGGCATCTATACCGTGTTGTTCCTGCCCTTATAGGCGACGTTGGCACGTAGGGTAGAACTCGACCCGTACCCAAGAGCGCCGAGGATCCTCCCTGTGGATTACCGAAACAACCCCAAGTCGAGACCGACAAGCCCCTGGCATGACAGCCTTGGAAGGGCGAGCATCCGCGGCGCTCAACTGCTGCTTCTGGTCGCCGTTGCAGTGGTCTCTATCTTCGGGCTGATCCAGATTCGCCTGGTGGTCATTCCGCTGCTCCTTGCACTGATCCTCGCTGCCGCGATCAGCCCACTGGTCAACATGCTGCGGCGCAGAGGCTGGCCAAGTGGCGGAGCAACGGCCTTCTCCTTCCTCCTGCTGCTGGTGGTTCTGGGAGGAGTGGTCACGGGGATCGTCTTTGCCGTGCGTAGCCAGCTCGATGAGCTGATGCAACGCGCCAACGAAGGCATCCAGAAGGTCGACGACTTCGTCCAGACCGGGCCAATTCCCATCGACCAGGAGCAGATCGAAAGCGCACGCCAGTCCATCATCGACTTCGCGACCAGCTCCGCCGCTGGAACCACCGCGATCACCGGGCTGACGGCGGCAGGCGAGTTCCTCACCGGTGCCGCCCTGATGCTCGTGATCCTGTTCTTCTTCCTGAAGGACGGCGACCGGATCTGGGCGTTCATGCTGCGCGGATTCCATGAAGACCGGCTCGAACGGGCACGGCGCGTAGGCCACAAGAGCCTAGAGGTCCTCGGCGGTTACGTGCGCGGAACGGCGATCATCGCCCTTGTCGACTCGCTCTTCATCGGCATTGCGCTGCTTGTCCTCGGCGTGCCGCTCGCCTTGCCGCTGGCGGTCATAGTATTCATCGGGTCATTCGTTCCACTGGTGGGCGCGACGGTGGCCGGCGCTCTCGCCGCCCTGGTTGCACTCGTGGCCAACGGGCCGTTCGTGGCGCTGATGGTGATCATCGTCGTCGTCGTGGTGAACCAGCTGGAAGGGAACTTTCTGCAGCCCGTGGTCATGGGGCGCTCACTGAACATTCACGCCCTGGTGATCCTGCTGGCGCTCACTGCGGGAACCATCCTGGCCGGAATTGTCGGCGCGATCCTGTCCGTGCCGATCGCTGCGGTCACCTGGGCCGCCATCAAAGCCTGGCGGTACGAGGATCATGAGGATCACGAGGAGCCGGACGTCAAGAAGGACTCAGTCGGGCAAACGCACGGAGAGGCGCCCGCAGCGGGGTCTGCGGAAGCTCCCGCAGACCCCAGTTGAGTGTGCACATAATCACCGAATAGCGCTGTTCAACGGTGATTATGTGAACACTCGACGGGTAGGTCAGCGGACCGGAGTGGACGGTCCCTCGAGTGGAACTTCCTCGTCAACTTCGCCTGCCACGCGCCGGTTCCATGCATCCATCACAGCAGGGTCCGTCGGCTTGGTTGAGAGGGACACCGCAATGTACGCAATGGCTGAGGAGATCAGCCCGAAGTAGATCGGCTCGTTGGCGTAGATGCCGCCGTTCACGCCCGAGCTTGCGTAGTAGAAGAGCGAGCCGAGAGTGATCACAGCGCCGGCAACCATGGACACCGCCGCACCCTGCCCGGTACCGCGCTTCCAGATGAGGCCGCCTAGAATCGCCACGAGTAGTCCGCCCACCAAAATGTCGTACGCGATGGTCAACGCAACGACCACGTCATTCAGGACAATCGCGACCACCACCGCCAGCACTCCGAGGCCCAGGACCCACCGGCGGTTGCCCGCGATGTCGTGCTCGGCGCTGATTTGCTGATCGCCCTGCGCGGCGACGTCCGCTCCGCCACGCAGACCGCGGCGACGCCAGCTCTTCACGAAAGGTACGACGTCGGAACTCGCCACGGTCGCGGCGGCAATGAGCGCGCCGGACGCAGTGGACATCATGGCCGCAACTGCGGCTGCGAGCACGAGCCCGCCAATTCCGACCGGCAGGATGTCGATGGCGACCTGTGCGTAGACGTCGTCGGTGTTTTCGAGTACGGGCAGGAGAACGCTGGCGGCCATGCCGATCATGGCACCGGCAACGCCGTACAGAATGCAGTAGACCCCTGCAGTAGTGCCGCCCCAGCGGGCAACTTCGGGCGTCCTGGAGGTGAAGACGCGCTGCCAGATGTCCTGGCCGATGAGCAGGCCAAGCGTGTAGACCACGAAGTAGGTGATGATCGACTGGGCGCCGATGCCCGTGATGTTGAAGAATTCCGCGCCTGCCCGTTCACGGATGCCGTCGAAGCCGCCGGCTGCAGCGAGCGAGAACGGGAGCATGAGCGCGAAGACACCGATGGTCTTGATGATGAACTGAGCCATGTCCGCCAGGGTGATGGACCACATGCCGCCGATCGTTGAGTAGATCAGCACGATGATTCCGCCGAGTGCGATCGCCAGCCAGCGTTCCAGGCCGAAGAGCACCACGAAGATGGTCGCGTAGGCGCCGGTGGAGGTTGCGCAGAGGACCACCGTGTAGGCGAGCATGACAATGCCCGCGACCTTCGTGGCTTCGTGGCCGTAGCGCAGCGTGAGCATCTGGGACACGGTGTAGATCTTGAGCCGCTGGATGGTGGGAGCGAAGAAGAGGCTGAGCACCAGGACGCCGGTGCCGATCGCGACGACGAGCCACATGCCGGAGATGCCGTATTGGTATCCGAGGCCCACCCCGCCAACGGTGGACGCTCCGCCGAGGACGACTGCCGCCATCGTGCCGGTGTAAAGGAAAGGTCCGAGCCTTCGGCCGGCCACCAGGTAATCACTGGTGTTCTTGGTGCGCGACTTCCCCCACCAGCCGAACGCGAGCATCGAGGCGAGGTATACCACCACGATTGCGATGTTTAGGAATTCCATGATTCTCCCGGGCGTTTTTTGAACGGTTCGCTGCGTGTAGTTTTACCTATAGGCAACAGATGTTGTCCTGTAGGCTAGTTGTGATGTGGCTAACACGTCAAGTATGTGCTCAGCAGATGACGTCGGTATGCTCAGAGTTCGCCTCCGGAAGGACCACCTATGAAGGCTCTGCCTGTAGAACCCAGCAACGTCCCCGTGGTTATTGGTTCCCGGATCCGCTCGGCACGTCAGGCGCAGCGCATGACCATCGAGCAGGTCGCAGACTCCACGGGACTGACCAAGGGGTTTCTCAGCAGGGTTGAGCGGGACCTGACATCGCCGTCGGTCGCTTCTCTGGTGACGCTGTGCCAGGTACTTTCAATTTCCGTCGGTGATTTGTTCTCGGTACCGGAGACCCACCTGACACGTTTGGGTGAAGCGCCCAGAATCAGCCTCGGCGGCGAAGGGATCAACGAGCGGCTGCTCACCGCGCGGTCCGAGCGCAGGCTGCAGATGATCCACGCCGTCGTCGAACCCCACGGCCGCGGCGAAGCGGAACTCTATTCCGTTGACTGTGAAGTGGAGACCCTGCACGTGGTTGCGGGTCGCTTCGAGCTGATCTTCTCCAATTCCCGCTATGAAATGGAGGCCGGCGACACTCTCACCTTCCCTGGGCGTGAACCGCATACGTGGGTGAACCCGACCGGTGAGGAAGCGATCGTTCTCTGGACGCTGGTTCCCGCCGCATCCGGGGGCTAGCGCGGTTCCGAATCGTTACTGAGATACCAAGCTGGCTTATGGAATACTGAGCCGAGAAGCTGGTCTAGACAGACCTGCCTCTGGTCGAGCTTGAAGGGGTTATGCAATGAAGACTTCCCGGTCAGCCGCGGTATTCGCCGCGGCCACGGCAATCGCATTGATGGCAAGTGCCTGCGGCGGAGGAAGCGGCGGTCCTGCTGACTCCGGCGAAGCGCCCGATTATGGCGCCGAACTAACAGGCGCACTGTCGGCCGGCGGATTCACCCTCGGAGATGAGGTAGCCACTTCCCGCGCTGACTATGCGACGGCGGCACTCGAGGAAGACGGCGTGACCGTCGAGATCAACGAGAGCGACTTCGACCCGCAGCGCTTCGCGGCCCAGGCGGCTAGCGGAACCCTGCCCGATCTCACCCTCATGGACCGACAGTACGTAGCAACCTACGCTGCGAAGGGCCTCATTGAGCCGGTGAATGAGTGCTTCGCGGCGCAGGACGTCAATCCCGAAGAACGCTACTACGAAGCCGTGCTCGGTGATGTCACCTACGACGGACAGTATTACGGCATCCCGCAGTTCTGGCAGCCGTGGGCGATCATCATGAACACCCGCGTGATGGAGGAAGCCGGCGTCACACCGGAGGATCTTGACACTTCGAATCCCGAGGCAGTTCTCGAAGCGGCCGAGGCGATGTACGAGGCCGACGGCGACAACCCCTCCCGGCTGGGTTTCGACCCGCAGTTGCCGTCGCAGGCGCACGTCTGGTTTCTCGCTTTCGGTGGGGCGATCATGGATGAGGAGGGCGTACCAACCCTCGACAATCCCGCGAATGTCGAAGCGCTGACGTGGCTGAAGGAAATCTACGATGCCCAGGGTGGATACGAAGCCGCGTACAGCTTCAACCAGACCTGGGACTTCTTCGGAGCCGACAACCAGTTCGTTACGGACCAGGTGGGCGCCGGCCTTTACGCACAGTGGTACCCGAACGTGTTGGCAGATTTCGCTGATGAGCTTCAGGTATCAGGCTTGCCCCTGCGTAACCAGGGCGGCGATCCAATCGCCGCCGCCAGCGGGCAGTCCTACGTGATCCCCACCGGCGCCGAGAACAAGGCGGCAGCGTGCAAGTGGGCTGTCGAGAACACCTCCGACGAAGCTTGGCGGGCAGCCGCCGAAGCCCGCATGCAGTCCATTGAGGAGACTCCGGGCAAGGTGTTCACCGGCATCTTCACCGGATCGCAGACCGCTGACGCACTGATCAAGGAAGAATTCCTGGTACCCACCGAAATAGAAGGTTTCGACCAACTGATCGATTCCTACTACCAGGGCCTGGAGAACGGCGCACCCCTCGGCTCATCACCGGCGGGCCTGGAGATCCAGACCGAACTCCAGAACGCAATCGCCCCGGCGATGGCAGGCGACAAAACCATTGAGGAAGCCCTCGGTGATGCCCAGGCAGCTGCGATGCTGGTCTACGAACAGGCGACGGCAGCGGCTGAATAGCCTTCAGCGGAGCGGGCCGGCAGGGTTCCCTGCCGGCCCGTTTCTATGTCCTGTGCACCAGCGAAGCAGCGAATACGAGCGAACGACGACGACGGCGTCCCGCTCGAGGGGGACGAGGGGCCTTATGCGCGCACAAGGGCCTATTGACGGAAGGACCGTAGTTAGCGCCACTCGGTGAAAGAAGCCGGAAGAAAAACCCTAGCCCTTGCGGCCCTGACCTGCCAGACCCTCGATGAAGTAGCGCTGGCCGATAGCAAACAGGATGAGCATGGGGATTGTGACCAGTAATGCTGCAGTCATAACGTACTGGTAATCCGCTTGACCGCCCGATGTGGGGCTGAAGAGCGACATTGCGTACGAGATGCCCAGCGGCACCGTGTATTCCGACGGCTCGCCAAAGTTGAGGTAGATCAGCGGCGCCTGCAAGTTGGTCCAGCTCGCCTGAAACTCGAAGACGAAAACAATGATGAATGAGGGAATGGACAGCGGCAGGGCGATCCTGCGGAACAGTCCGAAGTAGCTGCAGCCGTCAATCCTGGCAGCTTCGAAGATGTCGCGCGGTAATCCGAGGAAGAATTGGCGCTGCAGGAAGATATAGAACGCAGAGCCAAACAGGTTGGCACCCCACAGCGGAACGTTGGTCCCAAGGAACCCAAGGTCCTTCCAGATCAGGTACTGCGGGATCAGGGTCACAGCGCCCGGCAACATCATGGTTCCCAGCACCAGACCGAACAGCAGGTTGCGGAATGGGAAGCGGAAGTAGGCGAACCCGAAGGCGACAATCGAACTGGATATGGTTACCAGCGTGGCAGCCAGCAACGCGATGGTGAAGCTGTTGAACAGCCACGACACCAGCGGCAACTGGTCCCACACCTGAATGTAGTTGTCGAACACCCAGGTTTCGGGGATCAGCCGGTTGTCGAAGACGTCTTCGCGGGGCTTGAAGGTCGCAGCAAGCAACCAGGCGAACGGGTAGAGGAACAATATCGAAAAGCCGATCAACAGGGCCCACAGCACCACCTGTCCGAGGATGCTACGGGGCTTGTGCCAACTGAAGGGCCGCGTCTTTGCGGCAGCGGACTTCTCCCGCGGATCCGACTCAGCGACCGCCTGCGGCTGCGAATTGATGACGGAAGCCACTAGTCCCTACCCCCTTCGTAGTACACGAGTTTGTTGCCGAAGCGGACCTGCACCACGGTGACCAGCAGGATGATCACGAAGAGCAGCCAGGCGATCGCTGCGGCGAACCCCATATTGAACTGCTGAAACGCCTGCTGGAACAGGTACACGCCGACGAACAGCGCCGCGTCTGGTGCGGCATTGGTGGTGTCGCGGTAGAACAGCAGGAAGGCCTGGTCGAAGATCTGGAGGGCAGCGATCGTCAGGACAATGGTGCAGAAGAACAATGCATTCGAAATCATCGGCAGGGTCACGCTGAAGAATTGTCGAAGCGAGCCCGCCCCGTCAAGGGCTGCAGCTTCGTATAGGTCACGGGGTACGTTCTTGAGCGCCGCCAGCAGGATGAGCATGGTCCCGCTGACGCTCCACAGACCGATGAGGATGATCGATGGTTTCATCCACGTAGGGTCGATGAGCCACTGTGGCCCGTCGATTCCAAAGAACCCGAGGAACGAGTTGATCGCCCCCGAGTTGCCGTTGAGCAGCAGGAGGAAGATCGATGCAGCGGCAACAGACGGCGTCATTTTCGGCAGATAGTAGATCACCCGGAAAATGCCTGCCCCGCGGTCGGGGATCTTGTGGAGCAGGTACGCCAGCAGCAGCGCGAAGCAGATTTCCAATGGAACGGAAAGGGTGGCGTAGTACAGCGTGTTCCCCAGGGAAGTCATGACCTTTGGGTCTTCGAGGAGCCGCTCGTAGTTACTGAAGCCAACCGGTGCAGCGGTGTTGGTCGACAGATCATAGTTGGTAAACGAGATCACCAGGCTGTAGATCATGGCGCCCAGGGTGAAAATCAGGAACCCGATGACCCAGGGGAGGATGAAAAGGTAACCCGCCCTGGCTTCGCGGTTGAACGGTTCCTTGATCCAGCGTGGACGCCTGAGCCGCCTCCGTTGGCGGGGTTCGACCGCTGTGGCCAAGCTGCACCTCCTAGCTGTCTCATGGTTGCTTGGAACAAGAGTAAGCCACAGGCCTGCTTTGTATAGGAGCGCTGATCTTCCAGTCTGAGAAGCGATGGGCTATACGCAGCGGAGGTCGGCGGATACTCTGGCCAGACCTTCCACCGTTAGGAATTTTCCATGGATTGGACCCTTGAAGTTGTAGTTGTCCCCGTCTCGGACATCAACCGGTCGCTGGAGTTCTACCGCGACAAGCTCGGCTTCATCCTCGACCATGAGACCGAGGCGAACGGAATGCATTTTGCGCAATTGACGCCGCCCGGTTCGGGCTGCTCGATTGTCTTCGGATCCGGACCGGGCATGGATGGGATGAAGCCCGGTACGCTCAAGGGCGTCCAGCTGGTGGTTGCCGACGCGTATGCCGCCCGCGACGAGTTGCTTAGCCGCGGCGTCGCAGCCGGCGACATGACCGTCTTCGACGAGCGCGACGGCGCCACCTTCTTCTGGTTCGACGATCCCGATGGCAATTCCTGGACTGTTCAACAGATCCAAGCCCGGGCCGAGAAGCCGCTGATTCCAAAAGAAGCGCGCATCGGCAAGCAGCCGTAGACCTAAACTTCGGAGCCCGCCTTCTTCAGTTTCCGCCAACCGCCTGCCCGGTTGTTCGCGATTATCTGCCTGAACATTGCGAGGAGGGCAGGAGCATTGACCGGGTCTCCCTCATGGAACGCGACGGTCCGCGCCGTCTTGTTCTCGTGTCCCGCGGTGATGATGCCCTCAGGATCGGGCACCATTGCGCCGTCGTAAAGGAAAACGTTCAGGTGGTCCTTGGTGGTGAGGAAAGCGCAAATGTTGCCCTGCAGTACAAAGTAGGGCTGAACGGTGCGCTTGATGGTTTCCTCAACGTCAGGATCTGCAGCGTGCACAAGGTCGCGGACTTCACGGCACACAGCCTGCTGCCAGTGGGGAAGCGCGTTGATGTAGTCGTCAACTCGGGGGTCGTGGACGGTGGCCATGAAGGTCAGGCTAGCCGACCCCGTCCAGCATGTCTGCCTTGACTGAGACGCCCACCACAATTAGCCTTTGAAGAAACACTTGATGCCTATTAGGCAACTGTGCCGAAGCATCACCGGCGCCGCGAAATAAGGGAGACACAGATGGAAGAGCTGCGCGTTACGGCAGGCGGCAAGCTGGGGCCGATCGACTCGGCCCGAATCCCGCGCTACGCGGGTGCGGCCACTTTCGCCAGGCTTCCCCGGCTGGATCAGGTCGATAAGGCGGACATCGCCGTCGTCGGTGTTCCCTTTGACTCGGGCGTCTCCTACCGCCCAGGGGCGCGTTTCGGGGCCAACCATGTCCGCGAAGCCTCGCGCCTGCTGCGGCCGTACAACCCGGCCATGGATATCTCACCCTTCGAGCGCGTGCAGGTAGCCGACGCCGGCGACATGGCCGTCAACCCGTTCAACATCAACGAGGCGATCGAGACCGTCCAGCAGAACGCGCTGGACCTGACGAACGACGGCGCCCGCCTGGTCACTCTCGGCGGTGACCACACCATCGCGTTGCCGCTGCTCCGGGCTGCCTCCCAACGCGCCGGTGAGCCGGTTGCGCTGCTCCACTTCGATGCGCACCTCGACACCTGGGACACCTACTTCGGCGCTGAATACACGCACGGCACGCCATTCCGCCGAGCTGTTGAGGAAGGCATCCTCGACACTGAAGCTATCTCGCACGTCGGCACCCGCGGACCGCTTTACGGCGTCAAGGACCTCGAGGATGACCGCCGGTTCGGGTTTGGCATCGTCACTTCCTCGGACGTGTTCCGGCAGGGTGTCGATGAGGTCGTGGCCAAACTCCGCGACCGGATCGGGAACCGCCCGCTTTACGTTTCGATCGATATCGACGTGCTTGACCCCGCACACGCTCCGGGCACCGGAACCCCGGAAGCAGGCGGCATCACAAGCCGTGAACTGCTTGAAATCCTCCGCGGGCTGCGGGGAATGAACCTGGTGGGAGCCGACGTCGTTGAAGTTGCTCCCGCCTATGATCACGCTGAAATCACCGGTGTGGCCGCCTCGCACGTAGCGTATGACCTGGTGAGCCTGATGGCCGACGGGCTCTCAACTACGAACTCCACCGAAAACGAAGCTCCCACTGAAACCGGAAAGGACAGCTGATGCAGTCCACTGACAGCGCCGCAACAGTACCCCCGCAGCCGGTCACCGACCAGCGCAACGGTGGCGACCTGGTCATCGAGACGCTGAGCGCGCTCGGTGCAACCACAGTGTTCGGCATTCCAGGCCAGCACGCGCTCGGCCTGTTCGACGCGCTTTCCCGGTCCAACCTCCAGTTCGTTTCCTCGCGGGTGGAGAACAACTCAGCCTTCGCTGCAGACGGCTTCTCGCGCGCCACCGGTGAGGTCGGCGTCCTGTTCCTCTCAACCGGCCCGGGTGCGCTCACCTCACTCGCCGGCCTGCAGGAGGCCTACGCCACCGGCGTGCCGATGGTGGTCATCGCCAGCCAGATCCCGCTCGAAGGACTGGGCGCGCGGCGCAAGGGCATGCTGCACCAGCTCGACGACCAGAAGGCCTCCGCCGCCAACGTCACGAAGAGCCAGCGCCTGATCCAGCACGCTTCCGGCATCCCCTCCGCCATCCAGGACGCCTGGACGGAAGCGGTCTCGTCTCCACAGGGTCCCGTCTGGATCGAGGTTCCGCAGAACGTGCTGCTGGATCCCGTGATGGTGCCCGAGGTTGAGGATGCGCTCGCCGAGCCGTTCGACAACCCGCCCCGGGTGGAACTGGTCCGTGAAGCGGTCAAGTGGCTGTCCGAGGCGAAGCGCCCTGCGATTGTGGCCGGCGGTGGAACCCGCCGCGGCAAAGCCGAGAATTACCTGCTGTCCCTCGCGGAGAAGCTCGACGCACCCGTGCTGTGCTCGCCAGGCGGCAACGGTGCTTTCCCCTGGAACCACGAACTCTCACTGCAGTCCTGGGTTGAAGACCGATACGTGACCGAGGTGCTTGAGGACGCCGACGTGCTGCTGGTCATCGGCTCCTCCCTAGGTGAAGTGACCTCCAACTACTTCACGCTGGAGCCGCGCGGCCGCATCATCCAGATCGACGCCGAACCGCGGGTGCTCGAATCGAACCGACCCGCCCTCGGCATCCGGGCAGATGCGGGCCAGGCCCTCGCCGCGCTCGACGAGGCGTTGACCGCCGTCGAGCCCCGAACTGGCGAATACGATCCACGCACACTTGTCGCTGAGACCCTCGCGAAGGTGCGTGCGCGCCTCGATTCGCAGGATCTCGCGAAGGAACGCACGTTCATGGCGGACATCCGGGAGGCGGCGCCGTCGGACATGCAGACCTTCTGGGACATGACCATCGCCGCGTACTGGGGTTGGAGCTGCTGGGACTCACGGAACGGCGAGTTCCACTCCGCGCAGGGTGCAGGCGGGCTCGGCTACGGTTTCCCCGGGGCGATCGGCGGATCCGTAGGCCTCGCGTCCAAGGGCCAGGCTGCCCGCGTGCTGGCTGTGTCGGGCGACGGCTCGGCGATGTACTCCATCGCGGAACTCGCCACTGCGCGGCAGCACAACCTGCCGGTGACGTGGCTGATTGTCGACGACGGCGGCTACGGCATCCTCCGCGAATACATGGAAGGCGCATTCGGCAAGGCCACAGCCACCGAGCTGACCCGTCCGGACTTCGTGCTCCTGGCTGAGTCATTCGGAGTGCCCGCTGTCCGGGTTGCACCGGAGAATGTGCGGGAGGCGCTCGAGGCAAGCTTCGCGGCCGAGGGGCCGAACGTCGTCGTCGTCGAAACACTGTTGAGGTTGTTCGCGCCCACGCACCTGTAACTGGTGCCCGCAAGGCTCCAGGGAGGAGGACGGTGTTCGATCTGCGTGATCTCGACCGGCCGATTGTCGGCGCGCCCATGGCGGGCGGTCCATCCACGCCGGAGCTTGCCGCTGCGGTCACGAACGCCGGCGGACTTGGATTCCTGGCGGCCGGATATCGTTCGCCAGAGGACCTTGAGCGGCAACTGGAGCGGGTGAGCAGTTTGACCAGCGGGCCGGTTGGAGTGAACCTGTTCGTGCCTGACGATCACCGCCCTGACACCGCTGCACTGGATGCCTACCGGGTATCGCTGCTCGCCGACGCTTCCCGGCTCGCCGTTGAGCCGGGCGTTCCGAAAGCCGACGACGACGGCTGGCTGGCCAAGCTCGACGTCGTCCAGTCCCTGCGCCCTGCAGTGGTGTCCTTCACGTTCGGATGCCCCGAGGCGAGCGTGTTCGCGATGCTCGCCGAGGCCGGAATCCTCACCGTTGCCACCGTGACAACCCCCGCAGAGGCCGCGCTCGCCGTCGCACGGGGGGCAGGCACGCTTGCCATCCAGGGGCCCGACGCCGGTGGTCACCGCGGCACGTTCGATCAGCAGGCCGAGCCGACTGACCAGCCGCTCTCCGCGACCCTGGCGGCTGTGCGGGCGCTCACCGGTGTGCCGCTCGTGGTGGGCGGGGGAGTGTCCACACCGGACGACGTCGTACGCTTGCTCGCTCAGAGCGCTGACGCTGTGCAGGTGGGAACCGCGTTGCTGCTCGCCGATGAAGCGGGTACCAATCCGCTGCATCGCTCGGCGATGAGTCAGTTTGCCGGCACGTCGCTGACCCGGGCGTACACAGGTCGCGTGGCGCGCGGTCTGACGAACCGGTTCATCTCCGAACACGCAAACGCGCCGACCGGTTATCCGCAGGTTCATCACCTGACCGCGCCTCTGCGGGCGGCTGCAATCTCCAAGGGTGACCCGGAGGTGGCCCACTTCTGGGCGGGGACGGGATTCGCGTCAGCTGAGCCGGGGCCGGCAGCGGCCATTGTCGAGCGGATCTTCGGGACAGACCGCCGCTTCTAGATGACCGCCGTCGACTCTCGCGCCATCACCTGAAACTGCGTCAGGATCTCGCGCGGCGCTGGGCCGGACGGATTCTTGATTCGTTCCATCAGTACTTTGATTGCGGTCTCCGCGATCTCCTCACGCCCGGGATTGACGCTGCTGAGCGTGGGCAGGGAGTAGCGGGTTTCATCGAGGTCGTCGAACCCGATCACGGCGACGTCGGAGGGAACGCGGCGCCCTGCCTCCTGCAGTACGCGCATAGCGCCCTGCGCCAGAGTGTCATTGAACCCGAAAACTGCATCGAACTGCACACCGCGATCAAGCAGGTCGTGCATCGCTTCGGCGCCGTTGGCGCGATGCCAGGTGCCAACATAGGCAACCAGGTCGTCGTCGTACTCCATTCCGCGCGCTTCCAGCGCTTCACGGTACCCCTTGAGACGGAGACCGGCGGAGCCGATGATCTCACCCTCGTGGGCGCCGACGACGGCGATGCGCCGCCTTCCGGTGTCCAGCAGGTGTTCGGTCGCGGCTCGGGCACCCTCAACGTTCTGCATGGTTACGTGGTCGCAGTTGCCTGAGAAAATCCGTTCGCCGAGCAGCACAATAGGCACCTCCGCGGTAACCAGCGAGGCGTCCTCCTCGCCGAGGCCCAACGGACTGAAAATCAGACCGTCTGACATCCGCAGACGGGGGCTTCTGAGCACGTCAAGCTCACGGTCGCGTTCACCGCTGGTTTGCTCGATAAGCACCACCAGTCCACGGGCCTCCGCAGCGCTGATGACGGCGTCGGCCAGTTCGGCAAAGTACGGCAGGCGGAGCTGGGGGACAGCGAGGGTGATTGCGCCTGTCTGGCCGGAACGGAGGCTGCGGGCAGTGAGATTCGGGCGGTACCCCAATTCCGCTATAGCCTTTTCGACGCGCTCGCGCGTGGCTGGCCGGACGTTCGGGTGATGGTTGATGACATTGGACACCGTCTTGAACGACACCCCGGCCACCTGGGCCACATCATGCAGGGTTGCCGCCATTGTAGAAGTCCTCTTCACATCGGAACCGGTGGGACACGCAGCAACGTGTCCCACCGGCAGAATATCGCGTTGTCGGGCTTTCAGCGCCGGGCCTCGCATTAGGGTCAGCGGCGGCTGGCACCCATTGCGCGGACGTCCACCGCGACGGGCTCGGTTGCGGCGGTTCCGTGCGCGTTTGAGAACACAGCCCGTACCAGCAATCCGTCCTGTTCTGCGCTCAGATTCTTCATCACCAGTTGAGACCGCCGATGGTTGTTTTCCGCGTTGATCGTCCGGGGTTGTTGAGTTACGCGCTGCCAGGTAACGCCGCCGTCAGCAGACGTTTCCCACTGGGCAACCGGCGCAGGAACGCCCGTCGCTTCCGCGCGGAAAGACACCTTCCCGCCAACTGCGGCGGCATCCGCCTGAGGTGGCTGCGTCACCGCAGGAAGGTCAACGGTCTGGTTGAACTCGGGCCAGCCGTCCACCCAGTTGATCTTTTGGAGGCCGAGCGTGGGGAAGTAGGGAATGTCCTCATTGGCGCCGTCGTAGTAGTGGAAGGCGAGATAGTCGTCGAAGACGGACTGGCCGCCTGGGCCGGTGATGGCGCCGTGCGCGTCCAGCACCACCGTGCCCCCACCGCCGAACATGTCGCGTCCATCCTTGTCGAGGTATGGACCTTAGACCGACTTCGACCTGCCTACCGCGATCTTGTAGGTGGAGTCGCCGCCGCGGCAGCAGGAATCGAACGAAACGAAGAGGTAGTAATAGTCGCCGTTCTTGGTGATGTAGGGAGCTTCAATGGGGTTGCCCGGCATGAAGCGGTCCGCGATGTTGACCGTTTGGGACTGCCAGTTCTCAATGGGTTTACCGCTGGGCCATTCGATCGGCACAAGGAAAATGCCGTACCAGAAGGAGCCGATAGCCATGTACGGCTCACCGTCCTCCCCTTCCACGATGCCGGCGTCGATGGCATTGAACGTCTTGTCCGGATCGTTCGGGTCAAGGCCGGTTGCAGGTGAAGAGACCACTAAACCCTGGTCAACCCATTCGTAATCGGGATCGTCCGGGTTGAGGGTGGTGTTGGTGGCCAGCGCCGTGAGTGAGTTGTTTCCGCCGAAGCGCGATGCAGAGTAGTACAGGTAGTAGGTGCCGTTGTTCTCATAGATCTCGGGCGCCCAGAGATTGCCGGGAAGCTCGCCGTCGGAGAAATGTTCATCGATCCAGGTTGGTATCTGGTCCCACACGGTCCCGGTAAACTCCCAGGTGGTGCCTTCATCGTGCGAGGACCAGATCTGGATAGTTCCGCCGTTCTCCCTGTTGACGAGGCCAGTGGAGTAGACGTACCAGGTGCCGTCGTCGTCGATGATCAGGGCAGGGTCGTGGATGGGCGCAGTCTCGCCCACTACTGATTTTCCGCCTAACCGGTCCTCGGTGAACGGCGTGCCCTTCCCGCTCCATGTCTGGGGAGTGTTTTGGGTACTTGTTGCGTGGATTGCCGGGGCAGTGACGGCGCCGGTTAAAATAAGCCCCGCGCTGATTCCGAGGGCTGCTGCTGCCCTGGCGAAGCGTGAGCGGAGTTGGCCATGCGGCGGTCGTGACTTCATTATCACGGTCCTTTCGACGGAAAGAGGTTGATTACAACGTTGCAAATGTGACACGTCCTGATCCGCGCCGTCAAGGAACTTTCTGGTCTGTTTGCTGAAGACCGTTCGTTTCAGATACCTGTTGACGCCGGATGTGATCTATGCCATTCTTCTTTGCAACGTTGTAATAGACGTTGTAAATCATTGTTCACACAGCTGACCTGGTTCACCCGCAACCCCTTACCGGAAGGACCACGTGATGATGAAGTCACGTACCATCGCCAAGACCATCGCTGCTGCAGCAGCCGCCAGTTTCCTGCTCAGCGGGTGCGCCGCGGCTGCAGGTGGAGGCGACGACGGCCAAAAAACGCTCACCTTCATGTACCGTGGCGGGCCCGATGACAAAAAGGCCTACGAGCAGGCTGTCGCGCAATTCGAGAAGGACAATGGTGTCGAGGTCGAAATGATCCAGACCACCGCTGACCAGTACAGCACCAAGCTCAAGGCGGCCATCTCGGGCCGGCAGATTCCCGACGTCTTCTACATCAGCCCCGGAGAAGTCCAGGCGTACGCGAAGAACGGGATCGTCAAGGACATCACTGAGCAGGTCGAAGGATCTCAGAACATCGACCTGGACAACATCTGGGATTATGGCGTGGACAGCTACCGCTTCGATGGAGAACTTAGCGGCCAGGGCGCCATCTATGCATTGCCTAAAGACGTGGGCCCGTTCTCATTCGGCTATAACAAGACGATGTTCGAGGAAGCTGGCATCCCGCTTCCCGATCCTGAAAAGCCCTACACCATGGAAGAGTTCGTTGAAGTAGCCAAACAGCTCACCAAGGACAACAACGGTGACGGCAAGTTGGATCAGTGGGGTACTGGCCTCAACGTAGTCTGGAACCTTCCCGCCTTTGTCTGGTCGAACGGCGGTTCCTGGCTGAACGATGACCGCACCCAGGTCACCATCGACACCCCGGAGTTCACCGAAGCGCTCCAGTGGTTCGCGGACCTGCAGAACGAACACAAAGTCACCCCATCGGCAGGCGAAGCGCAGACGCTTGATACCTACCAGCGGTGGATGAAGGGAGAGATTGGTTTCTTCCCCGTAGGCCCCTGGGACCTTGCCACGTATGAGGAACTCCCGTTCGAGTACGACCTGATCCCGTATCCGGTCGGCGCGACGGGTGAGCCGGCCACCTACACGGGCACCCTCGGCATCGCGGTGTCCAACGCCAGCGAACACCCGGAGGAAGCGGCGAAACTCGTCACTTACCTCTCCGGTAACGAAGAGGCGCAGCAGACACTGACGGATGCGGGCGTCCAGATCCCCAACCTTGAAGACATGGCCGAGGAGTGGGCGAGCGACGACAGCATCAAGCCCGCCAACAAGGAGGAGTTTCTTCAGGTTGTCCGCGAGTACGGTCGCCCGCTCCCGAGCGAACTGACCTACAACGCCGAGTGGTATGACGAGTTCTTCACCAATATCCAGCCTGTGCTGGATGGCAAGAAGACCGCCGCCGAATATGTGAAGGAAGCGCAGCCCAAGATGCAGAAGTTCCTTGATTCGGCGAACCAGCAGGCAGGCATCGGCGGCTAGGTCGCCGGCTACTCCAAGCTGACAAGATCCGGGTGCCGCGGCCGCGCATAGGCCAGCCGCGGCACCCCTCCAGCCGGGCCCGTGCCGGCGAACCCCACGCTCCTGAATCAACGAGGATCTCTGATGTCCACCACCACCACGCGCCGATCCCGGCTCCACCGGCAGGAACACCTGACCGCGCTGGCGTTCGTTGCCCTGCCGGTTATCGGGTTTCTGCTGTTCACCCTCTACCCGATGCTGTTCTCCGTCTATGCATCATTCACCGACTGGAATGGCCTCACAGCTCCAGTATTCAGCGGTCTGGACAACTACATCACCATGGTTCAGGATCCGTACTTCCTGGAGGCCATTTACAACACGTTCTTCCTGATGCTGGGTATCCCTGTCGGGCTTGTGATCTCCCTGGCCCTGGCCCTGGCGATGAACCGGAAGATGCGCGGCTCCACCTTCTTCCGCACTATCTACTACGTTCCTGTGATCTCCTCGATCGCTGCGGTAGCCATCCTGTGGCAGTGGGCGTTCAACGGCGACTTCGGGCTGATCAACCAGATCCTCGCCCTGGTAGGCATCGACGGGCCGAACTGGCTTCAGGACACCAGTACCGTAAAGCCGGCGTTGATCATCATGGCAATCTGGAAGGGCCTGGGATTTTCGATGCTCCTCTATCTCGCCGCCCTCCAATCGGTGCCCCGCCACCTCTACGAAGCAGCGGCCCTCGACGGTGCAGGCGCCTGGCAACGGTTCCGGTACATCACCGTCCCCATGGTTCGCCCGGTCACGTTCTTCCTGGTGGTTACCAGCGTCATCGGTGGGTCCCAGGTCTTCGTGGAAATCAACATCATGACCCCCACCGGTGGCCCCGAATTCTCCTCCGCCACCATCGTTTGGTACATCTGGCAGAAGGCTTTCGACAACTTGCAAATGGGCTACGCCTCCGCGATGTCAATAGTGCTGGGCCTCATGGTGTTCCTTATTACCTTCATCCAATTCCGGCTCAACCGCCGCAACCAATTCTCGATTGACTGAGGCAGGTCACCATGTCCTCCCAACGCGTCCTTCCCTCACCGCCCCCGCTGAAACCCGAGCAACGCCTTCCCAGCGGCGCATCAACCGGCACCGACAGAGGTCCCGCTTCACGAACCTCTTCATCCCCCACCGAGAGACGTCATCGCCTCGGCAACATGATTGTGACGATCGTGCTATCGGTCGGAGCAGTCGTAATGGTTGCACCACTGCTCTGGACGTTCTCCACGTCGTTGAAAACTCGTGACGGGGTTTTCGCCCTGCCGCCGCAGTGGATTCCGGATCCCTTCGTCTGGGAGAACTACCTGCGGATCTGGTCTGCAGGACCGCTGCTTAGCGGCATCCAGAACTCTCTGATTGTGGCCTGCACAGTGACGATCGTCGGTACCCTGTTCTCGGCGCTTGCGGCCTTCGCGTTCGCCAAAATGCGGATGCCGTTCAAGAACGTCATCTTCCTGAGCCTGCTCGCAGCCCTCATGGTTCCGTTCCCCACCCTGATGATTCCGCAATTCACCATGTTCGCGTCCATCGGCTGGGTGGATACTCTGCTCCCGCTGATCGTGCCGTTCATTTTCGGAAACATCATCATGATCTTCTTCCTGCGTCAGTATCTGTCCTCAGTGCCGGACTCGATCATTGAAGCGGCGCGGATTGACGGCGCATCCTTCCTTCAAATCTTCTTCCGACTGATCTTCCCGATCATCAAGCCGGCGATCGCCGCCCAGTTCATCCTCTGGTTCATGGCTGTATGGAACGACTATCTTGCGCCCATCATCTACTTGAATTCACCCGAGGTGCAGACCCTGCAGTTGGTGATAGCGAACTTCAACGCCCAGTATGCGATCCAGACCGACTACCCCCTGATCATGGCTGCGTCCTTTGTTGCCCTGCTGCCTGTATTGATTGTGTTCATTGTCTTCCAGCGGCAGATCATCGAGTCGATCGCTCTCACCGGAGCCAAGGGATAACCCATGTCGGTAATGGACAGCCTGCAACCCGATACGACACCGGGATCGGAGACCTGGGGCGCCCGCCATGCACATGATCCCACAGTGGTGAGGGGAGACGACGGCATCTACTACATGTTCTCCACCGACTCGGTTGCCAATTCCCGCAATATCCCGGCCGGGGTTCATATACGCACGTCCGCAGACCTCATTGAGTGGACTTACCGCGGCACCGCACTGGACGGCGTACCGGGTCCGGCTGCCCAATGGAGTGGCGCTAAAGGCCTGTGGGCGCCTGAGGTGGTGCGTTGGCCGGTTACCGGGGGCAGAGCGCGATGGCACATGTACTACTCGGCTTCCACCTTTGGTTCCAGCACGTCGGCGATCGGACTTGCGGTTGCGGACAGCCCGGCAGGGCCATGGGAGGACCGCGGTCTCGTGGTGCGTACGCTCTCGGGCCGGGATACGCAGAACGCAATCGACGCCGCCGTCACTTTCGACCGCCAGGGGGGGCCCTGGCTGACCTACGGCTCCTTCTTCTCAGGCATCCATACGCTACGCCTGGACGCCGGAACCGGGTTCGCGCTCTCGGAGGGCGACCTTGGTACGTGCATAGCCCGTCGGCACACTGACGTCGACCGCGCCATCGAGGGGGCCTTCGTTCAGTACAGGCCGGAAGATGACCGTTACGCCCTCTTTGTGTCCTACGATTCCCTCTTCAGCACCTATAACGTGCGCGTTGCGGTGGCGGACGAAATAACAGGACCTTACCTCGATGCGAATGGTTCCGAAATGACCGACGTTGACGGAGTCCCGCATGCTGTCGGTACGAAGATCCTGGGCAGCTATCGGTTCCTGGGAGATACTGCCTGGCTGGCGCCCGGCCACAACTCGATCCTCACTGTGCCGGCGACTGATCAATCGCGCGAAGAACAGTTCATGGTGCACCACGTCAGGTTCGGGGACGATCCGACTCAGCACATGGTTCAGCTTCGGCGGGTTTTCACCACCGAGGGTGGCTGGCCGGTCGTTTCGCCGCAGCCCTATGCAGGGTCGGAGCGCGAAACCCTTCCCGCGCGGGCTTCAATCAGCGGCGCGTGGCGCGTCATCCGTTTCGCCCCGGAATCCACTCAACTCGTGGAAGCCCGGACCGCAACGGTGCACGACGACGGCGGCGTCACTTCCGCCGGCGAGGCGCGGCAGGTGCGCCTCACCGTAGCCGGAGCCGACTTTGACGCTCAACTGGATGCTGTGGTGTTTGGCTCGTGGGACTTCTCACGGAACCGGGCGGCGCTGTCGTTCAGTGGAATCGACGAGCACGGCGTGGTTTACGCCGGAACCCAGGGAGACTGACAATGCAGAATGAAACCCCGGGTTGGGCTGGCCGCCTCATGGAATGGCTGCGCTTCCTCATGAAGCTGGTCTTCCTGAACCTCCTGTTCCTGGCCGGAACGCTGGCCGGACTGGGAGTCTTCGGGATCTTCCCAAGTGCAGTCGCCACAACGGTGCTGCTTGCGCGTCTTCGCGCCGGTGACCCTGGTGACCGATTGGTTGGAGATTTCATGACCGCCTATCGCGTCCAGTTCGTCCACGCGAACAAAGTAGGCAGCCTGTTCGCTCTCGCTGGACTGCTCGCCGTGATGAACGCAGTCAACCTTCCTCACGTTGCAACCGCTCTGCACTTCGCGCTCAGTGCAGTCGCCGTCGTCGTCTCCGCAGCACTGGCTGTATCCGCGGGTGCCGCCGTCGTAATCTGCTCCCGCCACCGCGATACGGTGCGCCGCACCTGGCGCTACGCGCTGGTGCTTCCGCTGGCATCGCCCGGAATGACGCTCGCCTGGCTGGTGTCGATAGCCGGAGTGGTAATTCTACTCAGCGGTGTCAACGCACTCCTTCCGCTCGTGGGTGCGTCGCTGCCGCTGCTCGTTTCCGGCCTCGTCATCGGCCACCGGCTGGACACCCTCGCCCGGAACGACGGCGAGGCCACGCGCCCTCTGCACATCGGGAGGCCGCGCCAGCTCACCGAAGCCTGATCTTCACCGCAATCGAACTCCGCACAGACCACCCTGATAGATAGGAACCCCCGTGACCACCACCACCACGCCTGATTCGTCGGCGGCCACGACACCCGCCGAAGACAACGACCTTCCCGTGGAGGCGCCGACCACAATCCGCGTTGACCGGACAGCCGTTGTTGCGCCTGTCAGCCGCAGGATTTTCGGCTCCTTCGTTGAGCACCTCGGCCGCTGCGTATATGACGGCATCTACGAACCCGGCCACCCGACAGCCAATGAAGACGGATTCCGCATGGACGTCGTCGAACTCGTACGGGAACTTGGCTCCACGACCATCCGCTATCCCGGCGGAAACTTCGTGTCCGGCTACCGGTGGGAAGACGGAGTCGGCCCCCGCGAGCAACGCCCGGTCCGCCGCGACCTCGCGTGGCACTCGATCGAGACCAACCAGGTGGGCCTCGACGAGTTCGCGCGATGGTGCAAGCTGACAGGCTCCGAGCTCATGATGGCCGTCAACCTCGGCACCCGCGGCATTGAAGCTGCCTTGGACCTCCTTGAGTACACCAACCACCCCTCCGGCACCGCGCTTAGTGACCAGCGCATCGCCAACGGAGCCAAGGAACCCTACAACATCCGCATGTGGTGCCTCGGAAACGAGATGGACGGCCCCTGGCAGATCGGGCACATGTCCGCTGAGGACTACGGAAAGATCGCAGCCCGGACCGCGTCCGCTATGAAGACGGCGGACAAGGACCTGGAGCTGGTTGTATGCGGGTCTTCCGGATCCTCCATGCCAACCTTCGGTGAGTGGGAGCGCGTGGTTCTGGAGCAGAGCTACGACTATGTGGACTACATCTCCTGCCACGCCTACTACCAGGAGCGCAACGGTGATCTCGACTCCTACCTCGCATCCTCGCTGGACATGCAGTACTTCATCGAGACCGTGGTGGCCACCGCGGACCACGTGAAGCACAAGCTCAAAAGCAAGAAGACTATCCAGCTCTCCTTCGACGAGTGGAACATCTGGTACCTCGACGAGCACCAGGCATCGGAAGAGGTCAATGACGAGTGGCGTGTGGCCCCGCGCCAGCTCGAGGACACCTACTCGGTTGCCGACGCGGTGGTCTTCGGGAACCTGCTGATCACGCTGCTGAAGAACCACGACCGCGTGGCCTCCGCCTCGCTTGCCCAGCTGGTCAACGTCATCGCGCCGATCATGACAGAGCCCGGCGGCGATACCTGGCGCCAGACCACCTTCTTCCCTTTCTCCGTCACCTCGCGGCTGGCGAAGGGCGAGGTGCTTCGTCCGCAGATCAACGCCGGCACGTACTCGACAAAGGTCTACGGTGAGGCGCCGCTGGTTGACGCCGTGGCCACGGTCGACGCCGGAAGTTCGGCCCTGTTCCTGGTCAACCGCAGCCAGACCGACTCGATCGATGTTTCGATCGATGTGAGGGATCTTGGTGCGGGAGTGATTACCGAGGCCGTCACGCTTCACGATGAGGACGTCTACGCCAGGAACACCCGTGAGGACCAGGATCGAGTGGGCTTGAAGCAGCTTCAGGGCGCGGTGCTCGACGACGGCATCCTCACCGTGTCGCTGCCGCCGGTTTCCTGGTCAGCGATTGCCCTCGGCTAATGACATTTCGCGCAGCGGCATGGCCCGCCGTCCTGATTGCCCTGGCGCTCGGGATGGTGGGCTGCGCCGCGCCGCCTGCAGGGGAGCGGGAGCTGAGCGGCGACTACTTCACCCATGATCCGGCGCTCGTCGCCGGATCAGGCGACTGGTTCGTCTACTCAACCGGCGACGGCCAGGTTGCGGACGGCAACATCCAGGTACGTCGCTCGGAAGACGGTGAACACTGGGAATATGCCGGCGAGGTATGGCAGGAAAAGCCGGAGTGGCTCACCGAGGCGGTTCCCGGGGTCGATAATCTGTGGGCGCCGGAGCTTTTCGAGCATGAGGGCACCTGGTACCTCTACTACTCGGCGTCCACGTTCGGGAGTAACGACTCGGTGATCGCCCTTGCAACGAACACCACGCTGGACCCGGAGGATCCCGCCTACGAATGGGTTGACCGGGGCGAGGTTCTGTCCTCGGCCGGGGAGAACTTCAACGCGATCGACCCCGGCATCGTGGAGGACGACGCCGGCACCCCCTGGATGAGCTTCGGCTCCTTCTGGGGAGGCCTGCAGCTCGTGGAACTTCAATGGCCGTCGGGGCTCCTCGCCGATGGCGCCCCCGAGCCTGTGACCATAGCCGACCGGCAGTCACCGCCGAACGCCATCGAGGCACCCTACCTTCTTGCCCAGGACAACTACTACTACCTCTTCATTTCGAAGGACTTCTGCTGCAAGGGCCTCGAAAGCACCTACAACATGGCGGTCGGTCGCTCCGCTGACATCGAAGGCCCATACCTGGACCGGGACGGCGTGCCCATGCTCGAGGATGGCGGCACGCCATTGCTCGCAAGTGATGGCCCACGCGTGGGGCCGGGTGGTCAGTCGGTGTCCGGTGACCTGCTGGCTTTCCACTACTACGATGAAGCACTTGACGGCGCCTTCCGGCTCGGTCTGGTTCCCCTGATGTGGGAAGATGGCTGGCCGACGGCGCGCTGGGACTAGGAACAGCCCATGACATCTGAAACCGCCGGTGTTGCACCCGCCGGTGTTGCACCCGCCGCTGTTGCCCCCGTCGCGCCACGCACGCGCGCCCGGCTGGCACTCAGCCCCCTCGGCTTCAACGCCGTCACCTTCGCACCGGACGGCATGCTCGGCTCCTGGCAACGGACCAACCGCACCGCGGGCCTCCAGCACTGCATCACGCACCTTGGGGAGGGCGGCGCGCTACCGAACATGCGTGCCGCCGTAGCAGCGAGGGAGGGCGAGGCATCATCTGAATTCAAGGGCTTCCACTTCGCCGATTCCGACATCTACAAGGTCCTTGAGGCTGTCGGATGGGAAGCAGGCCGGAGCGACATCACGGAACTGCTGCCGTTCGTGGACGAGACCGTGGAACTGCTTGCCCGCGCCCAGCAGGAGGACGGTTACCTCAACTCTTTCTACGCCGGGACGCCCGAGCGGCAGTTCACCGACCTGCGGTGGGGACACGAATTGTACTGCCTCGGGCACCTGCTGCAAGCCGGTATCGCCTGGTCGCGTACTCAGCGCCGCACGGACCTGCTGGAGATCGGTGTCCGGTTCGCCGAACTCGTGGAGCGCGTCTTCCCGCCGGGCGGGCGTCCGCCTGTGTGCGGGCACCCGGAGATCGAGACAGCACTCGTCGAGCTGTACCGGCACACGGGCGATACGCGATGGCTGGAGCTGGCCCGCCGAATGGTCGATGCCCGTGGGCGCCAGAGCGTAGGGGAGGACCGCTTCGGCTACCAGTATTTCCAGGACCACCTGCCGGTCCGTGAGGTGCCCGGCGCAACCGGGCACGTGGTGCGCCAGCTGTATTTGGCGGCCGGTGTTGCGGACCTGTACACCGAGGACGGCGACGAGGACCTGCTCTCGGCGTTGAAGCGCATCTGGTCCGACGTCCACCTGCGCAAGATGTACATCACCGGCGGTCTCGGCTCCCGGCACCGCGACGAAGCGTTCGGTGACCCCTTTGAACTGCCGCCGGACCGCGCCTACTCCGAAACCTGCGCGGCCATCTCCAGCGTGCAGTTCAACTGGCGCATGCTCCTGATCACCGGCGAGGCCCGGTACGCGGACGAGCTTGAGCGGGCCCTGTACAACGCTGTCGCGGGTTCCACTTCACCGGAGGGGACCGACTACTTCTACTCCAATCCGCTGCAGGTGCGCTCCGAGCGGGACGGGGAACACGAGCAGGCGCCCGCCCGCAGGGCACCCTGGTACGACTGCGCCTGCTGTCCGCCCAACCTGGCCCGCCTGCTCTCGTCACTGCACGCCTACGCGGCAACCACCGACGACGACGGCGGCCTCCACCTTCACCTGTACGAAACTGCCGACATCCGTCTCCCGCAAGGTTCCGTCACCGTCCTGACGGGTTACCCGTTCGACGGGCACATTCGCCTCAAGATCTCCGGACAGGTGCCGTCGCTGTCGTTGCGCCTGCCGGGGTGGGCCGAGCATCATGTGCTGTCCCTGAACGGGGTCGAGCAGCGGGTGGAGCCGGTGGGCGGCTACCTGCGTCTCGAGGACGTCGGTCCCGGGACGGTTGAGCTGGTGCTGGATATGCCGGTCCGGCTCCGTACTCCGCATCCCCATATTGACGCTGTACGCGGCTGCCTTGCGGTCACGCGGGGCCCCATCGTGTATGCCCTGGAGCAGACCGGCCTGCCGGACGGCGTCGTGCTCGAGGACGTGGTGCTGGAGGCAGCGGGTGAGCTGAAAACAGGCGCAGCGGAGGTGCTGGTTCCTGGCGACGTCAGCGTCCTGAAGGTGACCGGCACCGCGGCGGTGCAGCCGCCGTCGTCGTCGGATCCGTATCCCGTCGCGGGCACGGCGACGCCCGCTCAGGGCCGGTCCTTCGCCGTCGACCTCGTCCCCTACTTCCGGTGGGGCAACCGTGGGTCGGGCGGCATGCGTGTCTGGCTCCCTGTGTCCGACCAGGGGTGGCGCGCCGTAATCGATCAGTGCAAGGCTGGACCCATGTCATTCAGCAAAGGAACGAAGGTCAGTTGGAACACCTCACAGGGCAAGACCCACGGCAAGGTGGTCGAGAAAAAGGACAAGGAGTTTACCTTCGACGACCAGAAGTTCAATGCCTCGAAGGATGAGCCGTACTACATCGTCGAGAGCGAGAAGACCGGCAAACAGGCCGCGCACAAGGAAAGCGCGCTCAGCGAAAACTAGCCGGAAGCACTAGTCGGGAATGAATCCCCACCATCCACGGTTCAACTAGATGCAAACGCATGAAGTTCTGAACTGGAGGCTGGGCAATGGAAACGCGCCGAGTAGTAGTCATATCGGGTGGACTGGGGACGCCGTCGTCGAGCCGGATGCTGGCGGATCAGCTTGCCGGGGCAGCACGGCGCGAACTCGATAGCGTTGGGCTTTTCGCTGACGTTTCCACGATCGAGCTCCGCGAACTTGCCGTCGATGTCGCGAACAACCTGATCACCGGTTTCGCTCCGCCCGCTCTCGCCGCGGCATTGAAATCAGTCATCGAGGCCGATGCCTTGATCGTGGTCACGCCCGTGTTTTCCGGCTCTTACAGTGGGCTGCTGAAGTCCTTCTTCGACGTCGTCGACAACACTGCACTCGACGGCATGCCCGTGGTGATCGCGGCAACCGGCGGCAGCGCCCGGCACTCGCTGATGCTCGAGCACGCCATGCGCCCACTGTTCACCTACCTGCGCGCACGAGTCGCCACGACGGCGGTTTACGCCGGCCCCGAAGATTGGGGAACCGGGTCCGAGGGCGAGCCAGCGCTCGACCAGCGCGTTGCCCGCGCCGCGAAGGAACTCACCGACATGATCGCGGGAACGACGACGACGGTGCGCCGCCGCCCGGGTGCCCAGGCAACCCTTCCGTTCGAACAGCTCCTGGCGCAGATTCAGTCCCGCTGAGTCCTGGCGCGGGTCGCCAAGCCCGGTTTAGGCGTCCGTCTGGTTAGTGCATCGTGAAGGTGCGGGCCACGGCGTCGTGCACGGCGGGAACCCGCGCAACCCTGCCCAGCACCCGGTTCCGCACCGAGAGCACCGGCGCGGGGAGTGGGCGCCCAAGCAGCATGTTGATGTGGGCCTGGCGTGACGCGACCAGTGCCCCCCGGCGTCGTTCGCTGTTGAAGCGGCGCAGCTGGGCGCCCACTGGGCGGCCCGCCAGGGACGCGACAATTAACGGCACAAGTTGTTCGGCATCGAGCCAGCCAAGGTTCATCCCCTGACCGCCGATCGGCGAAACCTCATGCGCAGCATCACCGATCAACGCCACCCTCCCGTGCACAAACCGGTCAGCGATGCGTCGGCGCACCTCGAAGGAACTCAGCATCGTATTCCCGGTTGGGTCCACCCGAACTCCCGTGCGCGAGGCCACCAACCCGGCCACCAGTTCAGCGCTTGGCGAGGGCACCAAAGAGGGCATCCGCACCACCCACCGCCGCACCGAGCCTGGCAGCGGGAAGGACTCAACGATCCCCTCAGGCTCAAGGTAGAGCGCGGCAGTGCTGCCGTCGCCGGTGGTATCCGCGAAGTCGCCCATCACGTAGGCATCGGCGTAAGGTCGAATCGGCGCACGAATTCCCACGGCGTCGCGCACCATGCTCCGCGCACCGTCCGCGCCGATCACCAGCCGCGAGCGCAGCGACCGGGAGCCAGCAGCAGACGAGGTGAGCGTGAGCACCTCGTCCCCGAGGTCGTGCACGGACTCAACGCTTTCACCACGCCGCAGGGCATCCGGCGCAAGCTCGGCCAGGCGTTCGGCGAGTATCCGCTCAGTCTGCTCCTGCGGGATCGCGAGCACGTACGGGTGCGGGCCGGGGACGCAGTCGAAGGACAGCTCGGCAACCTTACGGCCCCGGCTTCGCGCCACCCCGCCCGGGATGCGGACGCCGGAGGAAATCAGCGCACCGACCACTCCAGCCGCTTCGAGCGAAGTCAGCGCCGGCGGGTGGATGCCGATGGCGCGCGAGTGCGTGCTGCGCTGCGCCCGTCGCTCCAGCACCTCTACTTCCACGTCGGCCTGGGCGAGCAGGATCGCCGCGTACAGCCCCACGGGACCTCCACCAACGACGACGACCTCCGGCATCAGGCTGCGGGTCCCGCACCGCGAATCGCGAGGTTCCGGTAGGGGAACTGCCGCTCAACCCGCCACCCCTCGGGCACGGCGGCGCGCAGTTCACCTGCGCGGTAACTGCGACGGATCGAGGTGAGCCCGTCCACCCGGATGAAGGAGCCGCGCAGGGGGAGCGTACCCAGGGAGAACAGCGGGTAACCAATCGCGGTCCGCTCAATGTCGCTGTGCAGGGCAAGTCGGGTGCTCAAGCGTTCCGAGTCGGACAGCAGCCCGCCCAGCTCAGCGGCACTGAGGTGATGCAGCACGTGGTTGGAGGTGACGACGTCGTACTGTGCCCCCTCGGCAACTAGCTCGGAACTGAACGCGCGGCGAAAAATCAGCCCAGGCACGCTTGGCTGGCGGGTTGCATACGCGAAGGCGCGTTCGTCGGGGTCGATGGCCGTGATCTCCAGCTTCAACCCGTCCTTCAGCGCCCAGCGCGCGAAAGCCCGGGGCACGTCGCCGCCGCCCGAGCCGATGTCCAGCAGGGTGTTGGTGCGCGACGCCGACAGCACCGGCCGCACGTGCCTCACCCAGGTGCGGCGCCAGCCGGCCACGGCCCGATTGACCAGGTGGAACTGGGCATACGTGCGGTCGAGCATGGCGGGGTTACAACCCGGTTTGTCCATCTCCTCGACGGCGGTGGGGTCCCGGTGGGCGAGGAACACCACTCAGGCTGCCATTTTGGTCAGCAGGGCGGTCTCGACGGTCAGGCCGGGCCCGAACGCCATTGAACAAATCCGCTCATTCTCCGTCCCGGCGGGCTGGTCGAGGATGTGCTTGAGCACGAACATGACGGTGGCGCTGCTCATATTGCCGTAGTTGCGGAGGGTCTCGCGGGCGGGAATCAACTGGCTGTCGCTGAGCTTGAGCTTGGCCTGGACCTTGTCGAGGATGCTGCGCCCACCCGGGTGGATGGCCCAGTGCTCGATCTCCTCATATTCCTTGCCGATCAAGGACTCGTCCCGCTCAAGCAGGGGTGCGAGCGCACCGACGATGTGTTCGTCGATGATGTGCGGGACGTAGGTTCCAAGGACCATCTCGAAGCCCTCGTCGCCGATGTTCCACGCCATTGATTCCTCGCCGACCGGGGTCAGCGTGGTCTCGAAGAAGTCGAGGCTGAGCATGCTGCGGGTGGCCACCGGGAAGTCGGTGCGCGCGCTGATCACTGCGGCCGCTGCGCCGTCGGCAAAGAGTGAGGTTCCCACGATGGTGTCGGGATTATTCGATGAGCGGACGTGCAGCGAGCACAGTTCCGCACTGACCACGAGAACGACGGCATCCGGATCAGCCTCGCAGAAGGACTTCGCCGCGCGCAGTGCCGGGAACGCCGCATAACAGCCCATGAACCCGAGGTGGTAGCGCTGGGCGGAGGCGTTCAGCCCAAGTGCGCGCACAATCTTGTAGTCCGGTCCGGGGTTGAAGAACCCGGTGCAGGAGACGGTGATGACGTGCGTGATGTCTGTTGGCTGAACCCCAGTTGCAGAGTCGAGAGCCTTCTGCGCCGCCTCGATGAAAAGCTTGGTGCTCTGCTCCGCGTAGACCTCGTTGCGGGCCTTGGTGCCTGGGCTGAGGATGGTCATGGTGTCGGAGTCGAAAAACACTGGCGTCTCGTTGTGCCGTTCGAGGGTCAATTCCTCAACTGCGGTGTAGCGGGTTTCGATCCCGGATGAGTCGAAGGCCGCCGTCACCAGCCGCTTCCCCAGCCGATTGAGGCCCTGCTGCGCTGCGAAAACATCACGGACCTGCGACTGAACCATCACGGTTGTCGGGACCGCGGTTTCGAGGGACCTCATCAGCACTGTCATAGTTCATTGTTAGGTGAGCCGCTGACTGAACACAATACGAAGCACGCTGAGGATCGGCTCCCCGGCCCGCGCTGAGTGCGCAGATCATCGGTTTCTGGCGGCTGTATTCGCCGATTATATGAGCACTCAACAGGGATCATGTGAGCACTCAACAGGCGAGCCGCACATGCCGGTCCGCGAAGTCCGGGAGGGTAGCGTGGAGGCATGACCTGGCACTTGTTCGTACGACGACGGCCCCTCACCGGAGTGCGCACCGCACCGGCAATCGTGGGTGCGTTCCTTTCCGTGGCGCTGATGGCCGGCTGCACTCCTGCGCCGGATACTTCCGGATCCACGACGGGTGGCGCAACAGGCGCGGAGGCGACCTCCGCGCCGTCCGCGGGATCGTCGTCGTCGGCTTCGGGAAGGCCCACACCGAGCGCGAGTCCAAGCCCAAGCGCCACACCAAGCCCCAGCCCGACACCAAGCCCCACCCCGGAGCCCGCCGAGCTCCCACGCGGCGGCGTGGACCTCTTCCCGGAGTACCGCCTGGTGGGGTTCAGCGGCCACCCCTACTCAGCGGCGCTGGGACGGTTGGGGATCGGCAATATCGACGAGAGGGTCGCCGAGATCGAGCAGCTTGGCGCCGATTATGCGGCTGACAGGAAGGTCTTGCCGGTACTGGAACTGATCGCCGTCGTCGTGCAGGCCGATCCCGGCGCGGACGGTGCTTACCGGACGAGGACCTCGGATGAGATCATCGGTGACTACCTCGAGGCCGCCCGCCGGCATAAGGGCATCCTGCTCTTGAACGTGCAGCCTGGCCGCTCGAGCATGGAGGAGGAAGTGCGCTCGCTGGAGAAGTGGCTGAAGGAGCCCGACGTCAGCGTGGCACTGGATCCGGAATGGGATATCACCGCGGAGCAGCTTCCGGGCGTCTCGTACGGGCATACATCGGGCGGGGAGATCGCCGCCGTCGCCGCCTATCTGGACGGACTGGTTACGGAGCATGACCTTCCGCAGAAACCGCTCGTCTTCCACCAGGTCGCCGCGAGCGTGGTCTCCGACGAAGCGGCTATCGGGAAGTACGAGGGGGTCGAGGTCATCAAGAGCGTGGACGGCATCGGCGCGCCCGGAGCCAAGATCGACACCTACAACGTCCTGATGACGGGCCTCTCTCCCAACGTGCGCGCAGGGTTCAAGCTCTTCTTCGAGGAGGACGTGTTGTTGGGGCCGCTCATGACTCCCGCGGAGGTTCTCGCCCTCACCCCGCAGCCGGAGTACGTGCTGTACGAGTGAGGTGTGGGTCCAGGCACCAAACCCTGTGGCGTGTGTCTCCGAATAAAGGGTGGAAGCAGTTCCCGCCGCGCTCCGGCATGGGTGGGGGCGGAACCAGCGGGACAACCCAGAGGATGTGGAACACGTGGCAGTTCGAGCGGCAGCACTGACCGGCAGCGCGTTACTCGTGGCGATCCTCAGCACCGGCTGCATGAGCGTCGAAGAGAACCCGCTGAACGTGAATTCGCCGCGGAGCGACCAGCAGAATGTAAGCGCGGTCGAGCGCACCGAACAGGCTGTGCAGGATTTCGGTGAGGATCCCCTGAATCTCGCCGAGAACGGCGCGACCCTCTGCACCTCGCAGCCACCCGTCGGCTTTCAGGAATTCACCGTCCTGGTGCACAACGAGGCCCTCGAGACCTTCACGTTCGACGACATCTCGCTGAAGGACGCCAAGGGGCTCACGCTGGTCAACGCTGAGGTTTCGACAGCTAACCGCGAGGGCCACCATAAGGTCCACGGCGGCGACGACGGCGGCGCCCATGGCGAGCACAGCTCCGAACCTGCCGCGGAAGAACCAACTGAAGCTGCTGAACCTGCCGGGCCGGTAGTCCCGGTCCCCGCTGAGGGCTACAACATCACCACCCACGAGTACGTGAACCTGGTGGTCGCCGTTGCTATCGACGAGGGCGCCGAGTCCGGCACTGCCCAGGGCGTCACCGTTGCCTATTCAACGAACGGCCAGGAATTCACCGGAACGCATCCCCTGATAGTGCAATTAGAGCGCGAAAGCTGCGCCTAAGCTGTTCGGATGGCGCAAAACACCCTCGAAGGCCGCACCGTCCTGATCACGGGAGCCGGTGGACTTGGCATCGGCCGCGGAATGGTCGAATCGGCTCTTGAGGCTGGAGCCCTGGTCATCGGCGTGGACCTCTCCGCAGAGTTCGCCGAACGGCTCACCGGTACCTTCCCGGAGGTGCGCTGCCTGGTCGGAGACATCGCCAGCGAAGCAGACGTGGACCGCATCTTCACCGAAGCCGGGGCGGTTGACGGCCTCATCAACAGTGCCGGCATTGGCCTCGTGAAACCGTTTCACCAGGTGGAGGTTGCCGAATACGACCGCGTCCACGACGTCGACGTGCGCGGAACCTGGCTCACCAGCCGCGCCTTCGCCCGCCAGTTGTTGGCGCGGAACGCGGTCGGCTCCATCGTCAACGTCTCCTCCGTGCACGGAAGCGCCAGCACCGAGGGGTTTGCCATCTACGCCGCTGCCAAGGCGGCCGTCGAGGGACTGACCCGTGGGATCGCCATCGACCTTGGTGTGGACGGCATCCGCTGCAATGCGGTGGCGCCCGCCTACGTGCCCTCCGAAGGCGGGCACGGGCTGCCGCATGAATACTCAGAGAAGCAGCGCGCACTCGTTGATGCCGAGGTCAACGACTTCCAGGTCCTCAACCGGCTCATGGAGGGACGCGACCTGGGGGACGCCGCAGTCTTCCTCCTGTCCGACGCCGCCCGCGGGGTCACCGGCCAAACGCTCATGGTGGACTCCGGCCTGACCATCCGCCTGTACAGCAAGTCCCACACCAACAGCCGGTAAGCCTCCCGCACGGCGCGCGTGAGAACTGCTTGATGAAACAATGACGTACGTGATTGCACCACGTACGTCCCCAGCAGACCTGTTCGACCAGCTTGCCGAGGAACTCGGCGTCCAGCCCTGGCAGGTCAGGGCCGCCGTCGAACTCCTCGACGCCGGCTCAACCGTCCCCTTCATCGCCCGCTACCGCAAGGAAGTCACGGGAACGCTGGACGACACACAGCTCCGCGAGCTCGAAGAGCGGCTACGGTACCTGCGCGAACTCCAGGACCGGCGCGCGGCCGTCCTCGAGGCGATCGAAGCGCAGGGCAAGCTCACGGACGAGCTGCGTGCCGCCGTCGTGGGCGCTACCACCAAGGCCCGTCTGGAGGACATCTACCTTCCTTTCAAGACAAAGCGGCGCACCAAAGCGCAGATCGCGCGGGAGGCGGGCCTTGAGCCGCTGTCCGAAGCCTTGCTCTCAGACCCGTCGCGGGACCCGGTGACCGAAGCGGCGCGCTACCTGAATGACGCCGTTCCCACCGTCGAAGAAGCGCTCGCCGGAGCGAGGGCCCTCCTGGTGGAGCGGGTAGGGCTCGACGCCGACCTCCTCGAGAACCTGCGCGAACGGCTCTGGAAGCAGGGCCGGCTGCGCTCGCAGGTGGTGGCGGGCAAGGAAATTGACGGCCAGAAGTTTGCCGACTACTTCGACTTCTCGCAGGTGCCGTCGGCCATGCCGTCACACCGGGTCCTGGCCCTGCTGCGTGGAGAGAAGGAGGGCGTGCTTCAGTTGGCGCTGGTCGAGGGTGAATCGAACGACGACGCTCTCCGCGCGCGCCGAAAGTTCGAGAACTCCGTGGCTGCGTTCCTGGGGGTCGCCGACCGTGGGCGGCCAGCCGATGCATGGCTGATGCAGACCGTGCAGCAGGCGTGGCGGCGGTTGTTGGCCAAGCTATCGATCGACCTGCGCGTACGGCTGTTCATGGAGGCCGAGACCGAAGCGGTCCGGGTGTTCGCAGCCAACCTGCGCGATGTGTTGCTCGCAGCTCCTGCGGGCAGCCGGACCACGATCGGCCTGGATCCGGGACTGCGGACCGGAGTAAAGGTTGCTGTGGTGGACGGTACCGGGAAGGTCCTGGAAACCTCCACCATCTACCCCCACGCGCCGGCGAGGAAGTGGGACGATGCACTCGCCGTGCTCTCCCGCATGGTGGTGAAGCACAACGTCGAACTGATCGCGATCGGGAACGGCACGGCGTCCCGCGAGACGGACAAACTAGCCATTGAGCTGATGTCGCAGCTGCCGGACCGGACGCTGCACAAGCTGGTCGTGTCGGAAGCCGGGGCGTCGGTGTATTCGGCGTCAGCGCTCGCGTCCGCTGAACTGCCCGGGATGGACGTTTCGCTGCGGGGTGCGGTATCCATCGCCCGGCGGTTGCAGGATCCGCTGGCGGAACTGGTGAAGATCGATCCAAAGTCCATTGGAGTGGGCCAGTACCAGCACGACGTCACGCCAACCAAGCTGGAGCGCTCGTTGGACGCAGTGATCGAGGACTGCGTGAACGCGGTGGGAGTGGACGTGAACACGGCGTCTCCCTCGCTCCTGACGCGCGTAGCCGGTGTTGGGACGCTGTTGAGCGAGAACATCGTGGCGCACCGCGATGCCCATGGTCCGTTTTCCCGCCGGGCCGATCTGCTGAAAGTGCCGCGCCTCGGTGCCAAAGCCTTCGAACAGTGCGCCGGGTTCCTCCGCATCACCGGGGGAGCGGAGCCGCTGGACGCCTCCAGCGTGCACCCCGAGGCATACCCCGTGGCCCGGCGGATAGTGCGCGACGCCGGTCGCTCGCTTCGGGCCCTCGACCTGGCCCAGTACGTGGATGACACCTTCGGGTTGCCGACCCTGCAGGACATCCTCGCCGAGTTGGAGAAACCGGGACGTGATCCGCGGCCGGCGTTCGTGACTGCGCAGTTCGCTGACGTAGAGAAGATTTCCGACCTGCGGCCCGGCATGGTCATGGACGGCGTGGTGACGAATGTGGCTGCCTTCGGGGCCTTTGTTGACGTCGGCGTTCATCAGGACGGGTTGGTGCACGTGTCCGCGATGGCGAACAGGTTCGTCCGGGACCCCCATGAGGTTGTGAAGTCTGGCCAGGTGGTCAAGGTGAAAGTGCTCGAGGCGGACCCCGAGCGCAAACGCATCTCCCTGACGTTACGGCTCGACGACGACGCTCCCGGCGCGGGAGGCCGTGCCGTTGCGGGTGCGGGTACTCAGCGCCCTGTTGCGCCCAAGCCGGGCGGGATGCGTTCCGGCTCTGGCGGCTCTGGAACTCACCGTGGTGAGGGCCGGGGTGAAGGAGGCGACCGTCGTCGTCGTACCCCTGGTGAGACAGCGGCGAAGCCGGCGGCTAGCGGCGCGATGGCGGAGGCGCTCCGGGCTGCGGGACTTGCCCCGAAGAACTGAAACACCCTCCGCTGAGTGGTCAGATAATCGCCTTATCCCGCCCGCATAAGTGGATTATCTACGCACTCGACGGGGGGCTGGAGGGAGGGACGCAGAACGGCCCGCAACGAGTATCCGTTGCGGGGCCGTTCGGTGAAGCTGAACACTATTAGGCAGGCAGCTGCAGAACGTCGCCGGTGAAGATGAGGTCGGCGTGGATGAGGTTGTCCGCATTGAGCTGGTAGAGGGCTTCCCAGCCGCCTTCGACGCCCAGCTTCTCAGCGATGGTGCTGAGGGTGTCGCCGGACTGGATGGTGTAGGTGTCGCCGCTGGCAGCAGGTGCCTCAACAGCAGGAGCCTGTACCTGAACGGGTGCCTGTGCAACAGGAGCCTGAACCTGGACTGGCGCCTGAACAACAGGAGCCTGAACCTGGACCGGAGCCTGAACCTGGACGGGAGCCGGTGCCGGAGCAGCGGGGATTGGGGTCGGGTTGGCGCCGGCGGTCAGGCCGAGCTTGGCCGAGCAAGCGGGCCATGCACCCCAGCCCTGTCCGGCGAGAACGCGCTCGGCAACAGCGATCTGCTGCTCACGGCTGGCGTCCTGTGGTGCACCCTGGCCGCCGAAGCCGGCCCAGGTGGAGGGGGTGAACTGCAGGCCACCGGAGAATCCGTTACCGGTGTTAATGCCCCAGTTGCCGCCGCTTTCGCACTGAGCAAGGGCGTCCCAGGTACTGCCTGGAGCTGCGTTGGCGGCTCCGGCGGAGGCACCGAGGCCGAGGCCGACGAGGGCAGCTGCTGCAAGTCCGCGGCGCGCGTTAAGGCTGATTTTCTGGTTCTTCATGGGGGTACGATGCTCCGAAAGGCCACCTGCACTCGTTCCGTCCCCGGACGTCTTTGCGCCGTTGCTCACCCTTGACTGATCAGTGGGGCTGGTCTTGGTGTCTGCCTGACGAGCAACGTGCGGTGGAGGGGCAGCACCGGGCATTATGCGGCCGGCGTGCTGTGACGCCGGCTTTGTGGTTTCCCTGAACGGGGAGTCTCACGAGAGGATTCCGTGAGAGGTCTATTTACCTACGGTAACGGGTTTCTCAATCGTTGCCAAATCGAGACGTGTTGGTGCTTGACGAAAGAGCGTAAGCGGCTCCACGGCTCAAGTGGTTTAAACCCTGCTTGCCACTGTAGAACATATGCATGGACGCGCACCAGAAAATCACGTGTGAAATTCCCATGCGGTGGAGTGACATGGACGCTTACGGGCACATCAACAACGTTCAGGTTGCCCGGATTCTTGAGGAGGCACGCATCTGCGCCTTCGGGCAACCAGCGGGCACTGGAGAGGTGGGAAACGAGCCGCCGGTTCCGCTGTTTTCCTCGATCGGAGACGGGGTCCAGGCGCTGGTGGTCGAACACCGGATCAGGTACACGGCAACGCTTGACTACCGGAACATACCGTTGCTGGTCGACCTGTGGGTCAGCCGCCTGAAGCCCGCGAGTCTGTCCATTTCCTACCTGCTTCGGGACCCTGTTACCGACCGGGTCTGCGTGAAAGCCGAGACCGTCCTCGCGTTCGTCGCGACCGACACCGGAGCGCTGCAGCGAATCACCGATGAACAAAGGCAAATCCTCGCGCCCCACGTCGCGCAAGGATTGTTCACCTAGCCAGGCGGGGTGGGCCGTATGACAGGAACACCCCGCCTGACGCCGCCAGCTATGCGGCGATGTAGCCGTTAGGGTTCAGCACATACTTCGTGGCAGCGCCCTGGTCGAATTCCTCGTAGCCCTGAGGTGCCTCATCGAGGGGAATAGCCTTGGCATTGACTGCCTTGGCGATCTGCACTCGGTCGTGCAGGATCGCCATCATGAGTCCGCGGTTGTACTTCATCACCGGGCATTGTCCGGTCGTGAAAGACAGCGACTTCGCCCAGCCCGTCCCGAGCGAAAGCGACAGCGATCCCACCTTGGCAGCCTCGTCAACGCCGCCGGGGTCGCCGGTGACATACAGTCCGGGTATCCCGAGAGCTCCACCGGCCGCGGTGATCGACATCAGTGAGTTCAGCACGGTTGCAGGAGCCTCGTGGGAGGCATCGGTCCCGTGCCCGCGTGCCTCAAATCCCACCGCATCGACGGCGCAGTCGACTTCCGGAACACCGAGAATCTGCTCAAGCTGGTCCTTCGGTTCGCCCTTCGAGACGTCGACAGTCTCACAACCGAAGCTGCGCGCCTGTGCCAGCCGTCCCTCGTTGAGATCACCAACGATGACGACGGCGGCACCCAACAATTGCGCGGACACCGCGGCAGCAAGGCCTACAGGCCCGGCTCCCGCGACATACACCGTGCTTCCAACGCCTACGCCGGCGGTATAAGCGCCATGGAATCCCGTGGGAAAGATGTCGGAGAGCATCGTCAGGTCCAGAATCTTCTCCAGGGCCTGGTCCCGGTCCGGGAATTTCAGCAGGTTCCAGTCCGCATAGGGCACCAGGACATACTCGGCCTGGCCGCCTACCCATCCGCCCATATCAACGTAACCGTAGGCGCTGCCGGGCCGGTCCGGGTTGACGTTGAGGCAGATACCGGTCTTGCGCTCCTTGCAGTTGCGGCATCGCCCGCAGGAGATGTTGAACGGCACCGAACAGATGTCGCCCTTCTTGATGAACTCGACATCGCTGCCGACCTCAACCACTTCGCCCGTGATTTCGTGGCCGAGCACCAGGTCCGCCGGAGCCGTGGTTCGTCCACGGACCATGTGCTGGTCGGAACCACAGATATTGGTGGCGACCGTTTTGAGAATGACACCGTGATTTACCTTCCTGCCAACGTTCGCCGGGTTGACTCCCGGGCCGTCCTTCAGCTCGAACGTAGGGTAATCGGTGTCAATAATTTCGACTTTGCCGGGGCCCTTGTAGGCCACAGCCTTGTTTCCTGACATGGCAATCCTTCCGAGTTGGCGGGCGTTCGTCACCGAACGTCCCTTCGAAGGCCTTGGCCGACCCCAGTCATCAGCAGTGGGCCTCGCCGCCAGTCTAGGACTCAAGGAGTCTCACGGCATCAGTTTTCGTTATAATTCCGAAACCGATCCCAGCACCCGCTGAGCGGAAGTGCCTTCCCTCGCTCGCGGAAAAGGAAATGATGTGTGAATACGCGTTGATTACTGGAGCGACCGCCGGGCTCGGTGCAGAGTTTGCCGACCAAATTGCCGCCCGGGGCCACGCTCTCGTCCTGGTTGCACGGGACCGGGACCGGCTTGAGACCAGGGCCGCGCAGCTTCGCTCACGCTGGGGCGTGGAGGTGGAGGTACTGCCGGCTGACCTGCACGACGACGACGGCGTCGCCCGCGTGGTTGCCCGCCTGCAGGATGCGGAGCGGCCGGTTTTCCTGCTCGTCAACAATGCCGGGTACGGCCTGGCCAAATCCTTCGAGCAGAACTCCCTCGCTGAGGAAGTGAACCATGCCGCAATCCACGTCACGGTCCCGCTGGCGCTGACCCATGCGGCGCTGCAGGGAATGCTCGAGAGGGGATCGGGGCAAATTGTGAACGTGGCAAGCGTTGCTGGCTTCACTCCGCGCGGCAGTTATGCGGCTTTGAAGGCTGCCATGATCAATTTCAGCCGCTGGGCCAATATCGCCTACCGCAGGCGCGGGGTGGCGGTGATGGCCCTGTGTCCAGGATTCGTACACACGGAGTTCCACCAGCGCATGGGGATGGACAAGGGATCGGTGCCGCGCTGGATGTGGTTGGAGGCCGGGCTGGTCGTCGAAGCAGCCCTCAAGGACCTGGCTGCAGGGAAGGCCGTTTCGATACCCAGCCGTCGCTACAAAGCGCTGGCATTCATCGCCAGGAACGCGCCGTCGTCGTTGGTGGCAGCGCTGGCAGCACGCGGCCGCTAACCGGAAAACTGGTGTACCTCGGGCAACCTTCTCCAAATCGTGACCATAAATTCCAACTGAATCGTAAGTTCGCTTACTATTATTGACGGAAGTTGAGGCGACCTTACAAGGAGGTAAGCGCATGTCTGGATACTTCAAGCTGGTAGACGCTCACGATCACGGATATCGGCTCAAACTTATGGCAGGAGACGGCTCGCTGATTGCGGTTTCAGCTTTCTTTCCCACCAAGCAAGCGGCCATCAAAGGCATCGACCTGATCCGCGAAATCGCTGGCACTGGACCCGTTGTGGATCACAGCCGCGACGACGTAATAGCTCAGGAAGCCAACAAGGGGCGCCTCAGCGCTTAGCTGCGATCTGCGTCGGCTCGCCCGGGTCTGCCTTGCTACGGTGAGCCTATGATTTCCCAGCCTACAAGGCTCCTTTTGGACGTTGACACCGGAATTGACGACGCCGTGGCCCTCCTTTACCTGCTCGGCGTACCGGGGCTGCATATCGAGGGAATCACGTGCACGGCCGGCAACGTGTCCGCCCGCCAGGTCGCAGCCAATACGCTGGCTCTGCTGGAGCTGGCGGGGGCACCGGAAATTGAGGTAGCAACGGGCAGGGAGACCCCCCTGCAGATTCCCCTTGTCACCACCGAAGAAACCCACGGCGACCAGGGGCTCGGTTATGCCGCGCTGGCGCCTGCTTCACGGTCGGTCTCAAGCCGCTCGGGTGTCGATCTGTGGGTGGAGGCCGCACGGGCTAGTCCCGGTGAAATCACAGGTCTGGTGACAGGTCCGCTCACCAACCTGGCACTGGCTCTCCGGCAGGAACCGGAACTCCCACACCTGCTCAAAGGACTGGTCATCATGGGTGGATCCTTCAACTACCCGGGCAACACCACGCCCGTCGCGGAGTGGAACACGCATGTCGATCCGCACGCTGCCCGAGAGGTGTACGCGGCGTATGAGGGTATGCCGATGGAGAAGTTGCCGATTATCTGCGCACTCGAAACCACCGAACGGATCGAGTGCCGCCCGGAGCACGTTGAGCGATTGGCAGCGGCCGCTGGCGCACCTCCTGAAATGCTCTCAACTCATGACGTTGACGGACTGCGGAGCGACTCCCCGAACCCAGTGATTCAGGTCGTCTCCGACGCGCTCCGCTTTTATATGGAGTTCCACCGCCTCTATAACCAGGGCTACATTGCCCACCTTCACGACCTTTTCGCGGCGATGGTCGCCACCGGTGAAGCTCACTACACCGCACGGGAGGCGCACGTCGACGTCGAAACAGAGTCGGCGTTGACGTTCGCCCAGACTGTGGGCGACTTTGCAGGGTTCCGCAAGCTCGCGCCGAACGCAAGGGTGGTTGTCGGCAATCAACCGGGCGAGGTATTCGAGCTGATGATCGAGCGTATTGCTTACGTCGCTCAGGGAGCAGCCTCCGCCCGGCCCAGGTAGACTGGTGAGCTGCCGGGGGATGCCGCCGGCCAGCGCCGAGGTGACATGAGGTGCGCTCCTTCAGTCAATGCACTTCAGTGCGTAAGGACCGCCATGAATCCCTCCCTGACGCTTCCGTCCCAACCCGGTGCCTCGTCCTCACATCGGTTGCCCATCATCGCGGGCGCCTTACTCATCGCTACCACCTACCTGTATCTCGTTTTGGCGCAACCCACAGAGATTGCCGGCGGAGCCAGTTCCCCTGCAGGCCTGATCTGCCTCCTGGGTTTCCTGGGAGGTGGTGCGCTGCTGGTGGCAGGTATCCTGCCTGGACTGAACACACAGGCACTGGTGCTCATGCCGCTCGGTATCGCCCTGAATATTTCCTTCGGGCAGCTTGCCGGCAGCCTCGGCTTACCGATCTACCTTGATGCCCTTGGTACTGTGCTGGTCGCAGTTCTGGCGGGCCCCGCGGCCGGTGCCGCAACCGGGGTGTTAAGCAACGCCATCTGGGGGCTGTTCAATCCGTTTGCCTTGCCGTTTGCTGCTGGTTCCGCGGCCATCGGCCTGCTGGCCGGATCGGCAGCCCGTTGGGGCATGTTCCGTCGCGTTTATCTGGTTCCTGTTGCCGGGCTGATTACCGGCGTCGTGGGAGGTCTGCTGGCCGCTCCGGTGGCTGCTTTCATGTTCGGCGCAGCCGGCACCGTGGGTACCAACGCCATTGTGGCGGCGTTCCGCGCAATGGGGGATACGTTGCTTGTGGCGGCGACTAAACAGGGGCTAACTTCGGACACCATCGACAAGCTCATTATATTCACTGTGGTGGCGGTGATTGTGTACGCGCTGCCACGCCGTACACGGGAGTCCTTCGGTTTTGTGCGCCGCCACCGGGTGCTTCATCAGCGAGCCTCGGCGGCGCCGGCAGTCAAGCCCAGCCGAGCGGATGAGAGTACCGCCGGAAGGGAGTGAGGGTGCCGGTCCGCCGAATCTGCAACCCGCTTACCGAGTTGGCCGTCGCAGGGCTGCTTGTGGTGCTCGTCCTGGTGATCGATGACTGGAGGTTCTCAGTTGCTGTCCTTCTGCTGGTGGTTGTGCCGGCAGCGGCGTTCTCTGGCCGCGTAGTAAGAATCGCCGTCGTTTTTGGAGTGCTCCTGGGGCCAATGCTTCTCTTTCTCCTACTCCTTCACGGGCTTTTCTACCCGGAAGGGAAGGTGGTGCTGCTCGCTCTGGGCCCCGCCGCCGTCACGGAGGAGGGTCTGCAGTTTGCCTGGTCAATGGGCACCCGTATGGCTGCCTTCACGGGTTTACTCCTCACCGCGGCACTGTCGCTGGACGTTTCCGAGTTGCTGAGCACCCTGACGCACCGCGGTTGGAACCGCAAGCTGGTGTTTGTGCTGGGTGCTTCACTGGGGTTGGCGCCGCTTGTGGCGGAACGGGCTGCCCACATCACCAAGGCCCAGCAGGCGCGCGGACTCGTCATTACCCTCAACCCATTGTCGCGAGTACGTGCGCTCGTGATGGTTGGCCGACCGTTGATCGCAGGCCTGTTGATGGACGCTGCCGACCGGTCCCAGGCACTCGAGGCCCGCGGCTTCGCTGGGTCCAAACCGCGTACCAGTTACCGCGCCGACACGGACACCGCCACACAGCGGGCGGTGCGATGGTCCCTGCTGATCGCCGTCGTCGCCTTCACTATCTGGTGGTACATGGGACGGCCAGCATGATTTCCCTCGATCTTATGAGTTACACATACGACGACGACGACGACGACGACGACGGCGCCTGCCTGGCAGATATTGCCCTCACCGTGGACGCGGGTAAGCGGGTGCTGGTTGTCGGCGCTTCCGGCTCCGGGAAGAGCACGCTTGGGCGGTTGGTTGCCGGCCAATCCGATGGCAGGCAAGGCCACCGGTTTGTCGGAGCCCTGACGCTAGCGGGGGAGCGACTGACCTTTGAGGGAACAGGCTCCGATCCGCGGATTGATCCCGCCGCGTGGGCAGCCCACGTTGGCTATGTCGGACAACGCGTTCAGGCGCAGTTGTCGATGGTTTGTGCAACCGTCGCGGAGGAAATTGCGTTCGGGCTCGCCAACCGCGGGTTTCGGCCCCAACAGATGCGTGAGCTTGTCTCGGATATCGCCGAGCGGATGGGCCTGACTGACCTCCTTGACCGTGACCCTAGGAGGTTGTCAGGCGGCGAGCTGCAGCGCGTCTGCATCGCGGCCGCAATAGTAGGCAAACCGGGTCTGTTGGTGCTGGACGAGCCGTTCAAGGGATTGGACGCGGCAGGGCGGGCGGGGCTGGAAATGCTGCTCGATGGCCTGGTGCAGAACGGAACTGCTGTGCTGCAGTTTGAGCCTGTGATTCCGCCCGGGTTCGGGCCGGGGAACCGGATACTTGAACTCGCTGGTGGAATGGTGACGGCAGTGGATCCTGATTCGCAGGACGCGCGAGCCTATAGCGCAGACGCCCTGGTCCAGAGGTTGGACCCATCGGCTAGCCGGTCCTCGTCGGAAGGGCTGCCCGCCGTAGCGTTGCATGGAGTCGTGTTTGGCTATGGCGAGGACATCCTTCTCTCGATCGGTCAGCTGGAAATTTGCCGGGGAGAGGCTGTAGCAGTGCTCGGCCCCAATGGTTCGGGCAAATCAACGCTTCTCCAGCATCTGAACGGACTGCTGCGGCCTTCAGCGGGGACGGTGCGCGTGAACGGGGAGGATATCCGGGAGCGGACCACCGGGTCGCTTTCTGCCAGCGTTGGTTATCTTTTCCAGGACACCGACCCCCAGCTCTTCGAGCGCACCGCCCTACGGGAGGTGTCCTTCGGTCCACGCGCGGCTGGCGCGCCGTCTAAGCAATCGCAGCAAACCGCGTTGCAGGCGCTGCAGGACGTTGGACTCGCGGACGCGAGTGGGGTCCATCCGCACGATCTCTGCTTCCGTGACCGGCGGCTCCTCGCGCTGGCCTCGTTGATGGCAAGACGACCTGACATTTGGGTGCTCGATGAACCTACAGTGGGCCTGGATGTGCATGGGCTCGAAGTTTTGGCGAAGATGATCCGGCGCCATGCCGAAGCCGGGGGCACCCTGGTGATGGCGACACACGATGTGGCATTTGCCCGCGCTCTCTGTCACCGCAGTCTTCAGTTGGGGGAGACCGGGAGCCTGTTGTTGAGCGATTGACGGAAATCGCGGGGTAGAGCTTTCTAACCGGCCAACAGTTCCCGGATGTCCTCGGCCGTCAGTGCTGAGCTGAAGACGGCGTCGTCGTCCATCACCGAACTGAAAAGCTTGGCTTTCTGCTCCTTGAGCTTCATCACCTTCTCCTCAATGGTGTCCTGCGAGACCATCCGGTACACCATCACGTTTTTGGTCTGCCCGATGCGGTGGGTGCGGTCCACTGCCTGAGATTCGCTCGCAGGGTTCCACCAGGGGTCCAGGAGGAAGCAGTAATCGGCCTCCGTAAGGTTCAGTCCGAACCCGCCTGCCTTCAGGCTGATGAGGAAGACGGGCGCACTGCCGTTTTTGAATGAGTCGATGACTTCGCCGCGTTTGCGGGTAGACCCGTCGAGGTAGACGAACTCGACCCCATGCTGTTCCAGCCGGGCAGCGGCCAGTTTCAGGTAGGACGTGAACTGGCTGAACACCAGCGCTCGATGGCCTTCTGCAACGACGTCCTCGAGTCGCTCAAACAGGACGTCCAACTTCGCCGAGGGGACGCCCTCGTACTGTGGCTCCACCAGCGAAGCGTCCAGCGCAAGCATGCGAAGCAGCGTCAGCGAGCGGAAGACAATCATCCTGTTACGGTCAAGGTCCTCGATCAGTCCAAGCAGCTTCTGCCGCTCCCGCTGCAGGTGGGTCTGGTAGATCTTCCGGTGCGTCGGGTGCAGTTCAACGGCAAGCACCTGTTCCTGCTTCGGCGGAAGGTCAGAGGCGACGGCTTCCTTGGTACGGCGCATCATCAACGGCCGGATTCGACGGCGGAGCCGCTGCAGGCGCTCAGAGCTTCCCTGCTTCTCAATGGGCGTGCGGTACTCCTCGGTGAACGCCCTCGATGACGGAAACAAGCCGGGGGCGGTGATGTTGAACATCGCCCAGAGCTCCATCAGGTTGTTCTCCATGGGCGTTCCGGTGATGGCCAGCTTGAAGGGGGCACCGAATTCCTTGGCGCACCGGTGGATCTTCGCCGCATGATTCTTGACGAACTGCGCCTCGTCGAGAATGAGGCCGGCCCAGCTGACACCTGCGTAGGCGGGGTTGTCCAGCCGGAAGAGCGTGTAGGAGGTTACGACGACGTCGGCCCCCTCGATCTGTTCCGTCAACGGCGTGCGGCTCTTAGCCTGGGTGTCGCCAATGCCGACCACCCGGAGTCCGGGCGTAAACCTCCCTGCCTCGGCCACCCAGTTGGGAACCACAGAGGTGGGCGCCACGACGAGGAAAGGGCGGTCTTCGCCCTGTTCCTTCGCATGGGTCAGCAACGCGAGGGTCTGGAGGGTCTTGCCGAGCCCCATGTCATCGGCCAGTACACCGCCCAACCCGTGGGACCAGAGGAAGACAAGCCAGCTGAAACCTTCGGCCTGGTAAGGGCGGAGCGTCGCGTGCAGACCGGCGGGCAGGGGAGTGGGTTCGAGTTCGGTGAGCTCCAGCAGGCCGGAGACAGCCGAACGCCAGGCCTGCGCCTGTTCGGTCTCTTCAGCGAGATCCTCGAACTCGGCCCAGAGGCTCGCCTGGTAGCGGCTGATCCGCAGGCCCGTCTCCCACTCATTGAGCATCCGGGCCTCATCGATGAGGTCGCGAAGCTGGTCGAAGATGGGCTGATCAAGGGAAAAGTAGGTGTTGTCTACGAGTTTGATCCGCTTATGCCCCTTGGCCAGGGCGGTGAAGATGTGGTCGAACGGGATCTTCCGGCCCTGCACGGTGATGAGGACGCCGAGGTCAAACCAGTCGCGGTCCTCGGTATCCACCGCAGTGACCAGCAGCTGCGGTGCCTCGGTGAGCTCCTCGAAGACCGGCTTGGTTCCCATGATGTCCACCCGGACGGTGTCCAGCCGCTCCAGCCGGGGGAGTGCGGTCTCGGTGAAGTCGACCATTTCCATTCCTGTGAGGGACCGCTCCCTGGCCATCCGGCCGCCCATCGCGTCACGGGCAGCCTGTAGGGCTGTCGACTCGGCCGCGGAGTCGCGGAAGGCGTCGTCGTCGTTCTTGAGCGGTTTACGCGTGGGTGCGTCCCCCGTTCGGTATTCCCAGTCCCAGTGGAGGTTCAGCTGGTCATCGTTGAACGTAGCGGTCAGGACGAGTACGGGAGGCAGTATCTCGGGGAAAGTGACTGAGCCGTCGCTGCTGACCACGTCGATGGATTGCAGCAGCCGGGGGTAGAAACTGATCAGGAATTCCTGCTGTTCGCGCTTTGGGATGCGGACCGGCCGGGTGCGCTCAAGCAGTTCCCGGTTGTGGTCATTGAGCTTTCGGGTTGTGGGGGCGAGGGTGATGACGCCCTCCGATGAGGACGAGTACACACCGTGGTTGGCGATGATGTGGGTGGTTTCGGGTGGATGATTCTCGCCGTCGATGTTGATGGCGGGACAAAGCTGGATGGCATCCCCAGTGGTGGTCGCATCGAGCAGCAGGACGGCGCTGCCCGCCAGCTGTATGCGGATGCTTTTCTTCGAACCGACGAACTCGATGCCGAGCCGTTCCGCCTCGCGCAGCAGTTGCCACAGCAGCGGGTTGCTGAAGTCATCAAGGTACAGCCAGGAGTCATTGTTTCCGAAGTAGGTGACGCCCGTGCCGCGGTGGAGGGCGGGGAATTGGGCGAACCAGCGGTGTTGATCCGGGTCCAGCTTCATGCCGTAGGTCTGGTAGCTGATGTTGCCCCAGGCCAGGTTGTTCTTGACCCAGTTACCCTTGGCGTTACGCACCACCGGGCGGACGCCGAGCTTGAACCCGCGGTAGGCACGCCGCTTGTCCCAGGTTGCGCCGGTGACCGGACGCAGGTCGAACTGGAGCGCTAGCGGTGTGTTCGGGACCGGGGCGAGAGCGCCGTCGTCGTGCTCGTGGCTTGAGATCAGGCCGGACAGGGATTCCTGCCAGCCGGCCGGGCGGGATGCGGTGGGTGGCGCCGTGAGCTCCTGGTTGGCGCGCAGGTTCTCCATGTTGGAACGCAGCGCCACGGCGGCGACGTGCTTGCAGTCCACGCCAATTGGGCAGGAGCACACGCTGTCACGCAAGTGGTACCGGCCGTCACCCTTCAGTGCGAGGTAGAGCTGCGTCCGGTAGGGCGCGGGTGAGCCTCCGATGACGCGCGCGTGAACGGTTTTGGAGTCCGGTTCGAAGGACAGATCCTGGACCAGGGAGTCTTTGGCATAGCCCTGCCCGCGCTGGAAAGCGGCGCCGCCGACCATCCTGATGATGTCGGCGACATCGATCATGGGAAAGGCGGGCTGGGGCATGAATTCATGCTCTCACGGGCGGCTGACAGTTTTGGAAGGCACTATTCACCCAGTTGGAGATCCAGCTTTCTGAGCAGTGCGGCGAGGGCTTCAAGTTCTTTCGGAGACAGGCCCGATAAGAGTTCCCGCTCGGTCTCGACGTGCGTTGGCAGGGCGGCGTCGATCGCGGTCCTGCCCTCTTCTGTGAGGCCGACGACGGTTGCCCGCCCGTCTACTCCGCTCCGGGAGCGCTCGATCAAACCGCGATCTTCCAGTCTGTTGAGCCGCTGGGCCACGGCACTTGAGGTGATCATGGAGCTGGCCGCAAGGTCCTTGGGACTGAGGGTGAAAGGGCTGCCAGCCCTGCGGAGTGTGGCCAGGACGTCAAAGGAGCCCGAATCCAGTCCGTGATTCGTGAAGTTCTGCTCAAGGCGTCTCTCGATCCGTTGTGCGGCACGGGAGACCCTCCCGACCACCTCCATGGGAGAGACGTCAACGTCGGGGCGCTCCCGGGTCCACTGCTGAACTATGTGATCCACGTGATCCTGCATGACTTCACTATAGACAATGACTAAGCACTTAGCTATATTAACTAAGTGCTTAGCAAATATTTCGCCCTTCTTCTCGTTACCGCGCTGGCCCCGGCCATCTGGGGAAGTACGTACCTCGTGACCAGTCAGTGGCTGCCCGCCGATCTGCCGCTGACCGCCGGTGCACTGCGCGCCCTGCCAGCCGGGTTGCTGCTCCTCCTGCTGGTGCGAAAGCTGCCAACCGGTTCCTGGTGGTGGAAATCGCTGGTACTGGGAGCGCTCAACATCGGAGTGTTCTTCGCGCTGCTCTTCATTGCTGCCTACCGGCTGCCCGGGGGAGTCGCGGCAACGGTGGGTGCCATCCAGCCGCTGATTGTCGCGGGGCTGGCAACCCTCATCCTTCATGAGCGGTTGACCCTGCGCGTGATCCTGTCCGGGCTCGCCGGCGTCGTCGGCGTTGCGCTTCTGGTCCTGCAGTCGCAGGCGCGGCTGGACGCCATCGGCCTGGCCGCAGCACTCGGGGGCGCAGTGTCGATGGGCGCCGGCGTCGTTCTCGCGAAAAAGTGGGGGCACACGGAGAAGCCGCTCATCACCACTTCGTGGCAGCTGATCGCAGGAGGGATGCTCCTGGTGCCGCTGGCCCTGTTTGCTGAAGGCGTACCTTCAGCTCTGACGCCCGTCAACGTAGCCGGGTACGCCTACCTCGCCGTTCTCGGGACTGCGCTCGCGTATGTCCTGTGGTTCCGTGGCATTCAGCAGCTTCCCGTGACCGGATCGGTGTTCCTGGGCCTCCTCAGCCCCGTGGTCGCCACCATCCTAGGGTGGGTTGTGCTCGGTGAAGACCTTTCGCTGCTGCAGGGGCTTGGTGCTGTGGTGATCGCCGGTTCGATCGTTTCCGCAGCTCTTCGGATGCACGTACGGAAATCCCCCCGCGGCCGTCCAGTTGCATCTGAGCCCGCGGCTACGGTGCCCGCTTGTGGAGTAAAGGTGGGTACGGCCCTGCGGTAGATTTGAAGCACCGCATCCCACTTAACAGGAGACAGCTATGACACCCCGCACCCTCTTCCGAAGCGTTGCTATCGCGGAGGCTGTGACGTGGGTGCTCCTGCTCGTCGGCATGTACCTGAAGTACATCGCGGAGACCACGGACATCCTCGCTTCGATTGGTGGGGCGCTCCACGGCTTCGTCTTCCTCACCTACCTGGTGAGTACGTCCTTTGTCTGGGTGAACCAGCGCTGGAGCGCCGGAACAGGCGCGCTCGCACTGCTCGCCGGTGTCGTTCCGTTGGCCACTATCCCGTTGGACCTCTGGCTGGAACGCAAGGGAAGGCTCGACGGCGGTTGGCGGCTTGCGCCCGGCAAGGACCGCCCGTCCGGTGCGGCCGAGAAACTGCAGGCGTGGGTCCTGCGCAATCCCCTGGCTGCGGTTCTCGTGGCGATCGTCAGCGTGAGCGTCGTCTTCGCGGTGCTGCTGCTCATCGGCCCGCCGGTTCAGGTGAGCTAGCCGTTCTTCGTCCGGTGCTCCGTGGCATGTGAAGGGTTAGCCCGGATAATCTCGCGGCACTGCTTCTGCAGATCCTCCTGATCCAGTGAATCGAGCTGGCTTCTGCCGACAGCTCTTTCAATGCGTTCGGCTGCCCTGACGATCACCGGGCGGTGGCGGCTCTCCGCATCGTTCCAGCTCACTTCCCGCAGCAGCTCGATGAGCCTGGCCGCGACTTTCTGATCGTCCACGCCGTAGGTGCAGATCTGCGCAACCACCATGTCGAACGGTGCTTCAAAGCCCTGCCGGGGGATCCCGACACGAAAGCGCCCGGCGTCGTCCCGGAAGACCTGGGGTTCCGGCTCCTTTCTCGCCAGTCGGGACAGTACTGCCGATAGGTGTCCGAGCGCATGGATGCAGGTGGTTGGGTCATTCACACTGGGTGAGATTGCACGCACTGCAACGTCGAGGAGCTGCTGCAGGGCCAGGCCGATGTCCTGGACGGAGTTGCGTTCGAAGCCGATGCTCAGGGTGTCGTTCATTGCTTCCTGAATCGCGTCCTGATCCTCATCTGTCCACACGTCCGAATCCCGGCCGTGGCGCCAGATGCTCGCGAACGGCACGCCCTGCACAAGAAACTCGCCCGGTGACCTGCTGAGCGTGATGACCGCGTTGAACTGCTGCGCCACCTGCAGGAGCGCAGGGCCATTGATTTCCACCAGAAATCCGGAAGTTCTCGATCTGACCCGGTGTGCTTCGGCCGGTGCCGTGGGTACGGAGGTGCCGTCGTCGTCGTTCGCGCCAAGCTCATCCACCGTCGCCAGGAAGTCCTCGCGGACATCCTGCAGCATGCGCTCCACGCGAAGCTGTCTCGACAGATGACCCAGGAAGAGAACGAGGCCAATCACCGTGGCGAGTGCGAGCAGGAACGAGAGCGAGACCGCGATCTCGGGGACGAAACCGGTTGACTGGTCATCGGCGTCCCGGATGGTCCTCAGCACAGTCAGCGCGAAGGCGAACGTGAACAGGAAGAGTGCCAGCGTGTTGTGAACGAAGCGGTCACTGGTGAAGGTGCGCAGCAGTCGCGGGGAGTATTGGCTGCTTGCCAACTGGAGTGTCACCACGGTGAGCGAAAAGGTCAGGGACGTGACCGTGATGGTGGACCCCGCGATGGCCTCCATCAGCGAGCGGGCCGCCGAGGGCCCGCCGCCGAAAAGGAAGCCGGACACAGCGGCGGGGAGTTTGTCGTCAACCGCCCGGTCAACCCACGTGATGAACTGCGCGAGGACCACCGAAACGACGACGGCGGCGAGCGGAACCGGCCAGAGCTGGGTATGTATGTAGTCCCGCACCGCCCGTGGAGTGAGGTGAGTGAGGCCGCGCCCGGGTCCGCTTTGCATAGTCGACAATAACAAAGCGGACCCGGGCGGCAACTCAGTTGCTGGCGGCGTCCCCGTAATTCGGCAGCTGCTGAAGCGACCAGGTGTTGCCGTCCGGGTCTGAGAAGTAGACGAACCGTCCCCACTGCTGTTCGTCGACGTCACTGGCGTCTACCCCATTGGCGAGAAGATGCGCCCGTGCCTCATCGGCGTCGGGGATGACCACCTGGAGCCCCTTCTGGGATCCGGTAGCCATTTCGGTGATTCCCTTGCCCAGGACAATGGAGCATGCGGAACCCGGAGGAGTGAGCTGAACGAAGCGCACGTCCTCGCTTACTGTGTGGTCTTGATCGAGTGTGAACCCGACCTGATCTCGGTAGAAAGCGATGGCGCGGTCCGTGTCGCTGACCGGGATGGCTACGAGTTCGATCTTCCAGTTCACTGCTGCTCCTTCTATGGGCGGTGGATACGACAGCACAATAAGACGCATTAAGGACAACTACTGTCCGCTGTAGGGCGATGACTATCGACCTGATCAAGCCGCAGAGAGTACGACGACGACGCGCCTCGCCGTGGCATCGGTCAGCCCGCGAAGAGCCCGAGAGCCTCAAGCGCCGAGGGGTTGCCGACAACTTCGAGAGCACGAATGCGACCGTCTTGGAGGTGGAGAAGATAGGCGGCTTGAGGCAGCCCCCCGGTCACGAAGAGGCCGGTGGGGAGACCATCGATCCGAACGATCTGCACAAGTTGCGCTCGACCAGCGAATATTCGCGCTACCGCGTCGGCTCCCTGGATGCGTTCCCGAAGCAGTGGTGCGCCATGCGCTGCACCTTTTGCGGCGAGCGTTACTGCGGTGGTGTCCGCGCGAAGCTCCACATCGGGGTCGAGGAGTTGCAGGAGGCGACCGAAGTTGCCGCTGCGTGCGGCATTCAGAAACGCATCAAGGGCGGCGTGGTGCTGCTCTTGCACGGATTCGATGTCGACGACGCGGAGTCGCGCTCTGGCTCTGGAGGCAAGTTGTCTGGCGGCATCCGGCGATCGTTCGACGATCGGCGCTATCTCGTCGAAGGGCAACTCGAAGACATCGTGGAGAACCAGACTGAGCCGCTCAAGCGGGCGGAGTGCGCCCAACATCACGCTCAGTGCCAAGCTGATGTCGTCGGCATGCATCACCTGATGCTCGGGGGTATCAGGACCGACCTCCCGGTCGACGTCGACAACGTCTGTGACACCGGCCTCGATTGCAAAGTCCTCTCGGCGAGATTGCTCGTGACGGATTGAATCGATGCAGACTCGGGACACGACGGTCGTGAGCCACGCTTCGAGATTGTCGATGCGCCCAGCTTCAACCCGCTGCAACCGCAGCCAAGTTTCCTGGACCGCATCCTCAGCACTCCACGGGGACCCAAGGGTTCGCTGCGCAATCCGGAGCAGCCGCGGACGATGATGTTCGAATTGGCTCGCTAACTCCTCGAGCGCAGGCTTTCCGCGGGCCTTGGTTGGCATATTTCCCCCCTTGTTTGGCGCCTCGGTCACATTCTCGCGGTGCCATCCGACTTCATAGTAAGCCCTCTGTCGAGGGGGCTGAAGGCACCGGTCGCCGCTCACTCGAATCGTCAGGAGTCCTACCATGTCGACCCTTTCACCCGCCAATGCAGCCCGTCTACGTTCATCGCTCCGGGGCCGAGTATGGCTCCCCGGCGATGACGGATTCGACGAGGCACGCCGTCCCTGGAACCTCGCGATTGAGCAGCAGGTGTGCGCGGTGGTGGAAGCCGCAGACCCTGCCGACGTTGCAGCTCTCGTTCACTTCACATCGGCCGAGGGTATCCCGATCACTGCGCAGCCCAGTGGTCATGGCGCCAGTGGCCGGACGGAAGGCGCGCTTCTTCTTCGAACGACCCTGCTCGACGAGATAGCAATCAATCCGGGCAAGAGAATCGCGCGGGTTGGGGCTGGAGTGAAGTCGGGGGAGCTCCAAAAGGCGGCGGCCGTGCATGGTCTCACGGCGCTGCCCGGGAGCTCGCCTGTGGTTAGTGTGATCGGTGCTGCGTTGGGTGGTGGGCTGTCGTGGTTCGGTAGGGCCTACGGATGGATGGCTGACAGCATCGTCGCCGCAGACATTGCAACGCCGGACGGTCGTATCCGCCGGGTGACCTCAGAAGACGACGCCGAACTGTTGTGGGCGCTTCGGGGTGGCGGTGGTGACCTTGTTATCGTGACGGCCCTTGAGGTCATTCTGCGAGACGCGCCAGCCGTCTTTGGCGGACGGTTACTCTGGTCGGGCATGCACGCCCGCGCGGTCGCGGAGTGTTTCCGCGCGATGACAGCCGAGGCGCCGGACTCGCTAACCTTGTGGCTGGAGCTCCTGAGCTTCCCTGGATCGGACCCGATGGTGGCTATCGACTCGACCTATCTGGGCAAGGAGCAGGCCGCCATAGCCCATATGCGCGCCATCCGGGAACTCCCGCGAACGCTGGCAGACAGCCGAGCGGTGATGAGCGTCGGTGACCTCGGCAGCATTACCAACGAACCCACAGCTCCTGGGTTTGGGCAGTCGCATGGAGAGCTGCTTTCGAGCCTCGACGACAAAGCAATCTCGGCACTCACCAGCGATCCCATCGCTCCACTGATGACAGTGCAGGTGCGCCACCTCGGCGGCGCACTTGCAAGAGCGAGCGACAGCCCTCATGGTTCCATCGGCGCACCATATGCGGCATACATGTTCGGTGTCCCTGCCGACGCTCGAACCTCGGCCGCGATCGCGTCGAAGCAAGCGGGACTTTCGGCTGCACTTCCGACTATGACCAGGAAGCCCATCACATTCCTGAACCCGTCAGAGAATCTTCGCGATGCGCTTCCCCCCGAATCAATTCGACGGCTGCAGCAACTGAAGGCCGTACTTGATCCCGGGAACCTCGTGCGCGGCAACTTCGGCATCCCCACGTGAGCGAACCTCGGCCGGGCAGGCCGCTCCGCCCAAGAATGGCGGTCGGCGGCTTTGGGTCCACCGCTCTATATCGAGTCAGGGATAGTCCGGTTCCGTTGAACCTGCCGGTGTGATGGCAGAGGATGGAACGATGACTACTGGACTGATCTTGGGGTTCCTCGGCGTCGCTGTCCTGGCATACATCACTCCAGGGCCGGATTGGTTCGTGGTGATGCGTCATTCCGTGAGGAACCGCCGCGCCGGTTTTGTCTCGGCTTTAGGTGTTCAAACCGGGCTCATCGTCCACATGCTCGCTGCAGCTCTCGGAGTTGCTGCACTGTTGCTCGCCAGCGCTGCAGCCTTCACCGCCTTGAAGCTCGTGGGTGCTGCTTATCTAATCTTCCTCGGGGTGCAAGCCATGGTGCGCGCCCATCGCCTGGTGAGAAGCACAGATGCTGATATGGCCGAAACAGATCAGTCATTGGGCCTTTGTGCGGTGTATCGGCAGTCGTTTTACGCGAATGTACTCAACCCTAAAGCTGCACTGTTTTTCGCTGCTGTTTTGCCTCAATTCGTCTCACCCTCCTTTCCGATAGCGCCACAAGTGCTTCTCCTCGGAGTGCTCGACATAGTTCTCGGCATCGGGTGGTGGTTGATCTTCGTCTGCGGAATTGGCGAAGTTCGCCAGCTTCTTGGACGTGTCCGTTCACGCGTAGTCATTGACCGCGTTTCAGGTGTTGCACTCATTGGACTCGGGGGCGGACTTGCTCTGGCCGATCCCCCACGGGCCTCATAGCAAGTTTGTTGCTAACTCCTATGTCGCCGCATCTCGAACCATGAGTTCAGAGACGGTGCAGCGGTGGTGCCGCACCCCGAAATGCTGGGTATGGACCGGCCACTGCGGTACCGTCGAACCACCCCGTGAAGGTGCTCCGTCTCCTGAGTAGGTTTGCCTTGAATAGCAAGCTTGCTTATGATTCTGTGTAGTTCAATATCAACGAGTCACCAGCCCGGCATAGGGGAATGCCAGGTGGAAAGTACCTATGGTTCCCTTCATGCAGTCCACCGCTACCCACTCCGACTATGCGGATGCCCTCCGGGTCGAGTCCCCGACGTTCAGCCCTTCCACTGAATTGACGGATTCTGCCCGCCGGATCCATGAACTCGAACGCGTGCGTGTCGAACTCGTTGGAACCCTGCTCGCGGTCCAGCAGTCCTGCTCGCTCAGCGGAGACCAAAACGACGCACAGCGCCTGATTTCCGCAGCTGTCCGCGACCTTGAGGAACACGACTCGGTGCTCTTCGAAGCCCGGACCTTCCACTCCTCGGTGCGGACTCACTGAGTTCACACTCTGACCCTTGATCGGCTTCGCTGAGCTTCGTTCAGAAGCTCACTCCAGCGTTCTGCCGGCGTCTGTGCATGTGCGCATTGCGGAACCAAATGACATCGCCGCAATGCTTTCCCTGCAGCAGGAAGCGGGCCGGCCGGCTCATCCCGGATCCCTACAGGCGGCAATCGAGGACGACGGCAGGCTCGTCGTCGTCGTGTTCGTTGAGGACGAGTTGGTCGGGTGGGCCAAGACCCACCGGTTTGAAACCGACGACGGCGTTGCCCCAGCCGGCGAGTACCTCGGCGGAGTGGAGGTGGCAACAGCCTGGCGCCGCCGCGGTCTCGGGACAGTGCTGACCGATGAGCGCCTGAGGTGGATCGCGGAGCGTGCGGACGCCGCCTGGTACGTAGTTAACGCCAACAACCTTGCCTCCCTGGAACTGCACCGCCGCTGGGGTTTCGCGGAGGTCGCGCGGGGTCCGTCATTCCACGGCACCGCGTTCACTGGCGGCGTGGGTGTCCTCCTCCGCGCGGATCTGACCCGCGGTGTTCGGTTGGAACTGGCAGACTGGGACCATCCCCCGATGAAAGGCAGCCCGTGATCTTCATTGTCGTGAAATTCAACGTCTCACCGGACTGGTCCGACCGCTGGTTGGACCTTACCCGTGAGTTCACCGAAGCTACCCGGAATGAACCCGGGAATCTCTGGTTCGACTGGTCGCGCAGCGTCGAAAACCCGAACGAATTCGTTCTGGTGGAGGCCTTCCAGGATGATGCCGCCGAAGCCCACGTGAAAAGCGATCACTTCCGCAAAGCCATGGAAGACATGCCCCAGGCGCTTGTGGAGACCCCGCAGATCATCAGCGAGAAGATCTCGGCTGACGGCTGGGGTCGCATGGGTGAATTGACCGTCTAAGGCCTTTCAACTGACCGGCCGGCGCCCCACGTAGTTTCCGCTTGGCCGCAGCCTCATCGGCGGCTGCGCGTACTCCTCAAGAATGTGCGCGGTCCAGCCGGCGGTCCGTGCCAGGCCGAAGATGCCGGGACCGGCTTCGGGCACCATTCGCGCACCGATGGCCAGCACCGCCAGTGCCAAGTCGATATTGGGCAGGTGGTCCGTCCGGGAGATGACGACGGCGGCAATACGGTCCGCCACCCGGCCCACCTCGCGGTACCGCGGAGCAGAGCGCATGAGGCCGAGCAGCAGGTGTGCGCGTGGATCCCGACGGGAATAGAGCGGATGGCCGAACCCGGGAATGCCCTGGCCCGCGGAGAGTTGGCGCGAGAGCGCGGCCTCCGGGTTGCCCGAGGAGAGGGCGTCGTCGAGCATCGCCGCCGCCCTCGTGCTCGCATGGCCGTGCATCGAACTGTCGAACGCGCCGAACGCCGCAGTCAACGCCGCGTAAGGGTGGGCACGGGCGGAGGCCGCTACCCGGGCGGCGAGCGTTGACGCCGCGAGGTCATGGTCGGCGAGTAGAACCAGGGCCGCGTTGAGGATGTGGAGGTCCGACGGTTCGGGAGCGTCCGGGCTCAGCCGCGACCACAGCGCCGCGGACAGGGACCCAGCCTTTCTGACCCGCTGCCGGGGAAGGACCTCCACCATGGTGGTGATCGCCCGCGCCGCCAGCGCTCGAACCGTCGGCGGGGCCAGATCCCATTTCACCGGGTCCCGAACGCTCGAGGAGAGCAGGCTTTGCTGGAACCAGTCAATCGGCCTGGCGCCGGCCAAATCCAGATCCCGGAGGGTGGCGACCACCCCGTCGAACGGGACGAAGACAGCCTCGTCGCCCGCCTCCCATAACAACCGTGCCACGTCCTCGAAGCTCTTCTCCCGCGCCAAGCGGGCGGCGGGCTGTCCGCGGAAGTGCAGGCCGTCGTCGTGCAGCAGGGTGATCGACGAATCCACGACCATCAGCGGCGCGCCGGAGACCGGTGCCTCGGCACGACGGCGGCGCCTCCTGGCCATGCTCTCCACCTCCAGTGCGTCGAAGGTGGAAGCGCGGTTCTCCTCCGTCCGTTCGCTGCGTAGAAGACCGCGGGACACGTAGGAGTAGAGCGTGGCGGTCTTCACTCCCAGGCGGGCTGCGGCCTGAGCAGCGGTCAGGCGCTCCATGTTGATCCGATCAATGTTGATTACCTGCGGGTCAATGTGAGTGCTGCAATGGTAGCAACGTTCCGAAAGGGGTCCAGATGCTCACCGCAGACCGAACCGACAACACCCTGATCGATGTTCCGCGCGGCTTGGCAAACGTGGTCGTCGCCGAAACCGAACTCGGCGAAGTTCGTGGCCAGGAAGGCTTCTACACGTACCGGCAGTACTCCGCCGTGGAGCTTGCACGGTCACGCACTGTGGAGGAGGTGTGGCACCTCCTGCTGAGCGGAGAGTTGCCGACGGAAGCACCCAGCCAGCCGATGACGGCGGTCTCACCTGCTGTGCGTGAGGCGCTTCCGATCATCGCCAGGACCAACGGGTCTGATGCGCTTGCCGGGCTCCGCACAGCCCTTGCCCTCGAGGGAGCAGCGTCGGGCGCGCGGCCGCTCTACGACCTGACGCCGGGGGAGCGGCGGGACGAACTTGTCCGGCTCGCCGGCGTCGTACCGTTCCTCAATGCCGCGTTGTTCCGCCTGGGCGCTGGGCTTGAGCCCGTCGAGCCGGACCCGGCGCGGGGTTACGTCGAGAACTACCTCTGGATGATCACTGGCGTGGTGCCATCCAAGCAGCACGTGAATGCCCTCAATTCCTACATGGTGGCTGCCCTGGACCATGGCTTCAACGCCTCCACTTTTACGGCTCGGGTCATCGCGTCGACAGGGGCCGACTCCGCGTCCTGCCTGGTCGGGGCCCTCGGCGCACTGTCCGGACCCCTTCACGGCGGGGCTCCCGGGCGGGTGCTGGAGATGCTCGACGCCATCGGCTCGGTGAGGAGTATCGACGCCTGGGTAACCGGGCAGATCGAGTCCGGGCGTCGCATCATGGGCTTCGGTCATGCTGTTTACCGCACGGAGGATCCGCGTTCACGGTTGCTCAAGGAGGTCGCCCAGGAGCTTGGCGGCCCGCGTGTCGAGTTCGCGCTCGCTGTGGAGGCGAGGATCCCTGTTTTGCTGACAGAGCTGAAACCCGGCTGGCAACTCCACACGAACCTGGAGTTCTACGCCGCCGTCGTCATGGAAGCCGTCGGTCTTGATCGCGCCCTGTTTACCCCGACCTTCGCGGCAGCGCGAGTGCTCGGTTGGACCGCCAACATTCTCGAACAGAGCAAGGATCCGAAGATCATCCGTCCGGCAGCCCGCTATATAGGGCCAAAGGCGCCGGTCCCCGTGCCGTGACTTGCCGGCGGTGTCGTATCAAAAGTCTCTGTCGAGGGCGCCGGTTTCGGTGACCGGGGCAGTGGATGACCGGCTTCCAGCTGGGGTCATCACAGACGAGGTGGGGGTCCAGATCATGGCTGCGGCGGTGCTGTTGGTGCGTAGGCTGCTACTGCTGCTTATGGGGCTTCCCACGGTGACGGTGATGACTGTTTGCGGGATGCCGGACACGGTGATGGTGGTGGCGGTCATGGTGGCGTTCAAGGTGACGGTGCTGAGGTTTTTAACGAGGTTCGTTCTGGTGTTCACGGAGCCGAGGTTGACTGTGCTGCCGGGTCGTTGAATGTCGATGGTGTCCCCGGATCCACCCAGGCCGAGAAGGTTTCCGTCACGGAGACGCACAGTGACAGGCAAGGAGCTGCCGGCCCACCCTGGGGTGATGGTGGCGAGGTTGACGGTTCGGCTGTAGGTGAAGCTCAGCCTATCGCCGGTATCTAAGCGTCCGGTGGTGCCGGTCCCGTTGCTTGCCTGGATATCTGTTGCCCTAAGCGGGCTGTTGTCGACTCGACGTGAGGGCACGATGGCAGAGATGGTTTCCCTGCCCGCGCCGTCGGTGAGAATGGCGCGGAGATCATAGAGTCCGTCGGTCACAGCGAGGGTATCCCAAGCACAGGTGTAGGGGGAGGTACTGATTGAACATCGGGTGGTCCAGGTTGTTGTGCCAGCGGGTGCTGTTTGAATTCTGACGTTACTGATGCCTGCGTTGGAGTTTGCGGCCGCGTTGAGGGTTACGGTGCCGGTGAGGAAGGGCCCGGGGTCTTCGACTGAGATCGAGGTGACGGTGTTGTCGACGACCCGGTTGGTGACGGCTGCGGAAGTTGTGGTGTTACCCGCTGCGTCTGTTGCAATGGCGCGGAAGTTGTAGGTGGCGTTCGGCAGTGTGGTGGTGTTGAACCGGCAGGTGTAGGGGGCGGCGTCTGCCGTGCAGAGGGAGGTCCAGCTGGTGGTGCCGGTCCGGGCATATTGAAGTTGTACCTGAGCAATCCCGGAAATGGTGTCGCTTGCCGTGGCCGTAAAGGATCGGGTTCCGTTGAGCGGGGTGCCTGGATCACCCATCGCCACAGTGGGCGCCTGGTTATCCACCAGGACGTCCGTGACCGTCTCAGAGTAGGTGACGTTTCCACTGGACACAGCTCCGGAGCGCAGGTCGTAGGCCTGGTTTGCGAAGGTGGTGGTGTTCCAGGTGCAGTTGTAGGGGGCGTTGAGGTTGTTACACAGCGTGGTCCACTTGTTGGTTCCCGCAGGGGAGAATTCCACCCTGACGGTGTAGCTTCCGCCAGCTGGGTTGGTGAGGGTTGTGTTCAGGGTGACGGTCCCCCGCTGGAACTCACCTGGGTCGGTAAGTTCGACTCCGAAAGTGTTCGCCACTCGGGTTTCCACGGTTGCCGAAATACCGGTGAGCCCGGTGTTATCCGTGGCAACTCCCCGGAGGCTGTAGGCGCCGTCTGGCACGGTGGCGGTGTTCCACACACACGAGTACGGGGGAGTGGTCGCTGTGCAGAGGGGAGTCCACGCGCCGCCTGCTGCAGAGTATTCGATGGTGACGCTGCGGATGCCGGACTCGGCATCGGAGGCTTCAGCGCTCACGTTGGTGCTGCCCCGCACCGTTGCGCCGGGTGAGGTGAGAGAAATCCTCGGCGGTGTCCAGTCAGCTGCGGTGCTGAAAGTGTTGGCGGCGTTGGCTGTGCTGGCGGTGAAGGCCGCTGAAGAGAACACCGAGGCTCCGGCTAACACCATGGCGGCTAGCACCGTGACAATTCCGACCGCGGCACCAGCCCGAAGCACCAACGGCGGAGCAGCATCGGCCAGCGCGTCCTGGTGGTTCTCATGCCTTGACGGACCGTTTGGGTTGTCTGACCAGGGGGTTCCATCGGTTGCGTCGAGTTCGTCCGCTGGCGGTGTCCTGCTGGTTGGGCGACCGCCGAAGAGGGCAGTGGCGACGGCCAACAGGGTGAGCACTGACCAGAGGGCGAGGGTGGTCAAGTTGCCGCTTGCGAGCCATAGTCCGGGAAGGCCGATGAAGGGGATTAACAGGCGGGCCTGACCGGTGATTTGTTCGCGTACCAGGGGGGTGCTGTCGACCTCGAAGTTGGCATCGCCGGCGGTGACGTAGGTTCCGTCGGGGTTTTCAGAAACAATCCTGTGCAGCCGGGTTTTCTCCACACCACTGGGCTCAGCCGATGCAGGGCTGGTGAATTCCACTACTCCGCCTACCGGAACCGGGGCAGAGTTCTCTAACGCGGACGCCAGTACGACGTCTCCGGCGCTGATATGGGGTTCCATCGACCCGCTTTGCACCACAGTGCCGTGCCAGCCGGCCAAGGCTGGAAGGACAGCTACCAGCGCAAGGCTCAGCATGACGCCCAAGTACAGCCGGGACAGCAGGCAGGCAAGGAAAAGAGCCCAGCCGTCCGCGGAGAACAGTGAAATTACTCCGGAGAGGACCGGTTGGGCGCCGGTCTTCTCCGGAGTCACAGGAAGGTTAGTAGTGTTTCGGGACTACGGGGTGGGCGATTCGTCTGACTGAAGTTCCCAGACCAGATCAATGCCTACCCGTGCGCTCTGGAGGGCATTGACCTGGTCCTGGCTCATGCCGGTAGTGTCGAAACGCCAGGTGCCGCGGTAGCTTTGCTTTTCTCCGGGAGTTCCGGTGGTTACCCAAGGAGCACCGCCGGTAGCGAAGTCACGGTTTACCGAGGCCAAAGTGGAAAGGGGCAGCTCGGGCACCTGGTTGGCGGTAGGAACAAACCCAGTGCAATCGTTGAAGGACCCGCCGGTACCTAGCTCCAGGTCAAAGAAAATTCGATCTTCAAGGCCACGAGCACTGATGAGGTTCAGCGTGTAGGCGCGGACCTCGCCAGCGACATTGGACTGGGAGGTGACGACGATGCATTTTTGCCCGGTCTGCCCGGGAACGATGTTTTCCACTGTGAAAGCCGCTGAGCCTTGGTCATCGTCGGTGAGCACGACACTCCCGGAGCTCCAGGAATTTCCGGCGTTACGGGTGGTGGCGGTGAAAGCGGCCTGCGAGCCCTGCCATACCATCCCACCAGCCAGGAGGACAGCTATGGGTCCTGCACTCAGCGCAGCGATTTTTCGGACACGGGCGGAGGGAACGTTCATGGGGAGACCTTTCCAAGTGAGGAAAATAAATTGGGCGACTGCGGCCCGTATTATCCCCAGTGGATTTATCGGTACAAACTCCGGCGTCGCCCCTACGGTACGCGAGAGGCATGTGTGAACCAATAGAAGAGGTGCTTGTTCGGCCAATCTTTCGTGTTTCCGCTTGCTTTCCTGTGCCTATCTGGGGAGTAGCGATGCGCAGGACGGGCAGGAGGCGAAAATCAGAACGCGTAACGGATACGGCAGTAGGGCGCAATGTCCTCGATCAGCGACGTCAGCTGCCGGACGTAGCTGCCCTTAGCACCGGTTCGGTAGCGCACGTTGGTGAACCCGTTGGAGGACACTTTTGCCTCCTGCAGGTCCGGCCGCCACAGCACCTGCTCAGCCTGCGGATGCCAACCAAGGTTCACTTCGTGCAGGCGCTCATTGTGCGTGAGGAAGATGACCTCCGCAGCGAGTTGTTCCTTGGCTGCCGGTGTGAGCGTGGCATCGAGCTGGCGCAGAAGCTGCTCCCAGTCGCTGAGCCACGTGTCCGTGATGATGACCGGCGAGAAGTTCACGTGCACCTCGTAGCCGGCCGCCACAAAGTCATTGATCGCTGCCATGCGCTCCGCCACCGGCGAGGTGCGCACGTCGATGGATTTCGCCAGGTCAGCGGGCATCAGGGAGAACCGGACCCGCGTATGCCCACCGTGGTCCCATCCAAGCATCTCCGGGTTTATGTATTTGGTGGCGAATGACAGCTTGGCGTTGGGTAGATCCCGGTACAGCTCGACGAGGTCCTGCACGTTGTCGCTGATCAGGGCATCAACGGAGCAGTCACTGTTCTCGCCGATGTCGTACACCCACAGCTCCGGATCGCATTGGTTCGGCTCCAGTTTCATACCCTGTCGGTTGGCGTGCCGCTCAAGCGCACCGGCAATCTGGTGGATGTTCGCGAAGACGGTCACAGGGTTGCTGTACCCCTTGTGCCGCGGGACGTAGCAGTACGCGCACGCCATGGCGCAGCCGTTAGCGGTAGACGGGGCAATGAAGTCCGCGGAACGCCCGTTCGGCTTCACGGTCAGCGCCTTCTTGACGCCCAGCACCAGCGCTTCGGTCTTGATCCGGGACCAGCGAGGCACGTTGGTCTCGTCACCGTGCACTTCCGGGATGTTCCAGTGATTTTCAACCGGTACGACGGCGGCATCAGGCCACCGCTCAACGATCTCCTTGCCCCGCGGCAGCTCCAGGGCAGCAGGCTGCGCGTAGATGCGCTTGATCTGCAGTAACCGGTTGAATTCCATCGATCTATCCTCGTCCTGAACTCGACAGGGCTGATCGGGTCAGAGAATTGGCCGGCCACCCGTGACGGCGATGCGGGCACCCGACATGTAGCTACCGTCGTCGGACGCCAACAATACGTAGGCCGGAGCCAGCTCCGCGGGCTGCCCGGCGCGGCCGAGGGGAGTGTCGTCACCGAAGGACTCGACCTTCTCGTTCGGCATGGTCGCGGGGATCAGTGGAGTCCAGATGGGGCCAGGCGCAACGCTGTTGACGCGGATGCCCCTCTCGCCGAGCAGCTGGGCAAGGCTCGCGGCGAAGTTGGCGATGGCTGCCTTGGTCGCGGCGTACGGCGCAAGGGCAGGGCTCGGCATGTCCGAGTTCACGGACGAGCTGCCGATGATCGAGGAGCCCGGCGCCATGTGGGGTAGTGCGGCCTTGACCAGATGGAACATCGCAGAGACGTTCACCTTGAAGGTGTACTCCCACTCCTCGTCGCTGATCTCCTCGATGGTGTCGTGGCTCATCTGGTACGCGGCGTTGCTGACGAGGACGTCGACCTTGCCGAACTCCTGCACGGCCTTGTCGATGATGTCGCGGCAGTGCTGGGGTTCAGAGAGCTCACCGGGGACGAGGATCGCCTTGCGGCCCGCTTCCTCGACGTAGCGCGCGGTCTCGCGGGCGTCGTCGTCCTCGTTGAGATAGGAGATGAGGACGTCTGCGCCCTCGCGCGCGAAGGCGATAGCGACGGCGCGGCCGATTCCACTGTCCGCTCCGGTGATGACTGCGGCTTTTCCGGTGAGTTTGCCGCTGCCGCGGTAACTCTCTTCACCGCAATCGGGCGTAGGTGTCATGGCCGACTGGATGCCGGGTACGTCCTGCTGCTGTGCTGGCTGGCCCATGGTTTCCTCCTGTGTTGGAAGGGTCTGCTGTGTGTAAAGCGAGAAGAGGCCCGCCGTTATGGGGGAACGGCGGGCCTGGTTTCGCAAGTGCTAGCGGTCGAAAAGGCCGCCGAGCACGTTCTTGGGGCGCTGCTGCTCACCCTGCTGGGCACCAAGCACGATGACCGCACCACTCAGTGCGGGCAGGATCCACTGGAGAATCTTCAGCTGGGATTGTGCCTTCGCGAGTGCTTCGGGTGCGCCGGGCTTGGGCTCGGTTGCGCCTTCGCCGCCGTACTGGCTGAGCTCGCCGACCTTCTTGCCGAGCATGCCCGAGTACAGCGATGCACCCATGCCGACCACGGTGATGGCTGACTTGACCACGGTGTTGGCGACAGCACCGGGCTGCCCGGCCAAACGGCCCTTATTCGCAGCGATCAGGCCGATGCCGCCAATTGCGTGCGCGCCGAATGCTGCAACCTGGACGGGGGTCCACTTAGCCCAGCCGATCGTGGAAAGGCGTGTGCGCTCCGTGGCGTCCTTGGCTTCAGCAGTTGCTCCGTTGAGGCCTACGGCACCCATGAGTGATCCGCCGAACCAAGCGGCAGCACTGAGATCGTGTAGGGACCGTACAAGCGTGTTTCCTGACATGATGCTCTCCTCTGACTTGGGATTGCCGTTGAAAAACGGCTTCCCTTAAGGTCTATCAGCATGCTTAGCATTTGGCGAGTGGTAGTTTGCGGATTTGGTCTTATGAGTACGATCTTTGAGTGCTTCCTTTCCTGCTTCTGGCCACCCGCGCTGAGGATGACGCCGCGCTCGGTGAGTACCGCAGTTTCCTGAAATTTGCTCGACTGGAGGCGGACGAGCTCCGGCAGATCCGTGTGGAGAAAGCGCCGTTGCCCGAGATCCGGCTGGAGGAATACTCCGGCATTTTCCTTGGTGGGAGTCCGTTCAATTCGTCGGATCCTGACGGGGCAAAAACTCCAACTCAGCACCGCGTGGAGCGCGAACTGGGCCAGTTGCTCGACCGCGTTGTCGAAACGGACTTCCCCTTCCTTGGAGCCTGTTACGGCGTAGGCACGCTCGGACGGCACCAGGGCGCTGTGATCGACAGGACTTTCGCCGAGCCCATTGGCCCGGTGGCAGTAACAGTGAACGACGACGGCGTACGCGACCCGCTGCTGGCGGGCTTGCCGCAGCAGTTCGATGCGTTCGTTGGCCATAAGGAGGCGTGCACCACGCTGCCGCCGGGCGCGGTGCTGCTGGCCTCGTCGTCGTCGTGCCCTGTTCAAATGTTCAGGGTGAAGCAGAACCTGTACGCCACGCAGTTCCATCCGGAGCTCGACGTCCATGGCCTGACTGAGCGCATCCGGATCTACCGCCACGCAGGGTACTTCCCGCCGGATCAGGCCGAGGATGTAATCGCCCGGACGCGTACCGCGTCAGTGACCTGCCCGCCGCAGATCCTCCGGAATTTTGTGCTGCGCTACGCTCGGGACTGATTTGTCAGCGGGGCGCCCTTTCACCCGCCGTTCACCCCAGGTTGTCCCTGGGTACTCCCTGGACGTGTTGCATCGAAGGTGGGGATTCATTCACACCACCTGAAAGGTACTGAACCTATGGCATTTCGCCTGACCAGGACCATTGCAATTGCGGTAGCTGGGCTGACCCTCGCTGCCGCTCCAGCCGCCATCGCGCACGCAGCACCGGCTGACCGTGCGCAGGAAGGGCCGATCCTCATTGGCCACCGGGGCGCCGGCGGGACCGCACCGGAGAACACCGTTGCTGCGTTCAAGGACGGTCGCTCGTCAGGGGCGGACTTCTTCGAAATCGACGTGCAGCTCAGCGCCGACGGGGTCCCGTTCCTCTTCCATGACAACACCCCGGCACGCACCACCAACGTCGAAGAGGTGTTCCCGGGCCGCGAGAACGATCCGATCACATCCTTCACCTGGGCCGAGCTTCAGCAGCTCGACGCCGGTTCATACTTCAGCGACAAGTACGACGGCGAGCGGATCCCGCACTTCGACGACGCCGCTGCCGTCGCGACAGTGAAGACCGGCGTGTACATCGAGATCAAAGCGCCGGTGAACTCGCCCGGTGTTGAGCAGGTCGTGGCAGACAACCTCCGCAATGACCCGAAGTGGGAGCAGCTTGTTGCTGCCGACAAGATCCAGGTGATCGGGTTTGACGAGGCGTCCAACCGTCGCTTCGCCGCCATAGCGCCGGAGATCGAGTTGCAGCAATTGACCTCTGTAGTGCCCTCGCGCGCAGTGGTGGCCTCATGGGCCTCCTTCGCCGATTCGGTTGGCACCAACTACCGGACGCTGACCCCGCAGAACGTGGCCGACGTGAAGGCTGCCGGGCTGGTCCTTGGGGTATATACGGTGAACTCGCCTGAGGCCGTGCAGTACTCGTTGGACCTCGGAGTCGATGCCATAACCACCGACTTCCCGATCCAGAACCACCGCTACCTTGAGGGCCGCAAGGTCTTCCCTGGTGCCGCTGTCGAAATCACCGACTCTGTGAACAACCCTGCCGGTGACGACGTTCAGCCGGAGCGGGGTGAACACGTTGTCCTGCGCAACGTCTCCAACGGGAGCGTTGACGTGAGCGGTGCGATCATCCGCGATGCGGCGAACAACATCCTGAGCGTCGGCGACGGTTATGTGCTTGAACCGGGTGCGGAACTTCGCGTCTACACCGGCCCGGGCACCAATTCCGCTGAGGCGTACTACAACGGTGGTACCGCTTCCGTGCTGAACAACGGCGGCGACTCGGTGGCCCTGTGGGTTGGCCCGCGTCTGCTGGACGTGTTCGCGAACTAGTTTCAATGCTGAACGGCTCTGCCCGCTGGTTCCCGTGAACCGGCGGGCAGATCTGCGTTGTGGCACTGGCTACAGTGAGTGCCGTTTCCGCCCGTCGCTGGTTGTTAGCGGCTTCGCGACCCTACTGAACATCTACCAGGGGGCGTAGGGTCGGAACGAGTCCATAACCTCAGGAGCACCCATGGCAGAGCACGACGACGCCCGCACCACCCAGCCCCAACCCGGCACGAGCGCGCATCACCAGGTGCTCATCATCGGCGGCGGGAACGGAGGCATTTCGCTTGCAGCAAGGCTGCGGCGTTACCGGGTAAGGGATATCGGGGTCATCGACCCCACCGCGCAGCACCTCTACCAGCCCTTCCTCTCGCACATCGCAGGCGGAACCGCGAAGGCCGAGACCGCCATCCGTTCGCAGGCCTCAGTCATCCCGAAAGGCGTCACCTGGCTCCAGGACGCAGCGACCAACATAGACCCGGTCAGCAAGACGGTGACACTCGCCAAAGGGCAAACAGTCACGTACGGGCACCTGGTGATCTGCCCCGGCATCCAGAAAAACTGGGACGGCATCCCCGGCCTCGCGGACGCCCTCGATTCGCCCCACGGTGCCACGAATTACAGCCTCGACCTCGCGGTGAAAGCCTGGCGCCTGCTCAGCAATATGCGCTCCGGCATTGCCGTCTTCACAATTCCCAGCGGGCCGGTCACGTGCTGGGGAGCAGCCCAGAAGCCGATGTACCTTGCATGCGATTACTGGTGCTCGCAGGGAGTCCTCGACGATATCCGCGTGATCCTCGCAGTCCCTACGCCCACGGTCTACGGCGTTGATGTGGTCGACGCCGAGCTGAACCGGAAGATCGCCGAATACGGGATCGAGCTACGCTGCACCACCGAACTGACCGGCGTCGACGTCGAAAACCGCACCGCGACGCTCCGTGACACAGCCTCCGGAACGTCCGAGGAAATTCAGTACGACCTCCTCCACGCTGCACCCCCGCAATCCGCCCCGGACTGGATCCGCGCCACGGGGCTGGCCGACGACGACGGCTTCGTCGCCGTTGACCGCCACACTCTCCGCCACGTCAGCTACCCGACCGTGTGGTCCCTGGGGGACGCCGCAGGGACGCCTAACTCGAAATCCGGAGCCGCTCTCCGCGGGCAGGCCAAGATCCTCGCGAAGAACCTGCAGGCTGTCCTGAAAGGCAAGGAGCCAAGTCAGAAGTACGACGGTTACGGTGCATGCCCGTTCACCGTCAGTCGCGGCACCGTTGTGCTCGCGGAGTTTGATGACACGCTGAAACCCAAACCCACCGTGCCAGGCTGGAAAGGGCTTGCGAAAGAGCGCAAGCTCACGTGGCTCGTTGAACGGTACGGATTCGTGCGGCTCTACTGGTACGGGATCCTGAAGGGCCGGGCATAAGGGCCTAGACCACACGCCGCCCGCGGTAGACCGAATCGGCGATGGCGAGCTTTTGACCTTCAGGTCCGCTCGCTTCACGCGCGCGGTCCTCGGCGACGAGGGTCTCCCAACCCGGGCCAAGGAGTTCCACAATATTGTCGGCTGTGAAGTAGAGGTCGTGGTGGACAGGCCGCTTCGCTTCGGTATGAAGGTCCGACGCCGAGTGCCCCACGACCAGCAGCGTCCCGCCCGGCACGACGGCGTCGGCCAAGCGCCGGTAGATCGGGTCGCGATCCTCGGTCGGCAGGTGCATGTACTGCGCTGTCACTAGGTCGAAGGCCTGCGCGGGGGGAGTCCACTCGGTGAGATCATGGTGCTCCCAGGTCACGGGCGGCTGGTCCGGCGTCGCTTCTGAACTGGACTGACTTTCGTGCTCCGCCGCGCGCGCAAGCGCAACGGATGAGATGTCGACGGCGGTGACTTGCCAGCCGCGCGCAGCGAGCCACAGCGCGTCCGCGCCTTCACCGCAGCCGACGTCGAGCGCTTTCCCTAAAGTGAGGTCAGCGGCCTCGGACACCAGCTGTGGGTTCGGGTTTCCGCTCCAGATCCGGTGTTTTTCGCCGTAGCGGGAGTCCCAGAAGGATTCGTCGTAGACCGGATGGTTGTTCTCGTTATGGGTGTGCATCAGGAGACCTTCACTTTGCTTGCAGAGTTGTTTCTTGCACGGTAGTCGGCCAGATCGGCTGCCAGCTCTTCCGCCATGAAGGAATTGTTGATGGCAACAGCTGCGGTGGATCCCGACGCTGCGGACGGGAGAACCTGCAGCATCAGGTTCGCCACATTACCGGCGGCCCAGACGCCTTCGACGCCGGTGGCGCCCATTTCGTCGATCTCGAGGTGTTCGCCGACCCCCATGGGGTGCTGGACCGGCGCCAGGCCGAGCCCCGCGAACATGCCGGTGTTGGCAACAAACCGTGGAGCTACAGTGAGGGCTTCGAGTGGAACCACGCGCCCATCGGCGAGTTCGACGCCGGCAAGGCGCCCGCCGTCGTCGTTCCGTACGCGGGTCACAGCGCCGTCAACCACCGTTATCCCGCGGGCTGCTAGCTGCTCCCATTCATCTTCGGTCGGCTCGACAAAATCGTTGAGGAAGAGGGTGATGGAGTTGCTCCACTGGCGGAAGAGCAGTGCTTGGTGGACTGACATCACGCTGGTGCCGAGGATGCCGATGTTCCGGTCGCGGACTTCCCAGCCGTGACAGAACGGGCAGTGGATCACGTCTTCGCCCCAGTGCTCCCGCAGGCCGGGAACGTCGGGAAGCTGATCCGTCAGGCCGGTGGTGAGGAGGAGGCGGCGGGAGCGGAGGACGGTGCCGTCTTCGAGGGTGGTGCGGAAGGTTTCGTCGTCGCGCTGCGCGCCGGTGGCTGTACCCTCGACGATCACGCCGCCGTAGGCCTCGACCTCCTTGCGCCCAATGCGGACCAGTTCGAGCGGGCTCATGCCCTCGCGGGTGAAGAAGCCATGAACGCCATCGGCTGGGGCGTTGCGCGGCTGGCCGGCGTCGACGACGGCGACGCTCCGGCGGGTGCGGCCGAGCATCAGCCCGGCACTCAGACCGGCAGCCCCGCCTCCGATGATGACGACGTCGTAAGTGTTCTGAAAAGTAGTCATGTATTCAGGATGAGACTCATTCTGAATGGTGGCAACTATCTTTGCCAGATTGGCAAACCGTCGACCGTATCGAACGGAGTGGCGCGGGTACTGTAGATGCAAGGGCATGCTGAGGAGAAGGGACGGCAGATGAGTGTTCAGAGCGGGCTGTACCGCCATGACCTTCCTCTCCGGGAAATAGTGGGAAACGAAATACGTACCCGTATCTTCAACGGAACTTTCCCACCGGGCACCCGGCTGGTCGAACGCGATCTCGCGACTGAATTCGACGTTTCGCGTTTTCCCGTTCGGGAAGCGATCAGAATCCTTCATAGGGAAGGCCTTGTGGAGACCCTCCCGACCAGAGGGATTGTGGTCAAGCGGCTGCAGCGGAAGGAAGTGGAGGAAATTTTCGACATCCGCGAGGCCCTCGAAGGCCTGGCGTCGAAGCTGGCTGCGGAGAAGGTGGCAGCCGGAGAGCCGAACGACCTTCAAAAGTACGTACAAGAGTCCCGTGAGGCGCTCGCCAAGGGAAATCTTGAAGCCGCCCGCACTGCAAATTCCGACTTCCATGACGCGATCATCGATTCATCGGGGAGCGCCACCCTGCACGACATCCTGACCCCGCTGATGGGCAGGCTGCACTGGCTATTTGGGCAAGTCTCAAACCTCGACGCTGTGTGCAATGAGCATAGTGACCTGTGTTCGGCGATCAATTCAGGCGACCCGATCGCGGCAGCCGAAGAGGCGCGGCATCACGTCCAGTCCTACCGGAACCAGACGCTGAAGCACCTCTTCGGCTGAGATCACGCGCGGCGGGCCGGTCAGGAGCTAAAGCAACAGGCGTCCCCACTGCTGATCCAGTCCGGGCGCACCGGCCATGGTGAGGGTCTTCCACAGCGTAACGGCGACCGAGTCCAGCACGGGAAGCCCGGTCTCCGTTTCAACCTGCCGCACGACCGGTGCTCCGTAGAGGTTGGTACACAGATAGATGAGCGCATCCGGGCGGTCTGTGCGGGAGGCAAGGTCGCGGGACGGTTCCAACAGATCCGACGGCGGCACACGTCCGAACGACTCGTTCACCGACAATCCCAGGTGCCGCTCGGAGACCACCTCTACTCCTTCCTCTGCATACCTGTCAGCGATCGCCTGGTTGACGTCCGCGGTGTATGGCGTAATGAGCCCAATCCGGGAGGCGCCGAACGCCTTGAGGGCGTCCAGATACGCCAGGGTGGATGTGGTCGCGGGCACGCCGGTTTCCGCGGTGATCTGCTGAACCATCTCGCGGTCGGCCGCAGGTCCCAGCCAGGAGCCGGCGGTCCCGTTCCAGGCGATGACATCGACGTCGGCTGTCTTCAACAACCGGGCAGCTGCGACCATCGTTGAATGGTCGAACTGCTTGTTTGAACCGTCGTCCAGGGCAATCCGGGTCACTTCCACCCGGGCGAAGTGAACGGTGACGTCCGTGCGGTCCCCGAGTATCCGGTAAGTCTGCGGTTCCAGGCAGGTGTTCGACGACGGGACGATCATCCCGATGCGGATTGGCCGTGTGGTTTCACCAAGCTCATGCATGGGCCAGAACCTCCTGCTTCCCGGCCAGCATTTCGCGTGGTCCCTGCCGCCTGATGAACCTGCCGACCGGCCCCGGATCACTGAACACGCCGCCGTCGAGCACTATGCGTCCACCGGCAATGACGGTGGACGGCCAGCCTGCCAGCTCGAGGTCCTGGAATGGCGAGAAGTCGGTGCCCATGTGGAGCGCGGCGCCGTCGACCGTCCGGGTTTCCGCGGGGTCGAACAGCACAATATCCGCGTCATACCCCGGCGCCAGGACTCCTTTGGACGCGAGTCCATTGATGCGTGCGGGTGCGGTAGCGAAGACCTCCACGAACCTTTGCATCGTCATGCCGCGATCACGCACCAGCGCCGTGAAGGTTGCCGGCATGCGGGTCTCGACACCCGGAAGGCCGTGCGGCATGAACCGGATGTCATCCTTGCGGGTGCTTTTCTGCGACAGGTCGTAGCAGGAATGGTCCGAAGAGACGGTGTCGATCCCGCCGGCGAGAGCACGGTCTAGCAGCGCTTCCACTGCTTCCCGGCTGCGCATGGGTGGGCAGCAGGCAAACCGTTCGGGAAAGTCCGAACCGTAGACGCTTTCGTCGAGGGTCAGGTAGTGGGGGCAGGTCTCGGAGTAGGCACTGAGTCCACGGGAACGGGCGTCCTGCACCAGTTCGACGGCGTCGGACACCGTTTGGTGGACGAAGTACACGGGCGCACCGGTGTACTCAGCGATGGCCAGGACCTCCCGTACAGAGGCTGTCTCAGCGAGCTCCGGCCGGGTGAGGTGCAGGTGCTCGATGCCGGTCAATCCGCGGCCTGCGTGGTCTTCTGTGCAGTCGGCGATGATGGCGTCATGTTCGGCGTGGATGTAGGTCAAGCCGTCGAGACGCACCATTTCCTTCATGACGCGGAGGATGGTGTCCTCATTCGCCATGGTGGAGCCCCGATTGGTCGTGTACATCTTCACCGACCGGATGCCGAGTTCCGCCAGCCGGTCCAGCTGGGCCGGAACCGTGTCATCCCACTCGACCACCGAACCGTGGAGTGCGACGTCGCACCGCGCCACCTGCGCCAACCGCAGCTTGTTCTCCACCGCCTCAAGCGGACTCTCGTCCGCCGAAGCTGGGATGCCGAAGTCGATGACCGTCGTCGTCCCTCCCCAGAGCGCGGCGATGGTGGCGGATTCGAAGGTGTCCAGTGACGAGTAAGAACCGGTGACTTGCTGGATGTGGCAGTGCCCGTCCACTCCGCCGGGGATTGCAGTGCGGCCGGCAGCATCGATGACAACATCTGCGTCGGGCAACAGGTCCAGGGGAGCGTCGCCGTCGTAAACCGCCGTGATGCGCCCGTCACGGATGCCGATGTGGCCGGTGACGGTATGCGTCGCGTTGACGATGACGGCGTTGGTGATGAGCGAGTCCAGTTTCATTCCGGACCACCATCCTTTCGATGTGTTTCGTGCCCGCGGGCAAGCGTGCGGGTGATGGCTTCGGAGAGACCGGCGTTCGGTTTGGGCGGCGGCGGCGCGAAGCTGCCTGCCCGGTGGGTACCGCCACCAAGGGCGACGAGCACTTCCGCCTGCTTCACGCCGGCTGAGATCCCGTCGACCACCGGGACCGGAATACGGTGCCCGATGGCCCTGGCCAGTCCGGCGAGCGGCGCGCCGGCGAGGATGACGACGTCGGCTCCGTCCTCACGCACTACCTGGCCCGAAAGCTCAAGCAGTCTGGGGGCGAAGTCCTCCTGGACGGAGCCGATGCCGGTGAGCGGATCGGTCAGGGAGCGGATGGATGCCAACCGCCCCCCGAGACCGTTCCGCTCGACGCACTCCCGGTACCAGGCCGTGATCCGGTGGGAAATGGCCACGATCGAGAACCGTGAACCCTGGAGAGCCGCCGTGTAGAGCGCGGCCTCCGTAATCCCCACCACCGGAATGTCGACGAATTCCTTGAGTGCGGGCATTCCCGGGTCACCAAATGCGGCAACGACGACGGCGTCTACTTTCTCGTGTTCCTCGGCGACGACCTGCGCTACAGCACCCGCCGCGAGCAGCGATTCCATACGGGTCTCGATGTACTCCACACCGAACGGTGCAGTGCGCATGATGATTTCTGTTCCGGGCGACGCCGCACGCTGGGCTTCGGCGAGGATCAGCGCGGAGACGCTTTCGCTGATGTTTGGGTTGATGACCAGGAGTTTCATGGTGGTCCCTAGACCGGCAGCCGGCGGCTGTAATCGAGGGTGATGACTGAAGCGAACATTACGACGGCGGCACCTACGAAGTAGAGCAGCGCCCAGGTGTAGCCGCCGGTGGCGCCGACAATGAAGCCGATTGCCATGGGGGTGATGAAGCCGTTTACGTTACCGGCGAGGTTCATCGCACCACCGAGAACACCTGCGTTGCCACGGCCGCCGAGCAGCGCGGGGATGCTCCAGAAGAGACCGACCCAGCGCAGGAAGAACAGCACGACAGACAACAGTACGACGGCGGTGATGGGATCGCTGACGAGGGTGACACCGATCAATCCGGCGACCACAACGAGGCTTGAGAAACCGAGCAGCGTGCGCATCACCTTATTGGCTGAGGCACCTTTTGCCCGCCAGGCGTCGGCAATGTTTCCGCCGAGGATTTCGCCGACGAAGCCCGCACCGAAGATGACGAACGTTCCCCAGCCCACTCCGGCGAGGTTGAAGCCCTTGGCTTCGGAAAGGTACAGCGGACCCCAGGTGAGCAGACCGTAGAAGACGCCGTTGAAACCGAACCAGCCGAAGCACATTGCCCAGAAGGACTTGAACTTCAGGTAGGGGAGCAGGCCGCGCTTGCCGGGGGCGCCGACTGCGGCTGCCTTGGCGTCTTCTTCGGCGTGGGATGCTTCAATCAGGTCGATTTCGGCCTGGTTGATGCTGCGGTGTTGGCGCGGGGTGTCCCGGATGTACCACCAAGCGGCGAAGCCAAAGAGCGCGGTGGCGATGCCGGCTGCGAGGAACGCTCCGCGCCAGCCGCCGGTAAGTCCGATCAGGCCGGCGATTGCGATGCCGCCGATGCCCGCACCGAGAGGGGCCCCGGCGTCGAGGATGGTGGCGCCGCGGCCGCGCTCCCCGGTGGCCATCCACTGGCCGTTGAGCTTGCCACCGGCGGGCATGATCGCTGCTTCGGTAACGCCGATCAGCGCCCGTGCAGTGAACAGGCTCGCGAAGTTCCACGCCAGACCGGAGGCAGCGGTGGCGAGTCCCCATCCAACACAGGATCCGGTGACCATCTTCCGGGCACCCAGGCGGTCGACGAGCCAGCCGCCGGGCACCTGCATGATGGCGTAAGCGAAGAAGAAGGCTGAGAGAAGAAGGCCGATGGACTCCGGTGAGAGCTGGAACTCTTCCTGGATGAGCGGCATCGCCACCGAAATGGACCCACGGTCCACGTAGTTGAGGGTGACGAGCACGAGGAGGAGCACAAAGAGCTTCCAACGAACGCGGGTTGGCTTCCCGCCTTTGGAATCCGGTTGGTGCGGTGCAGCGACTCCTGGCCGGGGCTGGTCAGGTGGGTTCTCCACAGTGGTGGATGACAGATGGTCGTCGTTGGCCATGTGAGTTTCCTTAGAACGTGCGGACGGAGGCCGGGCGCACCCTTTGGAGAGGAAGACTCTGTGCGTCCGATGAACTTGGGATCCCAAATTGAGATTAGGCGTGAGATAGCCCACTGTCAACGAATTGTTTGAAATATTTCTGGGCAGCAGAAGTTTTCTTCCACAATATGGAACTCACTGGCAGGGCAGTCGAAGACTTTCCAGGTTTGGGATCCCATTGACGCTCACTAGTAGTAGATATAACCTGTGTCACACACGAGGTGGAAGTTACTTTCCACAAAGTGGAAACATTAGCTTTGACTTACAGGCTCAGTGAGGAGCAACTGTGATGAAGGAACGTACGGCTCAACCAGCGGAAGGGTCCCAATCCGGGACGCTAGCTACCCAGATTGAGGGGGCCTATCAACGGATAGGGGTCACGGGGGCCCACCGTCAGATCGTGTTCATGATTCTCTTGGGAGTGTTCTTTGATGCCCTCGAGCAAAATGCTGTAGGCATCACGGGGCCCGTGCTTCGCGAGTCCTGGGGCCTGGGAGCCGGCGAGATCGGGTTCCTCAACACCTTGACGTTCACGGCTACGGCCCTTGGACGCGTTGCAACTGGTTTGATTATTGACAAGTACGGTCGGCGCCAGATGTTGATGATCAACCTGATCATCTTCGCCGGCGGATCACTTCTGTGCGCGATTGCCCCGAACTACGGGGTTCTTTCTGCAGGCCGATTCATCGTGGGTTTCGGTCTTGGTGGTGAGATCGCCGTTGCGGTCATCATGATGGCCGAATTCTTCGCGGCAAAACATCGTGGAACGGCCGTGGGGTTGATCAACGTCACCGCGGCAGGTCTTGGCAACATGTTGGCCCCAGCGTTCGGCATCCTGGTCTTCACACTCTTCGACGGTCCGGACAAGTGGCGCTGGGTCTTTGGACTGCTGTTCATTCCCGCCCTGCTCGTCATGTTCTTCCGACGCTACGTACCGGAAACTCCGCGCTTCTTGGCATCCAAAGGCCGGATTGACGAAGCAAACCTGGTGATTACGCGCCTTGCCCGCGGGAAACTGGCCGGCCCAATCAACGACCCGGAACAATTCATCACCGCTGCGCCGGACCACAGGGTCGTCGAATCCTCAGGCCATTGGAAAGAACCCCTTCAGGGGCGCCTGCTCAAGCGCACAGTGTTCCTGGGCATTGCGGTCACCATGTCCTACGCGGCACAAATCTCCATGCTGACTCTCATGCCCACCATCCTGGTTGCGCAGGGCTATGCGCTCAATGCCAGTTTGTGGTTCACCCTGCTCATGCAATCGGGATCCCTCATCGGCGCGTGCACTGCTGCCTTCCTGGCCAGCCGCCTGCCCCGGAAGAAAGTCCTGACCGGAGCTGCCATTCTCGGGTGCATCGCCGGGCTGTCGATGGCCTTTCTGGCACAAGGGATCGTCCTCATCATCCTTTGCGGCGTGCTGTTCAACTTCTCGGTGATTGTCCTCAACACGACCATCTGGCTCTTCGCGCCGGAACAGTACCCAACCCGCGCGAGAGGGTTTGGAACCTCCATCATCCTCGCTGCCGGATCACTTGCGGGCGGCCTGTTCCCCCTCATATCGGGCATAATTTTTGACGCCGCCGGCCTCGCTGGCATGTTCGCAACGCTTGCCGGCCTGTTCGTGGTCCTGGCCATAGCCGTGCAATTCCCGCCCGAAACCTTCGGCAAGCCGCTCGAGGAAGATCCAGCGGAACCGGGCGGTGTTTATGGACACTGACCCAGCACGCCGCAACGTGCTCCTGGTCAACCCCAACACCAGCTCCAGAACAACCCAACTGATGGAGGACCTCGCCGCCTCGGTGCTCGCACCGCATCTGGTGGACGTTGTAGGCATCACGGCGGCGGCGGGGCCTTCCATGATCGTTGAGCCTGAAGCCTTGGCGGAGTCGGCAGTGCACACGAGACGGGCTGTCCTCGACTACCTTTCGACGTCGGACTTGGAAGTCAGCGCGGTGATCGTCGCAGCAATCGGAGATCCGGGCCGGGAAGACCTGGATCTGGAACTGCCGATTCCCGTGGTCGGAATCGGCCAGGCTTCGATCATCGCCGCGTGCGCGGATGGTCGACCGTTCGGGATGGCAACCAGTACACCGTTGCTGGTGCAGTCTCTGACTGATCTGGTTGCTTCATACGGCAAGTCTGGCTGGTTCAGGGGGGTGCGGGTGACGAAGTCTGACCCGTTGACGCTGGCGGGCGACGCTGAGAGGCAGTTCGAAGAGCTGTCCCGCGCCGTCGACGAAAGCACTCAATCGGATGGAGCCCTATCGGTCATCATTGCGGGTGGTCCTTTGAGTGGAACGGCGCTCCGAATAGCCCAAACTTCAACGGCTCAGATAACCCAGCCAGTGCCGAGTGCCTGCCAACGTGTGTTGGAGCTGACGGACCTCAAGTGAAACCCGTGGGGCGGGAGGCTTTGCTACCGGTGGATTGGTTCTACCCCGGCGCCCTACGCCGAAAGGGGCCGCTCCAGCACGAAGTCATGCTCCACGTTGCTGCCGAGCTTGAACGTCTTGGTGCCCACCTTCGCAAAGCCGTGCTTTTCGTAGAAGCGGATAGCGCGGGCGTTCTGGTCATTGGTGCCGAGCCACATGCCGTGGGCGTCGTTGCCCATGGAAGCGACGTCGAGCGTGGCCTCCATGAGTTTCGACGCCGCACCCCGGCCGTGGTGGGAAGGGTGAAGGTAGAACTTGCTGAGCTCGATGGTGGGGAAGATCGAGAGACAGGACCGGACGTGCTCGTCCTTCGGCAGCCCCTCGACAAGCATGCTCCACCCCAGCAGGTGCCCGTCCTCGCGGAGGCACAACAGGATCCTGGTGGGATCAGCAATGTGCTGGACGAACTTTGCCTCGGACAGTTCGGTGGCGACGTACTGCGCAATGTCTTTGGGGTCCGACGTCGGAGGGCAGGCAAGCGGGAAGGCGACGCTGGCGAGGACTGCCAGCTGGCCGGCGTCGTTCGCTGTTGCGTGCTCGATAGTAACGGTCACAGGAGCTAGGGTATCGCTGTTCGACACCCTGCGTCCCGGGTTACGAATCGAAGCTGATGCGCCCCTGATCGAGGATGAGAGCGCGGTCAGCCCGGTCAATATCGTCCGGGTGGTGGCTCGATTCGATGACCGTAACCCCGCGGCGCAATTCCTCATCGATGGCAGTGCGGATGCGTTCATGCGCTGCACGGTCCAGGCCAGCGGTCGGCTCGTCGAGCAGGAGGATGTCCGACTCCTGACTTAGGCCCTGAGCGATCAGCGTGCGCTGTCGTTGGCCACCGGACAGCTCGCTGAGTTGGCGCCCGGCAAGGTTGGAGATCCCCATTCGTTCCATCGAGATGGTGACCACTTCGCGGTCCCGAGCCCGCAGGGGAAGCAGGCCGTGGCGGTGCGGCCACCGGCCCATTTCCACAGCCTGGCGCACCGTGCATGGCAGAACTTCCGAGGTGCGGGTGTGCTGGATGACGTAGGCGGGCCGGCGTCCGGTAGTCAGTTGAACCGAACCAGCGGCAGGCTTCAGCAGACCGGCCGCTATGCCGAGCATCGTCGACTTGCCCGAACCGTTGGCACCGGTAATGACGGTGTGCACGCCGCGTTCGAAGACCGCTGACACGCCCTTCAGTACCGGCCTGTCCGGGTAGGCAAATTCCACCTGATTGAAGACCACCGAAGACATCAAATTCCCTCCTTGTGCGAATCGTTCTCATTAGCAATATAGGATGAATCACGATGGAATGGTTACTCGATCCCCTGAACGCGTCGTTCATGCAGCGCGCCCTGCTGGGCGGCGGCCTGGTTGCGGTGTTCTGCGCCGTCGTCGGGACCTGGGTTGTAGTGCGCGGCATGGCGTTCCTCGGTGATGCGATGTCACACGGGCTGCTGCCGGGTATCGCCATCGCTTCGTTGCTCGGCGGCAACCTCGTCATCGGCGCCGCGCTCAGTGCAGCGGCAACGGCGGCTGGTGTATCAGTGATCACCCGCAACCGGCGCGTTTCACAGGACACAGCCATCGGCCTGCTTTTCGTGGTGATGCTCTCCCTTGGTGTGATCATCGTGTCGGCGTCCGGCTCGTTCGCGGTAGACCTCACCGGCACGCTGTTCGGCGACGTGCTCGCTGTGGGGACTGACGACATCATTGTCCTCGCCATCGTGGGGACCCTGGTGCTGGCGGCCGCCGCAGTGTTCCACCGGGCATTCACAGCCCTCGCTTTCAACCAGCAGAAGGCGGCGAGCCTCGGCTTGCGGCCACGGCTGACCCACTTCGTGCTTCTGTGCATGATCACGCTCGCAGTGGCGGCGTCCTTCCAGGTGGTGGGAACACTCCTGGTCTTCGGACTGCTGATCGCCCCGCCCGCCGCTGCGCTGGTATGGGCCCGGTCCATCCGGACAGTGATGGTGCTGGGCTCAGCGATCGGCGTCGCGAGCGTTGTGACGGGCCTGTTCATCTCCTGGTACGCGTCGACGGCGGCCGGGGCGACCATCGCGCTAGTCGCCGCGCTGTCCTACTTCGTCTCCGCCCTCGGCCATTCCCTCATTGAAAGCACGCGGCCCGCCGCTTCCGAACCGATCGCCACACCAGACCCCCAGCTAGAAATGGAAACGCTCACCCGTGCACCGCACCACGCGTAAAACACTTGTCCCACTGCTCACATTTCCCCTCCTGCTCACCGCTTGTGGCGCACCCGCAGCGAACGACGACGGCGCCCCCTCCGCAGAAGCCTCGCCCCACGGTTACATCGCCGGGGCGCAGGAAAATGCCGAAGGACAGACCGGTCTGCTCACCTTTGATTCAAAGACCGGACAGGCGCAACTGCTCTCCCTCCTAACGGAGGAAGTAGCCGACGCCGGGACCTTCGGGCCGATCAGCGGCATTGCGCAGGACGGCCGTTACGCGCTCATCACCACAGCCAGTTCGGTGGACGTCTTCGACACCGGCGCGTGGACCGTTCCGCACGGCGACCACAGCCACTACTACAGCACCGAGCCGGGGCTGGTCGGCACCATCGATGTTCCCGACGCCGGCGCGATCGCCGGGAACGGCCAGTACCTCGCGGTGTTCTCAGAGTCCGGCGGATACGCGTCAATCCACACGCACAAGGACCTCGACTCAGGCGACGTCACCGAAGCCGCACGCATCACCACCACACCGCACCAGGGCCGGGTGATCCCGTTCAAAGACCACTTCATCACTACCGTCGCCGAGGGTACTCAACCGACCGGGGTCGAAGTCCGGGACATCGACAACCAGACCGTGCTCGCACAGGAGAGCTGCCCGGCAGCCAGCAGCCACGCGTCCACGCGCGTCGGGATTGTGCTGGCCTGCACCGACGGCGCTTTACTGATCACGGAGGATGACGGCGTATTCACCGCCGAGAAGATCCCGTACCCGCAGGATCTGAAAAGCGTTACACCCGCCGTTACCCTCGAGCACCGCCCACGGTCCAATGAACTCGCCGCTCCGGCTGGCGAGGCCGGCATCTGGCACCTCGACGTGTCCGGGCGCACGTGGACCCACCTCGAAACCCCGGTCCGGGTGGTTGCGGCATCCGCTGTTGGCGACACCAAGCGGGTACTGGCTCTCGGCGTCGACGGTTCGCTCATGAGCATCGACCCGACCACCGGTGAGGTCGACCGCACCGAACTGCTCGAACCCTTGGCCGCGGACGCTGCACCGCAGCTCCGCATCGACACCTCACGCGCCTACGTCAACGATCCCGCAACGTCCAAGGTCTACGAGATCGACTACGCGGACGGACTCCGGACCGCCCGCACCTTCGACGTCCCGGCCGCCGACCTGATGCTGGAGACCGGACTGTGACGCGGGTGAGGCTGGCAAAACTGACCGCTGCGCTCGTCGCGGGCGCCTTCGTGCTGACCGGGTGCTCGGCAGCGGCAAGTGACAAACCCACGGTGGTGGTCACCACCAACATCCTGGGTGACATCACACGGAACATCCTCGGTAATCAGGCCAGCGTCGTCGTACTCATGGAATCAAATGCGGACCCGCACTCGTTCGGCATCTCCGCCCAGCAGGCCGCGGAACTGGAGAATGCGGACCTCATCATCCACAACGGCGCCGGGCTGGAAGAGGGCATCCTCAACAACGTCAACGCCGCCGCAGCGGAGGGCGTACCGGCGATCGCCGCGATGGACGCCATCGAACCGATCACCTTCACGCACGACGACGACGACGACGGCGGTGAGCACGAAGGCGCGGACGATCCCCACTTCTGGACCGACCCGGACCGCGTTGCGCAGGCATCGACGGCGATCGCCGAGGGCGCGATCGAGCACGTTGGGGATGTGGACGCCGACGCGGTGCGCTCGCAGGCCGCCGCCTACGTGGACGAGGTCGAGAGCCTTGCCGGCGAGATGGAGGAAAGTTTCGCGGCCATCGGCCAGGACAAGCGGAAGCTCATTACCAACCATCACGTCTTCGGATACCTCGCGCAGAGGTTCGGGTTCGACGTGATCGGTGCGGTGATCCCCAGCGGCACAACGCTCGCCTCACCCAGTTCAGCGGATCTCGATGACCTCACCAGCGCCATCCAGGACGCAGGGGTGGTGGCAATTTTCGCGGACTCGTCCCAACCGGAACGGCTCGCCGAAGTGCTCGCCAACGAGGCAGGCCAGGACATCGCCGTCGTGCCGCTCTTCACCGAATCTCTCGGCGCGGAAGGTTCAGGCGCCGAGACCTACCTGGACATGATGCGCTCCAACACCGAACGCATCACCGAAGCACTGACCCGCTAATTAGACCTGAATGATCCCACCCCCTCCGAAAGGAAACACATGCATTACCGATCCAAACCCCTCCAGCTCGCCGCCGCCCTCGCGGTCAGCGGCCTGGTGCTCACCGGCTGCGGCAGCAACACCGAACCCGCAGCGGAAAACACGTCTTCCAGCGCTGCAAGCTCGGCGCCTACCGTCGACGAAGCGACTCCTCGTATCGTCACCACTTACGACGGCGGCGTGCAGGTCCTCGACGGCGAGTCCTTCGAGGTGCTCGGCGACTTCCCACTCGAAGGCTTCAACCGCGTGAACCCGGCGGGGGATGGGCGCCACGTGATCATCTCCACGGCCGACAAATTCACGGTGCTCGACACCGGTGTGTGGAGCGACGGCGACACCCACTATGCGCAGGATCCGGCGATGACGGACATCAGCTTCGACGCTCCCAAGCCGGGTCACGTCGTCCGCCATGACGGCAAGACCATCCTCTTCAGCGATGGGACCGGCGAAGTCACGGTCTTCGAGTCGAGCGACCTTGCCGAGGGCCAGCCCGAGACCGAGACGTACCAGTCCGAGCAAGCCCATCACGGCGTCGCCGTCGAGCTTTCCAACGGCGAACTCGTCCAGACACTCGGCAACGAGGAGGAACGCCCGGGGATCGTGGTGTTCGACGAAAAGGGCGAGGAGATCGTCCGGAACGAGGATTGCCCCGGCGTTCACGGTGAAGCTGCTGCGTCCAACGAAGCAGTCGTGATCGGTTGTGAAACAGGCGTCCTCATCTACTCCGGCGGTGAAATCACCAAGCTCGACAGTCCCACGGAGTACGGGCGCATCGGTAACCAGGCCGGTTCGGAAGAATCAGTCATCACCCTTGGCGACTACAAGCAGGATCCCGACGCCGAACTGGAGCGCCCGGAGCGGATCTCCCTGATCAACACCGAGACCAAGAAGCTCGACTTCGTTGAACTGGGAGCGAGCTACAGCTTCCGCTCACTGGCTCGCGGGGCGCACGGGGAGGCCCTGGTGCTCGGCACCGACGGAGCCCTGCACGTTATCGATCCGGAAACCGCGAAGGTAACCAACAGCATCCCTGTGATCGATGAGTGGGAAGAACCGATCGAATGGCAGCAGCCCCGCCCAACCATTTTCGTGAACGACCAAACAGCGTTGATCACGGACCCAGCCACCAACACCATCCATGCGGTGGACTATGAGTCCGGCAAGATCACCAGCACTGGTGAACTTAAGGAAACCCCGAATGAGCTGACAGGCGTCACCGGCTAAGCTTCATTCTGCGTTTCAATGCCTGGGACCCCGCACCTCCATCCATGGTGCGGGGTTCCGCGTTTCAGAGGCTGGTTTGAGTTTTTGATACCTCGACCTCATCGAAGCGGCGGCGGGCCTGCTCGATCAGCGGCATTTGCTTCGAGGCCCAGTCGAGGATCACCTCGACCGGCGGTCTAAGGGTCTTTCCTAACCGTGTAATCCTGTACTCCACCGCCACGGGACGGGTACTCAGCACAACCCGTTCGACTATGCCGTTGCGCTCAAGCCGCCGCAGCGTCGCCGTGAGCGACTTCTGCGACACAGCAGGAATGATCCGCTTCAATTCGCTGAAGCGCTGAGGGCGCTCGCACAACTCGTTGAGAACCAGAAGTGACCACTTGTCCAGCACCTGGTCCAGAAGCTCGCGATGCGGAGCATCGATCTCAAACCGGTCGGAGGTTGGACTGCTGGTATTCATCATGAGACCTAGTTTCGTTGAAGTTACGACGGTTCACCAGGTATCCATTAGATACCAGCAAAAAACGAATACCAAGGAGCTCTCATGACTGTTCGCCTTCACTCTCCGGCCGCACTGATGCAGCCAGTGCCGTATCACCACGTCGCTGTCGCAACCGGCACCCGCCATGTGCACGTTTCCGGCCAAATCGCGAGGACAGCCGACGGCACTCCGGTAGCTCAAGGGGATTTGACCGGCCAGGTGTCACAAGCCCTGAAGAACACCCACTCCGGTCTCGCAAGCGCGGGTGCGGAATTTGGCGACGTCGTTCGCCTCACGTTCTACGTCACCAACTGGACACCCGACAGTATTGAGGCCTTTATGGCGGGCATCAACGCCGTAGCGGACGACATCGGCTTGCCCCTCCCGATGCCCCCAGCATCCTTGATCGGGGTCGACTACCTCTTTGAACCCGACGTACTCGTGGAAGTTGAGGCCACCGCCATCCTCGACTAACGGCGTCCCACAGCGGACAACTGAACGCCGTGCGCCAGCGGACCCGCTGCCGCCCTTCACCAAGAGACATGACACTCGGACCGAGGAAGCGGGCTTACTATCGCTATAGGACTTCGAAAGGCGGCCATGCACGTGTCACGGAAGAGCGCCGCCGAAGTGAGCGGTAAGGCGGCAGCGCCGTCAGAGCGGCCGAGTGGTCCCCAGCGAGTCTGGCAGGCCGCCGTTCTTGGGGCCGTGCTCATCGCGGCCGTGGTGCCCCTCGGGATTCTCCTGCTGTCCGACGACGCCGGAGCAGTCAACACTATTGGCTGGACTTTACCCGTGGTCCGGGTGCTGGTACACCTGACAAGCCTCGCCGCGATCGCCCTGCTGTGCGTCGGGGTACTCCTGCCCGCCCGGGCCGACGATCCGGAGCAACTCACCCCGGAAGCCCAGCGGCTGGGACGGCAGGGGAGCGCGGCGGCGGGGATCGCCGTCGTCGCCTGTGTCTTGCTCCTGCTCTGGACCTACTTCGATGTTCTCGGCAGCGGGCCGCTGGGCGGTGCGGGCTTCGAGGACTTCGGCTCGTTCATGAACGAGCTGGCATCCGGGCGTGCCCTGGTTGCGCAGGCGGGCATGCTGGTGCTTGCTGCGATCCTGGCGAGGGTTGCCCGCACTACGCTTCCGCTGCGGATGGCGCTTGTCCTGGTGGTTGCGGGGACGACGACGATGGGCCTCGGCGGGCACTCCGCATCGGCCTCCGGGCACGGTTTGGCGATGTTCAGCATGACGGGCCACATCGGGGCTGCGTCCCTTTGGGTCGGCGGCCTGGCCGGTCTCGGGTGGTTGGCCTGGCGGGACGGGGAGTTACTGCGCCCGGCGGTCAGGAAGTTCAGCCGGTTGGCCCTGATCTGCGCAATCGCTGTGGGCGTGAGCGGGGTGGTCAGCGCGGTGGTCCGGGTGGAACAGCTGGATGCGCTGCCTGGGTCACTGTACGGCGCGGTGCTGCTGCTGAAGGTGGTGGCGTTCAGTGTGCTGATCGGTTTCGGTGTGCTGCACCGCCGTCGGCTGCTTTCGCAGGAGAGGTTCACGCTCCGATCGTTCGCGAAGCTGGCCGCGGGGGAACTCGTCATCATGGGTGTGGCGTACGGGCTTGCCGTGGCCCTGATCCGGTTGGACCCGCCGGTCGTGGAGGCGCTCGCTGCGCTCAGCTGACAGTTCACCACTTCAGGCCGCTCCACTAGGGAGCGGCCCGTCGTCGTGTGTTTCCTACCCGGTGGAGTTGAGGATGAAGCGCGCAGCCTCCTGTGGCTGGTCCCAATGCGGGAAGTGTCCGCAGTTCTCGAAGACGTGCAGCGTTGCGTCCGGATAGAGGGACATGGCGACGGCCGCTTCACTCAGTGGCGTGACCTTGTCCTGGCGCCCCCACCCGAAAGCGAGGCTGCCCTTGACTGATCCGGCGGCTGCACCCTGTTGCCGGGGTCCATGGGCGAGTGACCGGCGTGCCTCGTCCAGGCTGGGCGCGGTTTTGAAGCCCTGGAGCTCGGTGAGGACAAGGTCAGGGTCGAGCTTCCACGGCGCGGCCGAAAACTGCGCGAGGAGCGCGGTGCGTCCGGCGGCCTGCTTCACGAGGGAAGGCAGGATCGGCTGGATGCGGCGCACGAGTGCAACGGAGGCCTTGACGGTGCTGTTGAAGATGCGGACCTGGGTGTCGTTCCAGAAGCCGCCGGGGTTGAGCGCAACCACTTTCCCGGGGTAACCGCGGCGAGCCATTTCGGTGACGATCCGCGCGCCCATGGAGCTACCGACGATGTCCACGGCGTTGAGGCCCTGCTCCTGCAGGAAGCGTTCGACGGCGTCAGTGAGGGTTGCGATGCTTACCTCGCCCGGGAGGGGCGCACTTTCGCCAAATCCGGGAAGATCGATGGCGATGACCTCGCGCTCGTCCTTCAGCAGTGGGACGATCGGATCCCAGTTGCGGATCCCCGACCCCAGGCCATGGACGAGGACGAGGGGTTTGCCGGAACCGGTTCGTTCGGTGTTCAACATTCGGATCGAGTTCCTTCCGTTGCCGCACTCTGCGTCAGGGGGTCAACCCTAGTCCTGCAATGTGAGGGAATACAGAGAGGTCCCCGGCCGCAACGCGACCGGGGACCTCTCGAGGGTGTAGCGGTTACTTGGTCAGTTCCGACAGGGTCGGATCGTCGGCGTAAGCGTCAGCTGCGTTGTCCTTGGTCACGATCTGTGGCTCAAGAAGGTAGGCGGGAACGGTCTTGACGCCGTTTTCGTAGGAATCGGGATCGTTGATCTCGAGTTCCTCGCCGGCCTGCAGGCCGTTGACCATCTCAATGGAGTGCTCAACGAGGGCGCGGGTGTCCTTGTTGATGGTGGAGTACTGCTTGCCCTCCATGATGGACTTCACGGACTCAACTTCGGAATCCTGGCCGGTGACAACGGGCACGGACTTGCCTGCACCCTCGACCGAGGTCAGGATAGCGCGGGCGAGCGTGTCGTTGGGGGAGAGAACGCCGTGAAGCTCTTCGGATCCGTAGCTTCCGGAGAGCAGGGTGTCCATGCGCTTCTGTGCGTTTTCGGCCTTCCAGCCCTGGGTGACAGCTTGCTCGAAGGTGTCCTGACCGGAGACAACAACGAGGTTGCCGTTGTCGATTTCAGGCTGCAGGATGCTCATCGCGCCGTCGAAGAAGACCTTCGCGTTGGCGTCATCCGGCGAGCCTGCGAAGAGCTCGATGTTGTAGGGGCCCTCGGGTTTTGCAGCCTTCATGCCGTCGAGCAGTGCCTGGCCCTGCAGTTCGCCTACCTTGAAGTTGTCATACGCCACGTAGTAGTCCACGGCGTCCGTGTTGAGGAGCAAGCGGTCATAGGCAACAACCGTGATGCCGGCCTCCTTGGCCTGGGCAAGCTGGGTTCCCAGCTGCGCGCCGTCGATAGCTCCGACGATCAGTACCTTCACACCGTTGGTGATCATGGAGCTGATCTGGTTCTGCTGCTCGGAGACACCGCCGTTGGCGAACTGCACGTCGGCCTCGTAGCCGGCTTCGGTGAGGCCATCGTTGAACAGTTTCTCTGCGAGGACCCAGTTCTCCGAGGTCTTCTGCGGCAGTGCCACACCGATCGCTGCGCCTTCTTCGAAACCGCCGGCTGCAGCGTCGCCGCCTCCGCCTCCGGTTGCCGGCGTCGCTTCTTCACGACCGCAACCGGTCAGCGTCAGTGCTGAAATCGCAGCGATGGCTGCGAGGGATTTTGCGAACTTACGCATTCTCTTCCACTTTCTCTTGCAATTGCTCTTGCTCTGATTGACGGGTTAGGCATTGGTACCTTGGCGCGGGGTGGTGTCGGCGCCTAGGAGTCGTGGGAGATAACTTCCTTCGTTCCGACGGCTTGCTCCGTAGGAGCTGGTTGCGGAGTGGAGGTCTCGGGCGTCTTAGGCCCATTACCTCCGCCGAAGTTCCTGGTGAGCAGACCGAGGATCGATGGCTTGCCCTGGCTCTTGTTGTAGACATCGAAGGCGACGGCGACGAGCAGTACAAGGCCCTTGATGATCTGTGTGTCATCAGCGCCTGCGCCGAGCAGCTGGAGGCCGTTGTTGAGTACGGCCATGACGAGTCCGCCGATAATGGAACCGACCACCGTGCCGACGCCACCGGTCACTGCGGCGCCGCCGATGAAGACAGCGGCGATCGCGTCGAGCTCCCAGCCAACACCGTCCGAGGGGCCGGAGGCGGTGGAGCGTCCGACGAAGATCATGCCGGCAAGAGCGGCGAGGATGGACATGTTCATCATGACCATGAAGTTCACGCGCTTGCTCTGCACACCTGAAAGCTCTGCTGCGTGGCGGTTACCACCAACTGCGTAGACGTGGCGCCCGAGGATGGTCTTGTTGGAGACGAACGCGTAGATGATGACGAGGACACCGAGGATGAGCCCGGGGATGGGGAAGGATGTTCCGGGACGGCCGGTGGAGAACAGGTACGTCGCGTAGAGGATAACAGCGGAGAGCAGTACAACCTTGGTGACGGGCACCCAGATCGGCGGTACAGGCGCATTGATCTTCTCAAGCTTCCGGCGGCTGCGGAACTCGCGGTAGACGACGAAGACGACAAGGGCAATACCGATGAGGAGGGTGAGGTTGTTGTAGCCGAAGTCCGGGCCTACCTCGGGGAGGTAGCCGGCGCCCAGGTAACGGAACCCTTCGGGAACGGGAATTGTCAGTGAGTTACCGACGGACTGGTTGGCTCCACGGAACAGGAGCATGCCGGCCAGCGTGACGATGAACGCGGGTATACCGACGTAGGCAACCCAAAAGCCCTGCCACATGCCGATCAGCGCACCGAGCACCAGGCCGAGGAGCACACCGAGGTACCAGGGGATTCCCCAGTCCCGCATCGCGATGGCGACGACGATCCCGACGAACGCCGCAATGGATCCGACGGAGAGGTCAATGTGTCCGGCAATGATGACCAGAACCATGCCGATGGCCAGGATCAGGATGTAGGAGTTGCCGTTGAAAAGGTTCATCATGTTCACGGACGTGAGTGTCTTGCCGCCGGTCATGATCTGGAAGAAGACGACGAGCGCGACGAGCGCGAAAATCATGCCGAACTGCCGCGTGTTGCCGCCGAAGAGTTGTTTAAGGGAATTCATATGTCTTTCCTAAAGAGCGTCTCAGGCAGATTTCCTGCTGGCGGTCATGAGTTTCATCAGGGATTCCTGGTCTGCGTCGCCGCGGACCAGCTCTCCAGTGATCGCGCCCTCGAAGATGGTGTAGATGCGGTCCGAGAGCCCGAGCAGTTCGGGAAGTTCAGAGGAAATGACGATGACGCCCTTGCCCTGGTTGGCGAGGCGCTGGATGATGCCGTAGATTTCGAACTTCGCACCGACGTCGATGCCGCGGGTGGGCTCGTCGAGGATGAGTATTTCCGGGTCCGTGAACATCCACTTCGCCAGGACTACCTTCTGCTGGTTGCCGCCGGACAGCTTCGCTACACCTTCGTTGACGCTGGGCGTTTTGGTGCGCAGGGATTTCCGGTATTCCTCGGCGACCCGGTACTCCTCGTCATTGTCGACGACGAGGCCGCGCGTGATCTTCTTGAGGTCCGCGGACACGGTGGTGGACTTGATGTCGTCAAGCAGGTTCAGGCCCAGGGACTTGCGGTCCTCAGTCACGTAGGCGAGGCCCGCGTTGATCGCCTGCGGCACCGTGCGCAGCGTGACTTCCTCGCCGTTGATGAGGATCTGTCCGGACTTGTAGTTGCCGTAGGAGCGGCCAAATACTGATCGGGCGAGTTCCGTGCGGCCCGCACCCATCAGGCCAGCGAAGCCTACGATTTCACCTCGCCGGACGTGGAAGTTCGAGTTCTTGCAGACCAAGCGGTCCTGTACTGCTGGGTGCCCGACGGTCCAGTTGCGCACCTCGAAGAACGTTTCGCCGATATTGGGGGTGTGGTCGGGGAATCGGGACTCAAGGGAGCGTCCCACCATGCCGCGGATGATGCGGTCCTCATCGACGCCGTCATTCTTCACATGAAGGGTCTCGATCGACTTACCGTCGCGGATGATGGTGATCGAGTCAGCGATCTGCTCGATCTCGTTGAGCTTGTGGGAGATCATGATGCAGGAGATGCCCTTGGACCGGAGGCCCGACATCAGGTCCAGCAGGTGCTGGGAATCGGCCTCGTTAAGGGCGGCAGTCGGCTCGTCGAGGATGAGCAACTTCACTGACTTGCTGAGCGCCTTGGCTATCTCAACCAGCTGCTGCTTGCCAACGCCAATATCCTTCACCTTGGTGATGGGATCCTCGTTCAGCCCCACCCGCGCCAGGAGCTCCAGGGTGCTGGCGTTGACCTTGTCCCAGTCGATCACTCCGAAGCGGGTGGGCTCATTGCCGAGGAAGATGTTCTCTGCGATGGAAAGCTCGGGGATGAGAGCGAGTTCCTGATGGATGATCACAATTCCGGCGGCTTCGCTGGACCGGATGTCCTTGAACTGGACTTCGTTGCCCTGAAAGACGATTGTGCCGTCGTAGGTGCCGTGGGGGTACACGCCGGAAAGGACCTTCATCAGCGTGGACTTGCCCGCGCCGTTCTCGCCGCAAATTGCATGGATCTCGCCGGCGGTGACGGAGAGGGATACCTCATCCAGGGCTTTGACGCCCGGGAACTGCTTGGTGATCGACTGCATCTCAAGGATGGTGTGGTTGTCCATAGGGCCTTCCCGCAATGACTGCGCTGTCTTCGGAACCGCAATGGCCCGAGAAAGAAGTTAACTCTGAGTAGGGTCTTGCAGTCAAGTCTTGAACGCAAACTCGAGCGAAAATTTACCTCAGCTTGAGGAATGCGCGGGTTGTGAAAGTACGACGGCGGCACCTCCCAGCGCTTCTGCCCGGTCTCCCAGCGACCCCATGCGGACCTTCGTGGACTCACCCACAACGGGCACGGCGTGCCGTAGGAGGCCGCGACGGATGGGATCCAGGAGAATGTCGCCCAAGCCCGTGAGCGAGCCGCCAAGCACGATGAGCTCAGGGTTGATCAGGTTGGCAACGTGTGCCACTGCCCTCCCGATCGCGAGTCCGGCGTCGTCGATAACCCGTAGCGTTGCGGTGTCACCCTTTAGAGCAAAGTCCACGATGTCCCGGGCGGTCAACGGACGCTCGCTGGTGCGTTGAAGAAGGTTGATCATGGTGGCCGTTGACGCGACTGTTTCCAGGCAACCCCTGTTACCGCAGCGGCAGATGAGCCCGTGTTCGTCAATGGTGGTGTGGCCGAGTTCCCCGGTGATTCCCACGTTGCCGTAGAAGAGGGAACCGTTGAGGATCAGACCTGCTCCTATGCCCGATCCCACCTTGAGGAACATGAGGTTGTCCACCGCGCTGTGCGGCCCCCAGGTGACCTGGGCGAGAGCACCCAGGTTGGCATCATTCTCAATCGATACGGGTATTCCGAGCCGCTCGCCGAAGGTTTCCCGCATGTTGATCCCCACCCATTCGGGAAGGATCGCTCCCTGTACCACCGTGCCGGTCCGGCGATCGATTGGCCCCGGAATTCCGATGCCAGCTCCAAGGACAGCGCGCTTTGGAATGTTCCGCTCGTCGAGGAGCCGCGAAAGTAGGGTCTCTGCTGCGTTGAGTCCTTCCTCGGCCGTATGCCCCGGCGGGAGGGGGATGGCTTCTTCGCTGATGGCACGGTAATCCGGGCCGGCCAGGACCACGCGAAGGTGGCGGCGGCCGATGTCGATTCCGACGGCGACGGAACCGTTGTCGTTGAGCGCTACAGAAAGTGCCCTGCGCCCCGAACTGGTGGTCGGGCTGGTTGTCACCGTGCCGGACAGGGACATGCCGCGAACGATGTTGGAAACCGTGGCGGTGGACAGTCCGGTTTGCCGGGCAAGTTCCGCCTGGGTCTGAGGCCCACCTGTAGCCAGGGCCTGAATGATGCGCTGTTCATTCAGCTGGCGGAGTGCCGACTGCGACCCTGGTTTGGCGGGCCCCCCATTCATGGTGGCCCGCGCTAGCGGGGCGGAGTCGACGGGCATGTAGTACAGGTTGCTACAAAGGGATGTTGTAGTCAAGAAGTGAACACAAGCAACGAGTCCGCGCACGTTTGTTGTTCGCTCGCGCGCTACGGAATCTCTTCAGCGGTTATGTCGTCCTTGATGTTTTGCCGCCGGGCCGTCCCTTCGGCTGCGACCAGGTGCTGGACACCCATGACCGGATCTTCGGTCAGGAAGGTGATGCCGTGCAACCCTGCAGCTTTGAGCTTGGAGGAAATGGCCTGTTGGAGAACCGGCTGGTTAACGGCGAGGCCTCCGCCGATGATGACCGGGCCTTCCAGTTGCAGTACCAGCGCAACGTCTTGCACCATTTGGCTGATGTGCCCGGCAGCGGCCTCGATGATGTGGCTGCTTTCCGCGTGCCCATCTGCGCAGGCGTCGAAGACCAGACTGGCTTGCCCCGCCCAGTATCGCCGGCCCGTATCGCCGTGGAACAGTGCAATCAATTCCGCCGGTGAGCTCACCGCGTTGGCTTCCAGCACCCGCCGTCCCAGTTCATCCTGATCCCTGGCGAGGTCGTGTAGATGAAGAGTGTGGCGAACGGCTTCGCGGCCTATCCAGTAACCACTACCCTCGTCCCCGAGCAGGTAGCCCCACCCACCGGACCTCGCCTGCCGTCCGTGGCCATCGGTTCCCCAGGCTGCGGTTCCGGTTCCAACGATGACGGCGATGCCGGTGGATGCGCCACCCGCCGCGAGTATCAACCGCGTGTCATGGACTACCTCCACCGTGGCGCCCGGAACATGGGGAGCGATCAACGCTGCGAGAGCCCGGGCATCCTCGGCGGTGTCCACCCCACCAGAACCTGCGATAACCCGCGCGACGTAGCCTGAACCGAGTTGCTGGAACAATTCGGTGAGGTTCAATGCGGCAGTTTCCGGTGTCACGTTCTGGACGTTCGCGCTTCCGGCTGTGGCAGATGCAACCGCCTCGCCGTTGTGCCAGCGCACGCCCTGCGTCTTGGAGCCGCCAATGTCGAGACCAATGAGGTCTTCGGGTGTGTCCCTGTCCAAGGTCAGCTCTCCTCAATTCGCATGTGTTCGCGCGCGTGTTGCAGCAAAGACTTTACGCCAGCTCCAACTGCTCGGTAACAGAAACCATCCGTCCTGCTAGCTGGATGCTGCAGGGGCTGGTGCGTCGAAGGCGAGTTTCACGCCGATTACGCCGAGTAGGGTCCCGGTGACCCATTTCTGCCATCGGATCCATTGAGGTTTGCGCAGCAGGAAGGCGGCGATCGACCCGGCGGCGAGAATAATTACCCCGTTCACGATCAGACCTACGGCTATCTGGATAGCACCGAGCTGGAACCCCTGGGCCACTACGCTGCCAGCAGCCGGGTCGATGAACTGGGGAATCACTGCCAGGTACAAAATCGCAACCTTGGGGTTGAGCAGATTGGTCAGCAGACCCATGCGAAAGAGCTTCCCGAAGGAGTCACGGGGCAAAGGGCTGGGTTCAAATAGAGAGCTTCCGCCAGGTCGCAACGTCTTATAGGCGAGCCATAGCAGGTAGAGGGCGCCAGCCACTTTCAGGGCAATGAACAGCCACGGAACCACGAGGAAAATGGCTGCAAGTCCCACATTGGCCATTGTCATGTAAACGACAAAACCTACCGCCGTGCCGGTCAACGACATCATGCCGGCGCGCCACCCCTGACTGATACTGCGGGAGACCAGGTAGACCATATTCGGTCCTGGAGTGAGCGCCATTCCCAGTTCGACAAGCGCTATCCCGGTGGCCGCGGCAAGCGAGATCATGAAGGGTTGTCCGGAGCGCACAACCCAATGAACGCACCGAGTTCCTCGAGTTGCTCCGGCCGATTCGGCATGTGCTGTGTGAGTTCGGGGGAGCGGACGATGACGGCACGCCACTGCCCGCGGGAAATCGCCACGTTGATCCGGTTGCGGTTGAGCAGGAACTGGACCCCGCGCGGTGCTTCCGAAGCTGACGAACACGCCATCGACACGATCACCACCGGCGCTTCCTGACCCTGGAATTTGTCCACCGTGCCCACCCGGGTACCGGTGAGCCCTGCGTCCTTGAGCTTGCGCCGGATCATCTGGACCTGGGCGTTGTAGGCGGCGACAACGAGGATGTCCGCATCGGCAAGGACCCGCGGCTCGTTCTCCGTGTCATCCCAGCGAAGCCCGATGTGCTTCTGCACCTGCCTGACAGCCTCTTCGGCTTCCTCGGATGAAGCGCTCTTGTTGCCCGAGTGATCCACGAGAACGCATTCGACGCCGGCGGGCTGGCCGTCGAGAGCCCGTTTGGTTGCGAGGACCGCGGAGTCCAGCTTGTCGTCGTAGGACAGTCTGGACACTGCCCGGCATAAGTCCGGATGCATCCGCCAGCTGTCAGCAAGGAAGTAGCCGAGCTCGGGGCGCAGCGTCGCGTCCCCTTGCGAAAGCCACCCGAGCGCCGACTCGTCCACGGGCTCCGGATGGTTCGCCTGCGTAACCTGCGGGAGCTGCTGCGGGTCACCAAGCAGCAGCAGCCGCTTTGCAGCCCGCGATACGGCGAGGGTATTGGCCAGCGAGAACTGCCCGGCTTCATCGATGACCAGCAGGTCGAGTGACTCCGGCGGCACCTTGCTCCCCGTCATGGTCCACGCAGTGCCGCCAACCAGCGCGCCGGCGGACCCGTCGAGGAGGGACGCGACGTCGTCGTCGGTCCTGTGTGTCCACGGCGCGTTCGGATCCTCCGTCTTCTTGGCAATCTGGTGCGCGGGGACTCCCGCTTTGAGCACGGCCCGCAGCATGTTCTCGACGACGGCGTGGGACTGTGCCACGACGCCGACCTTCCAGCCGTCTGCCACCAGCGCGGCGATGACGTGCGAGCCGACATAAGTTTTACCGGTGCCAGGAGGGCCCTGGACGGCGAGGTAGGAGAGGTCGAGCAGGCGGACTGCCGCGGTGATCGCCGAAATGTAGTCGTGGTCGGGCGCTTCCGGAAGGCTGGAGGCACCGGCCAGCGTGGGATTGGCCCGGCGGAGTATGTCCAGCCCGGGGCTCCTCGGCAGCCCCGGGAGGGACGCACCCACCCGCTGAGCGAGTTCGGCCAACGCTGCCCGGATGGACTTGGTGGAGATCGGCTGGTCAGGAGTGAGGGCCATGGGGGTTTGCCCGTAGGGCTCGCCGCCTCGTTTGAGCTTTTCACGGATGATGAGGTGCTCGCCGTCGCGGTCGGCGTAGCTGTCGATGACCTCGGTGCCGAACCAGCCCGCCCGGCCGCCGACCTTCCCATCGAAAGGTTCAAGGCCCTCCGGGAGCGGCTCACCGTACATCCGGAACCAGGAGCTGCCCGGCCTGAATTCGGAGCCCTCCGAGGCGATTCCGCAGAGGTCGAGCACGCGAACAGGGTTGCTGCGTGCGTTCGGTTTCGTCCAGTCTTCGAGGACGGTTACGCGCCGTACGGCGAAGACATCACGGGTGTCGGACCAGTCATCCAACGGGGATCCGAGGCGGTCGAAGTGCTCCCACCAGTACTGCTTGGCTTCCCGGCGGTGGTAGCCCACGGCCGCCGCGACCATGGCGATTGCCTGCTCGTCCTTGCTCAGCGCACGGTGTGTCGGCAGCGACGTCACGTGGTTCAGCAGCAGCTGTTCCTCGGGCGAAGGAGGCTCTGACTTGTCCACCTTCTGTTCCCGCGGCTGCGCAGGGGGGATGTTGCGCGCCGACGCCAGCCCTAGCAGCCAGTTCCGCAGTTCAAGGGTGGAGAGGCAGTCGTACTGGTTGTAGTCGCTGATCCCGGCGAGGATCTCGGCCGCCTCATCCGCGTTCCCGCTGTCCCTCGCCTCGCAGAACTGGGCGTAGGCAACCACCGAGGCGCCGGCATCGGTCACGTCACCGGAGCGCAGGTTGCTGCCCATGTACAAGGGTTCGAGCTTTTTGATGCTGTAGGAGCGGTCGGAGATGCGCAGGCTGGTGCGCACCGTCTCATACAGGTCCACCAGTACGCCCTCGCGGAGCAGCGTATCCACCGTCTCTTCGCCGATGAGGTGGATGAGGGACAGGTTCCGCAGCGCCGACTTCTCGTAGGCCGCGTAGTGGTAGATGTGCAGGTTGGGATAACGACGGCGGCGCTCGGCCACGTAGTCGAGAAAGCTCGCGAACGCCTCGCGTTCCTCGGCGCGATCGTGCGCCCAGAAGGGTACGAACGGCGGCTCGGCATCCGGAGTGGCCGGGTTCTCGACGACACCGAACAGGTACTCGATACCCCAGCGGCCGGACAGGGGATCCTGCCACAGCGGGTCTCCCTCGAAGTCGAAGAAGATGTCGCCCTCATCCGGTTCCGGCAGGTTCGCCAGCGAGTTCTCCTCCAGGACGCGGTAGCTGAGCGTCTGCGTTTCGCCGTGCTTGTCGCGGTATTCGACGCTGCCGTCAATGTCGGCTATGCCGGTTTGCATGCGCGCCTGGTCGATGAGGGGACTCAGGCTCTCTTCCTCCTCGAAGGCGTCCAGGGCGGCCAGCTCATCAATGGTGTAGATGCCGTCCTGGTGCAACTTTGCCCGGCGGGTGGTGCTCATCCGGCCCACCAGCAGCAGATCCCGGGTTTCTGCGACCATGAGCTGGCAGTACTCGCACCGGCCGCACGCGAAGTGGGTTTCGGCACCCCATTGCACGGGATCAGGCTGGCTGCGATGACGGTCAACGAGGGTGAGGTAGCGGCTGCGGCGCTCGCGGTACACGGGCAGCAGGTCCGCGAGCCGATGCTCGCTGTGCTGTTGGTCGCCAAGCACCAGCGTGACCAGTGGCGCCGGCGTAATGCCGGCCTTCAGCATCTGGTCACCGTAGGCCGCGAGCTGCAGGAGGGCCCCGACTTTCGCATGCCGGGCGAGCTTCGTATCCCACACGGCGTACGAGCCGTCCACCTTCACCAGGAAGTCCGACCGCCCATGGAACTGCCCGTCGAAGAATGCCGCCTGGAAGACGACGTCGGCGCCGCTCCGCAGGGCGTCGATAGACTCCGCGTGCTTCGCGAGCAAGAGTGAGCGCTCCATGCCCTCCGCGGGAACGACGTCGTACACTCCCGTTCCGCGCGTTGGATCCCATTTGCCGTGCTCGGCGAGGAACTGCTCGAGGACGCGGTGTTCGTGGACGTCGCCCAGGCGGGCGGTGCGATCAAGCATCTCATCGGCGTCGAACGTTGGTTTATCCGCGCGGCCGAGCTTCTCGTCGAGGATGCGCAGGGTCCGGTACTCGCACACGGAGGCATTGACCAGGTCCGTGGCCGAGAAGATGAGGTCAGGCCCGGCGCCCGGCGTGGTTGGTTCGAGCAGGAACATAGTGCCTCCGTGAACTGTGCGTTACACCCATCGAATCATGCGTCGGTGACAATTCCGATGGACACCCGGAATCACTCGTTTTCGACAGGCAGCGGATCATTCGGCGCAAGGTAGTCCGCGAGGACCAGGATGGGCAGGTGGTCGGACGCGCCGCGGGGGAGTGTCTCCACTTTCTGGATCTTCAACCCGCGTGATGTTGCGAAGTCAAAGTGCCCCCGGAACACCATGTAGCGGGTGTAGGTGCGCCGGTCGCTGAGCGAGAGGTCGTAGCCGGCGTCGTTCATGTCCTCGGTGAGGCGCTGGGTGAAGAACGGGTAATTGAAGTCACCCACCATGAGTGTTGCCTGGCCGGTCCCCATCTCCAGCAGCTCGGCGTGCGCGGCATGGATCTGCTTGCGGCGGAGGGCGTTCGACGCCGTGAGGGGAGCTGCGTGGAATGAACCGGCGACCAGCTCGTGATCCGTTTTCAGGTCCACCAGTTTGACGCCGATCAGCCGCTCGTGGGCGGGGGTGAGGACGCGGTCATGGAGCGACTTCTTCAGCGAGAACGAGTCCGCGCGGACCATGTCGAACCGGTCGCGCTGGTAGTACATGGCAAGGCCAAGCCGGTTTTCCTTGGTGGCAGTTGCGAGCTGGAGGTCGCCGACGACGTCGGGCAGATCGCTGGCGTCGCATTCCTGCAGGCACAGCAGATCCGCCTTATGGTCCTCTGCGAGGGCCTCAAGCTCACCGCTCGCTTTATGCTCGCGGAGGTTGTAGCTGATGGTGCGTATCAGGACCGTGCTCCTTATGGCATGAACGGGAAGAGCAGGTTCAGTTTAGGCACACCGCATGAAGCGCGGTGACCAGTTGGGTGAACATCAGTCCGGTGGTTCGAAGTCGATCGTGGCTTCGGAGACCACGACGTGCATGGTGAGGGATCCTCCTACGGTGCTGTGATGCATTCTCGGCGGGTAGCATCCCTTTATGACATCGAGGCTGAAAGGGCGCCGACGAGCTGCCCATCAGATCATTGGTGAAGTTGTTGCCTGGGCAGAACAGGAAGACAGAGTGAGAGCCCTGGCTCTCGTGGGGTCTTACGCCCGAGGAGCTGAGCGAATGGCCAGCGATGTCGACCTAGTGGTGTTGAGCGATACTCCCGAGAGTCTTGAAGATGCGGCATGGTTTGAACAACTCGATCCCGGCGCGCGTCTCATTCGCTCTAAGGAATGGGGGCCAGTACGCGAACGCAGATTCCGGTTGGTGTCAGGATTGATCGTGGAATTGGGCATTGCTCCCTCGAGCTGGGCTGATGTCCCCTTGGACCAAGGAACGCGCCGCGTCCTGAGGGATGGGCATCGCATTTTGTACGACACAGGTCTCCTCGGAAGGGCTGCCGCAACCGTCGCCAGGTAAGAACCTGGCACCCGGGTGCCCACCGTCGATCCCCTTTCGTGCGGTGTTCCTGCTGCGGAACGAGTTTGACAGGGTGGCGATATGGGGAGCCTGGGAGCGCACCCTTGGCGCGTCCGATCAAGGTATAGGCGCCGTTGCGGTGCAGGCCTACGTATCCGCGGCCAGACGCCGCCGCAACTCTGCTGCCGCTGGTTCAATAGCGCCGTCGTCGGGCAGCGGCTCGCGGCCCCACAGCCAGAGCAGAATCGTATTTGCGTCGCCTGTGATGCGGGCGTTGGGATCGTCGATTCCCTCACCGGTGATGACGGTCTTGTCGGTGCGCAGGTAGGCGGTCCAGCTGAAGCCTTCGCTGTGGAGTACGACGGCGCCCGTCACCTTGCCGCCCGGCGCCGGCCCGCGTCCGAGCATGACCGTGAGGACTTCGTCGATCCCGTCGAGCGCCAGGGCGGTGTCGATCGGTTGGGGCTGGCCGAACGCGGCCTCGATGTCATAGCGGTGGATCGCCGTTTCGTGGGTGAGCCGGCGGATCCAGAATCCGACGGTCTGGTCTTCGACGACCCAGGATTCGGCGGCGTCGGACGGATTGTTAGTGTCGAACTCGTGGGTGAGGCGGTCGAAGCTCGTCTGCAGGAGTTCAACGGGCCTGAGTTTCAGGATGTCCTCAGGGATCCAATGCCCCTGCGGCTTGGATCCGGTCTGGATGGTCTCGGCCTTCTGCAGGTACACCATTGCGGTATGCCGGACAAGCTGCTCGACGTCCCAGTCCGAGCAGGTGGGCACCGGCGTCGTCAGCGTACTCCCGGCTTCGGCGGCTTGCGTGAGTTCCAGCAGCCGCGCGAAGTCCGCGGCCATCAGCTCGCGGTAGCGGGTGTAGGGGAGCGCGAAGGGGTAGCCGGGTTTCATTGCGGCGTACCGGTCAGCTCCGATAGATCCCCGGCTTCAATCGCCTGGAGTACTTCCCGCACGTTTTCGAAAACCCGCACTGCACCGGCGTCGCGCAGTTCTGCCTCGCTGGTGCCGCCGGAGGTGACGGCGATGGTCGGGATGCTGAGCTTGTTCGCGGCGACGATGTCCCAAACGGCATCACCGATGAAGACGGCGTCTTCCGGCTTGAGATCAGCGGTTTTTAGGGCGGCTTCGAGGATGTCGGGGGCGGGTTTGCTGACGCCGGTGTCGGAGGCGTTCGTGGCGCCGGTGATTGCGGCGTCGGCGTCGAGCACTTTACGGAGGACGGCCAGTTCTTCCTCTGAGGCAGAGGTGGCGAGCACGACGGCGAACCCCGCGTCCGCGCAATGCTTCAGGAGGTCGCGGGCGCCGTCGAACGCACGCAGTGACGGCCAGTGGGCGGAGAAGATGGCAGTGTGGGTAGCTTCGAGTTGCTCATCCTGGTCAACGTCCCTGTCTGTGCCGAGGAGATGCTCGATCAGCGTCGAGCCGCCCATGCCGATGGTGCGGTGGATGGCGGCCATCGGTACGTCATGATCGAAGCGGCGGAACGCCTGCCACCAGGCGAGCGTGTGCAGGTAGTTGGAGTCGATGAGTGTTCCGTCGACGTCGAAGAGAATGCCGCGCTTACGGCTGCTGTTGTGCTGTTCGGCCATGTTGCCCAACGTTAGTCGGTGGGGCTGGTCGGTGGGGAGGTTCACCCCGGCCAACCCGCCCTGGGAAGCGATTGCCGCCGTCGTCGTTGGCTTACGTCGCCACGAAACGCCGGTGGAATAGGATGTGCTTCAACGCGGGTGCTCGGCTCATTACGGAGGCCGCATTCCCCTTGTCTCAGAAGGAACTTTCAATGACCAGCTACTCCAGCCAGCACCGCACGCCCTACCCTAGCGAACAGCCCTTCGCTGGGCCTCCGACACGGGGTATGCCGATGTCGAACGCCGGCTATGAAGGCAAACGTTCCGCGCAGCTCTCACTTGCGTACGGGGTGCTGGGTCTGTTCATTTTCTGGTTCGTTTTCGGGCCGCTGGCGATTAGCCAGGCGAACAAGGCCGAGCGCATGGGCGAGCCCGCAGCGGGCGGGCGGCTGCTCGGTTGGGTTGCGATCATCCTCGGCGCACTGAGCATCCTGCTCATCATCGCGTGGGTCGCGTTCTTCGCTGCCACCTTCTCAACCATGATTCAGAACAACACCACTGTCTGAGTAGAGCGGAAGTGGGTTCGGACTATGAACCCTGACGCCAGCGATCCAGTATCAGTCGCGATGTTCGTCCGGGCACATGGCGGGAGTGTCGTGGCTACTACCGCGGATCACTGAGGCGAACTGGTAGGCGCTGGGCGACGGTTTCAATGCCGCCGCCTCATCGTTGTTGTGAGCGGTTCCTCTCGTGAGCCCAGACGGCCACCTCCACGCGGTTACGCGCTCCGAGCTTCTGCATGAGGCTCATGATGTGCGTCTTCACGGTGCTCAGCGTGATGTGCAGTTCGCTGGCAATTTCACCGTTGCTTCGGCCGCGCGCCACCGTTGCCAGAACCTGTTCCTCCCGTTCGGTCAGCGGTTCTCTCGGCGGCTGCGGGGCCGGGCCGGGGGCCGAGCCCGCGAACGCTTCCAGCAGCCGAACTGTCACACTGGGCGCAATGAGAGCATCTCCGTTGGCGGCCGCGCGCATCGCCTGGGCCAGCAGGTCGGCGCCAGCGTCCTTGAGGAGGAAGCCGCGGGCACCAGCGCGCAGGGCCGCATAAAGGTACTCGTCGTGATCGAACGTGGTGATGATGACTACGGCGATGGGGTCGACGACGTCGGGTCCCGCCAGTGCACGCGTTGCCTCGATGCCGTCCAGCAGCGGCATGCGGATATCGAACAGGCAGACGTCGGGGCGCAGCCTATGTGCCAGTTCGATCGCTCGCCTTCCGTCACCTGCTTCCCCGATCACCTCGATGTCCGGTTGGGCGTTCAGGATCATGGTCAGGCCGGTGCGCACCACCTCCTGGTCGTCGGCGATCAGAACGCGGATGCTCACTCTGCCCCTCCTGTTCTGGGCAGCGTCGCCTCTACAGTCCAGCCGCTACCGCCGGTGGGCCCGGCGGTGAAGGTTCCGCCGAGCAGCGCAGCGCGCTCCCGCATACCCGTGATCCCGAAACCGGGACTCGCCTGCGCGCGGTCAGCGCCGTCGTCGTGCACGTTGACGCGCACCTGCCGCTCGTCGGCGGTGACAGCGACGTCGATGTGGGTGGCTCGGAGGGCGTGGCGCCGCGCATTGGTCACCGATTCCTGCGCGATGCGGTAGACGGCAGTGCGGACGGTCGACGGGAGGCTGTCCAGTTCGCCGGTGAGATTCAGGTTCACGGTCGGGCCGCCTGGCTCGCGGCGGGCGAGCTGTTCGAGGTCCGCGAGGTGCGGATTGGGGTGCAGTTCGGCTTGGTCGTCGAACCGGAGCACCCGCAGCATGGTCCGTAGTTCGGTCAGGCTGCTCGATGCTTCGGACTCGATGACCCGGAGGGCGTTGGTGGCGGCTTGCGGATCAGTCGCCGCCGTCGCAAGTCCTGCCTGCGCGCGGATGGCGATCGCTGAGACGTGGTGGGCCACGGTGTCGTGAACGTCCCGGGCAAGCCGTTCCCGCTCGAGCATCCGCGCGCGCTCCAGTTCGCGGGTGCGCTCGCCGGACCGGAACCTTACGGCGAGGCCGAGGGTGATCACGGTGATCACCACAACATGTGCTCCGATGACATCCTCAAAGACCGGCCCGGCGATCAGTTCGGTGAGCCAGAGATGCAGGAGGACGACGGCGACACCCAGTACCGCCGATCGCCCGGTTCCCCACCGGGGGAGTGCGTAGAGCAGGACGACGAAGAAGACTGCGGTGAACGGTGCTTCATCCTCGCGGAGGATGACGGTTGCGATCGCTGTGACCGCCATGGCAATCACCACCATGGTGAGTGGCTTGGTGCGGCGCCACAACAGGGTAGGGGCGATTGCCGCAATCAGAAGAAGCATTGGCCAGGACGTGTTCGGGTTCATCGAGCTCTCCAGCAGCACACCCAGAACGACGACGGCGAGAAGTGCGTAGTCGCGCCACACCCGCACGGGAGGTGGAGGCGACGCGGCGGGCGACATCCAGACCGAGCGCAGCTGGGCAATCATGACCACATCATACGAGCGGTCCGGCAGCGTCGGATCGACTGGAAGCGCGGGGAGCCACGCGTCGCCGTCGGCGTTGGATCACGTACTCGGCCACTGCAAGGTTGATGACCCACCCGAGGCCCATCAGCACGACGGTTGCCATCATGTCCGGAGCGCCGAAAAGGACCACCCACGGCAGGTTGGTGAGCACCTGCGTTCCGGCGCCGATGCCAATGGCGTACGCCCTGGTCATCCACGCGCTGTGAGCAGGGATGTTCCGGTGCAGAACGGCGATGATGCCCAGTACGATGCTCGCCGCCATTGCCAGCCCGAAGAACAGCCTGAGTACGTTGAGCGTTACGTTGGTGCCGTCGGGGTGGGTATAAAAGAGGGTCATCCACACGCCGGAGAGCGCAGCGAGGAGGCCCAGCGGGGCGAGGAGTCGCCCGGACCGCTGATGCCAGTTCGGCCGCTTGCGGCGCAGGGACGGAACAAACTGGAAGGCTCCGAGGACGCTGTAGATGCTCGCAGCGATGATGTGAATGAGAACAGGGGAGGGCGACGCGAAGAACCGCGCATTCGCCTCGGTGATCTCAGCTCCAGCCATCAGTTCAGTAATGCGCATCGCTCCGGCAAGTACTGGCACAAGGCTGAGGATGATCAGGCCGGTTGGCACCTTCCAGTAGCGCTTCCTGGTGGGCCGGCGCACCTGCGTAGCGGGGCTGCGCGGCGTGGGTTTTGCGGATATTGGAGTGGTCATGAGAGAAGTGTCGCCGCAGATGCGGTGCCGGCTCATCGGGCGAAGGGCCGGAATGTGCTCACTCTTTCGGCGCAGGCACACTGTACTTTCGGTTGATCCCGGCGATGGTTCGCCCGCTTTTTTCGGCGGGTTAGCGTGGCAGCTCAGTCAGTGAACGCACGAACGACGACGACGGCGGTGTCCCGGGCGGCCGCTATCGGGTCGCCGGGGCTGCCGCGCAGGAAGCTCGCAAGCGTGCCGTTGTAGATAAGTAGCATTGCAGCGGCCAGTTGATCTGCCCTCGCACCGGCGAGAGGTCTGGATAGCTCCAGAAGCCGTTCATTCAAGAGCGCAGTGTCCGCGGCAACCAGCTCAGCTGCCGAGTCAACCTCCACAGCGGTGGCCAGGAACGCGCACCACCGGGTGTTCTGCTGTTCGCGGTACAGGTCCAATGCGCTAAAGATCGCGAGTAACCGCCCCTCAGGCGAATCGGCCGCGTCGATCGCGCCGTCCCAGACCGCCCGCCAGGTGTCCAACCGGTGGAGCAGGCTCGCCTCGAGCAGCCCGTCCTTGCTGCCGTAGTGCGCGTAGAGGGTGGCGACGGACACCCCGGCGTGTGAGAGGACGTCGTCAATCCCGGTGCTCGATATGCCTTTGCGGTAGAACAGTTCGTTGGCTGCGTCGAGCAATCGCTCACGCGCTGACCCTCTTGTTTGCGTTCCCATACTCCCAACTATAACCTCGGTTCTAGTATAACGCTGGTTCTAGTTTGGAGATTGGATGCGCACGTTCCTTGTCAGCGCCACAGCGCTCATCGCTGCGACGTACGGCCTGAGCCGGTTCGGGTATGGCCTGTTTGTCCCAGCGTTCGCTGAGTCCTTCGACCTGACGCCCACAGTCACCGGCAGCATCTCGAGCGGCAGCTTTGTCTCCTACTGCTTCGCTGCGGCGACGGCATACCGTCTGGCGGGCGCACCGAAACTCACCGTTGTCCTCGCTGGCAGCGTAGCGGCGATTGGCAGTGCCGGTGTGGCGTTGTCCAGTTCCGCGTCAATGCTGGCGGTGAGCATGCTGGTCGCTGGAGCGGGTGCTGGGTTCGCTTCTCCGGGGTTGGTCGCCTTGGTTCAGGAGCGGGTTCGGCCGCCCGGAGCCGCGCGGGCGCAGGCACTGGTCAACTCCGGCACCGGCTTCGGCGTGGTGGTGGCCGGGCCCCTCGCACTGCTGCTCGCCGACCAATGGCGCACCGCCTGGTGGATCATCGCCGCCACGAACGCCGCGGCGATGATCGCCGTACTTGTCACCGCCGGATCCACACGAACGACGACGTCGGCGCGGCTCACCTTCCAGTTCGCCGAGCTGAAGCCCCTGCGGACGGCAGCGGTCGCAGCGGCGCTCGCCGGTGTTTCCAGCGCCGCGGTGTGGACGTTCGGAAGGTCGCTGGTCACCAGCGAAGGAGGGTTGAGCGAATTCGCCGCGACGATCTTTTGGGTCTGTCTCGGCGCGGCAGGCATAGCGGGTGCTTTCTCGGGGGACTTGGTCACCCGGTGGGGCCTGCGCCGGGCCTGGTCCGCAACGGCGCTGCTGATGGGCCTTGCCACCCTTGTGCTCGGCGTCCTGCCATCGGACGTCTTCGCGGTCTATGCGGGCGGAGCCCTGTTCGGGGCCAGCTACGTGGCACTCAGCGGAGTGCTGATCGCCTGGGCCACCGAGACCTTGCCCGAGCGGGCAGCATCAGGGACGGCAGCGCTGTTCATCACCCTCGCCCTCGGCCAGGCTGCCGGAGCTATGCTGATCGGTGCGCTGCTCGACGCGACCACACCGCTGTTGGCCTTCGTGGCGGCGTCCGCCGTCGCCGTCGTAAGCGTCATTCCGGCGCTGCACGACGCCAGCGACTCTGCAGCGCGTCGCCTCACTTTATGAGGGCGCCAAACCTGTCGTAGCCGAGCGGCGGGAAGCGTTGCCAGGATCCGTCAAAGTGTTCATAGGTCATGCCCATGTTCCCGCTGAACTCATAGCCGGTGTCGATCCGCGGTGGCGGCTTGTAGGCGGGCATTTTTCCACTGGCCCAATGCGCCAGCTCGGTCCCGGTGACGATGGCGTCGTACGCCTCCAGTGCGTACCAGGCCGCTTTGACGTACGGGTTCTTCGTAGCCACCCACTTCGCCCCGTTCCAGGCGATTTTCAGCCCCTTGAAAAAGACCTCCTTAGTCGGCTTCGGCACCTCGGGGCAGCCCTCCTCTCGGCGGTGAAGCAATGGTGCGCCCAGAGGACCTCTGTCCGCAATAGCCTTTCCCCATCTGCTTATGGGAGGGCAAGCAAACGGCCGCCCGGATGACCGGACGGCCGTTCTTTCCACCATTACGTTAGCGGTCTTGTATTCCGCGAGTAGTTTGTGGCTTATCAGTCCACTTGCTTCTTCCGGCGGGACGCAAAGATCAGCAGGCCGCCGAGAGCCAGGACGATCACGCCGATCAATCCGCCCGTAATCAACGTGGCACTGCCTGTGTTGGGTAGGGATGACGGGGAGACAAGTGCGTTCGAAGCCTTCTCGCCATCGTTAGCTTCGCCGTCGGTTCGGGGTTTCTGTTCGGGCGTTGCATCGATAGTGGGGCTTGCTTCTTGGACCGGTGCCGGCTCCAACGTTGGTGTTGTGCTGGGGTCCGATTCCGTTGTTTGGGTTGGATCGGTGTCGGGATTTGATTCGGAGGTCGGCGTTGGTTCCGGTTCCAACGTGGGCGTTGTGTCGGCGCTTGGCTCCGGCTCCGGCTCCGGCTCTGGTTCAGGCTCTGGTTCAGGCTCGGGCGCTGGATCAACCGCAGGTACGCACTCCGGCAGGGTGCCGTTGAATGGGTAGGCGTGGAACTCCTGGCCCTCGCTGACGCCGCCACCGTGAATGATGCTGCCTGCCGTGAAGAAGCGGCCGTTCACTCCGGAACTGGTGACGTTGGCCGTGCTGTTGGGATCGCCGATCAGCGTGCTTCCTTCGAAGGAACCGTAGCCTCCAATCGAGATATTTGTTGCGCTAGGGATGTTCCAGAGGATCCGTTCCCGAAGTTCGGATGGTTCGCCGTAGTTGACGTTGTAAATCCAGTCCGTACCGGCGACCACATTCATCAGCACTGTTGCGCCTGCGGGGATTCCGTCAAAGGCGATTGCAATGGGTTCCCCGGTTGCTGTGGCCACATTACGGTCCACAGTGAACACCTGGAGGGCGGAAGTCCCATCGCCCGTGAAGCGGAGCGTATCGGGGAATTGCGTAACCTCGAGCGTCCCGGTTGCGGGGCGCGGTTCTACCAGGCCGGCGTAGCATTGCGAGGCCGTGGCAAGTTGACCGCCGATGGCTGTATCAGTGGCAAGAAGCCCATTGGGGTAGTCCGTGGGAGTTGGTTCAACCTTCCCGGTGGACGTGCCGGCCACGCGGATGACGCCGTCAGCAGCGCCAATGAGGCTCTGACCACCGGTGACCGTGAGATTCCCGCCTACCCGCAGGTTGTCTGCTCCTGCAGGGGGAGCCACACGCGAACCGACCCCGGCGAGGCCAACGTCGTAGACGGTTGAGCCATTGGGATCCTTGTTCTGTAAGAAATCTCCGCCTACTACAACCAGCCCTTCGGCTTCGGCAGCGCTGTCGATGACGGTGTAATTTCCACCCGCGTATACGTTGATGGCGGCGTCACGGTGGGTGATCGGACCATTATTTGGTTCGGGATAGGTGGTTGGGCATTCCGCCCCGACACAGGGCCCTGGCCCGGCGGAAGGAGTTTCCGCGGTGGCTGGAGGGGTGGCAATCAAACCCGCAAGCAGCAGTAACCCGGTGAGTCCAGCGCCCGCTTTGGGCATAAATTTGCGCGTACTTTGAGCGTCGTTCATTGAGACCTAATCGTCAGAAGTGGGGTGATGCGATTTCGGGTCTGGCCGCACGCGTGGCGGGGGAGGGCAGACCGTCAGGCATAGACGGCATTATCGTCTTTCCTCTGTTCCACAATATGGAAACTATTTCTTGCCTAATGAAAGAATATGGAGCGTTTGGAGGTCAGTCAAACGCCCTGGCTATGAAGCGAAGCCGGTGGCGCCGCAGCACTGGCCCGTAAGCGCAGGATGCTCACATCCCTGCCTGAAACCGAACTCTGGAGCATGACGAAGATCACAACTCCAATCCATGCGCTCGGCGGGTTGAACGCGAGCTAAGCGCAGCTAATGCGCTTAGCGCCAGAACACCGCGACCACGATGTTGAGCAGGGTCAGTCCACCGAGCACTCCGAGAATCGCGGACGGCACGGCGTCCTTCTTCCGGTTGATGAAGGCCAGTACGACGACGGCGATCATCACCAGGAGCTTGAGTCCAATCTTGATGTGGTTGAGGTCCGCAAGGTCGGCTGCTTCGATGACGCCGACCAGTGCCAGTCCCGTCGCCAGCTGTAGCCAGGCTCCGTGCATGATGCCAGCTGTAACCACAGCGCCGCCGGATCGCATGCTGCGGATCTGGGCCATCACCCCGCCGAGGATGGCGGCAAGTCCAATGAAGTGCAGGACGAGAAGCAGGTTGCGGAGGAATTCCATCCGGATAGTTTAGATGGGCGAGGGGCGCGCCGAGGCTTGTGGAGCTTCTGTTTTCAGCCCGAGCGGGTGGTGAAGGACCAGTCCCGCTGGATAGGCACTACTACCCATGGCCCCCGCGGTACCCCTCTGGATAAAGTGTCAAAGACTCGACACAACAACCAGGGGGAAACACAATGAAGCTCGCAACTAAGGTCTCGGCGGCTGTAGCGCTGGCAGGCGGCATACTTTTGGGCGCGGGTGTGCCGGCGAACGCCGCGCCGATCTGTTGCTGGACCATTACCAACGCTTCGTCGACATATTCGGGGTGTATGGCATCGCTCAAGAAGGAATTGCATAGCATCAATGCGCATCCCCAGACGCAGGTCCACTCCTATAAGTCGTGCTTCCGCGACGGCTCGTGGTACAGGTACGCCATCCGGTACATCTACAACATCTGAGCTGGCACCGCCATAACGATGAAGGAGTCCGCTTCTGAGCGGTCTCCTTCATCGCTTTCCAAGGAGGTGGAGGGGCGGCACCAAACGGTGCCGCCCCTCCCATGAAGTTGAGTTACTTCGTGAGCGGGTTCGGGATCGTGACGGAACGGACGACGTCGTTTGTGTTGTTGGTGCCGTTGGCTCCGGGAATGCCGAAGTCGCGTGCGTCGATGACCATGCGGTCAGGGAAGACGTCGATGGTCAGGCCGCGGTTGATGTCGCGGGTGACAATCTCGGTGATGCCTTCGGTGTTCTCGCCGCGGGCATCCCATTCGACCTGGATGGCGCCGGTGTTGACGGCCCAGAAGCCGTCAGGGTGGCCGCCGTCGGTGCGGCGCTGGGCGGCCCAGTCGCCGAGTTCGAACGGGTAGTGCGTGTGCCCGTTGAGCATCACGGCGTTGGGGTAGTTGCCGAGGATGTTGGTGAGCAGGTCATTGTGTTCGTAGTGCTCGTGGTACCAGGGGATCCAGGATGCGGAGGTGGTGTCGCCCAGCGGGAAGTGGGAGATGACCAGGATCTGCTTGTCCTGTTTGGTCCAGTACGCCAGGCGCTCCTTGAACCAGGCGATCTGCTCGGCGGACATCGGTACTTCCGGCGGGCGTGACTCTTCCTGCCCGAGGACCAACACGGGCACGTCGCCACCGTTGCCTTCGAGGACATACTCGTCCCAGACGCGATCGCGCTCGGCGAAGGTCAGGAAGCGGTCGCGGAGCACTTCCCACGGCTCTGACGTGTAGCTCTCGTGGTTGCCGATCGCTGCGGCGACGGTGTCGGGAAGAACTGCTTCGGCGTCGTCCATCACGGTGTAAATGTCCTGCCACTGTGCTTCGGTGCCGGAGGAGACGATGTCGCCGACCATCAGCAGGCCCGCGGCGTCGGGACGCACGGCGTCCAGGTCGGTGAAGGCGTGGGCGAGGTCGCGTGGGTGGCCCTGGATGTCGCTGACCACCCAAGCGCTGGTCGGCTCGGCTGCTGCGGGGAGGACCTCGCGGATGGAGACGGAGTCGATGGCCCAGTACCAGCTGTTGGCTTCGGCCTCGAAGTTCCAGCGGAAGGTAGCGTTCTTGGCGCCTTTCGGTACGTCGACGGTGACGGTTTCGTTGGCGTTGAGGACCGCGCCGTCGTAGTTGTTGGTCACCGAGGTGCTGTCGTAGCTGAGGATTTCGGTCTGCTCACCGGATCCGTCGAACTCGACGGTCACGGTTGCCGATTGGCCTGCCCAGCCGCGGTAGTGCGAGTCGAAGCTGAGCTCGACGGCGGTCTGGTCCTTCACCTTGATGCCTTCGGAGACCAGGCTGGTGCTGAAGTCGTGGGCGGCGTTGTTGCGGTCGGCGAACTCGTCGGAGTCAGCGACGGCCATGATGTTGTCTGCGCGAGCGAAGCGGTTGCGCATCTGGTCTTCGGCGTCCACCCAGAATTCGCGGGTGGTGAAGGACCAGCCACGCCATTCATCCACTCCGATGTTGGCCACCGACTCGTCGTTCTCGACGCTCCAGCCCTTGGGGGCGGTGTGCGTGAATCCGACGGTCCCGTCGACGATGTTCGGGTCGCTTGAACGAGGCTCAAGGTTCTTCGCAAGGTCGTTGAAGCTTTGGCGGTACAGGACGTCATCGGTGGACCGGGTATTGACCGGCTTGGTCTTACCGGCGCGGTCTTCGGGTGCCGCTGTGGCGATGGGGGTGGTGCCGAGGGTCAGCGGTACGACGACGGCGAGCGCCAGTGCGCTGGCCAGTGCACGCTTGCGGGGGTTGGTCCCGAGCATGGAGGTGCCTCTCGTGCGAGTGAAATGGACACCCCCGACGCTATGCATCGAGCCGTAATTGCAGACGCCGGAATGGGTACGCGGGGTTGAACGGGGGCCTAAGCGCAGGCGAACTCGCTTAGCGCCAGAACGCCGCGAACAGATTAAGGCGTTGGATTCCCGCGGCTGGAGACCGGGCCCGTCGACTTCCCGCCTTCGAGAGTGCACATCACCAGTTCCTGGCGGAGTTCGGACGTTCGGTCCTCCAGTTGGTCGATCAGCGCTTCCACGCCCATCCGGCCAAGCTCAACACTGGGGGAGGACATCACTGTCAGCTCGGGGTCCGCCATGGCAGCCATTTCCGCGGATGAACCCACTGACAGCACCGACATGTGCCGCGGTATATCGATCCCCGCGTGACGTAATCCGCTGACAAAGCCAGTAGCTGCGAGCTCGTTCTGGATGATGACCGCGGTGGTGGAGGGGAACTGTCGAAGCAGTTCCGCGGCCGCCGCCTTGCCGGCAGCAGGTGCGGCCTCGCAGGTGAACGCGGTTGGCGTCAGTTGTTGCCTGCGCATCTCGGCGTCGAAGCTCCGCCGCGATCGTCCAACGGGACCGAATTCCTCCAGGCTGCGGCTTCCGACGGCGTCGTCCAGCAAGGTGATGTGCTTATGCCCCAAAGCGGTGAGGTGCCTGACCGCCTCCACGAGTGTGTCTTCGAAGTTGATGTCCACGTAGGTCAGCGCCTCCGGTTCGCGGGTGCGGCCGATCAGGGCGAATGGGGTTCCCGAAGCCAGCAATTCATCGACGCGCGGATCTTCGAGCGGCACCTCCATGAGGATGACGCCGTCAACCAGGCCGCTTGAGGTGAGGTCCGTCGTCTGCCCCGGCTCATTGCTGATGGGCCACAGCACCAGGTTGTAGCCGCTCTCCCTGGCCGCGGCCGCAGCGCTGGTGAAGAACTGGACCACCGTGCCGCTGAAGGAGTGCTGCAGGGCGGGAAAGAGCAGGGCGATGATCCTGGTGCGTTTACCTGCCAACGCCCGGCCCACAATGTTCCGGCGAAAGCCCAGTTCGCGCATTGCGGCCTCGACCTTGGCCCGCGTTGCGGGGGCCACCGGCTTGGTGTTGTTGATGGTGAAGGACACCGTGGTGATTGACACGTTCGCGTGCCTCGCAACGTCCTGCATGGTAACCACGAAAGACCGTCCTCCAATCAGCATCGAGTACCACCAGAGCCGCCTGCTGGACTCTGTGACCACCTAAGTAAAGCGTTTAAATAAATCCTTGACAAGCCCTTGTGTAACCCAGCACACTCGATTCAGACAATCCGGTAAAGCGTTTTACCGGACGACCAAACAACCTCCCGCAGACCGCACAATTTCAATGACGAAGGAGTTGCTCCATGCCGCCACCTCTGAGAGTCGCACTCATTGGCTACTCGTTCATGGGCGCTATCCACGCCCATGCCTGGACCACCGCGCCCAGGTTCTTCGACCTTGGCGCGGCACCGCAGATCAGCCTGGTCAGCGGCCGGAACGGCGACGCCGCGGGAGAATTCGCGGCCAAGTTCGGCATACCGCGGGTCGAGACGGACTGGCGTAAGGCGGTGAATGACCCTGACATCGACGTCGTCGACATCTGCACTCCGGGTAATCTCCACGCTCCCATCGCCATCGCGGCGCTCAACGCCGGCAAGCACGTTCTCTGCGAGAAGCCACTCGCCAACACGCTCGACGAAGCCCAGGCCATGACCGACGCCGCCGAACAGGGTGCCGTCCACGGAGCCAAGTCCATGGTGGGATTCAGCTATCGCCGCACGCCGGCGCTGGCCTACGCCAAACAGCTGGTCGAGGATGGCCGCATCGGCACTATCCGCCACATCCGCGCCGCCTACCTCCAGGACTGGATCACTGACGAGAACTTTCCCCTCGTGTGGCGCCTGGACCGCGAGCAGGCCGGCTCCGGCGCGCTGGGTGACATTGGCGCCCATATCCTCGACCTAGCCCAACACCTCACCGGCCACACGATCACCGGCGTCAGCGCACTTACCGAGACGTTCGTGCCCACGCGGCCGCTGCCGTCGTCGTCCTCTGGACTCAGCGCCCAGAGCGCCAGCGGGGCAGCGAACGACGACGCCGCACTCCCACGCGGCGAGGTCACCGTCGACGACGCCGCAGTTGTGCTTGCCAGGACCGACGGCGGCGCGCTGGCCACCTTCGAAGCAACCCGGTTTGCGACCGGACGTAAAAACGCGCTGCGCATCGAGGTCAACGGATCCAGGGGCTCATTAGCCTTCGACTTTGAGAACCTCAACGAGCTCGAGTTCTACGACAATACCCAGCCGGCTGCATCGGAAGGGTTCAGGCGCATCCTCGTGACCGAACCCGAGCACCCCTACGCCGGCGCGTGGTGGCCGCCCGGACACGGGCTGGGTTATGAGTCCACTTTCATCCACCAGATTGCCGACTTTATCCGGTGCATTGCCACTGGCAAGGCACCGGAGCCATCGTTCCGCGACGGACTGCAGGTCCAGCAGCTCCTCGCGGCCGTCGAAGCCAGCGCCGCACAGAACGCGGCCTGGCACAGCATTCCATCCCTCACCCCCGTCCAGTAACAGCTCATCCTGCAAGGCAAAGGAGCCCCATGAAAACCCGGAAATTGACCACCCTGGCCGCAATGACCGCCGTCGCACCGCTTGTCCTCACGGCCTGTGGGGGAGGCGGAGGTGCAAGCACCAGCGGTGAAGTGGACACACTCACCGTCGTCGATTACTACAACAACGAACCGGACAGCACCCTGATTCAGGAAGCCATCGACCGCTGCGCAACCGAGCTGGATGTCACCATCGAGCGTGAGACGGTTCCGGGCAAGGACCTGATCCAGAAGGTGCTGCAGCGAGCGTCGTCGCAGACCCTGCCGGATGTCCTCATGCTCGACAATCCCGACGTCCAGGAGATCGCCGCGACGGGCGGCCTGTCACCGCTGAGCCAGTACGACGTCGACACAGCCGGTTTTGCGCAGGGAATGCTGGAAGCTGCCACGTACGAGGGCGAGGTCTACGGACTCGCCCCCACCGCCAACACCATCGGCATCTTTTACAACACGGAGCTGCTTGAGGCTGCCGGCGTCGAACCGCCCACCACCTGGGAAGAACTGAAGGCCGCCGCGGAGAAGCTGACCGAGGGCGACACCTACGGCATGGCGTTCTCGGCCATCGCCACCTATGAGGGCAGCTGGCAGTTCCTGCCGTTCATGTGGTCCAACGGCGGCGAGGAGACTGACCTCACCAGCCCCGAGGTCGCCGAGGGCCTGGCCCTGTGGAAGGACCTCGTTGACAGCGGGTCGGCGTCGAGCTCGGTGATCAACTGGTCGCAGGCTGATGTGAAGGACCAGTTCCTCGCGGGCAAGGCGGCCATGATGGTCAACGGTCCGTGGCAGATCCCTGCCCTCCAGGAGAACCCGGACGTGTTGTGGGATTCCGTGCAGATCCCCGTCAACGAAGAGGGCCAGACGTCCATCGCCCCGCTTGGCGGCGAGGTGTGGACCGTCCCGGTCACCGGTGACGACGCCAAGCAGGCAAAGTCCGCGGAGTTCGTCGAGTGCATGAGCAATGACGAGAACCAGCTTGCGCTCGCCGAAGCCCGCTACACCGTCCCCACCAAGACTGCGCTGGCCGAAGAGTACGTGGCCAAGGTCCCCGAGATGGAGACCTTCACCGAGCAGGTTGCCAACGCCCGCTCGCGCACCGGTCAGCTCGGCGAGGAGTGGCCGGAAGCCGCCACCGTCATCTACAACGCCATCCAGCTCGCCCTGACCGGCAAGGCTGAACCGGCTGAAGCTTTCGAGCAAGCTTCCGCCGGATAGGGCTGGCGCCAGCGATGTACAGCCAATATCCCGATCGACGCCGGAAAGGTCACCTCTGATGTCACGGAGCAGCACCGCGCAGGCGGGAACACAACCGACGACGACGGCGGACGCCTCGCCCGCGAAGGCCGCACCTCCCAGCCGCGCACCGCGGAAGTTGTCGCGCGAAGCCGTTACGCGACTGCTCTTCGTGGCGCCGGCAGCGCTCTACCTCCTGCTGTTCTTCGGCTACCCGGTGGTCAAGAACATCACCATGAGCCTGCAGGAGTACACCACCAAGACCTTCTTCACGGGGGAGGCGCCGTGGGTGGGCCTGGCGAATTACCAGACGGTGTTGAACAGCAACCTGTTCTGGCCTTCAATGGCCAACACGGCGTTGTTCACCATCGGGTCGATTGCCGGGCAGTTCATCATCGGACTGGCGCTGGCGTGCTACTTCAAGCGGCGCTTCCCGTTGAGCGGCTTCCTGCGTTCGATGCTGCTGCTGCCATGGTTGCTGCCGCTGATCGTCTCGAGTGCCACGTGGCGCTCGATCCTCGACCAGGATTCCGGGGTCCTCAACCGGTTCCTCGGCACCTTTGGGCTCGATGCGGTGCCGTGGCTGACCAGCCCGTCGGTGGCGTTGATCGCCGTCGTAATGGTGAACATCTGGGTGGGCATCCCGTTCAACGTGACCATCCTCTATGGGGGTCTGCAGGACATCCCGGATGAGCTGTATGAGGCGGGCGCGCTGGACGGTGCAACCGGGTGGAAGGCGTTCTGGAACATCACGCTGCCCAACCTGAAGCCGGTGATCAGTGTGGTTCTGGTGCTCGGCGTTGTCTACACCATCAAGGTGCTGGACATCATCCTGGGCTTGACCAACGGCGGGCCGGCGAATGCCACGCAAACGCTGTCCATCCGGTCCTACCAGGAGTCCTTCATCAACTTCGAGTTCGGGGTGGGCGCTGCGTTCAGCAACATCCTGATCCTGATTTCGCTCGTGTTCGCCGTCATCTACCTCCGCGCCAACCGGCGCGCAGTCGACGAGTAAGGGGACAGCCGTGACTACTGTGGAAACCGCCGTCGTACCCGCTCCTGCACCGCGGAATGCGGGCAGGCAACGCACCCGTTCCGCCGGCTACACCGCGCTGGGGATCGTTTTCCTGGCCGTGATGCTGTTCCCCGTCTACTGGATGGTGAACGCGTCGCTGCAGCCCTCGGGGAACACGCTGACCGCGAGCTTCTTCCCGTGGAACCCGAGCTTCGAAGGTTATGCCCGGGCTATCACGGAGCAGGGGCCAAACCTGGTGACCAGCCTGATCGTCTCGCTCGGCACCGTGGTGTTCAGCCTGCTGGTTGCGGCACCGGCGGCGTACGCGCTGGCGCAGTTCCGGTTCCGCTGGGTGAACATCGCGCTGCTGGCGATCCTGATTTCGCAGATGATCCCCGGGATCGTGATCGCGAATGCGCTGTACGCCGCGTACAACGACCTCGGGCTGCTCAACAGCATCCCCGGGCTGATCCTCGCTGACGCTACGCACGCCATCCCGTTTGTCATCCTCATCATGCGGGCGTTCATGATCGGCATTCCGACGTCGATCGTGGAGGCAGCACGGGTGGATGGAGCCGGGCTGGTGAGGGCGTTCGTGTCGATTGTGCTGCCGATCAGCCGGAACTCACTCATCACGGCGGGCCTGTTCGCGTTCCTGTTCTCCTGGAGCGACTTCCTGTTCGCGTTGACACTCACCACCACCGAGGAGGTGCGGCCGGTGACCCTGGGCATCTACCAGTACCTGGGCACTCAGGTGTCCAACTGGAGTGCCGTCATGGCCACTGCCGTCCTGTCCTCCCTGCCGGCGATCGTGCTGTTGATCCTGGCCCAGAAATACATTGCGGCCGGTGCCACCGGCGGGGCCGTGAAATAACGCTTCCAACTGAAAGAGAGATACACCATGACTACTTCTGACACCCTGCGCGTCCTCGTCTGGGGCGAGAACCGCCACGAGCAGGTACAGCCCGAAGTCCGCGCCATCTACCCCGACGGCATGCACAACACCATCCGTGAAGGGATCGAGGAGAACCTCGGCTCCCGGGCTGTCGTCAGCACCGCGACACTCGATGATCCCGAGCACGGCCTCACCGAAGAGGTCCTGAAGAACACCGACGTGCTGGTGTGGTGGGGCCACGCTGCGCACGGGGAGGTGGCGGATAGCGTCGTCGAGCGCGTCCACCGGCACGTGCTGGCAGGCATGGGGTTGCTGGTGCTGCACTCGGGCCACTGGTCGAAGATCTTCGGGAAGCTGATGGGTACCTCCTGCACACTGCGGTGGCGGTCCGAGAGGGACCGCGAGATCGTGTGGACCGTGAACCCTGCACACCCGATTGCGCAGGGTGTGCCGCACCCGTTCATCATCCCCGAGCAGGAGATGTACGGGGAATTCTTCGACATTCCCGCGCCGGATGAGCTGATCTTCCTCAGCACGTTCAGCGGGGGAGAGGTGTTCCGCAGCGGCTGCACGTTCAAGCGCGGGTTCGGGAAGATCTTCTTCTTCAGCCCGGGGGACCAGGACTATCCGGTCTACCACCACAAGGACGTGCGCCGCGTAATCTCCAACGGCGTCGAGTGGGCCAGGACGCTGCGGCCCGAACGCACCGACCCGGTGCTGCTCCGCTACGAGACCGAGGACTTCTACACCGGCCACGGCTACCAGGGGGCGATGAGCAGTTGATCACCTTCAAGACCGTTGAGGCCGCCGGGCCGCTGCGCGTGGTGCAGGTCGGTGCCGGTGGAATGGGCAAGGCGTGGATCAAGACACTTCAAGCGAACGACGACGTCGAGCTGGTCGGTCTCGTGGACCTCAACCTCGAGACCGCGCAGGCTGTGGTGGAGGAGTTCGGGCTCTCAGTGGGGCTTGGGACTTCCGTGTCCGAGGTCGCGGCTGCTTCTGGGGCTCACGCCGTCGTGAATGTGACGGTTCCGGCTGCGCATCATCCGGTGAATGTGGAGGCGATGTTCGCGGGGTTGCCGGTGCTGTGTGAGAAGCCGGTGGCGCCGACGGTGGCGGAGGGCCTGTCTTTGGCGGCTGCGGCGGAGGTGAGCGGGCAGTTGCTGATGATCAGCCAGTCGCGCCGGTATTTCCAGGGGCTGACGCAGCTGAAGGCTTTGACTGCTGAGTTGGGTGATATTGGTGTGGTGACGACCGAGTTCTTCAAGGCCCCGCACTTCGGTGGGTTCCGGGAGGAGATGGCGCATGTGCTGTTGGTGGACATGGCGATCCACCAGTTTGATGCGGTGCGGTTCCTGCTGGATCAGGATCCGGTGTCGGTGTATTGCGAGGAGTTCAATCCGTCGTGGAGTTGGTACAGCGGCGCTGCTGCCGCAACCGCGGTGTTCCAGCTGAGCGGCGGCACCCGGTACGTGTATACGGGGAGCTGGTGTGCGGACGGGTTGGAGACGTCGTGGAACGGTTCGTGGCGGGTGAACGGTGCCGGGGGGACTGTGGCGTGGGATGGTGCGGGTTCGCCGGTCGCCGAGATGGTGTCCGGTGCTGCTTCGGTTCCATCTGTTTCTCATGAAGAGGAGATTGCCGGGGCGCTGGCGGAGTTTGTGTCGGCGTTGCGGTCCGGTGAGGTGCCGTCGGGTGAAGTGCATTCAAACGTGTTGAGCCTGGCGATGGTGGAGGCAGCGGTGCAGTCGGCGTCGACGGGTCAGCGGGTGCTCATCGATGACGTAGTGGAAGAGGCGTACCGGGTTGCTGTGGCGTCGGAGCGGCGAGCCGATGTGCGGGCAGCACTGGAGGGTTGGGGTTCGGCAGTAGGCCATATCGGAAAGAGGGTCACAGCCCGCGCTTTTTAGGCAGCCTCATCAAATAAAAATGGACCTCTTTCAGGTGTGGCAGAGGCGGTGCGCCACGGGGGAAGCGCACCGCCTCAATCCGTCAGTTGACTGACGGACGTATTCGATCAGGTCGGCAGCCGTCCCTGGAGGTAAGGGTTGGCGATCATGTCGCGGTATCCCTGCAAGGATGCCGGGGTGGAGCGGATGTTGTAGGCTCCCCCGTATTCGGTGTTGTCCCGGTGGAACGCCACTATGCCGCTGATCTTCGGCATGTAGTTGCGCATGTGATCCGGTGCGGACCGCCACCATTCAGGCTTCCACGTAGCCTGATCCCCGGTGCCTTCTCTGGTGCCGGTCTCGAAGATCACGAACGGCTTACCTGGAGCGAGGACGCCAGTGATGTGGTCGTAGGGGCGCTTGAACAGGTCATAGAACCAACTCCATGGCCGAGGGTTCCACGCGGCCACGTTGTAGCCGTCCAGCCCGGTCCACGCTACGTACGTGCTGCCCGGGTAGGAGGCGGCGTTTGCGGTGTTGGATGCGGCGTTGGTGGGGCACCACCCAAACTGGACATTAGTCGCACCCTCAGCGCGGACAAGGTTCACAACCCGTTGGTACGCCCGCCGGTAGGTGTCGTTTGTGTTCCCGAGGTAGCCGATACCCCACGGATAGTTCCTCGTATCCTGCTCGTGCATCAACCGGACCAACAGCGGGCGCCCATACGCTTTTGCCTGTTGTGCCCACCCACGAATATAAGAGTCATGATGCCCGGCGAGAATTTCCGCATTGTTGTAGGCGGACTGATCCCACCCCCGACTCCAGTCGTAGGGCTCCCACGTAATGATGGGCTGTAAATTACGGCGGGCGATGTTGTCGAGAATTGCTGTCGGAAAGTCCCTATACCCAGCGTTGCCCCACGGAACATAGAAATGGACGATGGTAGGCCAACGGCCAGTCAGGTTGGCAAACTGGTCTATCGCCTGCCCGCTATCCATCTCATATAAGGACTGGAAATATGCGCCGTGCGCCACGCCTGAAGCTGTGGGTGCCGGGGGCAACGCCAACGGGGTGGGTGATGGACTGTGCCTCGGCTTTTTAGCCTGTGCCGCTGAGGGTGTCATGGCTAGCGCTGCTCCGCCTAGCGCTCCGAGCTTGAGGGCGTTTCTCCGTGTGTAATTCAATTGCTCTCTAATCTTCATGGAATCCGTCGGTTGACTGAGGGGTGTTCTGGGTTGTCGACCGACGGCTCGGTGATGGTGATAAAAAACTTGCAGGTATCAGCCTTACCGTCGGTGATCGCGTTACCGAGGACCGACGCGCCACGCACAGTGGATAATCGTCGCCGTCAGGACGCAGGCGTTCATGCTCTCGCTCCGAATGGGCGAGCACTGCCCCGTCGAAGAACTCGTGTTCCTCATTGAGTTTGGGAACAAGCTTGAGGAGTTTGGTGTGCCGCTGGTGGTCGCCGGCCGGTCGGAGGAGAAGGTCGAAGGTACGGCCCGCATCACCTGGCCGGGAGCGGGTATCAACCAACTGACCCCTCACGTTGCCCGCCCACCCGGGCCATGCCTTCGCGCCGCTGTTGCTTCGTGAAGCACCGAACTGGATCGCGGCTTCGGACATCACGTGACGTGATGATCGCCGGCGTAATTCCAAGCCCCAGCAGGATCAGACCGGGAAGAGCGGCGGCCGTCAGCACTTGCTGACCGAGGGACAGAAAATCGTCCGATGCTGCGGAGACTCCGGAAGCACCGGAGACCGGCGCCGACGACGAAGTCGAGCTGGTCGGTCTCGTGGACCTCAATCTCGACACCGCGCAAGCTGTGGTGGAGGAGTTTGGGCTATCCGTGGGGCTTGGGACTTCCGTGTCCGAGGTTGCGGCTGCAACCGGTGCTCACGCCGTGGTGAATGTGACGGTGCCGGCGGCGCATCATCCGGTGAATGTGGAGGCGATGTTCGCCGGGGTTGCCGATGTTGTGTGAGAAGCCGGTGGCGCCGACCGTTGCCGAGGGCTTGTCGCTCGCTGCTGCGGCGGAGGTGAGTGGGCAGCTGTTGATGATCAGCCAGTCGCGCCGGTACTTCCAGGGCCTGACCCAGCTGAAGGGGTTGACTTCATCGTTGGGTGACATCGGTGTGGTGACGACTAAGTTTTTCAAGGCTCCGCACTTCGGTGGGTTCCGTGAGGAGATGGCGCATGTGCTGCTGGTGGATATGGCGATCCACCAGTTTGATGCGGTGCGGTTTCTGCTGGATCAGGATCCGGTGTCGGTGTATTGCGAGGAGTTCAATCCGTCGTGGAGCTGGTACGACGGCGCTGCTGCCGCCACTGCAGTCTTCCAGCTGAGCGGCGGCACCCGGTACGTGTACACGGGGAGCTGGTGTGCGGACGGGTTGGAGACGTCGTGGAACGGGTCGTGGCGGGTGAACGGTGCCGGTGGTACAGCCGCCTGGGACGGTGTCGGCACACCGGTTGCCGAGCTGGTGTCCGGGGCTGCGTCGGTTCCGCCGGTGTCGCATGAGGAGGAGATCGCCGGGGCATTGGTGGAGTTTGTGTCGGTTTACGGTTCGGCGAGGTGCCGTCCGGTGAGATGCACTCGAATGTATTGAGCCTGGCGATGGTCGAGGCGGCGGTGCAGTCGGCGTCGACCGGCCACCGGGTGTTGATCGACGACGTTATGAAGGACGCGTACCGGGTTGCTGTGGCGTCGGAGCGGCGTGCAGATGTGCGGGCGGCGTTGGAGTCGTGGGGTTCGGCGCGGACCAAGTAGGGGAGCGGGCCAAAGCAAAGCCTCAAACGTGAGCCTAAGGAAAAGAGCGGCACCTGTCTTATGCTGCCCAGACTAGAGAACGGAAGCCACTAGGCGCCTAGCGCTATCAGGATCGGTCAGTCCCATGTGGCAGCAGCGAGCGTGGGAAACGCGCAGCAATCGCGGTCAACCTTTAGAACGGCGAGTGTTGGCTCCGCGGGCGAGAGAGCTCAACTCTTTCGACTTGAGAAATCCAGCCAGTTCAACATGCCCGTCGGAAAGAACGCGAACGTCTAAGCGATTTAGTGCGGTCTCAGGTTTATACGACGTGTACCTTGCTGTGAGGTGGATGAACTGCTGATTGGTTGATCCGACTAGCGATCTTCTGCTCTCTGGCAGACCAGCGACGTAGGGGCCGTCGACGAGAAGATCCGTGGCACTGAGCAGGGATCGTGCTTCATCATCCCTTGTCATTAGTTCCTGGTAGCCATATCCGGTGAAAGTGATGACACCTAATCCAGCAGCTTGAGCCGCACGCGCTAGCGCGGCGCAAGGGCCTGGTTGATCGAATGGTTCACCGCCCATACGGGATGAGCAACGCGCCCCGCTCGGCGGCTTGCTCCGCGGAGGCCAGGTTGAGTTCTTCGCCGCCCTTCGAGCAGTAGTTCCATCCCGCCGGGAGTCTGGGCTCGGCCTCTTGTCACACGATGTCCTGTGCTTAGGCTGCCGCAACGAAATCGGCAAAAGCCTAGTCAACCAAGCGATCAGCTGCAGTGAGCATCTCGGGGTACTTGCCGCCGCTGAAATCGATCGAACACACAGCGACGGCTCGGAACAACAGGTATGTCATCACGACCGGCTCCAATCAGGCCCGTGATATTGGGGAACTCGCCATAGCAGCGTCTGACCAAGGTGGTAAGTGAAGACCTCGGCGCAAGCTCCGCCGCGTGGTTGTCCTGAGATTCAATGCCCTGCGGATATGACTAACCAGATTCTGCCGAAACTGGGAGTGCCTCGCGCTATCGACAGCGACGGAACTCATGCTGACAGACGGGGATTTGTTCTGACTCGTCGTTACACATCCGGTACGCACACAACATGCGCTCGATGTCTCCCGTCATCCCAGGCTGGCCGAAGGCTACAGCAATGGTTGGGGCGGCCAACCCTCGGAAACGGACTCATGGAGGATCCTCGGCACCCCGGAACTAATGCAGGTTTCCTAGGGCATCGTGGCTTAGCACACCTACCCGCTCAGTTTCCCGGGGTATCAAAGTAGGACCCATAGAGCCTCAACAACCATCCTGACATTATGTTGTGTGGTAGCGGTGCGCATCGTTCAGGAGGCGAAGCTCGCCATCGATCAGAGGGACTGGCTGTCAGCTGCGAACCGTCGGCGAATGTTGCCAATATTGGCACGCAGCCCCGCCGAAGATGAGCAGGTCGCGCTACGAGGGCATCATGTTGCTACTTGAGGATGGGCACAAAGCCGGCTTGAGTGCTGAGGAAGCTAGGCAACTCGGAGTGTATCGGGAGGAAATCCGACGGGTCCCGGAGCGACTGATCGAAGTTGCTCGGCAAGTTGCGGCAGAAATTCTCTACTGGGGTTATAGCAACCAGATTGGCCGCCCTACAGTCCCAAGGCATACTTCCCCGTTGCTGCCAGTTAGTATCAAATGGGCTTGGCAATGTTGACAGCGCGAACTACGACTGGGGGGTCAGTGACAACCGAGCAGATCCTTCCGCCGGATCCGCATCTCATGGAGTCCATGCGCGCTGTCGGCTACACCCTGCCGACGGCGGTCGCTGACATCATAGATAATTCGATATCTGCGGGGGCAACCAAAGTCGACATATTCTTCGGCGATCAGCCTGCTCCGTACCTTGCGTTGGTTGATGACGGCGAAGGAATGACAGCTGAAAATGCCATCGAGGCGATGCGTCTGGCTGGTGCCAGCCCGATGAGGTCGAGAAGTTCAACGGACCTTGGACGCTTCGGTCTTGGATTAAAGACGGCTTCGTTGTCGCAGTGCCGAGACCTGATCGTCGTTTCGAAGCGCGACGGTGTCCTGTGCGGCTTCGAGTGGAACATTGATCATATGGTTGAACAGCAGACCTGGAGTTTGCTCGTCCTTGCCGAGGATGAACTGCAGGAGCTCCCCCGGTTCAGCGAACTGGCCGGGCTCACTTCGGGGACACTCGTCATCTGGCGGAACCTCGACAGGCTTGAAGCAACCGTCGGGGATCTCAGCTCGTCGTTCGATGCCGCGATGATGGATGTCAGAAGCCACTTGGCTCTTGTATTCCACAGATTTTTGGCCGGTGAACACGGTCGACGCTTCAAGATCTCGCTGAATCGCGTTCCCGTGCAAGGCTCTGACCCCTTCCTGGAGTCCCACAAGGCCACTCAGATCGGGCCATGGGAGTCCTTCTCAGTCGAGGGGGAGCAGATCGACGTGCAGCCGTACACGCTGCCGCATCTGAGCCGGATGACGACAGCGGAGAAGAAGCGGGCCCAAGTCGCCGGCCGCGTGCGTGACAGCCAGGGCTTCTACATCTACCGCGGGCGACGCTTGGTCATTTGGGGTACGTGGTTCCGCATAGCTCCCAAGGATGACATGGGGAAACTCGCCAGGGTCAGGGTCGATATCCCGAATACGCTGGATCATCTGTGGTCCCTGGACATCAAAAAAGCCTCAGCGACCCCTCCACCACAGATTCGAGAGAATCTTCGCCGGATCGCCGGTCGAATAGTGGAACCGAGCAAACGTGTGCACCTCTACCGGGGGCGCATCGTCCAGGAACAGTCACGCACGAGTCCTGTGTGGAACGTGGTCGATGACCGGGGCACCTTCAGATATGAGATCAATCGGCAGCATCCAGCTCTGGAGATGTTGGCCGAGCAGATGAGCCCCGACGATGTGGCGCAGATGATCGCGGTGCTTTCGCTGCTGGAGTCGACGTTCCCCGTCGAGGACGCATACAACAGAATCGGCCAGGACGAGAGCCACTCGCCGCTTCGACCACCTGATCGCGAGCTCGAGGACTTGGCCTCAGCGCTCTGGAAGGCCCACAAAGCTAGCGGGGGTGGTTCTGAACAGTTCGTAGCCGCGATGGCTTCGCTCGAACCTTTCGCTCTCATTCCCGCGCCCACCGAGCTTCTTTGGAAGGTAATCAATGACTAGTCAGGCTGCTTCGGATGCCAGTGTCATCCGTTCTCAAACGGAAAAATTGGAGACGGTCGTCAGTGCACTCCTGAGCAAGGACACCTACAGCGAGGCCTACCTCCGGGACCAGCTGGCAGCTTTTCGGCCGGTCGTGGCACCGGATGTGTCCGACGACGACATAACAACAGTCCACCGGCGGCTGGTGCACAAACTGAGCATCGATGTCGAGATGGGGGTCGGAATCACGGACAAGGACTTCAAGTCCTGGCTGCCGGAGAAGAGACACAACATCGATTGGACCCGTTGGCTGACCTACAAGCAGTGGCTGCGCAACAGCAATCGTTCTCCACTGGTCCTCGAGAAGATGGAGGAATTCACTGACATCATCCTCGACTACGTCGGGGACCCGACGCTTCCGGGGCCCTGGGATCGCAAGGGCCTGATCATTGGAGACGTGCAGTCCGGCAAGACACAAACATACTTGGGGCTGCTCAACAAGGCAGCGGACGCCGGTTACCGTCTGATCGTGCTTCTGGCCGGCAACACAGAGTACCTGCGCCAACAGACACAGATTCGCGTCGACGAGGGATTCCTGGGAAAGGACTCCAGCAGGAACATCTCCCGCCTGGGCACCGGTATGCCCGCAGCAGACCGGTACGTGGGGGTCGGACGGCTGAACAAACAACTGACCTACGCGACGGGAATGACGACCGTCGTCCAGGATTTCCTCCAAGCTAGCCGGGATGCGACCAGCATCACCGTTTCCGCGGATTCTCCGAATCCGTTCATCTTCGTCATAAAGAAGAACATCCACGTCCTCAAGGCACTCATCGACTGGACCAACGAACAACCCAAGTCGCACGGCAAGATCAATCTCCCGCTCCTCTTGGTCGACGACGAGTCGGACTACGCGTCCGTCAACACGGGCAAGGAGGACGACCCCACCCAGACGAACTTCCTCATCCGACAGCTCCTCAGCAAATATTCGCGGAACTCCTACGTAGCCATCACCGCGACTCCCTTCGCAAACATCCTCATCGATCATGAAGCCACGACCGAGAAGGAGGGCGAAACCCACAAGGACCTCTTTCCCAAGGACTTCATCTACGGCCTCGAAGCGCCGAGCAACTACGTCGGGGCCGTGGCCACGTTTGGCACAGAGGATGACGTTAACACCGACAAGGTGATCGATCTGCACGACGTCGAGGCTCTACTGCCCTTGAAACACAAGCAGACCCACCCACTGGCGGAACTCCCGGAGAGCCTCCGGACAGCCATTCGTGTCTTCGTTGTGGCCAATGCCGTACGAGACCTTCGCGGGCAGGGCGAAAAGCCTCGTGCAATGCTCATCAACATCTCGCGCTTCAAGCGCGTCCACACGCACATCTACGATCTCGTCAAACACGAATTGGACAGCATCCAGAATGCACTGGAGGCTCATGCCATCCTCTACACCGAGGGCATCGAGAACGACATCATCGACAGCCTCAAAGTCGCCTTCACCGATTTCTACTCCGGCACCGGGTTCACTTGGACCGAGGTGCTGGATGCCCTCAGCTCTGCAGCCAGCGAAATCACGGTGCGAACCTTCAACTCCGATACGGACAAGCTCCTGAAAGAGCAGGGAAAGAGCGCGGACATCCCGAAGAGGGTCATCGCGATCGGCGGGGACGTGTTGAGCCGCGGTCTCACACTCGAGGGGCTGATGATCAGCTACTTCTACAGGAACGCACGAGCCGCCGACACGATGATGCAAATGGCTCGATGGTTTGGCTACAGGGACGGTTTCGAAGACGTCTGCAGGATCTGGATCGACCCGGGAGTTGCCGCGGACTACAGATTCACCTCAGATACCATCGACGAGCTACGGGACGATCTTCGGCTCATGCGCCGGCAACAGCTCACTCCGCGGGACTTCGGCTTGGCCATCCGGATGCACCCCGGTGCGCTGCTCATCACCGCCAAGAACAAGTCCAAGGCCGCCGTCACGAAACCAAAATCCATCAGCCTCATCGGCCGCAGGATCGAGACCTCCCGGCTGGACGCGACCAGCAGCATCGTCGCTGGCAATCGCGAAGCAGCCGAGCGTCTCGCCAAAAAACTGGTAGAAGGTCACGGCGCCCCCGAGTCAACCCAGCGCAAGTACCCAAGGTTCACCAACGTTCCCCAATCCGTGGTGGCAGATTTCCTGAGTGACTACACGGCCCACAAGATGGACGAACTCTTCTTTGGCAACGCCATCGGCAAGTTCGTCAAAAACAACAGGCACCCACGGTTCTCATCATGGGACGTCGTTTTCGTCAACGGCGCGAAAAATTCTGAACAGGAGACGTCCTTCGGCGGAGTCACGATCTACCCGCCCGAGCGCGCCGTGACCGTAGGCTCCTCGGGCGAACTGCTGGTCTCGGGGAAAAGCAGTCGGCTCGCCGGTGGAGATGACTTGCGGAAGATCCTCGATCCGGCAGCTGATGCTGAGGTGACCGCGAAGTTCAAGCAGGAGCACCCCAACAAGACCCTCACGGAGTCACCGTTCTATGCGTCCTTGGTACGTCCGGCCCTTCTGATCTACGTCCTCCGTCCCAAAACCTCCGAATTACCCGAGGCCGACAGACTGAAGGTCCTACATCTCGAGGGACAACAGGTCGTGGGCATCAAAGTCGCCCTGCCTGGAGACCGGACCGATGTCAATAACCGGAACGGTGACGTCGAATACATGATCAACACGGTCGCGCAGAAGCAGTGGTTCGTCGAGTACACCGGCGCCGATGAGGACGACGATGTCTAATCCCGTCGAAGCCGCTTGGCTGAGCTGCATCGAGCAACGACTGCCCCGAACGCTCGAAGTCGATCCGGATATCGAGCTTCGTCTCGTCTGCGGCACCGACCAAGCCGGGCAGCCGATGTTCTGTTCCATCAGCAGCCTCAAACCGGGCATCCCACAGCTGTCGGACGCCGTCGACGTGGCCCGCACCCAGCGGACCATCGACGGCCACTGGGTACTCCTCCTCACGCTCAAGGAGACCAAATTCACCGACGTGTTCGTTCAGCTTTGCGCACACATCGTGGATCGCGTCTCCGAGGCCAGCTCCGAAGCCCAAGGACTCTCGGCGTTCATGGCCGGTGTCGAGGAGTGGCGAACTCTCCTCCAAGCTTCCTCAAGTCAACGACTCTCGCTGGAAGCTACGCGCGGCCTCTTCGGCGAACTCTGGTTGGGTTTCTCAAATTTGGTGAAGAAGTGCCCTGCCGGTCAGGTCATGGACGCGTGGCACGGCCCGTTCCGCAGTGACCAAGACTTTCAGTTTCCGGGAGGCCCATTGATCGAGGTCAAGACCGTCCACAGTCAAGCTCGACGCATCCAAATTTCATCAGAGAACCAGCTCGATGGCCCACCAGATCAGCACCTCTTCATCGGTGTTGTGATAGCCGACGACGCCACGGCGGACACTCCGGCGGCGATGACCGTTCCTGCGCTCCTCGACCAGACGGACCAGCTCCTCCACGAAGCTGGCGTCCTGCAGTCCGAACTCGCCCGCCGACTCGCCGAGCTCCGTTTCGACCGATCCGACCATATATACGCCGACATGCACTTCCTTCCGATAGGCGTCCAATATCTGGAAGTAACTGAGTCCTTCCCGCGGATCGAACCCGGCATGCTCCCGGAAGGCGTCAGCCGCGTCTCCTACTCATTGGATTTGGCGAATCTGGCACCCTTTGAAAACGATCTCTTGAAGCTCGGGCTACTCACTGCGAAACCGGAAGCGTCCTCAAATGATTCTTGACGACTTCTACTCAGACCTGCAGAACACCGTCAACGCCAAGGCAGTAGTCGACAACGACTACACGTCGATGGCGTTCATGGCAGAGGTTTCGGAACGCCTCGCCGAAGCCGGTGAGGTCGAGAACTTCACCGTGCTCCAGTTCGAAGGAACCGGTCAGCGCAACAAGAAGCTCGCAGTGAACGCGTACGACCTGGACGATGCCGACGAATCGGTCTCACTGGCCGTCCTCCTGCACTCGAACTCCGAATCCATCGACGTGATAACGGCAACTGAAGCCAAGAAACGCTTGTCAGCGGTCGAGAACTTCCTGATGGAGGCGGTGTCCGGACAGTTCACCACCGGTCGGGAGGAAAGCTCCGCCGCCTACCAGTTAGCCGCCGACCTGCACCACCGGGGACGGGCGGTATCTCGTTACCGCCTGTACCTCGTGACCAACGGCCGGCTCAGTGACCGCATCAAGGAAGTCCCCTCCTCGGTCCTCAACGGCGTCCCGGTGGATTTCCACCTCTGGGACCTCCAGAGACTCCACCAAGTCCAGGAGTCCCAGCAGGGTCGTGAGGCCCTCGAGATCAACCTGACCAAGTGGATCCCTGAGGGACTTCCGGTCCTGGAGATCAGCGGCGATTCGGCGGACTTCGCCACCTACATGGCTGCAGTCCCGGGTGCCCTCGTCGCCGACCTGTACGCGCAGTACGGAAGCAGACTGCTGGAAGGGAACGTCCGCTCCTTCCTCAGCGGTCGGGGAAAGGTCAACAAGGGCATCAAGACGACCATCTTGTCCGAGCCCGAGATGTTCATGGCGTACAACAACGGCATCACCGCCACGGCGACCGGCCTCGAGCGGACTCCGGACGGGCTCAGGGCAACCTCCGTCATCGACCTCCAGATCGTCAACGGCGGACAGACCACTGCGTCGCTGTTCTACGTGGCAAGGGAGAATGCCAAAAGCTCAGTTCTGGGCGACGTGTTCGTTCCGATGAAACTCGTCGTCGTGGACCCCGAAAAAGCAGTTGACCTCGTCCCGAAGATCTCAAGGTTTGCCAACAGCCAGAACCGGGTGAGCGAGGCCGACTTCTTTTCGAACAGCCCGTTCCATATCCGGCTGGAGGAGCTGTCCCGCACACTGCTCGTCCCAGCACGCCCGGGCGTCAACTACCACACCAAGTGGTACTACGAGCGGACCCGTGGGCAGTACCTCAACGAAAGGAACAAGCTCGCCACCGCCGATGCCAACAAGTTCTTAGCGACCTACCCACGAAACCAGGTCTTCAGCAAGACGGATGCGGCCAAGTACGCGGTCTCCTGGGACCAGAAACCTCACATCGTGAGTGCAGGCGCCCAGAAGAACTTTGTCGCCTTCGCCGAAAGCGTCGCCAAGACTTGGGAGACCTCGAACGAAGAAATCAATCAACAGTACTTCCGGGACCTCGTCGCTAAAGCGATTATGTACGAGGAGATCAGACGTTCGGTCGCGAAAGCGGACTGGTACGACAAAGGCTACCTCGCGAACATCGTCACCTACACGATGGCCAAGCTGGCCTTCGAGATCGGCAGACAGGCGCCCGGACGACACTTCGATTTCGCGGCGATCTGGCAGCACCAAGCCCTCACCGAAACGATGCTGGCGACGGCTCTTCCTGCAGCCAGAACCGTCTCGGACCTGCTCACCTCGCCCACCCGTCGGGTCGCGAACGTGACCGAGTGGGCGAAATCCCCAGCATGCTGGGAAGCGGTACGGACGGCGGCATTCTCATTACCGAGCGATTTCCTGGCCGAGCTTGTCGACTCGTCCGTACGGGCTGAGGCACAGAATGCGTCCAAGGCCACACAGAAAATCGACAACAGCATAGACATCCAGAAGCAGGTCTTCTCAACGACCAAGGAGGAGTGGGAGGAACTGCGCACATTCGCCGTCACGAATCGGGTCGCGGGCCCCACCGATATCGGTATCCTCGACGTGGTGACTGGGCGCAAGCGAGGCTTTCCGTCCGAGCGGCAAAGCGCTCGACTTATAGCAACCCTTCAGAAAGCGCGGGAAAAAGGCTTCTCCGCTTTTTAGCTCTCGCTGCCGCTGGGGCGAAGACGCAAGGTCTCGGCCACCTTCTCCGCTATGAGCCGAGCCAGTAAGGGAGGCACGGCATTTCCGACCTGGTGGAACTGCATTGTACGACTGCCTTCGAAGAAGTAATTGTCGGGGAAGGTCTGCAGCCGAGCTGCCTCGCGAACGGTCAAGCTCCTCATCTGCGTCTCATCGGGGTGGATGTAGTAGTGACCGTCCTTCGAGATATGGGACACGATCGTCGTCGACGGCGAGTCCCAGACCTGGACCCGGAAACGATCCAGGAAGGGCGTGTTCTCCTTGCCGATGTTTTTGTGGTTCGGCTCCAGGCCCGCCGGGAGGTGACTGAACTTGGGGCTCCTGCCCAGTTCAAGGGCCTTACACGCCAGATAACCGTATCTCTTGATGTCGCTCGCCATGTGCCGACGGGTTTCATGCTGGAGCGGCGCAGTCACTCGCGAGTCTTCAACCCACTCTCGGTAGGTCTTGAGCGCAATATTTACTTCCTCAGCGTCTGCCAACACCAAAGGTTCGTCCGAGGCTTTCTCAGACAGCGGCTCCGTTCGCAAGGCGATCACGTCGTTTCGAAGGGTTGCCCAAGCTTCGTCACTATCTAGTCTCGATGGTGATATCTGAGATCGGCGATGCGGCAGGTCGCCGATGGCGTCCCTCACCGTAACCGGCGAAGTCTCAGTAAGAACGACGCGGTCTGTCCGCTCAACAACGTCCGATCGGATGCCAAGCAGGATGATGCGATGTCGTTTTTGGGGTATGCCGTACTTCTCAGCCGGGATGACGAAATCTCCGGGCAGGAGTTGATGGGCGTGCTCGTCAACAACGAGCGACCGGATCTCGTAGTTCAGTTCAGGATTCGGATGGCGCAAATCATGCATAATTTGGCCGAACATGCCGACACCATTGTTAGTCGAAGACAACAGTCCCTTGACGTTCTCCATGACGAAAACGGCCGGCTTGAACCGCTCGATTATGTGGAGGTACTCCTCGTAGAGAAAGTGCTTGTGATCAAAGGCGAATTGATCGTCGTTCGTCCTACGCGAGCGTCCTGCAAGGGAATAGGCTTGACAGGGCGGGCCACCGATTAGAACCCAGTCCGCGTCCTCGTGCGCGCGTGCGGCATTCAGAGCTTCGGCAATTTTCGTGTCGACTTCGTCACGGGTTTTTTTGCCGAGCTCTATTTCGTGGACGTGCTTCCCTGCCTCGGCCAAGGCTTGGGAGACCGCGGGATCCTCCTCGAAGTCCTTCCGGGTCAGGGTGCCGGAGATGTAGTCGTAATACGCTTGTGGAACGTGCCCTGTACGTTTTAAGTGGCGGAAGACCGACCGGAGGGTCAGGGTCGAAACAGCATGTTTCTCCATCTCGAAGGAACCAACTGTGCGGAACACGGGGTCGCCTTCGCATTCACCGACGCTCGAGAATCCCTCGTTCAGGCCCCCCGGGCCGGCGAAGAGGTCTATGACCGGGATCGGCGTGGAGGCCGGTGTTCGTTCTGTGTCTTCCATTGTTCAACCAAATTACCAGGTCGTACGGGGGAACCGGGCATCCGGGACGATTCCGGCAAGATGATCAGTTCGACGTGCCGCTCACGGCGTCAGAAGTACCCGTGTGCCGGCTGCCGTGAACATCGCCCTCATGAAGGTTTGAAGATCGTCACCGCGTAGCACCGGTGGTTTGATCTGTCATGGAAGAAACCTCATGGTGCAAGTGATGACCGATTGTGGTTGATCGGAACGCCTAGAAGCCGATCGATTCCAAGAGCTCGACATGGTCACTGGCCCATCCATTCGGTGCCGAACCTCAGTGATATTCTTGGGAGCTGGCGTCAATCCATATTCTCCCATTCCCACATTCAGGAGGAAGGAGTGATATCAGGAGTCTTTGGGGGCTGTTCTTGCCCTGAGGGTTTCTTAGAGGCAGCATTGCAAAGAATGACGAAGACGCCTGACAACCGGAGAGATCTCGGCTTCACGGCTGGCGCAGAGGTGCCGCGCGAGGTCTCCTGTCGTATGTCCAAACAGGGGTCACGCGACACGAAACCCGAGATGGTGCTGAGGCGAGAGCTGCATCGGCGGGGGATGCGCTACCGGGTCGACACTGCGCTACCGGGAATGGGACGTCGCCGTGCCGACGTCCTCTTCCCTCGGGCCAAGGTGGCAGTCTTCGTCGACGGGTGTTTCTGGCATCGCTGTCCCGTGCATGGGGTGGCACCGAAGTCCAACGCGGCATGGTGGGACGCAAAACTGGCCGGGAACGTCGCCCGCGACTTGGATACCAATAGACATCTGACCAGCATCGGCTGGATAGTGCTCAGGTTTTGGGAGCATGAAGATATGAAGGACGCCGCGGGACGAGTACAGGACGTGCTCAAGGAGGTGGCAAGCGGTGCGCGCGGGTCGCTGAGGCACCCGCCGACGCCCCGGGTGAGCGGGTAATCGCCGCCGGCCGAGGATACTTTGAGTTCGCGCTGAACCAGCCACTACTGTTTCGGTGCCTTGCCAGCGGTTTTGGGCTGCCCGAGGACAACCCGGAAGGTAGTCCGTTCGCCGTACTGCTGGAGCTTGGCGGTACGCTCCAGGGCGAAGCCCCTTCAGGCGCGAATGACCATGGTGCACGGTTCGAGGCAGCGGTCGCCCTGTGGTCTGCGGCGCACGGCATTTCGGTGCTGTGCAGCTCCGGCGCCCTGCGCGATGTCCCGCAGGCGCGCAAGCGCGACCTGCTTGAGGTCACCCTGTCCGCCGCGCTGAGGGGCGTCCGGCTCTAAGCACCAACGCCCCGCTGCTCATCGAACCAGCGCTTCGTGGCGGGTGGTTGGTTGATAGCGCGTGGCCGGTGGCCGTAGTGTCGCTCACCACACCAAGACCTGTGGCGGGTAAGGCAAAATGACGGAGTTGGTCCGTTCGGCCAGCCTTGCGGAGCCGAAGAACGGGCCGAACCTGCCGACAGACCTAACATCCGCCGCCGTCGGCTTCTCAACGCTGATAAAGTCGGTACAAAGTATTGCCGTGCCGCCAGCGCTGAATCAGCGCGGTTTTCGGCCCCAGCAGGGCGTATCCGCCACGAAGCACCTTACCTCCGGTATTTGAGCTCCGGGTTCCCGCCCGATATAGAGATCGGATCCCATTGACTAGAACGTCACGCCACTCAGCACCCCGCACCGGCCAGACCCCGCCCAAGCTCGACAGGGGTGCCATGCGCATCGTCGCGCTCGGCGGGCTGGAGGAAATCGGCCGGAACATGACCGTGTTCGAATTCGGCGGCAAGCTGCTCATCGTCGACTGCGGCGTCCTCTTCCCCGAAGAGCACCACCCGGGCGTGGACCTCATCCTCCCCGACTTCTCCTACATTCGGGACCGGCTGGACGACGTCGTCGGACTCGTCCTCACCCACGGGCACGAAGACCACATCGGCGCCGTCCCCTACCTGTTGCGCGAACGCGCCGACATCCCCATCATCTCCGCGAAGCTCACCCTCGCGTTCATCAAGACCAAGCTCCAGGAACACCGCGTCACCCCCAAGACCGTCCAGGTCAAGGAAGGGGACCGGAAGAAGTTCGGGCCGTTCGATCTCGAATTCCTCGCCGTCAACCACTCCATCCCCGACGGCCTCGCAGTCGCCATCCGCACCCCGGCCGGGCTCGTGCTCGCCACCGGTGACTTCAAGATGGACCAGTTCCCCCTCGACGGGCGCATCACCGACCTCGCCGGATTCGCCCGGCTCGGCGAGGAAGGCGTTGACCTGTTCCTGCCCGACTCCACGAACGCCGACGTCCCCGGCTTCCAGATCTCCGAACAGGACCTCGCACCGGCCATCGACGAGGTGTTCCGCACCGCCCCGCGCCGCATTATCGTGTCCAGCTTCGCCAGCCACATCCACCGCATCCAGCAGGTCATCGACGCGGCACAGCTGTACAACCGGAAGGTCGCTTTCGTCGGCCGCTCCATGGTCCGCAACATGAAGACCGCACGTGAACTCGGCTACCTCAACGTGCCGCGTGGACTGCTCGTGGACTTCAAGGAACTCGACAAGATGGACCCCAAGAAGGCCGTCATCATCTGCACCGGCTCACAGGGTGAACCCATGGCAGCTCTGGCCCGCATGGCCAGCCAGGACCACATGATCGACCTCACCCAGGGCGACACCGTGCTCCTCGCCAGCTCGCTCATCCCGGGCAACGAGACCTCCATCTACCGGCTCATCAACGACCTCACCAAGCTCGGCGCCAACGTGGTCCACAAGGGCAACGCGAAGGTCCACGTCTCCGGCCACGCCAGCGCCGGTGAGCTCGTCTACTGCTACAACCTCGTGCGCCCCCGCAACGTCATGCCCGTCCACGGCGAACACCGTCACCTCAAGGCCAACGCCGAACTCGCGGTGCGCACCGGCGTCGACCCGAAGAATACCCTCGTGGTCGAAGACGGCACCACCATCGACCTGAAGGACGGCGTTGCCCGCGTCACTGGCAAGGTCACCGCGGACTACGTGTACGTGGAGAACATGGTCGCGGGAGCAGCGACGGAGGAGTCCCTTCAGGACCGCATCCGCCTCGCCGAAGACGGTGCACTCACGGTCCTCGCCATCGTCAACCCGGACACCGGAAAGCTGGAGGAGGACCCCGAGTTCTTCCCCGTCGGCTGGGCCCCGAAAGACGGCGAGCTGGACAAGGCCACCGACATCGTCGAGAAAACCCTCGCCCAGCTCAAGGGCGACAAGACTGGCCCGGATGCGGAGAAGGCGATCGCTGATGGACTGGTCCGCTGGTCCGACCGGTCGCTGCGCCGCAAGCCCGTGGTCACGGTCATCATCGTCGACGCTTAGTCACTTCTCGCTCGCGTCCAGTCCGGCGAACCACCAGACTGGTCCCTATGGACTGGACGCGCGCGAAGGACTGGTTGCTTGGTGCCGCTGGGATGCTTTTGCTCCTGGTTATTGTGGCCGTGATCTTTTGGTTTGCGGTCACTGATCCGGCGGGGGAGAACGACGCCGAACCAAGCCCGACGCCGTCAGCCAGTGCCGAGACAACCTCACCTGACGCTGAGCCACCCGCAGACCTGGGCGCGGACGACGTCTGGCTCGCCGACATGACATTGGACGCCGGGACAGTGGTGGCCGACGGCTCAACGCTCAACGACGTCCGGGCTGTCGGCAGCGACGTCATCGCGGCTCAGGACGGGCTTGTGGCTGGCCAGCTCACCGTCGACGTGACGGTGCCGTTCGACGTGATCGCCGCTGAACTCGGCGGAGGATCAGTAGTCAGCGCAGCCGACGACGGCGAGGCCCGGGTGGTGCGCACCGTCGAGTTTCTCGGACGCGGACTTGAAGTCACTGCCACCGGCACGGTCGAAGTGGTGGACGGGCTTCTCGTGGTGGAGCCCCGCTCAATCGACTTCGGCGGACCGGACTTCCTCTCGGACGCAACTGCCGCCGTCGTCCGCCAATTCGTGACGATCGAGCACGCGATCGAGGGCCTGCCCGAAGGGCTTGTCCTCCAGAAAGTCACCGTTCAGCAGGACGGCTTCCGCGCCAACCTGCGCGGCGAGGATGTGCGGCTCGTCGAGTAGGGGAGCATTCAGCTCACAATCCGACGCAGCTCCGCGCGGGTCTCCCGGTACACCTTCACCGGTTCGTGGGCCTGTCCGCTTGCCGCGAGTTCGCCCCACCGGACCCACGACGCCCGCCACACCGAAACCGCCACCTCAGTCACCAGCAGCACGGCCAGCGAATCGATGCTGTCCTCAACCTGTGCCATGATCCGGGACCGCAACTCGTTGGCCAACACCTGATCCTGCGCGGCAGCCAACCCGTGAAGTTCCGGTTCCGCCGCCAGCACCCGCATCACCCGGCCGTGCTCACCGAGATCCTCGGAAGACTCCTGCTCCATCACCGATTCCGCCATCGCCTCGACGTCGCTGAGCAGGTCCCGGGGATTCGACGCCGTGGTGTTGAATGACCGAATACCGGCGAGCATCCGGTGCTGGCCGGGCAGCGCCGCGTGCTCCTTGCGGGTGAAGTACCGGAAGAAGGTCCGCGACGAAACCCCCGCGCGGTCAGCGATCTGCTGAACCGTGGTGGCCTGGATGCCCTGGGCCTCGAACAGTTCCAGCGTGGCGCGGTGTATCTCCCGCTCGGTGTCGAGCCGGCGGCGGGCACGCAGCGAGGGGGCGCCGTCGTCGTCGTTCATTTGTTCTCCTATGAAACTCACCACATTGTCTTCTGGCAGCTTATGCCGAAGTGGCACTTTGTGACACTATGCTAGCGACCCAACGATCAGAAACAGGTACTCCATGCCGCCCTCCACAGTCAGTGGAACCGCTCCGGCTCCAGCCGTCGAGCCCGAAAAGACAACCCGAGTCGCGCCACTCATCGCGGTGTTGGCACTGTCCGCGTTCGTGATGATCCTGAACGAGACAGTAGTGGGCGTTGCCCTCCCGAACCTCATGCAGGAGTTCTCCGTAGCCGCAACAACGGCGCAATGGCTCACCACCGGCTTCCTCCTCACCATGGCCGTGGTCATCCCAACCACCGGTTTCCTACTGCAGCGCTTCACCACGCGCACCCTCTTTACCGCCGCACTCCTGCTCTTCATTGCCGGGACGCTGCTCGCTGCCGTGGCACCAACCTTCGGGATCATCCTCATCGCCCGCGTGGTGCAGGCCAGCGGCACCGCCATCATCCTGCCGCTGCTGATGACCACCACCCTCAACGAGGTGGCCCCCGCACACCGCGGCACCGTCATGGGACTGAACAGCGTGGTCATCTCGGTGGCGCCGGCGATCGGGCCGACCCTGTCCGGCGTCGTAGTCAACGCCTTGGGCTGGCGCTGGATCTTCGGGCTGATGCTGCCGGTCATCGCGATCGTTTTTGTGCTTGGCCTGATGCTCCTGAAGAAGGGCGGCAACACCCGCAAGGCACCTTTGGACGTGCCTTCCGTGGCGTTGTCCGCGGTGGCCTTCGGTGGCCTCGTGTACGGGCTGGCGTCCATCGACGCCGTACTTCACGGTGCGTGGCTTCCGGTGGTCGCGCTGGTGCTCGGCGTGCTGGCGCTCATTGTGTTCGCCCGGCGCCAGATCCGGCTGCAGCGTTCCTCCGACTCCGCCCTGCTGGACCTGCGCCCGTTCGCGGTCAGCAATTTCAGGATCTCCGTTGCCCTCCTGATGCTGGTGTTCGGGACCATGCTCGGCACGGTCACGGTCCTGCCGATCTACCTACAGAACGGCGTCGGCGCCAGCGTACTGACTACGGGCCTGCTCCTGCTGCCGGGCGGCGTTCTTCAGGGAATCGCGTCGCCAATCATCGGCAAAGTGTACGACGCCGTCGGCCCCCGCCCGCTGGTCATCCCCGGAGCCGTCCTGGTCGCCGTCGGCCAGTGGTGGCTTGCCAGCCTGGACGCCGAAACGCCGCTGCCGATGATCGGTGTCACGTACGGCATCTTCTCGCTCGGCCTGGCGATGCTCATGACCCCGCTCATGACGGCAGCCCTCAGCTCCCTGCCCCGCAACCTCTACGGACACGGGAGCGCAAGCCTCAACACGATGCAGCAGCTCGCCGGCGCGGCGGGCACAGCCGTCCTCGTAGCCGCCCTCACCATCGGTGCGACGACGGCGGCATCCGGGGGAGCGCCCGAAGCAGCTGCGCAGGCCTCGGGCGCGAATGCTGCGTTCCTGATCGGCGGGGTGCTGGGGCTTGTCGCCGTCGTGCTGTCGCCTTTCGTGCGGCGTGTGAAGAACGACGACGGCGGCGCCCGCTAGTTTGTCTCGCCGCCTGGGCCGGGGATCCTCGTCAAAGCTGAGCAAACCGGACAGAATGTTCCGCACTGGTATTAGTGAAATGAGGATTCATGGCCATCACGGACTTTGAACGTTATCCGCTCACCTTCGGCCCCAGCCCGGTGCACCACTTGCCCCGGCTGACCAAGCATCTTGGCGGCGCGCGGCTGTGGGCCAAGCGTGAGGATGTGAACTCCGGCCTGGCGTACGGCGGCAACAAGACCCGCAAGCTCGAGTACATCGTGCCCGACATTCTCGCCGAGGGCGCTGACACCATCGTGTCCATCGGCGGGTACCAGTCCAACCACACCCGGCAGGTCGCTGCCGTCGCAGCGAAGCTTGGGCTGAAGGCGGTGCTGGTGCAGGAGAACTGGGTCGACTGGCCGGACCCGCTCACCGACCGCGTGGGCAACATCCTGCTCTCCCGGATGATGGGCGCGGACGTCCGGCTTGACGCTGCCGGGTTCGACATCGGCATCCGCGACTCCTGGAAGAACGCCCTCGCAGAGGTGGAGGAAGCCGGCGGCAAACCGTACGCCATCCCGGCCGGAGCGTCGGAGCATAAACTCGGCGGGCTCGGCTTCGCCAACTGGGCGTACGAGGTGCAGCAACAGGAGGAAGAACTCGGCGTTTTCTTCGACACCATCGTGGTGTGCACGGTGACCGGGTCCACGCATGCGGGCATGATCGCCGGGTTCGCCGCCCTCGAAGATGCCGGCGGCCGCCCCCGCCGCGTGCTCGGAATCGACGCCTCCGCAACCCTTGAGAAGACGCGCGGCCAGGTAGCGCGAATCGCCAGGAACACGGCGAACCTCATCGGCCTCGAACGCGACCTCCGCGACGACGAAATCACCATCCTCCAAGGCTGGGCTGGCGACCTCTACGGCATCCCGGTCGAGTCGACACTCGAAGCCATGCGCCTCAGCGCCTCACTCGAGGCAATGATCACCGACCCGGTCTACGAGGGCAAGTCCATGGCCGGCATGATCGACCTCGTGGCCAGCAAAGAAATCCCCACGGACAGCAACGTGCTCTACGCGCACCTGGGCGGCCAGCAGGCCCTCAACGCGTACAGCGGTCTTTTCCGAAGCTAGGCGGACGACGACGACGGGCGTTGCCTAATCGATCGCGGCTTATTCGCCGCCGTCCGCCCCGCCGGCTTCGAAGGATCCGGCGAAATCGACGTGCGGTCCCGGTCCGGGCACTTCGGAGTAAGTCCCGCCTGAGTCACCACCGCGTAAGGCAGCGGGATCGCTGTAGACGGAGCCGGCGCCGTCGTCGGCTGCAAAGAACGCAGCCACCGCGCCCGGCGCGATCGCGGCGGCAGCGACTGCGCCGGGAATGCGTGATGCGGAGTCGTCTGAATCCGGTACTAACTCGACTTGGATGGGAACGTTAGCGCCGTCGTCGTTCGCTGCCATGGTGTCCTCCGTCGACCGGTTGATGTGTACTTCTGCCCTCATTATTGCTCGCGTGTCAACAGGAACGCCCTGCCAGTACGGGTAAACAACGCAGCCAATCCTGCGTCCAAGCTGCGGATAAGCCAGATTGTCTACACCCATACTGAATGCATCACAACCGCGTTCTTGAATCTGGGGATATCTATGTCGAAGACCATTCTGGCCAAGGTGACCTGACCCACCAGGAGGCTCATGAGGCATTGAAGGGCCGCTGGCGGAATCCGAAGATGCAGCACGTACAGCTCTTAGCAGTGCTCTCGCACCTGTCCGCACCTCAGCGTGCCCTTCTAGGCACTGTAGCCCGGGTCAAGTCGCCGAACGACGGCTAGCGGCTGATGACGAGTTTGCCCCCCAAATCCGGTCAGTGCGAGACCTGCAACTCCTTCGATCATGCGGCGGGTAAGCGGATGCGACAGCCGGTCCGGATAGCGGCGGCTCCCAGAATCGCGGCGAGGTATTCCGCCAACCCGCCCCGCCAAAGAGGATGGTTGTATTGCGCGAAGAAGCGCAGCCCGGCTTCCATCGCGTCAGAGGTGTAGAACCGTCTGCGCAAGAACTGCTGCGACGACGAAGGAGCTTGTTAGGGTCATGATCGCGACGACGACGACCCTCCAGCTGAGTTGCTTGATTGCACCTACGTCACGTCCAAGGCTCATACCGATCAGCGCCAACTGCAGAAGGCCGAAGAGCATGACGTTGATGCCGTCGACCAAACCAACGAAGGTGGCGGCGAATGGCATGAACGGGGCGCTGAGAATCGTGGCGATGCCAAGTACCCAGACGCTGGCCGGAACGGACGGAACCCATTTAGCGAGGCGGAAGGAGAGCGCCGTCAGCAGCACCAGCATGACCGTGCCTACAAGCTGGATTGGCTTGAACTCGCCTGTGCCCACAAAGTTCAGCAGCAGTCCAAGGATTCCGGCGCTGAGGTAGACGAAGAGTGAAATTTTCTTGCTGCGGGGCTCGGGTGGGTCAACAACAACCCCTAGTTCGGCGGCAGCCTCGGTTGTCGTCGGTTTCTTGTCTGACGCGTCCGAAACGGACGGATCGGAGATGCGGGCCTCCGTAGCACCGCCATCACGCGACGCATCACCTTCGGGGAAAATGCCTCGGGCGACGAGCTTCGCTTCGTCGATTTCGACCTGCGGGCGGCGCCAAACACGGGCCCAGAACAGATACAGCTTGCGCGCCATCGGCAGGGAGAGGAACACGCCTGCATAGAATCCGACGATGTTGGTGACCAGGTTGGATAGGCCTGCGACTGCCAGGATTTCGCCCGCCTGATCCGGATACAGAACCGACAGAGCGCCGACCCCGCCCAGCATCATCGACGACGAACCGAGCCCCAGACCCATCGCGAGGGCAAGCGGGCTCAGTATTCCAAGGCTGCCCAGGAGGCCTGCGATAAGGGAGATGTACAGGGCACCGAACAGCGAACCGAAGATCCAGACGCCGAACACGCCGCGGTACTCCGGTGCTCGGGTACCAAACTTCTCTATTGCGAAGGCGAGGTACGACTCGCGGTCCACTGACCAGCTTGCACCGATTGCTGCCCGGCCCATGCGCAACCCCACGGCGATTGGCAGGGCGATGATGACAGTGCCAAAGATGTGGCCGACTTCCTGCAGCATGATTGCCGGGCCGAGGTTGGTGATCCTGCCGAGGTTTGGGCCGATACCCATTCCAAGCAGAGCAAGGAAGAGGACGATCCCGATGCGGATTTGCGGGTCGCCGACGGCACGTACGCGCCCGGTCACTGGTTTGAGGCGCTGCAGTCCCACAATGGCGCCCAGCAAAACGGCCCAGATGATCGGGAACAGCACAACGGCGGCCGGCCCGATCTCTATCGTGTGTTGGCCGATAAGGATCGCGATCAGCGAAATAGAGACGGCTAGTCCCACGGAGATTGCCCAGTGTCTCAACTGGATGGCGGACCCTGTCGGAGGTGCCGATTTGCGGATTGTGGTCGAGTTGGTAGCCGGTTTGGAGTCTGACCTTTGATTCATTTTGTATACCAATCAGAAGTGTCGAGGGTTGTGTTGAGTGCAAGGCATTCACTTGATCGCACTAACTGTGCAGAAAAGCTACCCTAATGTGTCTTATCTCACAAGAGCCTTCACAAATCTGGTATACAAGTTACATGAACTATGTGATTCGCTCGAAGCACGCGCTAGTTGGTGCGGGGAAAAATCGGCGTTGGCTGAACAACGCGGTCGTCCATGTCCGCGATGGCCGCGTCGCCGCGGTGGGCAGCCATGGCGTGCTCGGTGATCAGGCAACTTCTGAAACCTGGATCGCAGAGGCAGGTACAGACAGCACCCCGATTGACTACGTCACCGCCGTGTCTGCGGCAGCGGAGGTAATTGATCTGGGCGATGCCGTGTTGTTCCCGGGGTTCATTGACCTCGACGCTCTCGTCGACATCGACCACCTCCTCTTGGACTCCTGGCACAGCCCACAGGATGCTTTGCTGCTCTCCGGCTCCGCTGAACACTGGCGCTCAGGCAGATCTGCGATCCTGACGCCCGAGGAGCGTTCGATTTTGCGCACCTTCGGGCTGGTGCAACTAGCCCTGCACGGCATCACAAGTTACATGCCGATCGCCTCTGAAGTGCACCTCGAATGGGGCGAATCCGCTGATGAGCTCCGCGAGATGGCGCGGGTGTCCAGAGATCTGGGCCTGCGTGGCTGGCTCGGCCCGTCGTATCGTTCCTCAGTGGCAGCCGCGGAGATGGATGAGAAGGGGACGGTGTCACGGACGCTAGTGACAAATGACGAATTGGGGCGCGAAGGTTTCAAGCAGGCCCTTGCCTTCGCCGATGAGCTCATCTCGGCAGACGATCCCCTCCTTCGTCCCGTTCTTCTCCCCTGCCGCATTGAGACGATGAGCGATGAGCTTCTGTCCGCGACGGCCGAGGCTGCAACTAAACGGGATCTCCTCATCCGGCTGCACAGCCTTCAGCAGGGGTGGGAGCGCGCCATGATTCAGGAGCGCCACGGAATTACCCCGCTTGACCTGCTGGACCGTCTCAACCTCCTGAACAATCGGCTGCTGATTCCGCATGCGCTCTGGACCGACCGGAACCCGGCACTGGGCGGGATGGAAGTTCCCGCGCAAAACTCGGTCGACTTGCGCCGCATCTCGGAGGCCGGCGCCAGCGTGGTGCACTGTCCCCTGACATCATTCCGGTACGGCGAAGTGCTCAACACATTGTCGGACTACAACGCTGCAGGCATCACGATGGCGCTTGGAACCGACTCTTTCCCACCGGACTTGATCCGCGGAATGGATGTCGGGGTGCACGCGGCGCGGTCGCGGTTTGGGTACGGTTCGGCGGATTTTGCCCAGTACATCAACGCCGCCACCACCGGCGGTGCGAAAGCGCTGCGCCGCCCTGACCTCGGCACAATCGAAGAGGGCGCTACGGCAGACTTCACTGCATTCTCCCTCGCCGATTTCCGCGACGGTGTCAACGACGATCCCCTGCGGACCCTCGTCCTCAATGGCACGGCGCGCAACGCCATCTTCTCCATGGTCGCGGGCCGCATCGTCATGCGTGACAGCGAGATTGCCGGCATTGACCTCGACAAACTTCGCGCCGATGCCGAAGCCATATTCGAAAAGCTACGCGAGGGGTACGCCCTACGAGACCCCCTTGGCCGGGTGTCCGACAGCATTTTCCCACCGACCTTCCCCGTGGTGGAATGATGCCGAATTCTTCCCGCTTCGAGTGCGTGCTCCTCATCGACTTCGACCGGCAAGGGCAGGCCGCTCACATCGCTGCGCCGACCGCGCTTCGCTTCGAGACGAATGAAGCGCCCTACTTTCATGGGCTCAAGCCCTACCTTCCAGCGCTACGGGTGAGAAATTGGGCCCTGACGGTGCGCCCAAGTCCCACGCGGGTCGATAAAACATCTCGAGCATCACAACTCGGCGACCGCGGCATTACGCTTTACGAGTCTGTCGGCACCAGCCTGCAAGCCACGGCAATTACTCGCCCCGTTTTGGAGGCGACGAGCCGCAGCCAAGATAAAGAAGGGAAGTGGCCCTGATGTCTGACCTATCAGCCGACGTAGCGAGCCTGACGGAGACGACGGAAATTGCGATTCGTGAAGGCATCGTTGTCGGCACCTATGCGCCCGGCGACCGCCTCCGTGAGCGCGAGTTGTCTGAGGACATTGGTGTTTCTCGCGTCCCGGTCCGCCAGGCGCTGCGCAATCTTGAGTTTCAAGGCTTCGTGACGATCCTTCCGCGACGTGGCGCAATTGTGCGAGAGATGTCCGCGCGGGATGTCGATGAGCTCTTCGATCTGCGCTGCGCGTTGGAGCCGCTGGCCGCAGGAGCTGCGGCGCGGCAGTACGCGGCGGGTTCCCCGCACGAGGGTCTCGATCATGCCATGCAGCGTGCCGACGCGGCCACAGCGTCGAAAGACGCGCAGGCCATTCTGCTTGCGAATGCCGAGTTCCACACGGAACTCATCCGTGCCGCCCAACATCGCATGCTCTCCGACACCATGCCTCCGGTCCTTGCGCGAACGCGCTGGTTGTTTGCTCAGACCGCCGACCGCAGCGCGGACGTTCAGGGCCACGAACACCATCAGATCTACGAAGCGATCCGCACTGGTCAGGCCCGGTTGGCGGAGGCGTACATGCTGGCTCACGTCGAATCGGGACGGCAGCCCTCACTGCAATCCATCACTACCCTGTCGTAGGAAGGTTCCTGTGTCTTCTCTCCTCCTGAAAAATGTCCGCCCTTGGGGAGGCGCCGCCGCGAATGTCTTCGTCAAGGATGGAGTAGTCGCTGATCTGCGCTCCGCCGATCCCTCGGTCCATGAAGTCGACGGACGTGGGCGTCTTCTCCTCCCGTCATTTTCCGATGTTCACGTGCACCTCGACTCGACGCGCATCGGACTGCCGTTCCGGCCGCACACAGGCTCGCCAGGTGTCTGGCCCATGGTCATGAACGACCGCAAGAACTGGCGAGGCGCTGAAGCATCGGCCGAGGAACGGGCGATGCTAACGCTCGGAAAAATGATCGAGCGCGGTGTCACGCGCGTGCGCAGCTATGCACAAATCGACGTGGATTGCGGACTTGAACGCTTCCACGCCGTACAGGCAGCAGCTGAGGCCCACAGAGATCGATGCGAGGTGCAAATCATCGCGTTTCCGCAGGCCGGCCTGCTACTTGAGCAGGGAACCGTGCCCCTCATCGAGCAGGCACTGCGCGAGGGCGCCCACTGGGTCGGCGGAATCGATCCCTGCACACTGGACCGCGACCCCAAAGGCCACCTTGACGTTCTGTTCTCCCTTGCGGAAAAGTTCCAAGTACCGATTGACGTACACCTTCATGAGCCCGGCCATCTCGGAGTCTTCTCCACGGATCTCATCCTGGAACGGGTAAGAGCCCTGAGCATGCAGAGCCAGCTGACAATGTCACACTCCTACGAACTAGGCAGCATCAATGAGACGACGACCCGTCGTTTGGTCGAGGAATTCGCCGAGCTCGACGTCGGCCTGGCCACCGTCGCACCGGCACAGCAGAAGGGTCTCCCTTTACAGGATCTCGTCGCGGCCGGCGTGCGCGTCGGGCTGGGCGAAGACGGGCAGCGCGACTACTGGTCTCCATACGGAAACGCCGACATGTTGGACCGAACATGGCAGTTGGCCTTCACGCACCAATTTCGCGCCGATGAGCTCATCGAGCATTGCGCCGCAATTGCAACAGTTGGTGGCGCAGCCATCATGTCGCCCGGAGTCACACGCCTCACATCAGTGTCCGACCGGCCCGGTCTTGCTATCGGAGACGTCGCCGACTTGGTGCTTTTGGCTGGCGACTCCGTGACGGCTGCCGTCATGGATCGTCTCGATGATCGCACGGTCATTCATGCAGGCCGGATCGTCGCCGACGGATTGGAGCTGATCTAAAACCAGGTGCCGCGAGCCGTACCAACAGGTTCGCGGCCCCGACGCTGCAGATCCTCACCTAATCACCGAACGTCCGTTTTCAAACCTAAGGTTTAGCATGACCCTTCTGCTCACTGCGTCCCATCTGGAAGCCATCGTCGACATGCCCGCAACCGTCGCAGCGGTCGAGCGTATCTTCGCGGAAATCGGTCTGGGAACCGCACACCAACCCGCTCCCACCGCCATGCAACTCCCGTCGTCAGATTCCAACTTCGTCGTGATGTCAGGACTCGCGGACGGGCCCGGCCTTGCTGCGGTGAAACTACTCTCAGACATCCCTTCCAATATTGGGGCCGGACTACCCACCCAGCGATCAACAATTCTCCTGGCTGATCAGCAGACCGGCGAGACGCTTGCCGTCCTTGACGGTCGCGTTCCTACCCGCACGAGAACAGCGGCCGCAAGCGCCGTGGCAAGCAAGTACCTTGCGCGCCCGGGAAGTACCACTTTGGGCCTGATTGGAGCCGGTGCCCTTGCGGCGGCGCATCTGGAAGCCATCCTGGTTGCGTTACCTATCGACACAGTGATTGTTTGGTCGCGCACGAAGGCAACGGTCCAAAGTTTCCGCCGCACCGTCGCTCACCATGACCTTAAAATCATTGAAGCATCCAGTGCCAGAGAGGTAGTGGAATCCGCAGACCTCGTATGCACTCTCACTCCGTCCGTTGAGCCCATAATCAAGGGCGAGTGGTTTCTGCCCGGTATACACATAAATGCGGTAGGTGCGCGGCCGCGCGGCTCCCATCGCGAAATCGACTCGTTTGGGATGGCCAGATCAACAGTCATTGTCGACAGCATGGCCACTGCCGTTGCGAAGTCCGGAGATCTTCTTCTCGCAGTCGAGGAAGGCGCCATGGCCCTTGAAGACGTAGCCGGCGAACTCGGCGACGTCGTCGCAGGAACCACCACCGGCCGCAAGTTTGACACAGACATAACACTGTTCAACTCCGTCGGCATTGGCTTACTCGATCTCGCGATCGGACGAATCCTTTATGAAGCTGCATCCGAGAGAAACATAGGACTCACCGTGAACATGGCCGGGTAGGCCCGCACCGCCATCATCCGAATCACTTATCGTAAGTTCGTCGTTCTCCTGGTTCTGAGATGCTCGACGAAGCGCCCGCTAATGGATGCTGAACCGTCTTCACTGTGAACGGCGAGGAAGCTGCCCCGACCGGTTCCCATCATGGAGTTGGGCCCACGCTGCGCATAATCAGCGCGAGCGGCAGCGGCAACGGGCCGTCCTACGTGCAGGGCCCGGTAACCGTGGTCGGCACCGGTTGCGAGAACTGACCTGCAAGCGGGATCACTAGGAGTGGCGCCACTCTTTTGGGCGCCGCCGCTTCTCTCAGCGGGGGCCAGCGTTTGTTCACCCGAAACGAGACCGCCCGTCACCGAAGTGTCACCGGGCCCCGGTAGCCTGTCGACACCGCATCACTAACAGGAGCTGATTTCACGTGTCAGAAAGTTTCACCAAAGGGCGTCGCGCCGTCGCACTGCTTGCCCTTACGAGCGTCGCCGCACTCGGCCTCGCCCCCGCAGCATCGGCCGCTCCCGGCGGAGCCAAAGGCCCTAAAGACAAGTCGGTCAACATCACGGTCATGGGTACCAGCGACCTCCACGGCTACATTGAGAACTGGGATTACTTCACCAACACCGAGTACACAGACGCCGCGTCCAACGACATCGGCCTCGCCAAAATCTCCAGCCTGGTGAACTCCGTCCGCGAAGTGCGCGGCGCTGAGTCCACGCTCCTCATCGACAACGGCGACACCATTCAGGGATCCCCTTTGACGGACTACTTCGCCAACGTGGAGCCAGTCACCGAGACAGGCGAAATCCACCCCATGGCCGCCGCCATGAACGCCATGGATTACGACGCCACCACCCTGGGCAACCACGAATTCAACTACGGCCTGGAGCTCCTGGGCACCTTCGAAGATCAGATCGACTTCCCGCTGCTCGGTGCCAATGTGGTGGATTGGGAGACCGGCGAGAACGCGTTCACCCCGTACGTGATCAAGACGGTCAAGCTCAAGGGCCAGAAGCCCATTCGGGTGGGTATCCTGGGCCTCACAACCCCGGGCAGCGCCATCTGGGACAAGAACAACGTCGAAGGTGAACTCCGCTTCCTCGACATGGTGGAGCAGGCCGAGAGGTACGTACCCGAGATGAAGGCGGCAGGTGCCGACGTCGTCGTCGTCAGTTCGCACTCGGGCCCGTCCGGAACGTCCTCCTACGGCGGAGGCCTGCCTGTCGAGAACGCGTCCACGCTGATCGCCGAGCAGGTGGCCGGAATCGATGCCATCCTCGCCGGACACGAGCACCAGGAGATTCCCGAACGCTATGTCACCAACCAGGAAACCGGCGAGCAGGTACTTCTGACTGAACCGAAGAACTGGGGCCAACGCCTGTCTGTGATGGACTTCGAACTGATCAAGGTCCGCGGGCAATGGGACGTCGTTTCGGCCAACTCGGAATTGCTGAACGCCAACACAGTCGCTGCCGACCCGAAGATCTCCGCGCTGGTTGCCGATCAGCACCAGCGCACCATCGACTACGTGAACACGGCGATCGGTACTGCAACGGAAACCATGTCGGCGGCGGACTCACGCCTCCGCGATACTGCCGTCATGGACTTCGTCAACAAGGTGCAGGCCGACGCAGTGGACCAGGCACTGGAGGGAACGCCCAACGCCGACCTACCCGTCCTGTCACTTGTGGCACCTTTCAACCGCGCCGCCGTCATACCTGAAGGTCCTGTGACCATCCGCGACATCGCCGGCCTCTATGTCTTCCCGAACACGCTTTTCGGTGTCGAGATGACCGGTGCGCAGATCAAGGACTACCTCGAGTTCTCGGCAAAGTACTTCAACCAGACCGCGTCCGGCGCACCGGTTGACCCCGCCACGCTGACCAACGCCGGGGGCACACCCGACTACAACTACGACATGCTCTCCGGCGTCTCCTACGACATCGACATCAGCAAGCCGGTGGGCCAGCGCATCACCAACCTGAGCTACGACGATGCGCCGATTGACCCGGCACAACGCTTCGCGGTAGCCACGAACAACTACCGGCAGTCCGGCGGAGGCAACTTCCCACACATCGCCACGGCACCGGTACTCGTGAACCAGACAACGGAAATCCGCCAGCTCCTCATCGATTACCTGATCGTGGAAGGGAGCATTGACCCTTCCGATTTCTTCGTGGAGAACTGGCAGCTCACCCGCAACGGTGAGCCCGTTTTCAACTAGCACGACGGCGGTAACCCCTGGTGTAGCGAGCGGCACCTTGGCAGGGTGTGGACGATCAGTCCACGCCCTGCTTGCTTGAGTAGGCGGTGCGGGACGGGAATGCGATGCGGTGCGATTTCGTTGGGGTAGCTACGTGCCGCCGTCGAGGGGAAATAGCGCATGGAATCTTTGATCGTTTCGACCGATCACCGCTCAATACAAGCGCAGGTCGAAAGGCTTGTGGAACTGGGCGTTTCGGCGCTGGCAGGCCTGGGCCCTGATGAGTTTCGCCACCTCGGTGCGCAGCTTCCGGAAGCAGGACCGGATTCGGTGGTCGCCGTTTCTCCGTCCCTAGTCCCAGCCGGCGTGCTGGCCACGCTCCTGTCCCGCGACGGCAAGCGCGGCTTTGTTGTGGAGGACATGACAGACATCGCCGAGTTCACGCCTATCGAGGGACTCTCCATCTCATCGGCACCGCTCTACCTTGTGCACTCCGTGGACAGGGGCGATGACATGCTGAACTGGAGCCCCGACGAGGCGCTGCCGGAAATCACCAGACGACGACGCCGGCCCCTCACCCTGAGCGAGGGCATCTCCTGGCTCCTGCAGCACCCGGAGCAGCTCGAACCTAACCGTTGCTTCATGACCATCGGCTCGCGCAAGCGGAAAGGCGCAAAGCTCGACGCGCGGACACCGGCAATCTGGATCAGCGGCGGTACCGGCCGGGATGGCCGGGAGAACAAGGGGGCGCCGAAGGTCGGATGGTGCTGGGCCGGGAACCGCCATACGTGGCTCGGTTTTGCATCGGTGGTCCTTGAGCCCGGGGTTCGAGCCGCCGACTAGCCCGAAGTCAGCTCGCGGTGCAGCTGCTCAACCCGACGGCGAATATCCTCACGGATCAGGCGCATCCGTTCCATTCCTTCGATCCCGCGTTGCGACGGTTCGTCCGTTTCCCACACCTCGAACCGTTGCCCGGGTAGGGGTTCGAGCTTCGCTTCGGTTCCCAGAACGATGACCGTCCCCACGGTGCCGAGCACCTCGTCCGTCACAGGCTTCGGGTATTCGCCATCGGTTGAGACTCCAACCTCCTGCAGCGACTCGACCGACTGCGGATTGAGGTCACTACCCGGCTTAGTACCAGCGGAATGGACAGCGACGCTCTCGCCGGCGAGGTGCCGCATCAGGCCTGCAGCCAGCTGGGACTTGCCGCCATTCTTGCTGCAGACAAAGAGCACGCCGGGGGTTTCGGAAGGGTTGGTCATGGCGCTGATTCTACGTCTGCTGGGTGAACTGGAGCGGCATCCTCATGACCGTCCGGAGCGGAGCGGTCCAGGCCTCATTCTCGGCGAAAGGGCTCATGCCAAGCTTCTCCGCCACTCGCTGGGACGCACGATTGTCGGGGTGGATGATCGCGAAAAGCTCGACGGCGCCAATGCGGTCGCGGGCGAGGTCGCGGCAGGCGGCGGCCGCCTCCGTCGCAAGCCCCTGACCCTGCAGCCCGCTTCGTACGTGATACCCAACCTCGAGCGCCGGGGATCCGTTCACCCGCTGTAACGTCAGCCCGCAGTCGCCGGCGAACCCGCCGTCGTGCGTTTCGATGATCCACAAACCGTGCCCGTGATCCGCGTAGTTCTTTTCATTCCACGCGATCCACCGTGCGGCCTCTTCGCGGGTTTTCGGTGCGGGGTAGTAACGCATCACCTCGGGGTCGCCAAGCAGCGCGGCCATCTGGTCGAGATCAGTCGGAACCATCTCGCGGAAGCGCAACCGGGCAGTCGGTAGAGGTGGTGTCATATCGGAAGCGTTCACGTCCCACACTGTAGCGCCGGGGCTCCAGCTATGCCGGAGCTTCCCAGGACAGCAGTGAGGCTCCGGCGCGCATTGCCGGACCCGCGGGGACCACTTTCAGCAGGGCCTTGCGGGCAGTGATACCCAATCTGCTTCGAACATCCGCTCCGATCCGTCCGGTGCGTTGCGATTGGCGGGCAATGCCTTGAGTTCGCGGGCGACGGACTGCGTCGAACCTGGCGAGCGCGGCTTGCAGGGGTGTTCCTTCATTGACCGGCCGGCCAATCAGGAGCCCGATACAGGCGCCGTCTTCCAGGGAAGAATTAGCACCCTGGCCCATTGTTGGAACCATGGCGTGAGCGGCGTCCCCAATGAGGACCACCCGGCCATGGACGTACGTCTCAAGGGCGGGACCGAGCGAGTACACATCGTGCCGCATCACGCGATGCTCCGCGGTCTCACTGATCAGGAACTGCACTTGCTCAGTCCAACCGCGGAAATGGCTCACTGCCGCAGTCTTTTCGTTCGGCCAGCGGTGACCCTCTTCCGAGTGCGTGTACCCGTACCAGTACACGCGATCGGTTCCGATGCGCACGGCCCCGAATTCGGTGCCCGGGCCCCATCGGACAATGAAGTCCTCGGTGACGAGCGATGAATCTTCGACGATGCCGCGCCAGGACGACTTGCCGCTGAACCTGGGAACTGTCCGCGGGGCAAGACGACCTCTGACGGCACTGTTCACACCGTCCGCGCCGATGACGAGGTCAGCTTCGAACACGGTTAGGACACCCTCGGCGTCGACGCACTCCACGCTGGCCCGGTGCCCGGCTGGGTCTCCTGGGATGACGCCGGTGACCCGCACGCCGCTTACCAGTACAGCTTGCTGGGTAGCACCGAGTAACACCCCATGCAGTTGCTGCCGATGGATTCCGTACACCTCGTGGCCAGGTTTAGCCGACGCGTTCAATGGCGCACGCATCAGCCAGGCACCCCGCTCATCAGTGGTCCCGGCCATCCGCACCCGGTGACCAGCGCTGCGTGTCGCGGCGTCGGCGCCGATGGATGCCAGTGCGGACATTCCATTGGGGGTGATCGCCAACCCCGCGCCTACTTCGCCGAATGCCTGGGCCCGCTCCAGCACAGTCACAGCCCAACCTTCACGAACAAGGGAGGCTGCGGCCATCAGGCCCGCAATACCGCCACCAACAACAACAGCGTCGCGCGTGTACGTCATGCCACCGGCGTCCTATCTGTGAGTGTTTGAGAGTCAGCGCGTGTTTCGAGGGCGGCTGCTTCAGCTGAACTGCAGCACGCCCTCCTTATAAATCTGCCCGATCATCGACCTCAACCGCGGAAGCTGCTCGGCCGATTCCAACAGCCCGTCAAGAACCACAGCGTCAGCCAGGTAACCCGGTGCCAACCGGCCAACCGAATGCTCCGGAGTAATCAGCTCACCGGCAACCGACGTCGTCGCGGCCAGTACCTGCTCAAGGCTCATCCCGGCGTCGGCCATCAACGCTAGCTCCTCAAGATTCTCGCCGTGTACACCCACACCCGAGTCAGTACCCATGGCGATCCGGAGACCGGCCTCGACGGCGCGGGCCACGGATCGGCTGTGGTCCTCGGCTACACGGCGGGCCTTCTCGATCACGTTCGGAGGAAGCCCGCTATCACCGGATTCGCCCTTGCGGATGACCGCGCGCGGCGCTGCGAGCGTCGGCACCAGGTAGGCGTTCTGGTCCAGGAACAGCTGGATCGCCTCGTCGTTGAGGTAGATCCCGTGTTCAATGCTGCGGACGCCGGCGCGCAAAGCGTTCACGATCCCCGCCGTTCCCTGCGCGTGGGCCATGACGTACTTGCCCTGCAGCCCGGCCTCCTCCACGATCACATCGATCTCCGCCGACGTGAACTGCGAATGCCGAGGGTCAGTGGAAGGGGAGAGGACGCCACCCGTGGAGCAGATCTTGATCTGGTCTGCTCCGGCACGCAGCAGTTGGCGCGCGACCTTGCGGACCTCCTCTACGCCGTCGGCGATCCCGCTCGGCCGGCCGGGGTGCGGTCCAAGGGCAGGAGATTCGACGCCAGACGGCAGCCAGAAATCCCCGTGCCCGCCGGTCTGGGACATGATGCTCACGGCAATCCGGAGCCGCGGACCCTTCACCAACCCGGTATCCACCGCATGCTTGGCACCCAGGTCAGCTCCACCGGCGTCGCGCGCGGTAGTGATCCCGGCACGAAGCGTGGCCTCCAGGTTGCGCACGGACTCGTAGAACTGCAGCGAAAACGGCTCAGCGACCGCCTGGATGGAGCCGGGGTTGGAGGTGGTGGCGTGAATGTGCAGGTCGATCATCCCAGGAAGGACGGTGCGCCCCGAGCAATCCACCACCGTAGCGTCGGCATACTCGGCGGCATCGCCCGCTCCGGCGCCAACCGCTTTGATGGTGTTGCCATGGACGACGACGTCTGTGGCCCCGGGAAGGAAGCGTTCGCCGTCGAACACGTGGCCGTTCCGGAAAACAGTGAGTTTGGGTGTCATGCACCCACTCTAGTAATCCCGCCGCAACGGCGGATCTTCACCACCCGGCCGCTGCACCAGGATCTGGTTCACACCGTTCAGTCCGCGCTCAAACCCCAGTGCACTCGACGCCATATACAGTCGCCACACCCGCGCCCTGCCCTCACTCGTAAGCCGCACGGCCTCGTCCCAGTTCTCCTCAAGGTTCCGCACCCACGCCCGGAGCGTCAGCCCGTAGTGCCGGCGCAACGCCTCGACGTCGAGCACTTCCAACCCCGCAGATTCCAGCGCTCCCATCATGACCGTGAGGCTCAGCATCTCGCCGTCGGGAAAGACGTACCGGGGGATGAACGAGTCAGGATCCTCCGGCATCTCACCGGCGTTCCACGAGATCGCGTGGTTGAGCAGCCGTCCGCCCGGTCGCAGCAGGCCATACAGGTGCGCCGCGTATGAGCCGATTTGCCCGCGCCCCACGTGCTCGGACATGCCAATCGAGCTGATCGCATCGAATGGGCCGTCATTCACATCGCGGTAGTCCTGGACCCGGATGTCGAGCCGGTTGGAGAGCCCGACGTCGGCCGCCCGCTTCCGCGCGAGGGTCGCCTGCTCCTTCGAAAGGGTCACGCCAACGACGTCGACCCCGTGGTTCTGCGCGGCGTGCAGGGCGAAGCTGCCCCACCCGCACCCGACGTCCAGTACGCGCATGCCCGGCTGCAGTCCGAGTTTCCGGCAGACGAGGTCGAGCTTCGCTTCCTGCGCCGCTTCCAAACTGGTCTCCTGGTCGTCCCAGACCGCGCAGGAGTACACCATCGACGGACCGAGCACGAGGGCATAAAACTCATTGCCGACGTCGTAATGGTGTGAAATGGCCGCGGCATCGCGATTCTTTGAGTGAACGCGCCCGGCAACCTTCATCTCCTCCGGCGGCGGTGCGGGCGGAAGCCCCAGCGCGCCAACCCGGAACGCAGCGCTGAGCAGGCGCAGGCGCTCGCCGACTGTCGGAGGACGGAACGCTTTCAGCTCAGCGAACTTGCCCACGGAACTCAGGGCCGAGAAGCTCTCGAAAAGATCGCCCGGCCCGTCAATGTCCCCGGCAACGTAAGCCCGGCTCAGGCCGAGCTGGTTCGGGGACCAGAGCATCCGCCGCAACCCGCGCCGGGACCGGAACTCGATCACCGGGGCGCCTTCCGGCCCGGCCTCGGACCCGTCCCACGCCCGCAACCGCAGCGGTATTTCCTCGGTGCCGAGGATGATCCCCAGCGCTTCGGCCAACCTCGGCGCCACTCCCTTTTTCTTCGCCATGGTCATTGTTTACTACGTCTTGCGCAGGAGAACCAGAAGCGGGCTTACAACACCCGCACCTGACCGCCGCTGACCTCCCACCGCGCGTCCAGCCGCACGTTCTCGAGCATCCGCCGGTCGTGGGTAACCAGTAGCAGCGCGCCTTCGTATTCTTCGAGTGCTTCCTCAAGCTGCTCGATCGCCGGAAGGTCGAGGTGGTTGGTGGGTTCGTCCAGCACCAGGAGGTTCACACCGCGGGCCTGGAGCAGTGCGAGCCCGGCCCGCGTGCGCTCGCCGGGGGAGAGGCTGCCGACGCGGGCGCCGGTCTGGTCAGCCTTCAGCCCGAACTTCGCCAGCAGCGTGCGCACCTCGGCCTGCGTGTACTCCGGCACCGCGGCCTCGAAGGCGGCCGCCAGAGTATCTTCCTCGGCAAGCTGCCCGCGCGCCTGGTCGACCTCACCGATGGCAACGCTGGCGCCCAGCGAGGCGGCGCCGTCGTCGGGCGCTGAATGTCCCAGCAGCAGCCTCAGCAGCGTTGACTTCCCGGCGCCGTTTGGGCCCGTAATGCCGATGCGCTCGCCGGCGTTGACCTGCAGCGACACCGGCCCCAGCGTGAAATCGCCTTGCCGGGCGACGGCGGAGTTCAGCGTGGCGACCACGGAACTGGACCGCGGCGCCGATCCGATGCTGAACTGCAGTTGCCACTCCTTGCGCGGCTCCTCCACTTCATCCAGGCGCGCGATCCGTGACTCCATCTGCCGCACCTTCTGCGCCTGCTTCTCCGAGGACTCCATGCTGGCGCGGCGGCGGATCTTGTCGTTGTCCGGGCTCTTCTTCATCGCGTTCCGGACGCCCTGCGAACTCCACTCCCGTTGCGTCCGGGCCCGTGACACGAGGTCCTGCTTCTTGTCGGCGAACTCCTCGTACGCTTCGCGCGCATGCCGTTTGGCGACCGCGCGCTCTTCGAGGAAGGCATCGTACCCGCCGTCGTACACGGATACCTGGTTCTGCGCGAGATCCAGTTCGACGACGGTGGTCACGCACCGCGCGAGGAACTCACGGTCGTGCGACACGAGCACCGCGCCTCCCCGAAGGCTGCGCATGAACGCTTCCAGCCGGGCGAGGCCGTCAAGGTCGAGGTCATTGGTGGGCTCATCGAGGAGGACGACGTCGAACCGGCTCAGCAGCAGCGCCGCCAGCGCCACCCGCGCGAGCTGCCCACCCGAAAGTCCCGTTACCGGAGCCTCCGGTGCAACGCCGGGCGCGACGTCGGCGAGCACCGCGGGCAAGCGGTCCTCAAGGTCTGCGGCTCCCGAAGCGAGCCAGTGGTCGAGCGCGGTGGCGTAACGGTCATCAGCGCCTTTGACCTCGGCGCCAAGTTCCTCGGCGGCGGTCTCCATCGCAACGGTCGCGGCGAAAGCTCCGGTCCGCCGGGCGATGTACTGCTGCACAGTCTCGCCCGGCGTGCGCTCGTGCTCCTGCGGGAGCCAGCCGATGAACGCGTCCTTCGGGGACGCCATCACCGTTCCGGCGAGCGGCTCATCAACTCCGGCGAGCAGGCGCAGCAGCGTGGACTTCCCGGCACCGTTGGCACCCACCACCCCGACGACGTCACCCTCCGTCACGGTGAGATTCAGGTTCGAGAACAGGGTGCGGTGAGCGTGGCCGCCGGAAAGCGCCTTGGCCACGAGGGTTGCAGTCATTGATTCAGTCTAGAAGCAAGAGGTGGGCCGTAATTGCTACTCTCGGACGGTGAGAGTGTGTCGACCGCCTGCCCGAATCCGGACGTGATGTCATCGACCCGAATGTGGTGATCGCGCTGGCCGGGGCCACGCTTCTGATCGGCCTGGGAGCTGTGTTCCGCCGTCGGTTTCTGCCCTCATCCGAATTCTGGTCCGGCCTTGAAAAGCTCACCTACTTTGTCCTCTTGCCAGCGCTGCTGGTGACGGGCCTCGCCCGGGCGGACTTCACCTCCATCGAGCCCGGTCCCATGGTCCTGGTGCTGGGCATCTCCACGGTGGTGGCTTCGGCCCTTGCCCTCGCAGCCAGGCGCCCCGCAACCGGCCGGGACGGACCGGCCTTCACCTCCGTATTCCAGGGCACGGTCCGCTTCAACACTTACATCGGCGTGACCACTGCGGCGGCACTCTTCGGACAGGACGGCATTGCGATGGCGGCGCTCGCCAACGCGGTCCTGGTACCACTCGGCAACCTGGCGTCCACCATTGCGCTCGCCTACTACGGGCACCACAAGCTCCGTGGCCGCGCCGTTGCGCAAGCGGTCTTCCTCAACCCGCTGATCCTCGCCTGCGCGGTCGGTCTTGTGGCCAACCTCCTCGGGTCGGCGGCTGGAGGCTTCCTCCAATCGCCGGGTCCCGCCCTCGTCGTGCAGTTACTCGCCACCGTGCTGGGACTGCTGGGCGGCGCAGCACTTCCGATCGGCCTGTTCTGCGTTGGCGCGGGGCTGCGCGGGCGGGTCTTCACCCGGCGGTCCCTTCGGCCCATTCTCGCGGTGCTTGTACTGCGTTTCCTGCCCGTGCCGGCCATAACGCTGCTGCTTTGCCTGTGGCTGGGGTTCTCCGGGCCGGCCGCCGTCGTCTGCGTGATCTTCCAGGCGCTCCCGACGGCGACGAGTTCCTATGTCTTCTCCCGCCGCCTTGGCGGCGATTCAGCGCTCATGGCACAGATCACCGCGGCACAGACCTTGCTGTCCGCAGTGGTGCTCCCGGCGTGGATTCTCATAGCGACCGCAGTCCTGACGCCCTAGTATCGAACCCATGAGCGATCTGGTTACCCTCGCAGACATCGAAGCCGCGGCCGGGCGCATCAGCGACCTGGTCCTCCGCACGCCGCTCATTCAACTCCCACACCCGGAACGCCCGGACGAGGTGCTCCACTGCAAGGCCGAATCCCTCCAGCCCACCAGCGCATTCAAGCTCCGCGGTGCGTACAACGCCATCGCGCAGGTACTCGACCAGGCGCGGGAGCGTGGTGTGGTCGCGCAGTCCTCCGGCAACCATGCGCGTGCTGTCGCGTGGGTCGCGCACCGGCTGGGGCTGCGTGCCGTCATCGTCATGCCCGACGCCGCCCCGCTGACCAAGATCGACGCCGTCCGGGCGCTCGGCGCCGAGGTGGAGGTGGTCCCCTCCGCATTGCGCGACCTCCGCGCGCACGAGCTCGCCGAGCAGCACGGCTACGTCCACGTTCCCCCGTACGACCATCCGCACATCATCGCCGGCCAGGGCACCGTGGGTCTGGAGATCGTGCAGCAACTGCCCGAGGTCGAGGTTGTCCTGGTTCCAGTTTCGGGAGGCGGGCTCATCTCCGGCGTCGCAACTGCGGTGAAGGCTTTGAAGCCTGATGCCCGCGTCATCGGCGTCGAGCCTGAACTCGCTGCCGACGCCGCCCAGAGCTTCCGTGAAGGCCGCCGCGTCACGTGGGAGCAGGAACTCACCTACCGCACGGTTGCGGACGGCCTGCGCACGCCATCACTGGGCGTCCACCCGTGGGAGCACGTCCAACGCTACGTCGACGACATCATCACCGTCACCGAAGAGCAGATCCTCGCCGCAACGCGCCACCTCACCCTCGCCGGGCGCCTTGTGGTGGAACCGTCCGGTGCTGTGGCAACCGCCGCGTGGATGCACGGGCTTATCCCCACCCGGTACGACGGCGGGACCGTGGCCGCCGTCGTCTCCGGTGGATCGGTTGACCCAGCCCTCCTGGCGAAGGTGCTGCGGGGCTGACGTTCAGGCGGCTACGCGCGACAGGAACTTTCCGATCCGCGTCTGCAGATCACCGATCTGACGCACTACGACGACGGCAGGGTCCGGGTTGATCTCGTTGGCCGGCGGTTCCCGGCGCACGTTTGCTGAACAGATGAAGTCCGCGCAGATGAGCGTGCCGACGGTGTTGCCGTTGCGGCCGGACTGTCCCGCGCGTTTCGCGACCCACAGCAGCACGTCCTCCTTCGAGTAGACGTCGCGGCACATCTCGCACAGCACCGACCGGTTCTTTTTTGCGCCGCCCTCGGGTGCGCGGAGGAGGAGGCTGGTCAAGCCGCGTTCGGTGGGCGCAACCAGGTACGCCCGGAGCGGCATTTTGGGATCACGCCAGCCGAGGAAGTCCAGATTTTCCCAGTCGAGCGTGTCGAAGTTGTGCGGCAGGTTGAGCTTGGTCACCTCGGAGCGGGTGGCGTTGATGAATGAAGAGCGTATTTGGCGGTCACTGATTTTTTCCATGGTCGTGCCTTTGCAAGTGAAGGATTTTGGGGGCATTGGAGTGCCAGCTCTTCACAGAATGCGTTGTCGCGCGCCGTCTGGGCAGCGGTGATAGAGGACAATGCGTACAGAGTGCGGGCGGGGGAATGCCCGGGTGAAGGCTGGCTAGGCAGCTTCCTCACAGCAGGCCATAACGGCCACCCCGCTCACCATGGCAGCGCGAACCAGATCGGTCGGCATGTCCATTCCCCTCATAAGTAGTTACCTGCAAAAACATCTTATGAGGCGGGTCTCCGGAAGGCAATCGTTGCCTGGACCACAGTGAAGCCAGAGGTCGGACCAATTCAAAGAAAAGTCTTGCGCATCAAATAGACCTGTCGTACGCTTGTCGAAGCGTTTCGCTAAACGTTTCGACAAGCACCGGTATCGCACTAGACATAGGAGTCCAGATGGCTAACATCCACGACGTAGCCCGCGTCGCCGGTGTGTCCATCAGCACTGTCTCCTACGCGCTGAGCGGCAAGCGTTCTGTGAGTGAAGATGTGCGAACCAGGATTACCAAGGCGGTTGAGGAACTTGGATACCTGCCCAACGCCGCGGGCAGGATGTTGGCGGGAGCCCGTACGCGAATTCTCGCGCTGAGTGCTCCTCTACGGGAGGACACCTACGCCCCCGCCCATATGGCATTCGTGCTTGCGGTGGCAACGGCCGCGCGGCGTTACGACTATGACATCCTCCTCCTCACCGAAGACGAAGCGACCAACGGATTGCGTCGTGTAACCTCCAGTCGCCTGGTGGACGGTGTCATTCTTCTCGACGTCTCAATCGATGATGAGCGGCTGGAATTGGTGCGTGAAATCACGGTGCCGTCTGTCGTCGTCGGTGTTCCAAGGGAGGCCGACGGCCTTACCTGCGTCGACCTTGATTTTGCAGCAGCAGCGCGGATGTCCATCGACCAGTTGGCAGACGCTGGCCACCGGTCCATTGCGCTCCTGGGCCATCCCCAAGCGGCATATGAACGCGGCTCCAACTTCCCACACCGTTTCAGGAACGCGTTTCTTGAGTACGCGGCCGAGCGTCACATGCAGTCCATTTTTGTCATGCCGGGGAGCAGTGATGCAGCTGTGCGTAGGGCAGTTGACGAGATTGTCGATCCGAAGCTGGAAGTAACCGCGCTGGTGATGCACTGCGAGGAGTCCATTCAGTCACGCGCGTTGACCTACCTCGCCGACAATGGTCTGACTATTCCGCGGGACCTGTCGGCTATTTCGGCGTGCACGAGTTTCGACACCACCTCTTTCCATCCTCCCCTGGACGTCATTCCGCTCGTCGCGGCGGACTCGTGTGATCGGGCTGTCGCACTGGTGATGGAAGCTCTCTCGGGTAAATCCGAGCCACACATTGAACTTGTGTCACCGCGCTATATACCGCACGGCTCCATGTGCGAGCCAGCACGTTCCGGTACTCCCGCACTCAACTAGCCCAGCTCGGCAACCCCCGAAGGAGGCAGACTTATGCCACATAGCGAAACGTTTCGACAGGATGTCGGACTGGTGTACGGCGGCGACTACAACCCCGAACAGTGGCCCGAATCCGTATGGCACGAAGATGTAAGGCTTATGCTCGAAGCCCGGATAAACCGTGTAACCATCGGCGTCTTCTCATGGTCGTCAATCGAACCGCGGGAGGGCGTCTACGAGTTCGGTTGGCTCGACCGGATTATGGACCTGATGGCCGACAACGGCATTGGAGTTGTGCTGGCAACGCCCACGGCGTCGCCGCCACCCTGGTTCTCCCTTGCCCATCCGGAAGCCCTTCCGGTCACCGCGGACGGGGTCCGTCTCGTCCACGGCAGCAGGGACACCTATAACCCTGCAGCACCTGCTTACCGTGCAGCCGCCCAGCGCGTAACAACTGCCCTGGCGGAGCGGTACTCCTTTCACCCCGCCTTGAAGATGTGGCACCTGCACAACGAATACGGGACCGTATCTTACGGTCCGGAGACCAACACGGCGTTCCGTGAATGGCTCAGCGAGAAGTATGGGACTCTCCAGGACCTCAACGCCACCTGGAACACTGCATTCTGGTCGCAGGGCTACGGCGCCTGGGAGGAAGTGTTCGCTCCACAGGCCACCCAGTACCTGCCTAACCCTTCCCAGTTGCTCGACTTCAAGCGATTCTCAGCCGACCTCCTGCGGGACAGTCTCCGTGAGCAGGTGGACATTGTCCGCGGTGTCCGTCCCGAAGTTCCGGTCACCACAAACTTCATGCTCCCCAGCTGGAATCACTATGACCAATGGGACCTTGCCGCGGAAATTGACGAAGTGTCAGTCGACCACTACCCGGATACTCCGGGAGTCGAGGGGGATATCCAGGTTGCCTTCGGCAGCGACCTCGCCCGCTCTTTCAATGGTGGACGTCCATGGGTACTCATGGAACAGGCCACAACGATGGTCTATGACTATGCGCAAGGACGAATCCTCGCCAGGGACCCGGGCTCGCTGCAGTTCAACACGCTCCAATACCTTGCCCGCGGTTCTACCGGATCCCTGTTCTTCCAGTGGAGATCACCCCGCGCGGGCGCAGAGTTCTTCCACTCACCCATGGTGCCCCACGTTGGAGAGGACTCCAGGACTTTCCGGGAGATCGTTCAACTGGGAGTAACCCTCACTGGACTACGCGAACTCGCTCAGCCTCCGGTCGCGGGCCGTCGCGTAAACCGGAACCGGGTCGCGATCGTCTGGGATTCGGACGCATGGTGGTCGGTGGAAACCCGTGCGCTTCCGTCCTCCGACCTTGCTTTCCTGCCCGCAGTGAAAGCCGTCCACCGTGCACTGTGGTGGCTGGGCATCAACACAGACTTTGTGCAGCTGGATCAGGACCTCAGCGATTACGACCTTATTCTGGTACCCAGCAAACTGGCCGCCTCTGACGCGGAGGCGGGGGCCCTCAAACGGTTCGTGGCAGGTGGGGGCCATGCCGCAGTCTGGTACTTCTCGGGCAGCACCGACGAAAACCTCAACGTCCGCCTCGGTGGTTTCAGCGGTGCCTTCGCGGACGTGCTGGGCATCAGGGTCGAGGAGCACTACCCTCAACCCGCGGCGTCAGCGTTGAAACTCAGCGACGGGTCAACCTCCGATGGCTGGGCCGAGCTGGTTCACCTTTCCGGTGCAGCCAGCATCGCCGAGTTCACCGAGTACCCACTCGCAGGACGTCCCGCGGTGACCCGCCACGGGTTCGGGTCCGGTACGGCGCACTACCTCGCCACCCGACTGGGTGAGGACGCACTGCGCGCCCACCTGCAACGCATCCTCGACGGCGCCGGGATCCAACCCGATCACCCTGTTGCAGGTAGCGGCGTCGAGGCAGTCCGCCGCCATGCCGGCACTTCCAGCTACCTCTTCATCCTCAATCACCGCGAGGAGGCCGTCGACGTCGAAGTTCACGGACACGACCTCCTCACTAATACGGCAATGGGTGGAATCACCACCCTGCGCCCAGGCGCAGCGCTCATCTTGCGAGAACGGCAAACCGGGCAATAACCAGCTTCAGCGACACCACACACCCACGAAAGGATGCCAACGATGGCACACACAACCAAACGGCGGGGACCCTTCTCCGCTCTCGCACTCACTGCAGCGTCCGCACTCCTCCTCACCGCCTGTTCCTCCGGTGAAACGCCTGCGCAGTCAGGTCCCGTGACCCTCGAGTTCTGGGGTTGGGCGCCCGGCCTCGAGCGCGCCGTCGAGCTCTGGAATGAAGAGAATCCTGAAACTCAGGTCGACTTCTTCCGCATGACCGGCGACGACGGCGCCAAGGTGCCGGCCGCGATTGACGCCGGCACGGCCCCCGACGTCGTGCAGATGTCAGTTCACTCCCTGCCCGGACACATCATCAACAACAGGTTGACCGATATCAGTGAGCACGTTGACGGACTGGAGGAGCAGTTCACCGCGAGCTCATGGCAGGGCGTGTCCTACAACGACGCCGTGTACGCCATCCCGCAGGACTCCGGGCCAACTGGCCTGATGTACCGCGAGGACTTGTTCGAAAAGCACGGTGTTGAGGTGCCCACCACCTGGGATGAGTACATCGAAGCAGCCCGTGCACTCAAAGAAGCAGACCCGAACCTCCACATCGCACAGTTCTCACCGAATGAGACCGGGCTGTGGGTCGAAACTGTCTGGCAGAACGAGGGCACGTGGTACGGGATCGACGGCGACGCGTGGACGGTGGAAGTGGACAACGAAGCCAGCCAGGAAGTAGCCGAGGTCTGGCAGACGCTCCTCGATGAAGACCTCGTGAAGGTTGTTGACATGTGGACTCCCGAGTACTGGGCCGAGGTGAACGCCGGCACCATCGCCACCATCAAATACGCCGCGTGGTTCCCAGGTCTGCTTGAGGAAAGTGCGGGAGACCTCGCAGGCAAATGGGCCGTCGCGCCGTCGCCGATCTTCGAGGGTCTCAATTCCGCAGGCGACACCGGCGGCAGCGTCGACGTTATCCCCGAAGGAACCGAGAACGTCGAACAGGCTGCGGAATTCACCACCTGGCTCAATACATCACCGGAATCTCTTGAAATCCTTATCACCGACGGCGGGCTTTTCCCCTCCGCGGTAGCCGGACTGGAGAGCGAGACTCTGTTGACGGCGGAAGATTACTTCGGCGGTCAGGTGATCAACGAGGTGTTCGCTGATGCCGCCACTACGGTGCCGAGTACCTGGGTTGAAGGTCCCAGCTACGATCTGACGCAGGACGGGCTCAAGGACGCCTTCGCGCAGGTTGCCAACGGTGAACTGACGTTCGCTGAGGCGCTGACACAGGTTCAGGAAGCAACCGTCCAGGATCTGACGGATATGGGTCTGAGCGTCAAATGAGCAGTTCCGTAGCGACCACCCCCAGCGAAGGTACACGCACCGCGCCTGCCCCTGCACCCCGCCGTAACCGAAAGGGCAACGGCGGGGTGCGGGTGGCCCCCTATGTGTTCCTTGCCCCGTTTATCATCCTGTTTCTGGTCTTCCTCGTGCTGCCGATCATCGTGGCGCTTTACACGAGCTTCTTCCAGACGCAGCGCAGCGGTCTCGGCTTCGGTGGTGAAGGCGCGCAGAGCTTCGTTTGGTTTGATAACTACGCTCTCGCCTTTTCGGACGCTGCATTTGTGGAGAGCTTTGGACGCGTGCTGCTCTTCGGCGTCGTGCAGGTTCCCGTGATGCTCGGCTTCTCCCTGATCCTCGCGCTGCTGTTCGACTCGGCTGCTGTGAGGTGGAAGCGCTTTTTCCAGCTCAGCGTGTTCCTGCCCTATGCGGTTCCGTCAGTGGTTGCCGCACTTATCTGGGGGTTCCTCTACCAGCCGAAGGTCAGCCCGATCGTCGAAGGACTTGCGAGCATCGGCGTCTCCGTCGACTTCCTGGCGCCGGGAAGTGTCCTCTGGTCGCTTGCGAATGTTGCCGTCTGGTCAGTGGTGGGCGTGAACATGATCATCCTGTTCTCCGCGCTCCAGACCGTGCCCAGGGAGATGTACGAGGCAGCACGCATAGATGGCGCCAATGAACTCCGTATGGCACTGCAGATCAAGATCCCAATGATCCTGCCGGCCCTGATCCTGACAACTCTCTTCTCGGTGATAGGAACCCTCCAGCTTTTCAATGAGCCGATGACAATGCGCTCGGTAACCTCGAACATCTCCGGCAGCTATACCCCCAACATGGCGGTGTTCTCAGCGACAACCCTGGGCGGCGACATCAACCTCGGATCCGCAATGGCGATCATCATCGGCATCGTGACCTTTGCTTTGTCAGTGGTTGTCTCCGTTATGTCCAACAGGAAGAGAGGTAGCGCGCAATGACGCAGGTACCCGTTCTTGCCCCACCGTCCACGCCCCAGGAGACCAAGGCGCGCTCCCGTCCCAGGGTCCATGGTGAAGGGGAACGTCCCAGCCGGGCCGCGAGGATCGGTGCCTGGATCTTCATGGGTGCCACAGCCCTCTATTTCCTCGTACCGGTTTACTGGCTTGTCGTTGCTTCCACGAAGAGCACGTCCGACCTTTTTGCTACCCCCGGTTTCTGGTTCGCCGATTTCAACCTGTTTCAGAACCTCTCTGCCCTGACCCAGTACGACAACGGCATCTTCTGGCGGTGGATGGGCAATTCGCTGATCTACTCCGGGGTCGGCTCAGTCCTGATGACGTTTATCTGCCTCATCTCCGGATATGCGTTGGCGATGTACCGTTTCCGCGGACGTAGCGTCGTATTGGCTGCCGTGTTGGGAAGCATGCTGATTCCCCAGACGGTGCTTGCACAACCCACATACCTGCTCCTCGTTGAGATCGGGTTGAACAACACCATCTGGGGCGTTCTCATCCCGAGCCTTGCCTACCCGTTCGGTGTGCTGCTCGCCTACGTCTACGCCCAGTCATCCGTACCGCTGGAACTGTTGGAGGCGGCACGTCTTGACGGCGCCAGTGAGTGGCGGGCGTTCTTCTCAATTGCCCTGAAGCTCCTCAGCCCGGGCGGCGTCACCATTATGCTTTTCGCGTTCATCGGGAGCTGGAACAACTTCATGCTCCCGCTGCTGGTCATCAGCGATGCGCGGCTCATGCCGGTCACGGTTGGACTCAGCGGATGGAGCCAGGCATCCATCACCATTCCCGGACTGCAGACCCTGGTGGTCATAGGAGCGCTGGTATCGATCATTCCCATCATCGTGGTGTTCGTATCGCTGCAGCGATACTGGCGCGCGGGCCTGGCTGCGGGCGGTGTCCGCTTCTAGATGCCGCTGAACGATCTTTTCTACACACGTCCCGCCGAAACATGGCTGGACGGGTTGCCGCTCGGCAACGGTCGGTTAGGCGCGATGGTGCTCGCCGCCGATTCGACCACCCGGTTACGGCTCAATGACAGTACGGCCTGGTCAGGGAGCCCGGCCAGCGAACACCGACGGGGCCGGATTTCCGCCGGCGCCGCAGCCGCAGCGCTCGCGGAGGCCCGCGCCGCCATCGTCGCGGGCCGGCCGATCGACGCTGAGCAAACCCTTGAGCAACTGCAATCCCGCTATTCGCAGGCGTACCTGCCGTTTGCCGACGTCGTCATCACCATAGGGGACGACGACGACGACGGCTGGCTTCGCGAGCGCAGGCTCTCCCTCGCGAACGCAACCCACTCCGCCATAGGAAAGTCCGTCGGCGGTGAGGTCACGCAGGAGACATTCATCAGTTCTGTGGATGGTGTCCTGATCCACCGCATCCGGTCCAAGGTGCCGGTGGACGTTGCCGTCACGGTGTCTACGCCGCTGAAGCAGGTTGGACGATCGGTCAGTGGGGAAGACCTCCTGCTGGAAGTGAAGCTGCCCGCAGACGTTGCGCCGGGCCATGAACCTGACGAACCCGCGCTCCGGTGGGAGGTCGACGGCATCAACCCACTGCAGGGCGCGGTGTGCATCGCTGCCCTACACGACGGGAAACCGGCGTCGGACCGCGGTGGGGAGACCAAGGTTTTCCCAGGCATTACCGAGCTGCTGTTCGCGATCGCTACAGAGACTACGTTCGCGGGTGTCGGTAACCAACCGGAAGGGTCTTCTGCGCACTGTGCCCGTACGGCGCTCAGTCGCGCCCATGCCGCGCTCGACAAGGGTTGGGACGCGCTCCATGACCGGCACATCGCGGCTCATCGGGCCCTCTTCGGCAGGATGTCCCTGACTTTTACGTCGGGTCCGGATGCACTGCCCGAACGGGAAAGCGCCCCCACCGACGTGCGGCTGCGGGAAGCCAATGACCATTCGGCGGGTGTACTGACCGCAGATCCCGCGCTGGTGGGATTGCTCTTTGACTACGGCAGGTACTTGCTCATCTCAGCCTCCCGCCCGGGTACCCTTCCGGCAACGCTGCAAGGCATCTGGAACGAGGACATGCGGCCGCCCTGGTCTTCCAACTACACGCTGAACATCAACGCGCAGATGAACTATTGGGGCGCGGAAACCGCTGCCCTTCCAGAGTGCCACGAGCCGCTCCTGGATTTCGCCGAGGCGCTGGCCGAGCGTGGGCGAAGCACCGCGGCCAACCTCTACGGTGCACGCGGTTGGGTTGCGCATCACAACTCCGACGCCTGGGCGTTCAGCTCACCGACGGCCGGTCACGCCAGCTGGTCACAGTGGCCCATGGCCGGACCATGGCTGGTGCGTCAACTCGACGAGAGCCGCCGCTTCGGCTCAGCAAGCCCCGAACAGAGTCTGCGGTTATGGGCTCTGGCAGTAGGTGCCGCGGAGTTCGTATGTGATTGGCTGATTGACGACGGCGGTGCGCACCTGGAAACTCGTCCGTCCACCTCGCCCGAGAACATGTTCATCAGCGCTCAGGGTGGTGCGGCAGTCACGACATCGACGGCCATGGACCGGACGCTGATCACCGAACTGTTCCAAACGGTGTTGGCGCTCGCGGCTACCGTCGGCCAGACGGACCACCCAATTGTGGCCGAAGTCAACGCGGCACTTCCGCGGATTGCACCACCGATGATCGGCGCCGACGGAACAATCCTTGAATGGGGTACCAGGGAGGAAGAAACGGATCTAAATCATCGGCACCTCTCACACCTGTTTTTCGCCTATCCAGGGAGTGGCCCGACGTCGGCTCTTACCGACGCTCTCACGCTGTCCCTTGACCGTCGCGGCGACGATTCCACAGGCTGGTCACTCATGTGGAAGGTGTGCCTGCGAGCGCGGCTGATGCAAAGAGGCAAGGTATCGGACCTCTTGCGCCTGATGTTCCGTCCGGCAGGTGCCGGCAAGGGGCCTTTCGCTGGCGGACTTTACGACAACCTGTTCGCAGCGCACCCACCGTTTCAGATTGACGGGAACCTTGGCTTCGTCGGAGCGGTGACCGAAATGCTTACGCAGAGTCATACAGGAGTTATCCAGCTACTCCCCGCCCTTCCGGACGAGTTTCAGAGTGGGTCCGTTCGTGGTCTCATTGCCCGCCCGGGGATCACTGTCGACCTGACATGGGAGAACGGCTTCGTCTATGAAGCAGTGCTCACCCCACGTCGGAGCGGGGCGGAAGGCAAGCGGCAGATCGATGTGAATGGCCGCATTTTTCCGGTGGATCTGACGTCCGGGTACAGCACCATACTCCGCAGAAATACCTCCGGCGGAATGGACATTTCAACAACAAAGCAGGAGAGCACGTGAAGTTTACCGACGGTTTCTGGGAAACGCGTCCCGGCGTAGACGCGCTTTACGCACAGGAGGCCTATGACATCGAGGCCGGCGACGGGAGATTGACGGTCTCCGCACCCACACGCGTTATTACCCGGCGTGGTGACACCCTGAACCGGGCGATGCTGACCGTAGCGCTTTCGAGCCCGCTCGAGGGAGTGGTTGGTGTGAAGATCGAGCACCATCGGGGAGCCAAAACGTTTGGAGGCTTCGGGTTACCGGGAGCTCAGAGCGGCTTGGGGTCTGCGAGAGCGGACTCGACCGGGGGAGTGCTTGATGCCGGATCTTTGCAAGCGCATATCGCCCCGGGGGCGCCGTGGAACCTTACTTTTCAGTCGGGAGGCCGGACCCTGACCAGGAGCGGCAACAAGTCCATCGGGTACATCACCCTGGGCGCCGACGCGTCCGTCTCTGTGGAGCCCGTGGGCCCCACAGGGGTGAGCGTGACCGGGCGGCCGCCGTCGTCGTCGTACCTTCATGCAAAGCTCTCGCTCGGCGTAGGGGAGCTGGTCTACGGGCTGGGCGAGCGCTTCGGGCCGCTGACAAAGAACGGGCAGACCGTGGACGTATGGAATGCCGACGGCGGAACGGCGAGCGAACAGTCCTACAAGAGCATCCCCTTCTACCTCACCAACCGTGGGTATGGGGTGTTCGTCAACCATCCAGAGCACGTCTCGTTCGAAGTGGGCTCCGAGTCCGTCGAGGAAGTGCAGTTCTCGGTGGCAGGAGAATCCCTTGAGTACTTTGTGATCTACGGACCAACCATGGGCGAGGTGCTGCGCCGCTACACCCGGCTCACCGGCCGTCCCGCGCGGGTGCCGGCGTGGTCCTATGGCCTGTGGCTTTCGACAAGCTTCACCACTGACTACGACGAAGCCACCGTGAACCACTTTGTGGACGGTATGGCCGCCCGGGACGTCCCACTGAGCGTCTTTCACTTCGACTGCTTCTGGATGAGGGAGTTCAACTGGACCAACTTCGAGTGGGACGAACGTGTGTTCCCGGATCCCGAGCTCATGCTCAAACGGTTGCATGAGAAGGAATTGCGCATCAGCGCCTGGATCAATCCATATATTGCGCAGCGTTCAGCGCTGTTCGAGGAGGCCTCGGAGGCGGGGTATCTGGTTCGAAAGGCGGATGGCGACGTCTGGCAGTGGGACATGTGGCAGGCCGGAATGGGCCTGGTTGATTTCACTAACCCGTTGGCAACTGCTTGGTACCAGGACAAGCTGCGCCATTTGATCGGGCAGGGTGTGGATTCGATCAAAACCGACTTCGGCGAACGGATTCCCACCGATGTTGTCTGGCATGACGGTTCAGCGCCGGCGGCCATGCACAACTGGTACACCCAGTTGTACAACAAGGCCGTCTTTGACGTCCTCGAAGAACAGCACGGCAAGGGCAACGCCGTACTTTTCGCCCGGTCAGCTACCGCGGGCGGGCAGCAAATGCCGGTGCATTGGGGCGGTGACAACTCGTCATCGTTTGAGTCGATGGCCGAAACGCTCAGAGGCGGACTGTCACTTGCCCTGAGTGGATTTGGTTTCTGGAGTCACGACATCGGTGGTTTCGAGGGTAATCCGGATCCCGCTGTCTTCAAGCGGTGGGTGGCCTTCGGGCTCCTCTCCAGCCACTCCCGGTTGCACGGCTCAACGAGTTACCGCGTGCCATGGGCCTTCGATACAGGGGAGGAGCCCGAGGGGCTAAGTGCCGTCGACATAACCCGGCAGTTCGCACACCTGAAGATGCGGCTCATGCCCTACTTCTTTTCGGTGGGCCAGCAGGCGCACGAGCAGGGATTGCCGTTCATGCGGCCGCTCCAGCTCGAGTTCCCGGGGGATCCTGCCGTGGATTATCTCGACCGGCAGTATCTGATCGGGGACAGCCTCCTGGTTGCTCCCGTGTTCAGTGCTGAGGGTGACGTCGACTACTATCTCCCGGCCGGAACGTGGACCAATTACCTCACGGGAGAGGTTGCAACCGGCGGGAGTTGGCGGTCTGAGCGCCATGACTTCAACAGCGTCCCGCTGTGGGTCCGGGAGGGAAGCGTGCTGGTCACCGGATTCCGCCAGGACCGCCCCGACTACGACTACGCCCTGGACCCGCTTGTCATCGTTTATCCAGGATCCCGTGTGGGTTCCGTGAAGGTTACCAACCCACTCGGCGAAGACCTGACGTTCGCCGTCGAGCGAGCCGGTGGCACCGTCACTATCACCAGCAGCAGCGACGGAACGTTCCGTGCGCGGCTCGCCCCGACCGGTCGCATCATCACCTCAACCAATGGAAAGGCAGTTCTTACGCCATGACCCAAGCCCTAAACGAGTCCACCAGCAACGAGTTCAGCCGTGTTGCTGGCTCCCCGGACTACCGCGACGCCGGCCTCGAGTTCCCGCCCGGCTTTCTCTTCGGATCCGCCACGGCTTCTTACCAGATTGAAGGGGCTCACGACGCCGATGGCCGGGGACCATCCATCTGGGACACCTTCAGCCATACCGAAGGCAAGGTCTGGAATGGGGACACCGGGGACGTTGCCTGTGACCACTACAACCGGCTCGAAGCTGACCTGGACCTGATGATGGAGCTCGGACTGGAGTCCTACCGCTTCTCGATCGCATGGTCCCGTATCCAGCCCACCGGTCGCGGTCCGGCGAACGAAGCTGGGCTGGCCTTCTACGAACGCCTGGTGGACGGATTGATTGCCCGGGGCATCAAGCCGATTGTCACGCTCTACCACTGGGATCTCCCGCAGGTCCTAGAAGATGAGGGCGGATGGGCTTCGCGCGGTACCGCCCTCGCTTTCGGTGACTATGCGCGCATAGTGGGCGAGCGGCTAGGTGACCGGGTGGCCATGTGGACCACCCTGAACGAGCCATGGTGCAGCGCCTACCTGGGTTACGGGTCCGGTGCACATGCGCCGGGGCGGACAGAACCGGCGGCTGCGCTCGCCGCCGTGCACCACCTGAACCTTGCACACGGGCTCGCCATCGCCGCTCTGCGCGGGGTGGTGACTAATGATCCGGACTTCGCCATCACCCTCAACCTGCACGTATTCCGTCCTGAAGGCCCAACCGGCGCTGAGGCGGTGCGGCGGGTGGACGGACTGGCGAATCGGGTCTTCCTCGAACCAATGCTGAACGGTGCATACCCTGAGGACGTCCTGGCCGATACGGCCGACATCACCGACTGGTCTTTCGTGCTGGACGGCGACCTGGAAATCATCCGACAACCACTCGACGTACTTGGCGTGAATTACTACTCGACTAACCGCGTCCGCCTCTGGGATGGTAATGGCGCGAAAGAGAACGCGGATGGCCACAAGCCGTCAACCGGGACTGCCTGGCCGGGGGCAGACATGGTGGAGTTCCTTCAGCAGCCGGGCCCCTACACCGAGATGGGCTGGAACATCGATCCATCAGGGCTCGAAGAGCTGCTGGTTTCCCTGCACAAGCGGTGGCCAAACCTCCCGATGATGATCACGGAGAACGGAGCCGCGTTCCTGGACACTGTGGAAATCGATGCCGGCGGATCTAAGCGGGTACACGACATCGAACGCATTGACTACCTCCACCGCCACTTCACCGCTGCACACCGGGCGATGGCGCAGGGCGTGGTCCTCCGCGGTTACCAGGTGTGGTCGCTGATGGACAACTTCGAGTGGGGCTACGGGTACTCCAAGCGGTTTGGCATAGTGCACGTCGACTATTCAACCCTCGAGCGCACGCCGAAAGACAGTTCCAGGTGGTACTCACAACTTATCCGGGACAGGCGTATTCCGCCCGTCAGCTGAATTGGCAGGAGCGCCCGTGAAAGCTGCGGGCGGCTCCTTGCCTCCCTGCCCAGTGCTGTTAGCCTCCGGCCTGCGCCTCGTCCGCTCCGCCCGATACGCGGCCGCTCGACTTCTGCAGCCGGTCGATGTGCTCGGAGGCCTGCGCCTTGGTGATGTCCGCGGGAATCTCAACGCCTGCTTCACGCGCCAGGGTGTCGAGGTAGCTGCGCTGCGCTTCGGTCATCGGCTCGTCGCCGGTGACCCAATCCTCGGGGTCCCGTGAGAATCCGCCCTGGGGCTCCGGCGTCGGGCTTCCCAGTGTTTCTCCGCTATTTTGGTCAGACACGGTCTGCTCCTTCGATTGTCTACTCGGCTTCTGGCGGGAGGGCTTCGTGGTGCGCCCGGCCGTGGGTGCGGCGGTCTTCCTTCATTTCAGCCTCGAACAGATGGCGCTTGCCATCGACGAGTTCTTCCCGGGCACGCTTTTCCAGGGCTTTGAACTCGGCGTAATAGTGGTCGTCGTAGTCCTCGACGATCTGGAACGTCCACCGTCCCTCGATGACGTTTCGGCCGACGACGTCGCGGCTCACCTCGTCCGCGAGGCCCTCATGCCCGGCCTCGCGCAACAGGTCAACAGCCTCGCCGAGGGCAAGGTCCGCCTTGCCCGTAAGCCGGTGGAATCCATACAGGTATCCACGCGCATGCTCCACCACTTCGAGCGCTTCCGACAGCTTGCCGAGAGCCTCAACGGTCTTGTCCGACGCCGATTCGGGCCGCTGGTGACTGGTGTCCGGCCCGTCCGATCCTGAGATAGTCATACTGCTTACCATATACACGCGGCGCGCCGAATAGGGAGCAGTAACGACGACGACGGCGGCGGCACCTCAGCGTTCAGGGGCCCGTCGGGCTTCCCACGGGTTGTAGTCAACCTCGAGCGGGCCCTGCGCCGGGCGCTCCGCCTCGGGAACACGCTGCAGATTCACCCGAACCCTGTACCAGAGCGAACTCGCCCCACGCATACCGTCAACGAGCACGTCCGCCGGAGCCAGCAGCGCAACGACGTCGGCGTGCCTGGCCTTCCATCGCGCCAGCCCTTCGAGCGCTTCGGATTTGGTCTTCGCCCGGGCGATCTCGATCAACGGCATCGTCGATTGCCGCCTCCCCGAACCGTCGCCGGACCGCGGTGCTTTCTCTGCTGGCCCAAGCTCCACCGCGAGTTCGAGTAAGGCTTCGAGGCTCCCGGCGCTGTCGTCGATCCCTGCGTGAGGGTCGCCCAGGCTGGCGAACCGTTCAAGCACGGAGCGTACGGTGAACTGCTCCGGACGGGCGTGGGGAACCTCGTCCCAGGTGAGCGGCGTGGAAACCCGTGCATCGGGCAGGGGGCGCACCGAGTAGGCCGACGCCACGGTGCGGTCCTTCGCGTTCTGGTTGAAGTCGACGAACACGCTCTCGCCGCGTTCCTCCTTCCACCAGCGTGCGGTGGCGAGGCCGGGCGCCCGGCGCTCCACTTCCCGCGCGAACGTTTCGGCGGCAAGGCGAAACTGCCGGTAGTCCCAGCGCGGTTCAATCCGAGCGAGGATGTGCATCCCGCGCGAACCGGAGGTCTTCGGCCAACCAACCAGCCCGATGTCGTCGAGCACGTCCCGCGCGATCATCGCGACGTCGACAATCTGCGCCCAGTCCACGCCCGGCATGGGGTCGAGGTCGATGCGTAGCTCGTCCGGGTGGTCAAGGTCCGTGGCTCTGACGGGGTGCGGGTTGAGGTCGAGGCAGCCGAGGTTCACCACCCAGGCCAGCGCTGCGGCGTCGTTCACCACCACTTCTTCGGCGGAGTTGCCGGATGCGTAGTGCAGCGTCGCTGTTTCGATCCATTCCGGACGTTTCTCGGGAGCCCGCTTCTGGAAGAACGCCTCCTGGTTGATGCCCTTGACGAAGCGTTTCAGGACCATCGGCCGGTTTGCGACACCGCGCAGCGCGCCGTCGGCAACCGCGAGGTAGTAGCGCACCAGGTCCAGCTTCGTCAGACCGGGCTCAGGGAACACGATCTTGCCGGGATTACTGACGCGCCCCTCGCGCCCGTCGATCTCGAGAAGCTCGGCGCTGTCCTTGGCGGGAGTCACACCCTCACCCAAGCACATGGCCGCGCCGGGCGGAAGCCCTCTCTTGAGCTGGCGCTCGGCGCGGGGCCCTCGGCCAGTACGCGCTCCCTGGCCTCCCACCCCTCGCTGGCGCTCGGCCAGTACGCGCTCCCTGGCCTCCCACCCCTCGCTGGCGCTCGGCGCGGGGCCCTCGGCCAGTACGCGCTCCCTGGCCTCCCACCCCTCGCTGGCGCTCGGCGCGGGGCCCTCGGCCAGTACGCTTAGCCGCATGGGATTCTCGAGCGGCACCAAGCTAACGACGACGACGGCGGACCTCGGCGCCGTGCAGCGCCGCACCGTCGTCGTGCTCATCATCGGGCAGGTGCTCGGCGGGATTGGGATCGGTTCGACGCTGTCGATTGGTGCCGTGCTCGCCGCCAACGTTTCCGGGTCCGATGCGCTCTCCGGCGCCGCCGCGACGTTCAGCACCCTGGGCGCCGCAGCGGCCGCGATCCCGCTTGCCCGCCTGGCACACCGTCTTGGCAGGCGTCCGGCCCTGACTGTCGGCGTCGTGCTTTCGGCGTTGGGATCGCTGGTGACCATCCTTGCCGCCGGGCTGGTTTCGTTTCCACTGCTGCTTCTTGGCCTGGCGCTGCTGGGTGTGGGGACGGCGGTGAACCTGCAGTCGCGGTTCGCGGCGACGGACATCGCCAGCCCGGAGCGCAGGGGGCGTGATCTGTCCCTGGTGGTCTGGTTCACGACCATCGGGGCCGTCGTCGGCCCCAACCTCGTTGGCCCGGGTGAAGCGATCGCCGAGACGTTCAACATGCCGCCGCTGACCGGATCATTCGTGATCGCTGTAGGCGCGCAGGCGGCTGCGGCGGTGGTGTACCTGGTGGGGCTTAGGCCTGACCCGTACCTGCTCAGCCAGTCGACGCCACCGGACCCCAAGGGGGAGGCCTCGCCCGGGTACATCCGCGGCAGGGGAGCGTTGGTGTTTGCGATCGGGTCCATTGCGGTCAGTCACGCGGTCATGGTTTCCGTGATGTCAATGACGCCGGTGCACCTGGTGAACCACGGGGTCACGCTCACGATTGTCGGCCTCACCATCAGCCTGCACATTGCCGGGATGTTCGCGCTGTCGCCGGTGTTCGGGTGGCTCAGTGACCGGGTGGGGCGGGTAAGGACAATCCTGCTGGGGCAGGCGCTGTTCGCGGTGTCGCTCGTGGTCGTTGCAACCGGCGAGCATGATCCGGTGCTGGTGACTGTTGGCCTGGTGCTGCTCGGGCTGGGCTGGAGCGCTTCGACTGTGTCGGGGTCGGCACTGGTGGCGGAGCTCGTGACCGGTTCGGCGCGCACACGCATCCAGGGCCGGACTGACCTGTTCATGAACCTCGCGGGCGCGGTCGGTGGGGCGGCGTCCGGGCTGGTTCTGGCGCTGATCGGCTACTCGGGCCTGGCGTGGTCCGCGGGAGCGCTCGTGCTGCTGATTGTGGCGGGGGCTACCATCATGCGCACCAGCCCTCGTCGAAAAAACTTCGAATCGATAAACCTATAGACAGATGTTCTGCCTAGGCGTACCTTTCAGTACACAGGTCGATTCAGCCTTTCGAGGTCCAATAGTTTTCATTGAAACTTTTGGTCCTTTGGTCCTTGTCCACAAGGGGTTGGCAAGGCACATAAAATGATGGAGCAGGTCTCAATTCGTATAAGTAAGAGACACACATCCGAGTGTCTCTGCGCGTCGCCCTCTGGAGCGGCACAGCAAAGCTGTCCAGCCATTTCCTGATCAGCCCCGACTGCAAATCAGCTTGTCGGAGGTACAAACGCGCATCCCAGCCTGACTGCTTCCAATGCAGCCACCGGATATAAGGGTCAAAACACGGAGCAACCCGTCTTGGGCGGCTCTAGCGGAGCAACCGCCACATCTCCGACGGGTCCGGTCGAGGGACAAGAACGGTGTGGACTCTCACATGCCTAAGCGATCATGGTCCTGGGTCCACCCATTCTGCCGGAACAGTCCGCATCAGCTGTTTCTTTTTCAGGGAGGAACCACATCATGAATTCTCACTCTCAATCCGGTCAGATGGAACGTCTTCCGAGTCTCGAACACCGTTGTTTTACGCTTCTCTCAGCTTTGATACTTGCAGTGTCGATGATTTTTACAGGGGGCACCCTCGGCGCGGTTTCAGCCGCCTCCGCAGCCTCTGCGATTGATCAGTGCAACGGAATTGCGAATGTCGGCGGGCAAGGGGTCGCCTGCACGGTGACTGTTGCCAATTCTCTCAATCTTGAGACCGGGATAGGCAGCTCCGTTGTTACCGTCGAAGTATGCCAGGGCGCCGCGAATACAGCCTTGACCTGCACTACGACCACCACCCCATCCAGTGATCTTGTCACTGTGGTGAACCAATGCAACGGCTCCGGCAACGGAGGTGGTGGTGAGGTGCGGTGCAGCGTCACCGTGGTCAACAGCATTACGGGTACCGCTACCGCCGTACCCGGCTCCGTCAATCAATGCAACGATTCCGGCAACGGCGGCGGCACCGAGCCCACTATTCAGTGCAGTCCTATAGGGTCAACCACAAATGCCACCGTGACCCAATGCAACGGCTCCGGCAACGGTGGGGGCGGCACAGTGCGCGTCCAGTGCACCGTCGGAGGAAATGAAGTATCTGATGCCCTTCTCGTCACGATAAATCAATGCAATGGCTCCGGCAACGGCGGCGGCGCCACAGTCACCTGCACGAGCTCAATAGAGACGATTATCACCGTAGTGCCTCCGGTAGTGCCTCCGGTAGTGCCTCCGGTAGTGCCTCCGGTAGTGCCTCCGGTAGTGCCTCCGGTAGTGCCTCCGGTAGTGCCTCCGGTAGTGCCTCCGGTAGTGCCTCCGGTAGTGCCTCCGGTAGTGCCTCCGGTAGTGCCTCCGGTAGTGCCTCCGGTAGTGCCTCCGGTAGTGCCTCCGGTAGTGCCTCCGGTAGTGCCTCCGGTAGTGCCTCCGGTAGTGCCTCCGGTAGTGCCTCCGGTAGTGCCTCCGGTAGTGCCTCCGGTAGTGCCTCCGGTAGTGCCTCCGGTAGTGCCTCCGGTAGTGCCTCCGGTAGTGCCTCCGGTAGTGCCTCCGGTAGTGCCTCCGGTAGTGCCTCCGGTAGTGCCTCCGGTAGTGCCTCCGGTAGTGCCTCCGGTTGATGGGGCTCCTAACGGCGATGCAAACGGAACGGGCGCGCCATTAGGAACGAATGCCGGAATGAACGTCCAGACAGCTGCAGGTGTCGCCACCGTCGTTGAATTCCGAGAGGGATCCCCGCGCTTTCCCGGGCATGCTTCGGAGGTCTCCGCTAAGGCCGGCGTTCTCTTTGTCCGTAAGCCGCGGCTGACCGCTGTTTAGCACGACCAATTGTCGTAGACATGGATCGTTAGCGAGACCGTGTGCAATGCCAGGCTCGGGTCTGGCATTGCACACGGCCATAATCCGAGAAGTTGAGTCGCCCCTTCACCATCACTTTTTCCTCGTTGAAAGGTGTAGTCCATGGCGAACTTGTTGAAACCTCCGCCGCGGCACCGTGTGCAGGGTTCGCTGTGGAGCAAGCCGGCCCTTCGGGTGCTGTTGGCGATGACAACTGCGCTGGGACTAATAATGCTGTTCGTCCTGCTGAACCCGGACTACGGAGCGAGGTCCAATGCTCATCCAGCGCAGGTCACCTCCGTTGAGATCACTGCCCCCGGCAAAGAGGCGGCGACCCATAGGGCGCCGCCGGTAGGACTCCCGGCATCTGAGCCCAAACCGGCTGAACCAGGCCATGCTGTTATGCCGCCTGCGGCAGCTCCAATTGGAATAGCAGTCGAATCCGCCGGCATCGAGATCGCCATTTTGCCGTTGACCCCCTCAAACACCGACCTATCAAGCCAATCGATCGTTCCACCCTTCACTGATCATGGGTATTGGTTGACCCCATACGGCATGCCGGGGACAGGATCAGACAACACAACGTACGTAGCTGGCCACAGTTGGGAAGGTCGGGATGCGCCCTTCGACAGATTCAGTACTGCGGTCGAAGTTGGAGACGCCATCGTCCTCTCAACCGCAGCTGGCACCCTGAACTATGTCGTGGATTCTGTGACCACTTACGAGAAAGACTCACTCAAGACAAGCGAAATCTGGAACATCGTTCCGAACCGGCTCATTGTCATCAGCTGCTACACCGAGGACCCCTGGGGCAAGAACATCGTTGTGAGCGCGTTCCCTGCCGACAGCTGATCCGATCATCGTGCGTAGGGCATAACTGTGCTTCATTCAGTCCATGTCTGCGTAGCGCTTTGCCTGCGCCAGTGCGTCCCGGACCTGGTCTGCGTCGAAGTCCGGTCCGTAACCGGGGGTGTCGCGCTGGAAGCGCCAGCCTTCGGCGAGTGGGCCGGCGTCAACCGCGTCGAACCCAAACTCGTCGAGGAGGGCGGTGACGGTTGCCTTGGCGGCGCCGTCGTCCCCGCTGATCGAGAGTGCGCGGCGGCCCGGCGTGCCCGGCGGCGTCGACCGGCTGGTGACCTCGTTGGCGTAGATGTTGTTGAACGCCTTCACGATGCGCGCACCGGGGATCTGCCGCTGGAGGAGTTCGCTGGTGGTGGTCGATTCGTCGTCAAGCTCGGCGATCTGCCCGTCCCGCTGTGGGTAGTAGTTGTTGGTGTCGATGACGGTCTTGCCGTCCAGCGGTGCGGCTGGCACATCACCGATTGCATGCAGCGGGATAGTGACGACGACGGCGTCACCCGCCTCGGCGGCCTCCTGCACCGTTCCAGCGCGGGCGCGTTCGCCAAGCTCACCGATCAGGTCGCCGAGGGTTTCGGGCCCGCGTGAGTTGCTCATGACGACGTCGTACCCGTTGCGGACGGCGAGGCGCGCCAGCTGGGATCCGATGTTGCCGCTGCCGATGAATCCAATGGTTTTCACGTTGTTGTCCATGCGGAGTACAACCGGCTGAAACAGCGGGTATTCCGGCGGGAGATGTTGTCTGCGTCACCGCTTACCGGAACGGGTTCGGTGCCGTACCATTCGAGTACTTTGTCTCACTGAGCATTGGGGAAATCATGTCCAAGCCGAAGCCTGCCGAAGCGCCGACTGTCTACGGTCTGATCCTGCTCACCATCGGCCTGATCATTCGGACTCTTGCCGCTAACGGCCTTCTCTTCGCCGGACCGGACGCAGGCTTCGAAACATCAGGAATCGAAACTGCGCAGATCTGGGCGAACATCGGTGCGGGTTCGGTTGTGATCGGCGTGGTGCTGCTGGGTATCGGCGTCGCACGCGTTGCGCAGGGAATGGACTACCTCGTGAAGATTGCCCCGAATGTTGAGCAGGCTGAGAGTGTTGCACCGGCTGAAAATACGGTTTAGGCGGCGATCCTGGACAGCCAAATCACCGGCAGTCAAAGTTATCCACATTGTGTGACGGCCCCTTGATAGATACCCGTTGTTATGGTTCGGGGCCGTACCGTACGCTTTGCTGACCACCACTCGTACGGGGACAATTCTTGAATAATCCATCACTGCCGCCTGCCCAAGTTCCCGTCCGGAACCGCCCACCAAAGGCGAAGGCATCCACTCTGATCGTTGCAGGATTCGGCCTGTTCCTCATGGTCATAGGCCTGATCACGAGCGGTATCGGTGGCGCGATCGTCATGGCCGCACTCCTCGCCCTCTTCACCGGGCTCTACACGCTCCTCACCGGCCGCGGATCATGGGCGCGCCTCGCTGGCCGTAAAGCCGGCTCGATCGTTGCGGCCGCGAGTATCGTCGGGTTGATTGTCGGAGGCGCCCTGGTCCCACCGACCGAGTACACCGTTCCCACCGCAATCGCCGAACCGACCACGCCGGCGGGAACCTCCGAGCCCGCGCCGGCAAGCACATCGAGCGCACCAAGTAAAACATCCGAGCCCGAGCCGAGCGCCAAGCCGACGACGGCGGCCCCCGACACCGCGCCCGTCGACGCCGACACCGTGCTCGGGGCAGACGGCAACCCGAACGCGCCAGAAGACCAGCCGGAGTACGGCGTCAAGGCACTCGTGCTGCTTGAGACGCTCGTCATCAAGGGCCGGGCACCGAAAACCGGGTACGACCGCGACCAGTTCGGCCAGGCCTGGCTTGACGTAGACCGCAACGGCTGCGACACCCGGAACGACATGCTGAACCGGGACCTACGCGACCTTGTCCACGCCAACTCGGTGCCCTGCAAAGTCCGCTCCGGAATCCTGGATGACCCCTACACGGGAACCACCATCGCGTTCCTGCGCGGACAGGACACCAGCAGCGACGTCCAGATCGACCACATGGTCGCCCTCGCCGACGCCTGGCAGAAAGGCGCGCAGCAACTGACGTTCGAACAGCGCGTCGCCTTCGCGAACGATCCCCTCAACCTCCAATCGACCGACGGCCCCACCAACGCCCAAAAGGGAGCGGGCGACGCCGCGACCTGGCTCCCGCCGAACCGCGGGTACCGCTGCGAGTACGTGGCACGGCAAATCTCCGTCAAAGCGACGTACAACCTGTGGGTCACCCAGGCGGAGCACGATGCCATGGCACGCGTCCTATCTGACTGCGCCGATTTGCTGGCACCAACCAACCAACCGTCACCCACGCCGAGTCCTGAACCGGAGCCGGTCAAGGAAGCAGCGCCCGTCCTGGCGTTCGCAAATTGCGACGAGGCTCGCGCAGCCGGAGCCGCACCGGTTTACGCTGGCCAGCCCGGCTACGGCGGTCACCTCGACGGTGACGGTGACGGCGTGGGCTGCGAGTAGAGAGCTTGCCCTCGCCGCAGCCACCTCGGAATACTGGAGGGACCAGCAGCCGAAGCGGGGTAGCCATGAATGACAGAAGCGAACGCGCCCAACGGATGCAGCGTGTCTCCGAATACCGGTCCGCGCGGCGATCCGGCAGCGATGCGGCCGAGGCCAGGGAACAGGTCGACGAGGACGCAGGCAGCGCCCCGGTCACCGACTTTGCAGCCAAAGCCGATTACGAGATCCGGCAGGCAACGGCACGGGGCGACTTCGACAACCTGAAGTACGCAGGCAAACCCATTCCAGGTCTCGGAGCAACACTCGACCCTGACTGGTGGGTCAAGGGCCTCATCGAACGCGAGCAACTCTCCGGCTTGGCGCCCGCACCGTTCCGCCTCCGCACAGAGGACGCCGAGCTGGACGAAAAGCTTGACCGTCAGTACAGCGAGGCTAAAGTCCGCGAGATCCTGGAGGACTTCAATCGGCAGGTCATCGATGCCCGGCGCCAGCTTCTGGGCGGTCCGCCCGTGGTGACTCGAACTCGCGACATTGATGAGGAACTCGTCCGATGGCGGGAGCGGCGGGCAGCAGCGCGCGTTGTCGCTGAAGAACCCCAGCAGGAGGAGCCGCACCGCGCGCCGTGGTGGCGCCGTCGTCGTCGTTCCTGAAGTACCCGTGGAACCCACTGAAGCTACTCCGCCACGAGCTCCTGGTACTCGGTATGCCGCTCAATGTACGCAGCGATGAAGGGGCAAAGCGGCGCGGCCTTCAGGCCCTGCGAACGCACGTCGTCCAACGCGAAGCGGGCCAGCGTACTGCCGAGGCCGTGGCCTTCGAACGCAGGATCCACCTCGGTGTGCGTGAACAGGACCCGCGAGTCCTTCACCCTGTACTCGGCGAACCCGGCGAGCTTCCCGTCGAGCGTGACCTCGTATCGCCCGGCGTCGGAATTGTTGTGAACCTTAGCGGAGGCCATGGACTACTCCGCTGTGAACTCGCCCTGCGCGACGGCGTCGGCGTACTTGCTGAGGTCGGGTCCGGGTTCAAAGTCCACGAATTGCGGCTGCAGTTTCTCGAACAGGAATTTGTACACCTGATCGCGGTCCTCTCCCGAGTGGGACGAAGCGGCCTCCTGGACCGCTTCCTGTAGGGCCTTGTCAGCGTCCGATAGAATTTTGTCTCGAGCCTGCTCGTTCCAGGTGACTTCGCTGATGTCCATAGTCGTCCTCCGATAGTAAGCACACTGCTTATTACGTTTAGGCTACGGGCGGCGGAGGGGGCCCACAAGCCCACAACATTTCGACCAGAGGGGGATGCGCGATGACCAGCGAGCTTAGAGGCAAGTCTGTCCACGGTGAATTGCAGGACCTCGTGCTGGACAGTGCGGCACTTGAGGAGTTCCTCACCGGCCTCGTGAAAATCGCCGCAAGGGACCTCTCCAACGCCACCGGACAGACCATTTACACAGCCATTACCTTGCTCCGCCCCAAGCGCGCTGCAACCGTCGCAAGCAGCAGCGACGAGGCCTTGGCGATGGATGAAATCCAATACGGCTACAACGACGGCCCCTGCCTCCGCGCTGCCCGGGAGCACCACACGGTGGTAGTCCAGGACTTCCGCTCCGAGTCGCGGTTCGGTGAGTACACCAAGGCGATTGCAGGAAACGGGCTGCGTTCTGGGCTGGGCGTACCAGTGCTCCTCGAAGGCGAAGCGAACGCTGGCCTTGACCTGTACTGCCGCGAGCCGAACATCTTCGACGCACACAAAATTGCGGCAGCGCAGCAGTTCGCCAATAAGGCCTCGCGTTCCATGCAGTTGGCGGTGCGGGTAGCGGGCCTGTTGGAGGTCAATGACGACATGAGCGCCGCCATGGAGAGCCGCACCACGATCGACCTGGCGGTGGGCATCGTCATGGGCCAGAACCGCTGCAGCCAGGGGGAGGCCTTCAACATCCTCAAGGCAGCTTCCTCAGCGCGCAATGTGAAACTGGCCGCGGTTGCGGCGGCTGTGGTCGAGTCAGTGAACCAGATGAGCGCGGTGACCCACTTCGACGCCTAGCCCGCGGCCACAGCGCTTTGGCGGGAGGCACGGCGGCGGTCCTCCCGGTAACGGACATGACCCGCCACGGTCACGGCACCGGCGAGCACAGCGGAAATCAGCACGCCAACCCACAGATCGATCAGCAGAGCGAAGCCGCCAGCCACCGCGCCCAGCCCGATCAGCAGGATGGCCAGCGCCCTGCGGCCCCAGAATTTGCCGCTCCCACCGGCCAACCGCGAATCCGACGCCAGCCCGGTGATTGTCGACGTCACCACCACGGTCGTAATTTCCGCAACTTTCAACCGCTTGGCGGTGGCGGCCTGGATGCCCATCACGGTCGCCAGCCCTGACGTAACGGCACTGCCAAGTACTTCGTCTGTGTTCACGTCAACGAGCCCGACGACGACGGCGATCACCGCCGTGCCCAGCGCCACCAGCCCGAAGGCCACAGAGGTTCGCGCGCTCCATCCCTCCGGAGCTTTCAGGAGCATCCTCCCCGCCAGCAGCGCACCAACCATGAAGAAGAGCAGCGCCAGTGCCGGCCGGAGCACTGGAAGGTCATTACCTCCGGCCACGGCCATGCCGAGCAACACCACGTTGCCGGTCATGTTGCCGGTGAATACACGGTCCAGGCCGAGGTAGCCGACGGCGTCGATTACCCCCGTGGAGAAAGTCAGGGCGAGCATCAGGGTCAGGTGCAGGCGGTCAGTCGAGATGCGGGCGGGCGACATGGGGATCCTTCGCTAGGGCTGCGCGAACGTATACCAAAAGTGGTTGCTGCAGGTAAGTTGTATACAAACGCCACGCTGAGGATACCAACCGCGAAAGTAGATCACACCATGACCTTCACCCCGCCGGAACCATTCACCACCAGGCCCACCCTCCAGGGGACGTTCGGCATGAGCGCCTCAACCCACTGGCTGGCCACGGCCTCAGCCCAGGCAGTCCTTGAGCGTGGCGGCAACGCGTTCGACGCCGCGGTTGCGGGCGCGTTCGTCCTTCACGTCGTCGAGCCGCACCTGAACGGCCCGGGTGGGGACATGACTGGGGTCTTCGCTACCGCTGAGAACCCGTCCCGGCCGGTGGTCCTGATGGGCCAGGGTCCCGCACCCGCGGCTGCCACCCGTGAGCACTACCTCGCCGAAGGCCTGGAACTGGTTCCCGGAGCGGGCGCGCTCGCCGCGGCCGTTCCCGCCGCCGTCGACGCCTGGCTTCTGCTGCTCCGCGACCACGGCACCTGGGAGCTGGGCGATGTGCTGGCGTTCGTCATCGACTACGCGCGGAACGGCCACCCGGTGCTTGGCCGCGTCGGAGCGACCATCAACGCCGTGAAAGATCTGTTCAACGAGCATTGGCCGACGTCGGCGGCGTTGTGGATGCCGGGCGGAAAAATCCCGGCCGACGGCGACGTCATCCGCAACGTTGCATATGCAGCCGTCCTCGACCGCCTGATTGATGCCGGAAACGACGCCGGATCGCGCGAGGACCGCATCGACGCAGCACGTCGCGAATGGCGTGAAGGCTTCGTGGCCCGTGCCGCCGTCGAGTTCATCCAGACACCGCACCGTCACTCCTCCGGGCAGGACCACGCGGGTGTCATGAGCCTCGGGGATTTCGCCGGGTTCCAGGCCGGGTACGAGGATGCCACCACGCTGGAGTTCCGCGGCTACACCATCGCCAAGACCGGTGCGTGGGGGCAGGGCCCGGCCCTGCTGCAAACCCTTGCGATCCTCGACGGGTTCGACGACGACCGCCTCGACCCCTCCACCGGCCTTGGCGCACACACCATCCTCGAAGCGCAGAAGCTTGCGATTGCCGACCGCGAGGCATACTACGGGGATGCCGCCGTGCCGATGGAGCACCTGCTCTCCGAGGAGTATGCCGCTGAACGCCGAGCGCTGATTAATGACGAGGCATCCACTGGGTTCCGCCCGGGCACCGTCCCCGGACACACGCCGTTCACGCCGCCGCTGCGCACCGAGTACACGCCGCCCGCGCTCGCCGGCAAGGACGGGTTCGCCGGCGTGGGGGAGCCGACGGTCTCCCGAAGCGGTGAGACGCGCGGGGACACTTGCCATATCGACGTCGTCGACCGGTGGGGAAACATGGTCTCTGCGACCCCGTCCGGCGGGTGGCTGCAGTCCTCGCCGACCATCCCGGAACTTGGCTTCTGCCTTGGCTCGCGCCTGCAGATGACGTGGCTGGAGGAGGGTGCGCCGTCGTCGTTGGAGCCTGGAAAGCGGCCGCGCACCACTCTGACGCCCACACTGATCCTGAAGGACGGCAAGCCCGTGGTGGCGCTCGGATCGCCCGGCGGGGACCAGCAGGACCAATGGCAACTGCTCTACATCCTGCGCACGATCGTGGGCGGCTACTCCCCGCAGCAGGCCATCGACGCGCCGTCGCTGCATACGACGTCGATCCCTGGCTCGTTCTTCCCGCGGACGTGGGAGCCGGGCGGCGCTGTTGTGGAGGACCGGCTGGGTGAGGACGTCATCGCCGATCTCGAACGGCGCGGACACGTGATCACGCGGGCGGGGGACTGGTCGCTTGGCCGCCTGTCTTGCGTGGTGAGCGATCCGGAAACCGGGGTCCTCAGGGCCGCCGCGAACCCGCGCGGGGGCCAGGGCTATGCCGCGGGGCGCTGAGGTCCTGTCCGGCAGGGATAACGAGAACGACGACGGCGCCAAACCCCTCCAGCGCGTCCGGGACCAGCTTCGCCGCGACATTATCCTCGGTGTGCTTACGCCTGGAACCCGGGTAACGGAGTCCGCGTTGGCGTCCAAGTACGGGATCTCGAGGGTGCCGATCCGCGAGGCATTGCGGGCGCTGGAGGCCGAGGGGTTCGTTGAATCCAGGCCGTACGTGGGGTCGACAGTCGCCAAGATCCCCGTTGACGATGCCGAAGACCTGTTCCTGGTCCGTGAAGCGCTCGAAGCTGCGACTGCCCGGCGGTCGGCGCGCAGGGCGGCGGCGCAGTTCGCGGCCGATGCTCCGAGTGTCGACTGGTGGCGGGCACGGAAAGCGTTGGCCGACGTGCTCGACGCCGGTGACGCCGCCGTCGTCGGGGATAGGTTGGACCTGCTGCCGGAGCTGAACATCCGCTTTCACCTCGGGGTGGCTGAGCTGAGCGGCAGCGCCTCGTTGACGGCGCTGCTGCGGCAGATCGCCGGGAAGATCGAGTGGCTGTACGCTACGGACGTCAACACGCGCGGCAAGGAATCATGGGCGGAACACCGCGACATCATGGCCGCCATCGACGCCGGCTCGGAGGCGGACGCCGAGCGGCTCATGGCAACGCATGTGCGCCGGTCGAGGGAAGGCTACCTGGCCCGCTTCTCCGCAGACCTCCCTTGAAGTTTTTGTCGCCTAGTTGCCGTTTAGACGCCGCAAATACAGCAACTAGGCGACAAAAACTTCTGTGGGCTAGGCGCACGCACCGGCCCCAGGAGACATACGCGCTACAGGAACGGACGCAGCGGCGCGAGAATCGCTTCGCTCACACGGGCCACGATGTGCCGGCTCTCCCACTCCTTGAGTGAAAGTTCTCGGCAGTTGCTGCTGTCGATCTCGTAGATGCGTTCCATGTCGGCGGCCAGGTTCGTATCAAACATCTCGACGTTGATCTCGTAATTTCCGGTGAGGCTCAACCGGTCAATGTTGGCGGTGCCGATGGTGGACCACTCCCCGTCGACGGTGGCGGTCTTCGCATGGATCATGGCGTTCTGGTAGAGCAGCACCTTCACCCCAGCCCGCAGCAACGCAGAGTAGAAGCCGCGGGAGAGCCAGTCGGACACCACATGGTTTGAGTCCTCGGGCAGGATGACCCGGACGTCGACGCCGCGCTCACTCGCGCGGAGCAGTGCCTCAAGAATCTGCTGGTCCGGAACGAAGTACGCGGTGGTGATGTAGATGTGGCTGTGTGCGCGGTTGATTGCGTCGAGATACACGCCGCGGATCGGGAACACGAGGTTCGCCGGTATGTTGTTCACTGCCCGGAGCCGCGGTTCCCAGTACCCGGCGCTGGTTTCGGGAAGTGGCTCGAGGTGCTGCGACGGCGCCGAATTCCAGAATGCGACAAAGGCCTGGCGCAATTCCCACACCGACTTCCCCTCGATCCTGAGGTGGGTATCCCTCCACTTCGAGGCATACAGCGAGCCGATGTTGTACCCGCCGACGAACCCGATCGAGTCATCCACCACCATGATTTTCCGGTGGTCAAAGCCGGTGCCGCGGATGTTGGTGAACACGATCGTCGGGCGCACCACGGGGAACCGGAAGACCTGCACATCCGGGTGGAAACGGTAGAAGGTGGGCGGCACAACGAGGTTCGCGAACCCGTCATAGATCACGTACACCTTCACGCCCCGCGCCGCCGCCTCGTTCAGGGCGTCCTTGAACTTGCGCCCGAATGCGTCGCCCTTCCAGATGTAGGTCTCCAGCATCACGGTGTGTTTGGCGTTGTGGATCGAGCTGAGCATTTCCTCATACAGGTCGTGCCCATACGTATAGACGGTGGTGGCAGACTCCGCCACCGAGGACTCGAAGATTCCTGGGTGCGGAAACCCCGGGCGCTTTGCGCGCCGCCTCTTCTGTACGGCGTCAACGATCACGATGGCGGCAATCACCGTTGCCTGGACGGCCGCGAACATCATGGCTCCGCGCGTCACGATGGAGCGGGTGAGCGCGAAGAATTGGAAGCGGCGGAGCGTACGCATGAGAAGAGCCTAGTCGGTGGAGCGCGACGGGCCGGGACAGGACCGCTTACCCGTCGTCGTCGTCGTCCTCGCGGTCCTTTGCCTCGTCCTTCGCTTTCTCCTTGGCCTCGTCATCGGCACGCTTCTGGGCTTCCTCGGCGTCCTTGCGGTCATCCTCTGTGATCTGTTTCGGCGGGGAGACAGGTGGGTCGGCCTCGACCGTGGCGGGTACCGTTGTCTCGGGCACAGACGGTTCCGTCACCTCGGGCACGGCCGGCTCAGGCGCCACGTCAAGGGAGGCGACGAACGCGTCGATCCCCGCCTGAATGCGGTCCGCTCGTCCCGGAGCGACATTGCCAGCCTGTTCCGCCGCCTCAACGTCCGCCTTCAACGCCTCCGCGTCCTGAAGCGCCTGTTCAACGTTGCCCTGTTGGGTGAGCGTGGCCAGCGATCGGACCTGTTGCTGAAAAGTTTCGGCAGCGCCCGGCTCGATCGGCGTCGGCCCACCGCACGCACCCAGCGCGGGCAAAGTCAGTGCTGCGAGGAGCGCCCAGTTGTGTCGCCTCATGGCTGCACGCTTTCGTAGAGTTCCGACAGGCGTTCACCGGGAGCCCCCGGCACGGCAGGCAGGGGTTCCAGCTCAGGCGTTGGGTTGAGCAGCCCGGACAGCACAACAGCAAGGATCGCGAGCAACAAGCCGACGACGACGGCGCCCGCCACCCAGGCTGTGCGCTTGCCCCTTCGTGGGGCTGGGTGGGCGCTGTCATCAGGGTGGGATCCGACCCTTGGAGCTGCCGCTGCGTCCGGCGAGTGGGCGGTGAAGTTCGGGGTGCCAGCGTCCTTGGAGCGGACGGTCGGCGCGGGGCCGATAGGCGCTCCGGAATGGGCGGCGACTGGTTCAGAGCTCGTGGCGCCCGGCTCATCGGGGAGGCCAAGGACGTACGCACGCCGGGTCTTGTCCGGAGCAGGGACCGGACGGTTAGGGAGTGCGGCCGTCTGTCCCTCGGTCAGCATCCGGTCGCGTTCGACGCTCAGGTGCTCGGCGACCTCCGCTGCCGTGGGACGCTCAGCGGCGTCCATCGCTGTCATCCGAACGATCAGGCGCCGCCACGCCGGATTGATGGTGGCGGGCATTGCCGGCGGGTGGTGGAGCCGCGCCAGCGCGGTTTCGAGGCCATGCCCTTCGTAGGCCGGGTTCCCGGTGAGGCATTCGAGGAGTACGAGGCCGAGGGCGTACACGTCTGTCGCCGCATCCACAGGATTACCGCGGGCTTGCTCCGGGCTGAAGTAGGCTGCCGTGCCGATGATTTGGCCGGCCATGGTCAGGCGGGCACTGTCAGTTCGCCGGGCGATGCCAAAGTCCGTCAACACGTAGCCGAACCGTCCCGAATGCGGATCAGCGTCCCGCGTAAGAATGTTGGAAGGCTTCACATCCCGGTGCGTGATTCCGCGGCCATGGACGTATGCGAGGGTGCGGCTGACATCGTGTGCAACAGCCCAGGCCCGGTCGAGTGCAAGCGGTCCGTCATGCAGCAATTGGTGCAGGTCAGGTCCGTCCACCAGGTCCATCACCACCCACCCGAACCCCGCTGAGTGTCCGACGTCGTGAACCTTCACCAACCCCGGGTGGTCCAGCCCAGCCAGAAGCTGAGCCTCCGAGCGCTCACGCTTGGAGAGGCCGCCCTCGGAGGAGGGGCCGTCGTCGGGCTGGCCCCTGAACAGCTTGATGGCCACCTCGCGGTCAAGAAGTTCGTCGCGGCCGCGGTGTACTTCAGCCATGCCGCCGGAGCCGAGAAGCTCACCGATTGCATAACGCCCATCACCGAGGACTTCGCCAGAGACCACGCCGGGAGAGGTGGTGAGTGGAGGCAGGGACGGTGCTGCCGGTGCCCGGCCGGGTCGAGGAGGAAGCTGCATGCGGGCACCTCCTGAAATTCGTAGTCGTTTCTTCAATAGAAGCTCACCCCGCGCGTCACCTCAAGGGATTTGCCCGGGTTCTCACCACATTCTCATCTGCGCCGCAAAGACGCATCAAAGATGAGACGCCGGAAGATCAATTCAGCGCGGAGGGCTGGTGGTTGCGCGGACAATCAGTTCCGGCTCCACCAGTTCGGGCACCAGATCCAGGTCCGGGTCGCTGATGTGCTGCAGGAGGTGGGCAACGGCCCTGCGTCCGGTTTCCTCGAAGGATTGCCGCACAGTGGTCAGCGGGGGCGAGCAGTAGGCGGCAAGGGCGATGTCGTCTATTCCGACAACGGACACGTCCTCGGGGACACGCCGGCCCAGTTCGGCCAGCGCGCGGATCAAACCGAACGCCATCTCGTCGCTGGCGACCAGCACTGCGGTCACCTCGGGCATACGGCCGAGGATCAGCCCGTTCCGGTAACCCGATTCCGGTGTCCAGTCACCGTGCAGCTCCGGAGGGACCTCGCACCCCGCTGATTCCAGGGTGTGTTTCCAGCCGACCACGCGGGTGGCGGAATCCGACCATTCCGTGGGCCCAGCAACGTGCCATACAGTCTTGTGTCCCAACTCCAACAGGTGCTCGGTGGCCAGCCGTGCAGCGACGCTCTGGTCCACGGCGACGACGTCGGCTGCCGTAGTCCTGGTGCCGTCAACCACCACGGTGGGCACGCGGCGGGTGAGCTGCTCGAGCGGTTCGTCCACGTCGATCAGTGGAACGGCGATGATGATCCCGTCGACGCCCTGGTCAGCCAGCCGCGATAGTGCCTTGCCGATCGCGGCGGAGGAGAGGGTCGCCGTCGTCGCTGTGTTGACGGCGTAGCCGGACCGCCGCGCTTCGTGTTCGATCCCGAGTGAGAGGGAAGCGCGCGAGTAGAAGTTCGTGGCGAGCGTCAGCACTCCGAGGGTCTGGCTGCGGCCGGTGACCAGTGCACGTGCGGTGTTGTTCCTCCGGTAACCGAGGTCGGCGACAGCAGCGAGCACCCGTGCGCGCGTTCCGGGTTCCACATGCGGATGCTCGCTCAGCACCCTCGACACCGTTTGCGCGGACACCTGGGCGGCCTGCGCCACGTCCCGCATGGAGGGGGAGCGGCGGGCTTGTAAGGTCATGGGAAGAATCCTTGAGTGTCCGTGTTACAGACTGTGAGCTTGTAACATCGTAGCCCCACAGGGCACCAGTTGAGTGGACGTAGTGGTATCCGTAACATGAAACGAGTGACCCAGCTTCAGAACGCTCCCTCAGTTGCCCACGCCGCCCAGCCGTCCCAGGCCCTCACCTTTGCGGACTCGCAGCTGTACCGGCATGGCGCCGAACACCGCATCCTGTCCGGCTCCATCCACTACTTCCGCGTGCACCCGGAACAGTGGCGTGACCGCCTCGAACGCATCAAGGCTCTCGGCTGCAACACCGTGGACACCTATGTCGCCTGGAACTTTCACCAGCGCAACCCGGGACAGCCTGACTTCAGCGGCTGGCGTGACCTGGGTGGGTTCATCGACCTGGCGGGCGAGCTTGGCCTCGACGTGATCGTGCGCCCGGGCCCGTACATCTGCGCCGAATGGGACAACGGAGCCTTCCCATCCTGGTTGACCAAAGTGCCCGGCATCTCCCTCCGCTCCAGCGATGACCGCTACCTGCAACCTGTTTCCGACTGGTTCGACGCCCTGATCCCGATCATCACCAGCAGGCAGGCCGCACACGGCGGGCCGGTGGTGGCTGTGCAGTTGGAGAACGAGTACGGCAGTTACGGGGATGACACCGCTTACCTCGCATGGCTCCGCGACGCACTGGCTTCACGCGGCATTGTCGAGTTCATCTACACCGCAGACGGTCCCACCGTGTCAATGCTCGACGGCGGCACAATCGAGGGCACCATGGCAGCCGCGACCTTCGGCAGTGGCGCAGGGGACGCCGCGGCACTGCTCCGTTCACGGCGCACCGGGGAACCGTTCCTGTGTGCTGAGTTCTGGAACGGCTGGTTCGACCACTGGGGCGAAAAGCACCACACCCGTTCCGCCTCGAGCGCCGCCTCTGTTGTGGCGGACATTCTTTCCGAAAACGGCTCGGTCAGCCTCTACATGGCCCACGGCGGAAGCAACTTCGGCCTGTGGTCCGGCGCGAACTACGCCGACGGCGTCCTCCAGCCCACCATCCAGAGCTATGATTCCGACGCCCCGATCGCCGAGGACGGCTCCCTGACCGAGAAGTTCCACGCCATCCGCGCGCTCCTGCGCGGCGCCAGCAATGGCAGTTCAGATAACGACGACGACGGCGCGCTGCCGCCGGCACCGCGGCGGTTGCCTGCTGCGCGAATCGCAGTGGAGCGCCGGGCAGGGTTGCTCGAGAGTGTGCGAAACCTTGGTGCGCCGGTGCGTTCAGCATCCCCGCTGACCTTCGAGGAGCTCGGACTGGATGCTGGCCTGGTATTCCACCGGGCGGCGCCAGTGCTGCCTGCCGGGGACACCCGCATCAAGATTCGCGGACTGCACGACCGCGCCCACGTCTTCATCGACGGCCAGCCGGTCGGCGTTCTTGAGCGGTCCGACGGCGAGGAGGGGCTCGCCGTCGTCGGGCATGGAAAAGCAGTGGAGTTGAACATTCTGGTCGAGCACCTGGGCCGCATCAACTACGGCCCCTACCTGGGTGAGCACAAGGGAATACTGCAGGGCGTCTCTGTGGGGCAGCGGCTGGTTCACGGGTGGGACAACGTGCCGGTTGACCTTGAATCGCTTGATCCAGCGGATCTCGTGAAGCAAGAGGGGCGAGGATCCGCAGACAGCGGGGTTTACGAGGCTTCCATCGATACCCCCGAGCCTGCGGACACGTTCATCGCACTCCCCGGTTTCCGCAAAGGCTTCATCTGGATCAACGGTTTCCTTCTCGGGCGCTACTGGGAGGTGGGACCACAGGTTACCTACTACGTACCGGCGCCGTTGCTGAAGGCGGGTATGAACCAGGTTGTCGTCCTCGAACTTGAGCAGGCTGCTACCTATCTCGAGCTGCGTCATGCGCCGGAGCTTGGTGCAACGGAAGACTACGTCGAGACGTTCTGAGCCGGTTTTCCTGGCGCGTTTTCATTCAATCTTGTGTGATACGGATAACAGTGGCATGATGGCACGTGTTATCCATAACACTGTCACTGATGACGCAGTGCATCTTATGTGACAGGTGACCACCGGACCATCACATAGGAGAGAGATGAGCAGCTCATCGCAGCGCTTCAGGCGTGCGGGCGGCTTGTCAGTAATAGGGGTAATGGCGGCTTCCGCACTCACCCCACTGGCAGCACTCCCGGCCGTCGCCCAGGCGGCGGGGGATACCCACATCATCCAGTCAGAGGATCTCGCCGTTACCGTCTCGGCGAAGTTCCCCCAGGTGGTCTCGTACGAGCACCTGGCCACCGACGCGGTTCTCGACGGTAATGCCGAGACCCTGACCAACATGACCATCAACGGCAAGGCTGAGCCGGCAAACGTCACTGCCACCACTGACGGCACCGGCGCCGTCGACTACTCGGTGACGTTCCCCGGCATTGCCGGAGCAGAGGTGGACGCCCGGATCAGCGTTGACAAGACCGTGGTGACGTTCGAAGTCACCGGCGTCACCGACGGCACCGACGCCATGATCCGCACGCTGCAGATCCCCGGCCATGAACTGGTCAGCGTCTCCTCGGCGCAGAGCGGCGCCCAGGTTTCCACGGCCAACCTGTCCGTGGACCGCGCAGTCAGCGGTGACACTTTTACTCCGATCACCGCGAGCACGCCTCTTGACGCCCAGCCCAAGAGCTCAGCCTTCGCTCTTGCCAACACGGCACAACTCGCGGCCGCGCTTGAGTCGAACGCGCTGTATGACACGTCCTCCGGTCCGGGTTCCCGCGATCAGGGACGCTTCTGGCGGCAGGCAGAGCGCGAGGGCGCCAACGTCCGCATGGGTATCTCCAGCGGCCAATGGCTCTACCGGGCCAATGAGTCCACTGAGGAAGAAGAACTTCCCTGGACCAGGATCGCCATCACACCGGACGCGAACAAGGACGGCGCGGTCAACTGGCAGGACGGCGCCATCGCCCTGCGCGGCATCGCCGTCATGCCCTACAAGGGAGAAGAGGTTGCCAACAAGGTTGTCCAGCGCATTCCCTTCAACTTCGCGTCCCAGGCAACGCACCCCTTCCTGCGTACCCTCGACGACACCAAGCGCATTGCGCTGGCGACCGACGGGCTGGGCCAGAGCGCAGTGCTCAAAGGTTTCGGCAACGAGGGCCATGACTCCGCCAACACCGACTTCGCGGACAACTACAACACACGCGCCGGCGGGCTTGAGGATCTTAACAAGCTGCTCGAAGCGGGCGAGAAGTGGAACGCCTCCTTCGGTGTCCACATCAACCAGACCGAGGCTTACCCGGAATCACTCTTCTTCGACACCGGCATGCTGGACCCTGCACGCAAGGGGTGGAACTGGCTTGACCAGTCCTACTACATCGACCAGCGGCAGGACATCCTCTCGGGCTACCTTGCTGAACGGATCGCGAAGTTCCGCGATCAGACCCACCCGAACCTGGACATGGTCTACGTGGACGTCTTCTACGAGTTCGGCTGGCTCGCTGACCGCCTCCAGAAGGAACTGATCAAGAACGAGTTCCGGGTTTCCTCCGAGTGGTCCTACGCCCTGGCCCGTCACAATACCTGGGCGCACTGGGCCACCGATGAGAACTACGGCGGCTCCACCAACAAGGGCGTCAACTCGAGCATCATCCGGTTCGTGCAGAACTCGCACAAGGACACCTGGAACCCGCACCCGCTCCTCGGTAACGCGAACATCGTGGAGTGGGAAGGCTGGACCGGCGAGAATGACTACAACGCGTTCTCCAAGAACATCTGGGTGAAGAACCTCCCCGCCAAGTTCCTGCAGCAGGAGGAAATCCTGAAGTGGGAAACGAACCGCATTGACCTTACCGGTGGCGTCTCCGTGACAGGCACTTCCGCTGCAGACCGCATCGTTACGGTGGGCGGCGCGGAGGTTCTCCGTGGAGACACCTACCTGCTGCCCTGGGCCAGCGATGGAGAAGATTCGAAGCAGCAGAAGCTGTACCACTTCAATCCCAAGGGCGGCGCCACCAGCTGGAAGCTGCCTGACACTTTCCGTCAGAGCGGCGGCTACAAGCTCTTCAAGCTCACCGACACCGGGCGGGTGGAAGTTGCGAAGCCAAAGGTGAAGAACGGCTCGGTCACCCTGGAGGCCGAAGCTGGTCAGCCCTACGTCCTCACCCACGACAACCGCGGTGCGGAGCTTCCGCAGACCGCAAGCTTCGGCGAGGGAATACCTGTCCAGGATCCAGGATTCAATGCCGCGGATCTCGCGAGTTGGAATGCAACCGGAACTGTTGCGATCGAGCGCAACGACCTCGGTCACCGCTACGCGGTTCTCGGTGCCGGCGAATCATCGGTCAGCCAGCAGTTGGGCAAGCTCGACGCCGGCACCTACTCGGTGAGTGCCTGGGTTGAGATCGAACCGGGCCAGAAACGCGAAACAACCCTCGCCGTCGACGGCGGTGTGAAGGCTGTCGCGAATACGGTCACCAGTTCCGGTGCCCGCAACTGGGTCGCTGCCGATGAGAAGCACGACACGAACTTCCAGCGCATGCGTGTACTGGTTGACGTGCCGGAGGGCGGAGCATCGCCCACGCTGACCATCACGGCGGCCGAGGGTGTTGCGCCGGTCCGCGTTGACGACGTTCGCGTGGTCGAGACAGAGCACGTGCCGACCGTTGGCATCATCTTGGAGGACTTCGAAAATGTTGACCAGGGTTGGGGTCCGTTCGTGAAGGGTACTGCCGGCGGGGTAACCGATCCCCGTACGCACCTTTCTGAGCTCAACGCCCCATTTACGCAGAAGGGCTGGAACGGCAAGGCGGTGGACGACGTCATCGAGGGCGACTGGTCGCTGAAGGCTCACGAGGAGAACCGCTACAACGGCGGACCGGGTCTTGTGTACCGGACCTCCAACTACACGGTGCCGATGAAGCCGGGGCATGCGTACAAGGTGTCCTTCGACTACCAGAATGCACTGGCTAACCAGTACAACTGGGTGGGCGGCTACGACTCCTCGACCGGTGCGGTGCAGACCCAGTCGCAAGCGATACCTCAGGCGCTGGAAACCGGACGGTTCGAGCAGACCATCATCGCCGGCGGGTGCGGTGAAGCGTGGGTCGGCCTGGAACGCTCAGGCAGTGCGGGCGGCGCAGACTTCATCCTGGATAACCTCCTGATCGAAGATCTCGGTGAGTCGGATGTCATCCCGGCCTGCGCACAACTTGCAGTGGACCTGGTTCCGAGCATCATCACCCAGAACGCCGAGAACGAGGTCACCACCACGTTCACGTCGGATGAGCCTGCTGTCGTCAACAATGTTGAGGTCAACCTCGACCTACCGGACGGCTGGACCGCCGAGGCCGAGACCCCCAACACTGCGGCGACGCTTGCACCGGGTGCGACACTGACCACCCGGTGGCAGGTAACTGTGCCAGGCTCAGCGGATGGCGATTACGTTCTCGGTGCCGACGCAAGCTACATCACCACCACGGAGCCCGCGGGCGAGCGCTCGATCTCCAGTGAGGTGAGCGTGTACACGCTGCCGAAGCCCCCATCCGGAACCAAGTACGCGTCCGACCACAAGTGGGTCAGCGCTACCAACGGCTGGGGACCGGTTGAACTCAACCTCGGAAACGGCGAGGCCGGTGCGGGAGACGGGCCGGTCATGAAGCTGAACGGCGTGACCTACCAGAAGGGGCTCGGCGTCCACGCGGCGAGCAACATCCGGTACTTCCTCGGCGGACAGTGCGCACGCTTCACGGCTGACGTGGGTGTGGATGACGCTCAGACCATGCGCGGAACTATTCAGTTCGAGGTGTGGGCAGACGGTCGCCGTCTGACCCAGACTCCGGTTATGCGGCCGGACACTGCAACCGCCAAGCTCGACGTCGACGTGACGGGCGCCAAATACGTCGAGTTGATCGTCAAAGACGGCGGCGACGGCGTTGGCAACGATCACGGCGACTGGGCTGACGCGCAGTTCCGCTGCAGCTAGTACGCACCTGTTAGAGCCCTTGCTGAATCATTCAGCAAGGGCTCTTCGGCGCTGTCAGGGCTGTGCCGCCAGGCTCACCGCGCAGCGGCGCGTAGCGGCCTTGATTGGGTCGGGTAGAAGCCGATGATCGATCGCCAGGGCGATGGACGTCACTACCCGAGCGTTAGGTTTTGTTCTTGTCCTGTGAACCGGGTGTGACGGCGCTGCGCCACACCCACCCCTCCCGGTGGATTTTGATCTTCGGCTCAAAGAACCAGATCCGTATCGCCGTCGCCGTCCACGCCGTCGCGTGAGCCTCCACGAGGTAAGCCTGTGAGGGGTAGCGGATCCACGCATTCACCAGCCGGGAGGGCCGGAACTCCTGGGCTGGGTGGTGTTCGAGGTCGATCTCGGCTTCGGTGAGCATGATCGGCTTCTCGCACATCATGAAACGCTCGATCCACTGATCCACTGATCCACTGATCCACTGATCCACTGATCCACTGATCCAGCAGCCGGTCATAGTATGCGCGGTACCGGACATTCTCACCCGTGACCGACCACCCTCTCTTGTAACTAGATCAGCGCCCTGAAAATCACTGGCACGCTACTCGGCGCAGCTGTCAACCCTCACACCGTGGACCCGCGTTGATATTAAACTCCAGAACAGGGGCTCCCCGGCTGATTTGTGCCTGAAACCGCCAAAACCGTGTGATGATCGCTTCACCCTGCCCAGCCAGGGAGGCTCCAGGCTCCGATGAGATGCTGGAGCTGGAGAATTGCACGGGATCCCCGATGACCTGCCAGAGCTTCCCGTACCACCGCACGGCCATGGGAGTCCCGCAGCTGTCGAAGGTGATGTCCGGTGACTCTGAAGTTCACGATCTGCGCCGTCATAGTGCTGACACTCATTTCCGTGTGATCTGTAGTCTGTGATTCGACTAAAGGAAGCGGGAGGCAAGGTAGGCACAGTGGTCTATCTGTCCCTGCGGTTCAGTCTTTCAAGGGGAGATCACCATGGTGATAACATTGGTTATATAGGAGGTCAAAGGGATGACCATCATGATTGAACCGGAAGTGTTGAAAAAGGCCCGCCGCGCCCGCGCGCGCAGCGTTCTCGGGAGCCTCGACTTTAAACGAGCGATCGCGGATCTTTCCGATGCCGGTTTGACGCAGCGGAACATTGCCCGGCAGCTCAAGATTTCTCAGCCCTACGTAGCGAAGGTTCTAGCGAAAGCGAAAACGTTGGCCCCGGTGCCGGCAGGCCATAGCGGTGCCAGCCCCTATGAGGTGGCTGAACGTTACGCAGTTGATGAGATTACCCGAGAGCAGATGATCAAGGAACTCTCCGAGTGGCCCTATACCCCCACCCCGGATCACTCTGCGCAGCTTGCCAGGGAATGGGATGCCGCGCTGCCGGCAGACCCCGCGGGCACCTTCCAGGAGGTAGGCCGGGCCTACGATGACGGGTTGATTAGTGCTGAGGATTACGACACCATCCTCGACGCGTCACCTGACCACTAGGGAAGCTGGCCGTTAGCCTGTAGGGCGTGCCCACCGACGACGAAAGCGCAACAGCGCACCACGAACGCCTGACCAACTTGTGTGGGAAGGGTGGGCCGCTGGAGGCTACCAGTGAAAATTCGTCCATGCGGAATCCTCAGTGGTTCAACACACGTCGTGGTGCTTTCACCGCGGCGCGTAGGGACCTCCACTCCCGGATACTTCAAAACCATCGGGATACTTTTCCTCACGTGCGCGAGGACAAGCGAGCTATCGTGCTGGCAGGTCCGCCCGGAGCGGGAAAATCTACTGCCCAGGACAAGCTCATTAGCGGGACGGGAACCGAAGCGGCGCACTGGCTGCCCCTGAATGCCGACGACTTCAAGGACGCGTTGCTTACCGAAGCGCTGATTGACGGTAGCTATGAGAATTTCCTGAAACCGGACTCCGTGAAGGAAATGGAAGCCGTAGGGGAGAAGTTTTACCCGAGAGAGCTCGCTGCCTTGGTTCATGAGGAATCATCGTTGCTGGCTAAATCGGCCCGCAGTGCGGCTATCGGCCGTGGAGAGAACATCATCGTGGATGGGACCCTCGCCACCCAAGGCAGTGCTCGAGCGCTAATGGATGAGCTGTCCGCAGCTGGATACACCGTCATGATCGCTGACGTGGAAACGTCCCTGGCAATAAGTCAGGCCCGCATCAAACAGCGATGGAGGGACGGCTATCTAGCGGCAGAGAACGGCGCAGCCAAGGCAGAAGGTGTCACCCTGGGTGGGCGATGGGTTCCACCGTCATTCCCCGCCTCGCTCTTTCAAGGCAATCAGGTTCAGTCCGATTGCCAGCAGAACGCACGCACCGTTGCCGAGGAATATGGGTGCGTTCGTGAATATCAGCTCTACAAGGTTTCAGACGTGCGATCAGCACCCCAGCTGATTAGCCACGAAGGTAGACCCACCTCGCAGTCAGCACTGATCGATTATGAGACCTACAAAGCGGTCATCACCGCAGTGCGGTCCTTTCCCCCGAAGACCCAAGCGCGACAACCCGGCCGCACACCAGGCGTAGAGAACGAACGCGGAAGATGACAGAGACAGCAGTACCGATAACTTAGGCTCAGGCTTACCGATCGGTGCGAATCGCGATCAGCACTGACCCTTCAGGGATCAGCGCCTCCAGGGCCACGCGGACCTCACTGTAGGTAGCACCGCTAACACTGACTCTGCGGGTATCAAGGTCACTGCCGTCGCGTAAAGTTCCGGTTATTTCCACGCTAAAAACCCTATTTCAATATGGGGTCGTAACGTCACTTCTTGGGTGTGTAGGTCTTCTCTATGGAACCGATACTTTCCTGCCCCCGAACTTGCCAGCCCCACCAGTAGGTTCCTACATGTTTGCCTAGAAGGGGCGCTTCCTCGGTGAACGTTTTGAAGTGCCCACGGGACAAGTGACGCCGCCCAGCTCTTTCATCTGCCTGTCCGCCCTTACTTGTTGATTGGGGTTTTGTCCCATCAATGATCACTTCGTGGAATGCATCACCAGTTTTGGGTGAGCCAGCTCTGCCAGTACTGGCACGTTCCCTTAGGGTCACATTTCGGCAGTTCATCAACGCCATAGCGAAGAACACTCGGTTCATCACTTCGACAGCCAACCCAGATTCCGCATTTTGGCTGTCGTAGTTGGTGACCTCTACCTCTCCCCCCAGTGGCGACCGCCGCATTGACCGATAAGTAGCGAACTCTAGACCCGACAAGAATCCCTGTTCATCCAGCCGGAATCGTACTTCTTGGTCCAGCTTCACGGACACGCCGTCATTGTCGCGAAGATAGGCTTCGATCAAATACTCGCTGTCAGCACCCGTCCAGGGGTCGGGGCCAATGCTGGTCCTGGTCTTACTTTGGTGCACCATTGCCCCAATACGACGCGACTCAGAACTACTTGGCAGCCCGGTAGGAAGAGCAGCTTCAACCCAAAGTGAATCCCCTGCTGGTCTAGCGGGACCTATGTGCTCTACAAATGATCGTTTGTGAGAGCTTCTAATTTCTAGGTGTTGCGGGGCAGGAGGTTGGTGACGGTCCGCGAGGCGACTTGGACTCCGAAGTCGACGTTATGGACTCTGTGATCCAAAACGGTGTAGGGTCTCCTTTCATGGCGCGACCACGCATGTTTGATGAGGCCGCGGTGCTCGACGCGGCGGCGCGTGAGTTCCGGGTGCACGGCTTCGCCGAGACCTCGACCGAGCAGCTCTGCGAGGCGGCGGGCGTGCGACGCAGCAGCCTGTACAACGCGTTCGTCTCCAAGGACGAGCTGTTCGTGCGGGCCTTGGAGCACTATGTCGCGACGACCGGAGCGCGCCAGTCGACGATCCTCACTGACGACGCGCTAACGGGCGCTGAGAGGTTGCGCACCCTTGTCGACGTCGTCGTGGACGAGGAGCTGCAGGCGTCGAGCCGCAGCCATGCGGCCGGCTGCATGGTTGTGCAGAGTTTCATGAGTCCGGACCTGCGCGAGCGGGATGAGCGCGTGGCCCGGATCCTCGACCGTGACCTACGCGAGAGGCTCTCCCTTTTGTCCGGAGCGATCCGAGCAGGACAGATCGACGGGTCGATCGCCGACGCCGTGGACCCCGACGACGGGGCCGTGCTCGTCAGCACCGTCATCTACGGACTGCGCGTGACCGCGCAGACCGGCACCGACACCGACACGCTCCGACGGATCGCCTTGGCCGGAATGGACTCCCTCCTGAACTGACAGCGCCGCTACCCGGCGGCGCTTCTTCATGCCCATGTTTTGGATACTCAAGTACAGAAAGGGTCTCCTTTGACCACAGCACCAGCACCAGCACCAGCACCAGCCATCAAGAAGACCGTCCCGCCCGCGGTGTACGTCCTCTCCGCCGGGGTCTTCGCGATGGTGACTAGCGAGTTCACCGTCGCCGGCCTCATGCCCCAGCTCGCAGCAGGCCTCGGCACCGGGATCCCGCAGATCGGCTACCTCGTGACGATCTTCGCCGTCGCGATGGCCCTCGGCGGGCCACCGCTCACCTTCGCCCTGCTCAGGGTTCCGCCGAGGACCGCGCTCAAGCTCGTCTTCGCGATCTTCCTCGTCGGCAACGTCATCGCCGCGCTCGCGACCGGGTATCCGATGATGGTCCTCGCCCGAATCATCAGCGGGGCCGCCGCGCAGGCGTTCTTCGGCATCGCGGTTTCGATGGGCGTCAGACTTGTCGACGAGCAGGTGCGCGGACGCGCGGTCGCGGTCGTGATGAACGGGCTGATGCTGGGCACCCTGCTCGGACTACCGTTTGCGACCTTCGTCGGCAGCAGGTTCGGGTGGCAGTCCGCGTTCTGGGCGATCTCCGTGATCACACTGCTCGCTGCCGCCCTGACCCTCGCCGTGGTTCGCAACCCGGCCCCGCAGGCAGAGGAAGGCGTGGACGCCTCCGCGTCGACGGGTTCGGAGCTCGGGGTGCTCCGCCGACCTCAGTTCCTGCTCGCCCTCGCCTCCAGCACGCTGATCATCGGAGCGACGTTCTCGGCTTTCAGCTTCTTCACGCCGATCCTCACCGAGGTCACCGGGTTCTCCGAGGGCATCGTGCCCGTGCTCCTGCTCGTCTACGGCGCAGCGACCCTGCTGGGCAACGTCGTCGTAGGACGCCTGGCCGACCGGCACACCGTCTCGACGCTCCTCGTCGGCACCGGGCTGAACGCGCTCTTCCTGGCCGGGTTCGCACTCTTCACCGAGGCACCCCCGTTGGCGTTGGTGTTCATGCTGGGCATCGGCTTCGTCGGGGTCACGATGAATCCGGCGATGGCAGTGCGAATCCAGCGCGCCGGGAGCACGGCTCCCTTGGTGAACACCATCCACGGCTCGTTCATCACCCTCGGCGTCATCATCGGCTCAGCCGTCGGCTCGGCACTCATCCCGCAGTACGGTCTGCGTGCGCCGATCGTCCTCGGCATCGGTCTGGCGGTCCTGGCGATCGTCGCCATCCTTCCCGCCCTCGCCAGTCCGTACCTGCGCCGCGGCGCATCCGGCGACGCATCAGAAGCGGCATCGGACCAGTCGCAAATCCTGTCTGCCTTGACCGAAGACACTGAATCGAGCAGGAGACCGCTGTGATTTACGGGCTGGCAAACCGCTCCGGCGAGGTCAAGGCATGACCCATGCGAACGCGCCGCTCAGCCTTGAAGGACGACGATGTTTGGTCGAGCGATGCAAGAACCGGCCGATCGCACACGTGGCCGCCGAGATGGGAATCTCGCGGGCGTGCGCGTCGAAGTGGGTCAACCGATGGCGGCGTCACGGTGACGCCGGACTTCAAGACCGCTCATCGACTCCGCATCGGAGTCCTCACGCGACACCCGCATGGGGCATAGGGCACATCGAGACCTGGCGGCGCGAACACAAATGGTCGGCCCAACGCATCACCGACGAACTGGCCGACCTGGGCTACCGGATCAATGACTCGGCACTTGACCCGCCTCGGCCTTGGCCGACGCCGCTTCCTCGACCCTGAGGGTGACAGCAACCGCAAACCGGGCAAGATCACCGCCCGCTGGCCCGGGCACATGGTGCACCTGGATGTGAAGAAAGTCGGCAGGATCCCCGACGGCGGCGGATGGCGTGTCCATGGGCGTAACAGTGACCAAGCCAAGGCCGCCGGTCGCGCCAAGTCGGCTGGCGCACGGCGTGGGTACACCTACGTGCACTCCGCCATCGACGGGTTCTCCCGGCTGTCCTACACCGAGCCTCTACCAGATGAGAAAGGAGCCACCGCGGCAGCGTTCCTAGCCCGAGCCAAGCTCTGGTTCGCCGCCCACGGCATCACCCACATCCACCGTGTCGTGACCGACAACGGTGCGTGCTATCGCTCAGGTGACTTCGCCCGGATCGTGGGCAAGCAGTCCCGGCATCAGAAGACCAAGCCCTACACGCCTCGCCACAACGGCAAAGTGGAGCGCTATCAGCGGATCCTGGCCGAAGAACTGCTCTACGCCCGGGACTTCATCAGCGAGGACGCGCGCTCAGCTGCGATCGCGGTCTGGAACATCCACTACAACTACCACCGTCCACACTCGGGCGCAGGCGGCCAACCACCAGCATCTCGACTGCGGGAAGGCGTCACCAACGTCCAGCCCTCATACATCTAGGCGGCGACCTCGAAAATGACTTCTAACCCGTCTTCCTCATCCCACTGCTCTCCGACCGCTTGGAACCCGTAGTTCTCTATAAGAGTGCGGGATGCAATATTTTCGGGGCTGATGGTTGCCCGAACGGTTCGGACCTCCGGTTGGGCCTGGGCCACCGCAAGCAATATCTCAAGGGCTCGCCGCGCGTAACCTTTTTTTCTGTAGTCGGGATCAATCCTGTATCCGACCTCGACCATTCCATCGGCATTTGGTGCTCCGTGGAAACCTGCTAATCCGATAGGCGCGGCGATACCTGTGACACAGGCGAATCGGGTGATCCAAGGCATATCTGCCGCAGTATTTCGAACTTGAAGGCTCCTCATTCGCCAGAGACCAATGCACTCATCGCCCACTAGGTAGGGTGTCAAAAAGTATTCTTCTGGGAGAACCTCGTTCTGAGCCAAACTGTGCAGTACAGGTGTTGGAACAAGAATCAACGAGAGATCTGACGCCTCATGCTTTGGGTGCCGCCATGGCTGATTACTAGCGGTCATCCCAACAGCTTTCCATGTGGCGCCGCCCGCACTGTGTCTAACAAACCATCATTTCCGGTCACTCCATTACCTAGGCCCGCGCCTGGTGAACACCACCGGCAGCCAGTCGGCTGATCGTCTTATGTTCTGGCGGAGTTCGTTGGATGCGTTGCTGGCGTTTGTCTTGTCTGCTGGTAGTGCCGCTGGGCTTTGACTTGCCCCCCGCACATCGTCATCGAGCACCACTTCCGGGTGCCGTTGCGTGTCTTGTCGAGGAACAACCAGCCACATCGTGGGCATTGCCGGATTCGGTTGAGGGGTTTGGTGCGCAGAATCTCGACAGCATCATCGCTGAGTTCAGCAAGCAGGGCTTGTGGCGTGGGAAGGTGTGGCCACGTGCGGGAATATCCATGTGGTGAGGGAACTAGTTTGGAGTGATGAAGCCCGGCTGCTTGCCGGAGTACCAGCGAAGCAAGATCAGCCGGCACAGGAATTTCTGAGGTGGCCACGGCTTGGAACACCCGAAAGATCAGGTCGCGCAGTTCCCGGCCTTCGACCAAATCATCGTCCTCCGGCTGCGTTCGAAGTGTACGGCCTATGGATTCTGCCCAAAGGGAGAAATCCGCCACGTCGCTGAGGGCGTCGACCCGCGGCCGGTGTCGGTCATTGATGGAGTTGGCTAGCTCGAGGGCGACGCTGTTGGCCACATGTTCAAAGGTCATCACCTTGCCACTATCTCACCGGTCTAAAGCATTTGACAGGTCAAGACCTGTCCGACAAGCTCAACCGGTAAACAATTGTTTAATGGTGAGGCGGATCAATGGCTCCTTTCATACGGCTCTGGACTGCAGCTGGCTCGGCCAACCTTGCCGATGGTGTGATTCTGACTGCGCTTCCCTTGATGGCCGTAGTCCTGGGAGCGAGCACCTGGGAGGTTGCTTTGATCACGACAGCCGCCACCCTCGCGTGGCCACTGGTGGGCTTGGTGGCCGGGACGATTGTCGACCGCGCTCCCAAGCGGGCCCTGTTCGTAGCCGTCAACCTTTGCAGATCAGCCGCATTCGGTGTCATTGCCGCCGTTGCCCTGAATGGCAACCTGTCACCTTTGATCCTGATCATTGGCGCTGCCCTTTACGGATTGGCCGAGACACTAGCGGATACCGCCATCATCGCGACGCTGCCGCTGGTGGTCGAGCCTCATCGGCTTGTTCCGGCTAACGCGCGCCTTGAAGCGACGATCAACATTGCCAACCAGTTCATTGGACCGCCGTTGGCTGGGGCGCTTGTGGGCGCCGGATTGTGGGCCGCACCATCCCTTAGTGCGATGCTTTATCTGCTGGCAGCAGTGGTGGTCACCGGGATGGTCGTACGCACAGCAGACCAACTCACCCGTCCTGGACCGACCAACCCATCGCCAGCGGCTCATCGAGTTCGTGACGGTATGGTGTTTCTGTTCAAGCACGCTCAGCAGCGGAACCTGACGCTCCTGACTGCCGCGATGAGCTTGGTCTGGGGCGCATGGTCGGCCGTGTTTGTCGTGTATGCGGTAAACCCGGACCAACTTGGAGTCAGTCCTTTCGAATATGGGCTCATACTGTCAGGAATGGCGGTCGGCGGAGTAGTAGCAAGCGCAGCCGTCCGACCGTTAATAGAAAAACTCGGGGTTCCACTTGTTCTTCTCCTCGACACGGTGGGAACCGTCCTGTTGGTTGGCCCAGGCGCCTGGGGATGGCCTGTGTGGGCAGTGGCCATCGGCGTCATGGTGGCGGGGGCTGGTTCCAGCGTCTGGCGGATCATCGTCGCGACTGTCCGTCAGAAAACGACTCCGGCACCACTGATTGGCCGCGTTTACTCGGCATCAAGAGTAATTGGGTGGGGAGCTCTTCCCCTAGGTTCCAGTTTGGCCGGACTGGCAGCGGTGTCATTAGGGGTGCAAGCTGCACTGCATTTCGCGACCATCGTCGCGTTCGGCTGCATGCTGTTATTCCTTCTGGCCTGGAAGCGGGGCTCGCTGGGTGATCTCGAACAAGCCACAACCCAGAGCTAGGCAAATCAAGTCGTATCTCGCACTCATTCGCGGCCGTTATTGCATACGCAGCAGCAAGATACATCTGTGCTCTGGGAGGGTCGAAACGCGCGATGCCCAGCGACTCCAATCGCCAGTGACCGTAAACGATGGTGGTCTCAACCGGTCAACGCACCGCTGCTACTTCTCCTGCCAGCGTAAGCGGATTTTCCTCAGGAGAGGTGATTGCTGGCCTACGCTTCGGCGCCTTCGCCGAGGTGGCGGTAGATAGTGCCGCGGGAGACCCCGAACGTCTCGGCTATCTGCTGGACGGTGTAGGTCTTCTCGTCGTACATCGCCCGCGCCTGCCTGGCTTTCGTGGGTGTCATCTTGAACCGGCCTCCACCTTTGCGTCCGCGGGCTCGGGCTGCAGCGAGACCGTCTTTGGTGCGTTCGACGATGAGGTCGTGTTCGAACTCAGCGATCGCGGCGAGCATGTGGAAGAACAAGCGGCCGCCAGGGGTTGTCGTGTCGATGCCTTGGGAGAGTGCCTTAAAACCGACGCCCTGCTCTTCGAGGTCGTCGGCAACTTCCTTCAGGTTCCGTACCGACCGTCCGAGTCGATCGAGTTTTGTCACGACGAGACTGTCGCCGGCGCGCAAATAGTCGAGAGCGTCATCGAGTGCTGGCCGCTTGGCGAGAACTCCGGAAGCGTGCTCGATGAAGACCTTCTCGCAGCCGGCGGTCTCGAGCGCGTCGGTCTGGCCGTCGAGATTTTGCTCCCTGGTTGAGACGCGGGCGTATCCAACTAGTGCCATACCGGAAACTGTACCGTCAACGTACGTGACAGTACGTAGCTCTCGGACACGGCCTATGGAACACAACGCGCCGTCCTTCTCTCTCATTGACAGAGACGTTCCATGGACGGTCGTCCGTTGGACGCACTTCTGTAGGGCCTCGGAGTCTCGGACCTAGACGGGGGCGGCGAGCCAGAGGTCGGGTCCGAAAACTTCGTAGTGGACGTCGCGTGCGGGGGTGCCGGCGGCGATGAGGGTGGAGCGGATGGCTTGCATGAAGGGTAGTGGGCCGCACAGGTAGTACTGCGCGTATGTTGGTAGATCCAGGTTAGAGAGGTTGATGGGTCCGGTCCGCTCGGCGGGTGAATCTGGCCGACCCGGGTCGGCTTCGGTATACCAGGTGGTCAGGGTGCCATGCGGGAGTTGTTCGAGGTCGGTGTGGATCTGGGCCCGAAGTGCGAAGAGCTCGGGGTTTCTGGCGGCGTGCAGGACAGTCACTTGCCGCGAGGATCCCTTTCGGGCGAGGTGGGAGAGCATTCCGGCGATGGGTGTGATGCCGATGCCGGCACTGATGAGGATGACCGGCTGATCTGAATCGGCTAGGACGACATCGCCGAAGGGCTCGGACAGGATTAGCTCGTCACCAATTTTCGTAGTGTCGTGCAGGAGGTTGGATACCTCGCCGTCAGGGGTGTCGGAGTGGTGGACGCGTTTGACGGAGAACTGGCGGTGGTCGCCGTCGTCGGCCCGGGTGAGACTGTACTGGCGGGGCTGATGCGTGCCGTCCGGAAGGAGTGCTTGCAAGGTGACGTATTGTCCGGGCAGGGACGGCACAGCGCGCCGTCCCTCGATCTGATTGTCAGTGTTGGGAGCCCTGTCGACGACGAAGGTGACGACGTGCGGTGTTTCCTGGATCCGCTCGACGACGCGCCAGGGAGCCCAGACGGTGTTCGGGGTGACGCCGGCCGCGGCGTAGAGGGTACGTTCCAGGTTGATGAGGGCGTTGGCCATGAGCCAGTACACCTCGCCCCACGCCGCTGCGACCTCCGGGGTGACAGCGTCGCCGAGGACGTCGACGATCGCCCACATCAGGTGCTCGTGCACGACGTCGTACTGTGCCGGGCGCAGGCCGAGGGAGGCGTGCTTGTGCGAGATACGCCGCAGCAGATGATCGGGAAGCTGGTCGGGGGTGTGAATGAGGAAGTCGGCGAATTCGGCGACCGCGCCGGCGAGGGCCTGCTGCTGGCGTCCCTGCGCCTGGTTGCCGCGGTTGAACACTCCGTCGAGCAGTTCCGGCTGCGCAGCGAACATATGCTCGTAGAACCGGCGGCCGATGTCTTGGATGTGGGTTCCCACGACGGGAAGGGTCGCCTCGATGACGGGTCTGGAGGTATCGGACAGCATAGGGGTGGAGCTCCTTCGACGGCGGGCAGTCGCCCGTCGAGTTGGGTGGGAACGGTAGCTGGAGGTAGCTCGAGTCAGCTGATGGCGTTCAGGGCGTGACTTGTGGGGCGTGCGATGGACTGAGTGGTTGGTGTCCTGAGGCGGGTGAGGACGGCGGTAACCGCGGCGCAGGCGACGATGGCTGCGCCGAGGAGCAAGGCGGCCGAGTAGCCGCTGGTCAGTAGCGGTGCGGCGAGGAGGGGGCCTGCGACCTGGCCGATGCTGAACATGATCGTGAGGATCGACACGGCGTGGGGGACGCCGCTGGTGGTGCCGATGGTCATCGTCAGGGTGGTGATGCCCTGGAACGTCGCTCCGAAGCAGGCGCCGGCGATTAGCGCCGGTAGCGCCCCGGGAAGAACGGCGGGCAGGGCCATGCCGAGAGCTTGCATGGCCAGGGCGGAAGCGAGCAGGGTGGGCGCTGAGATTCGGTGGGACAGTGCCCCGTACAACGCTGAGGACCGGGCGGCAGCAAGACCGACGAGGATCCATGTGCTGTTCCCGACCCAGCCGGGCGAGCTGGCAGCAACAGCGGTGACGAGGAATGTACCGGCGATGATGTAACCGACACCCTCGAGGAAGTAGCTGACAACCAGCAGACTGAACCCTGGGACCACCCGATCCCGGAACCTCCTCCACAAGCCCTGTCGTCCCTGCCGTCGTTCCTGCCGCTGCTCCTTGGAATGGGCTTGACCTTCGTGCGCGGCGGCACTGTTCCGGGGGGTGGCGGGGTGGAGAGGCAGGAACCACGCCGGTCCGGCGAGGATCAGGGAGGCCAGGGCGACGACCCACCAGGCGTGCTGCCAGCTCCCAGTCGTGCCGAGGGCGAGAATCAGGACCCCGGACAGGGCTATCCCGACGCCGATGCCGCCGTAAATCGACCCAACGACATGCCTAGCCGCAGCACGGCAGTGGTACGCGGCACTGCTGGCGATCATGACGAACATCAGGGCGGACGCCGCGCCGGCCAGGAACCGCAGAACCAGCCAGAGGGGTTCGTTCGTGGTCAGGCTCATGCCCAGCAGTGAAACCACGATCACCACAAGGCTCGCCCGGTACAGGTTCCGCGAGGAGACCAGGCGGGGCAGGATCAGGGTGAGGACAGGCCCCACGAGGTAGCCGAGGTAGTTCGCGGTCGCCAAATGCGCGCCGCCCGCTGAGGACAGGTCGGCCTGGTCGATCATTAGAGGCAGGATCGGTGTGAACGCGAACCGGCCCAAACCCATCGCGACCGCAAAACCGGCGGCAGCCATCACCGCGATCCGCGGAACGCTGAGGCTTGTGATGCGCACTGTCCTGCTCATCCTTTTTGCTGGCGTAACGGGTCTTTTCGTCCCTTCTGGGACTGCCCTCGCCCATCACCGTAGTGCCAGGCCTAGAGGCTGAAAAATGCCGAACAACGGGCGTCTATGCTTGGGAAGCATGGACGTGGAATTGAGGCACCTCAGAGCGTTCGTGGTGGTAGCCGAAGAAGAATCCTTCACCTACGCCGCGTTGAGGTTACGGATCACCCAACCCGCCCTGTCCCGCACAGTGCAGCAACTGGAGTCCATCCTCGGGGTCCAGCTCATCCGTCGCACCTCGAAGAGCTTCGAGCTCACCGAGGCCGGGGTCTCGTTCCTCGACGATGCCACGTCGACATTGATGAGCCTTGACCGGGCGGTTGCCAACGCTCGGGGAAACACCACCATCACACTCGGTTTCAGCTGGCTGCTGCCAACCCCGTGGGCGCAGGACATGGCCCGGCACGTCCAGGAGAGGGCCGGCATCGCCGTATCCTTCACCCGGGTCGACGCACCGACCCAGCCCCTCATCCGAGGGGACGTCGACGCCGCCGTCCTACGCTCCCCGGTCCCCGCCGAGCTGCTCGACCGGGCCCGAACGGTGAAACTCTTCGACGAACCCCGAGTACTGGTGTGCTCGAAGCGATCCCCCCTGGCCGATGGGACACCTATCGCGTGGCAGGACGTACCTAAGCGGCCACTGGTCATCAACACGGTCAATGGCACCACAACGTCGGAGCTCTGGCCCGACATCATCTGCGACGTCGTCGAAACGCACAGCTACGACGAGTGGATCGAAACCGTCGCCTCCGACCGGGGAGTAGGAGTTGTCCCGGACATAGCGCGTAGCAAGGGAACCCACCCAGGCATCGTCTTTGTCCCCCTCATCGGCGCACCCCCGGTCACCGTGTGGCTCAGCATTGCCGACCATGTCCCTGCGCGCCTCACCCGGTCTATCCTCGACGCCGCCCGCTCCGCCCTCACCACCTAAACCCCGGACACCCGGCACCCAGCGTCTGAGACCGGTTGCCCGCCGACAAGGTTCACCGGATAACTATGTGCTGGGCGCATGGACCATGTGTGGGCGGCAATATCGTCCAGGGTCCCTATTCCCTACAGTGGAATTTACTCTGAGATCACCGTCGGCACCCGCCGACGTGATGCAGGGTCAACGTTGTTCTGTTCGAGAGGTGGTCCCCTGACATGCGAGCATCCGGTCCCTTGCCCTTGCCCTTTGAGCTGAAGCGACCGATCGTGGGGGCACCGATGGCCGGAGGGCCTTCCACTCCTGCACTCGTAGCCGCGGTCACCAACGCCGGCGGCATGGGTTTCCTCGCCGGCGGGTACAAGACCCCGCCGCAGCTCGCGGAGCAAATCACCAGCACCCGGTCACTCACGCAAGGCCCTATCGGCGTGAACCTCTTCGTCGTCTCCACCAACGACGTCGACGAGGACGAACTCGAAACCTACCGGCAGGAACTGAGGTACTACGCCGACCGGTACGGCATCGAGGTCGGCGCCCACAAGTGGGACGACGACACCTGGCACGACAAACTCGACGTAATCCGGGACCTCAAACCCGATGTCGTGTCCTTCACCTTCGACTGCCCCGAAGCCGACGTCCTGCACGAACTGAACGCCCTCGGCATCTCCACCGCTGTCACCGTCACGTCCACGAACGAAGCAATGACCGCCGCAGGCCGTGGAGCCAAGATCCTCATCGTGCAGGGCCCCGACGCCGGCGGCCACCGGGCCACGTTCGACCCCGCAGCCGAACCGGGCACCGAACCACTCCCCGAGCTGATCAGTACCATCAGGAACACTGTCGACCTGCCGCTGATAGCAGGAGGCGGCATCAGCACCCGTGACCAGGTGCGAGCGATCCTCGGCACCGGCGCAGCAGCGGTCCAGGTAGGGACCGCCCTGCTCCTGGCCGATGAAGCCGGAACGAACCCCGCCCACCGCACAGCCCTGCAGGACCCGGCTTTCACCGAGACGAAAGTGACCCGAGCCTTCACCGGCAGGCCCGCCAGGGGGCTGCGTAACAAGTTCATGGACGACCATGACCGCTCCGGGCACGCCTACCCGCAGATCCACTACATCACCGCACCCCTGCGCGCAGCAGCAGCGAAGAACAACGACCTGCAGGCCCTGCACCTGTGGGCCGGCACCGGCTACCGCAATACCCACACCGGGCCGGCCGCCGACATCATCGCCGACCTCGCACCCTGACACAGACATAGACACCAATCACCCGACCCCGGAACACCTGAAGGACACCCGCCATGCCACTCGTACGCATCGACCTCATCAAAGGCCGCACCCCCGACCAGGTCCGTGACATCGCCGACGCCATTCACGAGGCCATCGTCAACACCTACCAGATCCCCGAACGGGACCGATTCCAGATCATCACCGAACACCCCGAGCAGCACATCATCGCCCAGGACGCCGGTCTCGGCTTCGAGCGCACCACCAGCGTCGCAATGATCCACATCTTCACCCAGCGCGGCCGGTCCGACGACGACAAACAGGCCCTCTACAAAGCCATCCACGACAAGCTCACCGCTACCGGCCTCGCCCCCGAAGACATCTTCATCGGCTACACCGAAAACGGACCCCAGGACTGGTCCTTCGGATACGGCGAAGCCCAATACCTCACCGGCAAACTCCAGGTTCCCGCGAAGAAGTAGAGCAACAACTGACCCGTAGGAAAATTTCCCTACGGGATTGCAGCGTCAGTGACTGTGGAGTGTTTGAAGATTTGCGAAGACGTTTCCCAATCGAGGGCTTTCCGCGGCCGGGTGTTGATCTTGTCGGCGACGTCGTCGAGGTCCTGCTGGGTGAACCGGCGCAAATCGCCTTTCTTCGGCAGGTACTGGCGTAGCAGCCGGTTCGTGTTCTCGTTCGTGCCGCGCTGCCAAGGGCTGCGTTTGTCGCAGAAGTAGACCGGTAGGCCCAGCTCGGCGGTGAGTTCCTGATGCTCAGCCAACTCTCTACCTCGATCCCAGGTCAGAGAGAGACGCTGCTCGGCCGGCAGCTCGCGGAAGCTCGAGGTTAATGCCGCTCGGACGACGTCAGCCTTGATGCCGTCGGGTAGGTGCACCAGGCGCACGTACCGGGTTTTCCGATCAACAAGCGTTGCGACAGCTGAAGGGCGTGAACCCATGACAAGGTCACCTTCCCAATGACCGACCTCGGTTCGCTCTTCAATATGAGCTGGCCGATGGTGGATGGACACCATGTTCTTCAAACGGCCGCGCTTACTTACCCGCGGGGCCCTTGGTACGCGCATCGTTCGTTTCGACCGCAGGTGCCGGGATGGACTGCCCAGGCACCTGGCGAGAGCTTTGCGCTCGGCTATGTAAATGGATCGGTAGATGGCCTCGTGTGATATGCGCATCGACGTGTCTTCCGGGTAGGCGCGGCGCAACCATTGAGAGATTTGCTCCGGTGACCACTCTTGACCCAGCTTGAATGCCACCACGATGAGCAGCATCAGATTCGTATCCAGGAGTTGCCGTTTCGGCCGCTTCGCTGAGGCTTGTGCCCGCTTGTCGGCGTTCAATGCCCGGTAGTGCTCACGCCCGCCGTTCCGTCGGATTTCCCTGGAGACTGTCGACGCTGCCCTTCCCAGGTCCGCCGCGATGACCGCTGCCGAGTGACCGGCAGCGATACCTCGTGAGATATCCTCTCGGTCGGCCGTCGATAAGTGCCGGTCGCTGCGCTTTGAGGCCGGCAATCGGATACCGCCGGACTGTAGCAGGAAACGGCGTACTGATTGATTCTTGCTGCCCAGGTCTCGGGTGATCGTCCTTAGAGAGTCACCTCGTCGCCATTGTTCCCATAATTGATCCTGCTGCTCAGGAGTAAACCCATAGTCACGCACCATCACTGTCACCCGTCCATCCGATCATGGGCGGTGCGTTGACCGGTTGAGATCACCATGGTTAGTGAGACACCGCTGGCCTGGTCGAGACACGCCGACAATTCGTGTCTCGGTTCGCGTGCCCGTTTGGTCTGTCCCACCAGGTACGTTTTTGCAGCGCCGCCGACGACCCTTGTCATCTCTTGCTGGATGCATTTCGTTCCTCTGGAAGCAGGCATCCGATCAAGCCTGTGCGTGGCTCGTGTGATTATTCCTAGCCAGCGGATGGTTGAGCCCCTATCGGTGCTACTGCTTTACCACTATGACGTTATCGGATTGTGGAATCACCGGTGCCAAGTTTTGATCGATCCATTCAGTTGCTTCGGTCGCCAACTTCCTGATTTTTTTGGTGTCCTGCATCCTCCAGAGCTGAAAGCTCTGACTAACAAAATTCTCCACCTCCGCCCATTGGCGTTCCTTAGAGATCGTCATAAGGCGCCTTAGACATGGGATGACAGATTGGTCTCCGCCAAGTAGGAATAAGCTGAAGCACCCTACGGTGTATCGAAGATCAGACTCGCTAAGAATCGATCGACCATTTCTCATGCAACCGTTGCGTAGTTCAAGAACGGCCATGAGATGTTCACGTGGCTCAGAGCCATTGTCCGCCGCATGACCGAGTAGCTCGTAGGCAGAGTATGGAACAACAAGAATCGAACTAGACGAGGAAGAGCGGACGCCGACCTTCGAAATCGGCCCAGATGTACCAGCCGAAAGAGCTATAGCGAGATTGAACACATCACCAAAATCAGAATCGAGATGGAACTTCCAATCGGTTTCGGTCTCTTCTGAACTTAGTACAGCCGTCCCTCTGTCCTTCAACCAAAGCAGCGCAAGCCTGAACGGCGTAATCCGCATGTAGGCTGCATCTTCATCCGAAAGAGGGATAGGGTATCCGCGCTGGGTCAGCGCATTGGAGAGCGACCAAGACATCGCAGAAAGAGACTCCAAGAGTGATAAGACCTCATCCAGAATCTCCCAACGAGTGCGCTGCCCCTGGTAAGTACGCAAGCGAAAGGTCACTACCTCTCCGGAGATCGAGATACTGCTGCCATGCTGGGCAGCGTTTCTCAAGTTCGTACCCGAACTTTCTAGAAAAGTGCTGGTTGTGGTCCCGCGAAGCATGCTGCGAGCCAGATCCGTAACGTCTTTCTGCGCAAGTTTCGTGTAGGGCTGCTGCTTTGTGCCAGCCAGTAGGTTGTACCAAGTGAATATGGGGCCAGCCACGTCCTCATAGACCTCGGCGTGGAACTTGATGATCCGCCTGAGAAGGGCACTTTCATCGGTCTCTCGCGCAAGGATTGCCTCGAACGAGCCGAGTGCTTCATAGAGCATGCGTGAGCTGGCTGCGAGGCTGTCGAGAGCCCCATCCTCTTGCGCGATACTCGTGAGATTCTGGGCGCCCATACAAAATCGCGCTGACTGCGCTATTACTGAGCTGAACCGTCGAGGGTCGAGATGGATCGAAGCGATTGTGTGAAGAAGTTTGTACTGCGCTCCATGGGCCTCGTCAGTTGGCAACTGGGTGAGCACCGTTGCTTCACGAGCACCGATCCGACCGAAATCCATCAACGATTGCTCTGGGTGAGAGACAGAAAGTGCAGCCATGATTCTGTCTAGAAAGTCGGTGATTGACAGATCCTCGTAAGCTCGGGTGGTTTCCACCAGGTTCTGGTGAGCATTGATCTCAGCTACGGCAGTGTCCAAAAGATCCTGCCCAGCTTTACTAATTTCTTGCACGTGGTGAAGGTTGGGCGCCGTCAAAGCACGAGCGTAGGTTGGCCACAGCTCGGAAGCCGAGCGGAGGGATCGGGAGAGAGCGCGATGCAATGTGACCGAGGGGCGAAGGTGCTGCCGTATTTCACAATTGCGCTGCATAGAAGTGATGGCTCTCTGCACCTCAACCATCTCAGATGTAGCCTCCACAGACCTTGGACTTTTTATGATGCGGCCAAGAGCGTTGGTGAAGCTAATTAGGAGTGTGAGAATCTCCTCACTGCTTGGTAGTGAAGCTAGGTTTGGTGATGAATTTTCAAGAAGGACCGCTTGCAGCTGCCTTTCGACACGCGCCACAGCGGTGCGTCGCTCAACCACCCTGGCGTTGACCTCGCCGGCTGGCGGCCTCCGACCGCATTCATCACATGGTTCGCCCAAGACACGCCTAGCTCCGCACCGCAGACAAGGCTGAACCAGGAAACTAAGCGCCTTCCTGCTGTTCCTGCCCTTGGTCATGAAGTCCTTTGCACGATGCGGTACACCGTGCTTCGCGCAACTTTGAACAGCTCCGCGATCTCGGTTGTTGTGTGTTGTCCTCCCTTATATAGGGAGACGAGGTGGGCTTCTTGGGACCTGCTTAGTTTGGGTTGTTTGCCCCGGAGGCGTCCTTTGGCTTTAGCGACTTGCATGCCTTCGCGGGTGCGGGCACGGATGAGGTCAGACTCGAATTCGGCGACCATGGCCAGGACGTTGAACAGTAGTCGACCGACTGGGTCGGTAGGGTCGTGGACGCTGCCCCCGATGCTGAGTTTAATTTCTCGCTTGGTGAGGTCTTCGATGATGTCCCGGGCATCAGGTAGCGATCGGGCGAGTCGGTCGAGTTTGGTAATAACGAGGGTGTCGCCTGCCCTGCAGGCGGCGAGGGCTTCGCGTAGTCCTGGTCGTTCGCGGTTGGTTCCAGTTAATCCATGGTCGACGTAGATCCGGTCTTCCGGCACATTAAATGAAGCGAGCCCATTGCGCTGTGCGGTGAGGTCTTGTTCATTGGTGGATACGCGGGCGTACCCGATCATGTGTCCGGTCATAGATTTCACTGTAGCGTTTGTGCTATCTAAGTGGGACGATTTCTCGGGCGGGATATACGCGAATCAGTGAGCCCAAGGTCTATATAGGAGTTTTGTCAGGAGGCACGGCCAGGGGGAGTGTCGCGGTTGTGGACCGGCTTGCGGGCGTCCTCTGATTGCAAGCCCCGCCCCGTAGTTACTCGTCGTGTGTCTCATGCTTGTATAGGTGCCAGTCTGTATAGATGGTGGATAACTGAAAGAGGCAGATGCAAGATTTCCTTGATTTCTTAGCAAGCACCGATGCTCCATGGTGGTCTGCTCTTGTAGGCATTCTCGCGGGCGGGCTTTTGACCTACTTCACTACTCATCGATCCGTCCGGTTGCAAGCGGAGAATGACCGTAAGAAGGCCGAAGCCGAGCGTGAGCAGCAAGTTGATGAGCAGTGGCGCCTCACAGCTGTCTCCTACGTTGCAGAACTCCTTGCCGTGCACTTCCGGTATCTGGAGTACACCATGGTGACCAAACGAGAAGTAAACAAGCAGCATCCTGACCGCGACACACGAAACCTGAGCAATCCCGCTTACGCCAATGACCTCGCTGATGCGCTAGGAGCTAAGGGGCTTCCGCTCATGTCTGAGCTGCAACGCATATACTCGCTCATTGAGATCACAACCGGTGGCAGCGTTGCGCAAGCGGCCAGAAACTTGATCCTTAAAGACAACGAGCACCGTCCTGAGCTTACTCAGGAGGAATTCGACAGAACTCGCGGGGATTGCTCAGTGGCTTCGGCAATTCTGATGGCACAGGCGAAGAAGCGCTTATCGACTAAACAAGACAGTCCAGATCCTTTAGTTGATCATTTGATAGCGACTGCCAAGAGCGTCAACATCGCTGATGTCTGTTGAGTGCCCACACTGGCACCGTTGAGGGGGCCCCTAACGTGGTTATCGGCAGTAGTTGGCTGGGATGGGTCACCGCGCCGTCATTCTAAAGGGCTGCTCCGTTCGGATGCAGATTCAGTAATGCTCGCATTACTTTCATGCCGTCTCGCGCGCATACGCATCACGGCGAGTACAACCCACGCTGCTGTCATCCCTGAACCTACGAGCACGAAGAATATGTTGATCCCCGTCCATCCCTCATCCTCTAGCCGCAATAGAGGTGGGATGACCAGGCAAACCCCCACGATGCTTCCTATCCAGATCTGGAACGGGTGAGGGTACCGCCTGCTCAGTGAATTTGGCATGCCCTTAGTCTGCCTCTTGAAGGGGTCCAAGCAGAGCGAGTGGGGGATTTTCTCGACACCTATCCGCCGTTCGTAAGCCGATCCCTTGAATATCAACGAGTTGTCCCGTGAGCCGATCGACTTGTGGGACGGGGATCGCACCGTGACGGTTATGGAGGGAACGTTTGAAGTTCGGTAAGCCTGCGTTGCGCGTAGGCGGGCTCTGCAATCCAGCATGTCGCAGCCTCCCAGGCGATCCCCGCTTTCGTGAGAGTTTCACGCTGGTAGGAGAAATGGGGTAATTCGATGTCGGGAGGTAAATGGGCGAAGTCGAAGACGGGAACGTCAACCCGGGCCTCATCCCAGTCGATCAAAGCTACCTGTTCCCCAGTCACTAACACGTTTCCGGCACCGAGGTCGCCGTGGATGGCGCACTCAGGCGCTCCCATTACAGCAGCCCACGCGTTCCGGATGAGTTCCGCGGCGGCCGCCGGCATTGCACTCAGATCGACGTCGCCACCCCGGTCACTACCCAGAAGCGCCCGGGCAGAGGCGAAGTCCGGCCGCTGCGGCCAGCCTTGGGTAATTTCGTGCACCTGCTCAAGAACCGCTACGACACGCTTCCAGTCAGAACCATCCCGAGGCGCACTGCCTGGGATGAACCTTTGCACCAGGACGCCATCGTCGTGACGGCGTCCATCATCGGTTTCAACGGTTCGCGGAACCACAACCCCCTCGGAGGCAAGGACTTCAAGTAGGTCCAATTCCCATCCTAGGGACGCCTCAGACCGCCCCGAGACCCGGACAACGAGTTCAACGCCCCTGCAGCTGGCTCGATAGACCGGATTGCGGGCACCACCTACCAGTGGGCCGGTGAGTTCGACATTCCGCCACGCCTCAACGCTGGGCCGCTGTCTTGAAGATCCGCTCATATGTGCAATCTCCATAGCCTAGATTCTCTAGAACGAATGGTGCCCTTGTCGATCACGTACCCTTTCGACCAGCCACATTTCCCGCGACGGCCTGTCCGGTCAGGGATCCTCTAGCGAACGTTATCCTCGGGAGACTCGTCTGGCTTTGTCCCGGTCACTCATCCCAGGGCATCTTGGTTCTTGCACGGCATGTCAATTGTCTCTTTCCGGGCCATTCCTGTCCGAAGGATCTGTTACACGGGCACCGTAGGGGCGTGTTGGCGTTATTGATTACCCGGAACCGTGAGGGCTTGACTCGGTCGCTGTAGTCCACGGTCGCTCCCGTAAGGACTGCGTGCGCGGAGGCACTGACGATCAGTTCTGCCCCTGGGCACCCGTATACGAGATCAGATCCGAGCGCGTGGCTGGTACTGAATACATAGGTATGTCCGGAGCAGCCGCCCACCTAGAGGTCGAGGCGGGTGCGTCCTCCGAGTTGTTCGATTTTTGTGATTGCGGCGGGAGTCACCTCGAACGGTGGAAGCACGAGGTCCATGGTGGCACTCTATGAGCGTCGGTTGCCGAAAGGGTGTCCATCAAGGACAAGGCGTGTCCGCAGGCTAGAACGTAGGAGCATGAATTCGTTCGTATGCGAATCCTCCAGTGCTCGCTACTAGACGAGGAGCTTCGGCCGCAACGGTGCAGATCCTGCCGCAGGGCTAGGGGTCAGTAATGTGGGTTTCCCCTGAGCACTCGAGCGCTGGCGTCAGATACCGGCTGGTAAGCGGGCGATAAACTCCAGCTATGCGGAACGTTTTCATCGTTACTCATCCGGAAGCTACCCATGTCACTGACAATTTTGTGGGCGGTTGGTAGGACTCCTCGTTGACCGAGCAGGGATCACGTGACGCGGAACGAATCGCTGAGCGGCTGGTGACTTTGTTGCCTAGCGGACAGGAACTGCATCTGGTGACGTCGGACCTACGCCGTACACAGCAGACCGCGGCTCCCATCGCTCACGCTTTCGGTGTCGCCCCGGTCATTGATCGGGACTTGAGAGAGCGATCCTACGGTGACGCCGAGGGACAGGCACCGGGAAAAACTGTGTTCCTTCCTCCTCCCCTCGACGCTGGTCGGTTGGACCATCACCCTGGAACCCCGGGTACCGAGACACGTCGCGAATGGGCGGCGCGCGCCTACCGGGCGCTTGAGCGAGTGGTGGAGACCAGGGCGGAGCACACCATCATTGTCACGCATGGCGGCACCCTGACCTACTTGGTCAGTGCATGGATCGGGCTGCCTCTCGAGCATGCCGGTTATGCGAAGTTCTCCAGCACACCGGGTGGGTTCACTCATTTGAAAGAGGACGACTTCGCCCATGATCGCGCTGTTATTGCTCTCAACGACTGCGCGCACCTCAACGCTCCAGTTCCCTGACCTGAGTTCTAGAGCCGTCCCGCTGAACGATCCGCTAACGCTTCATCGGTTAGAGACTTTGACCTAACCGAGCCGTGGAGTGGTCTCAATCGAATAGCGCAGGACAGCGCTCTGTTGTGAGGTCCCATCGAGCACGCCGCCTTGGCGCTCAAGGGTTTTCGCTGAGGCCTTGTTGTTGACCTCGCAGACGGCCAATATTCGATCCGTACCGAGGACACGTGCCTGTTCGACTATTCGAGCTACCGCCCACGTTGCAAGTCCGCGCCCGCGCGCTGACGGGCGGATGCCGTAGCCGAGGTGGCCAGCTCGTTGTATGAGGGGGTGGTCTGCATGTCGTAGTGCGATCCCGCCAAGGACGTTGTCGCGCTCGGTGATCCACCAGTAGCTGCATTGCTTGTCACTGGAAAGCCGACTCACCCAAGATGTGAAGCCCAGGGACGATGTGACGTCGTCGTCAGGTAACAAGCCGAAGCCGTCTTCGTGCAGCCCGGCACCCCACTCTGCGTGCGCTTCCAGCCAGGAAGAGTGCCAACTAGGAGCGGGGTCAGTCAGAGTGGGCATGCCATGACCCTATCTATCGAGTCTCGGCTCTGAGTCGGTGAGGCATCCTAAACATGGCATTGATCGCCCAGATCCCAGTTTGATCCCAAAGCGGCACCACTCGAGGTACTGATCCATTCGGCACCATAGTCTTTGCTCATGAAGTCTGATCTAGCGGCTCGCGCCAAGATGCCTTGGGTCTTGCTCTGCGGACTGATCATTGCGGTGAACGTCCTGAATCACGGGCTTCAATCCGGCCAATGCGTCGACTACATTCCGGAGTCCGAAGCAATTTCAACTTGCTCGTTAGAGCCATCCCTTGGATGGCCAGGCACTGTCCTCTTAGCTATCTTCAGTCTCGTTGCGCTCGGATATTGCACCACTCGTATGCGTCGACCGTCCCGTTGAGGGATCCTCACCGGACGCCGGGCTCATACAGAGTTGGGACTGAGACACTGATCTCGTGAACGTATACATGGTGTGGCACATCCACCACGCGAAGTGGCTCGAAGGTTCTCCGACTGCTCACTTCGGTGATGACGGTCAGATCCTGCTCGACGAACAGTCTGGGGACGACGCAAAAATGCTTGGCGTCTACGCGACTCAGGTTGCGGCACAAGCGCGCATTGATCGAGCGCGAACCCAGCCGGGATTCGAGGACGAACCCGAGTGCTTCCTTATTGACATTGCGCTGCTCGATGATGACTTGTGGACTGATGGGTATGTGTCCATCACCGACTAGAGCGGGTCGGATGTCCCGCTAGCGGATCCCTTAGTGGGCGCTCATTTCTAGCTGCGGCCCGGTGAGTCCGACCGGCGGTTGCGGGTCAGAATCCGACAGCGTCGGGGGTTACCGAACGACCACTCCGACCTGGCCAGCTCATACCGAACGCGGCGATGGAGTCTAGAAACCCGACCACCACCGAAGGTTCCGGTAGCCCGTACTCGGTGAGGTCCATGGTGGTGTGACCACCCTTGACCAGGGCGACGTCGTACCCACGCACTACTGCGCTGTGCATCGTGCATCGGATGCACTGCTCGCTCGCAGCCCCAACGAGGACGATCTCGGCCACCCCCAGATCAGCCAGGGTCTGCTCTAGATCGGTGGCGGCGAAGGCGTCACCGAAGGATTTCTCCACGCATGGCTCACCTTTGGCTGGGCCGAGCCCTTCGACCCACTGCCATTGCGGGCTGCCGCCGACCAGCTCATCGTCGTGGTGCTGTACCCATACCACTGGCACCCGAGCGTCGCGGGCGCGCGAGACCAGCTCGGTCACAGTACGGATGACGTCGTTGCGCTGGTGGGCGCCCTCTACAACGCCTTGCTGCAGATCGACGACCAAGAGCGTGCTACCGCTGCGCCCTTCTAAAGTAGCCATGTTGTCTCCGTTCTAGTTGGTGCATGGACTGTTCTCTTCGAAGTGCCGTCCTCAAGTCCTGATCAGCGGCAGCCGGCAGGCTGGGCGCTGCCGGAGTGATAGGGGAGGCGGCCTCGATGGCTGGTATGACTGGTGCCCCGTTTGCCACGACCCTTGGCGGAGGAGAGGCGTTGCCTGGTTGTCGGTCATGGCCGGACGACGCGTCGTACTAACCAGGCCCACTTGCCGAGCTGACGGACCCGCTCGAAACCATAATCCTCGAAGAGTTCGACGGACGCGACGAACAGGAACCGGCCGTGTGCGGTTCGGTTGGCGGTAATTTCGGGTATAGCTTCGACGATGCCGCCCCCGGCTTCGCTGATCAGGTCTAGCGCTCCCTCAAGAGCGGCGCGGGCGATGCCCTCGCGCCGATGATTCTTGTCAGTGTAGAAACAGGCGATGCGCCAGTCGGGTGGCGGCGAGGGGTGACCCTCGTAACTCCGGCGATGCTGGGCGAGGATGGGAAGTTCATCAATCCTGCCGTACTTGGCCCACCCCTGGGCGACTCCTTCTTGGTCGAAGACGAGTGCCGCGTGGGCCCGACCGCTGCGCACCAGCTCTTCCTTGGTTGCACGCTTATCGATGCCTTTGACCTGGTGGTAAGACAACCCGTCGGAAGTCTGGTGGTGGCCCATGCACCAGCATCCTCCGAACACACCGCCGTTTCGCTCGACGAGCTCAGCGAAGGCTTCCCACGTACTTCCGTCCAACGGCCGAACCGATAAAGACGACACTGTCGACGTCACCGAAGCCCCAATTCAGATGCCGAAACTTTGATCCTTATGCTCATGTCTAATCACCTTCCAGCCCATGGAACGGTCTGCTCCGTAGTAACCGGCCAACTAATCCAAATAGTTGGATTAGTCATCGTGGAGTTATCCTAGGCGAGGTGATCAACGTTGTCGACTAGCCAGCAATTTCCCGACTACCCCCTCGATGATTTTCAGATCGTCACCGAGCCGCGACAAGTCAAAGCCATATTCAATCCCTTGCGGGAGATACTGCTCGAACTCCTACTCGAACGTGCCGCCAGCGTTCAGGAATTAGCTGTCGCCGTCGAACGACCGAAGAGCAGTGTGGCCTACCACGTCAACGTGTTGGCCGATGCCGGCCTACTCAAAGTTGTGCATACGCGCACCATCCGAGGCCGGGTTGAGCGCTTTTACGGCCGCACGGCGCGCCTGTTCTCTGTAGGAGACCTACGAGTTGAATCACTTAGCGAATCCCCAACCTTCTTCGAATCCGCTGCGCGCGACGCCGAAACTGCCCTCAACAACGACAATTTCCGCGGGTTCACCCGCTATGCCTGGATTGACGCCACCGATGCCGCCGCATTCTGGAACCGTGTCACGGATCTCGTCAACGAATATGCCCAACTTCCCAGGACATCGAGCGGATCTGACGCCTACGCGCTGCTGACGGCCATTTACCCGACCCAGCACCCGAGGCTTGCTCCAGACAACACGGCGCCAAACGAGAAGATCTAGGAACAATGAGGCGCCGTTCCTTACTCAAGACAAGACTGTCCGAGCAATAGGCTGACCACCGACACCTGGAAGCTCACTGCTCACAACCTACGATCTTGCGACTACCCCACCAACAAACTAGACGTCCCGCTGAGGGATTGGTTTGCGGACGTGCCAGAGCACCTTGACCGTCGAATCAGACGGAGAAACGGTCATCGGTGAGTTCGTTATCCCCGGCCTACCTAAACTCGAAGACCTGCCCTGAACTATCTTTCGTTTGTTGGCTCCGCCTACCGCTACCGAAACCGGCTGCCCTCGCCGCGCAGCACCGCACGGTAGCCCTCGCGGTAGGTGGGGTAGGAGAAGGTGAATCCGCTCCCGCGCAGCAGCGAACTGTCGCAGCGCTTGCCCGTGACGGCGTTCGCTTCGTCGTCATTTGCTTTGTCGTCCCCGTCACTGCCGGCCGGCATGGACAGGCCAAGTTCGGCTGCGAGGAAGCGGTGCACATCGGCGAGGACGGACGGCTCGTGGTCGCTGCCCAGATAGGCCGGAGCGGGTGCCTCGAGACCGGCGAGGTGCACGATGGCCCGCGCGGCGTCATCCCGGTGAATCCGGTTGGTCCAATGCGGCGGTGCGTCCGGGTCCGTTGCACCTTTGCGCACCTGGTCGATCAGGCGCGTCCGTCCGGGACCGTAGATGCCCGACAGCCGGAGGGAGACTGCCTGCGGTGCGCGTTCAGCAAGGAGTCTCTCGGTGTCAAGGAGCACCGCACCGGTTGCCGTGGAGGGATGAGGCGAGGTGCGCTCGCTGATCCAGGCGCCGTCGTCGTTCCCGTACACCGCGGTCGAGGAGACGAAGATGATGCGCCGGGGCTCCACAGCATCGCGCTTCAACGCGTCGAGGAGGTTCGCGACGCCGTCGTAATAGGTCTTGCGGTAGGCGTCCTCAGAACGCGAATCGGCGGTCAGCGGGATAATGACGACGTCGGTGGCCCGGGGGAGGGTCGGCAGGTTGCCGGTGAGGTCGGCGGCAACGCCCTCGATCTCAGCCGGCAGTTTCTCCGGCGAGCGCCGCCAACCCACGACGTGCGCTCCCGCCGCGGCGAAGTGCAGGCCAGCCTGGGTTCCGAGGTCTCCGCAGCCAGCAATCAAAACGGTCATGCGTTCGAGCTTCTCACAGCCCGGTCGGGGAGTGGAGCGGATCCGGTTGCTCCACGTCACCGCGCCCCATCCGCACCACAATCACCACGACCGCCACCAAAGCTAGCGCGCTGACGCAGAAAAGCATTTTGCTCCACGGCGTGTGATCACCGCCGCCGATCCCGAAGGTGTCCGCGAGGCTCATGCCCGGCCCGAAGGAAGCGGCGAAGTACGACGGCGTCCCCAGCACCAGCAGGAGCAGATGCGGCACCACCACGTTGACCGGCCGAACGCTCGGGAGCCTCAGCACGATGATCAGGGTTGCCACTGCAAGTAAAGGACCCACGAATGCCCAGAAATGCGCGGCTGTGGCATCGAGGGACTCATTCGCCCCGGCGGCGGAGGAATGGATCTCCTCAAGTGTCATTCCGGGCATGGCGGCGAGCGGATTCCAGACGGTGATTTGCAGGAGCCCGGTCACGGCGTACGCCGTAATGACCAGAATTCCAGCTACGCCCGCTGCCCATACCTGTCCGCGCTTGCTATCCATGTTCCCCATGGAGTCACCCTAGCCACACCGGTCCGTGCAGCGTGCCAGACTGGCCGTATGACGACCCGGTTGCTGATTATCGCGGACACGCACCTCCCCAGGCGCGCCCGCCGCCTCCCGCCCGAGGTGTGGGCGGAAGCCGAAGCGGCCGACGTCGTCGTACACGCGGGGGACTGGGTCACCGTCGATCTCCTGGACGAACTCGAGGCGCGGTCCGGGCGGGTCATCGGCGTTTACGGGAACAACGATGGCGCCGACCTCCGAAGCAGGCTTCCCGAGGTTGCACGCGTGGACCTTGACGGCGTTCGTTTCGCGGTGATCCATGAGACCGGCACCGCCGCTGGCCGGGAGAAGCGCCTGGATGCAGCGTTCGACGGCGTCGACGTGCTGGTCTTCGGCCACAGCCACATCCCGTGGGACTCAGTAACGCCACATGGCATGCGGCTCCTCAACCCCGGTTCCCCGACGGATCGGCGCAGACAACCACGCTGCACTTACTTAACGGCAACAGCCGACGACGGCGCCCTCACCGATGTGCGGCTGTTGACCGTCTCAGTTCGCTAGCTCATTCCACCTGCAGGACAGGTTCAGCCACCTTCGGAAGCGCGACGCGGCGAAGTCCGGATCAGAGTGAATGAAAGCACGAAGGCAAGCACGGCGACGGCGAACAGCACGAACTTCGCCGTGGTGAGGAAGCTGGCGAGCGCAACTTCTGACGACGTAATTTCCACGGACGCGAACATGGCTTCGATCGCGAGGTTCTCACCGATGTCCACCGCAGCGTAGGCCACCGCGACAAAGTAAAAGAGCCAACGCACCGGGTTTTCGTTGCTGAAGCGCTGGACCAGCAAAATAATCAGTGCGGCGAAAGCGACCGGAAACAGGATGTCCCATAGGTAGTGGACGCTCTGATACCGCTCGTTGATTGGTGCGCTCAGGAGATCGCGGACTGTCTGTGCATATTCGGCGTCGTACCCACCGATCATGGTGTCGGGAACCTGGATCTCGATGGCTCGCTGCACAGACTGCAGCTGTAGCCAGCCCAATGCCAGGGAGACCACTGAGATCACGGCAGAGGCGAGGATGCCCCAAGTGGAACGACGCCGCGACTGGCGTGTCTCTCCTGATGGGCTTGCTGTCGTGTACCTGTCCTTGTCTGCTCTGCTGTCGGCCATGCTCTCCATTCTGGACTGATAAGCATGGTTAGTATTCTCACGATTCGATTACATTCGCGGTGTCTGCGGCCTCCGAATCAGTTTTTCCGCGCCAGCTTCTCCACCAGTTTCCGCGCCCGGTCCACTTCACGGGCGGCTTCCTTCGAAGTGCGTTCAGCCTCAGTGCGTTCACGGGTGGCGTCGTCGGCGTCGTCGTCCACTGCGTCGATGTCCTGTTCCAACGCGCGGATGCGTTTGCGCAAGTCTTTAACCCGGTTGGCGAGTTCTTCCCGGTCCCGCGCGAGCTGCTCCACCCGTTCCTGAGCCCGTTCAAGCGCCTCCCGCGACTCGTCCGCGCGGTCCTCGGCCTCACCCAGATCGGCGCGTGCTTCCGCAGCCGGGTCTTCGGCTTCGCGGCCGCCGTCAGCGTCCTCACCGGCGTTGTCCGCAGCTGCGCGCCCGGCGTCGAAGGGTCCCGCCACCGCTCCTTCAAGGTCGACCGCCTCCCACCCGGTAGCCTCCAATGCTCGGACAAGGCGCCCAGTAACCACAGCCGCGGCAGCTCCGGCGTCGGCCATTGCTGCGCGAAGGGTCTGATCCACCTCCGTGGCCACGGACGCGCTCGCAGGGTGGCCCAATTCCGCTGCCAGAGCGGTCCCGTCCTTGACCAGCGCCGAAACGAGCTGCTGGCGCTGGACGCCGAGTTTCTTCAGCTCGCTGCGGTCGAGGTTATCCTGCGCCTCGCGCATGGCGGCACCCAGGGTCAGCGCTTCCGCGAGCTGCGAGCCCCGGTGTCCGGTCATCATGTTCAGCAGCCATGCCGACGCCGAGGGCTTGCGTAACGCCTTGACCTCCCCGGCGAGGCTCTTGTCAGGGACGGCCTTGGCCCGTTCGTTGCGGGCGGCCGTGAACTCGTCCAACGGCTTTGCGTACAGTTCGGTTGCGATCTCGGCGAGTTCACTCACGAAAGGGATCGTACCGCCGAACCGGGGAACGGCAGCCTAGCCAAGCGGCGGCAGTGACGGTCCGGGCTCGGGAATCGGCCGGTCAGGAGACGGACCCGGCTCGGGTCCCGGCGGTACGTCGGGCGAATCAGGCGCTGGGCCCGGAAGCGGGAAGGGCGACGGCGACGGCGACGGCTGCGGCTCGGGAGCAGGCTCACCTGGAGGCCGGGGCTGCGAAGGATCAGGATGCGGCTCATTCGGTTGTGGGAATGTCATGGCAGTCACCTTTCATGTGAGAGCAACCCTACGCCCGCGGACATGACTGGGGAATAAGCTCGGCGCCTTTTGAATTGGTAGAACTGTGCGGGCTTTCCCGCGCCACCACCCAACACGCTCTACAAGGGGATATCTGTGTCGCAAAGTATGGATCAGCGCAACCTGACGGCTGAACCCGTCGGCGAGCTTTCAGCCCGCGACCGCCTGGTCATCTCCCTGCTGTTGGTCTCCGCGTTTGTGGTCATCCTCAACGAGACAATCATGGGTGTCGCGCTGCCGCGCCTCATGGAGGACCTGAACATCACAGCCACGGCGGGCCAGTGGCTGACGACGGCGTTCATGCTCACCATGGCCGTGGTCATTCCAATCACCGGCTTCCTTCTCCAGCGGTTCCACACCCGCCCGGTCTTCCTCGCGGCGATGAGCCTGTTCAGTCTCGGAACCCTGGTCTCCGCCATGGCCCCCGGCTTCGAGATCCTCCTCGTTGGCCGCGTCATCCAGGCCTGCGGCACGGCCATCATGATGCCGTTGCTCATGACCACGGTCATGACCCTCGTGCCGCCGTCGTCCCGTGGCAAGACGATGGGCAACATCTCCATTGTCATCTCGGTGGCCCCGGCCATCGGCCCCACCATCTCGGGGATCATCCTCAGCGTGCTGGACTGGCGCTGGATGTTCTGGCTGGTGCTCCCGATCGCCGTCGGCTCCCTGATCCTGGGCGGCATCCGCATCAAGAACGTCACCACCCCGCGGCGCACGCCGATCGACGTGCTTTCCGTCCTCCTCTCGGCCATCGCTTTCGGTGGGATCGTGTACGGGTTGAGCCAGTTCGGTGAGGGCTCCGGCGCATCCGCGGTGCCGTCGTGGGTTCCGCTCGCCGTCGGAATTGTGGGCCTGGCCGCGTTCATCGCCCGCCAGCTGTCGCTTCAGCGCCGCGACCGTGCCCTGCTGGACCTGCGAACCTTCCGTTCGCGCACCTTCACCGTCTCCATCCTCGTGCTCTCGATCAGCATGATGGCGCTGTTCGGCACCATCATCCTCCTGCCGATCTACCTCCAGGAAGTGCTCGGCCTTGAACCTGCCCAGGCCGGTCTCATGCTGCTTCCCGGCGGTCTGGCCATGGGCCTGCTCGGTCCCGTCGTCGGGCGTGTCTTCGACCGGCACGGACCGCGGGTGCTGGTAGTACCCGGTTCCATCCTCGTCGCCGGAGTCTTCTGGATGCTGACCACGGTGAGTGAGAACACGCCGGTTCCCCTCGTGCTCGCCCTGCACGTGCTGCTCAGCATTGGGCTCGCGGGAATGTTCACCCCGCTCTTCACCTCGGCCCTTGGCTCGGTCGCGCCAAAGCTCTACTCCCACGCAAGCGCCGTCGTCGGAACCGTTCAGCAGCTCGCCGGTGCTGCGGGAATTGCCCTGTTCGTTTCGGTGATGACCCTCCAGGCAGCTGCCCTCGCCGCCGGGGGATCTCCGGAAGTGCCGGCGCTCGCCGGCGGTATCCGGATGGCGTTCCTCTGCGGTGCTGTGATCTTCCTGTTCGCCGTGGTCGCGGCGTTGTTCGTGCGGAAGCCGGTAGTTCCCGGCGCACCGGCACCGGCACCGGCAACGTCAGCGCACGGCGACGACGCCCCCGCCCCCGTCGCCCACTAGTATCGGCGCATGTCTGCCTTCACCCCGCCCGCTACCCTCACCACGCCCCGCCTGCGCCTTGAACCGCTCGGTCCGGAGCATTTCGGGGGTACGTGGGCGGGACTGCAGGACCAGGAGTCCATGCGCCTCACCGGTACGCACCAGCAGTTCACGGAGCCGCAGATCTGGGCGTGGTTGGCCGGGTTGGCGGAGAAGAATGACCGCGCGGACTGGGCAATCATCCGGACCGACGACGGCGCGCACGTCGGTGAGGTTGTCCTGAACGATTACGACGACGACAACCAGTCGATCGGTTTCCGCATCGCCTTGAGCGAGGGTGAGTTCGGGCGCGGCTATGGCACTGAGGCGACCCGCGCCGTCGTCGGGCATGCTTTCGACGCACTCGGTGTGCATCGCATCAGCCTGGAGGTGTACGCCTTCAACCCGCGTGCACAGCGGGTGTACGAGAAGTGCGGGTTCCAGGTTGAGGGCCGGCAGCGGGACGCCCTGTACTGGGACGGTGAGTGGGTGGACGCCATCACGATGGGCTTGCTGTCGACCGATCCACGGCCCTGAATCCGGGTGGGAGCATCAGTCCCTGATCCTCACCGCTGTCTCCCTGAGGTAGAGGTCCACCCGGGTATAGGCGTCCCGGGTGAGGGCCTTCCACAGTTGAAGTGCCAGGCGTTCATCCTCTGATTCAAGGCGTTCGATCGCATCAGCAGTAAGCAGCTTGATGGTGACTTTGCCGGCCGCCTTCACCGTGGTTTCCTGGCGGTCATCACTGCCGAGCGCGAGTTCCCCGAAGGTCATGCCGGCGCTGAGCGTCGTCAGCTTCACGCGGTCTCCGGTGGGCCCCACCACTGATGTGGTCACACCACCGGACAGGATGAAAAACACGCCGCCGAAGGACTGGCCGATCCGGCGGATCACGTCGCCGTCATCAAAGGTCCGGTCCACCATCCGGTCAGCGAGCTTCTGCAGGTCCCCAGCGCTGAGCGGGCTCAGGGCCGGGCACTGGGAGATGTCCACCCGGCTCGGCAGGTTAAGTTCGCTGCCGTAGGTCTCGATCAGCCGGTTCTCGCACCACTCGACGGCGGCGGTGCGGGTGTCAAAGGTGGGTACTGCCCGATCGACGTCGCGAAAGGCATCGGCGAGCGTCCCTTCAGCGTCGATCAGCACGAGTTCCCGGCCTTCCGTGACCAGATTCTCCCGAACCTCGGCGAGGAGGCGCAGCGACACGTCAGCAACTTCGTCCACGCGCCGAAGGTCGAGGATGATGAGTTCCACCTCCTCGGAGAGACTGCTCAGTTCGCGGACCATTGACTCCGTCCCAGCGAACAACAGGTCACCGTTCAGTTCGACCACACGTGCACGGTGACCGTGATCGCGGAGGAGGTCCATCGCTTCGTCGTCCCGCCGGATGCCGGAGGGAGCTGCCGTGATCTCGTAGGTGGAACGGATTGCGGACTTTCCGACCCGGGCCGCGCGGACGAAGTGCAACTCCATGTCCTGCGAGAGTCGCTGGCTCGTTGCGATGCCGCGCACGCTGCTGCCGTGCTCATCCAGCGGCGGCGAGTACACAGCCAATCCCACCTGCCCGGGGAGGACGGATATCGTTCCGCCGCCAACCCCGCTCTTTGCAGGCATGCCGACGGTGCTGATCCAGGAACCGGCGTCGTCGTACATTCCACATGTGGTCATGACCGAGAGGACGCGTTCCACTGGACCGATTTCCAGGACCTGCTTGCCTGTCATCGGATTGCGTCCGCTGTTCGCGAGGGTTGCGGCCATCAGGGACAGGTCCAGGCAGTTCACCAGCACCGAACACTGACGGAAGTAGTCCTCAATGGTGGGGGTGGGATCCACCTCGATGATGTTGAAGGACCTCAAGAGGTAGGCGAGGGCGCGGTTGCGGTGGCCGTGCTGCAGTTCGGACTTGAAGATGTTCTCGTCGATGGACAGTTGCCTGCCCGCGAAGTCCGAGTAGGTGTTCACGATGCGCTTGATCCGCGTGTTACCGCCGGATCCCTTGATCAAGGAGGTCGCGGTTAGGGCTCCAGCGTTGATCATTGCATTCGCCGGGCGCCCGGTACCTTCGGCGAGGGAAATCTCGTTGAAGGAGTCCCCTGATGGCTCAACGTCCACCTTCTCGTCGACCCGGTCCATGCCGAGGTCAGCCAGGGCCAGGCCGTAGGTGAAGGGTTTGGAGATGGACTGGATGGTGAATTCTTCCCGCGTATCCCCGACCTCGTAGATGTATCCGTCCACAGTCGTCAGGCAGATGCCGAAGTTGTCAGGATTGACGTTCGCCATCGCCGGTATGGTGCTGTACGGCTTGCCATCCTTCAGGTCGGAAATCTCCCGGTGAATGCGTGCGAGGTAGCCTTCGATTGGGGATTCCATAGGAACCACACTATGGGGAGTGCGGCGGCGCGGGCCTCAATCGCCGCCGATGCGATTCAGCTCCGCCGCTTCCCTCCAATAATCAGCGACAGTGCGATCCCCAGCATCCAGACGTCCTTCGCCACAGGAGTGCCCTGCTGCGAAGGGCGCACGCCGTCCCCCTCTGTCATTTCGGGAGTGCTGAAGTACATAGCGAGCATGCCACCTGAGAAAGCGGCGAGCCCCAGTCCAGCCAACCGGCTGGGAACTATGGGAAGGAGCAGCGCTGCTCCCAGCCCGGTCTCCACGGCCGAAATGATCTTGCCAAATTTCTCGGGCTCCAGTTGCTTCGCCTGCGGAAACGCGGAGGCCGCCATCCCCTGCAGGTAGCTGGCTGTGTCACGGTCAAGGTTCCGTTTGCCCAGGCCCGAATTGAGAATGAAGGCACCTGTGCTGAGGCGAAGCGGGATATGGCTGGCAATCATCGGAAGTCCTCCTGAAGGGTCGGGAAATCTGCTCCGAGCCTACGTTGCAGCCTGCGCAGCCGCCAGTGTCAGCCCATTCAAAAGTGACCTGTCCGTGACCAACACGAGACGCTTCCTTGACCTCTGTGTGCCTATGGTGGTTGTTGGTTTCCTGAGGAAACCACGGACGAATGATACGTAACCACTGTGAAGAAGGTCTTGATGTGTTGGAGTTTGTAGGAGACAGGTTTAACCAAATCCTGTTCTCGGGCTGGCAACACTTGAGCCTGGTGGTGCAGTGCCTTCTCCTCGCTACGGTCCTCTCCGTGGTGATCGCGGCCCTGGTATACCGCAGCGGTGCGTTGACCTCCCTTGCCAACAGCGTCTCAGCGGTGGGCCTGACCATCCCCTCGTTCGCGCTCATCGGGTTGCTGATTGCGCCCTTCGGCTTCGGGGTGACTCCCGCCGTCATTGTCGTCACGTTCTTCGCTGCGCTGCCCATCCTGCGTAACGCCGTCGTCGGGTTGACCGGGATCGAGAAGAGCGTGGTCGAGTCCGCACGTGGCATCGGTATGAGCCGGTTCCGCACGCTCGTCCAGGTCGAACTTCCCATGGCGTGGCCCATCATCCTGACCGGCATCCGGGTTTCCGCCCAGATGGTGATGGGTATTGCCGCTATCACTGCATATGCCCTTGGCCCAGGGCTCGGCGGGTTCATCTTCTCCGGCCTGTCCCGCCTTGGTGGCGCCAACTCGCTCGAATCGGTGGTCACCGGCGTCGTCGCCGTCATTGTCCTTGCCCTCCTCCCAGACCTGCTCCTAGTCGGCCTCGGCCGCATCACAACCCCGCGAGGTATCCGTGTCTGAGACTGCCCAAAAGCCCGAAAACCACACCGGAAGTACAGTCACTGGAGCCAGCATCCTGCTGGACAAGGTGACCAAGCGTTATCCGGGCCAGGCGAAACCCGCCGTGGATGGCCTCACCATGGAGATTCCTGCCGGGAAGATCGTGATGCTCGTAGGGCCTTCAGGCTGCGGCAAGACGACAACACTGAAGATGATCAACCGGCTCATCGAACCGACAGAGGGCCGGATTGTCCTGGACGACGACGACGTCACAGAGATCGACGGCGACGCTCTCCGCCGCCGCATCGGGTACGTCATCCAGGCTGGGGGACTGTTCCCGCACATGACTGTCGCCACCAACATCGGAATCGTGCCGAAGATGCTCGGCTGGAGCAAGGAGAAGATCGCTGCGCGCGTTGACGAGCTCCTTGAACTGGTCTCACTCGACCCCGAAACCTACCGCGACCGCTACCCGAAGGAGCTCTCCGGTGGCCAGCAGCAGCGGGTCGGAGTGGCCCGTGCGCTTGCCGCCGATCCTCCGGTGCTCCTCATGGACGAACCGTTCGGTGCAGTCGACCCGATCACCCGGCAGCGCCTTCAGGACGAGCTGATCAATATCCAGAGCGAGCTGCAGAAGACCATAGTCTGCGTTACCCACGACTTCGACGAAGCAGTGAAGCTGGGTGACTGGATTGCCATCTTCACCGATGGTGCTCACCTGGTTCAGTACGACACCCCCGAACGCATCCTCGCTGACCCGGCGAACGAATTCGTGGAAAACTTCATCGGCTCGGGAGCGGGCCTGAAGCAACTCACGCTTACGCGTGTGAACGAGGTGGAACTCGCTGACGCTGTGGTCGCTGAGATTGGCGACCTCGGCACGGACGTGCTGTCCCGCCTCGACGAAGCAGGCCACGACCACGCCGTGGTTGTTGATTCACGGCAGCGCCCCATCCAGTGGCTCACCCGCCGCCAGCTCTCCCGGCTGGAGCGGGTGAACGATGAGGTCGATGCGAAACTCCCGGTGGTCGGCGACCGCGCCACGCTGAACGATGCCCTGGACACCATGCTGGTCTCAAGTGCCGGCGCTGCCCTGGTGACCGGGCGGCGGGATACGTTCCTGGGCGTCATCGACGTCGAGACCGTCATGGACGCCATCACCAGGGCGCACAAGCATGCAATGACGGCGCACTCGGACGGGCGTCCGGTAGGCATCAATACCGGCACGCTCCAGGCAGTGCAGGCACCTTCGTCACCAGCGGAGGAGCAGCACGGTGAGTGACTCGATCATCGCGCCGCAGGGCCCCTCGTACAAGGAAATAGCGAAGGTCCGGTCCAAGGTGAAGCGTCCCTCCTGGCAGCCGCTCATCCTGCAGCTCGTGGGCATCCTGGTCACCTTCGCAGCGCTGGTGGCCTGGTTGCTGACCGCGGACCTGTCCGAGACCGAACTTACGACGCTGGCTCCTGACGCGCTCCTCGGGTATACCAGGGAGCACTTGGCACTGACCGCCGTGTCCGCGGTGATTGTCCTCATCATCGCCATTCCGCTGGGCATCCTGCTCACCCGTCCGGCGCTTCGCCGGTTCACCGGCCCGGTGCTCGCGGTCGCGAACATCGGCCAGGCGGCGCCTGCCATTGGACTGGTTGTGCTCCTGGCCATCGCCATCGGGTTCGGATTCACCCCTGCAGTGATTGCGCTCGTTCTTTATGCCATCCTGCCCGTCCTGCGGAACACCATGGTCGGGATCGCGCAGGTGGATTCACGCCTGGTTGAAGCCGGCCGCGGAATGGGCATGAGTGCCCTGGCCGTCCTGTTCAGGGTGGAGCTCCCGCTCGCAGTGCCGGTGATGCTTGCCGGCATCCGGACTGCCCTCGTGCTGCTGGTGGGCAGTGCTTCACTCGCCGCGTTCATCAATGGCGGCGGGATGGGCATCCTGATCATCACCGGAGTGAACCTCAGCCTCAACAACGTGCTGATCGCCGGGTCGATCCTGGTGGCGCTGCTCGCTTTGCTTGTCGACTGGTTCGGGCGCGTCGTGGAACACGTTGCCCGCCCGAAGGGACTCTAGATGTTTTTCACTACCTCCGGCTCAATGTCCGGTGCCGCCCGCCGCAGCGTTAGCGCCGCCGTCGTTCTTTCGGCAGGTTTGCTGGCCACCGGCTGTGGTCTGCAGCCAGCCACGTCCTACGTCCCTGCCGCGGGGCCGGGCAGTATCACCGAGGTGGTTGACGGGGCGCCGCTGACGGTGACGTCGAAGAATTTCACCGAGCAGCTTATTCTCGGGAAGATCGCCGTGTTGGCGGCCCAGGCTGCCGGGTTCGAGGTCACCGACCTGACCAACGTCCCGGGCAGCCAGCCGGTGCGTGAGCTGATTCTCTCCGGCCAGGCGGATATGACCTGGGAGTACACGGGCACCGCGTGGCTGACGTACCTCGGCAAGGACGCCGGTATCCCGGACCAGCAGGAGCAGTGGCAGGCTGTGTATGAGGCTGACCTGAGCAATGGATTGACCTGGGGCGAACCTGCGCCGCTGAACAACACCTACGCGATGGCAGTCCGCAGCGAAGCTGTCGAGGAACTTGGCGGCATCAGCACCATCTCGGAGATCGCGGAGTTGCCGGTGGATGAACGGACATTCTGCGTGGAGGCAGAGTTCAACTCACGCCCCGACGGATTGAACCCTATGCTTTCGCATTACGACATGGAGCGCGGCGCTCCCACCGGCGTACCGGACGGAAACATCGGCATCTACGACACGGGTGCCGTGTACTCCGCCACCGACAACGGCGACTGCAACTTCGGCGAAGTGTTCTCCACCGACGGCAGGATCGACGCCCTGGACCTCACCATCCTCGAGGACGACCGCACGTTCTTCCCCGCCTACAACGCCGCGCCGGTGTACTTCACGCGGACCCTGGAGGAGAGTCCGGAACTCGCTGAGGTGTTCGGGCAGATTGCCCCGGCGCTCACTGATGAGGCGCTGCGGACCATGAACCTGCGCGTGGACGTCGAGGGTGAGGAGCCCGCGGACGTTGCCTTCGACTTCATGGTGGAGCAGGGCTTCATCACGGAGCCGGAGCCTGTGCTCGGCGAGGGGTAGTCTCAGCGGTTGACAGGCAGGGACAGGTGAATCAGGGCACGACGGCGGCGAACACCGTGCAGGCGGCCCACACCACTGACGCCGCGATAAGGAGGGCGAACAGAGCGAGCCAGGCCACCGCGGGAATGCGTGTCGAGCGGTGGAGAAGGTGGGCGTCGGACTGCCCGCGGTCCCGCCGTCGTCGTGCGTGGACCGAAGCCACTTTCACGAGGTCCTGGACAGCGCCCACCAGGAGGGCTATCCCCAGCGCAACCACGGCGTGGCCGGTGAAGTCCGCAGGCACCCACACCACCAGCACGGTGGACACAACGACAGCGCCCAGCAGGATCACCACCCCGCCCGCGTTCCGAATGAAAAGAAGCGACGCAAGCAGGATCATTGCCCCGACGGACAGGGCCGCCGGCGCCCAGCCCGCGAACCCAGCCCACACCAGGACGGCTCCGACGACGGCGGGAACCGGGTAGCCCCAAAAAGTTGCCCACGCGGTGCGCCAGCCGGGGCGGCCGAACGACGTCGTTAATCCGGAATGGTCGAAATTGAGCCTGATTCCGGTGACGCGGCGGCCGGTCATCAGGGCGGCGAACACGTGCCCGAGCTCATGGACCACAGTGCTGAACAGACCGAAATATCGCCACGTAGCCCGGGGAATGGAGAGGGCGGCAGCAACGAGCAGAATGGCCGCGACCTCGATCAGGCTGAGCTCAGGCGGCTGGCTTCGGGTGAACCCGTCGACGATCCTGTTCCACCACTGCGCTATCAAATCCACTGTCGGATGCTACGTCACCCTGCTGGGTGAACCGTCAACGCTTCAGACGGGAAGAAGCATCAGCCGTGGGAAGCGTGCCCGCAGGTGGATAACGACGGCGGTGCGGCCCGCTGCGTTGCCGCCGCGGCCACGGGCGGAGCATCCGTGAGCTCATGCAGTGCATCATGCGCCACCTCGCCGCCAACTATCGTGAGATCCGCCCGCTCTGCCAACAGGGCACTTGGCTCCAATGCGTACAGGTTGGTGGACCAGACTGCCAGATCCGCCTGGGCCCCGACTCGGATGATGCCGAGGGAATCCTCCGCATGCCATGCCCAGGCACCCCCTTGGGTGTACGCCCGCAGCGAGGAGTCAAGATCAAGCCGCTCCTTCGGCGTCCAGGAGGCACCGCCGTCAAGCCCGGCCCGCGTCATGGCACTGTACAGGCCCACGAGTGGGTCCATCTCACCCACCTGCCAGTCGCTTGAGAAGGCCAGGTGGGCACCTGTTTCGGCGAGGGACTTGAAACGCCAAGCCCTGTCCCACCTCTCCTCGCCCACGTTATCCATCCACGTACCAGCCACCAGGTCCGGTGAGCAGTGGCGCGGTTGCATTGCCGGAACCACTCCGAGTTCCTGGAACCGTGGCAAATCATCGGGGTGGACACACTCAACGTGCACAATCCCGTGGCGCCGGTCCACAGTCCGATTGACCCGCTGTGAATGCTCAATAGAGTCGAGGGCAAGGCGAACACCCCAGTCACCCGTCGCGTGCGTATGGGTCTGGAAACCGAGGCGGTCAAGTTCGGTGAGCATCGCGGTAAATTCGTTGGGCGGAAGACTGGGCTTGCCGCGGTGCCCAGGCTGGTTTGCATAGTCGGCCAGCATTGCTGCGGTGTGCGGCTCGATCACGTCGTCGGCATAGAGTTTTACGGGTCCCAGCCGGAGCATTGGGTCAAGGGGTGCACTGTCGACCGCCTCGCGGAGATCCCGACGGAAGGCCGCGTCTGCGTCGACTGGGTGAAACAGTGCTGCAATGACTCTCGAATGCAAGCGTCCTTCTCTCCTGGCGCGGTACATCAGGTCGAGTTCAGCGAGCGGGACCTGAGGCTCCACAACGGTAGTGATCCCGAAGGCCGCTGCCATTTCAAGGCTTGCGGTGACGCGGCGGTACCTTCTCTCAGCGGAATACAGGGGTATGTCCCGCTGCAGCCCAACAAGCCCGGATTGGGTCATCGCGCGGGTGTAGAAGTCGGTGATCCAGCCGGTGGGCCGCCCTTCGTCGTCGTACTCGGGGTTGCCCCAGTGAATCCGCGCGCCGCTGCCGATTCCCAGGAGACGGATGGCGGCGTCGTTCAGCCAGACTGAATGCTGGTCATAGGTGGTGATGAAGATGGGACGGTCGGTCAGCCCGCGCAAATCGTCCGCACTGGGACGGCGGCCCTGCACCACTGAATAGACGGCGTTCTCTGCGCAGATCCACCCCAGGTCCGGACGGGCATCCGCGTGGTTGGCGATGCGTCGGCGCACCTCATCGAGTGAATCTGCGCCCTCGAGGCTGACGGCGTCCGGATCGAATCCCAGCAGGAGATGGTTATGGCTATCGATGATTCCCGGCGTGGCCAGGCGCCCGTGCAGGTCTACCCGTCGCCGTGCGGATGGTGCATCGGCATCGTTCCCGATCCAACTGATGCGCCCGCCGGTGATGCCGACTGCCTGGGCCCACCCGGTGTCGAATGTCCGAACGGCGCCGTTGTAGAGGAGGAGATCATGCATCAGCGCGCCTCCTCTTCAACGACGGCATTCAACAGCAGCAGGTGGGTATCACGGCGCGGCAACAGGTAGAGGAAGTAGTAGATGAACCCGGAGGCTACAAAGCCGACGGAGATACCGAGGCTGAGCCATTGGGCAGGGTCGAGGAAGGAGATCACGAAAATCATGCCCAACGCGGCGATGCACACGAGCGGAGGTAGCGGCCACCACGGCATTCTGTAACCCGGACGCCCGCGGTAGCGGCGGCGGTGGTTGATTGCGGCGACCGCGATGAACAGGTAGCTGAAGGACAGGGTTGACCCGGTAGCGGTCAACAGGACGTCCAACGGAACGAAACAGGCGAGAAAGGCGATGACACCCATCACGGAAGTCGCGACGACGGGAGTCTGACCTTTTGGACTGACCCAACGCAGGTGCCCCGCAATCGGTTCGGGAAGCGCTCGGTCGCGTGCCGCGGAATAGAGGAGCCTGCCCGATTGGAGTGCGATGGCGATGATTGCGTTGACGATGGCGAAGGCAACTGCAAGCAACACGAACAGCGTCACGGCGCTGCCCGCTCGTTCGGCGAGGAACGCTTCGACGGGGAGCTCGGATCCGAACAATGCCTTCTGCGATGTGGTTCCGAGCAGAATGGCTGTGAGCGGAATCAGTTCGGAGGCAACAGTGATTCCAGCGCTCCACAACACCGCCTTGGCGACGGCCCGGGACGCGTTCTTCGTTTCCTCGGCGAAGTAGACCGCGCCGCCGTACCCGTTGTAGGAGAAGATCCCCTGAGTTACGGCGATCATCAATCCTGCGATTGCCAGGGGTGCAAGCCCTCCCGTGGCAGGGTCCAGTGTTTCCGGAACAAACAGGGTGGTAACCGACCGCTCGATGTTGATCAGCCCCAGCACCGCGAGCAGGACCAGAGCGGCCATCTCGATGAACAGGAACACCCCCGTGAGCCACGCGTTGGCTCGGATGTTGAAACAGGCCGTGACAGTACACAGCACGACGACGGCCAGCGCAGTCTGCTGCGGGGAGAGGCCAGCGATTGCGACTCCAAGGTAGTCGGCGACGCCCAGGGCAAAGACGGCGATGATCAGCGGAAGGGACACCAGGCTGATGCAGAAGGTGGCCACGCCGAACGCGGGCCCGAGGGCGCGGGACACGAGGGCATAGTCACCTCCAGCCACGGGATAGGCGGAAGCCAGTTCCGCGTAGCAGAACGCGATGAGGATGCTCACCACTCCTGCGATCAGGAAGCCCCAGAACACACCAGTGCCGAAAGCAGTCAGGGCGGCGCCGCCGAGAATGAAAACGCTCGACGCGGGAGAAATGGACGAAAGGGTGATGAGCACGTTGCCACCGACGCCGAGGGTCCGGGACAGGGAAGGTGGGTAGGACTCTTGAGGGGCTGCCGAGGTGGAATCGACGGCGTGAGGGAGCTTCTTCATTGAATTCCAATCGATTGCGCATGCACTCCAATAGTTATTTGTCACTAGCGTCAAATAACTATTGGAGTGTGGCAGGTCACTTCGGCTAGTGTCAAGGAGTGGCGAGACCGAATACCCAGAAGCAGCGTCGAACGGAACTCGTCGAAGCGGCCCTGGAGGCAGCATCGGCGCAGGGGCTAAGGACCCTGTCCCTTTCTGATGTCGCAAAAAAAGCGGGGCTGACCCGCGGTGCCCTGCTCTACTACTTTGATGACCTTGATGCACTACTTGTAGAGGCCCACAGGGCCGGCACCGAACGTTTCTGTGATCACCGCGATGACCTGATCTCCGAGCAGGCCGCCGCGGCAGCGAAGCTTCGGGTAGCCATCGGCGCGGGCCTCCCAAGCGGACCCGATGATGCCCTGATGCGGTTGCTCTACGAGTTCGACTTCATGGCAGGAACCTCAGAGCTACACGACTCGCTCGTGCAGAAGATGTATCTGCGTCAGCGAGACACCTACCAGCGGATCTTCGAGGAAGGTCACGCAACCGGTGAGTTCGCGATCACCAGCGACATCACGCAGGCGGCAATGAACATGGTCGCCCTGGAGGACGCATACGGGCTGCACATTGTGGCGGGCAACAGTCTGGTCACGGTTGAGCTGGCGCGCGATGCCATGTTGGCCTTCGCCTCGCAGATTGGCTGCGCATAGCGGTGTTTTTCATCAATCGAATGAACCAAGGGCAAACCTCAAACCGGTCCGCCACGAATCCCTGATAGCAAGGCGATGAAGTAGTTGAAGTATTAACAGACTCGCCGTGTGACGTTCATCTGGAGGCAGGAATGCCTCTGCTTTGATGAGGGTTAATTGAAGTGAAAGCTATTCGAGCTATCGAGAAGGCGATCATGAATCTCCGGACGGCCGAGCACTCCCGGCCGCAGCATTTCATTCTGCACATGAGCGACACCCATCTGGTGGGTGGGCTTGAACCGCTCTACGGGGCAGTGGACAGCGAGGCGAAACTCCGGCAGATCTTCACCGAGCTTGATGCCTCCGGCTGCCGGCCCGAAGCAATTGTTTTCACCGGCGACCTCGCCGACAAAGGCGAAGCCGAAGCGTACGCAAAGCTCCGCGCGATCGTCGAACCTGCTGCCAGCAAGCTTGGCGCGGAAGTCATCTGGGCCATGGGCAACCACGATGACCGCGCTACCTTCCGCAGGGAACTCCTCGACCAGCCGGCTGACACAGCTCCGGTGGACCGCAGCTACATGATCAACGGACTGCGCATCATCACGCTTGATTCCACCGTCCCGGGGCACCACCACGGGGAGATCAGCCACGAGCAGCTCGTCTGGCTGGCCAATGAACTTCTCACCCCGGCGCCCTACGGAACCATTCTCGCCCTGCACCATCCGCCGGTGCCGTGTGTCCAGGACCTCTCGGTCCTCGTGGAGCTGCGGGACCAGAGGCGGCTGGCCGACGTCGTCCGCGGCAGCGATGTCCGTACAATCCTCGCGGGCCACCTCCATTACTCGACGAGCGCGCTCTTCGCGGGTATTCCCGTGTCCGTCGCCTCCGCGACCTGCTACACGCAGGACCTGGCGTACGACGACGGCGGCACCCGCGGCCGCGACGGCGCCCAAGCATACAACCTGGTCCACGTTTACGAGGACACCGTGGTTCACTCGGTGGTGCCGATCGGCACCCACAACGCGGTTGGCGAGACAGTCCCGCGCGAGGAGACCCGCCGCAGGCTGGAGGCCGCCGGTGTGCGGATCAGGGAAGCAGCCGCAGCCCGCGAGCTGAGCGGGGTCTAGCTACTTCTCCCAGGGAGCCTTGACCGGGAAGTATTTCTCCAGGAAGTCCGTGACGGCCTTCGCGCGCTCCTCGGCCGGCACCTCCGGGAAACTGCCATCGTTCAGGCAGAACAGATCCGCGTTCCGCTTGTCCAGCAGCTTGTGCAGCTTCCGCAGGCCCGAGCGCATGGTGGTGTCGATGTACTTCACCTGCGCTGACTCCTGGGTCACTGCGCGGCCGGTGAGCAGGGCGTAGTAGTGGTACAGCGAGTTGGTGACCGAAATGTTGTCCTTCGCCCGGAAGGTGGAGGCTGCGGTCGCCTTAAACTCTCCGGCGAACTCCTCCTCCATCTCGAAGAGCACGCTCTTGCGCAGCGGCGCGGCCGTGTGCTCGAGGTGACGGGTGGTGATGCGGCCGAAGCGCTCGTGGAGCAGGCGCCGGTTGACGCGGGCAGCGTTTTCGTAGCCGCTGCGCTCGGCGTCGTTCTCTCCGAGGCCGATTCGGGTGTCGGCCTGGATGAACTTGGTGATGCCGCCGGGGGAGAAGAACATGTCCGGGCCTACCGGGCGGCCGAAGAACATGTCGTCGTTGGAATAGAGGAAATACTCTGACAGGCCGGGAATGTGTTGCAGTTGGGCTTCCACTGCCTGCGAGTTATGGGTCGGCAGGACTGACGGATCCCTGAAGTGCTCCTCCGACCGCATGAGTGTCACCGAGGGGTGTTCAGCCAGCCATTCAGGGCGGTCGGAATCCGTTGCGATGAAAATTCGGCGGATCCAAGGGGCGAACATGTACACGGAGCGCAGCGCGTACTTGAGTTCGTCGATCTGGCGGAAACGGGCTTCGTGGTCATCGCCCTCACCTACGACTGCGTCCTTCATCCGCGCAGCGCGCGCGGCGAGGTACTCGGGGGAGCTGCCGTCCACCCACGAGAACACCAGGTCGATCTCGAAATCGATGTCCGTTGCGTGGTCCGCGAACATATTGTCGATGGTGGGCCACACCAGGCCGTGCCGCGTGACTGATCCGCGCACCACCTCGCTGGAGGGAAGGGTACGGCGGGTCAGGGAGTTCTCCATCGGCAATTCGATGTGCTTCTCATCCAGGGACCATAATTCAATCTGCACACCCGCTGATGGGCCGAACGTCAACCCGCCGATCGGTTCGATGCGCGGGCGGAACAGCCGGAAAATGCGTGCCTTCTCGCTCTGCGAAATAGCGCCGTCTGCGACCAGCAGGGTGGTGCGCCGCTTGGTGTCCACGGTGCGCGAGTAGAACGGTTCATCCCGGCAGGCCTCCACCAGGGCTGCCCGCAGCCGCTCACGGTACGCGAGGTCGACGGCGACTACCGGGCGTTCGTCGTTGCCACGAACCAACAGGTACTCAATGCCGGCGCGCTCGAGGGCATCACGGATGAACAGGAGGTCTTCCACCATGGCCTGATGCGGCGTTGTATCCGTGTTGATCAGGGCGAACCGGCGTTTGACGGTGGTGATGTCGTCGCGCTCGTTCAGTCTGGCAACGGCGGCGCTGGACGCGGACTCGAGCAGCTCGGTGTCGTTCTCCACTTCGGGTGCGCCGAAGTACACATCATGCTGGGCGGCGATATCGGTAATGGGATCCTCCATCGGGAAGTCGAGTCGAAACAGTCAGGAACGTGCGCAGGTTCAGCGACGGGACTCAGCGCCCGTTTCGGGCAGGTCCTTCGTGGCTGCTGCTCCAATGATAATCCCGCCCGCCAAACTCACTGGGGTTGTGTCGCTGGCGCCTCGATAGCGTAGAAGCGGCGGGGGTCCTGGAGCAGTGCCGGGTGATCGAGTTCGGTGCGCCGTAGCCAGCCGGAGAAGGTGATGGGCCGGCGCGCAGCGGGGGTGCCGGCGTCGTCGTCGTGCTGGGGTGTGTCCAGCGACAGCGCACCCAAGGTGCCCACGTGCACCCGGTTTCCACCCTCGACGACGACGCCGGCAGTGTCCCCTTCGCAGGCCAGCTCAGTGAACGACGAGTACTGGCGCGTCCACTTTGGAACGGCCCGTCCTGCGGGCGGGCGGCCGGGCAGGTGGAGGGTGCCGCCGTCGTCGTTTCCGTCAGCATCGACGGGACCGTGCCAGATCCAGAGCCGCTCACCGACGGGTTCCACGGGGATGAGCTCCATCTCGGGCTCAGGCCAGGAGTAGGGCAGGTCCTCCGCGGTTCCGGGAAAGCGGTCGCGGTAGAGCTCGGGGGCCTTCTGGATGAGGTTGGACTGGTGGCTGAGGTGAACTTCCGGCCGTCCCAGCCAGGGCGGCATAGCAGGCTCTGGGCCGGTGCCCGCCTCGAACGCCGCCGCGGAATCGGGTGCAAACTCGCTCATCAGCGCCGCTGTGCTGTCGGCGTGGCCGCGTGAGACCCATTCCCGCACCATGGTGAGCCCGTACACCGTGAGCGCGGGGAGGTAGCCCATCCACATGCGGGTGGCCGGGTGCGACCGCCATCCATAGTCAGGCAATACGAGGGCGCGAAGGATCTGAAGCGTCTCGACCCGCTGCTTGCCAAGCCGGGCCTGGTCCAGCACGGCGGCGCTCGCAGCGAAGTCCGGGTAGGGCAGGAAGGTCTGCATGCGGCCAGTGTGCCACATGCTAAGCCTGCTTTCTATCGAACGGCCGTCAAGCCCCTCCCGCGTGCCGGCAGCTGACTGTTCAGCTCCACGGCTTCGGCGTAGTGGGACACCAACTGCTCGCACAACACAGGCCAGGTGCGCCCCTGCACGGCGGAGTAGGCTGCGCGCCCAAAGGCCCGCCGCTTGATGTCATCGCCAAGCAGGTCCATCACGCCGGCATGGAGCTGGCTGAGATCACCGGGTGCGTAGAGCCACCCCGTCCGGGAGGAATCGACGAGGTCCAAGGGCCCGCCCCTGCCCACCGCCACCACCGGAACACCCGATGCCATCGCCTCCTGGATGGTCTGGCAGAACGTTTCCGATTCGCCCGGATGCACGAAAAGATCGAACGAGGCCATGAGTTTTGCCAGATCGTCACCGGTCTGGAACCCCGCGAAGTGCGCACCGGGCAGCTTCTGCTTCAGTGACTCCTTGGCCGGACCCGATCCGACAATCACCAGGCGCGTCCCTGGGATCGCATCCAGCCCCGCGAGGTCCTCGACCTGCTTCTCCGCGGCGAGGCGGCCGACATACCCGATGATTCTGGAACCAATCGGGGCAACGGACCGCCGCCAGTCGCCGTCGCGCTTGGCCGGGGTGAAGCGGGTGGTATCGACACCCCGCCGCCACAGCCGTAACCGGGGAATCCCACGCGAGCCGAGCTGGTCCAACGCGAACGACGACGGCGCCAACGTCAGCGTGGATGCCCGGTGAATGTTCTCAACCCGCTGCCAGAGCACGTTCTCCAGCCAGGGCACACCGTAGCGCGAGGCATAAGCGGGGATCTCGGTCTGGTAGATGGACACGGTAGGCAGGCCCAGCTGGTTCGCCGCCTGGACAGCCCGCCAGCCGAGGACGAACGGGGAGGCGATGTGCACAAGATCCGGCGCAAAGTCGGCAAGGATGCGGCGCACCCGTGACACGGTTCCCGCCGCCAACCGGACCGTCGGGTAGCCCTTCAAAGGCACGGACGGCAGGACGTGCACCGGGTACCCCTCGACGCTCTGCGGCGCTTCGTCGTCGAGCCAGGACGACGACGGCGCTATCACCAGGGCCTCATCCCCCCGGCTGCGGAGGTGGGTGAGCACCTTCAGCAGGGAATGGGTGACCCCGTTCATGTGTGGCAGGAATGATTCAGCGACCACTGCGACTCTCACAGCTTCAACCCTGTCAGGACAGTCTGTGCTCCCGGCGAGCAGGAGGAGAACCCGCGATGAACTCTCGATCAGTAGGCGGTGTACAGCTCGCCGACCGGCAGTGCTGCCTCGAGGCGGTTGTCCAACCCGGGCAGGGGGCAGGCCCAGGCCTCGTCGTAGGCGCAGGAAGGGTTGTAGGCGAAGTTCAGGTCGACGATCAGCCGTCCCTCCCGGATTCCGAGGTGCGAACCCTTGATGGTGTCGAGCACATACCTGCCGCCGCCGTAGGACCCGTCCGGCGAACCGGAGGTGGCATCGCGAAGCGGCAGGAACAACCCGCCGCCGTAGGACTTGAGCTTCCACAGCGCAAGCCGTCCGACGCCGTCGAGCGCTACCGTTCCCACCCGCTCGAAGGGCACGACGCCGTCGGTCCCGGTGGGTACCTCCATCACCTGGCCGGCGCCGTCGTCGTCGACCATTGCTTCGAACCGGTAGTCGGCGTCGTAGGGCGCCATCGCGAGGCCGGTGAAGTTAGCGCGCGCCTCCGGTGAAAGTGGCGACGCCGGGTGGCTGGCGAAGAGCCGGTCGCGTTCGGTGCGCCAATGGGCATGGGCGAGGGCCGGCGCTCCGCCCGCTGCAGCTTCCCTGACCTGCTGGTAGAGCGCGAACACGCTCTGCCGCCAGTCAGCTGTATCCAGGGCCGTGGCTGCGAAGTTCATGGTGCCAGACTAACCGTTGCCTCGGCGTACTGTACCTAGGGTGACCTTCGCGCTGTTCCTCCTCGTCCTCGGGCTCATCCTGGTGGGTGCCGTGGCCCAGCGGATCGCAGGACTGGGGTTCGCGCTGCTCGTCTCGCCGTTCCTGGTCCTGATTCTGGGACCGCACGAAGGGGTTCTGCTGATCAACATCTGCGGCGTGGCATCGTCAGCGCTCATCGTTCCGAGGGTGTGGCGGGACATCGACTGGAACATGTTCTGGTGGCTCGCCACACCGGCTGTTGTCGGCTCGGTCGTGGGATCCATTGCTGCCGCAGCCGTACCCAGCGCGCCCCTGGCCGTGACCGTAGGCGCCGTCGTCCTCGTCGCGTTGACCGCCTCGCTGGTGCTGCAGCGTTCCGCCGTTGTCGTGAGTGGGAACCCGCCCAAGGCTGTGGCAGGGCTCACCGCCGGGCTGACAAACGCGATGGCTGGAGTCGGTGGACCCGCGGTGAGTGCCTACGCGCTGCTGGCCCGCTGGCCGCAACGCCCGTTCGCCGCAACTCTGCAGCCTTTCTTCACGGTGATCGGATCGGTGACCATCGCCATCAAGCTGTTGATCGATCCCTCAAAGGTTCCACCGCTGGACACGTGGATGTGGGTGGCCATCCCTGTGACGATCATCATGGGAATCTTCGCGGGGGAGAAGCTGGCACGGTTCATCCGGGACCGCCACGCCCGGTTCGCCGTGATTGTGATTGCCTTTTTCGGCGCGGCCGCTGCGTTCGTCAACGGACTGATTGAGCTCATCGGTTAGGTCCACGCCGAGTCGTTGAGGAGTTGCCGCGCCCGCCGGTGGCACCATGGAAGAGATGAAACTCCCCACCAAACTCCGCGCATTACCAATGCCCCTGTGGCTGCAGGGCGCCTTCGAACTGGGGCAGGCCGCGGTGATTTCCGCGCTGATCATCATCGTTCCGTTGGCCGGTGTCTGGCTGACCGGAGGGTTCGGAGACCGGGCCATTCCGGACACACTCCGGCTCGGCGCGCAGGCATGGTTGGTGGTGCACGGTGTGCCCGTGGGGATTTCCCTGCCCGACGGCGGTTCCGGCACCTTGTGGGCCTTGCCGCTGGGACTCACGCTGATCCCCTTCCTTCTTGCCTGGCGGGCGGGGCGCCGTCTAGCCCGTGCGTCCTATACGGATCAGCTGTGGCAGGCGCTGGTGGGCGCGCTCTTGGTGTACGCGGCGTTCGGTTTAGGCGCCGCCTACCTTGCCGGCGACGGCACCGTAATTCCCGCAACACTAGCCGCCGGTGCTACCGTGCCACTCATCACTGCGTGCATCGGCATAATAATCGGCGCCTACCGGGAGGCCGGTTCGTGGGGCCGGTTGATCGGCGTTGACGCAGCCGCGTGGATCGCAAATACCAGCCAGCATTCGCGCTGGGCTGGGTCCTACGTGTGGTCAGCGGTCCGGGCAACGTTCCTCGCGGTGGTTTCCGCGCTGGGTCTCGCGGCTGCACTCCTTGCCGTGACGCTCGCGATTCATTGGGCCAGTATCGCCGCAGTATACGAACGGGTCGACGCCGGTATTGTAGGCGGCACCGCCCTCACCCTCGGACAACTGGGGTTCCTCCCGAACCTGGTGATGTGGGCTCTGGCCTGGTCCTCCGGCGCTGGTTTTGCGCTCGGGACAGGGAGCTCGATCACCCCGCTGGCCACCACCGCGGGGCCCCTTCCCGCGATCCCCATTCTCGGTGCGGTACCGTCCGGAACGCTCGAATACGGACTGGCGGCGCTCGCGCTCCCCGTTGTGGCCGGAGTGCTGGCGGGCTGGTGGTTCTTCCGCGAGGGTGAGAACCACTTCGACGAATGGCTCCAGTTGAAGATAGAGGCAAGATGGTTCACCGCCATGACATCGACCCTCACGCTCGGACTGTTCATCGGCGCGATGGCTGGCCTTGCCACGGCGTTGCTGGTGTTCGTTTCGCAGGCGTCGGTGGGAGTCGGCCGGTTCGTCGAGCTCGGGCCTGACCCGGCATGGACGGGACTGCGGATCGCAGGGGAAGTGGCCGTCGGCGTCGTCGTCGGTTATGCGGCCGGGCCCCTTGTCGAGCGGGACCCCCGCTGATCGCTGCCGTTACTGGTTGAACAAGCCGTTGAGGTTCCTCAGCCCGTCTTCGCATTCCTGCTGGGCCTGTGAGGTGAGCGCGGTGCGCATGCAGTCCTCAAACTCGGCTGTGACGGGCCACAGCAGAACGGCCGCGCCCACGCCGAGCGTGAGGAACAGCGTTGCAACCAGGCCTACCGTCGTCGTAATGCGGAGCAGGGCCGGCGCTTTTTGCCTCACGAGCCCCACCAGTGCTATCACTCCAACAGTCAGCGAAGCCAGCCCAAAGAGCAGGCCGATAACTTTCCACGGCAGCGGGAAATTCGAAGCGATCAGCGTCCCGATGAGCAGCAGCAGGAAGTAGCGGAGCAGGGTGCGCGTCGTAGCGGTCTCTCGTTCCGACGTCGTCGGCGGTGCAGAGGGCGCTGGTTTCTTCATGGTTTAACCCTAGGGCAGTTTTATTGCCGGTCTGCCTGGCCTCGGACAGTACTGTTGTCCGCATGCGTATTGTCGTTCTCGTTTCGGGTACCGGGTCCAACCTCCAGGCCGTCATTGACGCGTCTCAAAGCGGTGACCTTCCGGTGGAGATCGCGGCGGTCGGGGCGGACAGGCCTGACACCTATGGCGTCGAGCGGGCAGATGCGGCGGGAATTCCAACCTTCGTGGTGGACTTCAAAGCCCACCCAAACCGTGCCGACTGGAACGCCGAACTCACGGCCCGGACGGCGGAGTTCAACCCGGATTACGTCGTTTCCTCAGGCTTCATGCGCATTGTGGACCAGCAGTTCCTGGATCAGTTTCCCAACCGCTACCTGAACACCCACCCGGCCCTGCTGCCGAGCTTCCCGGGAGCCCATGGTGTGCGGGATGCCTTGGCTTACGGAGTGAAAATCACAGGTTGCACGGTCATGATCGCTGACGCAGGCATCGACACCGGCCCCATCCTTGCGCAGGCAGCGGTCCCGGTTCTTGAAGAGGACACCGAAGAAGCCCTCCACGAACGCATCAAGATGCAGGAGCGACTGCTGCTGATCGAGACGCTCCGCGAGCTCGGGCGTAACGCCCGCTGACTTCCCTACAAGGCGGCGCCGCGCGTTTCCGGTGCCTGGAAAGCCATCCAGAGTACGGCCAACAGAACCAGCACTCCTGTTGCGGCGAACGTCAGGGGCAGGCCCAGGTAGGGCCAGAGCAGCGAGCCGAAGATCAGCGGGACCAGGCCTGCGCCCACGCGGGACACCGTAGAGGCCCAGCCGAATCCGGAACCACGCAGCTCCGTCGGGTACAGCTCCGACACATAGGTGTACAGAACCGGAATGGCCACCTGGATAGAGAACCCAAATGCGAGCAGCCAGAACGTCGCGACGCCCGGCAGATCGACACTGAGCGCGAACACCACCAGCACGACGGCGGACAGCGGGCCTGATACCGCAAGGATCCACTTCCTGCCTACCCTCTCTACAAGCAGTGCAGCTGCGACGACCCCGAGGAATCCGATGCCGGTCATGCCCGCGGTGGTCAGGAACGCGACTGATTGCTTGTAACCGGCAGCGATGAGGATCTGCGGCATCCAGGTGAGCGCACCGTAGTAGACCAGCAGGATGCTCAGGAACAATCCCCATGCGGCAAGGGTCACCCGCCAGTTGAAGCGCCACAGCGCCGTGAACTGGCCGGTGAGCCCACCAAGAGTTAGGCGCGGATCGTCAGCCTTTTCAGGCAGCCGCCACTGCTTCACCGTTGCTCCGGTGCTACTGACCAGCTGATCGATGACCGCCTTTGCCTCCGCAGTGCGCCCACGTTGGACCAGGTAGAGCGGGGACTCCGGAACTGACCGGCGAACCCAGAACACCAGGAGGGCGGGAAGCACCATGACCAGCATGATGTAGCGCCAGTCCCCGAAGGCTGCAATGAGCAGCGCAGACACAACACCGCACAGTGCTGCTCCGATGGGCCACCACGCATCCATGGCCGTCAGTACGCGCCCGCGGTGTTTGCGCGGCGTGAATTCTCCCACCAGGGCGTAGTCAACTGGAATGCAGCCGCCCAGCCCGAATCCCGCGAAGAAACGGAAGACGCAGAACCACACCAGGTCGCCGGAGAAAGCGCCGAGGACGGTGAAGAGGGAGAAGATCAGCAGGGTGGCGGTGAACGCCTTCTTCCGGCCGATGATGTCCGCGATCGACCCCCATGCGAAGGCACCGAAGGCCATCCCGATCAGGTTGGACGTACCTACCCAGGCAGCTTGGCCCGGCGTCAGGTCCCAATCTTCCGAGAGCAGCGGAATCAGATATCCGTTGAGCGTGACGTCCCAGGCATCGAACATGAAACCAAGGCCGCCGATGAGGAAGATGCGCCCCTGCACACGCCAGCGCCAGGGGAGGTCCTGGACCACCTGGTCACCGGTGGGAAGTTCAGTATGTGTGCTCATACGGTTCCTTAGCTGCTGACGTCTGGAACACCATACCGCCGGGTGCAGACAGTTCCTGCCGTGTCACGGATCTTCCCTGGCTGAGGGTGCGTCGTCGTCGTGTTTTAGACTGGGATGGATCCCACTGCACTTATCACTCAGTCCTATCCGATGGAGATTTGCGTGACTTTGACCAGTCTTGACCGTGTTCCAATCCGCCGCGCACTCATTTCGGTGTATGACAAAACCGGGTTGGAGGAACTGGCTCAGGGCCTGCACTCGGCAGGTGTCCGGATAGTGTCCACCGGATCTACCGCAAAGAAGATCGCCGCTGCGGGCATCCCCGTGCAGGAGGTCGAAGAGGTCACTGGTTCCCCGGAGATGCTGGACGGCCGGGTCAAGACGCTTCACCCCCGGGTGCACGGCGGCATCCTCGCTGACCGCCGGGTACCAGCACACATGGACACGCTTTCCGAGATGGACATAGAGGCTTTCGACCTGGTGGTCGTCAACCTGTACCCGTTCGTCGAGACCGTGAAGTCGGGTGCGGAACAGGACGACGTCGTTGAGCAGATCGACATCGGCGGCCCAGCCATGGTTCGCTCGGCCGCGAAGAACCACGCCGCCGTCGCAATCGTCACGGATCCCACCTTTTACGCGAGCGTTGTTCAGGCCGCCGGTGAGGGTGGCTTCGATTTGAAGACCCGCCAGCGGCTGGCGGCGCGGGCGTTCGCACACACTGCGTCCTACGACAATGCCGTGGCGTCGTGGACGGCGAGCCAGTTCCTGGATGAGGACGGCGACGGAATCGTTGATTGGCCGGCGTACGCGGGCCTGGCGCTGGAGCGTTCCGAGGTGCTCCGCTACGGAGAGAATCCGCATCAGCAGGCCGCACTGTATGTGGACAAGGCCGCGCCAGTGGGCATTGCCCAGGCAGATCAGCTTCACGGCAAGGCCATGAGCTATAACAACTTCGTCGACGCCGATGCCGCCCTCCGCGCGGCCTTTGACTTCGCGGAGCCCGCCGTCGCGATCATCAAGCACGCCAACCCGTGTGGTGTCGCCGTCGGTGCCGCTGATGCTCCAGACCCGCTGGCCGACGCACACGCCAAGGCCCACGCCTGCGATCCCGTGTCAGCTTTCGGGGGCGTGATTGCAGCCAACCGCACAGTTACCGCAGGCATGGCGCAGGCCGTCAAGGACATCTTTACGGAGGTGGTCATCGCGCCAGGGTTCGAGCCCGAAGCGGTGGAAGTCCTTTCGCAGAAGAAGAACATCCGCCTGCTGGCCCTCCCCGAAGGGTACGGCCGCTACCCGACCGAAATCCGCCAGGTTTCCGGCGGCGTGCTGCTCCAGGTCAGTGACAGGGTGGATGCCGACGGCGACAATCCGGACAACTGGACGCTCGCCGCGGGCGATGCCGCAGACCCGGCAACCCTTGCCGACCTTGCCTTCGCGTGGACCGCCTGCAGGGCAGCGAAGTCCAACGCGATCCTCCTGGCCCGCGATGGTGCCGCCGTCGGCGTTGGAATGGGCCAGGTGAACCGCCTGGACTCGTGCCGTCTCGCAGTAGAGCGGGCAAACTCTCTCGCTGGCGAGGGCAACGAACGCGCGCGCGGTGCCGTGGCGGCGTCGGACGCGTTCTTCCCCTTCGCTGACGGTCTGCAGATCCTGCTCGACGCCGGCGTCCGCGCCGTCGTGCAGCCAGGCGGTTCGGTCCGGGACCAGGAAGTCATCGACGCAGCGAAGGCTGCTGGCATCACCATGTATTTCACCGGAGCACGCCATTTTTTCCACTAAACCGGTACGTTGGACACGTTGAAGAACCATCAAAATTCAGCACAAAAGACCCTCAGGGAGACGCCTAACAATGGCCAGAATCATCTATACCCACACCGACGAAGCGCCCATGCTGGCCACGTACTCGTTCCTGCCGATCATCGAGGCGTTCGCCTCGACTGCGGGTGTGGAGGTGGAGATACGCGACATCTCACTTGCCGGCCGCATCATCGCCGTGTTCGGCGACTACCTCACCGAAGAGCAGCGCATCGGCGACGCCCTCGTGGAGCTGGGCGAACTGGCCACCCAGCCGGAAGCCAACATCATCAAGCTGCCGAACATCAGCGCCTCGGTGCCCCAGCTGAAGGCTGCGGTTGCGGAGCTCCAGGGCCAGGGCTATGCGCTGCCGGATTACCCGGACAGTCCCTCAAGCGACGAGGAACAGGACATCCGCGCGCGCTACGACAAGATCAAGGGATCAGCGGTGAACCCCGTCCTCCGCGAGGGCAACTCGGACCGCCGTGCACCGCTGTCGGTGAAGAACTACGCCCGCAAGAACCCGCACTCCATGGGTGCCTGGACAGCTGACTCCAAGACCAACGTTGCCACCATGAACGACGGCGACTTCCGCTCGAACGAGCGGTCCGTGGTCATGAAGTCCGACGATTCGCTCACCATCCAGCATGTGGACGCAGACGGCACCGTGACCGTGCTGAAGAAGGCTTTCCCGGTCCTGGCCGACGAGGTGATCGACGGCACGGTGATGCGTGCCGCTGCGCTCGATGAGTTCCTTGCGGCACAGGTGGAGCGCGCCAGGAACGAAGGTGTCCTGTTCTCTGCACATCTGAAGGCCACCATGATGAAGGTCTCGGACCCGATCATCTTCGGCCACATCGTGCGCGCTTTCCTTCCCGAGGTCTTCGCCTCCTACGGCGAGCAGCTCGAGGCCGCGGGCCTCAGCCCGAACAACGGACTGGGGTCCATCCTCAGCGGTCTCGATAAGCTTCCGGCTGATGTCCGCGGCGAGGTCGAGGCAGCGGTCCGCAAGGGGCTCGACGACGGCCCTGCGCTGGCGATGGTTGACTCCGACAAAGGGATCACCAATCTCCACGTTCCGAGCGACGTCATCGTCGATGCTTCGATGCCCGCGATGATCCGTACTTCCGGCCACATGTGGGGTCCGGACGGTCAGGAAGCTGACACGCTGGCCGTTCTTCCGGACAGTTCGTACGCCGGCATCTACCAGGTTGTCCTCGATGACTGCCGTGCCAATGGCGCCTTCGACCCCACCACCATGGGTACCGTCCCGAACGTGGGCCTTATGGCACAGGCGGCCGAGGAATACGGCAGCCACAACAAGACCTTCGAGATCGAGGCCGCCGGTGCGGTGCAGGTTGTTGATGGGTCCGGTGCCGTCCTGATCGAGCACAGCGTCGAGCCAGGTGACATCTGGCGCGCATGCCAGACGAAGGACATCGCCATCCGCGACTGGGTGAAGCTTGCTGTCACCCGCGCCCGGGCCTCCGCCACACCCGCCGTGTTCTGGCTGGATGAGGAGCGGGCACACGATGCCAACCTGATCGCGAAGGTGAACGAGTACCTGCAGGATCATGACACCGAGGGTCTGCAGATCGAGATCCTCTCGCCGGTGAAGGCGACAGCGTTCACGCTGGAGCGCATCCGTAAGGGCGAGGACACCATCTCCGTCACCGGCAACGTACTGCGCGACTACCTGACTGACCTGTTCCCGATCCTGGAACTGGGCACCAGCGCGAAGATGCTTTCGATCGTTCCGCTGATCAACGGTGGCGGCCTGTTCGAAACCGGTGCCGGAGGTTCGGCCCCCAAACACGTCCAGCAGTTGGTCCGCGAGAACCACCTCCGCTGGGACAGCCTCGGCGAGTTCCTGGCGCTGGCCGTGAGTTTCGAGCACCTTGCCACTTCGACCGGAAACGCGCGTGCCCAGATCCTCGCGGACACACTGGACCGGGCAACTGCCACTTTCCTTCTTGAGAACAAGTCGCCCAGCCGCAGGTCAGGTGAGCTCGACATCCGTGGCAGCCACTTCTTCCTCGCTCAATTCTGGGCGAAGGAGCTGGCCGGGCAGACCGAAGACGCCGCGCTCGCCTCGGCTTTCTCTTCGGTGGCAAAGGATCTCACCTCCAACGAAGACACCATCGTGTCCGAGCTGCTTGCCGTCCAGGGGTCACCCGTTGACATCGGCGGTTATTACCGCCCCGACATCACCAAGGTGGTTGCGGTGATGCGTCCGTCGGCAAAACTCAATGAGGTTCTCGCCTCGCTGAGTTAGCATTCGACGCTCAACTCAAGACCCCGCCGTCGCTCTTACTGAGTGCGAACGGCGGGGTCTCGTTCTTTAATTCAGGAATAGTTCACCTGTGCCAACCCAAATTCTGGTTTACAGCGAATAGAGAGCGTGCTTTCCTTGTATCTACGTAACTGACCCGTAGGTGGTGGTGACAGATGAACAGGCGCCTTCGCCGATCTGCCTCTGCCGCCCTGCGCATTTCCCTGGTTGGTGGTGCAGGGGCTCTTGGTTGGCTTGCTCTTTCCGCTGGGGCCGCTACAGCCGACGACGGCGGGACCAACGGTCTGCTGGGATCCGTCACTTCCGTGGTCGAGTCCGTTACGGCCCCCGTCGAGCCGGTGGTCTCCGGGGTTACGTCACCGTTGACGTCCACCGTAGAAGCGGTCACGCCGCAGCAAGTGGAAGCGGTCCAGCCGCTTCCGGCCGTATCAGACAGTGTCAGTGCGGTGCCGGTGATCGTGGGGAACCTAAGCGTCGCGGAGACATTAGTGCCCGCGACGGAGGCCGTGGACTCCATTGTTAATCAAGTACCGATCGTCAACCAGACTCTTCCCGCGGACACAACCACAGCAGTCACTCAGCCTGTGCTTGGGATAGTGGATTCCGCTGTCGCCCCCGTGTTGCCCGTCGTTCAAGAGGTCGTTGCACCGGTCGTCAGGGTCCTCGATCCGGTTCTTGAAGTGGTGGATCCGGTGGTAGACGCCGTCGACCCCATTGTTGACCCAGTGGTGGATGTAGTCCGTCCGGTCGTCGAGCCTGTCGTCGATCCCATTGTCGATCCTGTCACCGACCGACCTGATGGTATTGACCTCACCGACGGTCAGACGACGCCCGGTGTTGACCTCACGGACGGTCAGACGACGCCCGGTGTACAAAATGCCAGCACGCTTCCGGCCCCGACAGCCGTCGACGGCGGCAGCGCAGTGACCCGCCCTGCTGCAGCTTCCCCTGCTGATCTAGGGCTCTCGAACCTCCAAAGCCTCACCCAACTGTCCCTGCTTGAGGGGACCGCACATTCCACCGCGACAGATCCGGGTGCGTCCTCAGTTAGCGCCTCATATCTCGTGCAGGAAGCTCCATCAATGGTGATTGCTGGCGGCCCGTCAGGTGAAAGTGGGACCCCGACGGCGACCTCAGGTGCCTCCGCTTCAGCCGGCTCTGGCGGGCACGGGTCCGCAGGGTCCGCCGACGCCGCAGGCCTGTTCAACTTCGACTTCGTTTCCAGTGTCCCCCCGCAGGTTAGCTATGCCGCGAACCTGCCGCAGGGACCCAGCCACGATCCCGGTTCCACTCCTGATTGATGAGCCGCTTGCTGCCTTTTTAGTGGTAGCAGACGGCTTCCCGTGGCGCTTCGCGCGTCACTCCAAACATCAATTCAGGAGACAAACATGCGTTATTGCATTCAACGAGGAATCAAAGTATTCCTCCTTGCCGGGGGCATTCTAGTCCTCGGAGCCGGAGCGGCTTCCGCCGATGACTCCGGATCAGACCTGCTTGGAAATGTAGACGTAGTCGGCAGCGTAAGTGCACCGATCAACGTCGGTGGTAATGCCGTCTCGGTGATTGGGGACGCCTCCTCGGAGGACTCTACGTCGTCGTCGAGCGCAGCCACCACAACCGCACCAGCCACCACAACCGCACCAGCCACCGGCGACAATTCCCTGGTTGGAGATGTGACTGCCGTTGTTGAGGCTGTTGTTCCGGTGAATGTTGGTGGGAACGCGGTGTCGGTGATTGGTGATTCGTCGACCAGTGGCTCTGATTCATCCGCTGGTGGTTCCACTGGGGCTGTTGCTTCGGGAGAGGGTGGCCTGGTAGGAGATGTGACTGCCGTTGTTGAGGCTGTTGTTCCGGTGAATGTTGGCGGGAACGCGGTGTCGGTGATTGGTGATTCCTCGACCAGTGGCTCTGATTCATCCGCTGGTGGTTCCACCTCAGGTGGTTCTTCTAGTGGCACTGATGGTGGCTCTCACGGGACCGATGACGGTGGCCTGGTTGGCGATGTCGTTGGTGATGTTGATGCTGTTGTTCCCGTGAATGTTGGTGGGAACGCGGTATCGGTGATTGGTGATTCGTCGACTACGGGTTCGGATTCGTCTGCTGCTGGTTCCACTTCGGGTGGTTCCACTGGTGGTACGGGCGGTGGCGATTCTGATGGTGGCCTGGTTGGCAACATCGTGGGTGATGTTGATGCTGTTGTTCCGGTCAATGTTGGCTGCAATGCCGTTTCGGTGATTGGTGATAGCTCGGCCAGTGATTGCACTACTTCTGCTGGTGGTTCCACTTCGGGTGGTTCCACTGGTGGTACGGGCGGTGGCGATTCTGATGGTGGCCTGGTTGGCAACATCGTGGGTGATGTTGATGCTGTTGTTCCGGTCAATGTTGGCTGCAATGCCGTTTCGGTGATTGGTGATAGCTCGGCCAGTGATTGCACTACTTCTGCTGGTGGTTCCACTTCGGGTGGTTCCACTGGTGGTACGGGCGGTGGCGGCGATTCTGATGGTGGCCTGGTTGGCAACATCGTGGGTGATGTTGATGCTGTTGTTCCGGTCGATGTTGGCTGCAATGCCGTTTCGGTGATTGGTGATAGCTCGGCCAGTGATTGCACTACTTCTGCTGGTGGTTCCACTTCGGGTGGGTCCACTGGTGGTACGGGCGGTGGCGATTCTGATGGTGGCCTGGTTGGCAACATCGTGGGTGATGTTGATGCTGTTGTTCCGGTCGATGTTGGCTGCAATGCCGTTTCGGTGATTGGTGATAGCTCGGCCAGTGATTGCACTACTTCTGCTGATGGGTCCACTACCGGTGGGTCCACTGGTGGCACGAGCGGTGGCGATTCTGATGGTGGCCTGGTTGGCAACATTGTTGGTGACGTTGATGCTGTCGTTCCGGTCAATGTTGGCTGCAATGCCATCTCGGTCATTGGTGATAGCTCGGCAAGTGATTGCACTACTTCTGCTGATGGGTCCACCTCGGGTGGTTCCACTGGTGGTACGAGTGGTGGTGGCGGTCTGATCGGTGACATTGGCATCGACCTGGACACGATCATCCCGATCAACGTCGGCTGCAATGCCATCTCGATTATTGGTGACAGCTCGACCAGCAACTGCAATTCAGGTGCTGGCCCGACCGATCCAGGCACGCCAGGTACCCCGGGCACTCCGGGCACGCCGGGCACGCCAGGTACCCCGGGCACGCCAGGTACCCCGGGCACTCCGGGCACGCCAGGCACTCCGGGCACGCCAGGTACCCCGGGCACTCCGGGCACGCCAGGTACCCCGGGCACTCCGGGTACCCCGGGTACGCCAGGCACTCCGGGTACCCCGGGCACGCCAGGAAACCCAGGAACCCCGGGCACGCCAGGCACGCCAGGAACCCCGAGCGGTCCTGCGACCCCGGGCAACAACAACCCGAACGCTGGTAACAACGGAACCACCGGAACCACGGTAATCCTTGCCAGCGCAGGCATCACTGCTTCCGGCGACGGCGCAACCCGCGCTGCACCTCGCAGCAACCTCGCCCAGACTGGTGTCGATTCCTCGATCCTGGCTCTGATGGCCGGACTGCTTCTCGTAGGCGGACTGACTCTGGTCATGCGCCGCACGCGCACGGAACGCAGCTAGCTGCTAACGGCTTTGACCGGAGTCCCTTTCGGACTCCGGTCAAAGCCGTGCCAGAAGCCGGTCGGTGCTAGGGAGAGTCGTTGGCGTAGCGAACGCCGAGCTGCGCCCGAACGCCGTCGAACATGCGCATGGTGTCGAGCGTGTGCTGCAGCGGCATGGTCGGGCTTTCGAGCAAGCCGGACTGGATGCAGCGGGTAACCTCCCGCAGCTCGTACGCGTAACCCTTGCCGATTTTCTCGATCCGCTCGACGCGGGATTCGCCCTGATGCGCCTGGATGAAAAGTTCGTCCGGGTTATGCAGCGGCGACGACGTACGGAGCCAACCCTTGCTGCCGGCCACCGTGGCCTGGCTTGGTCCCGAAGCCAACAAAGACGACGACAACTGCGCCTGCGCGCCGCTGGCATAGCTGAGGGTAAGGACATTCTGGGCGTCCACGCCGTCGTCGTTCAGTGTTCCCTCGGCAGAAACGGAGGTGGGGAAACCCAACGCCCCCAAAGCCCACGTGGTTGGGTAGATGGTCAGGTCAAGGAGCGCTCCGCCACCGGCGAGCGGATCCCATAGCCGGTGGGTGGGGTCGTAGGGGAGCGGGAAGCCAAGGTTCGCCTGCACCCACCCGATCTCGCCAAGTTCACCCGAGTGGATGATGTCCCATGCCCGGTTCAGGCTCGGGAGGAAGCGGGACCACACCGCTTCCATCAGGAACAGTCCTTTTTCGCGGGCCAGCACGATGAGCTCCTGTGCCTCGCGGGCATTCACCGTGAATGCCTTCTCGCAGAGCACGTGCTTACCTGCGTTCAGCGCTGCCTTGCACACTTCGTAGTGCTGTCCGTGCGGGGTAGCCACATAAACGACGTCGACGTCGGGATCCTGGACCAGCGACTCAAAGCCGCGGGCGCCGTCGTCGTAATAGGCCTTTGCGAAGCCGTGCGCCTCGGCGAAGGCACGCGCGCGTTCTTCGCTGCGTGAACTCACTGCGTGCAGCACCGCGTCCTCGAGCTGGGCGAGGTCCTCAGTGACCGACTGCGCGATACCGCCGGTCGCAACCACACCCCACCGCAACGGTTCACCGGTTGCAACATGCGGAGAGGGTGCGCCGGGCTCAGCGCACGGAGGGACGGGGAAGAGGTCTGATGTCATCCCTTCATCCTTCCCAACGCCCGGCCCGCCGTCCACCCGTTACGACGCGCCAGGTCGCTTACCCAGAACCAGGGGCAGCACGCTGAGGAAGCACAGAACCGTCATCGCGACGATCAGCACCCGGTAGTCGACCAGCCCGAGCAGCGCCGCCGCGAGCACCGACGCCCCGACCTGCGGCACGTTGATCATCATGTTCGTCGCGGCCGAAGTGCGGCCCTGCATCGCCGGCGGGGTCTCCTGTTGCCGCAGTGTCACGAAGGCGATGATCGCCCACGGGACCCCGAGCCCAAGCAGCACCGTCGAGGCAAGGACCACCCCGAGCACCGGCGCACCCGTGCCCAGTACGGAGAGACTCAGCAGAAGGATGCCGACGACGACGGTCCGGCGGATCCCGAGCTTCCGGATGACCATGCTGGCGGTCAGCCCACCGATCACCGACATCACGCCCTGGCAGCTGACCAGTACGCTGAGGAACTCCGGTGGCATGCCCAGGCCCTGCTCCGTGGTGGCGAAGATGGTCACGTTGAGGACACCCGTTGCGCCAACCGCGATGACGAGCGTGAGCAACGCCGGGCGGAGCAATGCGTGCGAGAAAAGGAACCGGAAGCCGGCCGTGCTCGTCGCCCAGAACGATTCCGCCTCCCGAACATGTACCGTCTCTTTCACCCGGAGGCGGCTGAGGATCGCTGCAGCTACCAGGAAGGAGAGGCAGGTCATGGCAACTACCCACTCCATCCCCCAGAGGCCGAGAATGCCCGCCCCGATCAGCGGCGAAACGATGCGCAGTCCCTGGTCGATGCTGCTCAGCATTCCGTTGGCTGGCGCGAGCATGCGGTCCGCGAGGAGATCGCGGAGCACGCCGGACTGCGCCGCAGAGGTCACGTAGGACGCATTCGCGTACACGAAGATCACGAGGTAGATCACCCACAGCTGATCCGCTGAGCGCACCGTTAGCAGAGCGAGAACGACGACGGCGGCCGCTACGTTGGTCGCTGCCAGCAGCGGGACGCGGCGGAACCGGTCGGCCAGCTGGCCGGTCAGGGGAGCAAGGAGGGCGGGCAGCCCCAGCGCGGCAAAGACGAGCCCGGCGGCGGCGTCGCTTCCGGTCAGCTGTTTCACCCAGATGGCGGCGGTGAGGTAGAGCGCGGAATCGCCGAAGTTGGAGAAGATCCACGCCAGTCCGAGCCGGCGGAAAGCGGGGATGCGCAGGACCTCGCGGTTGGTGCCGGTATCGGTTGCGGGTGTCTGGGTGTCGGCACTCATCAAGCGTCCGGAGTAGTCGGTGCTTTCGCGCCGCCTCGGTCCGGGTCGATATTGAGCACACCGAATATCTGGACGGGAACAGAACCCTCGGGGCGTTGTTCCGGATGTTGCCACCGCCCGTCGAAGCGCCGGCTGAGTTCGAGCAGATCGTCGCGAAACTGCCTGATCTCTTCATGCGTGGCGTAGAAGCTGGAGCCCATGATCGAGGAAACATCGACGTCATCCACGGGTAGCTGCGGTGCGCGCTGCAGCCAGGACTGGATGCGGTCAGCCTGGCGGTGAACGTGGAGGCTGGCCATGGCTGATATTGCGTGCACTGAGCCGGGCGCGTTCCGGTCGATCACCTGCGAGCGGCTGTGAGATACGGGTTTCCACGGCTTCTCCCGCCCCGGGCGGTCTGCCTGTTCGATGTAGCCGTGCTTGGCGAGCATCCTCAGATGGTAGGAACAGCTCGCAACTGACTCACCGATCGCGGCGGCGCACTCGGTGGCCGTCGCCTCGCCTTTGTCGTCTAGAACATCGAGGAGTTCTAGCCGGACGGGGTGCGCGAGAGCCCGGATCCGTACTGGATCGCTGATGACCTGCTCGTCCGCAGGGCCGCGGTAGGTGACGCCCGCGGGAAGGGAGGAGGCGCCGTCGTCGTCGTCGTTACTCATGGCACCCAGTATGCCTTGCTAAAGAAAGCTTTAGCAAGGGTTCTTTAGGTTGAGTTTGCCACCTGATGCGCTTCAGCCAGTTTCTGGTAGTTCGCGGCGTTGGTCAGTACGCTTTGAAGTTCCTCTTCGCTGAGTTCGCGGCGAACCTTGGCCGGAACGCCGGCCACGAGGGATCGCCGTGGGACCTCCATCCCTTCGAGTACGACGGCGCCCGCCGCCACCAGCGAGCCCTCGCCGATACTTGCGCCGTTCATGATGGTGGCGCTCATTCCGATGAGGCAGTCGTGTCCGATCGTGCACCCGTGAATCACAGCGCTGTGGCCGATGCTCACGCGGTCGCCCACCTTCGTGGGGAAGCCTGGATCAGCGTGCAGCACCACGTTGTCCTGGAGGTTGGTGCCCTCGCCCACGGTGATGGACTCGGTGTCCGCACGGACTGCTACTCCGTAGAAGGCGCTGGCGTTTTTGCCGAGCCTGGCGTTGCCGATAATCGACGCTGTGGGCGCGACGAACACGGATTCATGAATGGACGGGGTGTGGCCGGCGAACTCGATGATGTGTCCCATGCGGCCAGCGTATCCCCACCTGTCCTTATCGATCGGCGTTAGCAGTAGACGGATCGGTCAGGAGGGCTGGCTCAGTCCTCCAGCACTACCGCCTGCGCAACGATCACACGGTCGCCGTTGTAGGTCACCGACGGGGAGCCATGCAGCCGGTAGCCGCTCTCCAGCGCCTCGCTCACCCGGGTGCAGAACGCTTTGTCGTCCGGGCCCGTGAGTATGCGGTACCGCAGGGGTGCTTCTTCGCTCACGATTCATTACCTCCAGTAGTTCAGTTAAATACGACTGTTCGCGTGCCGTCCAGCAGCACCCGGTGTTCTGCATGCCACTTCACGGCCTGCGCAAGGGTGCGGCTCTCGGCGTCGGCGCCCATTGCCACGAGTTGCGGTGCCGTCCGCGCGTGGTCCACCCGTAGCACCTCCTGCTCGATGATCGGACCCTCGTCCAGGGCCGGCGTGACGTAGTGTGCGGTTGCGCCGATCAGTTTCACACCCCGCGCATGCGCCTGGTGGTAAGGCCGGGCACCCCTGAATGAGGGCAGGAACGAGTGGTGGATGTTGATGGCCCGTCCCACCAGCTGCGAGCAGAGGGAGTCGCTGAGCACCTGCATGTACCGGGCGAGCACCACGAGTTCGATGCGATGCTCCGCCACCAGGTCAAGCAGCCGGGCCTCCGCGGCATCCTTGCCGTCACCGGTTACCGGCACATGATGGAACGGCACGCCATAGAAGGCGGCCAGATCAGCAAGCTCGGTGTGGTTGGACACGATCACCGGCACCTCGATCGGCAGCATCCCGGCCCGCTGCTGGAAAAGGAGGTCGTTGAGGCAATGCGCGGATTTCGACGCCATGATCAACGTCCGGGCTGGCCGCCCGGCAACGTTCAGCTTCAGCGTCATGCCGAAGGCGTCCGCCACAGGAGCCAGGTGCGCTTCCACTGCTTCCCGGGCGGATTGCGTCGTCAGGGCCACCCGCATGAAGAACGTCCCGGTGTCGGGGCTGCCGTACTGCTGGGACTCGGTGATGTTGCAGTCCGCAGCAACCAGCGCCCCCGAGACCGCGTGCACGATTCCCGGCCGGTCGTCACAGGAGAGCGTGAGAATGAACGACGACGGCGCGTTGCCGGGTATGCCTGTTGGCGCTGCGGAAGTCACGCTCCAAGGGTACCGGGCGGCAGGGGCGGCAACGCCAGGAGGAATGTCACTGTCGGACACACACGTCTACGTGCCCGCGCGGGCACGTAGAATAGGTGCGTCGCGACTGGCGTTAGGTGGGCAACCACCAGGAAGCGGCAACGCGCTGTCGCTGCTTCGAAACGGAAATTTTGGAAGCACGACGACGGCGCGAGAGCGCCGACCACGGATCGCACGCCTGGGACGTAGGTCAAGTTTTGCCCGTGCCTCGATGTGCACCGGACTTTTCGGTGGCGGTGGGTCAACGGGTAGCCTGACCTGTAGAAAGCCGTCCTAATACCAGGAGCCCCCCGTGACCTTCTCTTCTCCTTCTGTGACCCAATCCGTCACCAACGCACCGCTGTCCGAGGTTGACCCAGAAATCGCTGCAGTACTCGACAATGAGCTGGCCCGCCAGCGCGACACCCTCGAAATGATCGCTTCCGAGAACTTCGCACCGCGCGCGGTGCTTCAGGCGCAGGGTTCTGTCCTGACAAACAAGTACGCCGAGGGCTACCCGGGCCGACGTTATTACGGCGGCTGTGAGCATGTCGACGTGGCAGAGAGCCTCGCCATCGAGCGTGTGAAGGCCCTTTTCGGCGCCGAGTACGCCAACGTCCAGCCGCACTCCGGTGCACAGGCCAACGCGGCTGCCCTCGCCGCGATGATCAAGCCCGGCGAGAAGATCATGGGCCTTTCGCTTGCGCACGGAGGTCATCTGACCCACGGAATGAAGCTGAACTTCTCCGGCAAGCTCTACGAAGTTGCTGCCTATGGCGTAGAAAATGACACCAACCGCCTCGACATGGAGCGCGTCCGCGAGCAGGCAATCGCAGAGAAGCCCCGCGTCATCATTGCCGGTTGGTCCGCCTACCCGCGCCACCTCGATTTCGCTGCCTTCCGCTCGATCGCCGATGAGGTGGGCGCGCTGCTCTGGACCGACATGGCGCATTTCGCCGGCCTCGTCGCGGCAGGTTTGCACCCCAGCCCGGTTCCGCACTCAGACATCGTCACCTCCACGGTGCACAAGACCCTCTCCGGCCCGCGTTCAGGCGTCATTCTGGCCAAGGAAGAGTGGGCAAAGAAGCTCAACTCCAACGTGTTCCCGGGCCAGCAGGGCGGGCCGCTGATGCACGTCATCGCCGCCAAGGCCACTGCGTTCAAGATCGCCGGCACGGAGGAATTCAAGGAGCGCCAGGAGCGTGTCCTTGAGGGTGCCCGTATCATCGCCGAGCGCCTTATGGGCAACGACGTCACCGAGCACGGCGTGTCCGTCCTCACCGGCGGCACCGACGTCCACCTGGTACTCGTGGACCTGCGCAACTCCGAGCTCGACGGCCAGCAGGCGGAAGACCTCCTCCACTCGGTCGGCATCACCGTCAACCGAAATGCCGTGCCGAATGACCCGCGCCCGCCCATGGTCACTTCGGGTCTGCGCATCGGTACCCCGGCACTGGCAACGCGCGGATTCGGCGCAACCGAATTCACCGAGGTCGCAGAGATCATCGCATCAGTCCTCAAGCCTGGCGCCGACGTCGAAGCGCTCCGCGGCCGCGTATCCCGGCTGGCGGGGGACTTCCCGCTCTACCCAGGCCACGAGGAATGGTAGAAGACCTCCCGCCCGGCGCGTTGGAGTCGGCAGCCGCCCGCTCCAATGCGTATGAGATTCCCACGGACGAGTGCTGCTTTACCGGCTGCTGCGAGCGTGGGAAAGCATATTTGCTCGAAGTTCTGGATAAAGGGGCCGCGTAATGAGCGCACAGATTCTTGATGGCAAGGCAACGGCAGCAACCATCCGCAGCGAACTTGCCGAGCGGGTGGCTGCACTGAAGGTGAGGGGTATCACGCCGGGCCTGGGCACCGTACTGGTTGGGAACGATCCAGGCAGCCACTCCTACGTCGCGGGCAAGCACCGCGACTGCGAGCAGATCGGCATCAACTCCATCCGCCGCGACCTGCCCGCCGACATCACGCAGGAAGACCTCGAGAAGGTCATCGACGAACTGAACGACGACGACGCCACCACCGGCTACATCGTCCAGTTGCCGCTGCCGAAGCACCTTGACGCGGATGCCATCCTCGAGCGCATGTCACCGGACAAGGACGCCGACGGACTCCACCCGACCAACCTTGGCAAGCTGGTCCTGAACGTTAACGCACCGCTCAAGTCGCCGCTGCCCTGCACCCCGCACGGCATCGTCGAACTCCTGTTGCGCCACGACATCGAACTCAAGGGCAAGCACGTCCTCGTGGTGGGTCGCGGAGTGACGGTCGGCCGGCCGCTTGGCTTGCTGCTGACCCGCCGCTCGATCAACGCGACGGTCACGCTGGCTCACACCGGCACCATCGACCTGCCCAGGCTCCTGGCGGAGGCCGACGTCGTCGTTGCTGCCGCCGGCATGCCCGGCATGATCGTGGGCAGCCAGCTGAAGCCGGGTGCGATAGTCCTCGATGTCGGAGTGACTCGGGTCGAAAACGCCGAAACCGGTAAAGCGAAGCTGACCGGCGACGTTGCTGCCGATGCCGCCGAAGTGGCTGGGTGGCTGTCGCCGAATCCCGGCGGAGTTGGCCCGATGACCCGCGCCATGCTCGTTTCAAACGTTGTGGAGGCAGCCGAGCGCCAGGCAGGCATCGGTACCGCTTAATACACAGCCGACGACGATGGCCGTCACCTTCCAGCGAAGGTGACGGCCGTCGTCGTTCGAAGGAACATGCGGACAACGCCCGTCCTCAAAAGAGTGTGATTGGCTTTTGCCAATCGCGAATATCCTCTAGTCTGAACTGGTGCCCAACCAAACCAGTTCCAACTTCGTCATCTCTGCCGATCAGCTGACCAAGCACTACGGCGACTTCGTTGCAGTCAACAACATCTCCTTCGACGTACCGGCGGGGGAGTCCTTCGGACTGCTCGGGCCCAACGGTGCGGGTAAGTCGACCACCATGAAGATGATCGGCGGCGTGTCCCAACGCACGTCCGGCAAGCTCACCATTATGGGACTGGACCCGGAGCAGCACGGTCCTGAGGTACGCGCGCACCTCGGTGTGGTGCCGCAGCAGGACAACCTCGACGAAGAGCTTCGCGTGAGGGACAACCTCCTGGTGTACGGGCGCTACTTCGGCCTGCCCATGAGCTACCTGAAACCGAAGGCTGATGAGCTGCTTGAGTTCGCTCAACTGACGGACAAGGCGAAGTCCAAGGTCGATTCCCTTTCGGGCGGGATGAAGCGCCGCCTCACTATCGCCCGCTCACTCATCAACGAGCCGAAGATCCTCCTGCTGGACGAGCCCACCACCGGCCTTGATCCGCAGGCCCGCCATATCCTGTGGGACCGACTGTTCCGCCTGAAGGAATCCGGCGTCACCCTGATCCTGACCACCCACTACATGGACGAGGCTGAGCAGCTGTGTGACCGTCTTGTCGTCGTGGACAAGGGGCAGATCATGGCCGAGGGTTCGCCGTCGAAGCTGATCCGGGAACATTCCACCCGAGAGGTCCTGGAATTGCGCTTCGGATCGGAGCGGAACACTACGGTCGCTGCGGATCTTCAGGGCATCGGTGACCGCCTCGAGCCGCTCCCCGACCGCGTCCTCATCTACACCCATGACGGCGAAGCCGCGCTGGAGCAGGTCACAGCCCGCGGTCTTCACCCGATCACATCCCTGGTGCGCCGGTCCTCGCTCGAGGACGTCTTCCTGCGCCTGACCGGTAGGAGCCTCGTTGACTAGCCAACACACCGGAGTCCCGGAGCAGGCGGGAATCCCACCAGCGTCATCACAGCGAACGACGACGACGGCACCGGCTCTCTCCGCCCACTCACCGATTGTCTCGGCGCAGCGGGCGCGTAAGTTCGGGTCCTGGTACTACGCCGAGCATGTGCTTAAGGTGATGAACGGTTACCGCTGGACGCTTCTCGCTTACAGCGTCGGTAATCCGGTGATGTACCTCTTCGCAATGGGCGTGGGTCTGGCGACTTTGGTTGACCAGAACAACGCACAAGATGCCTTTGGCGGCGTCAGCTACCTGGCGTTCATCGCTCCGGCACTGCTTTCCTCGGCAACCATCATGACGGCAGCCACGGAGTTCACCTATCCGGTGATGGACGGGTTCAAGTGGCGGCGCGTCTACTATGGGCCGCACGCCTCGCCGCTTGCCGTCCACCAGATCGTGAACGGTCACATCATCGCAGTCGCCATTCGGTTGTTCCTGATGTCGGCCATCTACTTTGGCATTGTCGCTGCTTTTGGTGCATCGCCGTCCGGGATGGGATCAATTGCGATCATTGTCGCACTGGTGTGCGGGCTGTCCTTCGGCCTGCCGCTCATGGCCTACTCAGCGAGCATCACGGAGGACAAAGGCCAGTTCGCGCTGGTCATGCGCTTCATTGTGACGCCGCTCTTCCTCTTCTCCGGGACGTTCTTCCCGCTGGATACTCTCCCCGTGTTCTTGCGTTGGATCGGCTGGATCTCGCCGCTCTGGCATGGAACAGAACTCGGGCGGGTGCTGACCTACGGGTACAACGAGCCCGTCTGGCTTTCCATCATCCACGTCCTCTACCTGGTTGGGCTGGCTCTTGTGGGCTGGATACTTGCCCGTCGCACCTACGAACGGAGGTTGGGGCAGTGAGCAACGTACTCACCGAGCAGGACTACCAGGTCACCCCACAGAACCGACCCTTCAGCGCCCTCTATGCCCGGAATGCCAAAGCGGTCATCAGCCGTGGTCTGAGGGCCACAAGGAGCAGCAACTGGCTGATCATGGTGTCCGGATTCTTCGAGCCTGTCCTCTATCTCATCTCCATGGGGGTGGGGCTGGGTGCGCTCGTTGGCACCGTCGTCGGGCCCGGCGGGCAGGAAATCAGCTATTCGGCGTACATTGCGCCCGCGCTCCTCGCGGTGTCGGCGATGAACGGTGCCGTCTACGATTCCACCTGGAACGTGTTCTTCAAGATGAACTTCGCGAAGCTGTACCAGGGAATGCTGTACACCTCACTGGGGCCGCTCGACGTCGCAATCGGCGAGATCTTCCTGGCGCTTCTGCGCGGCGCCCTGTACGCCACGGGTTTTACAGCCGTAATGGGGATGATGGGGCTGATCACCACGCCGTGGGCGCTGTTGATGGTGCCGGCGTCGGTGCTGATCGCGTTCGGCTTTGCCTCATTCGGGATGGGCATCACCAGCTACATGAAGACGTTCCAGCAGATGGACTGGATCAACTTCGTGATGCTGCCGATGTTCCTGTTCTCGGCAACGTTCTACCCGCTGAGCGTGTACCCCGAGCCCATCCAGTGGTTCATCCAGGCGCTGCCGCTATGGCATGGAGTGGAACTGTTGCGCCAACTCAGCGTCGGCATCTTCACGTCGGCAACCGTCATCCACATCAGCTACTACCTGGTGATGATCCTGGTCGGGATGATCCTGACGACTTCAAGGCTGCGCAAACTCTTCCTGAAGTAGGCATCTTCCTGAATAGGCGGAGAGGTGCATTGCGGACTGCCGTTGTCCGCTATGACCTATCGCAATCATGGTTCCAGTGCCGATACTGGAACCATGATCGGGAAATGGCACGCAACTATCTTTGACTGTTCCGACACAGACCAGCTGGCGTCGTTCTACGAGGACATGCTCGGTATGATCCGCGTACAACAGGACGACGACGGCTGGATCACCATCGGTGACGCACCAGACCGCCCGGCCCTGGCTTTCCAGAAGGTGGAGGGCTATACGCCGCCGAAATGGCCGGGCCAGGACCTTCCCCAGCAGGTACACCTGGATATCCGTGTGGATGATCTCGATATTGCTGAGCAGAAGGTGCTGGCGCTCGGCGCAACCAGCATGGACTCCGGGACGAAAACGTTCAGGGTCTACCTGGACCCGGCCGGGCATCCATTCTGCCTGGTGTCCTGGTAGGCCTCGCGCGTTAAACGCAATCGACTCTCCTCAAGTGGGCCTTTCCCAACGCCGAAACGGCGTTCAAGGGGCCCACTTGGGGAGAGTCGATGAAGAGGTCAGGCTACAAACTTGGCGAAGATCACGTAGTTGTCGTCGAACAATCCCGTTGCGGGATCGTAGCCGTCGCAGGTGATCAGGCGGATTTCAGACTCCGGCGTGTACCCGTACACGGTCGCCGTAGGGAAATCGTTTTTCGGGTATTGCTCGCCGCGGGTGACCTCGAACGACGCGGTGGAGCCGTCGGCCCGCTGGACGTCAATGCGGTCGCCGGGTTTCAGGCTGCGCAGATCCGCAAATACACCGGGCCCGCCGTCGGTGGCGTTGACGTGGCCGAGCAGAACGGCAGGTCCACGCTCGCCTGGGGTGGGGGACTGGTTGTACCAGCTCGCCGGTGCTCCAGGGCCATCCGGCGGAACCTCCAGGGACCCGTTTTCGCGGAGTCCCAAGGAAAGCAGGTCGGAGCCGGCACCGATCGACGGGATCGTGAATGACACCGGCTCAGAGGCTTCAAGAACCGCAGGCAGTTCAGGTGCTGGTGCTGAGGTGGCTGTCTCGGCTGGCGGTGCAGCGCTTGGCGAAGCCGAAGCCGAAGCCGAAGGGGCAGCGGAAGGAGCTGCCGCCGTCGTCGTCGTGGCGGGAGCCTGAGCCTCGTTGCCAGCGTTGGAGCCGCAACCGGTCAGTATCAGAAGGGCGGCCGCCGCAGAGACTGCAAAGCCTCTGCGGCGGCCGTTGTTCGAGCTGATCATGAGATCAGATCAGTCCTTTACTTAGTTGGTTGCGCGGCGGCGAACAACGTAGGTGCCGCCGGCTGCTGCTGCCAGGACCAGGCCGCCACCAAGGGCGATCATGCCCAGGTTGGAGCCGGTCTGCTGTGCAACGCCGGTGTCAGCGCCACCTTCAGGCATGGCGCCCATCTGCGAAGCCACAAGGGTTCCACAGAGTGCAGGCGAGGTAGCGCCCACGGGGAGTGCGTCGGCAGGCTCAGGGGTCAGGTCGCTGCGAGCCATGAATGCTTCTTCGCTCACCCCAGCCGTTGCCGGATCGAGACCGTGAACAACTACAACAGCCGTTCCGGCATCAAGCGCGTCCAGGGTTTCCTGGTTCATTTCGAAGGTGCGCTCGACGGTGTAGTTGGCGCCCTGGCCACCGAGAGTCAGGTCAAGACCTGCATCGGCGCTGGTGTCACCGCTGGTGCTCAGCGTGGTCAGGATTCCACCGTAGAACGGTGCACCTTCAGTGGTGTTGACAATGCCGTCACCGCTGGTGTCAGCAGCGTTGGTGGGGCAGGTGCCCTCAGCGCCACCGTGGATGTGCTGAACGTGCGGGTATACAGTCTCGGCGTCCAGCATCGCGGCGAGGCCGGACACCTCCAGCTTGACCGTTGCCTGCTTGTCATCGATGGTCACCGTGATGTTGCCGTTTCCAGTGGTGCCATTGAGCTGGCCCAGCTGGGAGGTGTAGGTTCCGTCTGCGTGTGCAGCCTGTGCAGGGGCACCGCCGAGGGCGAGCATGCCCAGTGCGATGGTGGGTACTGCCAGGAGAGCTTTCTTATTCATGAGATTCCTCCGTAGTGCGAATGAGGCGCGCCGGGGAAGCACGCATATCCCTAATTCGGCGTGGGCTGGGTCACGGATGGGTGTGATCTGAAAAGTTTTCTGAAGCCCGGTTGCCGGGGCGGTTTCGCCGGTGGTGAAGAACCCGGACCGCGCACCTCCATCTGCAACTAGTTTGCGACAATTAGAGGTATGCAACCACTGGGAACCTCTGGAAAGACGGCCGGCAAGGGATTGAGCCTACGGATGGGCGGCATCGGAATGGCCATCATGCTGGTGGTGTTCCTGGTCGCCGTGGTCTTCGCCGCCAATGAGAACGACGTCGTGGGCTGGCTTGTGGTCATCATCTCCCTCGGCTGGCTGCTGATCTTCAGCTTTGTGGTCTTTACAGTCCGGGCGGCCGCGCGGAAGGCGAATGCCCGCATTGAGGAGTTCAACCGTGCGGCAGGCGGCGGCATGACGGGCACCGCGCAGGCAGGGCAGTCCTCGGCCATGCGGGACGAGAAGCTGGACCACAGCTTCAAAATCGTCGAGGTCCAGGCGCGCGTTATCCGCGACCACCTCGGGAAGGACCAGGGCATGGTTGACCGCGCCCTCGAGACCATCGAAATTACCTCCCATAATGCCCGCAGCATGATGAAAAACAACGACGACGGCCCTGTCCAGGGAACGGTTGTGGACTGAGCTCCAGTAAGCTTGATCGAGTGAGTTTGGCACCAACCCTGAGAAGCAGCAAACACGCTGAAGCCCTGCGCGTTGCCACGGTCAACGTGAACGGTCTCCGGGCCGCTTACCGGCGGGGAATGCAGGAATGGCTTGCGGAGCGGGACGTCGACATCCTGTGCCTGCAGGAGGTCCGGGCCCCCGACAAAGTGGTCCGCGAACTCCTCGGTGATTCCTGGCACATCCTGCACGCGGAGGCCGCGGCGAAAGGCCGGGCCGGCGTCGCTGTCGCATCGCGTGTGGCGCCTTCCGCTACACGCGAGCACATTGGAGACGATTACTTCGCCACCTCCGGCAGATGGGTCGAGGCTGACTTCGACCTGGATGGCATCACGCTGACCGTAGTGAGTGCCTACGTGCACTCGGGAGAGGCCGGGAGCCCGCAGCAGGCGGACAAGTACCGTTTCCTGGACCTCATGTCCGAGCGGCTGACGGAGCTCCGAAGCACGCGCCACCACGCCCTGGTCGTGGGGGACCTGAACGTCGGCCACACCACGCTGGACATCCGCAACTGGAAGGGCAACGTCAGAAAGGCGGGGTTCCTTCCGGAGGAGCGGGCCTACTTCGACCGCTTTTTCGGGGACGCAGTTGGTTGGGTGGATGTGCATCGCAACCTTGCAGGTGAAATTGACGGACCGTACACCTGGTGGTCCTGGCGGGGAAAGGCTTTCGACAATGACGCCGGCTGGCGCATCGATTACCACCTGGCCACTCCTGAACTGGCAAAGTCGGCGCTGCACGCCGTCGTCGACCGCGCACATTCCTGGGAAGCACGCTTCTCTGACCACGCACCTCTCGTCGTTGATTACAAGCTTTAGGACCACACCGACATGACAACAGCACCTACAAACGGAGCTCCGCAGCGTCAGCGGGTGCTCTCCGGCATGCAGCCGTCAGGGAGTTCGCTCCACCTGGGAAACTACCTGGGCGCCCTGGTGCAGTGGGTGCAGATGCAGGACAGCTACGACGCCATCTACTTCATCCCTGACCTGCACGCCATCACGGTGCCACAGGACCCAGCCGAGCTTGCCGAGCGCACGCGGCTGACTGCCGCCCAGTACATCGCCGGTGGGGTGGACGTGAACCGCTGCACGCTGTTTGTCCAGTCCCACGTTCCAGAGCACGCACAACTCGCCTGGGTGCTGAACTGCCTGACCGGGTTCGGTGAAGCCTCTCGGATGACCCAGTTCAAGGACAAGTCGCAGAAACAGGGCACGGACTCCACCTCAGTGGGGCTCTTCACCTATCCCATCCTCCAGGCAGCGGACATCCTCCTGTACCAGCCGGAAGGCGTGCCCGTAGGGGAGGACCAGCGGCAGCACATTGAGCTCAGCCGCGACCTCGCGCAACGGTTCAACACACGTTTCGGCGAGACCTTCGTGGTGCCCAAACCCTTCATCAAGAAGGAATCCGCCAAGATCTACGATCTACAGAACCCCACCGCCAAGATGTCCAAGTCCGCAAGCTCGGCGGCCGGCCTGATCAACATCATGGACGAACCGAAGGTTACGGCCAAGCGCATCAAATCCGCCGTCACCGATGCCGGCACCGAGATCCGCTTCGACCGGGAAGCCAAGCCCGGGGTTTCCAACCTCCTGTCCATCTACTCGCTGATGACGGGCAAGGACATGGAGGACGTCGTCGGGCACTTTGAAGGCCGCATGTACGGACACTTGAAGGTGGAGCTGGCTGATGTCGTCGTCGAATGCCTTGAGCCCATCCGCGCCAGGGCGTTGGAACTACTCGCCGACCCGGCGGAGCTGGACCGCCTGCTCGCGGTCGGCGCAGCCAAAGCCCGCGGGATAGCGTCGACTACGCTGGCAGATGTGTTCAGCCGCGTTGGGTTCCTTCCCGCCTCCAGCACCGGACCGGTGGGTGCCCTCTAGGACTATGAGTAGGCCCACCAGCGCAACCAGCTTCGGTCAGTCGACCTACGTTGTAGGGCGGCACCCTGTGGTGGGCAACAGTGTGGGCGTGGTGATCACCATTCCCGAGCCGATCGCGGGAGAGCTGGAGAGCTGGCGCGCGTCGTTCGGAGACCCGCTGGCCGCCCTCATACCGCCGCATATCACCCTGATCACCACCACGCCGGCAACTGACTGGCCCGCTACCATCGAACACGTCCGGCAGGTGGCCGCGGAGCAGCGGCCCTTCACCGTTTCGTTGAAGAGCACGGGTACGTTCCGGCCGCTCACCCCGGTGGTCTACGTGAACGTCGCCGAGGGGTTTGATTCCTGCGTGGAACTGCACAGCCGCCTGCAGGCCGGCCCGCTCGAACGCCAGCTGGAATATCCCTTCCACCCCCACGTCACGGTGGCACACGACGTCAGCGAAGCGAGCATGGATTCGGCCGAGGACCAGCTCGGCGACTTCGAAGCGTCCTTCTCCGTCCGTACCATGGGACTGTACGAGCACGACACCACCGGCGTTTGGAAACTAAGGGAAGAGCTCATCTTTGGCCAGAACACTGCCGCCGGCAAAGAACCAGGAGCCTGACCCTCCGCTTCCCACCGAGCGCACCAAACTGGAACTCAAGGTGCTGCAGGCACGCGGGGAGTTCACCCGGACCCGACGTGAAAAAGGGAGGGGCCTCCCGGTGCTGGCAGCCGCGTTCGGGTACCTGCTCGCCAAACTGAACGCATTCCGGCCCATCCGTGTCTTCCAGCTTTACTCCAGCCGCCGCGGGCCCCTGATGGCCGCTGGCATCGCGTACAACATGTTCTTCGCCATCGCGGCCCTCCTGGTGGTGGGATTCTCCATCCTTGGTCTGGTGGTGTCCGGAAATACGCGACTGCAGCGGATCATCATCCGTTCGGTAGATTCCACTACTCCCGGACTCATCGACACGGACGGCGGGGGACCCGGCAGCGGGTTCGTCACTGCGGCGGAGCTCTTCGGCATGGAAAGAGAGCTCAGTATCACGTTGGTCATCTCGACCATCGCCATGCTCCTGACGGCACTCGGCTGGATTGCCGGTGTCCGCGATGGGATGCGCGGGATCTTCGACTTACCGGCGCCGCAGGCTAACCCGGTGCTGATGAGGGTCAAGGACCTGGGGATCTTACTGGTTTTGGCCGTGGCGCTCATCGTGACCACCGGCATCGGACTCGTCGCCAACACCGTTCTGGATCTGGCACTTCAGTGGCTGGGACTCAGCGACGCCGCCCGCCCGCTCACCTGGCTTGCCGGCGTCCTTGTCACCCTGTTGCTCGATACCCTGGTGGCAATAATCCTGTTCAAATCCGCTTCCTCCATCGACATGCCGCGACGGATCCTCCTGCAGTCCGCGCTGATCGCCGGTGTGGGCAGCACGGTATTGCGCACCTTCAGCACGCTTCTCCTGGGGAGTGTGGACAGAAACCCGTTGCTCGCCGGATCGGTCGTCCTCGGGCTTTTCGTCTGGTTCTTCCTGCTCAACCAGGTGTACTTGATCGCTACCGCGTGGGGGGCCATCGGCGTTGCGGACAGCGCGACGGCACGATCCCGTGCGAGAAGCAGCCGGACGCGCTCGCTTCGGCAACGCAGCCGGGCTGCCCGCTGAAGATCCACTGGTCAAGAGTCAGAGCATAGGACGACGGCGCGTGGCCACCTTTCGGTAGCCACGCGCCGTCGTCGTATGTTCGCTTGTTACTGCAAACTGGGCTTAGAGCTTACGGGTCAGGATGGCCTGCTTGACCTCGGCGATCGCCTGCGTGACCTGAATGCCGCGCGGGCAGGCCTCGGAGCAGTTGAAGGTGGTGCGGCAGCGCCACACGCCTTCCTTGTCGTTGAGGATTTCCAGGCGCATGTCCCCGGCGTCGTCGCGGGAGTCGAAGATAAAGCGGTGTGCATTCACGATCGCCGCCGGACCGAAGTACTGGCCATCGGTCCAGAACACGGGGCAGGAGGAGGTGCACGCCGCGCACAGGATGCACTTGGTGGTGTCGTCGAAACGCTCACGCTCTTCTGCGGACTGAAGGCGCTCGCGCGTGGGCTCGTGGTCCCTGTTCACGAGGAAGGGCATGATCTCCCGGTAGGACTGGAAGAAAGGCTCCATGTCGACAATCAGGTCCTTCTCGACCGGAAGTCCCTTGATCGGTTCCACGAGGATGGGCTTGGAGGTGTCCAGATCCTTGAGGAGGGTTTTGCAGGCTAGGCGGTTGCGGCCGTTGATGCGCATGGCGTCAGAGCCGCAGACGCCGTGAGCGCAGGAGCGGCGGAAGGAGACCGTGCCGTCGTGCTCCCATTTGACCTTGTGCAGGGCATCGAGCACGCGGTCAGTGCCGTACATGGTGAGCTTCCACTCGTCCCAGTGGGCTTCGTCGGACACCTCGGGGTTGTACCTGCGGACCTTCAGCGTGACGTCGAACGTGGGGATCTCTCCGCCGCCGCCAACGCCGGGAGCCAGGTCAATTTTGGAGGCTGGTTCTTTTTCGACTGTCTCGGTGCTCATTAGTACTTACGCTCCATGGGCTGGTAACGGGTGAAGACTACCGGTTTGGTCTCAAGGCGTACTCCGCTGGTTTCGGTAGCGGAAGCGTCCTTGTAGGCCATGGAATGGGTCATGAAATTAGCGTCGTCGCGCTCGGGGAAATCTTCGCGGAAGTGGCCGCCGCGGGATTCCTTGCGGTGAAGTGCTGCTGCCGTCATGACCTTCGCCATGTCGAGCAGGAAGCCCAACTCTACCGCCTCAAGGAGGTCGAGGTTGAACCGCTTGCCCTTGTCCTGGACAGTGACCCTGGTGTAGCGCTCTTCAAGCTTGTCGATAACCTCGAGTGCTTCCTTGAGGGTCTGTTCAGTGCGGAACACCTGAACGTTTGCGTCCATGATGTCCTGCAGCTCCTGGCGAATCTGTGCAACGCGCTCTCCGCCTTCGGAACTGCGCATGGTGTCCAGCAAGCGCTCGGTCTCGACCAGGGGATTCTCGGGAATCTCCACAAATTCGGCCGTCACAGCATATTCGGCGGCCGCGATGCCCGCACGCTTACCGAAGACGTTGATGTCCAGCAGCGAGTTGGTGCCGAGTCGGTTTGAACCGTGCACGGAAACGCAGGCAACTTCACCGGCTGCGTAGAGGCCAGGAACAACGGTGTCGTTGTCCTGAAGGACCTCCGCCTGGATATTGGTGGGAATGCCGCCCATTGCGTAGTGCGCGGTCGGGAATACAGGGACCGGTTCGGTGTAGGGCTCAACGCCGAGGTAGGTACGCGCAAATTCGGTGATGTCCGGCAGCTTCGCATCAATGTGGGCAGGCTCGAGGTGCGTGAGGTCAAGCAGGACGTAGTCCTTGTTCGGCCCTGCACCCCGGCCTTCGCGGACTTCGTTGGCCATGGACCGCGCCACAATGTCACGGGGAGCCAGGTCCTTGATGGTGGGAGCGTAACGCTCCATGAAGCGCTCACCCTCCGAGTTTCGGAGAATGGCACCCTCACCACGCGCCGCCTCGGAGAGCAGGATGCCGAGGCCTGCCAGGCCAGTCGGGTGGAACTGGAAGAACTCCATGTCTTCAAGGGGGATGCCGCGCCGGAAGGCGATTCCCATGCCGTCACCGGTCAGTGTGTGGGCGTTCGACGTGGTCTTGTAGACCTTGCCGACGCCGCCTGAGGCGAAAACCACGGACTTCGCCTGGAAGATATGCAGCTCGCCAGTGGCGAGGTCATAGGAGACGACGCCCGCAACCCGCTTGCGGATGCGGGTCTTGCCGTCGATGGTGACTTCCTCATCAACCGTGAGCATGTCGAGCACGTAGTACTCGTTGTAGAACTCGACATTGTGCTTGACGCAGTTCTGGTAAAGCGTCTGCAGGATCATGTGGCCCGTGCGGTCGGCTGCGTAGCAGGCCCGGCGAACGGGCGCCTTGCCGTGGTCGCGGGTGTGGCCGCCGAAGCGACGCTGGTCGATGCGGCCCTCGGGTGTGCGATTGAAGGGCAGGCCCATCTTCTCAAGATCCAGCACCGCGTCGATGGCTTCCTTGGCCATGACCTCGGCTGCGTCCTGGTCAACCAGGTAGTCGCCACCCTTGACTGTGTCAAAGGTGTGCCATTCCCAGTTGTCTTCCTCGACGTTTGCAAGAGCGGCGCACATTCCGCCCTGCGCGGCACCGGTGTGCGAACGGGTGGGGTAGAGCTTGGTCAGTACAGCGGTCCGGGCACGCTGGCCGGATTCGATCGCGGCGCGCATGCCGGCGCCACCAGCGCCAACAATAACGACGTCGTACTTGTGGACCTGCATACCAGTGCTCTTTCTGTTGAAACCAGTCAAATACAGCGGGCGCCCACTCAGGCGGCCAGGACCCGTGAGGGGTCTATGGTGTCGGGCAGTAGTCCGCGACGTGCGGGACGCCGTTTACTACGGGGCAGGGATCGAAGGTGAAGATCACCAGGGTGCCGAGGACCACGATGACGACGGTGGCAGCGTAGAGCACGCTCTTGAGCCACAGGCGTGTGGAGTCCTTTTCTGCGTAGTCGTTGATGATCACGCGGACGCCGTTGGTGCCGTGCAGCATCGCGAGCCACAGCATCACCAAATCCCAGATCTGCCACACGGGCGAAGCCCACTTGCCCGCGACGAATCCGAAATCAACGCCTTCGATGCCGTCTCCGGCGATCATGCTCGTCCAGAGGTGAACGAAGATCAGGACAACAAGCACAACACCTGAGAGGCGCATGAAGAGCCACGCGAACATCTCGAAGTTGCCTTTGGACGCGCCGTTGCGGCGGTACTGCGGCGAGATACGGCCGGAGCGGGGAGATTCAATGGTGGGAGTTGCCATGGCTTAGTGACCTCCGAAAACCACAGAAAGATGGCGGATAGAGAAACCGATCATGGTGACGGCCCACAACCCGATGACTGCCCACAGCATCTGCCGCTGGTACCGGGGGCCCTTCTTCCAGAAGTCCACCAGAACGACGCGGAGGCCGTTGAAGGCGTGAAAAACGATTGCGCCAACCAGTCCCAGCTCGCCCAAACCCATGAGGGGGTTTTTGTAGGACTCAATGACGATGTCGTACGCCTCGGGTGATACCCGTACCAGCGAGGTGTCGAGCACATGCACCAGTAGGAAAAAGAAGATCACGACGCCGGTAATACGATGCGCTACCCAGGACCACTGGCCTTCACGGCCGCGGTAGAGGGTGCCTGCTGGTGTCTTCGACACTGAAAAACCTCCCTGTGTCGCTAGGGCGTTAGCGCGTCTTCAACGCTGGAATGTCGCCCCGCGAGAGCACTCTATGCTCAAGCCTAATCTAGGTTCCGGTAGTGGGGTGTTCAATTTAGGGCGCCCTACGTTGTGAGTTTGTTAACAGGACCACATTCCGCGCCCGCCCGGACGGTTGCCTGCGGCCCCGCGCCTACCCGGTCGGGCATCCTGTGCACTGCCATCGGCCGCTGCAATAAGGTGGAGGCGATGAGTACTGAACAGACGAACCACCTGGAAGAGCTGGACCCCGTGGAAGAGCAGAGTCCTCTGGACCGTTTCCATGGAGTGATACCGGCAGGCGGAACCGGAACCCGGTTGTGGCCGCTTTCCCGTGCGGCTGCGCCGAAGTTCCTCCATGACCTGACCGGTTCAGGCAGCACGCTGATCCGTGCCACCTACGAGCGGCTGCATCCTCTGAGCGGCAAGCGCATCATGGTGGTGACGGGCAGGGCACACCGGCGTGCAGTCCTCGCCCAGTTACCGGAGCTGAGGGACTCCGACCTGGTCCTGGAAAGCGAACCAAAGGACTCGGGCGCAGCGATCGGCCTGGCTGCGGCCATCCTCTACAAGCGCAATCCCAACATCATCATGGGTTCCTTCGCCGCAGACCAGGTCATCGCCCCGGCGGAGGAATTCCAGGCCGCTGTGCGGGAGGCAGTTCACACTGCGGCCGAGGGCTATATCGTGACGATCGGCATCCGCCCGACCCACCCGTCGACGGGCTTCGGCTACATCCGCGCCGGCGATCCACTGACCATCGCCTCTGCCCCGAGTGCGCATTCGGTGATCGAGTTCGTGGAGAAGCCGTCCGTCGGCGTCGCCCGTGAATACCTCGACAGCGGCAAGTACAGCTGGAACGCGGGGATGTTCGTGGCCCCGGTTGCACTGATGCTCAAGCACCTTGAAGCCAACGAGCCTGCGCTGTACGCGGGCCTCACCGAGATCGCGGAGGCTTGGGATACCCGCTTCCGCAACGAGGTGGCGAAGCGGGTCTGGCCCACCCTTCCCAAAATCGCGATCGATTACGCAGTTGCAGAACCGGCAGCGGCAGCCGGGGATGTCGCGATGATCCCAGGCAACTTTAGTTGGGACGACGTCGGCGACTTCGCCGCCATCGGCCGGCTGAACCCCGCCATGGAGAACAGCGAGCTCACTGTCATGGGTGAGGGTGCACGCGTGTTCTCGGAGAACGCCTCAGGCATTGTTGTCTCCGACACCAAGCGCGTCATCGCGCTGATCGGGATTGACGACGTCGTCATCGTGGACACTCCCGACGCACTGTTGGTGACCACCAAGGAACACGCCCAGGAAGTGAAGAAGGCGGTGGAGGCGCTCAGGGCGAGCGGCGACGTCGACGTCCTTTGATCCCGTGGTCGGCACGCTCCTCCGCACCCTGTCGCGCGAGACGCGGCATGACGCCCGGTTGGGGTGGTGAAGTAGCCGTTGGATAAGGTTGGTCGGGTGCAGAAGACTCCCACCGAATCGCTCGTTGTTCCCCATATTGGTGTGTGGGTGGCGCCACTGCTGGATGAGCTGACCAAGTTCCGCCGGGACATTCACTCGCACCCCGAGCTTTCGCATAAGGAATACCGCACCACCGATCAGTTGGTGGCTCGCCTCGAAGCGGCTGGCCTACAGCCCAAGCGGCTTGAGAACACCGGATTGTTTGTCGACGTCGGGCAGGGTGAGCTGAAGATCGGTCTTCGTGCCGACATTGATGCGCTGCCGATCCTCGAGGAAACCGGACTTCCCTACACGTCCACGCACACTGGCATTGCGCACGCCTGCGGTCACGACATCCACACCACGGTCATGCTCGGTGTCGCGCTGGTGCTTGCCAAGATCGACGCCGAATCCCCGCTGGGTGGGCGTGTACGGGTGATCTTCCAGCCCGCCGAGGAAACCATGCCCGGCGGCGCCCTGGACGTCATAGCGCAGGGTGTCCTGGATGAAATTCCGCGGATTCTTGCCCTGCACTGCGACCCCCGCATCGACGTCGGGTTGGTAGGCACCCGCATCGGGGCCATTACGTCCGCTTCGGACACTGTCAGGGTTGAGCTGAGCGGCAGGGGCGGCCACACGTCACGGCCGCACCTGACCGAAGACCTCGTGTTCGCGCTGGCCCACATCGCGGCGAACGTACCCGCTGTGCTTTCGCGGCGCATCGACGTCCGCAGCGCTGTTTCAGTGGTGTGGGGCCAGATCCACGCCGGATCAGCGCCGAACGCCATTCCCGCACACGGGTTCATGTCCGGCACCATGCGCTGCCTTGACGGTGAGGCATGGGAGGCAGCCGGTGACCTCATGGACCACACGGTGCGTCAGATCGCGGCTCCCTTCGGTGTGGACGTAAAGATCGAGCACACCAGGGGAGTTCCTCCCGTGGTCAACACCGAAGCCGAAATCGGCCTCATCGAGGCCGCGGCCCGGGCCGAGTTGGGCCCCGACGCCGTCGTCCTTACGCCGCAGTCGATGGGCGGCGAGGACTTCGCCTGGATGACCCAGAAAGTGCCGGGTGCCATGATGCGCCTGGGCACACGGACTCACGGTGGCGAAACCTATGACCTGCACCGCGGAGACTACCGCCCGGATGAGCGTGCAATTGGCTGCGGTGTCCGCGTGATGGCTGCGGCTGCAATGCGCGCGGTCCTTGGACTGCGTCACTAGGCGAAGCCACCAACACCGGGAATGCCGGGGCCGGGCCGCCGGTTAGCATTCTCGTGAACAGTTCCAGCAATCGTGTCCCACTGTCCGTCCTCGACCTCGCCACTGTGGGTTCCAGCCGCAGCAGTGCCCAGGCCCTGGAAGACAGTACGAGGCTCGCTGTCGAAGCTGACCGGCTGGGGTTCAACCGGTTCTGGGTCGCCGAGCACCACAACATGCCCGCCGTTGCCTCGACCAGCCCGGCTGTCCTCATCGCCCACCTTGGTGCACACACTCAGAGAATCCGCCTCGGATCCGGCGGGGTGATGCTCCCGAACCACGCACCCTTCGTGATCGCGGAGCAGTTCGCGCTGCTGGAAGCACTGCAACCGGGCCGAATTGACCTCGGCATCGGGCGGGCGCCAGGCACCGACCAGATGACCGCCATGGCGCTGCGCCGTCAGGTAGACGGGCTTGGCGTCGAAGAATTCCCGCAGCACGTCCTCGAGGTACTCGCGCTTCTTGGCGACAACCGGACGCCCGATCGTGTGATGCGGCTGGCAGCTACGCCCGCGCCGTCGTCGTTCCCTGAAGTCTGGCTCCTCGGCTCGAGCAGCTATTCGGCCCAACTGGCCGGCATGCTCGGCCTTCGCTACAGCTACGCCCACCACTTCGGCAACGAGGATCCCGCCCAGGTCATGCGCCTGTACCGGTCCAATTTCCAGCCCTCGCCAGCACTCGAGGAGCCCTACGCAATGCTGGCCACCTCGGCGCTCACCGCGGAAACCGAGGAGGAAGCACACTACCTCGCGGGACCCGCGCGGGTGATGGCGCTGTCTCTGCGGTCCGGCCGTCTGGGCCCAATTGTCTCTCCTGAAGAAGCGGCTGAGCGGGAGTTCACCGAGCAGGAGCAGGTGATGCTGGACCACCTACCGGCGATCAAGGCGGTTGGGACGCCGGACCAGGTTGCCGCCCGCCTGGACGAGCTGGTGGAGATCACGGAAGCGCAGGAAGTGATGGTCACCGGAACCACGTACGACGTCGGCACGAGGATCGCGTCGCTGGCTCACCTCGCTGCCGCCTGGGTCCCTGCGCTGAGCCGCTAGCTTCAATCTGAACGGGAAACCTACCCGTTGGTAACAAAACTTGAACGATATGGAAGCAGCTGACGGTTTTTGGTAGTGTGCCCGGTCACTCGCAGCTAGAGTAGGCTCACCATTCGAGTCCCAGTTGAGGCGGGACCGGCGTCACGAACTTCAATGAAAACAGAGCTTCAGTGCCAGTTGAGGCACTGCAAACGGACACTCATTGACATGTGGGTCGTGGGCCTATTTCTTATCGGAGGAACATTGAAGAAATCACTGAGCTTGGCAGGGCGCCGCACCGGCATGTCCGTTGCATCACTGGGAGCCGCAGCCCTTCTTCTGGCAGGTTGTGGCGCGCCGCCGCCAGCCGAAACGGGCGGGGGATCCGATCCCGCTGCAGAAAACACCGACTACACCGGCTGCATCGTCTCGGATTCCGGTGGATTCGACGACCAGTCGTTCAACCAGTCTTCGTATGAGGGTATCCAGGCCGCCAAGGAGTCGCTTGGGATTGAAGTTCAGCAGGCTGAATCCCAGGCGGAGACGGACTTCACCCCGAACGTCAACTCCATGGTCACCTCCGGCTGCGACCTGATTGTGACCGTGGGCTTCCTGCTTTCGGCAACAACAGCCGAGGCAGCGGAGGCTAATCCCGAGACCAACTTCGCTATCGTTGACGACGCACAGATTGACCTGCCGAACGTCAAGCCCATCATCTACGACACGGCGCAGGCTGCGTTCATGGCCGGTTACCTTGCAGCAGGGGCGTCGGAGACGGGCCGCGTAGCAACCTACGGCGGTATCCAGATCCCCACGGTCACCATCTTCATGGACGGCTTCGCGGACGGTGTCGCCTACTACAACGAGCAGAAGGACGCCGACGTCCAACTGCTCGGCTGGGACAAGGAAGCGCAGACCGGCACATTCGTCGGTGACTTCTCCAACCAGGCTGCGGGCAAGACCAACACCCAGAACTTCATCAACGAGGGCGCGGACATCATCATGCCGGTTGCCGGCCCCGTAGGCCTCGGCACCATTGAAGCTGTTGAGGAAGCCAATGGTGACGGTGGCACCAACAAGGTCATCTGGGTGGACTCCGACGGGTTCCTTACCGTCGAGACTGGCACCGAATTCATCCTCAGCTCGGTCATGAAGCTCATGGGCGAAGCTGTCGAGGAGGTCATCTCCGAAGACGTCGAGGACAAGTTCAGCAATGAGCCCTACGTTGGCACCCTCGAGAACGGCGGCGTTGCCCTGGCACCGTTCCACGATCAGGAGGAAGCCGTCTCCGACGAGCTGAAGGCTGAGCTCGAGGAGATCAAGGCCGGCATCATCTCGGGTGACATCACCGTCGAGTCTGAGGCAAGCCCCCAGTAACACCTGACGCAACGCGCCGCCCGCTCCGTACCAGGATCCTCTGGCCCCGGGGCGGGCGGCGTGTTTCGCGTTACGGTTGAACCGAAATCCATTGAGAGTGCGTTGCCCACGGGGTACGTACCTGCTATTACGGACAGGTTGGTTTGGGGTTGTGAAACTCGAACTGCAGGGAATCACCAAACGTTTTGGCTCCCTAGTTGCCAATGACAGCATTGACCTCGTGGTCAATCCCGGGGAGGTGCACTGCCTCCTCGGAGAGAACGGTGCCGGCAAATCCACGCTGATGAACGTGCTCTATGGGCTCTATGAACCCACGGAAGGCCGCATCCTCGTTGATGGAAAGCCGGTCACCTTCCGTGGGCCCGGTGACGCCATGGCCGCGGGGATTGGCATGGTGCACCAGCACTTCATGCTCATCCCGGTGTTCACCGTGGCAGAAAACGTGGCTTTGGGAGACGAGCACACCAAGGCGGGCGGTGTCCTCGATCTGGAGAAGACCCGCCAGCGCATCCGCGAGATATCTGACCGCTACGGGTTCGACGTCAACCCCGACGCCCTCGTCGAAGACCTCCCCGTAGGTGTTCAACAGCGTGTCGAAATCATCAAGGCGTTGGTTCGGAAGGCCGAGGTGCTGATCCTCGATGAGCCCACCGCCGTACTTACGCCGCAGGAAACCGATGAGCTCATCCAGATTATTGACGAGCTGAAGGCCGGCGGCACCGCCATAGTGTTCATCTCACACAAGCTGCGCGAAGTGAAGGCGGTCTCGGACGTCATTACCGTGATTCGCCGCGGTGCCGTCGTCGGTACCGTCGAGCCCACAGCCAGCACCAGTGACCTGGCATCGATGATGGTAGGGCGTCAGGTCAGCTTGAGCCTGAACAAGGCTCCCGCGACGCCGGGAGAGACAACCTTCAAGGTTCGCAACCTCACGGTCGCAGGGGCGGGAGGGCAGAACCTCCTGGATGATGTGAGCTTCGACATCGCGAAGGGCGAGATCCTCGCCATCGCCGGCGTCCAGGGTAATGGTCAGACCGAGCTCACCGAAGCAGTTCTTGGACTCCACCCGCATGCCACCGGTTCCGTCCAGCTCAACGGCAAGGAACTGCTAGGTATGAAGGTCAAGGACATCATCCGGGAGGGCGTGGGTTTCGTCCCCGAGGACCGCAAGGTTGACGGCCTGGTCGGGAGCTTCTCGATCGCCGAGAACATGATCCTCAACTGGTACAACGAGGCTCCCTTTGCGAAGGGTCTGGCAATGAAACCCTCGGTGGTTTCACAGAACGCCCGGGAGAAGGTCGCCGAGTTCGACGTACGCACCCAAAGCGCTGAAGCGCCGGTCAGTACCCTCTCGGGTGGAAACCAGCAGAAGGTGGTTCTCGCTCGGGAGCTCTCGCGGCCGCTGAACCTGTTCATCGCTTCGCAGCCGACCCGCGGCGTTGACGTGGGTTCCATCGAGTTCCTGCACAAACGCATTGTGGCCGAGCGCGACAGCGGCACTCCCGTAATGATCGTGTCCACCGAGCTCGACGAAATCAGCGAACTTGCGGACCGCATTGCGGTCCTTCACGGAGGAGAACTCATGGGCGTTGTGCCCGGAGACACATCGCGTGACGTGCTTGGCCTCATGATGGCTGGCATGACCGCCGAGGAAGCTTTGCAGCAGCCAACGGGAAGCGGCACCGGGACACCCGATGAACCCGCAACCGGACACGGCCGCAGGGCAGCAGCCACTGAGGAAGGAAGCCAGTGAGCACTGAAAATACACGCACTCCCGACGCCGCAGAGGACACAGCTGCACCGCCGCCCGCCAGCGGAACGAGGGACACGACGCCGGCGCCCCAGGACGAGCAGGACCGCAGCCGTGGGATCTTCCAAAGCATTGTCAGCGGTTCCTCGCTGGTGGCGATTCTCGCCGTCGTACTCTCGATCATCCTTGGCGGGATCCTCATCGCCCTCACGGACGAAGAGGTGGCGGCGTCAGCGTCGTACTTCTTCAGCCGACCGACCGACACCCTGTTTGCAGCGTGGGAGGCCGCAAGCGGAGCCTACGCCGCACTGTTCCAGGGAGCCGTGTTCAATCCGCGCGCTGACTCCCTGGCATTGATGTTCCGCCCCCTGACCGAGACACTGACCGTGGCCACTCCGCTGGTCCTCGCGGGTCTCGGCGTCGCACTCGCCTTCCGCGCCGGACTGTTCAACATCGGTGCCCAGGGCCAGATCATCCTGGGCGCGATGTTCGCCGGATGGGTCGGCTTCTCGCTGCACCTGCCATTCGGCCTGCACCTCCTGCTGGTAGTGATCGCAGGGTTCATCGGCGGAGCGGTCTGGGGATTCATCCCCGGGATCCTGAAGGCGCGCACGGGCGCACACGAGGTCATCGTGACCATCATGCTCAACTACATCGCCATCAACCTCGTCGGGTACCTGCTTACCACACCGTCCTTTCAGAACCCGGGCTCCTCGAATCCGATCAGCCCCCGCCTGGACGAAACTGCCCTGCTCCCACAGATCCTCGGCTCCGGATTCCGTTTGCACCTCGGCTTCCTGGTGGCCCTGGCAGCAACCTACGGCGTGTGGTGGCTGTTGAACCGCTCCACCGTGGGTTTTGAACTCCGAGCCGTCGGCGCCAACCCGTTTGCCGCGCGCACTGCGGGCATCAGCGTCACCAAGGGTTACGTCGTTGTCATGATGCTTGCGGGCGGACTGGCGGGCCTGGCTGGAGTGGCGCAGGTTGCCGGCACCGAGCAGGTTCTCACCAGCGGCATCGCGGCGAGCTTCGGCTTCGACGCGATCACCGTTGCGCTGCTTGGCCGGTCACATCCGTGGGGTGTGTTCTTCGCTGGCGTGCTCTTCGGCGCTTTCCGGGCCGGGGGCGTGCAGATGCAGACGTTGACCGGTACCCCGATCGACATTGTCCTGGTGGTCCAGTCGCTGATCGTCCTGTTCATTGCGGCACCGCCGCTGGTGAAGGCAATCTTCCGAATTGACCGCAAGCAGAAGGCCGGCCGCAAGGGCAACGCCAAGCAGAAGGCAGCAGCCGGAGGTACAGCATGAGCATGGCAGCAACCGTGACCGACCCCTCGGTCGCCGGATCATCAGGCCGAAGCTGGAAGGCGCCGATCGGGTTTGGCATCGGAGCCGTGATAGCGCTGATTGTCTTCGCTATCGGCGGCCCGGCCACCACTGCGGTCTTCCGGGTCTCCGATGACTCCGACCGCTTCCGCCTCGCAGATCTCACGCTTCCAGCCAACGTGGTGGGGTGGGTGGTTGCACTGGCGTTGACGGCGGTCGCCGTCTATTCCTACTTACTGGCCCGTAAAGGCGAGAAGATCAACCGCTGGTTCGGCATTGCCTATGCCGTCCTGTTCGTGGTCGGATTCCTTACCTGGGTCGTGGGCATCGCCGACCGCCCAAGCATCTCTCTGGCGGGCCTCATCGCCGGTTCGGTCACTCTGGCCATCCCGCTGATCTTCGGTTCACTCTCGGGCGTGCTGTGCGAGCGAGTGGGCGTGGTGAACATCGCTATCGAGGGTCAACTGCTTTCCGGCGCGTTCGCGGCCGCAGTAGCCGCTTCGGTGTCCGGCAACGTCTACGTCGGCCTGTTTGCCGCGGCGTTCGCCGGAGTTCTGGTCTCCCTGATTCTCGCGATCTTCAGCATCAAGTACCTGGTGAACCAGATCATCGTCGGTGTGGTGCTGAACGTGCTGGTCTCTGGTCTCACGGGCTTCCTGGCCTCGACTCTGCTCAGCCGCGATTCCGGAACCTTCAACTCTCCGCCCAGCCTCCCCGATATCCGGATACCGCTATTGGCGGACATCCCGGTGATCGGCCCCATCCTCTTCCAGCAGAGCATCATCGGCTACTTCATGTACGCGGCGGTGATCATCATCTGGCTCGGGCTGTACCGCACCAAGTGGGGCCTGCGCGTGCGTGCCGTCGGTGAGCACCCGCAAGCCGCGGACACCATGGGCATCAAGGTCAACTCGACCCGGTTCTGGAATGTCCTGCTGGGTGGGGCGGTCGCCGGCTTCGGTGGAGCGTTCTTCACACTGGTCTCAGTCAGTACGTTTACCCGGGACATGACTGCGGGTCAGGGGTACATCGCGCTCGCCGCCTTGATCTTCGGACGGTGGAACCCGATTGGTGCGTTCTTCGCGGCGCTCCTGTTCGGGTTTGCGACGAACCTCCGTTTCGTCCTGTCCATCATCGGAACGGACGTGCCGAGCCAGTTCCTGGCCATGCTTCCGTACATCGTGACCATTCTCGCCGTCGCCGGGCTGGTGGGCCGGTCCCGGCCTCCGGCCGCAAGCGGCGTGCCCTACGTCAAGGAGTAGCTTCGATGTCAACGACAACGACGACGGCGGCCCACGGCTCCGCGCCGGACGTCCCGTGGGCGCAGCTCGCCGAAGCGGCTACCGCGGCCATGAGGATGGCCTACGTGCCGTACTCGAAGTTTCCGGTAGGGGCAGCCGCTTTGACGGAGGACGGCCGCATAGTCTCTGGCTGCAACGTGGAGAACGCCTCCTACGGGCTTACCCTCTGCGCCGAGTGCTCGCTCGTCAGCCAGTTGCAGATGACCGGCGGCGGAAAGCTCGCTGCGTTCAGCTGCGTGGACGGAGCCGGGAACGCGCTGATGCCGTGCGGCCGGTGCCGGCAGCTGCTGTATGAGTTCCGCGCTCCGGGCATGCTGTTGATGACGGTGAGCGGTATCAAGACCATGGACGAGGTGCTGCCGGATGCCTTCGGTCCGCAACATCTCGCCGAAGCAGGCAAGGACAGGGAATCACAGTGACTGAGAAGTTCGACGCCGTAGACATCATCCGCATCAAACGTGACAAGGGCACACTGAGTCCCGCACAGATTGACTGGACGATCGACGCCTACACCCGCGGCGCGATCGCCGATGAGCAAATGGCCGCCCTCAACATGGCCATCCTGCTCAACGGGATGGACCGGGAGGAGATCTCCCGCTGGACGGCGGCAATGATCGCCAGTGGTGAGCGGATGGACTTCTCCGCGCTCGGCAAGGCGACCAGCGACAAACACTCCACCGGGGGAGTGGGAGACAAAATCACCCTCCCGCTCGCGCCGCTCGTTGCAGTGTTCGGAGTTGCCGTGCCACAGCTTTCAGGCCGTGGTCTCGGGCACACGGGCGGAACGCTCGACAAGCTTGAGTCCATTCCCGGCTGGCGCGCCCAGCTCACGAACGACGAAATGATGAGCCAACTGGCCGACGTCGGCGCCGTCATCTGCGCAGCAGGCGCCGGTCTGGCGCCGGCGGACAAGAAGCTTTACGCACTGCGCGATGTCACCGGCACAGTCGAAGCGATTCCGCTGATCGCCTCGTCGATCATGAGCAAGAAGATCGCCGAGGGAACCGGTTCGTTGGTCCTCGACGTAAAGGTGGGCAGCGGCGCATTCATGAAGGATGAGGCTCAGGCACGCGAACTCGCCGAAACCATGGTCGCGCTGGGTAAGGATGCGGGAGTGAGGACCGTTGCGTTGCTGACCAACATGTCCACTCCGCTCGGACTGACGGCAGGCAACGCCATAGAGGTCGAGGAATCTGTGGAGGTGCTTGCTGGAGGCGGGCCGGAAGACGTCGTCGAACTCACGGTAAGGCTTGCGGAGGAGATGCTGAGGGGAGCCGGTGTTGTGGACGCAGACCCTGCACAGGCACTCAGGGACGGCCGGGCAATGGACGTGTGGAACCGGATGATTGAGGCGCAGGGCGGAGACCCCCGCGCCTCCCTTCCGGTCGCGAAGGAGTCCGAGACCATTTACGCACCGGCGGACGGCGTACTGATGGAGCTCGACGCCCTCGCTGTCGGTGTTGCTGCCTGGCGCCTCGGAGCCGGCAGGGCGCGCAAGGAAGATGCTGTCCAGGCCGGTTCCGGCGTGCGCCTTCATGCCAAGCCGGGTGCCACACTGCGAGCCGGGGAACCGCTCATGACGCTACTTACTGACACCCCGGAGAAGTTTGACCGGGCGCGCGAGGCGCTGGAAACCGCCGTCGTCATCGCCCCGGAAGGATCGCGTCCCGCCCAGCAGCTCATCATCGACCGCATCTCCTAATCATCCCGGGGGAGGAGTGCCGCTACAGAAGATCAGCCCTTCGGTCGACGCGAATCAGCGGGCGGGTTCCCTAACCTTGGAGAAAGGCTGAAGCCGGGGGTCTCTCAGGGGAACACCCCATGGTGGCGAATGAACGATGCTGGCATCGTTATAGGAGTCATCAAGGCGCGGCCGCAGCCGGTCTGGTGTAAAAAATCCAAGGAGCTCAGTGGACGCGATTAATGCTGTGACAAATGGGCTGAGCGACTTCATCCTCAGCACCGCGGAGCAGCCGTGGGTCTATCTGCTGGTCTTTGTCTGCTGCACGGTCGACGGATTCTTCCCACCGTTCCCCAGCGAGTCGGTCGTGGTGGGTCTTGCATCCCTCGTCATCACGCAGGGCGTACCGGATATCTGGCTGCTAATCATCGTTTCCGCCCTCGGTGCTTTCGTCGGAGACAACATCGCGTACCTCATCGGCCGCGGCGTGGGCACCCGGCGCTTCGCCTGGATGCGCCGGCCGCGCTCGGAGCGGGCCTTCGAATGGGCCGGTTACGAACTGGAGAAGCGCGCAGCTTCACTGATTCTGGTGGCGCGCTTCATCCCCTTCGGCCGCGTGGCGGTCAACCTTACCGCCGGAGCCACAGGCTATTCACGACGCCGGTTCTTTGCCTTGACCGCTATCTCCGCCGTCGCGTGGGGTTCTTACTCCGTAGGCATCGGGGCTCTCGCGGGTGCCTGGTTTGAAGATAATCACCTGCTCGGTGTCATGGTTGCCATTGCGGTGGCGGTGTTCCTGGGCTTTGTTGTGGACCGGATCATCAGTGCGGTCCGCGGCTCCACGCCGGTACACCCCCGGCCGGAACCGCTAAAGGCGGCCAGAACCAGCGATTCAGCACGCTCGTCGCTTGAGTCCTGTGTCAAGGATGATGAGGAAGGCGCGGCCTCAGCCCGCCGCGAACCTGCAGCCGCCAGTGCTGAACGGACAAGCGGAAGCTGACAACGCGTAGGCTGAAGCTGTGACTGAACCAATGACATCCCTTGCCACAGACATCGCCTTCGACATCCGGAGCCTGCCCAAGGTTTCGCTGCACGATCACCTTGATGGTGGCCTCCGACCAGCCACCATCATCGAACTCGCCGACGCCGCTGGACACAAGCTGCCGTCAACCGACCCGGTAGCCCTGGGCCAGTGGTTCCGTGAATCCGCGGACTCCGGCTCGCTGGTCCGCTACCTTGAGACCTTCGACCACACCATCGCCGTGATGCAGACCAGGGAAGGGCTCTCGCGGGTCGCGAAGGAGTTCGTGGAGGACCTGGCAGACGACGGCGTTGTCTACGGTGAAGTGCGCTGGGCGCCCGAGCAGCACGTCGCGAACGGGCTCACCCTCGACGAGACCGTTGAAGCAGTCCAGGAGGGTCTCGACGCCGGGGTGGAAGCAGTTGCCGCCAGTGGCCGCACAATTCAGGTCGGCCAGCTCATCACTGCCATGCGCCACGCTGACCGGGGTCAGGAGATCGCAGAGCTCGCCGTCCGCCACCGCGATCACGGAGCTGTCGGCTTCGACATCGCCGGTGCCGAAGACGGCTTCCCCGCGGCCCGGTTCGCAGACGCTTTCACCTATCTCGCGCAGCACCAGTTCCCGGCAACGGTCCACGCAGGTGAAGCTGCCGGCGTCGAGAGCATCGTTGACGCCCTGGTCAACGGCCGCGCCCAGCGCATCGGTCACGGCGTGAGGATCGCCGAAGACATCACCGTCGAGTTCGACGAAAACGACAATGGCATGGCCTCCCTTGGCCATGTTGCTGCGTGGGTCCGCGACCGCGGCATCCCGCTCGAGATATGCCCGTCGTCGAACCTCCAGACCGGTGCCATCGCTTCCTTCGGCACCGACGTCGAGAGTCACCCCATCGACCTCCTGTACCAACTGGGATTCAACGTCACCGTCAACACGGACAACCGGCTGATGAGCGGCGTCACCCTGACCGACGAGTTCGAGCTCCTCGTGGAGACGTTCGACTATGATCTCGATGACCTGCTCGAATTGACCCTCAATGCAGTCGAGGCAGCTTTCCTTCCGCTGGAGAGCCGCACCGCGCTCGCCGAGCTGGTCGGCCAGGGGTACGACGCCGCCAGCGGGGCATGAGCGGCGCGGAAACGAACCGCGCCATGAGCGCGGGCGCGTCACTGGAGCGGTTGCTGGAGGTCATCGGCGAACTGCGGACACATTGCCCCTGGATGGGCGCACTCACACACGATTCACTGGCGCAGTACCTCGTTGAGGAGTGTTACGAGCTCCTCGAAGCGATAGAGGCCCCGGCTTCCGCCGAGGAGCTGCGTGGCGAGCTCGGCGACGTCCTCCTCCAGGTGGTGCTTCACGCGCGCCTCCAGGAGGAACACGGATCCTTTGGCATGGGCAGCGTCATTGACGGACTCACCGCCAAGATGATGCGGCGCAATCCGCATGTGTTTGCACCGGATGGCAGCGTGCGGGAAGCAGTTCCCGCAACCGTCGGGGAAATCGAGGCGGCCTGGCACCTTTTGAAGCGCGGGGAGCGGACGCCCTCGGTTTCGATTTTCGACAGCATTCCCACCCACCTTCCCGCCCTCGCTCTTGCGTCGAAGTCGGTCAGCCGTGCAGAGCGGGTGGGCGCGTCCGGTGATCGCGCAGACGGGCGAAGCGGCACTGAAATGGAACACTCCGAGCGCACGGAGGAAGAGGTCGGCAGCGCCCTCCTCGACCTCGTGCGGGAGGCCGTGGCAGCGGGGGTGGATCCCGAACGGGCGCTGCGCCTCGCGGTGAAGCGGTATCAGGAGCCCTACAAGCGCGACGGCGAAAGAAGTTCAGGCGTCACGGACGGTCATCGACCGCAGGTTTGAATTAGGCTGAGAACCGAATCCACGCAAAGAAGCTGCAGGCGCACTGTGGCCATCGGCCTACGCTGTGCCCGCGTCCCGCCGATCTGCCCAACCAGTAGCACCTGCCAAAGCAAGTCACAGAAATCCAAGAAGTCACAGAAGTCTAAGAAGTCAAACAAGAGGAGCAATTCATGGCAATTATCGACGCCATCCACGCCCGCGAAATTCTCGATTCACGCGGAAATCCCACCATCGAGGTCGAAGTACTGCTCGACGACGACACTTTCGGCCGTGCCGCAGTTCCCTCGGGAGCCTCCACCGGCGCCTTCGAAGCCAACGAACGCCGGGACGGCGACAAGGACCGCTACCTCGGCAAGGGCGTGCTGCAGGCTGTTGAAGCCGTCATCGAGCAGATCCAGCCTGCACTCCTCGGCTTCGACGCAGCTGACCAGCGGTCCATTGACCAGGCGATGATCGACCTGGACGGTACCGAGAACAAGTCCAACCTCGGCGCCAACGCCATGCTCGGTGTCTCACTGGCAATTGCACGTGCAGCAGCGGAGTCTTCCGCACTGCCCCTGTACCGCTACCTGGGCGGTCCCAACGCGCACGTGCTCCCTGTGCCGCTGATGAACATCCTCAACGGCGGTTCGCACGCAGACTCCGACGTCGACATCCAGGAGTTCATGATCGTTCCCCTCGGTGCCGAGTCCTTCTCCGAGGGGCTCCGCTGGGGCGTAGAGGTTTACCACGAACTCAAGAAGGTACTGAAGGAGAAGGGCCTGGCCACCGGCCTCGGTGACGAGGGTGGTTTCGCTCCGAACCTGCCCTCCAACCGTGACGCCCTTGACCTCATCACCACCGCCATCGAGCGTGCAGGCTACAAGCCGGGCACCGACATTGCCCTGGCGCTCGACGTCGCGGCCTCCGAGTTCTACAAGGACGGTGCCTACCAGTTCGAGGGCAAGTCGCTGGATTCCGCGGCGATGCGCGCGTACTACGAGGAACTGGTCCGCGACTACCCGCTGGTATCCATCGAGGATCCGCTGGACGAGGAAGACTGGGATGGCTGGAAGGCACTGACCGCATCACTTGGCGACAAGGTGCAGCTGGTTGGCGATGACCTGTTCGTCACCAACCCCGTCCGCCTGGAGCGCGGCCTCAAGGCCGACACCGCCAACTCACTGCTCGTCAAGGTGAACCAGATCGGTACGCTGACTGAGACGCTGGACGCCATCTCCCTGGCCCAGCGTTCCGGTTACACCACTATCACCTCGCACCGTTCCGGCGAGACCGAGGACACCACCATCGCTGACATCTGCGTTGCAACCAACGCCGGCCAGATCAAGACGGGCGCTCCGGCACGGTCCGAGCGCGTGGCGAAGTACAACCAGCTCCTGCGCATCGAGGAGGAGCTCGACGACGCCGCACGCTACGCCGGCCGTTCGGCTTTCCCGCGTTTCACCGCCTGATCCAAGGGTGTGCGCGTTACCCTCGTTAAGCAGGTACCGGCGGTAGTAAACCGGTAGCCGACCGTACAGCGAAGCTTGAGCGAGGAGTCCCATGCCCACCCGACGCCCCAGCGTTCCGCGCGGAACGCGAACGCGTGTGGAGGGGCAGCGGGAATCGGAAGCACCATTGAAGCGCCCTGGCACCCAGGGCGCTTCAATGCGTTCCACAGCTGTACCGACTGTAAAAGCAACTGCGAAAACAGCAGCAAAATCAACTGCGAAAACAACGGTCAAACCAGCGCCGAAGCCCGCCAGGGCAAAACCGGCCAAGAGCGAACCCCGGAAGAAGGCATCCCCTTCCGAGACCCGTGCAGCTGAACGGTCCCAGCTGGCCGGAGCAATCCGTACAGCCAAGGCGCCATTCCGCTGGGTGGCTGACCGGAAGATCGTGCCTGCCGAAGATGCAGAGCCAATCCCCGCGAAATCCTTTTCAGGGCGCTTGCTGGCGCTCGCCGTCGTACTCATCACCATCACCGTGCTGCTGGCACCGTCAGTCCGGACCTTCCTTCAGCAGCAGGGTGAGACCACCGCGCTGCAGGAGCGCATCGCTGCCCTCGAGCAGGAGCAGGATGACCTCGAGACGCAGATCGCGCGCTGGGATGATCCCGCCTATATCAAGCAGCAGGCACGCGACCGGCTTTTCCTGGTGATGCCGGGGGAAACGCGTTATCTCGTCAAGGGCGGCACCGCGCTTGAAACATCGGAGGAACAGCGCTCCGAAGCCGCACCCCAGGACCTGCCCTGGACGGACGCCTTGTGGAAGTCAGTGGAGCGCGCGGCCACCGACTAACCTTGAATCTGGGGATTCACCAGAAACAGTGGCTTACGGAAGGACCGTCTTGACGGAAGAGAACCCGCTCGCGCCCACACCGGCTGACCTGGAAACGCTCAGCCGTCAGTTGGGGCGTCCGGTTCGGGACGTCGTCGAGATCGGTGCACGGTGCGTCTGCGGAAACCCGCTGGTGGCCACCACTGCTCCACGCCTGGCGAATGGCATTCCGTTCCCCACCACTTATTACCTGACCCACCCGGTCATCACCTCAGCTGTATCGAGGCTCGAAGCTGCGGGCACCATGACAGAGATGACGGACCGGCTCGAACACGACAATGATCTGGCCAGCCGCTACCGCGCTGCCCACGAGGACTACCTCAGGGCGCGTTCGGAGGTCGGAGAACGGTCGGGGATCGGCGCTGTTCCAGAGATCGACGGCGTATCCGCAGGCGGCATGCCTAGTCGCGTGAAGTGCCTCCACGTTCTGGTCGGGCATTCGTTGGCGGCCGGCCCGGGCATCAATCCGCTGGGAGATGAGGCGATCGACGCGATCGCCGAGTGGTGGACGCGTGAAGAGTGCCGGTGCGCAGGCGCATGGGACACTGCCGGGGATCCGCCCCACCGTGACCTCAGCCGCCATGTGAAGACCCAGGGCCTCAGCCCCGAAGAACTGGACAGAAAACGCGCCGAACGCCGTTCCGGCGGAGAGAAGGCCTGATATGCGCACCGCCGCCATTGACTGTGGAACCAACTCCATCCGCCTGCTGATAGCGGACGTGTCCGGCGACGGCGGGCGGCTCACCGACGTCGTGCGGCTCATGCGCGTGGTCCGCCTGGGGCAGGGCGTCGACGCGACGGGCACGTTGGCAGCAGAAGCACTCGAGCGCACTTTCAGTGCCGTGGACGAGTATGCGGCGCTGATCAAGGAACATGGGGCAGAGCGGGTCCGTTTCGTGGCCACCTCGGCAACGCGTGATGCGAGCAACCGGGATGTCTTTGTGGAAGGCGTGCGCAGCCGGCTCGGTATCGAGCCCGAGGTGGTGAGCGGTGATGAGGAAGCTGCTCTCTCCTTCGCCGGCGCCGCGAGCGTTCTGACCAACCAGTCCAGTGCGCCCGTTCTCGTGGTTGATCTTGGAGGCGGCAGCACCGAATTCGTGGTCGGGGCGCATGGACAGGTGACCGCCGCGCGGAGCATGGACATGGGATGTGTGCGTTTCACCGAGCGGTTCCTGCGGTCCGATCCACCCAGTGAGAGCGAAGTGGCCAGTGCGGAAGCGGAGGTCGAACGCATGATCGACCAGGCAGATGCGGATGTATCCCTCTCATCGGTGGACAGCATCATCGGCGTGGCCGGCAGTATCACCACCATTACGGCGCACGCTCTGAAGCTGCCTGAGTACCAGTCCGAACGTATACATGGCGCGGCGCTCAGCCGCGAAGAAATCGACGGCGCAGCAACGTCCCTGTTGCATATGCCAAGGTCCGGGCGCGCGGACCTGCCCTACATGCACCCCGGACGGGTGGACGTCATCGGTGCCGGTGCCCTTATCTGGCGTACCATCCTGCGCAGGGTTGCCGAGGCCACCGACGGCCGGGTGGATGGTGCTGTCGCCAGTGAACACGACATCCTCGACGGCATTGCCCTGAGCTCAGCCGGGCCGGCGGAGCAGCAGTGAGCGCCGCCTTCCGGCGCGGTCCAGGCCGGCCCACCCAATCTGTCGCCGCCGTCGTCGCACTTGTCCTTGGCCTTGCAGGAATATTCGCCCTGACGGCCCAGCCCGCCAGCGCACACGGCGCGGAAATCCGGGACAGCGAATACTGGCTCGACGACTACGGCATCAGGGAGGCGTGGAAGACCACCAAAGGCGGCGGGGTTACCGTCGCGGTGATCGACAGCGGCGTCGACGGAAGCCACCCGGATCTCGAAGGCGCTGTAGTCGGCGGTACCGATGCGTCCGGTGCGGGCGCTCCGGACGGGCAGCGCGGTATCGGTGAGGTTCCAGAGCACGGAACCCTCGTGGCGAGCCTCCTTGCTGGCCGCGGCCATGAAGCGGAAGAAGAGCCTGAGGAGTCGCCGTCCGCATCTGCTTCGCCGTCGAAATCGGCGTCGAAGTCGAAGTCCGCCGAGCCATCCAGATCGGCGGAGCCCAAGGAAGACCCGGTGGGGCGCGGGCCCGACGGCGTGATCGGCGTAGCGCCCGAGGCTGACCTTCTGGCCGTCTCGCTCTGGATCGGCGGCGCGTCCAGCGGTGACAATCCCGCCGGCGTCAGCATTGACGAGCAGATCCCGAACGCGGTCCGGTGGGCCGTGGACAATGGCGCGAAGGTCATCAACATGTCCCTCGGCAGCACCTCGCCCACCTGGCCGGAGAGCTGGGATGAGGCGTTCCTGTATGCGGAGGAGAACGACGTCGTCATCGTCGCCGCCGCGGGTAACCGCGCAGGTGGATCGGTGCAGGTGGGTGCGCCGGCAACCATGCCGGGCGTGCTTGCCGTAGGCGGGCTCGACGTCGAGCGTGAGGCGAGCCAGGAGTCCTCGTCGGAGGGCATCAGTATTGGTGTTGCCGGACCAGCGGAAAGCCTCGTCGGCTCGCTGCCGGGCGGGCTCTACGCGAGCAAGTGGTCGGGAACGTCCGGGGCGGCGCCGCTGGTGTCGGGTGTCGCCGCATTGATCCGGTCCAAGTACCCGGAACTCTCCGCGCCGCAGGTCATCAACCGGATCATCATGACGGCCAAGGACGCCGGAGATTCGGGGAAGGACACCATCTACGGACACGGAATCCTGGATGCTGCGGCAGCCGTGAACGCTGAGCTCGAGGTGCCCGAGGAGCGGCTGTTGGGCGCGGGCGGGGTGGTCAGTATGGCCCAGTACATCCAGACGTACCGCCGGGGGGAGGCGCCACCGCCGCCGTCGTCCACCCCAGCCGAGCCGGGGGAAGTGCTGCCGGACATCCCCGAACCCGAGCCGCCCGTCGCGCAGGAGCGGGCGTCGTCGTCGTCCTCCGTTCCCGCGATGATCGTGTTTGGATTCGGTGGTTTGATCCTGTTCATCCTGCTCGGCGGCACCTATCAGGTGCTTCGTGTGATGCGCAGACCTACCGCTGAATCCGGCTCGGAAAACGGGGTTGGTGAGGGGTCAGGTCCTTCCAGCGGGAGCGATCCACCGAAGCCTTCGTAGCGCTAGTGAAGATTTTCACAAAGTCCGGTACGCTTGGAATATGGCTCAAACCTCCAAGTTTTCTGATCGTCCCCGGATCCTTGTTGTCGGCGGTGGCTACGTCGGCCTGTATGTAGCGCACAAGCTGCAGAAGAAGGTGAAGGCTCACGGCGGCATCGTGACCCTCGTGGACCCGCTGCCCTACATGACCTACCAGCCCTTCCTTCCAGAAGTAGCCGGTGGCAACATCGAGGCGCGTCACGCCGTCGTCTCCCACCGCATGCACCTGACTGACACGGAACTGATCACGGGTAAGGTCACGCGCGTGAACCACGCGTCGCGCACCGCCGTCGTCGAACCGTCTGACGGTAGCGAACCTTTCGAGCTCACCTACCGTGACGTCGTCATCGCAGCAGGCGCCATCACCCGCACGTTCCCGATCGAAGGCCTCGCTGAAGAGGGCATCGGCCTGAAGACCATTGAGGAAGCCGTCGCGCTGCGCAACGGGCTGTTGGAGCGCATCGAAACCGGTTCGTTGATGGAGCCAGGGCCGGAGCGGGACCGCGCTCTGACCTTCGTCGTCGTCGGCGGTGGATTCGCGGGCATTGAGACTCTTGCCGAGATGGAGGATCTCGCGCGGGCAGCGGTGAAGAAGAACAACCGCCTGGAGCGCGCAGACATCCGTTTTGTGCTGGTTGAGGCCATGGGCCGCATCATGCCTGAGGTGACCGAGGACCAGGCGAAGTGGGTGGTTGACCACCTGCGTTCGCGCGGCGTCCAGGTCAAGCTCAACACCTCCCTGGCCAGCGCCACGGGTGGCAACCTCAAGCTCATCAACATGCCGGACAAGTCAGCAGCGGATGAGTTCGAGACAGACACGCTGGTGTGGACTGCCGGTGTGCAGGCGAACCCCTTCGTACGCAACACGGACTTCCCCATCGACGAGCGCGGCCGCGTCCGCGCCAACCCCGAGCTTCGGATCACTGGCGACGACGGCCCGGTGGACGGCGCGTGGGCGGCAGGGGATGTCTCGGCTGTGCCTGACCTCTCCGGCGGTGGAGTGGGAGGTTTCTGCGTCCCCAACGCCCAGCACGCTGTTCGTCAGGCGAAACTGCTCGCGGACAACATCTACGCCGAACGCTACGGTGTGGGGCGCGTGCGCGAGTACAAGCACAAGAACCTCGGCGCTGTGGCGGGCTTTGGCCAGTACAAGGGCGTGGCGAACATCATGGGCTTCGGAATGCGCGGCTTGCCGGCCTGGCTTGCCCACCGCGGGTACCACGGCATGGCCATGCCCATGTTCGAGCGGAAGTTCCGCGTGGTTGGCAACTGGATTCTCGGCTTCGTCTTCGGCCGCGACACCACCCAGCTGATGGACCTGCAGACCCCGCGTAGGCAGTTCCGCGAAGCAGCTACCCCGCTGAAGAAGCAGGCAGCACCATCGCTCGACAAGGACCGCGCCGAAGACACCGAGAAGGTCAAGGCTTAGTTCGTCCCAACACCGACGACGGCGGCGCGCAGCCGGCTTCCCTACGGAGGTCCAGGCGCCGTCGTCGTCGGTGTTTAACGCGCTATAGTTCTCGATCGTGAGAATTCGAACCGAAACCACAGCCGACCGCCCGGCCGCGCTCGCGCTCATTGATGCGGCCTTCGCGGTGCCGACAGGCAGGCCCATCGAAGCTGTGCTGCTTGAGCGGCTATGGGAGTGCCCGGAGTACCTTCCCCCGCTCTCCCTGGTGGCGGAGGACGATGGCGGCGCCGTCGTCGGTTACGTCATCACCACGCGGGCGCACATCGGGACAGTGCCGTCCCTGGGGCTGGGACCGATCGGCATCCGCCCCGACCGGCAGGGGCAGGGTATAGGCCGGCTGCTGGTGGAGGAGTCCATCGCGAGGGCCGTCAGTCTGGGGGAATCCTCTCTGGTGTTGCTCGGGAGCCCCGCGTTCTACGGGCGCTTCGGGTTCCACCGGGCCGACGTCCAGGGCGTACTCCCACCCGAATCTGCGTGGGGAGCGGACTTCATGGTCCGTTCACTCGGGGATGCTGCAGTGCCGACGGGCAACTTCCGCTACGCAGCACCCTTCGAGGAACTGTGAACGTTCTCGGGGCGGTTGTCGATCACCAGACGCGCTGTGTGCACTACCGGACAGAGCTCGACGTCGTCGCGATCCAGTTCAGGTGCTGCGGCGAGTTCTACCCATGCCACCTCTGCCACGCTGCGGACGCCGGACACGAGACGGAGGTGTGGCCCGCAGGGGAGTTCGGTGCGGATGCCATTCTGTGCGGGGTATGCCGCTCCACGTTGAGCATCACGCGCTATCTGGAGGTGGACGGTTGTCCTTCATGCGGTGCGCCGTTCAATCCGGGCTGCCGCCTGCATAAGCACCTCTACTTCGAGGATTAGCGGCGTATTTTTGGTGCCCCAGGTGGGACTCGAACCCACACTGTGAAGATTTTAAGTCTCCTGCCTCTGCCATTGGGCTACTGGGGCGGAACGCCCGCCGGAGACCCGGTGATGCGTCCCGTCAAGCTTACGTGAATGTCCCTAACTACCCACTCACGGCCTTCCGTGGAAGGGGGAAGCAAAACACTTGTGATGAGCGTTACAAGGATGTAACCAGATTTGCTTATGTTGGGCACAAATTTGCACTAGCTTTTTCACATACCAGGAACACCTGGTGATCGCATCAAAGGCTCATCATGCCTTTCGATCGAGGAGATAAATTTCATGACAGCAACACACAACTCCGCGCGGTTCGGTTTCGGGGAGAAGGCTCCGCGCGCGGCGAAGATTGCCGCCCTAAGCCTGGGCGTTGCACTCTTCGCGTCTGCCTGCGGTGGAACTTCCGCCCCTGAAGAAGAAGGCCCGGATCCTTCATCATCATCAGCAGCAGCGTCGGGACTCACCTGCCCCGAGGGCCAGGGCGGCGAAGCGGCCCCTCCCGGCGAGAAGGGCGATCCCTCAGCGGTTCCAGAGGCTGAGACAACCTCGGATGCACCGCTCAAATTCGGCTCCATCCTGCCCACCACTGGTGCCCTCGCATTCCTCGGCCCTCCCGAAATTGCGGGCGTAAACCTAGCGATCCAGGAAATCAATGAGGCTGGCGGCGTCCTGGGACAGGATGTTGAAGTCATCCACCGTGACTCCGGCGACACCACCACTGACATCGCCACCCAGTCGGTCACCGATCTTCTCTCACAGGATGTCAGCGCAATCATTGGCGCGGCGTCGTCGGGCGTTTCCCAGACCGTGATTCAGCAGATCACCGGAGCGGGCGTCATCCAGATGTCCCCGGCCAACACGTCACCCGACTTCACTGATGCCGACGACGACGGCCTGTATTGGCGCACAGCTCCCTCCGATGTACTGCAAGGCCGGGTGCTCGGCAACTACATCATGTCCTGTGGCGCACAGACTGTAGGCATGATTGTCCTCAATGACGCTTACGGAACCGGCCTACAGGCCAGTGTCACCGAAGCCGTTGAAGGCGCTGGCGGCCAGGTTGTCGTCTCAGAGATGTTCAACGAGGGCGACTCACAGTTCAGCAGCCAGGTGGATGCACTTGTAGCTGCCAAGCCTGACGCCTACGTGATCATCAGCTTCGACCAGGCAAACAGCATCGTCCCGCTGATGACCGCTCAAGGTGTCGAACCGGGTTCCATGTTCTTCGTCGACGGCAACACCGCTGACTACAGCGAGGATCTTGATCCCGGAACCCTGGAAGGTGCGCAGGGCACGCAGCCTGGCTCCTTCGCTGGAGATGAGTTCAAGGAAGCCCTCGCTGCGATCGATGACGGCCTGAGTGTCTGGAACTACGCAGGTGAAAGCTACGACGCCGTCAACCTCATCGCTCTTGCAGCAGACGCCGCAGGAACCATCGAGGGCGCCGACATCGCCGCCGAACTTGAGGCAGTGTCCAAGGAGGGCACGGAGTGCTTCGACTACGCGGGTTGTGTCACCCTTCAGCGCAACGGTGAGGACATCGATTACCAGGGCTTCTCCGGTCCTATCACATTCGACGAGAACGGTGATCCGACTGAAGCCTTCATCGGTATCTACGAGTTCGACGAGAACAACACCCCGCAGCCTTACCGCTCCGAGGCAGGACAGCTCTAAGAGTAGTTCCACAAGCTAGATCACTCGCACATCGCAGCAGAGCCTCTCCCTTCCAAGGGAGGGGCTCTGCTGCGTTAGAGCGGGGCAGAAGCGTCGTCGCCGTCATGCCAGCGCCGTCGTCGTGCCTAGGGTGGGGTGGGCCGGTAGCGCGGGAGCCCGGACACAGCAGAGGCCCTCCCATGCAGGCCTGAGCCTGCGGGGGAGGGCCTCGCAAGGAAGAACCTAGGCTGTGTCGGCGAGGGTACCCAGGTACAACTGGATGACCTTGGGATCCTTCATCAGTTCGCGGCCGGTTCCGGTATACGCGTCCTTGCCCTGGTCCAGCACGTACGCGCGGTCACAGATCTGGAGGCAGCGCCTTGCGTTCTGCTCGACCATGATCACTGAAACGCCGGCGCGGTTGATCTCGTGGACGCGGAGGAACGTTTCGTCCTGCTTGACGGGGGACAGGCCAGCGGACGGCTCGTCGAGCAGCAGCACGGCCGGTTCCATCATCAGGGCCCGCCCCATGGCCACCATCTGGCGCTCGCCGCCGGAGAGCGACCCCGCACGCTGGGCGCGACGCTTGCCAAGCTCGGGGAAGAGGCCGGTCACGAAGTCGAACCGCTTCTTGAAGTCCTTGGGCCGCTGGTACATGCCCATCTCGAGGTTCTCCTCGATGGTCAGCGCCGCAAAGACGTTGTTGTTTTGCGGTACAAAACCCACCCCACGGCTGACCAGCTTGTTGGCCTTCAGACCGGTGATGTCCTGGTCCCGAACCACCACGGTTCCGGAGTGCACCTTCACCAGCCCGAACATGGCCTTCAGGAGCGTTGACTTACCGGCGCCGTTGGGGCCGATGATGCCGATCAGCTCGCCGGACCTCGCCTCAATGGAGCATCCGTTGAGGATGTTCACGCCGGGCAGGTACCCCGCAACGAGGTCGGTGACCTTGACCACCGACTTGCCAGCCGGTGAAGGGGTGGCGGCCGCACTGGTTGATTCTGCAGAGTGGCTCATGGCCGCTTCTCCTCGGTCGGTTTCTCAGCTGGCTCCGATGTGCCCTTTGACCCATGTTCCAGTTCGGTGATCTTGCTGTGGTCGAGCAGTCCGGCGTTGTCCGTACCGACAACCGACTCCTCGTCCCGTGCAAGTTCCACTTCGAGCATCTCTACCCCGTGGGAGTCGCCGAGGTCCACGTCGTGGTGTGCGCCGAGGTAGGCGTCGATGACAGCGGGGTTCTTCATGACGACGTCGGGTGTTCCCTCCGCCACCACGCGCCCCTCTGCCATGACCACTACCCAGTCAGCGACGTGGCGGACCATGTGCATGTCGTGTTCAACGAACAGTACGGTCATGCCTTCGGACTTGAGGTTCTTGATGTGGTCCAGCAGCGACTGCGTCAGTGCGGGGTTCACGCCAGCCATGGGCTCGTCGAGCATCACCAGGCGCGGCCGCACCATCAGCGCGCGCGCCATCTCGAGGAGCTTCCGCTGGCCGCCGGAGAGCGAGGCCGCGTAGTCATCGGCCTTGGTGTCCAGCTTGAACTTGGCCAACAGCACATCGGCCTGCGCGGTGATTTCCTTCTCGCGGCCACCCCAGAGCCCCTTGAATAAGGCGCGCAGCAGGCTTTCGCCCGGCTGGTCCTTGGCGCCCAGCCGCATGTTCTCCATGACCGTGAGCTTGCCCATGACCTTGGTGAGCTGGAACGTCCGCACCATGCCGAGACGCGCAACCTTGTAGGGTGCGACGCCGGCCAACGCATGCCCATCGAACTTCCATTCACCGCTCTGCGGGGAGTCGAACCCGGTGAGCAGGTTGAACAGGGTGGTCTTACCCGCACCGTTTGGTCCGATGAGCGCGGTGATCTTGTTGCGCGGAATCTCGAGGTATTCGACATCGACGGCGTTGATGCCGCCGAAGCTTCGGGTGACGTTCTGCGCTGTGATGATGGGATCCCGCTTGCGGCAGCCCGGACCGGGCGCCTCAGCGGCAATGGGCCGGTCATCGGTCATGTGGTCGATGGCGCCGGGAGTGTCCGTTGTGGGATGCTCGGCCTCCTGATGCCGCCGTCGTTCTTCTGAAGTCTGTTCACTCATGCGAACGCCAACTCCTTCTTGTTACCGAGGACGCCCTGCGGTCTGAAGATCATCAGCAGCATGAGCGCCACACCTACCAGGATGTACCGGAGTTGACCGGCCTGGACGTTGGTGAGGAATGTGATGGCACCGATCTCGATTGCGCCGAACAGCAGGCTCTGGGTCAGTGAGAGAACCACCCAGAAGATCATCGCGCCGAGGACCGGGCCAAGCACCGTGGCCATGCCCCCGAGCAGCAGCACCGTGTAGAGGAAGAAGGTCAGCTCGGTGGAATAGTTCGCAGGCTGGACGGCACCCCGCGGGAGGGTGAAGATCATGCCGGCAACCGTACCCATGAGACCGCCGAGAATCAGCGCCTGCATCTTATAGGCATAGACGTTCTTACCGAGGGAGCGGACTGCGTTCTCGTCCTCCCGGATTCCCTTGAGCACGCGGCCCCACGGGCTCCGCATGAGGAGCCAGACAGCCAGGCAGGCCAGTGCAACGATGGACCAGCCGACGATCCGGATGAAGAAGCCATCCTGGTTCATGCTCACCGGACCGATGTTGTAGGTCCCGTCGGGGAAGGGATTGAGGGCGAAGAACCCGTTTTCGAACCCGCCTGCCAGACCGTTCGCTGACCCGGTAACGGCGGTCAGCCCGTTGGTCGTGACGATATACCGCACGATCTCAGCGGCCGCGATGGTCACGATTGCCAGATAGTCGGCCCTGAGGCGCAGCGTCGGTATACCGAGCACGACGGCGAAGATCACCGATGCGGTGAGCGCTACCAGCACTGCCACCGGCAGGGGAGCGTTGAAGGTGAGCGTGGAGATTGCGTAGCCGTAAGCGCCCATCGCCATGAAGCCTGCCTGGCCAAAATTCAGCAGGCCGGTGTAGCCGAAGTGGACCGCGAGGCCCAGGGCAGCGAGGGCGTAGGCCGCCGTCGTGGGGCTGATGACCTCACCGAAGGCGAGGGAGAGAATGTTGCCGAAATCCATGTGAGTTGCCCCTAACCTATGCGCTCACGGCGGCCGAGGATTCCCTGCGGCCGGAAGAGGAGTACAAGAATCATGATGAGCAGAGCGCCGACGTACTTGAGGTCGGCCTCGAGCCAGATGGTGGAAATCTCGACGAAGAGGCCCACGATGATCGAACCGAGCAGGGCACCGAACACCGTTCCAAGTCCGCCGAGGGTAACGCCCGCGAAGATCAGCAGGAGGATCTGCTGCCCCATGTTGAAGGACACGCCCGGACGGTAGTACGCCCAGAGGATTCCGCCGAGGGCCGCGAGGGCGCCTCCAACCACCCAGACCAGGCGGATAACCCGGTCGACGTCGATCCCGGAGGCCGCTGCCAGCGCCGGGTTGTCGGCAACGGCGCGTGTTGCCTTGCCGACGCGGGTGCGCAGGAGCAGGAAGGCGATCAGCAGGATCACGACGAGGCTGACGATCAGCGAGTTGAGGTTGTTCTGCGAAATCGAGATGGGTCCGAAATCGATGAGGGTGCCTTGTGCGCCGGGCAGTTGCTGGGTCTGGCCGCCGAAGTTGAACTGGATGATGTAGCGCAGCGCGAGGGCGAGCCCAATGCTGACGATCATCATGGGCACCAGCCCGCTGCCCCGCTTCCGCAGTGGTTTCCAAAGCCCTGCATCCTGGACGTAGCCCAGTGCAGCGCCGCCGAGTACAGCGAGGACGATGGCAAGGATGGTGGGAAGCCCAAGGGACGCGAAGGCGAACGCCAGGACAGCGCCCATGGTGACCATCTCGCCGTGCGCGAAGTTCGTGAGTCCGGTGGTTCCGAAGATCAGTGAAAGCCCGACGGCGCTCAACGCGAGGAGGAGTCCGAAGCTGAGGCCTGCGACGGCGCGGTCGGCGAGGACGTTCCAGAAACTCGTTGTTTCGAGGACGATCCCCTCACCGAAGAGGAAGAGGGTGGTGATGTTGGTGGTGCCCGCGAAGGTTACCGTCCGGGGGTTTTGCTGCCCCTCGGCCAGTTCGGCTCCCTCAGGAAGGGTGGACTCATCCAGTTCAACTTCATAGGCGCCCTGTTCAGGGACGTCCACTGTCCAGGATCCGTTCTCGCCGGAGGTGGTTTCCCCTTCGAAGCCATCGCCGGTGACTGTGATGCGGACGTCTGCGAGGGGACCCTCTGCGTTCCGCAGTACACCGCTGATCCGGTTCTGGAATTCACCCGCCTGGACGGAGGCTGTGGTCTGGCTGGTCTGGCTGGTCTGGCTGTTCAGCGAGCCGCTGGGAATGGGGGATGCCCCGGCAATAGGTGCGCTCATGAACATTACGGCCAGAAGGCCGGCCGCCAGCAGGAGAAGCCTCCTGTGCCACGCCGGTGTCGGCTTGGTTATCAAGTTATGAACCTCCACGATGGTGGCTTGTCCGTCGAGGTACGACGGCCCTGATGCCTGTGATCGAAGTCACTGAGTGTGGAGAACATGTTACCCGCGCCGAGTTACCGCAGATCGCCAAACTGAGTCAGCCAGATAGCGATTGGATAACAACTGTATTGGGGAGGATTGGCAGGTCTTGTAAATCCGGGCCCAGGGTGGGTCTAGAGGTAAAGGCCCGTGCCGCCGTCGTCGTCGTCCGGCTGCGCTACAGCGTGCACGTCCCGCTCCCGCAGGAGGATGTAATCGGTGCCGCCGACGTCGACCTCGGACTTGTCCTCGGGGTCGAAGAGAACGCGGTCTCCGCGTGAAACCTGCCGGACGCTTGGCCCGGCCGCCGCTACGTCGGCCCACGCCAGGCGCTTCCCCATGACCGCCGTCGCGGGGATGACAATGCCCGACGACGACCGGCGCTCGCTGCTGTCCTTGTCCAGGACAACGAGGAGGCGGTCATGGAGCATTTTCAGGGGCAGGGCATCAGGCATTGTGTGTTTCCCTGTCGGTTTCAAAGGGGGGCGGCGGGCACGCGCAAGTCTACCGTTTTGCCGCTGGCGGGCCCGTCCACAGGACAGGAACAAAAAACGCCCATATGCGTTGATATTGATAGGGTTGAAACATCTCAGCCCCCAGATGGAGGACTACATCACCATGGCACTCGGCGGTAATCCGGTTTTCAACGGTAAGAACTTCCGTACCGCTGCCCGCGGCAACAATCCGGCAGCATACGGTTCAACAGCTTTGGCCGGTCAGTCGGCCATGAACCAGCAGCAGCTGGAGCACCTGTACAACCAGCCTGCGGCAGGTCCCGCCGAGACCGGGCGCATGACTTTCGACGACGTGATCGTCAAGACCATCGCCACCATCGGCATGGTCCTCATCGGTGCGGCTGTGCCTGTGTTCTTCTTGCCGGGACTCTTGGTTCCACTGATGATTGCCGGGCTGGTCGGCGGACTGGTGCTCGGTCTGGTCAACTCGTTCAAGCGCGAGCCCGTTCCAGCGTTGATCCTTGGGTACGGCTTCCTCGAAGGCTTGTTCCTTGGCGGTCTGACCATGATCCTGGAGGCGCAGTTCCCGAATATTGCGCTACAAGCCCTTCTTGGAACGTTGTCTGTCTTCGCCGTGACTCTGCTGCTCTTCAAGAGCGGAAAGGTGCGCGCCACTCCCAAAGCCATGAAGATTTTCATGATCGCGATGGTCGGTTACGCATTGTTCAGCCTCGTAAACCTCGGACTGATGGTCTTCGGTGTCAGTAACGATCCGTGGGGCTTGCGAACAGGTGTCGAGATCTTCGGCATCCCGCTCGGCGTATTGATTGGCGTGCTGGCGATCGGTCTGGCCGCCTTCTCCCTGGTCATCGACTTCACCATGATCAGCGAGGGTGTAAAGAACGGTGCAGCTCGCAAGTACTCCTGGACGGCAGCCTTTGGCCTGACGGTCACCCTCGTGTGGCTGTACATCGAGTTCCTCCGCCTTATCGCTATCTTGCGCGGCAGCGACTAACCATAAGCAACGGATTCAAAAGGAGGGGCTCCCGGCATCTGCCGGGAGCCCCTCCTTTGACGTCCCCAGAGTCGATGCGGGGTGGATCTAGGAGACGCGGCCCGCACCTTCTGCCGGGGAAACGGCAAAGATGACCGGCTGCGTGAAGCCCGCGTCAGCAAACGCAGCGGTAACCGCAGAACTCACCCGCTCAATATCCTCAACCGGCGTGAGCGCGATCGCCGACCCGCCGAAGCCGCCGCCCGTCATGCGGGCACCCAGCGCACCGGATGTCCGGGAGGACTCGACAGCGAGGTCGAGCTCAGCACAGGAGATCTCGAAGTCGTCGCGCATCGAAACATGGCTTGCGTCCAGCAGCGGCGCGATCGCGCGGGGACCCTCGGCGCGAAGAAGTTCCACGGTGCGCTGCACGCGGGCGTTCTCGGTGACGATGTGCCGTACACGGCGGAAGGTTTCTTTGTCCAGAAGACCGGAGGCCTCGTCGAGGTCCGCTTCGGTGAGGTCCCTCAACGCCGGAACACCCATGACATCGGCGCCAACTTCACAGGAACGACGTCGGGCCGCGTACCCTCCGGTGGCGTGGGAGTGGCTCACCCTGGTGTCAATCACCAACAGCGCCAAACCCTCTTCCTGGAGGGGCAGTGGAACCAGTTCAGCGTGCTGGCTCCGGCAGTCCAGGAACACCGCGTGCCCATGCTTGCCAAGCAGCGACGCCGATTGGTCCATGATGCCGGTGGGCGCACCCACCATCTCGTTCTCCGCGCGCTGTCCGATGAGCGCCAACTCGGCCCCACTCAAGCCCAGGCCAAAGAGCTCGTTTGCCGCAACAGCTACCGCACACTCAATCGCCGCCGACGAGGAAAGCCCAGCTCCAACGGGCACCTTCGAATCGATCAGCAGGTCCATGCCCGACACCTCGTGACCGGCTTCCCGCAGGGCCCACAACACGCCCACGGGGTAGGCGGCCCAGTCTTCAACGTCGCCGGCAGCGAGACCGTCGAGGTCACTGGTCACGATTTCCGCCCCAGTGGAAAACGTGGAACTGACCCGGACCGTCAGGTCCTGGCGCACCGTGGCCGCAACCTGGGTTGCCCGGTCGATGGCGAACGGCAGCACAAAGCCATCGTTGTAGTCGGTGTGCTCGCCGATCACGTTCACGCGGCCAGGTGCAGCCCATACTCCGTCCGCTGCCGTTCCAAAGCGGTCCTCGAATTGCTGTGTGAGTGTCACGGGGTGTCCTTCCCTGCAGAGGTTGCGGCGCGCAGGGTAGCTGCGACCCTTTCCGGTGTGGTGTCGTTGATGAATGCACCCATGGCGGCTTCGGAACCGGCGAGGAACTTCATCTTGTCCTCTGCCCGCCGGGGCGACGTGAGCTGGAGGTGCAGGTAGCCTGCCTCGCGGAGCTCCGGAACCAGGGGTGCCTGGTGCCAGGCCGCGATGTACGGGGTCGGTGTGCTGTACAGGCCGTCCACCCGGGCCAGCAGGTCCAGGTACAGCGTGGTGAGCTCGTCGCGCTCCTCATCGTTGAGCGCCGCGATGTCCGGCACGTGTCGGTGCGGAACCAGGTGTACCTCAAGCGGCCAGCGGGCGGCATAGGGGACGAACGCGCTGAAATGCTTTCCTTCAAGGACCATGCGCTCACCGGCGTCCCGCTCGGACTTCAATACGGAGCCCATGAGGGTCTCGCGCCCGTCGACGGCGTCGAAGTAGCGCCGCGCCGCCTGGCCCATCAGCGCAGCCCGCGGAGTCACGAAGGGATACGCATAGATCTGCCCGTGTGGGTGGAGCAGGGTGACACCGATATCAGCACCCCGGTTCTCAAACGGGAAAACCTGCCGGATTCCCTCCAGCGCGGAGAGCGCTTCGGTCCGCTGTGCCCAGGCGTCGATGACGGTCCGGGCCCGCTCAGGCGGGAGCGAGCCGAAGGAACCTTCGTGCGACGAATCGAAGGCGACCACCTCGCACCTGCCGAATGCCGACGTCGTCGTTCCCCAGCCCGAGCTCCCAGCGGGAACTTCGGGGACGCTGCCCAGGGACGGGCCGAAGGAGGAGAAGCGGTTCTCGAAGGCGACCACCTCGTAGTCCGATGCCGGGATCTCGGACAGATTCGCCGCCGAGGACGGGCACAGGGGACACTGGTCGGCTGGCGGCAGGTGCGTGCGCGTCTGGCGGTGTGCAGCTACGGCCGTCCACTCGCCGGTGAGCGGGTCGTGGCGGACGTCCCCCGTACCGCCGCGCGGCGGAAGACCGCGATGGTCGACGACGGCGGACGGGTCACGGTGCGCGGCGGCTGACTCCGCCGTGGCATCGAAATAGATGAGTTCACGGCCGTCAGAGAGGCGCGTAGGGGTTACTTGGGTCATGGGGTGTCCTGGGGAGTCGGGATGGGGGTGGAGGGCGGTGTTGCGATGACGAGGTTTGTGAGCTGTGCATAGCGCGGATCCGCCGGTGCGCTGTCGGTGACGATGCTGTCAACGGCGTCGAGCCCTGCGATCCGCGCAAGGCTTACCCTGCCGAACTTCGTGGAATCGGCAAGGATGACCAGGCGGCCACACTGTTCCGCGAAGGCCCGGTTGGTCTCGGCTTCGGCAAGGTTCGGCGTGGTGATCCCAGCTGCAGCGTCAACGCCGTGCGTGCCCATGAAGCACAGGTCAACGTTGAGCGACCTGACGGCCGAGGTGGCGATCGGTCCCACCAGCGCTTCGGATGGTGAGCGCTCGCCTCCCGTGAGCAGCACCGTGATGCCGGTGGCGCTCGCGCGGTGAAGCTTCTGCGCAGCGGGTAGCGAATTGGTCACCACGGTCAGGGGACCTGATAGCTGGTCAGCCAGCCGGTAAGTGGTGGTTCCACCGGTGAGGGCGATGGTCATGCCGGGCTCGACGAGCCGGGCTGCTGCCAGCGCCACGGCTTCCTTCGCCTCGGTTCGCTGATCGGCGTTAGCACCGAAGCCGGGCTCCAGAGCGCTCAATGCCGCCCTGGAAGCAGCCCCGCCGTGAACCTTCCGTAGGGCCCCAACGGCAGCGAGGCCGTCAATGTCCCGGCGAATGGTCATGTCCGAGACACCTAGGTGTTCTGCAAGCTCCCCGACCCGCACGGTCCGCTGATGCTGGAGCATGCCGAGGATGGCGGCATGGCGGTCGGCAGCAAGCATGAGTCTCCCGGGCGGGTGTGAATGGCTCCTCACAAATTACAACGTTTTCCAACAAGTTCAAACATTTGTACGCAATTGAGACACGGACTGATCGCGCTTCAGCCTGTGGAAAGATTGATCCATGACGCGTCCATCGCGGGGTGAATCGCAACAAGACTTCCAGGGTGCGTTTACCGCGCCCACGGTGCGCCCGGTGCGCGACGACGTCCCTTACGCACTCCGGGTGAGCGCGGCCTGGGCCTGGCGCGTGGGGCTCCTGATTGTCGTCGTCGGGGTGCTTATCTGGCTGCTGAGCCACGTCTCGCTCCTCGTGATCCCCCTGATGATCGCGGGCCTTCTCTCCAGCCTCCTGACCCCGGTGGTTACCGCACTGCGCAGGCGGCGGGTACCCAGCGGTGTAGCGGTGGCCATAACTATTCTGGGCTTCCTGGCGCTGGTCGGGGCCACGCTCTCACTTGTGGGCCAGCAGCTTGCCGCCGGGTTCGCGAATCTCTGGGACGAAGCACTCGCCGGGATCCAGCAGATCCAGGACTGGCTTTCAGATGGTCCGCTGCACCTGACATCCGCGCAGATTGACACCTTTATCGATGAGGCAGCTGCCGCCGTCGAGAACAACAGCGGCGTCATCGTCAGCGGCGCGCTCTCCTTCGGCAGCAGTGCAGGCCTCTTCCTTGCTGGTTTGCTCCTGACGGTGTTCGCTCTGATTTTCTTCCTGCACGACGGCGAGCGCATCTGGCGCTTCGCCGCCGGGTTGGCCCCGCGCCGGGCACGCGACGCCGTTAGGGGAGCGGGCCTGCGTGGTTGGACCTCCATGGCCAACTACGTACGCGTCCAGATCCTGGTCGCATTCATCGATGCCTTCGGGATTGGCCTTGGTGCCGCGATCATCGGGGTGCCCCTGGTGCTCCCGCTGACGGTGCTGGTGTTCCTCGGCTCATTCATCCCCATTGTGGGGGCGCTGTTCACCGGCATGGTCGCCGTTCTTCTGGCCCTGGTCGCCAATGGCTGGGTCAACGCCCTCGTGATGCTGGCAATCGTCCTGGTGGTGCAGCAGGTCGAGGGACACGTCCTGCAGCCGTTCGTCATGGGCCGGGCCGTTTCACTTCACCCGCTCGCGGTGGTGCTCGCCGTCGCAGGCGGCTCCCTCCTTGCCGGCATTCCCGGTGCACTCTTCTCCGTTCCGTTGTTGGCCATCCTCAACACGGTCGTCCGCTATATCGCCGCACGCTCCTGGGAAACCGATCCGGCCCTGGGAGGCCCACCTCACTACCCTGAACCGGGTGCTGCGTCCCAAGTTGTGTCTCCTGCCGGTGATCTCGCCGGCCCGGGGACTCCCACGAAAGAAGCATCCACGTGACCACCGATCTCGCCCAACTGGCAGTAACCCTCGAGGATGTCCTCGCAGCCCAAAAGATGCTCGACGGCGTCATCGCCTACACCCCGATCGAGGACTCCCGCGCGCTAGGACGCCTGACCGGATCGAAGGTTTCGTTGAAGTGCGAGAACCTGCAGCGGGCCGGATCCTTCAAGGTGCGCGGGGCCTACGTCCGGATGGCCAGGCTCTCCCAGGAGGAGCGAGCCCGTGGAGTGGTGGCCGCATCGGCAGGAAACCACGCGCAGGGCGTTGCGGTGGCCGCGAGCAGGCTCGGAATCCAGGCCCGCATCTACATGCCGCTCGGCGTGGCGCTGCCCAAGCTTGCCGCCACCCGCGGACACGGTGCCGAGGTGGTGCTGCACGGCCACAATGTGGATGAAGCACTGACGGAGGCCAAACGCTACGCCGACGAGACCGGTTCCGTCTTCGTCCATCCCTTCGACAATGTGGACGTGGTGGCCGGCCAGGGAACCATCGGCCTGGAAATCCTCGAGCAGGTGCCCGACGTCGACACCATCCTGATGGGGGTCGGCGGCGGAGGCCTGCTGGCCGGCGTCGCTGTCGCCGTGAAGGCCCGGGCACGCGAACTTGGTCGGGAGATCCGCATCATCGGTGTCCAGGCTGAGAATGCTGCCGCCTACCCGCCGTCGCTCGCTGCCGACGCACTCGTTCCCCTCACGAAGGTTTCCACCATCGCCGACGGCATTGCAGTCGGCCGGCCCGGCCAGTTGCCGTTCTCGATCATCAAGGAACTGGTCGACGACGTCGTGACCGTCAGCGAGGATTCGCTGGCCCGTGCGCTGATCTTCCTCCTTGAGCGTTCAAAGATGGTCGTGGAACCTGCTGGTGCGGTGGGCGTTGCAGCCCTGCTCGACGGCAAACTGACCGAGAACGGCGCAAACCCGGGCAACACCGCCGTCGTACTCTCTGGCGGAAACATCGACCCGATGCTGATGCTCAAGGTCATCCAGCGCGGCCTTGCGGCTGCGGGACGTTACCTCGTGGTGCGCATGCTGCTCGACGACCGTCCCGGCTCGCTTGCCACCATCTCCAGGATCATCGCCGAGTCCGACGCAAACGTGACCGGCGTGGACCACACGCGGGTCGGCGGTTCGATCAGCATGGGAGACGTTGCGATCACCATCAACATGGAGACCAAGGGCGAGGAACACTGCGAACAGGTCCTGAACAACCTCCGGGCGGAAGGCTTCCATCCCGTCGTCATCCAGGGCTGACATGCTTGCGCAGAGGGCAAAGGGTGGCTTGCTGGCAGTGACAGTCTTTGTCGGTGTGCTCTGGGCTGTCCACCTTCTCAATGCGCTGACGGGCTTCATTGCCATCCGTTTCCTCGCCATTGAACCCCGACAGTTTGACGGGCTCGACGGAGTGCTTTTCGCGCCGTTTCTCCACGCCGATGCCGGGCACCTTTTCAGCAACACGCTCCCGTTGCTCGTGCTGGGGTTCCTTGCGTTCCTCGACGGTGCCAGGCGGTTCGCCACAGCGCTGGGACTGAGCTGGCTGACCTCGGGGATCGGTGTGTGGATCTTCGGGGGAGGGCTAACCATAGGCGCATCCGGCGTGGTCTTCGGACTACTCGCCTACCTCCTGGTCCGCGGGTTCTACAACCGGGACTGGAAGCAGATAGCGCTCGCCTTCGTCCTGTTCCTGATGTACGGCTCGCTGCTGTGGGGTCTGTTGCCGCAGTTCAACTCCAACATCTCCTGGCAGGCGCACGTCTTCGGCGCGTTCGGTGGATTGCTGGCGGCGCTCATACTGAAAAAGCGGCCCACTCCCTCAGGAGTAGGCCGCTTCTAACAGAACAGGCGCTTAGCCGGAGTAAGGCTTGGCGGAAATTACTTCCACCGCGATGTCCTTGCCATTGGGCGCCGTGTAAGTAACTTTGTCCCCGCCCTTATGGCCCTGGATAGCCGCGCCAAGCGGAGACCTCTCGCTGTAGACGTCGATGTCTGTATCACCGGCTACTTCGCGGCTGCCGAGCAGGAACGTGGACTTTTCGCCGGCGATCTTCGCCACAACCAGCATGCCGGGCTCAACAATGCCGTTGTCCTCCGGCGCTTCGCCCACGTGGGCGTTGTTGAGCAGCTCGGTCAGCTGGCGGATACGTGCCTCGGCCTTGCCCTGCTCCTCCTTGGCAGCGTGGTAGCCGCCATTCTCCTTAAGGTCACCCTCGGAGCGTGCCTGTTCGATGCGGGCAACAATCTCGGTGCGGCCTGGACCGGACAGGTGCGCCAGCTCATTCTTCAGGCGGTCGTAGGACTCCTGCGTGAGCCACGCGACGGATGCGCTGTTGGTGGACACGGTATCTCCTTAGTTGCGTCGAAGCCCTCAACGGGGTTCGGCTGGAAACTTTGCTTTCGATGCAGGCGGGTTCATTGCAAGCATCAACAAGCAAAGACCCCGCCTGCGTGGTCTCTTCCGGGGAAGGGCAACCGACTGGGGCGGGGCGGAACGTATCAAATCATTATAGTCAGCGTGCTTGAAATACCCAATAACGGCGAGGAGTGTGTGCAGGCCCGTTAGGAGTCCGCAATTATCCAGCAGGCATTGACGCCGCCGCTTACACCGAGGGAGTCCGTGCGCACCTCTGGCGCGTGCGATGTGGTGCGGCCATCTCCCGTTCCCTCTCCGACCTGAGTGGGGGGAATGGTAATCACGGTCCAGCCCACGATCGCGTAGGACTCGTTCAACACCTGGACCGCGCATTGGGCAGTCGCTTCGGGGCTCTTGGTGACCTCGAAGTCCACCCGTGCCAGGGCGGGTGAGTCTATGTCGAAGCCCACGTCCTTGGAGGAAACGGCAGGGTTGCCCGCCGAGAGGCTGAACACTGCGGTGCCGGCAACGGCCGCCCCGAGTGCTGCCCAGATCAGCCAACGACGGCGGGAGGGAGACCGCGCTCCCGAGGGCCGGGCAGGCTTGGGGGCACCGTAGCGATTGGCTACTCTAGGTACTGGTGCATGGTCGGTGCTCATCAGTTTCTATTTTACGTTGTTTATTGTGGCGCCTCTTGTGGTGTTGCTTGGCAGTGTGATGGCCCGGCCAACTGCGCTTCACCACTACACGCTTACTGACCGCGGCAGACTGCCGCTGGCAGAACCAGATACTCCAGGAGCATTCAGTGCCCAGCCCGGAAAACGCCACCGACACTACGGCGTCCATACCAGCCGACGACGGCGGCTTCCGCCTTCTAGCGGTCCACGCACACCCTGACGACGAGTCGAGCAAGGGCGCTGCAACGATGGCCAGCTATGCGGCCGCCGGGGTCCGTGTGATGGTGGCAACCGCAACGGGTGGGGAGCGTGGCGACATCCTCAATTCCCAGCTGGGAGAGAATGCCCAGGCGAGCCGGGACTTAGCCGGACTGCGGCGCCTTGAAATGGCCGCCGCAGCTGATGCGCTGGGCGTTGAGCATCGCTGGCTCGGTTTCGTCGACTCGGGGCTGCCCGAGGGTGACCCCCTGCCGCCCCTGCCCAACGGGTGCTTCGCCCTCCAGCCGCTCGAGCGTGCGGCCGCCCCGCTGGTGCGGCTCGTCCGCGAGTTCCGGCCGCACGTCATTCTCAGCTACGACGAGAACGGCGGTTACCCGCACCCTGACCACATCATGGCCCACAAGATCGCAGTCGAAGCTTATGAGGCGGCCGGCGATGCTACCCGCTATCCCGGCCTCGGGGAGCCCTGGGCGCCGTCGAAGCTCTACTACGACCGCGCTTTCAACCCGGAGCGGTTCCGTGCGCTGCACTTTGCCCTGGAAGAGGCCGGGCTCCAGTCGCCTTACGCGGAACGGATCGCTGCCTGGCTGGAGGCCGACGCCGAGGGCCACCAGCCAGCCATGCCCACTCACCAGACCACCACGCAGATTGACTGCGGCGATTTCTTCGAGCACAGGGAGAAGGCACTGCTTGCGCACGCAACGCAGGTGGAACCGGGCGGATTCTTCTTCGCGGTTTCAGCGGACTTGCAGCGGAAGGTCTGGCCCTGGGAGGACTACTCCCTGATTCACTCACGGGTGCCTCAGGAGCTTCCGGAGAGCGATTTCTTCGCGGGTATTGAGGTCTAGACTGGGATTGCGCGTTTCCTATGCGGCTACACCCTGACCGCAACTCCCCTTGAAAGTGGTGCTCTGCAGTGTTCCCCCTGCTCCTCCTGGCCGCAACGGTCACCCCTGCTCCGGGTGATGAGCCAACGCTCCGGCCCGGGTTGGACCCCGCAGAGGTGACCCCCGGTACCCTCGGGTTCCTGGCGACGCTGTTCCTGGTCATCGCGGTGATCTTCCTGATCCGCGACATGGTCAAGCGGATCCGCCGGGTGCGGTACCGGGCCATGGCTCTGGAAGGAACTCAGGACGGCACTCAAGAAGGAACCGGCACGGCTACCCCGGAAACAGCCGAGGGGCCAGGCGTTGGTCCGGCCGGGCAGCCCAACACCGATGTCCCCGGTGCTGACCGCCCTGTACCCGGTGGCAAGCACGGACCACACAGCTAGCTATTGAACCGTCAGAGCGGATTCAGCACGGCAATCAGGATGGCCAGGAAGTGCGCGGCAAAAGCGGCGACCGTGAAGGCATGGAACAGCTCGTGGAACCCGAACCATGCCGGGCTCGGGTTCGGGCGCTTCAGACCGTAGACCACCGCCCCGGCGATGTAGAGCACTCCACCGACGCAAATCAGCACAGTGGCCGGGACGCTCGCAGCCAGGAAGTCCGGGAGAAACAGCAGGGCGGCAAGGCCCAGGGCGATGTAAATGGGCACATAGAGCCACCGCGGAGCATTGACCCACAGCACCCGGAAGAGGACGCCAGCTATGGCGCCGCACCAGATCAGCCAGAGCAGCAGCGTGGCCTTGTCACGCTCAAGCAGAGCCCAGGAGAGCGGCGTGTAACTGCCGGCAATCACCAGCATGATGTTGGTGTGATCGAGTCGTTTGAGGACCACTTTGGTGCGGGGCTGCCAGTTTCCGCGGTGGTACACAGCGCTCACCCCGAACAGCAGTACGCCGGTGATCGCATAAATCGCTGAGGTCACCTTGCCCGCGGTGGTGGGTGCGAGAGTCACCAGGAGAATTCCGGCCGCGATAGCCAGGGGCGTTGCCCCGGCGTGTATCCAGCCACGCCATTTCGGTTTGATGTCCAGGGCGTCGGCTGCCCGTTCCACTGCCGACTCAAGCGGCCCCGGTTGAGGAGCCGATTCATGGCGCCTTAAAGGGACGGCGGATTCGCCGCTGTTGCGTCGGGTCATGGGCGTTATCCTAATCGACCCCACGCTTAGTTACTAACGGGTAACAAGCGGATTCTCCGCGCTTTCAGGTTCTCCTCGACCCCTACCGGTACGGTAGTGGTGGCTCCCGATACACAACCGAAGGAAGGGTGGACACCGCCGTGAAGTTTCCGTCGTTCGCCTACAACTTCTACGAACGCAAGTTGCAGCGTTCACTGGTATCGGACCGCATTCCACACCACATCGGGGTCATGGTTGATGGCAACCGGCGGTGGGCGAAACTAGCGGGCGCCCCCACGCAGCACGGGCACCAGGCTGGCGCTGACAAGATCCTCGAGTTCCTCGGCTGGTGTGATGAGCTGGGCGTGGAGATGGTGACCCTCTACATGCTCTCCACCGACAACATGAGCCGCTCCGCCGAGGAGATCGAGCAACTGCTGGACATCATCGGCAACACGCTGGACCGATTGGGGGAGACCCGGAAGGTACGCGTTCAACCCGTGGGTGCGCTGGACCTGCTGCCGGAACACCTTGCATCCAAGGTCACCGAGCTCGCCGAGCGCACGGCGTGTATTGAGGGCTTGCACGTCAATGTCGCCGTCGGGTATGGGGGGCGGAGGGAAATAGTCGACGCCGTAAAGGAACTCCTCCTCCACGCTGACAAGGAGAACTCCTCCCTGGTTGAGGTAGCCGAGAATCTCGACGCCGGCCAGATCTCCGAATACCTCTACACCCGCGGACAGCCTGACCCGGATCTGGTGATCCGGACCTCCGGTGAACTGCGACTCTCCGGCTTCCTGATGTGGCAAAGCGCGTACAGCGAGTTCTATTTCTGTGAAGCGCTCTGGCCGGACTTCAGGCGGGTTGATTTCCTCCGCGCCCTGCGCGATTATGGCAGGCGGCAGCGCCGGTTCGGGTCGTGAAACGCCGCTGAATTTCCCCTGGCGCACGGGACGTACCAGTTCACCTGAATTTCACGCGACACGCCCACCCGGGTGGGTGCCGCCGTCGTCGTCGCTGAGCGTATTGTCAGTTTCAGCAGCTAAGCACCCGCTTTTCTGCCGGGGAGGCCACCAATGCAGACGACGTGCTCCACAGCACACGCGCTGAGAAGGGGAGGCCGTGCGCGGCCGCCAGGCCAGCCCGACTCACCCAAGCCCTAGGAATTCCTGGGCGCGAGTCGCCCGGGGAAGTGGAGTTGAAGTGGCCGCATCTCGCACAACCCAGCGATCCGCAACAGAAGCCTTTGATACCAGCAAGGCCCGCCGAGCAGCACAGGACGAACAAGTGCTCGCAGAGGTGGGCCTTTCTGCTGTCGAAAGCCTTGGCAGCCGAAGCTACGTGATTGACACCTCGGTGCTGTTGTCCGATCCGCGCGCCATCATGCGCTTTGCCGAGCACGAGGTGATCCTGCCTATCGTGGTGATCACTGAGTTGGAAGGTAAACGCCACGACCCTGAGCTGGGCTACTTCGCGCGCAAGGCGCTCCGACTGCTGGATGAGCTGCGCGTAGAACATAACGGTCTGAGCAAGGCCATTCCACTGGGGGCTGATGGCGGGACGCTGCGCGTTGAGCTCAATCATGTATCCACCGAGGTGCTTCCCGTCGGATTCCGCAGCGGCGATAATGACTCGCGCATCCTTGCCGTTGCGAAGAATCTCTCCGATGAGGGCCGGAACGTCACCGTCGTCTCCAAGGACCTGCCGATGCGCGTGAAGGCTTCGGCGATGGGCCTGCAGGCGGACGAGTACCGCAACGAACTTGTACGGGATTCCGGCTGGACCGGCGTGGCTGAGCTGGACACCGAGGACGACGACGTCGACACCCTCTACACGCACGAGCCCGTGTTCCTGCCTGCCGCCGCCGAGCTTCCTGCGAACACCGGGGTCATCCTGCATTCCGGCAAGGGCTCCGCGCTGGGCCGGGTGGGCGCCGACAAGCAGATTCGTCTGGTCCGCGGAGACCGGGATGTGTTCGGGCTACACGGGCGGTCCGCCGAGCAACGGCTGGCGATCGACCTGCTGATGGATCCTGAGGTGGGCATCGTTTCACTCGGAGGGCGCGCCGGAACCGGCAAGTCCGCGCTGGCGCTGTGTGCGGGGCTCGAAGCCGTGCTGGAGCGCCGGGAACACCGGAAAGTCGTCGTGTTCCGCCCGCTGTATGCAGTGGGTGGCCAGGAACTGGGTTATCTGCCAGGAAGCGAGAGCGACAAGATGAACCCCTGGGCCCAGGCGGTTTTTGACACGCTTGGAGCCCTGGTCTCGCAGGAAGTAGTCGAAGAGGTCATGGACCGCGGAATGCTTGAGGTGCTGCCGCTGACACACATCCGTGGCCGGTCGCTGCACGATTCGTTCGTGATTGTCGATGAGGCGCAGTCGCTTGAGAAGAACGTCCTGCTGACGGTGATGAGCCGCATCGGGCAGAACTCGAAGATTGTCCTCACCCACGACGTCGCACAGCGGGACAACCTCAGGGTTGGCCGGCACGACGGCATTGCCGCCGTCGTCGAAACCCTCAAAGGCCATCCCTTGTTCGGGCACATTACGCTGACACGTTCGGAGCGCTCACCGATCGCAGCCCTCGTGACGGAGCTCCTGGAAGGGGCGGAGGTCTAACCGCTCAGAGGACCTGCCACGGCATGTGTTCGCGGATGTCCGTGAGCGAGGGCGGAGCGTCGATGAACAGGTCATCCACCATGTACTCGTCGACGCCGTTGATGGCCACCCGGTGTCCGCAGCCGGCGAGGTCGCCGTCCAGGGCAGTGGTAGACACGCAGATTGCCGTGGCGATGTCGATTACTACCCGGGTGCGGCCTGCGCCGATCAGCGGGCGGCCCGGCGTGTTGGGCTGGTAGGAGACGTTCGGTGTCACGGTCGCCGCCAATGCGTCCCGACCGCCATAGGTCTCGTTGGCGACATCTACCAGCTCCACCCGGTTGGCGAATGGCGTCGCAAAAGGTACCGGCGAATCCCCGGCCAGTTCCACGGGGTCGAGCATGGCGGTCCAGCGCGGATCACCGAACGCCGGATCGCCGTAGGCTGCCTGGGGGCGGCGGTGGACGTAGCCGACGTCGTTATAGACGGGTGTGACCAGCCGCGGCGCCACCAGCCAGGACTTCTTGCTGGCGCTAACATAAAGCGAATCGCGCGAGTTCTCATTGCCGGTGCTGCTGTGGAGGAGTTTGCCGTCCGCTGCCTCGACCCGCAGGGCGGCCGGCCGCCGGACCCATGCGCGCAAGGGAGCAGACTCGCCCTCCTGGGTCACCCATGACACGGCGAACCGCAGCGTTTCCCATCGCCACGGCGAGGATCGGCAGAGGGAGCGAAATACATCCGCCGGGTTGGAACTGCTGGAAGCCGACATATCCACAGTGTAGTCACGCTTGTTGCAGGGCGACCTGAGTTCTCCGCTACGGTAAGCACATGCTGGCTGTGATGGGGGAGTACTGGGACGCCGTGCCCGTCGCGTTCTGGTTCTGTGCGGCAGCACTGGTGCTCCTGATCGTGGTCGGGGTACGGCTGAGCGTCATCGACATACGCACGCACCGCCTGCCCAACCGAATCGTATTTCCCTCCTACCCCGCCGCCGGTTTCCTGCTGGTCGCCGCTGCGCTCACCGCCCAGGACTGGGGACGCCTCGTCTCCCTTGCCGGCGGCGCCGTCGTCCTCTGGGTCTTCTACTTCATCCTGCGGCTTATCTACCCGGCCGGTATGGGGTTCGGCGACGTGAAGCTGGCCGGGCTGTTGGGACTCTACCTGGGCTTCGCCGGTTGGCCGGCGCTGCTGTGGGGTACGTTCGCGGCGTTCCTGTTGGGCGGATTGTGGGGAGTGCTCCTCATCGCGAGCCGCCGCGGGACCGCAAAGTCCGCCATACCCTTCGGCCCGTTCATGATCGCCGGCGCCGGGGTGGTGCTCGCGTTAGGCTGAGCATCATGCCCACGCCCGACTTCGTGTTGAACTTACGCTCCAAAATCGGACACGAGCCGCTCTGGCTCCCGGGCGCTGCGGCGGTGGTGTACGACGACGACGGCCGCGTCCTCCTCGGACGGCGCGCCGACACCGGCCAATGGACGCTCATCACCGGGATTATCGACCCCGGTGAGCACCCCGCGCAGGCAATGGCGCGCGAGGTGCTCGAGGAAACCGGGGTGACCGTGGAGGTGGAGCACCTGGTGAGTGTCGACGTCGTCGGCCCCGTCACTTTCCCGAATCAGGACGTATGCACGTTTCTCAGCCTGGTCTTCCGCTGCCGTTACGTCTCCGGTGAGGCCCGGGTGAATGACGACGAATTATCCGAAGTGGGCTGGTTCGACGTCGACGCACTGCCGGCACTGAACCAGCTGCACCGACGCCATGCGGAAACGGCGCGCTACTCGACGGGCGTGCCTGACTTCGTCCGCTGACTTCGGCTGGCTCCCGCCACTGTTAAGCTGGCGAACCTCGTCGTCAGGTACTTGGTGAGCCTGCTCGTGAACATTCCCCCGAAGACCGCAACTCCGCCGCGGCCGCGGCAGGCCCGTAACCAATGCGGTCGTGTCCGCCTAGAAAACGCTTTCCATCTTTTCGTCATTTTGCTTGTATGTGACCGCTATCACCGTTAGGCTGGCTGAGCTGGGCGTGAATCGTTTCATTAATGAATCGATTCAGACATTGAACCAGCGCTCGTACCACCCGGACGATTTCACTGTCGAAACAGAAGGTGTGATTCCATGACCCTCGGATCTCTGCGCGCAACCCCCGTGCGCACGCTGATCGCGGGGACCGCCATATTCGGTCTCTGTGTAACTACTACACCAGCCATAGCGGCTGATCCACCCACTACCTGGTCCTTCGATTTCGGAACCAGCGCAAGTCCCGTCGCGGAAGGCTGGACAGGGATAGCCGAATCGAACCGGTATTCGGCGGAAACCGGGTACGGCATTGTTCCCGCTGACTCAATCGCTCCGATCTCCCGCGCCCGCACGACGGAGCCTGCTGATCCCCTGAAGAATGATTTTGTGCTCGCCACCGCCTGGGGGTTCGCGGTGGATGTACCGAACGGCGCTTACAGCGTTCGCGTCCTTTCGGGCGATCAGCTTCCCGGCACCAGCACCACGAAAACGAATGTCAGCCTGGAAGGAGCGCCCGCTGGAACCGTTCAGGCACGGCAGGCCGTCTCCGAGCAGACCTGGCAGACCACGGTCGAGGACGGCCAGCTCACCATCGGCCTCACCGGGGAAGGTGCGGGCGCCTATGTAAACGGCATTGTGGTCACTTCAGTTGAAGCAGAGCCGGAGCCCGAGCCGGAGCCCGAGCCCGAGCCCGAAGAGCCTGTGTCCGCGCTCGCCGCGCCGCAGTCCGTGCGGATGTCCAACGTAACCGGGGAGGCAGTCACTCTTCGCTGGAACGAGGTCAGTGGAGCAACCGGTTATGTCGTCACGCGTGCCGAGACGGCCAGCGGACCATACACGAAGGTAGGGGAGACAGCCGAGCGCGTGGTCTACCTCACCGATCCCGTCGACACCACCAAGGCCCACTTCTACAAAGTGCAGGCGCGTGGCGCAGATGGGCTCTCACCGTCGTCGGCTGTTGCTGTCTCAAGCCTCAGCGGCGACGCACCAACCCTCCCGGACAGCGGCGTCCTCTCCTTCGATCTCGGCAGCGGGCAAACCGCGCCAGGAGCCGTCCGTATCGATGCGACGACGGCCTACACGGCCGGGAACCGCGCCGGATTCGTCGACGTATCGAAGGTCACTGCAACCGACCGCGGTACTGCAGATGCCACCCGCTCGGATTTCGCCACCGTGGGCGACACCGAGTTGGTGGTTGACCTGCCAAACGGCAACTATTCGGTTGACCTCATCGCCGGTGACGCCCAGGGCGCTACTGACATTGCGATCATTGCCGAACAGATGAACAAGGTGCAGCAGACCGCGAAGCCCGCGGGCGAATACCTGGAAATGGCCTTCGACATCGCCATTGTCGACGGACAACTGAACCTTGATTTCGGGGGCACTGCCGCTAACCTCAACTCGCTTGTCCTCACCCAGAAGACTCCCAGCGAAGCCGGTACCGAACCGACCGCCTGGATAACCGGTGACTCCACCGTCCAGAGCTACACAGCCGACTTCGTCCCACAAGCCGGTTGGGGTCAGATGATCGACCGCTTCCTCTCGGATGAGGTGACGGTCGAAAACAAGGCCATCGGCGGGCGCAGTGCCAAGAACTTCATCAGCCAGGGCCGCCTCGACGAGGTGCTGCTGGACATTCGTCCCGGCGATTACCTGTTCGTGCAGTTCGGCCATAACGACAACAGTTACGGCGTCGATGACCGCTGGGCAGCTCCGGGTGACTACTACGAGTACCTTCGCACCTTCGTTGACGGTGCCACACAGCGCGGTGCAACGCCGGTGATCGTCACCCCGGTTTCCCGCCGGTCCTACAACGCCGAGGGCGAAGCGAACGTTTCCTTCCCCCAGTACGTCGAGGCGGCGTCGGGCCTTGCCGCTGAAACCGGCACTCCGCTCGTGGACCTGTCGGCATCCAGCCGGGCCTACCTCACCGAAATCGGTGCGGAGGCCGCAAAGTCAGTGTTCCTGCACGTGCCCGCCGGCGTGTACGCTAACCGTCCCAACGGAACAGTGGATGACACCCACTTCCAGGAATACGGCGCCATTCAGATGGCCCGACTGGTAGCTACCGACGTGGCCAAGCTGGACATCCCGCTTGCCGCAGAGGTCGAAGCGGTTGAGCCTCCCGCCGAAGTTCCGGCGGCACCCACAGGGGTGGTAGCCGGAAGCGTTTCCAACGCCGGCGCCCAGCTGACCTGGGACGCCGTGGAAGGCGCCGACATCTACAAGATCTTCGTGAAGAAGGCCGACGACGGCGACGAAGCCTATGCACTCATGACCACGTCGACGCTTCCGCTGGCTTCGGTTGGCGGCCTCGATGAGGGCGAGTCCTACGACCTTCGTGTCGTGGCCGTCAACGGGCGGGGTGACTCCGCGCCGTCGCAAGCGGTACGCATCACCACCAAGGCTCCGCTCTACAAGTTCGACGTTCAATTGGCGGGCAACCCGCTGATGCCGGGCTACACCGAGGTGAACCTTGGATCGGTCTACACCGAGGACATCGGGTGGGGGTTCCTTTCAACCGCCGGCATGGGCGGCCGCGACCGCGGAAACAACTTCGATCCGCCGCCCACCGACCTCGAGCGTGACTTCCTGCTGCCAAGTCCCACCCACGAATTCGTTGTTGACGTCCCGAACGGCTCCTACGCCGTAAAGACCTACAACGGTGACTGGATCGGAACCAGCCGGTCCAACGTGCAGATCGAAGGCAGGGACTTCGGCGCGTCGAACGCGGGCCGCGGTGCTGTTTCGCAGAAGATCAGCCAGCCGGTCCTGGTGACCGACGGGCAGATCAATCTTGTGATGACCGGGGCGTCCTCGCGCCTGAACGGCATCGAGATCACGCCGCTGCTGCTCGCACCGACGAATCTCGCTGCCGACGACGTCACAATCGACGGCAGCTCCGTCGCCGTATCGCTGAGCTGGAGCGGGAACGACGACGCCACAGCCTACCGTGTGTACCGTCAGTCCGCAGGAGCTGCCAGCCCTGAGGCGCTCGGGGACGTGGACGGAACGTCATTCGTTGACACGACCGCTGACATCGGCCTCGAGTACGTCTATACGGTGGTTGCACTGGACGCGGCCGGAGCTGAGTCCGTTCCCTCGAACGCGCTGCAGCTGACCACGGTTGATGAGGATGTTGCGAAGGCTCCCGTTCCCACGGACCTGGCGGTCGGTGAGGTGAACAAGAACGACGTCACCATCACCTGGAAGCCTTCTGAGGGCGCCTTGTTCTACCAGGTGTTCCGTGCGGATCCGCTGCCCGACGGCTCGGTTGGTGAGCTGAAACTGGTAGGGCGCGCAGAGGAACCCACCTACAAGGACACCGACGTGCTGACAACAGTGGAGTACGTCTACGCGGTTGGGGCTGTCAACGCCGGCGGTGTCTCAGAAAAATCCGAAACCGTCACCTCACCCGCTGTCACCACCCTGGTGCGGCAGGCCGAGCGGCTCGACCGCTCGCCGGTCGCCGTGGCGTCCGAAGAAGGCATCTACGTTGGCTGGCGCATGCTGGGCCTGGATCCCGAGGAAATCGGGTTCCACGTCTACCGCGACGGCGATCGCATCACCACCGAGCCGGTCACCGACAGCACCAACCTGCTCGACGCCGACGGCAACGCCGATGCAACCTACCGCATCAGCACAGTGGTGAACGGCACTGAGCGCTGGGCCACCGAGGACTTCTCGGTCTGGGACTCCCAGACACTTGATATCCCGCTGGACAAGCCGGCTGATGCCTACACGAAGGACGGCCAGCCCTACAGCTACCGTGCCAACGACGCATCGATCGGTGACCTCGACGGAGACGGCGAGTACGAGATAGTCCTCAAGTGGGATCCGAGCAACTCGCAGGACAACTCCCGGGCCGGCTACACGGGCAACGTGTATGTCGATGCCTACAAGCTCGACGGCACCCGCCTGTGGCGCATTGACCTGGGCAAGAACATCCGGGCCGGCGCACACTACACGCAGTTCCAGGTGTTCGACCTCGACGGCGACGGAAAGGCCGAGGTCACTATGAAGACAGCGGACGGAACCGTCGACGGAGCAGGAACGGTCATCGGCGACGCACGTGCCGACTACCGCAACTCAAGCGGCTACGTTCTCACCGGACCCGAATTCGTCACCGTCTTCAATGGCGCAACTGGTGCGGCAGTCGACACGACTGACTACATCCCTGCACGCGGCGACGTCGGTTCGTGGGGCGATGCCTACGGGAACCGGGTTGACCGCTTCCTGGCCGGCGTCGCGTACCTCGACGGTGAGAAGCCGAGCGTGATCTTCAGCCGCGGTTACTACACCCGGACAGTGATCGCTGCGTACGATTTCGACGGCACCTCCCTCACCTCACGGTGGACCTTTGACTCCAACGAGTCAGGGGACGAGTACCGCGGGCAGGGCAACCACCAGTTCTCGGTTGCGGACGTCGACAACGACCAGAAGGATGAGATTGTCTTCGGGTCCATGACGATCGACGACGACGGCACGCCGCTCTACAACACGGGCCTCGGCCACGGTGACGCGCTGCATGTCTCCGATTTCGATCCGGCTCGGGCGGGGCTCGAAGTATTCGCTGCGCATGAGGACATCGGCGCCTCGGGCGGTACCGGGGCAACGTTCCGGGACGCTGCGACCGGTGAGGTGCTGTGGTCCATCCCGGCTACACGCGACACCGGCCGTGCAGCCATGGCGGACATCGATCCGCGTCACGCCGGCGCGGAGGGCTGGGCCATCGGCGGCGACGCCGCCTGGAACTCCCGTGTTGGACAGGTGCGCGCCAGTGACGGAGAACTGCTTTCGGAGCAGATCCCCGCCGCCAACTTCCTGACCTGGTGGGATGGAGACCTCCTGCGGGAGATCACCGACCACGACTGGACGGAGGCAACCCGCACAGGCGTTCCGACGATCTCCAAATGGATTCCGGAATCCGGCACCTCCGAGGTGATCTACCGGGCTGACGGAACGTTGACCGGTAATGACACGAAGGGCACCCCTGCGCTGCAGGCGGATCTGTTCGGCGACTGGCGCGAAGAGATCGTGACGCGGACTGATGATTCAACCGCGCTGCGTATCGCCACCACTGTGAACGTCACCGATCACCGGTTGCGGACCCTGCAATCCGATCCGGTCTACCGGCTCGGCGTCGCGTGGCAGAACACTTCCTACAACCAGCCTCCTCACACCTCATACTTCCTGGGTGAGGGCATGGACCGCCCGGTCGCACCGAGCATTGCCTACACCGGTGACGAGCCGGCTCCCGGTGATCTCGTGAAGCCCAGCGACACGCCGGACGTCCCCGCAGAGGACGATCTGACGGAGGAGAACCAGCTTGACCTCGGCCTCGGCAAGCAGAAGTTCCCGCGCGGAGCTTCGGAGGTAACGCTGTCCAACCTCCCGGACGGCGAGTGGGTGCACGTCTACCTTCGCGAGGAATCGCTCGGGTGGCACCTGGTCTCCGCCGAGGGCACTGTGGCAGTAACCACGCCGGAGGGCACCAAGCCGGGTGACAACCGGCTGGTCATCCACACCGCAGGTGGAGAGCTGCTCGGTTGGGATCGGCTGAAGGTGGTAGGTCCCGCCCGCTAAGGCAACCAGTCCCTGGAATACAACGCGAGGGTCCGGATGGTTTACACCGTCCGGGCCCTCGCGTTTCACTGCCTGATCATCGACTCAACAGAAATAGCTGGAAATGGCGCTCGATAGTAGCTATTCCTGCTGAGTCGATTGGCAACGACGAATTACTGCGGCGGCCGCGTCATGGAGAGGACGTCCAGCGCTTCGTCCAGCTGCGCCTCGGTCAGTTCACCGCGCTCGACATAACCGAGTGCGACGACGGCCTCCCGCACCGTGAGCCCCTCTGCTACGGCCTTCTTGGCGATCTTCGCCGCGTTCTCGTAGCCGATGTACTTGTTGAGCGGCGTGACGATCGAGGGGGAGGCCTCGGCCAGGAAACGCGCACGCTCCTCATTGGCCGTCAGGCCGTCGATCATCTTGTCGGCCATGACCCGGCTGGTGTTGGTGAGCAGGCGGATGGATTCCAGCAGGTTCGCAGCCATCACGGGGATTCCGACGTTGAGCTCGAACGCTCCGTTGGTGGAGGAGAGGGCAATGGTGGTGTCATTGCCGATGACCTGGGCTGCGACCATGATCGCGGCCTCGCAGATCACGGGGTTGACCTTGCCGGGCATGATCGACGAGCCCGGCTGAAGATCCGGAATCGCGATCTCGCCAAGGCCCGTGTTGGGTCCTGATCCCATCCACCGCAGATCGTTGTTGATCTTCATGAAGGAGTAGGCGATGTTGCGCAGCTGCCCGGAGGCCTCGATGAGCCCGTCGCGGTTGGCCTGGGCCTCGAAGTGGTTGCGAGCCTCGGTCAGCGGTAGCCCGGTGTCCCCGGCGAGGAGCTCGATCACGCGGGCAGAGAAGCCGGCCGGGGTGTTGATGCCGGTGCCGACGGCTGTGCCGCCGAGGGGAACCTCGGCGACCCGGGGGAGGGAAGCGTTGATGCGTTCGATTCCATAGCGGACCTGCGCTGCGTAGCCCCCGAACTCCTGGCCCAGCGTCACGGGGGTGGCGTCCATCAGGTGGGTGCGGCCGGACTTGACGACGCCCGCGAACTCCTCAGCCTTCCGCTCAAGCGATTCCGCGAGGTATTCAAGCGCGGGAATCAGGTCATTGATCAGCGCTGAAGTGGCAGCAACGTGCACCGATGTTGGAAACACGTCATTGGAGGACTGCGAGGCATTGACGTGGTCGTTCGGGTGGACCACCTTGTCGCTGCCGCCAGCCTTCAGCGCACGGGTTGCGAGTTCAGCGATGACCTCGTTGGTGTTCATGTTCGAGGATGTCCCGGAACCGGTCTGGAACACGTCAATCGGGAAGTCGCCGTCGTACTTCCCGGCAGCCACCTCATCTGCCGCCGATTCGATGGCCCGCGCGAGATCGGCGTCGAGCACACCGAGTTCGGCATTGGCCGTCGCGGCCGCTTTCTTGATCCGCGCCAGAGCCTCGATATGGGCCGGCTCAAGGGTTTTGCCGGAGATGGGGAAATTCTCCACGGCGCGCTGCGTCTGTGCACGGTAGAGCGCCTTGGCGGGAACCCTCACCTCACCCATGGTGTCGTGTTCTATGCGGTATTCGAGGTTGGCAGGGTTGTCCGGGGTCTCAGTCGTCATGGGCCAATTCTCGCCCGTGGCTCGGCGCGCCCACAAATTCAGCTAAGCGCTGGCGGGCCCTGCGTTGCGGAACCGAAGTCAGCTACCAGCTCCGCCTTGCCCTCCTCGAGCCGGTAGGCAACACCGACGACGGCGGTAGCCCCCTGGTCAACGGCGTCGCTCAGCACGCGGGAGGAATCAACCAGGCGGCTGGCGGTCTGCTTGATGTGCTCAACCACTGTCCCGTTGACGTCCGTTACCCCGTTGCGGCGCGAGGTGAGCACCGAGGGTGTGATCCGCTCGACCAGGTCCCGGATGAAGCCGGGAGGCATGCTGCCGCTGTCTATGGCGCTCATGGTTGCCGCAACCGCACCGCAGGAATCATGACCGAGGACAATGATGAGCGGAACATTCAATACGCTCACGCTGTACTCAAGCGAGCCGAGAACGGCGTCGTCGATCACCTGGCCGGCCGTACGCACCACGAAGATGTCACCGAGGCCGACGTCGAAGATGATCTCTGCTGCCAGCCGGGAATCGGAGCAGCCGAAGATGACCGCGTACGGGTTCTGGGTTTCCACCAGCGAAGCGCGGCGGGTTGCATCCTGGTTGGGATGGGAGGCTTCTGCGGAAATGAAGCGGGCATTTCCATCGCTCAGTTTCTGCCAGGCTTCCGCGGGAGTAAGTTGCGTGTTCACCCGATCACTGTACTTCGCGTCGATCCGGGTAGGCCGCTTCCATGACGAACCCTGAACCCGGCGCTTCCGGAGAGGGGTTCTCTAGAGTGAGTCCGCGACAGCTTCGCCGAGCACATCGAACTCCGCGAGGTCAGCGGTGCCGTTGAGAATCACGGTGAACCCACCAATCTCCGCGGTAAGGAAAGCATCACCCGAGGCGCTGTCGAGAAATTCCCAGGTGACGCCGTCGATCTCGCGTTGGCCGGAGGGTTGGGCCTCCTCGAGGCGCTGCGAGAGCCAGGTCGGGTTCGATTGATCTGTCTGGGTGACCTGGACGAACTGTTCACCCGGGGTGAGATATCCCACTTCCCAGAACCCGACGCCGTTGGCCGACGCACCGGTCCAACGGGCGAAATTCGCAGTCCAGCCATCCGGAAGTTCCGCCGCTACCGGTTGGTACCCGGCGGAGGCTTCCGCTTCCTCGGCCACGGTGGCGACGTCGATATCCCGGGTGTAGGTCTCGGCAGTGTGGGTGGGATTCAGCAGAACGACGAAGAAGACGAGCGCCAGGGTGACCGCGGTTGCGATGAGCATTCCCACCGCCGAAGCGTTGGCACGTTTGGCCTGCTTACTGGTGAGCACCGGAGTCACCGGTGCCTGCTGCTGGTTTTCCTGCGCATCACTCACACCTCCATTGTCACCCACGCTGCGTCCACCATCCCAACCAGGGAGCACCGGTCGCGCACCAACCGCGTACGTCACGGATCGTGGCTGCGGGGCTGGACCGCACTATGATTGGCGAAGAAGGAACCGTCTAATTCGATGATGAGGTAACACGTGTCCAACACCGCAAAGGCAGCGCAGTATTCCACCCTTTCACCGGCATTGGCGGTGGGGGATGACGAGCCGGACCGCAACCTTGCGCTCGAACTGGTGCGGGTGACCGAGGCAGCAGCAATTGCAGGCGGGCACTGGGTCGGATTCGGTGACAAGAACAAGGCTGACGGCGCCGCAGTGGACGCAATGCGCTCCCTCCTCTCAACGGTCCACTTCAACGGCGTGGTGGTCATCGGCGAGGGCGAAAAGGATGAAGCCCCCATGCTGTACAACGGCGAGCGCGTCGGCGATGGCAGCGGCCCCGAGTGTGATGTCGCTGTTGACCCCATCGACGGCACCCGCTTGACTGCACTCGGCATCAACAATGCGCTGGCCGTTCTGGCGGTCGCGGAGCGCGGCACCATGTTTGACCCCTCCGCCGTGTTCTATATGGAGAAACTGGTCACCGGACCGGAAGCTGCTGACATGGTGGATCTGCGGCTCCCCGTCAAGCAGAACCTGCACCTGATCGCGAAGGCAAAGGGCAAGCGGGTCAGCCAGATCAACGTGATGATCCTTGACCGCGACAGGCACCGCCCGCTGGTTCAGGAAATCCGCGACGCCGGTGCCCGCACCCGGTTCCTGATGGACGGGGACGTCGCAGGCGCCATCGCGGCCGCACGCGAAGGAACGGACATCGACGCATTGATGGGCATCGGCGGCACTCCTGAAGGCATCGTCGCGGCCTGCGCCATCAAGTCCCTGGGCGGTGTGATCCAGGGCCGCCTGTGGCCAACGAGCGACGACGAGAAGCAGAAGGCGCTCGACGCCGGACACGACCTCGACCGTGTGCTCTCCACCAATGACCTGGTGACCAGCGACAACTGCTACTTCGCTGCGACGGGAATCACCGACGGTGACCTGCTGCGCGGTGTCCGTTACAACAAGGGCAAGGTTCTCACCCAGTCGATCGTGATGCGCTCGAAGTCGGGCACCATCCGAGTGGTAGACGGCGAGCACCAGGCCCACAAGTGGGAGAGCTACGCGCGTATCAGCTAAGCTCCCATACCTCGCTAGCGCTCGGCGCGGGTCCCGGCACCGCGCGAGTCTCGCTGACGCTCGGCGCGGGTCCCTCGGCAAGTAGGCTGGTCTTCATGACTTTGTTGATCGACCTGTGCCGGGACCGTGCCGAATGGGACGCTGCCGTCAACTCCCTTGGCGGCCACCCCCAGCAACTGTGGGGGTGGGGTCAGACCAAGGCGCAGCATGGCTGGCAGGTCGATCGTTTGATCGTGAGCCGGGACGGCCGCAGGGTGGCGTGCGTCCAACTCCTCGTGCGCCGCCTGCCGTTTCCCTTCAAGGCGATGGTGTACATCCCGCGCGGCCCGGCATGCGCCGCCGAGGATGCACAACCGGTGTTGGAAACGGTGGCGGATCACGCCCGCGAAGCCTACGCAGGGTCCGTGCTGAGCATCGAACCAGACTGGGATGCGGATTCGGAATACTCCGGAGCCGTGCGGGCTGCCGGGTTCCGTCCCACGCAGAACACCATCCTGATCCCGCGGACCCTGATACTGGACCTCAGCCTCAGCGAGGACGAGCTGCTTGCGGGCATGTCCAAGAAGCACCGCCAGTACATCCGCAAATCGGGTCGCGAGGAACTGCAGTTTCGCGAGGTCACCCGGGAGGAACTTACCGACTGCCTTGCCGTGTACAGGGAAACGTCCGAGCGCGCGGGCTTCGGAATCCACGAGGACCGCTACTACCTGGACATCTTCGAGAACCTGGGGGACGCTTCGCCGGTCTTGGCAGCCTTCCAGGGCACCACTGTGGTCGCCTTCCTCTGGCTTTCGGCAAGCGGACACACGGCCTTCGAGCTGTACGGGGGAATGACCGAAGAAGGCGAGCGGCTGCGCGCCAACTACGCGTTGAAGTGGCTGGCGATCCAGAAGATGAAGGAGCGTGGCGTCCAGCGCTACGACTTCAACGGCCTGCTCAATGACGGCGTCTCGAAGTTCAAGATGGGCTGGGCCAAGCACGAGAACCTGCTGATGGGTACCTGGGACAAGCCGCTCTCGCCCCTTTACCCGGCGTACGCGAAGGCCATGCCGCTCGCGCGGCGCGGTCTCTCCGTCGGGAGGCGCACTCTTGCGGGGCTCAAGGCTAAGACAGCGTCCGTTCGTCCGCGCCCCTGAACGGTCCCAGCCCGCCTGGGTTGGAATCGGCCGCAGCGCCCACGGTGACGGCGAACGCGAGAGCGGAGCCGTCGTCGTCGTGCGTGGTGTCCGAGGCGCGCCTGACCATGACCGGCGACTCGTTCGCGGGGATGAACGCGCTCTCGCCGCGGTGCAGGAGCAGGTCACCCTTGGGGGAGTCGAGCACCACCGAACCCTGAACGACGACGACGACGGCAGCCCCGTTCTGTGCCAGCGGCACGTCGGCTGAGGCTGCACTGTCGCCAATCTCGACCGGCAATTCGATTCGCTGCAGCTGAAACTCGTCGAAGGGCGGGCAGTACAGTTCCTGGCCGAGGGGAGTCGGCTCAGGAGTGAGCAGGGGCAACTCGAGCGGCTCAAAGCCGACGGTCTTGAGCAGTTCAGTGAGGTCGACGTGCTTCGGGGTGAGCCCCCCGCGGAGCACATTGTCGGAGGAGGCCATGACCTCCACACCGAGCCCCTCAAGGTAGGCGTGCACGTTTCCCGCAGGCAGGTAGAGGGCCTGGCCCGGTTCAAGCCGGACGCGGTTGAGCAGCAGCGACACCAGGACACCAGGATCCCCAGGGTGGTGCCTGTTCAGCTCAAGTACCGTTGCGGCGGCTTCGGACAGGAGGGCGTCGTCGCCTTCAGTCAGCTCCGCCAGACCCTCCAGTACGCCGACGACGGCGTCCACCGCCGCCGTCGTCTCCGGGCCACCGGTGAGCAGCCGGGTGAACGCCTCGCGCAGGGCGCGTGCAGCCTCGGGGATGGAAAGGTCACGCACAACGGACTCGAGGATGGCCGGAGCCCGGCCGTTGTGCTGTCCGGCCAGCTTCACAAGCCGCGTGAAGATCTCAACGGACTGCGAAACCGGACGGAATCCGCACAGTGCTTCGAAGCCGGTGAGCGCGAAGATCAGTTCCGGTTTGTGGAAGGCATCCCGGTAGTTCCGGTGCGCTGCGTCCTGCGGGATACCTGCCGCATTCTCAGCAGCGAAACCCTCACGGGCCTGGACGAGGCTCGGGTGCACCTGAAGGGACAACGGGGCAGCCGCGGCGAGGATCTTCATCAGGAAGGGCAACCGGTCCCCGAACGCGGCGCGGCTTGGTGCACCGAGCGTCCGGTCCGGATCGGTCTTGATGAGGTCATCGAGCCCCAGATTCGTATCCCCATGACCGAGGACCACAGAAGGTGAATCGGGGTGGGCGCCGATCCAGAGCTCGGCCTCCGGTCCGCCGGACGGGCTGCGGTCCAGCAGTTCGGCGATGGCCGTGGTTGAGCCCCAGGCGTAGGGGCGCAGCGGGTTGTCGAGCTTGTACATCCAGTGTCCATTCCCTAAGCGGGGCTGCAGTCCCCATTGTCGGCCAGCAGAGATTCCAGTGTTGCCCAGTCCTGGTTGAGCGCCAGTTGGTGCAGGTACTCCTCGCTCAATTCACCGGGGGCGATCTGCGCCGGCAGGGAGCCGATCAGTGCCGCGCGTTCGATGGCCACTGACCCGGTAGCTCCGGTAGCTCCGGTAGCTCCGGAAGCTTCAGGGGACTCAGGGGAGGCCTGGGCGAGGGTTTCCTGCACCCGCTGGTGGATCTGGTCGAAGTCCGGGTAGGTGGAGAACAGGTCACCCGGCTCGCCGAAGTCAGGCGCACCGATGGTGAGGCGGCCGACGTCGTTGTTCTTCGCCTTCAACGCCAGGTCCACGAAGCTGCCCAGCTGATCTCGGGGAACGTCCGTCTCGACGATCTGCGTGCCGGCAGAGGCGATCTCCTGGAAGCGTGTGAGGACTGTTGCAGGGTCGAGCTGTGCGATCATCGCAGCCTGAACGCACTGCTGGCGGCGGATGCGGGAGTAATCGGTGGCATATTCGCGTGAACGCGCGTACCAGAGGGCATGGTAGCCGTCGAGGTTCTGCACGCCCGGCGCGATCCACTCCGATGGAGGGTTGTACCGCTTTGGTTCGGTACCGGGAATCTCCGTGGAGGTGATGGGCACCCAACCGCCGGCGTTGATGGTGATGCCGCCCATCGCGTCAACCAGCTGCTCGAAGCCGGCCATGTCCACGAGAATGTAGGCCTGCACCTCGATGCCAAGGATGCCGCTTGCGGCGTCCATCATGGCCTCCGCTCCAGGATCTTCCGCCTCCGGATAAATGTCCGGATAGTCCTGCGAGACCGTCGGGTACAGGCTGTTGATGATGCACTCGTTGCCGCAGTTGTATCCGTCCGGCCACAGCTCCCAAAGTGGCGACCCCTCCGAGAACGGCGCGTTCTGGAAGTCACGCGGAATGCTGAAAGTCACTGCGGCACCGGATTCGGCATCCACGCTGATGACGGAGATGCTGTCAGGGCGCCGCCCGGTGCGGTCCTCTCCGGCGTCGCCGCCCATGAGCAGGAAGTTGTAGCGGCCTTCAACGGGATCGAAGGCCGGTCCTGCCTGGAAGATGCTCCCGAACGTGCTCCGCCCAACGTTTAGCAGGTATGCGGCGTATCCGAGGCTGCCGCTGGTCAGCAGCATGAGCACGGCCAGGGCGGCTGCGACCGCCGGCCGCATGCCCCTGTTGAGGAGCGGCGGGCGGATGATGCGCAGCGTGTTGAGGAAGAGGAAAGCCCAGGCGATGGCAAGTATCACCAGCGCGGCGATCAGAACCAGCGACAGCCATTCGTGGGTCACAAGGCTCACCAGCGCCTGCCGGTTGACCACTGCGACGACGACGGCGGCAATCACCAGGAGCCAAGCCGCGAGCGTGACGCGCAGGGCACGTCTTCCGAGCCTGCGGTCGCCGGCAACGATCTGCGCGGAGCCGGGAATCAGCAGAGTGAGGATAAGGAGGAAGAAAGCACGTTTGGTCCGGATATGCGGCTGTGCCGACTCCGGGTAGCGCACCGGATCCGTGAGGAGGGTCCGCTCGGAGGGGCGCCCCGGGTGAACAGCCCGACTCATGCGCCGCCGTCGTTACTGCCTGCGCGGGCGCGCAGCGCGGCACCCTTGTCCAGCGCGGTCTGCCGCAGCGTGCGCGCGAACTCATTGAGCTGGCCGGACAGCTCCTGCGCCTGCGGCCCCTGACCGGAGGCGAGAATACGAACGGCGAGGAGCCCGGCGTTACGCGCGCCGCCAACGGACACGGTAGCCACCGGGATACCCGCTGGCATCTGCACGATCGAAAGAAGCGAGTCCATTCCGTCCAGGTGCTTCAGCGGCACCGGAACGCCGATCACGGGCAGTGTGGTCAGGGACGCCAGCATTCCGGGAAGGTGCGCGGCCCCGCCGGCACCCGCGATGATCACCCGCAGTCCCCGCCCGGCAGCCTCGCGCCCGTAGGCCACCATGTCCTCGGGCATGCGGTGGGCTGAGACGACGTCGGCCTCGTATGAAACTCCGAACTCATCGAGTGCCTGCGCAGCGGCTTCCATAACGGGCCAGTCGGAGTCCGAGCCCATGACGAGGCCCACTTGGGCCCCGGTAGGGGATTGGTTCACAGTGTTTCCTTTCCGGGGTCGCGTCCGTCCCGAAGGATGGCAGCGGCGCGTTCAGCACGCTCGGCGACCTGTGCGGTGGTCTCTCCCGGCAACGCCATCGCATTGACATGCCCGATTTTGCGCCCGGGACGGACACCCTTGCCGTAGGTGTGGATCTTCGCGGCAGGTTCGGCGCCCAGTGCGGCGGGGTAGGCACCGTACAGCTCGGGGTTATCACCGCCGAGGACGTTCTTCATCACCACGACACCGCCGGCAAGCACAGGGTCACCGAGTGGCAGTCCAAGCACCGCGCGCAGGTGCTGTTCGAATTGGCCGGTCACAGCGCCGTCCATGGTCCAGTGCCCCGAATTGTGCGGGCGCATGGCGAGTTCGTTGATGAGGAATCCGTGTTCAGAGTCCGGTACCTCGAACAGCTCGACGGCCATTACTCCGGTGACGTCGAGCTCCTCCGCGATCCGCATGGCTGCGTCCGCAGCGGCCTTCGCGCGCTCGTGGGGCAGTTCCTGGGCGGGGGCTATCACCTGGTCGCAGACACCATTGACCTGAATCGAGTGGACCACAGGCCAGGCCCGGATCTCGCCCTGCGACGACCGCGCAACGAGAGCTGAGAGTTCACGGGTGAAGGCGACCTTCTCTTCGGCGAGCAGTGGTGAATTGCCGAACCAGCCTGCTGCCTCGCTGACTGCAACTGCCGAGTCGATGATCCGTACGCCTTTGCCGTCGTAGCCTCCGCGCGGGGTCTTCAGCACCACTGGCCAGCCGATTGAGTCGCCGAATGTGCGCAACTGCTCAGGCGTTGAGACCGCAGTCCAGCGAGGGTTCGGCAGGCCAAGCCGGTCAATGGCGGCGCGCATCACCAATTTGTCCTGGGCGTGGCGGAGGGCTTCGGGCTGCGGGTGCACGTTGACGCCGGCGTCGACAAGTGCGCGCAAATGGTCGCCTGGGACGTGTTCGTGGTCGAAGGTCAGGACATCGACGCCGTCGGCGAACCGAAGCAGATCATCGAGGTTGGTGTAGTCCCCAACCGTCGAATGTGCCACTGCGGCTACGGCCGAAACATCGGGGCCTTCGGCGAGGACGCGCAGTTCAATACCAAGTTCGACGGCGGGAGGAGCCATCATTCGAGCCAACTGGCCGCCGCCCACCACACCAATTACGGGAAAAGTCACTCCTTCAGGGTACCCATAGCGGGGCTCGCCCCTACGATGTGACCCCCTTGCAACCTGGCTTCTTGGGAAAGTCCCAATATTGATAGCTAAAATGGCGTACCAGTTAGGCTGCGGTGTCGTAGCCCGTCCGCCACGCAGGCTCCAACTACGCACTGCAACGGCGAATCCATCTATCCGACCGGAGGGTCATGATCACTGCACTTGCGGACCGGATCCGGGCTCTCGCGTCGCTGTTCTGGCGGGAGCTCGCCAAGTTTGGCGCGGTTGGTGGTGTGGCTTTCGTCATAGACAAGGGCCTGTTCTGGATCTTCATCCACGGGCCGATGGAAGACAGCGAGGTGAAGGCGCAGGTATATTCTGCCGCGATTGCCACGGTGTTCGCCTGGATCGCCAACCGCTACTGGACCTTCCGTCACCGGCGGCGGGCCAACGTGGTCCGCGAGCTCGTCATGTTCGCGCTCATCAACGCTATCGGCCTGGGCATTGCCGCCGGCTTTGTCTGGCTGGCTAAGTATCCACTGGATATTTCTGACCGCACGGGCCTCTTCGTTGCAGGAATCATCGGGACGGTGCTAGCAACGGCGGTCCGCTTCGTTGCCTACCGTTTCTGGGTCTTTAACGAAGAACTCGACCAGGAACCCGGATTCGACCACGATTACGAGATTATCCATCCCCGTGCGCATACCCATGACGGTGGCTCGGTGGATGACCAAGGAGCGGTGACTGTGGTGCGTGAAACTAAGCAGACAACCGAGCAGTAATGCGCTCGCCGGTCAGCAGCCGGTCGCTCACCTCGACCTCCGGGTGCACCAGGACAACGGTTCCACCCCGTGCCCAGATCTGGACTGCAGCACCCAGCACCGCGCGGAGGGGCAGGGAGGCAGGAACCAGGCAGACGGCGTCGTCGGCTGAATCTGCGAACGCGGCCGCTAGTGCGGTCGAGGCATCGTCCAGGGGCAACGGTTGGGAAATCAGCTCACTGAACCGAAGCTCTCCCTCGGAACCGACTGCCAGTACCGCGCCTGGAGCGGGTAGGGGCTCAAGGTAGGCGTCTCCGAAGGAACGCACCGTTGCCGCGTAATCGACCGCCCCGGCAGGGAGGGGTTCCGGCCAGCGCAGGTCAAGGGCCCCGGGCGCCACCACGACGAGCAGCTGACCGGGCGCCGCTTGGCCGGCCCGCATTGTCACCTGGATGTCAGGCTCAGTCGTCCCCGCCGGGCGAGGGTCCGAGCCGGGATCCGATGGGAAATGAGTGATCGCTCCCACCTGCCAGCAAGCGAGGGCCCACACGAGGGTTTTCCAGTGCGGCGGAGCGTTGAGCGCAACCGTGGTGCCGGCCGTCGCGTCGAGCTCCTCAATCAGCAGGTTGGATGTCTTTGCCACCCAGTTATCGAGTACCCGGCCTGAGAGCTCAATACGCTCAGAGCCAGGTCCGTACCAAATGAGGCGCGGCGCAGTGGACGCTGAGCGGCTACCTTCGAGCAGTTCGGCCATGCTTTCAGCACTTCGCATGGGGTGCCTTCCTTCTTAATATTTCCGGCGCCGCTGCCACTTTCCGGCGGCCCGAGACCTGCGCTGGGTGTTAATTTGGCGTCTGGGTAGGCGCGATGTCCGGAGCCAGTTGCTTAATTGTGAGCCGCCCCGGGCGTGGCGTGACAGGGGTCTGAGAAATTGACTCTATAAGATTCCCTCCGCCGCTTGACTATGAACGTATTACACGCGTGTAATTAGGGCATCGGATTTGTTTCGGCGGACGGGATTTCGGGGCCTACAGCGACTTGCTGGAGGCGCATCTCCCACACTAGCTTCCTGCCGGAGCTGCAACACCGGGAGGCTGATATGGGGCAGGCAGAGCACCTTAAAGACCACACCACCATTGCGGCCCAGGCATCTGTGCGGTACGGATCACGGGGCGTGCCCCAGGACTGGTTCGTAGACCCTGCAGATCCTGACGCCGCTGAACGCTACAGGCAACAGACGGGCAACCTCGACGACGAGGCAACCGCGTTCCTCGCTGCGCACGAGGCACTGAGCGAAGGTGGCGCCGTCGAGAACTTCCTCGACGCAAAGCCTTCACGGGAACCCAACCTGCCTGCCGTCCCCGAGCAGGTCGAGCAGGCCGTCTGGATCGGGCTTCCCGGAATCGGTTCCGACTTCGACGACGAAGGCGAGCTTGGCTGGCAGTCTGACGCGCTCTGCGCACAGACTGATCCCGAGGCTTTCTTCCCGGAAAAGGGCGGATCGACCAGGGACGCCAAAAAGGTATGCGGTGCGTGCAACGTCAAGGCGCAGTGCCTCGAGTACGCACTGGCCAGTGATGAACGGTTCGGTATCTGGGGCGGCCTCTCCGAGCGCGAGCGCCGCCGGTTACGGAAGCGAGCGGTCTGATTCATTCCCACCAGAGGGTCACTGCCGTTGTCGTAGCTCACAACGGCGCTGAGTACCTCGCTGACACACTCAGTGCGGTTAGTCGGCAGACCCGCCCCGCGGACTTCCATGTTGGAGTAGACGCCGGTTCAACAGATGAATCGGCGTCAATTCTGCAACTCCAACTCCCGGTTGGATCTCCGGTCGTGGCCGCTGGTGGACGTGCCGGGTTCGGTGCGGCAGTGAAGACCGCCCTTGCGGAAATTCCCGAGGGCAGGCGTGCGGACCCGGAAAGCGGCCAGGACTGGATTTGGCTGCTCCACGATGATTCCGCACCCCACCCTGACGCGCTCCATGAACTGCTTCGGGCCGTAGAGCTCGCGCCATCGGTGACAGTGGCGGGTGCCAAGCAGGTCGAGTGGGAGCACCCGCGCAAGCTGGTGGACGTTGGACTGTCGATCAGCCGCTGGGCGGAGCGCCTCACCCTCATCGACGTCGATGAACTGGATCAAGGCCAGTACGACGCCCGCAGTGACACTTTTGCCGTCAACTCGGCAGGCATCCTGATTCGCCGCGATGTATGGGATCAATTGGGCGGTTTCGATCCGGCCCTGCCGGGCACCGGCGACGACGTCGACTTCTGCTGGCGTAACCGCCTCGCCGGTAACCGCGTCGTCGTCGTCCCGTCCGCCGTGATGCGCCATTCCGGGAACCGCAACAATCACGCGGCCTCCCTGGGAGCCTCCCGCCGTGCGGAGGTCTACCTCAGGCTGAAACACGCAACGCTCTGGAAAGTGCCTTTCCTTGCCGTCGGGGCAGTCATCGGCGGGTTCGCCCGCCTGGTTCTGGGTCTGCTGGCCAAAGACCCGGGGTATGGGGTGGGCCAGCTCGCAGCAAGCATCGCGGCCGTGTTCAAACCCTTCGACCTCTTCCGCTCCCGCCGCTCCGCGGCACGGTCCAAGAAGCTTCCGCGGTCCGTGGTCCGTGCGCTGCGTACGGATAGACGCGACGTCCTGTCCCACCGGAAATCGGTGGTCGACGCCTTCTCGGCGCGGGGTAACGACGACGAATCCTTCGCCCAGAACACTTCGGCGGAAGTGCCGAGCGGCGACGCCAACGACGACTTCGCGGCGCTCGAAGGCCCCTCCCGCCTCTGGGTGGGCTGGGGCGCGATCACCGCCGTCGTCGTTCTTCTCGGTGTGTCCCTGGTGGCGCTGTCCCGGTTCATCGGCGCGCCCGCGCTCGCCGGCGGCGCGCTACTCCCCGTCTCAAGCGAACTTTCGGAGATCTGGTCCCACGCAACCCGTTGGTGGATTGGTCTCGGAGCCGGCGTTGCAGGACACGGGGACCCATTCACCTACGTGCTCTGGCTGCTTTCGGCGCTCGGATTCGGTAACGGCAACGCGGTTCTGGTGTTCGTGATGGTCTGCGCTGCGCCGCTCGCTGCCCTGAGCGCCTGGTTCGGTGCCAGTGCCTTCGTGCGTTCGCGGGGACTTCGTCTTTGGGCCGCGTTCGTGTGGGGAACAATGCCCGCCCTTCAGGTCGCGCAGGGGAGCGGCCGGTTGGGCGCGCTCCTGGCCCACATCCTCCTACCGCTGGTGGCGCTCGCCCTGGTACGCGCAGTAGGCCAGGCGCCCGGGCGGCCGGGCTCGCAAACCAGCGACACAGAACGGCGGTCCCAGGCAAACGAACCCGTCCGTAGCCGTGGTGTCCAGCTCACCCTCAAGCCCGGAATCAATGGCGTACCCAGCTGGACAGCAGCCGCAACTGCCGGGTTGCTTCTCGCGGCGCTGTCCGCCAGCGCGCCCTCGCTACTGCCGTTCTTCGTGCTCGTGATCGTCATTGTCTCCCTGGTGGCCAGGCGGCGGGCAAAGACGCTGTGGTGGGCTCTGCTGCCGCCCCTGGCGCTCTTCGTGCCGTTCGCAGCATCCACCATGAACAACCTGCGCGCCGTGCTGGGCGATCCAGGCCTGCCGGTCCCTTTCGATGCCGCCCCGCTCTGGCAGCAGGTGCTTGGCTTCCCCATTGCGTTCGACACATCGGCAGCGCTTGCCGCGTTGCCCTCTCTGCCTACCGGGCCATGGCCACTTGTGGCAGCCCTCGTGATCGGGTTTCCTGCCCTTCTGCTGGGAGCGGCAGCGCTGTTCCTTCCCGGCAGGGCACGGAGAACAGCGCGCGTCCTGTGGATGCTCGCGATCATCGCACTCCTCGGCAGTGCTGGCAGTTCCCTGGTGGTCTCCGCCCTGGGTTCATCCACTTTCGTTACGCCGTTCAGCGGTCCGTGGGTCTCTGTCGCCACGTTGGCCGTGCTTAGTGCAGCACTCCTTGGCGGTGAAAGCCTCACGCAGTTCCTCCGGGCCAGGCGGCTGAGGGAAACTTCTACGCCGCCGCGAAGCGCCCGTCTCCTGTTGGTTGCTTCCGCTCTGATACTCGCGCTCGGCCCTGCCACCAGCCTGGCACTCTGGGTGGTCCCGCAGCTACGCGCACCCGATCCTTCACTGGCGGCAACAAGTTTCGGCACCGGATCGCTGGTTGCGCCAAGCGCGCCCCGTACGCTCCCGGCGACCGCAGCGGACCGCGGCAGCAGCCCGGAGCGGGTGCGGACCCTCGTGATGAACATCGACGGAGAAAACAACGTCAGCGCCGCCCTGATGCGCGGGGGAGGAACCACCCTTGACGGGCTTTCGCAGATTTACTCAGCGCGGCAGCTTCACGGTCCCCTGCTGGACGCGCAACTGAAGGAGGACGACGACGTCGCGACAGACGTCCGCCGAACGGTCGCCACGCTGGTAGCAGGGACAGGCGTCGATCCCCGCAGCGAGCTCGAGCGCCTTGGCGTGGGGTTCGTGGTGCTGCAACGCTCTGATTCGGCCGCCGAAGTGCTGGTGGGGCAAGTGGACTCCGTGCCCGGCCTTGTCTCCGTGGGAAGTACCGAGTCCGGGTGGCTGTGGCGGGTCGAGCCGCAAGCTGCCGCCAGCGCCGGAGCCGACGCCGGTGCTCCGGCCTCGGCGGGCAGGGTTCGCATTCTCGACGAAACCGGCGCCATGCTGAGCGTGCTGAGCTCCCAGGAGGTCACGGCGTCGGCCCAGCTCCCAGCCGGCCCGGAAGGGCGGACGGTGGTGCTTGCCGAGCAGACTGCCCCCGGATGGGAAGCCACGTTGGATGGCCAGCGGCTTGAACCCGCCGACGCCGGCTGGAACCAGGCCTACGGGCTGCCCGCGGGAGGCGGGACCCTGGAGGTCCGCTACGTCACGGCGTGGGAGCCATGGGCCGGGATTGCGCAGGCCGTGGTCATGGTCCTCACGGTGCTGCTCGCAGTGCCGATACCCGCGCGGCCGCGGTTTGTGCGCGTACCCCCTGCAAGGAACAAGTCGCAGCGTCCGCCAGCGCGTACCGGCCGCAGGTCAGCCGTTCAGCAGACCCCTGCGAAGCGCATGTCCGAGGGAGCCACGAGGATCCCGGAGGTCGTTGCGGAGGACCCGCAGGATTACCCGCGCGATGACTCGTCTGAATCTGACCGACCAATCCACCCCGACAAGGATCACGCATCACCTGATCCGGAAGCCGTAAGCAGCGGAAAGGCGGGGAGCTGACATGGGCAGCACACCAGTAGGTTCCGCTGAAGCGGCCGCACGTGGCCGTTGGGTGCGCAGTGCAGCTGGAATCACGACCGGCGTCGTACTGCTAGCGGCTACCGGGGCACTTGCGACCGCTAGCATCGCGCCCGGAATCAAATCCGCAACTGAACAGCTTCCGGTGCCCACCGCTACGGTGCCGGCCGGAGAATACTCCGCTGTCTGCCCGGAACCGCTCAGGCTGCTGGAGGGTACCTCAGTGGAGGGCGGCGACCCCGAGTTCAGCCCCATCTCGGAGAGTGCGGAAAACCGCATTAGCGCGTTGATCCTCAGTGACCTGGGGGGAACCGTACCCGGATCAGCCGTAAGTCCTCTGGGGAGTGAGGAGCCCGTGGCTGTCATTGCCGAGGATGTGCCGGAGTCCAGCGAGGAAGAACCGCAGGTGAGTAACGAGGACGGCCTGACCAATCGTGTTGCCGGGCTGGCCCGCAATGAAGCAGTAGACAGCTCAGTGGTCCTGCGAGCCCAGGCAGTCGGGGAGCAACGGGCCACGGCTGGCGCTGGATTTACCTACTCCGCAACGGACGGGGATCTCGCAGGCCTGGCAGTAGCGGGTTGCCAGGTACCAGCCAACGATTTCTGGCTGGTGGGGGCATCAACCACCGTTGGAGCAACGGCAGTGCTGAAGTTGCACAACCCGTCAATCTCGCCCGCAACCGTAGATCTCGAATTGCACGGTTCCAAAGGCGTCATCGACGCGCCCGGCGGCAGGGGAATCCTCATTGCACCCGGCGAGTCCGAATCGATAGTCCTCGCAGGGCTGGCGGCCAATGACGAGACCGTGGCTGTCCGGGTCCGGAGCGACGGAGGGCGCGTGAGCGGCTTCATCCAACAGAGTGTGCTTCGCGGGTTGACCCCCGGCGGCGTGGACCTCATTCAGGCATCCGCTCCTGCAGGAACCACGCAGGTGGTTCCGGGCATCCAGATCCAATCAGCTGAGATCACGGACGGCATCCTCGCTCAGGAGGGTTATGGCAGCGCTGCACCAGCGCTCCAGGTTGCGGTGCCCGGCGGAACGGACGCTGTGCTCGATGTGCGCGTCTTCGGGCCGAAGGGGGAAGTCACGTTGCCCGGCGGGGGAGTGGTCACAGCCGCTGCCGGCGCCGTGAGCACCATCTCGCTGGACTCCCTGCCAGCAGGGGATTACTCCGCGACGGTCAGCTCGGACGTCCTTGTGGCTGCTTCCGCACGGGTGGTCAGGGGCACCGAAGCCGGAGAGCCGCTGGACCTGGCATTGGTGCCGTCGGCTGCCCGCCTTGGCAGCCAGCATATTGCGGTCCTGCCCGACGGCGTCGAATCTTCCTTCGTCTTCAGTGCGCCGAATGGTCGGGCGGAGGTACGCGTTACCCCAGTGAACGCTGAGGGTGGATTCGGAGAGGACCGCGTATTCGACGTTGCAGGTGGAACAACAGTGACGGTTCCTGCGGCGGATCTTGGTAGCGCGGTTGGAGCGCTGGTCACCGTAACCGGAGACCCGGCCTACGGCGCCCAGCTCGCCACTCTGGATGGGGACTCACCCGGTGTCTCAGTCATGCCCATCCCCGCCGGAAGTGCCGGCCAGCAGAGTGTCTCGGTCAATATCGGCTTTTAGTTGCGGCCGTCTGGACCCGGAAGAGGTTTCGGCGGAGGTGATGGCTGAATCTCGCTGAGGCTCACGCGCGCGAACGTCCGTATGCAGGATCGACGGCTTCAGGGGCCATGCCGAGCAGCTCGGCCATCTGCTCCACCACCACGTCATGGACCAATTCATTCGGGGCAATGAATCCCTTGGCGGCCATTTCGATAGGAAGCCGGTACACCGTTATTGTGGCCGGACGTTTCGCTGCCGCTGGAGCGGACGTGCCATACAACCCGCGGATGGCTGAAGGGGTCATCTCCTCCAGGCCGCCGGGGATCTCGCGCACAATGATCTGGACGTCCTGGATCTTCTCGCCCCAGAGACGCTCGAGCCGTTGGGCGGACTCCATGACCCAGTCCTCAAACCGCTCGGTTCGGGTGCGTGACCCGGGAAGGTGCGAGGGGATCAGTTCACCGCGCTGGCCGCGTCCGTGCCGGTCCCGGCGCCGACGGGCAAACTCGTAAGCCGCGCGATTTCCGGCGGTTGGAACGGCCAGTCGGATCGACAGTGGTGAGCTTTCCCGCATGAGTAAACTCTAGTCTGATCAAAGCACCCGTGCATCCTGATTGCACCACCGGTCGCGTGACTGTTCCGGTGCTGGGCGCTTCCCGCGGAGAGTTGATCGGTCAACTTCCACGGCGGACACGGTAGGCTGATCGATCGTGGGATCCATCCGTCAGTGTTCGCGCTCAGCGTGCCAGCGTGCAGCAATCTCGACGCTCACTTATGTGTACGCCGATTCCACTGCCGTGCTCGGTCCATTGGCCACGTACGCTGAGCCGCACTCGTATGATTTGTGCACACTTCATGCTGAACGCCTCACAGTACCGCGTGGGTGGGAAGTGGTGAGGCTGGCGCTGCCCTCAGGACCGCCGGAACCCAACCACGATGACCTTCTGGCACTGGCAAACGCTGTCCGCGAAGCGGCCACTGAGCGCAAGGCACCTGAACCCGCTGCGCCGTCGTCGAAAACCCCACTATCACCACCCACGGACGCTGGCACACGTCGGGGCCACCTGAGGGTCCTCAGGGACAATTAGGAAGAACTGGGCGGAATCACCGGTACGGCGCGCTGCAAGCGTGATCCTGATTCTGCCCGATGCAGCGGATCAGGATACCCTTTATCAAGCGCGTTCGCGAAAGCGCAGCTGGCACCGAGCGGTGAGAGTTGCATCGCACGAACCGAAGGAAAGGTTGCACCCCGTTGGCCCATCTCTCAGCAGATCTGATAGGTATCCTCCGCTGCCCAGTGACGGGATCTGCCTTGGTGCAAGTCGGGGAGGGCCTGCGTTCAGAGGCCCCCGATGCCTCCGGTAACCGGGTGGACTACCCCATCGATGAATCAATTCCCGTACTTCTTCGGCCCGAGCTTCGGGCAGCCGCAAACCCCTCCATCAGCACACCGTCAAACCCCGCAGAGGAACCCGCTCCAAAATGACGTTCGACTACAAAGTAGCTGACCTTTCGCTGGCCGAGGCCGGGCGCCACCAGATCCGCCTCGCGGAGCACGAGATGCCCGGGCTTATGTCCCTCAGGCGCGAATTCGGCGCCAGCCAGCCGCTGAAGGGTGCGCGAGTCGCCGGTTCCCTCCACATGACCGTCCAGACCGCAGTGCTGATCGAAACGCTTGCGGCACTGGGAGCCGAGGTTCGCTGGGCTTCTTGCAACATCTTTTCCACCCAGGACGAGGCAGCGGCAGCGATCGTCGTCGGTAAGGGTACTGTCGAGGACCCAGCGGGCGTCCCGGTGTTCGCCTGGAAGAACGAAACCCTCGAGGAATACTGGTGGGCCACCACCCAAATTCTTCAGTGGCCCGATGGCGGCCCGAACATGATCCTGGACGACGGCGGAGACGCCACCATGCTCGTTCACAAGGGTGTCGAGTTTGAGGCAGCGGGTTCCGTCCCTGCTACTCCCACGGAGGAAGATGTCGACTACTCCCACGAGTATGCAATCTTCCTCGACGTTCTGAGGGTATCCCTGGCCCAAGACCCGCAGCGCTGGACGAACATTGCAGCGGGCATCCGCGGTGTCACCGAGGAAACCACAACCGGCGTGCACCGTCTGTACCAGTTGGCTGAACAGGGCAAGCTCCTTTTCCCGGCTATCAACGTCAACGACTCCGTCACCAAGTCGAAGTTCGACAACAAATACGGAATCCGCCATTCACTTCCTGATGGACTGAATCGGGCCACGGATGTCCTGATCGGCGGCAAGGTCGCCGTCGTGTGCGGTTACGGCGACGTAGGAAAGGGAGCCGCCGAGGCCCTGCATGGTCAGGGTGCGCGGGTGATTGTCACCGAAGTGGACCCCATCTGTGCCCTGCAGGCCGCCATGGACGGGTATCAGGTAGCCCGGCTGGAGTCCGTGCTTGCCCAGGGTGACATCTTCATCACCACCACCGGCAACAAAGACGTAATCATGGCCCACCACATGGGAGCCATGAAGCACCAGGCCATCGTGGGGAACATCGGCCACTTCGACAACGAGATCGACATTGCCGGCCTCGCCCGGATCCCCGGCGTCACGAAAATCGAGATCAAGCCGCAGGTCCACGAGTGGGTCTTCGACAAGGGAACTGACCGACAGCGCAGCATCATCATGCTCTCCGAGGGCAGGCTCCTCAACCTCGGCAATGCCACCGGCCACCCGTCCTTCGTGATGAGCAACTCCTTCGCGAACCAGACCATCGCGCAGATCGAGCTCTTCACCAAGCACGGCCGGGCCGGCGCAGATGGTGAGCAGGAGTATGAGCGCCAGGTGTACGTTCTGCCCAAGATCCTCGATGAGAAGGTGGCACGCCTTCATCTCGATGCCCTCGGTGTGGAGCTTACGGAACTGACCAAGGGCCAGGCTGAATACCTGGACCTTGAGGTCGCTGGACCATACAAGCCGGACCACTACCGCTACTAAGCCTCCAACTGCTGCCCGTCGGGGTGTCCACACCTGCCGACGGCGCCTGCGGGCATAAAGTTGTGTTGGCGGCACTTCACTAATAGGCAGTACTTGAATTCGGTATCGAATAGAAGACAGGGCAGCAGCGATGACGAACCACTCCGACGAGTCCCAGCCGCGGCGACGCGCGTGGAAGATCGGCGCGCTCATCATCGCACTCGTCCTCGTTGTGGCAGGCGGTACTGTCGCGGTGGTGACCGCACCCTCGTGGGCGAACTTCGGGCAGGCAGCTGACTCGACGCCGTCGGATGGGCCTACCGAGGGAACTTCCTCCAACGACGGCGGATCCTCCGGTGATTCTTCTGACGATCCATCCGAGGCGTCGCAGGCCGAGGAGTACACCTTCGGGGTTACGCCCACCGACGGGGCAACGGAAGTGAACCCTGTTATTGCGCCGGAGATCCGCGCAGAGAAGGCCACCATCGATGAGGTGAGCCTCCGTCCAGCCGGTGGCGGTGAGCCGGTCCCCGGTACCCTGGCAGCCGACGGCACCTCCTGGAAGGCTGATGGGCGCCTCGCATTCAACACCGAATACACCTTCGAGTTTGTGCTTGTTGACTCGGCGGGCGGCGAGAGCCGGCAGAACCAGTCCTTCACCACCGTCCAGCCTGCGAATGAAGCCAACGCGTGGATGTACCCTTCCAACGGCGCAACCGTCGGTACCGGCCAGACCGTCGAGATCACCTTCAGCGAGCCCGTCATCAACAAAGCTGACGTCGAGAAGGCAATAACGATCACCAGCACGTCCAATCAGCAGGGTGCCTTCTACTGGCTGAATGACACGAAGGTCCGTTTCCGCCCGGAGCAATTCTGGAAGCCGAACAGCACCATTACGGTGGACCTGAAATTGTTCGGCGTTGAATTCGGCAACGGCATGATCGGCAATTTCGATGACACCTACTCTTTCAAGACTCACAACACCCGCCTTGCTGTCGTCGACAACGCCACCAAGGAAATGAAGGTCTACATCGACGGTAAGCTCGAGCGAACCTTCCCGGTGACACTCGGCACCGAGGAATGGCCGTCATTCTTCGGCTACTACACCGTGATGGAGCAGTACGAGAAGACAAAGTTCTCGGCGGAGTCGATCGGCCTTAAGCGCGGGGATCCTGCCTACTACGAAGCGACTACAGTCAACTGGGCGAGTCGGCTTTCCAACGGTGGCGCCTTTGTCCACGAAGCACTGCCGGCTGCGCAATCAGTGCTCGGTATCCAGAACGTCTCCCACGGCTGCGTAGGTATGAGCCCCGAAGGCGCGAAGTACTTCTACAATGTTTTCGGTCCAGGGGATATGCTGCAGATCCTCAACACGGAGACCGGCCCTGTGCAGGTGTGGGACGGCTTCGGCGACTGGAACGTGTCCTGGACTGAGTGGAACGCGCAACAGGTCTCCTGACGCCAGGCACCCTGACGCCACGCATCCTGGGCGGCACGCGCGGCTCAGCGCGGCCTGACTAAGCCACCTGGAAGCCTCTTACGAGCTGAAGGGCAGCCGGTGAAGGTGCTTGGCTGTGCGTGCGGTCCGTTCGCGCTGCGTCATGATTCGGGAGTAGTCGCGGTCGCGGCGCTCGGCAACGACGGCGTTGAGAAAGTCTTCGGGCGAGGTTCCCGGCGGTGGCCCTGGAAAGACGAAAGCTGAGGCCTCATTGGCAAGTTCGACAGCCAGTGTCGCGCGCGCGGGGGGCGTCAGCCGCGCCGCCTGCCCAATGAACTGCGAAATGCGGCGTGTCAGGGGATCGGGCAGTTGGAGAACATCTGCCGTGCGGATCCAGTCCTGCAGTGACGCCGGCGAAAATGCCCGGGCGCGTGGTTTGGCAACTACCCTCTCGTGCATTGAATAGGTGCCGGCGAGCAGGTCTCCCAGGCGCTTCGAGCGTTCGTTGAACACTGCGACGAGAAAAGCTACGGACCCCGCGAGCATGTAGATCTCGAGCACGGCCAGCATTCCCCGGATGAAGGCATGGCGGAAGCGGATCGCTCCGCCGTCGTCGCGCACTATCCGCAGGCCCATCACCAGTCTGCCCAGCGACTTGCCGCGGGTGATCGTCTCCACGGTGACGGGAGCCACCACAAGGACCAGGACGATCAGCACCAGCAACAGGGCCTGGGTGAGGGCCGGGTCGAAGGACCCCCCTAGAGTCTGACCGAACGCAACAATGACACCGATTATCACCAGGAACTGGGCAACGATGTCGATGAGGATACTCACCGCACGCGCGCCGAATGACGCCGGACGCAGTTCCAGTACTACTGCTTCACCGGTGATGACTGAACTCATTGCATACCCCTCCATCGACTGGGTTTCAGCATAGCTTCGAAGGTGCGGCGGTTCTTCGGGGCTAAGCTGAACGAGTGGATCTGGATGCATTCGAGGCAGCGAACCGGCCGGACTGGAATCGGCTTGACTTCCTGACGCGCGCGCGCCGGTTGGACGGACGTGAGTCCGATGAACTGCTCACCCTGTACCAGCGCACTTCCACCCACCTGTCAATGATCCGGTCAGTCGCGCCGGAGAGCGCTCTGTCCAATGAACTGTCCATGCGGCTTTCCCGCGCACGGACCAAATTCACCGGAGCGCGCTCGAATGTTCTCGAAGACGTGGCCCGCTTCTTTGTCATCTCCCTGCCGGCCGCTTTTTACCGGGTGCGGTGGCTGACAATAATCGTCGGCGTGCTGTTCGTAGGAGTGGCATGGCTCTACGGAGCCTGGGTGGTGAACACCCCAGGCGTCATCGCCGCTCTGGGCAGTGATGAAGAGATTCGCCGCTACGTCGAAGAGGACTTCGTCAACTACTACTCCGAGAACCCGGCGGCGTCTTTCGCTGGACTCGTATGGACCAATAACGCGTGGATTGCCGTGCAGGCAGTCGCGTTCGGGATCACCGGGTTCTGGGCCCCGTTCATCCTGTACCAGAATGCCCAGGGCGTGGGGATGGCCGGAGGCATGATGGCTTCCTACGACCGGCTCGACGTCTTCTTTATCTACATTCTTCCGCACGGTTTCATGGAACTGACGGCAATCTTCATCGCTGCAGCGGCTGGACTCAGGATCTTCTGGGCACTCGTTTCACCCGGAAAGCGAACGCGGTCGCAGGCCCTCGCCGAAGAAGGAAGATCGCTCATCACGGTTGCCCTGGGGCTTGTCATAGTTCTCTTCATTTCGGGGTTGGTTGAAGGATTCGTAACTCCGAGCCCGCTGCCGGTGTGGCTGAGAATCGGCATCGGGTTCACAGTGTTCGCCCTGTACTGGGTCTATACGTTCACGCTGGGACGCCGCGCCGTCCAGGCTGGTTACACGGGGGATCTCTCAGACGATGACCGGGGTGCCGCCGTACTGACGGCCTGAGCTTGGTCCCCTGCAGGTCCGGCGTGGTTGAGTCCGGCCGCAGGCAGCCGGCCGAGTAGTGTTTTATGCAGGTGAACCATGCAAGGAGACGGTCGTGGCCGAGCAGCACGAAAACAGACAACAGCCTGGGAACAGGGAAACGGACGGGAGCAGGCAGCGTCCCGTAATTTCAGAGCACGACGGCGGGGCACAGCTCGTGGACAGCGGTGAAAGGCGCGCTGCCCTGCGCAGCGATGCGGCAACCGGTGAAGCAGCAGCTGGATCCACTTCGGGCGGCCCGATTGCCGTTGCGGCGGCCAAGGAAAGGGCCCGCGCTGTGAAATCCGGTGAGGCACTTCCGGTGTCCGGAGCGGAGTCCACTCCGGACACCACGGCGCTGTCTATCCGGCCCCCTGAAAAAGAGGTGAGCCGCCGCGCAAGCCAGCGGGACGAGGCCGCAGCCGCAAAGCCAGTGCTGCCGAGGGTGCTACAGGTCCTGGTTGCAATCTGCTTCCCCGTGATCCTGCTCGCTGTGGCTGTGCGGGCGGTTGCTACGCCCCTGTTCCTGTGGGTCGAGTACCACCGGCCCGGTTTCCCCGCGGACAGCTACGGCTTCACTACCGATGACCGCATGACCTACGGGTCATACGGCCTTGACTACATTGTCAACTGGGCGCCGTCACGCTATCTGGGTGACCTGGTCAATGCCGACGGAGACCAGCTGTTCCTGGACAGTGAGGTGGGCCATATGGCGGACGTGAAGGCTGTTCTTTCCACTGGATTCGTAGTGGCAACGGTCCTCGCGCTCTTCACGGTACTGGCCTGTTTCTACCTCGCCCGCCGCTACCCGGGCGGTATCCGCCGGGCGCTCTTTGCGGGTGCTGCGGCAACGCTGACCCTTGTGGTTGTGCTCGCGGTGCTCGCCGCTATCGCCTGGGAGACCTTCTTCACCCAGGTCCACGCTTTGTTCTTCGCGGACGGGACCTGGACCTTCCGGCTCGACGACACCTTGATCCGCCTTTTCCCGGCACAGTTCTGGATCGACGCTGCGGGCACCGTGGGCGCGTTGGTCCTGATTGGAGCCATATTGGCAGCTGTGCTCACCTGGCCCACTCGGGCGCGGCGGGAAATGTCTGCGCGCGCTTATGAGGAGCGCAGGTTCGCCGGGTCCGTCAGCGAGAGCTGACGCTTCCTAGATCCAGCTTGGCATCCACATGCGCAGGCGCCATTGGTCGTAGGTGATGGTTTCGGCGGTCCAGATGGGGAGGAAGAACGCCGACACCAAAAGGGCGAGCGCAAGGAATGCGCCCACGAGCACAATCCCGGTGCGCCGCCGCCACGGTGGGTGCCCCGCGCGCCCTAACCCGAGGCCGAGGACGTAGACCAGCGCCAGGATCAGGAACGGTTCAAAGACAATGGCGTAAAAGAAGAACATAGTGCGGTCGGGGAACAGGAACCAGGGGAGATACCCTGCCGCGACGCCCGCAAGGATGGCTCCCGCGCGCCAGTCCCGCCTGCCGATCCAGTACAGCAGCACCACGAGCAGCGACAATGCGGCCGCCCACCAGATGAGCGGGTTTCCGACCACATTGACTGCCTGCGAACAGTCGGAGCCGCCGCAGGTGAGGCCGTCGGATTGGTAGTGGAATGAGGTTGGGCGTCCCAGTACCAGCCAGGACCAGGCTGTCGCCTCATAGGGGTGGTCAGAGCCTAGGCCCTGGTGGAAAGTGAGGGCGCTGCGGTGGTATTCGGCGAGGGAGCGCAGGGGGCCGGGTACCCAATCCCACGCCGGGTCGGGGTTTTGGGAGGCCCATTGCCTGTCGTAGGCGTCAGAGGAGCTGAACCAGCCCGCCCAGGACGCGAGGTAAGTGGCGGCAGCCACCGGAACAACGGACACGAACGCCTGCAAGCCGTCCCGCCACACCGTTCCCCGAATCCAGTGCCTGACGCCCACTGTGCGGCGGGCACTCATGTCCCACAGGACCGTCATCAGTCCAAACACGGCAATATAAGGCAGTGCCGACCACTTGGTGCCGAGCGCAAGGCCAAGGGCAACCCCTGCTGCGATACGCCAGGGCCGCCATCCAAGCCAGGGGCCGTACAGCAGCTGTTCCCTGCCTGGCCGCCCGTGCTCCCGGGCGAGCGCGGCGATTTTGGCGGCCAGCCGGCGTCGTGCGTGGTCGCGATCCATGACCAGTGCAGCGAAGGCGACCAGCACCCAGAACATGAGGAACACATCGAGCAGTGAGGTGCGCGAGTGCACCAGGTGGTGCCCGTCCACGCAGAGGAGCAATCCAGCGGCTGCGCCGAGGACCGGTGAACCGAACATCCGCTGGGCAACCACGGCGAGCAGGAGGATGGACAGGGTTCCGACGACGGCTGCCGAAAACCTCCAGCCGAAGGGATTGTCCGCTCCGAACAGCGCCATCCCGAACGCGATCATCCATTTCCCGACGGGCGGATGGACCACGTAATCCGCTGTGGGGAGGATGACGCCGAGGTTGCCCTCGTTGAAGCTGTCGTCTGCCCCTTCGGGCCACTCGCGTTCGTACCCGGACAGCAGGAACGAATAGGCGTCCTTGACGTAGTACGTTTCGTCGAAGACCAGGGAGTCCGGCTCACCGAGCCGGACGAAGCGCAGGACGCCTCCGAGAACCGCCACCAGGACCGGCAGCAGCCAGCCCCAGATACCGAGCGGAAGTTGGGCGCCCAGCAATCGACGGCGGAGTACCCTTTCGCTGAAAGCCGAGTGGGGGGATGCGAGCCACTGCTGACGCCCGGACCCGGGGAGGGCGACGGCAGTCGAGGTGGATTGGCTCATCCGATCATCGTACCGAGGGCTGCAGAGAGTTCCGCCAGTGTCCCTGTCACCGTCCACAGCATTGCAGCGGCTGCCCCGCCCACCCGCTGCAACTAGGCTGTTGGGATGACCGGACCAGCGCACGATCACGACGACGTCGGCACCGACGGCGAGCACGACGACAATGCTACGAACGAAAGTACCGACGAAGCTCCCGATGACTACGTCCCGCTGGGTGCAGCCAGCGCGGTTCCGGCCGGCAGCATCGTCCTCGCAGCAACACCGATCGGCAATATGGGGGATGCGTCCTACCGGCTGGCGTCCCTGCTGGAGACGGCCGACGTCATTGCGGCTGAAGACACCCGCCGTCTGCAGCGGCTAATCAAGGCCCTCGGTGTTTCCCCGAAAGGACGGACGCTGAGTTACCACGAGCACAATGAAGCCTCGCGCACCCCCGAACTGCTGGACCTCGTAGCTGAGGGAGCGACGCTCCTGCTGGTCACCGATGCCGGAATGCCGTCTGTGTCCGACCCCGGTTACCGGCTGGTCGATGCAGCAGCCGCACGCGGAATCACTGTCACCTCTGCTCCCGGCCCCTCGGCGGTCCTCGCAGCCCTGGCCCTCTCCGGACTGCCCACTGACCGCTTTTGCTTTGAAGGCTTCCTGCCGCGCAAGGCAGGTGAGCGCGCCGGGCGGTTGAACGAACTGTCCGCTGAGCGGCGAACCATGGTGTTCTTCGAAGCACCGCACCGGCTGGAAGTGATGATTCGCGCGCTTCATCAGGCATTTGGGCCTGAGCGGCAAGCGTGCGTCGCACGTGAGCTGACGAAACTCCACGAGGAAGTTGTCCGTGGTCCGCTTCAGGAGCTGCTGCAGTGGGTGGAAGGGACGCTCGTTCGGGGCGAGATCGCCGTCGTCGTCGGTGGTGCGCCGGATTCAGCGCCCACCGCGCCCGAGGATCACGTCGGCGCGGTCAACGAGCTGGTGGCGCAAGGGCTTCGGTTGAAGGAGGCTGTTGCGGCCGTTGCCGAGGATACCCGGGTGAGTAAGCGGGAGCTCTATTCGGCAGTCGTCGCCGCAAGGTCCAGCACGAAATAGGCTTGTGCACTAATACAGTGGATTCGCCAATCTGTGATGCAGCTTTGCATGGACAGTGACTTGGCCCGGGGATTAGCGTGAAGGTCTCCAGCGCAACACTTGAGCTGGAAATCACCGTCGATCGTAAAGGCTTCCAGAGGATGACCATCACCGCCCAGCGCGAGCAAGAACTCCTGTCCACGGTTCCCACCGGCCTGCTGATCGGCGGCGAATGGCGGGATGCGTCCAACGGCAAGACGTTCGACGTCGAAGACCCTTCGACCGGGAAGACCCTGCTGGCCATTGCCGACGCCACAGCCGAGGATGGCAGGGCGGCCCTCGATGCTGCCGTTGCTGCCCAGGAGCAGTGGGTCCGTACAGCCCCCCGCGAACGCGGGGAGATTCTGCGCCGGGCGTTCGAACTGGTGACCGAACGTGCAGAGGACTTTGCGCTCCTCATGACCCTCGAAATGGGCAAGCCGCTCGCCGAAGCGCGCGGTGAAGTGACGTACGGCGCCGAATTCCTCCGCTGGTTCTCCGAAGAAGCTGTGCGGGCCTCCGGCCGCTACTCCATGTCTCCCGACGGCAAATCGCGCATCCTCGTCAACAAAAAGCCGGTTGGCCCCTGCCTGCTCATCACGCCGTGGAACTTCCCCCTGGCAATGGCCACCCGGAAGATCGCCCCGGCGGTTGCTGCGGGCTGCACCATGGTGCTCAAGCCTGCGAATCTGACGCCCCTGACGTCGTCGTTGTTCGCCAAGGTACTCGAGGAAGCCGGTCTGCCCGCAGGCGTGCTCAACATTGTGCCCACCTCGGACGCCGGCGGTGTCACCGGCCCGCTGATCAAGGACAGCCGCCTCCGCAAGCTCTCCTTCACCGGTTCGACGCCGGTTGGCCGCCGCCTTCTTTCCGATGCGTCCCAGAACGTCCTCCGCACATCGATGGAGCTTGGCGGAAACGCACCCTTCGTGGTCTTCGAAGACGCTGACCTTGATGCCGCCGTCACAGGAGCAATGGCCGCGAAGCTGCGGAACATGGGCGAGGCCTGCACCGCTGCCAACCGGTTCATAGTCCACGAAGCAGTAGCAGCCGAATTCGCCCGGAAGCTTGCCGACCGCATGGCTGACGTCACGCCGGGCCGCGGCACCGACGGCGACTCAACGCTCGGGCCGCTGATCGACGCCAAGAGCCGCGATGGAGTTCACGCGCTCGTCCAGGGAGCAGTGGACGAGGGCGCCATCTGCCTCACCGGCGGCTCACCGCTGGAGGGCCCCGGCTACTTCTACCCGGCTACAGTGCTCACGGATGTTCCGCCGTCGTCCCGGATCCTTCAGGAAGAGATCTTCGGGCCGGTGGCACCCATCGTCACGTTCTCGGACGAAGACGAGGCCGTCCGCCTCGCGAACGACACCGAATACGGGCTTGTCGCCTACGTCTTCACCCGCGATCTCAACAGGGGACTACGCATCGGTGAGCGCCTGGACACGGGCATGCTGGGACTGAACGCCGGCGTGATCTCCAACGCAGCGGCTCCATTCGGTGGAGTCAAGCAGTCAGGGCTCGGCCGCGAAGGCGGATACGAGGGCATCGACGAGTACCTGTACACCCAGTACGTGGGCATCGCGGACCCGACCGCAAGCTGATCCCGTGAGGGCGCCCGCTGGGTGCCCTCACTGCGTGGACACCCGATGGGTGCCCTCACTGCGTTGGGCGCCGAAGCGCTGCCAGAGTGACGCCGGCCAGAGCACCGCAGTGAGGCGCACGGGCCAGGACGCCGAGTCCCGCAGCGCCGACCTCACACTTTGCACGTCATCCCATACGGCCACCACCGGTGCCTGCGCTGCGGGAAGCTCTGAGTACTCTTCCTCCTCGTAGCTTCGCCGCAGACGCCCAACGGCTGCAACAGCATCCGGGCTGAGCGACGACCGCTCCAAAAGGCGCTTCTCGAACGCACGCGGCGTATCTGTGGGCAAGGTCCCGAAACCGTAGTCACCGGCGGTCTCCACGGTCTCCGCCCACGCGGTGGTTGCCCGCCCCGGCCGCTCGTCGCCGGCGGTCACCGAACGACGGCGGGAGGCAGTGCGTGAGATCCGCAACGCGAGGGGGGCCAGGGCGAGTAAGACCAGGACAGTCGCGAGGACAAAGCCAAGGGCTGAGCTGCGCTCGCTGCCGGCACCTCCAGCCTGCGGGTTCTCCCCCGCTTCCGGTGCCGGGGTGGGAGTAGCAGTGGAAGGCGCCACCGGGCCGGCGTCGGGGTTCAGGTTGTCACCGGGCGCTGGCGGTGCGGCAGGATCAAGGGCAGCCAGCGCATAGTCCGGCACCACGCCGCGGGAGGGAGTAGGTTCGAACTGCACCCATCCCACGCCCTCGAAGTACAGTTCCGGCCACGCGTGGGCATCCTTGGAGTTCACGGAGAACTGGGTGAGTTCAACGCCGTCGTCACTTGTGAGGGTCTCGCCAGTCGGCGTACCGGGCGCGTAGCCCACCGCAACGCGGCTAGGGATTCCGGCCAGCCGCGCCATGACCGCCATGGTGCCCGCATAGTGCACGCAGTAACCAGACTTCGACTCGAGGAACCGCGCCATGACGTCGAGGCTGCTGCCGTCGTAGCCACCGTCCACCGGCGCGTCAATCGAATACACGAAGGACGGCCCGCGAAGGTAGTTCTGGATGGCCACGGCCTGGCTGTGGGGGTTGTCAATGCCTTCGATGACGGATGCGGTGGTGTCGCGGATGATGCCCGGCGTTTGCTCCGGCAAGGCAAGGAACTGTTCAGGCACGGATTCCGGGTTGGCAGGAGGAATTGCCTGCAACCGCTCCCGGCTCAGTGCCGGTTCAGCGCTGATGACTTCGTACTGCTGCTGGGCTGTGGAGCCGCCGTCAGCAGCGAGGACGGTCAGGTTCTGTGGATCCCAGGCCCACTGGCCGTCGAGGTTGTCAATCGATATGGGCGCGTACGGAGCGAGCAACCACGGGCTGGTGAAGTTGTCGGTGTTGATCCTGGTGACGGTGTTCTCCCCGAAGTTGGGATCCCGTAGCTGCTCGGATCCCAATTCGTCAACACCCGTGACGCGCGCGCCGAGGCGTTGATCCGGCTCCCACCGCTGACCGCTGAAATCCTCGAGGGTCACCGAGCGCAGATAGAGAGGGTCTTCCGCATTCGTGGCGTACTCAATCCGACCGAAGCCGGTGGGGTTCCGGAGGTCGTTCCCCAGCGTCACGCTCGGGTTCAGTCCCGTCGCCGTACCCCAGAGGTTGACCCGCGCACCCTGCGGAAAGGCACCGCTGTTGAACCCGGGAATGGCGAGCGGCAGCAACACGGCAAGGACCAGCGCTATGGCACCGATGGTGAGTCCGCGCGTCACGTGCCCGCCCGAAAGCTCCGATGAAGAGGCGGATTCGAACCGTGCTTCGCGCCAGTGCGCGCAACCCAGGAGGATGAGGAATCCGAGCACGGCCGCAATGAACGCCGGCACCCCGACGCTGTTGATGCGTACGACGGCGGGAACCACCAGGATGGCCAGCAGTGCGAGGCCGCTGGTTGCAGGCATCCGCAGCGTGTTGGCCAGGGTGTCGACAAGAATTGCAACCAGTCCGACTCCCGCGCACACCACGAGGAAAAGGCCTGTACCGGGCAGCACCGGTGCCACCTGCGACACAACGGTGTTCTCCGCATGGGTGAGCAGCACCGCGAGGCGTCCGTTCAATCCGGGGCCGGGGAGTATCCCGAAGAGACTTTGGCCAGGGAAGAACTGCCAGATCAAGGAACCACCCAGGGCAAGGATGCCAACCAGCGGGGCAAAGATGCCGGGCAGCCGGGCGACGCGCGTCAGCGCCGTGAAGAACAACACGGTGGCCACGGTAACCAGCACGGGAGTGAACCAGGTGCCACCAAAGATGACCCCCGAAAGGCTCACTGACGCGAGCATGACGGCAATGAACGTGGCAAGGCTGATCAGCAGATGCCAATGGCTGCGTCGATACGGGGCCGGGTTTGCGGGGGTGAGCCGTTGAGGTTCGCTCGGGCTCGCGGGGCGGGAGAGTGTTGCAGTCATGACTGAGTTCCTGGGGCCGAGCCGAGGGTGGTTTTTGCCGTGGAGGAGCTGACCATCCCGGCCGGGCTGTCGAAGTACGCCCAGGCAGCGGCGAGCGACGCATTCGGCGTCACCGCCACAACGTGCCAGCCACCGCCGCGAAGGATGTCCATGACCCCGTGGGAGTCCCTTGGCCGCTCGGAGACGATCATTGCGAGGGATTGTGAGCCGTACTCCGCTGCCGGCGCCAGATTCCGGGCCTCTGACTCGCTGATCGTACCGAGAATCGCAATCAGGGGACCGCGGTTCTTCAGGCCGGCGAGCTTGTCGAGCATCGAATCCCCGAAGACTGCTGAGCCATGGGCATCGGATCCGTTCGCCCTGCGGCCGGCCGAAGTGCCCTTGGCAGATCCGGTGCGGGAGGATGCAGCCCGCTTGGTGGGGTCGGGTGAGAGCTCGAGTGCGGCAAGCCCCTGGGCTATTCCGTGCAAGCCTGACTGGCCCGCGTACTCCTCGTCCTCCGGCCAGGGAGCCGATTCGGAGCGCCGGAGGGCCGGCGCCCCCGTCTCGTCTATGAACCGGAGGGAAAAGCTGCGTTCGAGCAGGTGTGCGCTGATGGATACCGATGCGACCACAGCCCATTCGAAGGTCGGGGATGACAGCATTCCGCTGTTTTCGGTGTCGCGCTCCGAGAAAGCGGAGAGGAAGCCCGAGCCGAACCGGCTTTGCCGCTGGTCGAGGATGAGGGTGGCCTCGGGAGTGGTGACTGACTCCTCCTGCCGCACCATCAGCTCGTTGTGGCGCGCAGTGGCGGCCCAGTGGACGCGTCGCATGGGGTCACCGTGGCGGTATTCGCGGGTCATGACGTCGTCGTCGCTTGGATTTGCGTTGCGCCGGGTCACCGAATTGCCGTCCGTGCCACGCACGCCGGTGAGTGGAGAGGCAGGCAGCTCGAGCGGGCTGGGGGTGACCACTAGGCGGTCAGTCCCTCCGAGCGTGTGCCGCGAGATACCCAACCCGAACGGGTCGGTGAAGCCTGCGGTGACTGGACCGACGTCGTACACTCCACGGGCAGCGGAGCGCAGGCGGTACTCGTAAAGACTTACGCCGCTCGGCGTCGGATGACGTGAAGGGTAGTGGAACTGGGGTGCGTCGCCGAAGCGCTGCGGCAACTGTTCCTGCATGACTACGGAACCACCCAACGGTCCGTCCGAGGCAACGGACAGGGTGACGGTGGTGGTGAAGCCCGTCTCCATGCTCTGGGGCGCGAAGGTGCGGCGGATGGTGAAGCGCGGCTTGACGAGGCGAAGCACGAGCACTGAGACGAGCGGAAGAAGAATCAGCAGGATGCCCAGGTAGAGCAGGTCCCGTCGGCCCAGGAACTGCGCAAAGAGCAGGGCGGTGACGCCGATGATCGCGAGTCCCCAACCCCTAGCGGTCAGGACCCGCGGCAGCCGTTCCACCAGGGACATGGGCTTAGCCGTTTCGGGCTGACGCGCTGAACGCGTCGCGGGCCACGGGGACCCGGGCAAGAATGCCGGCGATGATGGAGGACGGCGTCTCGCCGGCGCTGAGGGCCTTCCGGTCGAGGATGAGGCGGTGGGCGAGCACGGCTTCGGCAACCGAGCTGACGTCGTCGGGCAGAACAAAATCCCGGCCCTCAAGGGCGGCACCGGCCTTTGCCGCGCGCAGTAATTGGAGCAGCGCACGGGGGCTCGCGCCCAACCGGAGCTGGGCCAGCTCGCGGGTAGCACGCCCGATGCCCACCGTGTATTCCTTGACCGCCGGAGACACGTATACCTGGCGCACCTGCGCAATCATTGCCGCGACGTCGTCGACGCCGGCAACCGGCCGGATCGCGTTGAGCGGCGACACTGACTGGTGGGTTTCAAGCATCTCGATCTCGGATTTCATATCCGGGTACCCCATCGAAATACGGGCAGTAAACCGGTCCCGCTGCGCTTCAGGGAGTGGGTAGGTGCCCTCCATCTCGATTGGATTCTGGGTTGCGATGACCATGAAGGGCTCGGATAGGCGGTGGGAGCCGCCGTCGACCGTGACCTGGCGTTCCTCCATGCACTCAAGCAGCGCGGACTGCGTTTTCGCGGAAGCGCGGTTGATCTCATCACCGATGACGATATTCGCGAACACCGGCCCCTGCCGGAACTCGAACTCGTGCGAATCCTGGTTGTAGATCGAAACGCCAGTCACATCGGAGGGCAGCAGGTCCGGGGTGAACTGGATCCGGTTGACGCTGCAGTCGATGGTGCGGGCAAGCGTTTTGGCGAGCATGGTCTTGCCGACGCCAGGTACATCTTCCAGAAGCAGATGCCCCTGAGCCAGCAACACGGTGAGAGCCAGGCGCGCGGCGTCGGGCTTGCCGTCGATCACGGTGTTGATGGACTTGAGAATCCGCGCACTGGTGTCGTGGAACGCTTTCCCTGTCATGGGTGCGGGGGAGTCCTTTGTAGCGGGCGCCGTGCTGCCGTTGGGTGTGGCGTACTGGTTATGGGCGTCCATGGGTACCTTCCGGGAACATCGCTTCGGGGCAAATCCACTCCGGCCAGGGACACGTCAGTGTGGAACAGCCTGTGCAGCGCGTTGCAGTGAATCGCGGCGCTCGCTCTAGCTACAGATTACTAGGACAACTGGGCATCGGGGCGATAAGTTCCTTGGTCAGTAAGCGTTACAGGTTTTGTCTAGGGTTGGATCATGTGCACGAGACAGATCCCTCCGCAGTACCTGCCCTCCACGACGACGACGGACCCCTCCGGGGAGGGCCGCGCCAGGGCTGCTGATTCGGGAGGGCGAAGCCGTAAGCTCGACTATCCGCCGGCCCCGGCACCGCTGCCTTTCCCGGTCATCGACAACCACACCCACCTGGACTTCCGCGATGGCCAGGTGGCCGTCAGCGCGACCGACGCCATGGACGCCGCCGAGGCTGTGGGCGTGGGGTACGCAGTGCAGGTGGGAACAGACCTGGAATCGTCCCGCTTCACGGTGAAAGCGGTCGAGCAGGATTCGCGGCTGCTGGGGGCGGTGGCCATCCACCCGAATGAGGCGCCCGTCCTTGCAGCTGTTGAAACGCTTGAGGACGCGCTCGCGGAGATAGAGGACCTCGCTCGCCACCCGCGGATCCGCGCGATCGGGGAAACCGGGCTCGACTACTTTCGCACGGGCGAAGACGGCATCGAGCGCCAGGAGTACTCGTTCAGGCGGCACCTGGACATCGCGAAACGGTTGGGGCTGGCCCTGCAGATTCACGACCGTGACGCGCACGACGACGTCGTGTCGGTCCTTCGGTCCGAGGGCGCGCCGGATCGGGTGGTGATGCACTGCTTCTCGGGGGATGCGGCGCTGGCCCGAATCTGCAACGAGAATGGCTGGTTCATGTCCTTCTCGGGCACTGTGACCTTCAAGAACGCCTCGGTCCTGCGGGAGGCACTCACGGTTGCCGACCCGGCCCTGGTCCTCACGGAAACCGACGCACCTTTCCTCACGCCCCATCCATTCCGTGGCCAGCCCAACGCAAGCTACGCGGTGGCTTACACCGTGAGATTCATGGCGGAACACCTCGGCGTTGGCCTCGAAGAATTCTGCCGGCAGGTCAACTCGAATACCCGGCGGGCCTACGGGGAGTGGGTGTAGGACGCCTAGCCCAGCTTGCCGGATGGTCACGGTTCGGTTACGGTGGGCTTCTATCAGCCGGGGTCGGGGAAGGCTTTCGGATTGATACCGTCCAGCGTGGGTGTATACCCTGCCAGCACTTCGTAGGGCTCAGGCGTGCGATCCGCTGTGTTTACCGGCGTCACACCCTGGCGGTCGGAAGTGTGGGCAGAACCGCCCCTCGTCGTTCATGCCCAGGCACTCCCGCACGCGTGCGATCATCGCGTGTGCTCGCGGAGCGCTCATTCCCCGTGCCCGGACACTGCGGGGAATGTGGGACGAATTGGCAACGACGGACGAAGCGAAGCGGCACGCCCAGCTGAAAAAGCACGCTCAGCCGAAGCGGGACGCCAAAGCGTGGGCAGTCCTCGCCGGGCAGGGCCTGGTGATGTCGAGCCTCGTGGTTGGGCTCGTGGCCTTCGTTGGAAACGGTAAGAGCGTTCAGGTTGTGGTTGACGGGGAGTCCCATACTGTTCAAACGTTCGGCGGCACCGTTGCGGACGTCCTCGACGCAGCGAGCATTACCGTCAGCGCCAATGACCGCATCACTCCAGCGCTTGCCAGCACTATCCGCGACGGAGCGGCGATCCAGGTCAACACCGCGACTGCCGTGGATGTGACCCTCAACGGAGCCGAGACAGTGGTTCACACCACGGGTGAAACGGTCGGTGAGCTGGTGGACGAACTCGGGGTGGCAAGCAGCTCCGAAATTTCCGCCGCAGCAGAGACCCCGCTGATTACGCTTAGCTCGAACCTGAGCATCTCGACGCCCAAGACCGTGACGGTGGCGGTCGACGGCAAGAACCACCGCATCGAAACGACGGCCAACACCGTGTCCGAGTTGTTGGTCGAAGCGAAGATCACCCTCGGCAAAGAGGACCGCATGTCCGTGCCGAAAACCAGCTCACTCGTTACGGGCATGGGGCTGAAGGTCACGCGCGTCGAGACCGGCAAGCGCGTGACGGAAACTGAAACAATCAAATTTTCCTCCACGGACGAGGACTCAGCCGAACTTCTCGTGGGTGACAGTGAGGTCCGTACACCGGGCGTCGACGGCGAACGCACCCGCGTCTTCTCGGTCACGCTGATTGACGGCAAGGAAACTGCTCGGAAGCTCCTCAGCGAGAAGGTGACCCGAGAACCGGTGGATGAGGTCATCGCCGTCGGAACCCGAAAGGAAGCGGAACCCGAGCCCGAGCCGGAGCCGGAACCTGAGGCCGAGCCTGAGGAATCCGACGTCGAACCTGCGGCCGCCGAGGCAGCGCCTTCCGGCAGCGGCGCCTGGCAGGCCCTCGCGGAGTGTGAATCCGGTGGAAACTGGTCAATCAATACCGGCAACGGCTACTACGGCGGCCTGCAGTTCAGCGAGCCGAGCTGGATTGGTGCCGGCGGAGGGAAGTACGCGCCACTGCCGCACCTCGCAACACCCGCAGAGCAGATCGCGACCGCAGAAGTGCTCAAGGGCAACGGCGGCTGGGGACACTGGCCGTCCTGCTCCGCGAAGCTGGGCCTGCAGTAGTCCAGCGCCGTGCGAAGTCTTGGTCACACCGTCGGCGCTACGATAGCTAGGTGAAAAACGTGGCTGGGTGCGTGTCCAGGTGAACGAGATGACAAACCGCCCGTCTGCGCCTTCGCTGCTCGGTGCGGGGGAGATCCGCCGGCTGGCTGAAGAGCTGGGTATCCGTCCCACCAAGACGCTCGGCCAGAACTTCGTGATCGACGGCAACACCATCCGTCGGATTGTCGCCGCTGCCGGTCTGGACCCGGCAGAGACTGTGCTCGAAGTGGGCCCGGGCCTTGGATCTCTGACCCTTGGTCTGCTGGATGCGGCGGCGAGGGTGGTAGCGGTGGAAATAGATCCCGTACTGGCCGCACGCCTCCCCGAGACGATCGCGCGTTGGCGGCCGGAGAAGGCAGACGCCTGCGATGTCGTCCTCGCCGACGCCATGCGCGTCATCGAGCTTCCTGCCGAACCAACGGCGCTGGTGGCCAACCTCCCTTACAACGTGGCTGTGCCAGTGGTGCTGCACCTGCTGGCTGAGTTTCCGTCCCTGCGGCACGGCCTCGTCATGGTGCAGGACGAGGTGGCCGACCGCCTCGCTGCCCCGCCCGGGTCAAAGGTGTACGGCGTGCCCTCGGTCAAGGCGGCCTGGTACGGGACCATGCGCAAGGCTGGCGTGATCGGCAAGAACGTGTTCTGGCCTGCGCCGAAGATCGCTTCCGGTCTGGTGGCCTTCGAGCGCCATGAAGCCCCCGCCACCACCGCTTCCCGGGAAGAAGTTTTCGCTGTCATTGATGCTGCATTCGCGCAGCGCAGGAAAACCCTTCGGGCGGCGCTCGCCGGGTGGGCGGGAGGCGCAGTCCGGGCTGGAGAAGCGCTGCTCCGCGCCGGCATCGACCCAAGCGCGCGCGGCGAAGTACTTGATATCCATGGATTCGCGCGCATCGCCGAAGCAAAGCAGGCGCCGCTGGCCTAGCTCGCGGCGCTAAACGATCCACAGCAGACGACGACGGCGGCGCCCTCAGGTGAGGACGCCGCCGTCGCGCGTGTGGCGGTCAGGCTGGCTCTTGGCCCGCCTGGGTGCCGACCTGCCTATCAGGTACCGGGTGTGCGGGGCGGCAGGATGCCTCCCGCTCCGGCATCCGGATCCTCGTCACGCTCAGCCGCGCTCCGGGTATCGCTTTCCGCCAGTCCATCGGAGTCACCGTCGGTATCGATGAGGCCGTTGGTCTGGTCGAAAGGCTCGCCGAGCGGACGCTCGCCAGGAACACCGGCGTCGACCGGTGGAACAACAACGGTTGGTGTGTCGACCACGGGAGTAACCACCGGCGGTACGGCATCGGTGCCGGTGTGAACGTCGCTCCCGGTGCGCGCGCCGGATTGATCATTACCCTTGGACGCGGCGACGATGCCGGCCGCGGCGGCCGCTGCAGCCCCGAGGCCCACTGCTGCCACCTTGCCCGAAATGCCGGCTTTGCCGCCGTCTCCGCGGGAGGACGCCGCGTCCGCCACGGAGGGCGAGCCGGTTGTTGTGCCGTCTCCCACTGAGCCGCGCCAAGCGCCGGATGCATACCCTTCGTCCTCGATGAACGCTTTGAAGCGCTCGAGGTCGGACTCCGCCTGCTTCTCAACGACGTTGAGCTTGTCGCCGAACTTCTCGACCATGCCTTCGGGCTCGTACTCGAGTTCCAGGCGGATGGAGGTCTGGCCGCCGCCGAGGTCCTCGAACATCACGGCGCCGGCGTTGGTTGCGCCTTCGGTTGCCGCCCAGGACACTTTTCGATCAGGCGTCTGCTCGAGGATTTTCGCTTCCCATTCGCGCTTCACTCCACCGATTTCGGCGACCCACTGCAACCGGCTGTCGCTGAGCTGGGTGACCTTCTTGATCCCACTCATGAAGTGCGGAAATTCCTCGAACTGGGTCCATTGGTTGTAGGCCACGCTTACGGGAACGTTGACCATGATTCGCTTTTCAATCTTCGTGCTCACAGTGTCTCCTTTGAGTAGACCACCAATGACGACGAATCATCAGTAGGCTTACCATACCGCTGCAGGCGGCCCATGGCCATGGGTACGTCACGGCACCGGGGTAGTTTCTCCTCTGCCGCGTCGGTGATCTAAGTTGGACAGCATGGTGGCTGGGAGAACGGCAGGAATGCGCACGTCAGCGCCCCGCGCAGTGAGGGTCAAAGCGCCGGGGAAAATCAACGTCTCCCTGCGGGTGGGCCCACCCCGGGAGGACGGCTACCACAGCGTCGCGAGCGTTTACCTGGCGGTCTCCCTCTACGAAGAGGTCACCGCAACAGTCACCGAAGAACCGGGTATCACCGTCACCGTGGACGGTCAGGGCAGCCTAAACCTTCCCATGGAGGAGATTCCCCTCGACAGCAGCAACCTGGCCGCGCGGGCCGCGGCGCTCCTCGCCGAGCTCAGTGAGAACTCGACCGGTGTCCATCTCAATATCACCAAGCGGGTGCCGATCGCGGGTGGGATGGGTGGAGGCTCAGCGGACGCTGCTGCCGCGCTGCTCGCCTGCGATGCGCTGTGGAAGAGCGGATTCTCCCGGGACGAGCTGGCAAAGATCGCAGTGGACCTCGGCGCAGACGTGCCGTTCGCGCTCATCGGAGGCACCGCCGTCGGGCTCGGATTGGGCGAGCAGCTCACCCCGGCGATCTCCAAGACGCCGCTGCACTGGGTTCTGGTGCCTTCGCCCTTCGGGTTGTCGACGCCCCTGGTTTACCGGACGCTCGATGATCTCCGGCTTGCCGCGGGTGAAGAACCGTCCGAGCTTCCCGAAATTGACTCGCAGATTCTTAGCGCGATGCGCTCGGGGGATGCACACACGCTCGCTGACCTCCTGCACAACGACCTGCAGCCGGCTGCGCTGGAGTTGGCTCCGGGGCTGAAGGACGTGCTCGAGGCCGGCCGGGAAGCGGGCGCACTGGCCGGCATTGTCTCCGGCTCAGGCCCAACCGTGGCCTTCCTCGCTGACTCAGAAGACCATGCCGCATCGATCGACGCGCTGCTTGCTGCTGCGGGGCTGCCCGGCGAATTGGTGCATGGCCCGGCTCACGGTGCGAGGATTGTCAGCGACTACCTCGCCTGACCGGCACTGAACAAACCCCGAAACGAAAGCAGTATCAACGTTGGCCCACCTCCTCGGTGCTGAGAACATCAGCGTCACCTTTGCCACCCGCACAGTCCTCGACGGCGTCACCCTCGGGCTGGAGGAGGGCGACCGTATCGGTATGGTCGGCCGGAACGGCGACGGCAAATCGACCCTGATGCGTCTGCTGGCCCAGCGCACCACGCCCGACGACGGCCGCGTTACCAAGCGCCGCAACGTCACCGTGGGGTACCTGGACCAGAACGACGTACTGGACGGGGACCTTGACGTCGGTGCGGCCATTGTGGGCGACCAGGCCGACCACGAGTGGGCTTCGAACCCGAAGATCCGCGACGTCATGGGCGGGCTGGTCGGGGAAGTCGACTGGCACGCGCAGGTCTCCTCGCTCTCAGGCGGGCAGAAGCGAAGGGTCGCCCTGGCCAAGCTGCTGATCGGGGACGACGACGTCATCATGCTCGACGAGCCCACCAACCACCTGGACGTGGAAGGGGTCGCGTGGCTCGCCGGCCACCTCAAGCAGCGCTGGCGTCCCAACGAGGGCAGCCTGCTGATCGTCACCCACGACCGCTGGTTCCTCGACGAAATCTCCACGCGCACGTGGGAGGTCCATGACGGCCTGGTGGAAGGCTTCGACGGAGGATATGCCGCCTACGTCCTTGCCCGCGCCGAGCGTGACCGCATGGCCAACGTCATTGAGGGCAAGCGGCAGCAGCTCGTCAAGAAGGAACTCGCGTGGCTTAGGCGGGGCGCCCCCGCACGGACGTCGAAGCCCAAGTTCCGGATCGAAGCAGCCAACGCGCTGATCGCTGACGTTCCGGAGCCACGCGATTCGCTGGCGCTGAGCAAGATGGCCACGGCCCGCCTCGGCAAGGACGTGCTGGATCTCGAGAACGTGTCCCTTGACCTGGGGGACCGGAACCTCTTCCAGGGGGTCACCCTGCGGTTGGCGCCTGGTCAGCGGCTGGGGATTGTCGGTGTCAACGGTGCAGGCAAGACCACCCTGCTGCGGCTGCTGAACGGGGAGGTGGCGCCGTCGTCGGGCCGGTTGAAGCGCGGGAAGACGGTCCAGACCGCCATCCTGTCGCAGGACGTGCGCGAGCTCGACGACGTAAACCACCTCCGCGTAACCGAAGTGATCGAGCAGGAAAAGCGCGTGGTTTCGGTGGGCGGCAAGGAAGTGTCGGCGAGCCAGCTCGTCGAGACGCTCGGATTCACCAACGAGCGGCAGTGGACGCCGGTGAGAGACCTCTCAGGCGGGGAGCGCCGTCGTCTCCAGTTGCTGCGCCTGCTCGTCGGGGAGCCGAACGTCCTCATGCTCGATGAGCCCACAAATGACCTGGACACCGACACCCTCGCCGCTGTGGAGGACGTCCTGGACGGTTGGCCGGGCACCCTCGTGGTGGTCTCCCACGACAGGTACCTGCTGGAACGCGTGACCGACACGCAGCTGGCACTGCTCGGCGATGGGAAGATCCGTGACCTCCCCGGCGGGGTGGACCAGTACCTCCAGTTGCGCCGCGGCGCCGCATCCGGCGATGGACTGGCGGGAAGCCCGCTGTCTGCTGGTGCCGGGGACGGCGCGGGAAGCAGCAGTACGACGGCGGCAGGCGGCTCTGCTGCCCGCTCACCCGAGGAGACGCGCCAGGCGCGCAAGGACCTCACCCGCATTGAGCGGCAGATGACCAAGGCCGGTTCGCAGATCGAGAAGGTCAATCAGCAGATGACCGGCGCCGGAAGCAACGCTTCGATCGACTTCTCGAAGATGGCGGAGTTGAACGCGAAGCTGCGCGAGCTGCAGGCGGAGCAGGAATCGCTGGAGGAGCAGTGGCTTGCGGCGGCCGAGGTGCTGGGGGAGTAGAGGGAAATCAATGCCGGTGAGGGCAGAAGGAGGATCTGGCGCGGTCGTGTGTTCTCCTCACCGTCACCAGCTCGGATGGTATCGAAGTACGGGATAGTCTTGTGCACTGAACCGCCGGATTGAGCACAAGCCATACAGAAAAGATCTTCTTCGTCGTGAAAATTGCTGTTATCGCCCTTGGGAAGATCGGTCTGCCGCTTGCAGTCCAGTTCGCGTCGAAGGGTCACGAGGTGGTGGGCGTTGACGTCGACGCGCGGGTCGTTGAGTCCATCAATGACGCAGAGGAGCCCTTCCCCGGTGAAGCGCACCTCCAGGAGAAGCTCTCCCAATTTGTGCGGGAGGGCAAGCTTCGGGCGACAACCGATTACGGGCAGGCCGTACCCAATGCTGACGCCGTGGTCCTGGTAGTGCCGCTCTTTGTGGATGCCGACGCGAAGCCTGACTTTGGATGGATGGATGGTGCCACAGCGGAACTGGCCAAGCACGTCACGCCTGGGACGCTTGTCTCCTACGAAACCACGCTTCCTGTTGGCACCACGCGCAGCCGCTGGAAGCCGATGCTGGAGAAAGGATCCGGGCTTGTCGAGGGCAAGGATTTTCACCTGGTGTTCTCGCCCGAACGTGTATTGACCGGACGGGTCTTCGAAGATCTGCGCAAGTACCCCAAGCTGGTTGGTGGGCTATCCGACGATGGCGCAAAGGCAGCGGTTCAGTTTTATGAAGCGGTCCTGGACTTTGATGACCGTCCCGATCTAGGCCGCGGTAATGGAGTGTGGGACCTCGGATCGGCAGAGGCGGCTGAGCTTGCCAAGCTTGCCGAGACAACCTACCGCGATGTGAACATTGGTCTCGCCAACCAGTTCGCCCGCTTTGCCGCGACTGCAGGCATTGATATCTATCAGGTGATCGAGGCTTCGAACTCGCAGCCGTACAGCCACATCCACCAGCCGGGCATTGCCGTCGGCGGCCACTGCATCCCGGTCTACCCCCGTCTCTATCTTTGGAACGACCCCTCTGCGACGATTGTGCGGGCAGCCCGTGAAGTGAACGCCGAGATGCCGGAGTATACGGTCGGGCTGCTAGAAGGCGCCCATGGCCACCTTGATGGCGCAACCGTGGCCGTGCTTGGTGCCGCCTATCGAGGTGAGGTTAAGGAGACGGCGTTCTCCGGCGTCTTCGCAACCGTTGATGCACTGAAGCGCCGCGGCGCAAGGGTGGTCGTACACGACCCCTTGTATACCGATGAGGAGCTCAGCTCGCTGGGGCTAGACGCTTTTCACCTCGGTGAACCGGTCGATGCGGCCGTGGTGCAGGCGAACCACGCACGGTATGCGGAGCTGTCACCCTCTGACTTGCCAGGGGTAAAAACCTTCATCGACGGCCGGCGGGTAAGCACAGCTGACCAGTGGGTCGGCGTCAACTACCGGGTCATCGGCAAGGCCTGACTCGCAATGGGAGGGAGCGAGATGAACTACATCGCTAATGACGAAGATGTCTCCGACCAGGAGGAATCGACCGAGGGCACTATGGAGTTCCGCCTCGCGCACGCGCGTGGACACAAGGGGGAGGTCCTGTTGGGAGTTTGTCCTGAAACCAGCGAGAAATATAGTGAATCAGATAGAACTTTGGCGCCAGTGGGGGAACAGAAGTGAGCACAGGATTCATTCCGGCAGCGAAGCCCATCGTAGGAGATGAGGAGCGTGCCGCCGTCGATGCGGTGCTCCTCTCCGGCATGCTGGCGCAGGGGACGGAGGTGAAAGTATTCGAGGATGAATTTTCGCACGTGCTGCTCGATGGCCGTGCATCGGTTGCCGTGAACTCGGGGACCTCCGGACTGCACCTTGGCCTGCTCGCTGCCGGTATCGGTCCGGGTGACGAAGTAATCGTTCCGTCGTTCACATTCGCTGCAACAGCGAACTCTGTGTCTCTCACGGGTGCCACGCCGGTGTTCGCCGACATCGAACTCAACCACTACTGTCTGGACATCACGCACGTTGAGTCGTTGATCTCTGAGAAAACCAAAGGGATCATGCCGGTGCACCTGTACGGGCACCCGGCGAACGTTGTCGAATTCCGGGAACTTGCTGACGCCCGAGGGATCAAACTGTTTGAGGACGCGGCGCAAGCGCACGGCGCGGGGATCGACGGACGAAAAGTCGGCACCTTCGGTGATTTCGCCATGTTCTCGCTGTATCCCACGAAGAACATGACCTCAGGCGAGGGAGGTATGGTGTCCACTGGTGACGCCACGGTCGAGCGGAACCTTCGCCTGCTGCGGAACCAGGGGATGGAGCGCCAGTATGAGAACGAACTCGTGGGGTTCAATGCGCGCATGACCAATCTTCACGCTGCGATCGGGCGCGTCCAGTTGACCAAGGTGCTCGGGTGGACTGCACAGCGTCGGTCAAACGCCAAGTTCCTGAACGACAACCTTGAAGGGGTCGGAACGCCGGCGGTGGCCGAGGGCGCTGAGCACGTGTACCACCAGTACACCGTGCGTATTTCGGGAGATCGGGACGGCTTCGCAGCGGCCCTGAAGGATGAGTACAACATCGGCAGCGGCGTCTACTACCCGATTCCGAATCACTGCCTACCGTCCTTCAACCGCACCGAGGACCTGCCCAACACGGAGATCGCGGCACGTGAGGTGCTCTCGCTGCCGGTGCATCCTTCACTCGATGAAGAGGACCTGGACCGGATTGTGACGGCCGTGAACAAACTCGCCGGAGCAGGCGCCTGATGGGGAACTTGCGGGTTGGGCTCGTCGGTTTAGGAATGATGGGCCGCCATCATGCCCGAGTTATTCGTGAGCTCGACGGCGTCGAGTTGGCGGCGGTGGCAGATGCCTACGGTGACCCGCACGGAGTGGCTGCTGACTTGCCACTGTGCGGATCCGTAGACGAGCTGATTTCCCAGGGAATTAACATGGCCGTGTGCGCAGTACCTACCAGTTTGCATGAGGAAGTCGGACTCGCTCTTGCGGCGGCCGGAGTTCACACAATGGTTGAGAAGCCGATTGCGTCCACCATTGCAGGCGGCGAGAAACTGGCTGATGTTTTTGAAAATGCAGGCTTGGTTGGGGCCGTAGGACACATCGAACGATTCAATCCGGCGCTGCAGTCCTTGCGTTTGCGCATCGAGAACGGTGACTTGGGCGATGTGTATCAGGTGGCAACGCGTCGCCAGGGACCCTTCCCTTCACGCATCGACGACGTCGGTGTGGTGAAGGATCTCGGCACGCATGACATCGACCTCACCGCGTGGCTCGCGCAGTCTCCCTACAAGTCGGTCTCCGCGCGCACTAGCGCACGATCAGGGCGTCCCCATGAGGATATGGTGACGGCGTCTTGCCAGTTGGAGAATGGAGTCATCACGTCCCACCTGGTGAACTGGTTGTCGCCGATGAAAGAGCGGCTTACCGTGGTGACCGGGGAAAAGGGCGCCTTTGCCGCCGATACGCTCACGGCCGATCTAACCTTCTACGAGAACGGCACGGTCAGCACGGAATGGGAAGCTGTTTCGAACTTCCGGGGCGTCATCGAAGGCAACATCACTAGGCTTGCGATTACCAAGCGTGAGCCGCTGAAGGCGGAGCTTGAGGCGTTCAGGGACGCCGTGCGCGGAGATGGCAACGGAATCGTTACCATGCGTGAGGGTCTGAACACCCTGCGAGTGGCTGAAGCGATGATTGAGTCTGCCCGAACCGGGCAGACGGTGAATCTTACCGCGCTAACCGTCATCTAATACTCGCCATCAGACTCCACTACGCAGGAGTCGGCTGCTAGAAACTATCCCTATCGTTGAGAAGAACCGCGACCACCCGTTCGGCGGCTTGTCCTGATCCGTAGGGCGCGGCGTCGGTTGCCGCGGGTTTCGGGCGCTGGACGGCAGCGGCTAGCTGCCTCACATCATCGACCAGTGTGTTCCATCCAAGCTCGACCGTTTCCACCCATTCAGTCTCCGGCCTTACCGTCGTGCAGGGAACGCGCAAAAGAAATGCTTCCTTTTGTAAACCGCCGGAGTCAGTAACAACCCCTGCGGAATTCTGGACGGTATTGATGAGCTGTGAATAGGCACACGGTTCGATCGATCGAAGGGAACCCAGATCTAGTGCGATTTTGTGTTCCTCCGCGAGCGAGCGAAGGCGAGGGTGAGCCAGAAGAAGAACTGGCTTATCCAGCCTTGAAAGCTGCTTCACTATGGCCGAGAGGCGATCTGCATCGTCCGTGTTGTCGGGACGATGAATGGTACTTACGTAATAGTCGCCGGGTGTGTATCCATGAGGGAGGGGTTCCTGCTTTTCCCTCACCGTATCCCGTGTCATATACAGCACGTCCGTCATCACATCTCCAACGAGCACGCTTCGGTTCGCCAGCCCTTCCGTTGCAAGATGATTCATCGCGACTTCGGTAGGTGCAAGAAGAAGGTCTGCTGCATGATCAGTGAGAACACGATTGTGCTCTTCCGGCATCCGTCGATTGAATGACCGCAAACCGGCCTCGAGATGTGCCACCGGAATATGCATTTTCACTGCAGCAACGGCCGCTGCGAGAGTTGAGTTCGTGTCTCCATACACGAGCACCCAGTCGGGCTTCGACTGCTCTAGTACATCCTCGAGCCCTGCCAGCATGGCACCGGTTTGCCTACCGTGGGTGCCGGATCCGACAGCAAGATTGAAGTTGGGTTGCGGGATGTGTAAGTCGTTGAAAAAGACACCCGACATCATCTCGTCGTAATGCTGCCCGGTGTGGGCGATAACATGTTCAGCCTTGCCTTGCAGGGCTGCGGCGATGGGGGCAAGTTTCACGAACTGCGGGCGCGCGCCGACAACGCTGAGAATGCGCATGGGCTCACCTTACCGTGTGGTGTGTGACCCTCCGAGACGCAGCCGTGCACCATGCCACAATGATGTTGTTATCTCGTATTGCTATAGCTGCGATCGCGCCTTACCGGCTGCGGTTTGCCAGGGATCATGCAACGGCGGAGGAGGAGAAATTAGACGTAGGGCTATGCGCTCAGAATCAGGGGAAAATCGAAAGGGGAACTGGCAGCGGGTAAGCATATTAGCACTCAGTGTGATCACTGTGTCTGCTCTTGCACTAGTCGGTCTATTAATCCCGAATCACTTCGAGCGGTCCACTCCCACAGAATTGCCGTCGATCGACAACGCGCGGCCCGAGTTTGTGGACGTGACAACCGGTATGGAGAATGAGGTGCCGTTTGAGCGCGTGAATGGATCGCTGCATTACAACAGCGGTAGCGCGAGTGAGAAGGTCGCAGAGCTACCTGTCCCGGTGACCGCCGACGCTACGCACAAGCGGGTCATCTTCTCTTTAGCCGTCCCGGACCTCTCATCGGGGGATGTTCTGCAAGTGATGTCGGAATTCCAGGTCACGAACAACCTAGGATTCAACGTGATGTGCATGACCCAAATAATCCTGGCTGACGGGGAGACGGGTGTTTCGGGTACGGAAATCACCGAAGCCAACGGGCGAAACGTTACTCCGGCAGCGCATCACGATAATTTTCCAAAAGTCGGCAGCCTGACTGTCACCACAAAGGGTACAAAATACGTCAACGTCGTAGCCTGGTGTGCCGCGTCGAAAGCCACCACAGATTCCACCATTACGGTTGATTCCGACTATGGGCGGCTCTCCATCCTTCGGTACTAACACTTACGAGGAGAGCGCCACCCACTTTGATGTGGAGGGAGCGGCTTGGCTCGTGGAGCAACTGAAGCAGCGCTGGCGTCGCACCGAGGGCGGGCTGCTGCTTGTTACCCAAGACTGTTTCTGGATGAATTTACCCGCACCTAGGGGGTCTGACGGCATCGTTGAGGGTTCGAGAGCGGAATGCCGCCTGCGTCTTGGCGCGGGCAGAGCGCGACCGGGGCCGCCGGCGTCGAGGGCGAGCGGCAGTAGCTCGGAAGAAGGAGCTCGCCGGGCAGCGCCGGGACGCCCTAGCCGTACCTCCACACCGAGGCTCCGCATCCAGGCCACCAACGCGTTCATTGGCAATGTTCCGGCGCCGCGCGATTCTGTCTCGCTCAATAAGCAGGCACGCTCGGCTGGGCAAGTACCTCCTCGCCTCGAGAACGTGCAGCTGGAGCTGGGCAACAAGATCCGATCAAGGGAAGCATTTTTCTATTGGCACCATGGCCGACCGCGACGGAAAGCTCAGGGTAGTGCAAGCTGTGCAGGAGTCTGCCGAGGAGCAATGGCCGGCAGCGGCAGAGATGGTCGGGGAATAGTTGGTGCTACGAGCTACGGGACACCTTATGCTCAGTTCGGAGATCTGACCCGCTGCATGAGGGTGATCACCGCCGGCGGCGCTTTTTACGGTTGCGACGTACTTGCTTCCAGTCGAGGGACGAGAGGCCGACATAGAGGGCCACTGCGCCTCCGACGATCAGGACGTACATGGCGATTACGGCGACCACCCCGTCGATTCCTGACTCATCGGTATAGAAGCCATAGAGGCGTGCCGCGAGGACAAACGCTCCGAATGCGGAAATTAGCGCGATTCTCGCTCGGCGCGGCTGAGCTTTCATAGACCGACTCTATCCAGCAGTACCAGGGCAGAGAGCAGATTCAGGATCTTCGCAGGCGCACCCGGTACCATGAGGGGTCAGTCTTTGAGAAGCAGGGGAGCCTTTCGCTTGAGCACGCAGAACTACTACGACGACGCCCCGTCGCGTTCCGTCAAGAGGAAACACCCCGTCCGGAACGTCGTTCTGGTGCTGCTCGTGATCGCAGTGATCGCGGCAGGGGTTGTTGCGGTCTATACGCTCAGCCTCGCCAATTCGTTCAACACCAAGACGACCACAATCGAGTCAGCGTTTCCGGAGGAAGCAACTCGGCCAACCCGAGCCGCGGCTGCTGAAGGGGCAATGAATGTCCTGCTGATGGGCAGCGACGCTCGCGCCACCGATACCGGCGCTGATGCCGCGTCCACAAGTGCAGACGGATCGCGGTCCGACACGATGATGCTGATGCACATTCCCAAGGACCGGGAGAACATCTACGTCATGTCGATCATGCGCGATACCTGGACCGACATCCCGGGCCATGGTGAGCACAAAGTCAACGCAGCGATGGCCCTGGGTGGGGTTCCCCTTGTTGTCCAGACTGTGGAAAGCATGTTCGACGCACCAATCGATCATGTGATGATCGTCGACTTTGAAGGATTCGAGGGCCTCACAGATGCCTTGGGGGGAGTTACCGTGAACAACCCCAACGCGTTCCAGTCGCGCGGATCGCAGGGCGAGTTCTTTGAGCAGGGCAACATCACCCTGGACGGTGAATCTGCCCTGAAGTTTGTACGGGAGCGGTACGCCTTCAATGACGGCGACTATCAGCGTGTTCGGAACCAGCAGCTGTTCATCAAGGGCGTGATGTCCGAGTTTTTGAGTGCTGGCACGCTGTCCGATCCGGGAAAGATCAGCAACATCGTCAATGAGATTTCGCCCTATCTCAGCGTCGATGAGGAGTTTGATGCCGGAACGGTTGCCGGGTTGGCCCTGAGTATGCGAAACATTCGGCCTACCGACGTGGAATTCTTCACACTGCCTAATCTGGGGACCGGGACGTCAGCGGATGGACAGTCGATCATTTTGAAAGATGATGCCGCTATTGCCGAGATAGCCGATGCGCTCGACGAAGGGTCACTGGGGCAGTACCTCGAATCTACAGACCTTGCAGAAGCCGGAGCTTGAGGCGACGCGATGAGAAAGCTCAGAGCGGCGGCCGTTTGTGGGATTCTGCTACTGGCAGGATCACCAGCGTCAGCGGTGGCACAGGAGAGGGAACACATCATCACGCTGCCCGTGACCGTCCCCTCACAGCAACCGTCCCCAGGGACCACCACTGATCCAGCACCTCCGCCTCCGCCATCGCAGGAACCGGTACCGCCTCCAGCCCCTGCTCCAGACCCAGCCCCTGCGCCCCCAGCAGAACCATCGGCGCCGCAGCCCGCGCAGCAGCAGCCTGCCGTTGACCCCGCCACGGGTTTCGCGATCGACCCCGCAACCGGATATTTGATGGAACCGCAGACCGGCCTCCTGATCGAACCCGGCACAGGCAATCTGATCGACCCGGTAACGTACCTATATACGAACTTTCGCTTGGACTTTGCGACCGGGGAAGTCCTCGAGATCGAACCGACGGTGGATGCGCCGACCGCGGAACCGTCGTCGGAAGAGCCGGTGCCGTCGCCGACAGCGACAGCGACGGCCCCTTCCGAAGAGCCGTCTCCAACCCCAAGCGAGACCCCGAGCCCCACGGCGGTCGACGCAGAGGTGACAGCAAGTGGCGATGAGGTCCCGATCGGAGAACACCCGGTCACACGGGCACTGGTCATCGCCGTGCTGATAGGCCTCGGCGTGATTTACTATGCCAAGCTCCGAGGCGGTGGTCGCGCCTGACCGGCGTGGGCCCTCGGTGTAACGATTGGGTAGAAGATTGGTCCCGTGAGGCGCACTTTCCTTGCGTCGGGGTGGCAATCGTTAGACTGACAGTGACTTGAACGAATTGGATGCTGTCTCGGACATCGGGGAATGAGGGGGTAGGTCTTGCGTGTTTTGCTGCTGACGCACTCATACGCTCCAGAACACAGCCCCCCGCAGCGACGGTGGACGCAATTTATCCGTACCTTTCGAGCGGCAGGTTGGGCTGTCGACGTCGTTGCTCCTGTAGCCCATGCCCCCCACGGACGACGGACGCTGCCGAAGCGGGTGGCGGGGCGGCCCTTCTGCACAGATAGGGGCGAATATGGTGAAAATATTCGTCGCGTTCCTTACATTTGGCACCAGACCACCCGCCTCGGAAGGCTAACTAACCACCTTTTCACGGCCGGGTTGAGCATTCCGGCCGCAGCGCTGAATCCAAAGCCCGACGTCGTGATCGTGACGGTGCCTAGCCTGCCCATCCTCGGTGCTGGCTACGTTGTCTCCCGTATGCTGAGTCGGCCGCTGGTTGTGGATATGCGGGACGCCTGGCCGGATATAGCTCGGGATGCCCGCCTGATCAAAGGCAGTGCCAAGAGCCTCGTAGAGCGAGTAATCATCGCGATCCAGGACCGCGCGGATCTGGTGGTTACCGTGACCCACGGCTTCGCCCGGACATTGCGTGCGCGTGGATTGAAGAACGTAGCGACCGTTAGTAACGGCGTGGAACTTGACCGGCTGGAGAAGTTGGAGCCGGTCCCGCTCACGAAGAAGCGTCTGGACGTACTGTACTTGGGTAATCACGGCGAGAGTCAGCACCTCGAGATACCTATCCGGGCTGCAGCGCTAGTAGGGGACCGGATGCGGCTCACAATGGTGGGTCATGGCGTCAGGCGAAATGAGCTTAGGGCACTGGCTGTGGCACTTGGCGCTCCAGTCGAGTTTCACGACCCTGCGTACGGACCCGAGGTGATGGATTACTACCGCCGAGCTGATAGCTGCATCGTGGCGCTACGGGACGATTGGAAATCATTCGAAACGACGGTGCCCTCCAAAACCTATGAGGTACTTTCGATCGGACGGCATGTGACGGGGATGGTGCGCGGCGAGGCAAGGAAGATTCTTGAGGACGCCGAAGCCGGCCACGTGGTACCTGCTGACCCGAACGCGTTGGCACGGCTGTGGCAGTGCCTTGCCGATGATCGGGTACAACTGCACGTCAACGGGAGCGGGCGCCTATGGGTGCAGCACAATGCTGATGTTTACAAGCTGGGCCAGGCCTACATAGATTTACTCGCTGAGGTTGCAGGCGGCCCGCACAGGTGAGCCTCCTTAGCAACGTTCACCTTGTTGTTGCAACGGCGGCTCAGCACCTGGGCGATGATCCAGTTCTTCTCACGTTGCAGGTCTCACGCCGCCTGCCTGTTCGTATGGTGCGACGCGTGGGGCACGTGATGCGTCTCCTTCCAGGCGCTGTTCCCCGAGCGATGGGTGCTCATCTGCTCGGGATGAGTGAAGACCGCAATCGCGTCATCGATAGGGCTTTGGCTTCGAGAATGTCGGAAACCACGGCGGCATGGCTGGCAGATATTGCTTTAGCTGCGGACGAGCCGCTCCGGTCCGATTGCCTGCTTGCGAAAGCAGGGCTGGCCACTGAAGTACGCGCCCGACGCCGCTGGTATGACGGTGATATGACCGGTGCAGTCGCCGAGCTTACCTCCTCAGGCCTTCACCGCAAGGCAAGACGTCTCCAGAGTGAGTTGCGGGTCTTTCAGGGATGGGAACCAAAGCTGGAGGTAGCTCCTGGTTATCAGCCCAGGGCTAAGACAGTTTTACATGTCCTTACCAACTCGCTGCCGTACACAGGAAGCGGGTACGCCCAACGCTCTCACTCGATATTGAAAGCGCAGGCTGAGCTCGGGTGGTCGGTTCACGCCGCGACGCGCTTAGGGTATCCGGTCCAGATTGGAAAAGTTCTCGCCAAAGACCAGGACGTGCTCGACGGTGTTACCTATTACCGCTTTTTGCCTGGGAAAATGCCAGCGGGATTTGACGAGCGACTACAAGCTCAAGCGGAGAGAGTCCTCAAACTCGCGTTGGAACTTCGCCCGACGGTCCTGCACACCACAACGCACTTCGTGAATGGGCTGGTGACGCGTGCAGTAGCGGACGCGCTTGGTATCCCTTGGGTCTACGAGGTGCGCGGCCAGCTCGCTGACACCTGGGCCTCAACGCGTAGCGATGTGGCGAGATCCAGCGAACGCTATAAACTCTTCACTGAATGCGAGGCCACTGTGACCCGCAGTGCGGCCCTTGTAGTTACGTTGGGTGAGTCCATGAAGCAGCGGATTCTAGAAACGGGCGGCACTGATCGTCAAATCCTAATTTTTCCGAATGCTGTTGGGGAGGATTTCCTGAAGGAACCGATGGATGCCTCGGCGGCCCGTGAACTCCTTGGGCTCCGACGAGAAGGAGTATTCGTAGGGTCGGTCAGTAGTTTGGTGGATTACGAAGGATTGGACCTCCTCATTCGCGCTATCGCACTCTTGGCTACCACGCGCCCCCGCCTGCACTGTTTGATCGTGGGTGATGGCGCCGCTGCACCCGGATTGAGACAGCTGGCTCGAGAGCTAGGAGTCGAATCCCGCGTCACCTTCGCAGGACGAGTACCGCGCGAACAGGCCCACCTCTATCACCAGGCGCTGGACGTATTTGTGGTGCCGAGGATCGATCTGGACGTAACTCGAACCGTAACCCCTTTGAAACCCGTTGAGGCGATGGCCACGGCTCGCCCCGTCGTCGCTAGCGACCTTCCCGCTCTACGCGAGATAATTGAGGACTCGGTGTCAGGAAGACTCATAAACGCGGGGGACGTTCATGCACTGGCTGAAGGGCTCCTGGCTCTGACCGAAAACGACGGTGCGTGTCTGACTCCCGCAGCGGTTGCCATCGGCAAGGTGGCGCGGCAAAGGGTGCTTACAGAGCGCACTTGGACCCGTCATTCCCGCACTATTGTCGACGCGTACGGCCACCTGGGCAGGACTAGCAGATGACGAAAAGTGTTCCACTCGAGTCGTTGCCCGACCCATCAGGCATACGTTCCTTGCCTATCGATACGCAGGCCCTAATTCGGGTAGGGGCTCGGCCTGCATTCATTGACTATTTGATCGAGTTGTGGGAGCGCCGCCAATTCATTGGGTATGACGCGAAGACGAAGGTACAGGCCGGCAGCCGCAAGGATCGGCTTGGCAGCGTTTGGTTGATACTGAATCCAGTACTGAATGGACTGACATACTTCCTTATATTTGGTTTGCTCCTCCAAACCAGCAGGGGCATCGAAAACTTCATAGGATACTTGGTCATCGGTGTCTTCCTGTACCAGATTTCGGCTCGTTCAATCTCGCAGGGAGCGCGATCGCTACAAACAAGTCGATCAGTAATGAGGGCGTTTTCCTTCCCTCGCGCCACTCTTCCCATCGCTGCGAACGTTCGGGAGATTCTTGCTGCCGTTCCGGTAGTAATCACGATGCTGATCATCATCCTTCTTCTGCCCCCCACGGAAGAGATCACTTGGCTCTGGGTGCTGCTGCTGCCAGTGCTCGGATTACAGATGTTGATGAATCTCGGCTTGAGCCTCATCCTGGCGCGAGTTGTTTCCCGAGTGAACGACGTCGCCCACCTGCTTTCTTTCGGTCTTCGACTCTGGATGTATGGCTCGGCTGTATTCTTCTCGTACGACAGATTTATCGGGAATGACGCGCTGCTTATTGTGGTCGAGCTTAATCCCCTGTTCAACGTGCTTGATATTGCGAGGAACTGCCTGCTTTATGCCCAGGTGCCCTCCTGGCAGTCTTGGGCGATCCTCGCAGCGTGGGCTCTCGGACTCTTGGCCGTCGGCGTTACGTATTTTTGGCAAGCGGAGGAATCCTATGGTGCAGAATGACCGGGCCTCGAATTCCGTGCACGCAAGACCGACGGTTGTTATCGATCGCGTGAGCATGAAGTATCAGGTCGCTTCGACCCATGTGAAGGGCGGGCCGTTGAAACGGCGAGCACCGAGGCTACGGTACAGGAGTGCAACTGTTACAGTTCGAGCCCTTAATGAAATGTCGCTCGTGGTACATCACGGTGAATCTGTGGGAATTATCGGACGAAATGGTTCTGGGAAAAGCACCCTCACCCGACTTATCAGTGGTCGTACCCGTCCCACAAGTGGGAACATTTTTGCTTCTCAAACGCCAGTCATGCTTGGGGTCAATGCAGCCCTTGTGCCGGATCTTTCGGGTGATCAGAATGTTATCTTGGGATGTTTAGCGATGGGAATGGATAGGAGAACCGTTTCAGAAAAGTTTGACGACATCGTTGAGGTCTCCGGCCTAGGCGACTCTATCTACCTTCCTATGAAGTCCTACTCTTCCGGCATGGCATCACGCCTGCGCTTCGCCATAGCGACGTCTGTTAATCCGGAGATACTTCTCATCGATGAGGCACTCAATACGGGAGATGCTCAATTTCATGAACGCAGCAAGTTGAGGATAAGTCGGTTACGGGATCAGGCCGGAACGGTATTCCTTGTAAGCCACAGCCTGAGCACCATAACAGAGATGTGCACTCGAGTGATCTGGCTCGATAGTGGTGATCTTCTGATGGACGGCGATGCCGACACCGTGACTGCCGCCTACTCTCGTTTCACTTCCTTCTTGTCTAAGGGCGACGATGAGAAAGCGGACGAACTGCGCCGAGAATCGCGTGAATCTTTGATTGCCACCCAGGTGCTGGAAAGAACCACGGGAAGGCGCAGCGCATGAGGTTCGAATACGATTCCCAAGAAGCGAGTTTCGGGGGGGTTGAATTGAACGCAATTGGGAATGTCGCCGTCATAGGACTTGGATACATTGGGCTGCCTACCGCAGCGATTCTGGCAACTAACGGACTGAATGTGACTGGTGTCGACATCCGCGAGGACATCGTGGCGGCAGTTAATCGAGGTGAAGTACCGTTTGTCGAACCCGATCTAAGCGTTCACGTCTCAGGCGCAGTGAGCCAGGGACGCCTGCAAGCTTCCCTGGCAACGCCGAAAGCTCAGGCCTACATAGTAGCGGTTCCAACTCCTTTCCTTGAAGACAAGACTGCAGACTTGAGTTATGTGGAAGCCGCAGGTCGCTCGATCGCTCCTCAGCTGGCGGGTGGCGAGCTGATCATATTGGAGTCGACCTCACCGCCTGGAGCTACTCAGCACTTGGGTGATTTTCTAATCGGGCTTCGACCGGATCTATCTCTCGACGGTGAAGACGGCAAACCCGTGGTACTGCTCGCACACTGCCCTGAAAGAGTGTTGCCCGGACGAGTGATGATCGAGCTCGTCACGAATGATCGGATTGTGGGTGGCATCACTCGAGAAGCTGCCCAAGCCGCGAAACGGCTTTACGAGGTTTTCTGCCAAGGCTCTATCCACCTGACCGACGCCAAAACGGCAGAGATGGCGAAGTTGGTCGAAAACTCCTACAGGGATGTCAATATCGCCTTTGCTAACGAGCTTTCCCTAATCTGCGACAAGTTGAGCGTCGACGTGCGGGAACTTATTTCACTGGCTAATCATCACCCGCGTGTCAACATACTCAATCCGGGCCCAGGTGTGGGCGGGCATTGCATTGCCGTTGATCCCTGGTTCATAGTCTCTGCTGCTCCAGACGAATCGCGGCTCATTCGAACCGCACGAGTTGTAAACGACGACAAACCTAGGTATGTTTCGCAACAAGCCTGTGCTGCTGTCACCGCGATTGGCGCAACTTCCATCGCTGCACTGGGGCTCGCCTTCAAAGCAAATATCGATGACCTCCGAGAATCTCCTGCGGTTGCAATCGTTCGCGAGCTGGGAACTCGGCTTCCCGATGTCAAAATCAACGTCGTGGAGCCTCATATTAGGCAGCTTCCGCCGATTCTGAGGACGCATAATATCCACCTGACATCGCTTGAATCTGCATTGATTGACTCGGAAGTCCTTGTCCTGCTGGTTGACCACGATGATTTCCTGGAGATCCCCGCTGAATTACTGGCGGGCATGCATGTCATCGATACACGCGGTTCCCTCAGAACGGTCTTGAATTGATCCCCAGTTCATCACCGGAACCTGATGGCTGTGGCGGGGCTCGGGCGCTCCCCTCACGTTGCGTTGAAATAGGAGGAGCATGAAAGAAGTTCGCAGGGTTGCACTGGGCAGCCATGCCAAGGCACTCCTAGTAGCTTGCGCTATGTCGTTAGCTACGTTGCTGGGACTGGTTGTAGCCGGGGGTGGCGCTTCGCGTCTCGCCTGCGGACTTCTTCTTACGATGGCCTGTGTGACCTTCTTCCTCGGTGGCCTCGTGGAGCTGCGGTCGCGATTCATGCGCTCGTCGAGGAGATACTCGTCGCTTGGCGAGGGGACCCTGTGGCGTCGGGAGAGCACAGTCAAAACCCTGATCATCCGGGAGAGGGACTGGGTCCAGGCAGCACTGGAACGAGTCGGTAAGCAAGGCGCGATGCGTCATCTGCAACCGCTTGTTGATCGGCGGGGTGAGGAGGAACGGGTTGCCTTGCGTCACGCAGTTCGACTTGCGGTAGAAGCAGGAACCTGTAAAGGCCTTTTCAGTACCAATGAGCTGTTGCAGATCGTGCCCGAGATGATTCAGGATGACCCGCTAACAGCGTTCTGGTTGCTCGATGAAGCCGTGGCGCTTGAATTTTTACCCCTTACGCCTAGACGCCGGTTGTCAGTCGAACTCCGTGCGAGGGGTTATTGGGATAAAAGCCTTCAAGTACTTCGGAGCATCGCAATGGTGACCGGAACAGATCGCGACCTCACCGCGCTCGATAGTCGACAGAGTGAGCTCGAGGTGTTCCGAGGGGAGTACGTTACAAAGCTGCGCCCGAACGAGAGGATGTTAGACCCGCTTCCAGGGCACGTCCTTCACATTGTAGGGAAGGCTTTCCCGAAAAAAGAGTCGGGATATACCCTCCGGACTCACTACACCGCGCGGGCTCTGCGAGATCGAGGGTTCGCAGTGTCGGTGGTGAGCCAGGTCGGCGAGAATCCCGATCATGATCAATCTCGCTGTGAGACCTTGGAGGGTGTGACTTACTACACGCTCGCTGGGTCCTCGCGCTCAAGTCGCTCCTATCATGACTGGCTGGACGAAAATATTGAAGGAGTGCGCGAACTCGTCGAGCGAACCCGGCCAGCAGTTCTTCACGCTCATTCCGATTTCTTCAATGCCATCACAGCTCAAGCCGTTGGTAACCATTTCGGTATCCCGGTGATCTACGAGAATCGTGGGTTCTGGGAAGAATCATGGCTTTCTCGTACCTCTCGGAGGTACCGTATCGAAGATTGGGCCGAGCTCGAGCGCCAGTGGGGACTGCCAGATGCCTATACTCTGCGCCGGAATCGAGAAATTGAAGTTAGAAGCTCGAGCGCTCATGTTGTCACGCTGGCGAACAAAATGAAAGAGCACATAGTCAACTTTGGCTGTCCAGCGTCGCGCGTCAGCATCGTTCCCAATGCCGTAAGCGTAGACGAATTCCCTGTCCTTTCCGGAGGTTTTAATTTCACTCGCGAGGCCTTGAACATTCCGCAGGAGACGATAACCATCGGCTGCATCACTTCCGTCGTCGAGTACGAAGGGATTGACACGCTGATTGAAGCATTCTATGACCTCAGGGGAAAGGTTTCAGAGAAAATCCAATTGATCATCGTGGGCGATGGTGCGCATCTGTCAGCCCTCGAGGCGCTGGATGCGGAACTTGGTCGCGATGGCGTCATTTTCATGGGTCGAGTAGCCCACAATGAGATCCTTCGGTATTACGGACTGATCGATATTTTCGTGGTACCCAGGCGGCCATCGCGGGTGTGCGAACTGGTAACCCCTCTGAAGCCGTTCGAGGCTTTTTCCACTGGTCGCGCAGTAGTTATGTCTGACGTTGGTGCTCTGGAAGAGATAGCCCACGACTCAAAAGCAGCGGCGTTATTCACCGCAGGCGACAAGGTTTCGTTATCCAGTGTCCTACTCAAGTTGATCGAGGACGAGGACCAGCGTGCGATACTCGCGCGTACCGGAGCTGCCTGGGTCCGCACTGAGAGGACGTGGGCCTCTAATGCGAAGCGATACGCCGATGTCTACGCGAGCTTTGAGGTTGTCCCTACTGCAGAACGTGGTAGTCGCGGAAGCTGTGAATAAGGACCACTACGATGAGTTCAAAAGGTGAGCATTCTCGGCCGGCGCGGTTGATCGTAAGGGGTCCGCAACAACGGAAGTGAATTGAGGACGAGACGTGAGCACGCGACTTGCTTGTGCCGGCCGAAGTCTCCATGGGGTGACGATTGTGACTTCCTGTTCGAGAAACTGATGAAGAAAGAAGCGATAGTGGCTGCTCAGAAGAAGCGCGTAGTAGTGGTGGCGATGAAGCCGCAGATTCGCGGGCGCATACGGCGTAACATCATGACGTTTCTGGACATGGGGGCTGAGGTCATCATTGTTAATTCGAAGCCGCGGGATGACTTCCTCGTGGGGCTGGAGCATCCAGATCTTCACACGGAGTTTCTTGACCCGAAATCTATGGCAGTTCGGTACACCGACTGGGTTACTGAGCAGAACCGAAGGCGTCGCGCGAGATGGGACGCGTCAAAGGAGGCGCAAAGCCTGCGTAGCACGCCAGCAACGCACCAGGAGCGGAATCCACGTCGGAGATCTCCGCTGCTACGCGCGATCGATCCCCTCCTCACATCGCGCCGTGCCGTGTTCGCCGGCCGCATCCTGCTGCGCATCTGGAGGCGCGCACACAGATGGTGCATTCGCAAGGGACGTGCAGTGCGGAAGCGGCGCGATGCGCGAATTCGCGCCATTCTGCACATCTTCCATCGTCTCAATAGATTCCTCGAATTCTGGCACCTCTCGGCGCGGTACGTGAAGAAACTCTCACCGGATCTCGTCGTCAGCTCGGATTTGCCGGGATTGGTCGGAGCCAACATTGCAGCTCGCAGCTTGGGTCGACCTCATCTGCACGATTGTCACGAGCTCTATTTGGAGAGCACATCGTTCAAGCGGTTCGAGAAACGTCTTTTCGCGCCCATTGAAGCCTGGTTTATGCGTCGAGCCGACAGCGTGGTTGTCGTGAACCAGACTATTCGTGACGTGTATCGCAATCGCTACGGTGTTGAGGGGGTGGTTCTGAGGAACTGTGGACCTGCAATCCCGCAGGAGGTTCTGAGTAATCCTATGGACCTACATGTTTTGCTCGGTCTTCCGGCAGGGGCCCCGATCGTGCTGTATCAGGGCGGGCTCACCGCAGGACGCGGACTTGACGTCCTCATTGCGGCAACGGCAGGCTTCCCCGAAGGCGCGCATACGGTCCTGGTGGGAAGCGGCCATCAGCGGGAAGAGCTGGGCAGACAAGTCGAAGAACTCGATCTGCTCGACCGGGTGCACTTCATCCCCGCTGTGCTGCCGCACGAACTTCCGGCGTACACAGCAGGAGCATCCGTCGGGGTCATTCCCTATCAGCCCGTGTCAGGTAATAACCTCATGGCCCTGCCGAACAAGGTCTTCGAATATGCCGGCGCAGGTGTTCCCTTCGCGGCGTCCGACCTGCCAGAGCTACGGCGCATCGCCGAGGAGACAGGTTGTGCGGTAGTTTACAGTCCCTTCGACCCGCAGGCTCTTGCAGCCGCGGTGACGAGGATCCTCGACCGCTCGGACCACGAAACTTACCGACGCGCGGCCGCGGACTTCGGTAAGCGCAATACATGGGAAAGTGAAAAGCTGATCCTCATCTCGGAAGCAGAGCGTATCGCCCCGGCACTCATCTCGCCTCCAGAGTTGAGTTCAGCCTTGGAGGGCGCGGAAGTGAAGACGGGGAATGGATCACTCTCTCGTTCTAATAGCCCTGTTAGGCTGAGTGGGACATGAGATTTCAGAACTTCGGTGCGTGGTGCCGCCAGCTCTTTTCCGGACCGACGGGTCCGACTGACGGCTCGGAATGGGAAGTCCCACCGGCCCGATTTGAGGAAATTCAAGGGCATCTGGGCGCACAGCGTGGACAGAACGAGGGCCTCGAGAAACAGATCGCTAAGCTTCTCGAACGTGAAGCGGCATCCAATCGCCAGTTGGCTTCCATGAAGGAACGGATCGCAGCCTCAGCAGACCAAGTCGCGAAACTCAGGACGATCGTGCAGGACCAGCGGTCCCGGGTCGTGCAGGCCAATGAGAGAACGGCGCACGTCAAGGAATTGATGAAGGAGCGACTTGCGGCCTCGGCCAACCAGATCGCGAAACTTAGAGTGGCCGTGCAGGACCAGCGGGCACGAGTGGTTCAGGCCAACGAAAAGACCACTCAGCTCAGAGCGCTCCTGAAGGAACGGTCGTTACTCTACCAAGACAAGCTCGCTGTTAGCCGCGAGAAACTTGTGCTCAAGAGCGCATTTTACGACGCGGCTCGTCGTTACATTGGGATCTATCGGCAAGGTTTTCTCTTCGACGAAGTGGCCAAGTCCGATGTGGACTTCGGCGCTGACGCTTACCTTTGCTTGCTCCCCAGTACAGTTCCAGCGGGATTATCGCTTAGTCGCCTCAACGGAGGGCGTGTCTACTGCGATTGCGTCGAGAATGTCGAGGTTCATAAGCATTCTCTGGCGCCTCGCGTCCATCCGCCAACTCTCGAGATAATCAATCTCGCTGCCTTCGGATCGTTGATGGCGGTGGATGGCATATTGACTGTGGGCAATGCGATGGCCAAGACCCTGACAAACTTCGGCCCACCCGTGCATGTCCTGCCAAACTTCAGGCGCTTCGAGGAGCCTATCCCTGCTAATGAGCTGAGGGAGGCCTGTGGTCTTGAGCCAGAGGATCGGTTGCTGTTCGCGAGCGGGAACGTGGTTGTTGGGTTCGAGCCTGTCGTTCAGGCGATGGCGGCGCTGCCCTCCAACGTCCATCTAGCCGCGTTCGTGAAGCTGAAACCGGCTGACTACAACGTAGCTGTCATGAAGCAGATCGCGGATCTAGGATTGAGCGACAGGATCCATTTTTTTGACTTCGTTGAGTATTCTAGGCTCGCCTCGCTGGCCGCGGACGCTGATGTGGGCCTGATCACAAGCGATGTTACCAATCCGAACGGTGCCGTTGGCTTGCCCAATCGGCTTTTCGATTACCTCACCGCTGGGCTCCCCGTGATCGCACCACCCATGCCAGACGTCGTCGACATTGTGCGCGAGTACGGCTTCGGCAAGACCCTGGAGTGTGTGACCGCGGACAATTGGACGGAAGCCATCTCTGAAGTGCTCCGAGACAGGCATTCTTTCCGAGAGGCTGCGCTCGAGGCTAGACGTGTCTTGACGTGGGAGAATGGCGAGGATGACCTTGTTGCCTTTCTCGGGAATCCGCGAAGCGTGACCCTCATCGGTTTTCGAGATATCTCGCGCTACCAAAGATTCCTGAGGGTCACGCATACCCTCACATCTCGCGGCATCACTGTCAAAGCCCTGTTTCTTTCTGATGATCCTGCTCCGGTTCAAATAGACGGTGCAAATTTCTATCATTTTTCGAATCGGTACGGGTTGGGCGACGGGCCGATTCCAGTCAGTTCTGAAAGGTAAAGGGACGTGCTTCAGCAGAAATCAAAAATCCTTATCTTGGCGCCTCATACCGATGATGGGGAGTTGGGTTGTGGAGGGACTATCGCCCGCTTAGTTCGAGAGGGACATGAGGTCCATTACGTAGCCTTCTGTAGTTGTGACGAGAGTCTTCCGGAAGGATTGGCCGCCGGGACTCTACGCGCAGAGGTTTTGCGGGCCACTAATGTTCTCGGTATCCCCCCAGAACGGGTGAGTGTGCTTGACTTCCCTGTCCGCTATCTGGCGGATCACAGACAGGCAGTCCTGCAACACATGGTGGAGCTTAACCAGACTTTGAAACCGAAAATGGTCTTCTGCCCGACTCGTGATGACTTGCACCAGGACCATGGTGTTGTCGCCGCAGAGGCAATGCGTGCGTTCAAGTCGCGGACCATTCTAGGTTACGAGATGCCTTGGAACAACATTTCATTTGACGCCAACCTACTGGTGAAACTTGAGGAGCGGGACGTGGACTCGAAGGTCGCTGCCTTAGCTGAGTATGAGTCGCAGCGTCACCGCCCCTACATCACTGAGCGTTATATACGCGGCCTCAGCCACTCGCGCGGGGTCACAATCGGGGAAGAATATGCGGAGGCGTTTACTCTCTACCGCGGGGTTCTGTAAGAGAATGAGTGAAATTAATTTCTCCACGCTTGGTAAGCGGGAACTTGAGTCTCGCTTGGCGGAGCTGCGTGCGGTTGATGCCGATTTGGACTGGATGTCCTGGCAAGACGATGCTTACCTCTTGGACCTACCTGGGAAGTGGGAGCTGTCGCGACTGGCTGAGAAGGACGGCAGAATTGTGGGCTACGCCCTCTGCTCGGCGAAGGGGGACACCTTGTGGTTGCACCGAATAGCGGTGGGGCCCGGCAGTCGTGACGAGGGCATTGGGGCGGGCCTCCTTCGTGAGATCGAACAGTCTGCCCGCAAGCGTGGGTATGCCAGGGTGGGTTTGAAGACGCCAGTGGATAACGCGCTGGCGCGCCGGTTCTACGAGACCAACGGTTACAAGGAGGAGTCACGGAAAGCCGAGTACGTGCAATTGGAGAAGGCAATCACACCTGTGGTGGTCGGCGTTCACCAACCAAACTATCTCCCTTGGCTCGGTTATTTCTACAAGCTCAACCACAGTGATGTCTTCGTCATTCTCGACGACGTATTAGCCTCGCGAGGGGGATATTTCAACCGATCGAAGGTTTTACTCCAAGGCGAGGGCCGCTGGCTCACGGTCCCGGTGCACCGTAAGGATGGATTCATTCATCGCATGACCCCGGCCGGAGACGAATGGGTTGCGAAACATCTTTCGACTCTAAAGCACAACTACCAGCGGGCGCCCTTCTACGATGAGGTGATGCCGGGACTGAACGAGGCCATACAGTCCCATTCAGGTCGCGGGCTGGCCGAGTTAAACGAGGCGCTAATGTCGCACGTGGCATCCCAGTTATCCATCACCACGCCCGTTGTTAGATCGTCCCGGTTCGAACTTGATAGCACTGGAGGCCAGCGGCTTGTCGACCTCGTGCGTGCGGTGGAAGGCTCCTGCTACTTGTCCGGCAGCGGTGGCGATAATTACCAGGAACCCTGGACATTCGCAGCAGTTGGTCTCGAATTGTGCTACACCGGATTTTGGTGCGCGCCATATCCGCAGCAGAACGCGAAAGAATTTACCCCGGGACTCTCGGCGCTTGACGCTTTATTCAACATCGGCCCTCAAGCGACGCGCCAGCTTCTCGACGAAGCGCCTGAACCTCGACTGGCGAATATGGCCGAACAGGTCAGAGGCTGACACCCTTTTCCGCTTGGTTCTCCCTAGACGGAGCTCCCAACGGAGTTCCTGCGCCCGCAGAATACGTAGAGACGGTTCTTCCCCGCACCGATCGGAATTTCGGTGACTGCGAAGTTGTCAAAGTACTGCGAGTAACGGTCTCGGACCGACGTCTCATCATCGAAGTGGCGGACATGGCCGAAGGTGAAAAAGCTCGGAACCGAAAAGTAGCAGGGGTGACCGGCCGGAATTTTCGCGATCAGTGCTTCGTCTTCGAGGACGTGCTCCAACACTTCCGTGCATACGATCGAAGTTGTAGGAGAGCAATGGGGGAGCGCGGACGCGATTACATCGACTACACGAAATTCAGCATCGGGCACTTGCCGATTGTTGGCAGAACGAATTGCGACTGGGCTGTAATCGACGCCAAGGTAAGGGACAGTCATTCGCGACCTGAGATATTGCGCGAACTGTCCGGGTCCGCACCCTAGATCAAGAACATTCTGGGCGCTATGCGAGTCAAGAAGGTCGCAGATTAGCGAAAAATGTTTGGCGTGCTCGAGTGTGGCTCCATCTTCCCTGTAGTGGTTGTCCCTCCCATACACGTCGTCGTAGTAATCAACTGAGACGACCCCTCCCTCGGGCGGGCCGGAGGCTGTCCACCGGCTCAATTCGTCAACTACGGCGCTGGCCGCGGGATGATGTGGCTGGAGCGCGGCCACACGAAGATACCGCTCCCGTGCTTCGGGGAACCGTTCCGCCTTCATCAGGCCAGCGGCGTGCAGCATCTGTGAAGGAACGTGATCGCTTTTTAGTTCTGCGACGATGCCGCGGTGGAAAAGTTCGGCCTGCGAGTTGCCTTCTTGGGCGGCTAGTTCCGCCAAAGCCACATGTCCTGACACTTGCTGTGGATCAAGTTTTACGAGTTGCCCATATGCCTGCTTTGCAGTATTGAAGTCCCCTTGCTCTTTTGCGAACCGTCCCAAGACCGCCCACGCAGCCACAGATTCTCGGTCAAGCTGGGTTGCTCGAAGGAAAGCAGCGCGAGCTTCATTAGCTTGAAGCGCCTCGTTCAGTGCACGGCCAAGAAGAATCTGGAATCGCCCTATTTCTGGCGCGTCCTCGGTGGCCCGGCGCAATTCTGCAATTGCCTCGTGAACGCGACCTTCGTCCATCATTACCTGGCCCAGCGTGGCCCTCCACCCAGCGTTACTGGGATTAGCAGCGACGGCGTCGGCAATTAGGTTCACGGCGGTCTCCGTGTCCCCGGATTCTAAGGCTTTTCGTCCGGCAATATACAGATCGGACGCATGCGGCTTGTCCTTGGTCAAGGTACTCCTCTGGGCATCTGGGTATGACCGAGATTAGCACCCGCCCACGAGACTGAGCGAGGCAGTGAAGAACATCGGCTTGAGTGCGTGCCCACTTCCTGAACACCCTGCCCCTGGAGCCGTGCAAGCGAAGCGCCTCGACGGAAGTTACGAGGTAGTCAGGCACGATTAGCGGCGACACGGTGCTGCTGGCCGTCGCAACCCTATACGCGAACCCTGCACTGCAACAGGCGAAATACTCTCCTGCAGAGAGGGAAAACTGGCCATGTTGACGTTGTTCATCGATCCGAGCGGGCCGCAACGGTTCAGCGGGAGGGTCGCATGTGGTCGTGCCCGGAGAATTCAGCAACTCTCTGCCCGAGATTCAACAGCTGCGACAATGCTGCGATAGATCGCGCGGCCGCCCGTCCATCGCCGTACGGATTGACGGCATTTGCCATGGCGTCGAAGCGCGTCGGTTCATTCAGCAGACGGTCCACTTCTATGACGATTCGGTCCTCGTCCGTTCCAATGAGAAGAACCGTTCCTGCGTCTACTGCTTCAGGCCGCTCAGTGTTCTCACGCATCACCAGGACTGGCTTGCCGAGACTGGGCGCCTCCTCCTGAACCCCCCCTGAGTCGGTCAGAACGATGTGGGCAAGTGACAGCAAACGAGTAAACTCGCCGTAAGCGAGCGGTTCAGTGACGATTACGTTTGATTTCCCCTCGAGTGATGGCAGTACTGCTTCTCGCACGACCGGGTTCTTATGTGCTGGAAGTACAATTACGAGGTCAGGTTCCAAATCCGCGATTCTCGCCAACGCCCTACCGACGCCGCGCATTGCATCGCCCTGGTTCTCGCGTCGGTGCGTCGTGACGAGAAGAATTCTTTTGCCGGATGCTGCGAGGTCCTCAAGCCTTTCATCGGAGAACGGTACGTGTTTTTCCACCGTTGTCAGTAGAGCGTCTACGACGGTGTTACCGGTAACGACAATGTCCTCCGCCGGCACATTCTCCGCTATCAAATTCGCTTTACTGGTCTGTGTGGGTGCTAAGTGCAGGCTGGCGATCTGCGAAGTGATTTTCCGGTTGGCTTCTTCGGGGAATGGGGAAAACAGGTCTCCCGAGCGCAGGCCAGCTTCCACATGGACCACCGGAATACCGTGATAGAAAGCAGCGATCGCTCCAGCTGTGGAAGTTGTGGTGTCACCCTGAACAATTACCGCGTCAGGTTTGGAGGACGTGAAGAGCTTGTCCAGACCATCGATTGTCTTGGTCATGATCGAATTCAGCGTCTGTCTCTGTTGGAGGATATTCAGATCATGGTCCGGCAGAATTCCGAACAACTCATTCACCTGATCGAGCATGACTCGATGCTGACCGGTCACGGTCACGACGCATTCGAATTGCTCCGCGCCTTGGAGCGCTTTGATGATGGGTGCCATCTTGATGGCTTCGGGACGGGTGCCGTAAATGGGCATGATTACGGGCATGAGTGCCCCCTCACTACTTGAGACCTTAATGGTGCAACCTTATCCCAGTAACACCAGCGCGAGGATTAGCACGGGAATTGCTACCACAACCAGCACAGTTAGAATCAGCGCAATCGCCCGCTTGCGGCGATACGAGGGCACTCCCGTTTTTGTAATCACTGACGCAGGAGTATCCGGCTCAGCGCGGGGTTGGTCGTGCGCACCTGTACGGCGCTGGCGACGTCTGATGGCTATCGGCGTTGCAGGCGCCCGCTGGACTCTTCTTCTGGAATTGAGGTGCCGTGCTGCAGGTAAGGGTGACTCGCGATCGACCAAGGGGTGCACCTCCGGTTCTCCCTGCCACTGGTTCTGCACCACTATATTGAATGGATTGGTTGGCGCCCGCGCCAACTATCTAGGAGGACAACTCAAGGACTTCGTTGTACTCGTCGTCTCAGGGGCAGGCAACTCAAGGCCACAAAGTGCAACCGGCTGAGTCGCAGGATGCCGCTCAGACATGGCAAACTGGGTAGTCGCGTGCACTGGGCCGGAATCACCGGACGCACGCGGTCCGCCCTGGTGTAATGGCAGCACCCCAGCCTTTGGAGCTGTGGAGTATAGGTTCGAATCCTATGGGCGGAACGGCTGACGTCCGCGGCACGGATAGGATTGCATCGAGCAGTTCAACGAGCGTGGCAGATGGGTCAGCGAGCGTTCAACACAGGCAAGGAGCGGCCCTCTTCGTGAGCCACGAGAACCAGCCCGTACAGGGGTCAACAACCCCAGCAGCAGTGATAGTCCTGGCGGCCGGAGCCGGTACGCGCATGAAGTCCCGGACCCCCAAAATCCTCCATCGCCTCGGCGGTACCTCAATGGTGGGCCATGCACTCGCTGCGGCCCGCGGGCTTCAGCCGCGTGAGCTCGCCGTCGTCGTGCGCCATGAACGCGACCGCGTCGCTGCACACATCCTGGAACTGGATGCGGGAGTGCAGATCGTGGACCAGGATGACATCCCGGGCACGGGGCGCGCAGTGCAGATTGCCCTCGAAGCCCTAGACGCCCGGCACCGGGTCGAAGGAACCGTCGTCGTAACTTATGGCGACGTGCCCCTACTGGACACCGCAACGCTTCAGGAACTGGTGCGGGTCCATGAACGCGGCGGCAACGCCGTCACCATCCTGACCGCCGTGCTTGAGGACGCCACAGGTTACGGACGCATTGTCCGGGCGGCGGACGGCACCGTCACGGGAATCGTTGAGCACGGGGACGCCACCGAAGCACAGCGCGCCATCACCGAAATCAATTCGGGGATCTACGCGTTCGACGCCGCCGTGCTCCGGGAAAGCCTCACGCACGTTGACACCAACAATGCTCAGGGCGAGATGTATCTCACTGACGTGCCGGCCGTTGCCAGCCGGGGTGGCGGCAGTGTTGCCAGCCGGGGCGGCGGGCGCGTTGCCGCCGTCGTCTCCGCTGACCGGTGGCAGGTCGAAGGTGCCAATGATCGCGTCCAGCTCGCCGCCCTCGGTGCCGAGCTGAACCGCCGCACGCTGGAACGCTGGATGCGGGCGGGAGTGACGATCGTCGACCCTGGAAGCACCTGGATCGACGTAGGGGTGCAGCTCGATGAGGATGTGACCATCCTTCCCGGCACCCAACTGCACGGGAACACTCAGGTGGCGCGCGACGCCGTCGTCGGCCCCGACTCCACGCTCACCGACGTCGTCATTGAAGAGGGGGCGAAGGTTGTGCGCACGCACGGCAGCGGGGCGCGGATCGGCCCCGGAGCCTCGGTGGGGCCGTTCACCTACCTGCGGCCCGGCACGGTGCTCGGTGAGGCCGGCAAGATCGGCGCCTTCTACGAGACCAAGAACGTCACCATCGGCAAGGGCTCCAAGCTCTCCCACCTCGGCTACGCCGGTGACGCCGAAATTGGTGAGAACACCAACATCGGCTGCGGAAACATCACCGCGAATTACGACGGCGTCAACAAACACCGCACAGTCATCGGCAGTGAGGTCCGCACCAGTTCAAACACGGTGTTCGTCGCTCCCGTGAGTGTTGGCGACGGAGCCTACACCGGCGCGGGTGCGGTGGTCCGAAAGGACGTGCCGCCGGGTGCGCTGGCGCTCAGTGTCTCTCCGCAGCGCAATACCGAAAACTGGGTCCAACAGAAACGTCCGGGGACCGCGGCAGCCGACGCCGCGGCACGTGCCATTGAATCATCGACGGAAGAGAGCAATCGTTCATGAGCGAGATCACTGCACGCGGGGAGAAGAAGCTGGTCCTCGCCTCGGGGAGGGCTCACCCGGAGCTGGCTGAAGAGATCGCAGCGGTGCTGGACACGGAGCTCCTGCCCGTCTCCGCCTACGACTTCGCCAACGGTGAGATCTACGTCCGGAGTGGGGAGAGCGTCCGGGGCACCGACGTCTTCGTGATCCAGGCGCATCCGGCTCCGCTGAACAACTGGCTCATGGAGCAGCTGATCATGGTCGATTCGCTGAAGCGGGCCTCTGCCAAGCGCATCACGGTAGTCTCACCGTTCTACCCCTACGCCCGCCAGGACAAGAAGGGCCGCGGACGCGAGCCGATTTCCGCCAGGCTGGTAGCAGACCTGTACCACACGGCCGGCGCGGATCGCCTGATGTCCGTTGACCTGCATACCGCGCAGATCCAGGGCTTCTTCGATGGGCCGGTGGACCATCTGATGGCCATCCCGCTCCTCGCCGACTACATCCGCACCCGGGTGGACGCCGACAACATCACCGTGGTTTCGCCTGATACCGGCCGTGTCCGGGTCGCCGAGCAGTGGGCTGAGCGCCTCGGCGGCGCACCGCTTGCGTTTGTGCACAAGAGCCGGGACCTGACCATGCCGAACCAGGCGGTCTCCAAGACGGTTGTTGGCCAGGTCGAGGGGCGCACCTGCGTGCTTATCGACGACATGATCGACACCGGAGGAACCATCTCGGGCGCGGTGAACGTGCTGAAGAGCGCCGGGGCTAAAGACGTCATCATCGCTGCCACCCATGCCGTGTTCTCCGATCCGGCCGCACGCCGCCTCGCTGAATCCGGCGCACGGGAAGTGGTGGTCACCAACACCCTGCCGATCGGCCCGGAGAAGCGTTTCCCGCAGCTGACGGTCCTGTCCATCGCTCCGCTGATTGCCCGGGCAATCCGCGAAGTGTTCGACGACGGCTCAGTCACGAGCCTCTTCGACGGCAACACCTGAGCAGTCCCCCCTGCCCAGTTATGCGATTGAGGGCGGCGGGCCCTATTGCGGTAGCATTACTCCCTGATGCCTAGGCGAGGGAACTCTCTGGTGAATTCCAGAACGTGTTCCGTGATCGACGGTGGCTAGCGGCTTTCCTGAAGAGCGTTCCTGAACGCGGTTCTGGAGGTCCTGGACTTTCGTTGCATTCGCCGGTACGTCCAGAAGACCATCCACAAAACCAGGAGACATCATGTCCGAGCAAAAGCTCCCCGCAGAATTGCGCACCGACTTCGGTAAGGGTGCCGCACGCCAGGCCCGCCGCGCCAACAAGATTCCCGCAGTCATCTACGGCCACGGCGCGGATCCCATTCACATCCTCCTCCCCTCGAAAGCCACCACCCTGGCAGTCCGAAACTCGAACGCCCTCCTCAGCGTGGACGTTGACGGCGAAGAGCACCTTGCGCTCGCCAAGGATGTGCAGCGCAACAGCCTCAAGCAGATCGTCGAGCACATCGACCTGCTCACCGTACGCAGGGGCGAGAAGGTCACCGTCGAGGTCAACATTCACGTTGAGGGTGAGCCCAAGCCTGGCGTAGTCACCAACCTCGAGCAGACCACCGTAACGGTTGAGGCTGAAGCAACCCACCTGCCGGAGTCGCTGACCGTCAACCTCGACGGCCACGGCGTCGGCGACCACGTCTACGCCTCCGACATCCGCCTCCCGAAGGGCGTTACCCTGCTGACAGAAGCTGAAACGCTGATCATCAACGTTTCAGCTCCTGTCACCCAGGACCTCGGCGAGGAAACTGAAGGCGAAGCTGGCGAGTCCGCTTCTGAAGGCTCTGCCGAGGGCGACACCGCTGAGGCAAGCGAAGAGTCCGACAGCTAAGAATCCGCTTACGTGGCTGATAACACCTGGCTGGTAGCCGGGCTCGGGAATCCCGGGCCCGGCTACCGCGGTAACCGGCACAACGTTGGCCAGATGGTTCTGGACGTGCTGGGCGCAAGACTCGGCGGGAAGTTCGGATCCTCCAAAGCGAAAGCAACGGTACTCGAAGGACGGCTCGGCATCGGCGGGCCGCGGCTGGTGTTGGCGAAACCCCTGACCTACATGAATCTCACCGGAGATCCCGTCGGCGCGCTCGCGCGTTTCTATGGCATCCTCCCCGGGAACGTGGTTGCTGTGCATGATGAAATCGACATCCCTTTCAACACCATCAGACTCAAGGTCGGTGGCGGCGAGGGAGGCCATAACGGATTGCGGGACATCAGCCGAGCGCTGGGCACCAAGGATTACGCCCGCGTGCGGGTGGGTGTGGGCCGTCCGCCGGGACGTCAGGAAGCAGCCGATTACGTCCTGAAGGATTTCAGCACGGTCGAGAAGAAGGACCTCCCCATTCTCCTGGAAGAAGCAGCCGACGCCGTAGAAGCGCTGGTGGCTGACGGGCTTCTGAACGCCCAGCAGAAGTTTCATTCCGCGGGCAAATAGCGATAAACTTGTTTTAGCAGTCCGAAGCGGAATTCATCCGCGGTTGACTGCACGGCCTGATGGCCCCAAAAGCGGGGGCCGACGTTGGGCGGCCTCTGAGACTGGGCCACCCCCATCCCAACGTCGGTCCCTTTTTTGCGTCCTCCTAAATGCCGTATGCGCTATATCACAAACGGGCGTAGTCTTAGTCCTCAACGCAACGTGTTGGGGCGGACTCGATGAAAAATTGTGTTTCAGCCGGCGTCGACAATGACCTGTCGATCCCGGGGGATGCTCCCGTTCGGCCTAAATGCCTGAACGGTTGGGGATTCGGCAGACCAAGATGCTGAACGTCCACGGCGAATGGCCGCTGGTCGGACGTGACGGCGAACTCAGCGATGCCCGCGAGGCATTGCTCGACCCCGGTTGCCGTGGCGTCATCATCGCGGGGCAATCCGGCGTAGGAAAGACCGCCCTCGCCCAGCGGACTGCCCGGCAGTTGGAAGAGAACTTCGAACTTGTGTACGTGCGCGGATCCGTCGTCGCGAAGGGCATGCCGTACGGTGCGTTGAGCTTTGTGCTGAGCGACCTGGAAGAAGCTATCGCGGACAACCCGCTGATGCTCCTGCGTGGACTTCAGCAGTTGTACGAGCGCAGGGAAGACGGCCGGCAGACGCTCATCCTCGCTGACAACCTGGAAGACCTTGATTCGTCCTCTTCCATGGCCATCACCCACCTCGTGAGGGTGGGAGCAGCCAAACTCATTGCCATCTGCCAGAGCGTCGATGATTCCCCGGAAGATTTCTGCGACCTCTGGAAAGATGGCGCGTTGCGCCGGATCGATCTTGGCCCGCTCGGGCTGGCTTCCACCACACGGCTACTCTCAGCGGCACTCGAAGCGCCTGTTTCCCGGTCGGTAGCAGCGAGCATGTGGCATACCACCGGCGGAAATCCGCTCTTCCTGCAGGCGCTGGCGCGCGAACAGGTGGATTCCGGCGAGATGCTGGAGCGCGACGGCGTTTGGGTCACCAAGCTTTCCAGCTCACCGAAGGCGCGTAGGCCGGTGTCGGATTGGATCGTCGTCCGCCTTCGCCGCCTTCCCCCCGAAGAAAGGGAAGTGCTTGAACTGGTGTCGGTGATGGGCGCCATTCCGCTGGAGCTGTTGCTCCGCTTTGTCGCGTCCGCCGCCGTCGATGACCTCCAGCGCAAGAAGATCCTGCGCCTGGATTATGGAGACGTCCCCTTGGTCCAGGTAGCCAACGGTCTAGTCAGTGACGTGGTTCGTGCGCAGGTCTCCTTCGGCCGGGGCCAGGAACTGCTGCGAGCCCTCGCCCAGGAGTCCCGAAACTGGAAGATGCCCGCCATCGCGCTGATGAATTACGCATCCTGGTGCCTGGACTGCGGCGCGGACATAGACGACGAGAACCTCCTGGAGGCTGCCGTCCTCGCCAACAGGCACTTCGAGGCGGCGACAGCTCTGCGCTTTGTGCGAGCCATTCCGGGGTATTCATCCTCCGCAAGAGCAGTGATGGAGGAGGCCCGCGCGCTGGGGGCCGACGGAGACATCGATGCGGCCCTCAGCACACTGGAACAGTTCTTCTGGAAGTTCCCGGCACTGGAACACCGTGAGTGGATAGAAGTGAGTGCGCTGCAGTGCAGGCTGCTTGCGAGAAGTCCTTCCCGTTGCTCGGAGGCCGAACGACTGCTCGTGGAAATCCGACGGCGGCTGGCAGCCGAGGAAACGACGTCGGGCGTTGAGGAAGTGCGGCGCCAGGTCGACGTGCTGACGGCGGAGCTCGCCGTGTACAACGGACGCTACGCGGACCTCATCGGAGAGTACGGCGATCTGCTGGATGAACCCTTCGGGAACCAGAACAACCTTGAACTGCTCGGGTGCCTGGCCGAAGCGCTGGCGATGACCGGCAGGCAGGAAGACGCCATCGAGCTTGCTCTGAGGGTACGGTCCCGGCTGGCGGATACGAGCACGGATCCGCTCGTGCTGGAAGCGGCAGCTGTGCGGGTCTTCACGCTCATGATGCTCTCGGGCCGCTGGGAGGAATGCCTGGCACAACTCGCCGGCCCGGTGGTGAGCACGAGAAACTCCGCGTACGACGGGTCGGCCACCGAGTTCGCAGAAGGCTGCCTGCTTGCCTATGGGGGCCGCGGCACGGAAGCACTCGACAAGCTCCTCCCTGCGCTCAGCCAGCTTAGGGTGCGGGACCGCCATCAGATGCTGCCGCTGGCGGAAGCGACGACGGCGTACGCCTACGCGCTGGTGGGCGAAGTTTCTGCCTCCCAGGAACACCTGGCCCGGGCACGGTACCGCTCCGAGCGATTGTCCTGGCATTCCCGCCGGGCAGTGGACTACTTCACCACACTTGCTGCCTCGGCGACCGACGCGCCGCTGGACGTCGCCAAACGCATGCTGACCCTCGCCGACGAGGAAAGGGCCGCTGGCAACCATGGGCAGGAACTCATGTTCCTTTGCCAGAGTGTGCAGCTCGGATTGGAAACCGCTACCGACAGGCTGGTTTCTTCGGCGCTCGCCGTGCAGGGACCATACGCTGAAGTGGGCGCCCTGTACGGGAAGGGCATCGGATCGCAGGACATTCACCAGCTTTTGCTGGCCGCGAAGATGGCTTCGGAGATCGGGAACCACCGGCTCAGCGCCGACGCCGCGCGGATCGCAGGCAAGCTGGCGGAGGACAGCGGCGATCACTCCACCGTGGCTGAGGCCGAGAGGGTCCTGCGCCGCGTAGGTGCTCCCGGCGTTGCGGGTCGCAAGGCGGCCCTCGATGCTCTGACCGAACGTGAGCGCGGTATTGCGGTGCTCGTAGCGCAGGGTCGCTCTAATCGTGATATAGCTCAGATCATGTGTGTTTCGGTTCGGACAATCGAAGGACACGTTTACCGGCTCTTCTCGAAGCTTGGGGTGTCCACGCGCAGCCAGCTGGCTCTGCTACTGGAGTAACGGAGCTATGGCTGAACTATCGGAGGACGTGCAGGCACTCGTCGGCCGCAGCGATCTGATCGATGAGATAGCAGCGGCATTGGCGGGTCCGCACTATCTCGGCGTGCTCCTCGTGGGAGAGGCCGGCGTCGGCAAGACGGCGCTCGCGCACGCGGTGACCCGTCTCCTCGACGGCACGGCGGCCGTCCTGCCCATCACTGCGAGCCCCTCGCTGCGCAAGGTGCCATACGGTGCCCTCTCGCCCTACCTCCGTTCTTTATCAATCAACGACGTCGGCTCTTCCGTGGCCGTATACCGAAGCATCATGACGCACCTGGATGCCAGCAGCAACGGCAACTCGAAGATGCCGTTGTTCCTCGTGGATGACTCCCACGAACTCGACGACAGCACCAGCGTGCTGTTGTCCCAGCTCGTGGCTGGGAGACGGGCCCGCATCCTCGCGCTCGCCCGCAGTACCCCGGGCCCGACGTCGGAGCTTGCCTCCCTGTGGCAGGACGGTCTGGTCCATCGATACGACCTGCAGCCGCTGACAGCGCCGCAGGCGCAGGAACTCTGCGAGCGGGAATTGGGCGGTAACGTACTGGCAAACGTCGGCGCTACGCTTGGCCAGACATCGGGCGGGAATCCGATGTTCCTGCTGGCATTGCTCCGGCAGGGTCGGAGGTCGGGCTACCTCCACTTCCGCAACGGGGTGTGGCGCCTGGTTGGCCATGCGCCGCCGCTCGATGTCAGCCTGGTGGACCTCATCAAAAGCAGGTTCCGCAGGCGGACCGAGCAGGAGATCGTGGTGGTGGAAACCCTTTCCCTTGCTGAGCCCATGCCCCTGGAAGCCCTCGTCCAGTGTGCTGAACAGGCGGCCGTGTCTTCCCTTCACGAGGACGGATTGGTCACCATCTCCGATGACCGTGACCGCGCAGTAACCCTGAGCCACCCGCTCTACGGCGAGGTTATCCGGCAAAATGTACCAGCGGGCCGCAGCCTCATGATCCGCCGGAAGGTCCTGGGCCTCTTTGACCGTGACTCCAGTTCGGCGGATGGGTTCCTCCGGTTTGTTGCCTGGGGACTGGATTGTGGCTCTCCGCCCGAAGAGGAAATCCTGCTGCGCGCCGCCGTCGTGGCTAACCGGCTATTCGACGCCGATTTCGCGTTGCGCGCCGCACGTGCCGTCCACAACCCAGACCTCCGGGGCAGCGCCCTTGTGGAGATTGCCCGGGCGCAGATGACGCGGGGAAACCTCCGCTACGCCCGCGAGATTGTGGATGAGGTCCTGGACCAGTGCGAGAGCTTGAGGCTGGCCAAGGAGGCTTCACTGCTCTCGGTTGCGATGAGGGTCCTCGAACCCAATCCGGCGGAAGCCATCCGGATGGATGCCGCGCGGTGGGAGCGGATCGCCGAGAAATTGGCGCAGGACCAGAATGCGCTGGAGGACCCACGGGCGGGCATCCGCATCGGATTGTCCAGGAACGGTTACCGCATCCTGGAGTCCTTCGCCCTCAACTATGAGGGCAGGTTCGCTGAAGCCGAGGTGCTTTTGCGCAGCATTCTCGCTGACCCGTACTGCAGCGAGGAGGTGCGCCTTGCCGGTCGGACTCTCCTGGGCGAGGCACTCGGTTCAACCGGGCGTGCGATCGAGGGAGCCCGGAACACGACCGATGCCCTGGAAATCATCGAGATGAACGGCCACCGGTATGTGGCGCACTGGGAATTCGTCAGCGCGCGGCACTTCCTTTCGCTGGTTCACGGGGGATGCTGGGAAGAGATCGATGAACTGCTGAACCGCTTTGTCAGGCCAAAGTCCGGGGGGACCCGGCAGTTCAGCGGAATGGTCGAGTTGATCGAGGGTTTGATAGCGCTGCGCAAGGGACTGATGCGCACTGCTCGCACCAGCCTTATCCTCGCCGTCGAGGGCCTGCGGGAGACGGACCAGAATCAACTTCTTGCGATGACCCTTGGAATCGCTGCCTTCTCCTGCGCTATGGTCGGTGACACCACACGCGCGCGGAGCTTCATGACGGACTTCGCATCGCAGGCGTGCACCGGTACAAAACAGGGTCACCTGTTGGGCAAGATCCACGTGATCGCAGCGAATGCGTTGTTCCAGGGTGCTGCGCGAAGTATCGAGGAACTGCGCACCATTGCCGACCAGGCTGAGGCAGAGGGCATGCCCGTCCTGGCGGCACAGGCCCTCGAATTGGCAACACGCCTCGGCGATGAACACTGTCTGGAGCAGTTGGCCCGGATCACCGAGTTCTTCGAAGGCGGGGAAGGACCCGTCCTGCACGCAATGGCGTCATCTGGAGCACGGAAGGACGCCGCGGGGTTGGTCAATGCGGCGCACCTGGCGCAGCAGACCGGTTACCTTCTGATCGCGGCGGAGTGTCTCGGAAAAGCGGTCAGGGTGCTCGCCCACCGGGGAGAGGAACACAAGTCCCGCTCCGTTCAGCTGCAGCTTAGCCAGATCGTCACGCAACTGGAGGGGCTGCAGAGTCCGCAGTTCACCGATGTCAGCTCCACCGCGAAACTGACGCAGCGCGAACAGGACATCTCACGCCTGGCGGCGAACGGTTTCAGCAACCGGGAGATCGCCCAGGAGCAGGGAGTTTCAGTGCGTACGGTTGAAGGGCACCTTTACCGTATTTTCGCCAAGCTGGGCATCACCAGCCGGGAGGAGCTGCCCGGCGGCGAGCAACCGAGTACCGTCTGAGTAGAAGATCCCCTCGGGCAGGTAATAATTCAAGTACCGGGTACTCGTGACCCCCACAGGGCGCTTCCATAGAGTTATCAGTGGAGCCGGCGATGTAGTAGCCTTCCTGAGACCAAGGCTCGTCCCCAGCCGTCGTCGGCTCCCTCAAACTCCCCGTCGACTCAGCAGAAATGACGCGTAAACCGCCGAGAATCAGCTATTACTGCTGACTCGATGCCAACCGTCAGCGACGGTTCTCTTCCTCGAAAAGGTCCGGGATGCCGTCGTCGTCGGCGTCGACCTTCTCGGCTTCCTCGATGAGCCGGTACCGCTTGTTGCGGGAGCGCAGCACACCCGTCGCCAAAAGCGCGGCCACCAGAGACGCAGCGAGGATCGCGACCTTGGCGTGGCTGTTCGGATCGGATCCCTGGTCGAAACTCAGGTCATTGACCAGCAACGAGACCGTGAAGCCAACTCCGGCGAGCAGCCCGACGCCGAGCAGGTCAACCCATCTCAGGTCCGGGTCCATGGTGGCGCGGGTGGTCTTGGTGACAACCCAGGTGGTCAAGAGGATGCCGATGGGCTTGCCGACAACGAGGCCCAGCACAATGCCGAGCGTCACCGGGTCGCTGAAGGCCGAGACGAGGCCCTCCACTCCACCGATGGCCACGCCCGCAGAGAAGAAGGCGAATACCGGCACCGCGAATCCCGCTGAGAGCGGGCGGAAACGGTGTTCGAACGTCTCGGCGAGGCCGGGCTTGTCCTCGCGCGGTTCCATCGGTTTGCCGTCCTTGCCCTTGCGGAGCACCGGCACCATGAAACCGAGGAGCACGCCTGCGACAGTCGCGTGCACACCCGACGCGTGCATCAGCGCCCAGGCGACGAAACCGATCGGCAGGAGGATGAACCACGCTGCCGGCATTTTGCGGCCGAAGAACTTCGGGTTCTTTTGGGCCAGGAAAGCGAAGAGCGCCAGTGGAACGAGCGTCAGCAGCAGGAACGTGAACTCAACTTCCGCGGTGTACACGAAGGCGATGATGGCGATGGCTATCAGGTCATCGACGACGGCGAGCGTTAGCAGGAAGATGCGCAGCGCGCTCGGCAGGTGGGAACTGATCACGGCGAGGACAGCCACCGCAAACGCAATGTCCGTCGCCGTCGGAATCGCCCAGCCGCGCAGGGTGTCGGGGGAGTTCAGATTGACCAGAACGTAGAACAGTGCGGGCACGATGACGCCGCCCACGGCCGCTGCTACCGGAACGATTGCCCGCGCTGGGCTGCGCAGGTCACCCGCAACGAATTCGCGTTTGAGTTCCAGCCCCACCAGGAAGAAGAAGATGGCGAGGAGCCCATCAGCCGCCCAATGCCCGACCGAGAGTTTCAGGTGCCACGGCTCGTATCCGAACTCGAAGTCGCGAAGGGCAAAGTAGCTCTCCGACAGGGGGGAGTTGGCCCAGATGAGCGCAATTGCCGCCGCGATGATCAGCAGGATTCCGCCGACTGTTTCCTTGCGGAGAATCTCGCCTATCCGCAGGTGTTCTGTGTAACTGGACCGTCCGAGGACGTTCCGGGGTTGATGACTCGACACGAGCGGCTCCTTTATGGCAGGCGAAAATAACTGCCGACCAGACTTTCCGGCGCACCAATTTCTCAAACCCTAGCAGTTAGGGCTCAGGCAGTGAGGGTGCGGATTCCGATCACCAGGGTCGCAGCACCCAGGATCATTGAGGTTGAGATCAGCATGAAGTGGACCTTCAGGAAACGAGTGGGCGCCGCGTGCTCATCCCGCGACCGCGGGTCCTTCAGAATGCGGCGAAGAAACGGCGGCCACACGATCAAGGTCCACAGGCCGGAGACAACGAGGATTATCGAGAGGACGAGCGGCAGCTGCATCAGCGGTTCTCCAGCCAGTTCTTCGCCTCAGCTGCCTGGATGTTCAGGGCCTTGCCGATCATCGGCTCGGCAGCATCGGCGATCTTGCTCCCCATGAACGGAATGGAGGAACTCACGGTTCCTTCCACATCAACGCGCGTGGAGGTACCAACAGCCACCAGGCGCTGCACGGCGTCGACACTTACCGGCACGCCGGAAACGCTCATGCTTACTTTCGCCTCACGGGAGCCGTCCGCCAGCGGTGCCGCCCACTCCTCCTTCTGGGTCACGGTCAGGGTGTCGCCCACGAACTTACGGGCCATCTCGGGAAGGCGCGTGGTGGGCAGCGTGCGCACCGCGGTGAGCGTGAACGCACCGGCCGTGTCGCCGTCGACCGTCAGGGATTTCAGCGCTCCGCCCACATGCTCGCTGGTGTGCTTGAGGAAAGCTTCATTGGTGAAGACGCCAGTCACGGTGGCGACGTCATAGGGCAGGGTGGTTGAGGCGCTGAGAGCCACGGATCCTCCGGGATGGTAGAACTGGACCTTTTAGTCCCGTACATCCTATGTGAGCATCTTTGAGGCCCTTGGCGAAACCCGAGTAGGCTTGGTCTGTTCCCCGGGATTCTGACGAATTTCGGGCTTTCGTGTTGCCCATCCCTCAAAGGATTCTCATGTCCCCCACCGGACCCACCCTCAACGGTCTTCGCGCCGCCCTGCAGGAGGACGCATCTTTTGCAAGGGTGCGCACAAACGCGTCCCGCTCCATCGCGGACCGCAGCACCGACCTCGAGATCGGTGCTCCCACCGGGCTCCGCGCGGCACTCCTGGCTGAGATGGTGGAAGGGCTGGGCACCGTCGACCAGAAGAAGGACGACGACGACCCCAGCCGCAATGTGCCCCCGGCACCTGTGATCCTTGCAGTCACTGCCACGGGGCGGGAGGCGGAAGACCTCGCCGCTGCGCTGCAAAGCTACCTGCCGGCGTCGTCAATCGAAGAGTTCCCCAGCTGGGAAACCCTCCCGCACGAGCGGTTGTCACCGCGATCGGACACGGTAGGGCGGCGCTTGTCGGTCCTGCGGCGGCTCGCCCACCCCGGAGCGGATCCGGTACGCATCATCACCGCGCCGATCCGCGCGGTGGTGCAGCCGCTTGTCGACGGACTCGGCGATCTTGAGCCGGTGGCCCTGAAAGTGGGGGAGGAGCGCGAGTTCGACAGTGTGGTCCGGGCGCTCGCCGATGCTGCGTACTCACGGGTGGACATGGTGACGCACCGCGGCGAATTCGCGGTACGCGGCGGGATCATCGATGTCTTTCCGCCCACCGAGGACCACCCGGTCCGTGTCGAGTTCTTCGGCGACGAGGTGGACCAGATGCGCTGGTTCGCGGTCGCGGACCAGCGGTCCCTGGCCACAGATGGTGACCGGGATGTCCCCGCCACGCTGTATGCGCCACCCTGCCGTGAACTGCTCATCACGCCGTCGGTCATGTCCCGGGCAGCACGGCTGAAAAACGAACTTCCGGCCGCCGCCGGGATGCTCGAGAAGATCGCGGGCGGAATCGCCGTGGAAGGCATGGAGTCCCTCGCACCGGTGCTGGTTGACGCGATGGTGCCGTTAGTCGGTGAGCTGCCAGCGGGCTCCATCGCCGTCGTCGTCGAACCGGAAAAAGTGCGCGCCCGTGCCCACGACCTCGAGGCGACCAACGAGGAGTTCCTGCAGGCGGCCTGGGCTACGGCGTCGGACGGTGGAGCGGCCCCCGTGGATCTCAGCGGCCAGCTCGGTACCGACCTCGAAGCGGCAAGCTTCCGGTCGCTCGTTGACACCCGGTCCGCGGCGCTCGCCAACAGCGTGGCGTGGTGGTCGGTCACGTCCTTCGGTTCCGACGAACTGCTCACCGACGTCGACGCGTTCACTATCGCCGCACGCGAACCACGCGGTTACCAGGGCGACGTCGCTGAGATGATGGAGTTCCTCGGCGGTCGGGTGCGCGACCAATGGCGCGTCGTCGTCGCCACGGAGGGCCCGGGCCCCGCCCAGCGCCTGGCGGAACTGTTCCACGATGCCGACATCCCGGCGTCGCGCGTTGAATCACTCGACTCACCACCGCAGCCGGGAATCATCGAGATCACGACGGCGTCCGCAGGACGGGGGTTCGTGCTCGACGGGCTCAAGCTCGGCCTGCTCACGGAAGCGGACCTGCTGGGCCGCACCTCCGCCTCCGGCACCCGCGACATGCGGAAGATGCCCTCGAAACGGCGCAACGCCGTCGACCCTTTGCAGCTCCGCGAAGGCGACTTCGTGGTGCATGAACAGCACGGCGTAGCCCGGTTCGTCGAGCTGATTCAGCGCTCCACCGGCGCCGGGCCCACCAAGACCATCCGCGAATACCTGGTGCTGGAGTACGCGCCGTCCAAACGCGGTGCGCCCGGTGACAGGTTGTTCGTCCCGACGGACCAGCTGGACCAGGTGACCCGCTACGTGGGAGGCGATACGCCGTCGCTCTCGAAGATGGGCGGCTCCGACTGGGCGAAGACCAAGAGCCAGGCGCGCAAGGCGGTCAAGGAGATCGCCGGCGAGCTGATCCGGCTGTACTCGGCGCGGATGGCCTCGCGGGGACACGCCTTCGCACCGGACACCCCCTGGCAGCGTGAGCTCGAGGAAGCCTTCCCATACATCGAAACGCCGGACCAGCTGACCACCATCAACGAGGTCAAGGCCGACATGGAACGCGAAGTTCCGATGGACCGGCTGGTTTCGGGTGACGTGGGGTACGGCAAGACGGAGATCGCCGTGCGCGCTGCGTTCAAGGCAGTGCAGGACGGCAAGCAGGCAGCCATACTGGTGCCCACCACGCTGCTGGTACAGCAGCACTTCGAGACGTTCTCCGAGCGGTTTTCCGGGTTCCCCGTGCGTATCCGCGCACTGTCGCGGTTCCAGACTTCCAAGGAGTCCAAAGAGACTATCGAAGGACTGAAGAACGGATCGGTTGACGTGGTCATTGGCACGCACCGGTTGCTTTCCACGGAGGTGCAGTTCAAGGACCTCGGCCTGGTGATCGTCGACGAAGAGCAGCGGTTCGGCGTCGAGCACAAGGAAGCGCTGAAGAAGATGCGCACCAACGTGGACGTGCTGGCGATGAGCGCGACGCCGATCCCACGGACGCTCGAGATGTCACTGACCGGTATCCGTGAGACGTCCACGCTGGCCACACCGCCGGAGGAGCGGCACCCGGTGCTCACCTACGTTGGTCCCTACACGGACAAGCAGACCTCCGCCGCAATCAGGCGCGAGCTGATGCGGGAAGGGCAGGTCTTCTTCGTGCACAACCGGGTGTCCTCTATTGACCGGACCGCCGCCCACCTGCAGCAGCTGGTGCCGGAGGCAAGGGTCGCCGTCGCCCATGGGCAAATGAGCGAGTCCCGGCTTGAGCAGATCATCGTGGACTTCTGGGAGAAGAGGTTCGACGTCCTGGTATGCACCACCATCATTGAGACCGGGTTGGACATCTCCAACGCGAACACGCTGATCGTGGACCGCGCCGACAATTACGGGCTGTCGCAGCTGCACCAGTTGCGCGGGCGCGTTGGCCGTGGCCGTGAACGGGCGTACGCGTACTTCCTGTACCCGTCGGAGAAGCCGCTGGGCGAGGTGGCGCTGGAACGGTTGAAGGCTGTCGCGTCCCACAACGAGCTCGGTGCCGGCATGCAGCTGGCCCTGAAGGACCTCGAGATCCGTGGCGCGGGCAACCTGCTCGGCGGCGAGCAGTCCGGGCACATTGCCGGTGTGGGCTTCGACCTCTACATCCGGCTGGTCGGAGAGGCAGTGGCCGATTATCGCGGTGAGGCCGAGGAGAAGGCTGCCGAGATGAAGATCGAGCTGCCCATCAATGCCCACCTGCCGCACGACTACGTGCCGGGGGAGCGGTTGCGGCTGGAGGCGTACCGGAAGCTTGCGTCGTCCGTCACCGCTGCAGCGATAGACGAGGTCGTGGAGGAGCTCAGGGACCGCTACGGAGACCTTCCGCCCGCGGTGGAGAACCTCGTGGCGGTGGCGCGGTTCCGGGTGCGCGCCCGCTCGGTTGGGCTGACCGACGTCGCGATGCAGGGAAACTTCATCAAGTTCGCGCCGGCCAACCTGCCGGAGTCCAAGGAGATGCGCCTGAAGCGCATGTACCCGGGCGCTTCCGTTAAACCCGCAATGAATGCGGCGCTGATCCCGAAGCCGAAGACCTCACCTGTGGGGGGCCGGGACCTGTCCGACGCCGCGATCCTTGAGTGGGCGCAGGGCGTAATCGACGCGGTGTTTACGGCCTGAGTTTGAGGTGGTTGCCAGAAGTTACCCGGTGGTAAAGTTCGTAGCGACCATGCAGGCCCGACCACCTGTCCCGTCGTTCCAGATACCCATCTTCCTGCCGCCTCGGCACGGAGCGGGTACGGCGGGAACCGTTCCGTGCATGGCAGCCCGCGAGGGCACAACGTGAAGTATGGAGAACATGTGACCATGGACACGCACGCCGGCACCACCATCGCCCCGGCGTCGAGGGCCCTGGACGTGATCGGTGGAGACCTCACCGAACGCAGCCTTCGCCGCTACCTTGAAGGGATTCCAGGCGTTGACGCCGTGGGCCTTGAAGCCCGAGCGGCCGCCCTTGGAACACGCTCGATCAAAACCACCTCCAAAGCCTGGGCGCTCGACACCATCATCGCGCTGACTGATCTCACCACGCTCGAGGGCGCCGACACCCCCGGCAAGGTGAAATCCCTTGTGGCCAAGGCAATGGTTCCGGATCCGGATGACATGTCTACGCCCCGCGTCGCCGCCGTGTGCGTCTACGGCGACATGGTGCCGCACGCTGTGCAGGCGTTGGGAGCAGCGCACGACGACGGCGCCACCGGCCGCATCAACGTCGCCGCCGTTGCCACCGCCTTTCCCAGCGGACGGGCCTCCCGGTCAGTGAAGCTTTCCGACACGTCGGACGCCGTCGCCGCCGGGGCAGACGAAATTGACATGGTCATCGACCGCGGAGCGTTCCTCTCCGGTCGGTATGGTCAAGTGTTCGATGAAATTGTCGCCGTAAAGGAAGCGTGCAAGCGTGCCGACGGTACCTACGCGCACCTCAAGGTCATCCTTGAGACCGGCGAACTGAACACCTACGACAACGTGCGCCGCGCCTCCTGGCTCTCCATCCTCGCCGGCGGTGACTTCATCAAGACTTCAACCGGAAAGGTCACCCCGGCCGCGACGCTCCCGGTGACGTTGTCCATGCTGGAGGTTGTCCGCGACTGGCGCCGCCTCACCGGGGAAAAGATCGGCGTCAAGCCCGCAGGCGGCATCCGGACCTCAAAGGACGCCATCAAGTACCTGGTCACCGTTGCCGAAACCGTCGGCGAGGAGTGGCTGCAGCCCGACCTCTTCCGGTTCGGGGCCTCGAGCCTGCTCAATGACGTCCTCCTGCAGCGTCAGAAGCTCTCCAGCGGCCGCTACTCCGGCCCGGCCTACGTCACGATCGACTGAAGGATTCCGAAATGAACTTCCTCGACTACGCTCCCGCGCCGGAGTCCACAGCGATCCTGAACCTCAAGGACGAGTACGGGCTCTTCATCAACGGTGAGTTTGTCCCCGGCAACGGTGAGTCCTTCACCACCATCTCGCCGGCTACCGAAAAGCACATCACCACCGTGTCCTGTGCCAATGAGGAGGACGTGGATGCCGCCGTCGTCGCCGCCCGCCGTGCGTATGACAAAACCTGGTCACGGATGTCCGGTGCTGACCGCGGGAAGTACCTGTTCCGCATCGCGCGCCTGGTGCAGGAACGCTCGCGTGAGTTGGCTGTGGCGGAGAGCCTCGACAACGGCAAGCCCATCAAGGAAAGCCGCGACGTCGACGTTCCGCTGGTTGCCGCCTGGTTCTTCTACTACGCAGGCTGGGCGGACAAGCTGGACTACGCCGGCATGGGGCCGACCCCGCGTTCACTCGGCGTTGCCGCGCAGGTGATCCCCTGGAACTTCCCGCTGCTGATGCTGGCGTGGAAAATCGCACCGGCCCTGGCCGCCGGGAACACCGTGGTGCTCAAGCCCGCCGAGACAACTCCGTTGACGGCCCTGCTGTTCGCGGAGATCCTGCAACAGGCGGACCTGCCTGCCGGCGTCGTCAATATCGTGACCGGTGCGGGTGCCACGGGCTCAGTGCTTGTGAACCACCCCGACGTCAACAAGGTTGCCTTCACAGGCTCGACGGCGGTGGGCCGGGCAATAGCCCGCTCAACGGCTGGCACGTCCAAGAAGCTGACCCTTGAGCTTGGCGGCAAGGGCGCGAACATCGTGTTCGATGATGCGCCCATCGACCAGGCGATCGAGGGCATTGTCAACGGAATTTTCTTCAACCAGGGCCAGGTGTGCTGTGCGGGCTCGCGGCTGCTGGTCCAGGAGTCCGTCCACGACGACGTCGTTGACCGGCTCAAGGCGCGCCTTTCCACGCTGCGCGTCGGTGATCCGCTCGACAAGAACACGGACGTCGGTGCAATCAACTCAGCGTCCCAGCTGGGCCGGATGCAGGAACTGTCTTCCATTGGGGAACAGGAGGGCGCTGAGCGGTGGAGCCCGGCGTGCAATCTCCCCTCGGAAGGTTTTTGGTTCCCGCCGACCATCTTCACCAACGTGTCCACCAGCCACCGGATCGCCCGCGACGAGATCTTCGGGCCTGTGCTGTCGGTGCTTTCGTTCCGCACACCCGCGGAGGCAATCGCGAAGGCCAACAACACGCCGTACGGGCTGTCCGCGGGCATCTGGACCGACAAGGGCAGCCGGATCCTGGCAGTCGCGGACAAGCTGCGCGCCGGCGTCGTCTGGGCGAATACGTTCAACAAGTTCGATCCCGCCTCTCCCTTCGGCGGGTACAAGGAATCCGGTTATGGACGGGAAGGCGGCAAGCAGGGATTGGCGGCCTACCTGGCGCCGTCGTCGCCGTCTGCTTTCACAGGAGGTGCCGGATGAGCCGTCTGGCTGTTCCGAAGACCTACAAGCTGTATGTCGGCGGCAAATTCATCCGGAGTGAATCCGGGCGTGTGTACGAAGTAGCGAGCAAGCAGGGGAGCTTTTCGGTGAATACAGTCAACGCCGCGAAGGCTTCCCGCAAGGACGCCCGGGACGCCGTCGTGGCTGCCCGTGCCGCCGTCAGCGGGTGGTCCGGGACCACCGGCTACAACCGTGGGCAAGTTCTATACCGGATCGCGGAGATCCTGGATGGGCGCCGTGCGCAGTTCGCCGAGGAGATTGCGGCGTTCGAAGGAGTTTCCTCCTCCGCCGCGTCGGCGCAGGTTGACGAGGCCATTGACCTGTGGGTCTGGTACGCCGGCTGGGCGGACAAGTATGTTCAGGTGGCCGGGAACGCGAATGCCGTTTCAGGGCCGTTCTTCAATATCTCGGTGCCTGAGCCTACGGGCGTTGTGGCTGTGGTTGCGCCGCAGGGCAGCCCCGTCCCGGGGTCATTGCTTGGGTTCGTCCGCGCTGTGGCGCCGGTGCTCGTGAGCGGCAACGCCGTCGTCGTCGTTGCTGATGAACAGGCGCCGCTCGCGGCTTTGAGTTTGGGTGAAGTGTTCGCGACCAGTGACGTTCCGGCGGGCGTGGTGAACGTCCTGAGCGGTTCTCCGGCGGAAATTGTGCCGTGGCTGGCGTCGCACGCCGACGTGAATGCGCTGGACCTGCTCGGTGCGGGCGAGTTGGACTGGGTGGACCTGCAGATTGCGGCGGCGGACACGCTGAAGCGGGTGCTCCCTCCGGAATCGGGTCCCGACGCCGGAGCCCCCTCGATCGACCGCATCACGTTCTTCACGGAGACGAAGACGGTGTGGCACACGAAGGGCCTGCTCTAGAACGGGTGAAGGAGCCGGTGCACGAAGCGCCGGGTCCGCTCCTCCGTAGGGTTGCGCAGCACAGCCTCCGGAGGGCCGTGCTCGACCACTACGCCGCCGTCCATGAACACCACCTCGGTCGCAACTTCACGGGCGAATGCGAGCTCGTGGGTAACCAGCACCATGGTCCAGCCTTCGTCTGCGAGTTCCTTGATCACCGAAAGCACTTCGCCCACGAGCTCGGGATCCAGTGCGGATGTGGGCTCGTCGAACAGCAGGAGCGTGGGCCGCAACGCGAGCGCACGAACAATGCCCACGCGCTGCTGCTGACCGCCGGAGAGTTCGTGCGGGTATTGGTCCTTCTTCTCGGCCAGGCCCACCCGTCCGAGCAGTTCCTCGGCATCGCGAATAGCTTCCGCTTTGGGGCGGCGCTGCACCTGGACCGGACCCTCGATCACGTTCTCGAGCACCGTCTTGTGCGGGAAGAGGTTGTAGTGCTGAAACACCATGGCGCTCCGGTCCCGCAGCGCCGCGAGCTGTCGCTTCGGCACGCTTCCGCCGAAGTCGACGGCGGGGCCACCCTCAAAGGTGACGCGGCCGGCGTCGGGAATTTCCAGCCCGTTGAGGGAGCGCAACACGGTGGTCTTGCCGGATCCGGAGGGACCCACAAGGGCAACGACACCGCCTGACGCAACGGACAGATCAATCGAACGCAGGACCTCGTTGTCCCCGAAGGACTTTCGCAGTCCCACAACGGTCAACACGGGGTCGCCGGTGATCTTGTCAGTGCGCGACATAGCGGTCCAGCCTCTTCTCCAGTCGGGACTGTCCAGCCGAGAGGACAAGACAGAAAACCCAGTACACGGCCGCGGCCTCAATGTAGATCAGCATGAACTGCTGGCTGAACGCGGCAATCTCCTCCGCCTGGCGGAACAATTCGGTCACAAGGATCAGTGACGCCAGGGAACTGTCCTTCACCAGGGAAATGAACGTATTCGACAGCGGCGGGACCGACACCCGTGCAGCCTGCGGGAGGATGATGCGCCGCAGGGCCAGGGTGCGGGACATGCCGATGGTGTGCCCGGCCTCCCACTGCCCACGCGGAACCGACAGGATCGCAGCCCGGATGATCTCGGCAGCATAGCCGCCCACGTTGAGGGAAAACGCAATGATAGCGCTCGGCCATGGATCGATGGTCAACCCGATCGAAGGCATCCCGTAGAAAATCACGAACAGCTGAACCAGCAGGGGAGTACCGCGGATCACGGAAACATAGGCCCGCGCTATGCCGGACGCCAGTTTGTTGGCGCTGAGCCGCATGAGCGCAACCAGCAGGGCCAACAGAAGACCAAGGGCAAAAGACGCCAGCGACAGCGGGATGGTGCCTGTCAGGCCGCCCAGAACAAGTGGCCAGAACGACGTCAAGGCCAAGTCCCAGTCAATGTCCATAAGTTCCTACGCTATCCCAGTGGCTGATCGTGGTCGTGAGCAAGCGGATGCACAAAGAGACGGCGGGCACAGTCGGAGGCTGAACGCCTCGGCTGGTGCCCGCCGTCGTCGTTATGATTACTCCGCGCTGACGTCCTCGCCGAAGTACTTCTCGGAGATTTCGGCGAGGGTGCCGTCGGTGCCGAGCTCCTCGAGTGCTACGTTGACGGCGTCGACCAGCTCATCGCTGCCCTGACGGAAAGCCAGTGCGCTGCGGGACTGGTCCTCGGTCTCCGCGGCGATCTTGATGTTTTCGTTCGGAGTGGACTTCTGGTAGTCGAGGAAGGTCAGCTCGTCATTGATCGTTGCGTCGACGCGGCCCTGCTCGAGGAGGGTCACCGACTGCGCCCAACCCTCGACGGCCTCGATCTCAGCGCCGCTTTCCTCGGCCAGCTCGTGCCAGTTGCTGGTCAGCGACTGCGCGGTGGTCTTGCCCTCAAGGTCCTCGAAGGAAGAGATCTCGTTGTTGTCAGCAGTGGTCACGATGACGCCATTGCTGTACGTGTAGGGATCCGAGAATGAGTACGCTTCCTCGCGCTCCGGGGTGATGGAGACCTGATTGGCAACGACATCGAAGCGGCCCGCCTCGAGACCGGCGAAAATGGCATCGAACTGGGTCTCTTCGAACTCAGCCTCAACGCCGAGCTTTTCCGCGACGGCGGTGATGACCTCGACGTCATAGCCGGTCAGGTCGCCCGCGCCGCCCTCATGGTAGGTGAAAGGCTTGTAAGTGCCCTCGGTGCCAACCGTAAGCACTCCGGACTCCTGGATTTCGGCCAGGGCGGTGCCACCAGCGGTCTCGGCTCCAGCGGTTCCGGAGCTTTCGCTCGAAGGGGAAGAACCGCAGCCGGCAACCGCAAGGAGGATGGCGGTCGCGGCGCCGAGCAGCGGAAGACGGCGAGAAGTCATGGGGATGTCCTTTGACGGTTGGTGGAAACGCCCGGGTGAGGGCAGTTACCTAGTTCAGCAGGCACCTGCGTCTGTATATTCCCCAGCGTCACAGTGCGTAACAATCATCCAGGCGCTCATTAACGCCAAAAGGGCCCGCTGGCACGGACCCCTGAGGCGATGGCGTCAGGCTTTACGCTCGCCCTTGGCCAGCTGCGGACCTGTGTCGGAACGCCCGAGGATGGTCTGCGGAATCCAGAAGGCCAGGAAGAACAGCACCAGGCACACGGCGAACGGCCACACGTTGGTGCGATCGAAGAACGTCAGCGAGTAGATGGCACCAGCGAACATCACGGCCATGATGGCGAAAACGATGGCATTCTGAAGTCCCCGGCCCTGACCGGAATGCTCAGTTCGGGGAGTGCGTGCCGGATGTGCCATGGAAGCTCCTTGAATGTGCTGACGATTGCTTCCTAAGATTCTATCCTCAGCGCAGCCGCCCAGACGCAGCTAGACCTGCAGCCGATAGCCCCGTTTAATGACCGTTGCCACCAGCCCTGGGTGCGGCAGGGCCTTGCGCAAGCGGCTGATCGTCATGTCCAGCGCATGTTCTCCAGCGCCGTCAGCGAGGATCCCGGCCAACTGTTCACGCGAGAGCACGGCACCATTTGCTTCCACGAGCGCGCGGAAAAGGCTCATCGGTGCCGGCGGCAGTTCCACCAGTGCTTCGTTGATGCGCAGGTTCCTGCCCCGCAACTCAATGGGCCCGAATGGAGTCGGGTACTGCAACACCGCGTGCTGGCCGAGGTATTCGCACACCAACCGGATCAACGCGCCCATCCGGTAGCGTTCCGGGATGAGCGGTGAAACTCCGGCCTCCACCAGCGGCTGTGCGGTCACGGGTCCGACGACGGCGGCAGCAACCTGTCCGTTCAAGGCCCGTACGAACGCGTCCCGACACCCCATCTCCGAGGCCGTGCTGAGTACCGCGTCAACGGCCGGCGCGCTGGTGAAGGTGATGACGTCCAGGCCACCTGAGCAGGATGCTTCGATCAGCCGGGGCAAACCATCCGCACCTTCCGGTTTCACCCAGCGGTAAGGGGTCGCTGTCAACACATGCGCACCAGCGTGACGCAGCCGGTCAAGCTGCCGATAGTCCGTGTACCCATGCAGTTGCACGGCCACAGTCTTCCCCTGCAGCTCCAACCCGAGCATCATGTTCACCAACGATGCGGTGGTCTCGTCCGCGCTGATTCCGACGTCATTGAGTCCAGCCGCCCGCACCGCTCCGCGTGCTTTCGGGCCGCGGACGTAGATCTTCGCTTCACCGAGCGTCGCCAGGAGTGCGTCGCCGAGTCCCGCTGCATCCGCTGCCTCACACCACCGCCGCAGGCCGTAGGCAGTGGTGACGATGGCGTAGTCCGGGCGAGCCGCGACAATCCTCCGCGTGTCCTCAAGCAGCGGCACGTCCTCCGCGACCGGTGCAATCTTAAGCGCCGGTGCGTGCAGCACGGAGGCACCTCGCCGCTCGAGCGCATCGATGAGATCACCGGAACGCCGGTCAGAGGTGACACCAATGCGGAAACCGGCAAGCGAACCCTCTCCGGCAGGTAATTCGACAGCAGGCATGACTGTCATGATGTCACCATCGGGTGGGCGAGCACGTCCGCCAGTGTCGACTGGAAGTCGTGGTGCTGGCGCACCACCTCACCGATGACGACGACGGCGGGAGACGTGCAGCGCGCTTCGCCCGCCGCTGTGACTGCTGACCCGAGGGTCGAGATGGTGGTCCGCTGCCCGGGGCTGAAGCCTTTCTCAACAATGGCGACAGGGACGTCTGCTCCGAGACCGGCTTTGCGCAAACCGGCCGTGAGCTGCGGCAGCGTCCCGACCCCCATGAGCACCACTATGGTGCTGCCAAGCGCAGCGAGTGCCCCCAGCTCACGCTCCGTCAGCGGTTGATGCCCGGAAATGACGGTGAAAGCATGCGCGACGCCGCGGTAGGTCACCGGAATACCCACAGCACCGGGAACAGCGATGGAACTGCTGATTCCGGGAACGGTCGTGACGGAAATGCCTTCTGCGAGACATGTATTGACTTCCTCGCCGCCCCGCCCGAAGACGAAGGGATCTCCACCCTTCAACCTCACAACGTGGAGCCCCTCGCGGGCTTTGGACACCATCAGTTTCTCGATGTCCGCCTGGCTGACCGGGTGGTGGCCCGGAGTTTTACCGACGTCGATCAGTTCGGCGCCCGGTGCAAGCTGCGGCAGTGTCCGGTACGGCCCCAGCCGGTCAAAGAGTACGACGTCGGCCTCCCTCAGCGCCCGCAAGGCACGCACTGTCATCAGGTCCTCGACGCCGGGACCGCCACCAATCAGCGTGACCCGGCCGCCGCTGGCTGCTGCTGGTTCCTCGGACGCGGTGAGGATGCGCCGCTCGCGGCAGGCCTCGCGCAGCAGCGTCCACTCGTCCCCATTGGCTGCCGGCGCCACAACCACCGCCAAGGCCACAGCGTCAAGCATCCGCGGGTGAAACTGGGCGGGCGTGGCAATGCGGCGGACGGTTGCCCCGCCGGCAGCGTAGCGGCGCACCGTGTGGCGGGCCGCCGTCGTCATACCGGTAATCAGTACGGTAAGGCCCGCTAGATCAAGGGATACGTCGCTGACGGCGTTCACTGTCCCTCCCCAACCGTTGAACGGACGGGGATGCCTGCGCCCAGCAGGACTGGACCAGCTCCGGCTGCGGCCGCTGCCCGTTCCTCATCTGTGGCGGGACGGATCTGCCCCCGCTCCGGAACGTTGACAATCCAGTCGTCCTTTTCGTGCGGAGCGTTGACGAAGGACCGGAACCGGCGGAGGCGTTCGGGGTCCTTGAGCGTGGCGGCCCATTCATCCTCGTAGTTGTCGATATGCCGGCCCATGGCTGCTTCCAGGTCTTCGGCGATGCCCAGCGAATCGTGGACTATGACGTCTTCGACGTGCTTCAATCCGCCGTCGAGCTCGGCTTGCCAGGCAGCGGTGCGCTGAAGCCTGTCCGCCGTGCGGATGTAGTACATGAGGTAGCGGTCAATGTATTTGATGAGCGTGGCGTCGTCGAGGTCCTTGGCCAGCAGCTGGGCATGCGCCGGGGTTGCGCCGCCGTTTCCTCCGACGTACAGGTTCCAGCCGTCCGACGTCGCGATAATGCCGACGTCCTTGCCGCGCGCTTCGGCACACTCACGTGCGCAGCCGGAAACGCCGAATTTGAGTTTGTGCGGACTGCGGAGTCCGCGGTACCGCAGTTCCAAATGAATCGCCATGGCCACTGAATCCTGGACACCGAACCGGCACCAGGTTGACCCGACGCAGGATTTCACCGTCCGCAGGCTCTTCCCGTAGGCCTGCCCCGATTCGAAGCCCGCCTCAACGAGGATCTTCCAGATTTCCGGGAGTTCCTCCAACCGGGCACCGAACATGTCGATGCGCTGGCCACCCGTGATCTTGGTGTACAGGTTGTAGGCCTGGGCGACTTTCGCGATGACTCCCAGCTTTTCCGGTGTGATCTCACCGCCTGGAATGCGGGGTACCACCGAGTACGTGCCGTTCTTCTGCATGTTGGCCAACGCGCGGTCGTTGGTGTCCTGGAGGATTCCCCTGCCGCCGTCGAGCACGTATTCAGCGCGCTGCGAGGCGAGGATCGAAGCGGCAACGGGCTTGCAGATGTCGCAGCCGAAAGTTCCGGCCGTTGGCACACCGAAGCGTTCAATGATGCCCTCGAAGCTGTCCAGTTCCAGCACGCGAACTGCTTCGAACAGCTCGGGACGGGACATGGCGAAGTGTTCACATAGAGCTTTGGATACTTCGATGCCGCTCTTCTTCAGTTCGCCCTCGAGTAGCTTCTTCAGCATCGGCACGCACGAGCCGCAACCGGTGCCTGCCCGCGTGCAGCCTTTCAATGGAGCGAGTTCCCTCACCGGCTCGGAACCCTCACAGGTGCCGCAGCCGTTGACGGCGTCGCGGATGGATCCGGCGGAAACGTTGTTGCAGGAGCAGAGGATGGCGTCATCAGGGAGCTCAGTATCAGGGGCCTCCCCGGCACCGGCAGCCGAGAGGTAGGCACCGGGTTCAGCGTTAAGCTCCCGTCCCAGCAACGGTCTCAGCGAGGTGTAAGGGGAGGCGTCGCCCACGAAAATTCCGCCGAGGAGCGTCTTTGCATCGTCAGTGACGACGAGCTTTTGGTACAGGCCGCGGGCAGGGTCTGCGTAGACGATTTCCAGGCTATGTTCCGCTGCGGCGAACGCGTCTCCGAAGGCGGCAACTTCCACGCCGGAGAGCTTGAGTTTGGTAGCCGTGTCGAAGCCTGGGAACGTTGCGGTGCCACCGTGCAGGCGGTCCGCGCAGATCTCGGCCATCGTGTTGGCCGGCGCGACCAGGCCCAGGCACATGCCCTCAAAGCAGGCCACCTCGCCGATCGCCCAAATGCTCGGATCCTCGGTGACGCAGGAAGCGTCGATGACGACGCCACCGCGCGGACCCATGGTCATGCCGGCGTCCCGGGGGAGTTCATCCCGCGGACGGACGCCGATTGCGACGACGACGAGGTCCGCCGGGATGCGCCGTCCATCCGCCATATCGACTCCGACCATCCGGCCGTCCTCCATTGCAAAACCGGACGGGAAGACGCCGCCGTGCACGGTCACGCCCTTCGCCGTGATCAACCGGTCGAGCGCCTGTCCGCCGCCCTGGTCCAGCTGGGTGTTCATGAGCCACGCCGCACCGTTGATTACAACGGGGTTGGCGCCAAGGGTCTGCATGCCACCGGCTGCTTCCAGGCCGAGCAGGCCGCCTCCGATCACGACGGCGTTGATGGTGCGTCCCAGCTCGGCGGTCAACCGCGAGACTTCGATGCGGAGGCCCCGGACATCGTCAACTGTTCTATAGACGTGCGCGGCGTCCATGCCGGGCAGCGGAAGGCGGGCTGCGTTCGACCCGGTAGCCAGGACCAGATGATCGTAGGAGTGGACCACGCCCGCTTCGGTGGTGACAGTGCGGGCCTCACGGTCCAAAGCTACCGCCCGAGACCCGGCGGCCAGCGTGATCGCAGGGTGGTCCCACATATCGGCCTGGCCAAGGGTCAGGTCGACGTCGGCCACGAGCGCCCGGCTCAGCGCAACGCGGTCATAGGGCAGCCAGGTTTCTTCGGAGAGGACAGTGATGGCGAACCCTTCGAGCCCGCGTGACCACATGGCCTCGACGAAGCGGTGGGCTGCGGGGCCACCGCCGACCACCAGGATGCGCTGGGCTGAAGCAGAAGTCATATTGGGCACCTTTCGCGCTGGGAGTAGGTCTCCGCACTTGCTTTTCAGCGTACGGACGCGCAGTTGCCCTGTGATTTCCCCTATGTAAACGAAGATTAACTTTGCGCTCACCGCCAGCGAGGGTGTTGGTGAGGTGCGTTTTACCCGTCGGCAACATCCAATGCGGGAACGTGAAACGCCGTCTCCATAGCGTCTCTTCCATGACACTGCAACTGGATCACACACGGCCGGAGCAACAGCAGGGAAACTGGTACCCGATCTGCCGCCTGGCCGACCTTGAACTGTGCTGGGGCGAGGCCGCACTCATCCACGGGCGCCAGGTGGCACTCTTCCGCGTTGACTCCACGACTGTTTTCGCCGTCTCACACCGGGATCCCGTGAGCGGCTCACAGGTTATGGCGCGCGGGATCGTCGGGTCGAAAGGGAAGCGCTTCACCATCACCTCACCCCTCCATAAGGAGGTCTACTACCTCGATTCGGGTGAGGCGGTGGGTGCGGGCACAGCGCTGAGGAGCTTCCCGGTCCGAATCCTGGACGGCGCGGTGGAAGTGTTGGTCTAGAGCCCCAGGGCTTCTTCCACATCGCGGAGAACGGCGTCAAGCCGGGCCCGCGCGGCGTTTTTCGAGGTTCCCAGTTCAGCTGCCGAATCCACCGGCTCGATGACTTCGAGGTAGCACTTGAGCTTCGGTTCGGTGCCGCTTGGCCGGATGATGACCCGCGTACTGTCCCGCGTCAGGTACAGCAGGCCGTCGGTGGGAGGCAGTGACAAGCCCTCGGCGAGGTCCTCAGCGTAGTCAACGGGAGAGCCCGCGAACGACGACGGCGGCGCCTCCCTGAGTCGGTTCATCATCGCCCCGAGCAGTCCAAGGCTTCCAACACGGACCGACAACTGGTCGCTCATGTGCAGTCCGTGCACCAGCGCCAACTCGTCCAACGCGTCGAACAGCGTTTTGTCCTCTGCCTTGCACGCCGCGGCGAACTCCGCCAGCAGCAACCCAGCTGACAAGCCGTCCTTGTCCCGGACCAGCTCGGGGGCGACGCAATATCCAAGCGCCTCCTCGTAGCCGAACCGCAGGTCCGGAACCCGGGAAATCCACTTGAACCCCGTCAGGGTCTGCTCATGTTGGAGTGCCGCTGCCTCAGCGATGCGGCTCAGCAGGCGGGAAGACACAATCGAGTTGGCGAAGACGGCGGACTCACCCTCGGACAAACGTGCGGCCAGGTGCAGCCCCAGCAGCGAGCCCGTCTCATCACCGCGCAGCATCCGCCACTCACCGGTCGCAGGATCCTTGGCAGCGGCAGCCATGCGGTCGGCGTCGGGATCGTTCGCCAGAACCAGGTCTGCGTCCTGGGCCACGGCGGCAGTCAACGCGAGGTCGAGCGCGCCGGGTTCCTCCGGGTTGGGGAACTCGACGGTCGGGAACGTCGGGTCCGGTTCAGCCTGTTCGGCCACAACATGAACCGGCCCAAAACCCGCGGCGGCAAGCACGCTCTGCGCGGTCCGGCCACCAACCCCGTGCATCGGCGTGAGCACGATCGACAGGTCCCTCGCCGGATACGCCCCACGGTCGGCAAGGGCGACAACGGAGCCCACGTAGTCGTGTTCGATGCTTTCCGGCAACATAGTCCAGCCGCCTGTTGCCAGCTGGACGTCCTCAACCGCTGCGATGTGGGCGGCGATCGCTCCATCGTGCGGAGCCACAATCTGCACACCCCGGGCGGTCTCCTCGACCGCCCGCCCGCCCAGATAGACCTTGTAACCGTTGTCCTCGGGCGGGTTGTGGCTGGCCGTCACCATGACGCCCACCTCACACTGCAGCGCCCGGACCGCATAGGCGAGTACCGGCGTCGGAAGTTCGCCCGGCAGCAGGAAAGTTTCGAGCCCCGCGGCGGTGAAGATGGCGGCAGTTTCCTCCGCGAATACCCGCGAGTTCCTCCGGGCATCGAAGCCGACGACGGCGCGCGGCGCGTAGGCGCCCTTCGACAGTTCCACCGCGTGGGCGGCCACGCCGGCAGCGGCACGCCGGACCACCACCCGGTTCATCCTGTTAGGCCCAGCGCCGAGCGCAGCGCGCAGGCCGGCTGTCCCGAACAGCAGCGGCCCACTGAAGGCATCCTGGAGCTGCTGAAGCGCTGCGGGCTGCCCGGCGTCGTCGTCGTTCGTGGCACGGTTCAGGAGGTCTTCCAGCTCAGCGCGGGTTTCGGGATCTGGATCCTGGGCGGCCCACTCTCGGGCCGATGAGAACAAGTCCATGGTCAGAGCCTGCCGATAATGTCCGCGAGCAGCCGCGAAATTCGAGGCCCGGCGGCCTGCCCGGCCTCGAGCACCTCGCCGTGGCTGAGCGGAATGGGGCTGATGCCAGCCGCGAGGTTCGTCACGAGGGACATGCCGAATACCTCCATGCCTGCGTGCCTTCCCGCAATGGCCTCGAGCGCGGTTGACATGCCAACCAGGTCCGCGCCGATGCGCTTGGCGTACTGGACCTCGGCGGGAGTCTCGTAGTGCGGCCCGGTGAACTGTGCGTACACGCCTTCGTCCAGGGTGGGGTCAACCTCGCGGGCGATGCTGCGGAGGCGGGAGGAGTAGAGGTCGGTGAGGTCCACGAACGTTGCGCCCTCAAGCGGGGAGGCTGCCGTGAGGTTGAGGTGGTCGCTGATCAGTACCGGGGTGCCCGGTGACCAGTTCTCCTTCAGGCCACCACACCCGTTGGTGAGCACCAGGATCTTCGCACCCGCGGCTGCTGCGGTGCGAACGCCGTGAACGACGGCGCGGACGCCCTTGCCCTCGTAGTAGTGCGTGCGTGCGCCAAGGACCAGGGCGCGCTTTCCGGCCGGGGTGAGGATTGAGCGGATGGTGCCCACATGGCCCTCGACGGCGGGGGCCGCGAAGCCTGGAATGTCCGTCGCCTGGAGGGTGTGGGTGGTCTCGCCGATCAACCCGGCCGCTTCGCCCCATCCCGAGCCCAGCACCAGCGCGATGTCGTGCGCAGCGACCGAAGTCTCCTGTGCGATGTAGTCCGCTGCAGTGCGGGCGAGGGCAAACGGGTTCGCCGAGGATTCAACAATCACCGGTCCAACTTACCTCGTTTGAGAGGTGGTGGGGGATAGGACAGAATGGCAGGTGTGACGAGTCAACTGGATTTCAGCGCCCTCCGGATCGCAATTCTCGGAGGAGGCCCGGGCGGCTACGAGTCGGCCATGGTTGCCGCCTCACTTGGAGCCAAGGTCACCATTGTCGAGAGCAATGGCATGGGCGGTTCAGCCGTGCTGACCGACGTCGTCCCCTCGAAAACGCTGATCGCGACCGCCGACACCATGGCGCGGGTTGCCAACGCACACAACCTGGGCGTGAAGTTCGACGATACGACGGCGGCCTACGCGGACCTCGGCCAGGTGAACGAGCGCCTCCTTGACCTTGCGGTGAACCAGTCGAAGGACATCACGGCTGCGCTTGAGCGGGCCGGCGTCAACATTCTGATCGGTACCGGGAAGCTGCTGGATGACCACCGGCTTGAAGTGACATCCGAGTCCGGAAGCACCGTCGTGGAAGCGGACGCGATCCTCATTTCCGTCGGCGCCCATCCACGTGAACTGCCCACGGCAGTGCCCGATGGCGAGCGCATTTTCAACTGGAAGCAGATCTACAACCTCACCGAGGTGCCCGAACACCTGATCGTCATCGGTTCCGGAGTCACCGGGGCTGAGTTCGCCTCCGCCTACCATGGGCTGGGCGGGGAGGTCACACTGATTTCCAGCCGCGACCGCGTGCTTCCCGGCGAGGATGCCGATGCCGCCGAGGTGCTGGAGAACGTCTTCCGCTCACGGGGCATGACTGTGCTTTCGAAGTCCCGCGCCGACGGTGTGGTCCGGACTGAGGACGGCGTCCGCGTTACCCTCTCGGATGGACGTACGGTCGATGGCAGTCACTGCCTCGTTGCCGTGGGCGCCATCCCGAACACCGCCGGGATCGGTCTCGAGGAAGCGGGTGTCGCGCTCACGGAGACGGGCCACATCAAGGTGGACGGCGTTTCCCGCACCACCGCGCCGAACGTGTACGCGGCCGGCGACTGCACCGGTGTCCTCGCGCTCGCGTCCGTGGCCGCAATGCAGGGCCGGATCGCCATGGCACACCTGATGGGAGACAGCGTCACGCCGCTGAAGCTGAAGCAGGTGGCGTCCAACATCTTCACTGCACCGGAAATTGCATCGGTCGGTGTCTCGGAAGCAGACGTCGAATCGGGCCGTTACCAGGGCGACGTCATCAAGCTTTCGCTGAGCACCAATCCGCGGGCCAAGATGATGAACGTCAAGGACGGCTTCGTGAAAATAATTGCGCGCAAGGGGTCCGGCACGGTGATCGGTGGTGTCGTCGTCGCGCCCCGTGCGTCGGAGCTGATCTTCCCGTTGGCGCTCGCGGTGACCAAGAAGCTTCACGTCGACGACGTCGCGAACACGTTCACGGTGTACCCCTCGCTCACCGGGTCCATCTCCGAAGCGGCACGGCGACTGCACATTACGAGTCCCTAACCCGCGTTGACTTCGCAGGACGCGTAGGCCTGGACGAACCTAACTGCCCACCTTCTGCCGCCGTCGTCGTGCACAGAACGCGGGCATATTGGCACGCACCGCTGAGGCGGCGCGGCGGCTCCACATCTGGTAACGGCCGGGTGCCAGGATCATACTGGTCGCATGAGCGATCGCAGCGATTTCCTGGCCTGGGTGGAAACCGAGCTTTTCCAGGCAGAAGTTGCCGTCCACAACGGCGACGCCGTCCCACGAAGGGCGATCTGGTCCCGCAATGAGCCCGTGAGCATCTTGGGCGCGGTGCGCAATGCAATCGGTCAGCAGGAACTGGATGAGCTCTTCAGTGACCTTGCCAGACGATTCTCCGACTGCACCTCGTACCGGTTCGAATTGCTCGCCTGGGACGTTATGGGCGACATCGCCTACACAGCTGGACTGGAGCACACATCGGCGTCGGTCGACGGTGAACCACGCAGCTACGTGCTCCGGGCGACCCAGATCTACCGGCGCGAGGGCGGCCAGTGGAGAGTTGCCCACAGGCACGGTGACGCCGTAAGAGGCTGACTACACCACAGCGTGGTTGAAGTGCTGTTCGATGATCGCCCGGATGTCCGGGTGGCACCCGCCACAGCCCGTGCCGGCGCGGGTGGACGCCGACACTTCAGCCACCGTCGAACAGCCGACGACGGCGGCTTGCTCGATACTGCCCCGGCTCACCCCCGCGCACCGGCAGACGGTAACCGCGGGATCCGACGACGACGGTTCCGCCACCCCCTCTGCGCCGTCCAGGCGCAGCAGGCTCGACCGGTCAGCCGGCAGCACGCCGCCGCCCTCGAACAGGAGCACCAGTTCGGCGCCGGTCCGCGGCATACCCACGCTCACCAGCCCGCGCAGCACCCCGTCTCGGGTGACCATCTTCACGTACCGGCCGGCTTGCGGGTCGGCCCACAGCGACACGCACGTGCCGTCGTCGTGCGCTGCCCACGGGTCGGCGTTCACCTCACCCGCGACCACGGCGTCAAGCCCGCGCGCCTTCAGCATCACGACCGGCGGGAGGTCCGCTTCACAGTACGACGAGTACGACGAGTACGACGAGTACGACGACGACGGCGCGGCGGTCCCGGAGCCCACCGAAAGTTCGGCGGCGAACGAGGATGCGAGCCACTCCGCCTGCTTCCACCCGGGTCCGATCAATCCGCTCGGCCCGGTCGAACCGGAACAGGGTGTGCAGCCGGGATCGGCGCAACGAACCTGCGCGCAGTCGCCGATCGCGAAAATGTACTCATCGTGGTGGACCTGCAGCGTGTGCCCAACGAGGATTCCGGCGTCCACGGGCAGCCCCGCACCTTCGGCAAGCTCGATACTCGGACGGACTCCACAGGACAGCACGAGTTGATCGCCCGGAACGAGCCGCCCGTCGTCGAGCCGGAGCGCCGTGAACCGGCCGTCGTCGTCGTGCTCCAGGCCTACCGCCTTCGCCCCCGAAACCAACCGGACTCCTTGCGCGCGGATCGCGGCGGCGAGCACCTGGCCACCGGCGTCGTCGATGTTCCGGGCCAGCGGGTAGCTCCCGTGATGTACGACGCTCACGCGCGCGCCCTGCTCTGCTGCTGCCAGTGCCGCCTCAAGGCCAAGGATCCCGCCACCCAGGATCACGACGTCCCCGCGCCGCTCCACCACGCTTCGCAGTTCACGGGCGTCTGCGAGGTCGCGCAGGGTGCTCACTCCGGCGGGAAGCGACGGAGCGAGCGGGTCGGGATTGAGGCCTGCGAGGTAGGGGATGACCGGGCGGGCGCCGGTCGCGAGAACCAGGCGGTCGTAAGCGCGGGAGCTGCCATCGGACAAGTGCACCACCCGCCGCGCGCGGTCGATCCGGCGGACGCTCAAGCCCAGCACCAGCTCGGCGCCCAGGGCGGTGAGCCGCTCGGGATCACTGAGCGCAATGACGTCCTCGGGTGTCCGGCCCACCCCGACATCGGCCACCAGCACACGGTTGTACGCGGCGTCGGGCTCGGCTCCGACGACCGTAAGGTGCACGGTTCCAGCGGTGAGCAGTGGCTCGATCTCCTCAGTGAAGCGCGCAGCGACCGGGCCGAAACCCACCACGACGATCCGGCTCATACGGTTACCTCCTCCAACGCCGGCCGGCGCGCCTGCACCAGCACCTGCGTGGTCTTGAACTCGGGCATTCCGGAGACCGGATCGGTCTCGGAGGACGTCAGCACGTTCGCGTTGCCCGCCCCTGGAAAGTGGAAGGGCAGGAACACTGTGTCGGGCCGGATCGACGTCGTCAGCCGGGCACGCGCCGTGACCGTGCCGCGGGCGTTGCTGAGCTCTACGTCGCTTCCGTCTGCGATTCCCAATCCGGCAGCGGTGACCGGGTGCAGTTGGAGTATCTGGCTGTCCGTGGTCGTCATGAGGTCACCGACCCGGCGCGTCTGCGTTCCCGATTGGTAGTGCTCCAGCAGCCGCCCCGTGGTCAGTGTGAGTGTGCCGGATGCAGCTCCGGACGCAGCCGACGACGGCGCTACAGGATGCAGCACAGCCCTCCCATCGGCATGGGCGAAGCGCTCCGTGAAGAGCCTCGGTGTGCCTCCCGCTTCCTCAGCGCCTGCGGGGTACGGCCAGTAGGCTGCCTCCCCGGCGTCGAGCATGGCGTATTGGATACCCGAGTAATCCGCGAGGCCGCCCGCGCTCGCCGCCCGCAGCTCGTTGAAGACGGTTTCCGGATCATCGCTGAACGACGACGGCGCCTCCAGCAGCTCCGCGAGCCTCGCCATGATCCACAGTTCGTTCCGGGCACCCGGCGGCGGGGGAACCGCAGCGCGACGGCGGAGCACCCTGCCTTCGAGGTTCGTCATGGTGCCTTCCTCTTCGGCCCACTGCAGGACCGGCAGCACGAGGTCGGCAACGGCCGCAGTCTCCGAAAGGAAGAAGTCACACACCACGAGGAAATCCAGGCTGCGCAGACCGTCAAGCACGGCCGAGGCATTCGGTGCCGAGACCACCACATTGGCCCCATGCACGAACAGGCACCGCACCCCGCCGGGCTGGCCAAGGGAACCGAGGAGTTCGACGGCGGGAAGCCCCGGCCCTGGAATAGCCTCCTCGGGAACGCCCCACACCTGGGCAACGTGCTGGCGGGCCGCTGGATCCGTAATTTTCCGGTAGCCGGGAAGCTGGTCCGCCTTCTGGCCATGTTCACGGCCGCCCTGACCGTTGCCCTGCCCGGTGAGTGTGCCGTACCCACTGCCAGGGGTCCCGGGGAGGCCGAGCACGAGCGCCAGGTTGATGGCTGCCGTCGCGGTGTCCGTGCCGTTTGCGTGCTGCTCCACGCCGCGGCCGGTGAGGATGTAGGTCCCGCCGGGTTCGGCGAGCCGGTGCGCGGTTTCGCGGATGAGAGCGGCGGGGACGCCAGTGAGCGATTGCACCCGCTCGGGCCACCAGCGGGTCACGCTGCGGACCAGTGCTTCATAGCCGCGAGTCCTGGTTTCCACGTAGTCCCGGTCAACGAGGCCTTCCATGACCACTACGTGCGTGATTCCCAGCAGCAGCGCAAGGTCCGTCTTCGGCGCGGACTGAAGGTGCCGCCCGCCGCCGTCGTTGGTCAACTCCGCAGTCGCAGACCGGCGGGGGTCGACGACGATCAGCCCACCGGCATCGCGCGCGCCCCGCAGGTGCTGGACGAAGGGCGGCATGGTGTCCGCCGTGTTGGAGCCGAGCATGAAAATGGTGCGCGCCGAACCCAGGTCTGCGAGCGGGAAGGGGAGTCCACGGTCCAGGCCAAAGGCACGGTTACTGGCTGCAGCCGCGGATGACATGCAGAAGCGGCCGTTGTAGTCGATGCGTGAGGTGCCGAGTGCGATCCGCGCGAACTTTCCCAGCAGGTAGGCCTTCTCATTGGTCAGCCCGCCGCCGCCGAATACTCCGACTGCGTCTGCGCCGAACTGCGAACGGGTGGTGACTACCTTCTCCTTGATGAGCTCCAGCGCGGTGTCCCAGCTGACCGGGCGGTGGACGCCGTCGGCGCCCTTCAGGAACGGTTCCCGCAGCCGGTCCGGGTGCTTCAGCAACTCAGCGGAGGTCCACCCTTTTCGGCAGAGGCCGCCCTTGTTCGTGGGGAAGTCCCTTCCGCTCACCTCCACTGAGGACGTCTGTGGAGAAACCGTCAGCATCATGGCGCATTGCAGGGCACAGTAGGGGCAGTGTGTAGCAGTCTCGGTGACACCCGGAGTGGAGCCGCACATCTAGACGCGCCCAACCGAAGACTTGCTGCGTCGCAGGTAGAAGAACCAGGTGACCGTGAGCATCAGCGCATAAGCGGCGACGAAGCCGTAGAAGGCGGCGTCGTACGTGCCTGTCGCGCCCTTTGACGCGTTGAGGACCTGGGGGATCACGAACCCGCCGTACGCTCCAATGGCCGAGATCAAGCCGAGGGCCGCAGCTGCCTTCCGCCCGGTGGTCATGGCGCTCACTGACCGCCCGCGGAGGGCGAAGATGATCGGAATCATCCGGTAGGTGCTTCCGTTTCCCGCACCCGCGGCTGCGAAGAGGACCAGGAACAGGCCGAGGAAGAGCCAAAAGTTCGACGCCGGGAGCGTCCACACGACGGCCAGTGCGGCAAGTGCCATGACAGCGAAGGCGCAGACCGTGATGCGTGCGCCGCCCCAGCGGTCGGCGAGGCGTCCGCCGTAGGGGCGGGCGAGCGATCCCACGAGCGGGCCGAGGAAAGCCAGTGACAGCGCGGCTGGACCAAGCGCAAATGTGGAGAACTCAGGGAACGAATCGAGGATGAGTTTCGGGAAGACTCCCGAGAACCCGATGAACGAGCCAAAGGTGCCGATGTACAGGAAGGCCATGATCCACAGGTGTGGCTCGCGGAGGGCGGCGATGGATCCTGCGAAGTCGGACTTTGCGCTCGAAAGGTTGTCCATGTACTTCCAGGCACCGAACGCGGCAAGGAGGATAAACGGAACCCAGATCCAGCCTGCGATTGGCAGGTTCAGGGTTGCGGCGGCACCGGCTGCAACCGCGAGCGGAACAACCAACTGCGCGACGGCGGCACCCAGGTTTCCGCCCGCCGCGTTCAGTCCCAGCGCCCAGCCTTTCTCGCGGGCGGGGTAGAAGAAGGTGATGTTCGCCATCGAACTGGCGAAGTTGCCGCCGCCGAAGCCGGCGAGGGCTGCGATGCCGAGCAGGACGCCGAACGGGGTATCCGGGTTGCTGACGCACACAGCGAGGCCGATGGATGGAATCAATAGTAGGAGGGCCGAGATGATGGTCCAGTTGCGACCGCCGAAGCGCGGCACCATGAACGTGTAGGGGATGCGCAGGGTTGCACCGACGAGGCTGGGCATCGAGATGAGCCAGAATATTTCAGAGGTGGTGAGGTTGAAACCGGCCGCGGGCAGGTAAACCACCACGATCGACCAGAGCTGCCACACCACGAACCCAAGGAACTCGCAGGCGATGGACCACTTCAGGTTGCGGCGGGCGATCGCGCGCCCTATTGATTCCCACTGGCCCTCGTCCTCGGGATTCCAGTTGTCGATCCAGCGGCCTTCTCGGTGAACCAGGCTGGATCCGGTTAAAGCGGCAGGAGCCTCGGAGGGGACTGCGCGGTCAACGCTCATGGCGAACCTTTCGATCAAGTAGCAGTACCGCAACGATAGGAAAGGTGCATTTCAGGGCAGGTGCTGGTTTGTGAACGGGGTGTGACATCCGGCTATCCGTGCACAGGGTCCAAGGTGAGCCACGGTTCCGGTCGGTTCCCGTTGTCCAACATGTGGACGGGTTATCTCACGCCCGAACTCCGGTGGTGAGATGATTCCACACGTAATACCACGGCGACCGCCTGTTCCAGGAACCGTCCAGAGAAAGCAAGAAATATGTCATCCTCTTCATCAAAGGTCGAGTCCAGCGCCGCCAAACCGCTGAACTCCCGCGGCCGCGTCATCTTCGCGAGCCTCATCGGAACCACCATCGAGTTCTACGACTTCTACATCTACGCCACCGCGTCGGTGTTGGTGTTCCCAGCCTTGTTCTTTCCGAACTCCGACCCCGCGACGGCGCTCCTGCAGTCCTTCGCCGTCTTCGGTGTGGCTTTCGTTGCACGCCCACTCGGATCAATTGTCTTCGGCCACTTCGGGGACCGGATCGGGCGAAAAGGTACCCTGGTCGCCTCCCTGCTGACTATGGGCATCGCCACCTTCCTCATTGGAGTGCTACCCACGGCTCTGACACCGGGCTGGACATTCTGGGCGCCGGCCATCCTGGTGCTGCTGCGCTTCTTCCAGGGTCTTGCACTGGGAGGCGAGTGGAGCGGAGCAGCCCTGCTTGCCACAGAGAATGCGCCCAAGAACAAGCGGGCGGTATACGGGACGTTCCCGCAGCTCGGTGCTCCTATCGGCTTCATCATTGCCAACCTGCTGTTTGTGTTTCTCAATGCAGTGCTGCCGGCTGAGGCGTTCCTCGCCTGGGGTTGGCGGGTGCCGTTCATTGCCAGCGCTATCCTCGTGATCGTCGGCCTCTACGTGCGGCTCAAGCTTATTGAAAGCCATTCGTTCCAGCAGGTACTGGACAAGGGAAAGGTCGTCAAGCTTCCGCTGGCAGCCGTCTTCAGTACCCACTGGCGCCCGCTGCTCCTGGGAACGTTCATCATGTTCGCCACCTATGTGCTGTTCTACCTGATGACCTCGTTCACCCTGACCTTCGGCACTACGCCGGCGTCGGTCGAGCAGGCCCGTACTGCAGCCGAAGCGGCGGGGAAGACGTTCGACGCAGATGCTGCGGCAGCGTTTGTCCCTGGCCTTGGAATCAGCAGGGGTGACTTCCTCTGGATGCTCATTATCGGCGTCGTGTTCTTCGGAATTTTCACCCTCGTGTCGGGGCCCCTGGCCGAGAAGTTCGGGCGTCGTCGTATGCTCCTCGCCGTCACGGTGGGAATCGCCATCTTCGGCCTGACCTGGGTGCCGCTGTTCGGTGCCGGGACTGTCGGGGCGATGGCGTTGCTGATCCTCGGCTTCATCCTGATGGGCCTCACGTTCGGACCCATGGCAGCGATCCTGCCCGAGCTGTTCCCCGCCAACGTGAGGTACACCGGATCAGCGGTGGCGTACAACCTGTCGAGCGTTATCGGCGCCGCACCGGCGTCGTTCGTTGCCATTGCGTTGTGGCAGGCAGCTGACGGCAGCACGTTCCTCGTAGGCCTGTACCTGAGCGCCGCGGCCGTCCTCACGTTCATCGCCCTGTGGCTTTCGCGGGAAACCCGGGACCACGACTACGACAACAACATCGGCTAGCCTTTCCGCTGATCTTGTGGGTGCCCGCATCGACCCTCCACTGGTTCAACCGGTTGGAGGGTCGATCCGTGGCACCGATCTTGCTGATTTGCTTCGGGACGGTCCACTGACAGTAGCGAGCACGACGGCGGGCCTGGACTTGGCGCGTGGTCTCGTTTACCTTCACGACCATGGCGTCGTGCACCGCGATATCAAGGCTTCAACGTTCTGACCCGTCCGTCACCTGCATTGACGACTCCTGCACATGCCGCGGAGTAGCCTGTGGACCATGCACACTGATCCTGTACTTCTGGAATGGCTCCTCGATTCAGACCCGGCGTTGCAGTGGCAGGTTCAGCGCGACCTGGCTGACGCCCCGGAGGAGGAGTGGCAGGACACCCGATCGCGGGTGGCCGGGGAAGGTATCGGAGCTCGCCTTCTTTCCCTGCAGGACGAGGATGGCCAGTGGGCTGGCGGGGCGTTCTTCCCGGGCGATTTCGACTTCGATAACCCCACCGCGCACGAGGACGCCGGCCAACCGTGGACGGCCACCACCTGGTCACTGAACAGCCTCCGCGAATGGGGAGTGGACGCCGGCGCGTTGACCGGCACCGCGCAGAAACTGGCGCAGAACAGCCGTTGGGAGTACGACAACCTGCCCTATTGGGGCGGCGAGGTGGACTGCTGCATCAATGCCTTCACGCTGGCCAACGGGGTATGGCTTGGCGCGGACATCACGCAGCTGGCCCGGTGGTTTCCGAAACATCAGCAGGGCGACGGCGGCTGGAACTGCGAGTGGGTCGAAGGATCCAGGCGTTCCTCCTTCATATCAACCCTCAACGTCCTCAAAGGTCTGCTCTACTACGAGGCCATGACCGGTGATATAGACGTTTTCCGTGAAGCCAGACGGAAGGGCGAGGAATACCTGTTGAGGCGGCAGCTGCTCTACAGGCTCTCGACCGGCGAGCGGCTTGCGCCGTGGGCAACCCACTTTGCCTACCCATTCCGTGCCGCCTACAGTGCGCTGAACGCTGCGGACTACTTCCGGGCAGCGGCCCTCCACGACGGCACAACTCCCGACGCCCGGATTGGCGACGCTATCCAGGTGATCCGCCAGGCCCGCAAGCAGGACGGTACCTGGCTTCAGGAACACCGCCATGCTGGCGCAGTATGGTTCGACGTCGATGTACCCGTCGGTGAGCCCTCGAAGTGGCTTACTTTCTACAGCGCCCGGGTGTTGCGGTGGTGGGACGGGGCGTGAGCCCCTGCTCGGTTTGAGCCCTCCGGATGACTGCCAGCTAGTTGATCGCTGCGATGACGGCACCCGCGGACACGGTGTCGCCAGGCGAGGCGGTCAGGCCCGACAGGGTGCCTGACTTGTGGGCCGTCAACGGCTGCTCCATCTTCATGGCCTCAAGCACAACGATCAGATCGCCTTCGGAAACCTCGTCGCCGTCCGAGACCGCCACCTTGACGATGGTTCCCTGCATGGGGGAGGTCAGATCGTTTCCGCTCGCGGCAGCCGCGGCTCCACCGCGCGCACGGGCAGCCTTCTTGGGCTTTCCGGAGGACTTTCCGTTTGCGCTCCCGAGTCCGGCAGGCAGGACGACCTCAAGGCGTTTGCCGCCCACCTCGACGGTTACGCGCTGGCGGTCACCGGCGTCGTCTGTTTGTGCAGCGTCGCCCTCGGGCGTCCACGGCGCAATGGTGTTGTTGAACTCGGTTTCGATCCAGCGTGTGTGGACCGAGAAGCTGCCGGACGCCGGTGCGAACGCTGGATCGCTGACGACGGCGGCATGAAACGGGAGGACCGTCGGCATGCCTTCGACGGACATTTCCTCAAGTGCCCGGCGGGATCGGGCGAGGGCCTGTTCCCGGGTGGCTCCGGTGACGATCAGTTTGGCAAGCATCGAGTCGAAATTGCCGCCGATCACCTCGCCTGCTTCGATTCCGGAGTCGACCCGCACGCCCGGGCCGGTCGGGAGTTTAAGGGTGTGGACAGTGCCGGGGGCGGGCATGAAGTTGCGGCCGGCGTCCTCACCATTGATTCGGAACTCGAAGGAGTGGCCGCGGACTGCGGGGTCGGTGTAGCCCAGCTCCTCTCCGCGGGCGAGGCGGAACTGCTCACGGACAAGGTCGAGGCCTGTGACCTCCTCCGACACAGGGTGTTCCACCTGCAGGCGGGTGTTCACCTCAAGGAAGGAGATGGTGCCGTCCTGGCCAACGAGGAACTCACACGTTCCAGCACCCTGGTAACTGGCCTCCTTGAGGATGGCCTTCGATGCTTCGTACAGGCGGAGGTTCTGGTCATCTGAGAGGAACGGTGCGGGGGCTTCTTCAACGAGCTTCTGGTTGCGGCGTTGGAGTGAGCAGTCGCGGGTGGAGACGACGACGACGTTCCCGTGTGCGTCTGCCAGGCACTGGGTTTCGACGTGGCGGGGTGCGTCGAGGAACCGCTCGACGAAGCATTCCCCACGGCCAAAGGCTGCCGTGGCTTCGCGGACGGCCGATTCATAGGCTTCAGCGATTTCATTGCGGTCGCGGACTACTTTGATCCCGCGCCCGCCGCCGCCGTAAGCCGCCTTGATGGCAAGCGGGAGGCCGTGCTGGTCAGCGAAGTCGAGCACTTCCTGGGCTGACGCGACAGGATCTTTAGTGCCGGGGACGAGAGGGGCTCCGACCTTCTCGGCGATGTGCCGTGCCTGGACTTTGTCTCCCAACTTGGCGATGGACTCCGGTGAGGGCCCGATCCAGGTGAGTCCGGCGTCGATCACCTTTTGTGCGAATTCAGCGTTCTCGGACAGGAAACCGTAGCCGGGGTGGATGGAGTCGGCGCCGCTGCGGACTGCGGCGTCCAACACCCGGTCCATGAGCAGGTAGGACTCCGCTGCCGTGTTGCCGCCCAGCGCGAAAGCTTCGTCAGCAAGCCTCACGTGGAGAGCGTCACGATCCGGGTCTGCGTAAACCGCCACGGAGGCGATCCCTTCGTCCCGGGCTGCCCGGATGACGCGGACTGCGATTTCGCCGCGGTTGGCGATGAGGACTTTGGTGACGCGTGCGGGCGCAGGCGTGCGCGCGCTCGTGGACGACTCGCTCATGGGTTGTAAGGCTCCTTTGGTCTGTTGGGAGCCTAGCGCGGTTTGGTGGTTACTGCCCATAAAGCGTGTCGATTACCCGTGTTGGTCGGCAATTCTTTGTAGGGATGCTACAAGAGCGCTTTGGAGTGCGGCGTCAATCTACGCGCCAGCAGGAATGGTGTAAGTAGAGTGAACGCATGGCCACCCCGTTGCCGACCGAGAATACCTTCGACCACCTACGCCCTTTCGATGGTGAGCACGTCGGGTACATCAACCTGACCGAAGACGGATTGTTTGCGCCATACGACCTTCTTCATCGTCAGCGAGCCGACGCTGGAGAACTGGAGGAAGCGGAAACCCTGTTGGATGAGCTCGGCTTGAGCATGTTCACCGAGGACTGGCTGCTCGATCTAAATGGTGAACACGTCAAAGTGCTTATCAGGGAGATCCGACGCGATTCCATCTCCGTGGCTCGCGCAATCGACGGACCGATCGCAAAATCGGTGGATCTGCTGACAACCATTGAACTCCCACTTCCGACCGACCGGCTGGTACAAGCCGGACTAGGGTTTACGCCCACAACTCCGTAACGCCAACGCCAGCCGCACCCAGCAACTCCCGCAGCGTCGACACACTGACCCCGACGACGGCATGCGGATCGCCGTCGACCTTTCTGATGAACGCGCCCCCACGGCCGTCGATGGTGAAGGATCCGGCGCAGTTCAACGGTTCGCCGGTGGCAATGTACGCCTCTATTTCGGCGTCGGAGAGATCCATGAAGTGGACCTCAGCTGAGGCGACCGCACCGCCCGAGGTGCCCGAACCGCCGTCGTTCGCCTCCCGCGTGTCCACCAGCCAATGTCCCGTGTGAAGCGTCCCGCGCGAGCCGGACATCCGGCGGATCCGCTCGCGTGCGACGTCGGCCACATACGGCTTGCCGTGTGCAACGCCCTCGAACTCAAATACGGAATCGCACCCAAGGACCAGGGCTCCGCGCGCGTCGGGGAGGGCGGCAACGGCTTCAGCCTTGGCGCGGGCGAGCAACTGGGCAGTGTCATACGGCGAAGGCGTCCCGGCCTCCGCCGTGACCCTGTCCTCGTCCACGTCAGAGACACGGACGGTATGCGAAATGCCCGCTTCAGTCAGGAGCTTGGTGCGGGCGGGGGAGGCAGAAGCAAGGATCAACCGGACAGTCATGGCACCACACTATCCAGACAATCAGAACGGGACCCAAGGCGTTGAGCCCTGGGTCCCGTTCGGAGTGTGCTTCGGTTACGCTTTCGCGCCGGCGAGCTGCGGTGCCTCATTCGTGGTGGGGGTGTCATCCGCGAAGGGGTCACCGGTGCGCTCTGCGTTGTAGAGGTCCAGGTCCAGGATCCCCTCGCGCTTGGCGACGAGGGTGGGGATCAGCGCCTGCCCGGCGACATTGACCGCGGTACGGCCCATGTCGAGGATGGGGTCGACGGCGAGCAGCAGCCCGACGCCGGCAAGCGGCAGTCCCAGCGTCGACAGGGTCAGTGTGAGCATGACGACGGCGCCGGTGGTCCCGGCGGTGGCTGCCGAACCGAGGACCGACACAAGCGCGATCAGCAGGTACTGGCCGAAGTCGAGCTGGATACCGAAGAACTGGGCAACGAAGATTGCGGCGATGGCCGGGTAGATCGCAGCGCAGCCGTCCATCTTGGTGGTGGCACCCAGCGGTACCGCGAAGGATGCATAAGCACGTGGAACGCCGAGGTTACGCTCGGTCACCCGCTGCGTGAGGGGGAGCGTGCCTATCGAGGAGCGCGAAACGAACGCCAGCTGAATAGCCGGCCATGCTCCCGAGAAGTACTGTCTGACGGACAGTCCGTTGGCACGGATGAGGATCGGGTAGACCGCGAACAGCACCAGCGCCAGCCCCACGTAAATCGCTAGCGTGAATTTTCCGAGCGAACCGATGGTGTCCCACCCGTAGACAGCAACTGCGTTGCCGATAAGGCCGATGGTACCGATCGGCGCGATGCGGATGATCCACCACAGCACCTTCTGGATGACGGCAAGTGCGGAAGCGTTGAAGTTCAAAAACGGCTCGGCTGGCTTGCCGACCTTGAGCGCTGCGATTCCGATGGCGACGGCGACAACCAGCACCTGCAGCACGTTGAAGCTCAGCCCGGTGGAGATCGCGCCGGATTCATCAACATTCGACGAAGCCTGCAGGCCCAGGAAGTTCGCCGGGATCAGGCCCTGGAGGAACGCCCACCAGTCGCCGGTCCCGCCGGTGTACTCCTCGGGAGCGGTGGCATTGGTGTTGGCCCCGGGCTGGAAGAGAGCGCCAAGCCCCATGCCGATGACGACGGCGATGAGCGCCGTGATCGCGAACCACAACAGAGTCTGTCCAGCCAGACGGGCAGCGTTGTTGACTGCCCGCAGGTTGGCGATCGAGCTGACGACCGCCGTGAAAATCAGGGGTACGACGGCGGCGCGCAGCAGGGCGACGTAGCTTCCACCGATCGTGTCGAGCGTGGCGCCGAGGGCGTTCGGTGTGTCCTCCGTGTGGCCGGTGTACTTGGCGAGGAGGCCAAGGCCGAGGCCAACGAGGAGGGCGGCGATGATTTGGGGTCCGAAGGAGGTCACCCAGCGGGGTAGCCTGCGGGACGCGGGAGCAGAGTCTGATGTCACCTGCGAAACACTAGATCCGACGCGATACCAAAAAAAGGCCGCATTGCGAAATGCTACGCGGCGATTGAAGGGTGGAAGGATTGAAGGCGCCCAGAAACGCCGTACTCCTGCGGAGCTTCGCAGTTATTCCCAGCAGGACCGTGACAAACCTGACAGGGATGGTTGCCCGAGACCATGCAACCATCCCCGGCCCAATGGTTTCTAGCCGACCTGCGTCCGCTTACGCACAACCAGCGGCTGCGCCCAGACCAGCAGCACCGACCGGTGAAGTGGTGGCCTCTTCGGCCCTTCCGGACGTCTAAGCCCACCCACTTCACCGGACCCCCGAGTGACTAGGTGAGCAGCGCCCTCCGGAGGGTATCGAGGCCCACCGAACCGAGGTTGAGCGCCCGGGTGTGGAAATCACGCAGGTTGAAGCTCTCGCCCTCGCGATCCTTCACGCCATCGCGGATCTGCTCCCACAGCCGCTGCCCGATCTTGTAGGAAGGGGCCTGGCCCGGCCAGCCGAGGTACCGGGTGAACTCGAAGTTGAGCTGCCCTTCGCTGATGGCGATGTTCTTCTTCAGGAACTCGTAGCCCGTGTCAGGGGTCCAGGTTCCGCTTCCCCAACGCTCAGGAATGTCGAGTTCAAGGTGCACCCCGATGTCGAAGACCACGCGTGCAGCGCGCATCCGCTGGGCGTCGAGCATGCCGAGCCTGTCCCCTGGATCGCTGAGGTACCCCAGTTCCTCCATCAGCCGTTCCGCGTAAAGCGCCCAACCCTCACCGTGGCCCGATACCCAGATGACGTTGCGCCGCCAGGAGTTGAGCAGTTCACGCTGGTACACGGCGGTGGCGACCTGCAGGTGGTGGCCGGGAACGCCCTCGTGGTAGACGGTAGTGGTTTCCTTCCACGTGGTGAATGAGTCCTCGCCTTCCGGCACTGACCACCACATGCGGCCGGGACGGGAGAAGTCATCGCTTGGCCCCGTGTAGTAGATGCCGCCTTCGTGGGTGGGCGCAATCATGCATTCGAGGCGACGCATGATGTCCGGAACATCGAAATGCACTCCGGCAAGTTCTGCCACAGCCTTGTCCGAGAGTTCCTGCATCCAGGCTTGGAGCGCTTCAGTGCCCTGCAGTTGGCGTTCCGGCGACTCGTCCAGGATGCGGATCGCCTCCTCAATCGAAGCGCCCTCCTTGATCTCGTTAGCCACGGCTTCCTGCTCCGCGATGATCCGGTCGAGTTCCTCAACGCCCCACTGGTAGGTTTCCTCGAGGTCGACGGCGGCACCAAGGAACTGCCGGGACATCAGGGCGTAGCGTTCGCGCCCTACCGCGTCCTTCTCGGGAGCGTCGGGAAGGATTTCCTCCTGCAGGAAGGTGGCCAGCTGACGGTACGCAGTGCGTGCCGCATCGGCACCGGCGGCGAGATTCGCCACGACCGGCTCCGGAAGGCCGCCGTCGTCGTTGGTCTTTGCTCCGGTGACGTACTCGTCGAAATAGCCGCCGTCCGCAGCGTAGGCGGTGGTCTGTTCCATGACGATCTTCACCTGCCGGGCCGCAGCGACGATGCCGCGGTTCTTTCCCTCACGCAGCGAGGTGATGTAGCCGCCGATGGCATCCGGCACGTTGGCAAGGCGGCCCGCGATGTGGCCCCACTGCTCAGCGGTGTCCGTGGGCATCAGGTCGAAGATGGCCCGGATTTCCTGCGCGGGGCAGGCCAGGTTGTTCAGGTCTGCGAGGTTCCACCCGGTCTCGTGGATCTCGAGTTGAAGTCCGAGCCGCTCGCGCATCGCATCGAGGGTGACGGCATCGACGTCGTCAGTGGGTTCGAGGTCATCGAGCCGTCCCAGCGTTTCTCGGGTCGCCTCAGCGAAGGCCTCCAGGCCGGCGGGGGAGTAGTCCCGGTATTCGGTCTCCCGCCCCGGAAGACCGAGGGTAGTGGCGAATCCCGGGTCGAGTTGCAGCAGAATGTCGGTGTAGGCATCGGCGACGGCGTCGGTGGCCGTCTGGGCGCGGGATGGAGCCGTAACGGTCAGGTCTGGTGTTGGAGTCTCGTTGGTCACGCCCACGAGCCTATCGGCACGTTGTTGCTCCGGGCCACAGAGGTTTGCGCCCGCGTACGGGATCGTGACCGGATTGTGCCCGTCCCGTGCTGGTGCATCGAGGAGGCGCAGGCCCACAGTGAAGCAAACACTCGTCTTACTTTGGGGATCAGTCATGGACGGCACGCGGAGGGCAATTGTTGCATCGGTTCTGGTGGCAGGGTTGGTGATGCTGACCGGCTGCGGCGCGGCATCGGTTCCGGAACAGCGCGTTGCCGACGTCCAACGGGAAAGCATTGCGCTGGCTGATCACCCGGAGGCAGTTGCTGCGCTCGAGGAGGCTTCCTACCGGCTGGGCGCCGCGATGCTCGCGACTGATCCTGAAGCCAACCAGGTCACCAGCCCAGTCAGCGCACTTGCAGCGCTCGCCATGCTCAGGGTAGGAGCCCGCACGACGACGGCCGAAGAGATGGACGCGGTACTCGGCTTCCCTGCCGAACATCGCGACGAGGCGATGAACGCGCTGCTCACGGCGTGGGAAGAGCATGACGGCGATCCCGCAACAGTCGACGACGACGAGCCGCCGGCTGATCCCCTACTGCACCTGGCGAACGGGCTCTTCCCGGCGGAAGACCTTCCGCTGGGGGACGGCTTCATGAATCCGCTCGCTGAGCACTACGGCATGGGCGTCTATCCTGTCGATTACTCCGGCGATGGCGCCCTGAACGCGATGAACGCGTGGGTGAACGAGCACACCGGCGGCCGGATCGAGGAGGTGCCAATCGAGCCGACGGCGAATACGAAACTCAACATCATCAACACCGTGTATTTTGCGGCCGCCTGGGCCGAGCCGTTCGATCCGAACTACACCGAACCCGGCACCTTCACCTCCACCACGGGTCCGGTGAAGACAGATTTCATGAACACCGTGCAGCAAGTGCGGTACGCGGAAGGGGAGGGCTGGCAGGGCGTAGACCTGCCCTATAACAACGGGTTCGTGATGCGCCTCATTTTGCCGGAACCCGGCGCGGGTCCAGTCCTTGAGGAAACCATTCTGGCAGAGGCCAATGCTGCCCTGGGTACCGCCCCCGAAGCACTGGTCAACGTCACGTTGCCGAAGTGGGACCACACGTTCGACATTGACCTCAAGGACATGCTGACGTCGATGGGGCTGGTGGAGGCGATGGGGATGGCGCCCGACTACAGCGGCATCAGCGAAGTTGAGTTGTTCGTCGAAGGGGCCGCGCAGTCCGCGAACATCACGGTTGCGGAGAAGGGAACCATCGCAGCGGCCGTCACGCAGATCAGCATGGCGGAGTCGGGCTTCTCGGAACCCGACCTCGAGATCACCTTCGACCGGCCGTTCCTCTACCAGATCCTGCATGAAGAGACCGGGATGCCCATGTTCCTCGGCACCGTAGTCGATCCCAGCGCCAAATAGCGCGGATCAACGCAGCGCGCTCCGCCGCCATGAACCCGGCCCAGGACGCGGGCCGAGCCGCAACCGCTCCCGCCTGACCCAGGTGCGGTGACCGGCGGGATGGCGCGCGTCGTCGTCGTCGTTGGCTTGCAGTCCCAGCACGACGACGGCGAGGGCCGCGAGTTCCTCGGGCGTCGGGTTCCCGGCGACCACCTGGAACAGCGGCTCGTCCTCTTGAGCTGGAGCGGGCACACTCATAGCGGGATGTTCCCGTGCTTCTTGGCGGGCAGCGAGGCACGCTTGTCCCGGAGCGCGCGCAGGCCACGGACAATCTGGACGCGCGTGTCGGAGGGCGCAATCACCGCGTCGACATAGCCCAACTGGGCTGCCTGGTACGGGTTGAGGAGTTCTTCCTCGTACTGGGTGATCACTTCGCTGCGGGCGGCCTCAACGTCCCCTCCGGCGTCGGCTACTGCCTTCAACTGGCCACGGTAGAGGATGTTCACCGCGCCCTGGGCGCCCATCACGCCGATCTGCGCCGTGGGCCACGCGAGGTTGATGTCAGCACCGAGCTTCTTGGAGCCCATCACGATGTACGCGCCGCCGTATGCCTTGCGGGTGATCACGGTCAGCTTGGGCACAGTGGCTTCAGCGTAGGCATAGAGCAGTTTGGCGCCGCGGCGGATGATGCCGTTGAACTCCTGGTCCTTGCCCGGGAGGAAGCCGGGGACATCCACGAGGGTGAGGATGGGGATGTTGAAGGCGTCGCAGTGGCGGACAAACCGCGCGGCTTTCTCGGAGGCAGCGATGTCCAGCGTGCCCGCGAACTGCATCGGCTGGTTCGCGACGATTCCAACGGTGTGGCCTTCAACCCGCGCATACCCGATGATGACGTTCGGGGCGTAGAGAGACTGCATCTCGAGGAAATGGCCGTCGTCCACCACGGCGGAGATGACGGCGTGCATGTCATAGGGCTGATTCGCGGAGTCGGGGATCAGCAGATCCAGCGCAGCGTCAGCGTCGTTGTTCTCGAGTTCCTCGGTAAACCCGGTCAGTGGAGCTTCCGCAAGGTTGTTGGACGGCAGGAAGTCCAGCAACTCGCGGACGAAATCGATGGCGTCCTGTTCGTCTGTGGCGAGGTAGGTGGAAGTGCCGGTGTTCGCGTTGTGCTGCCTTGCGCCGCCCAGGGTTTCCATGTCGACGTCTTCGCCGGTGACGGTCTTGATGACATCAGGGCCGGTGATGAACATGTGCGAACTCTTGTCCACCATGACCACATAGTCAGTGAGTGCGGGGGAGTACGCTGCACCGCCTGCGCACGGCCCCATGATGAGCGAAATCTGCGGGACCACGCCCGAGGCATGCACGTTGTTCCGGAAAATGTCCGCGAACATCGCCAGCGAGGCGACGCCCTCCTGGATGCGTGCGCCGCCGCCGTCGTTGATCCCCACCAGCGGGCAACCGTTGCGGAGGGCGAACTCTTGGACCTTGACAATCTTCTCGCCGTTCACCTGGCTGAGCGAACCGCCGTACACCGTGAAGTCCTGGCTGTAAATGGCGATCTGCCGGCCGTCAACGGTTGCGTAACCGGACACGACGCCGTCGCCCAGCGGCTTCTTCTTCTCCATCCCGAAGGCGCTGGAACGGTGGACGGCGAGGGCATCGAACTCCACGAATGAACCGGGGTCCACCAGCATGTCGATGCGCTCGCGGGCCGTGCCCTTTCCGCGGGCGTGCTGCTTCTCGATGGCCTCGGGTCCGGAAGGTGCCAGCGAGCGTTCCTGCCGGAGCCGGAAATCGGCCAGCTTCCCTGCGGTTGTGTGGAGGTCAGGAGAGGCATTCAGTGTGCTCGCGTCCTGATCGAGGGGAAGCGTTTCGGGTTGCATCGAGTCTCTTCAGATCGGGTACGGGGGTTCTTCAGACGGATTCTGGAGAAAGCTTAAGTAGGTTTCCTCCAAAAAACTGCGCTCTTGATCCAGTCTAGAGACCATTCCGGGTTCAATAGCTGTAGAACTTCTACAACAAGTGCTGCGAAGACTTAGCGCCGCTGCGTATGTTACCCGTCAGTAACAATTAGGTGCTGCACCCTTTGTGACCACTATGGTTTCCCCTATGACCGGCAATGGCGCTACTGATGAATCTCCTGTGACTTCCGAAACCCGTTCCCTGCGCGGGCGCACAATTCTCATGTCCGGCGGCAGCAGGGGCATAGGCCTCGCAATTGCGCTGCGGGCTGCAGAAGACGGCGCCAACATCGTTATTCTCGCCAAGACCGGCGATCCCCACCCTCAGCTCGAGGGTACCGTCCACACCGCAGCCGAGCAGATCCGATCTGCCGGAGGGGGCGCCCTCGCCATCGTGGGCGATGTGAGGAACGACGACGACGTCGCCTCCGCGGTCGACCGGGCGGTCGCCGAATACGGTGGGATCGACGTCGTCGTCAATAACGCGTCCGCCATAGACCTGTCGAAAACCGACGACGTCACGATGAAGCGCTACGACCTGATGGCCGATATCAACGTCCGAGGTACGTTCCTGCTGAGCAAGCTCGCGTTGCCCGCGCTGCGTCGATCAACCAACCCCCACATCCTGACTCTTTCTCCACCGCTGAACCTCGATCCGCAGTGGGCTGGAAAGCACCTGGCGTACACCATGGCCAAATACGGCATGAGCCTCACCACCCTGGGGCTCGCCGAGGAACTGCGGGAGGACGGGATAGCCGTCAACTCGCTCTGGCCGCGCACGCTCATCGACACGGCGGCCATCCGCAACATGCCCGGCGGAGCCCAGCTGGTCACAGCAGCGCGCTCTTCGCAGATCGTTGCCGATGCAGCCCGCGCCGTACTGGCCAGGCCCTCGCGGGAATGCACGGGCAACTTTTTCACCGATGAGGAGGTACTGCGGCAGGAGGGCGTCACCAACTTCAGCGGCTACAGCCTCGGTGCGCCGGAAGACAAGCTGGTGCCGGATATCTTCCTCTGATCTATCAAGTCAGCAGGAATGACTGGGAAATCGCCAAGTAACCGTCATTCCTACTGATCCGATGGGAAGGGTCGCGGGATCGAAGCCCAGTACTGTTGAAGGATGACGTCCCAGTACTCCAACCTTGAACGCCCCGGCCTGAATGTTGCCGGGCTGCGGGAGGCCCTGTGTTCCCCGCGGGGAACCTTCGCCCGGCTGGAGCTGGTCCAGGCAACGGGTTCAACTAACACCGACCTCGTGCACCTCGCAGCCCAGGATCCATCAGGTTGGCCGGACCTGAGCGTCCTCACCGCCGAGGAGCAGACGGCCGGGCGTGGGCGCATGGACCGGACGTGGACAGCACCGGAACGGTCATCGCTCATTGTGAGCGTTCTATTGCGGCCGCTGAATCCTGACGGGCGTCCGCTTCCTACCCAGAGTTACGGATGGCTGTCACTGTTGGCTGCCCTCGCCCTGTCCGAGGCGATCGAAGAGCGCACAGAAGTCAGCCCGCAGCTCAAGTGGCCCAATGATGTCCACGTGGATGGCCGGAAGCTCGCAGGCATTCTCGCGCAGCTGGTTGCGGGCCCGAACGGGGAGCCGCCCGCCGTCGTCGTCGGTTCCGGCGTGAACGTCAGCCTCACTGACCAGGAGTTGCCCGTCCCCACGGCCACCAGCCTGCTGCTCGAGTACGCGACAACCACCGACCGGAACGTGCTGCTGAAGTCCTACCTCCGGCAGCTCGCCCAGCACTACGGTGAGTTCACCGCCGTCGACGGCGACGCAACGCGGCCGTGGCGCGACGGGAAGTCGCTGCTCACCCGCGTCAGCACCCGGATGGTCACGCTCGGTCAGGACGTTCGGGTGGAGCTGCCCAACGGTTCATTCCTCGTGGGCCGCGCGATGAACCTTGACCCCCACGGTGCGCTGGTCATACGGGACGACGACGGCGAACGGCACACCGTCTCGGTAGGCGACGTCGTCCACCTGCGCCCGCTCGGAACGTGAACAGCGGGCCGCAGAGATCATGCGCATAAGACTCGAACCCGGTGAACACGTGGTGGTCCGTACGCGGCCGCACCCTCGGAAACTGTTCGGCCGGTTCCTTGTCACACTGCTGGTTCTCGCAGTGACGGGGTTCGGCCTCGGCTGGTACAGCAGGGCGCAGCTTCCGCCCGAGTGGGCTTCCTGGGAACCCGCGCTGGTGACGGTTTTCCTGCTGTTCGCCGCGCTCATCCTGACCCGGGTGTTTATCGTGCCGCTTCTGGCCTGGGCCGGTACACGGTTCATCCTGACGAATCGCCGGTTGATCCGCCGTGCAGGCTTCACGCGCCGGAGCGTTCGCGAAGTCCGGCTCACCGGTATCTTCCAGGTGATGATCGAACAGGCGTTGACCGAGCGGCTGACCGGTGGAGGGACCCTCATCCTCGATCTTGGCCGCGACCGCTTCGCCACCTTCACGAATGTGCCGCAGGTTGCGGTGTTCAAGGAGTACATGGTGTCGGCAATCGGGGACCTCCCGCTCACCGCAATGTTTGATGGTGTAGACATGGAAGCTGAGATGCTCGACGGGCCAGACGCGCCTATCCATGGAATGGATAGAGCAACGAATAGAGCTATGGACAGAGGGATGGAGAGGGATTGGTGATGAGCGCCAGCAGCGGCACGGACGAGCCCGTCAAACACGCCGCAGATCCCGCCGTCGAACCTTCCCTCGAACCCGCTGACTCTGTGTTCGCCGATGAAGTGGTTGCAGAGGATGACCCGCTGACCCTTTCAATGCCGGTTATTAAACGGGCGCAGTTGCCGCCAACCCAGGACAAGCTGGACCGCGAAGCAATCCGCCAGCTCGAAATCGAGCTTCTCGGGGCGGAACGCACCTTACGACGCCGGGAAGTCGCCTCCGGTGCCGGGGTGTCGCTTCTGTCGGCGCGCAAGCTATGGCGTGCGATGGGTTTCCCGAATATCGGCGACGACGACGTCGCGTTCACGCAGAAGGACATGGAGGCGCTGACCACCATCATTGAACTGGTCCGCAAGGAGCAGCTCACGGAATCGGCGGCGATCTCTATCACCAGGGCGATCGGGCAGATGACCGACCGCATGGTGGTCTGGCAGATCGAGGCGCTTGTCGAGGAGATGGTGGTGCAGCGCGGAATCACCGACGCCGCAGCGCGCCGCAGCCTCGTCGCAGAGCTTCCCCATCTGTTGGAACCACTGGAAGAAACGCTGGTCTACGCGTGGCGCCGACAGATGAACGCTGCCGTCCAGCGGTTGGCCGTACGCGCCGAAGCCGGTCTTGCATCAAGCGAGGCGGGCCGCGCCGGCACCGAGGACGACGCACCGCTTCCCCTTGCGCGCGCCGTCGGCTTCGCTGACCTTGTCTCCTACACGAGCCTGTCCCGCCAGATGAATGAACGGACCCTCGCCCAGTTGGTGCAGCGGTTCGAGAACATGTGCGCCGAGATCATCTCGGTGGGCGGTGGCCGCCTGGTGAAGACAATTGGCGACGAAGTCCTCTATATCGCGGAGACTCCGGAGGCGGGAGCAGAGATTTCGCTTGCGCTGGCAAAGGCGTTCACGGAAGACGATCTGCTTCCTTCCGCAAGGGTTTCTATGGTGTGGGGGCGGATTCTCTCCCGGCTTGGTGATATTTACGGACCGACGGTGAACCTGGCGTCCCGGTTGACTTCCCTTGCCGAACCCGGCACGGTCCTCATCGACGCTTCGACGGCGGCTACGCTGCGCGACAACGAGCGTTTCGTCCTGATGCCCCATAAGGCGAGGACGGTCCGTGGATTCGGCGAGGTGCACCCGGTCACCCTCGCACGGGGAACCGGTGACGGACTGGTGCTCGACTGACCTTGATGAGTTGATTCATGGGCACTTGTACCCATGGACCAGGGGTTCTCTGCCCGCGTGATCATGACACACTGGTCGAGAGTAGGTCTTGGCTGGGTCTAGCCCGGCCGCCCCGTCGAATGTGGGCTCGTGCAGTGTTGGCAGTTGGGGATCATCATCGTGAACTTGTTCCGTGTGCACTCTTTCGGTGTCCGGGGTCGTCGGGCATCTACGGTTGCGACGGTCTCGGCGGTGACTGTTGCTGTGGTCAGTGGTGCGTTGTTGTATCCGGGGTTTGCTACTGCTGAGGTTGATTTGAATGACGGTGGTGTGTGGGTGACGAATAACAACACTGGGATGGTGGGTCACCTTAATTACCAGTCGCGGTTGCTTGATGGTGGGTATGCGGCGAACAGCGATGGTTTCGATATCGTCCAGGACAGTGCCACGGTTTTCAATATCAATACGGATCAGTCGAAGGTCAGTCCGGTTGATGTGGCGAATGTTGTGCGCGGTACTGAGGTGCAGTTGCCTGGTTCTGCGGCGATCGCGATAGGCGGGGATACCGCTGCGGTGACTGATCTTGCTGGTGGTTCGGTGTGGATTACCAATGTGGGGAACCTGAGTGCCTTCAGCGACCAGGAGACGGAACCGGTGGTGACCGGGTCGACTGGGGTTGTTGCGGCGGTTTCCTCTAATAACCAAGTGGTTGTCGCGGATCCGGCTGCCGGGACGGTTTCGACCTATGCAGTTGCGGCTAATGGCGCTTATGCGGAGCCGGAGGTCGTCGAGACTGAGCCGCTAAAACAGTTCGGTGATCTGCAGATTGCTGCGGTGGGGGACCTGGCCGCGGTGTTTGACAGTGAGTCGGGGCAGTTGATCCTTCCCGATGGTGAAGTGGTCATTCTCCCTGAGGCTCAGGACGGGAAGCTTCAGCAGAGCGGGCCAGCGTCGGGTTTTGCTGTAGTGGCGACGACGACTGCGCTGATCAAGCAGCCGCTCAGCGGTGGTGATCCGGTCATTACTCCGTTGGAGGGGAACGGCATTCCCACTAATCCGGTCCTCCTTGACGGTTGCGTGCACGCAGCATGGGCGGGCGTGGCCGTCTACCTGCGTGACTGCGTGGACGATGCATATGACAGCCGTGATGAAATTCCTGAGCTTAGCGCTGAGTCGGAGTTGGTGTTCCGGGTGAACCGGGACGTCGTGGTCCTGAACGACACCAATGCGGGCGATGTGTGGTTGGTGCTGCAGAACATGCAGTTGGTGGATAACTGGGGCGACATCATCCCGCCAAAGGACGAATCCGATGAGGAGGACGAAGAGTCCGCGAGCGAGAACCCGGTCAATACTCTGCCGGACCGTAGCGGGGAGAACCGCCCGCCAGTTGCTGAGGATGACTCCTATGGAGCGAGGGCCGGGCGGACCACCATCCTGAATGTTTTGACCAACGACACCGACCCCGACGGCGACCTGCTCACCACCGAGCTGGCTGGAGAACAACCGTCGGCAGGCGAGGTCCAGTCGATCTATAACGGTGCCGGGCTGCAAATCGTTGTGCCGGAAGACGCACCGGTGGGCAACCACACCTTCGCCTACAAGGTGTCGGATGGTCGTGGTGGCAGCGATTCCGCGCAGGTGACGGTTGAGGTGCGGGTCGCGGACTCGAATGAGCCCCCGAAGCCGCTGAGGTCGACCAAGATCCTGGTGGAAGAAGGGAAGTCGCTCAGCCAGAACATCCTTAGCTCGTGGATGGATCCTGATGGCGATGACTTGTTCCTGGTGAGTGCTGAGCCGACGCCGGACGGGGATCAGGTGCGGACCCGTTCCGATGGCCTGTTGACTTTCCGGGATGTCGGCAAGGGGCAGGGTGTGAAGGAAGTGGCGATTGTCGTCTCTGACGGACGTGAGCAGACTTCCGGCGTCGTAAGTTTCGATGTTCGCGCTGCGGGGACGCTGGCGCCGGTGGTCAACTTTGACCACTTCACGGCGACGGTGGGCCAGGAGGCCCAGCTTTCTCCCCTGCAGAACGACCAGGACCCGGCCGGTGCCCAGTTGAGCCTGGCCAAAGCTGAGATCACCGGCGGCGAAGCTGTCGTTACGCCGGATTATGACACCGGGACCATCGCGTTCACCCCGGAGGCGGCTGGCACGTATTACGTCGAGTATCTGGTGACGAATGGCCCGCAGAGCGCCAGCGGTTTGATCCGGGTTGACGCAAAAGCGGACGGCGCGGAGGGCGCACCGATTGCTGTCCGGGATGTGGCGTTGTTGCCGCAGAACGGTGATGTGCTGGTGGATGTGCTGGGCAATGACACTGATCCATCCGGTGGGGTGCTCGTGGTTCAGTCTGTGGACGTTCCCGAGGGCTCGCCGCTGGAAGTGGCGGTACTGGACCACAACCTGCTGCGCATCCATGACGTCCGGAACCTGGACCGGCAGACCTCCATCACCTACACGGTCTCCAATGGCAAGGCTTCCGCTACGGGTGAGGTGAGTGTTCAGTCCGTGGCCGGTCCTGAGACGCGGTTGCCGCCGAATGGTGAGAATGACGAAGTGACCGTACGTGCCGGGGACGTGGTGAATATCCCGGTCCTGGAGAACGACACACACCCCAACGGTGATGAGCTGACGCTCAGCCCGGTGCTGACGCAGGGTGTTGACCTGGCTGATGGGCGGATCTTCGCTTCGGAAAATTCGCTGCGTTTCATCGCTGGCGCCACAGCCAAGACTGTGTATGCGATCTATGAGGTGTTGGACAGTGCAGGGCAGGCTGGTTCGGCGCAGGTGCGGATCAATATCAGGCCGCTGGATGCGGCGAATACTCCGCCGGTGCCGAAGAATCTTGATGCGCGGGTGATCGCCGGTTCGACGGTGCGGATCCCAGTGCCGTTGGATGGGATTGACGCTGACGGAGATTCGTCGTTCCTGGCCGGAATCGACGCTGCCCCGAAGATGGGCGCTGCTGTCCCCGGCCCGAACTATATTGACTTCACGGCGTCCACCGCTGGTGCGGGCACCGACACGTTCACCTATACCGTGCGTGACCGTTTGGGCCTGGAGAACACGGGGACGATTCAGGTGGGTATTGCACCGGCCGCGGAAGCGAACCAGAAGCCTGTGCCGGTTAATGACGGCGTGATCCTGCGGCCAGGGCGTGCCATCGCCGTCGACGCCCTGCGAAATGATTCGGATCCGGACGGTGATCCGATTTCCCTGAACCCGGATGCGTTGAGTGCGTCCCCGGAGGAGATGGCTCCTGAGATCGTCGAAGGACGAGTGCTGTTCCAGGCACCGCAGGCCGAGGGTGATTTCAGCGTCAGGTACGGCATTCAGGACGGTCGGGGCGGGGCAGCGAACGGGAACATCAGCGTCACGGTAGACCAGAACGCGCCGCTGCTGTTGCCGATTGCCCGTGATGACCGGGTGGAGGCGACGGAAACACGTGGGCAGACCGCTGTTGACGTGCCCGTGCTGAAGAACGACGAAGACCCCGATGGCGTCGCCGAAGACTTGAAAGTCACCGTGGACCCCGCCTATGTCACAGCATCTGTGACTTCGGAGAACCTGGTCAGGGTTGAGCTGACCGAGGACGGGCAGAGCATCCCTTACACGGTCGAGGATATTGATGGTGGCCTTGCGACTGCGGTGATCTGGGTGCCCGGGTTGAGTGAGCAGTATCCGACGCTGATCAGTGATGCGCCAATTGATGTGAACGCCGGCGACGAACTGGCACTGGACCTGACCGAACTGGTGGAGGTCCGCGAGGGTAGGAGTCCACGGCTTACCGTCGAGGAAAAAGTCACTGCAATCGGAACTGATAATCCGAATGACTGGGTGGTGGACCCGTCGAACCTTCGTTACGCCGCGGACATCGACTATGCGGGCAGGGGCTCCATCACCTTCGAGGTCACTGATGGCTCCGGCCCGGATGACCCCGAAGGACTCAGTTCCACGCTGACAATCTTGACGAACGTTGTTCCTGACGCTGACCGAAATTTCCCGCCGACCCTTGAATCAGGTTCTTTGGATGTCGCGGTTGCGGAGCCTGCTGTGACCTTGGATCTTGCAGAACTCGCAACTGATCCTAATCCCGATGACCAACTGGAATTCTCCGTAGCTGAAGAGGAATCTATTGGGTTCGACGTGTCCTTCGATGGATCGGTTTTGACTGTCGCTGCCCAGGAAGGCTCCCAAGTGGGAACCACTGGTTCAGTGGGGATTACGGTTACTGACGGCGAAGAAACAGCAACGAGTGCAGTGGGGTTGACTATCCTCGCTTCCAATCGTCCGCTGCCGGTGGCTAATGATGATGGAGTTCCGGAAGCCGTTCAGGGTCAACCCGTGACCGTGAACGTGCTCAGCAATGATGTGAATCCGTTTCCTGAGGAGCCGCTGCAGATTATTGATGTGGTGGCTGATGGTAATGGGAGTGTGTCTCAGCAGGGTGAGTCGGTGGTGATTACTCCGGGTGAGTCTTTTGTAGGTTCGATGACGGTGCAGTATTCGGTTCAGGATAAGACAGGGGACTTGTCGCGGGTTGCCACGGGGCAGGTGGTATTGACGGTGAAGGGTAAGCCTGGTGTTCCGTCGACGCCGGTGGTGGAGGGTGTGCGGAATAAGACGGTGGTGTTGTCGTGGGAGCCGCCGGCTGATAATGGTTCGCCGATTACTGGTTACACGGTGACCAGTAATAACGGGTTCTCTCAGGAGTGTCAGGCCACTACGTGCACGTTGACTGGTTTGACGAACAATGTTGAGTACGTGTTCACGGTGGTTGCGACTAATGCTGTTGGTGTTTCTGATCCGTCGCCGGAGTCTGCTGTTGCCCGCCCGGATACGCAGCCGGATAAGCCGGCTCCGCCGGCGTTGGTGTTTGGTGATGGGTCGTTGACGGTGAACTGGTCTCCCCCGGGGAATGAGGGTTCCCCGATTGAGGGTTATGACTTGCAGATCAGCCCTGCACCGCCTAATGGTGCGGTGCAGCGTAGTGCTGCGGGTTCCCCCATTACGTGGGAGGGCTTGGAGAACGGGACTGCGTATAAGGTGCGGGTGCAGGCCAGGAATGCTGCCCCGGAGCCTTCGGAGTGGAGTGATTATTCGGCTGCTGAGACTCCGGCGGGGTTGCCGGGGACGCCGGCGGCGCCGACGACAACTCGTGCGCAGTCTTTGGGTGCGGAGAGTCAGTTGGTGGTTGATTGGGCTGATGTGAACCCTAATGGTGCTGCGGTGAGTAAGTATCAGGTGCAGGAGTTCAAGGGTGGTGCGCTGGTGCGGACTCTGCCTGAGGTGCAGTCCTCGGAGCAGACCATTGTGGTCCCGAATGATGAAGCTGATTACAGCTACAGTGTGCGGGCGTATAACAAGGCTGGCTGGAGTGTGTACGGTGCGCAGTCCGCGCCACGCCGCGCCGTCGGCGCCCCGGCAGCACCAGCGGCACCGCAATTGGTGGAGACCCGCACTGGTGGGTCGGGTGAGCATGTGCAGATCACGTTCACTGAGCTGAGTGCGGCGCAGCGTAACGGTGCCCGTGCTTCGGAAGTCAGTTACCAGGCGTCGTTCAGTGATGGGCGGACCATGGGAATCACTAACGGTCAGGAAGTCGGCGGGTTCCCCAACGGATCCAACGTTTGGGCAGTAGTACGTGCCGTCTCCGCATCTGACGGATCAAGCTACCCCGGAGCAAACAGCGCACAATCCAACACCGTCATCCCCTACGGAAAGCCAAAAACACCCTCCATTACCAGCGAGCCAGCCGGCGAACGTGTTAACTTTCGAATCGGTGCCACACCCAAAAATGGTCGAGACATAGCGTCGGTAACGTGGCGCGCAGGAAATCAGTCGGGTTCCGTCGGTGTCGGAGGCGGAACGGCCACTGCGGGTAGCGGTTACAACCAGGATGTATCGATCACGGTCACAGTGACTGACTCTAGAGGGCAGACCTCCACAGCGACAGCATCCGGCCGCACAGCTTCGGCTTTTTTCGCCACCGCTGCCCATCCCGAGCCTCCCGGTGGAGCTTGCGAATACCCGTCGCCGACGGACACTAGCGTGTCCGGCCTTGCGGAGTGCCAAAGTGCTGGAGGGACTTACCATGGAGACGGATATAAATTTCAGGTTCAGTGCATAAACACTAGTGGGTCGGCTTATCCGATTTATGAGTCTGGACGCCAAACCGGTTCCAGCCGGGAATGGGTAAAGCGAGTACAGGGCGACTGGTTCAGATCTTCGTCTCTTAGCATGGACCCGGGGGCGCCCTCATGCTGATCACGTACGCACTCACATTTCGGGGAACTCAATGAAGCTTCTGAACCGTCTAAATAGGCTAGGCAACGACCACAAGCGAGCAATCTCCGTGTCAGTCACCTCGGTGGTGACTGTTGCTGTGGTGAGTGGTGCGTTGTTGTATCCGGGGTTTGCTACTGCTGAGGTGGATTTGAACGACGGTGGTGTGTGGGTGACGAATAACAACACTGGGATGGTGGGTCACCTTAATTACCAGTCGCGGTTGCTTGATGGTGGGTATGCGGCGAACAGCGACGGCTTTGACATCATTCAGGACAGCGCTACCGTCTTCAACATCAACACCGATCAGTCGAAGATCAGTCCGGTTGATGTGGCGAATGTTGTGCGCGGTACTGAGGTGCAGTTGCCGGGTTCCGCTGCGATTGCAATGGGCGGGGATACCGCCACTGTGACTGATCTGGCGGGTGGTTCGGTGTGGATTACCACGGTGGGGAACCTGAGTGCTTTCAGTGACCAGGAGACGGAGCCGGTGGTTTCCGGTTCCACAGGCGTGGCCGCAGCGGTTTCGTCGAATAATGTGGTGGCCGTTGCCGACCCGGCTGCGGGAACGGTGTCGACCTACGCAGTTGCTGCAGACGGCACTTATGCGGAGCCGGAGGTCGTCGAGGCTGAGCCGTTGAAGCAGTCCGGTGATCTGCAGGTTGCTGCGGTGGGTGACCTGCCAACCGTCTTTGACAGTGACTCCGGGCAACTGATCCTTCCTGATGGTGAGATTGTCACGCTTCCCGAGGCGCAGGACGGCAAGCTCCAGCAAAGCGGGCCAGCGGCGAGTTTTGTGGTGGTGGCAACTCCGACGTCGTTGATCAAGCAACCACTCGGTGGGGGAGATCCGGTCATCACTCCGCTGGAGGGTAACGGGGTCCCGACGTCACCGGTGCAGCTCAATGGATGTGTTCATGCGGCGTGGGCTGCGGCTGCGGTGTATGTGCGTGATTGTGTCGATGATGCATATGACAGCCGTGATGAAATTCCTGAGCTTAGCGCTGAGTCGGAGTTGGTGTTCCGGGTGAACCGGGACGTCGTGGTCCTGAACGACACCAACGCCGGTGATGTGTGGTTGGTATTGCAGAACATGCAGTTGGTGGATAACTGGGGCGACATTATCCCGCCGAAGGACGAATCCGATGAGGAGGATGAGGAGTCCGCGAGCGAGAACCCGGTCAATACTCTGCCGGACCGTAGCGGGGAAAACCGCCCGCCAGTTGCTGAGGATGACTCCTATGGAGCGAGGGCCGGGCGGACCACCATCCTGAATGTCCTGACCAATGACACTGACCCTGATGGTGATCTCCTGACGGGCGCTCTGACGGGTGAGCAGCCGGCGGCCGGAAACGTCCAGCCGATCTATAACGGTGCCGGGCTGCAGATTGTGGTTCCCGAGGACGCACCGGTGGGCAACCACACCTTCAGCTACGAGGTTCAGGATGGGCGTGGCGGGAAAGATTCGGCGCAGGTCAGCGTTGACGTCCGCCCCGCCGAGTCCAACGAAGCTCCCAAAGCATTGCGCACCACCAAGATCCTGGTGGAAGAGGGCAAATCGATCAGCCAGAACATCTTGAGCACCTGGATGGACCCCGACGGCGATGACCTGTTCCTGGTGAGTGCCGAGCCGACGCCGGACGGGGACCAGGTGCGGACCCGTTCCGATGGCCTGTTGACTTTCCGGGATGTCGGCAAGGGGCAGGGTGTTAAGGAAGTGGCGATTGTCGTCTCTGACGGACGTGAGCAGACTTCCGGCGTCGTAAGTTTCGATGTTCGCGCGTCGGGAACTCTCGCGCCGGTGGTCAACTTTGACCACTTCACGGCGACGGTGGGCCAGGAAGCCCAGCTTTCTCCCCTGCAGAACGACCAGGACCCGGCCGGTGCCCAGTTGAGCCTGGCCAAAGCTGAGATCACCGGCGGCGAAGCTGTCGTTACGCCGGATTATGACACCGGGACCATCGCGTTCACCCCGGAGGCGGCTGGCACGTATTACGTCGAGTATCTGGTGACGAACGGCCCGCAGAGTGCGTCCGGTTTGATCCGGGTGGACGCAAAAGCGGACGGCGCGGAGGGTGCACCGATCGCGGTGCGTGACGTGGCGTTGTTGCCGCGGAACGGCGATGTGCTGGTGGATGTGTTGGGCAATGACACCGATCCAGCTGGTGGCGTGCTCGTGGTCCAGTCCGTGAACGTACCGGAGGGGTCCCCCTTGGACGTGGCCGTACTGGACCATAACGTCCTGCGCATCCACGATGTACGTGGTTTGGAGCAGCAAACCACCATCACCTATACCGTTTCCAATGGCAAGGCCTCTGCCACTGGGGAGGTGAGCGTTCAGTCCGTAGCGGGTCCCGAAACTCTTCTACCGCCGCAAGCGAACCCCGATGAAGTGACCGTGCGCGCTGGCGATGTGGTGAATATCCCTGTTCTGGATAATGACACCCACCCGAATGGTGATGAGTTGACCTTGAGCCCGGTGCTGACGCAGGGTGTTGACCTGGCTGATGGGCGGATCTTCGCGTCGGAGAATTCGTTGCGCTTTATCGCTGGCGACAAGGCGACCACCGTTTACGCGATTTATGAGGTGTTGGACAGTACCGGCCAGGCTGGTTCGGCGCAGGTGCGGATCAATATCAGGCCGCTGGATGCGGCGAATACTCCGCCGGTGCCGAAGAATCTTGATGCGCGGGTGATCGCCGGTTCGACGGTGCGGATCCCTGTCCCGTTGGATGGGATTGACGCTGACGGAGATTCGTCGTTCCTGGCCGGAATCGACGTCGCCCCGAAGATGGGCGCGGCCGTTCCCGGCCCGAACTATATTGACTTCACGGCGTCCACCGCTGGTGCGGGCACCGACACGTTCACCTATACCGTGCGTGACCGTTTGGGCCTGGAGAACACCGCGACGATTCAGGTGGGTATTGCACCGGCCGCGGAAGCGAACCAAAAGCCTGTGCCGGTTAATGACGGTGCGATCCTGCGGCCAGGACGTGCCATCGCCGTCGACGCCCTGCGAAATGATTCGGATCCGGACGGTGACCCGATTTCCCTGAACCCGGATGCGTTGAGTGCGTCCCCGGAGGAGATGGCTCCTGAGATCGTCGAAGGACGGGTACTGTTCCAGGCACCGCAAGCGGAGGGTGATTTCAGCGTCAGGTACGGCATTCAGGACGGTCGGGGCGGGGCAGCGAACGGGAACATCAGCGTCACGGTAGACCAGAACGCGCCGCTGCTGTTGCCGATTGCCCGTGATGACCGGGTGGAGGCGACGGAAACACGTGGGCAGACCGCTGTTGACGTGCCCGTGCTGAAGAACGACGAAGACCCCGATGGCGTCGCCGAAGACCTGAAGGTCTCAGTGGATCCAGCGAACGTTACGGCCTCTGTGACTTCGGAGAACCTGGTCAGGGTTGAGCTGACCGAGGACGGGCAGAGCATCCCTTACACGGTCGAGGATATTGATGGTGGCCTTGCCACGGCTGTGATCTGGGTACCCGGGCTGAGTGAGCAGTATCCGACGCTGATCAGTGATGCGCCAATTGATGTGAACGCCGGCGACGAACTCGCGCTGGACCTGACCGAACTGGTGGAGGTCCGCGAGGGTAGGAGTCCACGGCTTACCGTCGAGGAAAAAGTCACTGCAATCGGAACTGATAATCCGAATGACTGGGTGGTGGACCCGTCGAACCTTCGTTACGCCGCGGACATCGACTATGCGGGCAAGGGCTCCATCACCTTCGAGGTCACTGATGGCTCCGGCCCGGATGACCCTGAAGGACTCAGTTCCACGCTGACAATTATTACGAATGTCATCCCCGTCAAGGATGAAAAGCGCAACGCTCCGCCCACGCTGGAATCGGGATCACTGGAAGCTGCCATTGCCGAACCGGCAGTGACGCTGGACATCGCTGCTCTGGCCGCTGACCCTGATCCAGACGACGTCCTGGAGTTCGCTGTCACGGGAGAAAACCCTGCCGGATTCGATGTGTCCTTCGAAGGTTCGGTGCTCACCGTCGCGGCCCAGGACGACGCTGCGATCGGGACCACCGGTGCCGTAGGGATCTCCGTTACCGACGGCGAAGAAACAGCAACGAGCTCAGTCGCTTTGACCATCCTCGCGTCCAATCGTCCGATGCCGGTGGCTAATGATGATGAGGTTCCTGAGGCGGTGCAGGGTGAGCCGGTAACGGTCGAGGTTCTGAAAAATGATGTGAATCCGTTCCCCGAGGAGCCCCTCGAAATTATTGAGGTCATTGCTGATGGTAATGGAAGTGTTTCCCAGCAGGGTGAGTCTGTGGTGATTACTCCGGGTGAGTCTTTTGTGGGTTCGATGACGGTGCAGTATTCGGTTCAGGATAAGACAGGGGACTTGTCGCGGGTTGCCACGGGGCAGGTGGTGTTGACGGTGAAGGGTAAGCCTGGTGTTCCGTCGACGCCGGTGGTGGAGGGTGTGCGGAATAAGACGGTGGTGTTGTCGTGGGATCCACCGGCTGATAATGGTTCGCCGATTACTGGGTACACGGTGACCAGTAATAACGGGTTCTCTCAGGAGTGTCAGGCGACTACGTGCACGTTGACTGGGTTGACGAACAATGTTGAGTACGTGTTCACGGTGGTTGCGACTAATGCTGTTGGTGTTTCTGATCCGTCGCCGGAGTCTGCTGTTGCCCGCCCGGATACGCAGCCGGATAAGCCGGCTCCGCCGGCGTTGGTGTTTGGTGATGGGTCGTTGACGGTGAACTGGTCTCCCCCGGGGAATGAGGGTTCCCCGATTGAGGGTTATGACTTGCAGATCAGCCCTGCACCGCCTAATGGTGCGGTGCAGCGTAGTGCTGCGGGTTCCCCCATTACGTGGGAGGGCTTGGAGAACGGGACTGCGTATAAGGTGCGGGTGCAGGCCAGGAATGCTGCCCCGGAGCCTTCGGAGTGGAGTGATTATTCGGCTGCTGAGACTCCGGCGGGGTTGCCGGGGACGCCGGCGGCGCCGACGACAACTCGTGCGCAGTCTTTGGGTGCGGAGAGTCAGTTGGTGGTTGATTGGGCTGATGTGAACCCTAATGGTGCTGCGGTGAGTAAGTATCAGGTGCAGGAGTTCAAGGGTGGTGCGCTGGTGCGGACTCTGCCTGAGGTGCAGTCCTCGGAGCAGACCATTGTGGTCCCGAATGATGAAGCTGATTACAGCTACAGTGTGCGGGCGTATAACAAGGCTGGCTGGAGTGTGTACGGTGCGCAGTCCGCGCCACGCCGCGCCGTCGGCGCCCCGGCAGCACCAGCGGCACCGCAATTGGTGGAGACCCGCACTGGTGGGTCGGGTGAGCATGTGCAGATCACGTTCACTGAGCTGAGCGCGGCGCAGCGTAACGGTGCCCGTGCTTCGGAAGTCAGTTACCAGGCGTCGTTCAGTGATGGGCGGACCATGGGAATCACTAACGGCCAGGAAGTCGGCGGGTTCCCCAACGGATCCAACGTCTGGGCAGTAGTACGTGCCGTCTCCGCATCAGACGGATCAAGCTTTCCGGGTGCGGACAGTGCGCGCTCGAATACGGTCGTGCCTTTTGGTAAACCACGTGCACCACAGGCGAACTCCGGCACGAGTTCACGGGGAGACATGAACGTGCACTTCAACTGGTCGGCGCGCGCAGACAATGGCCGTCCTGTTACCGAGGTGCGGCACCGGAAACTGAAGCCGACTACCGGATGGGTAACTACGGCAACATCCGGCAAGGTTTCGTACAAGGTGGGCAACTACGGCGATCAGGAGACCCTCGAATTTGTCGCCTGTGACAACACGGGCCAGTGCTCAGACTCGACAGTGGTGACGGGGACAGCTGGAGAATCTCCAGCGCCCACGACGTGGAACATCACAGCGGGTGGGCCAGGTCTGAACGCCGGGTCACGTACTTGTATGGACGGCACCAACGGAACGAATTTCAATGACAGCAACAACTCGTGCGATGGAAACCACTGGTTGTACGACAAGGAAACCATCGTCTCAAACTGCTACCGCTACCTCTACAGGTCCGGTGAAGCCTGGTACCGGCAGCAATCCGGGCCAAACCGGCTGGCTAATAACGATGGCCTGTTCGTCAAGGGTGAGACCACAACGCAGGGGTTCAGGCCGCCGGATGGTATGCCGGCATGCTGATACTTCGACGGCACATGGGAGTTGTGACGATATTTTTACCGGCTCCAATTTGGCTGGACATGTAACACTGTAAACGGCCACCATTCCTGGCCTGTCTCCTGCTTTATACAGACAATTGGGCAGCAACTCACTCGGGGAAAAATTGTGAAGCTTCTGGGCGGTTTTCGACGGTTCAGCACCAGACATAAGAGCGCGGTTACGGTTACGACAGTTTCGGCGGTGACTGTTGCTGTGGTGAGTGGTGCGCTGTTGTATCCGGGGTTTGCTACGGCTGAGGTGGACCTGAACGACGGCGGTGTGTGGGTGACCAATAACAACACCGGGATGGTGGGTCACCTTAATTACCAGTCGCGGTTGCTCGACGGTGGGTACGCGGCGAACAGCGACGGCTTTGACATCATTCAGGACAGCGCTACCGTCTTCAACATCAACACCGATCAGTCGAAGATCAGTCCGGTTGATGTGGCGAATGTTGTGCGCGGTACTGAAGTGCAGTTGCCGGGTTCCGCTGCGATTGCAATGGGCGGGGATACCGCTGCGGTGACCGATCTCGCTGGCGGTTCTGTCTGGATCACCACGGTGGGTAACCTCAGTGCTTTCAGCGACCAGGAGACAGAACCCGTCGTCACCGGTTCCACAGGCGTAGTTGCAGCCGTTTCGGTCAATAATCGTGTGCTCGTTGCTGATCCGGGTGCAGGCACGGTGTCCACCTATATAGTTGCGGCCGATGGAACCTACCCGGCACCCGAAGTAGTGCAGTCCGAAGAACTGAAGGGTTTCGGCGACGTTGAACTGGCTGCGGTAGGAGACCAGGGTGTTGCTTTCAACGCTGAAACAGGTGAGCTCCTTCTGCCCGACGGGAAACTGGTTGTGCTTCCCGATGCCAAGGACGGCAAGCTTCAGCAGAGCGGGCCAGCGTCGGGTTTTGCTGTAGTGGCGACGACGACTGCGCTGATCAAGCAGCCGCTCAGCGGTGGTGATCCGGTCATTACTCCGTTGGAGGGGAACGGCATTCCCACTAATCCGGTCCTCCTTGACGGTTGCGTGCACGCAGCATGGGCGGGCGTGGCCGTCTACCTGCGTGACTGCGTGGACGATGCATATGACAGCCGTGATGAAATTCCTGAGCTTAGCGCTGAGTCGGAGTTGGTGTTCCGGGTGAACCGGGACGTCGTGGTCCTGAACGACACCAATGCGGGCGATGTGTGGTTGGTGCTGCAGAACATGCAGTTGGTGGATAACTGGGGCGACATCATCCCGCCAAAGGACGAATCCGATGAGGAGGACGAAGAGTCCGCGAGCGAGAACCCGGTCAATACTCTGCCGGACCGTAGCGGGGAGAACCGCCCGCCAGTTGCTGAGGATGACTCCTATGGAGCGAGGGCCGGGCGGACCACCATCCTGAATGTTTTGACCAACGACACCGACCCCGACGGCGACCTGCTCACCACCGAGCTGGCTGGAGAACAACCGTCGGCAGGCGAGGTCCAGTCGATCTATAACGGTGCCGGGCTGCAAATCGTTGTGCCGGAAGACGCACCGGTGGGCAACCACACCTTCGCCTACAAGGTGTCGGATGGTCGTGGTGGCAGCGATTCCGCGCAGGTGACGGTTGAGGTGCGGGTCGCGGACTCGAATGAGCCCCCGAAGCCGCTGAGGTCGACCAAGATCCTGGTGGAAGAAGGGAAGTCGCTCAGCCAGAACATCCTTAGCTCGTGGATGGATCCTGATGGCGATGACCTGTTCCTGGTGAGTGCTGAGCCGACGCCGGACGGGGATCAGGTGCGGACCCGTTCCGATGGCCTGTTGACTTTCCGGGATGTCGGCAAGGGGCAGGGTGTGAAGGAAGTGGCGATTGTCGTCTCTGACGGACGTGAGCAGACTTCCGGCGTCGTAAGTTTCGATGTTCGCGCTGCGGGGACGCTGGCGCCGGTGGTCAACTTTGACCACTTCACGGCGACGGTGGGCCAGGAGGCCCAGCTTTCTCCCCTGCAGAACGACCAGGACCCGGCCGGTGCCCAGTTGAGCCTGGCCAAAGCTGAGATCACCGGCGGCGAAGCTGTCGTTACGCCGGATTATGACACCGGGACCATCGCGTTCACCCCGGAGGCGGCTGGCACGTATTACGTCGAGTATCTGGTGACGAATGGCCCGCAGAGCGCCAGCGGTTTGATCCGGGTTGACGCAAAAGCGGACGGCGCGGAGGGCGCACCGATTGCTGTCCGGGATGTGGCGTTGTTGCCGCAGAACGGTGATGTGCTGGTGGATGTGCTGGGCAATGACACTGATCCATCCGGTGGGGTGCTCGTGGTTCAGTCTGTGGACGTTCCCGAGGGCTCGCCGCTGGAAGTGGCGGTACTGGACCACAACCTGCTGCGCATCCATGACGTCCGGAACCTGGACCGGCAGACCTCCATCACCTACACGGTCTCCAATGGCAAGGCTTCCGCTACGGGTGAGGTGAGTGTTCAGTCCGTGGCCGGTCCTGAGACGCGGTTGCCGCCGAATGGTGAGAATGACGAAGTGACCGTACGTGCCGGGGACGTGGTGAATATCCCGGTCCTGGAGAACGACACACACCCCAACGGTGATGAGCTGACGCTCAGCCCGGTGCTGACGCAGGGTGTTGACCTGGCTGATGGGCGGATCTTCGCTTCGGAAAATTCGCTGCGTTTCATCGCTGGCGCCACAGCCAAGACTGTGTATGCGATCTATGAGGTGTTGGACAGTGCAGGGCAGGCTGGTTCGGCGCAGGTGCGGATCAATATCAGGCCGCTGGATGCGGCGAATACTCCGCCGGTGCCGAAGAATCTTGATGCGCGGGTGATCGCCGGTTCGACGGTGCGGATCCCAGTGCCGTTGGATGGGATTGACGCTGACGGAGATTCGTCGTTCCTGGCCGGAATCGACGCTGCCCCGAAGATGGGCGCTGCTGTCCCCGGCCCGAACTATATTGACTTCACGGCGTCCACCGCTGGTGCGGGCACCGACACGTTCACCTATACCGTGCGTGACCGTTTGGGCCTGGAGAACACGGGGACGATTCAGGTGGGTATTGCACCGGCCGCGGAAGCGAACCAGAAGCCTGTGCCGGTTAATGACGGCGTGATCCTGCGGCCAGGGCGTGCCATCGCCGTCGACGCCCTGCGAAATGATTCGGATCCGGACGGTGATCCGATTTCCCTGAACCCGGATGCGTTGAGTGCGTCCCCGGAGGAGATGGCTCCTGAGATCGTCGAAGGACGAGTGCTGTTCCAGGCACCGCAGGCCGAGGGTGATTTCAGCGTCAGGTACGGCATTCAGGACGGTCGGGGCGGGGCAGCGAACGGGAACATCAGCGTCACGGTAGACCAGAACGCGCCGCTGCTGTTGCCGATTGCCCGTGATGACCGGGTGGAGGCGACGGAGACACGTGGGCAGACCGCTGTTGACGTGCCCGTGCTGAAGAACGACGAAGACCCCGATGGCGTGGCTGAAGACCTGAAGGTCTCAGCGGATCCAGCGAACGTTACGGCCTCTGTGACTTCGGAGAACCTGGTTAGGGTCGAGCTGACCGAGGATGGGCAGAGCATCCCTTACACGGTCGAGGATATTGATGGTGGCCTTGCGACTGCGGTGATCTGGGTGCCCGGGTTGAGTGAGCAGTATCCGACGCTGATCAGTGATGCGCCGATTGATGTGAATGCCGGCGACGAACTGGCACTGGACCTGACCGAACTGGTGGAGGTCCGCGAGGGTAGGAGTCCACGGCTTACCGTCGAGGAAAAAGTCACTGCAATCGGAACTGATAATCCGAATGACTGGGTGGTGGACCCGTCGAACCTTCGTTACGCCGCGGACATCGACTATGCGGGCAGGGGCTCCATCACCTTCGAGGTCACTGATGGCTCCGGCCCGGATGACCCTGAAGGACTCAGTTCCACGCTGACAATTATTACGAATGTCATCCCCGTCAAGGATGAAAAGCGCAACGCTCCGCCCACGCTGGAATCGGGATCACTGGAAGCTGCCATTGCCGAGCCTGCTGTCACGTTGGATATCGCTGCGTTGGGGTTTGATCCTGATCCCGATGATGTTTTGGAGTTTGCTGTCACAGGAGACAGCCCAGCCGGATTTGACGTGTCCTTTGACGGTACGGTGTTGAGCGTCGCGGCTCAGGACAAAACACGTGTGGGGACCACGGGTTCTGTCGGCATCTCGGTCACCGATGGAGAGGCGACAGCGACCAGCTCGGTGGCGCTCTCTGTGGTGGCCTCAAACAGGCCGCTCCCGGTGGCTAATGATGATGAGGTTCCTGAGGCGGTGCAGGGTGAGCCGGTAACGGTCGAGGTTCTGAAAAATGATGTGAATCCGTTCCCGGAAGAGCCCCTCGAAATTATTGAGGTCATTGCTGATGGTAATGGAAGTGTTTCCCAGCAGGGTGAGTCTGTGGTGATTACTCCGGGTGAGTCTTTTGTGGGTTCGATGACGGTGCAGTATTCGGTTCAGGATAAGACAGGGGACTTGTCGCGGGTTGCCACGGGGCAGGTGGTGTTGACGGTGAAGGGTAAGCCTGGTGTTCCGTCGACGCCGGTGGTGGAGGGTGTGCGGAATAAGACGGTGGTGTTGTCGTGGGATCCACCGGCTGATAATGGTTCGCCGATTACTGGGTACACGGTGACCAGTAATAACGGGTTCTCTCAGGAGTGTCAGGCGACTACGTGCACGTTGACTGGGTTGACGAACAATGTTGAGTACGTGTTCACGGTGGTTGCGACTAATGCTGTTGGTGTTTCTGATCCGTCGCCGGAGTCTGCTGTTGCCCGCCCGGATACGCAGCCGGATAAGCCGGCTCCGCCGGCGTTGGTGTTTGGTGATGGGTCGTTGACGGTGAACTGGTCTCCCCCGGGGAATGAGGGTTCCCCGATTGAGGGTTATGACTTGCAGATCAGCCCTGCACCGCCTAATGGTGCGGTGCAGCGTAGTGCTGCGGGTTCCCCCATTACGTGGGAGGGCTTGGAGAACGGGACTGCGTATAAGGTGCGGGTGCAGGCCAGGAATGCTGCCCCGGAGCCTTCGGAGTGGAGTGATTATTCGGCTGCTGAGACTCCGGCGGGGTTGCCGGGGACGCCGGCGGCGCCGACGACAACTCGTGCGCAGTCTTTGGGTGCGGAGAGTCAGTTGGTGGTTGATTGGGCTGATGTGAACCCTAATGGTGCTGCGGTGAGTAAGTATCAGGTGCAGGAGTTCAAGGGTGGTGCGCTGGTGCGGACTCTGCCTGAGGTGCAGTCCTCGGAGCAGACCATTGTGGTCCCGAATGATGAAGCTGATTACAGCTACAGTGTGCGGGCGTATAACAAGGCTGGCTGGAGTGTGTACGGTGCGCAGTCCGCGCCACGCCGCGCCGTCGGCGCCCCGGCAGCACCAGCGGCACCGCAATTGGTGGAGACCCGCACTGGTGGGTCGGGTGAGCATGTGCAGATCACGTTCACTGAGCTGAGTGCGGCGCAGCGTAACGGTGCCCGTGCTTCGGAAGTCAGTTACCAGGCGTCGTTCAGTGATGGGCGGACCATGGGAATCACTAACGGTCAGGAAGTCGGCGGGTTCCCCAACGGATCCAACGTTTGGGCAGTAGTACGTGCCGTCTCCGCATCAGACGGATCAAGCTACCCCGGAGCAAACAGCGCACAATCCAACACCGTCGTGCCTTTCGGAAGGCCACTCGATCCAACAGTAACTGCGCGACCAAACGGAGAGGGCGACCGGAAGCTCGAGTTTGATTATGCAGCCCGCAACGACAACGGGCGTCCGGTCACTCACGTCAAGTACCGGCACCGCGAACCGGACCTGGCGTGGGAGACGCAGAATCTGCGTTCGGGCACCTATGTGGACGACACCGCGAAGTACGACGCGACAGCAACGATGGAATACCAGGCATGTGATTCGACAGGCCAGTGTTCGCCCGGAGTGCTCGTGCAGGCGAAGTCAGGATCGGAGCCACCCAAGTTCGGCACAGTGGAAGATCCGCTCGAAGGCGGAACGTGCGAGTATCCCGGATCGAACAACGGCAAAGCCGCCACCCGGCCCAACTGCAGGGATGCGGGGGGTACCTGGTACGACAACGGCTACAGGTTCGAAATTGAGTGTGTCCGCCCGAATGGCGGGCAGTACCCGATTTATGACAGGGGTGGCCAGACCGGATTCTCCCGCGAGTGGGTCAAGCGCGCAGGTGGAGCCTGGTTCAAGACCGCCAGCGTCGCCGTCGAACCCGGAGCACGGACATGTTGACCGCACGGACAAGCCAAAATTATGGATCACGCAAGAGAAAAAGGAAAGCAACATCATGACAATGACCGCTGAACAGGCCGCGTGGTTCGCTGGAACGTTCGACAAACTGGTAGGCAACGTTGGCCAGGCCGTCCTCGGCAAGTCCCACGTTATTCGCCTCGTCCTGACGAGCATGCTCGCTGAAGGCCATGTCCTGCTGGAGGATGCTCCCGGCACGGGCAAGACCATGCTGGCACGCTCGCTGGCCGCGACGGTGCAGGGCACCCACTCGCGTATCCAGTTCACGCCGGACCTCCTTCCCTCCGACGTCACCGGCGTCACCATCTACGACCAGAAGACGCAGGAGTTCGAGTTCCACAAGGGACCGATCTTCGCGAACATCGTGCTGGCTGACGAGATCAACCGTGCGTCGCCGAAGACCCAGTCGGCGCTGCTTGAGGTCATGGAAGAATCGCGTGTGACCGTTGATGGCGTGAGCTACACCAATGAGCGGCCCTTCATGGTCATCGCAACCCAGAACCCGATCGAGCAGGCCGGCACCTACCGGCTCCCGGAAGCTCAGCTTGACCGCTTCCTCATCAAGACGGAGATCGGCTACCCGGACCACGCGTCGACCGTCCAGCTGCTCGGTGGATCCGCACAGCGCGACAGGTCCTCCACCCTGACCCCGATCATCACCGCCCAGGCGGTCAAGGACATGGCGGATCTTGGGTCTGAGACCCATGTCGATCCTGCCGTGCTCGAGTACATCTCACGCTTGACCGAGGAAACCCGGTCGGCTCCGGAAACGCGCCTCGGAGTCAGCGTCCGTGGAGCCATCGCCATGGTTCGTACGGCGAAGATCTGGGCAGCAGGCCAGGGCAGGCACTACGTGCTGCCGGACGACGTGAAGGAACTCGCTCCCTACGTCTGGACCCACAGGTTTGTCATGGATCCCGAGGCGGAGTTCGCCGGTGCAACCCCCGAGGCGGTATTGCGCCGCGTACTGGCCGACGTATCCGCCCCGCAGCAGCGCGCAACGGCCTGATCTGTTCCCCTCCATCACTAAGGCAACTCCATGAGTACCGATACAGCGGAAAAACGCGCGTCACGGCGACGCACCGCCGAGCAGGCGCGTAAGCGCAGGGCCCCAGCCTCGCCGCGCTCGAAGGCGGCAGGTGGGGTCGGCAAGGCGCCGTCGTCGTCGCGCCTTCACCCACGCTCGCTCACCAGGGAAACGCTGCAGCTTGCCACGGCCGCGCTTGGCCCGGCCCTCGACCGGACACGGACTTTTCTAAAGACGTACTGCGAGCCGGTGCTGGGGATCGTCAGCCCGCTTGGCTGGATCATGGCGGCGGTCGTCGTCGTCTTCTGGATCGTCGGGCTGGTGTTCGACTGGCGTGAAGCCATTGTTGCCGCCGTACTGGGCTCCGCCCTCTTCCTTCTCGCGATCGGGTTCATCGTTGGCCGCTCCGCCTATGCCGTCGAGCTGGACCTGACCCGCACCAGGGTTGCAGTGGGGGACCGTGCGGTGGGAAGCGTTTCGGTATCCAACACCTCGGCGAAGCCGCTGTTGCCGGCGTCGCTGGAACTGCCGGTGGGTTCGGCGACGGCGATCTTCCACCTGCCGCGCCTGAAGCCCAAACAGGTGCATGAGGACCTGTTCACCATTCCCACGCAGCGCCGCGCGGTGATCGTGGTGGGTCCGGTCCGGTCGGTGCGCGCCGATCCGCTCAGCCTCCTGCGCAGGCAGGTTTTCTGGACCGAGCCCACGGACCTCTACGTGCACCCGAAAACGGTGGCACTCGTGGGGTCCGCTGCCGGATTCATCAGGGACCTGGAAGGCTTGCCGACCAAGGATCTCTCAAGCGCGGACGTTTCGTTCCACGCGCTGCGGGACTACGTGCCAGGTGATGACCGCCGGCATATCCACTGGAAGACAACGGCACGCACGGGCAAGCTCATGGTCCGCCAGTTCGAGGAAACCCGCCGTTCCCACCTCGCTGTTGCCCTGTCGACCAATACAAATGAGTATGCGTCGGAGGCTGAGTTCGAGATGGGTATTTCCGTGGCCGGTTCCATCGGGCTGCAGGCCATCCGCGAGCAGCGGAACCTCAGCGTGCTGACCCAGGACGGTCCATTGCGCTCTGAAACCGGACGGAACCTGCTGGATGACATGACGCGGATCCAGGGCCGCAACAGGCGCGCCAACGCGGTTGACCTGGCGAGGACGACGGCGGACACCGTACCTAACGCTTCCGTGGTGTTCTTCGTGGTGGGCCCGAACGTGACCCCTTCCCAGCTCCGCTCCGCTGCTGCATCGATTTCGCCTGGCATCCGCTGCATCGCGATCCGTTGCGTTGCGGACCAGGAGCAGCGCAGGGCCACCATCGGTGACCTGACCGTCCTGACCATCAACAACCTTGCCGACCTTCCCATGATTCTTCGTAAGGCCGCAGCATGAGCCGCCGGGCCGGCAGTATGAGCCGCGAAGCCCGTCCCTTGCCCGGACGCGTGCAGGCTCTCATTGACTGGGGCGTACTCGTCCTTCTCCTCGGGCTCGGAGTATTCGGTTTCGCGCCCACTTTCGGCGGTGATCCGCGTTATCTTATCGCCGGTTTCGGTGGAATTGGGCTCGGGCTCGGCACCGCCTGGCTGAGCACCCGCTTCCGATGGGGCTTCTGGCCCACCGCCGGAGTGTTGCTTGGCGCCTACCTGTTGCTCGGCAATGCCCTGGCCGTACCCGTCGAGTCCTTCCTTGGCTTCCTGCCAACGCTTGAGTCGCTGCGGGTGCTGATCGTCGGCGTCGTCTTCTCCTGGAAGGACCTCCTGACTGTCGCTGACCCGGTGGGCGTGGGACGGGGAATGCTGATTGTGCCGTTCCTGTCTGCGCTGGTGGCGTCAGCAGTCGCCGGACTCCTCGCCTGGAGGGTACGCACTCCGTACTGGGTCCTGCTACCGGTACTCAGCCTGTTTGTGGTCAGCATCGCCTTCGGCACCAACCGCGCGTCATTCCCGGAGGTCCGCGGGATCCTGCTGATCGTGGCTGCGGCGGCGTGGCTGGCCTACCGCCGCGATATCGCGAGAACCGATGACACAACGAACCTGTCAGCCAACTCGCCCGGCCAGGACGCCGCCGTCGTCCGCTCCGGGCGCCTGCGCCGGCTTGGCCTGGGTGGTGCTGTCCTCGCCGTCGCGACCGTCCTGACCCTCGTGGTGAGCCCGGTGGTTGCCGACAGCAGGGACAGGGACGTTCTGCGGGACGTTGTTGAACCGCCCGTTGACCTGTTCGATTACCCGAGCCCCCTCACCAGCTTCCGCAAGTACGTGAAGGACCAGACCGACGAAACGCTCCTGACGGTGCGGGGCCTGCCAGAAGGCCAGCGCATCCGTCTCGCCGCGATGGACGCCTACGACGGCGTCGTGTACAACGTGAACCCGCAGGCGGCGGGCAACTTCGCGCGGGTGGGCGACGCGCAACAGCTCGGCAGCACCGAGGACGTCGGTGACGAAGAGGGAACCATCGCGACGCTCGACATCACCATCGAAGGCTATAACGGGGTCTGGCTGCCGTCCGGCGGCGAACTCCTCGGCATGGACCTGCAGGGCCCCCGTGCGCAGGAACTGAACCGGTCCCTGTACTACAACGACGACGCCCTCACCGCACTCTCGACCATCGGCGTCCAGTCCGGTGACTCCTACAGCGTCAATGTGGTTTTCCCGGACTTCCCCGGGGACGAGGTGCTCACCCAGTACGGTTTCGCCGGTCTGAGCCTGCCGCGGGTGCAGAACGATCCTCCGGTGATTGCTTCGAAGGCGAGCGAGTACGTCGGAGAGGTCTCCGAACCGATCGAGCGCGTCCGCCGCCTGGAACAGGTGCTGAGTGCTCAGGGCTTCTTCAGCAACGGCAAGGACGGTGAGGCTCCATCGCTGCCCGGTCACGGTGCCGCGAGGATGCTCAACCTGCTCGACGCCGAGCAGATGGTGGGCGACGACGAACAGTACGCCGTGGCCATGGCCCTCATGGCCCGCAAACTTAATATCCCTGCACGCGTGGTGATGGGTTTCTATCCGGACTGGGAAGAGATCGAAGATCCCAGCGCGCCGATTGCCCTGACCGGCGACGACGTCCACGCCTGGGTCGAGATCGCATTCGACAACGCCGGGTGGGTTCCGTTCAATCCCACGCCGCCGGAGGACAACGAGCCGGTTCCACCGCAGCAGCAGCCTCGCTCATCGCCGAAGCCGCAGGTGCTCCAGCCGCCTCCGCCCCCGCAGGAACCCGCGGAACTGCCACCGGACTCGGCACCGGAACCCCAGGACGCCGAAGACCGCGAGAAGGATTTCTGGGACGACTTCGGACCATGGCTTCAGATCATCCTGATAGCGCTCATCCCGCTTGCTGTCCTCTTGCTGCCGCTGCTGGTCATCGCACTGCTGAAGGTACGACGGCGGAAGCGGCGGCTGAACGTCGGCGCGCCTTCGCAGCGGGTTGGCGGTGGCTGGAGCGAGGTCGTTAGCCTTGCAACGGACCTGGGCGCCGACACCAACGCGAAAGCAACCCGCAGGGAAAGCGCCCGCGAACTGGTGGATGCTTTCCCCGTGAGCGCCGGTTCGACCACCCTGCTCGCTGAACGAGCGGATGCAAATATCTTCTCCGCAGGTGAACCTACCGAGGAGGAAGTTCAGGAGTACTGGGGCGGGGTGGACCGGTCACTGAATGACATGCGTGGCTCGGTTGGCTGGTTCAGGCGCCAGCGCGCCAGGTTCTCGCCGCGCTCGCTGATCCGTGAAACCCGGTCGCGGATGGGCGCTCAGGGCGGCTCCGACGCGGGCGGTCGACGGCGCAACCCATGAGTCCGGCAGGTAATGAATGCCCGCGCTGCGCCTCCAAGGTAACGCCGGGAACCGCGTTTTGCGTCAGATGTGGGGCGGCTATTCCCAATCGGAGCGCTCATATCCGTACAGTGGAGCCACTGGACGGTGCGGAACCGTCCGAGAATAGCCGCCTGTTCGGCGGAAGAGGGGATCAGCGAACCATGGCCCAGCTCAACCTGGAGAACGGTTCCGCAGGAAAGCGCCTCGCCGCGAAACTGCTGGACGGGGTTCCCTCGGCGTTGATCACCGGTGCCGCCACCCTCGTCGGCATGCCGCTTATTGGCTACGAGCAGATATCGGCGGAAGCCGCGGTGCTCGACCTCAGCATGTTCTACGTGGTGCTGGGGATCGGCAGCCTGGTCTCGTTGATCTACTGGATCTGTATGTTGGGGTGGGAAGCGAAGACAGGCAAGACCCTGGGCAATGTGACGCTGGGGCTGCGGACCACGAGCCTCGAGGGACTAGCGCCCGGATGGCTTGCAGTGTTTGTCCGCAGCCTGATTATCGGGCTTTCGGGCATCCTTCCTGTGATCGGGTTCGTCCTGGTGATGATTTCCAACCTCTTCGACTCACCGGATCAGCGCCAGGGCTGGCACGACAAGGCCGGCCGGACACTCGTTTTCGACGTGCGGCGTGGTCGGGATCCACTCACCACCGGCGGAATCGGCGGACCGGCGTCCTTCGCCCCGGAACCGCCACCTCCGGCGGTGATGCCCGTTCCGTCGCCGATGGCCTCCCACCGGTTCCCGACTCCCGAGGAAGCACCAACCAGTGCACCCGGTTCGACGCCGGTGCTCGCCGGTCCGGCGCATGAGCCGGATCCCTGGGCGCAGGCGCCTGCCCCTGCACCTCCTCATCAGGCTTCGCCAGCTCCGGTTCCTGCTTCTCCGGTCCCTCCCTATCAAGCTTCGCCGGTCGCGACAGCACCCGGGCCGGCGTCGTTCGCGCCGCCTTCTCCTCCGGCGCCGGTCCCCCCTGCGCCCGTGGCCTCCGTGCCGTTTACTTCCATGCCGGAAAGAATCCCGACCGGCCGGACAACACCGCTGCCCGAAAACCAACCTACGCATCCGGATCTCGAAGCGGAGCAGACCGTCGTGACCCGGCGATCCGCCAACCGGGGCGTGAGGATAGTGCTCGACGACGGCCGTAACCTCCTGTTGCAGTCCGAGGCGCTCATCGGGCGAAATCCGGCCGCAAGCACTTCCGGTGCCGGCGCTACACCGGAGCTGATACCAGTGAAAGATGAGGGCCGTTCAGTGTCGAAGACCCACCTGGAGCTGCGGGTGGAGGGCGGCCGGTTGTGGGTCACCGACCGTAACTCGACGAACGGAAGCGCCATTACAGGCAGCGACGGTGTTCACAAGACGCTTCCCGGAGGTCAGCCACACCTGGCGGAACCGGGTTCCACGGTACATTTCGGTGACCGGCATTTCCGCGTGGAGCAGCCGTGAATACACACGAACAGACGAAGGGCTGGAACATCAAACTGAACGTCGGGTACGCGACAGACCGCGGCCTCAAACGCGAACTCAATGAAGACTCGCTGATCGCTGCTGATCCGATCTTCGCCGTTGCCGATGGAATGGGCGGGCACGAGGCAGGGGAAATAGCCTCCGGGATCTGCGTTCGGACGCTTGGCGAGAGCAGCATTGTCGGTGAGCATATGCCGCAATTCTCCGCTGCAGACCTCGAGGAACTGCTGCGCACCGCGGATGAGCAGATCCGCTCTGAAACCGGTGGACGGGCGGGCACCACGCTGTCCGGTGTGGTTCTCGTAGGGGAATCCGGTATGCCGTACTGGCTCTTCTTCAACGTCGGCGACTCCCGTACCTACCGCCTCAGCCAGGGGAAGTTCGGCCAGGTTTCCGTTGACCACTCAGAAGTCCAGGAACTTGTGGACCGTGGGCATATCACCTCCGAGCAGGCGGTGGGCCATCCCCGGCGGCACGTCATCACCAGGGCGCTGGGCACTGGCGACGATTCCGAAGCTGACTACTGGCTCATGCCGGTCGAAACAGGCGACCGCATCCTGATCTGTTCCGATGGGCTGAGCACGGAGGTGTCCGAGGAACGGATCTGCAACATGATCAGTTCGATCAAGGATCCTCAACAGGCGGCAGACGCGCTGGTCCAGGAAACGTTGAGCTGCGGGGCACGGGACAACGTCACCGTCATCATCCTCGACGCGCTCGGGGTGGACGACGACGTAGACCTGCAGACCACGGCACCACGCAGCAAAGACTCCGAGTCCGAGACGGCCGTACTCCCTGTTGTCGAGGAAGAACCACAATGACCATCCGCTACTCACCCGGCGGGGACTGGGTCTGCGTAGCCCGGGGAAGCATAGTCGTTTTGGTGCCTGGCGCCACTGCGCCTGACGTGGTGGACGCACTGTGGGAAACACTGGGGGACGGCGCTGACCTCCGGACAGTCCTGCAGATAGTCACGGGCGGATTCGGGACCGGTCTAGCGGCCATGCCCCCGTTTGGTGTGGTCTCGAACGCCGAGCGCCTCCATGTGCTGCTTCGCGGGCCTGTCCGCCTGAGTGTCGCGAACGGCGCCGACGCCCGGACTGACGCCGTGGAGCTCACCGGTGATCACGTGACGACGTGGACTGAACGGATTCTCGACGGCGGAACCACTGGCTTCACGTTGAGCGCAGGTGAGGACGACGGCGGCACTGGGGTTTCGTACGTACTCGAAGCCGGCGTGGTCCGGGCCCACACCGTGCGCGTTGGCACACCGCCCGTTCCTTCGGACGCCCGACCGGTTGGCGCGAAGTCCGAGAGTCCTCCTGGAGCGCCCGCCGTTACCGTTGCGCCCGCCGCTGCTGCACCTGCTGTTACGCCTACGCCTGCCAGTGCCAGTGCCTTTTCCCCGGCTTCCGAGGAACCGTCACATGAGGAACCGGAGCAGGCCTTCACCGGTGCGCTCGAAGCCGAGGAGTCGGCGACGATCAACCCGAACTTCTTCCTTCCAGATGGCGGCGGGAGCACAGATCCGAAACCTGGCGAACCGTTCGACCCCAGGTCAGAGGAGGTCAACGGAGACACCATTGGGGCGCAAACAATGGGTGCACCCTACGAAGACGGCGAAACCGAAGACGACGCGGACGAAGACGGCGCGGACGTTAGCGGCGACGACGACGCGCACGGCGGCGCTGCAGAAACATTCGGCGCTGCCGAAACACCCGACGCTGCTGAACCGGACACCGCAACCGAAGCCGGCACCGCTGCCGAACCTGGAGAAATAGACGGTCTCGAAGATCCCGAGCTGTCTACGACCGGGTATGACCACTTCTGGGACCGGACAGTGGTCCGTCGCGTGGAAGATGCCGCCATCAGGTCCTCGGACGAGGACGAGGCCGATGAGGCTCCGCAGGGTTCTCAAGGCTCTGCTGCCCACCAAGTGGACGGCGCATCAGCGACTCCGGACGGAGTGGATTCCCCTGAAGCGTCCGGCCCGGCGCAGGCTACCAGGGAAGAACCAGTAGCTATCCCACGGAGTCCGTTGCCCACCAGCGGGGGCGGGGCGCCGCCGTCGTCGTCGGGCATGATCGACTCGGTTCCGTGGGCTCGGTCACGGCAAACCGAGACGGAACCGCCAGCTGAACCGCAGCCGGCACCGCAACCTCCGAACGGACCAGCGGCCAAACCTGCAACACAGCTCCCAGAGCCGGCGACAGGAGTGCCATCCAGCTCCGCCGGAAGCCTCGAAGCCTCCGACGACCACGACGGCCAGACCGTCATGCGCAGCGACCTGCCCGGCAATGGCCTGGAAAACCCGCCGGAACAAGCCACCGGTCAGGGCACCGACCCCCGGCCAGGCACGGGCCCGCTGGTCCTCGCGCGTCTGTGCGCGCAGGGCCACGCCAACCCACCCGAAGCTCCAAGCTGCGCAACCTGTTCGCTGGTGCTCAGTTCGGAACCGTTGGAGGTCCGTAGGCCGAGCCTCGGCACCATGCGCATCTCTTCCGGGGAGGTCGTGGAGCTGGACCAGTCCCTGATCATCGGACGCCAGCCTTCAGTGTCCCGCGTCCAGGGCCGGGAAATGCCGAAGCTGGTCCAGGTAACTAGTGAGGGCGGCGACATCTCGCGCTCGCACGTTGAGGTCCGCCTCGACGGCTGGCACGTGCTCCTATGCGACCTCCGCGCGACGAACGGCACCGTACTGATCCGCTCGGGCCACCCGCCGCGGCGTCTCGGTGAGGGCGAAACAGCGTTCCTGCTCGACGGCGATGTTGCGCAGCTCGGCGACGACGTCTTCCTCCGGTTCGAGGGACTGCGATGAGTGCAAGGCGCGCGGCTGCCCCGCCACCGCACATTCCCGGCTACCGCTACGTCAGCCTGCTGGGTTCGGGCGGCTTCTCCGACGTGTACCTGTACGAACAGGACCGGCCGCGCCGCAAGGTCGCCGTCAAGGTGCTGGTTGCGGGCCTGCTGACGGAAGGTGCCCGGCGGGCGTTCGAGTCCGAGGCCAACCTCATGGCCCAGCTCTCCACCCACCCGTACATCGTGACAATCTACGAGGCCAACATCACGGCGGACGGCCACTCCTACCTGGCCATGGAGTTCTGCTCCCGTCCGAGCCTTGACGTGCGCTACCGGCGGGGGAGGCTCTCCCTGGCGGAAACACTCACGGTCGGTATCCAGGTGGCGTCGGCGGTTGAGTCCGCGCACCGGGCCGGAATTGTGCACCGCGACATCAAGCCGGCGAACATCCTGGTGACCGACTACAACCGGCCAGCGCTCACCGACTTCGGTATCTCCGGCACCACCGACGGACCGGACGACGACGATCTCGGGATGTCCATTCCATGGTCGCCCCCGGAGGCGTTCCAGGGCGGGAACATCGACGGCATCCGCATGGACGTGTGGTCGCTGGGGGCCACCGTGTACACGCTGCTCGCCGGCCGGTCACCCTTCGTGTTCCCGGGCATGGACAATTCCCAGACCCAGCTGATGGACCGGATCGGTTCGATGCCGCTTGCGCGGATCGGCCGGGATGATGTCCCGGAGTCGGTCGAACTGGCGCTCGCCACGGCGATGGCCAAGAACCCGGCCTCCCGCTACAGCTCGGCGCACTCGTTTGCCCTCTCGCTGCAGCGTATCCAGACCGAGCTTGGCATCTCGGTGACTCCGTTCGAGGTGCTGGACGATACCGAGCACCTGCGGGAGGACGACGACGACGTCGAGGCCACCCGCGTGCGGAAGGTCGTCTCGATCGACCCGGAGTCTTCGACGTTCTCGCCGACCTTTCCGAGCGCCGCAGGAACTGCTCCAGTGACCACCCCGAGACCGGCCGCTGCTCCGGAGCTGCAGCCGCCGTCGTCCTCTGTTATTCCCGCGCGGACCGCCCCAGCCGCGCCGGAGGACGATGCCTGGCGGGAGCGGACCGTGCTGCGCGGGCGCGAGCCGCACGCCGATTCGCTGCGGATGGACACGACCATCAACCGCCCGGGGGGCGCAGCGCAGGAAAGTGGGGCAACTGCCACCGGCATTGAAGACGACGCCCCGCCCCGAAAGCGCGGCCGGCTGGTCGGCGTGCTGGTGGGCATCGTGCTGCTGGTCGGCGCCGCCGTAGGGGTGGTCGCCGTTATCAACGGCCAGCCTGAAGACACACCTACCGTTGCACCGCCCACCCAACCACCGCCGGACGCACTGGCCGGCGTGGAAGGGGTGGTTTCACCGCCGACGGACATCGCGGGCGCAGAGGCCGGTGCCAAGACCGCTTTCACCTGGACCAATCCGGACCCGCAGGAGGGTGACCTCTACCGGTATCGGACGGTTACCGTGCAGGATGAGGGCGAATGGGTCCGCACAGTACAGACTGATGCTGAAGTCACGCCCAATCCTGACGGACCCACCTGTGTTGATGTACAAATAGTTCGGGCCAATGGAACGGCGTCCGAACCTGTCCGTTCCTGCTGGCCTGAATAATCGAAGGGAAACACGCGTGGGGGAACTCGCAATAGATTTTTGCGGTGAATGGCACGAGCCGAAGGAGGACGAACCCTTCAACATCGGCAGGGAAGGCGACCTTGAGGTCGACGACAACCCTTACCTGCACCGCAAATTCCTTGCCATTGAACGCCAGAACGGCATGTGGTGGCTCAGCAATGTAGGCACAATGATCTCCGCGACCGTGGCGGACACCACGGGCGGCATGCAGGCCTGGGTGTCTCCCGGTGCCCGTATTCCGCTGGTGTTCGGCCAGACCCGCGTGGTGTTCACTGCCGGACCAACCACCTACGAGTTCGACGTCCACCTGAAGACCCCCGCGTTCCGGCAGGAACGGCAGGTCGATGACGGCTCCGGAACAACGACGATCGGCCCGGTGCGTTTCACCGATTCGCAGCGGGCGCTCATCGTTGCGCTCGCAGAACCGATGCTGCGCCGTGAAGGCACGGGCTTCAGCTCCATTCCGTCTTCCGCCGATGCGGCGAAACGCCTCGGATGGGCGCTGACCAAGTTCAACCGGAAGCTCGACAACGTCTGCGACAAGCTGGACCGGGTGGGCGTGGTTGGACTGCGGGGAGGCGGTGGCAAGCTCGCGACCAACAGGCGTGCGCGGCTGGTTGAGCACGCAGTCACCTCGCACATTGTCACACCCGAGGACCTTCCCCTGCTGGAAACGATGAAGGGCAAGGCCGATGAGGACTAGGCAAAACTCGAAGAACCGGCAGGACGCATGAAGCTGCGGTTGACGCTGCGGCGTGATCCTGACCCGTCCAAGGATCTCGCGGTAACCGTAGATGGTCTTGCGACTGTCAGCGACGTAGCCCATGAACTGTACGTTGCCGATCCCGGGCGCGCAGGCGCAAAGCCACCGGGGGAGCTCTCGCTGACGGTAGAAGAATCGTATGTGGCAGGAGGCATGCGGGGGCGTACCCTGAACCCTTCCGTGAGCCTGTTTGAATCCGGACTGCGGCCGGGGTCCACCGTGACCATCAGCCGGGTCAGCGAGCAGTTCAACGTGCCCGGCCAGGACCGCGGCCCGGCGGTGGCCACTCTGCGGGTGTTGTCAGGGCCCGACGCCGGCAAGGAGTTCTCGCTGCCAGCCGGCGCGAGCTACCTCGGCCGGGACCGGAACTCCGACATCCGCTTCTCCGACCCGATGATGTCCAAGCGCCACGCACGGATCAACGTGGCGGACGGCATCGAGATCATGGACACCAATTCAGCCAACGGGTTGCTGATGGGCGGCACCCGCGTGGCGCGGACCGTGCTTTCATCAGCTGACGAGGTGACGCTCGGAGGCACCACCATTGCCGTGGTTCCGCTGAGCCGCGGTTATTCGGCTGACTCCACCAACCCGCTGGTCGAGTTCAACAGGTCGCCGCGCGTGGTTCCCGCGTTCAACGAAAAGACCAAGCAGGTTCCCGAGGGTCCGCGCCGGCCGACTCCGTTTCGCTTCCCATATCTCATGCTTATTGCGCCGGTCCTCATGGGCGGGGCGATGTTCCTCTTCACGCGCAGCCCGTTCAGCCTCATTTTCATGTTCATGATGCCGATGATCCTGGTCAGCGTTTATTTCGACCAGCGCATGACCGCCCGCAGGACACTGAGGGAAGGGATCGAGCAGTTCCGCGGCGCCATGGCGTTCTTCAGGAGCGACATAGAGCGCTCCCGGAAGGTTGAACGTGCAGTCCGCCACGCAGAAGCTCCATCGGTCGCGGACACCGTTGACGCCATCTACAAGCTGGGGCCGCTGCTGTGGACCCATCGGCCCGAGCACGATCACTTCCTCAGCCTGCGCTTCGGCACGGGGAGCGCACCGACGCGGATCGAGATCAGTGACCCCGCCGGGTCGGACACGCTGCCCGAGTATTCGGAGGAGATCCGCGACACCGTCGAGGAGTACGCCTACATCGACGATGTGCCGATCGTGGCGAACCTCCGACTGTCCGGAGCGCTGGGTGTTGCCGGTGCCCGCGGAGTGGTCGACGACGTCGCACGCGGCCTCGTGATCCAGGCGATCGGCCTGCACTCGCCAGCCGAGCTGGCCGTCGCTGCCCTCACCTCGGTCCAGTCCAAAGAGCGGTGGGCCTGGCTTCAGTGGCTCCCGCACACCGGTTCAGTGCACAGCCCACTCTCCGGTGACCATCTCGCAGCCGGTCCCGCAGCCGGGGGATTGCTGCTGTCCCGGCTGGAAGACCTGGTTTCCACCAGGGCATCCGGAAGCAGCGGAATCGCGTTGCGTGGACGCCTCGACCCAGAAAAGGAAATGAAGCTGCCGTCGCCGGTGACGCCGTCGGTTCTGGTGGTGGTGGAAGACGACGTGACGGTTGACCGCGCGCGGCTCACCCGCCTCGCTGAAGCGGGAGCCGACGTCGGCGTCCACATGGTGTGGGTGGCCGGTTCCGTTGCGGCACTGCCGGCGGCCTGCCGCGACTTCCTGTTCGTTGATTCCGACAGCGCGAATGTGAGCGGGCAGGTACGTATCGGCGAACTGACGACGCCGGTGTCCTGCGAGAGCGTGGACCTTGAGGTTGCCGGCCAGCTGGCCCGGATGCTCGCCCCCGTGGTCGACGTCGGAAAGCCCGTGAATGATGATTCCGACCTGCCGCGCGCTGTCTCCTACGTGACGCTTGCAGGGCACGAGCTGATTGAGACGACCACCGCCGTAGCCGACCGCTGGACCGAGAACAACTCCGTGGCCTCCAGGGCGGTCCCCAACCGGAAGCACCAGGGGTCCTTGCGGGCGCTGGTGGGCTCCAAGGGTGTTGAACCGATGTACCTGGACCTCAAGACCGAGGGGCCGCACGCACTGGTCGGTGGAACCACCGGTGCGGGCAAGTCCGAGTTCCTGCAGTCCTGGGTGCTGGGAATGGCGGCGGCCTACAGCCCGGACCGGCTGACCTTCCTCTTCGTTGACTACAAGGGCGGTGCTGCTTTCGCGGACTGTGTAAAGCTGCCGCACACGGTCGGGCTTGTGACTGACCTTTCGCCACACCTGGTCCGGCGCGCGCTGACGTCCCTGCGGGCCGAACTGCACTTCCGCGAGCACCTGTTCAACCGGAAAAAGGCCAAGGACCTGCTCGCCATGGAACGCGAAGCGGACCCTGAGACGCCGCCGTCGCTGGTTATTGTCGTTGACGAATTCGCGGCGCTGGCGCGTGAGGTGCCCGAGTTCGTGGACGGTGTTGTCGATGTGGCTGCACGAGGACGCTCACTTGGCCTGCACCTGATTCTCGCCACGCAGCGTCCCTCGGGCGTGATCAAGGACAACCTGCGTGCCAACACCAACCTGCGAATTGCGCTGCGCATGGCGGACACCGACGATTCCCAGGACATCCTGGGTACGCCGATGGCCGCGTACTTCAGCCCGACAATTCCCGGACGTGGTGCCGCGAAGACCGGACCCGGGCGCATCCAGAGCTTCCAGACCGGTTATGCGGGCGGCTGGACCACCCGTGAGCCTGCCAGGCCACGCATCGACGTCGTCGAGATGGACTTCGGATCGGGCGCGCAGTGGGAATCGCTTGCAGCTGAAGCGGTGGCTGAGCCGAGCGGTGTGAACGACATCGCCCGGATTGTGGGCAACGTTTCGCAGGCGGCGTTGGAGCTCGGTGTGAAACCGCCAAGGAAGCCGTGGCTGGCGGAGCTTGCCGAAGCATACGACTTCTCCAAACTCCCCAATCCTCGTACCGACGAGTCCCTGCTGCTGGGCGTGGTTGATGACCCCGCTCACCAGGCGCAGCCTACGGTTTTCTACCACCCCGACGTCGACGGCAACCTCGCATTCCTGGGTGGGAGCGGCTCGGGCAAGTCGGCGGCACTGCGCACCCTGGCCATCGGTTCGGCCGTCACCGTGCGTGGCGGCCCCGTGCAGGTGTACGGCATCGACTGTGCCTCCAACGGGCTGCAGATGCTCGGCCAGTTGCCGCATGTGGGCGCGATCCTGGACGGCGAGGATTCCGAGCGGATCGGCCGCTTGCTGCGCTACATCCGGGGAATCATCAACGACCGTTCAGAGCAGTTCGCGGAGGTGAAGGCCGGCACCATCACCGATTACCGGCGGTTGGCTGACCGGCCTGAGGAACCCCGGATCCTGCTGATGATCGACGGAATCACCACCTTCCGCGAGTCCTACGAATTCAAGGGCCGGGACCGCCACTTCGAACTGTTCCAGCAAATCGCAACCGACGGCCGTCCCATGGGCGTGCACGTAGTTGTGACCGGCGAGCGCACAAATTCACTGCCGCCGTCGTTGGCTTCGTCCATCAGCCGCCGCGTTGTGCTGCGGATGGCCGCAAAGGACGACTACTCCACGCTCGGCGTTCCGCGGGATGTGCTCTCCAGCTCCTCGCCTCCGGGCAGGGGGCTGCTCGACGGCCTGGAACTGCAGCTGGCGGTCTTCGGTGGGAACGCGAACCTGGAACTGCAGGCCCGCGAGGTTGAGCGGATGCGTGATGCCATGCTGCGTCAGGGCGTTCCGCAGGCGCCGGGCGTTCTCAGCCTTCCCGAATCGATCGACCTGGACGTGCTGCCGCCAGCTGAGGTGGGGTCAGCGGTGGTCGGGGTTGACGACTTCAACCTGGAGCCGGCTGCCGTTGCCGCCACGGGGGCATTCATGATCTCCGGTCCGCCGGGGTCAGGGCGCACGGTGGCTTTGGTGACGCTCGCTGCCGCGCTGCAGAAGTCGTCGCCGAATACCAAGCGCATCTACTTCGGCGCGCGGCGGTCAACGGTGGCCTCACTCGGGCTGTGGGATGAAGCCTTCGCAACGCCGGCACTGGTACAGCCGGAGCTTGCGCGGCTGAGTGGGCTGGTGGATGGACCAGAGGGGTCCGTGGCCTTCTTCATCGAGGGGCTCACGGAGTTCACTGATTCACTGGCCGAGTTGGAGCTTTCCTCGCTGGTGAAGGCTGCCGTGAAATCAAGCCAGTGGGTGGTGGGTGAGGCCGAGTCGTCAACGTGGTCCAGTGCCTGGAACCTTTCAGGCCCCTTCAAGGCTGGGCGGCGCGGCCTGCTCCTCAACCCGAACGAGCTCGACGGCGATACGCTTCTGAATACCTCCCTCGGGCGAACCGCAGGCAACCGGTTCATCCCGGGCCGCGGTTACGTGATTGGCAGGGGGAAGGCGTACAAGGTCCAGGTCGCCACCACAATGGGTGCGGTGGAATGAGTGCTGCGGTGACGTGCTTGGGTAGCTTTCCCTGGGTAGTGCTGAGTGGGTAGCTCTATGTGGGTAGGTGTCCCCATCGACACGTCGCCGGTGGCTTGGATAGTTTGTAGTTAGTCGCCCGGACGGTAACCAAGAAGGAAATCGAACGGGCAGGCAGGTACCGGAGAAGCCGGACCGCCACATACGAAAGGTGGGGACCATGAGCAACATCACACACGGTAATAACCCGGAGCAGATGGGACAGCTGTCACAGCTGCTCAACCAGAAGTCCGAAGAACTGACCCAGACCGCCAGCCAGCTCACCCAGCAGCTTGCCAACACGGGCTGGGTTGGCCCGGACTCGGAGCGCTTCCGCGGTGACTGGGAAACCCACCGCGCGCAGCTCAGCCAGATCGCTGCGCAGCTGCAGGAAGTCAGCACCACGGTTCAGCGCAACCGCCAGGACCAGGAATCCACCTCCAGCAACTAGGTGGTTCGATGAACGGCCCGCAGCCAACCGGCTGCGGGCCGTTTTTTTTGTATAACCTGCAGTCCACGCGAATAGATCAAGACCGGAAACTGTCAGCGGTCTGGGGCAAGATAGGACCGTGGCCACAGTGAAACAGCAAGCTGATGAACCCTCGAACCCGGACGCATCCTCGGACGCAGCGCTGGAATCACCTGCGGATTCCCTGAAAGAGGAGTACGCCCTCCTGGTTGAGGAGGTACGCAAACACCGGTTCGCGTACTACAACGAGAACGCTCCCGTAGTTTCGGATGCCGAGTTTGACGAGTTATTCCTCCGGTTGGAACAGATCGAAGCTGAGCATCCTGAATTGGTGTCGAATGATTCCCCCACCCAGGAAGTAGGCGGAGACGTTTCGGCGGCCTTCGCTCCAGTGGCGCACCTGCAGCGGATGTATAGTCTCGAGGACGTCTTCTCCGAGGAAGAGCTTGATGCATGGGTCAAACGTGCCGAGGCGAGCATTGAGAACCAGCGCCCCGGCAGCACGGTCGGCTGGCTGACGGAGCTGAAGATCGATGGGCTGGCCGTCAATCTGCTCTACCGCAACGGTGAGCTTGTGCGGGCAGCTACCCGAGGGGACGGCACAACGGGTGAGGACATCACGCACAATGTGCTGACCATCAAGAGCATCCCGCGGGTCCTCAAAGGAACAGACCATCCAGCCGAAGTCGAGATCAGGGGAGAGGTTTTCTTCCCCTCGAAGGAGTTTGCACAGCTCAATGAGGCCATGGTGGAAGCTGGCAAGGCCCCTTTCGCCAATCCGAGGAACGCCGCTGCTGGATCACTCCGCCAGAAGGACCCTGAGCTGACTGCCCAGCGCCCCCTCGACATGTATGTGCACGGAATCGGTGCTCGCGTTGGGCTGGATGCCGAAAGCCAGTCCGAGACCTACGGGTTGCTCGAGCAATGGGGATTGCCCGTATCGCCGTACTTCAGGGTGTTCTCCTCCTACGAGGAGGTGCTGGAATTCATCAGGTATCACGGGGAGCATCGCCACGACCTGCTGCATGAGATCGATGGAATCGTTGTCAAGGTGGACAGCTTCGCGTTGCAGAGGGGACTGGGCCACACCTCCCGGGTTCCCCGCTGGGCGGTTGCTTACAAGTACCCGCCGGAAGAAGTGAACACCAAGCTGCTTAACATCATCGTCAGCGTGGGCAGGACCGGTCGGGTCACACCGTTCGGCCAGATGGAACCGGTCAAGGTGGCCGGCTCGACGGTGGGCCTGGCCACCCTGCACAACCAGGAGGTCGTGAAGGCCAAGGGCGTCATGATCGGCGACATCGTGGTGCTGCGGAAGGCTGGCGACGTCATACCGGAGATCGTGGGCCCTGTGATGGCACTGCGGGATAAACAGGACCCACCGGTCCGCGAGTTCGTCATGCCGACGGAGTGCCCCTCCTGCGGTACCGGGCTGCAGCCCGCGAAGGAGGGGGACGTGGACATCCGGTGCCCCAATGCCCGCTCGTGCCCGTCGCAGCTGCGGGAACGCGTGTTCCACCTCGCTGGCCGGGGCGCCTTCGACATCGAGGCGCTCGGTTACGAGGCGGCGATCGCGTTGACACAGCCTGCCGAGCCTGGCGTTCCACCGCTGACCACCGAGGCCGACCTCTTTGACCTCACGCCCGAGAAGCTGGCGGAGGTCAGGATCGAGCGGGACAAAAAGGTCAAAGGCGTGGTGATGGGCCGCGAACTCGTTCCCTACTTCTACTCGAAGGGGACGGCGAAGAAGCCGTCGGAGCCAAGCGCCACGACGCGAAAGCTCTTCATCGAGTTGGAGAAGGCGAAGAAGCAGCCGCTCTGGCGGGTGCTCGTGGCGCTTTCCATCCGGCATGTGGGGCCGACGGCGTCCCGTGCCCTCGCGACGGCGTTCGGTTCCATAGAGCGCATTCGCAGTGCGTCCGAGGAGGAGCTTGCCAACGTCGACGGCGTCGGACCGACCATCGCCGCGGCTCTTACCGAGTGGTTCGCAGAGGACTGGCACTGCGAGATCGTGGACCGCTGGGCGGCTGCCGGCGTCCGTATGGAGGACGAGGTCGACGAGTCGATACCCCGGACGCTCGAGGGACTCACCGTCGTCGTGACCGGGTCACTCGAGGGGTTCAGCCGGGATGAGGCGAAGGAAGCCATCATCATGAGGGGCGGTAAGGCTGCGGGGTCGGTGTCTAAGAACACCAGCTACGTAGTTGCCGGTGAAAATGCGGGAACCAAACGGGATAAGGCTGAACAGTTGGGTCTTGCCGTTCTTGATGAGGACGGATTCAGGAAGCTGCTCGCGGAAGGCAAAGCATGAAAACCAATTCCAGTCCGGCAGAGGTGCTGCATGTCGCGTTGCAGGCGGCTGAAGCCGGTGCTGCAGTGCTGCGTACCCGCAGCGAAGGTGAGTTGCAGGCCGAGACCAAGAGTTCGGGCAGCGACTGGGTTACCGCTTTCGATACTGCAGCTGAACGTGCCGTCCGTGATGTCATTTGGCGTGCGCGGCCGCATGATGCCATTACGGGCGAGGAGTATGGCACAACCGTTCCGGAGGGCCGCCCGTCGGGAGTGCGGTGGTCTATCGATCCGTTGGACGGAACCACCAACTTCATCCGCAACATCGTGTACTACGGGACCAGCGTCGCAGCAGTGGACGGCGACGGCGAGTGGCTGGCCGGGGTTGTGAACGCGCCCGCTCTGGACCGGGTGTACTGGGCTGCGCGGGGTCATGGAGCCTGGTTGCGGGAGCGCGGGGTGGAACGTCGTTTGGAAGGGCCGGTGGCTGGCCGGTCCGGAACCATTGTGGGGACTGGTTTTGTGTATAACCCGGATAACCGTGTGACGCAGTTGGGGGAGATCGGGCGGTTGCTGGAAGGTCACGGTGACCTGCGGCGGATCGGATCGGCAGCACTGGATTTGTGCATGGTGGCGGACGGCACACTGGATGCCTACCTTGAGCGCGGATTGAACGAGCATGACTGGGCGGCTGGTGCGCTCATTGCTGAGGAGGCTGGCGTTCCGGTGCGGCGGCAGTCGGTTACTTCGGTGCTGAATGGTGGTCCGGATGAGGCGGAGCGTTTCGGCGCGTTCACCGTCGCCGGGCCGCAGGAGTTGCTTGATCTTGCCGAGCAGCTGGAAGGGGAGCGGTGACGGTCAGTTGGCAGAAGATCTTCTCGACGCTCTCTGCGGTGCGCTTCCGTGAGCTCTATGCGCGGGCAGTGCTCGGTGAGGATCTTGACGCCACAGCCAAGGAACGCTCGAAGCTTGAGGCTGCCGGCCTGCTCCTGGAAGACGGTTCGGTGAATGGCGAACTGTTCAAGGACGTGTTGGCGGGTGCGTCTGGTCAGCGTCCTCAGGGCGTGGACCGGTTCTTCTCCGAGGGCAGGCTTGAGGGGTTGCCGGCGAACCCGGCGGACCGGTTGGCTGTTTTGGACCATCTTGCTGACCGGCTGTTTCCGGATGACCAGGTACTGGATGAGCCTTTTGTAAACCGGCTGGTCGGGACTGTCGCGAGGGATATCCCGACGTTACGGCGGGCGTTGGTGGACTACGGATTCGTTGAGCGGGAGGCGGACGGTACCGGCTATCGGCGCGTCCGGAAGGGGTAGATATCAGTAGTTACTTCTACGCGTGACGCAGGGCCGGCCGGACGGACCTGTTGTCCAAATGCGTAGGGGCGTCGAAGCCAAATCCGGCAGCCGTGGCCCGGTGCTGGGGTCTCTATGGCAACGGCTAAGCTCATATCTGATTATTTCGAATAAGTATGCGAACAGAAGAGTTTGCACCCAGCATCTTCGAAAATCTTCAACCGGCTCCATCGACTTCGAATAGGGTTCTCGAGTGGGCGAAACATTATTCGAAGTCACCAAGGGACAAAGGCTCCGCACATGAACCTCACCATCCGTCGCGTCACGGAAGAAGATTACGACGAGGTGCGCCGGATCACGCGCGAGGCTTACTTTGAAGCGGGCTACTTCCACGACACAGATCACCCCTACATGCAGGTGCTTTCCGACGTCGAACACCGGGCACAACACGCGGAGGTCTGGGTGGCCGAACAGGACGGCGTCGTCGTCGGCTCCGTCGCCATCACCTTCGAGGGCCAGCGTTACACCGACATCGCCATTGCAGGGGAACTTGAATTCCGGATGCTCGCCGTGGACCCGAAAACCCAACGTGGGGGAGTGGGCCGCCAGATGGTCCAATGGATCATCAATTACGCGCGCACCCTTGAGGGAATCGATGCGGTCAGCCTGACCAGCGGATCGGACATGGTGCGTGCCCACCGGCTGTATGAATCGCTCGGCTTCGAACGTGTACCGAGCCGCGACTGGTGGGTCCCCGACGAAGAGATTCACTTGTGGGTGTTTCGCCTGGCGCTGTAACCGGACAGCACTGTCACCGCTCCCGCATAGACTAGAACCCGAAACCACAGCCGTACTCAAGTATCGTCAGTTCCTGGAGAAACATGCCCGAGATCACCCGTGAGGACGTCGCGCACCTGGCACGGCTCGCCCACATCGACATGAGCGCCGAAGAGTTGGAGCGGATGAGCGGCGAGCTCGCCGTCATCGTCGACTCCATCAAGGCCGTCAGCGAAGTTGCGGGCGACGACATCCCCGCAACCAGCCACCCCATCCCGCTCAGCAACGTGTACCGCGATGACGTCATTGGCGAAACACTCACCAACGAGGAAGCCCTTCTCGGTGCCCCCGACAATGCGGACGGCCGCTTCAAGGTGCCCGCAATCCTGGACGGAGAGTAGACCATGACAGATCTCACCAGGCTCAGCGCTGCCCAGCTCGCAGACAAACTCACATCCCGCGAGGTGTCCGCCGTCGAAGCCGTCCAGGCACACCTTGACCGCATCGGTGAAGTGGACCCGGCCATCAACGCCTTCCTCCACGTCAACACCGATGAGGCACTCCGCGTCGCCTCTCAGGTGGACACTGAAAGAACACGGACGTCGACCTCCGCTGATTCATTGCACCCGCTCGCCGGCGTCCCCATCGCCGTCAAGGACCTCATCGTCACCAAGGGCCAACCCACCACCGCCGGATCCAAGATTCTCGAAGGCTGGCACAGCCCGTACGACGCCACGGTTGTCCGCAGGCTCCGCGACGCAAAAATGCCGATTCTCGGCAAGACCAACCTCGATGAATTCGCGATGGGTTCCTCCACCGAACACTCGGCCTACGGACCCACCCGCAACCCGTGGGATCTCGACCGCATCCCCGGCGGATCCGGTGGCGGATCAGCTGCAGCCGTTGCTGCCTTCGAAGCACCGCTGGCCCTCGGCACGGACACCGGCGGTTCCATCCGCCAGCCCGGCGCAGTCACCGGAACCGTGGGCGTCAAACCCACGTACGGCGGCGTTTCCCGCTACGGTGCCATCGCCATGGCCTCCTCCCTCGACCAGATCGGGCCTGTTTCCCGGACGGTCCTGGACTCCGCTCTCCTCCACGAAGTGATCGGCGGCCACGACCCACACGATTCAACCTCCCTCACGGACCCGGTCGGCGCGCTGGTCGAGGCCGCCCGCAACGCCGATGTCAAAGGCATGCGGATCGGCGTCATCAAGGAACTGCAGGGCGAGGGCTACCAGGACGGTGTTCAGGCCCGTTTCACCGAAGCACTGGACCTGCTGCGCCAGGCCGGCGCCGACGTCGTCGAGGTTTCCTGCCCCAACTTCCGGTACGCCCTCGGCGCGTACTACCTGATCATGCCCTCGGAAGCCTCGAGCAACCTCGCGAAGTACGACGGCGTGCGGTTCGGTCTGCGCGTAGTGCCAGACGGCGCCCCCACCATTGAGCGGGTCATGGGCGCCACGCGCGCCGCAGGCTTCGGCGACGAGGTGAAGCGCCGCATCATTCTCGGCACCTACGCCCTGAGCGCAGGCTACTACGACGCCTATTACGGCTCTGCCCAAAAGGTCCGGACGCTGATTCAACGGGACTTCGACGCCGCCTTCGGCCATGCCGACGTCCTGATCTCGCCCACTGCTCCCACCACCGCCTTCAAGCTGGGGGAGAAGCTCGACGACCCACTGGCCATGTACCTCAATGACGTCGCCACCATCCCCGCGAACCTGGCCGGCGTCCCCGGTATCTCGGTTCCCGGCGGTCTGGCTGACGGACTGCCGGTCGGCATCCAGTTTCTTGCACCGGCCCGGCAGGACGCACGGCTCTACCGTGCGGGCGCCGCACTTGAAGCGCTGCTCGAAGATACGTGGGGCGGACCGTTGCTGGCACAGGCACCCGAGATTGCTGGAGTGAAATAAATGAGCGCTGCAACCGCTGACATCCTGTCCTTCGATGAGGCCCTCGAGAAGTATGATCCGGTGCTCGGGTTCGAGGTTCACGTTGAACTGAACACCCGCACCAAAATGTTCTCCTCGGCGCCGAACGCCTTTGGGGACATCCCGAACACCAACGTCACACCGGTGGACCTCGGCCTGCCTGGCGTCCTCCCGGTGATCAACCGGGTGGCGGTGGAGTCATCCATCAAGATCGGCCTGGCGCTGAACTGCAAGATCGCCGAGAGGTGCCACTTCGCCCGGAAGAACTACTTCTACCCGGACACCCCGAAGAACTTCCAGACCTCGCAGTACGACGAACCAATCGCCTACGACGGTTCGATCGACATCGAACTCGCCGACGGAACCGTGTTCACCATCGAGATCGAGCGCGCCCACATGGAGGAAGACGCCGGAAAGCTCACGCACATGGGCGGCGCCACCGGACGCATCCAGGGCGCTGAGTTCTCCCTCGTGGACTACAACCGGGCGGGCGTTCCGCTGGTTGAAATCGTCACCAAGCCAATCGTCGGAGCCGGTGAGCGCGCACCCGAACTGGCGAAAGCCTATGTCGCTGCCATCCGTGAAATCGTCAAGAACCTCGGCGTCTCCGATGCCCGGATGGAGCGCGGCAACGTCCGCTGCGACGCTAACGTCTCCCTCAAGCCCAAGGGCCAGGAAAAGTTCGGCACCCGCACCGAGACCAAGAACGTAAACTCGCTCCGCGCCGTCGAGCACGCCGTCCGCTACGAGATCCAGCGGCACGCGGCCGTCCTCGATTCGGGGGAACTCATCACCCAGGAAACACGGCACTGGCACGAAGACACGCGCTCGACGACGTCCGGGCGCCCCAAGTCCGACGCCGACGACTACCGCTACTTCCCGGAGCCTGACCTCGTCCCCGTGGTCACCGACGAAGCCTGGATCGAGAAGCTCCGCAGCGAACTGCCCGAACCTCCGGCTGCACGCCGCAAACGACTCCAGGCTGACTGGGGTTACTCAGATGCCGAATTCCGTGACGTCGTCAACGCGGGTGTCATGGATGCCATCGAAGAAACCGTCGCTGCCGGCGTCAAGCCCGCAACCGCCCGGAAATGGTGGATGGGTGAGATTTCCCGCCGCGCCAAGGTTGCCGACGTCGAACCTTCCGAATTGGGCGTAACGCCCGCGTTGATCGTTGAACTGCAGGGGCTGATCGACGCCGGCAAGATCAACGACAAGCTCGCCCGTGTTGTGCTCGACGGCGTGCTCGCTGGTGAAGGAACACCAACGGAGGTCGTCGCGCAGCGCGGCCTTGAGGTGGTGTCCGACGACGGCGCGCTCCTCGAAGCGATCGATGGCGCCCTTGCGGCCCAGCCCGACGTCGCCGAGAAGATCCGGGGCGGGAAACTTCAGGCGGTCGGTGCGATCGTCGGCGGCGTGATGAAGGCTACCCGCGGCCAGGCAGACGCCGGACGGGTGCGGCAGCTGATCCTGGAGCGTCTCGGCGTCGAAGGCTAGCCCGAGGGCGCGGGCTTTCGAACCGGACCTAATTGGACCGGACTTGATTGGGACAGTGACGGGGTCAACCTGGACAGGAGTGAGCGAAATACCGCTCACCTTTGCCCAGGTTGCTCCTTGCAGAAGGTGAGGATGCCATGGCGAACATGCCCGCTGCAGAGGTGGACGTCACCGCCGGACTGGTTGGGCAGTTGCTCAGCGAGCAACATCCGGACCTCGCAGGGTTGCCGCTCACACAAGTCGCCAACGGCTGGGACAACGCGATCTTCCGGCTCGGTGATGGCCACGCAGTCCGGCTGCCCCGCAGGGAGGCCGCAGCTGAACTGATCCGCAACGAGCAGCGCTGGTTGCCGCAACTGGCTACGGGCCTCCCCACGGTGACGCCCGTTCCGCTGCGGACCGGCGCGCCGTCGTCGTACTACCCCTGGCACTGGACTATCACGGCGTGGCTCGACGGCACACTCGCCGCCCACGTGACCGTACCTGACCGCACGGCGTGCGCCGAGCAGCTGGCCGACTTCCTCATCGCGTTCCAGCGGAAATCGCCCAGCGACGCACCGCACAATCCGGCGCGCGGAGTGCCGTTGGCCACCCGGAGCGCTGCTGTGGAGCAGAGAATTGCCAGCGCTGGCCTGCCCGCCGGGATCGCCGGACTGTGGGCCGAGCTTCGTGACCAGCCTGCCTGGAACGGACCGGCGCTTTGGCTCCACGGAGACCTGCACGTGGCGAACATCGTGCTGGACGAACGGAATCAGCTCGCAGGGGTCCTGGACTTCGGCGATCTCACCAGCGGTGATCCGGCCACAGACCTTTCCGCCGCCTGGCTGGTTTTCGATCACGAAGGCCGCCGCCGGTTCATGGACCGGGTCAACCGTGAACGGCCGACAGATCCTGCGACCTGGCAGCGCGCCCGCGGATGGGCACTATGTATCGCCTCCGCCATGGCAGCGCATTCCGATGACAATCCCCAGTTCCAGGCGTTAGGCCTGGACGCACTCGAAGCCGTACTCACAGACGAAGGACCAACGCGATGAAGTGGACACACGTTTCCCGGGTCCAGACCGAAGGAGACAATCACATCATGGAGGACGCCTGCGGCTACCGCGACAACGCTGCATGGATGATCGACGGCGCAACCTCCCTCCTGGAGGAACTGGACCTGCCCGGAGCGTCAAATCCTTCCTGGTACGCGCAGGTCCTGAACCTCGCCCTCGCTGAATGCGCGGGTTCGGTCAACCCGAGGGAGGTCCTCGCAGCCGCGCTGGCGAAAGTGGACGAGCTTGGGCACGACCTGGTGGGGGAGGAGTCCCAGCGATTCCCCAGTGCCGCGGTGTCGCTGGTAACGAACGACGACGACGGCACCCTCCACGTCCTCAGCCTCGCCGATTGCCACGTGGTTGCGGCCCTCAACACAGGCGGAGTGCATCACGTGGGCGTGGGCATCAGCGAACCATCAGCGACGCGTGACGAGTTGCGCAAGGCGCGCCTTGAACGAAACACCCCGAACGGTGTCTGGGTTGCCCGGCGCGAACCGGCCGCGGCAGGCCACGCCCGGCTGGTTACGGTGGAGCCGGCGCACCTCGTGGCGATGGCCTCCGACGGAGCGTGGCGCGCCGTCGACCTTGGGCTGGTTGCCGGTCCCCAGGAATTCCTCGAGGCTGTGCAGACGCCGGCGGGAGCGCAGGAGCTGATGCTGATGCTGCGCACCACCCAGGACGAAATCGGGGAAGCCGCTGACGATGCGTCGGTACTCTGCGTGGCGCTCGGCTAAACCCGGAAGGGAAGAGAAAAGACGTCAGAGCTTGAGGTAGCCGGCGGCCCCAAGCACTGGGGTGCCGGCGTCGTACAGGTCGAGTACTGCACGCTGCACAGAGGAGGCCCGGGGCAGGGCTGCGAGTTTCGCAGTGTCCCGTGTGCGGAAGACGAAGTACAGTGCGTCCGTAGGGTCTTGCCCCTGCGTCTTGATGAAAGTGAAACGGTCAGCAAAGCGCGCAACGTTGGAGGTGCCAGACAGTCTGGGCCGCAGCCTGGGATCCAGAATCCATGATGCGCACGTGGCAAAAGTTGCGCGGACTTCCGGGTAATGCACAGGGAAAAAATGGAGTGCTTCGGCGAACGCCGAGTCAACCGCCTCCGGTGAAAGTGACTCGCCCGTCTCGGGGATGTGGACCCCCAACGCATAAGCGCCCTCACCGCCGGGCAGCGGCTCCTCCGGCTGGTACAGCATGAACTGTAGTCTTCCCAGTTGGAACATGGTGCCGCGTGCGTGCAGTACCAGCCAGCGCCAGGTCTCACACCCAAACTCCCCGTGCACCCTGCGGTGCAGCGCGAAATGCCTGCCCCAGTCCGCAAGCGATTCCCCGATGACCTCCTGCGGGATTTGCCGCGAGCGATACCAGGCCAGCAGCTCCGGCACGAAACGCAGTAGCGCTGACATCCACGCCTCTTCCGGATGGTCCGGCAATGACGACTTCTCGGCCATGCGCCCGAGACCACTACGCAGGACGTCCAATGCGTGAAGGACTTCGGGGCTCGCGCCGCCGGCGGCCAGTTCATGGCACAGTGCGTAGTCCTCGGGCTGGAGTCCGAGCAGGTCAAGGGGATCCCGGGTCACGGTAGCCTTCCGTTTCTTGGGTGCAACCGCGGACGGCGGATGCTTGAGTCTGTTAGAACAGTACCTAACGCTCCGGTGATTGACGCTCCCATGCCGGACTATCCGAGTTGCTCGAAACCAGGCAGGTGCACCGTGGCTTTGACAGCAGACGTCCTCATCGTCGGTGGCGGGATTGCTGGCCTCTCCCTGGCCTCAGCCCTTGCGTCCGGAACACCGGGAGCCTCCGGGTCCGCAGCGGACCCGGCGCATTCGGGGAGCCGGCCCGACGTCATACTCGTTGAACGCGAGCAAACCCTCGCCTACCACACGTCCTCGCGCTCCGCCCGGCAGCTCATCCCCAGTTACGGGCCACCCGATGTCCAGCGGCTGACCCAGCGGACCCTGCAGCTCATCCGCGGGTTCGAACAAATGTTGCCTGCGCCGATTCTTGTTCCCCGTGCGTTCATGCTCATCGGGTCCGAGGACGACGTCGTCGCACACGCCAGCGGGGCCATGGAGAGGATCTCCTGGGAGGATGCCCTCCGGCTATGCCCGCAGGTCGCCCAGTCGGGGTTCGACGCCGCCGGGCTGGACACCACCGCGGTGGGCTCCGACACCGACGCCCTGTTGCGGTATCACCGCGAACAGGCAACGGCGAACGGTGTCGAAATCCTCACCGGCGCTGAAGTCCATTCGGTCCAGCGGCTGCGTAGTGGGTGGGAAGTGGGTGCGGGCGGACATGCCGTGCACGCCGCCGTCGTCGTCAATGCTGCCGGCGCCTGGGCAGATGAGCTCGCCGTGCTCTCCGGGGTGGCGACTCAGGGCCTGCGGCCCTACCGGCGCACTGCCGCCGTCGTGCATGCTGCCAATCCGCTCCCGCCTGATGCTCCGATGGTCGCCGCCGCGGATGACACGTTCTACTTCCGGCACGACGACGACGGCCTGCTGATCTCCCCGGCTGAATCCGTTCCCAGCGTGCCCGAAGACGCGCGCGCCCGGCCGGAGGACGTTGCTGCATTGATCGCTAAGTTGAATCAGCTCACCACGCTCGGAATCGACGGTGTTCACCGGTCCTGGACCGGGCTGCGCACCCAGGCGGCCCACGGTCTGCCCATAGTCGGCTTCGATCCAGAGGCAGAGGGGTTCTTCTGGTTGGCGGGCCAGGGCGGATATGGGTTCCAGACATCTTCGGGCATAGCTGAGCTTGCGGCGGGGATCATCACGGGCGCCCACGGTTCAGAGGAGGCAGCCGCACTTGCTCCCGTGCGGTAGGCGGCCATCCCTGTCACGGCCAGCATTTCGCCAGCGGTGGACAGCACGCCAGGGCCTCCGGTAGCCCCGCAGGACTAGAGTGAAACCATGAGAGTTGAAGAAACACGACTGCCCGGGATCGGTGTCCGAAAAGACATTGTGACCGCATCGGGGCGCCGCATAGGCACCGTCACTCAGCGTGACGGGGAAACCGAACTGATCGTCTCCCGTGCTGATGACCCCGATGCGTGCATGGCCTCGATTCCCCTGACGGCTGATGAAGCGTCCACGCTGGGAAACCTGCTGGGAGCACATCAGGTCGTCGCCCAGCTCACCGAGGAACACCGGGACCTGCCCGGCGTTAACACACGGCAATTCCTCGTTGACGTTGATTCACCGTACGACGGCCGGAAGCTCGGTGACACCAAGATGCGTACCCGGACCAGCGTCTCGCTTGTAGCAGTCCTGCGCAGGGGCCAGGTTCAGGCTTCACCTACTCCTGATTTCACGCTTGCCGCAGGTGATCTGCTGGTAGCTGTCGGAACTTCGGAAGGGCTCGACGCCGCAGCCGAGATTCTGCGCGGCGGCTGAGCCGCCGGTGGAGAATCACAGCGCACTGATCCTTATTGAATTGGGGGCCGTCTTTTTCGGTCTTGGCATCCTAGGCCGCCTGGCCGGGCGGATCGGTCTCTCACCCATCCCGCTGTACCTGGTCGGTGGGCTCTTCTTCGGGCAGGGCGGCTTCATCGAGCTCGGCGGCCTTGAGGACTTCAGCGCGATCGCCAGTGAAATAGGCGTCATTCTCCTCCTGCTGCTGCTCGGGCTTGAGTACACGGCCGGTGAGCTGGTGACGGGGCTGAGGCAGTCCTGGATGGCCGGGGTCCTGGACATCGTGCTGAACTTCGCGCCTGGCGCGGTCATCGCTTTGGTTCTTGGTTGGGGGCCGGTTGGGGCGCTTGTCATGGGCGGGGTCACCTACATCTCCTCCTCGGGCATCATTGCCAAAGTGATCACCGACCTGGGACGGCTGGGCAACCGTGAAACCCCGGTGGTGCTTTCGCTGCTGGTTTTTGAGGATCTCGCGATGGCCGTGTACCTGCCAATCCTCACCACCGTCCTGGCGGGTGTAAGTTTCGCAGGCGGCCTTCAGGCTGTGGGAATTGCGCTGGTTGTCGTCACCATCGTCCTGGTGGTTGCGCTCAAATTCGGCAACGTGGTTTCGGCTGTAGTGGACTCGAAAGATCGGGAAGTGTTTCTGCTGACCCTGCTTGGCGCAGCGCTGCTGGTGGCCGGGGTGGCTTCCGCGATGCAGGTGTCCGCGGCCGTGGGTGCGTTCCTTTTGGGCATCGCCATCTCCGGGGCCACGGCCACCAACGCCACCCGCCTGCTGGAACCTCTCCGCGACCTCTTTGCGGCCATCTTCTTCGTGGTTTTTGGTCTGAACACCGACCCAAACACCATTCCGCCCGTACTCGGCTACGCACTGCTCCTTGCAGCCATCACCTCGGTAACCAAGGTTGCAACGGGGTGGTGGGCAGCCAAACGCCAGGGGGTCGGACGGCTGGGGCGGGCACGGGCAGGAGCCGCACTGATCGCCCGCGGCGAATTTTCGATCGTGATTGCCGGCCTGGCAGTGGCCTCCGGCGCGGTGACCGATGACCTCGCCGCGCTCGCCACCGCCTATGTCCTGCTGATGGCCGTGCTTGGACCTGTTGCCGCCCGGGTCGCTGAGCCGGTCATGAATGCGCTCACCCGCAGGAAACCGCAGCCGGCCTAGCCTCTTCGGAGGCTGGCGCGCAAAGTTTCGGTGAAACACCGTATGACATTACGGCGTCCAGCCGATTGCGATTCAGGGTGCAAAGATGCCTGCAGCGAGGCAGCAGAAACCGCGAAATAACGGTTGTGCGCCGGTACTCAATCCACCGGATCTTTCCAGATCGCATGGCCCTACGATGATCCCACCTATTCCCTAGAAAGGTGGTGCATCGTGCACAAATTCCGTGCGCTACTGGCGGCCCTGCTCCTGATTTGCGGGCTCGGCCTGGTAGCGCCAAGCAGTGCCACAGCCAGCTACTGTGGAATTACCTGGGGCTCACTCGCGAAGAGCAGTGCGGCCCAGACAAGCTCGCCGATAACGAATGTCCGTGCCGGACGTCATGCCTGTTTTGACCGGCTGGTCATCGACGTTCGCGGCAGAGGTGCCGGCTACACCGTGAGGTACGTAAGCGCCGTCGTTGGCGCCTCAGGTAAGGCGACCCCACTGCGTGGTGCCGCTGACCTTCAGGTGACCGTCAACGCTCCGGCGTATGACTCCAGGGGAAACGCAACCTACCGTCCCGCCGTCCGCGCCGAAGCGGTCAATGTCTCAGGGTTCACCACCTTCCGGCAGGTGGCCTTCGTTGACAGCTTCGAGGCGCGCACCACGTTCGGTTTGGGCGTGCGAGCGCATCTTCCGTTCAGGGTCTTCACGTTGGATGGCCCGGGAACGTCCTCGCGCCTGGTCATTGACGTGGCGCACCGCTGGTAAGTCTCCAGCAGTCCCGGTGGGTGTGCAGATATTGAATGGCTCTCCCGGATAAAGCTGCGCCGTTGAAAGCGTGGTTATCTGCACACTCAACGGGCTGGTGGGAGTTGTTCGGAGTGGGGTGAGGCGTAACTATGCGAGCGGCTCCCCAAGAGCGGCTTCCACCGCATCGAGCACGGTTCCGTTCTCCACCAGCCGATAGGCAGCCTCGATCTCGGGTGACAGGTAGCGGTCCGGCCCCGGACCCTCGGCGACCTTCCGGATCTCCAACCGGGCCGCCAAAATGGGAGCGGAACTGCGGGAGGTTTCGACACCGCCATCGCGTAGGTCGAGCGCGCGGGCTGCAGTGAGTAACTCAACAGCAAGCACCCGGGCCAGGCCATCAAGACCGCGGCGCAGCTTGAGCCCCGCAGCCCAGCCCATGGACACGTGATCCTCCTGCATGGCCGAGGACGGAATGGAATCCACCGAAGCAGGCACTGCCAGTCGCTTCAGCTCCGAAACGATTCCCGCCTGCGTGTACTGCGCGATCATGTGCCCGGAATCCACCCCTGGATCGTGGGCGAGGAATGGGGTCAGTCCGTGGTTCCGGCTTTTGTCGAGGAAGCGGTCGGTCCTCCGTTCGCTCATCGACGCGAGATCCGCCACCGCAATGGCCAGGAAGTCCAGCGCATAACCGACGGGTGCTCCGTGGAAATTACCGTTCGACTCCACCCGGCCGTCAACCGTGACCACGGGATTGTCGATCGCCGAACCCAGTTCAATCTCCGCGACCGATTCCACATGCGCCAGGGTGGAGCGCGCCGCGCCGTGGACCTGCGGTGCACACCGCAACGAGTAAGCGTCCTGGACGCGGGTGAACCGGTGCTCGCTGCGTTCCGCCGAATCACGCTGGCCCACCAGCAGGGACCCGGCCAGCACCCGCCTCAAGTTCGCCGCTGAGGCCATTTGGCCGGGGTGAGGGCGCAGCTGGTGCAGATCCTCAGCGAACACGCTGTCGGTGCCGAGCAGGCCCTCCACACTCATGGCGGCGGCGAGATCGGCGGTGCGCAGCAGCCGGTGAAGGTCGGCCGAGGCGAGCACGAGCATGCCCAGCATTCCGTCGGTGCCGTTGATGAGGGCAAGGCCCTCCTTCTCACGCAGTTCCACCGGCGCGATCCCCGCATCAGCGAGAGCGACGTCAGCAGGCAGCAACGCGCCGTCGTCGTTCCTCACCTCGCCCTCGCCCATCAGCGCCAGAGCGACGTGGGAAAGCGGCGCCAGGTCGCCGGAGCAGCCAAGGGACCCATATTCGCCGACCACCGGGGTGATGCCCGCATTCAGCATCGCCGCGTAGGTTTCGGCGACGACGGGCCGTACTCCGGTGCGCCCGGTCGCCATGGTGGAAAGCCTGCCGAGCATGAGCCCGCGGACTATTTCCCGGTCCACTTCCGCGCCCGACGACGCCGCGTGGCTGCGGATGAGGCTCCGCTGCAGGTGGGTGCGCTTTTCCACGGGGATGTGCTTTGTGGCCAAGGCGCCGAAGCCCGTGGACACGCCGTAATGGGGGGTTGGGTCGTCGATGAGGCTCTCGATGACGGAGCGGCTGGCGGACATGGCCTCGATCGCGTCGCTGCTGAGGAGGACCCGCGCGCCGAGCCGCGCGACGGCCACGACTTCGTGAGGCGCCAGCGCGCCAGTACCAACGGTGATCTGCATGGCCACTCCTAGCCGGTTGAGCTGGCAAGTCTTGCTACCTGATCTTGCCAACAGATGAAATGAGCGTTTCAATAAGTGAAATACAAATTTGTTCCCAACGCAAGGAGGAACCGGTGGCGGATACATCAACCCGAACAGTGGAACGCGCGCTGCTGCTCCTCGGAGCGGTGTGCGACCGCGGATCGGTGACACTCGCTGACGCCGCACGCGACGCTGGCCTGTCCGCCTCCACCGCACTGCGCCTGTTGCGCACGCTGGAAGGAACGGGCTTCGTCCGCCGGGACGACGACGGCTACCGGCCCGGGATGCGGGTCGTCCAGCTGGGTGCCCAGGCACTCTCGCACGAGTCACTCGTATCCCTCGCCGAAAGCGCGCTTGAGAGCCTCGTGGAGATCACCGGCGAGTCCGCCTACCTGAATGTTCCTTCCCATGATGGCCATGGCATTTACCTGGCTGTCCGCGAGGGCACCCACTCCGTGCGGCACACCAGCTGGGTCGGCAGGAGCATTCCGCTCACCGGCACGGCTGCGGGGACGGTGCTCGAGGGAGAGACGCCAGGCGAGGGGTTCGTCGTCGTCGGTAAGGGTATTGAACCGGATGTTACGGCGATAGCCGCACCGGTGCTCTCTGGCGGCCGGGTGGTCGCAGCGCTGAGCGTCGTGGTCCCGTCCTATCGGATCACCGAGGAGGGCGCGCAGCGCATCGGGCAGCTGGTCGCGGCAGAAGCCGCAGGAATTCTTTCAACGCCAATCTCAGAATCACTCACAGAACAGCAGCACACAGGAGCACAGCCATGACGGGTTTCACGCAACATGATGCCTCACGCAGTATCCGCGCACCGCGCGGCACGGAGTTGACCGCGAAAAGCTGGCAGACGGAAGCGCCGCTACGCATGCTCATGAACAACCTCGACCCCGAGGTCGCTGAGCGTCCCGAGGACCTGGTTGTCTACGGCGGCACCGGGCGGGCCGCCCGCAGCTGGGAGGCCTACGATGCCATCGTCGCTTCGCTGAAGGACCTGGAGGACGATGAGACCCTCCTCGTCCAGTCCGGCAAGCCTGTCGGGATCTTCCGCACCAACCCGTGGGCTCCGCGCGTATTGCTTGCAAACTCCAACCTCGTGGGGGACTGGGCAACGTGGCCGGAATTCCGCCGTCTTGAGGCCGAGGGCCTGACCATGTACGGGCAGATGACCGCTGGCTCGTGGATTTACATCGGAACCCAGGGCATCCTGCAGGGCACCTACGAGACCTTCGCCGCCGTCGCGCGCGCCATGTTCGGCTCTCCGAATGCCACCCTCGCGGGCACGTTCACCCTCACGGCAGGCTGCGGTGGGATGGGCGGCGCCCAGCCCCTCGCAGTCACCCTGAACGGTGGCGCGGTGCTGATTGTCGACGTCGACAGGTCACGGCTGGAGCGACGCGCAGCGAAGCGTTACCTCGATGTCGTCGCTGATGACCTTGAGGATGGGTTGGCGCAGGTGCTCACCGCGAAGGAAGAGCGCAGGCCCCTCTCCGTGGGCGTGGTGGGCAACGCCGCGGACATCCTCCCCGCGCTGCTGGAACGCCACCGGAAGGGAGAGTTCACCGTTGACATCGTCACCGACCAGACGTCCGCCCATGATCCGCTGAGCTACCTGCCCGAGGGCGTCAACCTGGACGAATGGGACTCAGAAGCCTCCGGCGACCCGTATGGCTTCACCAAGAAGTCGCAAACGTCCATGGCGCGTCACGTTGAAGCAATGGTCGGGTTCCAGGACGCCGGCGCCACCGTGTTCGACTACGGCAATTCCATCCGGGACGAGGCACGCAAGGGCGGCTACGAGCGGGCATTCGATTTCCCCGGGTTCGTTCCCGCCTACATCCGCCCGCTCTTCTGTGAGGGGCTCGGCCCGTTCCGCTGGGTGGCGTTATCGGGAGACCCGGCAGACATCGCCGTCACCGATGCCGCCCTGAAGGAACTGTTCCCCGAAAACGAGCACCTGCACCGCTGGCTCGATGCTGCGCGCGACCTCGTGGATTTCGAGGGGCTGCCTGCCCGGATCTGCTGGCTGGGCTACGGCGACCGCGCCAAGGCGGGCCTGCTCTTCAACCGGCTGGTCGCCGAGGGCAAGGTCTCCGCACCGATCGTCATCGGCCGGGATCACCTCGACTCCGGTTCCGTCGCCTCGCCCTACCGGGAAACGGAGTCGATGGCGGACGGCTCCGACGCCATCGCCGACTGGCCCCTCTTGAACGCCCTGCTGAACACCGCCTCCGGAGCCACCTGGGTGTCGATTCACCACGGCGGCGGCGTCGGGATCGGCCGTTCGATCCACGCTGGGCAGGTCTCGGTGGCTGATGGCACAGCGCTAGCAGCCGAGAAGCTGCAGCGGTTGCTGACCAACGATCCGGGTACCGGCGTCATCCGCCATGTCGACGCCGGTTACGAGCGTGCCGGGGAGGTGGCCCGTGAGCGGGGCGTCCGAATTCCGATGCAGCCGTAGCGACCGGATCGAGTCAGGCGTTCTGCCAGAGCCCTACGACGTTGCCCTCCGGGTCGCGGAAGTAGGCTGCGAAGCCCATCTCGCCCACCGGAGCCTTCTCGCCCACGGCCGAGCCGCCAAGCTGCTCGATCTTGCTGATTGCCGCATCAATGTCTTCGACGTCGATGGTGATCATCGGGCCGCCAAGCGGGCCGCCCTCGCGTTTGAACATCCCACCGTTGATATACCCGGCTTCGGTGGGACCCTGCTCTCCGGCCGGCCCCGACGCGACGCTCGTGTAATCCAGCTCCGGCATGGGCGTAATCTCCCATCCGAACACCTCCCGGTAAAAACTCCCGGCCCGCTCTCCGTCGTCGAAGGGGATCTCGAAATGCACTACGCGTCCGCTCATAACGCCTCCTCAGGCAGTAAAGGTCTCTTGCGAAAAGGAACAGCTGTGATGGAGAGTCTAGGCCGGGGAAACATTGACGAACAGGGGTTTCACGGCAATGCCCGGGGAACTTTTCCCAACGGAAGGGTAGCGAAATGACGACGGTGACCTCTCTGTTGGAATCCATCCAGGACGTGGGCCGCGACAGCTTCCGCGGCGGCTACTCGCGTCCGGTCTTCTCCACCGCCGAGCTTGATCTGCGCGCGTGGTTCACGGAGGAGGCACGACGGCGGGAGCTCGCCGTCGAGACGGACCGCAACGGCATTCTGTGGGCCTGGTGGGAGCCGGCCGACGGCACAGGCAGGCGGGGCGCGCTGGTCACCGGGAGCCACCTTGACTCCGTTCCGGGTGGTGGAGCGTTTGACGGCCCGCTCGGCGTCGCTTCCGCCCTTGCCGCCGTCGACCTCCTGCGGGACCGCAACGTGCAGCTCAACCGTGCGCTCGCCGTCGCTGTCTTCCCAGAAGAGGAAGGATCCCGCTTCGGTGTGGCGTGCCTCGGCTCGCGGTTGCTCACCGGCGCCATTGATCCGGACGCCGCCCGCAACCTCAGGGACCCGCAGGGCACCACGTTCGCTGAGGCAGCCCGTGCCAATGGACTGGACCCGGAGCACCTGGGGCCGGATGAGGAAACACTAGCCTGCATCGGCGACTTCGTGGAACTCCATGTCGAGCAGGGCCGCGGGCTGATCGACCTCGGTGCGCCGGTGGCCGTCGGGACGTCAATCCTCGGCCACGGACGTTGGCGGTTGACCATCAACGGGCAGGGCAACCACGCCGGGACCACGTTGATGGAGGACCGGGCAGACCCGATGGTCGCCGCGGCGCAGGCCATTCTCGCCATCCGCAAGTCGGCGGCCGCCACGCCGGACGCACGGGCCACGGTGGGCCGCATCCAGCCCGTCCCGGGCGGGACCAATGTGATCGCCTCCCGCGTTGAACTGTGGATCGACGTCCGCCACCCCGATGACGCCACCACTGCTGCACTCATCGAGAGCATTCACGGCCAGGCGCAGAAGGCAGCCGCTTTCGAGGGCTGCACCGCGTCCCTGACACAGGAGTCGGTGAGCGGTACCGTCTCGTTCGACGCCGAGCTGCAGCGCCAGCTCCACCTCGCGGTCCCAGGGGCGCCCGGCCTCCCAACCGGCGCCGGCCACGACGCCGGTGTCCTCGCTGCCCGCGTCCCCGCGGCGATGCTGTACGTGCGGAATCCGACAGGGATCAGCCATTCACCCGAAGAGTTCGTGGAGTCCGAGGACGCCGATGCCGGTGCTGCCGTACTGGCCGATGTGCTCGAGCGCCTGCTGTGAGGTCGCTCTGGTGTGAGCAGGCGTGGGTTGAGGGCAGCTTCATGAAGCAGGTGCGGGTGGAGTCCGACGACGACGGCCTTGTCACCTCCATGGTCCCCGACACCAAGGCGCAGCCCGGAGATCCACAGCTGCACGGCGTCGTGTTTCCGGCAGCGTCCAACGCCCACTCACATGCCTTCCACCGGGCGCTCCGCGGCCGGACCCACCATCAGTCGGGCTCCTTCTGGACGTGGCGGCAGGCAATGTATCAGGCCGCGGGAACCCTGACGCCGGCGCTGTACGAACAGCTCGCCACCGCCGTGTACGCCGAGATGGTGGTGACCGGATGGACGAGCGTTGCCGAGTTCCACTACGTGCACCACCGGCCGGACGGCGCGCCCTATTCCTCCTCGGGGAAGCGCGCGAACGATGACGACGCCCCTCACTCGATGGAACGGGCGCTCGCCAGGGCTGCAGTGAGGGCCGGGATCCGCCTGACCCTGCTGGATACGTGCTACCTCTCAGCGGGCTTCGGAGCACCGGTGGCACCCGAACAGGCCCGCTTCAGCGACGGCGACGCAACGCAGTGGCTTCACCGGCTCGAGGCTTTGCGCGAAGTCTTCGCTGAGGAGTTCGACCCGGCCACGGTTTCCGTCGGTGCGGCCCTCCACTCGGTCCGGGCAATCGATGAAAGCGCGCTCGCCGACATCAGCAGGAAGCTCCCGACGGATATTCCGCTGCATATCCACTTATCCGAACAACCCGCGGAGAACCGGGACTGCCTGGATGCTACCGGTCTCACTCCCACCGCCCTGCTCGCCAGGCACGGCCTGCTGTCGGAGCGCCTCACCGCTGTCCACGCAACCCACTTGACCGATGAGGACATCCGGTTGTTGGGGGAGGCCGGTGCCACCATCGCCATGTGTCCCACGACGGAGGCAGACCTCGCCGATGGAATCGGTCCGGCACGTGCGCTGCAGGACGCCGGTGCGGTGCTGGCGCTGGGCACGGACCAGCACGCCGTCGTGGACCCCTGGTTGGAGATGCGCGCCCTTGAGTACGGCGAGCGGCTGGCCAGCGGGACGCGCGGGCGTTTCTCACCGGAGGAGTTGCTCGGTGTCGCGACGGCCGGAGGTGCGCGCAGCCAGGGCCGGCCTGCTCCGGGCCTCGCTGTAGGCCAGCCATGCGACCTGATGGCGCTGGACCCGGCGACGTCGCGCACCGCGGGTTCGCGGCCGGGCCAGCTCCCACTGACGGCCACCGCACAGGACGTTACCGCCGTCGTCGTTCGTGGTGAGGTGCTGGCCCGCGGCGGGCAGCACTCCAGGCTCGGCGACCCGGCAGTACTGCTCACGGCCGCTATCGAGGCGCTCGACAGTGCCGTGCAACCAGGCCCCGGGAGTAGCCAGTGAACTCGACCCTCCTCACCAATATCGGTGAATTGATGACCCAGGATGGCGAGCACAGGGTGCTGAAGGACGCCGCCGTCGTGTTCGAGGGTGAGCGTATCGCCTGGATTGGGCCGGCTGCTGGCGCTCCCTACGCCGATGAACGGTTCGACGCCGGAGGCCGCGCCTGCCTGCCCGGCTGGGTGGACAGCCACACCCACCTGGTCTTCGCGGGTGATCGGACGGCCGAGTTCGAAGCGCGCATGGCCGGCCAGTCCTATGCAGCAGGTGGAATCTCGGTCACGGTGGAAGCGACCCGGCAGGCCACGGACGAGGACCTGGCCAGCGCCCTATCCCTCCGCGCGCGGGATGCGGCGCATGGCGGGACAACCTACCTCGAGACGAAAACGGGCTACGGACTGAACGTGGATGAGGAAGCCCGGAGCGCGCGCATTGCGGCCGCCGTGGCCGACGAGGTGACCTTCCTCGGAGCCCACCTGGTGCCGGAAGGAATGTCGGCGGACGAATACGTCCGTCTTGTCACCGGGCCCATGCTCCAGGCCGTGCGGCCCTATGTCCGCTGGGCCGATGTGTTCTGCGAGACCGGCGCGTTCACTCCCGAGCAGAGCGGGGAAGTGCTTCGGGCGTCAGCGGCTGCCGGGCTCGGCCTGCGGGTGCACGGCAACCAGCTCGGCCCAGGCGGCGGGGTGCGGATTGCAGTGGAGCTGGGGGCCGCCAGTGTTGACCACGTCAACCACCTTGACCAGCAGGACGTTGACGCTCTCGCTGGGTCCTGGTCCGGCTGGGACTCCGGCACCGGTGCCCGCGGCACTGATGCCCGAGGAACTGTGGCGACCTGCCTCCCTGCCTGCGACCTCTCCACCCGGCAACCGCTGGCGCCAGCCCGCCGGCTGCTGGATGCCGGCGTCGAAATCGCGCTTGCCTCGAACTGCAACCCCGGCACCTCCTACACAACGTCAATGGCCTTCTGCGTGGCAACGGCGGTCCTGCAGATGGGGCTCACGGTGCACGAGGCGGTGCGGGCCGCCACCTTTGGGGGCGCACTGGCGCTCCACAGGGAGCAGGGAACCGAGGACGACGGCGCCCGCGCGGTCGGTTCCATCGCCGTCGGACACAGGGCGGACCTGCACCTCCTCGATGCGCCGTCCGCCACCCACCTGGCGTACCGTCCTGGCATGCCGCTTACCCATGCGGTGTGGCGTGCCGGGTCCCGGATCGTCTAGAAGTATGTTCTGATCTGTTCACTGAATAATGTTGCTGTATGAGCGTTCACTGGAGCACCGCTTCCTTCCCGACTGCCGTAATCGGCCCAGAGAACCCACTGCCGCCGCTGGCCTTCACAGCTGATCTCCATGATTCGCAGGCGATGGACGGCCTCGACGAGGAGATGCAGCGGAACATCATTTACGGCAAGGCCCGCTCGGTCCTGCCGTACCGCATGCAGGACAACTACGGCCGCACCCTCGAATCCGTTGAACACCGGATTGCGGTCGTGGAGAACGAGCGGCTCCGCGCCACATTCCTGCCGGAGTTGGGTGGACGGCTATGGTCCCTGACCGACCTCGCTACCGGCCGTGAACTCCTGTACCGCAACAAGGCGATCCAGCCCGGCAACCTCGCCCTGCGCGACGCCTGGTTCGCTGGGGGAGCGGAGTGGAACATCGGAACCACCGGGCACACCCCGCTGACCTCCTCGCCCCTGCATACGGCGAAGGTGGTGCTCGACGACGGCACCGAGGTGCTGCGTATGTACGAATACGAGCGCTCGCGTGAGCTCATCTACCAGGTCGATGCGTGGCTTCCCTCCGGTTCCGCAGCCCTGCTGGTCTCCGTCCGCGTCACCAACCCGAACCAGCATGAGGTGCCCCTGTACTGGTGGTCCAACATCGCCGTTCCGGAGGACGAAGGGACCCGTGTGATCGCCGATGCGGACTTCGCATGGCAGTTCGATTACGGCAACGGGCTGCGCGGGACCGGCTTTCCCACCACCGGCAGCGTGGACCGCAGTTATTCGACCCGCTCAGATGCTGCCGCGGACTACTTCTTTGACCTCCGTGCTGCAGCGCATCCCTGGATTACGGCTCTCGACACCAGCGGGTCAGGCTTGCTGCACTCGTCCACGAGGGAACTGCAGGGTCGGAAGCTTTTTCTCTGGGGGCGCAGCCAGGGAGGCAGGCACTGGCAGGAGTGGCTCTCGCCTTTAGGCGGTAAGTACCTCGAAATCCAGGCGGGGCTGGCGAGGACGCAACTGGAGCACCTGCCGCTGGCGGCTCACTCATCGCGGTCCTGGACGGAGACTTACGGCTTGCTCGAGGTGGATCCGGAAGCGGCCCACGGGGATTGGGACACTGTCCGGGCAGCGGTCAATGACGCTGTCCAGAGGGTGGTTCCGTCCGAGTGGCTTTCGGACCGGAGCAGCGAGGCAGCGGCCTTCGCCGACCGCGAGCCGGCTGAACTCCTGCAGACCGCCTCTGGCTGGGGTGCATTGGAACGACGACGGAGGCGCGCGGCCGGTGGGGCGCCGTTCGGCTCTGCAGGGACCCCGTTCCCGGACTCCAGCCTCGGCGCGGAGCAGCAGCCCTGGATCGAGCTCCTCGACAGCGGGACAATGAGCGGCAGCGTGACGGTAGCGCCGCCGTCGTACCTGGTGTCCCCGGTCTGGCTTGCCCTGCTCCAGGGCGTGACCGGATGGCTCGCGGACCTGCACCGTGGCGTGGCACTGGCGTACTCCGGTGATTCTGCGGGTGCTATTAAAGCCTGGCGCGCCTCCTACGAGGCTGAACCGAATGCCTGGGCCCTGCGCAACCACGCAGTGGTCATTGCCCACTCTGATCCACAGGAGAGCATTTCACTCTACGACCGTGCCGTGACCCTCGCTCCGGATCATCAGACCCTGCTTCTTGAGCGCCTCGCGTGTGTGGCGTCGTCGTCGTCGGCGCTTGTTGTTCTCCAGGCAGTTGACGCGCTGCCCCGCGAGGTGCGCACCACTCCGCGTGCGCGGTTGGTTGAAGCCGCTGCGGCCTTGAAAGCACACGACGTCGTCCGGGCTGGGGCCGTGCTCGACGAGGGTCTGGTGCTCCCTCAGCTTCGGGAAGGTGAGATCGAGCTTGCCGAGCTCTGGTTCGGGTACACGGCCCTCCGCATGGCTAACGAAGAAGGCGTCCAGCCGGAGGAAGGCCATCGGCTCGCTGCGAGGCGCGAACCGCTGCCCTGGATCTACGACTTCGGGATGCTGCCTGTGGATCACCGAGCGGGCTAGTTCCTGCGCCCTGGAATCGAAAAGGGAGGGTGCGGCTGCCTGTCGGCGGCCACACCCTCCCTTTTCGGTTGTCGGTTCGAAGCGAGGTTACTTCAAGGTGCCTGCGGATACGGATCCCTGCAGCTGGCGCTGGAAGAGTACGTACACAACGAGCACCGGAGCGACCGTGATGACTACGGCAGCGAAGAGTGCGCCGAAGTCAACTGCGTAACCGGCCTGCGAGGCGAAGCGGGCCAGGCCCTGTGAGAGCACATAGTTGCGCTCATTGGTGTTCAACGCGACCGGAATGAGGAACTGGTTCCACAGGCCGAGGAAGTTGAAGATGGCCACGGATGCGATTCCCGGCTTCGCCATCGGCAGCATCACCTGGAAGAACGTCCGCCATTCACCCGCACCGTCAATCGAGGCGGCTTCCGCAATCTCGTGGGGAAGCGTCTTGAAGAAGGAAAAGAGAAAGAACACCGTGAACGGGAGCGCGAACGCCACATAGGTAATGGTGAGTCCGGGCAGCGTGTTCAGGAGGCCCATGTTCTGCAGGATGAAGAACAGCGGAACGATGGCCAGGAAGATCGGGAAGGTCAGGCCGGCGAGCATCAGGTAGTAGACCGCCCGGCTCCCGAAGAACTTGAAGCGGGCCAATACGTAGGCGCACATGGCTCCGAGGACCATCACGATGATCAGCGCTGAACCTACCACCAGGACGGTGTTGATGAAGTAGCGGCCAATCCCAGCGGTTGTCCAGGCATTCACATAGTTGACGAAGTTCGCTTCCGCGGGCAGCGAAAACGGCGAGGAGAAAATCTCGCTGGTGGTCTTGAACGACGTCATCAACGTCCAGAGCAGCGGCAGGACGACGATTGCTGTCCACAGGATCAGCAGGGCGTGCGCTACCGTGCCGAACGTTTTGTCCCCGGAGGAATCCTTGGACTTTGCCACGGTTTGGTCCTCAGGCGGAATGGGAGGGCTCTTGCGGTCCCGTTTGCTGGTGTTTTCGGGAAGTGTCTTGGTGGTCATGATCAGGCGTCCTTTCCGCCGAGCAGCCTGTTGGCAAGGAACACCAGGGCTGAGAAGACCAGCGTCACGATCGCCAGGATCACGCCCATTGCACTTGCGTACCCGAACTGGCCGTCGTTGAAAGCCGTGGTGAGCAGTTGCTGGGACATGACGAGAGTGGAGTTGTTCGGCCCACCGATGGGGTTGAGAACCGACATATAGACAAACGCATCAAGGGCCAGGATGCCCATGTAGATGTAAGCGGTCTGCACGTTATCGCGAATCAGGGGAATGGTAATCGAGATGAAGGTTCGAAAGCGTCCGGCCCCGTCGATCCGCGCAGCCTCGAAGGTTTCAGCGGGGATGCCCTTGATCGCGGCAACAAAGAGCACCATGTAGAAGCCCACGAAGCCCCAGACGATCACGAACATGGATGCTGGCATCGCCGAGGATTCATTACCCAGCCACGGGAAATTCCTGAATTGTTCGAGGCCGATCCCCGTCAGTATGCCGTTGAGTAGGCCATTGGACGGAGCAAAGATCTGATTCCACATGATGCCGATGACTACCGCCGGGACCACGTACGGGAAGAAGGAGACAATCCGGTAGAAAGACGAATTCTTCAAGCCCTTGATCTGACCGCGGCTACTGCCGCCCACGGTGACCATGGTGGCGAGGATGAGGGCCAGGATGATCGTGACGATCGGAAGAACGACTACCAAAAGGATGTTGTTACCGACGGACTTCAGGAAGATGTCGTCGTTAAGGAGCTTCGTGTAGTTGGCGAAACCGGTGAACTCCATGTCCGGTGTGAACCCGGACCAATTTGTCATCGAGTAATAGAAGGCCTGGGCGAAAGGCGAGATGACAAACAGCAGGTAGATGGCCAGCGGAATGCCAAGGAACACGGCAAAGAAGCTGACCCGATCAAACGTAAGTTTTTTGCGCCGCCGACTGGCGGTGGCCCGAGGGCCACCGCCAGCTGGTGGTTTTGTGTCGAGAACGGTCACTTCACTTCGACCTTCTCAACGGAATCATCTTCACGGATACGATCAGTGATTTCCTGGAGCCCGGAGGTCAGGGCAGCAGCGTCGGATTCGCCGCTCAGGAACGTGTTCCACACAACCAACTGATCCGGGTTCATGCCGTACAGCGTGTTGAAGTTCCAGTGGAAGATGTCCGAACCTGCGTCCGCCAGCAGAGTGGTCTGCGACACCAGTGCTGTGGAACCGAAACCGTCTGCCGGAACGGTGTCCTTGACGATGGTCGGAGCCAGCTTGGTCTTGGCGAAGTTCGTTGCAGCTTCCTTGGAGAGCATGACGCGCAGGGTCTCCATACCGCCGGCAACGTTCTTGCCCTGGGACGGGACAACGAATGGCTCGCCCGATGCGCTGTGGAGAGCGGTGTATGGCAGCGCTGCATCGGCGGAGACGGAGGGCACTGGAGCGCCGGTCATCTCGAAGCCCTCTGCGGTCTGGTCCTTCATCTCGTTCTCGATCCAGGACCCTGATGGGTAGAGCAGTGCCGTCTGGTCATTGGTCCACTGCGCCTGCGCCGCGGTGAAGACGGTGCCTGCACCGCCCGGCTGGATGTAGCCAGCCTTGACGATCTCGTCCAGGGCAGAGAAGACGGACTGGATCGCTGGGTGCGACCAGCACTCCGGCTCAAGGTTCTCCAGTGCGAGGCGGACTTCATCTCCGCCTTCCTTGATGGCGCTGGCAATAGCCATTTCCATGTAGTACGTCGAAGCTTCCTTGCCGAAGGTGAACAGGTACTTGTCCTGCTCCTTCGCCGCGGCGCCGAGAGCCATCGCCTCTTCCCAGGTCTGCGGAGGGGTCCAGCCATTTTCTTCGAACAGCGATGCGGAGTACCACAGCGCATAGACGGTGAGGACGTAGTTGATGGCCTTCAGCTCGCCGTCGAACAAACCGGGCTCAAGGACGCCGTCATAGAGCGTGTCGCGGATGACGTCACCCTCGAGGTTCTTCGCATCAATGACCGGGTTGAGGTCCTCGAGCTGCGCAAGGATGGTGTTGAGGCCAATCTGCTGGGCTCCGGAGTTGTCAATGAGGTCCGGTGGGTTGCCACCGACGAAGCGGGGCTGGAGTTCCTGGGCGATTGCCGTGGAGGCTGCTACCTCGACCGTTACGCCGGACTGTGCTTCCTCGACGAGGCTCGCGGCGAACTCGACGTAATCGATGCCGTAGCCGCCGTTGAAGATGACTGTGTCGACGGTCGAGTCTGCTGCTACACCGAACGGGTTGGCGTCAGAAACTTCTCCCGCAGGGGCTTCTCCGCCACTGGTGTTGCCTCCGCCTGCGGCGCAGGATGCCAGGGCGCCTCCGAGCGGAATGAGGGCCGCTGTCGCAAGCGCGCCCTTCAGAAAGTTACGCCGCTCGAGCGGCTTGTGCTGGAAGTTCATCGTCGTGCCTCCGTTTTTGGGAACTGCATCTTGATTAGATTTTGCTGCAAAGTACTGATTGAACGGCGAGCAAAGTGATCATTTAGATTCATCGCTTGCAGAAGATAATTGCGTGATCTACGCCTCACGTCAAGTCTTACGCGTGTGACGTTACCGGACAGTTATGGCACTTCGTCGGATTTCGATGATCCAGGGGAGTGAGCAGTCAGGTGTATACCGAACGACGTTACGTGATCTATGCTGACCGGGTACACGCACTTCCGCTCACTCAGGTCTTGAGGACTGAATCGCGGGTAAGGGAGCCCACATGAACTCGGAAGCAGGTCTGAAGCGCGGAGACCGGCTCAACGCGATCCTCGAACTGCTTGCGCAGTCCAAGCATCTTGAGGTCGACGATATCGTCGCGCGCCTTAACGTCTCGCCGGCCACCGCCAGACGGGACCTCGACAGTCTGGCCGAACAGCGCCTGCTGAGCCGCACGAGGGGCGGCGCCACCATCGAAGCCGGTGCCTACACCCTGTCTGCCGGCCAGAACCGAGATGCAGCGTCAGCCCACAAACGCGCGATCGCCCACGCAGCCAGCGCCCTGATTCCACGCGGCGCGGTCGTGGGGCTCTGCGGAGGTACCACCAGTACGGCACTGGCGCAGGTGCTCAGCACTCGCCGCGACCTGATGGAGCAGTCGAGGAAACCGACCCTCACGGTCGTCACGAACGCAATCAACATTGCCGCCCAGCTTGCTGTGCGGCCAAACTTCAAGATCATGGTCACAGGCGGGATAGTCAACTCCCGCTCATACGAGCTCGTTGGCCCCTACACCGATGCCATCTTGCAGCGGGTTGCTCTCGACTTCGCTTTCGTGGGCGTGAACGGGCTGGACCCGAAGTTCGGCCCTACAGTCGCCGACGAGGGTGAGGCAGCCGTCAACGCCATGATCGCCCGGCGCGCGACGGCAGCCTACATTGTTGCTGACTCGTCGAAGATCGGGGTTCGGGCATTCGCGACAATGAACGGTTACGCCTTCACGAACCTGATCACGGATGACGGCATCACCGAGTACCAGCTGACGGCATTCAAGGAGGGTGGCACGCGGGTGGTCGTAGCTCCGCCTGTCGACACCGACTAGCCACTCATCGACGCTGTCCAGAGACGGGCGCTTTGGCTGCCGGCAGCCGCGTACGGCACCATGAACCTATGCAGACCGACAAAGCCAGCCAGCCGTCGGCTGCTGTTGGAAGCTTCAGGGTCAAGGCCGAAGTCCTGATTGTGCTGGGGCTGTCACTTGGGCAGTCGGCGGTGTACGCCGTCGTCCAGCTGCTCGACAAAATGTCCCGCGGACCCCTGGGTGCCCAGACCACCACGATGAACCCCACACTGAATGACCGGCAGTACTTCGATCTGGCCTATCAGTTGCTGGGTATCTTCTTCGCGCTGATTCCGGTGGTACTGGTGTTGTTCCTGCTCACCGTTCCAGGCAGATCGGCGTTCCGCAGGATCGGTTTCACGTTCACCCGACCGTTGGTGGACTTCGGACTGGGCTTCGGGCTGGCAGCGTTGATTGGAGCGGGGACGCTGGGCGTTTACGCGGCCGGCCGGGCGTTCGGCCTGACCACCGCCATTGTTCCCTCGGCTCTCGACACCTACTGGTGGACGGTACCGGTGCTGATTCTCTCAGCGGTGCGTCACGCTGTGGTCGAAGAGGTGATAGTGGTGGGGTACCTGTTTGTTCGCTTGAAGGAACTTCGCTGGTCTACTCCGGCGATCATCATCACCTCAGCGTTGCTGCGCGGAAGCTATCACCTGTATCAGGGGATAGGCCCGTTCATCGGCAACGTGGTCATGGGACTCATTTTCGGGTACGCCTACACACGCACCAGGCGAGTAATGCCACTGGTGGTGGCTCACGCCCTTCTGGACATTGCGGGCTTCGTTGGCTTTGCGCTGTTTGGTCCGGCTATTGGACTGGGAAGCTGACCGGCTTCAGATCCGGACGAATCCATCGCTGGTTTCGAACGTCACCGACATAATGCCTGGCGTGCCGTTTGGTGCAATCCACTCCACGTCTACGTTGTCGAGCGGGTAGGCGGCCGGCGTGCCAAGCCATTCGGTGACGCGGTCTGCGGAACCTGCGATTGTCAGGGCGCTCAGCCGCACGGATGCTTCGCGGGCCTGTGAGGGGTGGATAGCTTCGGTGCCGTCATCCCAGCGGATCATGTAAGGAACCTGGGGATCTGCGATCAGGCCCTTGATGCCGATCTGCTGCCAGGTGAGTTCCTGTCCGTCCGGAAACTTGCGGTTCCCGGGGACAGCCCCGCGTCCGAGCCGCTCTTCAAAGGGTGAAAGATCATCAACCGCAACGCACCAGCCCATCCAGCCGCCGCCAGCTTCCGACCGTGCGCGGACTGCCTGCCCGAAGGGGGCCTTGTCCGATGCCGGGTGGTTGAGTACCTCAACCACCTCTAGGTACTGGCCGTTGACGAGAGGGATGATCACGTTCCGCGTACCGAACCGCGGATGAACCCCGCCCCTGACATAGTCAACGCCAAGGGCTGTGGAGATCCGCTCTGCGGTGGCAGTCAGACCGTCGGGTTCGCAGGCATATGACACATGATCCAGACGCATGGCCCCATCTTGGCACTTTGTGATGGACGCCTCGACTTAGGGTTACCTAAGTCACAGGTAGGATCGTGAGTGTTCCGACGGTGCAGGAGCCCAGATGGTTGTTCTGGGACCGCCGATTTCCGGACTCCTGCAGTGGAGGATTAAGACTCGTTCACCTAGTCGGACTTGGCGTACGTTGCCGCACTCATGATTTCGTACCCCACAAACGTCTCGTCATTTTCAACCCAAGCATCGTGGCCCGGAGGAATGGCGTAGGCGTCACCGGCATTGATTGTGTTGCGGGTCCCGTCTTCCAACTGGACCGTAAGTGTTCCCGCGATGCAGAAGCCCAGATGGTTGTTCTGGCAGCTGTCGGTGTGGACCACGGTCTTGACCGTCTCGGACCAGCGCCAACCGGGCTCGAAGGTGAACCTGCCGAGCGTGGTGCCACCAATATTGACGACATCGACTTCTGTCTTTGGGGGACGGCGTTTTTCATCCGGGTCATCAAAAGATTTTGATTCAAGGGTTGTGACAGTTACTGCAGGCATTTTCAGTTCTCCTCAACAAGGAGTGGTTTAACTGTTCCTCCGGAAGCGCGATTGGTGCTCCGGGAATGCAAGTCTGGCAGGGCATCGCGACGACGTGCCGTAATGGGCTGAACCGAACCTGCGATCGAGATTCTCAGGTTGCTCTCAATCTGAGGCACTGTCAATAGGTGCAGACGGTGATTTTGGCCGCCGCCACAGGAAGCATCGCGAAAGCACCAGCACCCAAGGAACCCCCAAGGTCATTTCACCGCGAGTCACAATAGTTGCCCTTTTCCGCCCCTGTCGGGTCTTCTAGTAACAGGTCACGAGTGACAGTGTGGCGGGCTCTTGCCCGCCATCAGCCCCGGCTTGCTGTCCGGCAACCCTCCTTCCGCGGTGGGGTGCCCCGGGTGACGACCAGGCCCTGCGCGCGGTGTGCAGGCGCAAGCGCGATCCACAAAGGCGGCAGGTTTGACAGGCATCACCACAACGGAACCGCACCCTGAGGCGGAGCCTGTGGACAGCGTCGTACACCAGCTGTCCATCGGCCCACTGACGCTGGAGACCGGCGGACATCTGCCCGACGTCGTCCTCGCGTACGAGACCTGGGGGACGCTCAACGCGGAGGCTTCCAACGCGGTACTGGTACAGCACGCACTCACGGGGAGTACGCACGTGGCTCGGGGAACCTCCGAGGAGGACGGCTGGTGGGACGGATTCGTCGGTCCCGGCCGCACCATCGACACTGATCGGTTCTTCGTCGTCTCCATCAACATGCTCGGCGGCTGCTATGGCTCAACCGGGCCTGCTTCGCTCGACCCGGAGGGAAACCCGTGGGGATCCCGCTTTCCGTTCATTACCATTCGGGACTCGGTGCGGGCAGAGGCATTGTTGGCGGACCGGCTCGGTGTGGCGACATGGCATTCGGTGATCGGCGGGTCGATGGGCGGGGCGCGTGCACTCGAGTGGGCGGTGATGTATCCGGAGCAGGTGGCGCGTTGTGCGGTCATAGCGTGTGCTGCTGCGAGTTCGGCTGAACAGATTGCTTTTGCCCAGGCGCAGGTGCAGGCCATCCGTCTTGATCCCCGGTACAACGGTGGGGACTATTACGGCAGCGCCAGCCCGGAGGACGGGCTCGGTATTGCACGGCGCATAGCCCACATCACCTATCGCTCCGAAGCCGAGTTTGCGCACAGGTTCGGCCGTGCAGCGCAGGGGGCCGAGGCGCCGTTCGGGTCCCACCTCTCCGCAGATCGGGGCAGGTACCAGGTGGAAAGCTACCTGGACCACCAGGCTGACAAGCTGGTCGGCCGGTTTGATGCGAACAGCTACGTCACGCTCACCGAGGCACTGATGAGCCACGACGTCGCCCGGGACCGTGGGAGCCTGACCAGCGCTCTGTCGGCATCCAGCGCGCGGTTCTTCATCGCTGCGGTGGACTCGGACAGGTTGTACTGGCCCTCACAGTCGCATGACCTGGCGGCCGCTCTTCCGGGCGATGTGCCGGTGCACACGATCACGTCACCGATCGGCCACGACGCCTTCCTCACGGAGATCGCGCAGCTTGAGCCGGCGCTTCGTGCAGCGTTTTACGACGACGACGACGACGACGACGACGACGCCGCCTAGCTTTCCTAGAGGCGTTGCAGGCGCAGGTCGACGGGCCGTTCCAGGAAAGCGGAATACCTGTGGACTGCGCTTTCGAGCGCTGCGGCCTCGTCAGGATCGAATTGCCTATGCATTGTTACCTGCACCATTACGTGCCGTCCGGCCTTGCGCGCACTGAGCGTGTGTTTCCAGCCGCCCGCCACTTGACCGTTGAGCAGGACAACATGCCCGGCCAGATGCGCCGGATTGGTCCCGAGTGGAGCCGTGCCGAAGAAGCGGGTGGGGGTATAGCCCATCACGAACTCGTCGTAGCACTGGATCAGGTCCACCCGGGGGAGCCCAGGGGCCGCTGCAACCGGCTGCTGCGCCGAACAGACGAAAGTGGTGCCACCGATTTCCTCTGTGGCGAACTGGTCTCCGGCCTCTTTCAAACCAACGCGCACGTCCGTCAGGGTCAGTCCCGACCAGAGGGCGCAATCCTTCACGGTTGCGGGAGATCGGGAACTGAAATAGCGGATCACCAGCTCGCGCAACGCTGCGGTTCTGTCGAACGTGCCGCCGTCGTGCCCTGTGGTTGGTCCGCCCGGTGGGATCGAGCCGGCTCGCGAACCGAACGCCGCGTAGGTGTGTTTTATTGTCCCGTTCGGGTTTGTCCCGTTCGCGGCGAAGACGGGGATTCCACTGATGAGGACCCTGTCGAGTTCGGCAGTCATCAGGAAGGACGCCAGGGCGGGGCCGGTGGATGGAAGTCCGGAAGCATCCAGCGCTGCAGCCAGTTCGTCGCGGGTGCGGTGGGCTCCGTCCGACACCGCTGCCTCGAGTACCGCCGTTCCCTCCGCCATGGTGCGTGCGTCATGTCCGAGCCGTTTTAGGAGAGGCTGCATGGACCTCCTGACTCGTGATTCGGTAAGGCGGAGCAGCCAGTCTGCATCCGATCTATGCACAAAGTGCCAGGTTGGCCTCAGGACATGGGTCCGCAGGAGTGACCCGGCCGAGTATTCCTGATCGACGGATGTGGCCGTCGTACCGTTGCAGCGCTGCGCGAGTGACCAGCGTGCATAGGCGAACTCCTGGGCCTGCACAGCGCCCATTGATCGCAGGAGGGCCGGTGCTGATTCCGCTGGAGGACCCCAAAGATGCTGCTGGAGCAAACGTCGGGTGCCGACGTCGTGCGGTGCTGGAGCGTTTGCGGGTCCGGCTGCCGCGGTTTCTCGGGGCGGGTTCATGGACCAACGCTCCCACATGGGGGCGGCCGGGCCGCACCTTTGGCCGTGCCAGAATGTCTTAATGACCCAAACCGCTGGACCCGGCCCATCGTCAGCACCGCAATCCACCTGGGAGCCGGTGGTGATCTGGTCCAAACCGGAGAACGAGCGGCCGGATACCCCGTTGCTGGTCCTGTTGCACGGTCACCTCGCCAACGAGGATGACCTGATGGGCATTCTCGAGTTCCTCCCGGAGGAGTTCACTGTGGCGTCGGTCCGCGCACCTATTGCGATGGGCTCCGGATTCACCTGGTTCCCGTTCACTCCCGACGCGCGGGGGCTGACGGGTGAGGTCATCGCAGCCGTGGACAACATCACCGGCTGGGTGGATTCGGTCAGGACCAACCACTCCAGCGTGAGCCTGTTGGGCTTCTCGATGGGCATGGCCATCGCCAGTTCAATGCTCCGCATCCGGCCCTTGGACTACTGTGCCGTCGTCGGCCTATCAGGATTCGCAATCGATTCTGAAGGCAGCGACTATTTCCGGGACGACGAGGTCAAGGCGAACCCCGTTCCCTTCTTCTGGGGGAGGGACCAGGAGGATCCAGTCATAACAGCCGACCGGATTGAGTTCACCCACGGCTGGTTGAACGGCCATGCGAAGCTCACGAAAGTGCTTTACGCCGGGATGTTCCACAGCATCAACGTGCAGGAACTCGGACATGTCCGGGAGTTCCTCCAGATGAGTGTTCCAGGACTCAGGCGGACACCACTGAAACGGTGACCCCATTGACGGTCACCGAGTCGCCAGGGTGCAACTGGCGCCCCCGCCGGTCCTCGATATCACCGTTGACCTTCACCAGCCCGGTCTCGATCAGCTCTTTGGCTTCGGCTCCGTCCTCCGCAAGGTTGGCAAGCTTGACCAGTTGGCCCAGCCTGATCATCCCGTCACGGATCGGCACTTCGTTTTCATTGCTCATGGCACCATCATGCCTTGTCAAATGACCACACGGTCCTCAGCGCGGGCGTTGGACTCTTAGGATTGACGGGTGTCTGCGCCCCCTCGCCTCCCTATTTCAATCGGCCTTCCGCTCGCCATCCTCGCGGGAGTGGCCATTCCGTTGCAGGGACGGATCAACGGTGCGTTAGGGCAACGGCTCGACGACGGACTGGCTGCGGCCCTCATCAGTTTCAGCACGGGGCTCGCGCTGATGATCCTCATCTCCCTTCTCCTGCCGCGCGGCAGGGCGGGCCTGGGCCAGCTGCTTCCGGCCGTACGTGAGAAGCGCTTCCCGCGGATCTACCTTGCGGCGGGCATGATCGGTGCGCTCTTCGTCTTCTCGCAGTCCCTGACCATCGGGCTGCTGGGAGTGGCCATGTTCACGGTCGCAACGGTCATGGGCCAGACCCTCAGCGGGCTGGCCGTAGACCGCGCGGGCATTGGCCCCGGCGGGCGCCGAGCCATCACCCCGATGCGTGTCATCGGTGTCGTCCTCACGGTCGCGGCGGTCGCCTGGGCCGTGTCGCCCCGCCTTGCAGGGGAAGGCACGACGGCGGCACTCATCCTTCCGCTGCTCCTTCCGATCGCCGCGGGTGTCCTGATGAGCTACCAGCAGGCGATGAATGGGACCTCGGCCGTTCACTACGGAACTCCCATCACCGCAACACTGATGAACTTCATTTCAGGATCAGCGCTCCTACTGATCGCCTGGCTGATCAAGGTTGCCATCGCGGGCTTCGGGGGACCGCTCCCGGATCAGTGGTGGTACTACCTGGGTGGACCGATGGGCTGCGTGTTCATCGGGCTAAGCGCCCTGCTGGTGCGTTCGCTGGGGGTCCTCCTGACCGGGCTCGGCATGATCGCCGGACAACTGATCGGTTCACTCGCGCTGGACCTGATTTTCCCAACGCCCGGTACGGTCGTCGCCTTCGCGACGATTGCGGGTCCCATCCTCACACTGGGAGCGATCGCGCTCACCACGCTGCCCTGGAGCCGGCGGAACCTGGCACCGTTCCGCTGACACACATCGTGTCGGCACCTCCCGTCGTGCGCTCTTCGGTGGGCCAGGCTTGGGTAGGCTAGGGTGGTACCTTCGCCCGTCCGGCCAGGGCGCTTTCCCTTCTGGGAGCACCTCCGGCGGCACCTACGACGACCGCACCCAGCGGCCTGTCCTGACAGTTGAGGATGGCATCCACCGTGGCCAAGCAGGTTTCCGCCCTGGACCCGATCATTTCCCTCGCCAAGCGGCGCGGCTTCGTCTTCCAGGCAGGTGAAATCTACGGCGGTTCCCGGTCCGCCTGGGATTACGGTCCACTCGGAGCCGAGCTGAAGGAAAACATCAAGCGCCAGTGGTGGCAGTCCATGGTGCGTGGCCGCGATGACGTCGTCGGCCTTGATTCCTCGGTCATCCTGCCCCGTCAGGTGTGGGAAGCATCCGGTCACGTAGACGTTTTTTCCGATCCGCTGGTCGAGTGCCTTTCCTGCCACAAGCGTTTCCGTGCGGACCACCTTGAGGAAGAGTACGAGGAGAAGAAGGGCCGCCCGGCAGAGAACGGCCTCGCGGACATCGCCTGCGCCAACTGCGGCACCCGCGGCCAGTGGACCGAACCACAGGAATTCTCCGGCCTGCTCAAGACCTTCCTGGGGCCTGTCGCCAATGAAGAGGGCATGCACTACCTGCGGCCTGAAACGGCACAGGGGATCTTCGTGAACTTCAACAACGTGCTCACCACCTCCCGGAAGAAGCCGCCGTTCGGCATCGGCCAGGTCGGAAAGAGCTTCCGCAACGAGATCACGCCCGGCAACTTCATCTTCCGTACGCGCGAGTTCGAGCAGATGGAGATGGAGTTCTTCGTCGAGCCCGGAACTGACGACCACTGGCACGAGTACTGGATCAAGGAACGGTTCGACTGGTACACCGGCCTCGGCATCAACCCCGACAACCTGCGCCTCTTCGTCCATCCGCAGGAGAAGCTGAGCCACTACTCCAAGGGCACCACCGACATCGAGTACCGGTTCGGGTTCCAGGGCACTGAGTGGGGCGAGCTGGAGGGCATCGCGAACCGCACGGACTTTGACCTGTCCACGCACTCCAAGCACTCCGGCACCGATCTCAGCTACTTCAACCAGGCCACCAATGAGCGCTACACCCCCTACGTCATCGAGCCTGCCGCCGGCCTGACCCGCTCCTTCATGGCGTTCCTGGTGGACTCCTACAAAGAGGATGAGGCACCGAACGCAAAGGGTGGCGTGGACAAGCGCACCGTCCTGCAGCTGGATCCGCGCCTTGCCCCGGTGAAGGCCGCCGTCCTGCCGTTGAGCCGCAACGAGGACCTCTCGCCCAAGGCCAAGGACCTCGGCGCCCAGCTGCGCAGGAACTGGAACATCGACTTCGACGACGCCGGTGCCATCGGCCGCCGCTACCGCCGCCAGGACGAAATCGGCACACCGTTCTGCATCACCGTGGACTTCGAGACCCTCGAGGACCAGGCCGTCACCATCCGTGAACGCGACACCATGGCGCAGGAACGGGTCTCCCTGGACAAGGTTGAGGGATACCTCGCGCAGCGGCTGGTGGGCGCCTAAGTGGCAATCCAGTACCGCCCGTGGCGCGAGGGTGATGACCTTGAGCTGCTGCAGGTGTGGGGCGGCCCGGACAACCAGCACGCCGAGCAGTCCCGCTCCCTGTTCCGGCCGTCCACGGATCTTCCCTGGCTTCGCTGCATTGTCGCTGAAGACTCCGTTGACGGCGCCGCGGTGCTGGTTGCGGCGGGGTACGTTTTCGAAGCTCGGCTGCACAACCAGCGGTTGTGGGCTTACGTAGAGGTCGGCGCAGACCACCGACGGGCCGGGATTGGGAGCACCATCCTCGGCATGCTGCAGCATGAAGCCCGGGAGTCGCCGTCGGGCGTGTCAGCGCTTCGGAACAAGGTCGTTCCCGGTTCAGCGGGTGCGGCGTTTGCCGAGGCCGCGGACTTAACCGAGATCCAACGTTCCCGGATCATCGAAGTTGCCCCGGGCGCGCTGCCGGTGCAGAACCTCGCCGACGACGACGGCCCGCAGCTTGAGGAGGCCGCCACCGGTTCGGTGGAACTTACCTCGTCCGTCGCCGAGTGGTACAACGCAGTCCACGAATGGGATCCTGCGAACATGACGCTCGGCCAGGCGCAGCAGTACCTGCTTGCCGACATCGCCGGGGCGGGAGGCGCCGTCGTGCTTCGCGACCAGCCGAAGGCAGCCGGCGGGAACATCGCAGCTTTCGCGCTGAGCTATACGCAAAGCCGCACCGACGCACCGGCCGATGTGCTGGTCGGGTATGACACCACGTTGCCCGAGCGCGAACAGCAGGCCGCTGTGGCAACACTGCTCGCGATGCTCGTCTACCAGTACCCGGTCCAGGTTGAGGTTGACGATGCGATGACCGCCCTCGTCAACGTCATCGAGCCTCTCCTGGCACAGGGATCGGCGAAGGTCCTGGCGGAAACCCGGATAGTCAGTACCTGAGACTGCCTACAGAGTGATACCCAGCGGAGCGGGCTGGCTGCGAAGGTCCCTGGCAAGCCCGAGGTACCTTTCGCTGACCAGGGCGCCGGTGTCCTGTGCAAATGAGTCGAGCAGGTAAGAGACGCTGAGCTCATGCCACGTCCGGACCTTCCGGAACATGAAGTGTCCGGCTCCGGCGAGCGTAACGTAACGAACGTCGTCGGCGATGGGTTGAGCCCGCTGGGCAAACCGCAGCGACTGCTTCGGTGATGTCCACCGGTCAGCGTCGCCGTGCATGATGAGCAGGCGCTTACCGGCCACCTGTTCGAGCGGCGTCGTACTGTCCAGCCAGGGAGCGAGGGCGACGACGGCGCTCACCTGTGCGTCGTCCGCGACGCAAAGCGCCGTGAGGCCTCCCATCGAATGGCCAAGCACGTAGATGGGAACCTCCGGACGCCGGTCGCGGATCTGTTCCAGCGCCCAGCGGGCGTCATGCAGGGGAGTCATCCCGGCACCGTTCCACCCACGGACCCTGTTGCGCAGGCTCAAGGTTTCGAGGCCGGCCGGTGAGCCCCAGGACTCCAGCAGGCGGGCGAACGGGATCATGCGCGCCGGGCTGGGGTGGTGGGAGCGCACGGGCTCGAAGCTGTTCGCCTGGCCGCCATGCAGCACGAGCGCCACGCCCCGGGCGTCCCCCTTCGCTGGCCGGATCATCAGCTCGGGTGCATGGGGAAAGGCGCCCGACGGGTGGTCACCGGCTTCGCTGAACCGTTCCCTTGCCACGCAGCCTCCCTCTACTCAATCGACACCTCCGGGCCACCGCAGCCTCCCGGAGCCGCCGAGACTACCTGCGTAGAATCCTGAAGGGGATCACGCACCGCGCCGATTGAGTCCATCCTGCCAGCACCATACCGACAGCAAGGAACTGAAGTGGGCCACAGCCATATCCATTCGTCGGATCCCTCCGGCGCCACGCTGGATTCGGCGCAGCGGGCGGCCCTGCTGGGGACCAGGCGGCGTGCCAACCTGCTGCTGGCGTCGATTCTCCTCCCGCTCGGTATCATCACCGTGATCGGCATGATCCTCCTCTGGCCTTCCCCGGACCGGTCGGACGTTTCAGTGTCCAGCCCCTACGCGACAGCACCGGGAACCTCCATGGACACCGGGACGGTTCAGCGGGTCACGGTCGAAGACTGCCCGTCATCGCAGCCCACGGTCGACGCCGGAGGCGAGGCCCAACAGTGCCAGGTCGCCTACGTGCAACCAGATGCCGGAGGCGCAGCTATACCCGTCGAGCTCAACCCGGAGATCGCGAGATCCGGCCAGGTCAACCCCGGCGATTCCATCCGCTACCTCAACCTCGAGGGCGTCATCAGCGGCGCCAGCGCGCCCTATATCTTCGTCGACTTCGTCCGCACCCTGCCGATGTCCGCGCTCGCGGTGCTGTACGCCGTCGTCGTCGTTGCTGTGGCGCGGTGGCGCGGGCTGCGGGCCATCGTCGGCTTGGTCGGTGCCTTGGCTGTGCTGGCCCAGTTCATGCTGCCCGGGCTGGTCGAGGGCAAGCCGCCGCTGCTGGTTGGCCTGGTGGGCTCGGTGGTGATCATGATCGGGGTGCTGTACTTCGCGCACGGGTTCTCCGCCAGGACATCGACTGCGCTGCTGGGCACAATCTTCGGCCTGGGGATCACCGCGCTGCTCGCCGCCTGGTCCACTGACACCGCCAACCTCACGGGAGTGGGCAGCGAAAGTTCGAGTGCCCTCATCAACGCAGCCCCGGAGATTTCCCTGTCCGGAATCATCCTGTGCGGACTGATCATCTCGGGCCTCGGGGTCCTGAACGACGTCACGATCACCCAGTCCTCCGCGGTCTGGGAACTTCACGAACTGGCGCCGCACACGTCGGCCCGCCGGCTCTTCACCGGCGCCATGCGCATTGGCCGCGACCATATCGCCTCCACCGTCTACACCATCGCGTTCGCCTACGCGGGCGCGGCCCTGCCGCTGCTGATCCTGGTCTCGCTGCAGGACAACTCGCTCATCAACACCCTCACCACCGGTGAGCTCGCCGAAGAAGTGGTGCGCACGCTCGTGGGGTCGATCGGCCTCGTCCTCGCGATTCCGGTCACCACGCTGATTGCCGTGCTGGTGGTCAAGGCGGTTGGCACGCGGGCGGCCCAGCCACCCGAGCCCGATCACGACGACGGTGCGCACCGGGAGCGCGAGGCCGAGGCTACGCCTGCGGTGCTGGCGGCCGAAGCAGCCGAAGCAGCCGAACCTGCCGAACCTGCCGATGCCGGCGCTGCTCCTCTGCCGAGCCGCCGGGCGTTGCGCGGTTCCCGCTGAACACCGCCCCGATTTGCCCCGCCTTGCGACAATGGACGGGTGAGCATTGCACCAACTCCAACCGCCACAACACTGGACCTACCTCCACTGCGCCTGGGCGGAATCACCGTGGACACACCGGTGGTTCTTGCCCCGATGGCGGGCATCACCAATACCGCGTTCCGGCGCCTGTGCCGTGAGTACGGCGGTGGACTGTACGTCTCGGAAATGGTGACTTCCCGTGCTCTGGTGGAGCGGAACCCGGAGTCCCTTCGCATCATTTCCCACGACGACGATGAAAAGGTCCGCTCCGTCCAGCTGTACGGGGTGGACCCGAAAACCGTGGGCGCCGCCGTCCGTATCCTCGTGGAGGAGGACCGCGCCGACCATATCGACCTCAATTTCGGTTGCCCGGTTCCTAAAGTCACCCGTAAGGGCGGGGGAGCAGCGCTGCCGTGGAAGCTCGACCTGTTCACCTCGATTGTCCAGACTGCGGTCCGGGAGGCAACGCGAGGGGACATTCCGCTGACCATCAAGATGCGCAAAGGCATCGACGAGGATCACCTGACCTTCCGTGAGGCCGGCAAGATCGCGCGGGATGCCGGTGTCGCCGCCGTCGCCCTCCACGGCCGCACGGCCTCCCAGTTCTACTCGGGCAAGGCCGACTGGAACGCCATCGCTGAACTGCGTGAAGCCCTGCCGGACATCCCCGTGCTCGGCAATGGCGACATCTGGAGTGCGGAAGACGCCATTGCCATGGTCCGGCAGACCGGCGTCGACGGCGTAGTCATCGGGCGTGGCTGCCAGGGCCGGCCCTGGCTCTTCGGTGACCTGATGAATGCCTTCGAAGGCGACGCCGAGCGGCACCGCCCGAGCCTCGGGCAAGTCGCCGACACCGTCTACCGGCACGCGGAACTGCTGGTGGACACCTTCGGCAACGAGATGATGGCGCTGCGGGACATCCGGAAGCATATGGCCTGGTACTTCAAGGGGTACGTGGTCGGCGGGGAACTCCGCGCCGCCCTCGCAGCGGTGCCCACCCTCGAGGTGCTCCGTGGGCTCCTGGACCAGCTCGACCGCACCTCGCCGTACCCCGGAGCGGACGCCGAAGGCCCCCGCGGTCGCGCAGGCTCGCCCAAGCGCACCGCGCTTCCGGAACGCTGGCTTGAAGCCCGGCAGTTGAACCCCGAACAACAGGCCGACATTGCAGCGGCGGAAGTGGATGTGTCCGGTGGCTGAGAATCCAACCCAAACTCCAATGCAGGCTGTATTTACGCCCGGCTATTCCGACGCCGACATCCAGCGCTGGGCCGAAGAGCCGGCCAAGAGCACCCACAGAACGCATTTCGAGCGGGACCGGGCGCGGGTGCTGCACTCCTCGGCGCTGCGGCGCCTGGGCGCGAAAACGCAGGTGGTGGCGCCGGACACCGATGATTTCGTCCGGACCAGGCTGACCCACAGCCTTGAGGTCGCGCAGGTGGGCCGGGAGCTTGGACGTTCGCTGGGCTGCGATCCGGACATCGTCGACGCCGCATGCCTGTCCCACGACCTCGGGCACCCGCCGTTCGGCCACAACGGCGAGGCGACGCTCAACGACCTCGCCCACTCCATCGGCGGTTTCGAGGGTAACGCCCAGACGCTCCGGCTCCTGACCAGGCTTGAGCCGAAGGTTGTCCGCGCAAACGGTGCACCCGCCGGCCTGAACCTCACGCGGGCCAGCCTCGACGCAGCCTGCAAGTACCCCTGGACGGCGGCGGATGCGCCGGTCATCAACGGCCACCGCACCTCCAAGTTCGGCGCCTTCGAGGATGACCTCGACGTATTCACGTGGCTGCGGGAGGGCACGCCAGCCGGCCGGTCCTGCCTTGAAGCGCAGGTCATGGACCTCGCCGATGACATCTCCTACTCCGTCCACGACGTCGAGGACGCCATTGTCGCCGGTCATTTCCAGCTCAAGTGGATGGACAACCCTGACCACCGTGCCCGGGTAGTTGGCTACACCCAGCAGTGGTACCTGCCGCACTCCGATCCAGCCGCCGTCGACGCCGCCCTGTCCCGCCTGGAAGCCACGGACGTGTGGGTCCGCGAAGCTGACGGAAGCCGCAAGGCGATGGCGGCACTGAAGAACATGACCAGCCAGCTGATCGGCCGGTTCTGCCTGAGCGCGCTGGAGACCACCCGGGCGATCTACGGGACGAACCCGCTCACGCGCTACGCAGCGGAGATGGTTGTGCCGGAGGAAACCGTGACCGAAATCGCCGTCATGAAGGGCCTCGCCACCACCTACGTGATGACGAGCGTGCATCGCCAGCCCATCTACGAGCGCCAGCGCGAGGTCCTCACCTCCCTCGTGCAGCAGATGGCAGCAGCGGGAGACCGCTTCCTGGAGCCGATGTTCGCCGCCGATTGGAAGGAAGCGAACGACGACGACGCCCGCCTGCGCGTGGTGATCGACCAGGTTGCTTCGCTCACTGACGCATCCGCCCTTGGCCTCCACGAACGGGTTGTCGGGCCGGTCCCAGCTCTCTGGTAGGCGCTTGTTGATAGCTGGACGGCGCCACCAGCGGCTGGACATACACTGGTCTGCATGGCCGGACTCATCAAGCGTGAAGACATCGATGAGGTTCGCCAGCGCACCGACATCAAGGAAGTGGTGGACGGCTACGTCACCCTCAAATCCGCGGGTGTCGGGTCCTGGAAGGGGCTGTGCCCGTTCCACGACGAGCGCTCGCCGTCGTTCCATGTGCGTCCCCAGATGGGCAGCTACCACTGCTTCGGCTGCGGCGAGGGCGGCGACGTCATCTCGTTCGTGCAGAAGATGAACCACACCTCCTTCTCCGAGACCGTTGAGAAGCTGGCCGCCCGCATCGGCTTTGAGCTCCGTTACGAGGACGGCGGTACCGGTCCCCGGCGCGAGGACACGGGGAAGCGGCAACGGCTTCTGGACGCGCACAAGATTGCATCGGAGTTCTATCGCAGCGAGTTGCTCACGCCCGCTGCCGCCGCGGGTAGGGCCTTCCTCCAGGAACGCGGATTCGACCGCGCTGCGGCAGAGCATTTTGGTGTTGGTTTTGCTCCGCAGGGGTGGGACGGGCTGCTCACCCACTTGACGGGCAAGGGTTTCACCCTGGATGAACTGAAGCTCACGGGCATGTTCAGCACCTCATCCAACAATGCCGGCAGGCTTTACGACCGGTTCCGCGGGCGCTTGATCTGGCCCATCCGTGACATCACCGGGGACACCGTGGGATTCGGCGCGCGGAAGCTGTTCGAGGATGACCCCGGGCCCAAGTACCTCAACACCCCGGAGACCGCGCTCTATAAGAAGTCGCAGGTCCTGTACGGCATCGACCTCGCCAAGCGGGAGATCGCCAAGACCCGGCAACTGGTGGTGGTGGAGGGGTACACCGATGTCATGGCCTGCCATCTGGCAGGTGTGGGTACCGCGGTGGCCACCTGCGGTACCGCTTTCGGCGCGGACCACATCAAGATTGCCCGGCGCCTGTTGTCCGATGACGGTACCGGCGGAGAAGTGATCTTCACGTTCGACGGCGATGCCGCCGGCCAGAAGGCGGCGCTGAGGGCGTTCGAGGAGGATCAACGGTTCAATTCCCAGACCTACGTGGCTGTTGGGCCGGGCGGGGTTGATCCCTGCGAGCTTCGCCAGAGCGCCGGTGACCAGGCCGTGCTTGACCTCATTTCCACACGCCGGCCGCTCTTCGAGTTCGCGATCAAGGCTTCCTTTGACCAGTTCGATCTTTCAACCGGCGAAGGCCAGATGAAAGCGCTGCGCCACGCGGCACCGATCGTGGCCAATATCCGGGATGTATCGCTCCGTTCCATTTACACCCGCGAGCTGTCCCGCTGGTTGGGGATGCAGTTTGTCGGCGAGGATCAGGTTGCGCGCGCCGTGTCAGCCGCTGCAAGACGTGAGGCGCAGGGCGCCCAGAAGCCGCAGTCCCAGCAGGGTTCGCAGTCCCAACATGGAACACACTCCAGCCAGGGAACGCATTCCAACCAGCGATCCAACCCGGGCCGCGGGGAGAACCAGGGCCCGTCGTCGGACTCCAACGGCCAGGAGACCAGGGGTGGAGACCCGCAGTTCAATCGCCCCGACCCACGCGATCCGGTCGCGAGGATGGAACGCGAGGCGCTGGAAGTTGTACTGCAGCACCCGGAGCTTCTCGACGAAGCGATGTGGGAAGCATTCTCCAACACACGGTTCTCCGTGCCGGCCTACGCCGCCCTGCAGGACGCAGTGCGTGCCGCGGGCGCAACTCCGGAGCTGAGGGCGGGCGTGTCCGTCAACTGGGTTGAGCGGGTCCGGCAGGAGGTCCCGGACGTACTGCGCGGGTTCGTGAGCGAACTGACCGTGACGCCGCTGCCCGCAAAGGACGCCGAGGCACTGGTCCTGTACTGCCGCGACATCCTCAACAGGCTCTCCGAATTGCGCATCACGCGGCTCAAAGCCGAGAAGCTCGGCGCCCTGCAACGGCTCGATCCTGCCGCCGATCCAACGCTGTTCCAGCAGCTCAATCGGGAGCTGATGGAGCTGGAAATGGAGCGCCGTTCGCTGCGTTCAGACTAGCGGCCAGCCAATTTCACTTCACCGGTGAACCTATGTAAAGTTGTGTCTGCTGCTTTCCTCCGTAGCTCAATTGGCAGAGCATTCGACTGTTAATCGAAGGGTTACTGGTTCAAGTCCAGTCGGAGGAGCAAATAGGCTCCTGACCTGCGGAAACGCGGGTCAGGAGCCTTTCTCTTTGCTGGCGGGCGTAGTGTGTTGACATGGCCTTTGAAGGAACCATCCTCGTCACCGGTGCCACCGGCTACATTGGTGGACGCCTCGTCTCAAGGCTCGTGGCTGTTGGCCGGAATGTGCGCGTGCTGGTGCGCTCGCCGCAGAAGCTCCGTGACGTCCCGTGGGTCTCCCAGGTTGAGGTCGTCGAGGGTGACCTGCAGGACGCCGAAACAATGGCCGCAGCGTGCAAAGGCGTCCACACCCTGTATTACCTGGTCCATTCCATGGGTTCCGGACGCGGGTTCGAACAGCGAGAAGCGCGAATCGCCTCCACGGTGGCGCGCGCGGCCGCCGGAGCCGAGGTCAAGCGGATCGTCTACCTCGGGGGCCTGCATCCGCAGGACGTTGCGCTGTCAACCCACATGCGCTCCCGAGTAGCCGTAGGGGAGGTCCTGCTCAACTCAGGGGTGCCTACCGTCGCACTTCAGGCCGGCGTCGTCATCGGTTCCGGCTCGGCCTCCTTCGAAATGATTCGCCACCTCGCGGACGTGCTGCCCGTCATGCCCGCCCCCCGGTGGGTGATGAACCGGATTGAGCCGATCGCCGTACGCGACGTGATCCATTACCTCATGGAAGCCCTCAACCTGCCCGAGGGCCTCAACCGCACGTTCGACATCGGCTCGGGGGACGTACTGACCTACGCGGACATGATGAAGCGCTACGCCGAGGCCGCGGGCCTCCCGCGCCGCACGGTGCTGGCACTTCCGGTCCTCACACCGCGCCTCGCCGGGCACTGGGTGAATCTCGTCACCCCCATCCCCAGGGTGATGGCCATGCCGCTCATCGAGTCGCTCCAGCACGACGCCGTAACCGCAGAGTCTGACATCGACCGCTACATTTCCCAGCCTGCCGGTGGCCTCACGGATTACGGCCGGGCCGTCGGCCTCGCCCTGAACAAGGTGCGCGACGGCGAAGTCGAGACGAGCTGGGCCGGAGCCTCGCATCTTGACGCAGCCGCCGACCCACTGCCTTCCGATCCGCAGTGGTCCGGGCACACCGTCTACAAGGACGAACGGACCTTCCACTCCAGCGCTCCTGCCCCTGCAGTCTGGAAGGTCATTGAGGGAATCGGCGGCGAGAACGGCTGGTACTCGCTTCCTGTGGCGTGGGCGGCAAGGGGCTGGCTCGACAAGCTCGCCGGGGGAGTGGGCCTGCGGCGCGGACGCCGCCACTCCGCTGACCTGATGGTCGGCGAGGCGCTGGACTTCTGGCGGGTGGAGGAGCTTGTCCGCGGTGAGAAGCTGCGTCTCCGCGCCGAGATGAAGCTGCCGGGCCGCGCCTGGCTTGAGCTTTCGGTGGTGCCCGACGGCGGCGCCAGCGAATACCGCCAGCGCGCCGTCTTCTTCCCCAAGGGACTCGCAGGACGGCTCTATTGGCTCGGAGTGCTCCCGTTCCACGGTGTGGTCTTCGCGTCGATGGCCCGCAACATCACCCGCACAGCCGAACGCGCGGGTGCCGAAACGGGCGGCAGCCAGCAGGGATGTCCCTAGGGATTCAGCGCGGGCACTGTCTTCGGCCGCACGATTGTCCAGAGGAACACCGCGCCGAGCCCGATGCATGCTGCCATGACTGCTGCCATCGGCGTCGCTGAGTCAATGCCCAGCACACCGACAATCGGCGAGATCACACCGGCCAACCCGAAGGTGGTTGCGCCCAACAGGGACGCAGCCGTACCGGCCTGAGCACCGTGGTTCGCCAGCGCCAGCACCTGTACGCAAGGGAAGGTGAACCCGGCCGCCGCGATGTAGAACCAGAGCGGGACGGCAGTGCCCCAGAAGCCGAATCCGAGGTGGTCGAAAGCGATGATCAGTAGCGCCATCAGGAACATGGCCGCCGTCGAGCAGGCAATAACCCACTGCGGGCCCACGCGCCGCAGCACCCGGGAACTGATCTGGACCGAGGCAACGATGCCGAGCGAGTTCACCGCGAACAGCGCACCGTACATTTGCGGGTCCAGTCCGTACACGTCCTGGAAGAGGAACGGCGAAGCCGAAAGGTAGGAGAAGAGCCCCGCGAAGTTCATCCCGCCCACCAGCAACACTCCGATGAAGATGCGGTCGGTGAGTACCGCCCGGTATCGCTGCAACGCCGTTGACGACGAAGCCTTCCGACGCTCTGCCGGCAGGGTTTCGATGATGAACATGCTCACGGCAATGATGACCAGGAACCCGTAGGCGGCAAGGAACCAGAAGATCCCGGGCCACGGCATGACGACGAGCAGCTGCGACCCAATAACCGGAGCGAAAATAGGCGCCATGCCGTTCACCAGCGCCATGTAGGAGAGCATCCGGACCAGGGGATACCCGCTGAACAGGTCCCGGATCATGGCCATGGCCACAACTCCGCCGCCGGCAGCACCCATGCCCTGCAGGACACGGAAGACCATCAGCATCCCGATGTCCGTCGATAGGGCGGCTCCCAGCGAGGCCAGTACATGGAGGCTTGTGGCGATGATGAGCGGCAGCCGCCGGCCAACCTTGTCGCTCAGCGGCCCAACGAGCAGCTGGCCCGCGGCGAACCCAATGATGGTGCCGGTCAGGGTCAGCTGAACGGCCGCCTCTGTGACCCCGAGATCACTTTGGAGCGCGGGAAATGCCGGCAGGTAGAGGTCGATGGTGAACGGACCGAGTGCGGTCAACGTGCCGAGGATGAAGACGTAGATCAGTTTCTGGCGGCGTGTCAGCGCGTCGCCGGGATGGGTGATGGTGCTCAAAACGTGTGCCTAACTGGACTCAAGCAGGAGCACTGCGACACTGCAGGCGGGAACGGGTGGCCAGCCGGTTTGACCGGCGCCTCGGATACGCCGCAGTTGTTGCCACAGCGAATCAATATCCATCTTAGAACCTTCGCGCAACTCGGGCACTTGCTCAGCCTGCTTCGCATTGACGTAGGGTGATGTGGCAGTCAAAAGTGTCGTCAAAATGCTTCCAGAACATTGAACACCCCCAAGGAGAGACCTTGAAAGCCAGCGGGAACAACAGGCAGCCGGGCGGTACCGCTGTACAGCCGCACATGGGCAAAGTAATCGGTGTGTCCGTCGCGGCAGCCGTTGGCGGTCTGCTCTTCGGCTTCGATACGGCGGTAGTCAACGGCGCCGTTGATGCGATCCAGCAGGAGTTCGGCCTCGGAGAGGCTGTCCTTGGCTTCACGGTTGCCATCACCCTGCTGGGATGTGCCGCCGGCGCGTGGTTTGCGGGTGACCTGGCGGACCGCATGGGGCGCAAGCGCGTAATGTTCGGCGCAGCCATCCTCTTCCTGGTGAACTCGGTGGGTTCCGCATTCGCCTTCAGCGAGTGGGACCTCATGTTCTGGCGCCTCGTCGGCGGAGTGGCAATCGGAACGGCTTCGGTCATCGCTCCGGGATACATCGCAGAGATCGCGCCCGCGAAGTACCGTGGCGGCCTCGCCTCAATCCAGCAGCTCGCCATCACGGTGGGCATTTTTACCGCCTTGCTCTCCGACGCCTGGCTGGCCGACCTTGCCGGTGGGGCAACCGGTGAACTCTGGTGGGGCTTGCCTGCCTGGCGCTGGATGCTTCTTGTCGGCGTCGTGCCCGCAATCATCTACGGTGTGCTCTCGCTGACCATCCCTGAGTCTCCCCACTACCTCATCCGCGGCGGACGGGACGCAGAAGCTGCGCACGTGCTCTCGCGGGTGACCGGGATCAGGGACACGGCGACCAAGCTGAACGAAATCCGCTCCACCCTCCGCATGGAGGACAAGACGAGCTACCGGGACCTGCGGGGGCCCACGCTGGGCCTGCAGCCAATCCTGTGGGTCGGAATGGCGATCGCCGCCCTTCAACAGCTGGTCGGAATCAACGCGATCTTCTATTACTCCACAACGCTGTGGCAGTCGGTCGGCTTCAGCGAATCCGATTCCTTCACGACGTCGGTGATCACTTCCATCATCAACGTCGCCATGACGTTCGTGGCCATCTTCTTCGTCGACAGGATCGGGCGACGCAGGCTGCTCCTGGTCGGATCGGCGGGCATGTTCGTCGGCCTCCTCGCGGCGACAGTGGCCTTCGCCCAGGCCATCGGCGCCGGTGAGGAAGTTTCCCTTCCCGGCATCTGGGGCCCGGTGGCGCTGGTCGGAGCAAACCTGTTCGTCATCTTCTTCGCCGCCACCTGGGGTCCCGTGATGTGGGTGACCCTGGGCGAAATGTTCCCGAACAAGATTCGCTCGATCGCCCTCGGCGTTGCCACGATGGTGAACTGGATCTTCAACTTCGTCGTGACGCTCGCGTTTCCCTGGGTCAGCGAGAACCTGGGTGTGTGGATCATGTACGCAGCGTTCACGGTCTTCGCCGTGCTCTCGTTCTGGTTCGTCAAGACGCGGCTCCAGGAATACGCGGGCAGGGAACTCGAGGACCGGGACGACGTCGAGGTCCGCTAAATTGCCCGCACCGCCCACCGGCCGTGAGTTGAAGGCTGGGCGCACGAAATATGCAGCGGTGGTAATTTTGGGAACAGATACGTTCTTTACAGCGCAGGAAGACTCATGGAGGCAGGGCACATGGACAGCTCGACCAGCACGCGGGTGAATCAAACTCGTCCCCGAACTGCCGCGCCGTCGGTGATCGGGCTGATCAGGCTGCTGCTGCGGCTGACGCCGCGCCAGTTTGGTGACGAGTTCGCGCTCGCCAAGGAGCAGCTGAAGCAGAAGGGCATCAGGGCGGGGGTAGCAGCAGCGTTTTTCGTGGTTGCCCTCGTGTTCCTCGCGTTCCTGGTGGTCGCGTTGATTGTCGCGGCCATCATGGGCCTGGCAACCGTCATGCCGGCCTGGCTGTCCGCCCTGTGCTTCGCCGCGCTCTTCCTGATCATCGCCGCAATAGCTGCGCTGATGGGGCTTTCCCGGTTCAAGAAGGCCCTCCCGCTGCTGCCTGAAGACGCTATCCGCGGGGTCAAGTACGACATCGGAGTGCTGAAGGAAGGCCGGAAGTTCAACCCGGCAACCCTTGACGTCAAAAAGCCCGCAGAAGAAAAGAAACCCAAGTCAAAGCCCACGGACGACGGCGCTCCCAAGCCGCCAGCGCCGTCGTACGCTGAACTTCGCAGCCGCTCCGGCCGCCGCCGCGACCACATCGCTGAAACCCGCGACCAGCTGGACCGCGGGCTCGACTTCAAGTCGCAGTGGAAGGGAGCCACCTCCAAGGCGAAGGACGCCGCCGCACACGCCAAAGCGTCAGCAACCCACGCGAAGGAGGCCGCGGGAAGCAAGGCAAAGTCCTTTAAGTCCGCGAACTCTTCCACGAACACATCCGCAAACTCAGTGAGCCCAACCGCATCGCCAGCCCGCCACGACCACACGCTTGCCGACCGCTGGAAGCCGCTGAGCGTCGTCGCCGCCTCCGCCGCTGCCATCGCGGTGATGGTGCGCAGGCTGGTTGCCAAGTAGCCGCAGCCTGCCCGCCTCCGCTGGCTGATGCAGGCTGCAGAGCGTCCTGCCTGCATAATGGACAGCGGAGGGACAGTGATCAGACTTATTGGCGCGGGGGGAAGGCCAGGGCAGTCTGCTGCCGTTTTAAACACCTTCTGGACCGCTCCCAACATCATCACGGTGCTCCGGTTCGGCGGCGTTCCACTGTTCGTCTACTTCATCGTCCAACAGGAGTATGCGGCCGCGGTGATCACGCTGGTGCTGCTGGGATCCACCGACTGGGTGGATGGGTATATTGCCCGGCGCTTCAACCAGGTATCAACCGTTGGCAAATGGCTGGATCCGGTTGCGGACCGCACGGCGCTCATCGTGGTGGCGGTAACTTTCGTGGTGGATGGCATCGCCCCGCCATGGCTCGTCTGGACAATCGTCATCCCGGACTTCATTCTCATCGCCAACATGCTCATTCTCTTCCACGGCCCGAAGCATTTCCCGGTGACCAACATCGGCAAAATCCGGACCGCTCTGCTGCTCATCGGATCCCCGCTCCTGCTCCTGCAGCGGGTCGAAGGCTTCGACCAGCCGTGGCTGTTCGTCACTGCGAACGCGCTGCTCATTCTGGGCTGCATAGGCCACGTGGTCGCCTTCTACGGGTACTTCACGGCGGCTCACCGGCTGTACCGGCAGGAGCCTTCCGCATGAGGAAAGCGGGCTGATGGCCTGGCTAGCAATCGTCCTGGCCCTGGTCGGCGCATGTTTTCTCGCCGTGGGCGCCCAGCGCCAGGGAAGCGCCGTCCGTTCCAACACCGGTGGATTGTCACTGAACTCCACGGGATTCGTGCGCCTGCTGCGCAACCCCCGCTGGATTCTCGGACTCATCCTGCTGGGTGTCGGGATGATCCTGAACGTCGTTGCGTTGAGCATGGCCAGCCTGACCGTGGTGCAGCCGATAGGCGCGATCGCCCTGGTGATCACCACCATCGTCAATTCCAAGGACCAGGGCATAAGGATCAACCGCGCCACGGTGGTAGCCATCGCGGCATGTGTAACCGGAAGCGCCCTGTTCGTGCTCCTCGCGGTGAACGTAACCCGGAAGGACCACGTGGTCCTTGCGGGCCAGGAGCTCACGGCGGTATTGCTGCTGTGCATCGCCGTCGCAATCTTCGGCACCCTCGCCGTGGCCTTCAAGCGGAGGCTGAACGCTTTCGCCTACATTCTGGGTGCAGGAGTGCTGTTCGGGTTCGTGGCCGTGCTGACCAAGATCATCGCGACCCACCTGCTGGATCCCAATGGACGCTTCCTCTTGAACGTGCCGGTCTACAGTGTGCTGGCGATCATCGCTGCCGCGGCCCTGGGTTCCTGGTTCGTCCAGAGCGCCTATGCCACGGGCCCTCCGGATCTGGTGATTGCAGGCCTGACGGTGATCGACCCGATTGTCGGAATTGCGGTGGGAATTGCGGTGCTCGGGGAGCTCCAGCCCAACGTGCAATCGGTCATCGCGATTGCCATGGGGGTGGCCGCATTCATTGCTATTGTGGGAGTGATAGCCCTGTCGCGCCACCATCCAGATGTTGTGAAGCGACAGAAGGAAGCACGACGGCGGTGACGCCGCTGCCTCAACCACCGTTGCCAACCCGAGGACTAATTCGTGACTGATCCGGCAGCAACCGCGCCGCTGACCATTCTTATCGCCGCAGACACTTATCCGCCCCACATCAATGGAGCGGCTCAATTCGGCTACCGGCTGGCCAAGGGGATGGCTACCCGCGGTCACAATGTCCATGTTCTCGCCCCGCACTTCGCCAATGGGAAGAGCTTCACCGAGACCACCGGTGAGTGGAGCGTCCACCGCCTGCGATCACACGGCGTGCCCACCCACGAGTACTGGCGCATCTGCCTTCCCTGGGAGATCAAGCGTGAAGTGAGCATGCTCTTCGACCGGGTGAAGCCGGATGTTGTCCACATCCAGTGCCACTACATGGTTGGCGAATACGCGCTCTATGAGGCCGTCAAGCGCGGCATCCGCGTGGTTGCCACCAACCACTTCATGCCGGAGAACCTGAACCCGTTCCTCCCGTTCCCGCAGTGGTTCAAGAACATCGTGGCGAAGAACTCCTGGCGGGACATGGGCAAGGTGATGGGGAAGGCGGATGTCGTCACCACACCCACGCCGCTCGCTGCAAAAGCCATGCACGAGCATGCATTCCTCCGCAAGGTCCTCCCGCTTTCCAACGGCATCGACGCCTCAGCGTACGAAGCTCGGCCGGGGGAGAACGTCGAGGTTCCGGACCATCCGGTGGTGCTCTTCGTCGGTCGGCTTGCAGAGGAAAAGCACGTTGATGTGCTGATTGACGCCGTAGCGAAGACGCCCAAGGAACTGAACCTGCACGTCGAGATTGTGGGCGGTGGAGAGGTGAAGCCCGCACTGCAGGCCCAGGCAGCGCGGTTGGGCCTGAAAGACCGGGTCAAGTTCCATGGCCTCATTGACGATGACGAACTGCGGTTGGCCTACCTCCGTGCGACCGTCTTCTGCCAGCCCGGCACGGCCGAGTTGCAGTCGCTCGTGACACTCGAAGCGATGTCCGCGTCCACTCCCGTACTGCTTGCCAACGCCATGGCGCTGCCGCACCTGGTGGAAGACGGCTTCAACGGGTATCTCTTCACGCCCCACGACAGTGACGAGCTTGGGCGCCGCCTGACGGAGATCATTTCCATGCCGGACGCCGAGCGCGAGCGCATGGGGAAGATGAGCCGTTCCATGGTGGAGAAGCACAGCATCGAGGCCACGCTGGCCACGTTCGAAGATATCTACCGCGGCAGTTCACATGTCGCTGAGACTGTCTAACTGAACCGCCCTGCTCTCTGGCCGGTTCGGTCGGTCAGCGTAGTGGTACCCGGCATGGCTAGAATGGTCTGCGCCGGTGCGTTACCGGCACCTGGGGCTGTAGCTCAGCTGGTTAGAGCAGCGGACTCATAATCCGTTTGTCGTGGGTTCAAGCCCCACCAGCCCTACAGGAATGCACGAGGAACCCCGGTCCGGGTGGGCCGGGGTTCCTCTGTTGTTTGCGGGGTGGTGCGCTAAGTTACTGACGGGTAACATTGTCGGAGATGGTGCCGAAGGGATGCGGAACTTCCCACCCTGCGGCGCTGCAACTGACTCGTAGTAACTGACTCGTTGAGGAGCCTCCCGTGGGTGCACCCATAATCAATGCCGATGATCTTCCGTACGCTAACGGTGACTTTTACTCTTTTGAAGATCTCCTGAGCCCGCGGGAGCGCGCCAAGCTGGAGGAGGTGCGTGAGTGGTTGAAGGCTGAAGTGCGTCCGCACGCTGCGCGCTGGTGGAATGACGGCGAGTTCCCCCACGACCTTGTGCCGCGCATCGCGGAACTGGACGTAGTCAGCCCGGTGCACAGGCTGGGGTATTCGAACCTCTTCGCTGGGCTTCTGCACGCCGAGTTCACGCGAGCTGATACGTCTATCGCCACCTTTATGGGTGTGCACGATGGCCTGTTCACCGGTTCTGTTGAGGTACTTGCATCTCCTGAGCAGCGGGAAGCGTGGCTTCCGGACATCTATGCCATGAAGAAGATCGGGGCATTCGGGTTGACGGAACCCCTTGGCGGCTCCGATGTTGCCGGTGGCACGCGGACGACTGCCGAGCGTGACGGTGACTCCTGGATCCTCAATGGCGCGAAGCGATGGATCGGCAACGCCACGTTCTCGGACTGGGTGGTCATCTTCGCTCGGGATGTGGCCGACAACCAGGTAAAGGGCTTCATGGTGGACACCTCCCTGCCGGGTTACACCGCTACGAAGATCGAGAACAAGATTGCCCTGCGCACCGTACAGAACGCCGACATAGTCCTTGACGGGGTCCGCTTTCCGGACGAGTTCCACCTGGCTGGAGCCAATAGCTTCAAGGACACGAACAAGGTACTGCGGATCACCCGCCTCTCGGTGGCCTGGCAGGCGGTGGGCCAACAGCAGGCGGCTTTCGATGTGGCGCGCCGGTATGCGGCGGAGCGGCAACAGTTTGGCCGTCCGTTGGCATCCTTCCAGCTGATCCAGCAGCAGTTGGTGGAGATGCTGGGGAACACTGTGAGCTCACTTGGCATGATGGTGCGTCTTGCGCAGTTGGCCGACGACGGCGGTGCCCGCGACGAGCAGTCAGCCCTTGCCAAGGCATTCACCACGGCGAGGATGCGGGAGACAGTTGCCCTTGGCCGGAGCATTCTTGGGGGCAACGGCATTGTGACCGACTACGAGATGGCGAAAATCTTCGCTGATGCCGAAGCGATCTACTCCTATGAGGGCACGTACGAGATCAACTCCCTGGTGACCGGGCGTGCGATCACCGGGGTCGCGGCTTTCGTCTGAGCGCAGCGGTCTGCTTGGCAGCCAGCCAGCCAGCCAGCCAGCCAGCTAGGTCGAGGCGAAGGGCAACAGGACGGAAGGCCGCAGATCGGAGACGAACTGCAGCGGATTGACGTACTCACCGTTCTCCCTGACACCCCAGTGCAGGCAGGTTTCCGGGCAGTGGGGCTCTTCGCTCAGACTCCCTATTTCTTCGCCTGCTTGAACTGCAGTGCCCTTTGCGAGCGGGGAATCGACTGGTTCGAAGCTGCTCAGCAGGCCATCCCCATGGTCGATGGTCAGCACCGGGCGGTCCACCACCGTGCCAAGGAAAACCACCACCCCGTCAGCTGGACTTCGCACAGCTGCGTCTGCGGTCGCAGCCAGGTCGACGCCCCGATGACCTGCCATCCAGCGTTGGGGTGGCCGGTCAAAGTGCCGAAGCACAGCAGGGCGGCTGCCTACCGGCCACTCCCAGCCGCCTGCCGGCCGTTCCCGAAGCTCGAGCTGTACCGGAAAAGCCTGGGTGCTGGCCCCCGGCGCCGTGAGCAGTACCAGCGTGGAGCAGAGTGCGGTGATGACCACACGGCGGCCCCTGGTCAATAACGTGTCCATACAGTCAGCCTGAAGTATGTTCTGCCCGCGGAATCGGTTGAGCGTCCCTATGTGTGTAAAGCCAGCAGACCGAGCCACGTGTGGAGGAACAGTGGGAACCGCCCATGGCTTCGAGGGTCCGGTGCGGCATCAACGCTGTAGTACACTTGACGAAGCAGTTTTCCGCGTTTTGGCGTGCCATCATTCGGATGCTGACTACGCGTGCCCACCATTCGTGCTTCCTTACCTGTGCAGCAGTACCTCAGGTATCGGGCGGGCGAACATCCCTCCAGCGGTCCGGAGTATTCCGGGTGGAAGGGTGGTCTTTGACTGACGGGCACCAGGAATCCCCACCCTTTGTGGGACATCAACCGTCAAACCGGCAGCGAAGAGGTCCGCCTCAGCTGCCCAAGGAAAGGAACGACATGCCAGTCGTTACCATGCGCCAGCTGCTCGACAGCGGCGTCCACTTCGGACACCAGACCCGTCGCTGGAACCCCAAGATGAAGCGCTTTATCTTCACCGAGCGCAACGGCATCTACATCATCGATCTGCAGCAGTCGCTGTCCTACATCGACCGCGCCTACGAGTTCATCAAGGCCACGGTTGCCCACGGCGGAACCGTACTCTTCGTCGGTACCAAGAAGCAGGCACAGGAAGCCATCTCCGAGCAGGCAATGCGCGTTGGCCAGCCTTACGTGAATCAGCGCTGGCTCGGTGGCATGCTCACCAACTTCCAGACTGTCTCCAAGCGTATCCAGCGCATGAAGGAGCTTGAGGAGATCGACTTCGAGGATGTCGCCGGTTCCGGCCACACCAAGAAGGAACTCCTCCTCCTCAAGCGCGAGCTGACCAAGCTCGAGACCAACCTCGGCGGTATCCGCAACCTGACGAAGGCACCGTCCATCATCTGGGTTGTTGACACCAAGAAGGAACACCTCGCCATTGACGAGGCCAAGAAGCTCAACATCCCTGTTGTCGCCATCCTTGATACCAACTGCGATCCTGATGAAGTCGATTTCCCGATTCCGGGTAATGATGACGCCATCCGCGCAGTCAACCTGCTGACCCGCGTTGTCGCCGACGCCGTTGCAGAAGGCCTCATCGCCCGCAACAACCGCGCATCAGGCAATGACACCGCAGCTGCAGAAGAGCCTCTCGCCGAGTGGGAGCGCGAACTGCTTGAGGGCAGCTCAACCGAAGCACCTGCAACCGAAGCGCCTGCCGCTGAGGAAGCCCCCGCCGCGGAGGCACCCGCAGCCGAAGAAGCTCCTGCCGCTGAGGAAGCCCCCGCAGCAGAAGCACCTTCCGCCGAGGAAGCATCAGCCGAAGAGGCACCTGCCGCCGAAGAAGCACCTGCTGCAGCGGAAGCCGAGAACGGCGAAAGCAAGTAGTTTCAGTTTCAGGGGTGCGGGACAGGTGCCCGCACCCCTCTTTGCTTGTCCCGGGCAGGCGCCCGGCTGAAATTCTGACGAGATAAACCACATCTGAGGAGAACCACATGGCAAACTACACTGCCGCTGACATCAAAGCTCTCCGCGAGCGGACCGGCGCCGGAATGATGGACGTGAAGAAGGCTCTTGACGAGGCCAACGGCGATGCTGAGAAGGCCATGGAGCTCATCCGCATCAAGGGCCTCAAGGGCGCAACCAAGCGCGAAGGACGTTCCACCGCCGAGGGCCTTGTTGCCGCGAAGGTTGAAGGAAACGTCGGCGTAATGGTCGAGGTCAACTGTGAAACCGACTTCGTTGCCAAGGCTGGCCCATTCATCGAGTTCTCCAACAAGGTTCTTGCCGCTGCGATCGAGTGCGGCGCAGCCGACGTCGAAAGCCTGCTCTCGCACTCGGTGGACGGCAAGCCGGTCTCCGAGCACATCATTGAAGCTGGCGCGCTGCTCGGCGAGAAGGTTGATGTCCGCCGTGTTGCCCGTGTTGAGGGCGCCATTGTGGATGCCTACCTCCACAAGACCTCGAAGGACCTGCCCGCACAGGTGGGTGTCCTGTTCGCTGTCGAAGGCAACGGTGACTCAGCTGCCGAGGCAGCCCACGACGTCGCGGTACACATTGCGGCTTACTCGCCGACCTACCTCACCCGCGAGGAAGTTCCCGCCGAACTCGTCGAAACCGAGCGTCGCATTGCGGACGAGACCGCGCGCGCCGAGGGCAAGCCTGAAGCCGCACTCACCAAGATTGTTGAGGGTCGCCTGACCGGCTTCTTCAAGGAGGGAGTCCTGGTTGACCAGGCCTTCGCCAAGGACGCAAAGAAGTCCGTCGCGCAGGTCCTCAAGGAAGCTGGGGTCGAGCCCAAGGCGTTCGCCCGTTTCCGGGTTGGTGCGTAAGCCTCACCGGCTGCACATTGTTTGACATGATGGAGGGGCGGTCGCCGAAGGTGGCCGCCCCTCCATCATGTCCAGAGGGGTTTTTATCCGTATGACACGCCCGGGAGGCACCATGGAGAATTACGAGACGGACGTGCGCGGCGGGTCAGATAAGCGGCGCGTACTGCTGAAGCTTTCCGGTGAGGTGTTCGGCGGCGGGAAGCTTGGCGTTGACCCTGACATGGTTCGGGGTATAGCCAAGCAGATCGCGGCCACCATCGGCGAGGTCGAAGTGGCGATCGTGGTGGGCGGAGGAAATTTCTTCCGCGGTGCGGAACTTTCACAAAGCGGCATGGACCGGTCCAGGGCCGACTACATGGGCATGCTCGGAACCGTCATGAACTGCCTGGCCCTGCAGGATTTCCTGGAGCAGGCCGGCGTGGAAACCCGGGTGCAGAGTGCCATCACCATGGGTCAGGTCGCTGAGGCCTACATCCCGCGCCGTGCGATACGCCACCTTGAAAAGGGGCGTGTGGTGATCTTCGGAGCCGGTGCCGGGCTGCCCTACTTCTCCACAGATACTGTCGCCGCACAGCGCGCGCTCGAAGTGCGTGCCGACGTCGTGCTCATGGCCAAGAGCGGTGTTGACGGCGTCTACACCGCTGATCCGCGCAAGGACCCCACAGCAAAGAAGCTGGACGCCCTCTCGTATGAGGATGCGTTGCGCCAGGACATCCGGGTCATGGACCAGACCGCAATGACCATGTGCAAGGACAACAACCTCTCCATGGTGGTGTTCGGGATGGAGGGCGAGGGTAACGTCACCAGCGCCATCCTGGGCGAACGGATAGGGACCATAGTCACTGCATAGTCCCTGCGGGGGCCACGGAACGCGGTTCACCCCAGCCGTCGTCGCGGCTAGGGTGAACTAGGATGATCAGTTGAATTGGACGCTTTTCGGAGCTGTGGATTTCGAACAAAAGGAGAAATCGTGATTGAAGAGACTATGTCAGACGCTACGGTCCGGATGGACAAGGCAGTCGAGGCAGCGAAGGAAGATTTCGCCACCGTGCGCACCGGCCGGGCCAACCCATCACTGTTCTCCAAAGTGGTAGTCAACTACTACGGTTCACCCACACCGCTGCAGCAGCTTGCATCCTTCCAGAACCCAGAAGCACGCACCCTGCTCATCACTCCATTTGACCGTTCTGCGCTGTCCGAGATCGAAAAGGCGCTGCGGGATTCAGACCTCGGCGCCAACCCCTCCAATGACGGCAATGTCATCCGTGTAGTCCTTCCAGAGCTCACTGAGGAGCGGCGCAAGGAGTACGTCAAGCTGGTCCGGGGCAAGGCTGAGGACGCCAAAATCGCGATCCGCAACATCCGGCGGAAAGCCAAGGACAACATCGACAAGGCAGTCAAGGACGGCGACGCTGGCGAAGACGAAGGCTCCCGCGCCGAGAAGGACCTCGACGCCCGCACCAAGTCCCACACCGACACCATCGACGACATGCTCAAGCGCAAGGAAACAGAGCTGCTCGAGGTCTAATGAGCGATCCCCAGCCTTCAGCCGAGGCTGGCCGCACACCTGCAGCTGTTGCCGCGCAGGAAGCGCCGGCCGGTCCGGCGCCCACCGGCACCCCGCCTGGCAGGCGTGCGCTGCGCGAAGCAGCCAGGACCCCCCGCACGGGAATGTTCCGCAGGCGTTCGCCGTCACCGGCGGCGCAGCAGGCATCGCGTGCGGGCCGTAACCTCCCGGCCGCAATCGGCGTCGGGCTGGCGCTGCTGGTATCGCTGCTGGTGGGCATGCTGTTCCTCCCGCTCGCCTTCGTCGCGCTAACCACCATGTTCGGGGTGGTGGGAGTGTGGGAGGTGGCCCGGGTACTTGAGGTGCGCCAGATCAAGGTGCCATTGGTGCCCACTATTGCCGCAAGCGTAGCCATGCCGTTCGCAGCGTATCTGGGCGGGCCTGAGGCGCTCGCTTACAGCCTCGTCGCCTCAGCGACCGCGGTGGCCCTCTGGCGCAGCCTGGATCCAGCACCTGACGCCGCGCGAAGTATCACCTCGGGCGTCTTCATCCTGTTGTGGGTGCCCTTCCTCCTCAGCTTCGCGATGCTGCTCCTGGATGAGCCGTCAGGTTCCCTGAAGGTGGCAACACTGCTCCTCCTCGTGGTCGCCAATGATACCTTCGGGTACCTCGTGGGTGCCTTCTTCGGCAAGCACCCCATGGCTCCGCGGATCAGCCCCAAGAAGTCCTGGGAAGGATTCGCGGGTTCTGTGGCCGGGGCTATGGTCGTCGGGGTGCTGGCAGTGGTGTTCCTGCTGGATGGGCCCTGGTGGGTCGGTCTCCTCCTGGCGGTGGCTGTAGTTGCCGCGTCCACAGCCGGAGACCTCGCGGAGTCGATGATCAAGAGGGAACTCGGCGTCAAGGATATGAGCAGCATCCTTCCCGGACATGGCGGCGTGATGGACCGGCTCGACTCGATAGTCTTCGCTTCGCCGGTAGCATTTCTGCTGTCCGTTACATTGGTACCGGGAACCCTGTAGACGAGGTCGTCTCCGCGCTCCTCTTGAGCAGGCGGGACACATCACGACGAAGAAAAGAGCCCCAGCCCCACATGTTTGGAGAACGGAACGGCCGGTCGCCGTTCGCGCGCGTAGGGCGCGGCGAGTACGGCTACAACCCCCGGCAGGTTGACAGGTTCCTGACGGAGGCGCGCTCCTATTACAACTCCGACGGCGCCGACGGCGAGCCGATCACCAGCACCGAAGTGCGCGCGAAGGCTTTCGACCCGGCCAAAGGTGGTTACGATCCGCAGGCTGTAGACGCCGCGCTTGACCGGCTGGAAGATGTCTTCACCCAGCGCGAGCGTGACGCCCTGATCGAGTCCGACGGCGAGGAAGCCTGGCTTATGCAGATCGGCAGGATCTCAGCCGTCCTGCGCAGCCGGCTGCACCGCCCGCCGGGGGAGCGGTTCCGCCCGCCCTCACGGAAGAAGGCGCCGAGCTACAACGTGGAGGACGTCGACGCGCTCTGCAACGAACTGCTCGGATACTTCGAAAATGACAAACCGCTGAGCGTGGACGTGGTGCGCCGTTCAGTATTCCGCGAGGCACGCGGCGCCGAAGGCTACGAAGAAGCTCAGGTCGATGCGTTCCTCGACCGGGTGGTCGAACTGATGGCGGCTATCGACTAGTACCTGTTTTCACCTCAGCAAGCGGCCATGACAGGCTCAGGACGGCTCGGGCGTGTGCAACCTGGCCAGCACCTTCGACGCGTTCGCGGGCTTTCGTCGTGCTGTGAAGCGCGAAACCACGATCGTCACCGCGAACGCTGCAGGCACGGTCCACAGCGCCGGTTGCTCGAGCCACTGCGGTGCAAGGCCCCGCCCCATTCCGGCGCTGGCCAGTATGGACCCGCCGCACAGCACAGCACCGGAGATCATGCCGGCGATTGCCCCCGCATCTGTGAGCCCCCGCCACCAGATGCCCAGCAGCAGCAGGGGGCAGATGGTCGAAGCGGTAAATGCGAAGACCATGCTGACGCTGCCCGCCAGGGCAAGGGTGTCGGTCAGCAGCGCGAAGACCAGCGGGATGAGCGCCGAGATGACAGCAGCCCACCGGAAGCCCGAGACGCTTCCCTTGAAGAAGTCCTGGCTGACGACGCCCGCCAGCGAAACGATCAGCCCGCTGGAAGTGGAGAGGAAGGCGGCGAACGCGCCCGCGGTTACGAACGCTGAGAGCAGGTCGCCGGCAGCGCCGTCGAAAATCCGGCTCGGCAGGAGTAAAACCGTGGCGTCGGCCGCGCCCTGAACAGCCAGTTCAGGGGTGTGAATTCGGCCGAGAATCCCGTACATCGTAGGGAAGAGGTAGAACACCGACAATAGCCCGAGCACAATGAGGGTTGTCCGCCGGGCAGACGGTCCGTCCGGGTTGGTGTAGAACCGCACCAGCACGTGGGGCAGGCCAAGGGTCCCGAAGAGCAGGGCAATGACCAGCGAGATGTTCTGGTAGAGGGATGCGCCTTCGGTGACGTTGAGGTCGGGACTGAACACGGCGCCGTCGTCCGTCAGCGACACACCGCTTCCGGTCAGCTGGATGAGGATGAAGGCAATCGGCACGGCCAGGGCAGTCAGTTTCAGCCAGTACTGGAAAGCCTGCACGAAGGTGATGGACCGCATTCCGCCGGTCGCCACGCTCAAACACACCACGACGACGACGGCGACCGGGCCCACCCACGAGGGCAGACCCGTGGTGATACGGACGGTGAGAGCGGCGCCGTGCAACTGGGGCACGATGTACAGCCAGCCGACTGCGATGACCAGGAGGCTGGTGACCCTGCGTACGCTGCGTGAATCCAGGCGGGCTTCCGCGAAATCGGGGATGGTGTAGGCACCCGACCGCCGCAGCGGGGCTGCAACGAACAGGAGCAGCATCAGGTAACCGGCGGTGTAGCCGATGGGGAACCACAGGGCATCCACGCCGGAGAGCAGGATGAGGCCCGCGACCCCGAGGAAGCTCGCCGCGGACAGGTATTCGCCGCCGATTGCGGAGGCATTCCACCAGGGACGCACTGTTCGCGATGCAACGTAGAAATCACCGGTCGTCCGCGAGATCCGCAGTCCGTAGATTCCGATCAGCACGGTAGACACCGCCACCAGCACGAGCGACACGTACCCCACGAAGGGGTTCAGCTCAGGAAAGGTCATTTCTCATCCACCAGGTCGCGGAAACGCTGCTCGATCCGACTGGCGCTCCGCACATAGAGTGCGGCGCACCCGATAGCGAGCGGATAGATACCCAGCCCCAACAGCAGCCACGGCAGCGGCACGGTGGCGATGGTCCAGGAGTTGATGACCGGAAAAACGGAGATGAGCACAGGAATCCCGACCAGGATCACCAGGAATCCTGAAGCCACCACGACGGCGAGCCGCAACTGGGACCGAATGAGCGAGCGGACAAACAATTCGCCGACGTCGGACTGCTCGGCCATCTCGCGTGCAACGGGGAAGGTGACGGCCGGCTCTGAGGTTGTCCGCGGCGCTGTGACCCGGATACGCGGGGGCGGCTGTTCTTGCTCGGCCACGGGTCAGTGACCGGGCCTCAACCGGGTTTCCTCCAATTTGCCGCGAACTTCGGCGAGGTGCCTCCGACTGACGGGCAGCTCGGCATCTCCCACCAGGACGCTCGCCCGGCCATTCCCCAGTTTGACCTGCTTCACCTGGTCCATGGCCACGAGGTACGAGCGGTGCGTCCGCAGGAATCCGGCGTCAGCCCACTGCCGCTCGAGGTCGTTCAGCGGGATGCGGATGAGGTAGCTCGCTTCGGCGGTGTGCAGCCTGGCGTAGTCGCCCTGCGCCTGCACGTAGCGGATTTCGTCGCGGCGGATCATCTTGCTGATACCGCCCTGATCCACGGTGATCACTTCGGGGGTCGCGGCGCCGTCCTCCATCAGCTCACAGATGCGCCGGACGGACTCGGTGAGCCGCTCGGTCCGGACCGGCTTCAGCAGGTAGTCGACGGCGCGCAGTTCGAAGGCTTCGAGCGCGCGGTCTTCGTCCGCCGTGACGAAGACGACGGCGGGAGGCCGGCTGAAGCGGGAGATGACGCGGGCAATGTCCAGGCCGGAGAGGGAAGGCATGTGGATATCCAGGAACAGGGCGTCCACTGGGTGGCTTTGCAGAAGGCGCAGGGCCTCGGCACCACTTGAGGCCTGATGGACGGCATCGATGCGGGCATCCCTGGACAGCAGGAAGCCCAATTCAGCGAGGGCCGGCAGTTCATCATCGACGATCACAACGTTGACCATGGTCCCAGATTACGCTGAGCGATCTGCCGCCTGCGTCAGGTGCGGCGGCTTCAGGCCCGATGGTCCGGTTGGCTCTTCGGGATGCGCAGGGTGATGAGCGTTCCGGCGCCGGGGGCCGTGTCGATGATGAGCCCATGACCGTCCCCGTAAACCTGCCGCAGCCGGGAATCCACGTTGCGCAGGCCAACATGGACACCGTCGAGGCGCCCGGCCAGCACGGCCCGGAGCCGCTCCGGCTCCATGCCCACGCCGTCGTCCTCGATTGTCACCTCGGCGTAGGCACCGGCGTCGTGTGCCGTGATGGTGATGTTGCCCGTGCCGTCACGGGAGTCAAGGCCGTGACGCACCGCGTTCTCCACGAGGGGCTGAAGGCTGAGGAAAGGTATGACCGTACTCAACACCTCCGGCCCGATCTGCAGGCTCACCTTCAGCCGGTCGCCAAACCGCGCGCGTTCGAGGAGCAGGTATCGGTCAATGGATTGCAACTCTTCAGCCACGGTGGTGAAGTCACCGTGGCGGCGGAAGGAATAGCGGGTGAAGTCGGCGAACTCGACCACAAGTTCGCGCGCCCGTTCCGGGTCGGTGTTGATGAAGGACGCGATGGCATTGAGGGAGTTGTAGATGAAGTGCGGGCTGATCTGTGCGCGGAGCGCCCGGACCTCCGCTTCCATGAGCTGGGTGCGGGACGAGTCCAGTTCGGCGAGTTCCACCTGCGTGGCTACCCACGCGCCCACCTCGTTGGCGGCACGGACCAGCCCTGCGTGGACCTCGGCGGTGAACGCTCCCACCGTGCCGACTACCCGTCCGTTGACCCGGATGGGCGCAATGACTGCCTCCGAAAGCCCGGGCCGCTCCTGGCCGGCCAGGACGGCGAGCTGCGGCTGGCGGAAAATCTGGGTGCGGCCGCTGGTGAGCACTTCACGGGCAAAGTCGAGCACCCCTTCGGGCAGGGGGGCGGCGCCGTCCCAGGCCAGTACGTCGGATGTGTCGGTGATGAGCAGGGCGTCACAGCGCAACAGGCCGCGCAGGTGGCGGCTGGCCTTGGACGCGCCATTCGCGGTAAGGCCGGTCCGAAGGTGCTCGGAAGCGAGCGCAACGGTGTGCAGGGTGGCGTATGTCGCGCGGTCGGCATCGGAACCCAGATCGCGGTAGGAGCGGGAGAATTTGAAGCCGAGGGCGGCGATGATCGCCAGTGCCACGACGACGACGGCGGCCACCAGCGCGACGTCGACGGCGGGGCTGAGCATGGCTCAAGGGTAACGTCCCAAGCTGCCTCGAACCGCCGTCCACCGGTTCCGTTCGTCGCGGAAGCGAGCCGTTCATCGCATGCGGCGGTCCGTTGGGCGATGCGCCGTTCCAGGAGCTTGGATTCGGGCACGCCCTTAGCGGACAGTGATGGGAGTCACACTCCCCGCCTAACGCCGCCCACTGTGGTGCGGTACCGGCGTGGGGATTTTCCGATTGAGGAGGCATTTCCATGGGTCCTGACCCGTCCGCACCACGTGCTGCCGAGCCGGCAGCAGTGGACTTTATTGAGATACAGGAGAGGCCCGAGTTTCAGGAACTGAGGAAGCGCCACCGCAGCTTCGTCTTCCCGATGGCCATAGCTTTCCTGCTCTGGTACTTCCTCTATGTGCTGCTCGCCGATTACGCCCACGAATTCATGTCCACCCCGGTCTGGGGCAACGTCAACATCGGTCTGATCCTCGGCCTGCTCCAGTTTGTCAGCACCTTCGCTATCACCATGTGGTACGTCAGCTATGCAAACCGGCGGCTCGACCCGATCGCCGAAGAACTGCGCAACGACCTTGAGGCACAGGCGCCAGAGGCGTTCCACGAAGCCGAGGACACTCACGGAGGAAAGAAATGACGCCGTTCCTTGGAGGTGCACTGCCGCTGCAGACCGCGCAGACAACCACAGTCGGTGAGCCGTGGCTGAACATCACCATCTTCGGACTGTTCGTCGCGATCACCCTCGTGATCGTGTTGCGTGCCAGCCGCAATAACAAGACCGCCGCTGACTACTACGCCGCGGGGCGCTCGTTCACAGGGCCCCAAAACGGCACTGCCATCGCCGGCGACTACCTGTCAGCTGCGTCCTTCCTCGGCATCGTCGGCGCCATCGCCATCAACGGCTATGACGGCTTCCTCTACTCCATCGGATTCCTCGTCGCGTGGCTGGTTGCGTTGCTGCTCGTGGCCGAGCTCCTGCGAAACACCGGTAAGTTCACGATGGCCGATGTACTCTCCTTCCGCCTGAAACAGCGTCCGGTTCGCATCGCCGCAGCAATCACCACGCTGGCAGTTTGCTTCTTCTACCTGCTCGCCCAGATGGCCGGCGCAGGTGGACTGGTGTCACTGCTGCTCGGCATTGATGACCGGGTGGGACAGTCACTCGTCATCACCGTGGTCGGTGCCCTGATGATTCTCTACGTACTGATCGGCGGCATGAAGGGCACCACCTGGGTGCAGATTATCAAGGCGTGCCTACTCATCGCAGGCGCCTTCGTCATGACCGTCTGGGTCCTCGCGATCCACGGGTTCAACCTTTCCACGCTGCTCGGCGCCGCAATCGAGACCTCGGGCAACGCCGCAATCACCGGACCGGGCCTGCAGTACGGGGCAACCGGCACCACGCGGCTCGATTTCGTTTCCCTCGCCCTTGCGCTGGTACTCGGAACCGCGGCCCTGCCCCACGTATTGATGCGCTTCTACACAGTTCCCACGGCCAAGGAAGCCCGGCGCTCAGTGGTCTGGGCCATCTGGCTGATCGGCGCGTTCTACCTGTTCACGCTGGTTCTCGGTTACGGCGCAGGAGCGCTCATCGGTGCTGACCGGATCAACGGCGCTCCAGGCGGCGTGAACTCGGCCGCTCCACTGCTCGCCTTCGAGCTCGGCGGGCCTGTGTTGCTGGGAGTCATCTCTGCGGTCGCCTTCGCTACCATCCTCGCGGTGGTGGCGGGCCTGACCATCACAGCAGCTGCCTCCTTCGCCCACGACATCTACGCCAACGTGGTGCGCCGCGGGAAGGTGGACCCCGACGGCGAGGTAAAGGTTGCACGGCGCACCGTCGTCGTCATCGGCATCCTGTCCATCGTGGGAGGAATCGGTGCGCAGGGTCAGAACGTCGCCTTCCTCGTGGCACTGGCCTTCGCGGTTGCTGCGAGCGCCAACCTGCCGACCATCATCTACTCGCTGTTCTGGCGGAAGTTCAATACTCAGGGCGCGGTGTGGAGCATGTACGGCGGGCTGGCCACTGCGATTCTGCTGATCACGTTCTCCCCGGTGGTCTCGGGCGGCGAGAAGTCGATGATCCAGAATGCGGACTTCGCCTGGTTCCCGCTGAGCAACCCGGGCATCGTCTCGATTCCGCTCGCGTTCCTGCTCGGCTGGCTGGGTACCGTACTCTCCAAGCGCAAGGAGGACCCGCAGAAGCAGGCCGAGATGGAGGTCCGCTCGCTCACCGGTGTGGGAGCCGAGAAGGCCACTGACCACTAGGCGCAAGGCACATGAAGAAAGGGTCGGAACCAGTTCAGAACTGGTTCCGACCCTTTTATTGAAGCTTTTTATTGAACGCTTAGCTCCACTAGTGCCCGGGATGTTCGGTGGGCACCAGTGGCGTAGCAGGAACTGTGCCGTGTTCCCCATGTGGAACCGCGAAGTCTCCAGCCGTCGAAGCGGCAAGTCCCGGCGTCGTAATCCCAGCGACCAGGAGGGCCGCGGCGAAAAGAACCGCGAGAAGCCTTCCCGGAGGTGGCTGGAGGACGCTCGCGGAGGTTCGGCGCAATGCGCCATGGCAGCACAGCTGGATAAGCAAGAGTGCCGCCGCGCAAGCAAGCGTGAGGTCGAAGGACCGCGCCCCGGCCGGTGCCAGTAGTGTGCCCCAGGCCAGGACGGCGAGTACGACGGCGGCACTCACGGGCAGCGCGCGACTCACCGCCACCAGCAGGGCTGCCAAGGCGGGACCATTCGCATCATCACCACGGAGGGTCGCCAGCCCCCATAGGGTGTGCAGCACCGCCCAGGCGCCCGCAGCCACGCCGGCTGAAAGGACAACCGGCGTGGGATCCGCAGCCAGCAGAGCATTGGCTGAGAGAGCGAAGAAGCTGAGGCCCGCTCCAAGGGCGGCGAAGGCAGCGAGCAGGCGGAGCGACTCGCGTACCAGCGGTCGGGGGGAGGCCACGATGGGAGCGCCGGGTCGTGAAACCGAAACCTTTCCTACGACCGCGACGCTTTCCATTGTCATTTCCTCACTCCGATGATTCTGGAGTCCGCTTGATCAAGCTGTGTGGGCACGGGTGCCGGAAGTGCGCACCGACTTGTCCTGGGACAGGCCCACTCCGAGCAGGATGACCGCGCTCGCGAGGTGAAGAACGTTGTCCGCACCGTTCAGGGCGATGATGTTGAGCGAGCTGCCAACCAGGAAGAGACCCAGGATGCCGACGAGCAGGTAAACCGCGCCCACGGCGGTGTTCACGCCCTTTGCGGCGCTGATGGAATTCAGTCCGGCGAGGAGGAGGGCCGCGCCGATGGCCAGGTGGATCACGTTGTGCAGCGGGTTGACTTCGAAAATGATGAGCGTGTTGCCTTCAGTGGCGAAGAAGCCGACTCCCGCAGTGACGAAAAAGCCGAGTACGCCGACAAGCAGGTAGACAGCTCCGAAGATGGTTGCAACGAGCCGGTTGGGTGAGGTGCGCATGATGATGCCCTTCTTGTGTGTTCAAACCAGCTTCCGCCCAGCCTCGATCCCTCATCTGGACAGGTTGTGCGGAAGCGGCTCCGTTGTGGAGCTTTGACCTCAATTCGGGCCTGCGCTGCCAACGGATGGCTCACTGCGGAGAATCGCGGGAGAAGTGACCGAATGGTTATCCGGCGGAGCCTCTCTCCAACAGCGGCTCCATGCGGTAGGGGATCAGTTCATGCATGGCGAGCGAAGTGTCGCAGCGATCCACGCCGTCACACGCGAGGATCTTGCCGTTGATCCGGAAGAGGTCTTCGGCGTCCACCGATACAACCCGCACCAGGATGTCCGCCTGTCCCGTTAGGCCGTGCGCTTCCAGTACCTCGGGGATGTCACCGAGCCTCTCAGTGATGGACGCAAGCTTCCGTTGGTCGACGTGCACCTGGATGAAGGCGGTCAACGGGTAACCAAGCGATGCCGGATTGATGCGTCGCTCAAAGGACAGGAACACCGCGTTGCTCTCGAGGCGGGCCATGCGCGCCTGCACGGTGTTCCGGGAAAGCCCCAGCTTCTGGGCCAGGGCGACGACGGTCCGCCGGGAGTCGCGGGCCAGGGCTAGGAGGAGTCGTGTATCAGTGCTGTCGAGGGGCTGCATAGTGCGCAACGCTAGCACGGTATGGGTACCTAAGATGGAGCACTTTGCTCAAGAAAGAACGAATCGGTTGTGCTGACTGGCGGACGTGAGTATGGTCACAGTAACTTCGGGCAATGACGCCCCCAGCCGGGTTCGTGTGCTCGTTGACCAGTGTGATCCACCGGTCATCCGGGCATCGCGAACCGCCCGGATGCTATTGAGAAGGATGAGTGAATCGTGACTCTGAACAACAGGGTGGCCGGGGAGCCGGGTGAGCTGGTGCAACTGATCGGGCCCAACGGAGAACGGCGGGAAAACGCGGAGTACGACCACTGGGTTTCCGACGTCGACGGCACGGCTTTGCAGGCGCTCTATGAGGACATGGTCGTCATCCGGCGCATTGACGCAGAAGCTACTGCCCTGCAGCGGCAGGGTGAGCTGGCGCTGTGGCCACCGCTCCTGGGACAGGAAGCCGCGCAGATCGGATCAGGCCGTGCGCTGCGCGAGGACGATTTCGTCTTCTCCAGCTACCGGGAGAACGGCGTTGCCTACTGCCGCGGAGTGGACCTCACCGACCTGCTTCGTGTGTGGCGCGGGAACGCGTCCTCGGGCTGGGATCCGTTCGGCATCAATATGGCCACCCCGCAGGTCATCATCGGTGCGCAGACCCTCCACGCAACTGGCTACGCCATGGGAATCCTGAATGACGGCGCAGATTCCGTTGCCGTGACCTATTTCGGTGACGGCGCCACCAGCCAGGGAGACGTCAACGAGGCCATGGTGTTCGCGGCGAGCTACCAGGCTCCCGTCATCTTCTTCTGCCAGAACAACCACTGGGCCATTTCCGAACCGGTCGGCCTCCAGGCCCACGTTCCCATTGCCAACCGTGCGCCGGGCTTCGGTATCCCCTCCGTCCGGGTGGACGGAAACGATGTTCTGGCATGCCTGGCCGTGACCCGGGAAGCTCTGCACCGCGCAAGGACCGGCGGGGGGCCCACGTTCATTGAGGCGGTCACGTACCGAATGGGCCCGCACACCACCGCCGATGACCCAACGCGTTACCGCGACGCCAACGAGCTGGAAGACTGGGCCGCCAAGGACCCGATCGCCCGGCTCGCGACTTTCCTCGACCACCAGGGCCTGCTCGCCGGGGAGGTGACGGATGCAGTGAAGGCAACAGCCGACGACGTCGCTGCGCGGCTTCGCGCCGGATGCATCTCCATGCCGGAGCCCGAGGCCCTCGACGTGTTCAAGAACGTCTACAGCGAGCCCAACTCCTGGCTCGAGCGGCAACAGGACCACTACGAGCGGTATCTCGAATCCTTTGCGTCCTCGGATTCCCAGGACGTTGATGTTGACATTCACTCCAAGGAGGCGAACCGCTGATGTCCACCATGACTTTCGGCCGTGCCATCAATGCCGGCCTGCGCAGGGCAATGGAAAACGACCCCAAGGTCGTCCTCATGGGAGAGGACATCGGCAAGCTCGGTGGCGTCTTCCGCATCACCGACGGGCTGCAGAAGGACTTCGGCCAGCACCGCGTCATGGATTCACCGCTCGCTGAGTCCGGCATCATGGGAACCGCCATCGGTATGGCCTACCGCGGCTACCGCCCCGTGGTCGAGATCCAGTTCGACGGCTTCATCTACCCTGCCTTCGACCAGATCGTGTGCCAGGTGGCGAAGCTGCACTACCGCACCCAGGGCGCTGTGAAAATGCCGTTGACCATCCGCGTTCCATTCGGGGGTGGTATCGGTTCGCCGGAGCACCACTCGGAGTCGCCGGAAGCGTACTTCACGCACACCTCCGGTCTGCGTGTCGTGAGTGTCTCCAACCCACAGGATGCTTTCGTCATGATCCAGCAGGCCATCGCCAGCGATGACCCGGTGCTCTACTTCGAGCCGAAGCGCCGCTATCACGTCAAGGGTGAGGTCGACGAAAGCGTGGATATCGCGGGATCGTCCATGAATGACGCCCGCGTTGTGGTCGAGGGCAGCGACGTCACGCTGGTCACCTACGGCCCGCTGGTTCCCACCGCGCGGGATGCCGCCACGGCAGCGTCCGACGACGGCGTCTCGGTCGAGGTGATTGACCTGCGCTCCCTCGCGCCGATCGATTTCGCGACGGTGGAGAAGTCCGTTCGGAAGACCGGACGGTTGGTGATCACGCACGAGGCGGCGCAATCGGGCGGACTCGGAGCGGAGATCGCAGCGAGCATCACGGAGCGCTGTTTCTACCACCTGGAGCATGCTCCGGTGCGGGTCACCGGTTTCGACATTCCTTACCCCTTCTCGAAGGTCGAATTCCACCATTTGCCGGACCTGGACCGCATCCTTGATGGTGTGGACCGCGTTCTTGGACGGACGAATTCTCTGAGCTCCCTGAGCTCGCTGACAGGACTGGAAGGATAGTGGCGTCGTTGATCAAAGAATTCAGACTGCCTGACCTGGGCGAAGGGCTTACCGAATCGGAGATCGTCTCCTGGCACGTCGCCGTGGGTGACACGGTTGAACTGAACCAGATCATCGCCGATGTCGAGACCGCGAAAGCCGTGGTGGAACTGCCATCACCGTATGCCGGGATAGTTGCCAAACTGCACGAACAGCCCGGAACCGTGGTGGAAGTCGGTTCGCCGATCGTTTCCTTCGACGTCCCGGGCAGCGCAGGGGCGGTCCAGGAGTCGGGAGCCCAGGCAGCCGACAGCAACGGCGCCGCGGGTACCGACGAAGAACCCGCGAAACGCGAACCGAACCTGGTGGGCTACGGCGCAGCCGTCGAGAAATCCGGCCGTCCCGCACGGCGGGCGCGCCGGGGCGCATCAGCTCCGGCAACCCAGGCAGAGTCCGTAATTGCGCCGGCTCCTGCGGTTGCAGCCGATCCTGCTCCTACCCAGGTCCAGCCTGTGGCGCAGTCGGAGCGTCCACGCTCTACCCCTCCGGTCCGTAAGCTCGCCCGCGACCTCAGTGTCGACCTCGACGGCATCCAGGGCACGGGCAGCAACGGCCTGATCACCCGGGACGACGTAATGGCTGCGCACGGTGGCGGGTCAGGGCAATCAGCTGATCAGTCCATCAACACTGCTCCACCAAGCGCGTCCGTGGTCCAGGCTTCGGCGGCGTCTGAACGCGAGACCCGTACCCCTATCAAAGGGGTACGCAAGCACACTGCTGCCGCAATGGTGGCCAGTGCGTTCACCGCACCGCACGTCACTGAGTTCCTGACCATCGACGTGACGGAGTCGATGGAACTTCTCGCGAAGCTTAAGGGCAGCCGGGCCTTCGCAGACGTTCGCATCACGCCGTTGACCCTCGTTGCCAAAGCGCTGTGCATTGCACTGGACCGCAACCCGACGCTGAACACCCGCTGGGATGAGCGTGCACAGGAGATTGTGCAGCACCACTACGTGAACCTCGGGATCGCAGCAGCGACGCCCCGTGGGCTGATGGTGCCCAACATCAAGGACGCCCACGCACTCGGGCTGCGGGAGCTGGCTGAGGAACTGAAGAAGCTGACGGACACGGCACGGGCCGGCAAGACGAGCCCTGCTGACCTGTCTGGCGGGACAATCTCAATCACCAACGTCGGCGTCTTCGGAATTGACGCCGGCACGCCTATCCTCAACCCTGGAGAGGCTGCCATCCTCGCCATGGGCTCGGTGCGGAAAATGCCGTGGGAGCACCAGGACCAGATTGCGCTGCGGCAGGTCATGACGCTGAGCCTGTCCTTCGACCACCGGCTGGTTGACGGCGAGCAGGGCTCACGGTTCCTCGCCGATATCGGAACCATCCTCTCCGACCCAGGCATGGTCCTGACGATGGTCTAGTAATCGAGAACCAAAAAAGGGACGCAGAATGCAAATTCTGCGTCCCTTCGCCGATAAAGGGGCGTTCAATCGCTAGTCAACCCAACCCTAGATTGGGGCCTAGGGCGTGTCTCCTAAAGCTGTGAGCCACATGTCGATGGCTCGGAGAACGGCTCCACCGCGGTAGGTAAGTGCGAGTTTGTCGTACCGCGTTGCCAGTGCGCGCCACTGCTTGAAGGTGTTGAAGTTCCGTTCGACGACGTTGCGGGCTTTGTAGTCTTCCTTGTCGAAGGCCGGTGGTCTGCCGCCGGTGGATCCGCGTCGTTTCGGTGACCGATCTGATTCGATGGTTGGGGGGATGACGGCCACGATGCCGCGATCACGTAGACGGGCCCGGATCGCCCTGGATGAGTATGCCTCATCACCGGGTACCCGGTTCGGGCGGGTGCGTGGCCTGCCCTTCCCATCGACCAAGGCATGGATCTCAGCTGGCTCAGCGAGCAGGTTCATGTAATTCGACGGGCCCCCTGTGATGCGCGGAGGATTATTGGCGTGCTGGTGAGCGCGGTTCACATTCGCATCCACCGAGACCGACCAACCACGGCACCGCGGGCCGCGGCGACCGTCAGCAATGCCGACAGGACGTGGTCCCAGGTTCCATCACCGCTATAGCGGCGGTGGCGCTTCCAAATCGTCTGCCAAGGACCAAACTCCGCCGGCACATCCATCCAGGCGATCCCTCACCGGTACCGGTAGATGATGCCTTCGACGACCCTGCGGTCACGACCACGCCTACTAGCAGAGGAGGGCAGCAACGCTGAATCCGCGCCCACTGAGCGTCAATCAAAACACAGCTACGAGTCATCCATCCAGCATCGCGAACAACCAGCCCACGCTTTAGGAGACATGCCCTGGGCCCGCGCCGAGGACTGGTTTGTTGAGACGAGCGGCCGAGAAGCGTAGCGAATCACAGCTCTACTCGGCGTCAAGCAACTCGGGACCCCAGTGCTTCATGATCCTGACCGAATCACGGAATGCGGTGAGTCCGGCCCTCATCGGTTGAAGCGACTTCCTGATCGCTGAGGAAGCCTTCTCCGCTCCCTCCATGGAATCAAGCAAGCTATCCATCTGGCCTCCGAGATCATTGACGCTAGAGAGGTTCGCCTGGATTGCGACAAGCTGGGCTCGGACACTTTCGACTTCCGCTGTATCGACACCTGTCGTTTGCAAGGCTACGAGGCGGCGTAAATTCACGTCGATTCTGACGACGAGCTTGCGGATGCCAAGTCCACCGGCTCCAAGCGCCGCGCTATGAGGCCTCACCCGATGCGCGACCGTTTGAAATTTATTGTTCAGTTCTTTGGCAGAGGCGCTGCTCGTGTCCACTTGTACGGCTCCGGTGATTCCCTGCAAGCTTCTAGACATCCCCTGAGCAAGACCCGTCACATTCTCCAGGTCATCCTCGATCTCGGCTGATAAATCGACAATGCCGCGGGCATCCTCGACTATCGCAGTCTCTTCACTTTCGAAAACCGAATTTTCATCTGCATCTTCCTCGGCAGGAGGTCGCGGGGGCATGTCAGGCATGATCTCCAACCCGTCGACAGTCACAGGTTCTTCCTCCTCGTCGTCGGAACCGGACAGTGCCTGCTCTGCTGCATCGACCACTTCGATAAATCTATTGGTGAGCCTCCGCATTGCATGGCGCCATGTCGGCGAGCCAGGGCCGTCCATGACCGCTTCCTCGACAAGCTCATACTGGATTTCTGCAATGGCTCGAGCGATCGGATCATCTGACTTCCTATGGAAGACACCGGACGCTTCCAACGGCATGATCGGTAAGATAAGGCGCCGCGCCTGATCCTTACCTGTAGCCCTTGCAGCGTTGAGGAACGTTGTGAATTCGTCGCGACATGGTTCGCTGTCCAGATAGTGCGTGGTCGCGATGACGAAGAGGACGCTTGCTCCTTCAAGTCCGCTTGCTATGGAGGCTTCCCACCGATCGCCCCACCGTATGCTCTCGCGATCACGGAAGATCTCAATGTCTCGGTTTGCTTTTAGCTTGATCATGGTGACGAGGCTGCGGTGCAGTGGCTCAGCAAATTCTAAGTATTCGTCGGACCTGTGCGAGTAGCTGAGAAACCCCTCGATCTTGGATCCTGTAGATGAGGGCGGCCCAGCGGTTTCAGTCATATGCCACAATTTCATGCCCTCTGCCCTTCATCAAGCTGCGACGAGGACGGCCGATCCAGACCAAACTTCTACGCCTGTAACCTCGTACTTGTGGACGTGCCTAGCGACAACAGGTGGCAACGAAGGATTCACAGGGCGATTGACGCCGTACGCGCCTGGGAGAAACGCATCCCTCACCCCGATGAGATTGAGCTGGGTAGCTCCCTCTCGGGTGATGACAGAGCTTGGCCTGACCTGCCCGCCAGTCGAGTTGCTTGGGGCGGGATTGCCGCTGCGGTCGACCATTTGGCCCTCGGAGCCGATCTCATGAAGGACGAGATCAACCTGCGCCCGACGTCGTTCTTCACTGTGACTCGTGCAGCGCTACTCGGCGCGTCGCAAGCGGTGTGGGTGCTTTCGGGAGGCCGTGAGGTCCGCATTGGTCGGGCGATGCAGGTCGCAGAGGACGAGTACAAGCAGCACCGCACCTACCTCCGTGACTACAAAAATGATCCGTTCGTACAGGAGCATTTCTCAGCGAAGATCCGAGATCGGATCACCCATGAAGAGTCGTTATTGACTGGCTTCATCAAGGAATTAGATACCGCTCGCATCGGGCGCCCGTACAGCGGGCGGCTCGACACCACTCGGATGATGCGAGAGGCTGCGGGCATCCTCTCAACCTCCGGGACGGTCGATGACCTCATGCGGTTGACCCTTGCGAACGAGTGGCGCATCGCAAGCGCCGGGGCGCACGCACGTCAATGGCCCTTCCTGATCAGGGAGACCGAGAAGGAACACATGCCAGGGGGCCGCGTGCTCCTGCGAATGTCGTCAACGGTGAAGGATTTCGGGACGTCCTACGGCGCTGCTGTTCTGATGACAAGCGAGGCTTGGAGGCTCTGGGATCTCAGGAGGATCGCCTACCTTCCCTCATAGTCACCAGAACTAAGTAGGTCTCGGGCGGACTTTCGACCTGGCGATCGTCAGGTCTGCCCTCGCCGCAGCGGGGGATGTTCGGGACTGCGGAAGCACAGTCTTCCTCGCCGACCTTGGTCTTGATGGGCGCCTCAGGCCGGTGCGCGGAGTGCTTCCCGCGGTGATGGTTGCGGTCGACGCTGGCTTTATGCAGATAGTCGTAGCCAGTGAGAACGCTGCAGAGGCCGCCCTGGTCCCGCGCGCTGTAGTCCGGGACTATAAGTCCCTACCCGATGTCGCACTCGCGTTCGGAGCTGGCCCTGCAATGGTCGAGCTTCCAGTTCCAGGTTTCGGCGCGGTGGGATTGGAGGCGGATGCTCATGATGTCGTGCTCGTGTCGGATGTTGCGGGGCAATCTGAATCACGCTTCGCGGTTGAGGTCGCTGCGGCGGGAGCACATTACGTCATGATCTGATGAAGTGGCCGAATGAGCGACAGAGATGATGACGTGATCGACGGGGGGCAACTCCAGCATCCGACGATCCGCCAAGGAACCGCTGTTGACTTCGATCCTGAGTATGGGTTCAGTATCAACGAGAGCCAGGTGAGAGCACTGCGTTGGTACGATCAGGAGAACGACGGCACAAACGTGGGGGATAAGTTTTGAAGGTCTTTATTAGCTGGTCTAAGAACAGCCGCAGTGCTGGTAAGGCGCTCTCGGCGGCGATCAGCGAAATTTTCTCTCCGGTTGTGAAGCCCTTCATCAGCCAAGATATCCGAGCAGGCTCGCGGGCTCTTGAAGAGATCGACGAAGCGCTCGACGACACAGACTTTGGAATTATCTGTCTTACTCCCTCAAATCAGACGGAGCAATGGATCAACTATGAAGCCGGCGCTCTCTCACGACAGGTGAGCAACAAGCGAAGACGCATGGGCGTTCTGCTCATTGGCTTTGACAGCATGGAAGAAGTGAACAGTCCAATGGACATCTTCCAGTGTAAGAACGCGAATCTTGAGGAGTTCACTGAGCTGATGATTTCGCTCAATGAACTGGAACCTAATATCCCTGAGCCGACGTTGCGTAAGCGGATAGAACTCGAATGGCCAACGCTTGACGCTGTCTTTGAAGGGATCGTTAACGAAACTCCGGCAGATTCGCTACCTGAGGTTACAGAGAAAACCACCGATGATCGCCTCGACGAGATTTATAACCTGGTCAAGGCGATAGAGGCTTCTCTAGGCGAACAGGGAAGCGCTCGGAAGATAAGAGCGGGTGCTAGATGGGTTGATGAGTGGCTATCTGCCCGTGCCACAGAAGACGATGAAATGAAGGTCTTTCTCTCGCACACTGTGGCGGACACTGGGGTGGCCAACAAGGTGATCCTGATGAAGGAGCGTGATTTCAACGCGCGCAAGAGGGCAATGAGCGAAGTGCTGGATGAACTGCGCAATCATCCAGACATAGGCCAGGCGACCCTCGCCATAGTCAACGGAGAGTTGCGCGTAAGGACGGACAACATCGTCCCGCCGGAGCTTATGGTGAAGGCTATTGACACAATGTCGCCCTTTTACCCGATCAGCAAAATCGTGTTTCGGCCGAACTCGTTCAGAGATGAGTCGGGAGATGATGACGCGCGCGTCTGAGTCAGAAGACCTAAGTGAGACGCTTGTGGGAAGCAGGGAGGGCCAGAACTTATGACCGAAGATGAGTGGGCCGACCTTGCGCAAGAACTGATCAGGTCAGTGGAGGCGGATGGGCCCAGTCTTACTGATTGGCTCTCGGCCGTGGCGTCAGTTCTAACCCTCGGTATAGCAGTCGCCGCTGCTTTCGTCGCTAAGGGGCAGCTTGCGGAGGCCTCTAAAGCTCGTAAGCAGACGAAGCAGCTGGAGCTGGAGAAGTCGCAGCCCTACGTGGTGCTGACGATGGAAGAAAGCGTCTCTCCTCAAATTATCGACTTGGTCATGAGGAACTACGGTCAAACCGTTGCTTACGACGTAAAGCTTGAGCTCGATCCGTGGCCGAAGCGTTCCCACGACGGAGAGGACGTAAAAGTACCCGAGGTCATCCCAGTCATGGCACCAGGCCAGGAATGGCGAACGTACTGGGATGAAGGAAGCGATCGGCTTGACTCAGAGCTTCCAGACAAGCACGTAGGAAAAGTCACCTACTTTGGAGTCAACAAGGAAGCACTATCTTCCAACGTCATCCTTGACTGGTCGATCTATAAGGCACGAATATGGACGGTCATGTACGGGATACACGATCTCGCCAAGGCAGTTCGAGAGATGCGGGATACACACAAAAAGTGGGTCGAGGGGCCAAAGGGCGGGCTGAACGTATATGTGCGCGATGGAGATGCCAAGGATGGGGCAGAGGTTCAACGGGCCAAGGCATACAGAGAAGCACGTGCAGCGCAGAGATCGGCCCACCAGCAGGCTGCCTCAGCCTTGAAGTCTGATAGCAATCCCGAAGTGAACTAGGCGCCTCGTAAGCAGAGAGTTGAGTGACGGCCCATCATCGACTCGCACTTGTATTGAACCTTACTGGCTCTCGTAGATCGAATTAGATAGTCGGTTAAGTCGAAATCTTTCATCTACTTTTATTTTACTTCTCTCCGCCGATTAGGTTTGCTGTAATTTCCACAATTTCCAACCTCACCTTCCTATGCGCAAATAATCTACCGCGGTGGAGCCGTTCTCCGAGCTATCAACATCTGGCTCACAGCTTTAAGAGACACGCCTAGCTGAGTTCGAGAACGAGTTCCCTGACCACGGCCCCGCGTGCGTTCGCAAAGCCCTGTGTCTCGCCGACCTGCGTGAAACCGTAGCGCTCGAGGATGCGGATGGAATTCGTGTTGTCCGCAACTGCCCGCGCCCGTAGCGGACGATCGGTGAACTCCTCGAGGAAGAGGCCAACCGCCGCCGTCGTAATTCCCTGTCCCCAGCGGGCCTTGTCGATCCAGTAGCTGATCTCGGGGACTTCGCCGTCCCGGTAGGCGAGGATGCTGCCCACTACATCCCCCTCGGACACGATGGTGCGTACGGTCACGGAGGGATCATTGAGGATGTTCTGCCAATGGTGGTCGAAGACGCCACGGTCCGAGGGGTTCTTGGCGCTGAAAGCCGCCATGTGGTTGGCGCTCGGATCGAGCTGGTGGGAGAAGAATTCATCCAGGTCGGTAGGTTCAACGGCGCGTAGCGTAATCACTGGCAGCTTTCGGGTAGGGGGGAATGGATCAGTCTTCATCAGCGTACTAGGCACTCTGCCCGACGTTCAGGGCGGCCCACGCCATGTCCTCGAGCAACTGGCGCAACTCGGACGTGTCCTTGTTGCTCTTCCGCCGATGGGTCGAGTGGGGGGTCGAATTGATCAGCCCGAATGCCGCGTGCGCCTTCCGGCGGAGCTGGGTCCGGTTGCTCGCAGGTTCGAGGTGGGTGAGCGCGTCCACCCAAACCTCTACATAGCTGCGCTGCAGGGAGCGCACAGTCTCCTGGTCAGCTTCCGCCAGTGAGCTGAGGTCCCGGTCCTGGACACGGATGACGTTGGCGTTGCGCAAGGCGAAGTCCACCTGGAATTCGATAAGTCCCCGCAGTGCCTGCTCCGGCGTGGGCGAGTCCGCAACGACGGCGTTGCTGCCCTCCAGCAGGTCCTCGCTGACGCCGGCGAGCAGGGCGGCCAGTACAGCCGGCTTGCCACTGAAATGGCGGTAGACGGCCGGTCCGCTCACTCCGGCGGCCGCACCGAGATCCTCTATGGAGACTCCGTTGTAGCCGCGCTCGGCGAAGAGTTGGGCCGCGGCGGCAAGTAGGGCGGCACGGCGGGATGCCTTGGCCAGGCTGCGGCCGGTCATCCTGGTGGGAGCTGGAGCGTCCATGCCCGCCTTTCGTACTTGGTGCGCGGGTGAAATCCCGCGACGCGCTCTCTATTGTGGTAGACATCTCGGTTAATAGCTACTAACCTAATTTGAGTTAATGTCTGCTAACTGAGCAGGCAGTGGACGCAGTACTTGCCCTATTTCGGCTCGTCCCACGGAAGGACGTCAATGGAGACCCTCGCATCGAGGCTCGACCCGGCTGCCGAAGCGTTTCGGCACAACGATGCCGGCCAGCGTGAGCTTGCGGCAGAGTTGCGCGAGCGCCTGGCGGTGACCGCGCTTGGCGGTCCTGAGCGTTCCCGCGAACGCCATGTGGGCCGCGGCAAGCTCCTCCCGAGGGAGCGCATCAACGCGCTGCTGGATCCGGGCAGCCCATTCCTTGAGATTGCGCCCCTGGCTGCGAACGGCATGTACGACGACGAGTGCCCCGGCGCCGGCGTCATCGCAGGCATCGGGCTGGTTCACGGCAGGCACGTGCTGGTCATTTCGAATGACGCCACGGTCAAGGGCGGCACCTATTACCCGATGACCGTGAAGAAGCACCTCCGCGCCCAGGAAGTCGCGCTGGAGAACAGCCTTCCCTGCATCTACCTCGTCGATTCCGGCGGTGCCTTCCTGCCGAAGCAGGACGAGGTTTTCCCGGATCGTGAGCACTTTGGGCGCATCTTCTACAACCAGGCCACCATGTCCGCGCGGAAGATTCCGCAGATCGCGGCAGTCATGGGTTCGTGCACCGCGGGCGGTGCGTATGTTCCGGCCATGAGCGATGAAACCGTGATCGTCCGGAACCAGGGCACCATCTTCCTCGGCGGCCCGCCACTGGTGAAGGCCGCCATCGGGGAAATTGTCACCGCAGAGGAGCTTGGCGGGGGAGACGTTCACGCCAAAACCTCCGGAGTTGTGGACCACCTCGCCGAGAATGACCAGCACGCCCTCGAAATTGTGCGGGATATCGTCTCGACCCTGCCCTTGCCGGAAGCTGCCCGCACACCGGAGGCAGCCGAGGAACCCGCCGTGAGCATGGAGAGCCTCTACGGCGCCGTGCCAGTGGATGTGAACGCCTCTTATGACGCACGGGAAGTCATTGCCAGGCTCGTTGACGGCAGCCGGTTCCACGAGTTCAAGAAGGAATATGGAGCCACCCTCGTCACCGGCTTCGCCCGGTTGCACGGACACCAGGTAGGCATCGTCGCCAACAACGGGGTCCTGTTCGGTGAATCCGCGCTCAAAGGCGCGCACTTCATCGAGCTGTGCGACCAGCGCGGCATTCCGCTGATCTTCCTGCAGAACCTGTCCGGGTTCATGGTCGGCAAGGACTACGAGTCCGCGGGCATTGCCAAGCACGGGGCAAAAATGGTCACCGCGGTGGCGACCTGCCGCGTTCCCAAGCTGACCGTCGTCGTCGGCGGTTCCTTCGGCGCAGGCAACTACTCGATGTGCGGGCGCGCCTACTCACCACGTTTCCTGTGGATGTGGCCGGCCAGCCGCATCTCCGTCATGGGCGGCAACCAGGCCTCCTCGGTGCTGAGCACCGTGAAGCGGGACCAGCTCGAGGCGAGGGGCGAGGAATGGAGCGCGGAGGACGAGGAATCGTTCAAGGCGCCTATCCGCGAGCAGTATGAGGCGCAGGGCAGTCCCTACTATTCGACCGCGCGGCTGTGGGATGACGGGATCATCGACCCGGCGGATACCCGCAGGGTCCTCGGCATGGCCCTTGATGTGTGCGCCAACGAGCCCCTGCCGGACACCTCCTTCGGCCTCTTCAGGATGTGAGCGCAGTGAACAACAGCGAAATATCTAAACCAGCACTCTTCGACTCGGTCCTCGTCGCGAACCGGGGCGAGATCGCCTGCCGCGTCATCCGCACGCTCCGGGCACTGGGTATCCGATCGGTCGCGGTATACAGCGACGCCGACGCCGGTGCCCGCCACGTGCGCGAAGCTGACCAGGCCGTTCGCATCGGTCCCGCGGCGCCCACCCAGAGCTACCTCAATATCGAGGCGATCATCGGTGCCTGCACAGCAACGGGCGCGCAGGCAGTGCACCCCGGGTATGGCTTCCTGAGCGAGAACCAGGCGTTTGCGCGTGCACTCGAAGAAGCTGGCATCGTCTTCATCGGTCCGAGGGTGCACGCGCTCAATGTGATGGGCGACAAGATCCGGTCGAAGAACCACGTGACCGGGTTCGATGTGCCGGTGGTGCCCGGCATCGCCAAACCGGGGCTCACCGACGAGGATCTGAGCGCTGCGGCCAGCGAGGTTGGCTACCCGCTGTTGATCAAGCCCTCCGCCGGTGGTGGCGGCAAGGGGATGCATGTCGTGGAGCGTCCGGAGGAGCTGCCGGGGACCCTGAAGACCGCCAGGCGAGTGGCTGCCTCGGCGTTCGGGGACGACACGTTGTTCCTCGAACGCTTGGTCCGCACCCCGCGCCACATCGAGGTCCAGGTTCTCGCAGATACTTTCGGCAACGTCATCCACCTGGGGGAGCGGGAATGTTCCCTCCAGCGCCGGCACCAGAAGGTCATTGAGGAAGCACCGTCACCCCTGCTCGACGAAGCTACCCGCGCGCGTATCGGTGAGGCTGCCTGCAACGCCGCCCGCAGCGTCGAGTACGTCGGCGCGGGAACGGTCGAATTCCTCGTGTCGGACGATGCCCCGGATGAGTTTTTCTTCATGGAGATGAACACCCGCCTGCAGGTGGAACATCCCGTCACCGAAATGGTCACCGGTGTGGACCTCGTCGAATGGCAGGTCCGGATCGCTGCAGGGGAGAAGCTCACCCTGGCGCAGAACGACGTCGTACTGACCGGCCACGCGGTCGAAGCCCGCGTGTACGCTGAGGACGCCGAAGCGGGATTCCTTCCGTCGGCAGGCACCGTCGCCGCACTGTCAGAGCCGTCCGGCGAGGGTATCCGGGTGGACAGCGCCCTTGTTCCCGGCCTGGAAGTGTCCCCGACCTATGACCCAATGCTCTCCAAGGTCATCGCCTGGGCTCCCTCCCGGGCAGAAGCCCTGGACCGCCTGGACTCTGCGCTCGCTGACACCGTGATCGCAGGGCTCCGCACCAATGTGGAGTACCTGCGCCTCCTGATCAACGACGAAGACGTCCGCGCCGGGAAGCTCGACACCACCATGATCGAGCGGAAGCTCCCGGAATTCTCCTTCCGCGAAGCAACCGACGCTGAACTGGCCGCTGCAGCCGTGCTGTTGTCCGAAAGAAATGCGGCCGTCGCCACCGACTCACCGTGGCACCGCGGAGACGGCTGGCGGATTGGCGGTGCCCATGTCGGCATACCGGTCCAGCTCGAGGTGCCCAACTCGAGCGCCCGGAAGCTCACGCTCACCAGCGACGGAGCGAACACCCGGGTGGACGTTGACGGGACGGAGTTCGTGGTGACCCGGCTCCCGGGGCGCCGAACCGGCGAGGGACCCGTCGTCGTCGTCGATCACGTCACCCTCGGCACCCGTTTCACCCTCGCGGCGGGCGCGGGTGTTGCAGGCGACACCGTGTGGCTCACGGACGGAGGTTGGTCCCTCCCCGTGCGCAAACTCAGCCGGCAGGAAATTCTTCAGGCCCAGCTTGCCTTGATTGCGCGCGCAGACGGGGCAGCAGACCCGGAGGTCCGCTCTCCCATGCCGGGAACGGTCATTGCGGTGAACGTGACCGACGGCGAGCAGGTCGAGGAAGGCCAGGTGCTGTTGAGTGTCGAGGCCATGAAGATGGAGCACCAGCTCACGGCAGCGGTCGCAGGCACCGTTGCAATCAACCTCAGCCCGGGAGACCTCGTCTCCGCAAACCAGATCGTGGCCCGAATACATCCGAACTCCACCGAACAGGAAGACCCCACATCATGAATTTCGAATTGAGCGAGGACTACCAGGACCTCGTCGACACCGTCCGGGATTTCGCGGACCAGGTTGTTGCACCGGTGTCGGCCAAGCACGACGAAGAGCACAGCTTTCCCTACGAGGTCATCTCGCAGATGGGCGACATGGGCCTGTTCGGTCTGCCTTTCCCGGAGCAGTACGGCGGAATGGACGGCGATTACTTCGCGCTGTGCCTGGCACTCGAGCAGCTGGCGCGGGTGGATCAGTCGGTCGCCATCACCCTGGAGGCCGGCGTCTCACTCGGTGCCATGCCGATCTTCCGGTTCGGCACCGAAGAGCAGAAGCAGCAGTGGCTTCCGCAGCTGACCAGCGGCCAGGCGCTCGCAGGGTTTGGCCTCACTGAGTCGGAGGCGGGTTCGGACGCGTCCGGTACCAAGACCAACGCCAAAGTCGAAAACGGTGAGTGGGTTATCAACGGCACCAAGGAGTTCATCACCAACTCCGGCACGGACATCACCCGCCTGGTGACAGTTACGGCCGTCACCGACACCAAAACCCGCGACGACGGCTCGGTGAAGAAGGAAATCTCCACCATCCTGGTTCCCACCGACACCCCGGGCTTCACGGCAGAGAAGGCCTACAACAAGGTCGGCTGGAATGCCTCGGACACCCACCCGCTGACCCTCAGGGACGTCCGCGTACCCGAGGCCAACCTGTTGGGTACGCGCGGCCGCGGCTACGCAAACTTCCTCCAGATCCTCGACGAGGGCCGCATCGCCATCGCCGCGCTGGCAACAGGTGCCGCACAGGGGTGCGTCGAGGAATCGATCCGCTACGCCAAGGAACGGCAGGCATTCGGTACCAACATCGGTTCGTACCAGTCCATCCAGTTCAAGATCGCCCGGATGCAGGCACGCGCCCACACAGCCCGGCTCGCCTACTACGACGCCGCGTCGCGGATGCTCGCGGGCAAGCCGTTCAAGACCCAAGCGTCCATCGCTAAGCTGGTCGCAGGCGAGGCCGCCATGGACAACGCCCGCGATGCCACCCAGATCTTCGGCGGGTATGGCTTCATGAACGAGTTCAGGGTGTCCCGCCACTACCGCGACTCGAAGATCCTTGAGGTCGGCGAGGGAACCACCGAAGTGCAGCTCATGCTCATCGCCCGCGAACTTGGGCTCTGAGTACCTGATCAGTAGGTCAAAGGAGAAGCAGTGATAGACAAAGTCGTCGCTTCAGCAGCAGAGGCCGTTGCGGACATTCCGGACGGGTCGTCCCTGGCCGTAGGCGGATTTGGGCTGTGTGGCATTCCGGTCGCGCTCATTGATGCGCTTCACCACCAGGGCACCACCGACCTCGAGACCATCAGCAACAACTGCGGAGTTGACGGCTGGGGTCTCGGGCGCCTGCTGGATGATCACCGCATCCGGCGCACTATCGGTTCGTACGTGGGGGAGAACAAGGAGTTCGCCCGTCAGTACCTTTCCGGCGAGCTCGAGGTGGTCCTCACCCCACAGGGCACGCTGGCCGAGAAGCTGCGCGCCGGCGGCGCGGGAATTCCCGCGTTCTACACAACGGCGGGGGTGGGTACGCAGGTCAGCGAGGGCGGGCTTCCACAGAAGTACGACGACGCCGGCAACGTCGCGATTGCCTCCGAACCGAAGGAAGTCCGTGAGTTCAACGGACAGGACTATGTCCTGGAAGAATCCGTAGCGCCGGACTTCGCGCTGGTGCACGCCTGGAAGGGTGACCGGCACGGGAACCTGGTATTCCACGCGACGGCAATGAATTTCAACCCGCTGTGCGCGCAGGCTGGCCGCATCACCATCGCCGAGGTCGAGGAACTGGTGGAACCCGGGGAGCTGGACCCCGAGCACATCCACACCCCCGGAATCTTCGTCCAACGCGTTGTGCACGCGCCCAATACCGAGAAGCGCATCGAGAAGCGCACGGTATCACTGGATTCTGCGGGATCCTCCGGCCCGGCGAAGGAGCTCTAACCATGGCCCTGACACGCAACGAACTGGCGGCCCGGGTCGCACAGGAACTCGAAAACGGACAGTACGTCAACCTCGGCATCGGCATGCCAACCCTCATCCCGAACTACATTCCAGCCGACGTGGAGGTGGTCCTGCACTCCGAGAACGGGATTCTCGGAGTGGGTCCGTACCCCACTGAGGAACAGTTGGACCCGGACCTCATCAACGCCGGAAAGGAAACCGTCACCGTCAACAAGGGCTCGGCGTTCTTCGACTCGGCTGCGTCCTTCGGGATGGTGCGGGGCGGCCACGTGGACCTGGCCGTGCTCGGCGCGATGGAAGTTGCCGTCAACGGCGACCTCGCGAACTGGATGATCCCCGGCAAAATGGTCAAGGGCATGGGAGGGGCGATGGACCTGGTGTTCGGCGCCAAGCGGCTCATAGTGATGATGGAGCACATGGACCGGAACGGGAATCCGAAGATCGTGAAGGAATGCTCGTTGCCACTGACGGGCAAGGGCTGCGTCGACCGGATCATCACCGACCTCGCCGTGATCGACATCGACCACGAGCGCGACGGCGGCACGCTGATCCTGCGCGAGACGGCTCCCGGAGTCACCGTCGATGAGGTCATCGCGGCTACTGGTGCCCCGCTGGAGGTGCAGCTGGATGCCCGCTGAAAGCATGCCCGTCGATAGCTCTGCCAAACGCACCATCCTGCAGCGCGGACTCTACTTCGATGAGCTGGACACCGGCGCGGTCTACGCGCACAGCCCTGGCCGCACACTTACCGAAGCGGACAACGTGCTGTTCACCACCATGACCATGAACACGCAGGCCCTCCATCTCGACGCTGCCTTCAGTTCCGGGCAGCCCTTCGGCCAGCGGCTGGTGAACTCGATGCTGACCCTGGCCACCGTCGTCGGGCAGTCAGTGACGCAACTGACGCAGGGGACCATCGTCGCGCAGCTCGGCCTGACGGATATCTCCTTCCCGAAGCCGGTCTTCCACGGAGACACCCTGTACACGGAGACCGAGGTCGTTGAGAAGCGGCCCTCGAAGTCCCGTCCCGGCCAGGGCATTGTCACCATGAGGCACACCGGCAGGAACCAGGACGGCGACGTTGTGGCACTCGCCAGCCGCAGTGTCCTGATGTGGACGCGGGAAGGTCATGAGAAGCAGGGCAAAGGGGTGACTACGGCGTGAATACCCTGTCCATGGGACCCGCGCTGCTGTTCTGCCCAGCTGATCGGCCCGAACGCTACGGCAAGGCACTCGAGAGGGCTGACGCCGTCATCGTCGATCTGGAAGACGCCGTTGCGCCCGGAGACAAGCCGGCTGCACGCGAGGCGCTGGCCGCGAGCAATCTCGACCCTGCGCGAACCATCGTGAGGGTGAATCCAGCCCAGACCCACGATTTCGCGAGGGACCTCGAGGCGCTCCGCGAAACCCCGTACCGCACGGTGATGCTGGCCAAGACCGAAGGCGTCGAAGACCTGTGGGGGCTCAACGGGTACGAGGTCATTGCGCTGTGCGAGACGGCACGGGGGATCGTGAAGGCGGCGGAGCTTGCGGAGGAGCCCAACGTCGTCGCGCTGATGTGGGGGGCGGAAGACCTGGTGGCCTCGCTGGGCGGCACCGGAAGCCGCAAGGACGACGGCGGCTACCGTGACGTTGCGCTGCACGCCAGGTCGCAGGTTCTGCTGGCCGCTGGTGCGGCTGGCAAGCAGGCCGTGGACGCGGTCTATGTGAACATCCCTGACCTTGAGGGGCTGGCTGTAGAAGCGCGCGACGCTGTGGCTTCCGGGTTTGCGCTGAAGGCCTGCATCCACCCGGGCCAGGTCGAGGTGATCCGGAAGGCATACCGTCCCTCAGCGGAAGAGGAGCAGTTCGCCCGTGACGTGCTGGCGGAAGCGAAGCTCCACGGCGGGGTGTTCACGTTCAAGGGGAAGATGGTCGACGGCCCGATCCTCCGCCACGCAGAGCAAACCCTCCGCCGGGCGGGGCGCGGATAAGGTCTCCCGGTCGAATTTTCAGGACACGCCCCGAATAGCTGTCCAATAGGGGATCTTGCTGAGTCAACGCAGGATGGTGAGCTGAATGGGGAATGCCCGCGACCGCCCATAGGTTACGCGAACCATGAGAACAGTCATCGCAGGAGCCCACGGCCAGATTGCACGCGAACTCACCCGGCAGCTGGTCCGCCACGGCCATGAGGTCGTCGGCCTGATCCGCAACCCCAAACACACTGCCGACCTCGAGCAGGACGGCGCGACGCCAGTTGTATTCGACCTGGAGGCTGGCTCCGCTGAGGAGCTCGCTGTGCACCTGCAGAACGCAGACGCCGCTGTCTTCGCAGCCGGTGCAGGCCCAGGTAGCAGCACGGATCGCAAGGACACCGTTGACCGCGGCGCTTCGGTGCTCCTCGCAGACGCAGCGGAACTTGCCGGAGTCAGCAGGTTCATCCAGGTGTCCTCAATGGGCGCCGACACCGTCGGTGACGGCCAGCGACCCAAGGGCATCGACGACGTCTTCTACGCCTACCTCCAGGCGAAGCTGGCAGCCGAAGTTGACCTCCGCCAGCGGCGGAAACTTGCCTGGACCATCGTTCGGCCCGGCGCTCTGACCAACGACGCCGGCACCGGGCGGGTCACGCTCACCGCGCACACCGGCAACGGCTCAATACCGCGCCAGGATGTCGCATCGGTTCTTGCCGCACTGCTGATCTCACGCCTCGGGGGCGGCAGGGTCCTCGAACTCATCGAAGGCCCTGAAACAATCGCCGACGCCGTGGCTACGATCGCCCGGTAGCGCGTCCCGCCCATCGGCACAAACACTCGCGCCCCCGCCGGTACGGAATACTGAGGGGATGGAGTTCCCGAGCACGCAGTCCGCACCCCGCCGCGTAGTCATCCTCGGCTCGACCGGGTCGGTCGGCACCCAGGCGCTCGATGTCATCGCGCAGTCACCCGAGCTGTTCACCGTAGCCGGACTCTCCGCGGGCGGCTCGAACCTGGCACTCCTGGCGCAGCAGGCGGTTGACTTCGAATCTCCAGTTGTGACCGCGGCCGGTGCGAGCGGGGAAGCGCTCGCGGAAGCTATCAGCGAGGCAGCCAGGAAGGCCGGCAAGCCCGGCTACCGACCCGAAATTCTCACCGGTCCAGACGCATCGGCGAATCTCGCGGGCGCGCCTGGCGCCGACGTCGTACTCAACGCCATCACCGGCTCAATCGGGCTCGCCCCCACCCTCGCAGCGTTGAAGCAGGGCCACCTGCTCGCGTTGGCCAATAAGGAATCCCTCATCGCAGGCGGCCAGCTCGTCAAGGATGCAGCGGGAGAAGGGCAGATCGTCCCGGTCGATTCGGAGCACTCCGCCATCGCTCAAGCGCTCCGATCGGGCACACAGGACGAGGTCGCGCGCCTCGTCCTCACCGCATCCGGAGGACCGTTCCGCGGTCGCACCCGCGCGGAGATGGAATCCGTCACGCCCGCAGAGGCACTCGCGCACCCCACCTGGGATATGGGCCTGATGGTCACCACCAACTCGGCAACCATGGTCAATAAAGCGCTCGAGGTCATCGAGGCGCACCTGCTCTTCGACGTCACGCTGGACCGGATCGACGTCGTCGTCCACCCGCAGTCGGTGGTGCACTCAATGGTGGAATTCATCGACGGATCGACCATCGCCCAGGCCTCCCCTCCGGACATGCGCCTGCCGATCGCCCTGGGGATGGGATGGCCCCACCGCGTTCGCGGGGCGGCGAAGGGCTGTGACTGGTCCAAGGCCGCGTCCTGGACGTTCGAGCCGCTGGATCGGGACGCCTTCCCCGCCGTCGAACTGGCAAAGCAGGCGTCAGGCGCAGGCGGCACCTACATGGCCGTCTACAACGCCGCCAACGAGGAAGCCGTCGCAGCATTCCACGCCGGTAGCATCGGATTCACCGCTATCGTGGACACAGTCCGTGCCGTGCTGGATGACCACACAAGTGAGCAGAAGGTCACCCTTGAATCAGTACTCGACGCCGAAGGCTGGGCACGCCGCAGCGCCCGGATTCGTTGTGGTTTGCAGGACTGACCCACCCACAAAGAAGGATCCCTAGTTGTCCATCGTGCTTTTCATCGCAGGCGTGCTTTTCGTCGCTGTGGGTATTGCCGCGTCGATCGCCCTGCACGAAGTGGGCCACCTGGTCCCCGCCAAGCTCTTCAAAGTCCGCGTAACCCAGTACATGATCGGCTTTGGCCCCACCGTCTTCTCCCGGCGCAGGGGGGAGACCGAGTACGGGCTGAAGGCCCTCCCGCTGGGCGGCTACGTCTCGATGATCGGCATGTTCCCTCCGAAGACCGACGACGGCGGCACCATCCGCCAGTCCAGCACCGGAATGTTCCAGCAGCTTGCGGCGGATGCCCGGCAGGCTGCCGCGGAGCAGCTTCAGCCGGGGGATGAGAACCGCGTCTTTTACAAGCTGCCGATCTGGAAGCGCATCATCATTATGCTCGGCGGTCCGGTGATGAACCTCATCATCGGCATCCTGATGTTCGCGGTGCTGATCATGGGCTTCGGCTCCGCGCAAGCCACCACCAAGGTGTCCGAGGTGTACCAGTGCGTGGTTTCGGCCAGCCAGCAGCAGGACACCGGCCAGAGCAGCTGTTCAGCCGACGATCCCGCGGCGCCCGCTTTCGAAGCTGGCCTGCAGCCCGGCGACCGCATCACCGGCTTCGACGGCCAGGAAGTGACGAGCTGGGAGCAGCTCTCCGCCTGGATCCGCGACGCAGCGGGCCAGGAAGTGCCCATCACCTATGTGCGCGACGGTGAAACCATCAACGCCACGATCGAGCCGCTGCTGACCGAACGCCCTGTCCCCGACGTCGACGGACGGGCAAAGGTCGACGACGACGGCACGCCGGTCATGGAGGAAGTTGGCTTCATAGGCGTTGGCTCGCAGCAGGAACTGGTTCCACAACCTGCCACCGAGGTGATGCCTGCGGTGGGCGACAGCCTGGTGCGGGTGACCGGCGTCGTACTCAATCTTCCGCAGCGTGTGGCGCAGGTGGCGGAAGCCGCGTTCTCGGACGCACCGCGCGATCCCGAGGGTCCCATCAGCGTTGTCGGGGTGGGGCGGATCGCCGGCGAAGTGTCCGCGATGGAAGAAGTGCCGCTGGAATCACGCGCCGCCACACTGGTGGGGCTCGTGGGCGGCGTGAACCTTGCGTTGTTCGTCTTCAACCTGATTCCGCTCCTTCCGCTTGACGGCGGGCACATCGCCGGCGCCCTGTGGGAGGGAATCCGGCGAACCATCGCGAAGGTGTTCAGGAAGCCCGACCCGGGCCCTTTCGACATGGCGAAGCTCCTGCCGGTCACCTACGCAGTTGCCATCCTGCTGATGGGCATGGGAGCACTGCTGATCTACGCAGACATCGTCAAGCCCGTCGACCTGTTCGGCTAGCGCCTATCGGCCCCCAGGGCTCGCGTCGCTCGCACTGGGTCCCTACCGATAGCGCCTATCGGCCCCCCAGGGCTCGCGTCGCTCGCACTGGGTCCCTACCGATAGCGCCTATCGGCCCCCCAGGGCTCGCGTCGCTCGCACTGGGTCCCTACCGATAGCGCCTATTGGCCCCCAGGGCTCGCGTCGCTCGCACTGGGTCCCTACCGATAGGCTTAGCTCCATGAGTGTCTTCGCAGTTGAGTACGTATATGCAGCCGAGTCCACCGAGGCCCGGAACGAGCATCGTCCGGCCCACCGGGAGTGGTTGAACGGGCTTGTGAGTGAAAAGAAGGTACTTGCTTCGGGGCCCTTCGCAGACAACGCAGGCGCGCTCCTGCTCTTCGTCGCTGACGGTGAGGCTGAGCTCAACGAACTGCTGAAACAGGATCCATTCGCGGTGGCGGGAACTGTTTCGGCGGTCAAGACCACCCAGTGGAATCCAGTGATTGGTGTCCTCGCGGAGCACGCGGAACAGTAACGGGCACGCGGAGCGTTAACGAATTACCTGAAACCTATCCCTGGAGGAAGCTTTGACCTCGGTCAACCTCGGAATGCCTGCCGCACCGCCGCCTACCCTGGCGCCGCGGCGCAAGACACGCCAGATCAAGGTGGGATCCGTGGGAGTCGGTTCGGACTCGCCCGTCAGCGTGCAGTCCATGACCACCACCCCCACCACGGACATCAACGCCACCCTGCAGCAGATCGCCGAGCTTACGGCCTCGGGCTGTGACATCGTCCGGGTCGCGTGTCCCTCTGCTGATGACGCCGAAGCCCTGCCCATCATCGCCAGGAAATCGCAGATCCCAGTGATCGCAGACATCCACTTCCAGCCTAAATACGTGTTCGCGGCCATCGACGCCGGGTGCGCGGCAGTCCGCGTCAATCCCGGAAACATCCGTAAGTTTGATGACCAGGTGAAGGAGATCGCCGCCGTCGCCAAGGCAGCTGGAACCTCTATCCGCATCGGCGTAAACGCAGGCTCGCTTGATCCCCGGCTGCTTGAAAAGTATGGAAAGGCCACACCCGAAGCGCTGGTCGAATCGGCGGTCTGGGAAGCCTCACTGTTCGAGGAACATGATTTCCACGACTTCAAGATCTCGGTCAAACACAACGATCCAGTGGTGATGGTCCGCGCCTACGAACTGCTCGCCGAACGCGGTGACTGGCCGCTGCACCTCGGTGTCACCGAGGCGGGCCCGGCTTTCCAAGGGACCATCAAGTCGGCAACCGCCTTCGGGGCACTGCTCTCGAAGGGCATCGGCGACACCATCCGGGTCTCCCTGTCTGCACCGCCGGTTGAGGAAATCAAGGTCGGCAACCAGATTTTGCAGTCGTTGAATCTACGCCCGCGCAAGCTGGATATTGTCTCCTGCCCGTCGTGTGGCCGCGCCCAGGTGGACGTGTATACCCTCGCGGAACAGGTGACTGCAGGTCTTGAGGGCATGGAGGTCCCCTTGCGGGTTGCGGTCATGGGTTGTGTTGTCAACGGGCCCGGAGAGGCCCGCGAAGCTGACCTGGGTGTCGCCTCCGGAAACGGTAAGGGTCAGATTTTTGTCAAGGGAGAGGTCATCAAGACTGTCCCTGAGGACCAGATTGTTGAGACACTCATTGAAGAAGCAATGAGAATAGCCGAAGAGATGGGCGAGACGGATGGCGAAACTGCTGGGTCGGGTGGCCCCGTGGTTTCCGTCCGGTAAGGACCACCCGGACCAAGCCGAATTCCGGACGCTCGGGCGGAAAGACACGCCGCAGCTGTGGCGGCTGGTCAACGAGGACAGCACGGCCAACGTTTTCATGGCTGCCCACCTGGAAGCGGCCGGTTCCGCCGCGCCGTCGTCGAACGGTGGTGAAGTGGTCGGTGCGTTCCGCGGGTCCCGGCTCATTTCCGCCTGCTGGACCGGCGTGAACCTGGTGCCGATTGGAATGACCGACGACGACGCCGCCCGGCTGGGTACGCAGCTCGGCCAGCAGGGCCGCCGGTTCTCGTCGATTTTCGGTCCGGCGTCCAGCGTGCTCGCCGTCTGGTCAACCTTGAGTGCCTTCAGCCCAGCACCATTCGATGTGCGCGCCGAGCAACCTCTCCTTGCGATCAGTTCACCTTCGGGCATCCCGCCCTCCCGTTCGCTGCGTTTCACCCGGCCACATGAGCTTGAGAAGATCCTCCCGGCATGCGCAGCCATGTTCGAGGAGGAGGTGGGGTACTCGCCCTACGTCGGAGGAGAGGAGCACTACCGGCGCCGCGTGGCAGGCCTCATCCGAAGGCAGCATTCGATGGTGGATTTCGACGCCGACGGCGAAGTCATCTTCAAGGCCGAGCTCGGCACGGTTTCGGCCAGCGTCGTGCAGATTCAGGGTGTGTGGATCAATCCGCGCTACCGCGGCCGTGGGCTTGGCGCCGGTTACATGGCAGCCGTTGTCGGGGAAGCGCTGAAGTTCGCGCCGGTGGCCAGCCTGTACGTCAACTCCTTCAACTCCCGCGCCCTCGCGCTGTACGAACGCGTCGGGTTCACCCGGACCGGTGAGTTCGCGACGGTCCTGTTCTGACCCTCCACCGGTTACTCACATTCGAAAGGCAGGCCATGGCAAAGGCAATCCCTTACACGGTTGGGATTGCCGTGCTCCTTGCCCTCGCTGGTTGCAGCGGCCAACCGGACGAAGATCCAGCCACGTCTGCCTCATCCGCTAGAGCAAGCGAGCCCGCCGAACCCACGGAAGCTCCGTCGTCGGAGGGACAGGGCCCAGCGGCCACCGGGCTTCAACGCTCCGCAGCGGAACTCGAGGCCGTGCTGACCGCGGTGAGCGAGGGTGAATCATTGAACGCACAGGTGATCCCCGACGAACAGCTCCGGACATTGTTGGAGGAAGGCAGCGGGACCCTCGGCGACGTTGCCGTAAGGCCCGAAGAATGCAACGCCTTCGCGGAAAGCGATCCTACGGATATCACCGCGGAAGCGAACCTGGCCGAAATGACGTTTGCGGGGGAGTCCTCCCTCCAGCCTGACAGGATCAGCCTCTCGAGCGTGCCGTCGAGCCAGGCGGTGGAGGAGCAGATCGCCACCAGCCGGGCGAAACTCCAGGTCTGTTCCGACTTCGAGATGGACATTGGCAACGACGTGATCTCGGCGTCGGTCGGGGAACTCGACGTTCAAACTGACGCGGAGCAGGAGATCGCGGTACGGACAACCGTCCGTGTACCCGGGAGCATCCAGGAATCAGTGACCGTGACCGGGGTCGTCGGCGGTACTTCGGTCAACGTGGTGGTTGGCAGTTCGGGTGATGCCGAAGCCGATGTGCAGCGTGCGGCCGCCCTGGTCAATGCCGTCGTCGCGGAGCTGGCGGCCCTCTGAGGCCCCGGTGGCCGCTGGTGTACCCGGCAGCTCGCCCGACCGGCTAGATTGGTAGGTGTTGTTTGCCGCCGACGGTTTCTGAGGCCAGCGGCAAAAAGTGCCTAAGAAACGGATTCCAAGCGTGGTCCTTCGACTCTCCACCCTCTTCCTGCGCACCCTTCGCGAGGATCCCTCCGAAGCCGAGGTTGCCAGCCACCGGTTACTCCTGCGCGCAGGCTACATCCGCCGGGCCGCCCCCGGCATCTACAGCTGGCTGCCGCTCGGCCTGAAGGTGCTCGCGAAGGTGGAGAACATCATCCGCGAGGAGATGGACGCCATCGGATCACAGGAAGTGCACTTCCCTGCGCTGCTGCCCAAAGAGCCCTATGAGGCGACCAACCGCTGGACTGAGTACGGCGATGGCATTTTCCGGCTGAAGGACCGCAAGGATGCGGACTACCTGCTCGCGCCGACACACGAGGAGATGTTCACGCTCCTGGTCAAGGACCTGTACAACTCGTACAAGGACCTGCCGCTCAGCCTCTTCCAGATCCAGACCAAGTACCGCGATGAAGCACGTCCGCGCGCGGGCCTCCTTCGCGGCCGCGAGTTCATCATGAAGGATTCCTACTCCTTCGACATCGACGACGACGGTCTTGAGCGCAGCTACCAGGCGCACCGCGAGGCCTACCTGCGCATCTTCGCGCGGCTCGGCCTCGATGTGGTTCCCGTTACCGCAACGGCCGGCGCGATGGGCGGATCCAAGAGCGAGGAATTCCTCCACCCCACCGAGATTGGCGAGGACACTTTCGTAGTGTCCGACGGCGGCTACACGGCGAACGTCGAAGCCGTCACCACTGTAGTGCCCGAGGAAATCGACTACAGCAACGCGCCGGTCGCAGAGGTTCGCGACACTCCTGAAACACCGACCATCGACACGCTGGTGGATCACGCCAACGCCGCGCAGCCACGGGAAGACCGCCCCTGGACTGCCGCCGACACCCTCAAGAACGTGGTGCTGGCGGCAGTGCTTCCCACCGGTGAACGCGAGCTCGTCGTTGTCGGTGTGCCCGGAGACCGCAACGTCGACCTGAAGCGCATCGAGGCGAATATCGGGACTCACCTCGACGTTGGCGGGGAAGTTTCCGTCGAAGCGGCCACGGATGAGGACCTGAAAAAGCATCCGGGGCTCGTGAAGGGGTACATCGGGCCGGGATTGAGCCTCGACTCCGCGGTTCTTGGATCGAAGGGCTCCACCGGCCTGACCTACCTGGTGGACCCGCGCGTGGTGTCGGGCACGAGCTGGCTTACCGGCGCCAACGTCCAAGGCAACCACGTCTTCGGCCTCGTAGCGTGCCGGGATTTCTGTTGGGACGGCGTGATCGAGTCCGTGGAGGTCGCCGAGGGTGATATGGCTCCTGACGGCTCCGGTCCTCTTCGCACCCAGCGCGGCATCGAGATGGGCCACATCTTCCAGCTGGGGCGCAAGTATGCGGAGGCCCTGCAGTTGAAGGTCCTGGACCAGAACGGCAAGCTCGCCACGGTGACCATGGGTTCCTACGGTGTGGGTGTCACCCGCGCGGTGGCTGCCCTGGCCGAATCCAACCGGGATGATAAGGGCATCATCTGGCCGCGTAACGTCGCGCCGGCTGATGTCCACCTCGTCGCAACAGGCAAGGGCGAGGAGATCTTCGCTGCCGCCGAGAAGCTCGCCGGTGAACTGGAGAGCCACTCACTGACCGTCCTCTATGACGATCGGCCCAAGGTGTCGCCCGGTGTGAAGTTCGGTGATGCCGAACTGATCGGCATTCCCACCATCGTTGTCGTGGGCCGCGGACTGGCGGACGGCGTCGTGGAAGTCAAGGACCGCTTGTCCGGAGCCAGCGAAAACGTGGCGGTTGCCGACGTCGTTGATCACCTTCGTGCGCTGATCCACGCGTAGGTTGCCTGATGTTGTCGGGGCTGGAGGATATCCAGGCCACCACCGTCCTGCTCATCATCGTCGCGGGATTCGCCGCCGGCTGGGTTGACGCCGTCGTTGGTGGTGGCGGGCTCCTTCAGCTTCCAGCCCTGCTCATGGTCCCGGGCATTACGCCGGTGCAGGCGCTGGCAACCAACAAGATGGGTTCCATCTTCGGCACGACGACGAGCGCCATCACTTACTTCCGGCGTGCACGGCCGGACCTCAGGACGGCCGTGCCCATGGCACTCATTGCGTTGGCGGGAAGTTTCGGGGGTGCCATCCTGGCGGCGTCCCTTCCCGCTTCGGTGTTCAAGCCGATCATCATCGCTGCGCTGATTGCCGTTGCCGTCTTTACCGCATTCCGGCCAACGGTCGGCACGCTGACACAGCTTCGGTACAGGGGGCATCGCCATTACGGTACCGCCGGGGCGATCGGGCTGGTGATCGGGTTCTATGACGGTCTAATCGGGCCGGGAACGGGATCGTTCCTCATTATCGCCATGGTGACCCTGCTCGGGTACAGCTTCCTGGGCGCCAGCGCCAAGGCAAAGATCGTGAACATGGCGACCAACCTCGGGGCACTGGCGTTCTTCCTGCCCAACGGGTCCCTGCTCTGGGGGCTTGGGCTGGTCCTTGGCGGAGCCAACATGGTTGGCGGCTACCTGGGCTCGCGGATGGCGATCACGAAGGGCAGCACGTTTATCCGCGTGGTGTTCCTGGTGGTCGTCGGCGCGCTGATCGTGAAGCTCGGCTACGACGTATGGGTGGAGAACATCCTCTAGCCAGGTGAAAAGTTTCGGCACCGTTTGCAGGAGTTGATCACGGTCCCGCCAGGGCCGCAGCAGGCGGCAGGTCTGCGAGCGGCTTGCGCAACAGGTTGCTTGCCACCCAAAGCGAGCGGTCGGCGTCGTCGTTCATCCCGTCGCGCAGGTAGCCGAGGGCATTGTCAACCTCCCGGACAACCGACCAGTCCCGTGCAAGCATTGGGTCCAGGCCCGCCGCGAGCGAAAGGTCCGTGCAGCGGTCGCGGAGGTGTGCGCCGGCATCCGAGGGGTGGAGATCCGCGATGCGGTTCCAAAGCATCGGTGCCACTGCGAACTCCGCGTCCCCGAGCAGCGGTTTCGGGTCGATGGCAAGGAACTGCCGTGGGTGCTCAAGGACAGGCAGGATGTTCAGGTAGTGAAGGTCCGAGTGCACCAGGACGTCCCGATTACTGCGCCGACCAACTGCTCCGTGCACCTGGCAAACTTCGAGAGCGTACTCCAGGAGCCACCTGTCGAAAGGCCGCCCCAGCGTCTCCCACTCAAGTGGCAGCGTGTCCGTCCACTGTTCAGCCAGGTCCGCTACCGAGGGGATGTCCCGCCAGCACGGGCCGGATTGGGCAGGAATGGAAAGGCGGCGCATCAGCGAGCCCCAGATTCCGGCAGTCTCAGGCAGACCTACATCGGACAGCGACGAGTCGCCGTCAAGGCGTTCCAGCAGGAGCACGTGGGCCGCGCGGGACGCGTCAATCAGTTCGACTGCACCGTTGCCGTTCCAGAGGATGAGCGCATCAGGCTCGGGCAGCGCCTCATCATGGGGGACTGTGAGTTTGAGGGCAGCTGGCCGCCCGTCAGCGCACACCACGGGGAGAACGACTGCGCAGTGTCCGGTCCAGGGAACGCCGTCGTGGGCAAGGTCAAGGACCAGATCCCACTGTTCGAGGAATCGCGTCGCGAGGTCCGGCCAGCCGTCCAGCCATGCCCTGCCGTGCGGCAGGTTCAGCGCGTTGCGAATGAGGGAACGCGGGAGCTCGATATCACGTGCATCCACCTGCTAAGCGTAACGGGCAGCCAGCACAGGACCGGTGTTGGCCACCCGGGTTTCGCCGATTGCCCAGTTAGGAGCCCGCGGGTTCCGCGGACGGGTACTGCTTCGGGTCTATGCCCGGGAAGTAACCCAACGGGCGCTCGCCCCCGGATGCCGCGAGCAACGCTGTGGGTGCAAGGCGGCCCAGTGCCCAAACCCTCTCCGGCCCGGGTGGTGTAAGCCCAACCAGGTCGGTGTAGGTGCGGACAAGGCCTCGCTCCAGTTCGTTCAGTGCGGCGTCAGGATCGGCGAGAAATCCGGCGTCGAGGGCGGATCCCGCAGGCTGAAGCGGTTCGGCGCTGCACTTAGCCGCCAGAAGGGCAGACCCGACGACGGCGGCCTCCTCGTGTTCTGCGGCACGTCGAAGGTAGGTGTCGGGTTCGGCAGAGCGGGCTGCTGCGACTTCGTAGGCATAGGAGGACCGGTGCTCCGCGAGGACAGCTATCCGGATCCCTATCAGCGTCGGTTCAACACCAGCGGAGGGGGTGCCGGCGCAGGGGGCGCCGTCGTCGTTCTCTGTACTTTCCAGTACCTGAACTGGTGCGGCGGGCGTCTCGAGCTCCTGGCTGGCTGCCAACTTCCTCGCCTGGAGCCACTGGGACGTGCCCACGGACGCCAGCAGCCGTGCCGCCCCTGGATCTGCCGTCGCGGACGCGTCGAAGGCGGACGTGTACGACGCCGTGAGGTCAGTCAGGAAGGTAGCGGCCGATGGTGCAGCCGTCGGGGTCGCTGGCGTTGACGCACTCGAACCTTCAGTTCCACCCTCACCATCCGGTGCGGTCGGGGACGGGGAGGCCGGAAGCTGCAGTGCGGCAGCGTGCAGAGCGAATAATTCCGCAAGTGAGGAGTAGAGCGCAGCATCCTCGGGGTTCGAGCCCCGCGCCAGGGAACCAGCGGTCACCGCCAGGCCTTCTGCGGCGGACGCTGCCTCGGCCATGGATTGTTCGGTTGCCGTGGGCGGGGGAGGAGGAGCCTGCCGTGAACTGATCAGCCCAATGCACGCCACCAGCAGTAAAACCAGGAGCAGGAGAGCTCCGCGAAGCAGGCGGCGCATGGTTCGGCCGAAGCCGCGGCCGTTGGATTCGGGACGGGCAGCAGCGTCCCCGGAAGGCTTCACAACCGCTCATCATGCCACGCTGCGGAGCCTTCCGCATGACATTCACTGTGCTGACATAAAGTCGTTAGGGTAGTAGCTACAAGATCTCAAGAGCGGAGGCGGCAGTGGGTACACATCGAGCGCCGGCGCGGTCCGGTAAGCAGAGCGCCGCCGGCAGGCAGGGCGGCCCCGCGAAGGGGCACGGTTCGGGAGAGACGCACATCGATGCCGTCGCAGAAGCACAGCGCCTGAGCCAGTATCTCCGTCCGACCGTTGAGCTCCACAGCCTCATTCTTGAGGATGTCGAGGTCCGCATAGCGGGTAGTCACCGCACGGTTCACGTCGTCGTCGACCTGCCGGATGATTCCACGGGCGGCGTCAGCCTCGACTCGATCTCAGAGGTATCGCAGGGACTGTCGGATGCCATGGACCAGGACCCTAATGATGACGGGCGCCCCTACAACCTCGAAGTGTCTTCCCCCGGCGTCTCACGCCCCCTGACCGAACCCCGCCATTGGCGGCGCAACGTGGGCAGGCTGGTGGCCGTTCAACTGGTCGATGGGGACCAGTTTGAAGGCAGGTTGATGGAGGCGAAAGACTCCCACGTGGTGGTGCGCCCGCTGCTTCCCGTGAAAAAAGGCACTAAACCGAAGTTTGGGGACGATCGGGAGCTGACGTATGACAAAATCCGCAAGGGCACTGTTCAGGTTGAGTTCGCCCACGCTGATGCCGAGGAAACCGGCGGCGACAATGAATGAGAACCACCGCTGGCTACTGAGGAGGACCCAATGGACATAGATATGAGTGCTCTGAGACTGTTGGAGCGCGAGCGGGAGATCCCCCTTGAACTGCTCATTCCCACGATCGAGCAGGCACTGCTGGTTGCCTACCACAAGACCGCCGGCGCACAGGACGTTGCCCGGGCGGAACTGGACCGCAAGAGCGGCCATGTGACCATCTGGGCAACCGAGGTCGACGACGACGGCGCGGCAGTGGGCGAGTTCGACGACACCCCTACGGGCTTCGGTCGCATCGCGGCAAGCACCGCCCGGCAGATCATCCTCCAGCGCCTTCGCGACGTCGAGGACGACAACGTGCTGGGAGAGTTCCGCGGGAAGGAAGGCGAGCTTGTCGCCGGGATGATCCAGCAGGGCAACAACCCTCACATGATCCAGGTGAATCTTGGTTCTGTGGAGGCGTTGCTTCCCCCGCCCGAGCAGGTCCCCGGAGAAAAGTACGTCCACGGAGCACGCATCCGTGCGTTCGTGATCGATGTGCGCCGTGGAATGAAAGGCCCCTCGATCACACTGTCCCGGTCCCATCCGGGCCTGGTGCGCAAGTTGTTCGAGCTGGAGGTCCCGGAGATCGCTGACCGGTCAGTCGAAATTGTTGCCCTTGCGCGCGAGGCCGGGCATCGGACCAAGATTGCTGTGAAGGCCCACGTTCCCGGAGTAAATGCGAAGGGTGCCTGCATCGGCGAGATGGGCTCCCGCGTACGTGCAGTGATGAGTGAGCTGAACGACGAAAAGATCGACATTGTCGATTTCAGCGAAGATCCGGCAACGTTTATCGCCAGCTCGCTTTCGCCGTCGCGTGTGACCTCGGTAACGATCACCGACGAGAGCACCCGCAGCGCCAGGGTCGTCGTGCCGGACTACCAGCTGTCGCTTGCCATTGGCAAGGAAGGCCAGAACGCGCGCCTGGCAGCCAAGCTGACGGGTTGGCGCATCGACATCGCCTCCGACGCAGCCCAGTCCTGATCCTCAACGAATCGCCGGATGCGCCATATTGGAACTCAAGGCGCTAGAATAGACAGGGCTTATGTCATTGCGCCACCAACCGAAAAGAACTTGCATCGGTTGTCGTTGCCGCGACGACCAGGCCAATCTGGTTCGATGCGTGGTAATCAGCAGTGATGGCGTCAGCGCCGTCGAAGTTGATCACAACCGTCGCCTGACGGGCAGGGGTGCCTGGTTGCATCCCCAACCGTCCTGTGTGGAACTGGCAATCAAACGCAAAGCGTTCAGTCGTGCCTTTCGTGGTGCGGCTGACACGCAGGCTCTTGAGCGCTGGCTACACGCACTCCGGGAAACTTCCCTGTTGGGGGCTTCCTGCAAGAACACCGTCCTCCCTGAAAGCGGGTCAGAAAACTGATGGAAACCCGATGAGTACCCAGCGATGAGTGCCCAACGATGAACAATCTGTTGAGCTCTGCATTCGGCGCGTCAACTGCCTCGGCAGCTGGGGTGTGCAGTAGGAATTAGACGGTTCGCCCCTGACTCGGTGCGGACCGAGACAGGAGAAATGTGGCCAAGGTCCGCGTACACGAGCTTGCAAAAGAGCTCGGCATTACCTCAAAGGATGCAGTAGCCAAGCTGCAGGAACTGGGCGAATTCGTCCGGTCGGCATCCTCAACCATCGAAGCGCCAGTCGTGAAAAAACTTCGCGGCGCTTTCCCTGACGCCCCCGTAGCAAAAGCACCTGCTGCTGCTGCTAAGGCGTCCCCATCCGCTCCGAGGCCGGCAACGCCCGGTCCGGCGGCTCCGGCACGCGCTGCCGAGAAGCCTGTAGAGCAGCCAGCGCAGGCAACACCGGCGGCACCAGCCGCTCCGGCAGAGCAGGCGCCCGCGTTCAAGGCTCCTGTTGCTCCCGCACCGGTTCAGGACGCACCAACCGGTGACGCTGGAGAGACAGACACCAAGTCCGGTCCCAAGCCCGCCGCGGCACGTCCGGCACCGGCACGCCCGGCTGCAGCACGTCCAGCAGACCGCACTGGTGGACCCCGTCCGGGCAACAACCCGTTCGCTACTTCCCAGGGCATGCCGCGTTCGGGTCGCGGCGACGGAGACCGCTCCGGCGGCCCCCGGCCCGGAAACAACCCATTTGCACCTTCCCAGGGCATGCCACGACCAGGTGGACGTCGTGACGACGAGCGCGGCCAGCGTCCGGCAGCCGGTGCGGGCGGCCCCCGCCCGGCAGCGGGAGCCGGTGGCCCACGTCCGGCGGCTGGTTCGGGTGGCCCACGTCCGGGTGCCCCACGCCCCGGTGCTCCCCGTCCTGCTGGTGCAGGCGGTGCGCGTCCTACACCAGGCATGATGCCCAACCGCACTGAGCGTCCAGCGGCTCCCGGCCGCGGTGGCGCACCGGGACGCGGCGGTGCTCCCGGCCGCGGGCCGGGCGGCGCGCCCGGCGCCGGTGCAGGCGGCGGCGGTGGCGCACCTGTCGGCGGTGGATTCGGCAAGGGCGGTCGCGGACGCGGCGGCACTGCTGGTGCATTCGGCAAGGGCGGAGCGGGACGCGGCAAGCAGCGCAAGTCGAAGCGGGCAAAGCGGCAGGAACTGGAGCAGATGTCAGCTCCGTCGCTGGGCGGCGTCAGCGTCCCCCGCGGCGACGGCAGCACCGTCATTCGCCTGCGTCGCGGCTCGTCGATCACCGAGTTCGCAGAGAAGATTGATGCGAACCCGGCAGCGTTGGTCACTGTGCTGTTCCACCTCGGTGAAATGGCAACGGCTACGCAGTCACTCGATGAAGGCACCTTCGAGGTGCTCGGATCCGAGCTCGGCTACAAAATCCAGGTCGTGTCCCCGGAGGACGAGGAGCGCGAGCTGCTCGAGAACTTCGACATCGACCTCGATGCTGAACTCGACGCGGAAGGCGATGCACAGCTTGAGGCGCGGCCTCCAGTAGTGACCGTCATGGGTCACGTCGACCACGGTAAAACCCGCTTGCTGGATGCAATCCGAAAGTCGAACGTGGTTGCAGGCGAGCACGGCGGCATCACCCAGCACATCGGTGCCTACCAGATCGACCACGAGCATGAGGGTAACAACCGCCCCATCACCTTCATTGACACCCCGGGCCACGAGGCGTTCACCGCTATGCGTGCCCGTGGCGCGAAGGTCACCGACATTGCCGTGCTGGTTGTCGCAGCGGACGACGGCGTCATGCCGCAGACCGTTGAGGCTCTGAACCACGCGCAGGCAGCGAACGTGCCCATCGTGGTTGCGGTCAACAAGATCGATAAGGAAGGCGCCAACCCGGACAAGGTCAAGGGCCAGCTCACCGAGTACGGTCTGGTTCCTGAAGAGTACGGCGGCGACACCATGTTCGTTCACGTCTCAGCCTTGAGGGGTGAAGGCATCGAGGAACTCCTTGAGGCCGTATTGCTGACCGCGGATGCCGCGCTGGACATGCGTGCCAACCCGAACAAGGACGCCCGCGGTATCGCGATTGAAGCGAACCTGGACAAGGGCCGTGGTGCTGTTGCTACAGTGCTGGTCCAGTCCGGAACGCTGAACGTCGGCGACACCATCGTGGCGGGTATCGCCCACGGTCGAGTCCGCGCGATGTTCAACGAGGACGGAGACAACCTTTACCAGGCAGGGCCATCGCGTCCCGTGCAGGTGCTGGGACTCTCGACCGTTCCGCGTGCCGGCGACACCTTCCTCGTGACCACTGATGAGCGCACCGCGCGCCAGATCGCCGAGAAGCGTGAAGCCGCGGACCGCAATGCGGCTTTGGCCAAGCGTCGCAAGCGCGTCAGCCTTGAGGACTTCGATCAGGCCGTGGCCGAGGGCAAGGTCGACACTCTCAACCTGATCCTCAAGGGCGATGTGTCCGGTGCAGTGGAAGCCCTCGAGGATTCACTGCTCAAGATCGACGTCGGCGAGGGCGTTGCCCTCCGCGTCATCCACCGCGGTGTTGGTGCCATCACGCAAAACGACGTCAACCTTGCAACGGTGGACAGCGCGATCATCATCGGCTTCAACGTTCGGCCCGCCGAGCGTGTCGCCGAACTGGCCGACCGCGAGGGTGTGGACCTCCGCTTCTACTCCGTCATCTATGCAGCCATCGATGACATTGAGCTTGCACTCAAGGGCATGCTCAAGCCCGAGTACGAGGAAGCCCAGTTGGGTACGGCGGAGATCCGGGAAGTGTTCCGGTCCTCCAAGTTCGGCAACATCGCCGGTTCGATCGTCCGTTCCGGTGTTATCCGCAGGAACTCGAAGGCGCGCCTTGTCCGCGATGGTGTTGTGGTTGGAGACAACCTCACCGTCGAGTCACTGCGCCGCTTCAAGGACGACGCCACCGAGGTCCGCACGGACTTTGAGTGTGGTATCGGCCTTGGGTCCTTCAACGATGTCAAGGAAGGCGACATCGTGGAGACCTACGAGATGCGCGAGAAGCCGCGGGTCTAGGTTCGTCGCTGGTGGGCCGCCTGCGCGGCGGCCTACCAGCACAAACCTCACCAGAACTGGCTGCGGGACGACGACGGTTCGCGCCGTCGTCGTCATCGTTTCGCCCCCACACACGGGCCCCGTTCCTGTAGTTACTATTCACAGTTACCGCTCCCGAAAGGGATGAACAAGGAGACATCATGGCAGATGCTGCACGCGCTGCACGGTTGGCGCAGCGCATCAAGGTGATCGTGGCCGAAGCACTTCGCCGCAGGGTCAAGGACCCGCGGCTGGAAGCAGTAACGGTCACCGACTCACGAGTGACAAATGACCTGCAGCACGCCACGATCTACTACACGGTCCTTGGCGAGTCAGAAGAGCAGGCAGCAGTCCACAAGGCACTTGAATCGGCCAAGGGTGTGTTGAGGGCCGAGGTGGGCCGGAATATCACGGCACGGCTCACGCCGACGCTTGAGTTCGTTCCAGATGAGATACCGGTCAATGCGAGCCATCTCGAAGAGCTGCTGCGCACCGCCCGTGAACGCGATGCCCAGGTAGCTGAGATTGCGCGGCAAGCCGCCTTCGCAGGCGACGCTGATCCGTACCGCAAGCCTGCAGACGAAGAGGACGAGGAAGCGCGCTAAGCGTTCTCTTCGACACCGTCTTTTAGGGGATTACCGTCCCGGGAGCCTGCTCACCCCAGTGAGCAGGCTCTCTTTGTCTGTGCATAGCGCAATGCGGATCCAGCCTTCCCCATTCGGGCCGAAAGCCGTACCTGGCGCCACCGCCACGGACTTCTCGGCGAGGAAGCTCCGGACCCACGAGCGGACGTCGCCGCCGGTGGCGTGTGAGAGGTCCGCCCAGAGATAGAACGCCCCCTGAGCATCGAGGTAGGGGATGTTCAGCCCGTCCAGGATCTCCGTGGCCGTGTCGCGGTTCGACCGGTAGTGGGCTAGAGCGGTGGCGATGTAGTCCTGGGGGCCGTTGAGCGCCGCAACCGCGGCATATTGGGGGGAAGCTCCCACACAGGACACTATCGATTCCATGACTGCATTGAACTGACTGCCGAAGCCCGGTGGCATGACGAGCGCACCGATCCGCAGCCCGGTCAGTCCGTAGGTCTTTGAGAGGGTCAGTGAAGTGACAACCCGCTCAGCTTTGCTGTCGAAGCGTGCCGGGCTGACATGGGGTTCGTCGTAGGTGAAGGCTTCATAGCATTCGTCGGAGAGGATCCAGAGGTCGTTGCGTTCGGCGAATTCCACAAGGTCCCTGGTGAGTTCCTCGCTGAAGACAGCGCCCAGCGGATTCGAGGGTGAGTTCAGGATCAGGACACGCGTCCGCCCTGTGACCAGTTGCTCAAGGTCTGTGATCCTGGGTTGGAAGGCATGCTCCGGCAGCAGCGGGTAATGAACTGCGTCAGCGTGCACCAGCCCCGCGGTCATGGCGAACGTAGGGTAACCCGGATCAGGTACCAAGACTTCGTCGCCAACGCCAAGCAGCATGCTCATTGCCAGGTGCAGGCCCTGCTGGGCGCCGGCCGTCACGTAGACCCGGTCGGGATCCACATACAGCCCGTTGAGGCTGCCGAAACGCTGCGCGAAAGCCGCACGCAGGGGCGCAATGCCTTCGTTGGGTGTGTAGTTTGTGTCGTCGCGGTCCAGGGCCGCCATGCCGGCGGCGAGGATATGCCGCGGTACGGGAAATGACGGCTCGCCTATGCTGAGCACGATCGAATTGGGTTGTGCCCACGCGGCCTGGGTGATTTCGCGTATCTGGTTGGCGGGCACCTGATTCACGTGGGCGGCAAGCGAAGGCATAAGGGAATCGTACCGACTGGTGTTCACCACTCCGGTGGCGAACGGCGTTGTCGTCAGCGTCGGCATGTGGCGAACCTGCCCGCAACCTATACTGGGAGGCGTGAATTCCGGGCAGGTCCACTCAGGACTCGTAATAGTGGACAAGCCGCAGGGCTGGACCAGCCACGATGTGGTTGGGAAGATCCGTCGGTTGGCAGGTACGCGCAAGGTGGGGCATGCGGGCACACTGGACCCGATGGCAACAGGTGTTCTGGTGGTGGGAATCAACCGAGCCACACGGCTGCTGACTTACATCGTTGGGGCCTCCAAGGTCTACACGGCCACTATCCGGCTGGGTCAGTCCACGGTGACGGACGACGCCGAAGGGGATGTGATCGCAGAAACCCCGGTCAGCAGCGTGACGTATGAGGGTATAGCTGCGGCCGTCGCTGAGCTCACGGGTGACATCAGTCAGATTCCCAGCAGTGTCAGCGCCATCAAGGTGAATGGCGTACGGGCCTACAGTCGGGTGCGCACAGGCGAGGACGTTGTGCTGGCAGCGCGTCCGGTGACAGTACACCGGTTCGAGCTCCACGGCACCCGTGACATTGAGGGCGGTCGCTTCAAGGACGTCGATGTTCTGGTGGAGTGCAGTTCTGGAACGTATGTGCGCGCTCTCGCACGGGACCTGGGCACGGCGTTGAAGGTTGGCGGGCACCTCACTGCGCTTCGTCGCTCTGAGGTAGGGCCGTATTCCCTCCAGCAGGCATCCACGCTGGAGGAACTCGCTGGAGATTTCCGGCTACTCGACATCAATGCTGCCGCGCGGGCGCTTTTTGTCTGTCGTGAACTGAGCGCCGTTGAAGCAGAGGACGTCTCTCATGGACGCCGGATTCCTCCCAGCGGTGGTTTGGCAGGGGTAGGGGCGGGGCTAGAGGGGAGTTCGACGCCGGACGCAGCCGGGTCCCGTCCGATCGCCGGGTTCGGGCCTGACGGCACCCTGATAGCGCTATTGGAGGATCGTGGCGGCGAAGCTAAACCGGTCCTGGTGTTCGCTCCGGGTGGGGCAGGGGCTTCGTGACCGTGGACGGATTTTTTGTAGCCGGCACCGTTGTGTGCCTGATTTCGACCCTGGTATGTGTCGGAGCCGCTGTCATCAGGCAACCGCCGAATGATGTAACGATCCTCTCCGTCGCCGCAGTGGAATTGTTTCTCCTGGCCTATGGGGTCTCGGCAACCTTTCGTCAACTGGGAGGCGAACCAATCGCAGGGGAGGCGTGGGAGTTCTGGGGGTATCTCCTGACGGCCCTGTGTATTCCGGTGGGTGCGTTCTGGTGGGCAATTCTCGAACGGTCCCGCTGGAGCAATCTGGTCCTCGGCGCAGTGGGCGTGACGATCTTCGTGATGTTGTTTCGGATGGAGCAGATTTGGGACGGGGCGGTGCCGGCGTGAATGATCGCGACAGGAACGGTAGCCTAAGCAGCCGCACAGATAGGCCCGGCAGTTCGCTCAGTAAGGGTCCGGGCCGTCTCCTGATAGCCGTTTACGGGGTGTTCGCCCTGGCGGCGACTGCCCGTGCAGTGTTTCAGATCGCAACGAAATTCGACGAAGCACCCGTAGCCTACGTGCTCACGGCGATCGCAGCCCTTGTGTATGTCCTTGCGACGGTTTCACTCAGCAGATCGGGCCCACGATGGTATCGGATATCAGTTGGCGCTGTCGGACTGGAGATGCTCGGTGTTCTTACGGTAGGCACGCTGAGCCTTGTTGACCCCGTACTCTTTCCCGCCGACACTGTGTGGTCCATTTACGGCCGCGGGTACGGGTTCGTACCGCTCATTCTTCCCATCTTGGGTTTGTGGTGGCTGTACCGGAACCGTCCTGCCGCAGTGCCGCCAGAGCCGCTAAAGGGCACCTAGCGCCGTCGGTTGCCCGCGTTGTTCCGGATGGTCGCGCTGGATGAGTGAGAGTATGGCTATAAGGGAGTGAGAGACGGTCGGCCCGCGGTTTTCACAACACGACTGCCCATCACGCCTGAATCAACCAGTGGAAGCCCATCAGGGCGTTCCCACCGAAGAGGAGCATCATGACGAGCAGCACCCCGGAGAACCCGCAGCCCAAGCGCGATTCGACCGACTCCGTGGGACCGGACGCCCGTTCGTCCAGCGCCTCTGCCCAGAATCCAAACTCCAGTGGGATCGGGAAGACAGGTGCTTCCGGCGCAGACCGTGGGTCTGCTGCTCCGAAGGGCGGCTCTGAGCAGCAGCGTCCGTCCTCGTCGGCCCAGAAAAAGGGTTCCGCCACCGACAAACCGAAGTCTGCAAAGCCCGGTAACGACTGGAGTGTCTTCCGCACCGTAGTTGTTTTGGTCGGGTTGGTGATCGCTGGTTTCGGAGCGTACTACCTGATCACCGGAACCGCAGGGCTTCCCGAGACGGGGGATGAAGCCGTGAACCCCACCCTCGAGAACCAGTTCCGCTTTTTCGCCGCCATGATGGTCGGCGTAGGGGCAGCGTTTGTCACCATCGCCATCAAATTCCAGTGGGCAAACATGCTGTGGCTGGTCTGCCTTATGGTCTTTATTGGTGGAATTGGGCGGGTGCTGTCCTGGGCATTCTCCGGGACGCCGCACTTCCTGCTGATCATCCTGATGGTTGTGGAACTGGCTTTCCCCGCCGCACTCCTGGTGTGGCATCGGTACATCGCCAAAACCAGCGAGCTTCGGCAGGAGTACGCCGCCCGTCCGTAGACCCCACAGCACTATCCTCAGGCGGCTGCACGTTTCTTCCTTGATGCGGCCCCGAGCAGCCCGAGTCCGCATCCAATGAAGGCCAGCGCTGCACCAGCGGCCAGCTCAGAGCGAACTCCAGTCCTGGCCAGTTGCGGCGCCTGTTCGTCAGTAGGGTGCGCGGGCGGTTGCACCTGGGGAGCAGAGGCCTCCGGAGCCGGCGTTGATTCCGGAGTCTCCTCTTCAACCTCGGCCGGTGGACTTGCCGGGGGCTGCTCGACGCAAACCGTTTCCGCTGGCTCTCCGAACGGTGAAGTGAACGGGTTGGTGAAATCGTCACCCGGGTAGGTGGCGACAACCGTGTAGCAGCCGGGTTCGCTGAAAGCACTGAAGGCCGGACTATCGAAGCTCCCATTCTCAGCAGGCACTGTTACCTCGGAGTGTAGCGGCGTCCCAACAGGGATGTCCGGGCTGAGCGTCGGCCGCCCGCTCAAGGGGCCGTACATGGAGAGCAGGACGGTTTCGGAAGCTCCGTCCGCGCGCACTCCGAAGCCCGAGATGTCCACGGCATCCGTGACGCTGGCACCCACCAGCACCTGGGGCGCAGACAGTTTCGTGTGGATCTGCACCGACCAGGGAGCGAACGTGGTTTCGGCCGCTATTCCGAACTTTCCCTGCCAGGAACGCACATAGGGTCCAGCCTCTACCGGCAGTGCGCTCGCAGGATCGATCGTCTCGGTCCAGACATACCAACCTGAAGCAGGCACCGCAAGCGAGGGCGTCTTGTAGTCGCCCGGCCCTTCGACCCTGGTACTCACCTCGCCGACCTTTGGCGTGCCCGCTGGTACGGAGTCGGAAAGAACAGGTGCTGCGGGCAGCGGTCCCCACAGGGTGGAGACAATCTCGACGGAGACTGGCTTCCCGCTGCCAGGCATGGACATCCACGGAATGGTGCCGGCAGCGCCATCTGAGGAGCCCACACCAACCGAGAGGATGTCATGGATCTGCGAACCCGGTTGTGTGCGGGCTGCTGAGGTCTTGGTCTCAACGGTGGGCTGGAAGGCAGGGAGATCGGCGATTCCGGCGACAGCATCGCGTGGTTCGACTACGGCTGCCGTCAACAGGCGTTGAACATCGTCGCGCGTTGGGGCCATCCAGGTCACCGCTGCCGCAGGAGTCCGAGGAACTGACACAGTCAGAGTTCCGCCGCCAAGGCCCGCCCGACGAAGGGTCAGGGTGTGGGGCTCACCGTTGCTGGTCCATGACGATTTGCTGGACTCATCTAGCCCGAACGCTCCCTTCACCGCGGCAGAAGCAGCCAGGCCGGAGACTGATTTGCCTGCTGCGCCGAGTATTTGTACGTTCACCGCAATGGTGCCGTCCGCCGTGGGAGCTACCTGGTCGATCTTGACGGTGAAAGGCCCCGCCTCAGCCAGCGCAGTTTGTGTCATTGACCGTGCCCGGTTCACTACCTCCTGCGGAAGCCCCTCAGCCTTCAGCACACGATTCATGCCGATCGAGTCCCATTGCATGCCCGGGGATGTCATTGCCCACACAGCCAGCTGAACCGACGCAGCAGTGCCGATGTCACGGGTGTTGCCCCAGCGATGCAACAGGTAGGACAGTGCGGCATTCTCGCTGGCGCTGAGGCGGCTGCCATCGCTGCGCGTGAAACCGCCCTGCTGCCCTTTGTCATACCCGTTCGCATGAGGGGGCGCCAGTTTCTCGAAATCCGTGCAGTAGGCCACCGTGCCGTCCGCTTTCACATGCTGGCCCACGAAGTGCTGGGCGCCGTCCAGGCCGGCGCCGCGGCTCCATTCACTACCTCCGGGCACCGCATGCACCGGTTGCAGTGAGGGCAGCAACATGGCGATGCAGCTGAGGATCACCACGCACATAATTCGAATCAACGCAGGGGCAGGGTTTACCGATAACGGTTGGGCGCCGTTGACTGGATAGAAATGCACGCATCCTCCAAATGTTCTTGTGTTCGGGCCGCGACGGGCTCCTGGGTAGATCACCACTCTGCTGCCCGGCTCGGGGGCAAGACACCGGATTCAGTGCTTATGTGCATAACTTGCCCGTAACTGGGTGAGTGTGGAGGAGGGGACAGGGATCCCAGGGGTTGCAGGTCAGAAGCAGCTCCGGGATCAGCCATAATGAATGAACTGACGCGCGGCCCCTGCCGCACTTCCAACCGCCAAGGAGATGCGTGTTCTATTGGAGAGGCCTGGTCGAAGTGCCCGAAGGTTTCGGTCCGTCAGTTGTCACGATCGGAAATTTCGACGGCGTGCACCGAGGCCACCAAAGCGTCCTTGAACAGCTCGTGGCCGCAGCCGCGGAACGGGACGCCGCCGCCGTCGTTATCTCCTTCGACCCGCACCCGGCCCAGGTTCACCGCCCGCAAAGCGCTCCCGAACTAATCATGGGGCTGCAGGACCGCGTTGAGACCCTTTCCGATACCGGCATCAACGGCCTGTTGATGATGCACTACACTCTGGATCTCGCTGCTCAGACTCCCGAGGAATTCGTCCGGTCGGTCTTTGTTGACGGGCTGCGGGCGAAGGCGGTAGTCATCGGCCACGACGTCCGGTTCGGGCGTGGGAACTCCGGTGACCTGGCAACCATGCAGGCGCTGGGGGAGCAGTTGGGCTTCGAGGTCATCGTGATAGATGACTTCGGCTCGAGCCTCCGCACCTCAACGACGGCGGCGGGCGAGCGGCGGTGTTCCTCGACGTGGGTTCGTGAAGCGTTGGAGGCCGGAGACGTAACTACGGCAATCCGGATTCTCGGGCGCACGCACCGCATGCGTGGCGAGGTCGTCCACGGGGCGGCCAGGGGGCGTGCCCTGGGATTCCCGACTGCCAACCTTTCCCCGGACTCAAGCGGTTATATACCTGCAGACGGGATTTACGCGGGCTGGCTGATCGACAGCAGCCAGGTGCGCTGGCCGGCCGCAATTTCCGTTGGTTCCAATCCCACCTTTGAAGGTGTCAGCCGGCAAGTCGAAGCTCACGTGATCGACCGGCCAAAGGAAGAGGTCGACGTCTTCAATCTTTACGGACAGACCGTCGTCGTCGAGTTTGTGCGCAGGCTGCGCGGAATGGTCGCGTACCGCGGTCCCGAGGCCCTCATCGAACAGATGTGTCTTGACGTGGACCAAACCCGTAAGGTGCTTTCGACAGAACAGCGTGCCAACGGGTAAAGTTGACAGCGGTCCTGCTGCAGTCCGTGGTTGCCGGACCACTGCCGATCCTCCATTTCAGCCAACACTGGAAAACTTTGGGTCGGCATCTATTTTGTTCACGGTACAACTCATAGGAGTTATTTGTGGCACTTGACGCCGCTCTGAAGCAGGAAATCATCAAGGAATATGCAACATCCGAGGGCGACACCGGTTCGCCTGAAGTACAGATTGCAATGCTTTCCCGCCGTATTCTTGACCTGACCGAACACCTTAAGCAGCACAAGCATGACCACCACACGCGTCGTGGCCTGTTGCTTCTTGTCGGTCGCCGTCGCCGTCTGCTGGATTACCTCCGCGACACCGACATCACGCGCTACCGTACGCTCATTGAGCGCCTCGGCCTGCGTCGCTAGCTAGACTGTGAGGCGGCCCCTTCCTTCGGGAGGGAGCCGCCTTCAATCTTTGGGCGCACTCCGTCCAGAAGAGAAATTCCATAACCAGGAGCCAGGCGGACACGCAGGCATTCGCGGTCCTCGGTAGTGGTCTCCGGGACTCCGCCCTCCAGGGCGGCCCCGTGGACCTCAATCGAAGACCGGGTGCCACAACCCGTCCTAACGGCGTTGCATAGCCAGACGCCGCCTGCCTCCGTCACACAGAAACGGAGGTGACTCTCTATGGAGGGTCCCGAAATCGAATTTGCCGAAGCCGTCCTTGACAACGGAAAGTTCGGCCAGCGCACGGTGCGCTTTGAAACAGGCCGCCTTGCACAGCAGGCCGCTGGTGCAGCAATGGTTTACATCGATGAGGACACAGCGCTCCTCTCGGCCACCACTGCGGGCAAATCCCCTCGCGAGGGCTTCGACTTCTTCCCACTGACGGTCGATGTTGAAGAGCGCATGTACGCCGCGGGCCGCATCCCGGGTTCGTTCTTCCGCCGTGAAGGCCGACCCTCAACGGAAGCCATCCTGGCATGCCGCCTGATGGACCGCCCGCTGCGCCCGGCCTTCATCAAGGGCCTGCGCAACGAGGTGCAGATCGTTGTCACCGTGCTGGCAATCAACCCCGACGTCCGCTACGACGTCGTGGCCATCAACGCAGCGTCGATGTCCACTCAGCTCTCCGGACTCCCCTTCTCGGGACCCATCGGCGGCGTGCGCGTTGCACTGGTCTCCGATGGCAGCGGTGAAGACCAGTGGATTGCCTTCCCGAAGCACTCCGAACTCCAGAACTCTGTCTTCGACATGGTCGTGGCCGGTCGGGTAGTCGGCGATGACGTGGCCATCATGATGGTTGAAGCCGAAGCAACCGACAACTCCTGGTCCTTGATCAAGGAGAACGGCGCAACCGCACCCACCGAGGAAGTTGTCGCTGACGGTCTGGAGGCGGCCAAGCCGTTCATCCGCGCACTGTGTGAGGCGCAGTCGGATCTTGCTGGCCGTTCTGCCAAGCCCACCGTTGAATTCCCGGTCTTCAAGGACTACGAAGATGACGTGTTCGCTGCCGTCGAAGGCGCAGCGGGCACCCGCCTCGCCGAAATCTTCACCATCGCCGATAAGCAGGAGCGCGAGGACGCCGCCAACGCGTACCGCACCGAAACCATCGCTTCCCTGTCCGGCCAGTTCGAGGGCCGCGAGAAGGAAATCTCCGGTGCCTTCAACTCGGTCACCAAGAAGGTTGTGCGCCAGCGCATCCTGCGGGACCAGGTCCGCATCGACGGCCGTGGCCTCAGCGACATCCGTAAGCTCACCGCAGAGGTGGAGGTCCTGCCCCGTGTCCACGGTTCGGCCATCTTCGAGCGCGGCGAAACCCAGATCATGGGCGTCACCACGCTGAACATGCTGAAGATGGAACAGCAGATTGACTCGCTGTCTCCCGTCACCCGCAAGCGGTACATGCACAACTACAACTTCCCGCCCTACTCCACCGGCGAAACCGGTCGCGTAGGTTCGCCGAAGCGTCGTGAGATCGGGCATGGTGCGCTTGCCGAGCGTGCGCTCGTACCGGTTCTGCCGAGCCGTGAAGAGTTCCCTTACGCGATCCGCCAGGTTTCCGAGGCGCTGAGCTCCAACGGCTCGACGTCGATGGGTTCAGTCTGCGCCTCGACGCTTTCCCTGCTCAACGCGGGTGTTCCGCTGAAGGCACCCGTAGCGGGTATCGCCATGGGCCTCGTTTCCGATGTGGTCGACGGCCAGACCCGCTACGCAGCTCTCACCGACATCCTCGGTGCGGAAGACGCCTTCGGTGACATGGACTTCAAGGTTGCCGGTACTTCCGAGTTCGTCACCGCCATCCAGTTGGACACCAAGCTCGACGGCATCCCTGCGTCGGTCCTGGCCGCCGCATTGAAGCAGGCCCGCGAAGCCCGTCTGCACATCCTGGGCGTTCTCGAAGCCGCGATTGACACGCCGGATGAGCTCTCCGAGTTCGCTCCGCGCATCATTTCGGTGAAGATCCCCGTTGACAAGATCGGTGAGGTCATTGGCCCCAAGGGCAAGATGATCAACCAGATCCAGGAAGACACCGGAGCCGACATCTCGATCGAAGATGACGGCACCGTCCTGATCGGTGCAACCAACGGTGAGTCCGCTGAAGCCGCCCGTGCAGCGGTCAACGCCATCGCGAACCCACAGGTTCCCGAGATCGGCGAGCGTTACGTCGGTACGATCGTCAAGACCACCACCTTCGGTGCGTTCGTTTCGCTCACCCCAGGCAAGGACGGTCTTCTGCACATCTCCGAGCTGCGTAAACTCGCAGGCGGTAAGCGCGTGGACAACGTCGACGACGTCGTGTCGGTGGGCCAAAAGGTCCAGGTCGAGATCACCAAGATCGACGACCGCGGAAAGCTTTCCCTCTCGCCTGTCGTGGCAGAAGATGCTGCCGACGCCGCCTCCGAGGATACTGAGCGCGTACACGCTCAGGAGCCTGCTGAGGGTGGAGACGAGTAGTCCAAACGCATAAATCACCATCCAACGGCTCCGCGGCGAACACTGTTCGCTGCGGAGCCGCTGGCGTTGAGGAGAACATACTGATGACTGAAACCGGACCTGCCTTGCCCGTCGAACTACCCCTTGTCTCCGGTGCTTCCGGGGGCGCGGCGATGCTGGTTGCCGGGACCTCCGGCGGTGCGGTCGTGCGCCGTTCGGTGCTGCCCGGCGGCGTTCGCGTGCTCACGGAAGCCATGCCCGGCCAGCGATCAGCGAGCATCGGCTTCTGGGTGGGAGTGGGCTCCAGGGATGAGGCCCACGGCCAGCACGGTTCCACCCATTTCCTGGAGCACCTGCTGTTCAAAGGGACCAGCCGGCGATCCGCCCTGGACATAGCTGCAGCCTTTGATGAGGTGGGTGGCGAGTCGAACGCGGCCACAGCCAAGGAGAATACCTGCTATTACGCCCGCGTCCTTGATACCGACCTTCCGATGGCCATTGATGTCATTTCCGACATGGTCACTTCGGCAATCATCGACCCTGACGAACTGGAGCAGGAGCGGGACGTCATCCTCGAAGAGATCGCCATGGACAGCGACGATCCCTCCGATGTAGCCCATGAGAAGTTCGTTGAAGCCGTACTCGGCTCACACCCGCTTGGCCGCCCCATCGGAGGAACGCCGGAGGCGATCAAAGCAATCTCACGGGAGTCGGTGATGGACCACTACCGGCGCTACTACCGTCCGGAAGAACTGGTTGTCACCGCAGCTGGCGGATTGGATCACGACGTCGTGTGTTCCCTTGTGGCTCAGGCGCTGGAGCGGGCTGGGTGGTCACTGGCTCCCGATGCCACACCTGTGGACAGGCGAACAACCCATCGTGCAGCGATCGAAAGCACTGGCGGGGTCCACGTCATCCGGCGTGCCGTCGAGCAGGCGAACGTGCTGGTCGGTTGTCCTACGATCAGTGCAACGGATGAGCGTCGCTTCGTGATGAGCGTGCTGAATGCCGTGCTGGGCGGCGGAATGTCCTCACGGCTGTTCCAGGAGATCCGCGAGAAGCGGGGCCTGGCATACTCGACCTACTCTTTCTCAGCGTCCTACGCCGACGCCGGTTACTTCGCGATGTATGCCGGGTGCAGCCCCGCCAAGACCGGGCAGGTGATCGGTTTACTCGTAGAGGAGCTGGAGCGGCTGGCGTCGGAGAGTGTTAGCCCCGAGGAGCTTCGCCGTGCTGTTGGACAGCTCTCGGGCGGAATGGTGCTTTCGCTTGAGGACAGCGGGTCTCGGATGTCTCGTCTTGGCAGGGCAGAGCTCGTGAGCGGAGAGTTCCTCGGCCTTGACCTCACCCTCGAGCGCGTCAGGGCGGTGACCGCTGTGCAGGTGCAGGAACTGGCCCGCGAACTCGCGGATGCGCCGCGTACGGTCACCGTTGTCGGTCCATTCGACTCGGAAGCCGAGCTCGGCCTCAAGCCCGCTTAGCTAGCCGCCAGCGAATGGCGGGAGGATGTCCAGGACATCCTCGCCGCCGATCGTGACGCTTCTGTCGCGCACGGCGAGTTCATTGAGCAGGAAGCTGCTCCGGTCCAGAACCTTCGCCATGGAGGGTTCGCCGTCAGGGTGCAACTCACGAATTTTGTCGAGGATGACGGACACCGCAACGCCGTGCGCGTCGAGGCGTTCTTCAGCGGTGCCCGCAGCTGCCTGCGCGGCTCCGAAATACCGGATGAGCAAAACCTAACCGCCGATCGCGCTCATGGAGCGGTCCGGTTGAATGAAGTCCTCGGCCCCAAGGCCTGTGTGTCCCATGCCGTGAGCCTTCGGCTTGGCCCACATTGCTTCCTGCCAGCGGAGGGCGATAGCGCCGTCGTCGGCCCCGGTTCGCAGCAGATCACGAAGGTCGGTCTCCTCACGGGAGAAGAGGCAGCTCATGATCTTGCCCTCGGCTGTCACACGGGTGCGGCGGCAATCCGCGCAGAAGGGTTCGGTCACGGAGGCAATGATGCCGACGGTGCCAACGACGACGTCGGGCGCCTGGTTGCGGTGCACGGCCCACCGTTCAGCGGGTGCGCCGTCGCGGGTGCGGGGATCCGGGGTGAGGGTGAAGCGGCTGGAGAGCAGACTGCGGATTTCTGCGGCTGTGATCATGCCGTCCCTGGTCCAGCCGTGGTCCGCGTCGAGGGGCATCTGTTCGATGAAGCGCAGTTCGTAGCCGCGTGAAACTGCCCATTCGAGGAGATCCGGAGCCTCGTTTTCATTGATGCCGCGCATCAGCACTGCATTGATCTTCACGAGGCCAAGACCCACCGCAGCGGCAGCCTCGATTCCCCGCATCACGCGGTCGAGGAAGGGCCTGCGGGTGAGCTGGGTGAAGGTCTCGGGGTGCAGGGAGTCCATTGAAACGTTGATGCGGGTCAGTCCGGCGTCCTTCAACCGCTGTGCCTTCTTGTCGAGGCCAAGACCGTTGGTGGTGAGGGAAATGGGCAGTTCGGGGTGAAGACTGCGGATGTCGGAGATGATGTCGACCAGGTCCGCGCGGACCAGAGGCTCACCCCCAGTCAACCGCAGTTCACGTACTCCAAGCCGGGAAACACCGATGTCAACCAGACGGACTATCTCTTCGCGGGAGAGCACCTGGTCCTTCTGAAGCCAGTCGAGTCCTTCTGCAGGCATGCAGTAGGTGCAGCGCAGGTTGCATTTGTCCGTCAGCGAGAGGCGCATGTCCGTAGCCTGACGGCCGTAGGAGTCAACGAGCCCGGCGTCAGGGTTAGGTCCGCCCACCTGAGGTATTCCCAGTTGGATTCCCATACTTCGAGGTTACGCCCTTTACCCGAACCGCTCTATCCGGGATGGATCATGACGCGCGGGAGGAGGAGGGCAGCGCTAGGCTGAAAGCCGAAAGCCTGAGGAAATGTCCCTGGGGCCTGATACAACGGGGTGTTATGACGCGAACGGTAGAAGAACATCAGCATGCGGTGCTTGGGCTGCTGCGCTACAGCGGTGCTTTCCCTGCCGAAGCGCCCGCGAACCTTGAGCTGGCGGCAGCGCGGGGCCGTGTGCTGGCACAGGACATCCATGCTCCCGTCAGCCTTCCTCCGTTCGACAACTCGCAGATGGACGGGTACGCGGTCCATAGTTCAGATCTTGCGGCAGGGGGGAACCTCCGGCTGTTGGTGGTCAGCCCGGTTCCGGCGGGTGCCGTGCCGGCAATACTTGAGCCTGGAAGTGCTGCTCCGATTATGACGGGAGCCATGATTCCGGGCGGCGCGGCCGCCGTCGTACCCATTGAGCAGGTAGTACCCTCGCAGTTCCCCAGCCCCGAGCAGTACCGGCAGCAGGGCCTTTCCGTCGAGGTCCCGGCAGTGGAGGAAGGGCTGTTCATACGCCGGGCGGGCAGCGATCTCGCGGCCGGCGACATTGCGTTGAAGGAAGGCACGGTGCTCGGGCCAGCGCAACTGGGTCTCCTTGCGGCGTGCGGACTCTCCCATGTTTCTGTGCGGCCCCGGTTCCGCGTGCTCCTGCTGACTACGGGAGATGAGGTTCAGGAACCCGGCGGTGAGCTCGGTCCCGGCCGTATTTTCGATGCGAACACCACCCTCCTGCAGACCTCCCTGGAGGAAGCTGGCGCGGAGGTCGAACGCCATACCCTTCTCGCTGATGACCCGGAACACCTCCGGCTGGCGCTCCAATCAGTCGGCGGACACGTCAATCTGATCCTCAGCACCGGCGGCATCAGCCAGGGGGCCTACGAGGTGGTCAAGCAGGCACTGGCCGACAGCAGCGTTGAGTTCCTGTCAGTCGCCATGCAGCCGGGAGGGCCGCAGGCCATCGGCACCATCAACGGTGTTCCGTTCCTCGGCTTTCCCGGGAACCCCGTGAGCGCCCTTGTGTCCTTCGAAATGTTCCTGCGTCCAGCGCTTGCGCAGGTCACCGGCCTCCCCGGGAACCGCGTGTGCCTCCCGGCCAGACTTGAGGAAAATGTGCAATCGCCCGAACAAAAACATCAGGTGCGCAGGGGTTTCTACACTGACCGCAGCGGACAGGGTGAGGGAATCGGAACGGTCACGCTTCTTGGCGGGCCGGGCTCGCACCTTCTCCACGCAATGGCTGCCTCCAACGCACTCGTGCATTTTCCGGTCGGTACCGCACAGATGGACTCGGGATCGACTGTCGGCATTTGGCTTCTTGAAGACCTTCGTGGGGGAACCCAGCCCACCTATCCCAGCAATCCGAACCGGGAGGCGCTGGCATGAGCGAGCCGACGTCCAGGCTGACGCACGTCCGGGATGACGGCTCAGCGCACATGGTGGATGTATCCGAAAAGACCGCCACAACCCGGCAGGCGACGGCAAGGACAGTGCTGAAGACCACCCCTGCGGTGGTCGCGCTGATCATCGACGGCGGCCTACCCAAAGGGGACGCGCTCGCGGTTGCCCGCGTGGCAGGCATCATGGCTGCGAAACAAACGTCTTCGTTAATTCCTTTATGCCACCCGTTGCCGCTCACCAAGGTGACGGTCGACTTTGAACCCGGAGACGCCGTCGTCGCCATTGAGGTAACGGTCAAAACGACGGCGGTGACCGGCGTCGAAATGGAGGCGCTGACCGCGGCTTCCGTTACTGCCCTCGCGCTGTACGACATGATCAAGGCGGTCGACAAACACGCTGTGATTGCTGACACGCGGGTGGTGGCGAAGTCCGGCGGAAAGAGCGGGGACTGGACGGCATGAGTACCACCCGGACAGCAGCAATTGTCATTGCTTCCACGCGTGCAGCCGCAGGCGTCTACCAGGATGAATGCGCACCGATCATCCAGCGGTGGCTCGACCACCGCGGTTACGCGGTGCAGCAAGCGCTTGTGGTGGCTGATGGCGATGCTGTCGGTACGGCCATCGGAACATGCCTTGACGGCGACCCAGCCGTCCTGATCACCAGCGGGGGGACGGGGCTCAGCCCAGACGACGCCACACCGGAGCAGACCGAGCCGTTCCTGACCCGTTTGCTACCCGGAATCATGGAAGCGGTACGCAGGGCAGGGGAAACGGCGACACCGATGGCCGCCCTCAGCCGTGGCCATGCCGGTGTGGCTGGCTCCACTTTCGTCATCAACCTTCCAGGTTCACCGGGAGGGGTGAAGGATGGACTCTCGGTTCTGGAACCCATCCTTGACCACATCTGCGACCAATTGGAGGGAAAGCATGGGCACTAGCACGGTGCTGAACGCCGGAGTTTCTGAGGAGCCGCTTGACCTGAACCATGCCCTGGCGGTGGTCGGCTCAGCCGACTGCGGCGCGGTTGTCGGGTTTGGGGGAGTGGTGAGGAACCACGACGGCGGCCGCCAGGTCGATCGCCTGGGTTACAGCTCCCACCCTTCCGCAGGAAAGGTGATCGCTGACATTGCCAGCGAGATCGCCGAGAAGTACGACGGCGTCCGAATCTGGGTGGCGCACCGCACCGGACCGCTCGAAATCGGCGATCCCGCTCTGGTCGCCGCAGTCGCGTCCGGGCACAGGGGAGAGGCTTTCGCGGCGTGCACGGAACTTGTGGACAGCGTGAAGGCCCGCGCACCGATCTGGAAGGAGCAGTTCTTCACGGATGGAACAGTCGAATGGGTAGGGGTGGACGGGGCGCAGTAGCGCTGCGCTCGGCCCTGTGCCACCTCTCCCTGCGCTGGGCGCGGGGCCCTCGCCCAGTACGCTTGTCTGCATGACACAACTGACCTCCGTGGCGGTGCTCGGCGCCTCCGGACGAATGGGCGCCGAAGCCGTCAAGGCCATCGAAAACGCCGCTGACCTCTCGCTCGTCGCAGCCCTGGGCCGCGGGGATTCGCTCGAGGACATGGTGAGGGCAGGAGCACAGGTTGTCGTGGACCTTTCTGTCCCGGAGAGCACAGAGAAAAACGTGACATTCGCCGTCCGGCACGGAATCCACGCCGTTGTCGGGACCACAGGCTGGGACGCGAGGCGCCTGGGACGGTTGAACGACACACTGAAGGAAAGCCCAGAGGTAGGGGTCCTTATCGCGCCGAATTTCGCCCTGGGCTCCGTTCTTGCCACGTCTTTTGCGGCCCGTGCAGCGCAATATTTCGAGTCGGTCGAAGTGATTGAACTCCACCACCCCGAGAAGGCGGACGCGCCATCAGGAACGGCCGAGCGCACAGCGTCGCTCATCGCAGCCTCGCGCGAAGACGCCGGCGTGCCAGCTGGCCCCGATGCCACCCGCACCTCACGTCCAGGAGCCAGGGGCGCCGACGTCGACGGCATCCGGGTACATTCGGTGCGCCTGCGCGGTCTTGTAGCGCACCAGGAGGTTCTCCTTGGCGGCCCGGGTGAGCAACTGACCATCCGCCACGACTCATTTCACCGCGAATCGTTCATGCCCGGCGTACTTCTTGGCGTCCGGCAGGTAGCGCTCCACCCCGGACTCACCGTCGGACTCGACGGCTATCTCGATCTGCAGGTCTGAGGTTGTGATGCAGCTCCTCAAGAAACATCGCGTCAAAGTAGGCGTGGCGTTCGTCACTCTCCTGCTCGTGTTCTGGCTGGTCGTCGCCCTGCAGCGAAGCTTCATTCTGCTGACCGACCCGGACCCGGTCGCGAAAGCGCTCGGCGCCGCTTACCTGCTCCTCCCGATGATCGGCGCATGGGCGCTCGTGCGCGAACTTACCTTCGGCGGACAAACCGAACGGATGGCGTCAGCGCTCGCCGAAGAGGGAGGGCTGCCGGTTGATGACCTGCCACGAACTCCCGCCGGCCGCATTGTCAGGGAAGCCGCAGACGCACAGTTCCCCGCGTACCAGGCCGAAGTCGAATCCGCTCCGGAAGACTGGCGTGCATGGTTCAGGCTTTCGTGCGCATACGACGCCGCGGGCGACAGAACGCGTGCACGCCGATCCATGCGGCAGGCCGCAAAGTTGCATCGGGCCGCAAAGCCGTAGCCTCGGTGAACAGCGCCGGCTAGCGGCTCCGCGCCTTCCCTGGTGTGCGCGCAACGTCGCTGGCGCCGGCTACTACGAACTCCAGGGGACCCCTGGCGTTGAGCTTTCGCAGCAGCATCCCAACGGCAACAAAAGCAGCCACCTGCCCCCAATAGATCGGGGCAGGGTCGAGGGGAGGTTGCTGCTGGTCCACGATGCTCATGGTCCAGATATGCAGCGAGTAAAGTGTCAGCGTCATGGCGCCGGCGGCCGCAAGGGGCGACAGGAGCCAGGCGATACGCCGTGCGACCAGGAGACAAAGCCCGACGACGGCGGCAGCGGTACCCTCGGAGTGGGCCAGATCGAGTGGCGTACCGGAGTGTGGAGCGCTCACAGCCAGCCACCACCAGGTGCCGGTCTGGTCAATGCCCGTGAGGCTCACTGTGAGCATGGCTTCAATGTCGTAGCGCCGGCCGTCGGGCGTCTGGAGTAATTGGGCGAGCCCGCCGAGGGGGCCAAGCAGGAACCAGCTGATGAGCTTTGCGGTCAGCGCGAGCACCACGCCAGCGCCCAGCAGGCCCGCCTGCACGCGGAATGACCGGAGATTCAACCGTCCAATGACGAGGCCGATCAGCAGGAAGCTCAACCACTGCAACGCGGGGTAGTAGCCGGTCACCAGGATGTCAGCAAGCAGGGTTCCGGGTTCAGCGAAGTGTTCGAGGTTCGGATTGCCGTCGAGGCTCGATGGGCTGATATTGATCTGGATCCACGGGCGGAGAAGGAAAGCGGCGACGGGGGAGAGGATTGTCCACCCGGCGGCGAACCAGGACAGGGTGCGAATCGGCATCGACAGGAACGGCAACGCGAGAAGGAACAGTATGCCGTAGTGGAAGAGGATGACGGCGATGTTCGTTTCCAGCCCGCCGAGCATCAGGCCCACCATCGCTATGATGACGGCGCGCGCGGCTATGCCGCGCCGGTCCCGTGAAATCCGGGTCCGATCGTGGGGGCGGTGCCCTCCAGTGAGCAGTGCAAGCCCAATACCTGCGACCACCGCGAACAGGGCGGAGGATCGCCCGGAGAAGGTTGCGCCAATCCAGGAGGCCTCTGCTGTCCCGTCGATGTACAGCGGAAATATGTGGGTGGACATCATGCCGAAGAGTGCGATGCCCCGTGCCGCATCAAGTCCGCTGAGCCGTCCGGGGGAATGCGATAGGGCCATGATGGAATGTTCTCACGCGGGCTCCAACGGGTAAGTTTGACCCATGGCTGACTCCGAAATTCGCTCGCTCCCGTTCGGTTCCCTCGTAACCGCGATGGTCACACCTTTCACTGACGACGGCGCTGTGGACTATGACGCCACAGCCGCTCTCGCGGTACGCCTTGTCGAGGGCGGCTGCGATGGCCTGGTGGTTTCGGGAACAACCGGTGAGACCTCCACCCTTGAGGATCAGGAGAAGGAAGACCTGTTCCGTGTCGTTGCGGAGGCGGTTGGCGGCCGGGCGAAGGTTATCGCCGGTACCGGCACTAATCACACCTCCCATTCTGTGGAGATGGCGCACCGTGCGCAGCGTGCCGGCGCGGACGCGCAGCTGGTGGTCACGCCCTATTACAACAAGCCGACCCAGTCCGGCGTCCTGGCTCACTTCGACGCTGTCGCTGCCGCATCCGATTTGCCAATCATGATCTATGACATTCCGGGCCGGGCTGGCATCTCCATCAGCACCGAGACGATGATCCGGCTGGCGGACAATCCGAAGATCCAGGCGCTGAAGGATGCGAAAGCTGACTTCGCGGCGGTCACCCGTGTGCTCGCCAACACCGCTCTCGATGTGTACGCGGGCGACGACGGCCTGACGCTGCCATGGATGACAGCAGGGGCTGTCGGGGTCGTCAGCGTGAGCGCCCATGTTGCCACGGCGAAGTTCCGGGCTCTTGTGGACGCCGCAGCTTCGGGAGACTATGACACCGCCCGGAAAATCCACTTCGAGCTGGACCCGGTGGTCCGTGCCGTGATGACCCACATACCGGGTGTTGTCTCGGCCAAGCAGATCATGCGGATGCAGGGCGTACTGGCCAACGCCGTGGTGAGATTGCCGCTCGTCGATCCCACCGCCGTCGAAATGGAACCCGTGCTGGCGGATCTCGCTGAGGCGGGCTGGGATTTTTCCGCGGGCACTGCCCGGTAGCACGCGAAAGGCCAAGGCATGACTGAACCCGCAGGCAACGCTCTCATTGCTCCGCCACCCCTTCCGGACGGCACCCTCAGAATCGTTCCGCTCGGTGGCCTCGGAGAAATCGGCCGGAACATGGCGGTGTTCGAGATCAGCGGGAAGCTGCTCATTGTGGACTGTGGGGTCCTGTTTCCGGAGGAAACCCAACCCGGCGTTGACCTGATTCTTCCGGACTTTTCCTACATCGAGGACCGTCTGGACGATGTCGTCGGTCTGGTGCTGACCCACGGCCACGAAGATCACATCGGTGCAGTCCCGTATTTGCTCCGGCTCAAGAACGACATACCGCTGATCGGTTCGCAACTGACCCTCGCGTTGATCGAGGCCAAGCTACAGGAACACCGGATCCGTCCGTTCACTCTGACTGTGGCCGAGGGGCAGATCGAACAGTTCGGTCCCTTTGAATGCGAGTTCGTGGCGGTCAACCATTCGATCCCCGACGCCCTCGCCGTTTTCATCCGCACAGCAGCGGGAACGGTGCTGCACACGGGTGATTTCAAGATGGACCAGCTGCCCCTCGACGGTCGAATCACGGACCTACGCGCCTTCGCCCGACTTGGCGAAGAAGGGGTTGACCTATTCATGGTCGACTCCACCAACGCTGATGTGCCTGGGTTCACCACGGGTGAACGCGAGATCGGTCCGGAATTGGACCGGTTGTTCGGGCAGGTGAAAAAGCGGGTGATCGTTGCCTCGTTTTCCTCGCACGTCCACCGGGTGCAGCAGGTGCTCGACGCCGCCGCGGCGCACGGGCGGTTTGTCTGCTTCGCCGGACGATCCATGGTCCGTAACATGTCCATCGCGGCGAAGCTCGGCTATCTGCGGGTGCCGGAGGGCATTCTCGTGGACGTGAAGAACGTCGACAGCCTGCCCGATGACCGGGTGGTTCTCATGTCGACGGGTTCGCAGGGCGAGCCGATGGCCGCGCTGTCCCGCATGGCGAACGGTGACCACCGCATCCAGGTGGGTAAGGGCGACACCGTGATCCTCGCCTCCTCGCTGATCCCGGGCAACGAGAACGCGGTATTCCGGGTCATCAACGGCCTGCTGAAGCTCGGCGCTGACGTCATCCACAAGGGCAATGCACGCGTCCATGTGTCCGGCCACGCGGCCGCGGGGGAGCTTCTGTACTGCTACAACATCCTCAAACCGCGGAACGTGATGCCGGTGCACGGTGAAACGCGCCATCTGATTGCCAACGGGAAGCTGGCGATCCAGACCGGCATTCCGAGCGAGAATGTGCTCCACACCGATGACGGCACCGTAGTGGATCTCGCCGATGGGGTGGCGCGCATCGTAGGGGCGGTCGAGTGTGGTTACGTATACGTCGACGGCTCGAGCATCGGTGAGATCACTGACGCGGATCTCAAGGACCGGCGAATCCTGGGTGAAGAAGGGTTCATCTCGATCATCACGGTTGTCAATCGCAGTACTGGAAAGATTGTCTCCGGTCCGGATATCCACGCGCGCGGTTTCGCTGAGGACGACTCAGTGTTCGATGGCATCTTGCCAAAGATCAACAGCGCACTTGAAGAAGCAGTCATGAGCAATAAGGACCACACCACCCACCAGCTCCAGCAGGTGGTTCGCCGTGTCGTGGGAACGTGGGTGAACCGCCGGTACCGGCGCCGACCCATGATCATCCCGGTGGTCCTCGAGGCCTAAAGGGCGCGGAAATCCACGGAACCGGGGGTGCTGTCCGGTAGCGTAGCAAGTATGGCGACTCGTACCTCCCCTCCGGCTTCGCGGCCATCGCAATCGCGGGCAGCACAGTCGCGCAACTCCCAGGCCAAAGCACAAACGCCGCGCTCAAAGTCTGCGCCGAAGGGCAGCTCTGGTTCTTCCGGCCGCGGTTCAGCAAAGACCGAGGTGCTGCCCACAGCAGAAGACCGGCTGCCGCTTCCGTTGCGTGCGGTCCGCGGGCTGTGGATGGGCATTGCGCATCTGGTGGCTGGGGGAATCCGGAAGTTCGGCCACGACGTTAACCCCCAGAAGGATGTTCGCCGCGATGGCACGGGCTTCTTCCTCTTCCTCTGCGCAGTGGCTGTAGCAACGGTCGAGTGGTGGGCACTGACTGGACCGGTGGCCGGCGGAGTGCATGCTGTCGCCGGCGGTTCGCTCGGATGGATGGCCCTCCTGTTGCCATTCATGCTGCTCATCGGGGCGGTTAGGCTGATCCGCAACCCCGAGGAGCCCAGGGCAAACAACCGCATCGGCATCGGCCTCACTGTCATGGCATTCGCGGGGGCGGGGATCGCGCACCTGGTCGGCGGGCAGCCCGTGCTGGCCAGCGGATTCGAGCCGCTCTGGCGTGCGGGCGGTGTGATCGGCTACCTCGTGGCCGGTCCGGCAACAGCCGTCGTTGGGGTATGGCCGGTAGCGCTGGTACTGAGCTTCCTGCAATTTGTGAGCCTCTTGATCGTCACGGCCACACCGTTCCGTCACATCCCGTCCCGGCTTCGTGCGCTGTATGAACACCTCATGGGCCAGGACCTATCCGACCACAACCCCGGCGCTGAAACCGACAAACACGACCAAAGTTACCTCTCCGATCGCGAACGCGCGGAGCGGAAAAGGCCGAAGAAGCGCCCCCGTTTCTTCGGTGGAGGCAAGAAAGCTGCAGAGGAAGACCCGCTGGACGGTTACGTCGGCGATGAAGCCTTCGAGCGTGCCGTGCTCGACGACGACGCCGCTGATGACGAGTCAGCGTCGCCTGCCATCCCGCCGGGCATGCGCAGGCCTACCCAGCAGGAAATGGCTACCGAGAAGATCAGGCGGAACCAGGGTCTCACGGGCGCCGAACCGGAAACGGAAGCGATGGCGGTTCTCCCGCAGGTAAGCGTTCCGACCGTGAATATCCCACCCGTACCGTCGAACCCGGTGCAGCCCCAGGCACCGGTGACGCCAATACCGCAGCGGACCGAGCAGCTTTCCCTGGCCGGTGACGTCACCTATACACTCCCGCCTTCTGATTACCTGCCGGCCGGTACACCACCCAAGGAACGCTCGGAAGCCAACGACGCCGTCGTCGCTGCGCTCACCCACACTCTTGAGCAGTTCAACGTCGATGCGAAAGTCACCGGGTTCTCGCGCGGGCCCACAGTTACAAGGTACGAGATCGAATTGGCTTCCGGCACCAAGGTGGAGCGGGTCACGGCACTGTCCAAGAACATCGCCTACGCAGTGGCCAGTTCCGATGTACGGATTCTTTCGCCCATCCCGGGTAAGTCTGCAATAGGTATCGAGATCCCGAACACCGACCGCGAGACTGTGTCCTTGGGGGACGTGCTGCGGTCCGGAAACGCACGCAAGACGGATCACCCAATGGTGATGGGAGTGGGCAAGGACGTTGAAGGTGGATTTGTCGTAGCCAACCTTGCGAAGATGCCTCACCTGCTTGTTGCTGGCGCAACCGGTGCGGGTAAATCCTCCTTCGTGAACTCGATGATCACGTCGATCCTCATGCGGTCAACACCGGATGAGGTCCGCATGATCATGGTCGATCCAAAGCGGGTTGAACTGACGGCCTACGAAGGCGTGCCGCACCTCATCACGCCGATCATCACCAACCCCAAGAAGGCCGCTGAAGCACTGCAATGGGTGGTCAGGGAAATGGACACCCGTTATGATGACCTCGCCAACTACGGCTACAAACACCTCGACGACTTCAACAAAGCGGTCCGGAACGGAAAAATCGTTCCCCCACCAGATTCCAAGCGGGTGGTGCGGCCGTATCCGTACCTCCTCGTGATCGTCGACGAGCTCGCCGACCTCATGATGGTGGCTCCCCGTGACGTCGAGGACTCGATTGTCCGCATCACCCAATTGGCCCGTGCCGCTGGAATCCACCTCGTACTCGCTACGCAGCGGCCCTCGGTCGACGTCGTCACCGGCCTCATCAAAGCGAATGTGCCGTCCCGGATGGCTTTCGCAACCTCTTCGGTGACAGACTCACGGGTTGTGCTCGACCAGCCCGGGGCCGAAAAACTGATCGGTCAGGGTGATGCCCTGTTCCTCCCCATGGGTGCGTCCAAGCCCATACGCGTGCAGGGTGCCTGGGTCACGGAGTCTGAGATCCACAGGGTCGTCGAGCACGTGAAGGAGCAGCTGAAGGCTGTCTACCGCGAGGACGTTGCAGTGGAGGCGCCTAAGAAGCAGATAGACGACGACATCGGAGATGATCTCGACGTACTTCTACAGGCAACCGAGCTGGTGGTTACCACCCAGTTCGGTTCGACGTCCATGCTGCAGCGAAAGCTTCGGGTGGGCTTCGCCAAGGCTGGGCGCCTCATGGACCTCCTGGAATCGAGGGGAGTGGTGGGTCCATCCGAAGGATCAAAGGCGCGTGACGTACTGGTCAAGCCGGATGACCTGGCGCCGGTTCTCGCCGCGATGCGAGGGGACGAGCCGCGCACGGTCCCGGAGGCACCTGCCTATGTCCCCTCCGGTGGCAGTGACCTGGTCGCTGATGACCTCAATGAACGGCAGCAGGCAACCGAGTACCACGACGGCGATGACCGCGACGTCGACGGTTCTGAAGACGCCTGGAACCTGACGGGCAGGTAGCCTTGACGGGTGGCCACATCAGATCCTGAAGCGGTACCCGTACTGAACATCGCGAATGTCCTGACAGTAGTCCGCATCGTTCTGGTGCCGTTCTTCGCCTGGTTTCTTCTAACCGACGACGGCGACGGCGGCTTGTTTCGCTGGCTCGCCGTCGTGACGTTTGCGGTCGCCATCTACACGGACAAACTCGATGGTGACCTCGCCCGCAGCCGTGGCTTGATCACCGACTTCGGGAAGATCGCTGATCCCATAGCGGACAAGCTCCTCATCGGCTCAGCATTGATTGTGCTGGCGATACTTGGTGAGCTTTGGTGGTGGGTTGCGATTGTGATCCTGGTCCGCGAAGTTGGGATTACCCTGTTGCGCTTCGCTGTCATTCGATACGGCGTAATGCCTGCTTCCCGCGGCGGAAAGCTGAAGACTGTGGTGCAGACGCTCGCAATTTTCCTCTATCTTCTGCAAGCGGCGCTGGGTGACTGGGCCTGGTGGCCCGCCGTCGTCGTCATGATGGTCGCCGTGTTGATCACGGTGGTGACCGGGGTCGACTACATTTTGCAGGCGATGCGTTTGCGCAGGGATTCCAGGAAATCGGCGGCGTGACGGAGTCAGGCGACGCCACGCCCGCACTGGCTGTCGTGGAGCTCGCCCGCCAACTCGAGTTGTCGATCGCGACAGCCGAGTCGCTGACCGCGGGAATGGTAGCGGCTGAGCTGGCTACCGTCCCAGGGGCCTCGGCCGTCCTGAAGGGCGGTGTGGTTGCATATCATCGGGACGTCAAGGAGGCGCTCCTCGGGGTGGACCAGGCGTTGCTCTCGCGGGTGGGCACCGTTGACATGGAAGTGGCTCAGCAGATGGCCGAGGGCGCCATGCGCGCGTGTGGGTCAGATGCCGGGGTGGCGACCACGGGTGTGGCGGGGCCGGAGCCGCACGAGGGCAAGGACGTGGGTGTCGTCGTCGTCGCTGTTGTTTTGAAGGGTGTCAGAGTCGCCCTGGAGTTCCACTTCGACGGCGACAGAAGTGAGATACGCCAAGCGGCAAGCAACGCGGCAGTGCGTCTTTTGCACCAAGCCCTGTTGGAGGCTGAAGCGGGAACAAATGGTGTTCCGCAATAGTTATCAATACTGTCAGCCGCTCATCAGGCTGACGGTCTAGGCTTGAAACAAGGCGGCTGCACAGCAGCTGCGATAAAGAGGGAGTAAGGCGATCCACATGGTTAAGCAACCCGTATCCGTGAACGGTGTCATCCGTTGGCGCGATGTGGGGTTGGCAGAAGATCCGCAACGCAAACCGAAGGAGCGCAAGATGGTCGTACTACGCCACGAAATTGGGGACGTCCTGCGTGATGTTCGCCAGCGCCAGGGGCGTACGCTCCGCGAGGTTTCGCACAGTGCGCGGGTCTCCCTTGGGTACCTCAGCGAAGTTGAGCGAGGCCAGAAGGAAGCTTCTTCCGAGTTGCTCTCTTCAATCTGCACGGCCCTGGATGTGCCGCTCTCAATGATGCTCCGTGAGGTCAGTGACCGTCTCGCGTTAGCCGAGGGCGTTGCTGTTCCGGACATTCTTCCCCACGAATTCGCCCGGCAGTTCGGTGAGCTTCCGGAGGATCTTTCCGACGGCTTCACCAGGGATCTCGCCGGGTCAAAGAGCTAACAAGCTCCTGCACGTTGAATGGCCTCGCCAGTGTGGCGGGGCCATTCGTTTTCTGCAAAGCGGGAGATTATTCGTTGGATACCTTTCAACAGCTCAACAAAGCGTTCACCAATTGTCTTTGGTGTAGGTCTCGTTCAGTTGGGCGATAAGGTCTCCAAGAGTGGTGACATCTTCAACGCTCCAGTCTTCCATCAGGTGATGGAAAGCCTCCTTGCGGGCTGCCTGTGCGGTCGAGAGCTGCCGTGACCCGTCCTCCGTAAGGCTGATCGATTGAGCCCGCCCATCCAGCGGGTCGGCGGTTTTCTGGACCAGGCCGAGCTGTTCCAGCATGGCAATCTGACGGCTCACAGAGGGTTTGCCGACGCCTATGCTCGCGGCCAGGTCGGTCAGGCGCATTGAGCCTTCCCGTTGTAGGATGACCAGCAATCCGTACGCAGCCGGCTCCATGTCCGGATGGACACGCCGGGCTACCTTGTACGAGTTGGACCGAGCTCGCCTCCACAACATACTGAGTTGTTGTTCCAAGGCCTGGATAGCGGCATCAGCGGAAGCATCGATCTCGGGTCGGTGTGCAGTCATGGGGTTCATTCTAGGGTTTATGCACGAAAGGGAAGATTCGGCATGCGCATCAGTGAGTTTTGGCGCCTGATGGACGACGAATTCGGCACCGTCTACTCGCGTTCCCTGGCCGGCACCCTGCACCTTGCCGATCTTGGGGACCGGACTCCCGCTGACGCACTGCGCGCAGGCGTGGATCCGAGGACCGTCTGGTTGGCGGTCTGCTCCGTTCAGGAGATTCCCGAGCACCGGCGGCTGGGCCGCGACGTCAGGCCACGTTAGGCGTTGCGGGCAACCCTCAACACGCCGGTGATTCTATCGAACATGTGTTCGGATGAGGGCTATGCTTATGGCAGTACCGATCGCCCGCGTTCCCCGTCGTATCCCGCGCAGTTGTTCTCCACATCCGCCTGGAATCCGGCGAGATTTCCACATAAGCCGACACCAGAGCAAAACTGTCGGAGCGGAACGCTACGGTCAAGAGGAACAGCAAACAGGCCCCTGGGGGCCATGAGTAACTGAGGTGAGTAATGGCCGCACCAGCCGACCGCGAGAAAGCTCTTGAAGCTGCACTGGCGCAAATTGACAAGCAGTACGGCAAGGGATCAGTCATGCGCCTTGGCGATGAGATCCGTGCCCCTATTGAGACCATTTCCACCAGCTCCATTGCCCTTGATGCGGCGCTGGGTATAGGCGGTCTTCCGCGCGGCAGGGTCGTTGAAATCTACGGACCGGAAGCCTCCGGTAAAACTACCGTGGCGCTGCATGCAGTAGCCAATGCCCAGCGTAACGGCGGTATCGCAGCGTTCATCGATGCCGAGCACGCGTTGGACCCTGAGTACGCCAAGAGGCTTGGCGTCGACACCGATGCGCTGCTGGTTTCACAGCCGGACACCGGTGAGCAGGCCCTGGAAATCATGGACATGCTCATAGGTTCTGGGTCCATCGATATTGTCGTCATCGACTCTGTAGCTGCACTGGTGCCGCGCGCCGAGATCGAGGGAGAGATGGGTGACAGCCATGTCGGTCTGCAGGCTCGTCTGATGAGCCAGGCGCTGCGTAAAATCACCGGTCGCCTGAGCCAGACCAAGACCACGGCTATCTTCATCAACCAGCTGCGCGAGAAGATCGGCGTCTTCTTCGGAAGCCCGGAAACCACAACCGGTGGCAAGGCCCTGAAGTTTTACGCCTCCGTTCGAATCGATGTCAGGCGCATTGAAACTTTGAAGGAAGGTACCAACCCGGTGGGCAACCGGACGCGTGCCAAGATCGTCAAGAACAAAATGGCTCCGCCGTTCAAGCAGGCTGAGTTCGACATTCTCTACGGTTACGGAATCTCCCGCGAAGGCGGGCTGATCGACGTGGGTGTGGAAAACGGTCTGGTGAAGAAGTCGGGTGCGTGGTTTACCTATGACGGAGACCAGCTGGGGCAGGGCAAGGAGAACGCCCGCAAATTCCTCATCGACAATCCGGACCTCGCTGACGAGCTGGAGCTGCGGATCCGGGAAAAGCTCGGCGTCGGGGTTGCTGTGGCTGAACCTGATGGACCTAAATTGAAGGCCGTCGGCGGCGAAGGCTGACCCCTGTTCGATGTTTGGTGAGGAACCACCGGTTACGGGCGCTGCGCAGGGTCGCGGCGCCCGCAGGGGTGACGGACGGAAGCGCGTTGCTGACCACTCGCGGAAGGCAAGCTCAACAGCCGACAAAGCGCCCGACGCAGACCCGCATGAATTGGCGCGGTCCATCGCACTCCGGCAGCTGTCCATGGCGCCCCGCAGCCGGCACCAATTGCTCAGCAAACTTACCGAGCGGGGGGTGCCTGAACAGGTTGCAGTGGAGGTCCTCGACCGGTTCGAAGAGGTACAGCTCGTTGACGATGCCGAATTCGCCCGGATGTGGGTCAGGAGCAGGGCGCAGACGCGTTCTCTGGCGCGCTCGGCAATCAAGCGGGAGCTGTCCGAAAAGGGCATCACGGGGCACCTGGCCGAGGAAGCACTGTCACAGCGGTCCGATGAAGATGAAAAGCTGGCCGCCGCGGAATTGGTCCGGAAGAAGGCGCGCGTCGTCTCCGACCCGACAGATAGTGCTGGCCGGGACAAGCAGGTGCGGCGCCTGGTAGGGATGCTTGCGAGGAAGGGCTACTCACCGGGTGTCGCCTTCTCTATTGTCAAAGAGGTTCTGGACGAGCAGTTATGAGCCGTACCCTTAACTGGTGAGTTTCACAGCGCTTCCCCCTACCGCAGCAGCACAGCCCTATCAGCAACAGATGCTTTCTGCACCGAGAACGTACGAAGTACGGACGTACGGGTGCCAGATGAACGTCCACGATTCCGAGCGGATTGCAGGCCTGCTCGAAGACGCTGGCTACACGGACGCCGCGGGGGGAGAGGCCGACGTCGTCGTCTTCAATACCTGCGCGGTACGCGAAAACGCGGATAACAAGCTCTACGGCAATCTCGGGATGCTCGCCCACACCAAAGAGAAGCACCCTGGCATGCAGATCGCCGTGGGTGGGTGCCTGGCCCAGAAGGACCGCGAGACCATCCTCCGCAGGGCCCCCTGGGTGGACGCCGTTTTCGGTACCCACAACATCGGTGCATTACCAGCACTCCTTCAGCGGGCGCGGCACAACGACGAAGCGCAGCTTGAAATCCTGGAGTCGCTCGATGTGTTTCCTTCAACCCTGCCCACCAAACGCGATTCGGTGTACTCAGGATGGGTTTCCATCTCGGTGGGCTGTAATAACACCTGCACCTTCTGCATTGTCCCGTCGCTCCGCGGCAAAGAGAAGGACCGGCGCCCCGGCGAGATCCTCGCCGAAATTGAGGCACTTGTTGCGGATGGCGCCATTGAAGTCACGCTTCTGGGCCAGAACGTCAACTCGTACGGCGTCGAGTTCGGGGACCGCGGCGCTTTTGCGAAACTGCTGCGCGCCTGCGGAGGTATCGAGGGACTCGAACGGGTGCGCTTCACCAGCCCGCACCCGGCCGCTTTCACCGACGACGTCATCGACGCAATGGCTGAAACGCCGAACGTTGCACCGCAACTGCACATGCCGCTCCAGTCCGGTTCGGACCGGATTCTAAAGGCGATGAGAAGGTCCTACAGGTCCGAGAAGTTCCTCGGCATTCTCCACCGGGTGCGTGCGCGGATGCCGGAGGCCTCGATATCTACCGACATCATCGTAGGTTTCCCGGGCGAGACCGAAGAGGACTTTCAGGAAACGCTCCGCGTGGTCGAACAATCCCGGTTCGCGACTGCCTTCACCTTCCAGTACTCCAAGCGGCCCGGAACCCCAGCCGCTGATCTACCCGATCAGCTCCCCAAGGCTGTAGTTCAGGAACGGTTTGAGCGGCTCACTGCCTTACAGGACCGAATCTGTGCCGAAGAGAACGCGGCGCAGATAGGTCGTGAGGTCGAAGTGCTGGTAACGGCGCAGCAGGGCCGGAAAGCACATGAGACCAACCGCCTGACCGGCCGCGCCCGCGATCAGCGCCTGGTCCACTTCGCCGTCCCCGACGGCGCCGAGTCTCCGCGCCCAGGAGACCTGGTGACCGTCACCATCACCGGTGCCGCGCCCTTCCACCTGACAGCCGATCCCACGCCCCTGGACTACCGTCTACGGCGTTCCCGTGGAGGAGACGCCTGGGATCGATCACAGGCCGAATCCTGTGGTGCGCCAACACCGGGCAGCGCCAAGGGTATCTCGCTCGGCATGCCTTCGCTTCCCGTTCGCCAACCCTAGGATGCCCAAAGCTGCCGCAGACGCGCTGCCCGTCATCGCCGTCGTCGGGCCCACCGGCTCCGGAAAATCCGAACTTGGAATAGCACTTGCGCAAGCGCTGGCCGGCGAAGTCATCAACGCTGACGCACTGCAGCTCTACCGCGGAATGGACATCGGAACGGCTAAGCTTCCCGAGGAAGAACGCGGTGGAATACCCCACCTGCTGCTCGATGTCCTCGACATCTGGGAAGAAGCAAGCGTCGCAGGCTACCAGCGTCAATGCCGGGAACAGATAGCTGCCGTGCGATCGCGGGGCCGCGTTCCCATTCTGGTGGGCGGGTCTGGACTCTATCTCCGCGCAGCGCTCGACGAACTCGAGTTTCCGCCCACCGATCCTCAGGTCCGGGCCAGGCTTGTTGCAGAAGCGGCCAGACTGGGTGAAGCAGCGATGCGTCAGCGGTTAGCGAGCGTGGATCCGACGTCGGAAGCCCGCCTCAACGATGAACGCAGGGTCATCCGGGCGTTGGAGGTATACGAACTGACCGGTAGGCCCTTCAGTTCCTTCATGCCCCAACGGAATTACCATCAGCCCGCCCTGCAGATTGGGTTGCGTGTTGATCGCGACCTCCTGCGTGTTCGCCTGGGCGAACGCGTGCATTCAATGGTGGAACGGGGGTTGCTTGAGGAAGTCCGTACGCTGGACGAGCTGGGTCTGCGCCAGGGCCGGACAGCAGCCCGGGCACTCGGCTACGCGCAGTTCCTACGCGTGCTCGACGGCGGGTGGTCGGCTGAGGAGGCAGCGGAGGACACCATTGCAGCCACCCGGCGCTTCGCCCGTCGCCAGCTGACCTGGTTCAGGGCCGACCCCCGGGTGAGGTGGCTCGACTGGCGGGACCCAAACCTTCATGAACAGGCACTCGAAGCCGTCAGGCACGAGATCCGCCTATCCTAGGTAGGTGAGCACACAACCCGAGGCAGCGCACCGCACACGCACACCCCTGAGCAGCCTGATCGGCCTGACCTTCAGCAAGGGGCACGGCACCGGCAATGACTTCATTCTCATCGCTGACCCGGATGATTCGCTGGCGCTGACGATCCAGGACGTCGTCGCAGCCTGCGACCGCCATCGGGGAGTCGGAGCGGACGGCCTGATCAGGGCCGTGCCGTCGTCCTCGCTCCCTGAGGGGCGCAGCCTGCTTCAGAGCAACCCCGCGGTCGAGTGGTTCATGGACTACCGAAACGCTGATGGCTCCGTGTCGGAAATGTGCGGCAATGGCGTGCGCGTGTTCGTGCATTTCCTGATTACCCAGGGTCTGCTGACGCTGGAGGAAGGCGCCACCGTCACCATCGGGACCAGGGGTGGAGCCAAAACCGTGGAGCTGTCCCCGGACGGATACTCGGTGGACATGGGCCCCTGGGAATTCATTCATCCGGAGGAGGCGGCGTCCCGCGCCATGGATGCGCTGGTTGAAGCGGACGGCCTTCAGGTGCCGCGCCCCGGGCTATCCATCAGCATGGGCAACCCCCACACCGTCGTCGCACTGGCCGAACTCGCCGAACTGGATGCCACGCGGCTCATCGATCCCCCGCGGGTGGAACCCATGCCGCCGCATGGCACCAACGTCGAGTTCGTGGTTCCGAACGACCCCCTGGTGCACGACGGCGTCGGCCAGGTCGCGATGCGCGTCCACGAGCGCGGGGTGGGCGAAACGCTCTCCTGCGGAACCGGTGCCTGCGCTGCGGCCGTGGCCACCCGCTACTGGGCCGGCGGTGACGCACCGGATGCCTGGGCGGTCGCTGTACCGGGAGGCACCCTGGGAGTCCGCTTCCACGTTGCTGCTGACGGCAGCGAACACGTCCACCTGAGTGGACCGGCCGAGCTGGTGGCGAGCGGAACCTTCCTGTAGGCCGCAGCTTCAAAAACCGCAGGTTCAAGAGCCGCAGCGCCGCGTTCCAGCTAGGGGTGCCTCGTGACCCGCAGGATCCTGAAGGATTTAGCCGAAGCCGCGCGTTCGACGTCGTACCCGTCCTTGAGCTCCCCGGCCAGCCAGCGCTGAAGCGAATCCGCGCCGAGGTTTTTCTGGACCACCAGCCAGGCTGAGCCAGCCGGGGATAGGCGCGGGAGCCAGGTCAGCAGCAGTCCATGGAGGGCCTCTTTGCCGATGCGGATCGGCGGGTTCGACCAGATTGTGTCGTACGTCAGACCGGGGTCGACGTCGTCGGGCTGGGACGCGGTGACATTCGCCAGGCCGAGCCGGGCTGCATTTTCCCGTGTGAGGCCGAGCGCGCGTTCGTTGACATCCACTGCCATCACCTGGGCGTCTGGTGCCTGTAGCGCCATGGTGAGGGCCAGCGGTCCCCAGCCGCAGCCTATGTCGAGCAGGTTCATGCCCTGCGGTGCTGGTGCTTCGGCCAACAGAATCGCTGTTCCCTTGTCCACCCCATCGGGGCTGAAGATGCTGCCGGCCGTCACCAGGTCGCGTTGATGGCCGGCGAGAGTGACCCGTAACGGACGCCGGTCCTCCGGACCAGCGGGGGTTGCGCTGAAGTAGTGCTGCGGTTCCATAGTGATTCAGCCTAGTTTGTCACCCGCTGTGGTGCTGCCCGCGGACAAATCTGACTACGACGGCGATTGCGCGCTCAGAGAATGCAGGGAGGATTGCCGCAACACGCCGCCCGGAAACGACTACCATTGAATGACACTTACCGAGGGAGAGCATGACCACGCACCACGGAGCGTCTTCGACACCCGAACCTGAGCTGGGGCCAGCTGAAATCCAGGCTGTCATCGACCGTATTCTCGCGAAAGATCCATCGCCCCCGGCGGCGGATCCCGGGAGGTTCGGCGGGTCGCAACGTGGCAGGGCGCAGGCAATCTCTGAACTCGACGAAGAGCACACCTCCTTTGACGGCGAACAGCAGGACCTCCAGGAACGGCGTGCGCTTCGACGAGTTGCAGGTCTTTCCACGGAACTCGAGGACGTCACCGAAGTTGAGTACCGGCAGCTACGCCTTGAACGCGTGGTGCTAGCGGGCATCTGGAGCGAGGGAACTGCGGCCGACGCCGAGAATTCATTACGTGAGCTCGCCGCGCTGGCTGAAACCGCTGGCTCAGAAGTCCTGGACGGGATCATCCAGCGGCGGCTGAAGCCGGATCCCGGTACTTTCCTTGGCGCGGGCAAGGCCGAAGAGCTCAAGAGCATCGTAGTTTCCACCGGGGCAGACACCGTGATCGTGGACAGTGAGCTAGCACCCTCCCAGCGGCGCGGGCTGGAGGACATCGTCAAGGTCAAGGTGATTGACCGAACGGCGCTCATCCTCGATATTTTCGCCCAGCACGCCAAGTCGCGTGAAGGTAAAGCCCAGGTGGAGCTAGCCCAGCTTGAGTACCTTCTCCCGCGACTCCGCGGTTGGGGCGAGTCGATGTCCCGCCAGGCGGGTGGGCAGGTCGGCGGCGCCGGTGCTGGTATGGGTTCCCGTGGTCCGGGTGAGACGAAGATCGAACTCGACCGACGCAAAATCCGCACACGGATGGCCAAGCTGCGCCGCGAGATATCGGGCATGAAGCCTGCACGCGAGACCAAGCGCGCCAATCGCCGTCGTAATGAGGTTCCGTCAGTTGCAATCGCGGGATACACGAACGCCGGGAAATCGTCGTTGCTGAACCGTCTGACTGACGCCGGTGTGCTCGTGGAGAACGCGCTCTTCGCAACGCTGGACCCTACAGTCCGGAGGGCGGAGACACCTGACGGCCTGGAGTACACACTTGCAGACACCGTGGGGTTCGTCCGGTCGCTGCCAACGCAGCTGGTGGAAGCCTTCCGTTCGACGCTGGAGGAAGTCGCGGACTCCGACCTCATCCTGCACGTGGTTGATGCTTCCCATCCGGATCCCGAAGGGCAGATCGCAGCGGTGCGCGAGGTATTCGCTGAAGTCGATGCACGCAAGGTTCCAGAGATCATCGTGCTCAATAAGGCTGATGCTGCTGATCCCTTTGTGATCGAGAGGTTGCGCCAACGCGAGCCCCGGCATGCCATCGTTTCGGCGCGCACAGGGCAGGGCATACCCGAGCTGCTCGACCTGATCAGCACGTCCATCCCGCGGCCCAGCGTGGAGTTGAACCTCCTTGTGCCGTACCAGCGCGGCGACGTCGTGAGCCGCCTGCATCAGGCGGATGCTGAGATCCTGCGGATTGAGCATGTCGAGGACGGCACCGAAGTGGACGTGATGGTCCGCCAGGGGCTTGCCTCAGAACTGGAACCATTCCTCAGGCATGGCTGAGGGGCAGGTAGACCCCCTCGCCCTGCTCGACCACGTTGTTCAAACGATGGGTGGTCAGCGGCGCAGCGGGCAACACGAGATGGTGCGCCATGTGGAAGAGGCCATCGCAGAGGGAAACCATCTCCTGGTGCAGGCGGGTACCGGCACGGGGAAGTCGCTGGCGTACCTTATTCCCTTGATTGCGCATGCTCTTCGAAGCGACACCACGTCGATCGTGTCCACTGCGACGCTCGCACTGCAGGGGCAAATTGTGAACCGGGATCTCCCGCGGCTGCTTGACGCCCTGAAGGGCCAGCTGCCCCGGCCGGTTGACATTGCCTTGCTGAAGGGCCGCAGCAACTATGTCTGTAAACACAAGACTGCGGGTGGATTTCCGGAGGAGGACGAAGCAGGAGCCCTTTTTTCCCTGGATGGCGAGACCGCCGCGCCCCACCCCGCGCCCGGGCCGTCCACGCCGCTTGGCCGGGAGATTGTGCGGCTTCGTGAATGGGCAGAAGAGACTGAAACCGGGGACCGGGACGAACTCCTCCCCGGGGTGGGCGACCGCGCCTGGCGCCAGGTGTCAGTGTCCAGCATGGAGTGCCTGGGCGCTCAAAAGTGTCCGGTCGCGGCTGAGTGCTTCAGCGAATTGGCGCGGGAAAAGGCCGGCCGGGCCGACATCGTGATCACCAATCACGCGTTGCTCGCGATCAACGCGTTCGAGGGCCTGGCTGTGTTGCCGGAGCACGACGTCGTCGTAATCGATGAAGCCCACGAACTTCACGACCGCGTGACTTCCGCAGTTTCGGGACAGCTTTCCGGCTCATTGATCGGGGCGGCATCCACCGCCGCACGGCGCCACCTCGGCGTGGATGCGGACACGCTCATCGCTGCGCAGCATGCGTTCGAAGCAGCGTTCGACGCCGAACCCACGGGTTTGATGGCGACTGGACTGGATGAGGAACAGGAGATGGCCCTTTCCCAACTGCGCGAGGCATGCCGGCTGGCACTGTCCGAGTCCACCTCTGAGGGCCAAGCCCAGTCAGTGGACGGGGGACGGCAAATGGCACGTTCACGTCTTCTCGCCACACTCGAGCTGTGTGAGCGGATGCTGGGAGCCGGCGGAGCTGGAGAGGTGCTGTGGGCGAACCGGCAGAGCACGTTCACGCCGGGTTCCGGCTATGTTGCGGCGCCGGAGTCCTCGCCCGCAACGATCAGCATCGCGCCCCTCTCCGTTGCAGGACGTTTGAGACGCGGGTTGTTCGAAGATCACACGGTGGTTCTGACCTCGGCCACGCTGGCGATCGGCTCTGAATTCGGGCCCGTCGCGGGTGCACTGGGGCTTACCGGCGTCGGTGCGCCCACCTGGACCGGGGTCGACGTCGGCAGCCCCTTCGATTACCCGAGTCAGGGAGTGCTCTACGTGGCGAAGGACCTGCCTACACCAGGGCGGGGCACGACCGAACAACAGCTTGCTGAGTTGGAAGCACTGATCCGTGCCTCAAGGGGCGGCGCCCTTGGCTTGTTCTCCTCACGCAGGGCCGCTGAAGAAGCGGCAGAGGCCCTGCGGGACAAGGTGGATTTTGACATCCTGTGCCAGGGGGAGTCCTCCATGGCGGATTTGGTCCGTCGATTCTCCGAGGAGCCCGACACCTGCCTGTTCGGCACCATGTCCCTCTGGCAGGGAGTGGATGTCCCGGGGAGCTCATGCCGTCTGGTGGTGATCGACCGTATCCCGTTCCCGCGCCCGGATGATCCTCTGATGACAGCGCGCACCAGGGCGGTCGCGAGAGCGGGCGGAAACGGATTCATGACCATCGCCGCAACCCATGCGGCCGTCCGGCTGGCACAGGGCGCCGGCCGATTGATCAGGGCCCAGGACGACAGGGGAGTAGTGGCGGTACTGGACTCGCGGCTGGCTAATGCCAGATACGGCGGATTCCTGCGGGGTGCACTGCCCCCGTTCTGGCCGACGACCGACCGCACCACTGTGCTTGCCATCCTGTCCAGATTGGCGGCATCCCAGCCCGCATAACACAGATCCGCGGCTAGAGAGCGCGCATCACCGAGACGACCTTGCCCATGATCGTGGCATGGTCGCCGAGGATGGGTGAGTAGTTGGTGTTCTGCGGTAGGAGCCACGTGTGCCCGTCCCGCTGGCGGAACGTCTTGACGGTCGCTTCATCATCGAGGAGGGCAGCTACAACGTCGCCGTTCTCGGCAGTGTTCTGACGGCGTATGACCACCCAGTCGCCGTCGCAGATGGCGGCGTCGATCATGGAATCACCTGAGACGCGAAGCATGAACAGGTCGCCATGGCCCACCAGTTGCCTCGGCAATGGCATGACGTCCTCCACCACCTGGTCCGCAAGGATGGGCCCGCCGGCCGCGATGCGGCCGACAAGGGGCACCATAGCCGCGTCCACGGACGAAAGAGATGTCTCGTCACTGTTGCCATCCCGCTCCGGGTTGTTCGCCGTCGGGTGGAAGGACTCCTGCCCCAACGTAAGCGGGAGAAGGATTTCCATTGCCCTTGGGCGCTTGGGATCTCTCCGGATATAGCCCATCCGCTCAAGTTGGGACAGCTGGTGAGTCACGCTGGACAGGCTGGCGAGCCCAACAGTGTCTCCGATTTCCCGCATTGACGGCGGATACCCGTGGGCCGCAACGCTGAGCTGGATGGACTCCAGGATTTTCTTCTGCCGGATGGTCAACCCTTTAGGAGTTGCGCGCCCACGCGGACGCCCGCGGCCACGCTTCACGTCGGGCACTGCCAGCTGTGTGGGTTCCTCGGCTGCACTGAGTTCTGCCACTTGACTGCGTCCCTTCACTCTGTCGATCCCGGCCCTCTGCCGGACCTCCAACAATTTTTGTCAGTGGTAGGTGATGGGCTGATTTCCGAAGACGCCAACCGGTACCTGTGCTTGCAACGCTATGGGACAAAGGAGCTGTTTTCAAACATTTGTTCGAGCGAGTCTCGACAATATTAGGTAATCAGTGCTAAAAATAAGCAGAAGAATAGAACACAGCTTCGAATCGCGGCTTTCCGCCGAGTGCAGCGTGTTCAGACCCGCAGAAAGGCGGACGCCATGACGACGCTCCAGCTCTCAGCAACTACCCGAGTTCTTCCCGGTGACCGAAAGGCCGTTGGAGAGACCCTTATAAGCAAGCTGCACTTGACCCGCAGAGGTTGGGTGCTCCTGGTTGCGGTTCCCCTTGCGCTCATTGCGGCGGCTCTTCTGATGGTTGCTGCTTCCTTTAACCAGGCGCAGGCATCCGGTTCTGCTCCTGGCGTGACGGAGACGGTGAGGGTCAACGTCGCCGCAGGGGAAACACTCTGGGGTCTCGCGGCTGAATATGCTCCGGACCGGGATCCCCGCGCGGTCGTTGCTGAGATTGTGGAACTCAATGCGTTGGCCAGCTCCACCGTCCAGGCCGGGCAATCGCTGCACATTCCAGTCACTGGTTCCTAGCTACCGATCAGAACGCTGTCGATCAGAATCGCTTTCGATCAGAAACAGGGGTCGCCGGGCGTAATATCGTCGCCTGTCTGCTGAGGGATTGGGGATCACCCATCGATGGGCCTTAAACTCGGCAGGTGACCGATCAGCTCGAACGTCTCAACCGTCTCCCGCTCAGGGCCAACCTCCGTGGTCTGCAGCCCTACGGTGCTCCGCAGCTGGACGTACCCATTCTGCTGAACGTCAACGAGAACACTCATGGGGTCCCCGAAGACGTTCAGGAAGCCATCGTTGAGGCGGTAAGAAAATCAGTAGTGGGGCTGAACCGATACCCGGACCGGGAGTTTACCGAGCTACGCGGGCAGCTTGCCACTTACCTCGGCCATGGTCTGACACCTGACAATATCTGGGCTGCCAACGGCTCGAACGAGGTTCTCCAACACATCCTGTTGGCATTCGGTGGGCCTGGTCGGTCCGCGCTCGGTTTCCCGCCCACATACTCGATGTACCCATTGCTTGCCGGAGCAACGGGTACCGCGTACCTGGCCGGGAAGCGTTCGGAAAGCTTCGACCTCACGCCAGATTCCGCTGCTGAGCAGGTTGCATCCTCGGGCGCGAATATCGTCTTCCTCTGCAGTCCGAACAACCCGACAGGAACGGCGCTTTCACTCCAGGTGGTCGCGGACGTCTACGAAGCCGGGGATGCGGCCCAAGCCATCGTGATCGTGGACGAGGCATATGCCGAGTTCGCCCACGAAGGTACGCCGAGTGCCCTGGAGCTACTGCCCGGACGTGAGCGCCTCATTGTCTCGCGCACCATGAGCAAGGCTTTCGCCCTGGCAGGGGCACGGCTCGGCTATCTGGCAGCGGCTCCGGAGATAACGGATGCGCTCAGACTGGTGCGCCTGCCCTACCACCTTTCAGCCATCACCCAGGCGACTGCAATCGCAGCCCTGACCCATTCGACCCGCCTGCTGGAGAATGTCGACTCGATTAAAGTGCAACGCGACCGCATTGCTAAGGGTCTGAAAGCTCTCGGACTTCCGGTCGCGCCGTCCGATTCGAACTTCGTTCTGTTCGGTGGGCTGAAAGACCCCCGTGCGGTGTGGCAGGGGCTCCTGGACGCTGGAGTGCTGATCCGGGATGTCGGTATTGATCACCACTTGCGCGTGACCGCCGGCACCGAGACGGAAACCACGGTGTTCCTGGACACCTTGGCCTCGTTGATCCGGGCAGGTGTCTCCTAGACTGGAAGCTGCGCTGCGGATCCCGTATCCATCATCGCCGCATGAATCATCCGCCGGGACACGAGCTGCTCAGGCTGCTGCCCTCCCGACCAGTTCTCTGCCGTTTCACATTAAGGACTATCCATGACCGTGGCAGCCACAGCCGCCCGCTCCGCTCGGCGCGAGCGGAAGACAAGCGAATCGTCGGTATTCGTAGAGTTGAATCTCGACGGAACCGGGCGGTCGGAAGTGAGTACCTCCGTACCGTTCTACGATCACATGTTGACGGCCCTGGCGAAGCATTCACTGATAGACCTCACGGTGAGGGCGACTGGTGACACCCACATCGATGTCCACCACACGGTTGAAGACGTCGCTATTACTTTCGGCGAAGTGCTCCGGGAAGCGCTCGGGGACAAGGCAGGCATTCGGCGCTTCGGCGAAGCTACGGTGCCATTGGACGAGGCCCTGGCCAACGCGGTAGTCGACATCTCCGGCCGTCCCTACCTCGTCCACGCCGGAGAACCTGCAGGCCAGGAGTACCACCTCATCGGAGGACACTTCACCGGATCGCTTACCCGCCACGTGTTCGAGGCGATCACCCTGCACGCTCAGATCTGTCTCCACATGAACGTTCTCGGAGGCCGCGACCCGCACCACATCGTGGAGGCGCAGTTCAAGGCGTTTGCGCGCGCGCTCCGCGCAGCTGTCGAGCCAGATCCTCGGGTGGAAGGCATTCCATCCACCAAGGGTGCTCTATGAGTGCACCGAAGATCACGGTTCTGGATTATGGATCCGGCAACATCAGGTCGGCGGTTCGCGCGCTTGAGCATGTTGGTGCCGAAGTCACCCTCAGTGCGGGGTCCGATGACGTCCTGAACGCTGACGGATTGGTGGTTCCAGGGGTCGGTGCGTTTGCAACAGTGATGCAGGGTCTCCGGGACGTCGATGCGCTTCGCATGATCGGGCGGCGGGTCGCGGGAGGACGCCCGGTGCTTGGCATCTGTGTCAGTCTCCAGGTCTTCTTCGAGGACGGCGTCGAGCATGGTGTCCGTACGGAAGGCATGGGGGAGTGGCCCGGTACGGTCGAGCGGCTCAAAGCTGACGTCGTGCCGCACATGGGCTGGAACACGGTCGAGGCGCCGGAAGGTTCCGTCCTGTTCGAAGGAATTGGTGATGAGCGCTTCTACTTCGTCCACTCTTACGGAGTGCAGAAGTGGGACTTCGATGTCACCCAGCCAGCCATGAGGGCTCCGCTCGTAACCTGGGCGGACCATGGCGGGCCTTTCATTGCTGCCGTGGAAAATGGGCCTCTTTCGGCGACCCAGTTCCACCCGGAGAAATCGGGCGACGCCGGGGCCCAGTTACTCCGCAACTGGATCAACGGCCTGCGCTGAGTATGTGGAGCGTGATCCTGATGGGACTCTCCGGCCTACTGATCGGCGGCGCCGTGTCCTTCCACCGGCAGAAGCTGCCACGCGCGTTTGTCATCAGTTTCGGAGTGCTGGCGGCCATGGCTTTGCTGGCTGCATATCTCTTGACGCTTTCTCCGAGCTAACACCATCTATGCAAAACCTGAACAAAGGAAGTGAATGAGCCCCTTCACAGAATCGCCCATCCTGGAACTGCTTCCCGCAGTTGATGTCGCTGACGGCCAGGCCGTCCGCCTGGTCCAGGGCGAAGCCGGCAGTGAGACGAGCTACGGAGACCCGCTTGAGGCGGCACTGCAGTGGCAGAACGACGGCGCGGAATGGGTTCACCTCGTCGACCTGGACGCCGCATTCGGGCGGGGTTCCAACCGTGACCTGCTGCGCAGGGTTGTCGAAGAACTGAGCATCAAGGTCGAACTCTCCGGCGGTATCCGGGATGACGCATCCCTTGAGCACGCGCTTGAGCTGGGTGCCGAACGGGTCAACCTTGGCACCGCGGCGCTGGAGAACCCGGAATGGACCGCGCGCGCCATCGCCCGGTATGGCGACGCAATCGCCGTCGGACTCGACGTTCGCGGCACCACCCTCGCAGCGCGCGGCTGGACCGAGGACGGCGGTGACCTCTGGGAGGTACTCGCACGCCTGGACGACGCCGGTTGCATGCGCTACGTCGTTACCGATGTGACGAAGGATGGAACCCTCAAGGGGCCCAACGTTCAGCTCCTACGGGACGTGCTGGAAAAGACGGACCGGCTCGTTGTTGCATCCGGTGGCATCTCAAGTCTGGAAGACCTCGCAGCGCTGCGCCAATTGGTACCCGATGGCCTTGAGGGCGCAATCGTCGGCAAGGCGCTCTATGCCGGGGCCTTCACCCTCCCGCAGGCCCTGGACATTGCCGGGCACCCGGAACGCTGAGTGACTGATCGCCGCCTCCCGGCGCACATCGAGGCCGCGCTCAGGGGAAACCCAAGCAATTCAGGCAACACTGCTGACTCTGCCGGGCAGTCTTGGGTGGGGCGCGATTTGTCCGGCGAAGGGAACCCGCTGCACGCCTTCGACAACGACGACGGCGGGGTTCCGGCGTCGTACGAGGCGGCAATTGCGCGGCTGGTAGCCGGAGAGACTGACGAACCAGCCGTGGTGCGGACGCTCTCTGCGGTTCGCGTCTTCGTTCCGGTCGTGGCTGTTCTGGGTGGCCATGGCCCGGAAGTTACCGACGGCGGCGGTGCGCCCACGGGCTCCCACGCGGGCGACAAGGAAGCCGACATGGCTCTGGTTACCCTCAAAACGCCGGATGGTCGGACTGCGCTTCCCGTTTTCACCTCCACGGACCGGCTGCGCCGGTGGCACCCGGATGCCCGGCCCGTGGCCGTATTCGCTCCGCGGGCGGCCCTGGCAGCCGTGGCGGAAGAGTGCGAGCTGATGGTGATCGACGCGGGAAGCGAGGTGACTTACGTCGTGCGCCGTCCGGCGGTGTGGGCCCTCGCTCAGCAACACGAATGGGTGCCTTCGTACACGGATACCGAGGTTGCCCGGATCGTGGGAAGTGCGGTCACTTCTGAAGCTAACGTACTGCGGGTCGAGGTGGGGCCCGGGGCGGGCGTTTCCAGCCGTACTGGGGCGGGTACAGTGGTTCCGGGTGGTGGGTCAGGCCCGGAACTGCGCCTCACCATGACGCTTCGGGAAGGTCTTTCGCAGGAAGACGTCCGCTCGACAGTGCGGAACGTTCAGGACCACCTTCAAAACCAGCAATCTTTTGTGGAGCGGGTCGACTCGCTCGAAATCCGGCTCACGCGTTGACACTTCCACGCGGATGAGCCCGCGTGGAAGTGAACGACGTTGAATTTCTCCATCTATCGGGAGCTACTGAGAGTAGTCCCGGTCCGCCACCTGTTGATTGTCGGCATGATCGCCCGTTTTCCGCACTCCGCTGCGGGCGTGCTGTTGACCCTGCATGTGGTCCTGACCCTGGGCCGCGGCTATGCAGAGGCAGGTGCGGTCGCAGCGGTCCTGACCATTGGAATAGCGGTCGGGGCACCCTGGCGGGGCCGCCGGGTGGACGTGGTCGGCTTGAGGCGGGCGCTGATACCGTCGGTCATCGCGGAGGCAGTCATCTGGTCGGTCGCCCCACACCTGTCATATGAGTGGTTGCTCGTCGCCGCGCTGATCGGTGGGATCTTCACCCTGCCGGTCTTTTCAGTTGTTCGGCAATCGCTGGGTGTCCTGGTCAGCGGCGATTCACGGCGGACAGCCTTCACCCTTGATGCAGTGTCGACCGAAGTGATTTTCATGGGCGGTCCAGCCCTCGGCGCCATCATCGCAACACAGATCTCCACCGTTGTCGGGTTGACTGTAGTCGGACTCTCAACTGCTGTTGCCGGCCTCCTCCTGATGTGGTTCAACCCGCCAACCCGCAGTTCCCAGGCTGGTTCTCCCGGCACGGTCCCGTCCGCAGCCGCTGACGACGAGGCAGCCGTGGGAGCGCTGGTCGCTTCCGCTCCGGCACACATCAACGAGGCATCCGCTGAACTCCTTCCCGGCGCTCGTCCCGCGCGGCAGGTTCGCGCTCGGATGCGTCTGGCGAACAGCTTCTCCTGGCTGACCATTCCGGTGATAGTGGTCATGGTTGTCGCCGCGGGAGCAGGCCTGGTGCTTGCTGGCACCGACGTCGGAATCATCGCGGTTCTGGAGGAGGACCAGCGGGCTTCCGAGCTGGGCTGGGTCTTCCTGGCGTGGTGTTCCGCGTCGGTTGTCGGCGGCCTCATTTACGGCGCGATGCACCGCCCACTTTCACCCCTGGTGCTCCTGTTCCTCATGAGCGTTCTAACCATTCCGATGGGATTCGCCCACAGCACGCTCGCGTTGGCGCTGCTTTCGATAGCGCCCGGAATGTTGTGTGCACCCGTTCTGTCGGCGGCTTCGGAACGCATTGCGCACCTGGTGGAGGAGGACCGGCGCGGTGAAGCCATGGGCTGGTACGGCTCCGCGCTGACTTCAGGCGTTGCACTCGGTGCCCCACTCGCCGGTCTGCTGATCGACTCCGTGGGGCCCTGGGGAGGGTTCGTGGCGGTTGGCTCGGCCGCGGGTGGCCTGAGCCTGCTCTGCCTTGGAGCGCAACAGGTACGACGGCGACGAACGGCCTGAGCGTGCCGTCACCTCGTGGGGAGGCTGGCGCGGTTCAGAAATGCAGTCAGTTGACGGGGCCGGTGAACTTTTCTCCGGGGCCCTTTCCGGGAGCGTCCGGAAAGAGTGACGCCTCCCGGAAGGCCAACTGCAGCGATCTCAGCCCGTCGCGCAAGGGACCGGCGTGCTGGCTCCCGATTTCCGGGGCGGCAGCCGTGACGAACCCGGCAAGGGCAGTGATGAGTTTGCGAGCTTCGTCGAGGTCCTTGTACGTCTCGGCGTCATCGCCTGCAGCCAGGCCGCACTTCACTGCCGCCGCACTCATGAGGTGCACGGCCGAGGTCGTAATGACTTCGACCGCCGCCACGTCAGCAATATCGCGTACGTGGTCCCGGGACTCGGTGTCAGGGGAGTCAGCACTGGCTGGACCGGGGAAGGTGTGGCGGGCGGCTTCGGAATTACGGTCTGCTGTGCTCATGCTGGTAAGCTTGTCACAGACCAACTGAGGGTCGTTATTTTTTGTGGCTTGTACTGGCATGAAAAAGATCACTCAGTATGCAAGCGGAGTCCTCTCCCACCCGCGATTGCCGATTTGCCCCTGAGGCAACCTGAAGGCAGCCGGGTTCAGGTCGGTGCACCTGCCCGCATTTCCGGGGCGTGTTGTGTGCTGATGTTCGAGGCCTTCGATTGCGCATGCAATTGGGGGCCTTCTTCTTTTGCACGCGGTTTACGTTTCGACTGACATCAGGAGCAACACATTAGCGAGCCAAGAATCAATGATCGTATCCGCGTCCCCGAGGTGCGGTTGGTAGGCCCTGCGGGCGAGCAGGTTGGAATCGTCCGTATTGAAGACGCCCTCCGTCTCGCCGCTGAGTCCGACCTTGATCTCGTTGAGGTGGCACCCCAGGCAAAGCCCCCGGTTGCCAAGCTCATGGATTTTGGTAAGTACAAGTATGAAGCTGCAGTAAAAGCGCGTGAAGCACGCAAGAACCAGACCAACACCGTGCTGAAGGAAATTCGTTTCCGGCTCAAGATCGACACTCACGACTACGAGACCAAGCGTGGCCACGCTCTTCGCTTCCTCGGCGCCGGAGACAAGGTCAAGGCGATGATCCAGTTCCGCGGGCGTGAGCAGCAGCGTCCTGAGATGGGCATTAGGCTTCTGCAGCGTTTCGCGGAAGATGTCGCAGAGGTGGGCGTCGTTGAATCGACCCCCCGAATTGACGGCCGCAACATGGTTATGGTCATCGGCCCGGTCAAGAACAAGGCAGAGGCGAAGGCGGAAGCCCGGCGTGCAGCCCAGCGCGCCGAGTCGAAGGCGGCGAACGATACCAAGGTCGACACCGACGGCAAGGCCCCTCTGACCCAGAGCCTCGCAGATCTTCTGCCTGAGGGTCTGCTGTCCTTGGACCAGGACGCCCCCGAGGCGCTGGAGGATGAATCAGCTGCAGGAGCTTCCGAGTCCCAGACGAATGAAGCCGCGCAGGCCGTTGAAAGCCATGACGCCATTGCTGAGGAAACTGCTCCGGTCGAAGGGGAGTCGGTCGCCGTTGAGTCGGAAGCCGAGTCTGCACCTGTGAAGGCAGCACCAGCGAAGGCCGCACCAGCTAAGGCAGCCGAGCCTGCAAAGGCTGCGCCTGCCAAGGAAGCCGAGTCCGCGCCGGCCAAAGCAGCACCCGCAAAGGCAGCGCCTGCGAAGGCAGCGCCTGCGAAGGCAGCCGAGGCTGCTCCCGCGAAGGCAGCGCCTGCAAAAGCTGCCGAGGCCGCACCCGCAAAGGCAGCCCCGGCAAAGGCCGCAGCAACGCCAAAGCCGCAGGCAGCAGCCAAGCCGGCCGCAGCACCGAAGCCGACAGCTACGCCCAAGCCCTCCGCAGCAGCCAAGCCGGCTGCGCCCAAACCAAACGGAAAGGCAGCCCCCGCAAAGGGGTCGCCTAACCCTCCAAAGCCTGGCGGCTCCAACTAGGAGCTAAGCTGCCCCAGGGCAGCAAGGTGCTACGTAATCACTGCAGTCCGCTGCAGTTACCGCAAGAGCCGTCGGCAAAGTGCCGGCGGAGACCAAAGGAGATCGGTTTCAATGCCGAAGATGAAGACACACAGTGGAGCGAAGAAGCGCTTCAAGCTGACCGGCAGCGGAAAGCTCAAGCGCCAGCAGGCTAACCGCCGTCACTACCTGGAGCACAAGTCCTCCACCCTGACGCGCCGTCTCGCAGGCGACAAGATCGTCTCGAAGGCTGATACCAGGGCCATCAAGAAGATGCTCGGCGTCTAACACCCACCCCCACTACAACTGGACACCGGTTCGGCGGCCCATGCCGCACAGGTTGAACCTGTCCAGTAGATCTAACTAAGGAGTACGCACGTGGCACGTGTGAAGCGGGCGGTCAACGCCCACAAGAAGCGCCGGGTTATCCTCGAGCGCGCCAAAGGCTACCGCGGGCAGCGTTCGCGCCTGTACCGCAAGGCCAAGGAGCAGCTGCTCCACTCGTTCGTCTACAGCTACGGTGACCGCCGCAAGCGCAAGGGTGATTTCCGTCGCCTCTGGATCCAGCGCATCAATGCTGCATCGCGCGCCAACGGCCTCACCTACAACCGTCTGATCCAGGGCCTGAAGGCCGCCGGTGTGGAGGTTGACCGCCGCATGCTCGCCGAGCTCGCCGTCACCGACGCCAACGCCTTCTCAACCCTCGTCCAGATTGCCAAGGATTCCCTGCCGTCTGACACCTCGGCCCCAGCGGCCCGGGCCTAGTCCACGCAGTAGAACCGGTCAGTTCGAACCGGACAACTTCATGAGCGCAACAGAACGCCCCCAGATTTCGCCTCTGACCAACCCCCGGGCCGACCGGGTACGGGAAGTCGCGAAACTTGCGGGGCGTTCTGCGCGTCTGAAGCGCGAACTCTTCCTCGCCGAGGGACCACAGGCGGTCCGTGAGGCTCTCCGGCTGCACCAGTCGATGACCTCTGCCGGGGCAGAAGGCGTCGTCGAGGACGTCTATCTGACGAAGGAGTGCCTGGAACGGTACCCCGAATTCGGCAGTGTGGTGGTTCCTCGGTTGGTGACGCCGGAGGTGCTGGCCTCGATGAGTTCGACCGTCTCTCCCCAGGGCGCCATCGCCGTGTCGCGCTTCGTCGATGTTTCGTTGGCATCGGTGCTGCGGAAGGCGCCCCGCCTGGTCGCTGTCCTGGTGGAAGTCCGGGACCCGGGCAACGCAGGCACAATACTCCGCGCAGCCGATTCCGCTGGTGCGGACGCAGTCATCTTCACTGATGCAAGCGTGGATCTCTATAACCCGAAGACCGTCCGGTCCACCGTCGGCTCGCTTTTCCATCTTCCGGTCGTGACCGGCGTCAGTACCGGTGAGCTCCTCCGTGCATTGCCCGGCTCGGGCCTGGCCATTCTCGCCGCGGACGGCTACGGTGCCCAAAATCTGGACGAGCTCCAGGACGCCAGCGCGAAGCGGAGATTGGCGCCGTCAGGGTACGACGACGACGGCGGTGCGCCGCGCCTGGAGCACCCCACCGCCTGGATGTTCGGCAACGAGGCGCAGGGCCTCCCGCCGGAAATTCTCGATGCGGCAGATCACCGCGTGTCCGTGCCCGTGTATGGGAAAGCCGAGAGTCTCAACGTCGGCACCGCAGCAACAGTTTGCCTGTACGCCTCAGCGCGTGCACAGCGCGGCTAACCCGCTCGAAGACGCCGAGCAGGATTAGACCCGCTCGGCCGCAGCGTTCGCGCGCACCGGAGCCGTCGTCGTCGTCGTACTTCCCGCTTTGCGGTCCATCCGCCCGCTCAGGAGCGCGACGCCCAGTCCGAAGGCAGCCAACACAGCGCCAACCAGTGCAGGTGCGGTATATCCCCAGCCGAAGGCGATGACCGCTCCGCCGAGGAACGCGCCCAGCGCATTCGCGGTGTTCAGCGCCGCGTGGTTCATGGACGAGGCGAGCGACGGCGCGTCCGGGGAAACATCCATCAGGCGAACCTGCAGCGAAGGAATCAGCGAGGATCCGATCGCGCCGACCAGGAAGACGAACAACAGGGCCGTCGGTGCCCACTGCACGGCCAGCGCGAAGACCAGCAGGCAGGCGGAGATGCTTGCCATGACCCAGTAGATGGTCCCCATGACCGAGATGTCCGCCAGGCGCCCGCCCACGATGTTACCGGCGACCATGCCGAGCCCGTAGAGTGCGACGACGACCGGCAGGAGGTTCTCCGACACGCCGGCTACGTCTGTCATGGTCGGTGCAATGTAGGTGTAGACGGCGAAGAAGCCGCCGAATCCGACCGTTCCGATCAGGAGGGTCATCCACACCTGGCCCCGCTTCAGCGCACCGAGTTCGCGGGTGATACTCGCTCCTTCGCGGACATCCTGGTGGGGTACGAACCTGCCCACCATGAGGAGGGTCAGCGCCCCGATGACCCCGACCAGGAGAAACATTGTCCGCCAGCCGAACTGCTGACCCAACCAGGTTGCGAAAGGCACGCCGATCACATTCGCCACGCTCAGGCCCATCATCACCATTGCGACCGCCTGTGCCCTGCGGGTTGGAGAAGAGAGGGAGGCGGCGATGACTGCTGCGACGCCGAAGAACGCTCCGTGGGGCAGACCGGAAATGAAGCGTGAAAGGAGCAGCCAGCCGTATTCGTCCGCGATGTAGGACGACAGGTTCCCCAGGGTGAACAGTGCCATCAACGCCAGCGCCAGGCGCTTGTGCGGTAGCCGTGCACCGAGTGTCGCCAGCAGGGGAGCGCCCACAACCACGCCCAGTGCGTAGGCCGAAATGACGTGCCCTCCGGCAGGGATGTCGATCCCGAGGTCCGCCACCATATTGGGCAGCAGGCCCATGATCGCGAACTCGGTGGTGCCAATTCCGAACCCGCCGACGGCGAGGGCGAAGATCGCCAGGAACAGCTTTCGAGAGGCGAGCTGGGAAGGCAAGGCGCCTGTGGGGGCGGTCATGGAACTCATTTCGATGTCGGAAGCGCCTCGCGGGGCGCCAGTGGGATATCTGGAGCGCGTCGTTGAGCGAAGGTGGCTGGTCCGGATTGGGGCCTCGTGCGGAACAACGCAACCGGGCGCCCTTTTATTCACTCTATGTCTTTGAGTGCGATTGCCAGAAAATACCCGGCGCTTTTGACCTCGACCGGACGTAAAATTGAGGGGCGCGAGGAGTACAAAGCCATGAAGTGCCAGTTCCGTGAATACACCGGTTGGTCGTGCGGGGGCAACAGGGTGACAGCGCCGCCACCTGGACCTCTTGAGCGGATCCTGATCCAGCGAATCTCGGCGGCATGCCTGCTCACCATTGCACTGATTCTCGGGATGTTCAGTGGGCCCCTGCCGCGTGCCGAAGCCGCGCCGTTATTTGGCCACGACGTTTCCTGGCCGCAGTGCTCGACGGCGCAGGGTGGTTTTGGGTTGCCGCTACCCCCAACCAATTCACAGTTCGTGATCATTGGACTCTCCCGTGGCCTGCCCTTGACGGAGAATCCCTGCCTGGCAGAGCAGATCAACTGGGCGCGGGCCAATGCGAAACCGGCGCATGGGTACGCCATGGCCGCTTACCCCACCGCGGCCCAACTGAGCACGTACGGATCCCTTGGGCCCTGGTCTTCAGGGACCCACGCCAGCAGGCTGTCCAACGTAGGCTACGCGCAGGCCCGTTTCGCCGTTGCCAGCCTGAACCGGATCGGTTTCCGTCCACCGGTCGTGTGGATTGATGTCGAACCCCGGCCTGCCCAACCCTGGCCGGTCACCACGCCCGCCCAGCAACGTGGAAACCGCTATGTCATCGAAGGGCTCATGCGGGGTCTGAGGGACGCAGGTTTCGCCTACGGACTGTATTCCTTCACGTCGGGATGGCAAGAAATCACTGCCTCGTGGAGGCTCCCCGGTGTACCGGTCTGGGCGACTGCCGGACGCCTTGACTACCCGGCAGAAGCGCTTGACCGATGCTTCCAGCCAAGCTTCTCCGGAGGGCGGGTCTATCTCTCCCAGTGGTACGACGACGTCCGAGATTACGACCGCACGTGCGAACCTTACGCATTCTCCGCCCTTCGGATACCCGCGTCCACGCTGTCGAACTCCACCGCCGAGTTCAACGGTGACTGGCGTAACGACATCCTCGCCCGCGTTGGTGCGACGGGGGAGTTGCGGCTCTATGCCGGGAACTCACAGGGAAGGCTGCAACCGGGGGTGGTCATCGGAGGTGGCTGGGGCAGCATGAATGCGTTGGAAACTACGGGCGACTTCAACGGCGACGGCCCTGGTGACGTCATCGCCCGCGAGAGCGCTACCGGTGCGTTGTGGCTCTACAGGGGTAATGGCGTGGGTGGGTGGTTGCCGCGGATTCGGGTGGGTACCGGCTGGAATGGTTTCAACAGCATCGTGGCCCCCGGGGACTTCAACGGGGACCAGCGTGCGGACCTCCTGGCGCGCGAGCGGGCTACAGGTGCGTTGTGGCTTTACCCGGGTAATGGCGTGGGTGGGTGGTTGCCGCGGATTCGGGTGGGTACCGGCTGGAATGGTATCAACAGCATCGTGGCCCCCGGGGACCTCAACGGGAACGGCAGTAGTGACATCCTCGCCCGTGAGGCAGCAACAGGACTGCTCTGGCTGTATCCGGGCAACGGTCGTGGGGGCTGGCTTCCGCGGATCCGGGCAGGCCACGGCTGGAACTCCATGAGCGCGCTGATGGCGGCGGGTGACCTCAACGGGGATCGCATGGCGGACCTGGTGGCACGCGACAGGAATGGGCTTTTGTGGCTGTATCCGGGCAATGGCGGTGGGGGCTGGTTTCCGCGCACCCAGCTCGGGTCCGGTTGGAATGGGCTCAACGCCATCTTCTAGGCCGCCTCGGATAGTGCTCACCCTGCGACCTACACTGGTCGGGTGACGATTTACGAGCGTAAACGAATAGTAGGCGCTGCCATTGTCGATTCGCTGACCTCTCCGTCCCGTCTGCTGGTCGCGCGGCGGACGGCCCCCGAACAGTTTGCGGGCCAGTGGGAGTTCCCAGGAGGCAAGGTCGAACCAGGCGAGTCTGACGTCGAAGCCCTCGTTCGTGAGCTCCGCGAGGAACTTGGCGTGGAGATTCAGGTGGGAGCGGAGCTCATCGGGCCCGACGCCTCGGGTTGGCCGCTCAACGACGCTGCTTCGATGCGGGTGTGGCTTGCGGTCGTCACAGCAGGGGTTCCCGCAGCACTGCAGGATCATGATGAGCTCCGCTGGGTGGAACTGCGCGATTACCAGGAATTGACTGGACTTCCTTGGATTCCGGCTGACCGGCCGATCGTAGAGGCACTCCAGACGGCTTGCCTGTCGGCGGACCAACCCCGCTAAAAAAGCCTGGGCTCCGATTGCTCCCCTTTTTCCTGGGTGCCGCGGGTATGGGCTCTGCTCTGCGGTATGGGCCCGGTGTCGGTGAAGTCCTGGGTGTCACGGAAAAAGCGCGCTCCTGCACTCAAACCATGACGACGGCGGTGGACCCGCACGCGCTCGGCAAGCCACGCGCGGTACTCGGCTGACACATAGCTTCCGCCGGAATAGAGACGGCGGTAGCGGGTGACCAGGTGGGGATGGGACTTCGCGAGCCAACCCATGAACCACTCCCGGGCTCCCGGCCTCAGGTGCAGTGCTCCGGCGGATACGCCGGTTGCCCCGGCAGCAGCAAGGGAACCGAAGAGCGAGTCGATCGCCTCCTCACCGTCGGTGAGCCACGGCAGGATGGGCATCGACAAGACCCCGCAGGGCAGGCCGGCCTCGCGGAGCCGGCTGATGAGGTCGAGGCGGGCACGCGGCGTTGGCGTTCCCGGCTCAACCGCATGCGCCAGTTCGGGATCAATTATGGCCAGCGAGATTCCCATGCCAACGCTCACGCTGGTGCCTGCAGCTTTCAGAAGAGGAAGGTCTCTGCTGAGCAGGGTGCCCTTGGTCAGAATTGAGAACGGCGTTCCGCTGTCCGCAAGGGCTCCGATGATGCCGGGCATTAACTGGTACCGGCCTTCGGCGCGTTGGTAGGGATCCGTGTTGGTCCCCATCGCCACATGTTCCCTGTTCCACGCGGGTTTGGTCACTTCGCGGCGTAGCACCTCAGCGACGTTGGTCTTCACGACAAGCTGCGAGTCGAAGTCAAGGCCGGTATCAAGATTGAGGTAGCTGTGGGTCTTTCGTGCGAAACAGTAGACGCAGGCGTGCGAACATCCGCGATAAGGATTGACCGTCCAGCCGAAGGGCATACCGGAGGTCTTGGGTACGCGGTTCAGTGCTGATTTTGCAAGCACCTCGTGAAAGGTGATTCCCGCGAACTCCGGAGTTCTGACTGAGCGCACAAGACCGGCCATGGGAAGCAGGGCGGGCGTGGAGCCTTCCTTTTGCTGATCCGCCAGGGCTAAGTTCTGGGATTCCCACCTCATCTAAAAATTAGAACACAGATTCGCATGAAAGTGCAGGGGGGTGGACGCTAAGGTTGAGTCATGATTCTGCTCACCGGGTTCGAGCCTTTCGGAGGCGAGACCATGAATCCATCCTGGGCCGCTGCAGAAGGCGCAGCGGCTGAACTGCTGGCCCAGGACCTTCCCGCGGTTGCCGTTCAGCTTCCCTGCGTGTTCGGCCAGAGCCTCAGCGTGCTTGAAGCTGCCGTTCATCAATACCAGCCCACCGTAGTGCTGTGTGCCGGCCAGGCGGGCGGCCGTGCCGGAGTCTCCCTTGAGCGTGTGGCAATCAATGTCGATGATGCCCGCATTCCTGACAACGCGGGGAACCAACCCGTCGACCAGCCCGTGCGTGACGGTGGGCCGGTTGCCTACTTAAGCACCCTGCTGATCAAACGAAGCCTTCATGAGCTGCGGCTTGTAGGGCTACCCGCTGAGGTGTCACAAACTGCGGGCACTTACGTGTGTAATCACGTGTTTTACGGGTTGATGGATCTTCTTGCGGATGCCACAGCAACAGGAGGCTCGGGTGCTGTCCGCGGAGGATTCATCCACGTGCCTTTCTCGACCGCACAGGCTGCTGCCCACGGCACGGTGGGCATGTCGATTGATGAGATGATCTCTGCCCTGGTGCTGATTGCTGTCACCACCGCGGAAGGCGAAGAAGACCTCTCCCTCCCCGCGGGCGCCGAGCACTAGCGCTTCACGGACAGCCGCCTGGCCCGTTGGAGAAGCGGTCGTAAGGGGCGTGCTGTGTAGCCCCCGTCTGCCAGACCGGCACCGCGCTCGAATGGATTTTGTGAGGCTGGGTCACCGGTAAGCACCCAGGAAGCACCGGCGGCCGCGAAGTACAACGGCAGGAAGGGTAGTCCGAGGCACATTGCGTACTGCCAGCTGTGCCGGGCTTCATGTTCAACGAGCTTGGGCCGCTGCGCGATGGCTTCAGGGCCAGCCCTGAAGAGGACAACGTTCCCCACAGTGAACGCTGACGCTCTGGGCAACGCAGGCTGGTAATGATGAGCAAAGATCAATCCATGCGGCCCGCGCCGGAGCTCACACCGGCTGAGCATCGCGCCGCCGAGCCCGAGCAGTGTTGAGCCGTTGAGCCAGTTCAGTGCCCAGCGTGCCCGCTGTAAGCCGTTCATGCGGTCAGTCTTTCATGCGATAAGTCAGGCTGGAGGAAGATCCTGAAGTGACGTTTTCGTTGGCGGCGGGTCCGGTCCTTTAGACTGGCTAGGCCACCGGATCCTGTTACGACAGCGCTGCCGGCGCTCACGCAACCTAAGCCAGCGAAACAAAAATAAGGTAGAGCACACCCATGTCTGAACCGACCCACAGTGCGCAGTCCGCGCAGGCTCAAGGGACGGCTGCTGTCGCGGCTCCGGACCCGTTGGATGCCGATGCCGTCGCGGCCGCCGTCGACCGCGCTCTGGGCGATATCGCCGGCGCAGTGGACCTTGACCAGCTCAAGACGGTACGTCTCGCCCACACTGGCGACAAGTCACCGCTGAGTTTGGCGAACCGCCAGATAGGTTCGCTGCCCAAGGACCAGAAAGCTGCCGCCGGCAAGAACCTCGGGCCGGCACGTGGACGCATCAATCAGGCGCTCGCAGCACGGACCACGGAGCTTGAGTCGGAGCGCGACGCCCGCATCCTCGTGGAGGAAGCCGTCGACGTGACGGCGGCGCCGCGCCGTCGTCGTGCAGGTGCCCGGCACCCGCTGTCCACCCTGCAGGAGCGCGTGAGCGACCTCTTCGTCGGAATGGGGTGGGAGATCGCCGAGGGGCCGGAGGTTGAATCCGAATGGTTCAACTTCGACGCCCTCAATTTCAAGCCCGACCACCCTGCACGCGAAATGCAGGACACCTTCTTCGTCGAGCCACCCGAAGCACACCTGCTCATGCGCACCCATACCTCGCCGGTGCAGGTGCGTGCCATGCTCGAACGCGACGTACCCATCTACGTGCTATGCCCGGGCAAGGTTTTCCGCACCGATGAGCTGGACGCCACGCACACTCCCGTTTTTCACCAGTTCGAAGGCCTCGCCATCGACAAAGGGCTGAGCATGGCCGACCTCCGCGGCACCCTCGAACACTTCGCGCGCCTGATGTTCGGAGATGACGCCGGCATCCGCCTTCGCCCCAACTATTTCCCCTTCACCGAGCCTTCCGCCGAGCTGGACATTTGGCACCCCGGCGCCAAGGGTGGGCCCCAGTGGATCGAATGGGGCGGGTGCGGGATGGTTCACCCGAACGTTCTTCGTGCGGCCGGAATCGACCCGGAGGTGTACTCGGGATTCGCTTTCGGTATGGGCATTGAACGGACCCTCATGTTCCGCAACGAGGTTGGCGACATGCGCGACATGATCGAGGGCGATGTACGTTTCAGCGAGCACTTCGGGATGGAGATCTAACCGTGCGAATTCCACTGTCCTGGCTGCGCGAGTACGCCCAGGTTCCGGCCGTTGCAACGGCCGAAGACGTGATGGCCGAACTGGTCAAGGTAGGCCTCGAGGAAGAGGCCGTCCACCGTCCCACCGACGCGCTCTCCGGGCCTGTCGTGGTGGGCCAGGTGCTCTCCGTAGTCAAGGAGCCGCAGACCAACGGCAAGACCATCAACTGGTGCCAGGTCCGCGTAGTCCCTGAGGGCGCAGCGCAGACCCTCACCGGTGACGGCATCGACTCCTCCGGCGTGCAGGGCATCGTGTGCGGTGCCCACAACTTCGTGGAGGGCGACAAGGTGGTAGTCACGCTTCCCGGCGCCGTCCTCCCTGGCGATTTCCGGATTGCAGCACGCAAAACGTACGGCCACGTGTCGGCGGGCATGATCGCATCGGTGCGCGAACTTGGTATCGGAGAGGACCACGACGGCATTCTCGTGCTCTCCACACTCGGGCTGGACCCGGAGCTGGGCTCGGACGCGATGGAACTGCTGGGGCTCTATGACCAGGCAGCCGAAATCAATGTCACCCCCGACCGCAGCTATTGTTTCTCGATCCGGGGAATTGCGCGCGAGTACGCCCACGCCACAGGGTCAGCGTTCACGGACCCAGCGGCCGCCGTCGTCGTCGATCCTGCTGACGGAGCCGGGTATGCGGTGCGCCTCGAGGACCAGGCTCCCATCTATGGCAACCCCGGCTGTGACCGGTTTGTGGCCCGCGTGGTGCGCGGCGTCGATGCCACTTTGCCCACGCCGCAATGGATGGTCTCCCGCCTGCGCCTGGCGGGCATCCGCTCCATTTCGCTGCCCGTGGACATTTCCAACTACGTGATGCTCGAATTGGGCCAGCCAACCCACTGCTACGACGTCGCCAAGCTGAGCGGGGACATCGCGGTGCGCAGAGCTGTTGCAGGGGAGACCCTCGTGACGCTCGATGACCGCAAGCGCGAACTGCACACCGAAGACCTCCTCATCACCGACGCATCCGGGCCAGTCGGCATCGCAGGCGTCATGGGCGGCGCGGCAACCGAGGTTTCGGAGACCACCAGGGATGTCCTCGTGGAGTCCGCGCACTTTGACGAGGTGTCAATCGCTCGTGCCCGCCGCCGCCACAAGCTGCCCTCGGAAGCGTCAAAACGTTTCGAACGGGGAGTGGACTGGCACATTGCGGGCGTAGCCGCCCAGCGGGTCGTCGACCTGCTGGTCGAGCTCGCCGGTGGGACCGCGGACACGGCAAGCACCGACGTCGGCACCGAGCCAGCCGCCGTCGTCATCGATCTCCCGGCGGATTACGCCTCCCAGCGGATTGGCATTGACTTCGCCCCGGAGCAGGTTGTCGGAGCTCTCACCGACCTTGGTGCGGAGGTCGAAGAGTACGACGGCGGGTGGCGCGTCACAGCCCCGAGCTGGCGCCAGGACCTCAACATCAAGGACGACCTTGCCGAGGAGATTGCGCGGCTGGTTGGGTACGACCAGATTCCGTCCCGCTTGCCAGTCGCGCCCCCGGGCCGCGGACTCACCAGGTCACAGCAGCAGCGGCGCCGGGTTCTTGGTGCGCTCGCCGACGCCGGACTCACCGAGGTTCTGTCCTACCCGTTCGTCTCGCAGGAGGCCAACGATTCATTCGGTTCATCCGAGGGGACCGGCCCGTCGGTCAAGCTCGCCAATCCCCTCAGCGCCGAATACAGCTACCTGCGCCGCTCCATCCTCCCGGGGCTGATGGAGGTCGCCAAGCGGAACTCTTCGCGCGGGTTCAGGGATCTGGCGCTGTTTGAGGCCGGCCTCGTGTTCCTGCCCCAGGATAAGCTCGGTACGTCCGTCATTCCGCCGCTCGGCGCTCTTCCTGACGAGGAAACCCTGGACGCGCTGTACGAGGGACTCCCGTTGCAGCCGTACACCGTTGCCGCTGTCTTCCTCGGCAATGATTCACCGGCTGCGGCCGGCCACACCCCACGCCCGTGGGACTGGGCGGACGCGCTGGACATGGTTCGGCTGATGGCCGATGTCGTCGGCGTCGAGCTTGTGATCGAGCAGGGCGGGCACCAGGCTTTTCATCCCGGCCGAACGGCACAAATCAGCCTCCGGAACGGAGAGTTGTTGGGCTACGCAGGGGAACTGCATCCCAAGCTGCTCGCCGCTCAGGACCTGCCGCCGCGCACGGTCGCGCTGGAGGTCAATGCCGGGTTGTTGTTTGACGCCGCTCCGGACGTCATTGTTGCCCGTCACCTTTCGACGTTCCCGGCGACGACCCAGGACGTGGCGCTGGTGGTTGACGGCTCGCTTCCCGCGGACGCTGTGCTCGCTACGCTCCGTGAAGGTTCCGGCGAATTGCTCGAAGACGTGCACCTGTTCGATGTTTATTCCGGCCGGGGCATCGACGAGGGCAAGAAGTCGCTCGCCTTTGCGCTGCGGTTCCGGGCCACGGACCGCACGCTCACCGCTGACGAAGCAAGCGCGGCACGCGATCAGGCGGTCAGACTCGCGTCCGAGCGGCACGGGGCCGTACAGCGCTGACTAACCCCGCGTTGAGTGCGCAGACGATGAGTCTGGATGGCGGAAAAGACCAATTATGTGCGCACTCAACGGGTAACGCAGCTAGGGGATGAGCAGGAGCTTCCCTGTCGTCCTCCTGGCCTGGAGGTCTTCGTGGGCCTCGGCAGCGTCACGCAACGGGTAACGGCCGCCAACGCGCACCGTCAGTGAGCCGTCCGCCACCGCGTTGAACAGCTCCTTCGACCGCCAGCGGCGTTCCTCAGCCGATCGCAGGTAAAAAGCGAGGCTGGGCCGCGTGACGTAGAGCGAGCCGCCAGCGTTCAACCGCTGCAGGTTGAAGTCGGGTACCGGTCCGGACGCCGCTCCGAACAACACGAGCATGCCCCGCACCTTCAGGGAATCCAGCGAGCCATCGAACGTTGCCTTCCCCACGCCGTCGAACACCACGTCCACGCCGAGACCGTCGGTCAGTTCGCGCACCTGCCCGGCGAATCCCTCATACCGGAGAACGACGTCGGCCCCCGCCTGGCGCGCCAGTTCCTCCTTCTCGTCGGTGGACACTGTGGTGATGACGCGCGCGCCCTTCGCCTTCAATAGCTGCGCGAGCAGGAGGCCAGTGCCGCCGGCACCTGCGTGGGTGAGGACGGTTTCGCCGGCCCGCACCGGGTAGGTCGAGTTGACGAGGTAGTGCGCAGTCATGCCCTGCAGGGGGAGTGCCGCAGCAGCTTCAAGGTCCACTGCGTCAGGGACGGGGAGGGCCTTATCGGCATCCACAAGGGTGTACTCGGCGTACGCGCGGGCTCCCTCTGCGAAGGCAACGCGGTCTCCGGCGCTGAAGCCGGTGGCATCCGGGCCTGTCCCCACCACCTCTCCGGCTGCTTCCCCACCGGGTATGAAGGGGTACTGGACCGGGTAGATGCCGGACCGCTGGTAGGTTTCGATAAAGTTCACCCCGACAGCGGCAACTTTAACGAGCAGTTGTGCTCCGGATGGTTTGGGAATGCCCACCTCGGCTGGTTCGAGCACTTCCGGTCCTCCGGAGTGCTGGGCAACAATGGCTGTGGACATGGTTACTCCTTCGTTTCGGCTGTTGGCTTATCCAACCAACGCTTGCCCGGTCGCATTCCACAACCGCGGCACACCAACTCCAATGAATAATTATGTGATCCAGTGAATAGGTTTACTGTACGATGAAGGCATGAGCATTTCAGTAGCGGTATCCGGAGCCAGCGGCTACGCCGGCGGCGAAGTCCTGCGCCTGCTGTCCAATCACCCAGGGGTGACCATCGGTGCCATCACTGCGCACAGCAGTGCAGGCAATCGGCTGGGGGAGCTTCAGCCACACCTTCACGCACTCTCCAACCGCATCCTCGAAGAAACGAGCGTCGAGAGTCTTGGGGGACACGACGTCGTCTTCCTCGCGCTGCCGCACGGTGCAAGTGCGGAGCTCGCCGCACAGCTTCCCGACAGCACCCTCGTGATCGACGCGGGTGCCGACCACCGGCTGCAGGACGCCGGCGCCTGGGAACGCTTCTACGGTTCGGCCCACGCCGGCACCTGGCCTTATGGGCTACCCGAGCTGCCCGGCCAGCGGGACGCGCTGCGCGGCGCGCGTCGGATAGCGGTTCCCGGCTGCTACCCGACTAGCGCGCTGCTTGCCCTGACCCCGGGTTTCTCGGCTGGCCTGCTGGAGCACGACGACGTCGTCATAGTCTCTGCTTCCGGCGCCTCCGGAGCAGGAAAGTCGCTGAAACAACACCTGCTCGGCTCGGAGATGATGGGCGGGATGACACCCTACGGAGTCGGCGGCGGGCACAGGCACACCCCGGAGATAGAGCAGGGCCTCGCCTGGGCGGCTGGAGGCCCCGTACAGGTGTCCTTCACACCCACACTCGCACCGATGTCCCGTGGAATTCTGACCACGGCGACAGCCCGCGTCATTCCCGGGACAACTGCCGGCGAGCTTCGGGAGGCCTGGGAGCGAGCGTACGACGACGAACCGTTCGTCACGCTGCTGCCCGAGGGGCAGTGGCCGGCAACGAAGTCGGTGGTGGGTTCCAACGCTGCGCAGATGCAGGTCGCCTTCGACGGCCATGCGGGCCGCGTCATTGTTACCTGCGTCATCGACAACCTCACCAAGGGAACTGCCGGCGGCGCCGTGCAGTCCATGAACATCGCCCTCGGTCTGCCTGAGACCGCGGGCCTCACAGGATCAGGAGTAGCGCCGTGAGCGTCACAGAACCAAGCGGTTTCCGCGCGGCAGGCGTTGCCGCGGGCCTCAAATCGACGGGTGCCAGGGATGTCGCAGTCGTCGTCAATGACGGTCCGCTGCACCACGCCGCGGCGGTCTTCACCTCGAACCGCGTAGCAGCCGCTCCCGTGCACTGGTCGCGCCAGGTCATCACGGATGGACGCGTCGACGCCGTCGTGCTCAACTCCGGCGGTGCCAACGCCTGCACCGGCCCGGAAGGGTTCCAGAACACGCACAAGACCGCCGAATTCACGGCCGAGGCACTCAGCCTCTCCGCGACCGACGTCTTCGTGTGTTCCACGGGGCTCATCGGTGAGCAGCTTCCCATGGACAAGCTGCTTCCGGGCGTCGCCGAGGCGGTCAAGCACCTCTCCGACGGTGGCGGGGTCTCTGCTGCTGAAGCGATCATGACCACCGACTCGGTGTCCAAGACTGCAACTTATCCTTCCTCGCCGGATGAGCCGAGCGAGGGGTACGCCATCGGGGGCATGGCCAAGGGCGCGGGCATGCTGGCGCCAGGGTTGGCGACCATGCTTGTGGTGCTCACCACTGACGCCCTGGTTGACCCGGCAACGCTTGATGCGGCCCTTCGGGCGGCAACCCGCGTTACCTTCGACCGCGCGGATTCGGACGGCTGTATGTCCACCAACGACACCGTCGTCTTGCTGTGCTCCGGTGCCAGCGGTGTCCGGCCTGATCCCGCCCAGTTCGCAGAAGCCCTGACCGGCGTTTGCTCCTCCCTGGCCCACCAGCTCATTGAAGATGCAGAGGGGGCCAGCCACACCATTGCCATCCGAACCGTCAACGCTGCAACAGAGGACGACGCCGAGACGGTCAGCCGTTCTGTGGCCCGGTCAAACCTCTTCAAGGTAGCGATCTTCGGAAACGACCCGAACTGGGGCCGCGTGCTCGCTGCGGTCGGTACAACCGATGCAGCCTTCGAACCGGACCGCCTCGACGTCGCGATGAACGGAATCCAGATCTGCCGCAACGGTGGGATCGGTGACTCACGCGACCTGGTGGATCTGACGGACCGCCTGGTCACCGTGCGGATCAACCTCAACGCCGGTTCCAAATCCGCGACCATCTGGACCAATGACCTCACCCACGACTATGTGCACGAAAATTCGGCGTACTCCAGCTGAGGCGAAGGGCTCCATGAATACTCTCGACACCGCTCAGGACAAAGCGGCAACCCTGATCGAGGCACTGCCGTGGATCCAGCGGTTCGCCGGCACGGCCATGGTCATCAAGTACGGCGGAAACGCCATGGTGAATGAGGACCTTCGCCGAGCTTTCGCGGAGGACATCGTGTTCCTCCACCACGCCGGGATTCTTCCGGTTGTGGTGCATGGCGGGGGCCCGCAGATCAACAGCATGCTGGACCGGCTGGGCATCGCGTCAGAATTCAAGGGCGGCCTGCGGGTAACCACCCCGGAAGCCATGGACGTAGTGCGGATGGTGCTCACCGGGCAGGTGGGCCGCGAACTTGTCGGACTGATCAATTCGCACGGGCCTTACGCCGTCGGGCTGTCGGGTGAAGACGGCGGCCTGCTGCGGGCTATCCGCACAGGTACGGTCGTCAACGGTGAAGAAGTTGACCTGGGTCTTGTCGGCGAGGTTGTCGGCGTCAACCCGTCGGCCATCCTCGACATCCTTGAAGCGGGGCGCATCCCGGTAATTTCCACCGTGGCCCCGGAGATCGACGACGACGGCGCGGGCACCAACCAGGTCCTCAACGTCAACGCCGACACCGCAGCCGCAGCGCTCGCCGAGGCGCTGCATGCCTCGAAGCTGGTCATTCTGACTGATGTCGAGGGCCTGTACTCGAACTGGCCTGAATCGGGGAGCCTCATCTCCTCGCTCACCGCGAGTGAGCTGCGTGAAATGCTGCCCGGCCTCCAAGCCGGCATGATCCCGAAGATGGCGGCGTGCCTTAAGGCTGTCGACGGGGGAGTCGAGCGCGCCCACATTGTGGACGGGCGCCTCCCGCATTCGATGCTGCTCGAAATCTTCACGGCTGCAGGTATCGGCACGCAGATTGTGCCGGACGAGGAGGTGACCGAATGAGCTCGGAGCTAGTCAATGCCGAAGGGGTAGCTTCCTCCAGCACGGCCGCGGGCCTGGTCGGAGCCGCACATGGCGGGGAATGGCTCCGTCGGTACTCAAACTCGGTGCTCGGGGTGTTTGGAGCGCCGCAACGGGTGCTCGTCCGCGGCGCCGGCTGCCTGGTGTGGGACGCCGACGGCAAACAGTACCTGGACCTGCTGGGGGGCATCGCGGTCAATGCGCTCGGTCATGCCCACCCCTTCGTGACCTCGGTGATCTCCTCCCAGCTGGCCACGCTGGGTCACGTCTCGAACTTCTTTACGAGCCCCACGCAGATCGCCCTTGCGGAGCGGCTTCTCCAGCTGGCAGGCGCCGGTGAGGGCTCCAAAGTGTTCTTCGCAAATTCGGGGACCGAGGCCGTCGAGGCCGCCTTCAAGCTCGCCCGCCGAAACAGCACGTCGCCCCAGGATGGAACAAACCGAACGCGCATCCTTGCCCTGGAGGGAGGTTTCCACGGCCGCACTATGGGCGCCCTCGCGCTCACCTTCAAGCAGGCCTACCGCGAACCCTTCCAGCCCCTTCCCGGTGGTGTCGAGCACCTTCCATTCGGTGATTTGGACGCACTGGAGGCAGCCGTGGATGAGACCGTTGCCGCCGTCGTGCTCGAACCCATCCAGGGTGAGGCGGGCGTCCGTCCGCTGAGTGCCGAATACCTGCGGAAGGCCCGGGAACTTACCACCAGGGCAGGCGCGCTGCTCATCCTCGACGAGGTGCAGACCGGTGTCGGACGTACTGGCCGCTGGTTCGCGCACCAGGACAGCGGTATCACTCCGGACGCCATGACCCTCGCCAAGGGACTGGGCGGAGGTTTCCCCGTCGGGGCACTCATCACCTACGGCCCTGAGGTCTCCGGCCTGCTGACTGCCGGGCAGCATGGCACCACCTTCGGCGGCAACCCGGTAGCCACCGCAGCCGCCCTGGCGACCCTGCACGCGCTTGAGGCCGGTGAGGTCCTGGAGAACGCGAACGACGTCGGCGGCTTCCTCCGCGAGCGGATTGCCGACCTCGACGGCGTCACCGAGGTTCGGGGGGCCGGCCTGCTGATCGGGTTTGACCTCGACGGCGAACACGCCGCTGCCGCCGTTCAGGCAGCGCTGGCGAAGGGTTTCATCATCAACGCCCCCACTCCGAAGACCTTACGGTTGGCGCCGCCGCTTATCCTCACACTTAAGGAAGCCCAAAGCTTCCTCGACGCCCTGCCCGCAATCCTTTCCACAGCCCGGGAGGCCTCAGCATGACCCGCCACTTCCTCGTTGACACCGACCTGACCCAGGCTGAACAGAACGAGGTCCTCGACCTCGCGCTCGAGCTCAAGAAGGCGCCGTATTCAAGCGCCGTCTACGCGGGCGAGGGTGGACAGGGAACGGGACGTAAGACCGTCGCTGTCATCTTCGACAAGACCTCCACCCGCACCCGTGTTTCCTTCGCAACGGGCATCGCCGACCTTGGCGGTGTGCCGCTGATCATCGGCGCCGGTGAATCCCAGCTCGGCCACAAGGAATCCGTTACCGACACCGCGAAGGTGCTCGACCGGATGGTGTCAACGATCGTCTGGCGGACCTACGCACAGGCGGGCCTCGAGGAGATGGCTGCAGCCTCGCGGGTTCCGGTCATCAACGCCCTCTCCGATGACTACCACCCGTGCCAGCTCCTCGCGGACCTGCTGACCATCCGGGAGCACAAAGGCAGCCTGGCGGGCCTTACCCTCACCTACCTGGGGGACTCCGCCAACAACATGGCCAACTCCTACCTGCTCGCGGGCGTCACAGCGGGGATGCACGTCCGTATCGCTGGCCCGCAGGGGTACCTGCCCCCAAAGTCGGTGGTCGACGCCGCCACCAAGCGTGCCGCCGAGACCGGCGGTTCCGTGCTGGTGACCACTGAAGCGACCGAAGCGGTGGCAGGCGCCGACGTCGTTGCCACAGACACCTGGCTGTCCATGGGCCAGGAAGTCGAGGACGACGCCGCGAAGGCGGCACGGTTCGAGCTCTTCCGGCCCTATGCCGTGGACGAGGCCTTGATGGCACGCGCTGTGGATGACGCCGTCGTCCTGCATTGCCTGCCTGCATACCGCGGCTACGAGATTTCCGCTGGGGTGCTGGACGGACCGCAGTCGCTTGTCTGGGATGAGGCAGAGAACAGGCTGCACGCGCAGAAGGCCCTGATGGTCTGGCTCATGGAGCGATCGTGACGAACGCGCCGGTGCCCCAGCCGACGGGTCAGCCGACAACGAAGACACAGCGCCAGGCACGCATCACGGCGTTGCTGACTGCTGAGTCGGTGCGCTCGCAGGCGGAGCTCGCTGACCTGTTGGCCGACGCCGGTGTGCAGGTGACGCAGGCAACCCTCTCGCGGGATCTCGTCGAACTTGGTGCCGTTCGTGTGCGGGGCAAGGACGGCGCCCTGATTTACGCGGTACCGGGCGAGGGCGGCGGGCGCGCGCCCCAGAGTGGCGTGTCCCAGGAGATTCTCGACAGCAGATTGTCCCGGTTGTGCGGAGAGCTTCTCGTGACGGCTGAGGCGTCAGGCAACCTCGTTGTCCTGCGGACGCCGCCTGGTGCAGCCAATTTCCTCGCCCTCGCGATCGACCATTCGGTGATGCCCTCGATCCTTGGGACGATTGCCGGTGACGACACCATCCTCCTGGTCACCCGCGCACCGGCCGGAGGCGCCGACGTCGCCGCCCGGTTCCTGCAGTTCGCCCACGAAGCTGCATCCTGAACTACAACCATTCGAAGAAACTCATACCAAACGTGTACCAAAACATAGAGGAGCTACAGAAGTGACTGAACGCATCGTTCTTGCCTACTCGGGCGGACTGGATACCTCGGTGGCGATCGGCTGGATCGCCGAAGCGACCGGAGCTGAAGTGGTGGCTGTCGCCGTCGACGTCGGACAGGGCGGGGAGTCCCTTGAAACCATCCGTCAGCGCGCGCTCGGCTGCGGTGCGGTGGAAGCGTATGTGGCAGACGCCCGCGACGAATTCGCGAACGAATACTGCATGCCCACGCTGAAGGCCAACGCACTGTACATGGACGCGTATCCGCTGGTCTCGGCCATCTCGCGCCCCGTGATCGTCAAACACCTGGTCGCCGCGGCCCGCGAATTCGGCGCCACCACGGTGGCGCACGGCTGCACGGGCAAGGGCAATGACCAGGTCCGCTTCGAGGTCGGAATCCAGACGCTTGGCCCCGACCTGAAGTGCGTGGCGCCCGTCCGCGACCTGGCTCTCACCCGTGACAAGGCCATTGCCTTCGCCGAGGAAAAGGGCCTTCCCATCGAGACCACCAAGAAGAACCCCTTCTCCATTGACCAGAACGTCTGGGGACGGGCTGTCGAGACCGGATTCCTTGAGGACATCTGGAACGGGCCCACCAAGGACGTCTACGACTACACAGACTCACCGGAATTCTCGCCCGCCTCTGACGAGGTGACCATCAGCTTCAAGGAGGGCATCCCCGTCGCGATCGACGGCCACCCCGTCACCCCGCTGCAGGCGATCGAGGAACTGAACCGCCGCGCAGGTGCGCAGGGCGTGGGACGTATCGATATCGTCGAGGACCGCCTGGTGGGCATCAAGAGCCGCGAGATCTACGAGGCACCGGGTGCCATGGCACTCATTGCCGCGCACCGCGAACTCGAAAACGTGACGATCGAGCGCGAGCAGGCACGTTTCAAGAAGACCGTGGACCAGCGCTGGACCGAGCTGGTGTATGACGGCCAGTGGTTCTCGCCGCTCAAGCGTTCGCTGGAAACCTTCATCGACGACACCCAGCGCTACGTCACCGGCGACATCCGCATGGACCTGCACGGCGGGCGGGCTACGGTCACCGGACGCCGCTCCGACGTCGGCCTCTACGACTTCAACCTCGCCACCTACGACACCGGCGATACTTTCGACCAGTCGATGGCGCGCGGCTTCATTGAGATCTTCGGCCTTTCCTCGAAGGTGGCCTCGGGTCGCGATCAGCGGGCGGGAAGTTAGCAACATGTCCAACACTCCCGCTACCAACGAGGGTTCGCTGTGGGGCGGCCGGTTCTCCGGCGGCCCCGCTGATGCCCTTGCCGCGCTGAGCAAGTCGACACACTTCGACTGGAGGCTTGCCCGGCACGACATCGCCGGTTCACGGGCCCACGCCAGGGTGCTGCACCGCGCGGGACTGCTCGATGACCGCGAACTCCAGGGCATGCTCGCGGCCCTGGACCAGCTCGACGACGACGTCCGTACCGGCGCGTACGTGCCTGCGGAATCGGATGAGGATGTACACGGTTCCCTCGAGCGGGGGTTGATCGAGCGGGCCGGAGCCGCGCTCGGAGGCAAGCTCCGCGCAGGGCGTTCCCGCAATGACCAGGTGGCAACACTGGGTCGGATGTATCTGCGGGAGCACGCGTGGATCATCGCGGGCGGTGTGCTGGCGACCATCGATGCGCTCATTGCGCAGGCTGAGGAGCACCTCGAGGTTCCGATGCCGGGACGCACCCATCTCCAGCACGCTCAGCCGGTTCTGCTGAGCCATCACCTGCTTGCCCATGCCTGGGCTTTGCTGCGTGATGTGCAGCGGCTGCAGGACTGGGACCGCCGCGCTGCTGTGTCTCCCTACGGATCCGGGGCGCTCGCGGGATCCTCGCTGGGCCTGGACCCGGAGGCGGTCGCTGCAGAGCTTGGGTTCGATTCAGCGACGCACAACTCGATCGATGGAACCGCAGCACGGGATGTCTACGCCGAGTTTGCCTGGGTGGCGTCGATGATTGGCGTCGATCTCTCGCGGATCAGCGAAGAAATCATCATCTGGGCAACCAAGGAGTTTTCCTTTGTGACCCTGCATGATTCCTTCTCCACCGGTTCTTCGATCATGCCGCAGAAGAAAAACCCGGACGTCGCTGAACTGGCCAGGGGCAAAGCGGGGCGCCTGATCGGGAATCTCACCGGCCTGCTGGCAACGCTGAAGGGCTTGCCGCTTGCCTACAACCGCGACCTGCAGGAGGACAAGGAGCCGGTGTTCGACGCCGTCGACACCCTCGAAGTCCTGCTTCCCGCAGTGTCGGGAATGATTGCCACGCTGACGTTCAACACCGGGCGGATGGCATCCCTTGCACCTCTCGGTTTCGCGCTCGCCACGGACGTGGCCGAGTGGCTGGTCCGCCAGGGCGTGCCTTTCCGGGAAGCGCATGAACTCTCGGGAGCTGCGGTCAAGCTGGCCGAAAGCCGGGGTGTCGAGTTGTGGGACCTGAGTGACGGGGACTACGCGGGCATCTCCGGGCATCTCACCCCCGGTGTGCGGGAGGTTCTAACGGTGGAAGGGTCGCTTGCCAGCCGGGACGCGCAGGGCGGGACGGCACCGCTAGCGGTGCGTCGGCAGCTCGAAGCCCTGCGCAGCGAACTGGAGCCGGTCCGGGACCGTCTGCGCGGTTAAGGCCTGAATCGGCTTAACGGTATCCTCGGGGAAACTGCTCCCATTGATGCAAGGACGCTCCGTGAACACAGTTGAAACCCATCTGCCCGGAAACCTTCCGGAGCGGCTTGCCGCCGCCGGGCGGGAGCTTCTCGCCGCCGCTGCGGGGCTTGACGATGCCGGCCTCGCGGCGCCGTCGGTCCTGCCGGACTGGAACCGGGCCTACGTCGTCGCGCACGTTGAGGGCGTAGCCCGGGCCATGCAGCGGCAGGTCGAGTATGCAGCGCGGGGTGAGCGTATCGAGTTTTACGACGACGGCGCAGAGGGCCGCATGCGGGATATCAAGATCCGTGCCCAAAGACCGTCCGAGGTGCAGCTCGAATCGCTGACTGACTCCGTGGCGAACACGGTGCAGGCATTCGCCGGCATCCCGGATGATGATTGGGACGCCGGCATCGCCTACCGCGACGGCACCGTACGCGACGGGGCGCTCGCGTTCTGGCGCGAGCTGGTCATCCACGCCTCAGATCTCGGTACCAGCCGGACGTCGCTGGACTGGGACAGTGCGTTCTGCCAGTACCTCTTCAGCTTCCTCGCCGCGCGCGTACCGGACGGCCTTGCGCTGAAGCTGCAGCCACTGGGGGAGCAGCCGCGCACCGTGTCCAACGGCCGCGCGGCAGTTGCCCGCACCGTCGTCGTGACGGGCCTGCTGCAGGACATCGCGGCCTGGCTTGCCGGGAGGAAGCCGATGGGAGGGCTGAACGCCACCGCCGCAGCCGACGCCGTTGACCTTCCCACCCTGCTCCCGTGGCCGGCCGCCGTCGCTCCTCCCCGCTGAGGGCCGGTGCATCCGGTAGCGGCTCTTACCCCGAAGGCGTGCCTGCGCTAGGTTGGGATCAAGCGAGCCAAGGAGCCGACAATGAAGTCTGACGCCCAAACCCATACTGCGGTGGTCACTCCCGTTGGACGCATTGAGCGTCTGAGCGACGGTTACGTGCTGGCCTTTGACCGGCAGTTCGATTACCCGCGCTCCTACATCTGGAACTTGCTCACCGATCCCGTCAAAGTACGCCTCTGGCTCGGTGAACTGGAGTCGGCGTGGGAGCTGGGCAAGGAGTACTCCCTCAACATGGGCGCTGGAGCGAGCACCGGAATTGTCCTCCAGTTGAACGCACCAACCAGCCTGCAGCTCAGCTGGGAAGACGGGCTCGGACTGGAATCCATCCTCGAATGGCGGGTCCTGGAGAGCGGAGGAGGCACCCTGCTCCAGTTGAGGGCGCGGTCCGAGACCGCAGACTTCATCACAGAGGGCGCCGCGGGGTGGCAGCAGATCCTGGAGGCGCTCGACGGCGTCGCGGCAGGCCGGGAGCCGGGCCCGGGGAATGACTGGGCAGCGCTACGGGACGCCTACTCCGCTGAGTTCGGCGTCTCGAACACCATGGGATTCATGGAAGACGATGAAGGCGTCACCATGGTTCGCTTCGAACGCCGGCTGGCTGCGCGGCTGCTGCAGGTGAAGGACGCGTTGACGGCTGAGCCGGAACAGCAGCCGAGAGTGGAACAGGCGGAGGTCGATTTGACGGTCGACGGCGGTTCCACGCTCCTGACGGTGCGCCACGTCGTCGAGGATCCCGCAGAGGCGCCCAGGCTGCTTGCCCAGTGGCATGTCCATCTTGACGCAGTGGCGGTCGCCTTGGACGGCGACCAACCCCATCTCAGTGCGAGGAAACTTCATGCGCTGGAGGAGTTCTACGGGGCGACCAAAGGCTAGCGAATAGCAGGCTGGCTGGTCCTTTCCCTATCCAGCAGGCTCGTTTTCACTTCAAGGCCCCAGCGGAAACCGCCCAGGCTGCCGTCGGTCCGAATCACCCGATGGCACGGGACAAACAACGCGGCCGCATTCTGTGCACAGGCTCCGGCCGCCGCGCGGATCGCTGCAGGTCTACCGGAAAGCCGCGCATATTCGGAGTAGGTGACGGGACGTCCCGGAGCAACGGTGCGCAGGACATCCCACGCGTGGGCACGGAATGGTCCGGAGAGCTGGTGAACCGTCACCGACTCAATGGCGGTGAGGTCGCCGTCGTAATATGCCTCCACGGCATCAGTGACGCTGCCGAGCGAGGGTGCGGCTTGGATGTCCGCATCCCTCAGTGTGGGGTGGATCTGCGTGGTGAGTTCGGTGATCTCGGCGGTCCACCCGGAGGCGAGCACCGATCCATCGCGTTCGATGATGGTGAACGGGCCGTCTGGCGTGGTGATGGTTGCCGTACGCGTGGTCATGATGCAAGTGCCTTCCTGGCGGGCGTGCGCTGGGATCGTGTTGCTGTCTTTTCGGCGGCGATTCGCCAGAGGTGCATGGTCGCGTAGGAACGCCATGGACTGAACTGTTCAAACCAGGCCGTTGGCGGCCGCTCCGCAGCCGGAGCTCCGGTAAGCCTCAGCCACCCTGCCCGCACTGCGGAATCGTTGTCGAGGTGTATGTCCGTTGCTCCGAGAACGCGCATGGCCACGTACCGCACTGTCCAAGGCCCGATCCCGGGCAGCGGAAGCAGCTTCTCCGCCAATTCCGCCGGACTGTCCTCGACGCCGAGTGACAGGCTGCCGTCGGCAAGGGCCTCCGCCACCGCGACAACACTCGCCGTTCGCCGTGCCGGTCCCCTCAGGAGCGTACCGGCGCCTTCAACGATAGCCGCCGGCGTGGGAAAGAGCCGCTCCTGACCGGGCCGGTTCAGGAGCGAGGGTGCACCGAGGACGCTGAGCCGGTTGAGGGTGGAGGTGGCTGCAGCCACTGTGATCTGCTGCCCGATCATCGCCCGGATCAGTATTTCCGCCGCGTCTACAGCCCCGGGCAGCCGTAGGCCCGGATGCTGCTGCACTCTCCTGGCCATGACCGTGTCGGCGCGAAGGACGGCGTCGATGGCTTGCGGATCGGCGTCGAGGTCGAACAGGCGGCGGATGCGCGAGAGCAGGGCGGGAAGGTCCTTGAGCTTCTCAACCGTCACCGAAACGTCCAGCCCACCAAGGCCGCGCCGTGCCCGGAACCAACCCTCGCCTCCGGAAAGCCGCACCAACCGTGCATAGCTGTTGTCTTCCGCCTGTTCCACCCCGACAACCGCACGCGCTTTCAGGAAGGTGAAGACGCCGTCGTCGTACGGTGTGCGCAAGGGCAGTGAAAGGGAAAGCGATGTCGGAGCGCCTTCTTCGCGGGAGGCATGGGTGAGGTCGCGGCTGCGCTCGCGCAACTGCGTGGGGGAGAGGTCATAGACCTCCTGGACAGTTTCGTTGAACTGCCGGATGCTGTTGAATCCCGAGGCGAAGGCGACGTCGGAGAACTGCATGTCCGTTGCTGTCAGGAGCGCGCGCGCCGTCTGAGCCCGGCAGGCACGCGCCAGGGCCAGCGGCCCGGCGCCGAGCTCCTGGGTCAGGATGCGGCCAAGCTGCCGCGTCGAGTAGCCAAGGCGCTGCGCAAGTCCAGGGACGCCGCTCCGGTCGATCTCACCGTCCGCGATGAGGCGCATTGCACGGGCCGCGACGTCGGAGCGTATGTTCCATTCGGGGGTTCCGGGAACCGCTTCGGGCAGGCAGCGTTTACAAGCGCGGTAGCCTGCTTCGTGGGCGGCTGCGGAGGTCGGGTAGAACGTCACGTTCGAAGGTTTGGGGGTTCGAGCAGGGCACGACGGCCGGCAGTAGATCCGCGTTGTGGCCACGGCCGTCACGAACTGACCGTCGAACCGGGTGTCCCGTGAATCGATTGCCCGGTAGCGCTGCCAGAAGTCCATGCCACCCATCCTCGCAGGCTCACGCAGCTCACTGCTAGCGGAAATCGGACATCGGCGTGGGTTCGCGTGTGGCGGTTCCGGCGCCGCTTGATACGGTCAGGGGCGTGGACCCCGCACACGACCGTAGCCGCCTGGCCAAGCCTGCAATCGACGTCGCACCGCTTCTCCTTGGGGCGAGCCTGACGCACGACGACGGCACGGAGTCGGTCACGGTCCGCGTCACCGAGGTGGAGGCTTACATGGGATCGGAAGATCCGGGCTCCCACGCCTTCCGCGGCCAGACCGCCCGTAATGCCACGATGTTCGGTGCCGCCGGCCACCTGTACGTCTATTTCACCTACGGCATGCACTACTGCGCCAACGTGGTGTGCGGTGTCCCGGGTGACGCAACGGGGCTGCTGCTGCGTGCAGGGGTAGTGACCGGTGGGCTGGACACAGCACGACGACGGCGGGCGAATCCGCGCTCGGACCGGGACCTCGCGCGCGGCCCGGCACGCCTGGCACAGGCGCTGGGTATCGACCGCAGCCTGGACGGCGCCGACCTTTTCGGTGGCCGGCTCCTGCTCACGCTCCCGGAGCACCCGGTCGATGCAGCAAAGGTAGCCCGCGGGCCCAGGGTGGGCGTCAGCGGACCCGGAGGAACAGATTCCTACCCATGGCGGTACTGGCTCGCCGGGGAGCCAACGGTCTCCGTCTACCGGGCGGCGAAAGCCCGCGTCCGCGCACCGGCGGACGGCCTTCGACCGGACGGTTGAGGACCCAATCGCCGCCTGGCGGCGGCGATCATGGAAAAACGATGCGTGGGGGATAGAATTGACGGTCCGCCTTGGCGAGAGGGAAACGCACAATGCCTGAACTGTCTTCAGCCAACACCGAGCTGGAACATGAGCGCAACTACGTAGCCGGCTTGTACCAGCGGCTCGACGAACTACGGGCAGAGAAACAGGACCAGCTTGATCAGGTCCGGCGGACGGTCGCGGCCGGTTCGCACCAGAACCGTTCCGAGCGTGATGCGTTCGCCACCATGTATGAGGACCGGCTGGCGCAGTTGAATGCTGTGGATGACCGCCTGGTGTTCGGGCGCCTGGATCTCGACAACGGCGATGAACGCTACATTGGCCGCATCGGGCTCTCCACCAAGGACCTTCAGCAGCTCATGGTTGACTGGCGTGCGCCGGAAGCCGGCACGTTCTATCAGGCCACGGCTTTTGAGCGCATGGGGGTGAGGCGGCGCCGTCATCTGATGCTGTCCAAGCGGGATGTCGTTGCGATCGAGGATGACGTACTGGACGCTGCCATGCTCGTTGACTCTTCTCTCCAGGGCGAGGGTGCGCTGCTCGCCGCCCTGAATTCGCGCCGCACGGGGCAGATGTCCGACATCGTCGGCACCATCCAGTCCGAACAGGACCGCATCATCCGCGCGTCACTGCCCGGCGTCGTCGTCGTGCAGGGCGGTCCAGGCACCGGCAAGACCGCCGTGGCGCTCCACCGCGCGGCCTACCTGTTGTACACGCACCGGGAGCGGCTGAAGTCTGCGGGCGTCCTGCTCGTCGGGCCAACTGATGCGTTCATGCGGTACATCGAACGGGTTCTTCCCTCCCTCGGCGAGACCGGCGTCGTCATGGCGAGTATCGGCAGCCTGATGCCGGGCATCCACGCCGCCCCCGAGCCGCGCGATGACGTCGCGGCCGTGAAGGGACGCCTGGACATGGTCGACGTCGTCGCACGCGCGGTAGCCAACCGCCAGCGCATACCCGCTGAGGATCGCCGTCTGAATGTCGAGGGAAGCTTCCTTACGCTGACGCCGAGGCAGGTGCGCCGCGCCCGCGACCGTGCACGCGCCACCGGCAAGCCGCACAACGAGGCCCGCACCACCTTCGTGAAGATCATGCTCCGCGAGCTGACCGAACAGCTGACCGAGCTTCTTGAGGAATCCTCGGGGATGGGCAACACAGCGGACCGCTCCTACCTTGCTGAAGACGTGCGGTCCGCCCGCGATGTCCGGGTTGCGCTCAACCTCGCCTGGATGCCAATGACACCGGAGAAGCTCCTCCGCGACCTGTACAGCAAACCGGCTCAGTTGGAGGCAGCGGCTCCGCAGCTCACCGAAGCCGAGCGCGCACTGCTTCTTCGTGCGGAGGATGCCCCCTGGACGGAAGCGGACGTCCCCCTGCTGGATGAAGCCGCGGAACTGCTCGGTGACCTTGACGCCACAGCTGGTAGGAGCATGGCGGAGAAGGAACAGGAACGACGCCGGGACCTCGCCAACGCCGAACGCGCGCTGGAGAACATGAACGCGTCCCTGGAAGACTCTGGTGTAGACGGTGTGCTCACCGCCGAGGCTCTCGCCGACCACAATATGGTGACTGACGTCCGGCTCACTGCTGCGGAGAGGGCCACCGGCGACAGGACCTGGGCCTACGGGCATGTAGTGGTGGATGAAGCGCAGGAGCTTTCGCCAATGCAGTGGCGCCTGCTGATGCGTAAGTGCCCGCTGAAGTCATTCACCGTTGTGGGAGACATTGCCCAGACCAGTTCCATCGCGGGATCGCGGTCCTGGCGGCAGGCCCTGGAGCCCTTCGTCGGTGAACGCTGGCAGCTTGAGGAGCTCACGGTCAACTACCGCACACCCGCGCAGATCGCCGAGGCTGCAGTGCGGATGGCCAATGCGGCGGGACTGGCTGTGTCTGCTCCCAAGGCTGTCCGGGAGGGTCAGTGGGACCCGGTTATCGACAGGGTGCCGGAACTCATTCCCGCGGTGTTGGAGGCGCTGCCCGTCGAGCTGGAAACGGTGCGAGGCGGGCTGCTGGCCATCATTGTTCCCGACCGGCTGGTGGCTGAGGTGCGCTCCTCGGTACGCGAGGTGTATGGCGAACGAGTGGGGATCGGGGCTGGCGGCCCTGGGCAGGACATCGTGGTCATCACTCCACGTGAATCGAAAGGGCTTGAGTTCGACACTGTCATGGTCCTGGAGCCGGCGGAGATGCTCAAGCCTGAACACGTGCAGATCGGTGATCTGTACGTTGCGATGACGCGTCCCACTCAGCGGCTGCGTCTTATCTCCTCCGGTGAAATACCCGAGGGCATTGAGGGCTGATATTTTGAATGCTGTGCGCCAACCTACCGATTCCCCTGACAATTCCATGATGACCCAGCAGAATGACCAGTCCTTCGACAGCCTCTGGCAGGAGTTGAAGTGGCGGGGGCTGGTTCACGTCTCCACCGACGAGGTTGAGTTGGAGAAGTTGCTCGCCGGGAATCCCATCACGTACTACTGCGGCTTTGATCCCACGGCTGCGAGCCTGCACCTGGGCAACCTTGTGCAGCTGCTGACCATGCGGCGCCTCCAGTTAGCGGGCCACAAACCGATCGGCCTGGTGGGAGGTTCCACTGGACTGGTCGGAGACCCCAAACCTTCCGCCGAGCGCACCATGAACACCAAGGAAACGGTGGGCGAGTGGGTAGGTTACCTTCAAGGCCAGGTGCAAAAGTTCCTCAGCTTCGAAGGCGACAACGCCGCACGGATGGTCAACAACCTGGACTGGACCGCGCCCATGAGCGTGGTCGACTTCCTTCGGGATGTTGGCAAGTACTACCGGGTCGGAACAATGATCAAGAAGGATATTGTGGCGTCCCGACTCAACTCCGAGGAGGGCATCAGCTACGCGGAGTTCAGCTACCAGATCCTCCAGGGGATGGATTACCTACACCTGCACCGGGACCATGGATGCGTCCTGCAGACGGGTGGATCCGATCAATGGGGCAATCTGACCAGCGGAACCGAACTGATTCGCAAGGTGGAGGGAAAGACCGTCCACGCGATCGGCACGCCGCTCATCACTAATTCCGACGGCACCAAGTTCGGGAAGAGTGAGGGCAACGCCATCTGGCTGGACCCAGCCATGACAACCCCATACGCCATGTACCAGTTCTGGCTCAACGCATCCGATGCCGACGTCCTGGACCGGATGAAGGTCTTTACCTTCCGGTCGCGGGCCGAAATCGAGGAGTTCGGAGAAGCAGTGGCTAGCCGGCCGCATCTCCGGGAAGCTCAGCGCGCCCTGGCTTTCGAGGTGACCTCGTTGGTTCACGGGGTAGAGGCGACAGAAAATGCCATAGCGGCGTCGGCCGCGCTGTTCGGGCAGGGAGACTTGTCCCGACTGGACGAAGCCACCCTTCGCGCTGCAACGGCTGAGCTGCCGAGCGCGAAGATCGACGCCGGCGGCCTGGGGATCATCGACCTTCTGGTGGCGAGCGGGCTTGCCCCGAGCAACTCTGCTGCCCGCCGGACAGTGTCCGACGGCGGTGCGTACGTCAACAACGAAAAGGTCACCGATGCTGACACGTTGGTGGGAAAGGAGCAGTTGCTTCACGGCCGCTACCTGCTCCTCCGGCGTGGAAAGCGGACCCTGGCGACCGTCGAAGTCAGCTAGCAAGCGAGTGTTGCGCGGAGGATTTGCGCGGCCCGGATCGGGCGTGTAATGTCTTCTGAGTTGCCGCCGATGAGTGGCAACCAACCCCTCCTAAATCTCAACGGCACGGGCGTGCGCTCAGCGCAGTAGCCCGAAGTTCCGGTTGATTCTAGGTGGGCGGATTCGGATTTATTCCGGCAAATTCAGCGAAATAGCGGATTTGACAGAAGTAATTCGGATGAATTAGATTTGTGAATACCGCAGCACGGAAATGCAAATAAATTTGCAGAGTATGTGAATTGCTTCTGTTGTTTGAGAACTCAATAGTGTGCCATGTTTGTTGATACCGATTGTTTTTTGATTGGTTGATTTGCTGGTCATCTCACCTCGTGGGGTGGCTGGTTTTTTGGCTGGTTTCGAATTTTGTGCAGCATTGGCCTTCTTTTTCCGGGGGTTGGTGTTGTGTTCGTAGTTTTTTACGGAGAGTTTGATCCTGGCTCAGGATGAACGCTGGCGGCGTGCTTAACACATGCAAGTCGAACGATGATCCTCAGCTTGCTGGGGGGATTAGTGGCGAACGGGTGAGTAACACGTGAGTAACCTGCCCTTGACTCTGGGATAAGCCTGGGAAACTGGGTCTAATACTGGATACGACCGACTATCGCATGGTGGTTGGTGGAAAGCTTTTGTGGTTTTGGATGGACTCGCGGCCTATCAGCTTGTTGGTGGGGTAATGGCCTACCAAGGCGACGACGGGTAGCCGGCCTGAGAGGGTGGACGGCCACACTGGGACTGAGACACGGCCCAGACTCCTACGGGAGGCAGCAGTGGGGAATATTGCACAATGGGCGCAAGCCTGATGCAGCGACGCCGCGTGAGGGATGAAGGCCTTCGGGTTGTAAACCTCTTTCAGTAGGGAAGAAGCGAAAGTGACGGTACCTGCAGAAGAAGCGCCGGCTAACTACGTGCCAGCAGCCGCGGTAATACGTAGGGCGCAAGCGTTATCCGGAATTATTGGGCGTAAAGAGCTCGTAGGCGGTTTGTCGCGTCTGCCGTGAAAGTCCGGGGCTTAACCCCGGATCTGCGGTGGGTACGGGCAGACTTGAGTGATGTAGGGGAGACTGGAATTCCTGGTGTAGCGGTGAAATGCGCAGATATCAGGAGGAACACCGATGGCGAAGGCAGGTCTCTGGGCATTAACTGACGCTGAGGAGCGAAAGCATGGGGAGCGAACAGGATTAGATACCCTGGTAGTCCATGCCGTAAACGTTGGGCACTAGGTGTGGGGGACATTCCACGTTTTCCGCGCCGTAGCTAACGCATTAAGTGCCCCGCCTGGGGAGTACGGCCGCAAGGCTAAAACTCAAAGGAATTGACGGGGGCCCGCACAAGCGGCGGAGCATGCGGATTAATTCGATGCAACGCGAAGAACCTTACCAAGGCTTGACATGAACCGGAACGGCGCAGAGATGTGTCGGCCACTTGTGGCCGGTTTACAGGTGGTGCATGGTTGTCGTCAGCTCGTGTCGTGAGATGTTGGGTTAAGTCCCGCAACGAGCGCAACCCTCGTTCCATGTTGCCAGCGGGTTATGCCGGGGACTCATGGGAGACTGCCGGGGTCAACTCGGAGGAAGGTGGGGACGACGTCAAATCATCATGCCCCTTATGTCTTGGGCTTCACGCATGCTACAATGGCCGGTACAAAGGGTTGCGATGCTGTGAGGTGGAGCTAATCCCAAAAAGCCGGTCTCAGTTCGGATTGAGGTCTGCAACTCGACCTCATGAAGTCGGAGTCGCTAGTAATCGCAGATCAGCAACGCTGCGGTGAATACGTTCCCGGGCCTTGTACACACCGCCCGTCAAGTCACGAAAGTTGGTAACACCCGAAGCCGGTGGCCTAACCCTTTTGGGGGGGAGCCGTCGAAGGTGGGACCGGCGATTGGGACTAAGTCGTAACAAGGTAGCCGTACCGGAAGGTGCGGCTGGATCACCTCCTTTCTAAGGAGCGCCTACAACTTTCTGTTCATCCCGTTGTTGGGGTGTGGGGGTTGTCAGGAGTATGCCCATTGCGCAGGCGTTTGTTCTGCGGTGGGTGCTCATGGGTGGAATATCAACGAAATTGTGGTGGCTGGTGCTGTTGATTGTGTTGAGTACGGGCTTGTTCTTGTGTGTTCTCGTGTAGTGCGGGGATGTGTGGGGGTGGGTTGTGGAAAGGCGTGGTTGGTGGTGTTGGTTTCATCCTTTGGCACACTGTTGGGTCCTGAAGCAACAGGAGTCTGATCCTTTCGGGGGTTGGGTTTGTGGGGTTTCTGGTTTTCCTGGGCATGATTGCCTGCACTGTTCTCCTGTGAGAAGGGGTCTGTGGTTTGGTTGGATCGTAAGGGTCTGGCTGGGTTGCGGGGGTGTGGGTGGTGTGTGTTGGGGTTGTTGTTTGAGAACTGCATAGTGGACGCGAGCATCTTAAATTTTGTGTAATCGCGCATGATTCGTTGGCTGGCATTGTGTCTGTCCCTTTGTTGGGGTGGGTGTGGTGTTGGTTGTGGGTTGTGTGTGTTTTCGTCAAGTTTTTAAGGGCACACGGTGGATGCCTTGGCATCAGGAGCCGAAGAAGGACGTGGGAATCTGCGATAAGCCTGGGGGAGTTGATAACCGAACTTTGATCCCAGGATGTCCGAATGGGGAAACCCCGCCATGCGTACTTGTTGCGACGTGGTGACCCGTATCTGAACACATAGGGTACGTGGGGGGAACGTGGGGAAGTGAAACATCTCAGTACCCACAGGAAGAGAAAACAATAGTGATTCCGTTAGTAGTGGCGAGCGAACGCGGATGAGGCTAAACCAGTGGTGTGTGATAGCCGGCGGGCGTTGCATCTCTGGGGTTGCGGGACTTTCCGTATCAGCTCTGCCGGGCTGGTGAAGTGAGTGCAAGCGTATAGGTGAACGGGTTTGAAGGCCCGACCGGAGTGGGTGAGAGTCCCGTAGCTGTAATGCGTGTTGCCGCTTGGAGAGTATCCCAAGTAGTACGGGGCCCGAGAAATCCCGTGCGAATCTGCCAGGACCACCTGGTAAGCCTAAATACTCCCTGATGACCGATAGCGGACAAGTACCGTGAGGGAAAGGTGAAAAGTACCCCGGGAGGGGAGTGAAATAGTACCTGAAACCGTGTGCCTACAATCCGTCAGAGCAGGTGGTGATTTATCACTGTTCCTGTGATGGCGTGCCTTTTGAAGAATGAGCCTGCGAGTTAGTGTTACGTCGCGAGGTTAACCCGTGTGGGGTAGCCGTAGCGAAAGCGAGTCTGAATAGGGCGAGTGAGTGGCGTGATCTAGACCCGAAGCGAAGTGATCTACCCATGGCCAGGTTGAAGCGACGGTAAGACGTCGTGGAGGACCGAACCCACTTCAGTTGAAAATGGAGGGGATGAGCTGTGGGTAGGGGTGAAAGGCCAATCAAACTTCGTGATAGCTGGTTCTCCCCGAAATGCATTTAGGTGCAGCGTTGCGTGTTTCTTGCCGGAGGTAGAGCTACTGGATGGCCGATGGGCCCTACAAGGTTACTGACGTCAGCCAAACTCCGAATGCCGGTAAGTGAGAGCGCAGCAGTGAGACTGTGGGGGATAAGCTTCATAGTCGAGAGGGAAACAGCCCAGACCACCAACTAAGGCCCCTAAGCGTGTGCTAAGTGGGAAAGGATGTGGAGTTGCTCAGACAACCAGGAGGTTGGCTTAGAAGCAGCCATCCTTGAAAGAGTGCGTAATAGCTCACTGGTCAAGTGATTCCGCGCCGACAATGTAGCGGGGCTCAAGTACACCGCCGAAGTTGTGGATTTCAAACAATAACCCAGCTGGCCCTTTGGGGTTGGTTCAGGTGTTTGGAGTGGTAGGGGAGCGTCGTGTGGGCAGTGAAGTCGCGGTGTAAACCAGCGGTGGAGCCTACACGAGTGAGAATGCAGGCATGAGTAGCGAAAGACGGGTGAGAAACCCGTCCGCCGAATGATCAAGGGTTCCAGGGTCAAGCTAATCTGCCCTGGGTAAGTCGGGACCTAAGGCGAGGCCGACAGGCGTAGTCGATGGACAACGGGTTGATATTCCCGTACCGGTGAAGAACCGCCCATACTGAACAAGGGATACTAACCACCCAAACCATTTTCCAGTGCCCTTCGGGGACAGTGTTAGTGGGGAGCGTGGGACCTGATCTTGGGAGGTAAGCGTATTAACAGGTGTGACGCAGGAAGGTAGTCGGGCCAGGCGATGGTTGTCCTGGTCTAAGGGTGTAGGAGGGATCATAGGTAAATCCGTGGTCCTGGTTTAGATACCGACTTTGAGACCCGATGGGCCCCACTTTGGTGGGGATCCGGTGATCCTATGCTGCCTAGAAAAGCATCGGCGTGAGGTTCCAACTGCCCGTACCCCAAACCGACACAGGTGATCAGGTAGAGAATACTAAGGCGATCGAGAGAATTATGGTTAAGGAACTCGGCAAAATGCCCCCGTAACTTCGGGAGAAGGGGGGCCCCAACCGTGAACCACACTTGCTGTGGGGAGGCGGATCGGGGCCGCAGAGACCAGGGGGAAGCGACTGTTTACTAAAAACACAGGTCCGTGCGAAGTCGCAAGACGATGTATACGGACTGACTCCTGCCCGGTGCTGGAAGGTTAAGAGGACCGGTTAGCCCCTTGTGGGCGAAGCTGGGAATTTAAGCCCCAGTAAACGGCGGTGGTAACTATAACCATCCTAAGGTAGCGAAATTCCTTGTCGGGTAAGTTCCGACCTGCACGAATGGAGTAACGACTTCCCCGCTGTCTCAACCATAAACTCGGCGAAATTGCACTACGAGTAAAGATGCTCGTTACGCGCAGCAGGACGGAAAGACCCCGAGACCTTCACTATAGTTTGGTATTGGTGTTCGGTGTGGCTTGTGTAGGATAGGTGGGAGACTGTGAAGCTTGGACGCTAGTTCAGGTGGAGTCATCGTTGAAATACCACTCTGGTCACTCTGGATATCTAACTTCGGCCCGTAATCCGGGTCAGGGACAGTGCCTGATGGGTAGTTTAACTGGGGCGGTTGCCTCCTAAAAAGTAACGGAGGCGCCCAAAGGTTCCCTCAGCCTGGTTGGCAATCAGGTGGCGAGTGTAAGTGCACAAGGGAGCTTGACTGTGAGAGAGACATCTCAAGCAGGGACGAAAGTCGGGACTAGTGATCCGGCGGTACATTGTGGAATGGCCGTCGCTCAACGGATAAAAGGTACCTCGGGGATAACAGGCTGATCTTGCCCAAGAGTCCATATCGACGGCATGGTTTGGCACCTCGATGTCGGCTCGTCGCATCCTGGGGCTGGAGTAGGTCCCAAGGGTTGGGCTGTTCGCCCATTAAAGCGGTACGCGAGCTGGGTTTAGAACGTCGTGAGACAGTTCGGTCCCTATCCGCTGCGCGCGCAGGAAATTTGAGAAGGGCTGTCCTTAGTACGAGAGGACCGGGACGGACGAACCTCTGGTGTGTCAGTTGTACTGCCAAGTGCACCGCTGATTAGCTACGTTCGGATGGGATAACCGCTGAAAGCATCTAAGCGGGAAGCCTGCTTCGAGATGAGATTTCCATACACATATCGTGTGAGAGGCCCCCAGCCAGACCACTGGGTTGATAGGCCGGATGTGGAAGCGAGGACTAACGACTCGTGAAGCTGACCGGTACTAATAAGCCGATAACTTGACACCACACAAAACATGTAATGCTACGCGTCCACTATGCGGTTCCCAACCAACAACCCCGGGAACCAAACACAACAAAATACACACAACTAAACACAGAGTTGTAACCACAATTTTCCCACCCCCCAACCACCCACACCCCCCACCAAAAAGGGGCAAAAGGGCAGGACACGGGGGGACGGGTAAACGAGTTACGGCGGTCATAGCGTGGGGGAAACGCCCGGTCCCATTCCGAACCCGGAAGCTAAGACCCACAGCGCCGATGGTACTGCACCCGAGAGAGTGTGGGAGAGTAGGACACCGCCGGACAACACTTAGCACTGAGGCTCCGACCATTCTGTCGGAGCCTCAGTCATTTAACGGCCCTTCACCGGATCCGCGACCCTTCCCTACAATGGGAGAAGGGTCCTGCCCGGAATCGAAGACACGACACATATATCAAAAGCGAGAGCGTCCGACGCCCAGGTCAGGTCAGCTCATGACGAGAGGAATCACACTGCCATGGCTGATCAGGACCGCACGCGCGGACAGGACAACGAGCGTCGGGATGAACGCCGCAGCAGCGATTCAGAAGCCCGTGGGGCAGGGGGGCCGGAACGGCGTGGCTTCAACCGCCCTAACGCTGATCGCAAGGACTCTCCGCGCGTAAACGATGACCGCCCCCGGCGTGAAACCCCACCGGGAGAGCGCCGTTCCGGTGGATTCAACCGTGATGCCGGTGAGCGTCGTTCCGGTGGGCCTTCGCGTGAGCGTGATAGTGGTGAGCGTCGTGGTGCGGGTTCGGGTTTCAACCGTGATGCCGGTGAGCGTCGCTCCGGTGGATACAGCCGGGACAACTCAGGCAGAAGTAGCGAAGGACGTCCAGAGCGTGGCCAGCGCCAGCCGTTTGGCCGTCCCAGCGGCGCGCCTGATGCCGGCAACAGTGCTGGTTCATGGCGTGATCGCCCCTCACGGGACAATGACGGCCGCACAGAAAACCGGGGCTTCAAGGGAGGCGCACCTTCGCGCGGAGGAAGCAGCCGCGAAGCAGGTGCTTTCCGCAAGGAAGATGACTCCCGGCGGAGCTTCCGCGAGCCTGGTTCGCGTACCGGCAGGGCCCCCGAGCGTCGTGATGGTCCCCGTTCAGGAGGGGCCGAGCGCGGTAGCTACCGTGACGCAGGGGAGCGAAACAATGACCGCGCTCCTCGGAGCAATGAAGCGGGAAGACGAACCGATTCAGGATTCCGGGGACGGGAAGGCAACAATGCCGGGCGCGGCGGATCTTCCTTCGGCGGCGATAGGGAGCAGCGGAGTTTTGGATCCGGCGACCGTGAGCAGCGGGGATACAATGCTGGCGGTCGCGGAGACGAGCGGCGAACTGATGCGCCAAGGCGTTTCGACGGGTCTCGGGACAACGGCCCACGGGACAACGGGCCTGCGGACTCACCGTTTGCCCGTCCACACAATGCACGTGACCTGCGCAGTGCCAACCGCCCGGACCGCGAGCGTTCACCGGAGATCGATGAGGACGTCACCGGCAGCGAGCTCGACAAGATCACTCGCGCTCAGATCCGCAACCTGGAAGAGCGCAGCGCCCTCTGGGTTTCCAAGCACCTGGTCATGGCAGGCCGGCTGATTGACGACGAGCCCGAGCTGGCGTTCCAGCATGCGCTGGCTGCAAGCCGCCGCGGAGGCCGTCTCGCCGTCGTGCGCGAAGCCGTGGGCCTCACAGCCTACGCTGCAGGGCACTATGGGGAAGCTCTGCGGGAGTTCCGCACTTATCGGCGCATCAGCGGTTCGAATGACCATTTGCCGATCATGGCCGACTGCGAGCGGGGACTGGGGCGCCCTGACCGTGCCATTGACCTTGCACAATCCGACGACGCTACCCAGCTCGACACCGCGGGGAAGGTGGAGCTTGCGATCGTCGTGTCGGGTGCGCGGGCCGATCTTGGCCAGCACGACGCGGCTGTTGCCGCCCTTGAAGTCCCGCAACTGACGAAGAACCGTGCGTTCAGCTATAGCCCACGCCTCTTCCGCGCTTATGCGGAGGCACTGGGCGTAGTCGGCCGCACGGAGGAAGCCGCTTCCTGGCTTCGTCAGGCAGATGTTGCCGAGAATGCCCTCGGTGTGGGCGCCTTTGCCGACCCGGACATCATCGACCTGGCTGGAGATGATGAGGAGCCAACCCTTGACCGCCAGGCCGCTGCAGGAACGATCCAGGCGGTCGCCTCCCAAGAGGCCGAAGATGAGAACAGCTCCTCCGGTTCAGCGAGCGGTGAGGCTGAGCAGGGCGACAAGGCTGATGAGAACGGTGAAGCTGAGCAGGGCGATAAGGCTAAAGAGCATGGTGAAGCTGGAGAGGCGGCTGAGACTGAACTGAGCGACGGCGGGTCCCCCGAGGCTGAGGCAGTCGAGTCTGAGGCGACCAAGCCTGATTCGGGTGACGTTGAATCAGCTGACAATGGACCGGACGATACCGATTCAACGGACATGGTTGCTGACAACACTGATTCAACCGCGGCCACGGATACCGCTGATCGTGACTGAAAGTGGGGGCCCAGCCCTCGTCGACCGTTTCGAAGCGCTGCTGGCTGACCTGGATGGTGTCGTTTACGCGGGCCCCTCGGCGATTCCCGGTGCAATCGAGTCACTTGAGGCGCTGGAGGGCAGGGGGGTTGCGCTGGCCTACATTACGAACAACGCCTCCAGATCCTCGGCCGACGTCGCTGCGCATCTGCAGGAGCTCGGCGCGCCAGCAACGGCGGAACAGGTGTTCGGGTCAGCACTCGCGGGGGCTGAGCTGCTGGCCGGCCTGGTCCCGGCCGGTGCCACCGTGCTCGTGACCGGGAGCACCATCCTGGCACAGCACGTCGCGGACCAGGGTCTGGTCCCCGTGTCGACCGCTGACCCCATTCCCGACGCCGTTATCCAGGGTTTCGAGCCGTCGCTCGGCTGGAGGGACCTGGCTGAAGCTGCTTTCGCAGTGGCCGGAGGGGCAGTTTGGGTCGCGACCAACACCGATATGTCCATTCCCCAGGCGCGCGGTATTGCTCCTGGTAACGGCACGCTTGTCGCGGCGGTTGCTGCAGCCACAGGCGAACGGCCGAAAGTGGCAGGCAAGCCTGAAGCACAGCTGTTTACGACGGCGGCAAAGCACCTCGGCGCCAACCGCGCGCTTGTGGTGGGAGATCGGCTCGACACCGACATCCTCGGCGGGAATCGGGCCGGCATGGAAACAGCGCTGGTGCTCACCGGCGTTGACAGCTGGACCAACGCACTTGCTGCTGTGACGGATCAACGGCCAACGTACCTGCTCCGGGACCTGTGCGACCTTCACCGCCCGTACCCGGAAACAGTGGAAACCGGTGGCGTGTTCGCCTGCGGGAACTCGAGTGCGGAAGTGCGGGACGGCGTCGTGGTCATGGCTGGCGGCCGCGATAACGTGGACACGTGGCGCGCGGCCTGCGCTGCCTGGTGGACTGCAACGCCGGAGCAGACCACAGTGGCTCTGCCGCCACTGCAGTTCGAGAACGACGGATCCTGACCGGGAGCGAGGTTTGGCATGTCATCGAGTGAGCGGTATCCGCTGGAGCAGGGCACGCTGCTGGACGGTTCGACGCCGGAATATCCCGTCTCGATCGCACCAACTGACGACGCAGCCGTTGACGGTTTGATCGGAGCGCTCGTGAACATTGCCGAGTTGCCTGAGAGTGAGCAGCCTGCGGCGTTCGAACAACTGCATGATGAGTTGCTTAGCGAACTCAACACCGAACACACCTGATGGCAAGACTTGACCAGGCGCTGGTTGCGCGCGGATTGGCACGGTCGCGTTCCCATGCCGCTGCGCTCATCGCGGAAGGGCGGGTGCTCCGTGCGGGCGCCGTAGCGGCCAAATCTTCCCAACGGGTTGAAGATGCAGAGGACCTGACAGTCACCGACGGGCCGCGCCCCGATTACCTGAGCCGCGCGGGGCACAAGCTCGACGGTGCACTGGCCGCGTTCCCCAACGTCCGCGTAGAGGGCCGCAGGTGCCTGGACGCGGGCGCTTCGACCGGAGGTTTCACCGACGTACTGCTTCGTCGCGGGGCCGCAGAGGTGGTTGCAGTTGACGTTGGGCACGGCCAGCTGGTGGACCAGCTTCGGAACCACCCGCACGTAAAAGTGCATGAGGGGATGAACGTCCGGTTCCTCGACCCTGTTGAGATTGGCGGCACGGTTGATCTGACGGTTGCTGACCTGTCCTTCATTTCCCTCACCCTCGTCATGGAACCGCTCGCCCGAGCTACGAAACCGGGCGGGGAACTTGTCCTCATGGTCAAGCCGCAGTTCGAGGTTGGCAGGAACGCACTCAACCGCACGGGAGTGGTGACGGATGAGGCCCTGAGGCGCGCCGCTGTCGTCGGGGTTGTCGGGTCCGCGCTGGCACTGGGCCTTCGGGTGGAGTCGGTTGCCCGCAGTCCTCTGGCCGGGCAGAACGGAAACGTGGAGTTCTTCGTGTGGATAAAGGTGCCGGGCGGTGGGATCGTGCCTAGTATCGAGGATGACGCAGCGTCGCGAGTGCATGATCGAGCCCAGGACCTGGTCCGGGCAAGTCCTGCATTTGAATCGGCGGCAGTGCGTGATGCCGCCTCCAACTGATACAACGGAGCGTAATGACTAGACGCATACTGGTACTCGCCCACACCGGCCGCCATGAAGCCATGGCTGCCGCGCAGGAAGCGTGTACCCGCCTTCATGCGGCCGGGTTGACGCCGGTGATGCGCGTTGAAGAATTGGCCGACATCCAGGCGGAGTATGGAATGCTCGCGGCTCCCACTGAAGCCCTGGGCACCGACGCTTCGCTGGAGGATATTGAGCTTGGCATGGTGCTCGGCGGAGACGGAACCATTCTCCGTGCGGCGGAGCTCATGCGCGGCACCGAAGTTCCACTGCTCGGAGTGAATCTTGGGCACGTCGGTTTCCTTGCCGAGAGTGAGCGGGCAGGTCTCGCAGAAGCCGTTCGCTGGGTAGTCGACAAGGATTACACGGTCGAGGAACGCATGGCCATCGACGTTAAAGTCTGGCAGGGCGACCAGCTGGCCGCCCAGACCTGGGCCCTGAACGAAGCCGCAATCGAGAAAGCCAACCGGGAGCGGATGATCGAGGTTGTGCTCGAAGTGGACGGCCGCCCGGTCAGTTCCTTCGGTTGCGACGGAGTGGTGCTTGCCACCCCCACCGGGTCGACGGCGTATGCGTTCTCCTCCGGTGGGCCAGTGGTGTGGCCGGAAGTCGAGGCGCTGCTCGTCGCCCCGATCAGCGCCCACGCACTGTTCGCCAAGCCGCTCGTCGTTGCGCCGACATCGTTGTTGGCCGTTGAAATACTGTCGCGGACTGACGCACCCGGTGTGCTCTGGTGCGACGGACGCCGGACCGTGGACCTCCCACCCGGCTCACGCGTGGAGGCAACGCGTTCCGACACCCCCGTACGTCTGGCCCGCACCCACCAGACCCCGTTCTCCGAGCGGCTGGTCCGTAAGTTCGCGCTCCCCACCCAGGGCTGGCGCGGGCCAGTCACCCACGAGGCGGAAGCGTCAGGATGATCGAGGAAATCCGCATCCGCGACCTCGGCGTCATCGCCGACGCAACACTTTCCCTCGGCACTGGGTTCACGGTAGTCACGGGTGAAACCGGTGCTGGAAAAACGATGGTGCTCTCCGCACTGGGGCTGCTCATGGGCGCAAGGTCCGACGCCGGGGCTGTCCGCCTGGGTGCGAAGGGCGCGTCCGCGGAAGCGGTGGTCCGCGTCGATTCCGGCGGCTCGGCAGCACAGCGCGCGCTGGAGGCGGGCGCGGAGCTGGAAGAGTACGACGACGGCGGCGCCGGGCTGATCCTCGCGCGGACCGTCAGCAGCGACGGCCGGAGCCGGGCTTACGTTGGCGGTCGCGCTGCCCCTGCCGCGGTGCTTGCGGAAGTCGGGGAGAAGCTCGTTGTGGTCCACGGGCAATCGGACCAGTTACGCCTGCGGGGTGCAGGGGCGCAGCGGGAGGCACTCGATAAGTTCGGCGGCAGTGAGCTTGCTGCCGCGCTCACCTCCTACCAGTCCGCCTTCCGGCGGTGGCGGGAGGTGACGGCTGAACTTGACGCCCTGCGCAACGCTGAGCGGGACCGCCTTCGGGAAGCAGAGTCCCTGCGGTCCGCACTCGAGGAAATTGACGCCGTCGACCCCAGGCCCGATGAAGACGAGGCACTGAAGACCGAAGCGATGAAGCTCGGGAACGTGGAAGAGCTTCGGACGGCAGCGGCTGAAGCCCACCAGGCGCTCGTGTCCGGTGAGTTCCCGGAAACCGGTGACGCGATTACCCTCGTGGACGTTGCAAAGCGGCAGCTCGAAGCGGTCGGCGCGCACGACGCCGAATTGGATACCCTCGCCGAACGGTTGGCGGAAGTAGGGTACATCCTCGCTGATATCTCGACAGAGCTGGCAGGTTACGCGGCGTCGATTGATTCCGACGGACCGGGTCGGTTGGCGGAGGTCGAGGCACGGCGGGCGGAGCTGAACGTCCTCATCCGCAAGTACGCTCCGACCATCAACGAAGTGCTGGAGTGGACCGCGGCCAGCCGTGAACGCCTCGAGGAAATCAGCGGAGATTCGAACCGCATTGAGGAATTGCACCAGGAAGCCGCAGCGCTTGAGGATCGTGTCCGCACGGAGGCCGGGTTGCTCACGGCGTTGCGTCAGACCGCTGCGGGGGAGCTCTCCGCCCGGGTCAGTGCTGAACTGACGGCGCTTGCAATGCCCGATGCACAACTCATCATCGAGGTTGTATCCACGGACGCACCCGGCGCGTTGGGGGCCGACGACGTCGCGTTCTCCCTCCAGCCGCACGCCGGGTCCGCACCGCGGCCGCTCGGTAAGGGCGCGTCGGGCGGTGAACTCTCGAGGGTAATGCTCGCGATCGAGGTGGTGCTCGCCGCCGTCGACCCTGTACCAACGTTTGTGTTCGATGAAGTGGACGCCGGCGTCGGGGGCAAGGCCGCCGTCGAAATCGGGCGCAGGCTCGCCATGCTCGCGCGCCATGTTCAGGTTGTTGTCGTCACGCACCTGCCGCAGGTCGCCGCCTTCGCCTCGCACCACATCCGGGTGACCAAAAGCCGGGCCGCCGACGGCGGATTCACGGCCAGCGACGTCGAAGTCCTTCCCGACTCCGAGCGGGTGCGGGAACTGGCCCGGATGCTGGCCGGCCAGGAAGAATCCGCAAGTGCCCAGGCACACGCGGAAGAACTGCTGCTTGATGCAGCGCGCACAACAGCTAAGTGATAGTCTCGAACCCCGTGGTGCAGCAAACAATCTCCCGGTTCTCAAAGTCCGCAAAGACTACCAAGCACATCTTCGTTACAGGTGGCGTGGCGTCCTCTCTAGGCAAGGGACTGACGGCCTCCAGCCTCGGGCACCTCCTGAGGGCGCGCGGACTTTCCGTGACAATGCAGAAGCTGGATCCGTATCTCAACGTTGATCCCGGCACTATGAATCCATTCCAGCACGGTGAGGTCTTCGTGACCGACGACGGCGCCGAAACGGACCTGGACATCGGCCACTACGAGCGCTTCCTCGATGAGAGCCTTGACGGCTCCGCCAACGTCACCACCGGCCAGATCTACTCGACGGTGATCGCCAAGGAACGCCGCGGCGAGTACTTGGGAGACACTGTGCAGGTCATCCCGCACATCACCGACGAGATCAAGCGGCGCATGCGCCTGCCAGCAGAGCCCTCAGCATCGCGCAAGGTCGCCCCCGACGTCATCATCACCGAAATCGGCGGCACCGTAGGCGACATCGAGTCCCAGCCCTTCCTCGAGTCCGCACGGCAGGTGCGGCAGGACATCGGCCGTAACAACGTCTTCTTCCTGCACGTCTCCCTGGTTCCGTACATCGGTCCGTCCCAGGAACTGAAGACCAAGCCCACACAGCACTCCGTTGCAATGCTCCGCTCCATCGGTATCCAGCCTGATGCAATTGTCATCCGGTCCGACCGCGAGGTTCCCGATGCGATGCGCGCAAAGATCGGGCGCATGTGCGACGTCGACATCGACGCCGTCGTCAATGCAGCTGATGCCCCAAGCATCTACGACATCCCCAAGACCCTTCACGCCCAGGGTCTTGACGCATACATCGTGCAGGCGCTTGACCTGAAGTTCAAGGACGTGAACTGGTCGAAGTGGAACAAGCTCCTCGACGCGGTGCACTATCCGAAGCACCACGTTGAAATCGCGCTGGTCGGCAAGTACATCGACCTCCCCGACGCCTACCTTTCCGTGACCGAGGCGCTGCGCGCGGGCGGATTCGCGAACAAGGCCAAGGTGCAGATCCGCTGGGTCCCCTCCGACGAGTGCGCCACCGAAGAGGGTGCGGCCAAGGCACTGGAAGGTGTCGACGCCATCTGCGTTCCGGGAGGATTCGGCATCCGCGGCCTTGAGGGCAAGCTGGGTGCGTTGCGGTATTCACGTGAGAACGGCGTGCCGACGCTCGGATTGTGCCTCGGCCTGCAGTGCATGGTGATCGAGTATGCCCGTAACGTTGTTGGACTCAAGGGCGCCTCCTCCACAGAGTTTGAGCCCGAAACTGACTTCCCGGTCATCGCCACCATGGCGGAGCAGCTCGAGATTGTTGCCGGCGAGGGAGACATGGGCGGCACCATGCGCCTCGGCCTGTGGGAAGCCAAGCTCAAGGAAGGTTCCCTGACGGCGAAGACCTATGGCCGCACGGACGTGAGCGAGCGTCACCGGCACCGCTACGAAGTCAATAACGAGTACCGCGACAAGCTCGAAGCAGCAGGTCTGGTCGTTTCCGGAACCACAACCGACGGCAACCTGGTCGAGTTCGTTGAGCTTCGCGCCAAAACCCACCCATATTACATTTCCACTCAGGCGCACCCTGAGCTCAGCTCCCGTCCCACCCGGCCGCACCCGCTCTTCGCCGGCCTGGTCAAGGCTGCGCTTACCCGCCGGGGCATCAAGGCCTAAATGTGGAACCGCAGCAGCAGCGTCCAGTGATAGCGGACCGGCAGAGTCCGCGCCGGCTGCTCGACTCTGCAGCGGCGTTCAAGGGGAAGATATGGGACGTCGTCCGTGAGACTTTCAAGCTGCACGACGACGGCGAGCCCATCACCCGCGAGTTCATCGAACATCCCGGCGCGGTGGCAATTCTGGCGATGGATCGGGATGAGCGGGTCCTTCTGATCCGCCAGTACCGGCACCCGGTGCGGATGGACCTGTGGGAAATCCCGGCGGGCCTGCTGGACGTCGATGGAGAAGAGTTTGTTGTCGCAGCGGCACGCGAACTCGCCGAGGAAGCGGACATCACCGCCGGGTCCTGGCATGTCCTGACGGACCTCTTCCTCTCACCGGGGTCATCGAGCGAAGCACTCAGGATCTACCTTGCCCAGGGCATTTCACAGGTTCCGGTGGAACAGCGGCACACCCGCACACACGAGGAAGCCGAAATCGAGCTTGAGTGGATTCCGCTGCAGGAAGCTGTGGACGCTGTCCTGGCTGGCCGGATCCACAGCCCGTCGGCCGCCGCCGCGGTGCTGGCCGCGGCTGTTGCAAAAGCCGGTGGATACGCAGCCCTTCGACCGGCCGAATCGCCGTGGCCGGAACACCCGAGCCAGCACCACACGTGGGCCGCCGGCCCGGTTTTGAAAGACTGACGTGGCGTGGAAGGCGTGAAAGCCGCAGTTCGGGATGAGCTGCTGTCCACCCCGCCGGGCCGGTTGATGAGCGAATATCTGCAGCACATGCTGGTGGAGCGCGGACTCTCAGCGAATACCCTCGCCGCCTACCGCCGTGATCTGCTTCGCTATCAGCGGTTCCTCGCGGCCCAGGGGATCGAATCGATCAGCCAGGTCACTCGCCACGTGGTTTCGGCCTTCTCGCAGGGTCTGGCAACGGGCGACGACGGTCAGTCGCCCCTAAGCCCCCGGTCGGCCGCGCGAACGGTCGTAGCGGTGCGGGGGCTGCACCGGTTCCTGGCACTTGAGGGCACCACTTCCACTGATCCAGCCGAGGACGTCCATCCCCCAACGGCGGGGCAACGGCTTCCGAAAGCAATTTCTGTTGATGATGTCACGCGCATCCTCGAAGCTGTGGACACATCCACATCAGCGGGACTCCGGGACAGGGCGTTGCTTGAGTTTCTCTATTCGACAGGGGCACGGATCAGCGAGGCTGTCGGACTGGACGTCGATGACGTGTCCGTGGACCCAGCCCTGGATGGTCCCGCCGTCGTCCGTTTGCTTGGGAAAGGTTCGAAGGAGCGCCTGGTGCCCCTCGGGTCCTATGCGGCCCGCGCCGTCGGAGCTTACCTGGTGCGGGCCCGCCCGGCGCTCGCGGCCGGCGCCACCGTGAAGAACGCGGCACCGGCGCTGTTTCTGAATCTGCGCGGCGGTCGGCTGAGCAGACAGAGTGCCTGGACCATTTTGAAGGCAGCGGCGGAACGCGCGAACGTCACCGGGGAAGTCTCACCTCACACCCTCCGCCACTCCTTCGCGACACACCTGCTCCAGGGCGGAGCGGACGTCCGTGTGGTGCAGGAACTGTTGGGACACGCTTCGGTGACCACGACCCAGGTCTACACGCTCGTGACCGCTGACACCCTGCGCGAAATCTACGCCGCGGCGCACCCTCGCGCACTTTAATCCGTTCAGTTTCAGATTTCTGTAACCTCCTCCGTTTGCGCGGAAACAAGAGGAGTATGAACAGGGAACGGATACCAGGGGGGACAGTGTTGCAGCGATACGATGACGTTTTCGCAGCGGTTCACAGGGAACACCGCGAGCGCGTGTTCCACTTCATTCACCGCAGGGTCAGCAGCCGCGAGGCAGCTGACGAACTCACTAATGACGTTTTCCGCATAGCCTGGCAGCGACAAGCAGATGCCGTCGAGGTAACACCGGCTTGGTTGCTCACCGTGGCACGAAACGTCATCGGAAATGAGTACCGCCGCCGGGAGCGTGCCCAGCATTTGATGCAGCGGGTTCGTGAATCTGTGGTCATCGCAGCGCGCCGCGGGCATGGTGCCGAGCAACAGGCTGTCGCCGATGCGCTGATGAGATTACGCGAGAAGGATCGCGAAATTCTCCTTTTGGCCTACTGGGATGACCTGTCGATCGCTGAGATCGCCGAAGTGCTTGGTTGCAGAAGCACGGCAGCCAAAGTCCGCCTGCACCGGGCCCGTACCGCATTCGTCGAGATGATGCCCGCCGCCGTGATGGCAGAGGAAGGAGCCTGAAATGGACCGCATAGAGAATTTGATCCGGGGGCTCGATCCCGTTCGGGCCGAACGGGAGGCCACCGGCGAGCCCACTGAAGTCATTGCTCCGGTGGCCCTCGCAGGAACAGAGGAGGCGGAACTGCAGGACCAGGAGGCTTTCAGCGACGACCGCCCGGTCGTAGTGCCGATGCGGCGCCGTCGCCGGGTCGTTGCGGCTGTCGCCGGGGTGGCCGCCGCAGCCGCGGTGGTGGGTGCCGTCGTCGTCGGCGGATCCCTCGGAGCGCAGTCTCCGCTACCCGCGGGACCTGCCGAACCAACTCCCTCTGCCGAACCAACCCCCTCTGCTGAACCGACCCCCTCTGCCGAACCTTCCGCAGCACCGGAACCGACGGCCGAACCTACCGGCGCACCTGCCGGGCCGCCAGCCGACGAGCGATGCAACCCCTTGGACGTAAACGTGATCACGGAGCAGGGCAGTGATTTCATGGGCATGACCCCTCTAACTGAAAACCCGGAGTACTACCCAGTGATCGGCTGTTCCGAGAATTGGATGGTTATGCAGCTGACCGACGAGGGCTACATGGCAAATCCTAAGGACGGAGGAAATGCCTGGTTCACCGTGGCACAACGAGTTGACGGACAATGGCTGGTGGACCCTGAAACATACGGTTCACTTTTGAATTGGGACACGCATGTCCATCCGGATGGAATCACGCCGCAGGAACTGATGGATCAAAGATTCATCGCTGCAGGGATTCCGGTTGAGTTGCGGCCGGAGCTGGTAGGCGATGGTCCGTCCTTGTCGGAGCTGCGGGAGACCCATCAGCTGATGGATTTGGGAGTGGTCTTCGAAACGCGTGGCGACTGGGATGTTGTTCCGGCGTCGCAGGGAGTGGACGTGGTGAACGCGGAGGGGACCAGGGTGGCCACCCTGCAGCGGTCCCGGGAGGCTGGACTGGGTGGCGCCTGCTCTGAGGATCCGGTTCCCTGGCGCGAGGTTCGGTCGGAGAACGTTGTCATCGATACGCCGACGGGAGCAGCGAATGCCCGCTTCGTCCTGCGCCTCTTCGAGGGGGAGCAGCTCGTCGCGGCGACCGGACTGGTCGCAGCTGGGGACCCCACCTCTGGAGAAGGCTGCATGTTATACAACGTGATTTCGCAGACAGGTGTCGGAGTTCTTTCACTGGCCAGTCACTCCCAGATGTCCCCTTACGGCGGGGGAACCACTTATGGGTCGGTCCAGGAGGCCGAGGCCTATGCAGCCTCTGAGGAGTTCGCTCAACTGGCGGCAATCGCCGATTCCATCCAAATCATGGAGTAGGAACTACTCCTGCACAAACCAGTACCCCGCAGCCAGCCCCTACGCCGGTTGCGGGGTACCTCCGGCGATCGTGTCAACTCGATCAGCGACCACCATGACGGCTTGAACGGTAATCAGGAATTCCTGGATTACGGAGGATCTTAAATGAGCACAGCCCCCCTGACGTATAGCGAACTTGATAGGGATAGCTTCGATCGAATCACTGAAGCTTTCTCCGACGTGGTCGTTCCTTTGGAGCAGACGCCAGCGTGGATGGAGTTTGAAAAGGCGCTCGGACGCCGGCCCCTTGGTATATGGGCCTACTGGGATGCGGCCGGAGAGCTGGTTGCGACCGCGAGTTTTATCCAGGTGACTCGTCCGTCGCGGGAATCGGTCGTGGTCGTCAACGGGCCAGTCTGGTTCACCGAACGCACGCCGCCGACCGAGCTTCTACTTATGGACACCGTACGCGCCCAGTTCCATGAAGAGCAATCGTTGAAACCGCTGTATGTACGCATGCAGGTAGCGCACTTGCAGCAGCCAGCTATGGAGCCCTTGGAGCATGGCTGGTACGAGCGGGAGATCGTCGTCGATCTGACCCTGTCCGAACCGGACCTCCTCAAGAGCTTTGGCTCCAACGCGCGCAATAGAATAGCCCGCGCGCAACGTAGCGGCGTCGAAACGAAACAGATTCCGAAGCATGAGTGGAAAGACGTCTTCACAACTGAACTATTCCCCATCATGCAAGAAACCGCGGAGCGGGGCGGATTTCGATCCTTCGACTCTCACTACTACGAAACCCTCCTCACTACGCTCGCGGATCACCTGCGTCTCCTAGTGGCTTATCACGAGGGAACGCCGGTAAGTTGGCTGATCACCACCGAGTACCGAAACTACGCCGTGTACTATTTCGCGGGCAGCTCACACGCGGCCCGAAAGACCTTCGCACCGTATTTGTTGCTATGGGAAGCATTCAAAGTGCTCAAGGCAGCCGGCAACACCGCTTGCGGAATGACAGGCATAGAGAGCGAGAACTTTCCAAGCCTCGCGAACGTCACAGCCTTCAAGAGAAACTTCTCCAAGAACATCGTGACGGTTCCCACGACCTACGACATCCCTATTTACCCCACCCGTTACAGCCTCGTCGCCACCCTATTACGAGGACGACGCGCGGCCCCTTCTCTTGTGCGAGCCGCTGTGCGTCGTGCTGCTGATTCCGCCAGGCATATTTTGCAGCTCACACGGGAGACCAACCACTCGCCCTGGTCGAAATGATGGACGGAAACTCAATGATCAGCCGCGAACTACGAGATGCGCTGCAGGCCGCGGCGCTCTATGCAAATGCAGCACCCAACCCCGCCCATGCCAGAGCCGCTCTAAGGAGTGAGATTATGGGGTTGCTCATGCCAGGAGACGCAGATCCAGGCCTGACGTGTTGGGAGCGTCAACAGATCGGTGACGTTAAAGCTGAACTTGACGCACTGATCGTTGACGCTTCGTGATTCTTACACCAGTTCCCCCGTTTGATTTAGAACAAGACGACACCATCGACGACGTGCGGGCTGTCTACCGTCAGGCGTGCACAGACTCGCGCGACGCCGCAACAATTCTCGCAATTGACGATTCGGTGGGCGGTGATGAGCCGGAACACGGAGGAAAGGAATAGAGGACGATACCTGTTTCCGATGAAAGCACCAGGGATTAGTGCCGCACCAGCGGTCGGGAGAGCGAAACCTGCCAGTATCCCGAGGACCGTAACAAGCCGGGTTCTCCAAACTGTCGCAACTTCATTGGCTGTTTGGGCAGTCTAACCAGCTCAGGCACGCCGTGGAAGGATAGGTGAGGTGAGCGACGCCGATACCCCAGCATCTCCGAACGCAGACGAGGGCGAGAGGGCTTTGAGCGCCGCTGAGTTGCTTGCACGGCGCCTGGACCGGCCGATGGGTGTGCTGGGTCTGGTCTTTCTGCTCGTTGTGCTCGGGCAGCTGATCGCGACCGACCCGGCGCTGCTGCTCGGTTTCAGCGTCGCAGGCTGGGTGTTTTGGGCGGTGTTTGTCGCGGAGTTCCTGCTCAGGGCATACATCGCCGGCTTCAGCAGGGCGTTCTGGAAGAAGGACTGGTGGCAGGTGATCTTTCTCCTTGTCCCGTTCCTCCGCTTCTTCCGGGCCTTGCAGGCCATTCGCCTGCTTCGCATCGGACGGGTGGTGCGGGTCGGTGGCATCCTGTCTGCCGGTATCCGAGGTTCCCGTTCGGCGGGCAGGCTGCTCTCCAGCCGAATCGCCTGGATGGTGGCGGTCACCGCCGTCGTCATCCTCGCAGTCAGCCAGCTCCTGTACGCGACCGGAACGCATGCCAATTATGGCGACGCACTCTTCGAGACGGCGATCGCCACCATCACCGGCACCGGTATCACACCGCAGACCGGCTTCGCCCGGGTCATCCAGGTGGTCCTTGCGGTGTACTCGATAGCTGTGTTCGCGAGCCTCGCCGGGTCGCTCGGAGCGTTCTTCCTCCGCGAGGACAACAACCGTAACAAGCTGGCGGACAGGCAGGGCGAGCCGAGTCCCTGACGCCGCCGCGAGGGCTACACTCGGGAAGCATGGCTCCACGCAGCGTGTCCCTGTGCTTTCTCTTCCGCGAGTGTCCCGATGGGCGTGAGGTGCTGCTCGGGCTGAAGCGCTCAGGGTTTGGTACTGGTCGTATCGTTGCCCTTGGCGGGGGAATCGAGCCCGGGGAAACCGCTGCCGATGCGGCAGTCCGGGAAGTAGCGGAGGAATCTGGTGTCGTCGTCGACCTCGCGGATCTGACGGAGTTGGGACCTGTCCGGTGGCGGTTTCCCTCAGATCCGCGCCTGGATATGGACGCAGTGGTTTTCGCCTCACACCGGTTCGCGGGGGAGCCGACCGCCACCGATGAGATCGATCCGAGCTGGTATCCCGTCTCGGAGGTGCCCTGGGACGGAATGTGGGAAGACGCCCAGCACTGGCTGGGCCATGTTGTGTCCGGCCAGCGACTGGACGTCACCATCACCCTCAACGCGGACAACGAGACCGTACACACGGCGGTTTTCGCTAAAAGTACCTGAAGGGTTCATGAGCGACTGCTGCGCGCGAGATGCAGAGGCTGTGCCGAGTCCAGGAAGCATAGGTGCCGCGCGGCGTCACCAGGTCAGATCTCCGCGGTCAGCTCGCTTGCGGCCTCGACCGCAATCTCGGTCGTACGCGCCGCTAGCGGGGAGTGGGCGCGGCCGGCCCGCCAGAGCAGGAATATCATCTGGCGGGAGGGAAGTTTCGGTCGCCGGTCGTGAGTGCGGAGCTGTGCCGCGAGAACTGGCCGAGGAAGCGATGGGTGAAGAGCACGCACCTCCATCACAAGCCGCGATGGACGCTCCCTGGCCGTTGGATGCGTGGCCGGACGCGCCGACGAGATTCGCGCTCTGTAGCGACGATCGCTTCTTCCCGCGCGAGTTCTTTCGCTAGTTGGTGCCGGCGCGGTGGGGATCACCCTGGACGAAGTCGCTGGAGCCACTGTGTCGCTCTGAGCCGCCCCGCCGAGGTGGCGCACATGTTGGAGGGATACGCGGTGGTCGCGGACATCTTCTCGGCTAATTGACGATGACGGTGTCTGTCGAATGCGCGCCGTAATACCTGGACTGGCGGTACATGAGTTCCCGCATAGATACGTCTTGGCCGATACCGTAGACGGTGCCAGCGAAGTCGAGTTTACGTTGGATCGACCAGATTTCGTCGTGGCGATCGGGTGGCAGGATTGACACTGGATCCCCTACGGCAACCCAACCAATCGGTACGACCGAACCGGGAAGCAAGACCGTGTTGACTTGCACGACACCGTTGATCCGAATCTCCGAGCCCTCACCGATTCGGCTACCGGGAAACAGCGCGGCACCCGTTGCAATGAAACACTCCGATTCCACGACGCTGCCGTTCACATGAGCGTGAGGGCCGATCATCACCGCCGTTCCTACATGGGCTGGATTACCAGCGCGGCCCCGGATGAGCGCTTGTTCCATAACCACCGTATCCTCCCCAACCATGACTTCGCCGTCCTCTGCGGTGAGCACAGCCCCATGGAGAATCCGGGCGCCCGCAGCGATACGTACATCACCGACAATCACAGCTGACGGTGCAACATACGCGGACGGGTCGATTGACGGTCCAGCATCACGGTGGCGGATCAGCATGAAGAAGCTCCAATCTCTGTGTTCAACGTGAGGGTGCAACGAGGTTACCGCCCTTGCCAGTCGATCCTAGCGAAGGTAGCCCAGCGTCCGGTAAGGCTGCCCTACAGCTGGTTCAGCGTATCGCTGAGTGCCAGTCGAGTTTTTCCGACTGAATATTACTAACGCTCTACTATTGCGCTACTGCCGCCAGCGCTGAGCCCGATGACACGCCCGGTGAACCGCTGGCTACTTCCGTGGACAGGTACCGGCCATCCGTGACGGTCAAAGGACCACTTGTCTCAAATTGGCCCGCGAGAAGCAGCCCGACGCGGACATAGGATCTCTAACCATGGAGATTCTCACATACCGCGCCTTCACGACATTGGACTCGAATCCGCGTTCGGGCAACCCTGCCGGGGTCGTCGTTCACGCCGAAGCGCTTTCCCGGGCCGACATGCTGAGCATCGCGGCCAAACTTGGGTTCAGCGAAACTGCGTTCCTCACCGAGGTTACATCCGCATCAGCAAACATCCGTTACTTCACGCCTCGCGACGAGATCGCCTTTTGCGGACACGCGACCATCGCCTCGGGAGTCGCACTCGCTCGGCGAGGAGCCGGACCCGCCGTGGCCCTCAAAACGAAAGCTGGGGAGGTTCTCGTGAGGGTATCGCCCGACTCCGCGACCCTCACTGCAGTCGACACACTCGTCGACCCACTAAGCGACGAGCTGCTAAACGAGTTGCTTGCTGCCCTCCGCCTCTCGTGCGACGACCTCGATCCTGCTTTACCACCGGTTTTCGTGCGAGGAGGGAATCCGCATCCAATCGTCTTCGTGAATGAAGGGGTTTTGGCCTCGCTCAATCATGATGACGAGGAGGTTCTGCGCATTCAGGACCGCGAGCGTTGGGACGGCACCATCCCCGTCGTTCACCGAGTCTCAACTGACCGGTTTATCTCTCGCAATCCGTTCCCCCGCGGCGGCATCCGAGAGGACCCTGCCACTGGATCGGCTGCGGCAGGTCTCGGATTCTGTCTTCGGGCAGGTGGGCACTTGGCGTTACCCGCCGTGATCGAGGTTGAACAGGGCGCGGAGGTGGGACGGCCTTCGTTGATCACTGTCGAGATCCCGCTTGAAGGTCGTGTTCGTGTGACGGGCACCGCATCAGAGCTGTAGCAGCCCACATGGCCGCCCTGACACGTGACCTCCTCAAAAGGACTAGTTCTCACTGGACGAATATCGGCAAATCCAACTGGGCGGCGTGTATGTTGCGCTGAGCAGTGGGACGTCAAGTAGGACGCGCAATTGATGTTGAGGAATTCCGTGCATCGTTGGGCATCTGCCGGCAAGGGGGGCCGCATCGAACGGGTTCTGCAGCTACCGCGTTTAAAGACTGCCGGAATGCTTTTCGATGGATGCCTACACGTCCGTGAGGACCGTTAGACAGAAGGTTTCGTGACGATCCCCTCAAATTCCCAAGGCAACATCTACACCCGGATTTCTCTGGCGCTTGACTTTAGGCAGTCAAATACCTGCATAATACTCAGGTGAGTTCCACTGACAGAGAAATGGACTCGGTCTTCAAAGCGATGGCCGACCCCACCCGCCGACTACTGCTCGACCGTCTGCGCGAGCATAACGGTCAGTCGTTGCGCGAGCTGTGCGAACGTCTGGACATGAAACGCCAGTCAGTGACCCAGCACATGGACATTCTCGAAGAAGCCAATCTGGTGATTGTCATGCGGCGTGGACGCGAGCGACGCCACTATCTGAACCCGACGCCCATCCAGGAGATTGAGCACCGGTGGATCGCGGAGTTCGACAAGCCCCGGTTGCGAACGATCGGTGCAATCAAGACCTATGCAGAGGAGAGCGCAATGAGTACCGAATCCGTCCCGTCCTACGTCTATGTCACTTACATCAGGGCCAGTGCTGATCAGGTATGGCAGGCCCTGACCGATGCGGACGTGACCGCTCAGTACTGGGCTCACGCGAACGTGTCGGACTGGCAGCCAGGCTCGGTTTGGGAACATCAGCGTGTCGATGGATCTGGCATGGTTGATGTAGCTGGACGAGTGATCACGGTTGAAGCTCCAACCCGCCTGGTCATCACCTTCGAGGACGCTCCCGACGCGGGGACCCCGAGGAAACCATCGGTTGTGACCTTCCTTGTCGAGCCCCACGAAGACATCGTCCGGCTCACCGTGACTCACGAGAATCTTCCTAATCGGGAGATGCTGAACGGTATTTCCCACGGCTGGCCAGCCGTCTTGGCGAACCTGAAATCCCTCCTGGAAACCGGGGAAGTACTCCCGCAAGCACCTTGGAGCATGTCACCCGCGCACTCATAAAACCCTCACCACTGCCAGCTACCTCGTGTACACCACGCCCTCAGGAAGGCGAAAACACCATGGACACCACCCAACTTCGAAATGCCTTCCAAACGCTGCTCAACGCCGCTGCCTCTGCCGCGGATGCAGGTGACACGCACACCACACCGCAGGACGGGGGATGGGATGCCGAGCAGATCCTGGCCCACGTCACGCTCGTGAACGCGACCACCATCGCGGCCATCTCGGCTGTGACCGCCGGGATCAACACCACGTACGACAACCGCATCACTCTCGACACCTGGACCATCAGGCGTGCGATCACGCTGACCGGCGGCGCGGCAGGACTTCAGGAGCGGATCCGCGCCCAGGCAGAGGCACTCTGCGCACTAGGCACCACACTCAGCGAGCCCGAACTCGACGTCATGGTGCCCAGCAGGCTCTTGTCGAACGACGAAGTATTAGTCGATGAGCTTGTTCCCCTGAGGGAAATCATCACCGGGTTGGCAAACGTAGAAATTCCGGCGCACACTCAACAACTCCTGGACCTGCTCCCACGATAGGACGATTGCATGACCTTCGAGCACGCTGCGGAATTGATCCTTGTGGCTGCCCCTGCGCGAACACGTCAAAAGGCGGTCAGCTCGTGCGGTCGACCGCCGCCAGGATGGCCTCACCCAGCTCAACCGGCTTGGTGAACTGCGGCCAATGACCGGTCGGGAGGTCGACGAATTCGACATCCTTGACGGAGGCGAGTTCGGCCACATAGGGGTGTCCCTGGGCTATCCACTCGGACAGCATGGCGGATGGAAACTCGCACGCGATGATTGTGGCCGGAACGTTGTACCGCCGCTCATCGGTCAACTTCTGTGTCTCGGATGCCACCGCGCGGGGCTGAGGAATGGCGCGCTTCCGGAAAGCCGAACGCAATTCATCGGTGAGGTCCACCAGATCATCGTCCTCGAACGCTTCCCATGGGGGCAGCGGGATGTCGTCTCCCTCTGAGGGCAGTTCGTCATTGATGACCCCGCCTTCGCCGAGCGGGCCGCTGTCCACGTAGACCGCGCGTAGCACGCGGTCCGGGCGCGCATCGGCTACACCGTGAATGACCGCACCACCGCCTGAGTGGCCCACGAGCACTACCGGCTCAGCGATGCTGTCCACGACGGCGATGACGGCGTCCACGTGGTCGCGCAGCCCGATGCCGGCGCGCGGCGCATCGACCGATTCGAGGCCGGGCAACGTGAGCGGATGCACACGGTGACCAGCCGCAAGGAGCGGTGGCGTGACCTGCGACCAGGAAGAAGCGTCCAACCAGAAACCGGGTACCAGAATGATGTCCATGGCTCGAGACTACTGATCCGGCCACGGGGCGCATACGGCTTTCGGCCCCATTGCGGACAGCTTGTGTCCGCTAGCTAGGCGAGGTGGCGTTCTTCCGGTCCGTTGTACTCGCTCAACGGGCGAATCAGCGAGTTGGATGCCCGCTGCTCCATGATGTGCGCTGTCCAACCCGTGATTCGTGCGGCGATGAAGAGCGGCGTGAACATCTCCGTATCGAAACCCATGAGGTGGTACGTGGGGCCGGCCGGGTAGTCGAGGTTCGGCTTGATATCTTTTGCCTCCTGCATGGCGGTTTCAAGCCCCTCGTAGAGCCCGAGGATCTCTTCGCGACCGTAGTGCTTGATCATGCCGTCCAGGGCTGCCTTCATGGTGGGCACACGGGAATCACCGCTCTTGTACACGCGGTGGCCGAATCCCATGACTTTCTTCTTCTGCGCCAGCGCATCTTCCATCCAGGCTTTCGCCCGGGCAGCGGCGTCCTGGGCGGATTCGTCTTCACGGATGCCGATTTCCTCGAATGTGTGCATGACGGCTTCGTTGGCGCCGCCGTGCAATGGTCCCTTCAGTGCGCCGATGGCGCCGGTGACCGCAGAGTGGAGGTCCGCAAGGGTGGAGGTGATCACGCGCGCGGTGAAGGTGGAAGCGTTGAAGGAGTGCTCGGCGTAAAGGATCATCGAGGTGTTGAACGCGGCAACGACCTCCGGTGCGGCTTCCTCGCCGAACGTCATCCACAGGAAGTTCGCCGAATAATCCAGGTCATCCCGAGGTGCAACGGGCTCCAGGCCGCGACGACGCCGCTGGTCATAGGCGACGACGGCGGGAAACGCCGCGAAGAGTTCCGTCGCCTTTTCGAGTTCGGCCGCTGGGGAGGAGTCCTCCGCCTTTGGGTGGTTGGCGCCAAGAACGGAAACGGCGGTGCGCCCAACGTCCATGGGGTGGCAGGTCGTCGGCAGCAGATCGATGGCCGCCTTGACGTTGTCCGCCAACGCACGGTGGGAACGCTCGAATCCGCGAAAATCCTCTGCTTCCGCCTCCGAGGGTAATTCTCCGTGCCATAGCAGCCAGGCAACATCTTCAAAGCCGACCTCGGCAGCCAGCTCCTGCACCGGATAGCCCCGGTAGAGAAGGGAATTGCTGTCCGGGTTCACCTTGGATATTGCGGTGTTGTCCACGGTGACGCCGTCGAGGCCTTTGTGGATCTGTGTCTCTGACATGCAGGACTCCTTTGTCTGGGGTGCAGCGGCTGATTCGTTGAGGAGAGCTCAGCGCCCGCCGGGCACCTGGAAGTTGAACACCGAGGTATCGAACTGGTTGTATGCCTCGTAATCGACCAGCTCGTAGAGCCGGGCGCGGGTCTGCATCTGTCCAACGGCGGCCTGCTGGGTACCGTCGGCTTTGATCGTCTCCAGAGTACGCTCCGCCGCCCCCATCGCACTACGCAACAGGGTGACCGGATAAATCACCATGCTCACTCCAGCCGATTCGAGTTCGGCTGTTGTGAAGAGCTCGCTCATGCCGAACTCGGTCATGTTCGCGAGGATCGGGACTTCAACGGCCGCGCGGATGGCTTCGAACTCCGACAGGTCGCGCATCGCTTCCGGGAAGATCGCGTCTGCTCCGGCGTCGACCATGGCCTTCGCTCTGTCCTGTGCGGCCGCCAGGCTGTCTGTGCCCCGGATGTCTGTGCGCGCCATGATGAGGAAGTTGGGATCGCGACGTGCATCGGCAGCGGCGCGGATCCGCTTCGTAGCGGTTTCCACGTCGACCACGTTCTTTCCGTCGAGGTGTCCACAACGTTTCGGATTGAACTGGTCCTCGATGTGGCACCCTGCCAGGCCGGCATTTTCCAGTTCCTGGATGGAGCGCGCCACGTTCATCGGCTCGCCGAACCCTGTGTCCGCATCAACCAGCGCGGGCAGGTCCGTCATGCGTGCGATTTGCCCGGCCCGCGTCGCCACCTCCGTGAGCGTCGTCAGGCCGATGTCGGGCAATCCCAGATCGTTGGCGAGCACAGCGCCGGAGATGTAGACACCGTCGAACCCCTTGTCTTCGATGAGGCGCGCGGACAGGGGACTGAAAGCGCCCGGAAAGGACTGTATGCGCCCTGACGCCAGCCCGGCGCGCAGCGCAACACGCTTCTGCCCGGGCGTCACTGACGAGTACAACATCTAGAACAGTCCCTTCGGTGACTCTGCGGGAATGACGCCGACGGCGGCAATAAGGTTCAGCTGCTCCAGCTCGCCGGGTGCCAGCTGGGGTAGCCGCTGGACAACGTCAAGGAAACGGTCCACCTCTGCATCTTCCACGATGCCGTCGGCGAGGGTCCGCAGCTTGGCGATGTACTGTTCGCGGGCGAAAGGCCGGGCACCCAAGGGGTGGGCATCGGCAACCGCAATCTCATCAGTAATGACTGTGCCGTCGGACAGTGTGATTTCCACTCGTCCGCCGAATGCTTTTTCGCTGATGTCGAGCGAGTGGTAGCGCCGGGTCCACTCCTTGTCCTCTTCCGTAGTCACCTTCCGCCACAGGTCCACCGTGTCCGGGCGGCCCGCGCGTTCCGGCGTGTAGGAATCAACGTGGTGCCACGAACCGTCCTGGAGGGCGACCGTGAAGATGTACGGGATGGAGTGGTCGAGGGTCTCGCGGGACGCCGTCGGATCATACTTCTGGGGATCGTTGGCTCCGGACCCGATCACGTAGTGGGTGTGGTGCGAGGTGTGGATACGGATGCTGCTGACGTTTGCAGGGTCAGCGGTCTCCGGGTGAGCCTGGTGAAGTCTCCGGGCCAGGTCGATCAAGGCCTGCGCCTGATACTCGGCCGAGTGCTCCTTGGTGTAGGTGTCGAGAATTGCCCGTTTCGCTTCGCCCGCCGCGGGCAGCGGTACCTCGTAGCTGGCGTTCGGCCCGTCCAGCATCCAGGCGATGAAACCGTCCTCACCTTCGTAAATTGGCGTGGGCGAAGTCTGGCCGCGCATCGCCCGGTCCACGGCTTCAACGGCCATCTTCCCGGCGAACGCGGGTGCGTGGGCTTTCCACGTGGAGATCTCGCCCTTGCGGGACTGGCGGGTTGCCGTCGTCGTATGCAGTGCCTGTCCTACTGCCTGGAAGATGGTCTCGGTGCTGAGGCCGAGGAGTGTGCCCAGTCCAGCAGCAGCCGAGGGGCCGAGGTGCGCCACATGGTCGATTTTGTGCTTGTGCAGGCAGATGGCCTTCACCAGGTTCACCTGGATCTCATAGCCTGTGGTGATCCCACAGAGCAGGTCGGCACCAGAGGCGCCAAGGTGCTGGGCAACCGCCAGGATGGGCGGAATGTTGTCTCCGGGGTGCGAATAGTCGGCCGCCAGGAACGTGTCGTGGTAATCGAGTTCGCGCACGGCCACGCCGTTGGCCCACGCCGCCCACTCAGGGGAAGCCAATTCATCAACGCCGAAGACGGTGGATCCCCGGCCGCCCAGGGACACCGGGTGGCTGAGCGCCTGAGCCCTCGCGGCGACGATCGGCGCGCGGGTCAGGGAAGCGAGCGCCACGGACGCATTGTCGATGATCCGGTTGATGACCATGTCGGCTACTTCGTCGTCGACCGCAACGGAATCGGTGGCAACTTCGGCGATCTTCCACGCGAGCTGCCCTGTTCGTGGAAGGTTTTCCTCACTGCGGTAAACGCGGACGGGATGTAGCTCAACCATGAATGGCTTCCTCTCGGGTTGTGGACGCGCCGGTGTCGGTGCGCACTGTTAGCAGATACTGCAGGCTGTTGTGCAGATGGACCCTCGTGGAGGCTTCGGCCAGATCCGCGTTGCCCGCAGCGATGGACCGGGCGATCTGCGCGTGCTCGGATGCGGAAGCAAGGAGGCGGGGCTCGTCGTCCTGTGCAAGGCGCCGGACCCGGCTGAGGTGCGTTCGGAGTTGCCGCTGGGCCTGTGTCAGATAGGGGTTGGCGGCCGCATCATCGATTGCTGCGTCGAGTTGAGCGACCAGGCTGTAGTACTCCAGCCTCCGGTCCGGGGCAGCGGAGATCAGCGCGGAGGCCGATTCGAACCGTGTGGTCAGCTCCAGGAAAGTGCGCTCATCGCTGTGGTTGGCCGCAAGGGCAGCGGCAGCACAATCCAGTGGGATCCGAACGTCGAACAGGTCAGAGATCGACTCCAGGGAGACCCCGGTAACGACGACGCCGCGGCCAACGCGTGTCGACGCGAGACCATCGGCGGCGAGTCGGGAAAGTGCCTCGCGGAGCGGTGTTCTGGAGATGCCCAGCCGTGCGGCTTGCTCGACTTCCGTCAGTAGGGCGCCCGGTTCAAGCCGCCACTCAAGGATGTCTGAGCGGAGCGTCTCGTAGGCGCGTTCGCTCGCCTTCGCTGCTTTGCTTCGATCTTTCTGCACCCGATCAATGTATACAGAAGCGGCATTCCTGGGCAAGTAAAAGCCCCGTAACACCCCTCAAGTCCTCCCACTGTATACAAGGCTCTTCTTTGGGAAGTGAGCCGATGGTCAACCGGGACGACGACGGCGGCACTCGGGTGAGTGCCGCCGTCGTCGTTTGCATTCAGCCGGCCGGATGAAGCTCAGGCGTTTTGGGGGTACTTCTCCTCCACGGCGGCCCAGTCTCCGGATTCGGCGATGGGGTCCATCCAGATCACTTCCCAGCTGTGCCCATCGGGATCGAAGAAGGTGCGCGAGCGCATGAAGCCGAAGTTCTGCGGATTCCCTTCGGAAGCTCCGGCGGTGAGCGCCCGGTCAACGAGCAGGTCAACCTCCTCGGGAGTTTCAACGCTGATCCCGTTGAGAACCGCGGAGGTGGTGGTGGTATCGGCGATCTGCTTATCCGTGAACTGCTTGTAGTGCTCATGCGTCAGGACCATCACGTAGATGGTGTCGCTGATGACGATGCACCCGGCATTCTCGTCGCTGAACGCGGGGTTGAGCGTCCATCCGAAGCTGGTGTAGAAGTCCTTCGATTTCTCGAGGTCCCTCACCGGAAGGTTGATGAAGATGCTGGTCATTGTGCTCTCCTTCTGGGAAACCGATCATTTGGGGGCGGTGTGAATGTCCGCTTACTCATCAGACGGCGCCGTCACTGAAAAATCATCGTTCGCTGGCAAAAACCCTTCGAAGTTTGAGAGAAGGGCCATACGCTCGGTGGTATGCACACAGTGGAACCGGAACAGGTGGATCAATCAGCTGAACTGTCAGCACAGGAGCTGGACGCGTACCGGCGCGAATTGACGGGATACTGCTACCGCATGCTCGGATCCGCTTCAGAGGCGGAGGACGCAGTCCAGGACACAATGATCAAGGCGTGGAAGAGCCGCAACACCTTTGACGGACGCTCATCAACGCGGACCTGGCTGTACCGGATTGCGCACAATGTCTGCATCGACATGCTGCGCAGTCCGCAGCGGCGCGCCCGTCCTATGGAGATGGGGCCCTCCACCACCAGCTCCGAGGCTGTGCTCGGCGCACCACTGCACGAGAGTGCCTTCGTGCAGCCGATCGCCGACGGCGCCGTTATCGACCTGACGGCCGATCCCGCCGACGTGGCACTCGCAAGGGAATCCATCCGCCTGGCGTTCGTTGCGGCGTTGCAGCACTTACCCCCGCTGCAGCGTTCTGTGCTGATTCTTTGCGAGGTTCTTGCGTGGAAGGCCAGTGAGGCCGCCGCGCTGCTGGAACAGACGGTCGCCGGCGTCAACAGTGCCCTGCAACGCGCCCGCAGGACGCTCGCGTTGCGTCAGGAACCGGCGCTCATGTCAACCATGGACAGCAGGCACACCGAGCTGCTTGAGCAGTACGTCGAAGCTTTTGAGACGTACAACATTGACCGGCTGGTAACGCTGCTGCGCGATGACGCCGTAATGTCGATGCCGCCGTTCGACCTCTGGCTCAGCGGTCCGGAGAACATGGCCGGATGGTTCCTCGGCAAGGGCATCGTCTGCAGGGACAGCCGCCTGATTCCTGTCTCTGTGAACGGTACAGCCGGGTTTGGTGCTTACCACTTCGTGGAGCCCGGCCTGTGGGAGCCCTTCGCGATCCAGATCATCGAGACCAGGGATGGGCGGATCGTTGGGCACCACAACTTCCTCTATCCGGAGCTGTTCCCGGCATTCGGGCTGCCGGACAGGGTGGATGAGAGAAGTTGACCAAGGAAAGCTTCGAGCACCGGCCTCAGCGTTGCCATGTGTATTCGAGCTCGGGCCTGCCGCGGGTACCGTAGCGGGGCATGCGGCGAGCTGATCCATGGTCGGCGAGATGCTCAAGGTACCGGCGGGCCGTCACCCTGGAGAGGCTGAGCGAGGCTGCAAGCTCGACGGCCGAGACCGGTTCGCTTGCCGCGGACAGGAACGAAACTACGGCGCGCAGGGTTTCCTCCGAGAGCCCCTTGGGAAGCCCACTGTGCGACGGCGGGCGTAACGCCGCCAGCGCGTTGTCCACTTCCGACTGCGTGGTTGAGGATGCCTGTGCCTGCAGGTTGTCCCGGAACTGGCGGTAGTTTCCCAATTTCTCGCTGAACGCCGAGTAGGTGAACGGCTTGATGAGGTATTGCACTATGCCCGAGGAGATCGCAGAGCGAACCACGCCGAGGTCCCGGACGGCGGTAATGGCGATGACATCCACAGCGCTTCCTGCGCCCCGGATCCGCCGGATGATGTCCAAACCGTGGAGGTCCGGCAGATTCATATCGAGCAATACAAGGTCGACGACGGCGGCACCGGCCTCCGTGCGTTCGCGCAGCTTGGCCAGCGCTTCGGAGCCGGTGGCAGCCGTGCCTGCGAGCTCGAAGCCGTCCAGCCGCCGCACGTAGAGGGAGTGCGCCTCGGCAGCGATGGGGTCGTCTTCGACCACCAGGACCCGGATGGGCCCGCCCGTTCCGGCGGGCGCGGTCATTGTGCCATCCCTGAATCCGCTACAGGCAAGCGCACTGCGAACCGGGCGCCGTCGTCGTTCGTTACGGTGATCGTTCCGCCCAGCCTGTTGACGGCCTGCCGCACCAGCGCCAGGCCGAGGCCGCGGGTGCCCGCAGCGTCCTTCGAGCTGAAGCCCAGAGCGAACGCCGCGCCGCGCTCGGCTTCGTTCAGGCCCGGTCCGCTGTCGGCGACCTCTATGAGGATCGAGGCGTCGTCGTCGGGAGCGGCTCCGATGGCCAGGGTGACTTCCCGGCGCGGAGAGTCCGCAGCGGCGTCGAAAGCGTTGTCGAGCAGGTTCCCGATGATGGTCACGAGGTCGCGTGGATCCATTCCCCGGGTTTCCAGCGTTCCTGCCACGTCGATTTCAAGGCGGAGGCCACGTTCGTTGGCCTGCGCGGCTTTGCCGACCAGCAGTGCTGTGATGAAGGGTTCGTCGATGGCGGCAACAACCTCGTCGGTGAGCTGCTGGGATTGCTGCAGGTCCTTGGTGGCGAACTCAAGTGCCTCGGCCCGGCGGTCCAGCTCGATCAGCGAGACGATCGTGTGGAGCCGGTTGGCGTGCTCATGTGTCTGCGCGCGAAGGGCGCCGGTCAGGGTACGCATGGTCTGCACCTCGTCGGTCAGCGCCTCGAGTTCGGTGTGGTCGCGGATCGTCGTCACTGTGCCGAGGGGTTTGGCGCCGGCGTCCGGCACAGCCGGTTCCTGGTTGACCACCAGCACCCTGTCGTCGGTGACATGGAACTCGTCCATTGCCCGCCGCCCACTCGTCAGGAGGTCCTGGATAGAGCGGGGGAGTCCGACGTCGTTTGCTGGCCGGGAGATGCCGGGAACCGCAGGCGGCAGATTGAGCAGCGCGGCCGCCTGGTCGTTGTAGAGGACCAGTTCCCCGCGAAGGTTGGTCAGCACCAACCCGTCGCGGACTGAGTGAAGCACCGAGTCGTAGAACACGAACATCCGCGAGAGCTGCTCGGTGCCCAGTCCCAGGGTGGCGCGGCGAAGGTGCCGGCTGAGGAGGAGCGAAACCACGGTCCCGGCAACCAGGGCACCGGCCGCTATCAGCCAGACCAGTGGCAGCTGCGCATTGCGCGCGATGGAGACCGTGTCGACGGTGACGCCTGCCGCGACGAGGGCGGTGACGTCGTCGTCGTTCGTGAAAACCGGTGCGACGGCACGGACGGAGGGCCCGAGGGTTCCGGTGAAGACTTCGACGTGGGACTCACCGGAGAGCGCCTGCTCTACGGAGCCGAGGTACTCCCCGCCGATCTCACTTTCGTTGCGGTGCGTGTAACGGGTGCGGTCGGTGTCCATGATGGTCACGAAGTCCACGCCGAGGTCATCCATGACGTCCACCGCATAGGGCTGGAGCACTGCGGTGGGATCGGGTCCCTGGACGGCTTGCAGCACAAAAGGGTCATTGGCGAAGGTGGTGGCAATCGCGAGCATGCGCGCTGAGGCGGCGTCGTGGGTATTCTCTTCCGCGTCAAGGTAGAGGACCCAGGAGATGGTGGAGGTTAACGCGAGGACGAACACCAGTTGACCGACGAAGAACTGGCGGGCAAGGCTCCAACTTTTCATGGTCCTCGCTTCCTCGCTCAGGTGCCTGCTTCGGACGTTCGTCACTGTCGCGGCGAACAGTATGAACGCAATGGTGACCCAAGTCACTGTAGCGCTCGACGATGGTAAGGAACCGGCCGGAGGGCCGCCTACCAGCATAAGGAGTATCAGCATGGCGAAGATGCCTGCACAGCCAATCACCGGGGCCGGCAAGCCCCGGAAGAGGATCGACAAGACCCACACGCTCTACATCGCGGTCATCGCGGCAGTCATTCTCGGTGCCATCCTCGGATTGACCGCACCAGAGGTCGCCGTGGCCATGAAGCCGATTGGCACCGCGTTCATCGGATTAATCAAGATGATGATTGCCCCGATCATCTTCTGCACGATCGTGCTCGGCATCGGCTCAATCGCCAAGGCCGCAACGGTCGGCAAAGTGGGCGGACTCGCGCTCGGCTACTTCATGCTGATGTCGACCTTCGCGCTTGCCATCGGCCTGGTCGTCGGAAACCTCATCCAGCCCGGAGCCGGCCTGGATATCTCCAACGCTTCCTATGACGAATCGGCTCTCGCCGAGTCGGAAGGCACCACGGAGTTCCTGCTGGGGATCATTCCCGACACCCTGCTTTCCTCACTCACGGGCACCAGCATTCTCCAGACCCTATTCGTTGCGCTCCTGGTCGGGTTTGCGCTGCAGAAGATGGGTAAGGCCGGGAAGCCGATCCTCCGCGGAATCGGCCACATCCAGGCACTCGTGTTCCGCATCCTCATCATGGTGATGTGGCTCGCGCCGATCGGAGCGTTCGGTGCCATTGCCGCCGTCGTCGGTGAAACCGGCGTGCAGGCGATCGTGAGCATGTTCACCCTGATGGCTGCCTTCTACATCACCTGCATCCTGTTCATCGTGGTGATCCTCGGTGGGCTCCTGAAGCTGGTCACGGGAGTCAACATCTTCAAGCTGATGAAGTACCTGGGCCGGGAGTACCTGTTGATCTTCTCGACGTCGTCGTCCGAAGCCGCACTGCCCCGCCTTATCGCCAAGATGGAACACCTCGGTGTCTCCAAGCCGGTTGTCGGCGTCACGGTGCCGACCGGATACTCCTTCAACCTTGACGGCACTGCCATCTACCTGACGATGGCCTCCCTGTTCGTCGCTTCGGCACTGGGCACACCGCTTGCACTCGGTGAGCAGATCTCACTGCTGATCTTCATGATCATTGCCTCCAAGGGTGCAGCAGGCGTCACCGGTGCAGGCCTCGCCACCCTGGCCGGAGGCCTGCAGTCACACCGTCCCGACCTGGTGGATGGGGTCGGCCTCATCGTCGGCATCGACCGGTTCATGTCGGAAGCCCGGGCACTGACGAACTTCACAGGCAACGCTGTCGCAACCATCCTGATTGGTACCTGGACCAAGGAAATTGAACGCGGCCAGGTGGATGAGGTGCTCGCCGGGCGGCTGCCATTCGATGAGTCAACGATGAGTGCAGGCCACTTCGAAGACTCCGCAGCAGACACGGTCGAGGACGGCGCGGAAACCAAGACCGACATCGCCGAGGCCCAGCTCACGGGCCGCGAGGACGACAAGGTGGGCGCTACCCGCTAGAAACCGCATCGACTCTCCAATAGGTGACCGTTACAGCACTCAAACAGTCACTTATTGGGGAGTCGTTTGCGTTTGCCCGTGCACAAGATTGAACCTCAGGTTGAGACTCAAGGCTCGCGGCATTTGTCACCCTCATTTCCACTGCTCCGCGCGATGACGGTTGTAACGTGGTGAACCAAGCGAGCAGTAACTTGTTACTGGACAAGCCACTAGACGGAAGCGTGGATAGATACGTGAGCAGCGAACAGGGTTCCACAACTCTGAAGGACGCAACCGACGAAATTGGCCCCACCGGACGCCCCATCACGGAGTTCCCCGAGCCGCCGGTGCTGGCCTCCCACGGCCCCGCCCGCGTCATCGCGATGGTGAACCAGAAGGGCGGAGTCGGCAAGACCACGTCAACCATCAACCTCGGTGCAGCGCTCGCCGAAGCTGGGCGCCGGGTGCTCCTGGTCGACTTCGATCCGCAGGGCGCCCTCTCCGCCGGCCTCGGAACCAACCCGCATGAGCTGGACGTCACCGTGTATAACGTCCTGATGGACCGCAAGGTCAAGATCGAAGACGCGATCCAGCGCACGGCCTTCGAGAACATCGACCTCCTGCCGGCCAACATCGACCTTTCAGCCGCTGAGGTTCAGCTGGTCAACGAGGTTGCCCGCGAGCAGGTTCTGGACCGTGCCCTGCGCAAGGTCGAAGACGATTACGACGTCATCCTCATCGACTGCCAGCCATCCCTCGGCCTCCTCACGGTCAATGCACTCACAGCCGCGCACGGCGTCATCATCCCGTTGATCTGCGAGTTTTTCGCCCTTCGCGCGGTTGCCCTGCTGGTTGAGACCATAGAAAAGGTGCAGGACCGCCTGAACCCGCGCCTGCAGGTCGACGGCGTCCTGGCGACCATGTATGACTCCCGCACCCTGCACAGCCGCGAGGTCATCGCCCGCCTGGTGGAGGCTTTCGGCGACAAGGTCTTCGAGACGGTCATCAAGCGAACCATCAAGTTCGCTGACGCCACCGTGGCCGCTGAACCGATCACCTCCTACGCCGGCAACCACCCTGGCGCTGATGCCTACCGCAACCTCGCGCGGGAGCTGATTTCCCGCGGCGGCTCGCCCTAGTGGAGCGTGCCGTCCGTGGTGCAGGCAGCTAACGACGACGACGGCGGCATCGCCCTTGCTCCACCGGAGCCTGACGGCGCGGTGCGCTTCAAGGTTCGGCTGGACAATTTCAATGGTCCGTTCGACCTGTTGCTGAGATTGATTTCCAAGCACGAACTCGACATCACCGAGATAGCCCTGGCCAAGGTCACCGACGAGTTCATTGGGTATATCCGCGCGTTCTCCGCTGCTGGAGACAGCTTCTCCCTCGACGAAGCCAGTGAGTTCCTCGTCATCGCCGCAACGCTGCTGGACCTCAAGGCGGCGCGGTTGCTTCCGTCCGGCCAGGTCGAGGACGACGAGGACATCGCCTTGCTGGAGGCGCGGGACCTGCTGTTCGCCCGCCTCCTGCAGTACAAGGCGTTCAAGGAAATCGCACGGTTCATGGGGGAGCGGCTCACCGAGGAGAGCAAACGGTTCCCGCGTGATGTTGCACTCGAAACCCAATACGCAGCGATGATGCCCGAACTCACCTGGCGGATGTCGCCGTCGGACTTCGCAGAGTTGGCGGCCAAGGCTCTCGAGCCCAGGGAGGCGGCACCTACCGAAGTCGGACTCGGGCATCTCCACGCGCCGCCGGTGAGTGTCCGCGAACAGGCCGACATCATCGGGCACCGTCTACGGGAGCAGGGGATGTTGTCCTTCCGGCAGCTGACCGCGGACGCCGATTCGCTGCTGGTGGTGGTGGCCCGGTTCCTCGCCTTGCTGGAGATGTTCAGGGATACGGTAATCACCATGGACCAGGCGGCGCCATTGGGTGAGCTGACCGTGCGCTGGTCCGCCGGGGAACGGGAATGGTCTGCGGAGAGTATTAGCGAGGAGTACGACGAGATTGATGTGGCGCTTCCACCCGCCGCCAGCGAAGCCGGAGGAGAAGCATGAGTGAGCAGACCGAGACGGCACCGGGTGTCGAAAACCTGCTGGTCGATGTTGCGTCATTGCCCGGTGGGTTGCACGCAGCCATCGAAGCGGTGTTGCTCGTGGTCGAGGAACCGGTGACTGACCTGCAGTTGGCCACCGCGCTCCTGGTTCCTGCCGGCGAGGTGCGCGAAGCGCTGGAGGAATTGAGGGCGGAGTATGACGGCTATACTGGTCAGGGCCCGGATGGCGAAACATCACGGCGTCGGGGGATCGAGCTAAGGAACATTGCCGGTGGTTGGCGGTTTTTCACCCGCAGTGATTTCGCCGCCGTCGTCGGACGGTTTGTTCTGGAGGGTCAGAGCGCGCGCCTTTCGCAGGCAGCCCTGGAGACCCTCGCGGTCATCGCTTACCGGCAGCCGGTGTCACGTTCGCGGGTGTCTGCCATCCGTGGCGTTAACGTGGATGGGGTTGTCAGGACGCTCGTTCAGCGCGGTCTGATTGTCGACGTCGCCACCGATCCTGAAACTGGAGCCGTGCTCTACGGAACCACTCCGCTTTTTCTGGAAAGATTGGGTATCGGCACCGTCGCCGATCTACCGAAGCTTTCACCGCACCTGCCCGGCCTGGAGAATCTTCAGGACTTCGACGAGAACACGTTCTAGCCAGCTCAGATTTGCTCAGTTAACAATTAAGGATTTTCAATGACACAGGCGCCCCGCTCCGGATCCGGAAGGAACCGCGCCGGCAGTAACCGTGGCCAAGACGACCGTGGTCAGGACAACCGTGGCCAAGGCAATCGTGGCCAGGACAACCGTGGCCAAGGCAATCGTGGCCAGGACAACCGCGGCCAAGGCAACCGAGGCCAAAGCACTCGCGGCCAAGATGATCGTGGTCGTGACGACCGCGGGCAAGGCAGTCGTGGTGAGGACAGCCGTGGCCAAAGCAGTCGTGGTGAGGATAGCCGTGGTTATGGCAACCGTGGCCAAAGCGCTCGCGGCCAGGACAGCCGTGGTCAGGATGATCGCGCCCAAAGCTTCGGTGGCGACTCCGGCAAGTCCGCCTACACAGCTCGGAGTGACGCGCGAGGCGGCGCGAAGAGCGGCGGCAGGGCAGCTCCGAAGCCTGCACGCAGCGGCCAGAAGGGTGGTTCTGCCGGGCAGACGCCATTCGGCAAGGAACGTTTTGGACGGAATCTCGGCCCTGTTCACCGCCCGCGGCGTCCCAAGGCGCCACCGGTTGACCGGTTGGACGTCCATGATCCAGACGGCGTCCGGTTGCAGAAGGTCATGGCTTCCGCGGGTGTCGCATCGCGGCGTGTATGTGAGGACATGATCCGCGACGGCCGCGTTGAAGTCGATGGAACCGTTGTCACGGACCTCGGGGTTCGGGTCGATGCGACCACCGCGGTTATCCACGTCGATGGAATGCGCATCCAGTTGAGCGAAACCACAATGTACTACGCGTTCAACAAGCCCAAGGGTGTTGTCTCCACCATGGAGGACCCCGAGGGCCGCCCCTGCATCAGCGACTTCCTGAAGAACCGCAAGGGGGAGCGGCTGTTCCACGTCGGGCGTCTCGATGTGGCTACCGAGGGACTGATCATCCTGACCAACGACGGTGAGCTTACCAACCGCCTGACCCACCCTTCCTTCGAAATCCCGAAAACCTACCTGGTGCAGGTTCGCGGGCAGATGGCGCACGGCCTTGGTGCCCAGATGAAGGAAGGCATTGAGTTGGAGGACGGCATCGCGAAGGTCGATTCCTTCCGGCTGGTCGATTCGACACCTGGCCACGTGCTGGTCGAGGTGGTCCTGCACTCCGGGCGCAACCGCGTGGTCCGGCGTTTGTTCGATGCCATCGGTCACCCCGTCGAGCGCCTGGTGCGCACCCAGTTCGGTCCGATCCGTGTCGGCGACCAGCGTCAGGGCAGCATCCGCGTCCTCGGCCGTCAGGAAGTTGGGCACCTCCTGGCCGCTGTGGAGCTGTAACCGATGACCGTAGCCAGCAACGGGGGTACACACCTGTCCGGGCCCGTGCTGATCATCGGCACCGGCCTGCTCGGGACGAGCATTGGGCTGGGCCTGCGCAGGCGCGGGCTCGACGTCGTGCTTTCTGATGTATCTCCGTCCACGCAGGCGGTTGCCGTGGATATCGGCGCTGGCCGCTCGCTGGAAAGCGTGGATCCCGGTTTCGCGCCGGAACTCGTGGTGATTGCGGCGCCGCCGGACGTAACCGGATCTCTTGCCGTGCGTGCGCTCGCGGACTACCCGGCCGCCGTCGTCGTCGACATTGCCAGCGTCAAGGACGCCGTCCTCGGTGAGGTTCGAAAGGAAGCCGACGACGCCGCCCTGCCGCGTTACGTTGGCACGCACCCGATGGCGGGCCGTGAGAAGTCGGGTCCCGTAGCTGCTCGGGCTGAGCTGTTCACTTCCATGCCCTGGGTTATCTGCGCGTCTGCGGAGAGTGCCCCAGATGCTATTCGCACGGCGGAATCCCTGGCCATCGACCTTGGCGCGGTGGTCTCGCGGATGTCCGCGGAAGACCACGACCAGGCTGTCGCGGTGATTTCCCACTTGCCGCAGGTGCTGTCGTCGCTGCTCGCGAGCCGTCTGCAGGACACCCCCGCGCACGCACTGTCGCTGGCTGGAAACGGACTGCGTGACGTCACCCGGATCGCGGCGAGCGACCCCCGGCTGTGGGTGCAGATCCTGTCGGCGAACGCCGGGCGGCTTGTCGACATTCTGTATGGCGTCCGCGAGGATCTCAACCGCCTCATCGGGACGCTCGAGAACCCGCTCGGCGAGGGAGCCCGCCTGGACATGGCGCAACTGATGTCCGAGGGAAATATCGGGCAGGCGCGCATTCCCGGTAAACACGGAGCGCCCCCGGAAGCATTCTCGAAACTGACCGTCCTGGTGGAGGACATTCCCGGGCAGATCGCCCGCCTGCTGACGGAAATTGGGGACACCGGCATCAACCTCGAAGATCTGCGTCTGGAACATTCGCCCGAGAGGCAGGTTGGCATGGCCGAGATTTCGGTGCTTCCAGGGAAGCGCCACGAACTGACGGAGTTCCTGACTGAACGCGGATGGCGGGTGGTCCAGTGAGTACGGAATCAATGCCGCTCGCTCAGTTCCGGTTAGGCAAGTCCATGGTCGTGGCCATTGACGGCCCCTCCGGATCAGGCAAATCTAGCGTGAGCCGCGAAACTGCCCGCCGTCTGCACGCGGCGTACCTGGATACGGGTGCAATGTACCGGGCGGTCACCCTGCACTGTCTTGAGGAGGGCGTGGACCTTTCCGATGCCGGGGCAGTGGAGCGCGCAGCCCGCAATCTGGACCTGGCAATCAGCACCCGCCCCGACATTGAGTCCGTCCGTGTGAGTGGAATCGACGTCACCGACGCTATCCGTGAGCCGCGGGTCTCGCAGGCCGTCAGCGCTGTCGCCACCACGCTTGGCGCCCGGAGTGAGCTGATCCGCAGGCAGCGGCAGATCATCGCCGATTCGAACCACCGCATCGTCGCCGAAGGCCGGGACATCACCACTGTCGTGGCACCCGAGGCCGAGGTGCGGATTCTCCTGACCGCGAGCGAAGAGGCACGGCTGCGTCGACGCGGTGATCAGCTCGGGGGAACCCAGACGAGTGATCAGTTGAAGCAGCAGGTACTTGCGCGCGACGCCAAGGATTCCTCAGTAGTGAATTTTCAGCAGGCCGCTGACGGCGTGGTAACCGTCGATTCGTCGGACCTGGATTTTGAGCAGACCGTGACCGCAGTGCTGGACGTTGTCCGCACCGTGGCACATCAATAACACGAAGGATCGCGATGATGAGCGAGAACCAGAACGGGCTTGACGAAGAGTTTGAGCCAACAGGCGATGATTCCGTTGTCGAGCGCACTCACGCACTTGACGACGCCGAGGCTGAGCGCCGCGCCGAGTCCCTGCGCGCCGGGCTGGAGGATTATGACCTCGATGAGGAAGACGCAGCCCTGCTTGCGCAGGAGTTGGGCGATTTCGACGCCGAAGCCCCCGTCCGTCTCGACCCTGTCCTTGCGATCGTGGGGCGTCCGAACGTCGGCAAGTCGACTCTGGTGAACCGCATCCTCGGACGCCGTGAAGCTGTTGTCGAGGACACTCCGGGCGTCACCCGCGACCGCGTGATGTACTCGGCGACGTGGAACGGCACTAACTTCACACTGGTCGACACGGGCGGCTGGGAGCACGACGCCCGTGGCATTCACGCGCGCGTGGCTGATCAGGCGGAAGCCGCCGTTGACCTCGCGGATGCAGTGCTGCTGGTTGTCGATGCGACAGTGGGCGCGACGGCAACCGATGAGGCAATTGTGCGGATGCTGCGGCGCAAGAAGAAGCCGGTCATCCTCGTTGCGAACAAGGTTGACGATATCCAGAATGAAGCGGATGCGTCTGTGCTGTGGTCGCTTGGCTTCGGTGAGCCAATGCCAGTCTCGGCACTGCATGGCCGCGGTACAGCCGACATGCTCGACAGGGCAGTTGACTTGATGCCCGAGTTCTCCGAGCATGGCGGACTGGAGCGGTCCGGCGGGCCTCGCCGTATTGCGCTGATTGGACGGCCAAACGTTGGGAAGTCCTCCCTGCTGAACAAGCTGGCCGGAACTGAGCGCGTTGTGGTGGATCCTCTGGCGGGAACCACCCGCGACCCGGTGGACGAGATGATCGAGCTCGGTGACCGGGTTTGGCGTTTTGTCGATACTGCGGGAATCCGACGTCGAGTTCATATGGCTCAGGGCGCGGATTTCTACGCTTCGTTGCGTACGCAGTCGGCGCTGGAAAAGGCGGAAGTTGCTGTTGTTCTGCTGGCTGTTGATGAGGTGTTGAGTGAGCAGGATGTTCGCATCCTCAACCTGGCGATTGAGTCCGGGCGAGCCGTGGTCCTTGCGTTCAACAAATGGGACCTGCTCGATGACGAACGCCGTAGTTACCTGGAACGCGAAATTGAGCAGGACCTGGCCCACGTCGAGTGGGCGCCCCGGGTGAACATTTCGGCGAAGACCGGCTGGCACAAGGACCGGCTGGTCCCGGCGCTGGATAAGGCGCTGGAGTCCTGGGACATGCGGATTCCCACCGGCAAGCTGAACGCATTCCTCGGCGAGCTCGTGGCTGCGCACCCGCACCCCGTCCGTGGTGGAAAGCAACCTCGCATCCTGTTCGGCACGCAGGCGTCTTCGCGTCCGCCTCGGTTCGTCCTGTTCACAACCGGTTTCCTTGACCCCGGTTACCGACGCTTCATCACCCGCCGGCTCCGTGAAACCTTCGGCTTCGAGGGCACTCCGATCGAGGTCAGCATGCGCGTCCGTGAGAAGCGCGGACGCAAGAAGTAGCACCCTGCTTTGGGGTCCTGCGGTTCGTCGCTCAGGGCGTCGATAGGATAGGATTCTTCAGGTGGTTCGGACGTATAGTCCGGGCCGATCGGGATGTGGCGCAGCTTGGTAGCGCACTTGACTGGGGGTCAAGGGGTCGCAGGTTCAAATCCTGTCATCCCGACAAACGAAAACCGTTTCAGTTCTGGTTGGACCAGAATTGGAGCGGTTTTTCTTTGTTCCCGATAGTTTCCAGAGCGCGGATGCAGGTGCTATCCGACCAGTGCTCCTGCGATCTCCTCGGGAGCGAGACGGCGCTCGCCCACGTAGTAGAGCACCGAACCTGTGGGAAGCGCGGCGTCCCACCCGGGATTGATGACCTTGCCGTCGTGCTGCACTGCCAGGACGGTGGTGGCAAAGGTCCGCCCCAAAGCCGATTGGATCACCCCGAACTCCATCGACGGGAGCGTGTCGGGCAGCCTCGTGCTGTAGGTGTTCCGACCGCCGTGGCTCATCAGGTCTGCGTATACAACAGCAATCCCCGGGTCTTGGAGTTCTTCTGTAGCCATACGCGGCGAGTGCCACTGTACGCAGCGGACGTCGTCGTCTATGTAGGAGAAGTTCCGGGCACGGCTCATGTCCTTGAGTGTCACCACGGTGTGCGCGCTCGGGTTGACGTGCGTCACTGCAACGGTGAGGGCGAGGGCTTCATTGTCGTCCCTGGCGTCAATAAGTACACGGGTGGCCCGATGCACGCCGGCCCGGCGCAACACACTGTCCTCGGACAGGTCACCGCGGACGAACCCGATATCCACGAATTCGGGTATCGGATTCTCGGGCACTTCGTCCCAGACGCACAACGCGACCGGTTGGGTACCGTCCGCGGTGATTTCGCTGATGATCCGTTCAGTGCGGCCGGGCGTGTAACCGACGATAACCAGGTGGTCTGACATGTCCAGATCTACGTGACCCTTCATGCGCTGTCCCTTCGCGTTGTCAATCGCCGAAGCGATCCGGGTAAAGAGCGTTGTCAGCGTAACAATCCCGCCGATGATGACGTAGGCGCCAACGAGGTGCCCGCCGACGGTTGTGGGAAAGAAGTCGCCGTATCCGACCGTTGACGCCGTGACGATGAACCACCACCAGTAGTTCTCTACCGCGGTGATGGTGTTCTCGGCAGGCTCGGCCCAGATCATCAGTGGCCAGCTCGTGAGGAACACTACGGCGATGATGAGCACCGGCAGGCCCCAGGTGTGGGAGCGCCCGAGCCGGCGAATCAAACGAGAGAAGACGAACGGCATCGTCGGTCTCCTTTCATATGGACTGGGAGCTCCGTTCGACCATACGCGGGATGGATGGTTGTTTCACTTGGAAGGTCCTTACGGCGCATTGTGGCCACGGGCTTTTCGAGGAGTAGCAGCAATCGGAAGAAGTTCCGGCGCCGGTTCATGGTTGGTCAACCAGTGCTGAAGTACCCGGTGAAACAGCTCGGGGTCCTCCGCGCTCCATACGTGGTGCATCCCGGGAGCGAGCCGCGACTGTGCTCTTGGGGCACGGCTGCTGATGCGGTCCAGCGAGCCCCTCACCAGTTGAGGCTCCTTCTCTCCTGCAATTGCAAGAACCGGCATCGTGGCGGCACGAAGTCCGTCGAGCTCCGAGTCCGGGATGCCGTTGTAGACCTGCGTCATCATGTCCAGCGCGGACTGCCGATCAATTCCGACCCCCGTCTCAACGAACTGATCGACGGAGTCTTCGGGTAACCGGAACACACGCGCCAGCCCGCGCCAGTAGGCCGCAGACCCCCACAGCCGCAGCTGCCAAAGACCCGAAAACCTCGCGAATCCAGTTACCCCGCTGAGCGCCGCTCCCGTGACGATAGTGCTTCTGACCAGCGCAGGATGTCTGGCCGTGAGAAGAACGCCGAGCACGCCGCCAAGAGATAGACCAACGACGTCGGCGCGACCTCCGTGAGCGCGCTGACGGATGACTTCGGCAATCTCGTCGACGACCGCCGAAAGAGCTGTCCAGGAAATGTGCGCGGACTCGCCAAATCCGGGAAGGTCCGGCACAAGGCTGTGATGGTCGGGGAGCGCCAGCGCCTGTTCACGCCACATCCACCCTGCTACGTTGCCACCATGCAGGAACAGGACACTGTCGGCCGATTCGGGGTGATACTCCACGACGTGCATCAAAGCGCCTTCTCCAGTTCGTTCAACCAGGTAAGTTCGGTTTCGATGTGAGCAATGCCGTTGCGCAGCGTACAGGCGCGCAGCCGTTCGGTGAGGGACGAGCCGGGCGACTCGATGCTCTCTAGGGCGCGCAATTGGTCGAGCGCAGCTGCACGGCGTTCCGCGACCAGTTCGCGTACAAGGTCAGGATCTGCCTCCGTGCCCGCGAAAAAGATGCGGGCGAGGAAGGGTTCCCTTGTTGTTTCCGGAGTCATCGGGGATCGCAGCCAGGCCGACAGTTCGGCGCGTCCGGGACCGGTGAGGTGATGTTCGCGGCGGTCGGGCTTGCCGTCTTGTGGGATGACCTTAACCGTCACGAGTCCGCTTTCATTGAGCTTTGAGAGCGTCCGGTAGATCTGGGCTTGATCTGCGCCCCAAAAGTGCGCGACAGAACTGTCGAAGGCTTTCTTCAAGTCATAACCCGTCATGGGCCGCACATTTAGAAGACCGAGAATTGAATGCATAAGAGACATATCTTATATAAGACACCACATATATAAGATGCGCAACTAGTTTCTCCGCCCGGTGCCAGTCGTGAGAAATTGAAACATGCCTACCTCCCAGCCGAATGTCCGTCCGGCTCGCCCGCAGCTCGTCTTCGACGTGATCCAGACTGCTCGGGTCACCCCCCACATGGTCCGGGTTACCCTGGGCGGTCATGCCTTTGACCAGTTTCAACCTAAGGACGTCACCGACAACTACGTGAAGCTGCTCTTTGCCAAGCCGGAGCTCGGGCTCGAACCGCCTTACGACCTCGCGGCGTTGCGCGAGCAGTTGCCCGCGGACGACGTACCCGTCACCCGCACCTACACCGTCCGGCGGGTCAACGTTGCTGAGCGCACCATCGACATCGACTTCGTCGTTCATGGGGACGAGGGACTTGCTGGTCCATGGGCTGCGCGGGTCCAGCCGGGGGAGCGCATCGCCCTGATGGGTCCAAATGGCGCCTACTCACCGGATGCCACCGCCGATTGGCACTTGTTCGCCGGGGACGAGTCAGCTCTTCCAGCCATCGCAGCGGCACTTGAGTCATTGCCCGCCGAAACCACGGGTGTAGCTTTCCTCGAGTGCGAGGGGCCGGACGACGTCGTCGTACTTGCCAAGCCGCCAGGCGTAGAAGTCCGCTGGGTACAGCGCGGCATTCGTAACCAGGCGACGACGGCGCTGCTGGCCACCGCCGTCTCGGCATACCAATGGCCCGCGGGGCGGGTGCAGGTCTTCGCGCACGGGGAGCGTGAGTCGATGAAGGCGTTGCGCGACGTCTTCCTGAAGGAGCGAGGTCTGAGCAAGGAACAGCTGTCCCTATCGGGTTACTGGGCTGCAGGCCGGACCGAGGATCGGTTCCAGGCGGAGAAGAAGGAGCCGATCGGCGTCATTCTTCCTGCCTGAAGGTGTTGACGCGCCGTCCTCCCGATTGGCGCTGGTCCCAAGTATGTTGGACGCATGGCATCCGAGGCGACAGTCCTACCCGTTGATGGGCCGAACGGCATCCGAGAAGTAAGAATTTCCAGTCCGAGCCGCGTGATGTGGCCGGAACTGGGATTGACCAAGTTGGATCTGGCCAAGTACCTCGTGGATGTGGGCGACGCCTTCATCGCCGCAAATGGTGGACGGCCGTTGGCGTTGCAGCGGTTCGGGGGCAATATCGACGGTGACCAGTTCTTCTCGAAGAATCCGCCGAAAGGCGCCCCGGATTACATCCGCTCGGTGAAAGTTGTCTACCCGAGCGCACGTTCACACGCGCAACTGGTGATCGATGAGCCGGCCGCAGCGGTTTGGGCCGCGCAGATGAACACAGTGGTATTTCACCCGTGGCCGTCTCTGGCGGAGAACTCCGACAATCCCGATCAGCTACGGATCGATCTTGATCCGCAGCCGGGGACCGATTTCGACGACGCCGTTCCCGCCGCGATTGAGCTCCGGAAGGTCCTGGAGGAGGCCGGCCTTGAGGCCTTCCTCAAGACGTCGGGTAACCGCGGAATCCACGTGTATGCGCCGATCGAGCCAGTTGCGGAGTTCCTCGACGTTCGCCACGCGGTGATCGCGGCGGCGCGGGAACTGGAGCGGCGGATGCCGGAAAAGGTGACGACGTCGTGGTGGAAGGAAGAGCGGGGGGAGAAGGTCTTCGTCGACTTCAACCAGGCGAATCGTGACAGAACCATTGCAGGTGCCTACAGTCCGCGGGCTTTGGCGCATGCTCCGGTGTCGTGCCCGCTTACCTGGGATGAACTCGAATCAGTTAGCCCGAAGGACTTCACGATCCTCACGGTTCCCGATCGTTTGAGGACGGTCGGAGATCCTTGGGCCAATTTTCACGACAAGCCGGGAACGATAGACGTGCTGCTCGAGTGGTGGCAGCGTGACCTGGATTCCGGGCTCGGTGAACTTCCCTTCCCGCCCGACTACCCGAAGATGCCGGGGGAGCCGTCGCGGGTGCAGCCGAGCCGCGCAAAGAAGGACAAGTAGGTTCTAGTCGCAGCCCCAGGCTGAAGGGTTGTCCTTGCAGGTTCCGTCCACAAGCCGGTTGTCGGACCGCCAGATGCTCATCAGGTGGGCTTCTGACTGCACTTCGGCCTGGCCTGCTATGGGAATCCACGGACCTCCGTTGACGGAGTAGTCACCGTTGAATCGCGTCGTCAGGACGAGGTTGTAGTCGCCGGTTTCCTCATAGACATGACTCGTTGGTGTTTCGACCATGAGCCATTCTTCTTCTGGAACCGAATTGCCGGCGGTTGTGGTGATCTTCGACGTGCCATCACCATAGTTCCAGTCGTACTCGACGGGCCAGGCGCGGATTCGCACTTCGTCACCGAGGGTTTCGAAGTTGAACTCCTGCTCCTCGACGTTGGCCCACACATTGTTATGGCCGCCGAGCAATCCGAAGTTCTTTGGCTCCGAGACAATCTCCGCCGCGATGATCGGTTGGCTCTGGAAGTCCTCAAGGGTGATGACCACTTCCGGCTCAGCGACTTCGCCGCCACCTGGCGGCTCAGGAGCGGGCTGACCCGGGTAGAGGCAGGAGCGCTCGCCCGTCTGAGTTTCTGTCGGCGGGTTGGTAGAACTGTCAATCGCAATCCATTCAACGAGTGCGCCGCCGGGTTCGTCGTCACACTGTGCATTCATGTCTACACATACTGATGGGTCCAAGAAACTGCCGACTCCCTGCAGACACACTCGCTCGTAGGTGTAGGTGATGCCGGATTGATTGGAATCGTTGCTGGTGTCTCCGACAGTGCTGCCAGAACCGATCGGCTGTTCTGCCTCGCCTCCTCCCTGCACAGGAGCTGGGTCGCCGTTCTCGACTTTGACCTTCCCGGGAATCCAGCCAGCGTCAACCTCCGGATTAGGAGTTGGTGCAAGGGGCAGAAGAGTCGTGAATAGGAGCGCAGTTACCGCCTGAAACTTGGCTGGACGTGTACGGAGATTTACGTTAGCCATGCTCACTCCGCAACCGCAACTGCACCTACGTCAAGCAGAAGCCACGCACGGTCGTCGTGGAAGGCAATCAGCTCGTTGAGGTCCGGCTCAGAGAAACCTGGAGTTTCGTTTATAAGAGAGCCAGCGGCGTCATAATATGACGCGGGTGTCTGCGCGATGGTTATGAACGACGAAATCGAGCCGTGAACGTTCTTTTGAAATTTGCTGTCGAAACTCTTCAGCTGAATTTCACCGCCAGCCATCCAGCCTTCATCTGCGAAGGCTTCGCTAATTGCCCCTGTGATGTTCGCGCAGGTTCCGCACTCCGCGTCCGTTACAGTCCGCAGCGGTTCGAGATCGCCAGTCGCGTATGCGTAGTTCAATAACTCGAACCACCACTCCGTGAACGCCTCCAACCCCTCGACAGAGTTCTCGTCCGCCAAAGCCGGCTTCTCAGGCACTGGAATGTTCACAGCGGGCCCGGCCTCAGACGCGGGAGAAGGCGACGGCGAAGTGGATGGCGAAGGCGACGCAGAAGCTGACGGAGATGCGGACTCTGACGCCGTAGCAGACGCGCTGGGCGTTTCAGAAGCCCCCGGATCACCGCCACTATTGCATCCGGCAAGCACTAGGACAGATAGGGCCGCACCAGCAATAGTGCCGACCACGCGAGACTGAAGCATAATTCCCCGACCGTTGGATTACTCATGAACCGCAAACCATACTAACGGGGCTCAAACAGCACGAAAGGGTTATCCACAGATGATGGTTAAGCGAGCACCTTACTCAGGTCATACGCCGCCGGAATCTCAAGCTGCTCGAACGTGCAGGACTTCGCCTCGCGGTCCGGCCGCCATCGCTCAAACTGCACGGTATGCCTGAACCGGTCGCCTTCCATCTGGTCATATCTCACCTCGACCACCCTCCGCGGATGCAGCCGCACAAACGAAACATCCTTGCTCGAGTTGAACCGGCTCCGGTCGGACTCACCGCGGAGGATCCCGCCGTCGTCGTCGCGCATGACGTCCGGTTCCAACTCATCGACCAGCTCCAGCCGCCGCTTGTCGGAGAACGCCGAAGCGCCACCCACACCGCGAAGCTCTCCGCCGTCGTCGTACAGGCCAAGCAACAGCGAACCCACGCCCTGCCCGCTCTTGTGCACCCGGTATCCCAACACCACGGCGTCAGCTGAACGGTGGTGCTTGATCTTGAGCATGCGTCGCTTGTTCTGCTCATAGGCAGCAGCCAGCGGTTTGGCGACCACACCGTCCAGGCCCGCCCCTTCGAACTCAACCAGCCAGCGTCGCGCGAGGTCGACGTCGTCCGTCACCTGCGACAGGTGAACCGGCGCTGCGAAACTCTCACCGACGCCCTCCAGGGCCTTACGCCGTTCAGCGAACGGCACCTCGAGCAGATTGTTGTCATCGATGCCGAGCAGGTCGAAAGCAATGAACGACGCCGGCGTTTGCTCAGCGAGCAATTTCACCCTGCTCTCGGCCGGGTGAATGCGCTGGGACAATCCCTCCCAGTCGAGGCGCTCAGCCCCCGGCTCACCCCGTCGAACCACAATCTCCCCGTCCACCACGCACCGCTCGGGCAGGTTCTCGAGTAACGCCGCCACCAGCTCCGGAAAGTAACGGGTGATGGTCTTCGACCCGCGGCTGCCGATCTCACACTTGCCGTCCTGGATGTGAACGACCGCCCGAAACCCATCCCATTTCGGTTCGTAGATAAGTCCCCCAGGCACGCTGTCCGGATCCGGTACCGCATTTACAGCCTTCGCAAGCATGGGCTGGATGGGGAAGGGCAGTTCAGTCATGGTCCGATCCTGTCGCATCCGCTGAGAATTGGCTACGCAGGCACGCGAGAGGCGCAGTGACGCGGAGCACTGGCCATGTGCCTATACTCGTTCGTAGGGCCCCCGATCGTGAGAGTTGGGGCCACCAATTTAGTCCAGTGAAACAGCCCGGCGCCGACGAAAGGCCGACAATGAGCAACGTTCCCGAAGCCCTTTACTACACCGCCGAGCACGAGTGGGTTACCGCACCCAACGACGATGGAGTCGTCCGAATCGGCATCACGGATTTTGCCCAGGACGCGCTGGGAGACGTTGTGTACGTCCAGATGCCCGAGTCGGGCTCATCGGTCGCTGCTTCAGACGTAGTCGGTGAAGTCGAATCCACCAAGAGCGTCAGCGACATCTATGCTCCCGTCAGCGGGGAGGTCGTCACGCGCAACGAGGCGCTTGACTCAGACCCCGCCCTCATCAACTCAGACCCTTACGGTGACGGATGGTTGTTCGAAATCAAGGTGGCGGACAAGTCCGTCGTGGAGGAACTTCTCAGTTCTTCGGAATACGCTCAGCAGGTAGGCTAGACTCACCGGCTTAGGCAACAACCTAAGGCATTTACACAGTGGCCAGCCGGTAGACCGGTTGGCCACGTATTTTGGGGAAGGATCTTCAATGGTTGGCGAGAATAGTGCAGCCGCACGGGACGCTGCTGTGTCGCACGTGGCGTCACCGGAAACCACCACCATCGGGCTGCCCCCGCAAACTGCAAACGTGGTCGAGCCGCGGCTCACCAGTGAAGAGCGCGCAGCAATCGCAGCACTTCCTGAAGGTTCGGCCCTGCTTGTTGCCCACTCGGGGCCCAACGCCGGTGCACGTTTCCTCCTCGACGAGGACGCCACCACTGCCGGGCGGCACCCCAATGCAGACATATTCCTTGATGACGTCACCGTGTCCCGCAAGCACGCAGAGTTCCGTCGCGGTCCTGAGGGATTCAGTGTTGCCGACGCCCGCAGCCTGAACGGCACGTACGTCAACAACGACCGGGTGGACAGTGTTGCCCTCCGGAACGGACACGAGGTGCAGATCGGCAAGTTCCGTCTCACTTTCTACGCCGCCGGAAGCGTCCCGCAGTCCCCGGGCCAGGCCTAGGGGAGTAATGACCTCCTCCCAGCCATCACGGCGGCCAGTTGGCGTTGCCCCGGAGCGCGTTCCGGGCAATGTGCTCAACATCGGGGAGGTTCTCACCGAACTGGCTGGGGACTTCCCCCAGATCAGTGCATCCAAAATCCGGTTCCTTGAGGAAAAAGGCCTGATCACGCCGCAACGGACGCGCGCGGGGTACCGCAAATACACCGCGGTGGATGTCGAGCGCCTGCGGTTCGTCCTCGCCCTTCAACGCGATCAGTACCTACCCCTCAAGGTGATCAAGGACTACGTTGACGCTATTGATCGGGGCGAACGTCCCGAGAGCCTGCCGGGCGGCCTCACGCTCGCTCCGCGCATGGTGTCCGACCACCTCGCCCGGGAACTCGGTTCGCACGCGCGGCGGCTTACTCGCGAGACGTTGACCGCAGAGGCGGGAGCGCGCCCCGAACTCATTGGGGACCTGATCTCGTTCGGTCTCATTTCTGAGGCTGATGGCCGTTTTGACGAACATGCGCTGAAGATCGCCAAGGCCTGTGTCCAGCTGGAAGGGCACGGTATCGAGCCACGCCACCTGCGTCCGTTCCGAACTGCAGCTGACCGGGAGCTTGGCCTCGTTGAACGTGTGGTCGCTCCGGTGGCTTCCCGTCGCGACGTCGCTTCAAAAGCCCGCGCAGCAGAAACCGCCCGCGAGATCAGCGAACTTTGCCTCAACCTCCATAGCGCCCTCGTCCAGGGCCAGATAGCACGGATGGAAACCTGAGGAGGCAGACATGCTCGAAGTCGAAGTGGTGGGCGTGAGAATCGAACTCCCGTCAAACCAGCCTCTTGTCCTGCTGAAGGAAACCGCTGGAACCAGGCACATACCCATCTGGATCGGCGCGCCGGAGGCCAGCGCAATCGCTTTTGTCCAGCAGGGAATCGTTCCTCCACGCCCAATGACCCATGATCTCCTGGTCAGCGTGATCACCGCCCTGAAGCACAGCGTCACCGAGGTGCGCCTGGTCAGCGTGGAAGACACCGTCTTTCACGCCGAAATAGTGTTCGACGACGGCACGAGCGTGAGTTCCCGCGCTTCGGACGCGATCGCCGTCGCACTTCGCGTGCCCTGCCCCATTTTTTGCGCACCGCAGGTGATGGAGGATACGGGTGTTGAAATTGCTGACAGCGAGGACGACGACGGCGAGTCCGGAACCGCCGAGGGCCAGGCAAGCGCTGAGCGCGAGTTGAAGCAGTTCCGCGAGTTCCTGGCCGACGTGGAGCCGGAGGATTTCGAACGGTAACGGGCGACACGCTCAGATTGTTATAGGGAGCGTCTTTGACCTCGGGTGCCCGGGGATCTAACGTCGAAGCATACAGTTCCCATTGCACTCGCTGGTAACTCAGGGCACACTTGCATCAAACCCTGGACCTCGGCTTGCGCCACTTCCCCGGGAACCAGAATGAGGAGGCAAAACGTGAGTCCGAAAGGCGACGCCGGTACGGGTTCCAACGCGGCCGCTGCGGGTACGGCCATTCCGGCCAGCGCGCAGGGACTGCTTTTCACCGAAGACCTCCCTGTACTTGACGAGGACGCAGGCTACCGCGGCCCTACGGCCTGTAAGGCTGCCGGTATCACGTATCGCCAGCTCGACTACTGGGCTCGCACCGGGCTTGTGGAGCCAGCCGTTCGCGGCGCATCGGGTTCCGGCTCGCAGCGGTTGTACGGCTTCCGCGACATTCTGGTCCTGAAGGTAGTGAAGCGGCTCCTGGATACCGGGGTGTCGCTTCAACAGATCCGCAGTGCCGTTGAGCATCTTCGCGAGCGCGGCGTCGAGGACCTTGCACAGATCACCCTGATGAGTGACGGCGCCTCAGTGTATGAGTGCACCTCGGCTGACGAAGTAATCGACCTGGTTCAGGGTGGGCAGGGAGTATTCGGTATCGCCGTCGGACGCGTCTGGCGTGAGGTTGAGGGTAGCCTCGCCGCATTGCCGAGCGAGCACGCAGCTGACCAGGACTTTCCGGACGATGAACTAAGCAAGCGTCGGGCTGCACGCAAGATCGGTTAGTTCTTTCAAGCATTTGCCCCGCCTTGAGCGGGGCATTTTTGCGTTCACGCAAAGAATCAGCCGACGGGGATTCGCCCTAGCGGCGGGTCACCCTGCTTCGCATGCGGCCAGAATCCAGCAACGCGCGCAGAAGGTCGTCGAAGTGTCCCGCAGCCTGTTTGGCGGATTCCCCGGGCCAGTGATGCACTGAATGGGCGGCGCCCTGGATTTGCTGCCAGTTGGCCTGCTCCGAAATGGTGGGACTGAGCAGGAGGTCGCCGAACATCTGCTTCATCTCGTTCAACCTGAATGTGTGCTCGTTGGAGCCTGACCGGACCCGGTTGGCAACAATTCCGGCCGTGGTGAGGTTCGGCGCAAACTCGCTCTTGAACAGTTCGATCGCCCGCATGGTGCGTTCGGTGCCCGCAACCGAGAAGAGCCCCGGCTCTGCGACCAGCAGTACGCGGTTGCTTGCCGTCCAGGCCATCCGGGTAAGACCGTTCAGTGAGGGCGGGCAATCCACCAGTACAAGCCGGTAGCCTTCGACGCGGTCCAACAGCGTGGAGAGCCGGCGCAGATCCCGCTTGCCTAGGTCGGGGCGGTCATAAATCCCTGAATACGCTGATCCCATCGCCACATCAAGGACTGGGGGAGTGCCCGAGGGACTGCGCTTGACCGCATTGCTGATCCAACCGCTCGGCACGACGTTCGCTGCAAGATCCCCGCGCCTCGCATTCTTAAGGAGCCGGCCGATGTCTATCTGGTCTTCCGCCTGCACGCCCAGCCCGGTGGTGGCATCAGCGTGGGGATCAAGGTCGACTACAAGTGTGGGAATTCCCGCGGAGAGAGCCGCGGACGCCAGTCCAAGGGTCACTGAGGTCTTGCCGACCCCGCCTTTGAGGCTGCTGATACTCACTACTTGCACTTGTTGAACCAATACCTAACGTCTTGAGGTGCCCTTTTTCGCGGGTCCCGTGTCGCGATCCGAGTCGCCCGGCCACCCTCTCATCATAAGTGGGTACGCCGGGCACGCGAACACGGCTCGACGGCGGGCGCGCCGCGACCGGTATGGACTTTAAGTACCGGCATTACCAGTCTGTGGACACGAATTGCCGTGACCAGATATGCAATCTGTAGTCTGGGGAGGCTAAGTGTCGTTCCATCAAAACCGCAAGAATGCAGGAGAGCAATGTTCTCGAAGATTCTGGTAGCCAACCGAGGCGAAATTGCCATTCGCGCTTTCCGCGCAGGCTATGAAACTGGCGCCAAGACCGTAGCGGTTTTCCCCTACGAGGACCGGAACTCAATTCACCGGCAGAAGGCGGATGAGGCGTACCTCATTGGTGAGGAAGGCCATCCCGTCCGTGCCTACCTTGATGTGGCGGAGATTATCCGCGTCGCCAAGGAAGCAGGCTGCGACGCCATCTACCCGGGTTACGGCTTCCTGTCGGAAAATCCGGACCTCGCGCGGGCTGCTGCCGACGCCGGTATCACCTTTGTAGGTCCCCCCGCCGAAGTTCTGGAGCTGGCCGGAAACAAGGTACGTGCTCTGGAAGCGGCGAAGAAGGCCGGCATTCCGGTCCTGAAATCTTCCCAGCCGAGCTCGGACCTTGAGGAACTGATCGCGGCAGCGGAAGAGATCGGGTTCCCGATCTTCGCTAAGGCAGTTGCGGGAGGCGGCGGGCGTGGCATGCGCCGGGTGGACAAGCGCGAGAATCTGCGTGAGGCCCTTGAGGCGGCAATGCGTGAAGCCGACTCGGCGTTCGGCGATCCCACAATGTTCCTGGAGCAGGCCGTGCTGCGTCCTAGGCACATCGAGGTTCAGATCCTCGCTGATGCCGAGGGCAACGTGATGCACCTCTTCGAGCGGGACTGTTCACTGCAGCGCCGCCATCAGAAGGTCATCGAGATCGCGCCCGCCCCGAACCTGGATGAGGGCATCCGGCAGGCGCTGTACCGTGACGCGGTCGCGTTCGCTAAGGCATTGAATTACGTCAACGCCGGAACGGTGGAGTTCCTGGTGGACACCGTCGGTGAACGCGCCGGACAGCATGTGTTCATCGAGATGAACCCGCGTATCCAGGTGGAGCACACGGTGACCGAGGAGGTCACTGACGTCGACCTCGTTCAGTCCCAGCTGCGCATCGCGGCAGGGGAGAGCCTCGCGGATCTTGGTTTGTCTCAGGATTCCGTGAAGCTCAGAGGCGCCGCGCTGCAGTCGAGGATCACCACGGAAGATCCCGCGAATGGGTTCCGGCCCGACGTCGGCAGGATCACCGCTTACCGCTCGGCCGGTGGTGCCGGTGTGCGGTTGGACGGCGGCACCGTGTACGCGGGAGCCGAGATCAGCCCGCACTTCGACTCGATGCTGGTGAAGCTCACCTGCCGTGGCCGGGATTATGAGTCCGCGGTGCGCCGCGCCAGGCGTGCGCTGGCGGAGTTCCGTGTACGCGGCGTATCCACGAACATCTCCTTCCTGCAGGCCGTGCTCGACGACCCTGCGTTCATCGCCGGTGATGTGGCTACATCCTTCATCGACGAGCGCCCGGAACTCTTGACGGCACGTGTCTCCGCTGACCGCGGAACCAAACTGTTGAACTGGCTCGCCGACGTCACGGTCAACAAGCCCAACGGCGAACTCACAGTGGAGCTTGACCCGGCGGAAAAACTTCCTCCTGTTGAAGACTCTGATCTGCAGCCAGGCTCCCGTCAGCGATTGCAGGAACTTGGCCCGGAAGGCTTCGCAGCCGAGCTCCGCGCGCAAACCGCCCTCGCGGTCACGGACACCACGTTCCGTGACGCCCACCAGTCACTGCTGGCGACACGCGTACGCACCCGGGACCTCGTCGCGGCAGGCAAGGCCGTTTCCGTGAAAATGCCGCAGCTACTCTCGGTTGAAGCCTGGGGTGGCGCGACGTACGACGTCGCACTCCGCTTCCTGGGCGAGGATCCCTGGGACCGGCTCGCGGCGCTGCGTGCGGAGATCCCCAACGTCTGCCTGCAGATGCTCCTGCGCGGCCGCAACACCGTCGGCTACACCCCGTACCCCGAGGCCGTCACCTCTGCGTTCGTGAAGGAAGCAGCAGCCACCGGCATCGATATCTTCCGCATCTTTGACGCCCTCAATGACGTCTCGCAGATGGAACCGGCCATCCGGGCCGTCCGGGAGACCGGCACGGCGGTCGCTGAGGTTGCACTCTGCTACACCTCCGACATGCTTGATCCCGAGGAAAAGCTCTACACCCTCGACTACTACCTTGAACTCGCCCAGCGCATCGTCGACGCAGGTGCGCACATCCTGGCCATCAAGGACATGGCGGGCCTGCTGCGCCCTGCAGCGGCCGCAAAGCTGGTCACTGCCCTGCGTGAGCGGTTCGACCTGCCGGTCCACCTGCACACCCATGACACCGCCGGCGGCCAGTTGGCAACGCTCCTGGCCGCTTCGCAGGCCGGGGTCGACGCCGTCGATGTCGCCAGCGCGTCCCTGGCTGGCACCACCAGCCAGCCCGCGGCCTCATCCCTCGTCGCGGCGCTCGCGCACACCGAGCGTGACACCGGCATGTCGCTTGGCGACGTGAGCTCACTCGAACCCTACTGGGAAGCGGTCCGGCGGGTTTATGCACCGTTTGAATCCGGGCTTCCAGGCCCCACAGGGCGGGTGTACCGCCACGAGATTCCCGGTGGCCAACTGTCCAACCTGCGCCAGCAGGCCATGGCCCTCGGCCTGGGCGAACGGTTCGAAGCAATCGAGGACATGTACACGGCCGCGGACCGTATCCTCGGGCGCCTTGTGAAAGTCACGCCGTCGTCGAAGGTCGTGGGCGATCTCGCGCTCCAGTTGGTCGGCTCGAACGTGGACCCGGCCGAGTTCGAGGAGAACCCGCAGAACTTTGACATTCCTGACTCCGTCATCGGCTTCCTCAGCGGTGAACTTGGAGACCCTCCGGGCGGCTGGCCGGAGCCTTTCCGCACCAAGGCCCTGCAGGGCCGCACGGTGAAGGTCCGCGACGTTGACCTAAGCCCCGAAGACCAGCAGGCACTCGATGCCGACTCCGCTACCCGCCGGGCAACGCTGAACAGGCTGCTCTTCGCGGGCCCAACCAAGGACTTCCTGACCACCCGCGACACCTTCGGCGACGTTTCCGTGCTCGACACCCGCGATTACCTTTACGGGCTACAGCAGGGCGGTGAGCACGTGATCGCGTTGGAGAAGGGTGTCCGGCTCATCGCGACCCTTGAAGCCGTTTCCGACGCCGATGACCGCGGAATGCGCACCGTCATGTGCACCCTGAACGGGCAGATGCGCCCGGTCGTAGTACGTGACCGCAGTATTCACACCGACGTCAAGGCGGCGGAGAAAGCCGATCCATCCCAGCCGGGTCACGTCGCAGCCCCGTTCGCGGGGGCTGTGACACTTGGGGTCGCAGAAGGCGCTACGGTGCAGGCCGGTGACACAGTGGCAACCATTGAGGCAATGAAGATGGAAGCCGGCATCACCACCACCGTCGGAGGAACCGTTAAGCGGCTCGCCATCGGCGCAGTGGAACAGGTCCAGGGCGGCGACCTCCTCCTGGTGATCGATCCCGCCTGAGCGTGGGCCTTACCGGTGGTGGGCCTGCGCTATGGTGATGCAGAACCTTTCCCGCTGGTCATGACACTGCGCGGGCATCACTAAACCGTGAGGAACCATGGCGAACGAGAACGAGCCGGCAGCGCCATCTGTTGGGGACACCCAATTCCCGAAGGTGTCTGAAGAGACCAAGGACGGCGCCGTCGAGCCGGCGGACGAAGCTGCCGCGGCAGACCACACCGGGGAATCAATAACCCTGGAGGGCGTCATCGGCAGCGACACCGGAACCGGAATCGGTGCCGAGCCGGCCGGGCAGCATCCTATGGATCCCGCGGAGCTGACCCTCGCCGATAGCGACATCAGCCTGACTGAGGAGACGAGTGCCGGTTGGGCGCCGTCGTCGGGCAGGCTCGACGACGGCGCCAAGCCCGGCGTCCGCGCCGGAGCAACCCCTGACCGGAGCGCCCGCCGCGAGAAGGAAGAAGGACCCGAGCCGGCGTCCTCGTTGACCGCCGACCGTCTCCTGACCGTCGGGCAACGCGCTCCCGTGGCCGGTTGGCGCAACTGGCTGTACAAGGCGACGTTCGGTTACCTCAACTTGGGGGACTCTGATGCGGTTCGTATCCGCCGTGCTCTTGAGCACAGGATCAGCGTGCGGCTCTCGGAGCGCACTAGATATGTGCCCGTCCTGTCCCGCAAGGGAGGGGTCGGCAAGACCACCGTGACCACCCTGTTGGGAATGGCGCTGGCCGATATCCGTGAGGACAGGATCATCGCCATGGACGCGAATCCAGACCGGGGCACGCTCTCGGACAGGTCGCCGGGGAAGGCTGAATTCACCGCCCGCCAGCTGGTGCAGAACCGGTTCATGGTGGATTCCTTCGCTCAGCTCTCGAGCTACGTTGCACGCGAGGGCTCCCGGCTTCACGTCCTGGCCTCCGACACTGATCCTGCCGTGGCTCAAGCGTTCGACGACGCCGACTACCGCGCCGTTACTGACATCCTTGGCCGCTACTACTCGATCGTGCTGACCGATTCGGGCACAGGCATGGTCCACTCCGTCATGAAGGGAACGCTCGAGAAGGCTGACGCCGTCGTCCTGGTATCGGGTGGCAGCGTCGATGAGGCACGGCTGGCATCTGAAACGCTCTCCTGGCTGGAAGCGCATGGGCGGCATGACCTCGTGGCCAAGGCGATCGTCGTCGTGAATCTCTCCTCAGGAAACCGTACCGAGGTGAACGTCAACGAAATTGAGGATCACTTCCGGTCCCGTGTGAGTACCGTCGTGAGGATCCCCTACGACCGGCACCTTGCTGAAGGATCCAGGGTGGAACTCGCCAAGCTGCAGCCCCGGACCCGCGACGCAGTGACCGAACTCGCCGCACTCGTCATCGATCAACTGAACTGACGCTGTGACCCACTACGACCTGGCGATCATTGGATCCGGATCCGGTAACACCCTGATCACCCCCGAATGGGACGGCAAGAAGGTTGCGCTCATTGAGGGCGGAACCTTTGGGGGCACCTGCCTCAACGTTGGCTGCATTCCTACCAAGATGTACGTCCACCCGGCTGAACTGGCAAGGGCAGCGAGCGACGGCGGACGGCTCGGGGTGAACCTCGAACTGGCAGGCGTCGACTGGCAGGGGATCCGCGACCGCATCTTCACGCGCATCGACACTATCTCCGGCGCCGGCCGGGAGTACCGCGCCGAGGAACTCGACCACGTGGACCTGTACGAAGAGCAAGTGCAGTTCACGGGGGACAAAATCCTGACAACTGCCAGCGACAAGGTGATCTCAGCAGACCAGATTGTCATTGCGTCCGGTTCCCGCGCACTTCTGCCGGATATCGCCGGACTGGACCTGCCCCAAGTGCACACCTCAGACACCATCATGCGCCTCGATGAGCAACCCCGCCGGGTGCTCATTATCGGCGGGGGATACATAAGTGCCGAGTTCGCCCACATCTTCTCGGCTTTCGGTACGGAGGTGACGATCGCCGTCCGGTCATCGCGCATGCTGCGACACCTTGATGAGGCCATTTCCGAGCGCTTCACCGATCTCGCAGCGTCCCAGTGGAATGTGCTCACCGGACACGGGGTGCGGGAGCTTCAGGGGAACCCGGACGGGTCGGTGACCGCAGTCCTGGACGGACCGGAGGGCGCAGAGGTCCTTATCGAAACGGATGCCGTCCTCGTGGCAGCCGGGAGGCGGCCAAACAGCGACACCATCGGCGCCGACGACGCCGGTTTCGACCTGACTGACGACGGCAGGGTAGCCGTCGACGCATTTCAGCGGGTACTGAGGCAGGGGAAGCCGATCGAGGGCCTGTGGGCGCTCGGTGATGTTTGCAGCCCGTACCAGCTGAAGCACGTCGCCAACCACGAAGCCCGGGTGGTTTCGCACAACCTGCTTCATCCGGAAGCCCTTCGTGAGAGCGACCACCGTTACGTACCGGCTGCCGTCTTCACCCGGCCGCAGATCGCGACGATCGGGCTGACCGAAACGGAAGCGCTGGAGCGAGCCGAAGAAGCCGGTTCACGGGTGCTCGTGGCAATCCAGCAATACGGTTCCACCGCATACGGCTGGGCGATGGAAGACACCTCTGGGTTCGTAAAGCTCCTGGCGGGGGAAGACGGCACCATCCTGGGTGCGCACATCATGGGCCACGAGGCGTCCAACCTCATCCAGCCGATCATCCAGGCCATGCACTTTGGACTGGATGCTGACACCATGGCGCGCGGTCAGTACTGGATTCACCCGGCCCTGACCGAAGTGGTGGAGAACGCCCTGCTTTCGCTCAAGGCGCCCTCCGCCCGCCCCTAGCCTGCCTGCTGCGCCTTCGGCTTGGCGTAGATTTCCTCGACAACGCCCGAGTAGTCCTTCAGCACCTGCGCCCGCTTGATCTTCATCGACGGAGTGAGGTGGCCGCTCGCTTCGGTGAAATCCTGTTCCACTATGCGGAAGACCTTGATGGCCTCAGCCTGTGAGACAGAATCATTGGCGTGATCAATCAGCGATTGGATTTCGGCCTGTACGGCCGAGTGCCTTGCGGCCTCTGCCATGGTGGTGTCCGCCGGTAGCTGGTGGCGTTCCAGCCAGCCCGGAAGTGCCTCTTCGTCCAGGGTGATCAGCGCTGAGATGAACGGCTTCTGGTCGCCCACCACCACGCACTGGGACACCAGGGCGTTAGCCCGGATGGTGTCTTCCAGCTGGGCTGGAATGACGTTCTTTCCGCTGGCTGTGACAATGATTTCCTTCTTGCGCCCCGTGATCTTCAGGAACCCGTCCTCGTCGAGCTGCCCGATGTCGCCGGTGTGGAACCAGCCGTCGGTGAAGGCTTCGGTGGTGAGGTCCTCGCGCTTGAAATAGCCCTTCAGGACGCAGACGCCCTTGGCGAGAATCTCGCCGTCGTCGGCAATTTTTACTGCGTTGCCCGGGAGGGGAGCGCCGACTGTGCCGATCTTGATCTTCTTGGGGGTGTTGACCGAAATTGGTGCGGTGGTCTCGGTCAATCCGTAGCCCTCAAGGACCATGAGCCCGATTCCGTGGAAGAAGTGGCCCAAGCGATCCCCAAGGGGAGCGCCGCCTGATACCGCGTGCTCTACCCTCCCGCCCATTGCTGTGCGGATCTTGCCGTAGAGCAGCCGGTCGAAGATGGCGTGCTTCACCTTCAGGCCCAACGGTACCTTTCCGGCCTGCTCGGCCTTGGACCAGGCAATTGCGACGTCCGCTCCCGCGTGGAAAATCTTGCCCTTGCCGCCGTCCTCGGCCTTGAGCATTGAGTTGTTGTAGACCTTCTCGAAGACGCGGGGGACGGCGAGGATGAACGTGGGCTTGTAGCTTTGCAGGTCCGGCAGCAGGTTCTTCACATCCGGTGTGTGGGCAACCGTGGCGCCGGCGGCGACGCACAGCACGGAGATGAACCGGGCAAAAACGTGCGCGAGGGGGAGGAACATGATGGTTTGGGCGCCCTCATGTGCCACTTCGGGCAGTGCTGCTGCGGCGTTCTCCGAAAGTTCAACCAGGTTGCCGTGAGTGAGTTCGCAGCCCTTCGGTCTTCCCGTGGTCCCGGAGGTGTAGATGATGGTTGCGATGTCGTCGAGCCCTGCGATGCGACGCCGTTCCTCGAGGGTGGCGTCGTCGATCTCCGCACCGGCTGCCCGCAGGGTGTCGAGCCCGCCACCGTCGAACTGCCAGACGTGCTTGAACGTGCCATCCAGGTTCTCGCTGGCAACAGCCTGGCGCACGACGTTCTCGTGGCGGCCCGATTCCACGAATGCTCCAATGGCACCTGAGTCACCAAGTATCCAGCCGACCTGCGAAGGAGACGACGTCTCATAGACCGGAACGGACGCGCCACCCGCGAACCAGATGGCAAAGTCGACGAGGGACCATTCGTACCTCGTCCGTGCCATGATGGCCACGCGGTCACCGGCTTGGACCCCAGAGGCCATCAGCCCCTTGGCAATGGCGCGTACGTCGATGAGGAACTCGGTGGCGCGGATGTCATTCCACTGCCCCGAGGCATCCTTTGTAGCGAACAGGGCGGGATTGCTGGCCTTCTCAGCCTGCTTCACGACCAGGTGCGTGGTGTTGCTGTCCCTGGGAACGTGCACTGTGGCCGGAACGCTGAATTCGCGCACGGGAATCTCCTTTGATCTTCGTCACATGCTGTGAGATTTCCCTAGCCTATAGCTTTTCCACGCGTTCTTACCGTCCAGTAATGTACGAAACGATAACGGTGCTCAGGGGTTGGTCGGTCAGCTCTGGGAACACGACGACGACGGCGGGAGGCTCGCGGAATGGCTGCTTGGGTTCCCGGCGACGCAACCCAGCCGGCCCACGGGTTCGGCGCACCGGATTTCCGCGTGGGCACCGGACGGCTGGAGAGCCGCCGCGCACTGGGATCCCGTCCCACCCGTGCCCGCGGGCTTGCGATCGGAGTCGACATTGGCGGAACCAAAGTTGCGGCCGGGGTTGTCGACCCAGATGGGACGGTCATTGCGGGCGCGCGACGCGACACGCCCGGCAGGGATCCCCGGAAGGTCGAGGCGGTCATCGCCGAACTGGTCCAGGAACTTGGGCGGGGACGCCGAATCCGATCAGTAGGAGTCGGCGCCGCTGGGTGGATGGACCTCGACAACGGCACTGTGCTGTTCAGCCCGCACCTCGCCTGGCGAAACGAACCGCTTCGGGCCAACCTCGAGAGGCTGCTCAGGCGCAGGGTCACCGTGCTGAATGACGCAGACGCCGCCGCGTGGGCTGAATGGCGCTTCGGTGCTGGACGCGGCGAACCGCGGCTGGTCTGCATCACCCTCGGTACGGGCATCGGGGGAGCAATGATCATGGACGGCGTCCTCGAACGCGGACGCCACGGCGTAGCCGGGGAATTCGGGCATCAGATCATCATGCCGAACGGCCACCGTTGCGAATGCGGCAACCGCGGGTGCTGGGAGCAGTACGCATCCGGTAACGCGCTGGGCCGGGAAGCACGGGAACTGGCAAGGGCCGGGTCGCCGGTGGCCCAGACACTGCTGCGGGAAGTCGACGGGCAGGTCGACAGGATTTCCGGTGCGTTGGTGACCCGCCTGGCGCTGGAGGGTGACGCCGCCTGCCGGGAACTGGTGGACGACGTCGGGCATTGGTTGGGACTGGGCCTTGCGAACCTCGGCGCGGCGCTCGACCCGGGCATGTTCGTCATCGGCGGCGGACTGAGTGCTGCAGGTAACCTGCTGATCGAACCGGCGCAGCGGGCGTTCCAACGCAATCTCACGGGCCGCGGCTTCAGGCCGGCCGCAACAGTTACGACGGCGGTGCTGGGCGCCGACGCCGGGCTGGTGGGAGCCGCGGACCTGTCGCGGGTCCGGCAGCGGCCGCTGTTACGCAGGCCCGGCCGCTAAACCGCCGCGCCGTCGTCGTCGTAATCGCGGGTCTTCGGGAGGCGGAAGATCAGGAAGGTAACGCTGGCGACGAACACCGCGACTATGCCCAGCATGATCGACGTTGGTGCGGACCTCCAGAACATCGCGATCAGGACAAGGACAATCGGCCCGCCAATAGCACCCAGCCAGGCCAGCACAACCAGCGGCTCTCCGACGCCGAGGGCGGGAGGGTCGGGTGGCTGGTAGCTCTCGTCTTCCTGGTCCTCGGTCGGTGCATAGTCGCGGGGACCTGCGACGGCGGCCCCTGGCTGACTATCGAAGATTGCCCGCACCCGCTCGTTCGCCGTGGGCACGCCGTCCGGAGCCGCGGATTCAGGCAGGTCACTGCTCGGCGTTTCTTCGAGGCGCGCCACGAGATCCTGCCACACGGCGTCGTCGGTGGACTCGTTGGGATCCTGTGCTCGGGGGCTCATGCGCTGGTTCCTGCCGTGACGTGCTCGATGAACGCTGCGGAGCGCTCGAAGATGAGCTCCTGGTCGTGGTCCATGGTGGCCACGTGGTAGCTGTTCTCCAACCGTACTATCTCCAGGTCGCTGGAACCGATGCGTTCGGTGAGAACTTCGATGCTCGTCTCGGGCACAATCGCGTCCACGTTGGATCTGAAGACGAGCGTGGGCGCCGTGACGTCCGGCAGCCGGTTGGCGGTGTCGCGGAAGAGCTGCGCGAGCTGGTGAACGGCGGCAACCGGGGTGCGGGTGTAGGCGCCTTCATTGACCCCTTGCTTGTTGATGTCGTTGGCAATCGCGGGAACGGACTTCATGACGTACTTCAGCAGGCCTGCGTAACGGGCGCGCGGATCCGCGAAGGTCAGCCCGGGATTGACGACGACGACGCCCGCCACCCGCTCCAGGGCCGCCAACCGGAGGGCGAGTGCGCCGCCCATGGACAGTCCAGCAACCACCACCGTGTCGGTCCGGTCAGCCAGGTCGCGGTAGGACGCCTCCAGACCCTCGTACCAGCGCATCCACGGTGTGCGGGCCAGCTCCTGCCAGGTGGTTCCGTGGCCGGGCAACAGCGGCAGGCGGACGGCGAAACCGCGTTCTGCAAGATACTCAGCCCAACCGCGCAGGCTGACCGGTGAGCCGGTGAACCCGTGACTGAGCAGTACGCCGATGCGCGCACGTTCGCCGGTGCCTTCCGAAGAGAACGCTGTGGGATGAGGATCTGAGGACATATGACCAATGGTGTCACCGCCGAAGTCCGGCTGCCAGTCACTTAGGGCGCGCAACAGGCGCCCGTAGAGTAGTCTTCCAAGAAGCCCGTTCCGGACGCATGGTTGATGTGTGCGTTCGTGCACCCGCAACTCCCGCGCAGGAAGGCTGGCAGAGTGTTCTACTGGATCATGAAGCGGATCTTTATCGGTCCACTTGTGAATCTGCTGTTCAGGCCCTGGGTCAAAGGAATGGACAATATTCCCGCGACTGGCCCGGCAGTGCTGGTGAGTAACCACCTATCTTTCTCGGACTCGATTTTCCTACCCTTGGCGGTGCCGCGTCCCGTCGTCTTCCTTGCCAAATCCGAGTACTTCACCGGAAAAGGGCTCAAGGGAAAACTTGTAGCCGCGTTCTTCCGCATGACCAACCAATTGCCGATGGACCGCTCCGGCGGTGCCGCCTCGGCCACCTCCCTGTCCGCAGGGGAGGAAGTGCTGCGGTCCGGAAGCCTGCTGGGTATTTACCCCGAAGGAACGCGCAGTCCCGATGGAAAGCTTTATCGCGGCAAAACCGGTGTCGCCAAGCTGATCCTCGCCACCGGAGTTCCTGTAATCCCCGTAGCGATGGTCGGCACCGACAAGGTTCAGCCGATCGGGCGCCGAATTCCGAATATCCGAAGGATCGGCATTATCGTCGGAGAGCCTCTCGATTTCCGCAGGTACGCGGGTCTGGGAGATGACCGATTCGTGCAGAGGTCGGTTACGGACGAGATCATGTACGAACTCATGAGGCTGTCCGGCCAGGAATACGTCGATGTCTATGCAAGCAGTGTCAAAGAACGCCTGGCCTCTGCCAAGGCGGCCGCCAAGAAGGCACCGCGTGTCGTCGACCCCGCGCGGCAGGCTGCCGTACGGCTCGGAAAGGCGGATAAAAGCGGGAGTAACTCCACTGAATCTCGGAAGGGACTTCCCCCAACTGCTGACAGTCCGGTACCGGGAGAAGTCCGCACTATCGGGCGGCCCCTCAAGCCAGTCCCGCCGGATGATCCGGCCAACGAAGTAGAGCCAGAGGAAGACGCGGGTCAGAGCAGTAAGGCAATGTGACGGATCCGTCCGTTGTGCGTGACGTGAAATCCCGGCACCCAGCTGCAAGCCAGTAGGCTTGTGCGGTGACCGAAACAACCGTGACCTCCGCCCCCGTTCCTGCCGCAGCCGACCATGGGCTGGACAACTGGCGGCAGCTCACAATCTCACAGCAGCCCAGCTGGCAGGATCCCACAGTCCATGCCTCAGCTCTTCAGGAGCTCTCAACGCTTCCGCCGTTGGTTTTCGCCGGCGAGGTGGACGTGCTCCGCAGCCGTCTTGCCGAGGCCGCTCAGGGCAAAGCGTTCCTGCTGCAGGGTGGGGACTGTGCCGAAACCTTCGACGGTGCTACTGCCGACAAGATCAGTGCACGGGTGAAGACCATCCTCCAGATGGCGGTGGTGCTCACCTACGGTGCGTCGCTTCCCGTCATCAAAATGGGCCGGATGGCCGGGCAGTTCGCCAAACCGCGCTCTTCGAATGACGAGACCCGCGAAGGCATCACCCTGCCTGCATACCGTGGCGACATGGTGAACGGTTATGACTTCACTCCCGAGACCCGCGGGCACGACGCCGGGCGCATGGTTCGCGCCTATCACACCTCCGCCTCCACGCTCAACCTCATCAGGGCGTTCACGCAGGGCGGTTTCGCCGACCTTCGGTTGGTTCACCACTGGAACAAGGGCTTCACTGCGAATCCGGCCCACTCGCGCTACGAATCGCTGGCACGTGAGATCGACCGCGCCGTCCGCTTCATGGAGGCTTGCGGCGCTGACTTTGACGCCATGACCCGCGTGGAATTCTTCGCGAGCCATGAGGCCCTACTCCTTGAGTACGAGCGGGCGCTCACACGCACCGATTCCCGCACCGGGCTGCCCTATGACACCTCTGCGCACTTCCTGTGGATCGGCGAACGTACCCGGGACATTGACGGCGCGCACATCGATTTCCTCTCGCGGGTCCGTAACCCCATCGGCGTGAAACTCGGTCCCGGAACCTCGGCGGATGACGCCCTGGCGCTCATCGACAAGCTGGACCCCAACCGCGAGCCGGGCCGCCTGACGTTCATCACCCGTATGGGTGCCAAGAACATCCGTGAAAAGCTCCCCGACCTGGTGTCCCGCGTTACGGCCTCCGGTGCGCAGGTCCTCTGGGTCACCGATCCAATGCACGGGAACACGGTGACCTCTCCCAACGGGTACAAGACCCGCAACTTCGACGACGTCATGGATGAGGTCCGTGGCTTCTTCGAGGTGCACAACTCGCTTGGAACCTTCCCCGGCGGCCTGCATGTGGAAATGACCGGAGACGACGTCGCCGAGTGCCTGGGTGGAGCGGACCCTGTTGACCAGGAGGCTTTCCTGGAGCGTTACGAGTCGGTATGCGATCCCCGGCTCAACCACATGCAGTCCCTCGAGATGGCCTTCCTGGTTGCCGGAGCTCTTTCCCGGAGCTGACGCGGAGGAGTGTCAGGTGACGGTGATGACCACTGTCGAGCCCTCGGGGTGTTCGCCCGCGAGATCCTGCCCAGCAACCAGACCGAGTACCGACTCACCGAACGCGTAACTCACCTCGACAGTGAAGCCTGCGGCCTCGAGTTCAGCGACCGCTTCAGCTTCAGGCTGTGAGAAAACGTTCGGGACTGCGATTAACCGCGGTCCGGCAGAGATGGTGAGAGAGACCGCCTGTCCACGGGTCAGTTGGCCTTCGGCGGGGGACTGTGTGAGCACAGCGCCCTCAGGAGTCTCCAAGTCGTTGACCCTCTCCTCGACTACTTCCGCCGTGAGCCCGGCGGCTTCCACGACAGCGACAGCTTCCTGCAGGACCATGCCCGCAACGAGGGGGACGTCGATCGGTTCGGGTCCGTCCGAGACCGTGAGCTTGACGACGGTTTGAGCGGGGAATTGCCCGCCTGTTGCCGGGTCGGAAGAAATGACTTGGCCGGCCGGAACGGCGGCGTTGAATTCACGTGCCACTTCCCCGACCTGAAATCCTGCCTCCACCAGTGCAGCCGCAGCCGCAGCTTCGCCGAGGCCCGCGGTGTCCGGTAATGCGAAAAGCTGCGGTCCAAGCGAAACCAGCAGCTGCACTCCTTCCCAGGGCCTCACTTGCGCCTGTGCCTGTGGATCGCTGGAGATCACCAGGCCCTCATCAACGGAATCTGAGTAGACCTCGGCGGCGGAAAACGTAAGCCCCGCTTCGCTCAGCAGAGCCTGCGCGGCGCTTACCGACCGGTTGGAGACATCGGGGACCGCTACGGGCGCGCCTGGGCCGACGCCGAAGAACCATCCGGCGGCGGCGGCGATAAAGGCAAGAAGTGCCAGCAGGAGAACCAGAATCACATTACGACGGCGGCCGCCCTCGCGTAGCGTCTTCACGGGCCGCTGCGCAGCTTTGGCCTGTTCCTTCTGGAGAGCCTTGAAATTCTTGCGGGCAGTTTTCTCACGAACCGCAGCGTTCATGTGCCGCTCGGGCGCCGGCCCGGCCATCGGGGTGGAACCCAGAACCGTGGTGTCGTTGCGGTTTTTGCCCAGAATTGTGGTGGGGGAGTGGGAGGGGCTGACCACTTCGGTGGGGTGTTGGTTCGTTGTTACCACTTCAGTGTGCTGATAACCGGTCCGGATTACTTCCGTGGCGTTCGAATGTTCAGGAGCTCCGGGATCTGCTGCTGCCAAAGGCTCGTGGCCGAAATCCAGCTCTTCGTCAGTCAGCGTGGTGCGTATATGCCGCAGCTCGCCCAATAGCGCATTGCCGTCGACGGGGCGTTCCTCCGGGTCAACTGACGTGCACCACAGAACGAGCTCATCGAGGTCTTCTGCAAGGCCGGGCATACTGTCCGACGGCGCAGGCACGCGGGAATTCACGTGCTGGAACGCGATATGAATGGGAGCCTCACCGATGTACGGCTGCGAACCGGTGAGCAGTTCGAACAGCATGATGCCGGCAGAGTAGATGTCACTCCGGGCGTCGGCGGCACCACCCGTCAGCAGCTCGGGGGGAAGATAGGCGGCGGTCCCGACGAGCGTGCCGGTATTGGTGCCCGCTGACACCGCGCGCGCGAGACCGAAGTCGGCAATTTTAATCCCCCCACGCTCTGCGAGGAGGACGTTCTCCGGTTTGACGTCACGGTGGATGAGACCGGCGTCGTGCGCTGCACCCAGGCCCTCAATCACGGGGTCCAGGATGGCCAAAGCTTGCCGCGGAGTGAGGCGCCCACGCTCCAGGAGTAGATCCCGCAGGGTGCGCCCGGGAACGTATTCCATGACGAGATAAGCGATGCTGTGGTCTGGGCCGTCCTCGACGCCCTGGTCGAGAACGCCGACCACGTGGGGATGCGACAAGCGCGCCGCAGATTTCGCCTCCTGCTCGAACCGCTCCAGGAACCGCTCATCTTCTGCAAGGTGTGGGAAGAGCACTTTCAGGGCGACATCGCGCTCCAGGCGGGTATCCGTAGCAAGATAGACGGTGCTCATTCCGCCTCGGGCAAGGCGCGACTGGACCAGGTAACGACCGTCAACAACGGTATTGACCAGTGGGTCCTTCAGCCGCTCGCGCACTCTTCGATACTAAGTGAAGCGGCGGCCGACCCCGGCACCAACACAGGGTTGCCAGTGGGGTCGGCCGCCGAACAGGCAGCCTTGGACAGAACCAATCAGCGGAAGTTTTTCTGATGTGCCTTGATGGCCGCGACGTAGTTCTTCGTGTCGGCAAACATGCCGTTGGTCTGTACGGAGTACTGCCCCTGGTAGTACGAGGCAATTGCGATGTCGAGGTTGGGGCTTGAACGGATCAGCGCGCGGATGATCGCGACGCCGGCGGTCGCGTTGTCGTAGGGGTCCAGCAGGTTCAGTTTGCGGCCCACCAGGTCAGACGCCCATTGCCCGGACATCGGGATGACCTGCATCGCGCCGATAGCGTTGGCGGGGGACACCGCACGCTGGTTGAACCCTGATTCCTGGTAGGAGAACGCCATCGCGAGGCTTGGGTCGACGCCCATTTTGCGGGCGGTATCCGCGACGATGGCCTGCATCTGGGCCTGGGTGGGAACCGGCAGCCCGTTCAGGGTTTGCTTGTTCTTGTTGGCTTCGGCAACTACTGCGTCGGGATAGGTGAAGCCGAGGAACGAAGAAGGTACAAGGTCCTTGGGCGCATTCTGAGGAGTGGATTGGGTAGCTCCAGGAATGATCAGCTTCTTCCCCGGATGAATGATCGTGGTTGCAGTGAGCTTATTGGCGGAGAGCAGCGCGCTCAGGCTGACGCCGTGACGCGCGGCAATGGCTCCGAGTGTGTCGCCGGCCTTGATCGTGTACTGGCCACCGGTGGGCTGGGCCGGTGCGGGCTTCTTGGTGGGTGCAGGCTTCGGGGCTTGCGGGGTGGCCTGCACGGACACGCTGGATGAGCCGCCCACCTTGATTTTCTGGCCCGGGTGAATGATTGAGTTCATCGAGAGTCCGTTGGCAGAGAGCACGGTTCCGAGGCTGACCCCGTGTCGGGCTGCGATGGCGCCAAGCGTGTCGCCCGGCTTGACGGTGTACGTTGCTGCACCGGCTGCTGGTTTGGGGGCGGCAGGCTTGGGCGCGGAAGGTTTCGGTGCTGGAGCGTTCACGGGACCACCGGCGCCGGAGAGCTTGATCTTCTGGCCGGGGTAGATGATGGAACTCATTGAGAGGCCATTGGCCTGAAGTACAGACGCAAGGCTGGTGTTGTGCCTGGCGGCTATGGCGCCAAGTGTGTCGCCCGGCTTGACGGTGTAGGTGCTGCTCGCTGACTGCGCCCCAGCCGCCGCCTTTTTCGGAGCCGACGGCGCCGCTGGGCCACCGGATCCGTTGAGCTTGATCTTCTGCCCCGGGTGGATGATCGAGTTGATATTCAACTTGTTCGCTGTGAGGACCGCGTGCATATCCAGTCCGTGACGTCCCGCAATACCGCTGATGGTGTCGCCTGGACGGACCACATAGGTTGCTGGCGCCTTTTGCATGGGCGCAATACGTGGCACCTGCGTGGCGACGAGCGCTGCCGGCACGAAGGCAGCGGCATGGCCGCTGACGGCGGAAAGCGTTTTGAGTGGCTGATAGGAGATATGCGCTGGCGCAGCTACGGCGGCAGCAGACGAAGCCAGCGCAACCGACGACAGCACGACGGCGGGGATTGCGGCGGTCGACACCGCGAAGCTGAGGCCGCGGCTCCTGGAAGCTGGGTGGGCGGCGGGCGCATTCAGCGGCGATGACGGGCGCTGGGCGGTCATGGTCGATCCTCATCTATATAGGCGGGCTGGCCCGCGTGGGAGGACAGGAGCGCCAGTCGATGCCGCCGTGATCCCCTTGCCCCATGGTGCAGTTGAGACACAAGTTGTTAGTGTTACTCCTGTGACTTATGTGAATGTACACCATTTGTCGCATACCACAACAGCCTTAGCGTGAGTTCTATTTGCGCCGCTCGGCGTGTCGTGCTGGAAGTGGAGCAGAAGTACCTCCCGTGGCACGCTTAAGGGGTGAACACACTGGAGAACCTCATTCCTGACTGGCTTGCTCTTCCCGACGTAGCTGCTGCCCTCAATTTGTCCATCACGAAGGTGCATGCCCTGGTCAACGAGAAGGCGCTGGTGGCGGTCCGGATCACCGAAAGGAACATCCGGTCCGTGCCGGCTGAGTTCATCGATGACGGCCATGTGCTGGAAAGCCTCAAGGGAACGATCGCCGTCCTGGTTGATTCGCGGTTCTCTGATGAAGAGATCCTCCGGTGGCTTTTCACCGAAGACGAGTCGCTGCCAGGCCGTCCCATCGACGCGCTCAAGGCAGGCAGGAAGACGGAGATCCGGCGGCGCGCACAAGCGCTCGCCTGGTAGCGCTGTTGCACCTTCCTAAGATGCACCGCCCTAATCTGCTCTGACCTAGGCTGTGCGTGCCACCGCTGCCGTAGCCAATCCGGCGAGAGCCTCCCGGCACAGGTTGTCCACGCCAAGCGCATCAAGCGCTTCAAAGCTTGCCCTGGAGCGTTCCGCGATCAGCAGTTCAACATGTTCGCGGGCACCCGTGTCGTGAATGATCGAACGCAACCGAGCGACGTCGTCGTCGTTCAGTCCCGGCCGCCCGAGGTCAGCGTCCAGCGTCCGCTTTTGTGCAGGGCTGCCTGACTGGTGCGCTTTGGCAATCAGGAGGGTGCGCTTGCCCTCACGTAGATCGTCTCCCGCTGGTTTTCCCGTAATGGCCGGGTCGCCGAAGACGCCCAAAAGGTCATCGCGCAGTTGGAAAGCTTCGCCCAGTGGGAGTGCAAATGCTGAGTAAGCGGAAAGCAATGTGCCGGAGGCGCCGGCGAGTGCCCCCCCGATTGCCAGCGGGTGCTCGGCGGAATACTTGGCGGATTTATAGCGCACGATCGTGAGGGCGCGTTCGACGGCGTCGGACGCCTCCCGATCAGAGCCAACGGCCTCTTCAAGGAGGTCAAGATACTGGCCCGCCATCACCTCCGTCCGCATGAGGTTGAAGATGGACCGGGCGGGCCCATGTAACCCGGCGCGGCCCTGCGCGGTGGCGGAAGCAAACGCCGCTTCACTGAATGACAGGCACAGATCGCCGGTCAGGATGGCAGCAGCGGAACCGAAGCGTTCTGCATCAAGGCGCCACTTCCCGTCGAGGTGGCGCCGCTCAAATTGCCTGTGGACGCTCGGGGCGCCACGCCGGAAATCCGAGCGGTCAATGATGTCGTCGTGGATCAGGGCCGCTGCCTGGAACAGTTCGAGCGCCATTCCGGCGGTAACAATGCCCTCGTCCTCGGCCGATCCTCCCGCGCCGCGCCATCCCCAGTAACACAGGAGCGGTCGCAGCTTCTTTCCGCCGGTTGTGAGTCGCTCTATCGAGTCGACCAGGTCGAGAGTGTCACGGGAGACTGCGTCGAGGACAGTGCGCTGCTCAGAGAGGAACTCCCGGGTGGCAACGGAGAGATTCTCGCGGAAGCGATCCTGTTCTCCCTGGATGGCTGGCTGCGATGATCGCGTTCCGTCGGGCATGTCCACAGTCTAAAGCGGCTGGACGGAACGGTCCGCACTAGGATGTTGGCATGCCCGCCCGTTACGACCTCGCGGGAATCGAGGATGCCCGGTGTTCCATCCTGCACGTCGATATGGATGCTTTCTACGTCTCGGTCGAGTTGTTGACGCGCCCGGAATTGCAGGGCAAAGCCGTCATCGCAGGTTCACCCTCCGGCAGGTCGGTTGTGCTGTCGGCCTCCTATGAGGCGCGTCGTTTCGGAGTGCGCTCGGCTATGCCTATGTCCACAGCCATGCGCCTGTGCCCCCACGCAGTGATCCTCGAACCCCACCATGACCGTTACGCTGCGGTTTCTTCGGCGGTCATGGACATCTTCGGCACCATCACCCCCATCGTCGAGCAGCTGAGCGTCGACGAAGCGTTCCTGGACGTCGCGGGAGCCCTGCGCCGGCTCGGCTCTCCCCGGAGCATCGGGGAGCAGATCCGAGCCACGATCCGCAACGAAATTGGAATCACGGCGAGCGTGGGGATCGCCTCAACCAAGTTCGTGGCCAAGATTGCATCCACGAGGGCGAAACCCAATGGACTGCTGCTCGTTCCCGCCGACAAAACGGTGGACTACCTGCATACCTTGCCCGTCTCCGCGCTGTGGGGAGTCGGCGCCAAAACCCAGGAAGTGCTGGCACGCCTCGGAATCACCACCGTTGAGGACGTCGCCCGCACGCCGGTGTCCGTGCTGCAGCGCCTGCTCGGCTCATCCGGAGTGCATGTCCACCAGCTGGCGTGGGGAATGGACCCCCGCACGGTCACTGTGAGCCGGCGTGAGAAGAGTATCGGCGCTGAAGAGACCTTCGCCGCGGACGTGTCCGACGACGGTATCCTCCGGGCGGAATTGCTCCGTCTGGCTCACCGGACAGCCGCCCGGCTTCGTTCGGCCGCCCTGCGTGCGGGAGGAGTCTCGATTAAGCTCAGGTACGCGGACTTCTCCACCCTGACCCGGTCGCGGCGGCTTCCGGAGCCGGTTGACAGCGCCCATGCCCTGTACGCCGCTGCATGCATCCTGCTTGATTCGCTCGGGGACCGCCCTATGAGCGTTCGGTTGATCGGTATCCGCGTGGAGCGGCTGGAAGGCGCCGGTGATGGGGCACATCAACTGACGATTGATCGAGAAGACGACAACTGGCGCGTGGCCGAAGAAACCCTGGACCGTGTCAAGGGGAAGTTCGGATCTTCAGTGATCATGCCAGCCCGGCTTCTCGGTTCCAGAAGCCGGGATGAACATCGCTCCAAAGGTGAACGCCCGGAACGCTGATTCCGGAGCGTTTAGCGGGGGCTGGTGCGGAAAGGACGGCTTTCGCTGGGCCGGATTGCGACCTATCCTAGTAGTAGGCGATTTAACTGGATTGCTTCGCTCACCCCGCAAGCGGTCGCATTACGTCCAAGCGGTCGAGCAGGGAACGCGTTGGGCTGTTAACTCGTTGTTGGTTTGAGGGATACGGCATTAGTAGCAAGGAGGCAGTGATGGCACTCTCGGAGCACGAGCAGCGGCTGCTTGACCAGTTGGAACAACAGCTTCATGCCGATGACCCCAAATTTGCGCACTCGATGGCGTCGAGCACAAACCGAACCGTGTCTACGCGAAGAATTGTGCTTGGATCGCTCATCATGGTCGCTGGGCTGGCGGTGCTGCTGCTGGGTATAACCAATCAGTTCATCCCGTTGGGAGTTGTGGGGTTTCTGATTATGGGAGCCGGCGTCTACTACGCCACCACAAAGACCAAGGTTACTGGCGCAGCTTCTGGGGAAGACAACACTGCCAAGACAGCCAGCACCCCGCGCAGCAGCAACTTCCTCAGCAACCTTGAAGAGAAGTGGGATGAGCGCAAGCGGGACCAACCGTAAAGCCACCCCCCACTTACTAACCCCCACTTTCCACCACTGGACCCGCCCAACGGCGGGTCCAGTGGTGTTTTAAGCGCAAAGGTAGCGCCATTGAGAGGCTGATCGACGCTCAAGGCAGCGGGGGCAGGCGGAAAGGTGCTCGTGCAGAAGCGCAGGGCATGGGTGCTCTCGCAAAGCCCTCCACCTTCCTCCACCCCTTCATCCCGCACGTCTGCGGGGAAGTTCACACAAGAAAGCGGGTGAATCGGTCCGTTTGGCATTGACGGGGGAGGATTGTGGAGTAATGTGGAGGACATAAGAGCGTAGTGGTTGCGCTTGGTCCTCCTGGACGGATAGGCGGTTGCGGATGTTCCTCGGAACACACTCACCGCGGCTTGACGAGAAGGGGCGGTTGATCCTTCCAGCCAAGTTCCGAGATGAACTAGGCGAGGGGCTGGTATTGACCAGAGGACAAGAGCGCTGCATCTACGTTTTTAGCCAGAAGGAATTCGAGAAGGTTCACGAGCAGATGCGGGAAGCTCCTATTTCATCGCGTCAGGCCCGGGACTACATTCGAGTTTTCCTCTCCGGAGCTTCGGACGAGGTTCCAGACAAGCAGGGCAGGGTAACCATCCCACCAACACTGCGCAGTTACGCGGGATTGGAACGGGAGCTAGCTGTGATCGGGGCGGGAAACCGCGCCGAGATCTGGGACGCAACTGCATGGAATGACTACCTGGAAGAGAAGGAAACCGCCTTCTCCGAAACTGACGAGGACGCACTGCCAGGGATTATCTGATGGTCGCCTCAAACCGCCAATGCAACACAAGTATTTTCGACGCAAGCGAAAGCGAACGGGTCTTGCACGAGACCTCCAGCCGCCCGGCACCGAACTTCCTGGCTCACCTTCCCCGGAGCCAGGCAGATCGAATGCCAGAGCGGATGGGGATCTGGTCCAAGACCCGGCACACGTTCGGAAGTCTGATCCGCACCTGAGGAACCAGTAGGAAGGAACGGGGCAGATGGGGGAGGTTCGTCCCACCGAAGACCGGCACATTCCGGTACTGCGCGACCGGTGCATTGCCCTCCTCGCTCCTGCGATTGAAGCGGCTGGTGAGAAGGCCGTCGTGATCGACGCCACTCTGGGCATGGGGGGTCACTCCGAGGCATTGCTGGAGCGCTTCGACCATTTGCACCTCGTGGGCATAGATCGTGACCTCCAGGCACTGGCCCTGGCAGGCGATCGGCTTGCAGACTTTCAAAACCGGACCGACCTCGTTCACGCGGTTTACGACGAAATCCCTGAAGTCCTCGCAGACCTCGGGATCAGCGAAGTACACGGAGTCCTGTTTGACCTCGGCGTCTCCTCCCTGCAGCTTGATGAGCGGGAGCGTGGTTTCGCTTACTCCTATGACGCTCCGCTGGACATGCGGATGGACACCAGCACCGGCCAGACAGCCGCTGACGTGGTCAACACCTACCCGGAGAGTGAACTCCTGCGAATTATCCGGACGTGGGGCGAAGAGAAGTTTGCGGGCCGGATCGCATCTGCCATCACCTCCGCGCGGGGTGCCAAGCCCTTCGCCACAACCGGTGAACTCGTGGACGTCATACGGTCGGTGGTCCCTGCCGGGGCAGCACGCACCGGAGGGCACCCGGCCAAGCGCACATTTCAGGCGCTGCGAATCGAAGTCAATGAAGAGCTTTCCGTCCTCTCACAGGCGATTCCCGGAGCTATCCAGGCGTTGGCCGTGAAAGGTCGCGTTGTTGTCATGTCTTACCACTCGCTGGAGGACAAGATCGTCAAGGCCGCCTTCGCTGCCGGCGCCAAGTCCTCAGCACCCGTCGGTTTTCCGGTTGAGCTCGACGAACACAAGCCCTATCTGCGGACCCTCACCCGCGGCACGGAAGCGCCGACCGATCGGGAGATCGCGGATAATCCCCGTGCCGCTTCGGCAAAGCTCCGCGCAGTTGAACGCACCAGAACCAGCACGAGAGACGGGAAAACACCATGAGCCAAACGATTTCTCGGACCACTCACGCCGCGACGGGTGCGATCGCAGGCAACACGGCACGCGTATTGGCGCTTCCTGCCGCCCCATTGCCCCAGGTACGACGCCGGACCCCCCTTTCGGTGGTTCCTGCCAGTGGCGCGCGTGGACGGATGCCGTTCGCTGTCTTCAGCATGGCCGCGCTGGTGGCCGCGCTGGTAGTGGTTCTGATGCTCAATATCTCGGTTTCGAGTAGCCAGTACCAGCTCGTCTCCCTGCGCGGACAGGAGGCTGCGCTCGCTGAGCAGAACCAGGCCCTCACGCAGCAGCTTGACCACCTGAGCGCGCCGCAGAACCTGGCTGTCGCTGCCGGTGAACTCGATATGGTGGCGTCCCCGACATTCGGATCCATTGATGTAGGTTCGTTGGAAGTCTCAGGTACCCCGGAAGCAGCCAAGGAGTCGGATGCGCCACCAGTCCTGGTCCCGGAGCCCGCGGTGAACACGAACAACACCGTGCCGGTTCCTCTTCCCGCACCCCCCGTAGTTGAAGCCACTGCGGAGTCGCCTGAGTCGGCGGCTGAGCAACCAATTGCCGAGCAGCCAGCAGCTGGATCAGCTGCAGCGGAGCAACCACCAGCCGAGCAACCTGCCGAGCCGGCTGAAGCTTCGGACCCGCCCGGCGGCGGGACCATTCCCGCACCCGAGCAGTCCACCCCCGGTCAGTAATCCTGCAGCCAAACAACCAGCGAGGAACCCCCGTGGCACCAGCGCACACGCCCAACCATGAGTCACTTCGGGTAGCGCTCGGAGCCACCCGCCTCCGGGTGGGGTTGGCGTTCGTCCTGATACTGCTGCTCGTACTGGGCGTCCGCCTCTTTCAGGTTCAGGGACTGGACCTGAACCGGATGGCGCAGGCGGGATTGACCCAAAGGCTGGTCACTCAGGAAGTGCCGGCGCTGCGGGGCGGCATCCTCGATGACGACGGCAACGAACTTGCACACACCATCCAGCGCTTTGACATCGTCGTGGACCAGACTCTCACCACCGGCGAGACATTCAGCCGGCGGGATCCCGGAGCCACTCAGCGTGTGGATATTCCCATGGAACAGGGCATCCAGGAACTCGCCACCATCCTCGAGCAGGACGCCGCAACGGTCCGGTCGGCGATTCTCGGGGAGGACAGGTTCGAATATGTCGCCCGGTCGGTCACACCGGTTGTTCGGAACGCAGTACTGGATCTCCAAATGCCGGGTGTCGCTGCGAACCCGACAACCCTGCGGACCTATCCATCCGGTGCTGTCGCCGGTTCGATCGTCGGTTCGCTCGGGACGGATAAGCCGCTCAGCGGAATGGAATTGACGCAGGACGAGCTGCTCAGGGGCACCCCCGGCACCCGTACCTTCGAGATAGGTGCCGACGGTATTCGAATCCCGTATGCAACTAACGAAGACGTGCCGGCGAAGGACGGCCAGTCAGTCAGGCTGACCATCGACCGGGATCTCCAGTTCTTCGCGCAGCAGACCATCGCTGCGCAGGTTCAGGACTATAACGCGCAGTGGGGCAACATCGTCGTGATCGAGGCCAAGACTGGCGCGATCAAGGCAATGGCCGAATCCACCACCCCCGATCCGAATGACTTCGCGGCAACCGATCCGGCGTTCCTGAAGCCCCTTTCGGTCACTGCATCATTCGAACCCGGATCCACCACCAAGCTGATCACCATGGCCGCCGCCCTCGAAGAGGGGATCATCGAGCCGACCAGCAGGTTCGAAACCCCGCCCAACTACACGGTGGGTAACCAGACCTTCAAGGACGCTTTCGAGCACGGCACGGAGCAGCGGACCGCAGCGGGCGTCTTCGCCAAGTCGATGAACACTGGAACCGTCATGATCGGTGAGCAGCTCAGCCCGCAGAAGCGGTATGACTGGCTGCGCAAGTTTGGCATCGGCGAGCCACTGAACGTTGGATTGAACGGTGAAACCCCTGGCATCCTGCCCACACCGGACACCTGGGATGACCGCCAGCAGTACACGGTGCTGTTCGGCCAGGGTCTCGCGCAGACGGCACTGCATACCGCGATGGTGTACCAGGCCGTAGCCAATGACGGCGTACGCCTGAAGCCACGCCTGATTGACGCCTACATTGACCCGGACGGCACCGAGCACAAGGTGCCGCAGGCAGAGGGGACGCGCGTCGTGTCCGACGAAACCGCGGGGCAGCTCCACAACATGCTTGAAACGGTCACCGTCGAGGGTTCCGGCGCAAGCGGAGCGCTGGAGGAATACCGCGTAGGGTCGAAGACCGGAACGGCCGAGGCCCCGAGCCCCCAGGGCGGTTACGACGGCTATACCCTCTCCTACGCAGGTATGGCTCCGATGGAAGACCCGCAGTATGTGGTCGTCGTCACCCTGCAAAGACCTCAGGGCGACCTGTACTATCTGGTTCCTGGGGAATCGTTCCAGAAGGTCATGAACTATGTCCTGAACTCGAACAACGTCCCGCCGTCCACGGGTAAGCCCGAAATTTACCCCGTAGAGTACTGATCCGTAGAGCAGGCCCCATTGTCTACCCATGAACCGTCCGCTACTTCCGCGCGCATGCGCCCTGACGACGTGGCGCCTCAAAGAATGCGGCAAGTCCTTGCCGCGCTGCCCCAGGCCCTCACGCCCGTCGTGCGGCCGGCTGCAGGCCAGGACACGCCAGGACACGACGACGGTCCCTTGGTCAGCGGCATCACCATCGACTCCCGCGAAGTTTTGCGGGGTGACCTCTACGTCGCGCTTCCGGGCACCGGCCGCCATGGCGCGGACTTCACCGCGCAGGCGGTGGAGAACGGAGCCGCTGCGGTGATGACTGACGACGTCGGCGTCCACGCAGCTGCCTCGGCTCTCGAAGGCACCGGAGTTCCGCTCTACCTGGCCTCACCCATCAGGGACTACGTCGGGCCCCTCGCGGCGGTCGTCTATGATAGCCAGCCGCAGGAAAACAGCCCCGTACTGTTCGGTGTCACCGGCACCAACGGCAAAACCACCACCACCTACTTCCTCAACGCCCTGAACTCCGCGCTTGGACGCTCGACCGGCCTCATCGGCACAATCGAGATCCGGGCGGGGGACACGCCCATCCCCTCGGCGTTGACCACGCCCGAGTCGCCGCAGGTGCATGGAATCCTCGGCCTCATGCGGGAGCGCGGCATACAGGCTGCCGCGATGGAGGTTTCCTCGCACGCTATCGAGTACCGCCGCGTCGATGGGGTGCGTTTCGACGTCGTCGGGTTCACCAACCTGACGCAGGACCACCTGGACCTCCACGGCAGTATGGAGGAGTATTTCGCAACGAAGGCAGCACTGTTCAGCGCGCGGCGCGCGGAGCGTGCGGTCATCATCGTGGATGAGGAATGGGGGAGGCGCCTCGCCGCCCAGACCGACGTCGATACCGTGACGCTTTCAGTCGGCGGGACAGCAGGGGCTGCCGGGGCTGATTGGGTGGTTTCGCGGGTCGAGCGTGCAGGCCTTGGCCATTCCTTCACCCTTACCGGTGCGGACGGAGAATTGACGCTTCGCTGCGGCCTGCCGGGCACGTTCAATGTGGCCAACGCAGCCCTCGCCGCCGTGATGCTGCTTTCCTCCGGGGTTGGCGTGCCGGAGCTGCAGCTCGCCGCGACGGAGCATGATCCGTTCACCACTGAGGTGCCTGGCCGCATGCAGCTGGTTGGCAGGGATCCGGCGGCAATCGTGGACTTTGCCCACAACCCCGATGCCCTTGCGCTGACACTCGACTCCGTCCGGAGCGCTGAAGAGGGTTCGAGGGTCTTGGTTGTCTTCGGCGCTACGGGCCAACGTGATGTGTCGAAGCGCCCGGTGATGGGAGCAACCGCCGCCAGACGGGCCGACGTGGTGATTGTCACCGATGACGATCCTCACGACGAGGACGACGCCGTCATCCGTGCCGGTGTATTGGAAGGTGCATTGGCAGCCAAGAAAGCTGAGGATCTTGCCTGCGAGATCCTCGAGGTGTATCCGCGGGCCAGGGCGATCGAACATGCTGTGGCAATGGCCCGCAGCTCGGACGTGGTGCTGGTAGCGGGTAGGGGCCATGAGATCTGGCAGGAGGTCAAGGGCGTCAATCTGCCCCTCGATGACCGCGTTGAATTGGCGGCGGCATTGACACGGCACGGATTCTCTGTGCTCCCCGGCAACAAGATAGAGTCCTAGATCGTCATGATTGAATTCAGCGCAGCCGAGATCGCTACGGTCACCGGCGGAAGGCTCTCCGAGGCGGCCCAACTGGACCCCTCTCGCACAGTCAGTTCCGCAGCCACGGACTCCCGCGAGAGCCGTGCCGGTGGCCTCTTCATAGCCAAGCCAGGCGAGGCCACAGACGGGCATCACTTCGTCGGCAGCGCCTTCGCGAACGGCGCCGTGCTTGCGCTTGTGGAGCACCCCGTGGCCGACGACGACGGCACTGACTTTCCCGCCGTCGTCGTTCCCGACGCCGTGGAGGCAATGGGGAAACTCGCTGCCGAAACTGTTCGAAGGCTGCGGGCGCACTCCCCGTTGACTGTTATCGGAATCACCGGTTCCGCGGGCAAAACCACCACCAAGGACGTTCTGGCGCAGGTGCTCGCCGCCGCTGGACCCACTGTTGCGCCCATCGGTTCCTACAACGGTGAGATCGGTGTACCTCTCACAGTTTTCACGGCTGGGTACGGCACCCGCTACCTCATCATCGAGATGGGAGCCACGCGGGTTGGCCACATCGACTACCTGTCCGCCATGGTCAAACCTGATCTTGGAATTGTCCTCTGCGTTGGCTCAGCACACGCCGGGGAATTCGGCGGTGTCGAGAAGATCGCCGAAGCCAAAGCGGAACTTCCGCGCTCACTGGGCGCTGATGGCACGGCCATCCTCAACGCTGATGATCAGCGCGTCCTGGCGATGTCGGAAGGCGTCAAAGGTTCCAACCTCTACTTCAGCGAGGACTCGACGTTCAGCACGGACGGCTCACCGGTGGTGCGCGCGGAGAACGTCGCCCTTTCGGTGGAGGGCAACCCCGTTTTCACTCTCGTCCTCCCCGATGGCGGGCGGCAGGAAATCCGGTCCCTGCTCATCGGACGCCACCACGTGACCAACCTGCTGGCCGCAGCGTCGGCTGCGTTCACTGTCGGACTAAACGGTGAACAGATAGCGGCCGGCTTGAGCTCTGCCCGTGCGGTGAGCCGTTGGCGCATGGAACGCACTGATCGGCCCGATGGCGTGACGGTCATCAATGACGCCTACAACGCCAATCCCGAGTCGATGCGTGCCGCCCTGGCAACATTGGCTGAGCTCGGCCGGGGCCGCCGTACCTGGGCCGTGCTGGGGGAGATGCTTGAGCTAGGAGAAGATTCCATCACCGCCCATGATTCCCTTGGCCGGGTAGCTGTGCGGCTGAATATTTCGAAGCTCATTGTGGTGGGCACAGGGGCACGCGCCATGCACACAGGCGCCGTGCTGGAAGGGTCCTGGGGAGACGAAGCGCTCTTTGTCCAGAACGTTGGTGAGGCAGAGGAGATTCTTTCCCGCGACCTCCAGCCCGGGGACATCGTTCTCGTCAAGTCGTCAAACGGTGCGGGGCTCCGCCATCTGGGCGATCGGCTAGCATTGGCAGTGGACAGGCCGAGCGCAGTGCCTGACGATTCTCCAGGGTCACCGACTGATTCGTTTGGACCCGGTCAACTGAACCAAGGGGGCTCCCCGCTGTGATTGCTTTGCTGATCGCTTCGGCCTCGGCCCTGGTACTGGCCCTCGTTCTGACTCCACTATTCATCAGGCTGCTTGTTCGAAAGAGCTACGGCCAGTTCATCCGGGATGATGGCCCAACCGCCCACCACACCAAGCGCGGCACTCCCACCATGGGTGGCGCCGTCATCGTCGGATCCGTTGTACTCTCCTACTTCGCCACGCACCTGGTCATGATGGCTGCGGATGTGTCCGACGGACCGACAACATCCGGACTCCTGCTGCTCATGATCACGGTCGGCATGGGGCTGGTCGGGTTCTTCGATGACTACATCAAAATTTCCAAGCAGCGCAGCCTCGGGCTCAGTGCTCCCGCCAAAATCATCGGGCAAACGACAGTCGGGGTGGTCTTCGCCATCCTCGCGCTGAACTTTCCGGACGAAAATGGACGGACACCGGCGTCGACGGCCATCTCATTCGTGCGTGATACTTCGATCGACCTCGCCTTCGCGGGACCGCTGGTCGGGGCAATCCTCTTCATCGTCTGGTCGAACCTCATCATTACCGCGGCGTCCAACGGCGTGAACCTGGCGGACGGGCTGGACGGGCTGGCCACCGGAGCCTCAGTCTTTGTTTTCGGCGCCTACATGCTGTTGGGGATCTGGCAGTTCAACCAGCGGTGCGCCGACCCTGGGGTGCCCGCGAACATCTGTTACGAGGTACGTGATCCGCTGGATCTGGCGCTTATCGCTGGCGCAATGTGCGGTGCCCTTGTCGGCTTCCTCTGGTGGAATACCTCCCCCGCAAAGATCTTCATGGGCGACACCGGCTCCCTGGCGATCGGTGGAGCGATTGCCGGGTTCGCGATTCTCTCCAGGACGCAGCTCCTGCTGGTCATCATGGCCGGTCTGTTCGTCATGATCACACTGTCCGTCATCATCCAGGTTGGCTTCTTCAAGCTCTCGGGCGGCAAGCGCGTCTTCAAGATGGCCCCGCTCCAGCACCACTTTGAACTGAAAGGCTGGCAGGAGGTCACGGTCGTTGTCCGCTTCTGGATTCTTGCCGGACTGTTTGTCGCCGTCGCACTTGGCATTTTCTACGCGGAATGGGTTGTACTGCTTTGACGAAAGCCTCCACTGAACGCCTTGCCGGACTTACCTCCTGGGACTCCGACTGGAGCGGCCTGAAAGTGGTTGTCACGGGAATCGGGCTTTCTGGATTCTCAGCCGCTGACACACTCATCGAACTCGGCGCGCGGGTGGTTGTCTGCGACGGCACCGATTCGGTGCAGACGCGTGCGAAGGCTGACACGCTTCGCATCGTCGGTGCGGTGGATGTACTCCTCGGAGAGGGCGCGTGCAACGCGGTACCCGACGTCGAGGGAACCCCTCCCGACCTCATTGTCACCTCGCCGGGCTGGCGTCCCACCCAACCCCTGCTCGCAGCGGCCGCAGAAGCAGGTATCCCTATCTGGGGTGATGTGGAGCTCGCATGGCGGGTTCGCGAGCGGGAGGGCAGGCCAACAGCGCAATGGCTTACCATCACGGGGACCAACGGCAAGACGACGACAGTCACATTGGCGGAATCCATGCTGCGCGCGGCTGGACTACGGGCCATCGCCGCGGGCAACGTAGGAACACCCCTGCTCGACGTCATCCGTGACCCTCAGGGATACGACTTCATCGCCGTCGAGCTCTCCAGCTTCCAGCTGCACTGGAGCTCGAGCATTGCGCCGTTGGCCAGCGTCTGCCTCAACCTTGCCGAAGACCACGTCGACTGGCATGGCGGCTTCGAGGGCTACCGGGCGGACAAAGCGAAGATCTACGAAAATACCAGGATCGCCTGCATCTACAACGTCGAGGACCGGGCGACCGAGCGCATGGTTGAAGAAGCCGATGTCCAGGAAGGCTGCCGGGCGATCGGTTTCACCACAAATACTCCGGCCGTCAGCATGATGGGCGTTGTGGACGGGCTGCTGGTGGACAGGGCCTTTATCGAGCAGCGGAAGGACTCTGCCGCGGAGCTCGCATCGGTGACCGACCTCGGCGAGGTGGTACCACGCCACCTCGTGGCGAATGCCCTCGCCGCAGCGGCCCTGGTGAGGGCTGCCGGCGTCGAACCCGCTGCCGTCCGGGCGAGCATCCGAAATTACAATCCCGGCGGTCACCGCATCGAGCTGGTGAGCTCACAGGACGGCGTCCTCTGGATCAACGACTCCAAGGCCACGAACCCGCACGCAGCCCACGCTTCCCTCTCCGCCTTCCACTCGGTGGTCTGGATTGCCGGCGGTCTGTCGAAAGGCGTCGACTACACCAGCCTCGTGCAGGAGAATGCCGGACGGTTCAAGGCGGTCATCCTGATTGGCCGTGACAGCTCAGACCTGGCGTCCGTACTCCGCCGACACGCACCCGATGTTCCACTGATCGACTTGGCAGCAGGCGACACTGGTAAGGACGAGTTGCCGTCCCAGGCTGCAGTCTCAGACGAGGCCTCAGCCGGGATCTCCGGCGGCGTCCTTGCCATGCGCGCAGCGGTTACCGAATCGCTTCGCATAGCCCAGGACGGCGACACGGTACTCATGGCGCCGGCAGCCGCGTCGATGGACCAGTTTCCTTCCTACGCCCATCGTGGAGACGCCTTCATTGAGGCGGTCCGGGGGATTGTGGAAGGGCAGGGATTCACCGCTAAGGAGTTGTAATGGTCAGCACGCCAACCCGGCATCCTCGCCGGAAACCGGCGCCGCGGCCGCATCCTCCGGTGGCAAAGAATGCCCCCGCCAGGCAGCAGAAAACCCAGCCCGTGAAAGCAGAGCCGCGCGCCGTCGTCGAGCCTGTCAGGCAACGTAAAGGTTTGCTTGGCAAATTCATCAGGCTGTGGCACTTCCTGGAAGGCTCAGACAAGCAGACCAGCGGGTCGAGCTATTACATGATCCTTGGAGCCACCCTCGCGCTGACCGCCATCGGGCTCATGATGGTGCTCTCGGCGTCGTCGGTGGAGGAGATCGCTAAGGCGGCAGCAGAGCCGGATTCGGTGGAGAGCGGGCTGACTGCCTTTGACCTGACCATCAAACAAGGCATGTGGGCGGCCGGCGGGATCGTGCTGATGCTTGTGTTGTCGCGGTTCAGCCCGCGAGCCTACAGAATGCTTGCCTGGCCGGGCCTCGGGACCGCCGTTGTACTCCTGGTCCTGGTCCTGCTCATCGGAACGGAAATTAACGGCAACCAGAACTGGATCCAGTTCGGTGGGTTCACCATGCAGCCATCCGAGCCGGCCAAATTGGCCCTTGCCCTTTGGTGCGCAACAGTGCTGGCGCGCAAGCGCGGGCTTATCCGGAGCTGGAAACACGCACTGATACCCGTGCTGCCGCTCGGCGGTCTGATCCTTGGACTCGTCATGCTGGGAGGCGACCTCGGAACGGTCATTATCCTGAGCATGGTTATTGGCGCCGCGCTCTTCTTTGCAGGTGCGCCGCTGAAACTCTTCACCATTGCCGGCATCGCGGCCATAGCCCTGGCAATCGGGGCCGTACTGCTCAACCCGACGCGCAGCACGCGAATCGAGGCGTGGCTCCGGCTCAACTGCGAAAGCGCAGGGAACCCCTGTTGGCAGTCTGACGGCGGCCTCTACGCCCTTGCCTCCGGAGGATGGTTCGGCGTGGGGATCGGGCAGAGCCGGCAGAAGTGGAGCTGGATCCCGGAAGCGCACAACGACTTCATCTTCGCCATTATCGGAGAGGAGTTCGGGCTGATCGGAACCATCGTTGTCCTTGCCCTGTTCGGCATCCTCGCCGTTGCCACCCTTCGTGTGGCGCGGCGCTACACCGACCCCTTCGTTCGCATCCTGATGGGATCGATCATGGTGTGGATCATTGGCCAGGCCTTCGTGAACGTCGGAATGGTGACCGGAGTACTGCCCGTGATCGGCGTGCCCCTCCCATTCATCTCCTATGGGGGTTCCGCACTGACCTTCACGCTTGCCGCCGTCGGAGTCCTGTTAGCCTTCGCCCGGCGCATGCCGCCGGCACCGGTTACCGAGTCCGAGACAGACACCCCTGAAAAGAGCATAAGTACACCTTGACCACGTCCACTGCACTCTCAGTTGTCCTGGCCGGTGGGGGCACGGCCGGGCACATCAGTCCGCTGCTTGCCATCGCGCGGGCGCTGTCCGACGCCCATCCGGAAGCCGAAATCCTTGCCGTCGGTACTGCCTCCGGCATGGAGACACGGCTGGTCCCCGCGGCAGGTTACCGGCTGAAGACCATTGAGCGGGTGCCCATGCCCCGCAGGCCCTCCGCTGACCTCCTGAAGTTGCCCGTACGTCTGCTTCGCGCCGTGCGCCAGGCAGTGCGGATCGTTGACGAGGCGTCCGCGGACGTCGTCGTCGGTGTAGGTGGATACGTCTCGACGCCGCTCTATCTGGCCGCACGGATCCGCGGGGTGCCCGTGGTCATTCATGAGGCCAATGCCCGGCCAGGCCTCGCTAACAGGCTCGGCGCGCGCATTGCCACAACCGTGGCGGTGGCCTTCCGCGGCACCGGCCTGCCCGGCGAACAGTGGGTCGGGATGCCGATGCGCAAGGAAATATCAAAGCTGGACCGTGCCAGCGCACGCGTTGGGGCGCGCAAGCGGTTGGGACTGGATCCACAGACGCCGACCCTCATCGTGACGGGAGGCTCGTCGGGCGCTGCGAGTATCAACCGCGCCGTCGCCGAAGCCGTGCCCCATCTCTCCGAAGCGGGTGGCGGAGTACAGATTCTGCACATCACGGGTAGGGAAAAGCAGGCCATGAATGACGCGGGAGAGCTCCTGGCGGCACCGGGCTACCGTCAAGTCGAGTTTGTCGACGGCATGGAGGATGTCTACGCCGCCGCAGACCTGCTCCTGGCGCGGGCGGGAGCGGCTACGGTGTGCGAGGTTGCCGCGGTTGGGGTGCCCGCAATCTTTGTGCCGTTGCCGCACGGGAACGGCGAGCAGCGCGGGAACGCTTCCGAACTGGTGGAGGTGGGCGGCGCTCTGCTTGTTGAGGACTCCGAGATCTCGGGAGAGTGGATCACAGCGACAGCCCTGCCGCTTGTCCAGTCGGGAGAGCGCCTCAAGGACATGTCGGCTGCCGCCGGCGTCCTCGGCGTACGCGATGCCGATGTCCGCATGGCCCAACTGATCACCGAAGCAGCGGAAGGGCAGCGATGACAAACGCAATCGAGGACCTCGGCTCCGTCCACTTCATCGGTCTCGGAGGCGCGGGGATGTCCGCGGTAGCCAGGGTTCTGCTGGCCAGGTCAGTCACGGTCTCGGGATCCGACGCCGCAGACTCACGCAACCTGACGGCGCTCATCGCGCTTGGCGCGCGCGTCTGCGTCGGTCATGACGCAGCCAACCTTGGTTCTGCGGACACAGTAGTCGTTTCGAGTGCCATCAGGCCTACCAATCCCGAACTGGTGGAAGCCAAGGCCCGGGGGTTGAAGGTTCTGCACCGCTCAGAAGCACTCGCTGCTGCCATGGACGGACGCGAGGTCGTGGCAGTCGCCGGAACCCATGGAAAAACGACGACGACGGCGATGATCACCGTCATGCTCCAGGCCGCGGGTCAATCACCGTCCTTCGCGATCGGCGGCGACGTTGCAGCCCTGGGAGTCAACGCAGCATGGGCGGAGGGTAGCGTCTTCATTGCCGAAGCTGACGAATCAGACGGCTCCTTCCTCAACTACAGCCCTCGTATCGGCGTGGTGACCAATGTGGAAGCCGACCACCTGGATCACTATGGAACAGCTGAGGCGGTCTTCGAATCCTTCGACCGGTTCGCGGCCCTGCTCCCGCTGGGCGGCGGGGTGCTGGTCGCGTGCTCCGACGACACCGGAGCTGCGGCCCTGGCCCAACGGACGGCGGCGACGCGGCGTGTGAGGACCTACGGGTACGACGACGCCGCGGACGTGCGCATCAGCGGTACCCGCGCGCTGGGCAGCACGTCGAACAGTGTCCTGTCGTTCTCGGTTGACGGGCTCGAAAGCCAGCAGGAACTCCAGCTCGGTGTTCCGGGCCGCCACAACGTACTCAACGCTGCGGCAGCCTTCGCGGTAGGACTTGAACTCGGTGTCGACCCGGAAGCAGCGGCTGCGGGGCTCGCCACTTTCTCCGGCGCGGCACGGCGCTTCGAGACCAAAGGGGAGGCGCGTGGCGTGCGGGTGTTCGACGACTACGCGCACCACCCAACGGAAGTTGCCGCAGCCCTGTCGGCTGCGCGAACCGTAGCCGGGGAGCATCGCGTGCACGTCCTGTTCCAGCCGCACCTGTTCTCGCGGACCCTTGAGTTTGCCTCCGATTTTGCCGCTGCGCTTTCGTCCGCCGATTCAGTGCATGTACTCGACATCTATGCTGCGCGTGAAGACCCGGTGGAGGGCGTGACGAGCCGGCTCATCACAGACCAACTCAGCGTGCCGGGTGGTTATGCGCCCAATCCCGAGGAAGCGCTGCAGGACATTGCGCGTTCGGTTCACCCGGGTGACATTGTGCTCACGGTGGGTGCGGGCGATGTCACACGCCTGGGTCCTGACCTGGTGAAGCTACTTGCCGCTACCCGCGATGGTTCGCCGTGACGCCGCGCCCTCCGAAACAGCCCGGCGGACAAAGCCGGCCGCCGTCGTCGCCGGCTGACACCATCAGCGCTGAGAAGAGCGTTCCTGCGGCGCCTCTGAACCCTTCCCAGAGCGCGGGCGCGCACCGGATCAGTGGACAGCGGGACACGCCGGTTGCTTTGTTGGACCGGACCGAGGACGCAGGCACGGTCATCGCCTTCCCCGAGCCGCCCGCCCGCAGGCGCAGGCGGTGGTGGCTGATTGGTATGACGACGGCGGTACTCGCCGTTGCCGGGCTCCTCGCCTACCTCGTATTCTCGCCGGCGTTGGCGGTTCGGACCCTGGAAATCAACGGCAACCGGCTCCTGCCCGAGGAGCAGGTCGCGGCAGCCCTGTCTCCACTGATGGGAACCTCCCTGACGCAGATCAGTGAAGAGGAAGTACTTGGTCTGCTGTCCGACCTTCCTCCCGTACAGGGTGTCTCGGTAGCAGCCGTGCCGCCGTCCACCCTGAGCGTCACCGTGGTGGAGCACGTTCCCGTTGCCATCCTGGAAAGCGGCGGCACTTTCCTGCTGATCGATTCCCAGGGGCGCCAACTGGCCTCGGTGAAGGACCGTAAGGCTGTTGCCCTCCCGTTGATCGACGGCGGGGAGAATGCCGTGAACAGCGATGTCTTCTCCTCGATTACTGCGGTACTGGCGTCACTACCCGCGGACATTCTTGAGCGCCTCGTGCACGCCTCGGCCAACTCGATTGACTCTGTGGAGTTGAAGCTGACAAACGGCAAGACGATCTTCTGGGGGAGTGCCGAGAATAATTCGGCGAAAGCTGGTGTGGTCGCTGCGCTGCTGACTGTTCCGGACCAGGATCCGCCGGTCAAAGTCTTCGATGTCAGCACACCGGACCGGCCAGTAACACGATGAGTTTTCCGACACGCTGCAATGGTCATTGCATGAGGGTGCTGCTGCACCTAGCGTCTCAGTAGAAGTTACTTGACATAACGTTAACCCTCAAGTTGAAGGTGAACGTTACAAGATGAAGGTTGCAACAGCGTCAACCCGATTCATCCCCATACAGCGCACAGATCAAACAAGGGACACAGGACGTGGCAGCACCGCAGAATTACTTGGCCGTCATCAAGGTCGTCGGCATCGGCGGCGGTGGCGTGAACGCCGTAAACCGAATGATCGAAGTCGGACTGCGTGGCGTGGAGTTCATCGCCATCAACACCGACGCACAGGCGCTCCTGATGAGCGACGCCGATGTGAAGCTTGACGTTGGACGCGAACTCACCCGCGGCCTCGGCGCAGGCGCAGACCCTGAGGTGGGCCGCAAGGCTGCCGAGGATCACGCGGAAGAGATCGAGGAAGTCATCCGCGGCGCAGACATGGTGTTCGTGACCGCTGGAGAAGGTGGCGGCACCGGTACCGGTGGCGCTCCCGTTGTGGCACGTATCGCCCGGTCGCTGGGTGCGCTGACCATCGGCGTCGTGACCCGGCCCTTCACCTTCGAGGGACGCCGCCGCTCAAACCAGGCGGAGACGGGAATCGACACGCTGCGCGACGAAGTCGACACTCTGATCGTCATCCCGAACGACAGACTGCTGTCGATCAGCGACCGCAACGTCTCCATGCTTGACGCCTTCCGTTCAGCGGACCAGGTGCTGCTCTCCGGTGTGCAGGGCATCACCGACCTCATCACCACTCCGGGCCTGATCAACCTGGACTTCGCAGACGTCAAGTCCGTTATGCAGGGTGCCGGTTCTGCGCTCATGGGCATCGGCTCGGCCCGCGGAGAGGACCGCGCAGTCAAAGCGGCCGAACTGGCGATCGCCTCGCCGCTGCTTGAAGCCTCCATCGACGGTGCGCACGGCGTCCTCCTGTCCATCCAGGGCGGCTCCGACCTCGGACTGTTTGAGATCAACGAGGCTGCCCGGCTGGTGCAGGAAGTCGCCCACCCGGAGGCGAACATCATCTTCGGCGCGGTGATCGACGACGCACTCGGCGATGAAGCCCGTGTCACAGTGATTGCGGCTGGCTTCGATCAGGTTGACGCGACCTCCCAGCCGCAGACGCCAGCAGCTAAGCCCGCGGCCGCTCCTGCGGTAGGCAGGGAGGCGGCACCCGTGCCGCAGACGGTAGCGGCGGGCGCCGGGTATGGAGCCTGGTCACACGGATCAAGCAACGGCGGCCGCAATGACGTACCGGGTAATGCCGGGTTCGACGTCGACCTTCCGGCCGTCGTCGAGCCGGACTATTCAACCGGTAGGTCAGATGACCTGGACGTTCCTGACTTCCTGAAATAGCGGTGTTTTTCTGGAGCGCGCTGGCCGCACCAGGAATCCGGATTGGCTTCACGGACCGGGCAGCGGGGAATCTCTCCGGCGTGGTTGGATCCAACCAGGGAAATGCTGCCCGGAACCGCGAGGCTCTTGAGACGCAGCTTCAGGTACCACCCGGAACGCTGCGGTTCATGAACCAGACGCACTCAACCGTGGTTGCCGATGCTGAATTCTCCGATCTGCCGGAGGCTGACGCACTCATCAGCAGAACGGGCCAACATGCGATGGCCGTGCTGGTCGCCGACTGCGTGCCTATCGTCCTGGTGGGGGAGCATGAAGACGGCAGCGTGAGTACCGCCGTCGTCCATGCGGGTAGACGGGGGGTGGAGGGCAACATAGCGCTCCATGCCGTAAGCCAACTGGAGAGGAAAGGCGCGGGCTCCGTGTCCGCGTGGCTTGGGCCCTCCATCTGCGGTGAGTGCTACGAAGTGCCGGAAGCCCTGCAGGAACAGGTTGCAGCGGTTGTCCCGGAAGCGCGTTGCACCACCAGTTGGGGTACGCCCGCCCTGGACCTGCCGGCGGGCGTGCGGGCGCAGCTTCGTGCCGCCGGCGCCACAGTCCAGAGAATCGACACCGCTGCGGTGTTGTGCACCCTGGAAAACGAAAATCTCTTCTCGCACCGGGCAGTAGCGGGCGGGCGGCCCGCTGGGCGGCTGGCCGGCTTGGTATGGCGCCAGTGAACCTTGGTGAGCACAGGGCGGATGAACTCGCTGAGAACCTCGCGCGGGTCAATGCCCGGATCGACACCGCAGTCCAGGCAAGCGGCAGAGCAACCCGCCCGGCGCTCATTGTCGTGACCAAGTACTTTCCGGCCGAGGATGTGAGGACCCTTGCGCGACTCGGCGTCCGCGACGTCGGTGAGAACAAGGACCAGGAGGCCTCGGGCAAGGCTGGGGAAGTGGCGGATGGGACGCTGCGCTGGCACTTCATCGGCCAGTTGCAGAGGAACAAGGTCAAATCCGTCGTGAAGTATGCGCACTCCGTCCATTCGGTCGATCGCCAGTCGCTGGTTGGTGCTCTCGACTGGGCAATGGAGCAGGAGCAGGAGCAAAGGGTGGAGGCCGTCGCCCACCGCCCGCCCCTCGACTGCTACGTCCAGGTAAACCTGTCCAGGGACCCTGCGCTACATCGCGGCGGCGCCACCCCCGAAGACGTGCCCACGGTAGCGGCGCAGATAGCCGACGCCGGGCAGCTCAGGCTGGCGGGTGTCATGGCGGTGGCACCCCTCGGTGAAGATCCGGCCGATGCCTTTGCGCGTCTGGCAGATCTGGCAGCGCAACTGGTTCGCAGGTACCCCGGTGCGGGCGGCATTTCTGCAGGCATGAGCGGTGATCTCGAGCATGCAATCGCGGCTGGCGCGACACACCTGCGCGTCGGCTCAGATGTCCTCGGTGCGCGCCCACCCGTGGGGTAGCGTCAACGCTGTAACCGCAGGCGTCACGGGGCGTCCTGGGCTGTTTTGAACCGCAGCTTGCATTACATCTTGCATAACGGGTGCATGACAAAGGAATGACAGGAGCTACCATGGCTGGCGCACTGCGCAAGACAATGATTTACCTTGGGCTCGCCGACGGTGACGAGCACTATGAGCCTGAGCCCAAGACATCGAACAGTAGGAATGAGGATTACTCAGTGGACTACGACCGCGACGAACGCCATGCGGAGGCCGCGCCGGTAAGCAAGGCAGCCCCCGAGGAGTACCGCGCGCCGGTCACTCCCATCAAGCGTGCACAGTCCGCACGGGAGGATTCCTCGGCACTCCGGCAGATCACCACGGTTCACCCAAGGTCCTACAACGACGCCAAGATCATCGGTGAGAGCTTCCGCGACAACATCCCCGTGATCATGAATGTCACCGATATGGGTGAAGCCGATGCCAAGCGCCTCGTAGATTTCTCCGCAGGTTTGGTGTTTGCGCTTCATGGCTCGATTGAGCGCGTAACCAATAAGGTTTTCCTCCTTTCGCCCTCCTACATCGAGGTGCTTGGCGAGGATCAGAAAGCCAGTGAAGCCCAGAGTAATTTCTTCAATCAGAGCTGACACGGTTTACAGTTACAGGTACCTATTTCCGTTCATGCCAGAGGACTGTGACTAATACGTGAGCTTGGTCTTCGCCCTGATCTATCTGGCGCTGATGCTGTTTCAGCTCGCGCTGATTATCCGGATCGTCTATGACGCAGTGCAGATGTTCGCCAGAGGCTGGCGGCCAAGAAGATTGGCGCTGGTATTGGCGTCGGCGATTTACACCGTTACTGATCCGCCCATTCGCCTGTTCAGAAGGCTCATCCCGCCGCTGCGGCTGGGAGGGGTATCCCTCGACCTCGCTTTCCTTGTAGTCTTCATCGCGACCAGCATCCTGAAGGTTGTAGCGGCATCGCTGGCATGAGGATTGACCGGTTAGTTTTCGAGACCTAAAAGATATACGCTGAATCACATATTGTGTGAAGCGGGGGGGTTTACCTCCATGAGCACGTCCACAATTCGGTAACGTTGTCAGGTCCACCCCAGGGTGGTCCAGACTAATCCACTATGAGGTGACCAGATGGCCCTGACGCCAGAAGATGTTGTCAACAAGCGGTTTCAGCCCACTAAATTTCGCGAGGGCTACGACCAGGACGAGGTAGATGACTTCCTCGACGAGATCGTCGTGGAACTGCGTCGCCTGAACCAGGAGAACGACGACCTCCGTCGCCAGCTTTCCGAAGGGTCGGCCAGCACCTCCCAGAACGTTGCAGTTCCGGCCCCCGTGGCCGCGAGCACGCAGACCGAAGAGGTCCGCGAGGAGAAGAAGCCTGAAGAGCCCAAGATCGAGGTGCCCAAGGTTGAGGAACGCCCCGCACCCGCACCTGTGCAGCAGGCAGGCAACGCTGAGTCGGCTGCAGGCGTGCTCGCCATGGCGCAGAGGCTCCACGACGAATATGTCAACGCCGGAGTAGAGCAGCGCGACAAGATCATCGCCGAGGCGCAGATCGAAGCAAGCAGCCTCGTCAATGACGCACAGGAAAAGAGCCGCAAGACCCTCGGAGCACTTGAGCAGCAGAAGGCAGTCCTTGAGCGCAAGGTCGAGCAGCTCCGCGGCTTCGAGCGGGATTACCGCTCACGCCTGAAGGCCTACATCGAAGGCCAGCTCCGCGACCTCGATTCCCGCGGTTCAGTGGCTTCCGAAACAGCAGACGCGTAAACGGTCCTCAAACCTCGCCAGCGAGGCTGACGTCCCACCAGAGGCCAGTTCCCGGTTCATCCGGGGACTGGCCTCTGCCGTACGCTGGAGGGTGAGCCCGCGTCCGACGGCGCCCGCTGCGGCGCAACTACCGAGAGCATCATGACCGAGCAACCTCCTGCCACCGGCCCCGAGTCGACCGAACACCACCCGAAGCACGGCAAGCGTATTGGCGCGCGTTTCGCGTTGCTCCTGCTCGGCTGTTCCCTGGCTGCCTACGTGATCGACCAGCTGACGAAGGTATGGGTTGTTTCCACCATGACCGAGGGGCAGATCACAGAGGTGCTGCCGCCGGTCCTCAGTTGGCACTTCATCCGGAATTCCGGCGCTGCTTTCTCCATCGGCACTGAGATCACCTGGGTTTTCACCCTGATTCAAGCCCTGGTGTCCATCGCGATCATCACCCAGATACGCAAGGTTGCCTCCTGGGGTTGGGCCGTTGCACTGGGCCTGGTGCTGGGAGGTGCGTTGGGAAACCTGACGGACCGGCTCTTCCGTGAGCCCTCCTTCGGGCAGGGGCATGTGGTGGACTTCATTGCGTTACCGAACTTTGCGATCTTCAACATCGCGGACACCGCAGTCGTCAGCGGTGTGATCCTCATTTGCCTCCTGACGTTGCGCGGGATAGGGCTGGACGGGCGGCGCAGCAATGAGCAGAAGGAACCGGCAGTAGATGCTGAGGTGAACGATGACGAGCGCTCCTGAAGTTTTCGAGGTACCGGACGCCGCAGCAGGCCAGCGGATGGATGCCTTCCTCGCCGCTCTGACCGGGGAGTCCCGCTCGACCGTGGCTGGCTGGTGCGTTGCCGGATACGTGACTGTTGATGGCTCTCCGGTGCAGAAATCGGGGAAGGCCGTCGCGGGGACCCGCCTGACCGTCGTTGTGCCTGAGCAGCGCAACCCGCTGGAAATCGTTCCGGAACCGGTCGAGGGGATGGCCATCCTGCTTGACGACGAAGATTTTGTGGTAATCGACAAACCAGTCGGTGTAGCAGCCCATCCCTCCCCCGGATGGGTGGGACCCACCGTCGTCGGCGCGCTGGCCGCCGCCGGCTACCGCATCTCGACCTCCGGTGCGCCGGAACGCGTCGGGATCGTGCACAGGCTCGACGTCGGCACATCGGGGACCATGGTCGTGGCCAAGTCTGAGCACGCCTACACCGCGCTGAAGCGGGCTTTCAAGGAACGGACCGTGGAAAAGCAATACCACGCGCTGGTGCAGGGCTTGCCTGATCCGCTTGAGGGCACTATTGACGCACCGATCGGCAGGCATCCTGCCCACGACTGGAAATTCGCAGTCATGGAGGACGGCAGGCCATCGATTACCCATTACGCGGTGGTCGAGGCCTTTGGAAAAGCGAGCCTCGTCCGCGTCCGCCTGGAGACCGGCCGGACCCACCAGATCCGTGTGCACTTCTCCGCGCTCCGGCATCCCTGCGCCGGTGACCTGACTTACGGCGCGGACCCCCGGCTGGCCGCAAACCTGGGGCTTACACGTCAATGGCTGCACGCAAGCAGGCTCGCCTTCGAGCATCCCCGCAGCGGTGAAAAAGTTACCGTCGACAGCGCCTTCCCGATGGACCTGCAGTATGCCCTTGACGCCCTGGGCAGCGGAACGGTCTGACGCACACCACACCCCGTGAGGCGTCCCGGAAAGGAAGCTCGGATCGCTACACTGAGGTGGTGGTTTCTTCAGTTCCAACCCCAGCTTCCAGCACTGTGAACCAGGACTCCTTTGTCCACCTTCACAATCACACCGAGTACTCAATGCTGGACGGGGCAGCGAGGCTGGGGGACCTGTTCAGTCACACCACTGAACTCGGGATGAATGCCCTCGCGACCACCGACCACGGGTTCGTCTTCGGTGCATTCGACTTCTGGAACAAGGCGCGCAATGCAGGGGTGAAACCCATTGTCGGCGTCGAGGCGTACCTCACCCCGGGAACTGCCCGAGCGGACAAGACCCGCGTTCAATGGGGCGGCGGCGGGCGTGACGACGTCTCAGGCGCAGGCGCCTACACCCACATGACTCTGTGGTCTGAGACCACCGAAGGCATGCACAATCTCTTCCGGATGTCCTCGCTGGCTTCGCTCCAGGGCTACCTGTATAAGCCCCGCATGGACCGCGACCTCCTCCAGACCTACGGCAAAGGCCTGATCGCCACAACCGGGTGCCCGTCGGGGGAGGTACAGACCAAACTGCGGCTCGGTTTGTACAGGGAAGCACTGCAGGCGGCGTCGGACTTCCGGGATATCTTCGGCCCGGAAAACTTCTTCTGTGAGCTCATGGACCACGGACTGGACATCGAGCGGAACGTGCAGGCTGACCTGATCAAGCTCGCGCGGGAACTGGGCTTACCCCTCGTTGCGACCAATGACCTCCACTACACCCACGCTGAAGATTCGAAGGCACACGCAGCGCTTCTGTGCGTGCAGTCCGGTTCCACCATGGCGGATCCCAAGCGGTTCAAGTTTGACGCCGACGAGTTCTATCTCAAGTCACCCGCCGAAATGCGCTCCATCTTCCGTGACTACCCGGACGCCTGTGACAACACGCTGCTCATCGCGGAACGCTGCAACGTCGAGTTCAACACCAATGCCAACTTCATGCCACGGTTCCCCGTTCCGGAAGGCGAGAATGAGCAGTCCTGGTTTGTGAAGGAAGTGGAGACGGGTCTCCATTACCGGTATCCGGAGGGGATTCCGGACGACGTCCGCAAGCAGGCGGATTACGAGGTCGGCGTGATCTCCCAGATGGGCTTCCCCGGCTACTTCCTCGTGGTTGCAGACTTCATCAACTGGGCCAAGAATAACGGCATCCGCGTTGGTCCGGGCCGCGGATCGGGCCCCGGTTCGATGGCCGCCTACGCGATGCGCATCACTGACCTGGACCCGCTGCGCCACGGCCTCATCTTCGAACGGTTCCTCAACCCGGACCGCGTGTCGATGCCGGACTTCGACGTCGACTTCGATGATCGCCGCCGCTCCGAAGTGATCCGCTATGTCACGGAGAAATACGGCGACGAGCGCGTTGCCATGATTGTCACGTATGGCACCATCAAGGCCAAACAGGCGCTCAAAGATTCCTCCCGCGTAATGGGGTACCCGTTCTCCATGGGTGAGCGGTTGACCAAGGCCATGCCGCCGGACGTCATGGGCAAGGGAATTGCCTTGGCCGATGTGCACAACAAGGAGGCCAAGCGCTACTCGGAGGGGGACGAACTCAGGGAATTACTGAGAACCGACCCTGACGCCCAGAAGGTCTTCGAAACGGCGCTCGGACTGGAGGGACTGAAGCGCCAGTGGGGCGTTCACGCGGCAGGCGTCATCATGTCCTCGGAGCCACTGATCGACATCATCCCGATCATGCGCCGCGACCAGGACGGCCAGATCATCACGCAGTTCGATTACCCGACCTGCGAGAGCCTCGGCCTGATCAAGATGGACTTCCTTGGCCTGAGGAACCTCACGATCATGACGGACGCGCTGGAGAACATCCAGCTCAACCGTGATCTTGAGCTGGACCTGGAGATACTCCCGCTGGAGGACAAGGAGTCCTACGAACTTCTTGCGCGCGGGGACACGCTTGGTGTGTTCCAGCTCGACGGCGGGCCGATGCGCTCGTTGTTGAAGCTCATGCGTCCGGACAACTTCGAGGACATCTCGGCCGTGATTGCCCTCTACCGCCCGGGTCCAATGGGTGCCAACTCCCACACCAACTACGCACTGAGGAAAACCGGCGTCCAGGAGATCACGCCGATCCACCCGGAACTTGAAGAGCCGCTCGCCGAGATCCTGAACACCACTTACGGCCTGATCGTGTATCAGGAGCAGGTGATGGCAATTGCCCAGAAGGTCGCCGGATACTCGCTCGGACAAGCCGACATCCTTCGTCGTGCGATGGGCAAGAAGAAAAAGGAGGAACTGGATAAGCAGTTCGCCGGTTTCTCGCAGGGCATGAAGGACAACGGCTATTCCGACGCCGCTGTGAAGACACTATGGGATATCCTGCTTCCCTTCTCCGACTACGCCTTCAATAAGGCCCACTCGGCTGCTTACGGCGTGGTCGCCTTCTGGACCGCCTACCTGAAAGCCCACTACCCGTCCGAGTACATGGCCGCCCTGTTGACCAGCGTCGGCGATGATAAAGACAAGCTGGCGCTGTACCTCAACGAATGCCGCAGAATGCGCATCACGGTGCTGCCTCCGGATGTGAACGAATCGAGCGTGAACTTCACTCCCGTGGGGACGGACATCCGCTTCGGCATGGGTGCGATCCGCAATGTCGGCGCGAACGTAGTCGGTGCCATGGTCGCGGCACGCGAGGAGAAGGGCGCGTTCGAATCCTTCTCGGACTTCCTGCAGAAGGTTCCGGCAGTGGTGTGCAACAAGCGCACCATCGAGTCGCTCATCAAGGCCGGTGCCTTCGATTCACTCGGGCATCCGCGCCGCGCGCTCGCCATGATCCACGAGGAAGCCGTGGACTCCGTTGTGGTGCTCAAGCGCAACGAGGCAGCCAACCAGTTCGACCTCTTCAGCGTATTCGACGACCCGGGTGCAGGCACGGGCCTTTCCGTCGACGTCCCCGATCTCCCGGAATGGGCCAAGAAGGACAAGCTGGCTTTCGAGCGCGACATGCTTGGCCTCTACGTTTCCGATCACCCGCTACAGGGTCTCGAGGGGCTGTTGAGCCAGCACGCGGACTCGGCCATCACTTCAATCATCGGCGAGGAGGGCCCGGCCGACGGCGCAATGGTCACCATCGCGGGAATGATCACTTCCCTCCAGCGCCGGATCGCGAAGAACAGCGGCAACGCCTATGCACGTGCCGAGGTGGAGGACTTGGGCGGTTCGATGGAAGTTATGTTCTTCGGCCAGGTGTATGGGCCCATCGCCTCGGTGTTGGAAGAGGATCTCATTGTCGTGGTCCGTGGGCGCCTGCAGCGCCGCGATGATGGCACCGTCACCCTCAATGCTCAGGAACTTTCCGTCCCCGACCTCACCGAGGGTCACTCCGGCCCGGTAGTCATTTCCCTGCTGCATCACCGCGCCACCGAGCCGGTGATCCAGGAGCTGGGGTCCGTGCTGAGGCAGCACCGGGGCAACTCCGAGGTGCGGCTGCACGTGCGAAAGGAACGGCACCTTGCCGTGCTGTCACTGCCGGTAGACCTGCGGGTCAATCCCACGTCTGCACTGTTCGGTGACCTCAAGGTGCTGCTTGGACCGACGTGCCTGGACGCGTAAACGGTTACCTGGAAGGACGGCTAGGGTAGACGAATGCACGATTCAGATGCCTTGCCCGGCACCTATCCTCCTCCGGTCTACACCGGACCAGCAGCGCAGACCACCGCCCCGCCGTCGTCATTGGTGTGGTGGGGGGCGGCGACCACCCTGCTCGGTCCGGTGGTGGGAGTACTGTGGTGGCTTGCTTCCCCGGGCGGCGCACTTCACGGCGACCGGACGGTCGCGGAGTCCTGGCTTCAGCGCGACCTGGTGCTTGGCGGGCTGGAACTTGCGGCCGGCGTCGTCATCGGATGGTTGCTGACCAACCGGGTGGATCTGCCTGGCGCATGGCAGCGTGTCTGCGCAGCGGTGGGCGGCAGTCTGCTGGGTTCGGTGCTGGCGGTGCTGGTTGGCCAGTGGCTTGGCGGATTGATAGGCAATGGATCCGCGGAGTTCCCGTTCGAACTTCGGTCCCTTGGCGTGGCCCTGATCTGGCCGGCGGTGATTTCGCTGGTGGTCTTTGTTGCTGCCCTGCTCGGCCTCCTGTTGACGAGGCCCAAGCGCTAGAACATCTACGGGTGCCAGATCTCGATTCAACCTGCGTATCCTGGCCGTCACGGACGCGCGGACGGCAGGCGCCACCCGTAGAATTGTGTGGTGACTTCCCAGACTGCTTCCGTTTCATTCGATGCCTTCCGCACCACCGATCTGCGTGCAGCGCACCTTTCGACGGCCGGACTGCGGGCGGCAATGCCCCGGAGCGCCGCCGCATCCTTTGACGCTGTTGCTGGAAGCGTCCAGGAGATTATTCAGGACGTGCGTACCCGCGGGTTTGAGTCGCTGAGCGACCTCGCGCGAAAGTTCGACGGCGTCGGGCAGTCGGATCCCAGGGTCCCGGCGAGCGCGCTGGCCGAAGCGCTTGCGACGCTGGCGCCGGAGGTCCGGGCGGCCCTGGTTGAGTCCATTGACCGCGCCCGCACCTTCGCGTTGGCCCAGAAGCCACAGGACGTTGCCGTCGAGATACAGCCGGGCGCGCACCTGACCCAGCGGTGGATTGCCGTCGGGCGGGTAGGGCTCTACGTCCCGGGCGGACTGGCCGTCCTGGCGTCCTCGGTGATCATGAATGTGGTCCCCGCCCAGGCGGCGGGTGTAGCGTCCATCGCACTTGCTTCTCCTCCCCAGAAGGAGTTCGGTGGACTGCCGCACCCCACTATCCTCGCGGCCGCAGCGCTTCTTGGCGTGACGGAAGTGTACGCAATCGGTGGCGCTCAGGCGGTGGCAGCTTTCGCCTACGGTGTGTCGGGGGATCAGGACCGCAGCGCAATTGAACCGGTCGACGTCGTGACGGGTCCGGGGAATATCTACGTGGCAGCGGCCAAGCGCCTGGTGAAGGGGGTCGTTGGTATCGATGCCGAGGCCGGCACCACGGAAATCGCGGTGCTTGCTGATGAAACTGCCAACCCACGGCTGATTGCCGCTGATCTCATCAGCCAGGCCGAACACGATCCACATGCGGCGTCAGTCCTCATCACGCCGTCCGATGCCCTGGCCGCAGCCGTCCGGCGCGAATTGGCAGTGCTGGTTCCGGTAACCAGGCACCGGGAGCGGGTCGAAACAGCGCTTTCAGGACCTCAATCCGGCACCATCCTCGTGCAGGACCTGGAGCAGGGTATTGCTGTCTGCGACGCTTATGCCGCCGAGCACCTCGAGATCCACACGGCTGCAGCTGCAGACCTGGCTTCCAGGATCCGCAACGCTGGCGCGATCTTTGTCGGGGAGAACAGTCCCGTCAGCCTTGGTGATTACTGCGCCGGATCTAATCACGTACTGCCGACGGCCGGGACTGCAGCCTTCGCGTCGGGACTTGGGATCCACACTTTCCTTCGGAGCATGCAGGTTGTGGACTACAGTGCGGCGGCGTTGCGGGGCGTCAGCGAGCACGTCGTGAACCTGGCCGCGGCAGAGGATCTGCCCGGGCACGGGGATGCGGTCAAGATCCGCTTCGAGAACGCCTGAACCACCACATGTGGTAATCACACGGTTGTAGTTTCACTACATCTAGTCCTAGAATGAGTGGGACGCCGGAGAGGTTGCTGACCTACGAGCAGCGTTCACCAAGTCGCCGAAGCCGAATCGAGGGGTGGAATGTACTGTCCGTTCTGCCGAAGCTCTGATTCCCGGGTGGTGGACAGCCGACTCGCCGATGACGGTTCAGCAATTCGCCGCCGCCGCCAGTGTCCTGAGTGCGGCAAGCGCTTCACCACTGTGGAGACCACCTCGCTATCAGTCATCAAGCGCTCCGGCGTGGGTGAGCCATTCAGCCGCGGGAAAGTGGTGAGCGGCGTCCGGAAGGCCTGCCAGGGGCGTCCCGTCACGGAGGATGACCTCGCGCTTCTCGCCCAGGAGGTTGAAGAATCCATCCGGGCCAGCGGGGTGGCTGAAATCGATGCCCACGAGGTGGGTCTCGCCATCCTCAAGCCGCTGCAAAAATTGGACCAGGTGGCTTACCTCCGGTTTGCCAGTGTCTACCAGGGCTTTGAATCTCTCGAAGACTTCGAAAAAGCCATCGGGAAGCTGCGTAGCGAAGCAGGGAGCCCAGAGTCCACGCCTCCGGCAGGCGCGCAACGGCCGCTCACGGCCACATAGTCTCCGGTGGTGGCCGCGGAGGGGAAGCCGCTGCCACCACCGGCACCACGTATCGCCTGGTTAACGTCCGCCGCTCACCGGCAGGATGACACCCGTCAGGTACGCTGCTTCGTCGGAGAGTAGCCAGGAGACCGCATTCGCAATCTCGTGCGGTTCCGCGCCCCGCCCCAAAGGAATGACGGTGTTCAGCTGTTCCACGCGGTTTGGCATGCCGGCTGCCGCGTGCAGACCCGTGTTGGTGCTGCCTGGAGCAACGGCGTTGACCCTGATACCCCTGCCCGCCACCTCGGTGGCCAGGCCAGCGGTGAGGACGTCCACAGCCCCCTTGGTCGCCGCGTAATGTACCCAGGTATTCGGGGAGCCAAGTTTGGTTGCGGTGGAGGAAATATTGATGATCTGTCCACCCTTTCCGCCGGTGTCGGTAGCCATCCTCCGAACGGCTTCCTGACATACCAGCAGCGGGCCGAGCACGTTGACGTTCGTTACCCGGGCAAGGACATCGGGTGGTACATCGACCAGGGGGCCGATGAGGTTGCCAGTGATCCCGGCGTTATTGACGACGGCGGTCACCGGACCAAGGGGTTCAGCTGCGGAAAAGAGCTCACGGACGGCGGACGGACTGCTCACGTCGCCGCACACGGCAACGGCTGTGCCTCCGCCCGCGGTGATGTCTCTGACCACCTCAGCCGCTCCAACCGCATCTTCGGAAAAGTTGACGACCACCGCGTAACCATCCCGCGCGCATCGCCGGGCAATTGCGGCCCCAATCCCGCGGCTGGCTCCAGTCACGATGGCCGCATTGGTCACTGGGCTTCGACCGGCTCGCTTTTGAAATGCAGTGCGGCTTGAAGCGCCGCGCCGACAATTCCCGCTTGATTCCGCAGTTCGGCGGGGATGATCGGTGTGCGGAGTGAGAGGTTCGGCAGGAAGTCCTTACTCCGCTTCGAAATTCCGCCGCCGACGATGAAGAGTTCAGGAGAGAACAGGAACTCCACGTGGGAGAAGTAACGCTGCAGCTTGACCGAGTACTCGTCCCAATTCAGTCCGAGGCGTTCACGCGCGACGGCGGAAGCCTGCGTCTCGGCGTCATGGCCGTCGATCTCGAGATGGCCGAGCTCGGCGTTCGGAACAAGTTTGCCATCGAAGATGAACGCTGACCCGATTCCGGTGCCCAGCGTGATCACCAGCACTGTGCCGTTCACACCCTTACCCGCGCCGTACTGGACTTCAGCGAGTCCCGCGGCATCGGCGTCGTTAATCACGTGGACGTCCCGGCCAAGAACCTTTGTGAACAGCGCGTCAACATCCGTGTCGATCCAGCTCTCGTCGACGTTGGCAGCCGAGCGGGCAACGCCGTGCTGGATGATCGCCGGAAAAGTGACGCCGATTGGAAGGCTTTTCTTGGGAGCTCCGGGGCGCGTGGAAAGCTCGGCCACGATGTCGGCGACAACAATGGCGACGGCCTCCGGGGTGGCGGGCTGCGGCGTTTCCACGCGGTATCTGTCGCCCACGATCGCACCTTCGGCGAGGTCCACAATGCCGCCCTTGATGCCGGTACCGCCGATATCAATGCCGATGATGGTCGCCGGCAATTTCTTGCCGTCCTTGCGCTTGATGGGGGTGTTCGTGGCGCTGCTCTGGCCCATGATTCTCCAAAGGATCGGGTTGGTTCTGGGGTACCGCTGGACGGGTACTGCTCTTGTGGTGCGGAGTTCTGGTGCGGCTAAGGGAGGGTGAGTATCTCGGCGCCGTTTTCAGTCACGAGCAGAGTGTGCTCGAACTGGGCTGTGCGACGGCGGTCCTTGGTTACGACTGTCCAGTCATCGGGCCACATCTCCCAGTCGATGGTTCCGAGCGTCAGCATGGGCTCGATAGTGAAGACCATCCCTGGTTCGATGATCCGGCTATAGGCCGGAGCGGCGTCATAATGGGGGATGATCAGGCCGGTGTGGAAGGCCTCCCCAACCCCGTGGCCGGTGAAGTCCCGGACCACACCGTAGCCGAACCTTCTCGCGTAGGACTCGATGGCGCGCCCGATCACGTTGATCTGCCGTCCCGGTGCCACTACCTTGATGGCCCGGGCGAGGGCTTCCTGTGTTCGCTCCACAAGAAGGCGTGATTCCTCATCAACGTCCCCGACCAGGAAGGTGTAGTTGGTATCGCCGTGCACGCCGTCGAGGTAAGCGGTGATGTCAATGTTGAGGATGTCGCCGTCCTGGACCACTGTGGAATCGGGAATACCGTGGCAGATGACCTCATTGAGCGAGGAGCAAATGGACTTCGGAAAGCCGCGGTAGCCCAAGGTTGACGGATATGCGCCATGATCGACAAGGAATTGGTGGCCAACGGCATCGAGCTGGTCGGTGGTTACTCCAGGCTTGATGTGCCGGCCGACTTCCTGAATGGCCCGGGCCGCAAGTTTGCTCGCTCGGCGGATCCGCTCGATAGTTTCCGCCGACTTCACCTCCGAGCCCTCGAATTTTGCGGGCGCGGCCTTGCCCACGTATTCGGGGCGCACAATCGATGCTGGCACCGAACGGGCTGGGCTGACCGCTCCGCGTTCGAGCGTGCCGAGCGGTGCGGTGGAGGATAGGTGGGGCATACCCTAGATCCTATCGGTGAGTAACGACAGCATCGAAAGCTCGCGAGTGATCGAAGCTTCACAATCTCTGAAGCACAACTTCAGCATGAGGAGGCCGCAATGGTGCAGTACTGGTACAACGTTCAGACACACGAGGTGGAGGAAGACGCGCAGTCGGATTGGAGCCAGCTCATCGGTCCGTACCAAACTCGCGCTGAGGCTGAACGGGCGCTTGAGAAGGTCCAGGAACGCAACCGGGCCTGGGACGCACAGGAAGAGGACTAGGCGGACCGTTTGTCAGGCTCGGTAGGACGTAGGGTGCGGATCAGAAACTGTGTTCGGGGCCCGGGAAGGCGCCTGAGCGGACTTCATTTCCGTAGGCCCGCGCGGCGTCGGCGAGGACTGACCGCACGTCAGCGAACTGCTTGACGAACTTCGCCTGCTTTCCTTCGCGCAGCCCGGCCATGTCCTGCCAGACCAATACCTGACCCGTGGTGGCTGAACCTGCTCCGATCCCGATTGTCGGCACGTTGATTGCCTGGTCGATCTGCGTGGCAACGTCTGCGGGGACCATCTCCATCAACACGCAGAATGCACCAGCTTCAGCCAGCGCGACGGCGTCGTCAATCACCTGCTGGCCGGCCTCCCCGCGCCCCTGCACCCGGTAGCCGCCGAGGGAGTGTTCGCTCTGCGGGGTGAAACCGACGTGGGCCATCACGGGGATCCCTGCACGGACAATCGCCCGCACCGTCTCCGCGTAATGCTTGCCGCCCTCCATTTTGACTGCGTGTACGAGTCCTTCTTTCATGAGCCGCACCGATGACTCGACGCCCTGGGCCGGGGAAACCTCATAGCTTCCGAACGGCAGATCGGCGACGACGAGAGCCCGCTTTGCGCCCCGGGTGACGGCACGGGAGAACATGATCATCTCGTCCATGGTGATCGGCAGTGTTGTGGCGTGACCGAGCACGTTGTTGGCCGCTGAATCCCCGACAAGCAACACCTCGGTTCCGGCGCTGTCAAAGATCTCGGCTGCATATTGGTCGTAGGCGGTGAGCATGGCGAAACGTCGCCCTTCGTCCTTGGCCGCCTGGAGGTGGTGTGTCCGAATGCGCGCTAACGGCCGGGACGACGACGGCGTCTCGGCACTGGGCGCTCCGGTTCCGTAAGGGGCAGGAATCTCCGCGGAATTCATGACGCTAAGCCTACTGGTAGGGGTCCGCGCCGAGCGTAGCGAGGTGTGTGTGTGTGTGTGTGTGTGTGGGCCTGTAGGCGCTACTGGTAGGGTCCCGCGCCGAGCGTAGCGAGGTGTGTGTGTGTAGCGCTATGGGGGCCGGTCGCGCCCGCCCATTGAGTAACGGGCTCGTAACACAGGAGACATACTGTTTGCTTCGACGGGGCCTGCGGCTGTGTTGACGCGCGGGCCGGGCTGAATCAGTAAAGTGAGCAACGGACCTGGACGCTCAAGGGCGTGCCCCCACGTATATGGGGTGGGCAGGTGATCCGCTCGTGGAATCGAACTGAAAGTGGGCAGGAATGGATCGGCAGCAGGAGTTTGTCCTACGCACTATTGAGGAACGCGACGTCCGGTTTGTTCGACTCTGGTTCACCGACGTCGTCGGCTCGCTGAAGTCGGTCGCTTTGGCGCCCGCCGAAGTGGAGGGTGCTTTCGAGGAGGGGCTCGGCTTCGACGGGTCGTCCATCGAAGGGCTTGCCCGGGTGTATGAGTCCGACATGCTGGCGCAGCCTGATCCGTCGACTTTCCAGATCCTGCCGTGGCGGGGGGAGAAAGAGCAGACCTCAAGGATGTTCTGCGACATCCTGACGCCGGATGGCCAGCCGTCTGCGGCAGATCCGCGCGGGGTGCTCAAGCGCACCCTGGCGAAGGCCGCGGACATGGGCTTCACGTGCTACACCCATCCCGAGATCGAGTTCTACCTGCTGAAGTCTGACGAACTGGGGCCCGATGGCCAGCCGGTTCCAGTGGATCAGGCGGGCTACTTCGACCACGTGCCCGGGGGTGTTGCGCAGGACTTCCGGCGGACCGCCGTCGCAATGCTTGAGTCGGTGGGTATTTCGGTCGAGTTCAGCCACCATGAGGCCGGTCCCGGACAGAACGAGATCGATCTGCGGTACGCCGATGCGCTGCAGACCGCGGATAACATCATGACTTTCCGCACGGTGATCAAGGAAGTGGCGCTGACCCAGGACAGTTACGCCACTTTCATGCCCAAGCCGTTTTCGGACCATCCTGGATCGGGAATGCATACGCACTTCTCGCTCTTCGAAGGAGACTCCAACGCTTTCTTCGAGGCTGGTGGGGAGTACCAGCTGTCCAAAACCGCACGTCAGTTCATCGCCGGCATCCTGCGGCATGCGCCTGAGTTCACGGCCGTGACCAACCAGTTCGTCAACTCCTATAAGCGGCTTTGGGGCGGTGGCGAGGCGCCCAGCTACCTGTCGTGGGGTCATAACAACCGCTCAGCACTGGTGCGCGTACCCCTGTACAAGCCGAACAAGGGGCAGTCCGCTCGGATCGAATACCGGGGAATCGACTCGGCGACCAACCCCTACCTCGCCTACTCGGTGTTGCTTGGCTCCGGTCTCAAAGGGATCGAGGAGGGTTATGAACTGCCGCCCGGTGCCGAGGACGACGTGTGGAGCCTGACGGCGGCTGAACGGCGGGCCATGGGCCACGATCCGCTGCCAGCCAGCCTCCATGATGCTGTCAGGGCGATGGAAGATTCAGAACTGGTGGCCGAGATACTCGGGGAGCAGGTGTACGAGAACTTCCTTCGCAACAAACGCGCCGAGTGGCACGATTACCGGATCCAGGTCACGCCGTACGAACTGAGGCGCAACCTGGGGATTCTCTAAGCGGCGAGCCCATGAGCCTCAGCAGAAAACTGATCACCAACGGGTTCACTGACCTGGACAAGAGCAGCCGTTTCCTCGCGGCGGCTGAGCTGAAGGATGTTCCCGAGGACAGGCTTTTTGACGGCCTGGCCTATGCCGCAAACCCCGACCTCGCTCTACAGTCCCTGGTGCGCCTTCTCGCTGTGCAGCCGGACTTGGCAGCACTGGTGAGCGGCACCGAGGACGCGGAGCCGCTCTTCCGGTTGCTGGGGGCGTCTGAAGCGCTTGCCGAGTTCCTGATGAGGCACCCTGAACACGCCGACGTGCTTCGGGCGCGCCCCAGTGCCGAACCCGGAAGGGTCGACGTCGGGCGGTTGCGGACTTCACTCCTGCAATCGGTGGGTGCAAGGGCCGGGGGACGGCAGCCCGTCGCCGGTATGACCGGGGAACAGGCCTACCGGGCACTGCGGACCCGCTACCGCGCCCATCTGACGGACCTCGCCATCCGGGACCTCTGTGCAGTGTCCCCGACGGACTATCTGCCGTCGGTGGGTCGCGAACTTGCTGACCTCGCCTCGGCAGCCCTCGACGCGGCGTTGGCGGTCGCCCGGGCAGAGCTCGCTTCCATAGAGGATCCCGAGGACGTCCAGGCCGTGCGTCTTGCGGTGATCGGCATGGGAAAGTGCGGCGCGGGTGAACTGAACTACATCTCCGACGTCGACGTCATCTACGTGATCGACTCTGAGGGGCTTGACGAGGACCGGGCGGTTCGCATCGGCACGGCCCTCGCTACCGGGATCTCAAGGGCGATCACCTCTTCAGCACGCGAACCCGGGCTCTGGGAGGTGGACGCCAACCTTCGCCCTGAAGGCAAGGACGGCCCGCTTGTCCGGACGCTCCAATCACACCTCAGCTATTACGAACGGTGGGCGCAGAGCTGGGAGTTCCAGGCGTTGCTCAAGGCGAGGCCGATAGCCGGGGACGTTGCCCTCGGCGAGGATTATGCTGCTGCCCTTTCCGGGCTGGTGTGGAACTCATCTGAGCGTGAGGGATTCGTTGAGTCCGTGCAGGCAATGCGCCGCAGGGTCACCGACAACATCCCTTCCCACGAGGTGCAGCGGCAGCTGAAGCTGGGCGCCGGGGGACTGCGTGACGTCGAATTCACGGTCCAGCTGCTTCAGCTGGTTCACGGGAAAGCTGACGAATCGCTGAGAACCCAGGCAACGACGTCTGCCATCGCCGCGCTCAGCGCTGCAGGTTACATCGGGAGAAAGGACGCAGAGGAATTCGATCGTTCCTACCGGTACCTGCGGGTGCTCGAACACCGGATACAGCTGGTCCAGATGCGAAGGACGCACCTGATGCCGGAGGGTGAGGCGAACCTGAAGGCCCTGGCGAAGTCCGCTTCCAGCACTTTGATCACGCATCGGCCGACGGCGGCGGGCCTGCTGGAGGAGTGGCACAAGACCAAGCGCCTGGTCCGCCGGCTGCACGAATCGATCTTCTACCGGCCGCTGCTCAACGCCGCAGCCAACCTCAGCGTCGATGAGGTAAAACTGACGCCGGAGGCGGCGCGTGCGCGCCTGGCCGCGTTAGGGTACCTCGATCCGAAAGGGGCATTGCGCCACATCGAGGCATTGACCACCGGAATCAGTCGGCGGTCGGCATTGCAGCGGCAATTGCTACCAGTGCTGCTCGACTGGCTGGCGGACGGAGTCGATCCGGATGCGGGCCTGCTGGGGTTCCGCAGGCTCAGTGAATCGCTGGGGGAAACCCACTGGTATCTCGGCATGTTGCGCGACTCAGCGGCCGCTGCGGAGCGTCTGTGCCATATCCTCTCCTCGAGCCGTTTCATCACCGACCTGCTTGAGGTCTCCCCGGAGTCAACGAAATGGCTGGGTTCCGACAAGGATCTCGCGCCGGTGCCGTTCGCTGCCCAATGGCAGGAGATCCAGTCCAAGATGTCCAGGCACCCCGAACCGCGCGAGGCAATGCGCTTGATCCGCCTCATCAGGCGGCGGGAAGTCCTGCGTATAGCGATCGCTGACAGTTCCGGGTTGCTAAGCCAGGACCAGGTAGGGCCAGCGCTCGCCGACGCGGACCGGGCGGCGATCCTCGGGGCGCTCAACGTCGCGGAAGCGGACACGTTCGCAGCAGAGCCGCAGCTCACCGACGTCGTTGTCGTCGCCATGGGACGTCAAGGCGGGCGTGAAATCACCTACGGCTCCGACGCGGACGTCATGTACGTGCACAGGGCGCACGACGGCGCGGATCCTGCAGCGGCGCAAGCCCAGGCGGAGAAAGTGGTGGGACAGCTGCGCCACCTCCTGCAGCAACCCTGTACCCCCGCCATCCAGGCTGAGCGTGTGCTCGAAATTGACGCGGACCTGCGGCCGGAAGGAAAGAGCGGGCCGATGGTGCGTTCGATCGAATCCTTCCGCGCGTATTACGAAAGATGGTCACTCGTATGGGAATCGCAGGCGCTGCTGCGCGCGTTGCCGATCGCAGGCAACGATGACCTTGCGGGAGCCTTCGTTCAGCTGATAGATCCCATCCGCTATGCCGGTGATACCGACGAGAAAGACGTCCGGGAAATCCGTCGGCTGAAAGCACGGATGGAATCCGAGCGCCTTCCGCGCGGGGCTGATCCTTCCCGGCATCTGAAGCTTGGACGCGGGGGATTGAGCGACGTGGAGTGGCTCGTCCAGCTCCTTCAACTGCAGCATGCTGCCAGCGTCGCGGCGTTGCGCACAACCTCCACGCTTGAGGCGATGGACGCCGTGAGGGAGCACGGGCTGTTGCCAGCAGACGACGTCGTGACCTTGCGTTCGAGCTGGCAACTCACCTCCCGCATCCGCGCGGCGATCATGGTCTGGAGCGGCAAGCCATCGGACCTGCTTCCCTCGTCACGGCGCGATCTGGAGGCGGTCGCGCGGTGGTGCGGCTACGGTCCGGGGAACGGAGCGCGGCTGGAGGAGGATTACCTCCGGCTCACCCGGCGCAGCAGGGCCATCTTCGAGCGGTATTTTTACGGCTACGACGACTGACTCGACGTACGGGCGAGCTCGGTAGAACACGCAAATGGCCGCACCATCGGTGCGGCCATTTGCGTAAGTCAGCGGCTGTTAGACGCCGTAGTACAGCTCGTATTCGTAGGGGTTCGGGCGGGCGGCGAGGGGGATGATTTCCACCTCACGCTTGTACGCGATCCAGGTGTCGATCAGGTCCTGGGTGAAGACTCCGCCGGCCTGAAGGAACTCGTTGTCAGCTTCGAGGGCGAGCAAAGCTTCCTCCAGCGAACCGGGTGCCTTCTGAATGTCCTTGGCCTCTTCAGCAGGGAGCTCGTAGAGATCCTTGTCGATCGGGTCGGAGGGTTCGATCCGGTTCTTGATGCCGTCCAGGCCAGCCATGAGCTGCGCCGCAAAGGCGAGGTAGGGGTTGGACGAAGGGTCCGGAGCGCGGAACTCGATGCGCTTTGCCTTCGGGTTGGAGCCGGTGATCGGAATGCGGATACCTGCAGAGCGGTTGCCCTGGGAGTAAACCATGTTGACCGGGGCTTCGAAGCCCTTCACCAGGCGACGGTAGGAGTTAACCGTTGGGTTGGTGAACGCGAGGACGGCCGACGCATGCTTCAGGAGTCCACCGATGTACCAGCGGGCGAGGTCGGAAAGTCCCGCGTAGCCGCGCTCGTCATAGAACAGGGGCTCACCGTTGCTCCAGAGTGACTGGTGGCAGTGCATACCTGAACCGTTGTCGCCGAAGATCGGCTTGGGCATGAACGTTGCCGATTTGCCCCAGGCGTTGGCGACGTTCTTGATGATGTACTTGAACTTCTGCAGGTCGTCAGCCGCGTGCACCATGGTGGTGAACTTGTAGTTGATTTCTGCCTGGCCGGCGCCACCCACCTCGTGGTGCGAACGTTCCACCTCAAGGCCCACTGCATCCAGTTCTATGCACATGGCGTCGCGCAGGTCTGCCTGCTTGTCGACAGGGGAAACGGGGAAGTAGCCGCCCTTGAACGGGGTCTTGTTGCCAAGGTTTCCGCCGACTTCCTCACGCCCGGTGTTCCAGGGAGCCTCAATGGAATCCACCTTGTAGAAGCTGGACTCTGGCTTGGACTCGTACTGAACATTCTCGAAGACGTAGAACTCTGCTTCCGGAGCGAAGAAGGCTGTGTCAGCGATCCCGGTCGAAGCAAGGTAGGCCTCAGCGCGTTCTGCAACACCGCGAGGATCACGGTGGTAGGGGTCGCCGGTGCGCGGGTTCACGATCGAGAAGTTCAGCGCGAGGGTCTTTTCGATCCGGAACGGATCGATGAATGCGGTGGTTACGTCGGGGATGAGCTGCATGTCGGATTCAGCGATTCCCTGGAAGCCACGGATCGAAGACCCATCAAACAGCTGGCCGTGTACGAAGAAGTCGGCGTCGACGGACTTCGCAGGGACGTTGAAGTGCTGCTGCACTCCGGGAAGATCGGTGAACCGTACGTCAACGAATTTCACATCTTCGTCAGCGATGTATTTGAGGACTTCGTCCGCATTCTTGAACATCGGGTTATGCTCCTTACGCATATTCGGGAGAGGGCGACCGGGCCGGTAGCGCTACTGGAACGGCTGCCGGGCATACTGTGCTGTGACGTCTATGCCGTGGTGCTCATGACACTTCCTGCCGTGGCCGCAACAGCCTCAACCATAGGGAGACGCGATTACCCGCTGGTGTCACGATTGTTTCCGGCATGTAACTTAAGCGACTCCCGATGCCGGGCCACTAAGCTCACCACCCTATCGGTATCCGGTCCGGGAGGGCAGTTCACTCCGTCATACGGAAGAATTGCGCTCTCACGGACGCCCAAGAGTTGCGCGATAGGCTTGCCTGGTGGTCGATCGCAGAGATATCAGTTCCTGGCTGGAAGGCCCGCCATCGCGCGGCGATGGGCACTGGCCTGGCCGCAAGTTTGGCCGGCCGAAAGACGGAGTGGCTTCGATCGCGCGCCCCGGACGCAGACTGGGTGCTCTTGCAGTCGACTGGGCCCTGTGCGGACTGATCTCCGCTGCATTCTTCAATTACGACGGGTTGGCGACACTTGGCATCTTCGCCCTGGAGCAGATGCTCCTCGTCGGGACCCTCGGATACAGCGTGGGTCACCGCATCTTCGGAATGCAGGTGCAGGGAATCAGTGGACGTCCCGCGGGCCTCGGTTCGGCGATTGTGCGCGCGCTTTTGATCTGCGTGGTCGTCCCAGCCGTTGTGTTTGACGAAGACCAGCGAGGACTTCACGACCGCGCGGCAAAGACCGTACTGGTTCGTATCTAGCGCCCGCGCATGACCGTACTGGTTCGTATCTAGCGCCCGCGCATGGCTTTGCGGTCAGGGCGGGCCTTGAACGGATCCACGCCCTTGGGGATGGGCATGCGGGTCCCGAGTGCACTCAGCCGCTTGTCCACGGCCTGCACTTCCTGGCGGGTAAGGTTCTTCTTCATCTTCTGCATGGTCTTGGATACGCGCTGAAGCGGTACCTGCCCATCACCCCGTCCGGCGTGAACGACCTGCACGGGAACTCCTGGGACGATCCGGTTCATTTTGCGACGCTCTGCATCCACAAGCTGCTTGACCCGGTTGACGGGACCCTCCGCGACAAGCACGACGCCGGGACGACCAATTGCGCGGAAGACGGCGTCCTGAGTGCGGGGGTTCACAGCGACCGGCTCTTCCTTCAGGATCCACCCGCGCCGAAGAACGCTCATGGCGGCACCTGCGGCGCCCGGCTTGCCCTCAATCTGGGCAAAGGCTGCACGCTCAGCGCGCCTGGACAGGATGAACAGCGCAGCCAGAAAGGCCAGCGGCACCGCAATGATGACCATGGTGATGACGTTGTTGATCAGGAAACCGATGAGCAGGCCGACAGCGATCACTGCAAGGAAGACCAGAACCATGATCCAGATGACGTTCGGATCATTCCGCCGGGTCATGGTGAAGACTTCGGCAACCCGCTTCATGGTGCCTGGCTTCTTGGCGGGTTTGTCCGCCTTCGGCTTGCGCGCGAAAAAGCGACGCTGTGGGCGGGATCCGTCTGTGTCAGTGCTGTTGGCCATAGTGTTCCAATTCTACGTGATGTGTTAAGACGGACGGACGTCACACTGAGTGTGAACGTCCGTCGGTTCCATGACATCAACCAGCAGTGGTGGGCGGAGGCTTAGCCCGCCATCAAACTTGACGCTTCCTGCGCAGTGGTGCCGGAATCCTCGATATGTGCAAGCTCGGGGGGAAGCTCAAGGCCCTTCTTGCGCATCGCGCGCGCCCACAACCTGCCCGCGCGGTAGGAGGAACGGACCAGGGGCCCGCTCATGACCCCGAGGAACCCGATCTCGTCTGCCTCCTGCTGGAGCTCGACGAACTCCTGCGGCTTCACCCAGCGGTCCACTGGGAGGTGCCGCTCACTGGGGCGCAGGTACTGCGTGATCGTGATCAGGTCGCAGCCGGCCTCGTGCAGGTCCCGGAGCGCTTCCGAAATTTCCTCCCGGGTCTCGCCCATGCCGAGGATGAGGTTGGACTTGGTCACCATTCCGCGGTCGCGCCCCTGCGTGATGACATCGAGGGAGCGCTCGTAGCGGAACGCTGGACGGATGCGCTTGAAGATGCGGGGCACCGTCTCGACATTGTGCGCGAAGACTTCAGGTTTAGCCTCGCAGATACCGGCTATGTGCGCAGGATTGCCGGAGAAGTCCGGTATGAGGATTTCGACGCCGGTACCTGGATTGAGCGCGTGGATCTGACGGATCGTTTCGGCGTACAGCCACACGCCCTCGTCCTCGAGGTCATCACGGGCCACCCCGGTCACAGTTGCGTAGCGCAGGTTCATTGACTTCACAGACTGTGCGACCTTGAACGGCTCGCTGCGGTCCAGCGGTGCAGGGCGACCGGTGTCGATCTGACAGAAGTCGCAGCGGCGGGTGCATTCCGACCCACCGATGAGGAAGGTAGCCTCCCGGTCCTCCCAGCACTCGAAAATATTCGGGCACCCGGCCTCTTCACAGACCGTATGAAGGCCCTCCTTCTTGACGAGGTTCTTCATGCCGACAAATTCGGGGCCCATATTGACCTTGGCCTTGATCCAGTCGGGCTTGCGCTCCACCGGCACTGCCGCATTGCGTGCTTCGACGCGCAGGAGGCGCCGTCCCTCGGGGGCCAGGCTCACAGTAGGGCTCCTTCCGGCCGGTTCTCGCCGGCGTGCATTGCTGCGGTTGCGGCTGGTTGGCCCGTACGGCCGAGGACCAGGAATTCTTCTCTTTTACGCAGTTCATCTTCGATCTGTTGGACGATGTCGGCAGGAGAAACCGTCCGTTGCAGCTCAGCGGAAATGCTGGTGACTCCAGCATCAGTGATTCCACAGGGCACAATCTGCGCGAACGGCGCAAGATCGTTGCTGCAATTGATGGCGAAGCCGTGCATGGTGACCCTGCGGTTGATCCGGATGCCTATGGCAGCGATTTTCCTCGCGGGCTTCTGCGCGTCCGCTTCCAGCCATACCCCGGACCTGCCCTCGATCCGGATTCCGGTGAGGCCGTAGTCCCCTAGGACGGCAATGATCACATCTTCCAGAATGCCCACGTAGTCAGCCACCCTGGTTGGCTCAGGCAACGCGAGAATGGGGTATCCAACAAGCTGGCCCGGTCCGTGCCAAGTCAATTTGCCGCCCCGATCGACAGGGACAACAGGTGTACCGTCGAACGGCTTCTCATGGTCCTCAGTACGTTTTCCCGCCGTATAAACGGGTGAGTGCTCCAGGAGAAGGACCGTGCTGGGAGCTGAACCGGAAATGACGGCTTCGTGGAGAGTGCGTTGCCTGTCCCATCCATCGAGGTAATCGACAAAGTCGGGGTCGAAGCCAATTCTGGAGAACGCCAGTGTCATGATTCAAGCGTAGACCCGCCGCCGGTCGATCTCACATTCGGTGCCCGTCAGCAGGCTGTGGATAACCTCAGCGACGTGGCTTAGTTTGTCGCACACTGGGGGCATGGACAACTTCCACCGTCAAACAACAGCCGGCCAGGCCACGGTGGCCCCGCTTCTCATGCCGCCGCAAGTTGAGGGCTACCGCACTGAGCGATTGCTGGGTTCCGGCGCCTGCGCATCGGTATGGCTCATCCGGGAGCCGAAAACGGGTCAGGCCCGCGCTCTCAAGGTTTTTGCGGCTTCCGGGAACCATGAAACTGCCCGAGCCGAGATGGGGCGGGAGTTGGCGATCCTCGGCAGACTTTCGCACGCACACCTCCTGGACGTGGGAAGCGTGCTTGCTACAGACCAGGGCCCGGCCCTGCTCATGACCTATGCGGCAGGTGGCTCGCTGCGTGATGTTGTGGGTGCTCGAGGGCGACTCAGCGTCGGCGAAACTGTGACGGTTCTCACCCCGATAGCCCAGGCTGTTGCCTATCTCCACTCCGAATCGGTGCTTCATGGCGACCTCTCACCCGGTAACGTCCTGCTTACCGCGGAGGGCAAACCGTTGCTGGCTGACCTGGGGATCGGCCGGCTTGCCGGAGAAAGCAACGCTGGCGCTGAGGGTACACCGGGGTTCATCGACCCGTCGGAGGGAACCGCTGCCCGCCTGAACCTCGCCCGTGACGTGTATTCGCTCGCTGCTCTCGGCTGGTACTGCCTCACGGGGCAGGTTGCGGGCCCGGCACAGGAAAGGCCGCCGCTCACGCTCATCGTCCCCGAAGTGCCAGCTGATCTGCTATCCGTCGTCGAGGCAGGGCTGCACACCGATCCGGATCAACGGCCGACAGCCGCCGAGTTCGCCCACGCCGTGTTGAAGTCAGCAACACCCCGGCCGTTGGACCTGGTTCAGGCTGTCCACCCCACGGTGCGCCCCGAACTCCTCACGCGGAGGGCAGCACGGCAGCCCGCTCCGACCCGGAATAAGCGGCTGGGCATTCAATTACGATTGCCCAGGCTGCGAACGGCAGGGCATCCCCAACCCCGTACCGGTCCCCGGAGATGGCCAGGTGTCCTCCTCGGAGTATCGGCCACTGTTCTTGTGGTCATAGGGGCCGTAATTGCCGGTCCGTCCCTTGCAGAGGCGATTGGCCAGTCGCGAGGGGATGATTCCGCCGGCTCCACCGGAGCTGCGGCAGAGCCGGAATCCCCGGATAACGCTGGCAGTGGCGCTGAAACTGAATCTGACACGGACGGGCTGTCGCCGGAGATGCAGTCCCGGCTCGCGGACGCGGATGAGCTGGTCGTCCTTCCCGCACTCGCCGCCGTGCGGGCCAAGGCGCTTTCGTCGGGTGATGAGTTGCTGCTCCATCACGTAAACGTGGATGGTTCCGACACGATGGCAGCCGACCAGGGCATCATCGCCGCTCTTCGCGCACGGAACCAGGTCTTCGACGGACTGAGCGTCCAGCTCCAGAACCTGAAACGGATCGAAACACCAGCGAAGGCGAGCGGGGGTTCACCGGTGTCGGCGGTGGCTGCCACGGTCGTCACCTCTGCGTACACAGTCCTGGAGGGTGGCGGTACTTCGACGCAACCGGGACAACCCGTCGATTCGGCCCAGACAGCCGAGACGGTCGAAGAAGCCACCACTCAAGAACTTGTTTTCCTGGTGGAGCGCCACGAAGGGTTATGGAAAATCGCGTCGGTTCATGTGGCTGATCCCGCCTGAGAAGGCTGGTTCCGTGTGGCTATGATCGGACAATGGGTTCTTCTCACTACTTACGCTATCCGCATCTGTCCGGCGAAATGCTCACCTTCGCGGCCGAGAACGACATCTGGGTCGCCCCACTGGCGGGAGGGCGGGCGTGGCGTATTTCAGCGCTGCAGCAGCCGGTGCGGAATCCTAGAATCTCACCTGACGGCTCTACCATCGCCTGGACTGTGGTGCAGGGCGCCGCACCTGAGGTGGTGGCGGCGGACGTCGACGGTGGAAACTTCAGGAGGCTCACCTATTGGGGTCACCAGAACACCAAGGTGCGGGGATTCACGTCCGATGGGCAGGTCGTCGTGACCAGTGCATTCCGGCATGAGGATCCGCGGCATACCTGGGGCTACACGGTTCCGGTGGATGGCTCCGCATTTACCGTTATCCCTTACGGCCCGATCGACGCGATCGTGTATGGGGAGGAAATCGGGGATGAGCGTCCTGTAGTCATCGCAAGTGCCATGTCCCGCGAACAAGCCTGGTGGAAGCGCTACCGCGGCGGCACCGCCGGGAAGCTCTGGATTGATGCGGATGGATCCGGGGACTTCAAACGGTTCCTGCCGGACCTCGATGGCAATCTCACTGATCCAATGTGGGCCGGCGGACGGCTTGCGTTCCTTTCGGACCATGAGGGGTATGGGAACCTTTACTCGGTCGCGCCGGACGGATCCGGGCTGCGTCGGCACACAGACTTTGAGGAGTTTTACGTGCGGCATGCCTCAACCGACGGCGCCCGGGTAGTTTTCGAGTCTGCAGGAAATCTGTGGCTGATGGACAGTCTCGATTCCGAGGCGTCGCTTCTCGACGTCACCCTTGCATCGGCGTCGACAGGCCGCCGCCCGCAAACCCTTAACGTCTCCCGTCACCTCAAGGCGGCGGTTCCGGTGGAAGACGGGCGCGCAAGCATTGTCGAATCCCACGGCACGCTTCACCTGCTGACACACAAGGACGGTCCTTCCCGTGTAGTTGACGCGACCGCAGGCGTGCGTTCGCGCCTCGGCAGGCCGCTCGGTGAGGACAAGGTTGCCTATATAGCCGACCACGAAGGCGAAGAGGCCCTCCACATCCGCAGCCTCTTCGAGACCGAAACGCCGAGTCGCAGTATCCCCGCCCGCAAGGAGGCGGCGACCACCGGCAGTACCCTGCCCGCGCCAGTCCCCGCCACTCCGGTGACGGATGCCAGAGGCACGGACATCGAACCCTCGCAGGACATCAAACCCCCGGCCGACGGCGAAACGACGGGAGCCGACGTCGTTCTCCAGGCCCAGGATCAGGCGGTTCGCTCGCTCGTCACCCGCGTCGGGTTCGGCAGGCCTTTCCGGGCGAGCAACATCGCAGTCAGCCCCGACGCCCGCCTGGTGGCAGTCGCGGGAGAGATAGGTGAAATCCTTATCCACGAGGTTGGCAAAGAGGGCTTCTTCACGCTCTCCTCGACTCCCCATGGCGCCATCGATCACCTGCAGTTCTCGCCGGACAGCGCATGGCTGGTATGGGCGGAGCCAGTGACCGGAGAGGGTGCACGCACGCGTGTGCGGCTTTCGAGGGTCGCCGAAGGGGCTGACATTCTGGACGCAACGGACGGACGGTTCCGTGACCACTCTCCGTCGTTCACCCCTGACTGCAAGTTCGTGGCATTCCTCTCGGACCGCAGCTTCGATCCGGTCTATGACACGCACCGGTTCGACCTCAGTTTCCCGGCATCCACCAAGCCATTCCTTGTGGCACTGGCGGCCGACACAGCGTCGCCCTTCGGTCCCGCTGTGCATGAGCGGGCGGCAGATCCCAAGGAAGAAAAAGACGACGACAGACCAGCCGTGGAGGTTGTTCCTGAGCGGCTCGCCGAGCGGATCATCGCAGTGCCGGTTCCGCAGGGCAGCTATGAGGGCCTCCGCGCCGTCGACAACGCGTTGCTGTGGACCGCCACTGACCTCGCTGGAACCACGGGCGACGGGCGCGCAACCACCGAAGCCAAGGAACCGGCCCGGAGGCTCGAGCGCTTCGACCTGGCAAAGCGGGAAACCACGACGCTCGCGCAGGAGGTGGATTCCTATGAGGTGAGCGGAAACGGAAAACGGGCAGTCGTCATCCACGCTGGGGCCGTCACATCCATCCCGACGTCCGGTCCGGCCGATGCCGATTCACCCGACAGGGTCACGGTAGAGCTGAACCGTATCCGGGTTCTGCTGGATCCGCCAAGTGTATGGCGTCAGGCCTTTGAGGAGGCATGGCGCCTGCAGCGCGATTTCTTCTGGGCCGAGGACATGGGGGGCCTCGATTGGGAGGGCATACGCGAGAAGTACCGCCCGCTTCTGGATCGCTTGGGATCCCACGACGATCTGGTTGATCTTCTATGGGAGCTGCACGGCGAGCTTGGGACCTCCCACGCCTACGTGACACCGGCTCTGGCCAGCGAGCCGGGAGCTGGGGCGCAGGGATTCCTCGGCGCTGAGCTCAGCGGTTCCGCACGGGGCTGGAGGGTGGACCGGATTTTCGGCGGTGAGTCATCTGATCCGCAGGCAGCCTCGCCGCTGAGCGCCCCGGGCGTCGCCGTGGAGCCGGGCGACATAATCCAGGCCGTAGACGGTGTACCCGTCCCGCCGGAGCTCGGGCCTTCAGTCCTGTTGACCGGTGCTGCCGGCCGGGTAATTGAGCTGACGGTTGCGCGGCACGACGACGACGGCGGGCAGCCGGCTGTGCGGCGGGTGGCGGTGGTGCCGCTGCGCAGCGAAGAGCGGTTGCGTTACCAGAATTGGGTCAATGCCAACCGTGCGATCGTCCACGAAGCGTCCGACAACCGGTTCGGCTACCTTCACATCCCTGACATGGTGGCGCGCGGTTGGGCGCAGCTGCACCGCGACCTTGACAGGGAAACGGAACGCGACGGCCTGATCATTGACGTGCGGCGGAACCGGGGAGGACACACTTCGCAGCTGGTGGCTGAACTTATTGGCCGGAAGGTGACGGCCTGGTCGATGCCACGCGGTGAGCAACCCGGCACCTATCCGGCACACGCACCGCGTGGTCCGGTGGTGGTCCTCACGGACGAGTTCGCCGGGTCGGACGGCGACATCATCACGCAGGTTGCCAAACTGCGCGGTATCGGTCCCGTTATCGGAACCCGGACGTGGGGTGGCGTCGTAGGAATTGACGGCCGGTTCAGCCTCGCTGATGGAACCGGAGTCACCCAGCCACGTTATGCGTTCTGGATGACCGGGGGAGTGGAATGGGGAGTGGAGAATTATGGCGTTGACCCGGACATCGAGGTTCCGTTTCCACCGCACGCCTATGCCGCCCAGGAAGATCCGCAACTGGAGCACGGAGTGGGCATCCTGCGCGAGATGATCGCGGAGCTCCGAACCGACGTACCGCCGGTGAGGCAAAATCACCCGAAGCTCGCTCCGCCCCCGCTGCCACCCCGCAGTTGAGGGTCTGACCGGCAGCCTTGAGCGGCAACAGAACGCCCCGGCCACCATTACGTGGCCGGGGCGTTCCTTCATCCGTTCACCGGAAGACTCAAGCGTCTGCTAGGACTCGAGAGTGGCGTCCAGCGAAATGCTCTTGACGCCGGCGAGAGCCTGCGAGACAGGGCAGCCCGTCTTCGCATCCTCAGCAAGCCGCTGGAAGTCTTCCTCGCTGATGCCCGGAACAGCTGCCTTAAGCGTAAGGCGGATCGCCGTGATGCCTGCCCCTGCCTCAAAATCGACCTCCGCGTTGGTTTCCACCCGGTCCGGTGTCTTGCCTTCTTCGCCGAGAGCGAGGCTGAACGCCATGGAGAAGCACGCTGAATGAGCTGCTGCGATCAGCTCTTCGGGGCTTGTTTTGCCTTCAGCCTGCTCGGCGCGGGCCTTCCAGGTTACGTCATAGGTGCCAAGACCCGAGGTATCAAGAGTTACCTGTCCCGAGCCCGAAGGCAGGTCTCCGGTCCAGACTGTGTGCGCTGAGCGTACGGTAGCCATGAGTTCTCCTTTTTCACTGGTTGAATCATTCGGCCGGGCGGTTTCGCCTGGCTTTCCCCTTCCGAAGAGGGGGAAGACTGTGGTGCCGGACGAAGGAAGGCAGCGTGCCGGGATACGGTACGCTGCCTTCCAACATTTGCTGGTGCTTAGAGGCCGAGGTCGGCCTCGAACGCTCCATCCTCAAGGCGGGCCTTGAGTGTCTGCAGGAACCGGCCTGCATCAGCGCCGTCGACCAGGCGGTGGTCATAGGTGAGGCACAGATACATCATGGACCGGATGGCAATGGTGTCTTCGCCATCGGCATCTGTCACAACGATTGGGCGCTTGACGATCGCGCCTGTACCGAGAATTCCGACCTGTGGCTGGTTGATGATCGGCGTGTCAAACAGCGCACCGACCGAGCCGATGTTGGTGATGGTGAACGTGCCGCCGGAGAGCTCATCCGGCCCGATCTTCCCACTCTTGGTGCGGGCGCCGACGTCCGCAATCTTCTTCGCCAGGCCGGCAAGGTTGAGGTTCCCCGCGTCACTGATGACCGGAACGAGCAACCCCTTTTCTGTGTCCACTGCGATCGCGAGGTGCTCGGCGTCGTGGTAGGTGACTTCCTTGGCTTCTTCATCGAAGGAAGCGTTCAGCTTGGCGTGCTGCTTGAGTGCCTCCGTGACAGCCTTGGCAATGAACGGAAGGAAGGTCAGCTTTGCTCCGTTTTGAGCCTGGAATGTCTCCTTCGCCGTTGTCCGGAGCCGTGCCACGCGGGTCATGTCCACCTCAATGACCTGTGTCAGCTGGGCCGAAACCTCAAGCGACTCCCTCATGCGCCGTGCAATGGTCTGGCGGATCCTCGGAGCCTTCTCGACAGTGCCCCTCAGGCTGGAAGCCGAGGGAGCCGATGGTCCTGCCGTGGCAGGCGATGCTGCTGCGGGGGCCTCAACCGGCTTCTTCGCTGCTTCCGCGGCGTCAAGGACGTCCTGTTTGCGGACACGGCCACCGACGCCGGAACCCTTCAGTGTCGACAGGTCGACGTTGTGCTGGTTCGCGAGCTTGCGCACCAATGGCGTGACGTACACCGCGTCTGATCCTGACGGTTTGTCACTCGAGGCAGCAGGGGATTTTTCTTCTGCCGCGGCAGGTGCGGGAGGCTCTTGCGCTGGTGCAGCCTTTTCTGGCTCCTTCTTCTCCTCCGGCTGGGCGGCAGGGGCTTCCCGTTCCTCTGACGGTGCTGCAGCGACGGCTTCAGGTTCGCTTGGCTCCGCCTTGACAGGCGCACTGCTTCCGGACCCGATGACCGCAAGGACTGATCCTACTTCCGCGGTTTCATCTTCATTGACCCTGATCTCCTGAAGTGTTCCTGCCACAGGGGAAGGAATTTCAGTGTCAACCTTGTCGGTGGATACTTCGAGCAGTGGTTCGTCAACCTCTACTTCGTCTCCCACGGCTTTAAGCCACCGTGTGACGGTTCCCTCGGTTACGCTCTCGCCCAGCGCTGGCAGGGTAACTTCGGTTCCCGGGCCTGCGGAACTGTCATCTGACCCGGAACTGGACTCCGCGGACGAATCCGCCGGGGTGTCCGTGGCTTCGGCCTCTTCCTTGGGCGCGGCATCTTCCTGCGCTCCGCTGTCACCGCTTTCCTCAGCCGGTGGTTCCTGCTCCTCGGACCCCTGCTCCTCGGACCCCTGGTCTTCCGAGCCACTTCCGCCTTCCGACGAACCTGAGCCGTCACCGATGCGAACCAGCGCAGCACCGACCTCGGCGGTCTCGTCCTCGGCAACGAGTATCTCCTCGATCACTCCCGCAATCGGCGAAGGTATCTCGGTGTCGACTTTGTCCGTTGAGACCTCGAGCAGCGGCTCGTCGACTTCGACGCGGTCGCCGACCTGCTTGAGCCAGCGGGTAACTGTTCCCTCAGTGACGCTCTCGCCCAGGGCCGGTAAGTTCACGGATTCAGACATGTGTCCGTTTCTCCTTGTTTCGTTCTACCTGCGGCCGCCGGTGTTGCGAGGCTGCCGCTCGGTTCGAGGTTGCCAGTGATGCTTTGATTGGAGCTTCGGTGCTGCGTGATGCTACAGCGGGTTGAATGGGCGCATAACGGCTGGAAGCCGGTCAGCCGTGCAGCGCCTTGCCCGCCAGGGCGAGGTGTGCCTCTCCCAGTGATTCGTTCTGCGTGGGGTGGGCGTGAACGAGTTGCGCTACATCCTCCGGGTAAGCTTCCCAGTTCACGATGAGCTGGGCTTCACCGATCTGCTCACCCATCCGGGTGCCGATCATGTGAACGCCCACAACGGGGCCGTCCTTCTCACGCACCAGCTTGACGATGCCGCCGGTGCCAAGAATAGAACTCTTGCCGTTTCCAGCGAGATTGTATTCTTGCGTCTCGACCTTGTCTTCGCCGAGTTTGTCCCTGGCCGCCTTTTCGGTCAGGCCGACCGAGGCAATCTCAGGTTCGCAGTAGGTGACCTTGGGGATGTTGACGTCTTCTACAATTACCGGCTTCAGGCCCGCAATTTCTTCGGCGACGAAAATGCCCTGCTGGTACCCGCGGTGCGCTAGCTGCAGGCCGGGGACAATATCGCCGACAGCGTAGATGTTCCCGACGCCTGTGTGCAGGCGTTCGTTCGTAATGACGAATCCGCGGTCGAGTGTGACTCCGGCGTCCTCATAACCCAGGCCGTCCGTAACCGGGCCACGGCCGACGGCGACGAGCAGCAGGTCCGCTTCGAAGGTCTTGCCGTCTACCAGGGTGACCTTGACGCCGTCGTCGGCTTGTTCGACCTTCTCGAAGAAGGTGCCGGTGTTGAATTTGATACCGCGCTTCTTGAACGCGCGTTCCAGGTTCTTCACGATGGTGGCATCTTCATTCGGTACCAGCGATGGCAGGCCCTCAATGATGGTGACGTCAACCCCGAAAGACTTCCAGACCGACGCGAACTCGCACCCGATCACGCCACCACCGAGCACGATGGCGCGGGTGGGAATGGTGTCCATGGTGAGCGCCTGGTCGGAGGTAATGACCTTGCCGCCTATTTCCAGCCCGGGCAGTGAGCGCGAGTAGGAGCCGGTCGCGAGAATAATGTTCTTGCCGGTGTAGGTGGTGCCATCCACCTCGACGGTGTTCTGGCCCGTGAGCTTGCCTGCGCCCTCAATGACAGTGATGCCCTTGGACTTGATCAGTCCCTGCAGGCCCTTGTACTTGCCGGCTATGATGCCGTCCTTGTAGGCGTTGACGGCGACCATGTCGATGGACTCAAAGGTGGCCTTGATGCCGTACTTCTCGGCGGAGCGGGCGCTGTCGGCAACCTCGGCCGAGTGCAGCAACGCTTTCGTCGGGATGCAGCCGTTGTGGAGGCAGGTTCCACCGAGCTTGCCCTTTTCAATGAGCCCAACGGTGAACCCGAGTTGGACGGCCCGAAGTGCGGCTGCATAGCCTCCGCTACCCCCGCCCAGGACCAGGATGTCGAATTCTTGCGCAGTTGCCGATTCGGCCACGTGGACGCTCCCTCGCGAAATCTGAGACGCGCGTGGGTTAGCGCGTCAGTTGATGTTTGGCGGAATATCGGTATGTATAGGCTGACGTTCCGGTGTGATCTGGAGTTCAGCCTATCCCCAGATCACACCATCAGCCACTTGATGAAGGGGAGACCACACCCCTATGTGTCCAGATTCACCTTCTGTGAATCGGGGGTCAGGCGGTGTGGTTGTCCGCCCTCTCGATGACATCTTCGACGTAGGCGAGCAGCGTCCTGACGCCAACCCCGGTTGCACCCTTTGGCGTGTAACCGTACGTGCCGCCCTCATTGAACGCCGGGCCGGCGATGTCGAGGTGGGCCCACGGGATTTTTTCGCCGTTGACCTCGCCGACGAACTCGCGCAGGAAGACGGCAGCGGTCATCATGCCGCCGAACTTTTCTCCGATGTTTGCAATGTCCGCGACGGTCGAGTCGAGGCTTGGACGAAGTTCCTCGGGAAGGGGCATCGCCCAGAAGAGCTCGCCCGCGCGGTCCGCAGCCGCCTTCACGGCGTCGCGGACGCCGTCGTCGCCCATCACTCCGGAGACCCGTTTGCCGAGCGCCACCATCTGGGCTCCGGTCAGGGTGGCAATGTCGATGATCGCATCGGGGTACTCACGGCTGGCCGCAGCAAGGGCATCGGCCATGACGAGACGCCCTTCAGCATCGGTGTTGAGGACTTCGACTGTACGTCCGCCGAAGGTGGTCATGACGTCCGAGGGGCGTTGCGCCGTACCCGAGGGCATGTTTTCCGCCAGACAGAGCCATCCGCTGACACTTACAGGCAGGCCAAGTTCCGCGATGGCGGCGACGGCGGCGAGCACGACGGCGGCTCCGGCCATGTCCAGCTTCATGGTCTGCATTCCGGCGCCCGGCTTCAGCGAAAGTCCGCCCGAGTCGAAGGTGATCCCCTTGCCGACGAATGCAAGATTGACCTTGGATTTGGCCGGCGCATACTCGAGTTTCACGAGGCGCGGCGGGCGGGATGAGCCCTTGCCCACGCCGAGGATTCCACCGTAGCCGTCTTTCTCCAGCTTCTTTTCGTCGAGGACAGTGACCTTCACGGGTAGGCCCTTGACATGCTCTCTGGCGAATTGCGCGAAGGACTCCGGGAAGAGGTGGCTGGGTGGCTGGTTCACGAGGGTGCGGGTGGTGTTCACGCCGTGACCAATCGCCTTTGCGCGCTCCAGGGCCGCCTTCAGTGTGCGGTCCTGCGCGGCAGGAGTCAGGATGGTGACCCGCGAAAGCGTTTTGGCGGACGCCTTGGGGGCCTTGCCGCCGACGGCCGAGAAATGTTCGGTGTAGGTGTAGCTGCCGAGCAGCACTCCTTCTGCGACCGCCGCGACCTCGTCGACTGTCGCAGCGGGAAGTGCGACGGCGATGCTCTCGATTCCGGTGAGCTGTCGTACCGCTGCGCCGGCCGAGCGCCGGAGGGTCTCAGCCGACAGCGGGCGTCCGGAATGAACGCGCCCGGTTCCCACGAGAACCAGGACGTCGGCGCCGGTCTCCGAGAGTCCAGGCAGGCGTTTCACTTCGTCGGCCGAACCGGTGATGCCGAGGGATGGGAGGCTGTCGGTGAGTGCCCGCGCAGATTTTGCTGACAACGGATTATCAAGCAGGACCGGACCATCAGGGCTTTGCCCGGTGCCGATCACCAGGACGTCGCAGCCGGCTTTCTTGAGATCCTTGGAGATGACAGTCAATTGAATTTCGCTTGTGTTGCTCACGAAGGGTTTTCCTCGTTTCCAATGTCAGGAGTTTCATCACTCACCGCAGGTTGTGCAGCGATCCGTTGTTATCGATCGTAGCCGCCAGATGTGACATGCATCCCACGCTCGAGATCCCTGCCGTCTTCACCAGTATTCGGGGAATTGGTGCAGGGCAGGGCGCGTTACGCAGAGGAGACGAAATCCTGCATCATCTAGGCTGAGTGCCACCGGTGACAGCAGCCCACCGGATTCATTCGGTGGATTCGAAAGCGAGGGAGGAAGCAATGTTGGAGCCGCGAAGCTTATACAACGTGAATGAAGCAGTCATCGATGATTCCCTGCGCGGGCTTCCACTGGTTGTCGGACTCACCGGATTCGTGGATGCCGGGCACGTGGCCGGGCAGGTGCGCGGAGAACTCCTCGAATACCTGGACCACGAAGTGGTTGCCGTATTCGACACCGACCAGTTGATTGACTACCGCGGCCGCAGGCCCCGAATCACCTTCGTGGAAGACCACCTTCGGGACTACCAGCCCCCAACGCTGGAGCTGCGCGTGCTTCGGGACGGTTTGGACGGAAAATTCCTGTTGCTCAGCGGGATGGAGCCGGACTTCCAGTGGGAACGGGTCGTTGCTGCCGTCAAACAGCTTGTCGACCGCTTCGAAGTATCACTGATCGCCTGGATCCATTCCCTTCCCATGCCCGTTCCCCACACCCGGCCCCTCGGCGTCACCGTCCACGGAAACCGGACCGACCTGATCAACGGAGTAGGTTCGGCCTGGAAACCCACCGCCGAACTCCAGGCCTCCCTTGGCCACCTGCTGGAGCTCCGGCTGGCGGATTCGGCCCACGACGTCGTCGGTTACGTTGTCCATGTGCCGCACTACCTTGCCGACGCTGAATACCCGCCCGCTGCGGTCACGGCGCTGGAATATCTGGGCGCGTCGATCGGGCGCGTCCTGCCCACGGACCGCCTGCGTGAGGCCGGGCGGGACGTAGAGCGCCAGATCGCGCGCCAGGTGGATAATTCGGTGGAAGTCCAGGGCGTCGTCCTGTCGCTGGAGAAGCGGTACGACGAGCGCCCCGACGGTTCCGGAAGATCCCTCCTGGTCAAACAGAACATGGAACTCGCAAGCGCCGATGAGCTGGGCTCCGCTGTCGAGGCGTACCTCGCCGGGCCCCGCGCAGCGGATGAGCTTGCAGAGACCCTGGCAGACCTTTCCGACGATGACGATGGCTCTCCGGACCATCCAGCCCCGGAAGTCGACTCGGACGAACCGCCCGAAACCGGGGATGGAGGGTCCCGGCCTGGTCACTGATACGACCGTGCGGGTGAACCGGCGCGCGTGGCTGGTCTGGGGTGCGGGCGTACTTGCCTACCTCGTGGCCGTAAGTCAGCGCACCTCGTTCGGAGTAGCGGGACTCGAAGCGACCGAACGCTTCGACGCCACTGCTTCCGCCCTCGCCGTATTCACCGTTGCGCAACTCGTGGTCTATGCCGGATTGCAGATTCCGGTGGGTGTCCTGGTGGACCGATTTGGTCCGCGCGTCATGATCGTTGGTGGGGCTCTCCTCATGGCGCTCGGGCAGACGCAACTCGCCTTCGCAGAGTCGGTGCCGGCGGGTATTCTCGGCCGGCTTCTGGTAGGCGGTGGTGACGCGATGACCTTCGTGGCGGTCCTGCGGCTTCTGCCGGCCTGGTTTGAACCGCGTCGAATACCGGTTCTGACCCAACTCACGGGAATACTCGGGCAGCTCGGACAGATCCTCAGCGTGATCCCCTTCCTCGCCGTCCTGCAGCACGCCGGTTGGAGTACCGCATTCCTGTCCGCAGCCGCCCTTGGCCTTCTTGCGGCTGTGCTGGGACTTGCCCTGATTCGTGATCAACCAGAGGGCGGCCCGAGCCGAGACCGTATCACCCTCCGGCAAACGGGTGTTTCACTCGCCGAAGCCTGGAAACAGCCCGGGACGCGCCTCGGGTTGTGGTGCCACTTCACAGCCCAGTTCTCTGGGACCGTCTTCGTTCTCACCTGGGGTTACCCCTTCCTCGTGAGCGCCCAGGAGCTCCCCACCGCCACCGCTTCCTTACTGATGACGCTCTTCGTGGTGGTTGGCATGGTGTGTGGACCACTGCTTGGGATTTACGTCGCCCGGCACCCGCTGCGGCGTTCGACGATGGTCCTCGCCATCACGGCGGCGACAGCCCTGGCCTGGCTGGTGGTTCTGACCACACCCGGACGGGCTCCCTTGTGGATGCTGGTGCTGCTTGTGGTGACCGTGGCTGTCGGAGGTCCAGGTTCGATGATCGGCTTCGATTTTGCCCGCACGTTTAACCCGGCTTCGCGTCTTGGCACCGCTACCGGCATTGTGAACATCGGAGGTTTCACCGCCGCTTTGGTCACCATGTTCGCCATCGGGCTGATTCTTGACCTGCTGCTGGCCAGCGGATTCTCCAGCGGTGATCTGTATGCCCTCGATTCGTTCCGCATCGCCTTCGCGGTTCAATTCGTTGTGCTGGGTATGGGAACGGTGGCTATCCTGATCGTCCGACGCCGCGTCCGCGCCCAGTTGGCCAGGCAGTCGATTGTGGTTCCTCCGCTGCGCGAGGCGTTGGCCCGCGAACGGAGGCGACGCCGGGAGGCGCGGCAGGCGCGTTCCGCGGGCAAACCCGCAACTCCTACTGCACATGAGAGAGATTCGGGCGACTTACCCACATAAGCGCTGTCCCCGGCCCGCCGAAGCAGTGGGCGCAGCAAAGTCATATCCATGACACTCACCAACCCAATCTCGGTCAGCACCGCATCGGACATCCTCAGCTATATCCCGCACATTCTTGGCTTTCAGCCGCAGGAGAGCATCGTCTTTCTCACCATGTCCGGCAAGCGGGTAGGCGCAACGCTTCGTCTGGACCTTCCCTCGGAGAAGGCCGACCCCCTCGAATATGCGCAGTCAGTCCGGGAGTATCTCGCCGCAGACGCCACCGCAGACGGTGTCCTCATGATGCTGTACACGCAGCGGGACTGGACAGATCCCGAGGACCCGCCGTTCGCCTCGCTGGTGCATTGCATCGACCTTGTCCTGAACGCCGGAGGACTGGCGATTCGCGACGGGTGGCTGGTCAGCCCAACCCATTGGCGCGACTACTTCTGTGGCGACACAGCGTGCTGCTCCTGGCCGGGCAGCCCGCTGGCCACCATCACCGAAAGCCTCCTCAACGCCGAGCTCGTGTACCAGGGGAGCAGCTACGCGGATTCCATCGAGGCCGCGATGGGTGAGATGGGGCCGGCTGGCAGAAAGGACGTCGGCCGGCTGGTCGCCGAATACGCGCGCAGATTCTCAGGAGCCTGGGAAAGCACGAGCCTGGGCCATGATGCGCTCGTCCTGTGGGACTGCCTCATCTTCGATCAGCAACAGGAGGCTCCCACGGAAGACCCGGAGGTGCTGGCGTTCCTGCTTGCCGGCCTGACGCGTGCGGCTCTGCGCGACAGCCTCATTGTTCTGGCCGCCGCGGGCCTGAGCGCGGCGGCTACAGCCGCGTGCGAAAGCGGCGTCCTTCCCAAGGGCTTGCCCGAGATTGAACTTCCGCCCGCCTGCGCCCGCCTGAAAGCGCAGCATCTAGAACCCGACGAGCACAGGGAGCACCCGAAACGTCATGCGATGACAACCAAAGATCCCACGGAGGTGACCGGCGCCCTCTTCAGCGAGGTTTTCCTGGCGACCGGCGCTGCCCCCGATTGGGAGCGACTGGATGCCGCCCACGCGGTCTTCGTGAGGTTGTCGACCGTCGCGAAAGGAGAACCCAGATCGGCGCTGCTCAGCATCCTGGGCTGGTTGGAGTGGGGCCGCGGCAGGGGTTCCAGGGCACACCGGTACCTGAGCGCATCCTTGGCCGAGACACCCGGCTACAAGCTCGCCGAACTCCTTATTGAACTCGTGGGTACCGGGTCTTTGGCACCATGGGCGCGGCGCCGGGAAACCGCGTGGACTACGGAAAACCGAAAGGTTGCGTGAGGTTTTCAGCCAGGGGAGGTTAGTGGGATGACCGGCCAGTGGTGAGCAGATGAATGGTGAAGAGCAGGTTCGTTACCACCCGCCGGTGAGGGGTCCCGACGGAGTGGCGGAATTTATGCGGGGTCCGTAAAGCGTGCGACAATGGAACCCAGACCCGGTTGGGTTCGTGTTTCAGATCGGAGTGCTGCACTCCTCGCAAAGCTGTAGGTAACTACACCGCCTTTGCCGGGAATACCGCACTGAGCGGAGCTGTTGGTCCTACTTACAGTTTCCGCCGATCCGTCTGAGTTCAAGCACGGACTTGACAGGGTCATAGTGGTGTTGCCCCCTTGGCGGCACCACAAACCGCCGTATGAAAGGTTCTTGAGTGTCGGCCAAGAAGACAACAGCACCGGTGTTAACGGAACCCGGTACAACTGCAACCAAGCGCAAGTCCACCGCGCCGAAGGCGGCCTCCAAGGCTGGCACAACGCGCGGAGCAAAGCGCTCGGCAAACGGGGACAGCGCAGAAACTTCAGGAGCAACGCTCACTGAAGAGGAAACCACGGCTCAGCAAGCTGATCCGACACAGAGTGACGCAGACTCTACGGACACGGAGACACCCGAGGCCGGAGCGGCCGAGGCAACGACCGGAAGCGGCTTTGTCTACTCGGACGCTGACGACGACGACGCCCCCGCGCAGCAGGTCGTGTCCGCCGGAGCCACTGCGGACCCCGTCAAGGATTACCTGAAGCAGATCGGCAAGGTTGCACTGCTGAACGCCGAGCAGGAAGTCGACCTGGCTTTGCGCATCGAGGCGGGCCTCTTCGCGGAGGAAAAACTCGCCGCCGACCAGAACATGGACCCCAAGCTGCGGCGTGAGCTCGAATGGGTCATCCACGACGGCAAGCGCGCAAAGAACCACCTGCTTGAAGCGAACCTTCGCCTGGTGGTTTCGTTGGCCAAGCGTTACACGGGCCGCGGAATGCTGTTCCTCGACCTCATTCAAGAGGGCAACCTCGGCTTGATCCGCGCCGTGGAGAAGTTCGACTACACAAAGGGCTTCAAGTTCTCCACCTATGCAACGTGGTGGATCCGGCAAGCAATCACGCGTGCCATGGCTGACCAGGCCCGCACCATCCGTATTCCGGTGCACATGGTTGAAGTGATCAACAAGCTCGCCCGCGTGCAGCGGCAGATGCTGCAGGATCTGGGGCGTGAACCGACTCCCGAAGAACTGGCCCTCGAGCTGGACATGACTCCCGAGAAGGTAGTCGAGGTCCAGAAGTACGGACGCGAACCCATCTCGCTGCACACGCCGCTCGGCGAAGACGGCGACTCAGAGTTCGGTGACCTCATCGAGGACTCCGAGGCTGTGGTTCCTGCCGACGCCGTGAGCTTCACCCTCTTGCAGGAGCAGCTCCACTCCGTTCTCGACACACTGTCGGAGCGGGAAGCGGGAGTGGTGGCCATGCGCTTCGGACTGACCGATGGCCAGCCCAAGACCCTCGATGAAATTGGCAAGGTCTACGGGGTGACGCGGGAGCGGATTCGTCAAATCGAGTCGAAGACCATGTCCAAGCTTCGCCACCCTTCACGGTCCCAGGTTCTCCGGGACTACCTCGACTAACACTCGGCTGAGACCAAAACAGAAGAACCCCTTCGTGGCCTCACGGAGGGGTTCTTCTGTTTTGGTCTGTTTAGCAGTGACCCGTAATCGCTTACGGTTCGACGGTTGCAGAGGCCTTCTCGTTCAAGCGGCCTGTTTCATCCTGCCACTCAGACGTCTGGGGCCTGAGGGTGCTTTCCACTGCACGGGCATGATGCCCGCAGAAGAGAAGCTCGCCACCGGAGGAGGAAAGGACTGCACGAACGTATGCCTGTGCTCCGCACCGGTCGCAACGATGCAGTGCCGTCAGCTCGCGGGTTGCTGTAGCTGTTGTCATGGGTGCCTCCTTAGTGGTTCCTGTACTTCATATAACCACTATTCGTAGCCGGATCTTCGCAAGCTGGGTCTGCTTTCGCTGAGCGCGTAGGCCACCTGAGACGGCTCGGCACGCCTGCGGGGCCACCGAAGCACCAGGCAATATGCTGTAGACACTGCCGTGGAACAATTGCTCGAGCGGTTTTACGAACGCACACTCGCAGCAGCCAAGAGACATTATCCCAAGGAGTTTCCAGCAAACGTGGCCCCCGGTTCTGAATACACAGCGCGTCATCTCTCGGTGCTTGAGGGACTCGAAGCCGTACGCAAGCGGCCGGGTATGTATATCGGCTCCACCGACTCACGCGGGCTCATGCACTGTCTGTGGGAGATCATCGACAACTCCGTCGATGAAGCTCTCGCCGGGCACGGACAAAGCATCAAGGTCATTTTGCACTCTGACGGTTCCGTCGAAGTGCACGATGACGGCCGCGGAATCCCTGTGGACGCCGAGCCCAAGACTGGTCTCAGCGGCGTCGAAGTTGTCTTCACGAAACTTCACGCGGGCGGCAAATTCGGCGGGGGCTCCTATACGGCCTCCGGCGGGCTGCATGGTGTTGGCGCAAGCGTCGTCAACGCGCTCTCCTCGAGGCTCGACGTACAGGTGGACCGTGGCGGGAAGACGTACGAGATGTCCTTCCGCAGGGGCGAACCGGGCCGCTTCGAAGATGAGCGAAAGGTCCTGCCCACTGCCAAATTCTCCCCGTTCGTCGACAGTTCACGGCTCGAGGTTGTCGGCAGCACCAAGCGTGGGGTGACGGGTACGCGGGTCCGCTACTGGGCAGACCGCCAGATCTTCACCCCAGACGCGAAATTCTCCTACGAGGAACTCCAGGCGCGCGCCCGGCAAACCTCCTTCCTGGTCCCCGGGCTACGAATCACGGTTCGCGACGAGCGCGGTCTGCCCGGAACCGACGGCGTTTTGGAGGAAGAGTTCCATCACGACGGCGGAATCTCGGAGTTCGCGGAGTTCCTCGCGATCGATCATGCGGTGACCGACGTCTGGCGGTTGCACGGTTCCGGTCGATTCAAGGAATCTGTACCCGTGCTCGACGATCAGGGACACAGCCGCATAGCGGAAGTGGACCGTGACTGCGAGGTCGACATCGCCCTGCGCTGGGGGATCGGTTACGACACAACGGTCAAGAGCTTCGTCAACATCATCGCTACTCCCAAGGGCGGAACCCATCAGGCCGGGTTTGAACAGGCGCTGCTGAAAACTTTCCGCAAGGCCGTCGAGACGAATGCCCGCAAGCTCAAGGCGGGTAACGACAAACTGGAGAAGGACGACGTATTTGCCGGCCTGACCGCCGTGCTGACCGTCCGGCTGGCAGAGCCGCAATTCGAGGGCCAGACCAAGGAAATCCTGGGCACCTCAGCTGTGCGGGCGATTGTCGCCAAGGTCTTGGAAACCCAATTGCAGGCGAAACTTACTTCTCCGGCGCGGGGGGACAAGGCCCAGGCGGCGCTCCTTCTCGAGAAGGTGGTCGCTGAGATGAAATCGCGCGTCTCAGCGCGCGTCCATAAGGAAACCCAGCGGCGGAAGAATGCCCTCGAGACCTCGTCAATGCCCACCAAACTGGCAGACTGCCGCATCGACGACACCGAGCGGTCGGAACTGTTCATCGTTGAGGGTGACAGCGCGCTTGGCACTGCGAAACTTGCGCGATCTTCGGACTACCAAGCCCTGTTACCTATCCGCGGCAAGATTCTGAACGTGCAGAAGGCGTCAGTGGGGGACATGCTCTCGAACGCCGAATGTGCTGCCCTTATTCAGGTAGTGGGTGCGGGATCGGGCCGCAGCTTCCAGCTCGATGCTGCCCGCTACGGGAAAATCATTCTGATGACGGACGCTGACGTCGACGGCGCACACATCCGGACCCTGCTGTTGACCCTGTTCTTCCGCTATATGCGGCCACTCGTTGATGACGGACGCGTTTATGCGGCTGTTCCGCCGCTTCACCGCGTTGAGGTGGTCAGCGCCGGCAGCAAGCCGAACGAGACGTTGTACACCTATTCGGAGCAGGAACTGCACCGGTTACTGGCGGAGCTCGAACGGACAGGCAGGCGCTACAAGGAACCCATCCAACGCTACAAGGGCTTGGGTGAGATGGACGCCGGCCAATTGGCGGAGACCACCATGGACCCGCGCCACCGCACCCTCCGCCGGGTACGGATCCAGGAAGCGGAGGCGGCCGAGCGTGTGTTCGATCTCCTCATGGGCAGCGACGTGGCGCCCAGGAAAGATTTCATCGTCGCAGGGGCAGCGTTGCTTGACCGCGAAAGGATCGACGCCTGACGAACGGCTGACCAAACGACGACGGCGGCACGCAGGTTTGTAGGGCCGGCCTCGCTTCAGCTGCGAATATCAGGTCGCGAAATCATAGTGATGCTGAATCAGAGTGAAGCTGCCGTAGTAGGTGATCAGCTAGCCGAACAGGCCGGGCGCAATCAGCAGCAGCGTCGGCACCGTGAGCAGGACTGCGGAGGCTGCCAGTGCGCTGAAGGTCTGGAGGAAGGTGAGCGGCGGTTGCGGCTCGAGCAGCCTGCGCAGCCGGTGCACGGTGGACTGGGCCCCGCTGCCGTCGTCGCTTTCGGCGCCCGCAGTGATGAGGCTGTCCTCCTGCGGCACCTGTTGACTGCCGGGCGGCGCGTTGACTGTCGGATCCTTTTCAGCCGGCCCGTCTTCAGCTGGTTCCTCCGCAGTGGGTTTGCCCGCAGCCGTTGACGTCGCGGGGGGCGCGAGCGAACCGCTGGCCACGATGGCAATGGCGCCGACCAGCACCTTCTGGTTCACCCGTTTCACTGCTTCGTCATCGGCAAGCATTTCGATCAGCTCGTTCACCGCGCGCTGTGCCAGGCGCGAGGTCGGCAGCCAGGGCAGGGCGGAACGCCAGGCTGCGAAAGCCCAGAGCAGCAGGTGGTGCCGCTGGTTGAGGTGGGCCTGTTCATGGATGAGTACTGCGCGAAGCTCGTCCTCGGACAACAGGCCCATCAGCCCGTCCGAAAGCACTGTTACTGATCTAGCGCCGCCTGGCAGGCAGTAGGCCACTGGCGCCGCGTGCTTGATGACGAGTGTGGAGGGGTTCCCGTGAGAGGGCGAACTCAGGAGGTTAAGGAGGTCCCGGTGGCGGCGGCGCTGGCTCCTGATACGCGCGTAGGTCAACAGCAGGGTGAAGACGAGGTGTGCGGTCAGCAGGCTGGCCGCACTTAGGGCAAACACGTGGGCGAGACCGAGGGTGTCAGCGGGACGGTTATTTACGATGATTTCCCACAACCGTCCGAGCGCCTGCAGCAAATTATCGCCGAGAGGTTCCAGTCCCCACACGAGCATGGCGCCGATCATCGACAATCCACCGGCCAGGGCAATTGCCTGCCACAGGATCATGGCGGTGAACGGTGATCTGGACGGCCACTTAGCGCGCGAGAGGGCGATTGGGGCCGGCCACGCCAGCACTACGGCAAGCGCGGCCAGGAAGTGGGAAGCCCAGAACATGGACTGCTAGCTGCCGCCGAGAAGCCGCCGGAGGGTGCGTGCCTCGCTCTCGGACACACTACCGATGAAGCGGGCAAGCACAGCCTCGCGGTCAGGAGCCGTGACGAGGACCTCGTGCATCAGTTCAGCCGTGTGATCTTCCCGGCTGGTGACTGCGCGGTAGGTATGCGGCCGGGTGTCCCGTTCCCGTTCCACAAGGCCCTTTTTCTCAAGCCTGGACAGGACCGTGAGCACCGTGGTTACGGCGAGTTCCTTACCCTCTGTCATACCTGCGGGGGCGAGCGCCAGAGCATCGCGGAGGGAGTTCGCGGTCATGGCCTCAGGGGTGCCCCACAGGAGGTCCATCACTGTGCGTTCCAGTTCACCGAGCGTGGCCATTCGTATTCCTTCGTTGAGCTTCCATCTGCTGGAACAGGGAAGGTCTCGCCTGTACCAACTACCCCTTAACTTACATCGTTTTTGTGCAAGGTTCTACATGGTGTAGAAGTACGCTGCGAGTTGTTCTACGATACGTAGAAGTAGCTTTTCTACGGCTTGTAGAAAAGAGTCCGCAAATGAGCAGTGCTTGAGAAATCGAGGACCCGTGGAAGCACTCGAAATCGCCCGCTGGCAATTCGGCATCACTACCGTCTACCACTTCCTGATGGTGCCCCTCACTATTGGCCTCGGTCTCGTCGTCGCGCTGACGCAGACACTCTGGCTCCGTTCGGGCAAAGAGCAGTACCTGCGCATGACCAAGTTCTGGGGAAAGCTTTTCCTCATCAACTTCATCATGGGAGTGGCCACGGGAATAGTGCAGGAATTCCAGTTCGGGCTCGCATGGAGCGAATACAGCCGCTTCGTTGGCGACGTCTTCGGTGCTCCGCTCGCCATGGAGGCACTTCTGGCATTCTTCGTTGAATCGACCTTCCTCGGCCTGTGGATCTTCGGCTGGCAGCGGCTGCCCCGCCTGGTGCACCTGGGATGCCTGTGGGCAGCAGTATCGGCCTCAGTGTTCTCGGCCTACTTCATCATCGTTGCGAACTCGTGGATGCAGCACCCTGTGGGAGTCGAACTTGTTGACGGGCGGGCCCGGATGGTGGACGCGTGGGCTGTCTTCACCAACAACACCGCACTGGTTGCGTTCACCCACACCATCTTCGGCGCCCTGGCAGTCGCCGGCGGGTTCCTGCTCGGTATCGCCTGGTACCACCTATGGAAGCGGCGACGCGACGGACTGGACACCGTGGGACCCGCCGGACTCGTTGTTCCAGGTGTTGGTCCGCGCAACCGCGGCCGGATCGATCACCAGGTCTGGCTGCGCTCAGCCCGGATCGGCGCCGTCGTCGCACTCGTCTCTTTCGCCGGGACCGCGGTCTCCGGCGACCTGCAGGCCAAGCTCATGTTCGAGCAGCAGCCCATGAAGATGGCTGCCGCGGAGGCGGCCTGCCACGACGGCACCGGGTTTTCCATTCTCTCCGTCGGCAACCTGGGCGCACAGGATTGTGATGACATCGTCGCGGTCATCGAAGTACCCGGAGTGCTCTCGTTCCTGGCAAACGGGGACTTCACTACCGAGGTCAAGGGCGTCAACACCCTCCTGCCCGAGTATCGGGAGGAGTATGGCGAGACCTTGCCGGATAACCCGGTCTACGGCGAGCGCGCAGGAATGCCGATCGATTACCTCCCCGTCATGGAAGTCACCTACTGGGGATTCCGCATCATGATCGGGTTCGGGGCCGTTGCGGCGTTCGCGGCTTTGGTTGCGCTCTGGATTCTCAGGAAGGGGACGGTCCCGGAGTCACGCTGGCTGATGCGGCTGGCGGTACTCGGCATCCTGGCCCCGTTCGGCGCGAATTCGGCGGGCTGGATCTTCACCGAGATGGGCCGCCAACCGTTCGTCGTGGCTCCGAACCCGGACCCGAACGGGATTGACGGCGTCTTCATGTTCACCGCCGCGGCAGTCTCGCCAGGGGTGGAAGTCTCAGAACTGGTGTTCTCCCTGGTGGCATTGACGCTCGTGTACGCGGCGCTCCTGGTGGTCGAGGTGAAGCTCCTGGTCACGTATGTGCGCGGTGGCGTCGCTTCCGCCATGCCGGAGCTCGCGAAGGACGACGACGGCGGGTCCCCGGATCACGACCCGACGGACGGTCCCGGCGACGGGACGAAGAACGGAGACGACGATGTGCTCGCCTTCGCCTACTGACCCTTATGCCTCCCGCCAGAACCCGGAAAGGATCACCTCATGACCGAGATGTTGCCCACCATCTGGTTCGTCGTTATCGCCGTCCTGTGGACGGGGTACCTCTTCCTCGAGGGTTTCGATCTCGGTGTCGGCATGCTCATGAAGCTTTTCGCCCGCACCGACCGTGAGCGCAGGGTCCTCCTGAACACCATCGGACCGGTTTGGGACGGCAACGAGGTGTGGCTGCTGACCGCTGTGGGAGCAACCTTCGCCGCCTTCCCGCTGTGGTACGCGTCGCTGTTGTCCTCGCTGTACCTCCCACTCGTCCTGGTTCTGCTTGCGCTGATCTTCCGGGCAGTCGCCTTCGAATACCGGGGCAAGATCAACAGCGAGCGCTGGCGCCACCGCTGGGACCGTGCCATATTCGCCGGGTCCTTCACTTCGGCCGCCGGGATCGGCGCCACGCTTGCGCTGACCACCACTGGGTTGCCCTTGAACGCCAACGGGGACAGGGTGGGGGGTCCCTTTGCATGGTTTGGCTTCGACGCCCTGCTGGGGGCGGCCGCCGTCGTCCTCTTCTGCCTGGTCCACGCCCTGGCGTTCCTTGTCCTGAAAACCGACGGGCCTATCCGCGAGCGCGCGCGTGGGCTCCTCGTGCGGACGCTCCCGCTCGCCGTCGTGCCGTTGCTCCTGTGGGCCGGCAGGGTCCACACGGGAGGCGGAACATGGTGGACGGGCGTGCTGCTCACCCTGGCCGTCGTGGCGGTCGCCTGCTCCTGGCTGGCCGAGACGCGGAGCCGCGACGGCTGGGGATTCCTCTGGCTGGGTGTCTTCCTCGCGTCGACCCTCGCCTGCATCTTCGGGTCCGCCTACCCTGTCGTCCTGCCGTCGACCCTGAACGAACTGTTCAACCTCACGGTCGACAATGCCTCCAGCTCGCCCTACACGCTCGGACTGATGAGCATCATCGCCTCCTTCGGTGTTCCCCTGGTGCTCGCTTACCAGGGCTGGACCTACTGGGTCTTCCGGAAACGGGTGACCGAACAGAGCATCCCGAAAGCACATTCAGTGAGCCCGCTGTGATTGAGCGTCTCCTGGCACGTGGCCCGGCCGGAACTGCCGCGCCTGCAGGGCCCGTTTACCTGCTTGGTGTGCTCGCTGCGCTGAAGGCGGCGGGACTGATCCTGATCGCCGAGGCAATTGCGCACGGAATCGCGGACCTCGCGGCGGGGGACAGGCTTCCGGCCGCCCTGCTCTGGGTCGGCTTGGCGGGGGTGTTGATCCGTACGCTTGCGTCGGGGGCCCAGCCGGCGGTCGCGCAACGGCTGGCCCACGGCGTCAAGGAGCGGCTCCGGAGGGATGCACTGGAGCGGTTGCTCGAGGATGGTGCGCCGGAGGGCCAGGGGGCCGGTGCCCTCAGCGTCCTGTTGACCAGGGGACTGGACGGCCTGGACAAGTACTACACGCAGTACCTGCCGGCATTGGTCACGTGTGCGGTGATTCCGCTCCTGGTCGGAGCCAGGATCCTTGCCGCCGACTGGGTGAGTGCGTTGATCATCATCGTCACCACTCCGTTGATTCCCCTTTTCATGGTGCTGATCGGCTGGCACACGCAGGAGCGCACCAGCGAAGCGCGCTCATCCCTGGACCGGCTCTCGGACCACCTGCTTGAACTGGCGAAGGGCCTGCCCGCGCTGGTGGGTATGGACCGGGCGTCCGCGCAGACCCGCGCCCTCGCCGACATCAGCGCACAGTATTCGCGGCGGACCATGGAAACCCTGCGCGTAGCTTTCCTTTCCTCCCTTGCCCTGGAATTGATCAGCACCATCTCCGTTGCCGTCGTCGCGGTGTTCGTGGGAGTGCGGCTGATCCATGGCGACGTCGGATTGGAAGTGGGACTCCTTGCGCTGATCCTTGCGCCGGAGTGTTATTTACCCCTGCGAGACGTCGGAGCTGCCCACCACGCGAGCGAAGAGGGCCTGGACGTCGGACGCCGGGTCCGCGGCCTGCTGGATGCTCCGCAAAGGATCGTCCCGAGGGGAGGCACAGACGACGGCGACGGCGCCGCCCGGGTGGAGAACCTCACCGTCCGGTATACCGGCTCGAAGGAAGCGGTCCTGACTGACCTGTTCTTTACGCTGGCGCCTGGGACGATCACCGCGCTGCGCGGCCCCAGCGGGAGCGGCAAGTCCACGCTGATGAGCCTGCTCGCAGGAGAGCCCGTCCCGCAGCTCGAGGTGACCGGCGTCGTCGTTCCCCTGCGGGGCAACCGGGGCACTGTGGCCTGGGTCCCGCAGCATCCGGAACTACTGCTCGGAACCGTGCGGGAAGAACTCGCCTTCTTCGCGGGGACGGACGATCAAAAGGTACTCTCGCAGGCGCTCGCCGACGTCGGCGGCACACATTTGCTCCAGAAGGCAACAGGGGATCTCAGTCCCGGCGAGCTGCGCCGCGTGGCAGTCGCGCGGGCGCTGTTGAGGATCGGTACCAATGGCGGTGCCCTCCTGCTCGATGAGCCGACGGCACACGTCGATGAGGCAACGTCCCAGGCCATCCGCCGCGCCATCGACGCGCTGCGGGGACGTGTAACGGTAGTGCTCATCGCCCACGACGCGGCCACCGCAGCGCTGGCTGACGCAGTGATCGACGTGCAACATTCATCACCGGCAGCGCCAGTGACCGCATCCAGGGCGGGCGGCGTGCAGACCGGCGCGGCGGGCCCGCGACAGGGCCCGACGGGTACCGGCGCAGCGGGGGAGCAGCATTCCCTCAACGTTCACAAGGTTGCCAGGGCTCAAGGGCCTGCCCGCGCCCTCCAGGCGCTTTCGCTGGTGCGTCCCTGGTCCCCGAAGTTCCTCGCAGCGCTCGCCTTCGGAACCGGGTCAGCCGTGTTCGCGGTTGCCCTCACGGCGCTCTCCGGCTGGCTCATCGTCCGGGCCTCGGAGCAACCACCCATCCTCTACCTCCTGGCGGCAATCGTCGGCGTGCGTTTCTTCGGCATCGGCCGCAGCCTTCTGCGGTACTGCGAACGGCTCTGGCTCCACGACGCCATCCTGCAGACCGCCGACGCAGTCCGCATCAGAATGTGGAAAACGCTGCTGGGCAGGGCGGGGAACTGGCGGTCACTCGCACGTGGATCAGGTGCCATCGAGCGCCTCGTCGGTGACATCGACGAACTCCGCGACAGCGCCGCACGCACCGTGTTTCCCCCGCTGACCGCGATTATCACCGGAGCGGGGGCCGTGCTGGCGACGGCGATCATCCTACCGTCGGCTCTCGGCTGGCAGCTCGCCTCCGTTGTGCTCGGGGTACTGGTTGCACCAGCCGCAGCCCTGTGGGCGGAACGGTCCGCCGGGTCGGTGGGCCTCCACGGCAGGGCATCGCTGTTGAGGGAAACGAGCAACCTGCTGCGTGCGCGCCGGGACATTTCCGTCAACGGACTGGCAACGCCTGCACTGGGGAGGCTCAGAAGCGTCGAGGAGCGCTCAACTACCCTCCTCCGGCGGACTTCCTGGGCCACGGGCGTGGGCCAGTGCGTGATTGTCCTCGGGTGCGCGGGGGCGGCGCTGGGAATCCTCGCCGGCGCCGGTGCGCTCCCGGCTGAGGCTGTCGCCGTCGTCGTACTGATGCAGCTCGCGCTGATCGAGCCCTTTGCGCTCGCGACGGCGGCAGTCCAGCAGTGGGGTCCGCTGGACGCCGTCGTTCAACGCCTTTCCCCGGAGCTTCGCAATCCGCTCCCAGCGCCGGGCACGCTGGAAGACCGTCCGGGCGGGGCGCCTTCGAAAGTGGCCCTCATTGACGCCGCAGTGGGCTACGAGCCGGGCCTCCCCGTGGTGGAGGGCGTGACGCTCAGCGTGACGCCGGGACGGTGTACAGCCCTTACCGGGCCCTCGGGCAGCGGCAAATCCACGTTGATTGGAGCGCTGCTCGGTTTCCTTCCCATAGAGCGCGGCGAATATCAGCTCGAGGGGTTCAAGCCAGCGGACGGCCGCCGTCCGCGGCTCGCCTGGTGTCCCCAGGAAGGGCACCTGTTCAATTCGACTATCCGGGCCAACCTGCAACTCGCCCGCACAGCCGGGCGGCCGGCCAGCGACGCCGAACTGTGGGAGGCCCTTGCCGCCGTCGGGCTCGCGTCGACAATCCGAGACCGTGAGGGTGGCCTGGACGCGCGGATCGGCCCGGAGGGCAACCGGCTATCGGGAGGCGAACGGCAGCGGCTCGCCGTGGCGCGCGCCCTGCTGGTCGATGCGCATGTCCTGATACTCGACGAACCGACAGCCCACCTCGATGCGGACGGCGCGGCATCGCTCATGCGGGACCTGCGCGCGGGCCTGGCGGAACGGCCCGTGCTGCTGGTTACACATGACCCGCAGCTGGCCGGGAAATGCGACGCCGGCGTCATGCTGACAGCGGGCGACGACGGCGGGCACCTCCAGTGGGGCGCTGCAGAAGGCAACGGATCACCTAGGCTGGAACCATGCCTAGGACTGAACTGATTCCAGCCGACCAGCAGCTGTCCTGGCGGCCGGTTACCAACGCCGACCTCACGGCCTGGGAAGCGCTCCTGCGCCGCATGGCGGTGGAAGACAAACCCGACTGGATCGAACAGCGTGCGGACCTGGAAGAGGTCGTGTCGGCGTCCAAGAACGATCCCGAACTCGACACCATCATGGGTTTCGACGCTGACGGTACGGCGCGTGCGTTCGGGCGGGTGAGCGCAAATGCCGGATCAAACCTGGTCCATGCTTTCGGCGGCGTTGACCCCGAGTGGCGCCGGCGTGGAATCGGCGCAGCGATCTATGCCTGGCAGCTCGAACGGACCCGGCAGCGCCTTGCTGATGCCGGCGTCGAGGACCCGATTCTGCGCACCTACGTCGAGGAGAGCAACTCAGGCCACGTGGCACTCATGGAGGCCACGGGCAACAGGGTGGCACGCTGGTTCACCGAGATGACCAGGGACCTGTCCGTGGACATCCCGGAGGTGGAACTCGATCCGGAATTCCAGATTGTCTCCTTCAGCGATGACATCTCCGAGGCCGTGCGGCTCGCCCACAACGAAGCCTTCCAGGATCACTGGGGGAGCGAGCCACGCGATGAGGAGAGCTGGCACTTCACCGTGTCGCACCCGGAATTCCGGGCCCACTGGAGCCTCGCAGTGATCGACTCCTCCTCCGGCGAGGTTGCAGCCTACGAAATCGCCAGCTACGACCCCGAGTCAAAGGCGCTGGTTGGCCACGATGAGGGGTACACCGAACTTCTTGGCGTACGGCGCGACTGGCGTGGCCGCCGGCTGGCGCCGGCGCTCCTCGCTGAAGCGATGCGCCGCTTCAAAGCCGACGGCATGGAAAACGCAGGTCTCGGCGTCGACACGGAGAATCCTTCGGGCGCGCTGGGCCTGTATGAACGGATGGGCTATACGCCCACGCGCCGGTCGATGGCGTTCGAACGAACCCCCTAGGAGGTCTGGAGCCCGGCCGCACCCGCCACGTCCTCCGGGTTGGGGCCGATGGCGTCAACGGGGGAGGAGAGCACAACACCGGACCCGTCGCGGCGCCCGTGCTCGGTCGGGAGAGCCCGCGCGACGCCCGTCGTTGAGACCGCACGGGCTGGACCGTGGCCTGCCCAGGCCAGCGTCAAATGATCCTCGCCCTTGAGGAAACGGTGCGAACGGACCCCTCCGGTCGCGCGTCCCTTCACCGGATACTCGCTGAACGGAGTCACCTTCGCAGAGCCCGGCGCGGTGCCCGGCAACGCTTCGCTGCCCGCAGCGATGGTGACGACGACGGCGGCATCGTCTCCGGCGCGCACCACACCGAAGGAGAGGACGGCGTCGTCGGCCCCCAGTTTGATGCCGGTCATGCCGCCGGCCAGCCGCCCCTGCGGGCGAACCGATGAAGCCGGGAAGCGGAGTAGTTGCCCCTGGCGGGTGATGAAGACCAGATCAGCGTCAGCACCTGCGTCCGCAGTACCCCCCGAATCGGCGACGGCAAGGCCAACCACCTGATCCTTGGGCTTCAGCGTAATGGCCTCCCAGTCGTCGCGGTTCAACGGATAGTCAGGGATGACGCGTTTCACCACGCCCTGCGCTGTTCCGAGGGCAAACACCTTGTCCAGCGGGACGAGACCCACCAGGGCTTCGCCGCGTTCGAGGGTGATGAACTCCTTGACCGAAACGCCGCCTGCGAGGTTGGGGATGCCGTTGACCGGTGGAAGGGCCGGCATGTCCACCACCTGCAGCCGGAGCATCCTGCCCGACGAGGTAAGCGCCCCGATTTCCGCGCGTGCGGTAGTGGCAACGATGGAAGTGAAGGCATCATGCTTGACCCGTTGGCCGCCGTCGACCATCGGTTCCTGCCCCGTGGTGCGGGCCAGCTGGCCGGTGGTGGAGAGAATCACCCAGCACGGGTCATCGGGGATCTCCAGGGCGAGCGGAGCCTTCACGCCACTGCCAGCCGGAGAAGGCATCATGGTGCCCTTCAACGGTGAGCTAGCCTCTGATTCAAGCAGGATGGTTCGCCGGGGAGTGGCAAACTGCTCGGAAATGGCGGCGAGTTCGGTGGAGACCAGCTGGCGCAGGTTCTGTTCGGAGCCGAGAATCTCTTCAAGCTCGGCAATCTCGCGCTTCAGCTCGTCCTGCTCCTTCTCGAGTTCGATGCGCGAATACTTGGTCAGCTGCCGCAACCGCAGCTCGAGAATGTAATTCGCCTGGATTTCGGTGAGGTCGTAGATCGCCATGAGCCGCTCACGGGCCGCCGCTGCTTCATCGGAAGAGCGGATGATCTGGATGACCTCGTCGATATCGACGATGGCGATCAGCAGGCCCTCCACGAGGTGGAGGCGGTCCTTCTTCTTTCCCAGCCTGTAGGCGGTGCGTCGGCGCACCACTGAGATCCGGTGGGAGATGTAGACCTGCAGAAGCTCAACCAGGCCAAGCGTCCGCGGCTGGCCGTCGACGAGGGTGACGTTGTTGATGCCGAAGGAATCTTCCATCGGCGAGTACCGGTAAAGCTGTGCGAGCACCGCGTTCGGATTGAACCCGTTCTTCAATTCGATGACCAGGCGAAGGCCGTGGGTCCGGTCAGTCAGGTCCACGATGTCCGAGATGCCCTGGAGCTTCTTGGACGTTACGGCGTCCTTGATCTTCTCGATCACCTTCTCCGGGCCCACCATGTACGGGAGCTCGGTGACCACCAGGCCGGTACGGCGGGCGGACAGCTGCTCAACCTCAACGGCGGCCCGCGTCTTGAAGGAACCGCGGCCAGTCGCGTACGCGTCGCGGATACCGTCGAGGCCCACGATCTTGCCACCGCTCGGGAGATCAGGTCCCGGCACGAAGCGCATGACGTCATCCAGTGTCGCTTCCGGGAACTCGATCAGGTGCCGGGCAGCTGCGATCACCTCGCCCAGGTTGTGCGGCGCCATGTTCGTGGCCATGCCCACGGCGATCCCGGTGGCGCCGTTGACGAGCAGGTTCGGAAAGGCCGCCGGCAATACCTCGGGCTGCGTCAGCTGGTTGTCGTAGTTGGGGACGAAGTCGACGACGTCCTCGCCGAGGTGATCCGTCATGGTCAGCGCGGGGGCAGCGAGGCGCGCTTCCGTGTACCGCGCGGCAGCCGGGCCGTCGTCGAGCGAGCCGAAGTTGCCGTGCCCGTCGATGAGCGGTAAGCGCAGCGCGAAGTCCTGTGCCATGCGGACCATCGCGTCGTAGATGGCGGCGTCCCCGTGCGGGTGCAGCTTGCCCATCACTTCACCGACCACCCGCGCCGACTTCACATGCCCGCGGTCGGGCCGCAGGCCCATGTCGGTCATCATGTAGAGGATTCGCCGCTGGACTGGCTTCAGGCCGTCGCGTGCGTCAGGCAGGGCACGCGAATAGATCACCGAGTAGGCGTACTCCAGGAAGGAGCCCTCCATCTCGGAGGTGACATCAATGTCGATGATGTTCTCGGTGAAGTTTTCATCCGGTGGTGTGGCTTGGCGCCTGGCCATGGTGCGTGGGGTCCTTCAGCGGTTGGGTAAGCAGTTGCGGCGGGCGCTTATGTTGCACGCCGCGCCCTGCCACTACTGTGAGTCTATGGTGGCTGACGGACTATACCCGGAATATTGGGAGGCAGATGTCGTGTTGCGGGACGGCTCGACCGGCCACCTGCGGCCCATCTCTCCAACGGACGCCGATGCAATGCAGGACTTCCATCAGCGCCAGTCACAGAACTCCATCTACCTCAGGTTCTTCACGTACAAATCCTCCCTCAGCGAGAAGGAACTGAAGCGCTTCACCGAGGTTGACCATGAAAGCCGGGTGGCCTTTGTCGTCACCCGCGGACAGGACATCATCGGCGTCGGGCGCTATGACCGCCTCGAAGATCCGCAGGTGGCTGAGGTTGCGTTCAACGTCTCCGACGCCCACCAGGGCCGCGGCCTTGGCTCCATCCTCCTGGAGCATCTCGCCGCCGCGGCACGGGAGAACGGGATCAGCCGCTTTACCGCAGAAGTGCTGCCCGAAAACCGGAAGATGATGACGGTCTTCGCCGAAGCCGGGTACGAAGTCGATCGCCATTTTGACGACGGTGTCGTGGAACTTACCTTCAACCTTGACCCGACCGACCGGTCCCGGGCTGTGATGGAGGCACGCGAACACCGCGCTGAGGCGCGCAGCACCCAAACCCTCCTGGCGCCGTCGTCGGTGGCCGTCATCGGAGCCAGCCGCAGCTGGGGCACGGTTGGCTACTCCCTGCTCGAGCACATCATCGACGGCGGTTTCACCGGGATGGTCGCCGCGGTGAATCCCGAGGCGTTTGAACTCAACGGGATGGTGGCCTACGGTTCGATCGGTGAGGTGCCCGGACCGGTCGATCTCGCCGTCGTCGCCGTCCCCTACAGCCGCGTGCTGCCGGTGGTGGAGGAATGCGGCAGGGCGGGCGTGAAGGGCCTGCTGGTCGCGACGGCAGGGTTTGCCGACGACGACGGCGAGGGGCTGGCACGGCAGCGCGCCCTCGTGCACACCGCACGGTCCTACGGGATGCGCGTGGTGGGGCCGGCGTCCCTCGGAATCGTCAACACCGACCCGGCGGTCCGGCTCAACGCGTCCATGGCGCCAAACCTGCCGCAGCCCGGCGGCCTCGCGCTCTTCAGCCAGTCGGCGGCGATCGGCGTCATGATCCATGCCGCAGCAACGCGCCGCAACCTTGGAGTGTCCTCGGCTCTATCAGCAGGCAACCGGGCCGACGTCTCAGGCAACGACGCCATGCAGTACTGGGAGGATGACCCCCGCACCCGTGCCGTCGCCCTGTATCTTGAGTCGATCGGAAACCCGCGAAAGTTCTCCCGCATCGCCCGCAGGCTCTCACGGATGAAGCCCGTCATCGTCGCGAAGTCCGATGTGATGGGGTTGCAGGTCCCACCGGGCCATGCGGTGCGCACCACGCAGGCGCCGGCAGGAGCGCTGGATGCGATGCTCAGGCAATCCGGGGCCATCCGCGTCGAAACCACGGAGCAACTGATGGACGTGGCGCAGATCGTCGTGGGGCAGCCCTTGCCTGTCGGCCCGGGCGTAGCGGTGTTCAGCAACTCATTGGCGCTCGGCAAAGTGGTCGCGGACGGCGCAGCGGCACAGGACCTCGAAGTGGTCCGCATGAACGCTTCGCTGAACCTGGAAGCCGGTCAGTCCATCGCGCTTCCGGCGTTGAGGGAAGCGCTCACGGAGGCGCTCGACGACGCAGCGGTGCACGCCGTCGTCGTCACGTTCATTCCAGCGCTGGGGCTGACACCGAAGGCAATGCTGCCCGTGCTGCGGGAATGCGGCGCGGCTGCTGGCAAGCCCGTGATCGCGTGCTTCACCGGTGTGCTGGATACGTCGACCCAGCTTGCCGGGCTCGACGCCTCTGACCACACAGGGACGGGCATCCCATGCTTTGACAGCCCCGGCGCCGCGCTGGCCGCGCTGGGTGCGGTGGTGCGGTACAGCCGCTGGCGCGGTACTAGCCACGGGGACATCGCGGACATCACCGATTTCGAGGACATCACCGAGGACGACGCCGCTGGGGTGCTGGGCGCCGCGCTCGTCGAGGTGCGCGACGTCGGACTGCTGAAGCTGGACGGCATCCGGTTGAGGCGGGTGCTTGCGAACTACGGGATCAAGCTGCTCCGCTCCGTTCGTTTCGACACGGCCGAGGAAGCAATAGCCGCAGCGGACGAGCTGGGGTGGCCAGTGGCCCTGAAGACTGTGGATGAGCGCCTTCGCCATCGACTCGACTTCGGTGGAGTTCGGCTGAACGTCGCCGGACCCGAGGAGCTCCGGGTGGGAATCACCACCATGCGGAGGGAATTGGCGCCCTTCGGCGGCCCTGACCTGGAGGTTCAGGCGATGGCGCCCGCCGGCCAGGCGTGCGTCATCCGGGCCATCGAGGACCCGTTGCTGGGCCCGGTCCTGTCCTTCGGGATGGCGGGAGACGCCGTTAACCTGCTCGACGACTGGGCCCACGGGATCCCCCCGCTGACCTCGCTTGATGCTGCTGAGCTGGTCAGGGGCCCGCGGGCGAGCCGGCGCCTGTTCGGGTACCAGGGCCTGCCCCCGGTGAATGTACCCGCGCTGGAGGACCTCCTCCTCCGGGTCGCCCTGCTGAAGGACCGTCATCCGGAGATCGCCTTGCTGCAACTGAATCCCGTGCTGGTTTCCCCGGATGGCCTGGCGGTGTTGAGCGCCGAGATCAGCATCGGCAACCCGCAGCAACGCACGGACAGCGCCCGCCGCGCGCTCCGCGACTGACCCTGCACACCGGCGCCGCCGGTTAGGTTGCCGCCGCCGCGATAAGTCACACTGGGAACATGACTCCATCGCTGTCCGCCGAACACCGCGACCTGGACGCCTCCCTCGAACGTGCAGGGTTTTATCCCCGGCTGGTGGCTGACGTGGTGCACGACGCACTCGACGGACGCCAGCCGCTCTCGCACGTTGTTCACCTCGAAACCCACTTCGAGCGCACCGAGGTCCGCAGGCACATTACCGTCCTCGTTCTGACGGAAGACATGCTGGTGGTTACCCACGTCGACGATCAGCAACTGGACGACAATGGGGAACAGATGACCGCCCAGGTTTCCACCGAATCCGTGCCGGTAAGCCAGATCCGTTCGGTTGTGCTCAGCTACCTGTATTCCCAGCCGCATGAATACAAGCCGTCCGACCCAGCACGGGAGCTCACCCTGGGCATCGCCTGGTCCGGCGGCCAACGCCTGGACATGGGGCCCGCAAGCTGCGGAGACCCCCAGTGCGACGCCGACCACGGCTACACCGGCACCATCGCCCAGGAAGACATCGTGCTGCGCGTAAGCGCCGAAGCTGACGGTCTGCAGGCTGTCCAGAACGCCAAGACCTTCGCCCGGGCCCTGCGCACCGTCAGCATCGCCAACCCAACGGTTGCCGGCGTCGTCGTCAATCCGCCCCAGGCCGGCCGTCGCCAGCCAAGCCTGGCGACCCGCTTCAGCCGAGCCCACCACGGTCGGTAAGCTGCGCGCGTGGAAGGTTTAACGCATCACCGGGAGCCGGTCCCGGCATCCCCGGCTTACGGCCGCTCCACCATCGGGGAAGTCTTCACCAGCTCTGCTGCCGCACTGGGAGTCCCCGGATTCGCCAACGAACTAGGGCTGCCCGCTGCGCGGCGCGTCTGCGTGGTGCTCGTGGACGGACTCGGCGCGACCCTGCTGCGAAAGCGGTCAGGACACGCGCCGTTCCTACGGCAGTTCCTGGATTCCTCCCGCAAGCTGGACTCAGTCTTTCCAAGCACGACGGCGGCCGCGCTGGCATCGCTCGGGACCGGCCTGCCGCCGGGCGGCCACGGGCTCGTTGGATATGACGTTCTGGACCCCGCGCAGGAAAAAGTGGTCAACATGCTCGGCGGATGGGATGAGGCCGTGCGGCCCGAACACTGGCAGCCGCACCCCACCATCTTCGAACGGGTCGTAGAACACTTACCGGTCACCAGCGTGGGGCTGCCGCGTTTCGATCAATCCGGGTTGACCAGGGCCGCGTTGCGTGGTGCCCGATACTCTGCGGCCGTAACTCCGCAGGCAAGGGTCGAGGCCGCGTGCAAGGCGCTGAGGGAAAATGACCAGGCGTTGGTGTACCTGTATTTCAATGAGCTCGACAAAGCCGGTCACCGCTCGGGCTGTGGATCGCAGGAATGGGGGGAGAAGCTTGAGGACCTGGACCGCAGCGTTCGCTCGTTGGCAGCGAAGGTACCGGCAGACACGCTCCTGCTACTGACGGCCGACCATGGAATGGTCGATGTCGAGCAACAGCACCGTATCGACTACTCAGCGGACCCTGCACTGATTGACGGCGTCGCCCACACAGCCGGTGAACCCCGAATGGTCCACCTTTACACCGAGCCTGGCCTCTCCGAAGCCGGCAGGCAGAAGTTGATCGATTCCTGGCAGAAAAGCCATGGCGGCCGCGCCTGGGTACTGACTTGCGAGGACGCCATCCAGTCCGGGTTGTTCGGGGATGTTACCCCTGGGATAGAAGCGCGGATCGGTGACGTCCTGATCGCGGCACGGGAGCCTGTGGCCTTCTACGACACGCGCCGCGTGCCCGCCTCGGCCCTGGAGATCATCGGGCAGCACGGCTCGATCACCCGCGCGGAGCGGGAGATACCCTTACTGACACTCCGGAAGCCGGGCCCGGGTCCGCAACGAATCGTGGGGAAGTAGGCCGTGGCCGAGTTGGTCTTCTTCTCAGGAACCATGGACTGCGGCAAGTCCACCCTCGCCCTGCAGATGGATCACAATCACAGCGCGCGCGGGAGGGGTGGCTTACTGTTCAGTTCGCACGACCGCGCCGGAGAGTCGATGATTTCAAGCCGCCTCGGCTTGAGGACGCAAGCCATCGAAGTGCGCACCGATACCGATTTTTGGGAAGAACTTGTCCAGAGGCGTACGCACGGTGCGCGTGTGGACTATCTGATCTGTGATGAAGCCCAGTTTTACTCGGCGCAGCAGATCGAACAGCTGGCCCGCATCGTTGACGACATGGACATTGACGTGTTCGCCTTCGGCATCACCTCGGATTTCCGCACGCAACTGTTTCCCGGCTCGCAGCGGCTGATTGAACTCGCAGACCGTACGCAGGTGCTCCAGGTGGAGGCGTTGTGCTGGTGCGGACGCAGAGCTACCCACAATGCCCGCACCGTGGACGGTGTGATGGTCGTGGAGGGTGCTCAGATGGTGGTCGGTGATGTTGAGACGCGCGCAATGCCCGGCTTGCAAAAAGAGAAGCTCACTGGTGCCGGGCTGGAGGAGCTTGGGGCTACCGGGCCCATCATCGGGTATGAAACCCTGTGCAGGCGCCACCATGTGCGCAGGGTGACAGCGCTCACCGCACGGTCCCTTGCGGGCAGCGAGACCCCGCTGCCGTTTGATCCCGAGGCAGCGCTGTTGTGAACATGCTTCTTCGTACCCAGCAACAAATCGCCTAGAAAGACGCCGCATTGATAGAGATTCTCAACCCGTCCGAGTTGGACAGGGCACGTGTAACCGGTGCCCTTGTTGCGGACATTCTGCACACGCTGAAAGAGCGTACAGCCGTTGGCACAAACCTCCTGGAAATCGACCAGTGGGCCAAGGGCATGATCCTCGACGCGCAGGCGCAGTCCTGCTACGTCGATTACGCGCCGTCCTTTGGGCGGGGACCCTTCGGACACTACATCTGCACGGCCGTGAACGATGCCGTGCTCCACGGCCTTCCGCACGACTACTCGTTGGCCGACGGCGACCTGCTGACACTCGACCTCGCTGTCTCCAGGAAAGGGATCGCGGCGGATTCCGCCATCAGCTTCATCGTGGGGGATTCGCAGCCGAGCGAAAGTGTCGCCTTGATCGAAGCGACGGAACAGGCACTGCACGCCGGGATAGCCGCAGCCGTTCCAGGAGCCAGGATCGGCGATATCTCCCATGCCATCGGCACCGTCCTCAGCAGTGCCGGCTACCTCGTCAACACAGAGTTTGGAGGCCATGGCATCGGCTCGACAATGCACCAGGATCCGCACGTCGCGAACACCGGACGGCCTGGCAGGGGATATAAGTTACGCCCTGGGTTGTTGCTGGCGCTCGAACCGTGGGTCATGGCCGACACAGCACAGCTCATCGTGGACCCTGACGGATGGACGCTCAGGAGCGCCACTGGCGCACGGTCGGCGCATAGCGAGCACACCATAGCCATTACCGACGACGGCGCTGAGATTCTCACTCTGCCGGAACAGTTGCGCACCTGAGGGTTGAGCTCGAGCGGTCAGTCGCCTTTGGTGCCGAATACGATTTCGTCCCAACTTGGCACACTAGACCGCCGCGGACGGATCTTTCGGTCCGGGTCACCGGCCCTGGGCACCGCCGCGGTGTCCTCGCCGCGCGGGTGACCACCATCCGACGCCGGTTCGCCGCTCCCGTGGCCAGCCGAGTGGCTGCGGGGGGCACCGTCGTCGGTCCGGCGCAGCGGGGAGGCCAGTACATGGATCTCGCGGGTCTGTGTGCTGACGCCGTCGAACAGCCGCGGCGTACCGTCGTCGTAAGTGTCCTCGCTGTCGGCTGAGTGCGCTTCAGCAGCGAACGCGTTCCCCGTGGCGGTGTTGCCGGTGTCGTCGGCGTAGCCATCGTCAGTGAGCCTGTCTCCTGCGAGGATTGACGGAGCGAGGCTCAGGCCGGGGAAGGGGGAAGACTGATACGCCTCCGGGTCTTCATCGGTGAGCCCATGGCCCTCGCGGGGATGCGCAGCGGGGACGTGCCCCTTCGCAAGCATCAGGGCGAGGGCGTCATCGCCGTCCTCGTCCGTTCCGAGACGTTGGCCGCGCCGGGAACGAAGGACATCGAGCAGTTCATTGGAATCGCTGCCTTGGTCAGCATCGCCCGCCTCCATGGCTCCGGAACGGTCAGCAACACGCGCGGCATCGGTCTCAAAATCGAAGACGCGGTCCGCGACGGCGCTCAGGCGCCGCGACGGCAGCGGGCCGTCAAGGGGTTCCATTTCGCTGAGCACCTGCGCCCAACGGTTCGCGTTGAGTACGGTCCGCCTGGACGGGTTGAAGGTCCATTGGGCGGGCGGCTCCTCCCCGACAGTTGCAGCGGTTCCGGCAGGCAGTTCGAAACGAACGACCACGGTCCACAAGCCGTCCGGCTTCCGCCATGCATCCCACTCGACGGAATGGAGGTCGACGCCGAAGGCCTGCAGCCTGTAGCGGACCATATCCTCCAGCTGGGCCGGATTATCTCCAAACGCCGAACGGTAGCCATCGCTTGAGGGAACAGGAGTTGCAACCTCCACGCGTTGGGCGAGTTGGGCCATGTATTCGCGTTCGGCGAGCACAGGGCCTTCGTAGCGCAGTACCTGCTTGAGGTCCACACCGGTTTCCCTGACGATCGACTCGGCGGTGGCTCCAGAGCGGATTCGCGACTGGATGTCCCGTGGGGTCAGCGGGGGCCGCTGTCGATCAGATCGATCACCACCGGCGGACACGGAGTGAACCGCGGAACCAACGGCGGAGGGAACCGGGCGCGCCGATGTCCTGCTGCTCGCCATCCGCAGCGCCTCGTTGACAGGGAGACGGAAAGCGGCGCCGCCGTCGCCGCTCAGCAGCAGATGGCCCCCGTCCTCATCCACTCCAACCAGCCGTAGCTCCTGCATGAACAACCCTCCAGCTTTCGTTCCTGCTCCAGATGCAGCTTCCAAAGGAACTCTGCCATTCAAAGGAGCAGGTTCCTACTTCTTGTCTGGTGTGGCGCGGAACTTCTGATAAGCCAATTGGCTTTTCCCCCATTGATCAGCAACAATCTCTGCGGTACGGGCACAAATCGGGTCTCCTCAGCGTTGGAACCACGGACAACGCCCTGGGGAATGCAGGCCCCGATTCCCGTCCAGATCGATCGAGCTCTAACCACCGATAGACCACATATATCCACCGGAGCGTGAACTACTAACTATGGCGACTGACTATGATGCGCCGCGGAAGACCGACGACGAACTCAGCGAAGACTCGATTGAGGAGCTGAAGTCGCGCCGCACTGACAAGCAGTCGGCGGTTGTAGATGAGGACGAGGCCGATGCCGCTGAAGGGTTCGAACTTCCCGGCGCCGATCTATCCGGTGAAGAACTCCTCGTGCGTGTGCTTCCCGCACAGGCCGATGAATTCACCTGCGCTTCCTGCTTCCTGGTTCGTCACCGCTCCCAGATAGCCAAGGAAAAGGGCGGACTCGCCTACTGCAAGGATTGCGAAGGCTAGAAACCTCCGTTACCGGGAATTCCATACAGTCCTACGGGGCGGTCAGGGCGGCTTTCAGCTGCTCGGGCCGCCTCGTTGAGGTTAACCAGTAGGGCGTGGGGTCCTCGTCATCGGTGATGACAATCTTCACCACCGGCGAGATCCAGCCCCGGATGCACAGGTAGGCCCGGCCGTGAAGTTCAGTGCCGCGCTGGGCCGTCGCTTCCGCACCGGTGTAGGCGTCCACCGTCCCGATGTACTTCCGCTCGATCTGGGCACGCCCCACCTGCAGCTGGGTGGAGGTGACCTGGATGCGGGGAGTTGAAAGCACGAGCAGGGTTGTGAGGATTGCCGCGACCACGACGGCGGCAATGATGCCGGCTTCGACGCTGATGGGTATGAAGGTAAACACCGACGCCAGGGCAGCGCCTGCAACCACAATCCAGATCCACGGCGCCGGCCATAGCTTCTCTTCATAGACAACTGCGGCCGGGGAGGATTCTTCAGACATGACAGTTAGCTAAGCACCTTTCAGGAGCCTTTTCATCTCGGCGAACAGGTGAGGGCGTGGGGGTGAAAGCGTTAGAGTAAAGGAAGCGGGCAAGCCGTGGAGGAATCCGCGCACAGCCCGCCCCCTGGATGCAAAATGCTCCAGCCACCGATCAAATGACAGTCAATTACAGTGCAGGAGTGAAAGTGCTGGAGACCGCAGAGGCTTTGTCCGTGCAGATCAAGATGCTCGACGCCGGCATGGAGCCTCCCGCATACGCCCACCCCGACGACGCCGGAGCCGACCTCCGCTGCCGGATCGACTTTCAGCTTGCTCCGGGGGAGCGCGCACTCATTCCCACTGGTGTGGCCATCGCGCTGCCAAGTGGCTATGCCGCGTTTGTTCACCCGCGGTCAGGGCTCGCCGCGAAGCATGGCCTGACTGTCGTCAACGCCCCCGGCACAGTGGACGCTGGCTACCGCGGCGAAATCGCGGTGACCCTGCTCAACACGGACTCCAGGGAAACCCTTGTATTCCGCAGGGGTGACCGTATTGCCCAGCTGGTGATCCAGCGGGTGGAGTACGCGCAGTTCGTGGCGGTGGAAGAGCTGCCGGACTCCGTTCGCGGAGCTGGTGGTTTCGGTTCGACCGGAGGATTCGCGACCACCTGACTGGTGGGCTGCAGACTTAATCGACGGGCAGGCATGCAGCCGCCCAGGAACGCAAAGGAGGGTCCCGATCATGGTCTTCGGGCGCCGCAAGAAAGAATCACACGAAGTACAGGACGACAGCACGGACGCAGTGCAGGAACAGACGGAAGCCGGAGACACCGACCTCGTCGGTGAGCGCGCGCAGGGAAACAACCGGCTTGCCCTCGGCCCGTTCGATGCCTCCGAGAAGGAGTCAGGCGAGGGTTACATCGACCTCGGTGCCCTGCGTATTGCCGCCACTGAAAACCTTCAGCTGCGCCTTGAGGTTGAGGAACGTACCAAGCGGGTCATCGCGGTCACACTGGATATGAACGGTTCGAACCTTCAGTTACAGGCTTTCGCCGCACCGCGATCGGAGGGCCTATGGGACGAGATCCGCGGCCAGATCGGAGGTTCGGTCGGTTCGCAGGGCGGCACCGTCGAGGAGAAGGACGGTGAGTTCGGGACGGAGCTCATTGCCAAACTGCCAGCCCAGACCCCGGACGGCCGGACCGGATTCCGGGTAGCCAGGTTCGTGGGGGTCGATGGTCCACGCTGGTTCCTCCGCGGGGTCTTCGGGGGAGCGGCCGCTGCGGACCAGGCTGCGGCCGAGCCAATGGAGAAGTTGTTCCGAAGCGTAGTTGTGGTCAGGGGTGACCACCCGCTGCCTCCCCGCGAGTTGCTGCCCCTGAGGCTGCCCAAGGACGCCGGCACTCCGCCAGCGCAACCGCAGCAGCCCAAGAACGACCTCGACAATCCACTGCGGCGAGGACCTGAGATCACCAAAATTGGTTGAGCAGGGATCGCCGGGGTTGTCCTGGACCGAAGACACGCTGTCCCCGGGACGGCGCAGGATCTCGGGCCGTGGGTTCGTGGACCGGGTGACCGTGTTACCGAGGAACGTCCCGCCACGGTTTTCGGCAATGGTCTCTCACCCCACGCACTCCAAGGGCCCGGGAAAAGGCAATGCGGAAGCGGACACCGAGACCGCGCGCTACTCGGGCTCCAGGGTCCGCCTGATCTGGGCCGGGCAGCGCAGGATCTCCGGAATCCTTCCCGGGGTGGAAGTCGCGTTCGAGGGAATGCTCAGTATTGTCGACGGAGTACCCACTATCTATAACCCGCGGTATGAGATTATCGGCCGTCCTGAGGAGACCACGTGAATGATCCCGCCGAGCGAAGCCCCAAGGCTGGCTCCGGAGACGCCGATGGCCATCAACCCGGTGAACCCGGCAGCCTCAGCGAGTCAGCCGGGCGCGTTGACCGACGCGATGGTCACACCGGAGGTAATGCGGAACAGCAGGGCGAAGCGGAGGCACAGAACGGCCTAGGGGCCTTCGCCACCCAGTACGCCGCTAAAGCGGGCGTACGCCAGGATGCCGGCGGACGAATCGATGTGCTGCAGTCCATCGGCGGAATCCGGGGATTGGCTGAGAGCATACTGCCGGGATTGCTTTTCACTGTCGTGTTTACGGTCGGACGGGATCTCCAGCTCTCACTCATTGTTGCCCTGGCTGTGGCCGCGGTTTTCACTGTCATCCGCCTGCTCTCCAGAACGCCGCTCACACAGGCGTTGTCCGGGCTGGTCGGTGTCGCCATTTGCGCCTTCGTGGCCAACCAGACCGGTAACGCCCAGGATTTCTTCCTGCCGGGCTTCTTCACCAACGCCGCCTACATTGTCGGGATGGTTATATCGATCGCCGTCCGGTGGCCGCTCGCTGGCCTGCTTTTCGGGTTCATCCGGGGCGAGGGGATTGATTGGCGCAAGGAACCGGCCCGCGTAAAAGCGTACGTGTTGGCGACGTGGCTCATCGTCTCAGTGCTTGCGCTGCGGCTGATTGTGCAGGTACCGCTTTACCTCGCGGACAACATTGCCGCACTGGGGGCAACCCGCGTTGCCATGGGCGTGCCCCTCTACGCGCTTGGGCTGTGGTTTGCATGGCTGGTGTCGCGTCCCGCGGTGGCCAAGGAAGAACACCCGCCCGCCTGACAGGGCCGTCCTCATACCTCTCTGGAGGTGTTGCGTGGTCCGGCATCCGGTGACAGGGCAGCCCGCAGCGCGTCCTCTGCGGCGATGGCCGCCACGAGGAACAGCTCGTCCCCGGCTTCGACAACATCATCCGGGCTGGGCGTGATTGCCGTGTCATCGCGGAGGATGGCGACAACCGCACAGTCCGCCGGCAGTTCGACCGAACCGAGTACCTGCCCGATCAGCGGCGAATCCTGTGGCACCGTGAACTCGACGATTGCGGACACTCCGGCCCTCAGGGTCAGCAGGCGCACCAAGTCGCCGATCTCGACTGCTTCCTCCACGAGCGCCGTCATGAGCCTCGGTGTGTTGACCGCGACGTCGACTCCCCATGAGTCGTCGAACATCCAGTCATTCTTCGGGTTGTTGACGCGTCCCACGGTCCGCCCGACACCGAATTCGCTCTTAGCCAGGAGGGAAACCACAAGGTTCACCTTGTCGTCTCCCGTCGCCGACACGACGACGTCGGCTTCCTCGAGTTTTGCGTCCTTCAGGGTGGTCAGTTCGCAGGCGTCGCCAATCAGCCAGCGTGCGCCTTTGAGCCCGCTCCGGCCGATGACTTCGGGCTTCTCGTCGATGAGGAGGATGTCGTGGTTATTCGAGAGCAGCTCACGGGCTATGGATGACCCCACACTGCCCGCTCCTGCGATGACTACCTTCACTCCGACTCCTCTGCTGGCTTCTTTGCGAGTATCCGTGCCACCTCGTCGGTAGCGGCGGTTTCCATCATGGCGTGGACCACGTCACCTTCCTGGTAGCTGGTGCCGCTGATCGGGAGCATTCCCTCTCCGAAGCGGGTGAGGTAGGCAACGCGTACTCCGGCGGCCAGCTCAATGTCCCTGATGGACCTTCCCAGCCAACCGTCGTGCAACCCGAGCTCGCCCAGTATCAGCCTCCCCGACGATTCCCGGAAGTCCCCGTTGATGCTTTGTTCCGGAAGAATGCGCCTCAGTACCTGATCTGCGCTCCACCGAACGGCAGCGACGGTGGGAATGCCCAGGCGCTGGTAGATCTCCGCGCGGCCCGGGTCATAGATGCGTGCGACAACGTGGGGCACATGGAAAATCTCGCGGGCAACGCGGGTAGCGAGAATATTCGAGTTGTCTCCGCTGGACACCGCCGCGAAAGCGTATGCGTTCTCGATGTCAGCATTCTTCAGGGTCTCGCGGTCGAAGCCGACGCCCGTGACCTTCCGGCCACCAAACGAACCCCTCAACCTGCGGAAGGCCCGGTCATCCTGGTCGATGATCGACACGGTGTGCCCGGACTCATCGAGCGTGTGGGCAAGGCTTACACCCACCCGGCCGCAGCCCATGATTACGAAATGCGCCACTGCGCCACCCCTGATTGTCCTTGATACGCGGTGCTCGCGGAGGTTGCCCTCCAGTACCTGCTAAGCGTAGCGCCAGCGGCCCGGCCAACGGTTAGGCCGACCGCAGAAAGGGAAGGGACAGGGCAAACGCGCTAGTCTGTGGGCGTGCTGACATTCTTCGAGGCCACCAAGCGGGTGCTGGTGGGCAAGCCGTTCCGTAATGACCGGCTGCGGCATGAGACGCTCCCCAAAAAAATCGCCATGCCGCTCTTCTCGGCAAACGCTCTGTCCTCCACCGCGTACTCTCCCGACGAAATCCTGCTGACGCTGGCCCTTGCCGGTGTGGCGGCGGTCGCGGTTTCACCGTGGGTGGGCCTGGCGGTCATCGTCGTCCTGCTCGTGGTCATTGCCTCATACCGGCAGGCCGTCTACGCCTACCCCTCCGGAGGCGGCGATTACGAGATCGCGCGGCGCAACCTCGGGAACGGGGCAGGGGTAACGGTGGCCGCGGCCCTCATGGTGGATTACGTCCTCACTGTGGCCGTTTCCGTCTCAGCCGGCGCGCACTATCTCATCTCCCTTGCGCCCTCGCTGGGAGGGGCACAGAGCGCGCTGGCGGCGGGCGCCGTCGTCGTTCTGGTACTGGTGAACCTGCGGGGTTTCACACGCGGCGCCCGTGTACTAGCGGTGCCTACCTACCTCTTCATGGCAGCGATTGCCGCGCTGTGCATTACCGGCATCATCCAGCGGTTGTCCGGCACGCTGCAGGAGGCGCCGAGCGCCCGGTTTGAGATTGTGCCGGACGCCGCGTTCGACTCCGGACTCGTGGGGCTTGCGGGCGCCCTGCTCATCCTTCGGGCCTTCTCGTCGGGCGCAGCCGCCCTGACCGGGGTGGAGGCACCAAGCTCGAACGTACCGAGCTTCCAGCCGCCGCGCAGCCGCAATGCCGCGAGTACGCTGCTCATCCTCGGCGTGGTGGCCAGCCTCCTCACCGCGGGCATCATTTACCTCGCGAACGCCACCAAGGTGCATGTGGTGCAGAACCCTTTAGAGCAGCTGCGTCTGGGCGGTCGGCCGGTCGACGAAACGTACATCCAGAACCCGGTGATCAGCCAGCTTGCGCGGACAATTTTCGACGGCGGAACGCTGCCCTTCTTCATCGTGGTGGCGGCAACGGCACTCATCCTGCTCCTCGCCGCCCACGCCGCTTTCAATGGCTTCCCGGTCCTCGCCTCGATCCTGGCCAAGGACGGCTTCCTGCCGCGCCAGCTGAGGACCAGGGGTGACCGGCTCACCTTCAGCAACGGAATCATGGCGCTTGGCGCGGGCGCCATCCTGCTCATTCTGGTTTTCCGCGCTGATGTCACGCAGCTGGTCCAGCTGTACATCGTGGGCGTGTTCGTGTCGTTCACCGCGACTCAGCTTGCCCTGATCAAGCACTGGAGCCGGGAGTTGCGCAGCACGGTGGACAAGAAGCGCCGTTGGAGGCTCAACAAGTCGCGGGCGATCAACTCGGTCGGGTTCGTGCTCACGGCTGCCGTGCTGGTGGTCGTGCTGGTCACCAAGTTTGAGTACGGTGCCTGGATCGCCATCCTCGCGATGGTGGTGCTCTTCGCGGTCATGCTCAGCATCAAAGCCCACTATGACCAGGTGGCCCGCGAGCTGGCGATCGACGACGCCGCGGCCGTCCGCGCCCTGCCGTCACGGGTCCACGCGGTGATCCTCGTGTCACACGTCCGGAAACCGGTGCTGCGCGCCCTCGCTTTCGCCCGTGCGTCACGCCCCTCGAAGCTTGACGCGGTGGTCGTGGATGTCGACCCGGAGGAGACTCAGCGGACGCTGGAGGACTGGGACAGGCTCGAACTTCCCGTCCCCATAACCGTCCTCGCCTCGCCCTACCGCGATACCATCCAGCCGATCATGGACTACATCAAGTCCATGCGCCGGGACTCACCGCGGGACCTCATCGTGGTCTATATCCCCGAGTACGTGGTGGGGAAGTGGTGGGAGCAACTGGTCCACAACCAGACCGCCCTGCGCATCAAGACCCGCCTCCACTTCGAACCAGGGGTTATGGTGGCAAGCGTTCCATGGCAACTCGCGTCCTCCGACGCCGCCCGCACATTCCAGGACCTCAGGTGACCCAGACCCACGATTCCGCACCCGTACTCGAACTGACCATCGGCCCTGCCGCCCACGGCGGGCACTGCGTTGCCCGGCACGAGGGGCGGGTCATCTTCGTCCGGCACACCATCCCGGGCGAGGTGGTGAGGGCCCGCCTTACCGAGTACGACGACGACGCCCGCTTCTGGCGCGCTGACGCTACCGACATCATGCGTGCCTCCACTGACCGGGTGAATCACCCCTGGCCGCTGGCCGACGCAGTGCTCGCCGGGATGCGCGGCGGCCGTCCGGTCGGAGGAGCCGAGTTTGGGCACGTCGACCTGCAGGCGCAGCGACGGTTGAAAGCGGGAATCTTCCAGGAACAGTTGATGCGGCTCGGCAAGGTCGAGCGGGAAATCACCGTGGAGCCGGTCCCCGATGAATCTCCGGACGGACTGGGTTGGCGCACCCGCGTGGGCTTCGCGGTGGATCCCTCGGGCCACCTGGCGATGCACGAGCACCGCTCGAATACTTTGGTGCCGGTTGCGGACATGCCGCTTGCCGTGCCGGCCATCAATGACCTCGGACTGTGGAACATCGACTTCACCGGGGTCGATTCAGTCGAGGTGGCGGCAGGCGCGGGGGAGGGTGAGCCCCTGGTTCTCCTCGTGACTGCAACGGATGCGCTCAGCCCGGCAGTCCGCTCGATTGCCGACTCCATTCCGGGGGCTTCCGTTTCGGCCTGGCACCCGGAATCCGGTTCGCTCCAGCGTCTGAGCGGCCGTACCTGGGTTCAGGAACTAGTCGGCGGGAACCGTTTCCGGGTGACCGGAGATGGCTTCTGGCAGATCCACCGCAGTGCTCCGCAGGTTCTCACGGAAGCTGTACTCAGCGGCCTCGACCCCTCGGCAGGCCAACGGGTGGCGGACCTCTACGCTGGCGCGGGGCTTTTCACTGCTGCGCTCGCGGACGCTGTCGGAGAGTCCGGACTCGTGCTTTCAGTTGAAGGTTCCCCGGCTGCCAGCAAGGATGCCCGGCGTAACCTTCACGGCCGTCCCCACGTCGATATCGTCCAGGGGAAGGTGGAGAAAGTGCTTCGCGAACGGCGCCCGCACCTCGACGGCGTCGTGCTCGATCCGCCGCGCGCGGGTGCAGGCAGGGAAGCGGTCCGCGCCATCACGGCGAGCGGCGCTGGAGCCGTGGCCTATGTGTCCTGCGACCCGGCGTCGTTCGCCAGGGATGTGGGCTACTTCGCTGCTGCCGGTTGGGGCCTCGCCAGCCTCCGGGTGTTCGATCTCTATCCCCACACCCACCACATGGAGTCCGTGGCGGTACTGCGTCCCCAGGCCTGACACTGACTGCGTCAACCGCTTTGCCGGTTGTGAACGGCTAGGATGAAGCTGGTTGTTCCGCGTGGTCACTATGCGGCCTTGAGGCTTCCTGAGCCCCATTCCTGTGCTGCCACCGGCCTGTCTTAGGCCTTCCTAACTAGCAGATGGCGCCCGCCGGAACAAGGATTAGAAGACGGCGAGAGGAGTCCTGACATGAGTAGTGTGGACAGCTTCGGTTCCAAAGGCGTACTAAATGTCGCTGGTACCGAATACGAGATTTTCCGGTTGAACGCGGTCGAAGGTGCACAGAACCTTCCCTTCAGCCTCAAGGTGTTGCTCGAGAACCTGCTGCGCACCGAAGACGGTGCCAACATCACCGCAGACCACGTTCGGGCCCTCGCCAGCTGGGACGCTGATGCGCAGCCCAGCACCGAGATCCAGTTCACGCCGGCGCGCGTGATCATGCAGGATTTCACCGGCGTCCCCTGCATAGTTGACCTGGCGACCATGCGCGAAGCCGTCAAGGACCTCGGCGGCGACCCTTCCAGGGTGAACCCGCTGGCACCGGCAGAGATGGTCATTGACCACTCGGTGCAGATCGACGTATTCGGCAACGCCGATGCCGTTGAGCGCAACATGGATATCGAATACGAGCGCAACGGTGAGCGTTACCAGTTCCTCCGTTGGGGCCAGACCGCTTTCGATGACTTCAAGGTTGTTCCACCTGGAACCGGCATTGTGCATCAAGTGAACATTGAGTACCTGGCACGCACCGTGATGACCCGGGAAGTCGACGGAAAACTCCGTGCCTACCCGGACACCTGCGTCGGAACCGACTCACACACCACCATGGTCAACGGCCTCGGTGTTCTTGGCTGGGGCGTCGGTGGAATTGAAGCCGAGGCAGCCATGCTCGGCCAGCCCGTCTCCATGCTCATCCCGCGCGTTGTCGGTTTCAAGCTCACCGGTGCCATCCCTGCCGGCGCCACGGCGACGGATGTCGTCCTGACCATCACAGAGCAGCTCCGCAAGCACGGCGTGGTGGGTAAGTTCGTTGAGTTCTACGGGGACGGTGTAGCCGAGGTTCCGCTGGCCAACCGCGCAACCATCGGCAACATGAGCCCCGAGTTCGGCTCCACGGCTGCCATGTTCCCCATCGACGACGTCACCCTCGAGTACCTGCGCCTGACCGGTCGCTCCGAGGAAAACGTTGCGCTCGTAGAGGCTTATGCCAAGGAACAGGGTCTTTGGCATGATCCGTCCAAGGAAATCCGCTTCTCCGAATACCTCGAACTGGACCTCTCCTCGGTTGTCCCTTCGATCGCCGGCCCGAAGCGCCCACAGGACCGCATTGAGCTGACCGACGCGAGGGAGCAGTTCCGCAAGGACATCCACAACTACGTCAGCAATGTCGACGAGGCTGCGCTGGATGAGGCGCTCGAGGAGTCCTTTCCCGCCTCCGACGTTCCGGCCATGACGTCGACGCTGAAGCAGTCCGCTGCAGCTTCCGCCGCGGGGCGTCCTTCCCTGCCCGTCGAAGTGAAGATGACCGACGGCCGCGAGTTCATCCTCGACCACGGTGCCGTCACCATCGCGTCCATTACTTCGTGCACCAACACCTCGAACCCCTCGGTCATGCTTGCCGCAGCCATCCTTGCGCGCAACGCCGTCGACAAGGGCCTCACCTCCAAGCCATGGGTGAAGACCTCCGTGGCGCCGGGCTCAAAGGTTGTTACCGACTACTACGACAAGTCCGGCCTCACCCCCTACCTGGAGAAGCTGGGCTTCTACATCGTCGGTTATGGCTGCGCCACCTGCATCGGCAACTCTGGCCCGCTTGAGGAGGAAATCTCCAACGCAATCCAGACGAATGACCTTTCCGTCGCAGCGGTCCTCTCCGGCAACCGCAACTTCGAGGGCCGGATCAACCCGGACGTGAAGATGAATTACCTGGCGTCACCGCCGCTGGTGATCGCCTACGCACTGGCTGGCAGCATGGACTTCGACTTCGAGAATGATCCCCTCGGCCAGGACGAGTCCGGCGCTGGCATCTTCCTCAAGGACATCTGGCCGAGCCCTACGGAAGTCCAGCAGGTCATTGACTCCTCGATCGATGAGGCAATGTTCACCAGGGGCTATGAGGGCGTCTTCGACGGCGACGATCGCTGGAAGGCACTTGATACTCCCGAGGGCAACACGTTCGCCTGGGATAGCGAGTCCACCTACGTGCGGAAGCCACCGTACTTCGAAGGCATGCAGGCGCAGCCCGAACCGGTCTCGGACATCCAGGGTGCACGCGTACTTGCCAAGCTCGGCGATTCGGTGACCACCGACCACATCAGCCCCGCCGGTTCCTTCAAGTCCGACAGCCCTGCAGGGCGCTACCTGCTGGAAAACGGTGTGGCCCGCAAGGACTTCAACTCCTATGGTTCCCGCCGTGGCAACCACGAGGTGATGATCCGCGGAACCTTCGCGAATATCCGCCTGCGCAACATGCTGCTCGACGGGATCGAGGGCGGCTTCACCCGGGACTTCACTCAGACCGGCGGTCCGCAGACCTACATCTACGACGCCGCAATGAACTACCAGGCTGAAGGCACCCCGCTGGTCGTCCTCGCGGGCAAGGAGTACGGATCAGGCTCCTCACGGGACTGGGCAGCCAAGGGAACGGCACTGCTCGGCGTCAAGGCAGTCGTTGCCGAGAGCTACGAGCGCATCCACCGCTCCAACCTCATTGGCATGGGAGTCCTGCCGCTTCAGTACCCAGCCGGGGAGAGCGCCGCAACGCTTGGCCTGACGGGCACCGAGACCTTCACGGTCGAGGGCGTGACCGAGCTCAACAACGGCAACACCCCCGCCACAGTGAAGGTCACTGCCACCCCTGAAGATGGTGGCGACGCCGTGACTTTTGACGCTGTCCTCCGCATTGACACGCCGGGTGAAGCGGACTACTACCGCAACGGCGGCATCCTGCAGTACGTACTGCGTCAGCTGACCACGGTCTCCTGACCAACCAGCACCAAACAGCACGCCGCGTCCACACTGTGGGGCGCGGCGTGCTGTGTTTGACGCCCGCCCCGGCACCCTTGGTGAACCCGCCACGTTAGAGTTAACAGCGAGCAACAACGCAGCCGGAACTGCTTGGCCCGTTGCCGCAGATCACCCGCATCAGCTGCAGCAATCAGCAGGACCTAGAGAAGTCACAGAAGGAGGCGCAATGGGACTCCTGGAGACCATCCACAGCCCACAGGACCTCAGCAGGTTGTCAGAGCAGCAGCTCACCCAACTGGCAGCTGAAATCCGGACCTTCCTCATCAGCAACGTTTCGCGCACGGGAGGCCATCTGGGCCCGAACCTCGGGGTTGTCGAGCTGACCGTGGGCATCCATCGCGTCTTTGATTCCCCGCGGGACAGCGTTGTCTTCGACACGGGCCACCAGTCCTATGTGCACAAGCTGCTTACCGGGCGCCAGGACTTTGGGTCCCTTCGTCAGCAGGGTGGGCTTTCCGGGTACCCGTCCCGCGCGGAATCAGTCCACGACGTCGTTGAGAGCTCCCATGCGTCGTCGTCGTTGTCCTGGGCGGACGGCATCTCCCGGGCCCGCGTCCTGATGGGCGAAGAAGACCGCACCGCAGTGGTGCTGATCGGAGACGGCGCGCTCACGGGAGGGATGGCGTGGGAGGCCATCAACAACATTGCATCGGACAAACGTCGGCGCGTGGTGATCGTCGTTAATGACAACGGCCGGTCCTACGCACCCACGATCGGCGGCGTTGCTGACTACCTCGCGTCGCTGCGCCCTACCCTTGACACCGTACGTACGCACCGGGTCTACGAGAAGACGCTCGACTGGCTGAAGCGCAGGCTGCAGGACGGCGGACCCCTGAGCCAGTTCACCTACAAGAGCCTGCACGCCACCAAAAAAGGTGTGAAGGACTGGTGGGCTCCGCAGGGGCTGTTCGAGGATCTCGGCATGAAATACATCGGCCCCATCAACGGCCATGACCTGTCCGTGGTGGAACAGGCGCTGAACCAGGCCAAGAAGTACGGCGGTCCCGTGATCGTGCATGCGATGACCGAAAAAGGACACGGTTACGCCCCGGCACGTGCCCACGAAGCCGACCAGTTCCACGCCGTCGGAATCATCGATCCTGAGACTGGCGAACCGGTTGACGCCGGGGGTGTGCAGTCCTGGACGTCCGTCTTCGCCGCAGAAATCGCTGATATCGCCGATGAACGCAAGGACATCGTCGGGATCACCGGAGCAATGCTCATCCCCGTCGGCCTGCACAAGTTCGCCGCCCGGCACCCCGACCGCGTATTCGACGTCGGCATCGCCGAGCAGCACGCGCTGACCAGCGCAGCGGGCATGGCCTTCGGGGGACTGCACCCCGTGATCGCCCTGTACGCAACCTTCCTGAACCGTGCTTTTGATCAATTGCTCATGGACGTGGCCCTGCACAAGGCCGGCGTGACGATCGTGCTCGACCGGTCGGGCGTGACAGGACCCGACGGCGCGAGCCACCACGGCATGTGGGATCTCTCGATGCTGCAGATTGTCCCTGGTCTTCACCTTGCGGCGCCGCGCGATGCGACGCGGTTGCGCGAAGAGCTTCGCGAAGCCGTGGACATCGGTGACGCACCCTCTGTGGTGCGGTACTCCAAGGGCAACGTTGGTCCGGAGGTTGAAGCTGTCGAGAGGCTGGCTGACGGTGTCGACGTACTGTGCCGCCGTCCGGCCGGATCGCGGCAGAATGACGTCCTGATTGTCAGCGTCGGCGCCATGAGTGAGATGGCGCTGGACGTTTCTGACCGGCTTGGTGCACAGGGAATCAGCTCCACTGTCATTGACCCGCGCTGGGTTCTCCCTGTTGCCAAATCCGTGATCCGGCTCGCCGCGGAGCACAGGATCGTCGTAGTGATTGAGGACGGCGTGCGGGCCGGTGGAGTCGGTTCGCGCATCCGCCAGGAAATGCGCTCAGCTGGAGTGGATACCGCCCTCAACGAGGTGGGGCTGCCGGTGGAATTCCTTGACCACGGCTCGCGCAGTGAGGTGCTGGAACGCGTGGGGCTGACCTCCCGCAAGGTTGCACAGGACGTCGTCGGCCAGGTCCTCGGAACCAAGGTGCCGGTGGCCAGGCCGCTACCAGGGGCGGTCCCGACGGCCACGGGCCAACTGCCCGAGCTCTGAGTAGCTACAGGATGAGCGTAGCTAGCCGATGAACGCGTCGGCGAAGCTGAAGAACACAGAAGCTGCTGTTGCCACCAACAGCAGCACGGTAAGCGGCAGCGCCCACTCGGAGAGGAACCGCCGGGCGGGTGGGGGTGCCGGGAAGTCCGAGTGGATGAAATTGCGGGCGGTGAGCAGCACGGTCAACACGATCATGACTGCCCACACCACCATGCAGTAGATGCACAGGATGTGAATGTCGAACAGCGCCTGGCTCCACAGCCAGACCACAAAGACGAAGCCAATTGTGGTCCCTGCCTGCAGTCCCCGCCAGTACCACCGCCCCAGCTGGGCTCCGGAGAGCAGCACGACGCCGGTCGTTATCACCACGGCGAACGAAACAACACCGATCAACGGGTTCGGGAATCCGAACAAGGCCGCCTGCCAGGTCCGGAACACCTCACCGCAGGAGACGAAGGGGCTGATGTCGCAGGAGGTCACGTAGCTCGGGTCCGAGTAGAGGGCAAGGCGCTCGAGCATCAACTGTCCGGATGCAAGGAAGCCAACGACGCCGGTGATCACCAGCAGCCATGCGGTGCCCCGCGCCGTGGCGTAGCCGGGGACGCTCCGTTCCGAAGCGCCGGCGTCCCGGAATACTCGCGCCCGCTCTGCGCCGTTGGTTGCGTGCTCGCTCACATGCCCTCCTGGTTGTCCGCACAGCGAGTCTAGCTGCCGAATCCGTGGAGTTGGATGGGTGTATGAGACAATGAACGCGGCTGGTGAGGGAACCACATTCCCCTGCCGGTCCAGTGACAGGCTTCCGGTTCTGCCGGCGACGTACCTGCGGATTAGGCACTTACTACGGTGAAAGCCGCGGAATCCGCCGGGCAGACCCCGTGCTGGTTTTCAGCGAACGGGCAGGAAAAGCGCCACTGGTCTTCGAGTGATGCCGCGCCCCATGGTTGGCGCGACCTCGAACGACACTATAACGACTTCCGGTTGACGCGAGCATAAGAGCCGCGGACAGCCGACCAAGCGCCTCGTGGGTGCCGGAATGTGGACGGCGTTTACGGGGGTGGAGCACAGCCGAATATGGATACAAACGCATCAGATTCCTCATTCCCCGATCAGTCGGAAGCGGGGACGGAGCAGCCCGCACCGGTTCAGAAGGCCACGCGTTCGCGGAAGAAGAACGACGACGCCGCCCCCGCAGTCTCCTCGGAAGAGGCAGCAGTAGCGCCGGCAGCAGCGCCCAAGGAAACGAAGGCGCCCCGTCGCAGGACCAGGGCTGCAGCGCAAACCGAAATCTCCCTTCCTGACCAGCCACAGCAGGCGCCAGCGATCGGCGCTCCCGTCCCGGCTGGATCCACTGAATCAGTTCACCCTGCTGCGTCAGCCGACCGGCCAGATTCAGCGCTGCCGTCTTCCGAGGTCAACGACCCCGCGGCCGCGGAAACAGCACAGCGCAAGCCGGCACGTGCCCGGCGCACCCGCAAGCCCGCCGAGCCCGTTGGGGAAACTGCTGCCCTCCAGGACCCCTTGCCACAGCAAGCCGCGGCGGAGGAACCGCCCAAGGCGGCCACGCGCCGTCGTCGTGCGACAAGCAAGGCGACCACCATCAGTGAGGCGGCCGATGAGGCGCCGGCCACGAACGAACTCCCGGATGCGCTGGTGGATGCGACGGGCGGTGAAGTTTCCGAAGGGGAATCGTCCGCTGAGAAGGCACGGGTAGAGGCTGCCGCACCTGCTAAAGCACGCAGCACACGCAGTACGCGCTCACGCACCAGGAAGAGTGATGCCGTCGTCGAATCGGACGCCGTAGCAGGCGCTGAGGCGGGTGTTGCGCCCGCAGAGTCAGCAACAAATTCCGGCGAAGGGTCCACCCAGCGAGCCCAGGCCGGTTCGCCCGCGCCGCAGGAGGCCCCTGAGGAGCAGCAGGAGTCCGGTACGCAGGTAGCGGAGGCAGGCCTCGATCCATTCCGCATCCCAGATTCCCCCATGTCGCTACTGTTCCACGCACCGGACCTCGCTGGGGTAGTTCGGGGTACTCCCCGGAGTACACCCAAGGCGGCCAGTGTCGAAAGCTCGGGCGAGGACGACGACGCCCCTGATTCTTCCGACGGTGAGGACGAAGGCAGCCGGAGCCGTCGCCGTGGCCGCAGGACACGCAACCGAGGACGGGGCAGCGAGTCCGAAACTGCTGGCTCGGAGGCCGATTCCACGCCGCAGGGACCAGCAGAATCCGAGGAAGGTGTAGGCGTAACCTCACGTCGTCGTCGTCGCCGCAGGCGTGGGGACGAGGACCTGGAGCTCACCGGCGGCCAGGACGATGATCCGCCGAACACAATCACCCGGGTACGTGCCCCGCGGCAAGCCCAGGAAGCACCGCCGTCGGACCGCGTCACCAGTGTCAAGGGATCAACCCGCCTGGAAGCAAAGAAGCAGCGCCGGCGTGAGTCCCGGGACTCCGGCCGCCGCCGTCAGGTCATTACGGAGGCGGAGTTCCTGGCCCGTCGTGAATCAGTGGACCGGCAGATGGTGGTCCGGCAGCGCGAAGACAGGATCCAGATCGGTGTCATGGAAGACGGTGTGCTCGCGGAGCACTTCGTCTCGAAGACGCAGCAGGATTCCCTGATCGGTAACGTCTACCTCGGCAAGGTCCAGAACGTGCTGCCCAGCATGGAAGCCGCGTTCGTGGACATCGGCCGCGGCCGTAACGCTGTGTTGTACGCGGGTGAAGTCAACTGGGATGCCGCAGGCCTTGACGGACAGCCGCGCCGGATCGAGCTTGCGCTGAAGTCCGGTGACCCGGTGCTGGTCCAGGTGACCAAGGATCCCGTCGGCCACAAGGGTGCGCGCCTGACCAGCCAGATCTCGCTGCCTGGACGCTACCTCGTGTATGTGCCGGGAGGTTCGATGACCGGCATCTCGCGCAAGCTTCCCGACGTCGAACGTAACCGCCTCAAGCGCATCCTGAAGGACCGTCTGCCCGAGAACGCGGGCGTCATCGTCCGGACCGCCGCGGAGGGTGCCAGCGAAGAGGAACTTACCCACGACATCAACCGGCTCCGTTCCCAGTGGGAGACCATTGAGGCCAAGGCTGGCTCCACCAAGACCCTCGCCCCGGAACTGCTGTACGGGGAGCCCGACCTCACCATCAAGGTTGTCCGGGACGTCTTCAACGAGGACTTCTCCAAGTTGATCGTTTCCGGCGAAGAGGCATGGGACACCATTGAGGCGTACGTCATGTACGTGGCCCCCGATCTGGTGGGACGGCTCGAGAAGTGGACGCAGAAGGAAGACATCTTCGAGGCGCGCCGCATCGATGAGCAGATCCACAAGGCCCTCGACCGCAAGGTATTCCTGCCCTCGGGCGGATCACTCGTGATCGACCGGACGGAAGCCATGACTGTGGTGGACGTCAATACAGGCAAATTCACCGGCAGCGGCGGAAACCTCGAAGAAACCGTCACCAAGAACAACCTTGAAGCGGCCGAGGAAGTGGTGCGCCAACTGCGTCTCCGCGACATTGGCGGCATCATTGTCATTGACTTCATCGACATGGTTCTCGAAGCCAACCGGGACCTGGTGCTGCGACGCCTGGTCGAGTGCCTGGGCCGTGACCGGACGAAGCACCAGGTTGCGGAGGTCACCTCGCTGGGCCTTGTCCAGATGACCCGTAAGCGGATGGGCACAGGGCTCCTCGAAGTGTTCGGCGAGAACTGTGAGCACTGTGGCGGTCGCGGTGTCGTGACGCACGACGAGCCAGTGGAACACCGGCGTCATGCCGTCTCGGGGGAGAATCACCAGCAGCACCTCCGCCAGGAAAAGATGACCCGGAGTGAGCGCAAACGGAACCGCGTGAAGAGCCCTCCGGAGGAGGAGCAGGCACCGCTCGTTCCCGAGCCCAAGGTCGACGACGCCGAGCGCGCGGCTCGCGCGGAAGCAGCCCGGGCGGCGCTCGCGAACATTGCCGCTGCTACCCACGCGGCGCATGAGCACGAGGATCACCGGGAAGAGCAGCCGCACGCGTCCGCTTCGGTCCTCACCATCAACGGTGAGACTGTGACGCTGCCTCGCGGAGATGCTGCCCCGGCCCCCACCGCGGAGGAGCCTCGCCTGACCCTGGAGAGCCTCACGGAAGCGTTCAACCGGCACCAACCGGCAGCTTCCGGGAACAACTCCGGGCCGGCCGCGGAAGCCTCCAACGAGCCGGCAAGAGAGTTCTGGAAGACCGGATCTGAGGGGGGTTCTGTGGATCCTTCCGTTGCTCAGGCTGGAGGCGCCCAGCCGGCGTCCAAGGGCCGCCGCAATCGCCGCCGTGTCGCCAGCAGCGCCCAGGGTTCCGCATCAGGAGCCACCATTGAACGTACCGCCGGTGACGCTTCGACTGCCGCCGGGACCCAGCATGTGGCGAAGGTGGAGAAGGTCGCGGAGAAGCCGAAAGCTACGGAGGAGCCGATGATCCTGGGCGTGGGAGTTCCCGCCTCGGATTTGTAGGCAGTTTCTCCGGCCCAGCCGGGTTCCGGAGCAGTATTGACGGCGCGCCACGTTTTCGTGGCGCGCCGTTCCCGTGCCTTCACGATGTGCCCATGCTGGCTCCTGCCCGTCTGCGGTGAGAGGAGTTGGCCCGCCGCTGCTGCGGTAGGGTTGTGCGCAGTGACACGCGGTGCCGGCTCCCGGCTGAGATAAAACGCGTTGAACCTGATCTAGAGACGGCCGCTTACCTGGCGGCCGCTGGCCTAGCGGAGGGATGTCGCGAATGAGTATTCGCACGCTCGATGAGCACACCGAACCACACACCGATTCAAACACCGCATTGTCGGAGGATAGGCTGCCCGGCGGCGGAGTCGGCACCATTCCACGCGTGCTCAGCATCGCCGGCACCGACCCGACCGGCGGTGCGGGTATCCAGGCAGACCTCAAGAGCATCGGTGCGCATGGCGGATACGGCATGGCAGTGGTCACGTCGCTGGTCGCCCAGAACACCCGCGGCGTGCGCAGCGTTCACACGCCGCCGTCGTCATTCCTGCTCGAGCAGCTCCAGGCCGTAAGCGACGATGTCGTCATCGACGCTGTGAAGATCGGGATGCTCGGGGATGCAGACACTATCCGAACGGTGCGTGAGTGGCTGCCGTCCGCGCCGGGCGCCGTCGTCGTTCTAGACCCGGTGATGGTTGCCACCAGTGGCGACCGGTTGCTGGCAACCGAGGCGGAGGACGCGCTGCGTGCGCTGGTGCCGCTGGCAGACCTTGTGACGCCGAACATCCCGGAACTGGCTGTCCTCCTGGGTGAGCCGGTGGCCAAGACCTGGGAGGCAGCGCTCGAGCAGGGGAAGAAGCTGGCGTCGTCTGCAGGTACCGCGGTTCTGGTCAAGGGCGGGCATCTCGGCGGCACAGACTGCCCCGACGCACTCGTGGAGCCGACCGGAGCGGAAGTAACCGTGACGGTGGTTGGTGGCCCGCGGGTGCAGACCCGCAACACCCACGGGACGGGATGCTCGCTGTCCGCGGCGCTGGCAACCGTGCAGGTACGCACGAGGGATTGGCACCAATCCCTCGCCACGGTGAAGGTATGGCTTCGCGGTGCGTTGGAAAGGGCTGACGAACTTCAGGTGGGGGAGGGCAACGGCCCGATCCATCACTTCCACGCCTTTGACGGGGCGCACAGCGACGAGCACACGGAGGGAGCCGTGGAAGGGATGGGGGAACGCCGCTTCAGTGAGCAGGCCTGGGCACTCACCGAACGCCACCGTGAAGCGATAGGCTCCTTGGGATTTGTTGCCGCGCTGGGAGAGGGCACGCTACCCGCAGACCAGTTCGCCTACTACCTCGCGCAGGATGCCCTTTACCTGCGGGAGTACTCGCGAGTGCTCGCCCGCGCCAGTTCGCTTGCGCCGACGGAAGCCGAGCAGTTGTTCTGGGCCAATGGTGCGAGGAACTGCCTGGAGGTGGAATCCGAGCTTCACCGCACATGGCTCGATGGGCGGGGTCCCTTACCGGCGCAGGGACCCGTGACCAAGGCCTACGTCGACCATCTCCTGGCAGCAGCGGCGAACTCCAGTTATGCGGTCCTCGTTGCAGCGGTGTTGCCTTGCTACTGGCTGTACGCCCATGTGGGCACGGCACTGCATGCGCAGTGGAGTGTGTCCGAGAATCCCGGGGAGCATGCCTACGCTGCCTGGATCAGGACGTACTCGGATCCGGCGTTCGCAGAAGCAACGTCCCGGGCTATCGACTACGCCGATACTGCCTTCAGCAGTGCTTCGCCGTATGATCGATCCGGCATGCTTGCGGCTTTCGAGGCCTCGGCCTGGTATGAACATGAGTTTTTCGACGCGCCGACACGGCCTGATTTGCGGGAATCCGCGAGATTGCCGTAATCTGGATCTTCGGTGCGGGCGCCCTCGTATGTCTATTTTGAAATGACTATCTTCGGGGCGTGTATGCGCCGCGAGTGCACTTAGCACCTCCGGCTGCGCTGATAAGGCGTACGGCCCCGGAAAACAGCACGCAAAACAGTTTTGATCGTCGAGAGAAGTGAGTTCCCAAGTGGTGTACGCGATTGTCCGCGCAGGCGGCCGCCAAGAAAAGGTTTCTGTGGGAGACCTCGTTACCCTTGACCGCGTCCCCGGTGAGGCCGGCACCAGCTTCAAGCTGCCTGCTCTCCTTCTGGTCGACGGCGACAAGGTAACTTCAGCAGCAAATGACCTCGCAAAGGTTACTGTTACTGCCGAGATCATCGAGAACCTTCGTGGTCCGAAGATCGTCATTCAGAAGTTCAAGAACAAGACCGGCTACAAGAAGCGCCAGGGTCACCGTTCCGAGCTCACCAAGGTCAAGATCACGGGTATCAAGTAACCGTTCGCGGTTGCTGATCCAACAGGTTCTCCTGGTTCCCAGAATTTAGTAGAAGGCAGGCATAGCAGATGGCACATAAGAAGGGTGCGAGTTCCACTCGCAACGGTCGCGACTCCAACGCCCAGTACCTCGGCGTCAAGCGCTTTGGCGGCCAGGTTGTCAAGGCAGGCGAGATCATCGTCCGCCAGCGCGGTACCCACTTCCACCCCGGAGCCAACGTTGGCCGCGGTGGGGATGACACGCTGTTCGCCCTTGAGGCCGGTGCCGTTGAATTCGGTACCCGCCGCGGGCGCCGCGTTGTCAACATCGTGGGCGCGGTAGCCGAGTAGTACTCGCAACCGCACACCGCGCGTTCAACACGCGTCAGATTTCCGGTGGGGTGAGCCAGACTGGCTCACCCCACCTTCTTTTAAGCCGGATAGACTCGGCATCGATGTGATTTATGCAAGAGGAGTACACCGTGGCAAGCTTCGTTGACCGGGTTGTTCTGCACGTGTCCGGGGGCACGGGCGGCCACGGCTGCGTCTCTGTCAAGCGTGAGAAGTTCAAGCCGTTGGGTGGGCCCGACGGCGGCAACGGCGGCGACGGCGGCGCTGTGATTCTCCGGGTGGACTCCCAGACAACTACTCTCCTCGACTACCACCATGCCCCACACAGGCACGCCACCAACGGCGGAAACGGCATGGGGGACTGGCGCGAAGGGCGCAGGGGCGAAACCCTGATCCTTCCGGTCCCTGACGGCACGGTTGTGAAAACAAGGGACGGCGAAGTACTCGCTGACCTCGTGGGCACGGGAACCGAATTCATCGCGGCTGCCGGTGGCCAGGGAGGGCTGGGTAACTCCTCGCTTTCCTCCCAGAAGCGCAAGGCGCCAGGTTTCGCACTGCTCGGAATTCCCGGGGACGCGCGGGACGTCGTGCTCGAGCTCAAGTCCATTGCCGACATCGCGCTGGTTGGTTTTCCCTCTGCTGGCAAGTCGAGCCTGATTGCGGCTATGTCAGCTGCCCGGCCTAAGATCGCCGACTACCCGTTCACCACCCTTCGCCCGAACCTCGGTGTTGTTGAAGCCGGCGAGACCATCTTCACCATCGCAGATGTGCCCGGACTGATCGAGGGAGCAAGCGAAGGGCGCGGGCTCGGACATGACTTCCTGCGCCATGTGGAGCGCTGCGCCGCCCTGGTGCACGTCCTCGATTGCGCAACTCTCGAGGCTGACCGCGACCCACTCAATGACCTCGCGATCATCGAACAGGAACTCGAGCGCTACGCCGTCGACATGAGCTACGCCGGACCAGGCGGAGAAGTGATTCCGCTGAACGAAAGGCCACGCCTGGTCGCCCTCAACAAGGTGGATGTTCCTGACGGACGGGACATGGCAGGTTTTGTGCGTCCTGAGTTGGAGTCACGCGGCTACCGGGTGTTCGAAGTATCCGCGTCAAGCCACGAAGGTCTCCGGCAACTCGGGTTTGCGATGGCAGAGATCGTCCGCGAGGCGCGGGAAAAGCTCAAAGCCGAGCCACCCGTCGTCGTTCCTTCGGTTGTGCGCCCACGCGCAGTCAATTCGAAGGGTTACATCATCCGCCGCGAGGAAAAGAACCTCGAGCCTCTGTTTCGAGTCCTTGGCGAAAAGCCGGAACGCTGGGTCAAGCAGACTGATTTCACCAATGACGAAGCTGTTGGCTACCTCGCTGACCGGCTCGCCAAGCTGGGTGTCGAGGAACAGCTGTTCCGCAGTGGCGCCAAGCCGGGAGACACTGTGGTGATCGGTGAGGGTGACGGCGTCGTCTTCGACTGGGAACCCACCATGATGGGTGGTGCGGAGTTGCTCGCCTCCCCTCGTGGAACCGACCTCCGGCTGGAAGAGCTCATCCGGCCTACCCGCGACGAGAAGCGGGAGGACTACCAGGGCCGCAAGGATGCCCGCGCAGCCGCCCGCGCGGAACTGGAAGCCGAGCGCAAGGCCGGGATCTGGACAGAGTCGGTCAATTACAAGCACCAGCAAGCTGGCGCCGCTGCCAAGACGGACGCCAAGCCGGCACCGGACGAAGACTGAGCGTAGCAATTTACATACTCTGACTGCCGCACACCCGACGAGAAAGCGACCGAAGGAATAGATGACAGCAAAGCGCCCTCTCAAGACCCGATCCGGCTTGGCCAAGGCCCAGCGAGTTGTGGTGAAGGTAGGTTCGTCCTCACTGACCTCACTCTCCGGAGGACTCTCCGATGAAGCGCTGTTTGCACTCTCCGACACCCTGGCCGTGCGCCACAATGAGGGAACCGAGATCATCCTCGTGTCCTCTGGCGCTATTGCGGCGGGGCTGGCGCCGCTGGGTTTGTCACGGCGCCCCAACCAGCTCTCCTCCCAGCAGGCAGCCGCAAGCGTGGGCCAGGGACTGCTCATGGCGCGCTACACGCACGCCTTCGGCGCGCACGGAGTCACCGTCAGCCAGGTGCTCCTGACGCTTGATGACCTGATGCGCAGAAGCCACTACGCGAATGCACACCGCGCGATGGAGCGGCTCCTGAACTTCCGGGTCATCCCCATCGTGAATGAGAATGACACGGTCGCAAGCTCAGAGATCCGCTTCGGCGACAATGACCGCCTCGCAGCCCTGGTCGCGCACCTGGTGAAGGCCGACGCCCTGGTCCTGCTCTCCGACGTCGATTCGCTCTACGACGGTCCGCCGAAAGAGGGGTCCAGGCGTATTCCCGAAGTGCGCGGTCCGGAGGATCTTGAAGGCGTCAGCATTGGAAGAACGGGCAAGGCCGGCGTCGGGACCGGCGGTATGGTCACAAAGGTCGAGGCTGCCACTATCGCCGCGTCATCCGGTATCCCCGCCCTGGTCACCTCGACGGAAAATGTGGGACCTGCACTGGCAGGGGAGGACGTCGGGACGTGGTTCAGTACCAACGGCCGCAGGCAGCCCATCCGGTTGCTGTGGTTGGCGCATCTGGCACGGATTCAGGGGACGCTGACGCTGGACGACGGCGCGGCCAGGGCGGTGAGCGAACGACGCCGGTCCCTTCTTCCTGCGGGCATTGTTTCCGTAAGCGGCGAGTTCGAAGCCGGGGACCCCGTTGAAATGGTGGACAAGAACGGCACCGCGGTAGCCCGCGGACTGGTGAATTACAGCTCCTTCGAGCTGCCGAGAATGCTCGGCAGGTCAACGCGGGAGTTGTCCCGCGAACTCGGCCGGGAGTACGAGCGTTCAGTGGTCCACGTCAATGATCTGGTTGTACTTCAGACCGTCGCGGGGGCCTGAACGGACATCGTTTGGGCGGTGCCATCGATATACCTTGAACACCTCGTTAGGATTGGGTGATGACTTCCGTGACCACACAGCAGACCCAGACGCCCTCCGCGAAAGCCTCCGAGGCTGCGGAGCCGGCGGTGGATGTCGAGCAGGCTGTGCACGCCATCGCCGACCGGGCGAGGGCGGCTTCACGCCTCGTGGCCCGCGCAAACCGCTCGCATAAGGACAAGGCACTCTCGGCGATCGGCGAGGCCCTGGTTGCCCGGAAAGACGCAATCCTGCGGGCAAACGCACTTGATCTCGAAGCGGGCCGCGCCAATGGAACTTCCAAAGCGCTGCTGGACCGGCTCAGCCTTACCGAGGAGCGCATCGGCGGACTGGCGTCCGCCCTCGAAAATCTCGCGGGGCTCCCGGATCCGGTGGGCACCGTTGCGCGGGGCCAGACACTGCCGAACGGGGTGCGGCTCCGACAGGTGCACGTACCTCTTGGCGTTGTCGCCGCCATTTATGAGGCGCGGCCCAACGTGACCGTGGACATCGCAGGGCTGGCCCTGAAAAGCGGTAACGCCGTGATTCTCCGTGGCGGCAGCGCGGCAGCGAATACCAACGCTGCGCTCCTTGGCATCATCCGGGATGCACTCGACCGGACGGGCCTGCCGGCGGATGCTGTGCAAACCGTTGACGAGTTTGGACGCGAGGGCGCCAACGTCCTGATGAAGGCACGCGGACGCGTGGATGTGTTGATTCCCCGTGGCGGACACGACCTCATTCAAACCGTAGTCAGGAACGCTGCCGTGCCGGTCATTGAGACGGGCGAGGGAAATGTGCACATCTACCTCGATGAGAGCGCCAGCGAGGATATGGCCGTGGATATCCTGCTCAATGCCAAAACCCAGCGCCCAAGCGTGTGCAATACCGTGGAGACGCTGCTCGTGCATAAAGACGCGCAGGCGGCACCGGCGGTGCTCCGAGCCCTGGCTGAAGCTGGCGTGCGCCTGCACGCCGATTCCCGAATCCAGGCCATCCTCCCCGACGGCGTCACGGCTGACGAGGCCACTGACGAGGACTGGGCGCGCGAGTACATGGACCTGGACCTGGCCGTCGCGATGGTCGACTCCGTGGAGGACGCACTGGAGCACATCCGGAGCTGGAGCACGGGCCATACGGAAGCCATCATCACCAATAACCTGACCCACTCCGAACAGTTCATTGCGGGTGTGGACTCGGCGGCCGTCATCGTGAATGCCTCCACCCGATTCACCGATGGAGGAGAGTTGGGGCTCGGCGCTGAGGTCGGGATCTCCACGCAGAAGATGCACGCGCGCGGGCCGATGGGGCTGCGTGAACTGACCACCACAAAGTGGATCATTCAGGGCGACGGCCACATCCGCCGGTAGGCCGCCGGAGCGTAATCTCCTGTCATGCGTATCAGCCCCGAAGTTCGAGTGCCCCGCTGATAACGCGTACCATGGGAGGTAAATCACGCGCTGTCCCGCGCCCTGCCCGCGTTTCATCCGCGTCCGCTTAGGAATCGGGGCGGCAGGCGCTCACACCGTTCCCAAGGGGAGAAGAATGCTGACCCAGATGCTCGCAGTCGTTGCCAGTGAAACCGCTGAACATCACACGGAGCTGCCCATGCCGGCCATCGCGTATGGCGGCATCATGATGGGCATTCTCCTTCTGCTGATGTTCGTTACCATCGCTTTCACCAGCCTCGGGCACCGCCACGAGGCCGTGGAAGAGCACGGTGACCCTCATCGCCAGCACCCCAACAAGCACGATCACGGCGAAACCGCCTCGCACTGATCTCCTTGACCGAAGCTTCCGGAAAACCCATCGAGCACGGGCTGAGCCCAAATGCTCCTGTGCGTGACGGCTCAGCCCGCTGGCGCCTGGGAGTCATGGGCGGAACGTTTGACCCAATTCATCACGGCCACCTTGTAGCTGCGAGCGAAGTGGCAGCGGCGTTCGACCTGGACGAGGTGGTCTTCGTGCCGACTGGCCAGCCGTGGCAGAAGAACGCCAAGGAAGTCAGCCCCGCCGAGCACCGGTACTTGATGACCGTGGTTGCCACGGCGTCCAACCCAAGCTTCACGGTGAGCCGCGTGGACATCGATCGGCCGGGGCCAACCTACACGATCGACACGCTGCGGGACCTTAAGGCTACGCGCCCGGAGGCGGAGCTGTTCTTCATCACCGGTGCGGACGCCATGGCCCAGATCCTGTCCTGGAAGAACGTGGATGAGCTCTGGTCGCTGGCTCACTTTGTGGGTGTGACCCGGCCTGGTCATGTTCTGAGCAGCGAGGGTAAGGATGTCAGCCTCATGGAGGTTCCGGCGATGGCCATCTCCTCCACTGACTGCAGGCGGCGTGTTTCGGACGGTGAGCCGGTTTGGTACTTGGTGCCGGACGGTGTGGTGCAATACATCGCAAAGCACGGACTGTACGTGTTGAACGGCCGCCCGGGGGAGCGGAAACAGTCAGAAGTGTCCATAACAACATGACAACCACTGGGTGAAGAAGTAATGAGTAACGGTCACGAGTCCGCACAGAGCCGGAGGGCGCTTCGGCAATCGCGCGCTGTCTCCGACGAGGACCAGCCGCTGCCTGACGAAGCCTCCGAAACCGGAACAAATCAGGCGCCAGTGGATGCTGAGCAGTCCGCGGAGATCTCATCGCCTGACGATGCACAGCCGCGGGAGAGGCGCAGCAGGCGGGCTGCTGACGTACCAGTGGACGCCCCCTCCTCGACGGAGCGTGAGCGTGTTTCCCAGGTACGGGCACGCGACCGTGAGACGTTACGCAGCTACCGCGCTTTAGCGGACAAGCAGCCTGAGCAGGAAGCCGGGATTCCCACCCGGAGGCAGTTGCGGCTTCAGCAGCAAGCAGCCGCTGGGCACCAGACCCAGCCGGGCGCTGTCCTGCCGGTTCCGCCGGCAAGTCCTCTACTGGCAGCGCCGCCCGTGGATAAAACTCAGCTGACCGTGGAGCAGGCACTGGCGGCGCGTGAGGCAATCATCGGCCAGGCGCAGAACCAGGTGGCCATGATGGAGGCTGCGGCGAAGGATGATCCTTTCTCGGTGGACCTTGAGATCCTGGCCCAGCAGAAGGCGCTTGCGGAACGCGCAGCAATCCTCAACACCCGTGCGCAGAAGATCCAGCAGCTCACCCAGGAAAACCGGCAGCGCAAGCCGGTACTGAATGACCCAACTACGGCACACAACCTGTCGATCGTTTCGCCAGTGGAGTTTATTCAGGTCGGCAAAGCCGAAGACTCATCCTCGCCGGCGCCGTCGACTTCCCACATACCGGTGGTTCGCCCGGCTGTGCCGAGGCAGCGTCCCGTTGCCGGTGTACTCGCGCCCGCCGTCATTCCCGGTCCTGGTGCCGGGACCGACGACGGCGTGCAGCCGGCTGTCACAGCATCACCGGTTTCGAGCGGAGAGGATTTGTCAGCTCTTTCCCCGGATTCTGCGGGGCGTTCGCGCGTGCTCGCCCAGGCCGAGGCAATGGCGCTCGGGCCGCGGCGCCACGGGTCCGACGACGCCTCACCCGTCCGCGCACGAAGTGCCTACGGGCTCGAGCCCCTCGACGCTATGACCGCAGGGCTGGCGCGCGTGCAACGCATGCGGATAGTGCAGTATTCAGTACTTGGATTGGGCGCCCTTGCGCTCATTACCGGAATCATGATGATTGTCGGCGGCTTTGGCGGCTGACTACACCCTAGGAGATCAGTGAGCGCATCGGAATCGTCCATCGCTATAGCCCGTACTGCTGCGCGTGCGGCGTCGGACAAAATTGCACAGGACATAGTGGCCATCGACGTCAGCGAACGTTTAGCCATTACGGATATTTTCCTGGTCGCATCTGCGCCCAGTGAGCGGCAGGTGAACGCCATTGTCGACGGCATTGAGCAGGAACTTGCCAAACAGGATCTCAAGCCCGTTAGACGGGAGGGGAGAAGCCAGGGCCGGTGGGTCCTGCTCGATTACGCAGAAGTGGTTATCCACGTACAGCACGAAGAGGACCGGGTGTTCTATGCCCTTGAGCGGCTCTGGGGAGACTGCCCGGCCGTGGACCTCCAACTCGATGACACCGTGAACGCCGTCGGCTCTGAAGCCGGCACTGATACAGAGTGAGGCAGCGCGCTGTCGACAGCGCGGCAGGTGATTCTGCACCTTCTGGCCGAAGGATAGTCTTCTGGCGGCATGGGCGGACGGAGTGGAACCTGCACGGACTCTTCCAGGGGCAGGAGGACATCCCCCTTGACGGTGTCGGTCGGCGGCAGGCCGCTGACGCAGCGCGCGAACTGGCGCATCTCAGCCCAGCTTTGATCCTGTCCTCGGACCTTGAGCGTGCGCGGGAGACTGCCGCAGAGCTGGGTTCGCTGACGGGCCACGCGGTTGAAGCCGATGTGAGGTTGCGCGAAACCTTCGCCGGTCAGTGGCAGGGGCTCTCGTTCGATGAGATCGGCCGGCGCTTCCCGGAAGACCAGCAGCGTTGGCACGCAGGTGACCCGAAAATCCCGGCTGGCGGCGGCGAAAGCCGAACGGACGTCGCCGCACGAATGCTTTCCTGCGCCGTCGAATCCGCTGGCCGGCTTGCTCATGGTCAGACCGTCGTGCTGGTAAGCCATGGCGGGGCGATCCGCTCCGGCATCGCTGCCTTGATGGGGATTCCACCCGGCAACTGGGGTGCGCTCGCTGGCGTGGCAAACTGCCATTGGTCTGTGCTTGAGGAGCTGAGTTCCTTTCCTCACGGGACGCTGAAATGGCAGCTGACGGAGCACAATGTGGGCTTGGCATCCATGCCGTCGACTCCGCTTGAAGGGTGACTCCGAAGACTGGCTGAGAGCCTGTTTCGATTTTGCGGGGGCTCGAAAATTTACTACACTAAACAAGTTGCTTCGGCGGATGTTTACCTGCGGAAGCACAGGTTTGGGGCTGTGGCGCAGCTGGTAGCGCACCTGCATGGCATGCAGGGGGTCAGGGGTTCGAGTCCCCTCAGCTCCACCAACGGAACCCCGGGTGTACCCGGGGTTCCGTTCGTTAAACAGCCTTCCCTCGCCTTGGTCTGAGCTTGGTAAGGACACTAGAGAGACAGTGCCCTATTTTGGACTACCCGGGCGCCCTTCATAGACTTTCAGTACCCGTTCGGCAGCTCCGCCGAGGTTCCAATCAGCTGCGAGTTCGCGGACTTTCTCGAACGACGCCGTTCCGAGAGGTGCGATGCGGGCGTCAAAATCCCCCAGCTTGAGATCGCGGACTACCTGTACAACGGTGGGCGCCACGGAGAGGTAATCTGCTGCGGCCGCGAGTTTCTGCCTGATCGACGCAGACATAGCCGTAGAGGAATCAGTGCCGGCCTCGATGATCCCGTCCAGGTCGGCGAAGTCCTTCAACAATCCCGCAGCCGTCTTCTCACCGACTCCCGACACGCCGGGCAACCCGTCTGATGTGTCACCCCGGAGAGCCGCGAAGTCAGCGTACTGGCTGGGGAGCACCGCATACTTGCCGACAACCGTGACATCCGTCCAGGTTTCGAGCTTGCTCATTCCGCGGGCGGTGTAGAGGACGCGGACGTCGCGTTCGTCATCGATCAGCTGAAAAAGGTCCCGGTCGCCGGTGACGATATCCACGGGCATGGCTGCCTGGGTGGCCAGGCTGCCGATGACGTCGTCGGCCTCATGCTCGGCTGCCCCGATGATCGGAATACCAAGCGCGGTCAGCAGTTCACGGATGAGCGGCAGCTGAGCCACCAGGCCGGGCGGTGTTTCCTCAACGTCCACGCCCCCGTCAACCGTTTTCGAGACCCTGTGCTCCTTATAGCTCGGGATGAGATCCACCCTCCACTGTGGCCGCCAATCGTCATCCCAACAGGCCACCAAATGGGTGGCCTTGTAGTCGGTGACCAGCCGCGCGATCATGTCGAGCAGGCCGCGCGCAGCATTGACCGGCGTGCCGTCAGGTGCCTTCAGGCTGTCGGGCAGTCCGTAGAACGCACGAAAGTAGAGGGACGGGGTGTCAAGGAGCATCAGTCGGTCGGCCACCCTACGATCCTGCCACGCTCGACGCGCAGCGGACGAGGGTGAGCGGCAGGTAACCTCTGCGGCGGCAGTCCGTCATCATGACAGACTGGTTCCATGGCAACCGACAACGCACCCGTCCCTCCTGCGTCCGCACATCCGGAGGGCATTCGCGAGCGTACGCATCTCGGACTGCTGATCGGCGATACGTGGCACGCACTGCAGACCCGGATCGCGGAGCGCCGTGGGAGAGTCGAAACGATCATCCCCTACACCGGATACGGGACCACCAAGTGGATCCGCGTGCTCGGCAGGGTTGTTCTGTCCAACCCCCGCGATCTCCAGCCGGCCACGGGCAAGGACCTGATGAAGCCGTTGAAGGAAGGGCTCCGGGGGTGGCGCAACTTCACAAGCGCACCCGTGCGGCACGCCGAGGTGACGCTGGAATTCAACGGCTCCTCCGCCGTCGTGCACGCTGACCGCGGAGGTGTGATCGACGCGCACATCGAGGCTGAACTCGAGCCCGGTTGGCACACCGTCCTGATCCGCTCCGGTGACGAGGTTGTAGCTGATGCGCCCCTCAGGGTGGTCGAAGACGACGTGACCTTCGGCGTTGTCTCGGACATCGACGACACCGTCATGGTGACCGCACTCCCGCGGCCTTTCCTTGCGGCCTGGAACACCTTCGTTCTCGACGAACATGCCCGGACGCCAACGCCCGGGATGTCCGTTTTGATGGAGCGCATTGTGCGCAAGAACCCGGCCGCGCCCGTCCTGTACCTTTCCACGGGTGCATGGAACGTTGCGCCGGCCCTCACCCGGTTCCTCTCGCGCAATCTCTACCCGGCGGGACCCAAGCTGCTCACAGACTGGGGCCCCACCCGGGACCGCTGGTTCCGCAGCGGACAGGAACACAAGCGTTCGTCGCTCGAGCGGTTGGCGCAGGAGTTCCCGTCCGTCAAGTGGCTCCTGATCGGGGACGACGGCCAGCACGACGAAGCGATCTACGCCGAGTTCGCCCGCAACCATCCGGATAGGGTCAGGGCGATCGCGATCCGTCAGTTGTCGGCGGGTGAGGCCGTACTTGCCGGCGGTCGTTCCAAGGGCAGTCCTGCCGGATCAACTCCGGGAATCCCCTGGATCTACGCGGGCGACGGCGCAGGCATGGCAGAGCAGCTCAGCGAGCTGGGCATCGTTGACGGAGCCATGCGCATCGATCCTGAGGACGAAGCCTGAGTCAGGAGGCCGCTCCGGGCTGTCGCGGCTTGTACACCCAGGCCACGAGCACCACGGAGATGATCATCAGGAGAAACCACGAGCCGAGCTTCTCGGGTGCCACGACCTGCCAACTGTCCGCCTGATCAGGGTAGAGCCACGCTCCGGCCAACGTTCCGAGGTTCTCGGCGATCCAGATGAAAATCGCAACCAGGAGGAAAGCCAGGACGAGCGGCATCCGGAAGGTTGAGCGAAATACGCGGAAGTGCATCACGCAGGGGCCGAACAGGGCGAGCACCAGTGCCAGCAGGATCCACCTGGCATCGAAGACGTAGTGGTGCGTGAAGAAGTTGACGTAGATGGCCGCTGCGAGGATTGCCGTAATCCGCCTGCGTGGGTACCTCGTGAACCTCAGGTCGAAGAGCCGGTATACGCGCACCATGTAGGAACCGACTGCCGCGTACATGAAACCGCTGAACAACGGCACCCCCAGGACACGAAGAACCCCATCCGCTTCGTAGGACCAGGACCCGACGTCGGTCTTGAAGAGTTCCATCACCGTGCCGACCAGGTGGAAGAGGATGATCACCCGCAGCTCCCGGGCGGTCTCCAGGCCGGTGACGATCATGAGCACCTGAATGCACACGGCGGCGATGGTCAGGAAGTCGTTTCGCGCCAGCGCGGCGTCGTCGGGGTACCAGAGCCGGGCACACATGATTACCGCCAGCAGGGCGGCACCGAAAATGCAGGCCCAACCCTGCTTCAGGCCGAAAACGACGAACTCAGTGAGGCCCGCCCGTAGACCACTGCCCTCACGGCGGTCGAGGAACCGGTGTGCCCTGGAATCGATGAACTGTTCTACAGCAGTGAATCCCCGCACGCCTATCCGTCCCGCTGATCCAGTTGCCGGAGGCAGTAATCCCGGAACGCATACCTCACCCGCTTCGGTAGGCGCGGGTAGGTGAGGGCGGTGAACCTCATCAGCGCGTCGAAGGCCTGCTGGTGCCACCGGCCCCACGGCAGGTTGAACTCCCTTCTCAGCTGCTCGGGGAGGAAACCCGCCGTCAGGAAGCGGGCCAGGGGCATCGAAGCCCGCAACCAGCGGGGTCCGCTTGATGGGTGTAGCAATTGCCGGGCGACCCGACGCGTCAAAGCATCGGTCCTTAGTTCGGCGCTCTTGCCGCGCCAGTAGGCAGCGAAGGCGTCCCTGTCCGCGGGCCAGCGATCAGCCGGCATCTGAAGTGCACTGCCAAGGACGGCATACTCGCGATAGATGCGGTCGGCTGACTCGGCGTCGAGCTCGCCGAAGACGCGCTCGTGCACGGTGATCGCCGTGTCATAGAGTGTGGCAACCACCCAGAGCTGGGAATCGGCGTTGAATGCGCTGTAGGACTGGGTGCTTCCCGTCTCAGCGCGAACGGGCGCATGCGCCCGGTTGACCCGACGGCGGACCGAATCGAGCTGGCCTTCGTCGCCGTAGACGACGGCGTACACATAAGTCATGGTGCCCACCAGCCGGTCCATGGGTCGCCCGGTGAAATCGCTGTGGTCAGCTATGCCGCGCCCTATCGCGGGGTCTGCAAGTTGGAGCAGGATCGCCCGGCCGGCTCCGGCCAGTAGGCCGGCCTCCGCTCCGATATCGGTGAGTCCCAGGGCCATCAGCTCACCCTAGCCCCTCACCTTCGGGACGCACATCGCTTCCGCCGGCGTCTGGCCCGCTGGCTTCCGCACGAACGGTAAGGAGGATCCGGCGCAGGCCCATCGCCAGACTCGCTGTGGCCTGGATCCGGTTCTCGGCCGTGGCGCTCGCCGTGATGCGCTGCATGAGCTCCTCAACCGCGGCCTCGGCGTCCGGCATGGCGGCACTTTCGGGATCCCAAGCATCCACTGCGGACGCCGTCCGGCTCATCGCATTGGCGAGCGGTTTCACCAGGGCGGGTGGAAGAGGGGTGTCATCCGGGGTCCGCCAGATCACGCCGGCCAGCACATCGGTCATGTCCTGGACGTGGAAGGCGATCCGCTCAAGCGCCTGAAGCGCGTGATAGTCAGCGTCGAGATCGTGGTGGTGGCGCCGTCGTCGTACGTTCCCGCGCCGGCTCGAATCGGCGAGCTGCACCGCCGAGCGAACCTGTTGTCCAAGTTCGGACAGTTGACTTTCACGCTGCGACCATTCCTCGTGTTCCGGCGGCCATGACTCGTTGATGGCGGCGGCCATGTCCCCTAGTTGGCGTGCAAGCAGCCCGCGGAAGTTTTCAAGGCCGCGGATGGCTCCGTTGAGGTGAAGCGGAGGGAATACCAGCATGTTGACGGCCAGCCCGACCAGTACGCCGACAAGCATCTGGACGAGGTAGCCGAACGAGTACCCGTCCGGATCTTCGCCGCCCAGCAGAAGGACGAAGAGCGAAGCGATGGGGATCCAGTCCCTGCCCGCGCCCAGCCTCGGCAGCCCTGCGGCCAGAACGCCGACACCGACGACGACGGCGACAGTCAGTACTGAGACCTGACCGAGCAGGATCACGGGCATTGCAAGCACGAATCCTACCGCCAGCCCAAGGAGCGTCTGGAACCCCTGCCGCGCCGAACCGGCAACCGTGGGATACATGCAGGCAACTGCGCCTAACGGAGCGTAGTAAGGATATTGCGAAGCGACCCCGGGCACTTGAAGCGCGATCCACCACGCTATTCCGGCGGCGAAGGCCGCCTTCACCGAGAGGAGTAGACGCTCGTGGGTGATCAGGTGCCGCGCGTAGGTTCGCGCGCGGGCACGGTTGTTGCTGATTGGAGGGGTGTCAGTACCAGTAAACTGCCGGGGCATCGTGCAAGTATTGCAACCGAACTTGGGAGTTTCGTGTGTCCGCCCGCATGAGGCCTTCGAGTTGCGGCCGTGAATTGTTTCGTCACCGCGCAACATTTCTTGAAGGCCCGCGCGGCAGTGACGTAACGTGTTCACAAGTTCCATCACGTGTCAGCGACTTCCGTTGGGAAGTGTGGGTGCCCCCATGTGGGCCTGACATTTGTATTGCAGGATTTCCGTCCCGCATCTCGCGTGCGGTCCGAAGCCTCCTGCGTTCCCTTTCCTTGATTCATACCGGTTCATTCCGCGATTCAGCGGCGTGCCCGGATGACCCGCCGAGCGAGGATGCAAATGTCCCCACCTTCAAAATCCGTGCATACGGTAGGACCCCCGGTCACGGAGCCCTACCATGCCCTTTCCTATGAACTATGGCCACCACGTACGCCCGGCGCCACGGAATCGCTCTGGCGTACCGTCCGCGAACTTGAGCAGACCGCTCCCGACTACGTTTCAGTCACCTACGGCGCAACCGGTTCGAACCGCGACACAGCCATCGACCTCCTGGGCGGTTTGCTCCGGGAAACCTCGCTGCGTCCACTGGCGCACCTGACCTGCGTGGCCCACACCCGGGCGGAACTGACGAAACTGGTCGATGACCTCATCACCCTGGGCGTCCGGGGCATCCTCGCACTGCGCGGAGATGAGCCCAAGGACAAGGCCCTTCCACCGGGGGACCTCTCCTATGCCAGTGAGCTGGTGAAGCTGGTTCGAGAAACAGAACGCCGCCGCACAGCGCACCTGTGCGCCGGGCGCCTCGCCGTCGGCGTTGCAGCCTACGCCACCAAGCATCCCGAATCGCCGAGCTTTGACCACGACGTCGAAGCTCTGCTCGCGAAGCAGGCCGCCGGCGCCGACTTTGCCATCACACAGGTATTTTTCTTCCCTGGTGACTTCGGCCGCCTCGTTTCTGCCGCCCGGCGTGCGGGAGTTGAGATTCCCATCATCCCCGGCCTCCTTCCCCTGACCAGCGTGCGGCGCCTCGACCGGGCGAGCGAACTGGCGGGCATCGAGCTGGACCACAGACTGCGCGACCGCCTTGCAGCAGCCGACGACGACGCCGAACGCCGCCGTATCGGTGTGCAGGCGACAGTGGACCTCGCCAACGCCGCCCTCGACGCCGGGGCACCCGGGATCCATATCTACACCTTCAACGAGCACGCCGCTGCACTCGACGTTCTCGATCACCTCCAGCTTCGCCGACCTCCCGTTCCGGGCGGACTCGGCCGCACCGCCTAGCAGCAGTAAGAAAAGGACACTCCATGAGCACTCCATTCCCCAAGGCCACCATTGTCGGATACCCGCGCATCGGCCGCCGTCGTGAACTGAAGAAAGCCGTCGAGGCCTATTGGGCCGGCCGCACCTCCGCACCCGAGCTCGAAGCGACGGCGAAGGACCTGCGCACGGCGTCCTACGCGCGTCTGGCCGAGCTCGGCCTTGAGACGGGCAATTACTCCATCCCGGCGTCGTTCTCCCTCTACGACCAGGTCCTCGACACGGCCGTCACCTTCGGTGCCGTGTCGGCGCGTTTCAAAGACCTGTACGACGCCGAAGGCTCGCTCGGGCTCGATGCGTACTTCACGCTCGCCCGCGGTGACAAGGAGCGCCAGCCGCTGGAGATGACCAAGTGGTTCGACACCAACTACCACTACCTGGTTCCTGAAATCGGCCCTGACACCGCTTTCTCACTCGCGAACGACTGGGTACTCCGCGACGTCGCTGAGGCAGCAGAGGCAGGGTACACCGTCCGCCCGACGTTGATCGGCCCGGTGACCTTCCTCCTGCTGAGCAAGGCCGCCGATGAGGCGCCAGCCGGGTTCAACCCCCTGACCCGCCTCGAGGACCTCCTTCCGCTCTACGTTGAACTCCTCGGCAAATTGGCTGACGCCGGCGTCGAATGGGTGCAACTTGAAGAGCCATCGCTGGTGGCCGACCAGGCGGTCTCCGAGGCCGAGTTGACAGCCGCCGTCGAGCGGGCCTACGCGGTTCTCGCCACCGAAACGACCCGCCGCCCGGCGATCCTCGCCACCACCCAGTACGGTGCGCTGGGATCACTCCTGCCCGTACTGGCAGGTACCGACGTCGACGCGCTGCACATCGATGCCTTCAAGGGCGCTGTTCCCACCGCATCGGAACTCGCGAAGCTCGGCAACACCACCCTGGTCGCCGGTGTGGTGGACGGGCACAACATCTGGAAGGCCGACCTCGGTGTTGCAGCCCAGAAGCTCGCTGAGCTTGAAGGCGCTGTGGCCTCCCTCGCGGTGTCCACCTCCACCTCGCTGCAGCACGTCCCGCACGACGTCGAAGATGAGCAGCAGCTCGACGCGCAGCTTCGCAGCTGGCTTGCCTTTGCTGACCAGAAGGTCGTCGAGGTTGTCACCCTCGCGAAAGTGATCGGGAACCCGGGAGCCATCGACGCGGAGATCGCTGCGGCCTCGGAGGTCCTGGCCTCCCGTGCCGGAGCCGCCGGCGTCAAGCGGGCCGAGGTGCGCGAGCGCGCCGCAGCCCTCTCGCCATCGGACTTCAGCCGCGGAGACTACGCCTCGCGCCTTGCCGCACAGGATGAGGCGCTTGGCCTGCCCGCCCTGCCGACCACCACCATCGGATCCTTCCCGCAGACCTCCGAGGTGCGTTCCGCCCGCGCCCGCGCCAACAAGGGCGACCTCACGGCTGAGCAGTACGAGCAGCTCATGAAGGACGAGATCAAGCGCGTCATCGACCTGCAGGAAGAGCTGGGCTTTGACGTCCTTGTCCACGGTGAGCCTGAGCGCAACGACATGGTGCAGTACTTTGCCGAGAACCTCGACGGTTTCGACGTCACCGTTCACGGTTGGGTGCAGTCCTACGGCTCGCGCTGCACGCGTCCGTCCATCCTGTGGGGCGACGTCAGCCGGCCGGCACCCATCACGGTGCCGTGGGCTGAATTCGCCCAGTCACTCACCGAGAAGCCGGTCAAGGGCATGCTCACCGGTCCCGTCACCATCCTTGCGTGGTCCTTCGTCCGCGATGACCTGCCGCTGGGGGAGACTGCCAACCAGGTTGCGCTCGCCCTCCGCGACGAGGTAACCGACCTCGAAGCGGCAGGCATCCAGGTGATTCAGGTCGATGAGCCCGCACTGCGCGAACTGCTGCCACTGCGGCAGGTGGACCAGGCCGAGTACCTTGTGTGGTCGGTGAACTCCTTCAAGCTGTCGACGGCGTCGGCTGGGCCAGCCACGCAAATCCACACGCACCTCTGCTACTCCGAGTTCGGTGCCATTATCGACGCCATCGACGGGCTGGATGCTGACGTCACGTCGATCGAAGCGGCCCGCTCACGCATGGAGGTCGTCCACGACCTCGAGTCGCACGGTTTCAAGCGCGGCGTCGGACCGGGTGTCTACGACATCCACTCGCCCCGCGTTCCCGGCCAGGATGAAGTGTCGGAGCTGCTGGAGAAGGCAGTGCAGCACGTTCCTGCCCGCCAGCTCTGGGTCAACCCGGACTGTGGCTTGAAGACGCGCGGCTACGTCGAGACCGAGGAGTCCCTGCGGAACCTCGTGAACGCGACCCTCGCTGTCCGTTCGCAGCTTGAGGCGCCAGTGGCCTAGATTTCACCAGCGCATTGCACAGTTGAGTGTGCAGATAATCACCGTTTAGCGCTGCTATTCAGTGGTTATCTGCGCACTCAACGTGGTTAAGGGGCGGCTGGCGTCAGTGTGCGTTGGACGGGCGACGCGCTGTTCGCGGTGCGATGCTGCGGTCCTTGAGAATGTCGGCCAACTGGTCCATGAACAGACGGACCTGGGTTGTCTGCTTACCGGCAATCTGAAGGGCGAAGATGCTGCGGGCGAGGCGGATCTCCGGCACGTCGAGGGCGACCACTCCCTGGGGCGCGTGCAGCATGGCGAGTTCAGGGACCAGGGCGGCGCCGAGCCCTGCGGCACTCAGTTCCAGGCTCGCATTGAAGTCATCGCAGTACGCAGCAACGCGGGGGTGCAGGTTGCAGCTCGCAAAGAGCCGCTCAATGACCGTGGCGTCAGCAGTCCCGGGATGGTGCATGATCCAGGGCATATCAGCCAACTGCTCCGCAGAAACCGAGGAGCCGTCAGCGATTCCCCAGGCTGACGGAAGCACCACTCTGAAGTTGTCATCACCGATCCACTGCCGGTTGACGGTTGAAGGCCACGCTAATCCGCCCTGACCGACCTGGAATACGAGGGCGAGGTCCAATTCGCCACCGGTCCTCAACCCGTGGATAGTCTGGGCAGGTTCGCCGACGAAGACCTTCAGGTTGATGCCGAGTTGCTGCCACTGGGGGGTCTGAAGCAATCGGGGGAGCGCGAACGTTGCCAGGCTGGGAAAGATGCCCAGCCGAAGTTCCTGCGTGGTTGCCGCGCCAGCCTTCGTTGTGGAGGCCATCAGCGTGTCGATGTCGGTAAGGACCTTGGTGGCGTGCCGCGCCATGACGACGGCGGCTTCCGTGGGGACAGCGCTGCGCGCGGAGCGGGTAAAGAGCGTGACTCCGGCGTCCCGTTCGAGTGCGGACATCTGCTGGGACACGGCCGACGCCGTGTACCCGAGCCGCGTCGCTGCGGAGGCGAACGAGCCATGCCGGATGACCTCGAGCAGGGTCCTCAGATGAACGGGGTTGACCACTCCGTCATCCTCTCACGGTCGGTTGCCGCCGCCTGGGTTAGTTCAGCCGTTTAGCCGTTCAGTCATTCAGCGGCTAGCCGCTTAGCCGCGAAGGGCAGCCGCTTCGCCTAGCCAGCGGGCGTACCGTGCCCATGGATTGTCGACTCCCGCCGCGAGTCCGGCAATATGGTGTTCGAGCTCCGGGACTGCCTGAAACCATTCGGACCGGTCAAGCCGCGCCTGCGCGAACTGTGCGTGCCGGCGTCGTTCTACGAGCCTGTCGCCACGTTCGAACGCCAGCACATCGTCGTGCCACAGCGCGGCCAACCGTTGGCGGGGATTAGCCGTTGTGCCGATCTTGATGCGGTCCCGGAAGCGGATGTAGTAGACCACGTCCACACGCGGGGGAGGGAGACCGCCGTCGAGCACGTCTCCCTGGCGCCATTCGCAGGCGGCACAGACCCAGGCGGACGGATACCGCACACCGATCCGGGATCCACAGGCCGGGCAGGGGGATGGCAACGCGTCGGTGACCCCGATCCCCTCCTCTGCCCACTCCAGGACGAGGGCGGTGTGGGCCGCGCAGAGGTGGAAAGGGGAGTCAGATGCCGGCCTTCGGCAGGGACCATCTGCGGCATCGGCGATCGGACAGCTGGCATCTTTTGATTCGAACATAACTTCGATTTTGGGCTAAGCTGTCCCTATGCGCAAGGCACTGGTGGCTGGTACGGCGAACAAGCTCGCGACACGCCGGAGCAAGAGCGACACGAGAATGTTTTTTCTGTGTGCAACCTCCTCCACAGCCTGTGGACTGCGCCGCCGCGAACAGCGGTCGAGCGCGGAATTGAGGCGTTTCACTGCGGGGGAAATTGTGGATTCCCTGTGGACGCAGAGTGCAGTAAATGACATACTTGTAATACATCATCTTGGGGTCAGCGCCACTGCGTTGCACTAGATGTAGTATCTAGATATCGAATACTTGCTGGCGAGGCAGTCTCGCGAATCAACCGATTCCCCGGAAGATTCGCAGCTTGGAGCTCACCAACATCCGCGAACAGCAGCACTTCACAAGGGGAGTAGGGACATGACCGTTACGGTTTACACCAAGCCAGCATGCGTACAGTGCAACGCCACTTATCGGGCCCTGGACAAGAAGGGCATCACGTACCAGAGCGTCGATATTTCGCAGGATCCGGTGGCCCTTGAGCGCCTCCGTTCACTCGGATACATGCAGGCTCCGGTTGTCATCACGGACCAGGATCACTGGTCGGGCTTCCGTCCGGACAAGATCAACGAGATCGCCCAGACTGCGGTCACGTCGGTCGCCTAGGTCTGCAGCCCGGATTCAATTCCTCCGGATTCGACAAGTGCGGAATTAACCAGGGCGGATGTAGTCGGAAATGACCACACCAACCATCACTCGGAGCGCGGGCCAACAGTCAGCGGGAGAACCAGTGGAGACCGACGCGTCGCTCATCTACTTCTCCTCAGCGTCTGACAACACCCACCGGTTCGTCAGTAAGTTGCCGGTCAACTCGGCACGAATCCCGCTTCTCACCAAAGACCGCACACTACGGGCGCTTAACCCCTTCGTGCTGATGCTTCCGACCTACGGTGGCGTTGACGGAAACGGGGCGGTTCCCAAACAGGTCATCAAGTTCCTCAATGTCGAGGAAAACCGCCTGTTTCTTCGCGGCGTCATCGGCGCCGGCAACACCAACTTCGGCGACACCTATTGCCTGGCAGCGGACATCGTGGCTGCCAAATGCGGTGTCCCGGTTCTTTATCGATTTGAGCTCATGGGCACCTCCGAAGACGTGCACCGGGTCACACAAGGATTGGAAGAGTTTTGGACATGACAGTCGCTGAAACAGAAGCTCCCGCACTACCCGAGCGGTTCAAGGGTCTCGGATACCACGAGCTGAACGCCATGCTCAATTTGTATGGGCCAAATGGCGAGATCCAGTTCGAGGCTGATTCGGAAGCGGCGCACCAGTACTTCCTTCAGCACGTCAACAACAACACCGTCTTCTTCCATGACCTTGAGGAGAAGCTCGACTACCTGGTCAAGAACGAGTACTACGAGCGGGAAACCCTCGACCAGTACTCAATGAACTTCATCCGCGACCTCTACAAGCGCGCTTACGAGAAGAAGTTCCGCTTCGAGACCTTCCTCGGCGCCTTCAAGTTTTATACCTCGTACACGCTGAAGACGTTCGACGGCAAGCGTTACCTGGAGCGCTACGAGGACCGCGTCTGCATGGTCGCAATGCACCTTGCCCGCGGTGACCAGAAGCTGGCCATCCGCATGGTGGATGAAATCATCGAAGGCCGGTTCCAGCCAGCCACCCCAACCTTCCTCAACGCCGGCAAGCGTCAGCGTGGCGAGCTGGTCTCCTGCTTCCTCCTCCGCATCGAAGACAACATGGAGTCGATCGGGCGGTCCATCAACTCGGCCCTGCAGCTCTCCAAGCGTGGCGGGGGCGTGGCCTTCGCGTTGACCAACATCCGCGAGGTGGGCGCGCCGATCAAGCAGATCGAGAACCAGTCCTCCGGTGTGATTCCCGTGATGAAGCTCCTCGAGGACAGCTTTTCCTACGCGAACCAGCTTGGTGCCCGCCAGGGCGCCGGCGCCGTGTACCTGCACGCGCACCACCCGGACATCAACCGCTTCCTCGACACCAAGCGCGAGAACGCCGACGAGAAGGTCCGCATCAAGACCCTCTCCCTCGGCGTCGTGATTCCGGACATTACCTTCGAGCTCGCGAAGAAGGATGAGGACATGTACCTGTTCTCTCCCTACGACGTCGAGCGCGTTTACGGTATGCCGTTCTCCGACGTCTCCGTGACTGAGAAGTACTACGAGATGGTGGACGATTCACGGATCAAGAAGACCAAGATCAAGGCCCGCGAGTTCTTCCAGACTCTCGCCGAGATCCAGTTCGAATCCGGCTATCCGTACATCATGTTCGAAGACACCGTGAACCGCGCCAACCCGATCGACGGCAAGATCATCATGTCCAACCTGTGCTCGGAGATCCTGCAGGTTTCGCAGCCCACCACGTACAACGATGATCTTTCCTACGCCGACACCGGCAAGGACATTTCCTGCAACCTCGGTTCGCTGAACATCGCCAAGACCATGGATTCGCCGGACTTCGGCAACACCATAGAGACGGCCATCCGCGCACTGTCAGCGGTGTCGGACATGTCCAACATCACCTCGGTGCCGTCCATCGCCAAGGGCAATGATTCATCTCGTGCCATCGGCCTCGGCCAGATGAACCTGCACGGCTACCTCGCCCGTGAGCACGTTCACTACGGCTCCGAAGAGGGCCTCGACTTCACCAACATTTACTTCTACTCGGTGGTTTACCACGCGGTGCGGGCCTCGAACCTGCTGGCGATCGAGACCGGGCTGACCTTCGGTGGTTTCGAGAAGTCGAAGTATGCGTCGGGAGAGTTCTTCGACAAGTACACCGAGCAGGAATGGGTTCCGCAGACCGAGCGGGTCAGGGAGCTGTTTGCCAAGGTGACCATCCCCACCCAGGAGGACTGGCGCCAGCTCAAGGCTTCGGTCATGGAGCACGGCATCTACAACCAGAACCTGCAGGCCGTGCCGCCCACGGGTTCGATCAGCTACATCAACAACTCGACCTCGTCCATCCACCCCGTGGCCGCGAAGATCGAGATTCGCAAGGAAGGCAAGCTGGGACGCGTGTACTACCCGGCGCCATACCTGACGAACGACAACCTGGAGTACTACCAGGACGCCTATGAGATCGGCTATGAGAAGGTCATCGACACCTACGCCGCTGCCACGCAGCACGTGGACCAGGGGCTTTCGCTGACGCTGTTCTTCAAGGACACTGCCACCACGCGTGACATCAACCGTGCTCAGATCTACGCGTGGCGCAAGGGCATCAAGACGCTCTACTACATCCGTCTCCGCCAGCTCGCGCTGGAGGGCACTGAGGTGGAGGGTTGCGTCAGCTGCATGCTGTGACGCCGGAGTAAGCCAACGACGACGTCGGTGGGCAGGCGCGGACGCCGGCCCGCCGTCGTCGTACATTGTATTTAGTGGAATTCACCGCCCTCCGGGCGGCTTAGCGAATCAGGACAAGGGGTCAAAATGACCGAGAAGGTTAAGTTGCTGTCGCACGTTGAGGCGATCAACTGGAACCGTATCCAGGACGACAAGGATGTCGAGGTCTGGAACCGGCTGGTCAACAACTTCTGGCTGCCTGAGAAGGTGCCGCTGTCCAACGACGTCCAGTCGTGGAACACGCTCACGTATGACGAGCAGCAGCTCACCATGCGCGTGTTCACCGGCCTGACGCTCCTGGATACCATTCAGGGCACCGTTGGCGCCGTCTCGCTGATTCCCGACGCGATCACCCCGCACGAGGAAGCGGTGTACACGAACATCGCGTTCATGGAATCCGTGCACGCCAAGAGTTACTCGTCCATCTTTTCCACGCTGGCTTCCACGAAGGAGATTGACGAGGCATTCCGCTGGTCCACAGAGAATGTCAACCTTCAGAAGAAGGCCAGCATCGTCATGGATTACTATCAGGGCGACGATCCGCTGAAGCGCAAGGTCGCTTCGACGCTGCTGGAAAGTTTCCTGTTCTACTCCGGCTTCTACCTGCCTATGTACTGGTCTTCGCGTGCCAAGCTCACGAACACCGCGGATCTGATCCGCCTGATCATCCGCGATGAGGCCGTTCACGGGTACTACATCGGGTACAAGTTCCAGAAGGGCCTGGAGAAGGTTTCCGAGCAGAAGCGCCAGGAAATCAAGGATTACACCTTTGAGCTGCTCTTCGAGCTGTATGAGAATGAAGTGCAGTACACCCACGACCTGTACGACGGCGTTGGCCTGGCTGAGGACGTGAAGAAGTTCCTGCACTACAACGCCAACAAGGCGCTGATGAACCTGGGCTATGAGGCGATGTTCCCGTCTTCGGTCACGGACGTGAACCCGGCGATCCTGTCGGCGCTCTCACCGAACGCTGACGAGAACCATGACTTCTTCTCGGGGTCGGGTTCGTCCTACGTCATCGGCAAGGCCGTCAATACCGAGGACGATGACTGGGACTTCTAACCTGCTGTGGGATCCGGCGCTGCCTGGCAGTTCAACCAATGTTCTGTTGGCTGTGCGGCTGAATCGCGGTCGGAACCTTGTAGGTGTCGCTGTTCCGGGCATTTCTGAGTAGGAGTGTTGAGCTGACTCCTTCTGAAGTATTGGATTGGCGCTGTAGCGTGAGGGCGTGATTGTCCCCAATATTTCCCAGAACGCCGCGGCGGTTGCCGACCACTACGACGAGCTCGATCCTATTTACCGTCGAGTGTGGGGTGAACATGTTCACCACGGGCTATGGGCGACGGGTCGCGAGACGCCCGCCGAGGCCGTCGAGGCGCTCATCGATACGGTCGGCGATCGGCTGCGCCTTATGCCCGGCGAGGTCTGCGTCGATATCGGCTGCGGCTACGGCTCCACCGCAAGGCATCTCGCGGTGGCACGCAGGGTCCGTCTAACCGGCTTCACTCTTTCCGCTGAGCAAGCAAACTACGCTGCCGCGCATCCCACACCCAATGTGGACATCCATCTCCGCGACTGGCTCGTAAACGGGCTGTCTGATGACTCGGCCAGTGCCGCATGGGCGATCGAGTCAAGCGAGCATATGGTCGACAAGCCCAGGTTCTTCGCCGAGGCGCATCGTGTGCTGGTGCCCGGCGGCCGGTTCGTCGTCTGTGCATGGCTCGCCGAGACTGATGCCAGCGGTTGGAAGGTGCGCCATCTGCTTGAACCGATTTGCCGGGAAGGACGCCTGCCCTCGATGGGCACGCGCGAGGAGTATGAGGCCATGGCAATGGCGGCGGGCTTTGAGGTCGTTGGCTATGAGGATGTCAGCCGCCGCGTCGCACGCACCTGGACGATCTGTGGCCGTCGACTTGTGCAGGCCTTGCTTGTCGATCGCGAGACCCGTCGACTAGCCCTAGGTGGACGCAATCGCATTTCCATTCTCACCATCCCTCGTCTGATCCTTGCCTACCGCACTGGTGCTATGCGCTATGGGATATTCATGCTGGCGAAGGCGGGGAGGCCGCCACGTGAATCCGGCGAAGCTCTTGAGCCAGGTCCTTGGCAACTACGTCCGCAATCCTGAGGCGCGGAAGCCTGTTGCCATGATCCGGTTAGAACAAGGGCCAGGGGACCGCTGACATCTCGCCGCCGGGAGCCGGGAAGCACTCGGATGAGCGCAACTGTGCACAGCGCGCGGCGAGCGCCGAGACTTCCTCGGCCGTGAGCAGTTCCGCCAGGTCCTGGCCTAGCTCGCCCTGCAATCCCTCGATCACCCGATCGACGCCGGCAAGCTCCTCGACGGTCAGCGGATCACCCAGCCACCCCCACAGCACCGTGCGCAGCTTGTTGTGGCTGTGGAAGGTAAGCCCGTGGTCAACGCCGAACCGGTGCCCATCACTCATCGCGAGGATGTGGTCACCCTTGCGGTCGGCGTTATTCACGACGGCGTCGAATACTGCCATGCGACGCAACACCGGCGTGTCCTCGTGCACGAGGGCTACCATCCGGCCTTCCCCGTCCTGACCTTCGAGGATCTGCTTCCAATCCGTCTCCGGAACCTCCTCCGCCGGGACCAGGTCCACCGCACTCTGGTCGGGGTCAGAGTCCTGCCAGAGCTGCACCATTCCCTCTCCGAACGGTCCACCACGCAGCCACGTATGCGGAACGACGTTCCAGCCGAACGCCTCGGAGACCAGGTAAGCGGCAACTTCCCGATGAGCCAGGAAACCGTCCGGAAAGTCCCACAGCGGCTTCTCACCCCGGATCGGCTTGTAGACCACCTGTGTGTCGCCGATGCTGCCCAGGAACGTGGCGTTCGACGCCGTCGTAATGCGGCCGGTGAGCGTCAGCTCAGCGGTCACCAGGTCGAGCGCCGGCATCAGGCCTCGGGGATTGCGCAGGTATGCCCGTCGGCGTCGATCGGCTGACCGCAGAGCACGCAGATCGGGCGTCCGGCGCCCACGATCTCCCTGGTGCGCTTGGAGAACGCACGTGCCGTACCGACCGGCATCCGCACCCGCAGCACTTCGGACGCGTCAGCATCGTCGTCGAGCAGTGCCTCTTCCTCACCATCACTCTCGGTCAGGGGGTAGGCCTCGATCACGATCTGGGCGGTCGACGGGTCCCATCCAAGACTCATGATGCCGGTGCGGAACTGCTCCTCAACCGCCTCAAGCTGGTCATTGTCCACAAGTTCGATGGGTGTGCTCGTAGGAACGCTAAAGGGGTTGCCATCGAGGGTGATGAGCTGGTCGAGAATCTCGTCGATCTTCTCGGCAAGCTGGGCCGACTGCTGTTTCTCCAGCGCAATACTGACGATCTGTTTCCCTGTGCGCACCTGCAGATAGAAAGTGCGCTGCCCTGGGTCGCCGATGGTACCGATGACGACGCGGTCAGGCCAGGCGAACTCGTGAACGATTGTAGGCATAGGACTATTTTAGGCGTTCGTGGCTGATGGTGCCGTGTGTCCTGCGCCACCGCCCACCGGCGCGTCGGGGGAATGGACGCTGGCCGACAACCACGACAAATCGCCCGCGTCGGTGTTGGTCGCGTGCACCGTCGGCCGGCTCGGCCCGTAACTGACGATCGAGACGGAAGCCGGTCCCACTGAGATGCGCTGGAACAGGTCGAGGTGTGTGCCGAGGGCGTCGGCGAGGATGGATTTGATGATGTCGCCGTGGCTTACCGCCACCCACACGGCGCCCTGCCCGTGCTCGGCCTCGAAGGCTGCATCGAGTCGGCGGATCGCTGCCACCGACCGGGCCTGCATCGTTGCCATGGATTCACCACCCGGAAAGGTCACGGCGGACGGCTGGGACTGCACGGTCGCCCATAGGGACTCGGACGCGAGATCTGTGAGCGTGCGGCCCTGCCACTGGCCGTAATCACACTCGGTGAGATCACCTTCGAGCGTTGACTGGACGGTGTCGGTCCGCCGGTCCAGGAGGATCTGGGCTGTTTGCCGGCACCGCTCAAGCGGACTCGAAACAACTCCGACGAGTGGCACGACGGCGAGCCGGTTGCCCGTCGCTGCTGCCTGGCCGAGGCCGACGTCGTCGAGGTTTACGCCGGGAGTCCGGCCCGCGAGCACCCCGGAAGCATTCGCTGTGGTGCGGCCGTGCCGCACGAGGATAACTGTCGCCATCCACCCAGCCTAGCCATCCTTGTAAGGCTCGACGGCGGGAACCACCTCCGCGAGGGCACGTCACCAGCCTTGCCCGGGTAACCCCCCGGAGGCGTTGAGCCGCCGCTCCGGCTGGCCTACCGTGAGACCCATGCACCTGGAGAATCTGGTCTTCGACGCCCTTGACCCTCAACGACTCGGCCGGTTCTGGGAGGCTGTAGTGGGCGGGAAGACGCTCACTGACGAGCCGGACGGCTTCGAAACCAGGCTCGCCATACCTGACGGACCGACACTGGATCTGTGTTTCCAGCGGGTCCCCGAACCTCCGTCAGCGGAGCCGCGAATCCATCTTGACCTCAATGGAGGGCAGCGCCAGGCGGAGGAGGTCGAAAGGCTGACCATACTGGGCGCACGTCCGCTCGACATCGGTCAGGGTGATGTTCCCTGGGTGGTGCTCGCAGATCCGGAAGGCAATCCCTGCTGCGTGATGGGGGAGAATGCGGGTGACGAAGATTCCGGTCCTATTGCAGGGCTACCGCTCGATTCCGCTGATCCGGAACGGGACGCGGCGTTCTGGGCCTGGCTGACAGGATGGTCTTCCTCGACCGAATCTCCGCGTTCCTTACGGCATCCTTCGCAGCGTGGCCCGATCCTCGAACTGTGTGACGAACTGAGCCCGAAAGGGGACGCAAAGAACCGTATGCACCTCGACGTCCGGCTCGAAAGCGGAGAAGACCCTGACAGTATTGCGGCGGCCATCACGGACCGCGGTGGCCGTGAAGTGACTACGCGAGCCAACACTCTGCCTTGGCGGACCTACACAGATCCCTCCGGCAACGAGTTCTGTGTGCTGCCGTCCAGCCCGTAGCAGCTCACCAGCGACTCCGCGGATCCAGCGCGAGCAGCATCGACAGATGCCCACGCTGGAACCCGGAGCCATATACTTTGTGCATGCCGATCGCTTGCCCCAACCGTAGCCCCCACGACCAACCCGTCGTCGTCAACGAACCAGGAGACGCTCAGTGAGCGGCGGTCTCGTTGCGCTGTTGGACGACGTCGCTGCCCTGGCCCGCATAGCGGCAGCCTCGGTTGACGATGTCGCGGCTGGCGCCGCCAGGGCGAGCGTTAAAGCAGCCGGCGTGGTTATCGACGACGCCGCCGTCACACCCCAGTACGTTTCCGGCGCGGATCCGTCCCGGGAACTGCCGATGATCAAAAAGATCTTCTGGGGCTCGCTCCGGAACAAACTCCTCATCATCCTGCCAGCGCTTCTGCTCGTGAGCGCCTTCGCCTCGTGGGCCATCCCCTTCATTCTCATGCTGGGCGGTACCTACCTCTGCTATGAAGGCGCCGAGAAGGTATGGCACAAGCTCCGCGGCCACCATCATGAAGCCGAGAACACACCGGCGGTTGATAAGGGACCGGGGGCGGAAGCCAAGGTCATCAAGGGCGCCATTACCACCGATTTCATTCTGTCCTGCGAAATCATGGTCATCTCGATGAACGAGGTGGCGACTGAGTCGATCTGGGTCAGGGCACTGATCCTCATAGTTGTAGCCATCGCCATCACCGTCGCGGTGTACGGGGCAGTCGCGCTCATCGTCAAGATGGACGACATCGGACTGCACATGACCACCAAGGACTCTGCAGGTTCCAAGCGCTTTGGCGAATTGCTCGTCAAGGGCATGCCTGCCGTACTGGCGGCCATCACGTTCATTGGAACCATAGCCATGCTCTGGGTTGGTGGTCACATCATGGTTCAGGGTGCCCACGACCTCGGTTGGCACGCACCCTACGACTTCATTCACACCCTCGAAGCACCCTTCGTTGGGATTGCTGTGGTCGGCGGTTTCCTGGCCTGGCTGGTCAACACCCTCTGCTCGGCTGTTGTCGGGCTGGCCTGGGGCCTCCTCATCATGGCAATCATTCACCCGCTGCTGAAGGTGCTCCCCTTCGGCAAGGGCAAGGGGGGCCACGAAGAGGGCGATGTCCGGGCTGCAATGGCCGGCCATCACTCTTCGAAGGATGACGCCAGCCCAGCTCCCTAGTGTGAGTCAGGCCGCCGGAAATCCGTAACCTCCGGATGCCTGCGGAATCCGGCCGCCTCGTAGGTTGCGACGGCGCCCTGGTTGGAACTCTCAGCGCAGACGATTGCGCTGGAGGCGCCCATCTCCCTGAGCGCCGCTGCAGCTGCCAGCGTGATCGCTTTGCCGTAGCCATGGCGCCGATGATCTTCGTGCACTCCCATGGGCTCGAGGAGGCCCGGCCTCCCGGTACCTGCTGACCACACGGTCGCCGTCGCGACGGCGTTCCCTTCAGCGTCATACGCGATCAGGCAACGCGCGCTCGGGTAGGGGAGTCCACCCGCCATTGCGTGCCAACGAACCACGGTGAACCGCGAGTTGCCGAACGACGCATTCTGCAGCTCGGCGCGGGCTTGCGCCAGGTCCGGTCCGACAACTTCAATCCGCACGGCGGCATCCTCGACTGGAGTCGAGAGGTCGCGGGATAGCGGAGTCCACGGTTCGTCAGCAACCCAGCCCTTCGCCGTCAGCAGCCCGCGGAACGCTGAACCGAAGCGGGCTTCCACACCAACGGACCCCTCCGGGAGGACGTCCAGCGCCGGCTCCGCGACGTCGGCAAGCATCCGCCCGGCAAGGAGCTCATCATGGTCCGCCATAGGCGCGATCGCCACGCGCAGCAGGGCAGGTCCGTCCAAAATGCCCACTGCGAGGATCCGCGTGCCGGCGCTCCACACCCGAAGTTTGGCTGCCAGCTCAGGGGCGCCGATCTGCCAGGCCCATCCAAGATCGCCGGGGTGCAGCTGGATCGGGAGGTCATCGCGCTGCCAGGAAGACAGGGCGTCGATGACGGCCTCAAGGTCCTCAACGCGCGGGATGGCCATGGAAAGCGTCATGTGCCCATCGAACAATAATCCCGATGAGCATGCAGTGCACCACGCCGCGGGAAGGCGCATCACCCACCCGAAACCGCCTGACCTGAGCACCAAGGGGAACAACGCCGTCACAGCAAGTGTTGTAGCTAGCGTGAGTGTTTCAACATCGTCAGCGATCACCCTCGACAACAACTTCGCCCGGTTACTGCCGGAGATGGGCACGCCGTGGCAGGCAAATCAGCTGTCTGACCCGCAGTTGCTGATCCTGAACGCGCAACTGGCCGCCGAGCTTGGCGTTGATACTGATTTTCTCCAAACGGACGACGGCGTTCGGATGCTTGCGGGAAATGTGTTGCCGGAGGGTGCCACGCCGGTAGCGCAGGCCTACGCCGGCCACCAGTTTGGCGGGTACAGTCCCCGTCTGGGCGACGGGCGTGCCCTGCTGCTGGGCGAGGTCACCGATGCGGAGGGTACCCCGCGCGACATCCACCTCAAGGGCTCGGGGCGCACACCATTCGCCCGGGGCGGCGACGGGCTGGCGGCGGTCGGCCCCATGCTCCGCGAGTACATCATCAGCGAGGCAATGCACGCCCTGCGCATTCCGACCACCCGCGCGCTCGCCGTCGTCGCCACCGGCATTCCGGTGCAGCGGGAGGAAGTACTTCCTGGCGCTCTCCTGACCCGGGTAGCGGCAAGCCACCTGCGCGTCGGGACTTTCCAGTACGCGCTGGCGACCGGGGATCACGAACTTCTCCGGCGGGTGGCGGACTATGCCCTCGAGCGTCACTACCCCGACGCCGTCCACTCAAGCAATCCTTACCTGGCCCTGCTGGAATCAGTAGTCGCAGCGCAGGCTTCCCTCGTGGCCAACTGGATGCTGGTCGGGTTCGTCCACGGGGTCATGAACACGGACAACATGACAGTCTCCGGGGAAACCATCGACTACGGCCCGTGCGCGTTCATCGACGCCTTCAACCCGTCGGCCGTGTTCAGCTCCATCGACACGATGGGCCGCTACGCCTACGCCAATCAGCCTGCCGCCGCCCAGTGGAACCTGACGCGCTTCGCCGAGACCCTGCTGCCGCTCCTGCACGAGAACCAGAATGACGCCGTCAGGCTCGCCGAAGACGCGCTGGCCACTTTCCCCGCCCTCTACAGCGGCGCCTGGTCCACCGGAATGCGGTCGAAGCTGGGCCTTACAGACCATGACGATGACGCCTTGCAACTAGCGGGTAAAGTCTTGACCCTGCTGGAGGAAGGCCAGGTGGACTACACTTCCTTCTTCCGCAGCCTCGGCGCGGCCGCCCGAGGCGACACCGACATGACACGCTCGTTCTTCACCGATCACGAACAAATCGATGCATGGCTGGGGGAGTGGCTGGCACTGAACCCTTCAGCCGATGCGATGGATCGGATCAATCCGGCGTACATCCCGCGGAACCATCTGGTGGAGGAAGTCCTAGCGGCAAGTCTGGACGGCGACCTGGATCCGCTACAGCGTCTCCTGGAGGCTGTGAAGGCACCCTTCGAGGAACGCGCTGGTCTGGAGCGGTACGCCTTCGGCGCGCCGGATGATTTCGGTTCCTACCGGACGTTCTGCGGCACGTAGGGTGTGCGTGGCAAGGCGGAACTGAGGGCTAGGGGTTGTCGAGATCGTCAGCAGCGAACGTATCGCATGCCTCGATGTCGCCGGTTTCGAGTCCTTGCAGGAACCACGCTTGGCGCTGATCGCTTGAACCGTGAGTCCACGCCTCCGGGTTCACCTGTCCGGAAGTGGATTCCTGGATGCGGTCATCGCCCACGGCCGACGCCGCAGAGAGCGCGTCCTGCAGATCGGCGGTGGTGAATTCCCGCAGGAACGGTACGCCGGACTCGGGGTCGGGCACGCTGGTCGCGTGTGCCGCCCACATGCCCGCATAGCAGTCAGCCTGCAGTTCCACGCGGACCGCGCCGGACTCCGGGCCGCGGGGATCCTGCTGGGATGCGCTGAGGGCTCCGGTGAGGTTCTGGATGTGGTGCCCGAACTCGTGAGCTATCACGTACTCCTGCGCGAGTGGTCCCGCGGAAGCGCCGAAGCGGGTCACCAGGTCATCGAAGAACGCCGTGTCGTAGTAGGTGAACTCATCAGCTGGGCAGTAAAACGGCCCGACGGCGCTGCTCGCCGCGCCGCAACCCGTGGTGGTCTGGCCGCTGAAGAGTTCCACCCCCGGCTGGGTGTAGGTAATGCCGTACGGCTCCAGGTAAGGTCCCCAGAAGCTGTCAAGGCTTTCCGCCGTTCCCAGGATCCGGCAGTCGAGCCGCGCGTTGGCGTCTTCACCGGTCTGGCATGAAGTGATCGCGGAGTCAGAGCCCGTTCCTGTGTCGGTCTCGGGCCCGCCGCCGTTGAGCCCGAGCTGGTCCACGACGTCGCCTCCGAAGAACAGGGACAGCAGCAGAATCAGTCCGCCGCCAAGCCCACCGCCGATGGCAACGCCTCGCCCTCGCCGGCCCCTGCGGTCACTCACGCGCGAAGGATCGAACTGGACGTTGTCATTGAAGCTCATGCGAAAACTCTAGACCCGATCAGCCAGCGGCGTATCGTGCGAATGGCAGCTGCGAGGCCGGCTACTGGTCAGCGAGGAGTGCGCGCATTTCGTCGATTTCGGCTTGCTGCGTGCCCATGATCGTCTCGGCCAGCGCTATGGCATCCGGATTCGCGCCGTCGTCGACCTCATCCTGTGCCATCGCAATTGCACCTTCATGATGGGCGATCATCGATTCAAGGAACAGGCTGCCTCCCTCCGGTCCACCGGCGGCGTCAAGTTCGGCAAGTTGCTCCTCACTGAGCATTCCTTCCATGCCGCCGGAGCCCATGTCGTGGCCTTCCATTGAGTGCTCGGATTCCACCGGTTCACCCCAGGTCTCGAGCCACTGCGTCATGGTCTCGATCTCAGGTGCCTGCGCTTCCTTGATCTGGGTGGCCAGTTCCGTGGCCTCAGAGCTGAGACCCTCCTTGGCGAGCACAATGTCGCTCATTTCCACGGCTTGCTCGTGGTGCGGGATCATCATCTGCGCGAACGACACGTCGGCGTCGTTGTGCTCGGCTGCCACCTCCGCACCGGAGGCAGGGGTCGAAGCCGCGCCGCCAGAGAAAGGCGGCGTGGTGCCTGCATCAGGCTGGCTGCCACACCCGGCGAGAACGACGACGGCGGAAACGCCCAGGACGGAAAGGGCTGGGTGGAATTTCTTCACTGAGGGACCCCTCGGTTGTGCGGATAACACGTTGATAGTTCAGCAAAAACTGTACAATAGCCGGGTGGAAGCTCCGGTGAAATCACTGATGTCCCGTCCATTCGTCCTGGCTCATTCGGTTGTGCTGGCTCGCTTCGGACACGCTCTATCCGACCCTACGCGAACGAGGATCCTCCTCGCGCTGCGCGAGGCACCGGCCTACCCGAGTGATCTTGCCGTGTTGCTTGGCGTGAGCAGGCAGGCGCTCTCGAATCACCTCGCGTGCCTGCGCGGGTGCGGCCTCGTGGTGGCTGCACCTGAGGGCCGCAGAAGCCGCTACGAGTTGGCCGACTCGCGGCTCGGAAGTGCACTGACGGACCTGATGTCCGTCGTCCTCGCCACTGATCCCGAGCATTGCACTCCTGCCGTGGAGAGGCGGGCCTGACTGTGAAGCCGGTGCGCCCGCCGTCGTGCGCTGCTCCCGACAGTGAACCTGACAACACGCCCGACACTGCCCCCAACCCAGCAGGCCACGCGGTTCTGTCGCTGCGCATCCGCCTGTTTGTTGCCGGGACCATCGCCTACAACGTGGTGGAAGCGGTTGTCGCGCTCTCGGCAGGGACAGTCGCTTCATCGAGTGCCCTGATCGCTTTCGGGCTCGACTCCGTCATCGAAGTCACGTCAGCCGCGGCCGTGGCCTGGCAATTCTCTGCCAGAGACCCCGAGACGCGGGAGAAAACCGCGCTGCGCTTCATCGCGTTCTCCTTCGGCGCCCTGGCCCTCTTTGTGGGATTCGACGCCGTCCGTGCACTGGTGAACGGCGCAGAAGCTGATTCGTCCGCTGTCGGTATAGCGCTCGCCGCCATCAGTCTCGCGATCATGCCCGTACTTTCCTATGGGCAGCGGCGGGCGGGCAGGGAACTCGGCTCCAAGTCAGCGGTTGCCGATTCGAAGCAGACCCTCATCTGCTCCTATCTCTCCGGAGTGCTGCTGGTCGGGTTACTGCTGAACAGCGCATTCGGTTGGTCATGGGCTGATCCGCTCGCAGCGCTGATCATCGCTGGGTGGGCCATCAAGGAAGGCCGCGATGCGTGGCAGGGAGAAGCATGTTGCGCCACGCCACAGCAGGCCTCGGAAGACCCTAGCGCGGGCTCATGAGGACGCCAGCCAGTGAGTCCATGGCTCCCGGAACCAGCGAGTAGTAGGCCCATACGCCACGCTTCTCACGGTGCAGGAGCCCGGCATCCACCAGGATCTTCAGGTGGTGCGAGACGGTGGGCTGTCCAAGGTCAAGCGGCTCGGTCAGGTCACACACGCAAGCCTCGTTGTCCTCGCTGGAGGAGATGAGTGACAGCAGCCGGAGGCGGTTGGGGTCTGCGATGGCTTTGAACTGGCGGGAAAGCTCCACTGCCCGGGCGGCACTCATAGCCGGGGCGCCGGACGGCGTGCAGCAGCGGGCGGTGTCAGCGGAGCTGTCCGAAGGGGCCTCGACTGGCGCATCGTGGACGGTGGTCATGAGACCATTATGCACGGACATTGACAATGATCGATATATCTCCCCATACTCGTATCGACAAACATCAATGTTTTGCGGGCTGGTCCCGCGTAAGGAGCCCAGTGACCTCCGCTTCCACCAACGCCGAAGCCCCCGCCCAGCAAAAACTATCCCGGCTGGATCGCCTCCTGCCCGTGTGGATCATCGCCGCCATGGTGGTAGGCCTCCTGCTCGGCCGGTTCATCCCCACGCTGGCGGAGGCCCTTGATGCGGTGAAGGTGGGCAACGTGTCCCTCCCGATCGCGCTCGGCCTGCTGGTGATGATGTATCCGGTGCTTGCGAAGGTCCGGTACAACGAGACCGGCACAGTGCTTCAGGACCGCAAACTCATGATCACGTCGCTGGTCCTCAATTGGCTTGCTGCGCCCGCGCTGATGTTCGCCCTCGCGTGGATCTTCCTTCCAGACCTTCCGGAATACCGGACCGGCCTCATCATCGTTGGCCTCGCCCGCTGCATCGCCATGGTGATGATCTGGAATGACCTCGCGTGCGGGGACCGCGAAGCAGCAGCGGTGCTCGTGTTCCTCAACTCCGTCTTCCAGGTCATCGCCTTCGGAGCCCTGGGCTGGTTCTACCTACAGTGGCTGCCGGGCATCCTCGGGCTCCCGACCACCAGCGCTGAGTTCTCCTTCTGGGCCATCACCGTGAGCGTCCTGGTGTTTCTTGGAATCCCGTTACTCGCGGGATTCCTGACCCGGGCCATAGGTGAGAAAGCGAAGGGGCGCACCTGGTACGAGGACCGGTTCCTGCCCAGGCTGGGCCCGTGGGCACTCTACGGCCTGCTCTTTACCATCGTGCTGCTGTTCGCACTCCAGGGGGACGAGATCACCAGGAACCCGTTCGACGTCGCCCGTATCGCACTGCCGTTGCTCGTCTACTTCGTGGCCGTGTTCGGGGCAGGAATGGTGCTTGGCCGTTGGCTGAACCTTGGCTACCCCCGCACCACCACGCTCGCCTTCACCGCCGCCGGCAACAACTTTGAACTAGCCATCGCAGTGGCGATCGGCACCTACGGTGTGACATCCGGGCAGGCGCTCGCCGGCGTCGTCGGGCCCTTGATCGAAGTGCCCGTGCTCGTGGCTTTGGTGTACGCGGCGCTATGGGCCCGCACCCGGTTCTTCCCCGCTACTGATCCAGCCACTGTGCCCAATCCCGAAACCGAATCCTCCCTGAAAGTGCGGTCATGACCGAAACAGCATCTGCCTCCAGCGGACACAAGCCTTCCGTCCTATTCGTCTGCGTCCACAACGCCGGCCGGTCCCAGATGGCGGCGGGTTACCTGAGCCACCTTGGCCAGGGCCGAATCGAGGTGCTTTCCGCGGGCTCGCAACCGGCGGATCAAATCAATCCGTCCGCGGTCGAGGCAATGGCCGAGGAGGGAATCGACATTACTGCCGAAACCCCGAAGATCCTGACCCCGGAAGCCGTGCAGGCGTCCGACGTCGTCATCACCATGGGCTGCGGCGACGAGTGCCCCTACTTCCCGGGCAAACGCTACGAAGACTGGGTGCTCGAGGATCCGGCCGGGAAAGGCGTCGAGTCGGTGCGGCCGATCCGCGACGAGATCCGGCGCCGCGTAGAGCAGCTCGTCTCCGAGCTGCTGCCCGCATCCGCAACCCGAGCGTAAAGAGGCCGCATATGTCTGACCACAGGAACCTTCCGGTCGCCGTCATCGGCGCGGGACCTACCGGGCTCGCGGCAGCGGCCCATCTCATCGAGCGCGGGTTGGAGCCGGTGATTTTCGAACAGGGCCAGGATGTCGGGGCTGCCATCAGGCAGTGGGCGCATATCAGGCTCTTCTCGCCGTGGCAGTTCAATATCGACCCGGCATCCCGGCGGTTGCTCGAATCGGCCGGTTGGCAGGAGCCCCGGCCTACCGCACTGCCCTTCGGCCGGGAACTCGTTGAGAGCTACCTTGAACCCCTGGCCGTTGTCCCAACCATCGCTTCCGCGCTCCGCTTCAACTCGCAGGTGCTGGCCGTCACGCGTTCGGGAATGGACAAGACGCGAACCAAGAGCCGGGAGGACCAGCCCTTCCTCGTGCGGGTTACCGGGCCCGACGGCGTCAGGGACCACCTCGTGCGGGCGGTCATCGATGCATCCGGAACATGGAGTCAACCGAACCCGCTGGGCCAGGCTGGGTTGCCCGCCCCCGGAGAGGAGAGCCTCGGACATTTCATCACCGACCCACTGCCGGACGTCGTCGGACGCGAGCGCACGCGCTTTGCGGGCAAGCGCATCATGGTGGTTGGAGCCGGGCACTCGGCCGCGAACACCCTGATCAGTCTGGGGCAGGTAGCGAAGGCCGAACCTGGAACAAGGATCATCTGGGCCGTTCGTGGAACCGGATCTGCGCAGCGGCTCTACGGTGGCGGCGACCTGGACGGCCTGCCCGCGCGCGGCGCCCTGGGCAGCCGGCTTCGGTCACTCGTTGAGGACGGTGTGGTGGATCTCCACACCTCATTCACCATCACCGGGTTCCGGCCCGGCAGCGACGCGCTGACCGTTCGTGCAACAACACCTGAGGGCGAACAAACTTTCGACGTCGACGTCCTGGTACCCGCAACGGGTTTCCGCCCGGACCTGGATATGCTCCGTGAGCTCCGGCTCGAACTTGATCCTGCGGTGGAGGCGCCTCGGGCGTTGGGCCCCCTGATCGACCCGGAGTTCCACTCCTGCGGAACCGTTCCTGCGCACGGCGCGGACGTCCTGGCGCACCCGGAAAAGGACTTCTACCTCGTGGGGATGAAGAGCTATGGGAGGGCGCCGACTTTCCTGCTTGCCACCGGCTACGAGCAGGTGAGGTCCGTGGTCGCGGCAATCGCCGGCGATACGGCCGGTGCGTCCGACGTACAACTGCAATTGCCGGAAACAGGTGTCTGCAGCACGGATCTTGCCGGCTCCTGCGACGCGCCTGTCAGCGTGGAAGCAGCCCTGGCAGAGCCCGACGAGGAAGCCTCCAGCTGCTGCGCGGCGCCAGCCCTGGTGAATGTCGGAATTCCGACAGGAACGCTGCACGGACGCTCAAGCGACCCCGACTACTGACCGGGTACAACCACGCGCTTTGCGCCTCCTGCATGCACGGGAACAGAATGGTCTTTTTAGATCGACCAGTTTTCAACCCAGGAGCGTGTTCCTTCGCACTATGGCAGATTCCTACTACCGGGACCTCGGAAACGGTTTGTTCGAAGCAACAATCCACGCGCAGGGGGCGTGGAATGACCACGAGCAGCACATGGCACCCGCCTCGGGTCTGCTGGCCCGGTGCCTTGAGCAGTTCGAGCCGCGGGAAGACCTTCGCATGGGCCGAATTTCCTACGAGATTCTTGGTCTGATCCCGCTCGGCACCGTCGAGGTGACCACCCACATGGTCAGGCCCGGCCGCACCATCGAGCTTCTCGAAGCGGAGATGAACCACGGCGGGCGGACCGCTATCCGCGCCAGGGCATGGCGTCTGGCCGCCAGCGACACAAGCGCGGTTGCCGCCGTCGAGGATGAGCCCATGCCAGGGCCCGACGACGGCGAGGAGCACGATGCCGTCTCCGAGTGGCCCGGCGGCTACATCCAGTCGATCGAGGTCCGCAAGCTTCCCGGGCACCGGCCCGGCCGCGGCAAGGTTTGGCTCCGCACCCCGCACCCGTTGGTGGAAGGGGAACCGGCCTCGGACCTGGCGCGGTTGATCGGGTTGATGGACACCGCGAACGGCATCGCCACGCGGGTTCCTCCGGGCCCGGGGAGCTGGGCATTTCCAAACGTTGACCTGCAGGTCCACCTCCATCGGCAGCCCGCAGGGCAGTGGCTTGGCCTGGACACCCGGGTGACCTTCGGCCGGGACGGAATCGGCCTCACCTCCTCGGTCCTGCACGACGTCGAAGGGCCTTTTGGACGGACCGAGCAGATCCTCACCCTGCGCAAATTGTCCTGACCTTACGCCCGCCGCACCTCGGGTGGGCACCGGGGAATGGCCCGGACGCCGTCGTCGTTGTCTCCTGTTATCGGGCTCCAGCGCAGCCGGCGCCGAGCCGCACGGGAATGAGGATGTCATGGCCAAAGCAGTCTGGAACAACCAGGTAATCGCGGAGTCGGACCACACTGAAATGGTCGAAGGCAACCACTACTTCCCGCAGGACAGCGTCAAAGATGAGTATCTGCGCGCCACCGAAACCCACACCACGTGCCCCTGGAAGGGCGAAGCGAGCTACTACAGCCTCGAAGTCGACGGACAGACCAACGCCGACGCCGCATGGAGCTACCCGCAGCCCAAGGACGCCGCCGCGAATATCAAGGACCACGTTGCCTTCTGGCGCGGCGTAATCATCACCGACTAGACAAATCTTCAGCAGCTAGGAGCATGCATGCAGTACAGGAACCTTGGTAGCAGCGGTACCTCCGTCTCAGCGTTTGCGCTGGGCACCATGACCTTCGGCGCTGAATCGGATGAGGCAGCCTCGCACGCGATTCTCGACAGCTACGCCGAGGCCGGTGGCAACCTGCTCGACACCGCCGACGTCTACACGGCGGGCGACTCGGAGGAGATCATCGGGCGGTGGCTGGCGACGAGCGCAGCGGCTCCCGACATGCTCCTGGCAACCAAGGGCAGGTTCCCCACGGGGAAAGGGGTCAATGACCTCGGCCTCTCCCGGCGTCACCTGCGCCTGGCACTGGACGCATCACTGAAGCGACTCAACGTGGAGCACATCGACCTCTACCAGGTCCACTCCTGGGACCCGTTGACCCCGCTCGAGGAGACCCTTGGTTTCCTGAACGACGCCGTACGTTCCGGGAAAATCAGCTACTACGGGTTCTCGAACTACACGGGCTGGCAGCTCACCAAGGCGGTCGGCATCGCCAAGGCACACGGCTGGGATCTGCCCGTGACGCTCCAGCCGCAGTACAGCCTGCTCGTACGCGGGATTGAGGCGGAGATAGTTCCGGCAGCGCTCGACGCCGGGATGGGCCTGCTGCCATGGTCTCCGCTTGGCGGTGGCTGGCTGACCGGGAAGTACAAGCGTGATTCTGCTCCCCAGGGCGCCACACGGTTCGGGGAGAACCCTGAGCGCGGCCTGGAAGCCTATAAGAAGCGCAATGCGGAGGAACGCACCTGGGCGATCATCGACGTCGTGCTTTCCATCGCCAAGGCGCGTGGTGTCAGCGCATCCCAAGTGGCGCTCGCCTGGGTGGCGCAGCAGCCGGCGGTGACCTCCGTCATCCTTGGTGCACGGAACCTTGAGCAGCTCTCCGATAATCTGGCCGCCGCCTCACTCGATTTGACGCCGGAGGAGCTGCAGGAGCTTACGGAGGTCAGCGAGCCGGAGCTTGCCAACTACCCCTACGGCGTCCCCGGAATCGAGCAGCGGAGCCGAAGGATCGACGGCGGCAGGTAGGCTGGTCACGCCATAAAAGGCGGAGGGCATCCTCCGCCTCTCGATGACCATGGGACAGGAGCTGGGAAACGTGACAGCTCCCGCCTGGTGCCGAAGCAAGCTGCGCGTGCTGGCCGAAGACTCTGCGGGTGCACAGGCCGACCTCGAGCGCGGGTTGACCCTGCTGCGGGCGGCCGCTGACGGGCACCTGCCGCCGACTCTGCGGCTCTACCGACCGGCTCCTACAGTGGCCTTCGGGCAACGGGACCAGCGGTTGCCCGGATTCGCCGAAGCGCAGGAAGCTGCGCTCGCAACAGGGTTTGAACCCCTGGTCCGGCGGGCCGGCGGCCGTGCTGCCGCTTACCACAACGGCTGCCTCATCATCGATCACATCGAGCCCCATCCGGACGCGATTGTGGGCTCGCAGGAACGCTTTGCCCTGTTCGGGGAGCTGTTGGCCGGGGCCCTGCGGCGAGTGGGGGTTGACGCAGCGGTCGGAGAAATTCCCGGGGAATACTGCCCGGGCGAATTCAGCGTGCACGGGAACGGTGCTGCCCAAGTCAAGCTTGTTGGAACCGCCCAACGGGTTGTCTCCGGTGCCTGGCTTTTTTCCTCGGTTATCGTGGTCGAGAATTCCCCGCCCATCCGGGCGGTGCTTGAAGCCACCTATTCAGCGCTCGGACTGCCGTGGGAGCCCTCCACCGCCGGAGCCGCTGAGGATCTCGTCCCTGGACTTGCCGTCGAAGCGGTGACGGACGCCGTCGTCGCCGCATATGGGGACGCCGCGCGCGGCTGAACCGCTCGACCGGCCTAGTGCCCGCGGGCGATCCATTCCTCAAGGTTTGGTGCTTCCTCGCCGATGCTGGTGGAGTCGCCGTGCCCGGTCCTCACCACGGTGTCCGCCGGAAGGGTGAACAGCCGGGTGCGGATCGACTCGATGATCGTCGGGAAGTCGCTGTAGGAGCGGCCCGTGGCGCCGGGACCACCGCGGAACAGTGTGTCTCCGCTGAATACCGTCCCGGCCTCAGGCAGGTAGAAGCACACCGAACCGGGGGAGTGACCCGGTGTGTGCAGTGCCTGCAGGGTGATACCCGCGACCGTGAAAGTGTCGCCGTCTGTGATGTCGTGCGCCGGAGCGGAGTCCGCGTACACGGCATCCCACAGCATCCTGTCCTCCGGGTGAAGATAGATCGGTGCCCGGACGGCGTCGAACAGGTCGCCTACGGCCCGGATATGGTCATCGTGTCCATGGGTGAGAAGTATGGCCCGGACCTGCCGGCCATTGATTTCCTCCACGATGGCGTCAGCGTTGTGCGGCGCGTCGATGACCATGCATTCGTTGTCGTCTCCGATGACCCAGACGTTGTTGTCCACGTCCCAGGTGCCGCCGTCGAGTGAAAATGTCCCCGAGGTAACCAGATGGTCGATGCGCGCGCCCATCAGAGCTCCACCACCGAACGAAGCACAACGCCGTCGTGCATCTTGTGGAAGGCTTCCTCCACCTGGTCGATGGTGATGCGCTCCGTGACGAAGGCATCGAGGTCCAGGTTGCCCTGCTGGTAGTGACTGACCAGCATCGGGAAGTCCCGCGAGGGCAGGCAGTCGCCGTACCAGGAAGACTTCAGCGAGCCGCCGCGGCCGAAGACATCGAGCAGTGGCAGTTCCAGTGTCATGTCCGGCGTCGGCACGCCCACCAACACCACGGTTCCCGCGAGGTCCCGTGCGTAGAATGCCTGCTTGTAGGTTTCAGGACGGCCGACCGCGTCAATGACGACGTCCGCTCCGAACCCTCCGGTGAGCGCCCGGATGGCCTCGACCGGGTCCGTCTCGGAGGAGTTGACCAGGTCGGTGGCACCGAGTCCCTTTGCGAGCTCGAGCTTCCGGCTGTCGATGTCAACGGCGATGATCCGCGCTGCGCCGGCGAGCTTAGCGCCTGCAATCGCGGCGATGCCGACACCGCCGCAACCGATCACGGCGACCGAGTCACCCCGCCGGACGTTTCCGGTGTTGATGGCGGCGCCGATGCCGGCCATGATGCCGCAGCCCAGGAGCCCCACAGCAGCTGCATCGGCTGACGGATCAACCTTGGTGCATTGGCCGGCCGCGACCAGGGTCTTCTCTGCGAAGGCGCCGATACCCAGGGCGGGGGAGAGCTCTGTGCCGTCCTCGAGGGTCATCTTCTGAGTGGCGTTGTGTGTGTTGAAGCAGTACTGCTGCTCCCCACGGGCGCAGGACCGGCACTCGCCGCAGACGGCACGCCAGTTCAGGATGACGCGGTCACCCGGCTGGACGCTGGTGACGTCCGGACCGACAGTATTGACCACGCCGGTTGCCTCGTGTCCCAGCAGGAAAGGGTACTCATCGCTGATACCGCCCTGCTTGTAGTGCAGGTCCGTGTGGCAGACGCCGCAGGTCAGGAGGTCGACCAACGCCTCACCCGGTCCGGGATCGGGGACATTGATGGTCACCACTGACGCTGGAGCGTCCTTTTCCATGACGACGACGCCCTTGACGCTGTGAGCCATTGCTACTGTCCTATCGCTGGGGGGAGGAACCACTCCAGCTTAGGCAGTACACAAGGGCATTGTCGCGGTGGAGACTGATCACCCGCCGGTTGGAACCCTCAGCTTGCTAGGCGCCGACGCGCTGCACAACCTCAGCCACAGACGGGTTGGTTGCCGTGCTGCCGTCGGGGAAGATGACCGTCGGCACCGTCTGGTTGCCACCGTTGAGCGAAGCCACAAGTTCCGCAGTGCCTTCGACTTCCTCGATGTTGATCTCGCGGTAACCGATGCCCTTTGTGTCCAGCTGCGACTTCAGCCTGCGGCAATATCCACACCAGGTGGTGGAGAACATGGTGATGGTGCCGGCTTCGGGTGTGTAGTCCACGGTGCTCCTTGATGGATTGGGCTTGATATCCGGTTACAACGCCGGAGTGCCGCCCCTCATTCCGCACAGACGGGCGGCTTCCGGAGAAGGGCCGGGCAGCTCGGACGTAATGGCAATGCCCATAATCCTAGTGCTCACGTAGGGTCGAAGCATGGCGACCCCTGAAGTTCCTGACCCCCGCACACCCCGCTCAGCGCAGGCCGGACAATCAGCCCAGGGCGTCCAGTCGGCACAGCTGAACGCCGTCCGCGTAGCAATCAACGAGATCGATCAGCAGATGGTGAAGCTGATTTCGCGCCGCGAGCGGCTTGTGCGGCGAGCCGGAACACTGAAGAAGGACGACGCCTCTGTCCGGGCACCAGCGCGCGTCGAACAGGTGATTGCGAATGTCCGGTCCTACGCCGAGAAGCTCGACGTTGATCCTGAGGTGGTCGAGCAGACCTACCGCGCCATGATTAGTGCCTTCATCGAACTCGAACTAAGGGTCCGCCGGGCGCCATAGCTTCGGCCTATGGTGGTTGCCTCGCCTCTGTTGGTCGCCTCCACGTGCAACCGATACCATCAAAAGACCGCCGCCGGGAGTGTTGAGTCAGTCCAGTACAGCTCTCGCCGGTACGGTTGATCGACCCCTAACCAATTCAATAAGTCAGTTCCCCCTTATGCCGAGGAGACCTTAGTGTCAGCGCCCCAATCAATCACCCTCATCGTCAACGGCGAAGAGCAGCGGGCGGCCACCGGTACCACCGGCGCGGAACTTTTCGCAGAACAGCGGGATGTCGTCGTGGCCCGCGTGAACGGCGAGCTGTGGGATTTGAGCCGTACGTTGGAGGACGGGGCACAGGTTGAAGGGGTGACGGTTGATTCACCGGAGGGGCTGGAAGTCCTAAGGCACTCCGCCGCCCACGTCATGGCGCAGGCCGTCCAGCAACTGCGGCCCGACGCCAAGCTCGGTATCGGCCCGTACATCACGGACGGTTTCTACTTCGATTTCGATGTTCAGGAGCCCTTCACACCCGAGGACCTCAAACAGCTCGAGAAGATGATGCTCAAGATCGTCAACTCAAACCAGCTGTTCCAGCGCCGGGTGGTCGACGAAAGCGAAGCCCGCGAGGCGATGGCTGATGAGCCGTACAAGCTGGAGTTGATTGGGCTCAAAGGCGGGAACGACGGCGGCATCACCGACGACGACGGCGCCTCCGTCGAGGTCGGTGCAGGCGAACTCACCATTTACGACAACGTGGACCGCAAGTCCGGCGACGTCGTCTGGAAGGACCTGTGCCGGGGCCCGCACCTTCCCAACACCAAGCTCATTTCCAACGCCTATGCCCTGACCCGCTCCGCTGCTGCCTACTGGCGGGGGAGCGAGAAGAACAAGCAGCTGCAGCGTATCTATGGCACAGCCTGGCCCACCAAGGATGCGCTCAAGGCTTACCAGGAGCGGATCGCCGAGGCGGAACGTCGGGACCACCGAAAGCTTGGCAGCGAGCTGGACCTGTTTTCCTTCCCGGATGAGCTGGGGTCGGGCTTGCCCATCTTCCACCCTCGGGGTGGGATCATCCGCAAGGCCATGGAAGATTACTCCCGCCAGCGCCACGTGGATGCCGGCTACGAGTTCGTGTACACGCCCCATATCACCAAGGGCCACCTCTACGAGGTCTCCGGCCACCTTGACTGGTACCGGGACGGGATGTTCCCTCCGATGCACGTCGATGCAGAGCTCGACGACGAAGGCAATGTCCGCAAGCCGGGCCAGGATTACTACCTCAAGCCGATGAACTGCCCCATGCACAACCTGGTGTTCAGGTCGCGGGGTCGCTCCTACCGCGAGCTGCCTCTGCGGCTGTTCGAATTCGGTTCGGTGTACCGCTACGAAAAGTCAGGCGTGGTCCACGGACTTACCCGCGTTCGCGGCATGACCCAGGATGATGCCCATATCTACTGCACCCGCGAGCAGATGAAGGATGAGCTGACCACTACGCTCAACTTCGTGCTCGGGTTGTTGAAGGATTATGGACTCAACGATTTCTACCTTGAGCTGTCCACAAAGGACCCGGTCAAATACGTCGGCGACGACGAGACCTGGGAAGAAGCCACGAAGACGCTCGCAGAGGTCGCCGAGGCATCCGGTCTGGACCTGGTTCCGGATCCAGGCGGTGCCGCGTTCTACGGCCCAAAGATTTCCGTACAGGCCCGTGATGCGATCGGCAGGACATGGCAGATGTCCACCATCCAGCTGGACTTCAACCTGCCAGAGCGCTTCGAACTCGAGTACCAGGCCGCGGATGGAACACGGCAGCGCCCTGTCATGATCCACCGGGCCCTGTTCGGTTCGATCGAGCGTTTCCTTGGTGTCCTGACCGAGCATTATGCGGGTGCGTTCCCGGCCTGGCTCGCTCCCGTGCAGGTGCTGGCGATCCCGGTGGCCGATGCATTCGACGACTACCTGTTCGACGTCGTCGACAAGCTCAAGGCCGAAGGCATCAGGGCGGAAGTAGACATTACTTCAGACCGCTTCCCGAAGAAGATCCGCACGGCCAGCAAGCAAAAGGTGCCCTTCGTCCTGATCGCCGGGGGCGACGACGTCGACGCCGGCGCCGTGTCCTTCCGCTTCCGGGATGGCAGCCAGGAGAACCAGGTGCCCATCGACGAGGCCGTCAAGCGCATCGTGGAAGCTGTCCGGAACAGGGAACAGTAACTGCCCATGAGCGATGCAGCGGAGGCTGGAGGTCACCCTGACGGGGACAGTTCCATAACGGACAGCTTCGGGTTGCCCGGCGTCCCGGATGCATTCCAGCGCCTGTGGACTCCGCACCGGATGGCCTATATCAAAGGCGGGCAGGGACAGTTCAACAAGCAGGAAGACTGCCCTTTTTGCGCAGCGCCCGCCCGCGCCGATGATGAGTCGCTGATCGTGCACCGCGGGAAGAGTGCTTACGTGGTGCTCAACCTTTTCCCATACAATCCGGGTCACTTGCTCGTGTGCCCGTACCGTCACGTACCTGATTACACGGACATCACCCTTGAGGAAACAGCCGAGATCGCAGAACTAACGCAGACCGCCATGCACGCCCTGCGCAGCGTCGCACGGCCAACCGGTTTCAACCTCGGAATGAACCAGGGTGTTACTGGTGGCGCCGGCATTGCTGCCCACCTGCACCAGCACGTGGTACCGAGATGGAGCGGAGACGGGAATTTCCTCCCCATCATCGCCCAGACCAAAGCAATCACCCAGACCCTCGATGAGGTGCGCACCCAGTTGGCGGCGGCATGGGGCGAAGCGGCAGCATCGGGCTCGAAGGCTGCGGGTGAGACGCATGCTGAATAAGTATGCCCGGGGATTTTTCACCTCCCTGTTCACCCCGCTGGCGAACCTGTTGCTCAAGTGGAAAATCTCCCCGGACGCAGTGACCGTCATCGGCACCCTCGGCGTGGCTGGAGGAGCCCTGGTCTTTTATCCGCTGGGACAACTGTTCTGGGGGACGGTGTTCATCACCCTGTTTGTCTTTTCGGACGTGGTGGACGGGATCATGGCGCGGATTCAGGGGCGTGGCAGCTCCTGGGGGAACTTCCTCGACTCGACGCTTGACCGGGTCGCGGACGGTGCGCTGTTTGCCGGCGTCGCAATCTGGTTCTTCTTGGGCGGAAACAACAACGCGATTGCCATCGCCGCACTGGCCTGCCTCGTCCTCGGAATGCTGGTGTCCTATGCGCGCGCTAAGGCAGAATCGTTGGGTTACACCGCGAACATCGGGATTGCCGAGCGCGCCGAGCGGCTCGTCTCGGTCTTGGTTGTCACCGGCTTGACCGGGTTGGGCCTGCCGGAAGTAGTCCTGTTGATCGTGCTCATCCTGCTGGCCCTGGCGAGCGTTGTCACCATCATCCAGCGTGTGCTGGCGGTAAGGGCGCAGGCAACGGTCTGATTTCCCGTTAGGCCGGTAATACCTGGCTGAGCGAACAAACCCTGTCTGAACGCACAGTTCATTAGCCGTTACGCGCAGTTTCTGACCGGCGTAAATGCACTGCTGCCGGGCGTATCATGGAATGTCATCTTTTCTCTACCCCAAGGGGTCAAGCTGTGTCCAATGTTGAAGAAGCTTCGAACACCGCGCAAGTGACCGGCAGCAGCCGCGTCAAGCGCGGGATGGCGGAAATGCTCAAGGGCGGCGTCATCATGGATGTTGTCACCCCGGAGCAGGCCCGCATCGCCGAGGATGCCGGCGCCGTTGCCGTCATGGCACTCGAGCGTGTACCCGCGGACATCCGCGCGCAGGGCGGCGTATCGCGGATGTCTGACCCCGACATGATTGACGGCATCATCGAGGCCGTATCCATCCCCGTCATGGCGAAGGCCCGCATCGGGCATTTCGTCGAGGCGCAGGTGCTGCAGTCCCTCGGTGTCGACTACATCGATGAGTCAGAGGTACTCACCCCTGCTGACTACACCAACCACATCGACAAGTGGAAGTTCACCGTGCCTTTCGTGTGCGGCGCGACCAACCTCGGTGAAGCGCTTCGCCGCCTCAATGAGGGCGCGGCAATGATCCGCTCGAAGGGTGAGGCAGGAACCGGAGACGTTTCCAACGCAACCATGCACATGCGCAAGATCCGCTCGGAGATCGCGCGCCTGAGCTCCATGGCTGAAGACGAACTCTATGTCGCAGCGAAGGAGCTGCAGGCACCGTTCGAGCTCGTCAAGGAAGTTGCTGCATCCGGGAAGCTGCCTGTGGTGCTGTTCACCGCTGGCGGCATCGCCACTCCGGCTGACGCCGCAATGATGATGCAGCTCGGTGCTGACGGTGTGTTTGTCGGCTCCGGCATCTTCAAGGCCGGCAACCCGGCTGAACGTGCAGCAGCCATCGTCAAGGCAACCACCTTTTACGATGACCCGGACATGGTGGCTAAGGTTTCGCGCGGCCTCGGTGAGGCGATGGTCGGCATCAACGTCGACGAGATTCCGCAGCCGCACAGGCTTGCTGAGCGCGGCTGGTAACTAGCACGCCCGATATTGAGTTCACAGGAGAGGGTCGGACATCGCGTCCGGCCCTCTCCTGTAGGCGCCGGAACCTCCTTGAACGCCGTCAGCACGGTCGGCACGGCGGCAACCGGCGCTAGGCTGGCCAGGTGAGCTTTCGCAGCAGGTATATGGTCCACGCGGCGGCCCTTTCGGCGCTCCTGCTGGCATCCGCGTGCTCTACTGCCGAAAGCGTTCCGTCGCCGGATGAAGCGCCGGGCCAAGGCACGCCGTCGTCGGCTCCTGCCTCTCCCGGCAGCGGATCTCCGGATCCGGTCCAATCCGCCCCCGTGGCCACCTCTCCGAAACCGGACCAGTCCGGCACATGCCCCAGTGACCCGTGCACCACGGTGGTGGTGACCGGTGACCTGCTGCTCCACGAAGGCCTGTGGGATCAGGCTGTCGCCGACGGTAAGGATGGACTGGACTTTGGTCCGATGCTTTCGGGGCAGAAGGAATTCGTGGAACCCGCGGACCTCGCAATCTGCCACCAGGAAACACCCCTTGCGAATCCGGACGGGCCGTTCTCCGGCTTCCCAGCCTTCAACGTGCCGCCGCAGATCATCGAAACCGTTGCCGATCTTGGTTATGACGCGTGCACTACCGCAAGTAATCACACGCTCGACGCCGGGACGGACGGCGTCGACCGCACCCTCGATGCCCTGGACGGTGCGGGACTGGAACACACAGGGTCTTACCGCGCGCCCGTCGATGCTGATGAACCGTTCATAGTGGACACAGGTGAGGCGAAGATCGCGGTCATCACTGGCACGTATGCACTAAACGGATTGACTCCTGCCTTCCCCGAGCAGGTGGATCTGCTGGATCTATCGGCGATGATCGCCAAGGGAAGGCTGGCGCGCGAGGCAGGTGCCGACGTCGTACTGGCCGCGGTCCATGCCGGCGACGAATACGCTGACTACGCCAACGAACAGCAACAGCAGGTTGCGCATGCGCTCGTTGACAGCAGTGAATTTGACCTGGTTTACGGCCACCACAGCCACTCCGTGCTTCCCATCGAGAAGTACAGGGGTGTTTGGATCGTCTATGGGTTGGGAAACACCATCGCGGCTCACCTGACGCCCGACATCCGGAATACCGAGGGCCTCCTGGTGGAGGTGTCGTTCGAGCAGCACGACGGCGGTTGGCGTGACGCCGGGCTGCGCTGGCTGCCTGTCACCTGGAACGGCGCGGGCCACCGCTGGTGTCCGGTGGCCGCCTACAGGTTGGCGGAGATGGCCGCTGAAAATGCCGCGTGTGTTTCGACCGCGGCCGACGCCGCGAGCAGGGAACGAACCAAGGTGACCGTGGAGTCACTTGGTGCTGACGGTGCGGGGGCGGTTGAATGGCAGGGAGAGTGAGTGCGGCGTGGCTGCAGATCACCGGAGCTGAAGCCACCAGGTATTGCCCCGCCCGATCAGCTCGAACCCGCGGCGGACGTAGAGCTCGTACCCCTCGGGGGTTGCATTGAGCGCAAGCTCCCGAGCTCCGGCGGCGGCGGCCTGATCCGCCACGGTTGCCAGCAGTGCAGTCCCAAGGCCCTGCCTGCGGTACTGGGGAAGTACTTCCATGTTAAAGAGTCCGCCAAGTCCTCCGGTACCAGCAGCGGCGTCGTAGAAGGAGTACGCAGCCCCGGCGGGGCTGTCTCCACTGTGGGCAAGCGCGTGCCAGGCGCGTACGGGCGTCGAACGCGCCACGCGGAGCTCAGCGGCAAGAGCGCCGGTGTACTCCTCGACCTCTGTACAGACAGATACAACAGCAGCTCCAGGCGCAACTTCCGGTAGCTCGGCTTGTAACCGCTCGACCGGGGCGCTCATCCACCAAGGCTGCCAGCCGGGCTGGAAACCGAATTCGCCCAGCCCGCCCGCGCGGACGGCACCGTTCAGCCATACCCCCACTGTTTTCGCGCCCAGCCTCACTCCCTCGGCAAGTCCTGGCCGCAACCCGGCGGCTGACACTGTGGTGGGGAACATCAGCATGAGCTCGCTCCTGGCAGGCAACCAGATCCAGTCGCACTCGTGCGTGGTGAACGTACGGCCGCCGGTTGCCTGCGCGATCGCAGCGAACCAGGCCCGCTGAATGCGCTGGCAACCGGCGATCGTTGTCATACGGCTAGGCCAGGCCCCTGCGCTCAAGGAGTGGTTCGATTGCGGCGGGCCGGCCGCGGAAAGTGCGGAATGCTTCCAGCGGATCGATACTGTAGCCGCGGGAGAGGAGTTCCTTGCGGAAGTGTGAGCCGTTCCCGCGCGTCAGGCCACCGGATTCATTGAACCAATCCACAGTGTCAGCGTCCAGCACTTCACTCCAGATGTAGGCGTAGTACGCGGCGGAGTAGCCGCCCGCAAAGATGTGCTTGAAGTAGCCGGTGCGGTAGCGGGGTGGGACAGGAGCGTAATCAACGCCAGCTTCCTGCAGCGCCTGACGCTCGAACGCTTCAGGATCTTCGACGGTGGTGCCGGGCGCCAGTTCATGCCAGGCGAGATCGAGGAGGGCGGCACCGAGGTACTCGGTTGTTGCGAAGCCCTCGCCCCATTGCTGCGCAGCCACCAGCTTGTCGATTGTTGACTGGGGGAGCGCCTCGCCGGTGCGGTAGTGGCGCGCGTAGTTGCTCACAACCTCCGGCCAGAGGATCCACATCTCGTTGACCTGGGACGGGTACTCAACGAAGTCACGCGGCACTGACGTCCCGGAGAAGAGCGGATAGGTCACATCGGAGAACAGGCCGTGCAAGGCGTGGCCGAACTCATGGAACGTTGTGCGGACCTCGTCATAGGTCAATAGCGTCGGTTCGCCAGCGGGTGGCTTCGACACATTGAGGTTATTGATGACAACTGCACGCGTGCCGTTCAGCGCGGATTGTTCCATGAAGGAGTTCATCCAGGCGCCGCCGTTCTTCGTGTCGCGAGTGTAGTAGTCCCCTAGGAAGAGGCCCAGTTCCGTGCCGTCCTCTTCCCGGATCTCCCAGACCCGCACATCAGGGTGGTAACCCTCAAGGTCCGGACGCTCGTGGAAAGTGAGTCCGTACAGCTTTTGCGCGGCGAAGAACACGCCGTCGGTCAGCACCCGGTCCAGTTCGAAGTAAGGGCGCAACGCTGCCAGGTCTACATCGAAGCGCTCGGAGCGAACCTTCTCCGAGTAGTACGCCCAGTCCCAGGCCTCGATCGGGTGGCCCGCCGCAGCTTCCAGCTCCTGCGCTTCCGCGCGTGCATTGCGGACCGCGGGCTTGGCCAGCCGTTCGAGCATTGCATGGATCGCGTCGAGCGAGGGCGCAGTCTGGTCATCGGTTGCCAGCTCTGCGTGGTTGGCGAAGCCGAGAAGAGCGGCGCGTTCGGCGCGCAGGGAAGCCAGCTTCGCTGCGATTCCGGTGGTGTTGTTCTCATTGTCCCGGAAGCCCCGGTTCACCGACGCTTCGTACAACCGGCGCCGGGTGTCCCGATTGGCCAGATTCGCTATCGCGGGCTGTGAAGTGGGCAGGATGAGGGTCAGCATGTACTTGCCTTCGTGGCCCGCTGCTGTGGCGGCGTCCGCGGCGGAGGCGATATCGTCGTCGGACAGGCCCTCCAGTTCGCCCCGGTCACTGCACAGCAAGGCGGATGCATTGGTGTCGCGCAGCAGACGCTGCCCAAACTCGGTGCCAAGGCGCGAGAGTTCCCCGTTCAGTTCGCGCAGGCGCTGCTGTGCACCGGCGTCGAGTTGGGCGCCCGCCCGGATGAAACGCTGGCGGTACTCGTCAATGAGGCGGACGGATTCGGCGTCGAGCCCGTCTGCGGACACCTTGTTGACCCGCTCAAAGAGGGCGGCATTGAGGTAGATATTGTCTTCGTGCGCCGCCAACCGCGGTGCTATCTCCTGCTCAACAGCCTGGATACCTTCTGTTGAGTGTGACGAGGAGGCGTTGTAGAACACCCGGGCCACCCGTTGCAGCGTCTTTCCGGCGAGCTCCAACCCGACGATCGTGTTCTCGAAAGTGGGAGGCTCCGGGTTGGCCGCAATGCTTTCGATCTCTCCCAGATGAGCGCTGATTCCCTCCTCGAAGGCGGGCAGGTAGTGCTCCTCACGGATCTGCGCGAAGGGCGGCAGCTGATAGGGCAGGGTGCTGGGCGCTGAAAAAGGGTTGCTCATGAGAACTAACCTTTGCATACCGAGCCGCCGCGCTCCAGCGGTTCGAGGGCAACAATGCCGGCCGGATCTATCATGAAGGCTAATCCCCAAGGAGATCTTCATGGCCCAACAGATCAGTTTCGTCCGAGCGCGCACCGCAGCGGTGGCTGCGGCCCTGATGCTGGCCACCTCCGGCTGCATGGGAGCAGGTGAGGGGCGCACGACTGAGGGCACCCAACCGACGACGACGTCGCCCCCAGCCTCCGGGACGCCGGCACCCAGCTCGTCGCCGTCGCCGTCGCCGTCGCCGTCGCCAACGCCCGGCAAAGGCCCCGACTGCCCCACGGACCGTTGCTTCTCGCTCCTGCTGTCCGGTGATCTCCTGGTCCACCCGCAACTCTGGGACCAGGCGGTGGCTGACGCCCAGCAGACAGGGAACGGGAGTCTCGACTTCGAGCCGCTGCTCGCCGGTCAACGCCCATACATCGAAGCCAGCGACCTTGCGGTGTGCCACATGGAAACCCCCGTCTCCGCCCCGGAAGGCCCCTTCAGCGGTTACCCGCAGTTCAACGTTCCACCCCAGATCCTCGATGCCGCCAAGGCTGTGGGCTATCAGGCCTGCACCACTGCGAGCAACCACACGATCGACGCCGGCACTGAGGGTCTGGTACGCACCCTTGACACATTGGACCGGCTGGAACTCGAGCACACCGGGTCCTACCGGAGCGAAGAGGACGCACAGGACCTCATGATCCTTCAGACGCCAGCGGGGAAAGTGGCGGTCATCCAGGCAACCTACGGGCTCAACGGGTTGATTCCGGAGGCGCCCTGGCAGGTAGACATGCTTGACGCTCCCACCATGATCGTGAAAGCGGAACGCGCGCGTGAAGAGGGTGCCGACGTCGTCGTCGCGGCGGTGCATGCCGGCGATGAATACGCGTCCCTGCCAAACCAGCAGCAGATCGACCTCACCCATGCGCTTGCCGACAGCGGCGCCGTGGACTTCATTTACGGGCACCACACACACTCTGTACTGCCCATCGAGTTCTACAACGACACGTGGATTGTGTACGGGCTCGGCAATGGTGTCACTGAACTTTCGCCGGTCTACGACGTCAACAACGAGGGACTCACCGTCCGGGCGCAGTTCGCTGAGGAAAACGGGGAATGGACGGTCAGCGATCTCGCCTGGGTGCCATCGGTGATTGTGCGCGATCCGTACCGCTGGTGTTCGCTGGCGCCGGACCAGGAACCTGGATCCTGCTCGACGGAGGAGCATGAAGAGGCGGTCAAGGCGCGCACCCTGGCGACCGTTGATGCGTTCGGCGCAGTGAACGACGGCGCGCGCCAGTGGACGGTAACCGAGGAAGACTGACGCTGTGGAAGGTACGAGAGCTTCAGCGCGGCCTGGCCGCAGCGTGCTGCCGGGCCAGTTCAGCGAGTGAGTCGTCAACGACTCCTGGCTCAAAGGTGCCGTATTTGCGCTCCACAGCCTGCTGGATCAGGAAATCGGCTACGGCGGGGTTTTTCGGCAGCAGGGACCCGTGGAGGTAGCTCGCCACGATATTCAGGTGCCGCGCACCCTCATGGTCGTCGCGGGAGTTGTTTCCTTCCCCTTTGGTGACTGTCGCCAGCGGCCTTGCGTCGGCACCAAGGTAGGTCTGGCCGCTGTGGTTCTCGTACCCGTGGATGTCGCCGAATTCCTCGCTGCGTGCCACCACATTGCCGATGAGCCTTTCACTGCCGCCATGCGTCTCAACGTCCAGGATTCCGATGCCGGGGATCAGCGTGCCGTCATGGGTCTTGAAGAATTTTCCGAACAGTTGGTACAGGCCGCAGATCGCGAGCATCGGGGTGCCATCCTCTGCGAGCGACCGAAGCCGGGCGGCATTCGCCTGGAGGTCCTGCTGGATGACCACCTGGCCGCTGTCCTGCCCCCCACCGCCGATCAGGAGGTCAACGTCGTCCGGGAAAACATCGCCGGCATTGTGCTCCAGAAGGACGGCGTCATAACCGTGCCACTGAAGGCGCTGCTTGAGCACCAGCACGTTGCCCCAGTCGCCGTAGATGTTCATGTCACGCGGGTAAAGCTGCAGGACCCTGACTGTTCCTTTGCTTGTTTCCTTGCGCGCGCTTGTATTCTCACTCATCAGGACACCACCTTCACTTCAGCGATCCGGGACAGGTCGCGGCGGATCGCAAGCATTGCCGTATAGGTGCAGAAGATCCGCTTCGGGCTTCCCTTCGCATCGCGGATGAAGCTGCGCAGCGCGGACGTCGTGTCGACGTCGACCGCCCGTGTGGGCACGCCGTCGTACTTCAGGCGCAGCGCCATGTCGTAGGCACGCACGCCGCTCACCATCTCCACTCCACCAATCTTGAGACTGTCGAAATCGACGTCCCAGAGCCAGGACATGTCGCGTCCGTCCGCGTAATTGTCATTGATCGCGATCATGGTGGCGTGCCCCAGGGCATCGAATGATTTCAGGCCGAGCCGGAAGCCGCTCGGATTCTTCACGAGTACCAGTTCCAGGGGCTGGCCGTCGACCACGAGGGATTCGCCCCGCCCGAAGGCAGGCTCAACGGCCGCGAGGGACCGCAGCAAGTCCGCACGCTGAGTCCGGGAACCCATGATCACGCGGGCCATGGCCAATGCCGCGGCGGCATTGAAGATGTTGTAGACGCCGCGGAGGCTGAGGTCCACGGTGCTCGATTCACCGTCCATCGTGAAGGAGGCCGTGTTCCCATCCACTGTTTCGAGTACGACGTCGGCGGGCAGCGAAGAAGCAGGTGCGGTGCCTGTGGCGCCGCGCAGGTCATCGTCGCTGGGGAAGGTGCTCCGAAGGCTCTCGTCCAGGCCGAAGTAGGTGACGTGCGCTGATTCCACTGACTGGGCAATCGATGCCACGCGGGGGTCTTCGCGGTTAAGGACAACTGTTCCGGTGGTCTTTCGTGCAATCTGCTCGAGGAGCCGCGTGGTCTTGTCGATTTCCCCGAAACGGTCCAGCTGGTCCCGCAGGACATTCAGGAGAAGGCAGTGAGTGGGGGGTACAAGGTTCACGAAGTGCACCGCATGGGCCTCATCAAGTTCAAGGACCGCGACGTCTGCCTTGAGCTTACCGAGCCAGTTCACCTCGCCGAGCAGGGCCGCCGCCACGCCACGGGTGAAGTTACTGCCGGTCCGGTTGGTGAAGACGCGCAGCCCCTGGCCCTCGAGTAGTTCCACCACCATTTTGGTGGTTGTGGTCTTCCCGTTTGTTCCGCTGACCACCACCACTCCGTAGGGCAGGTTCTTCAGTGCACGGGCCATGAAGCCCGGATCGATCCGCTCGACCACCAGCCCTGGGAATGCGGATCCGCCACCGCGCAGCCTTGAAGCGGCGCGGACTGCTTTGCCAATGGGAACGCTCACGCTAGAGGGGCCAACCATGATCCCTAACTTATCGCGCTTTGGCTTAGGGCTTGGCAGGCCACCTAGAATGAACCGGTGACTTCCACCAACCCCTCTCCGGGCTCGCCCCTGCGCGTTGGCGTGCTCGCCGTGCAGGGTGATGTCCGTGAACATGTCCGCGTGGTCGAATCGCTCGGCGGCGTACCGACGCAGATCCGTCGGCCCAGCGAGCTGGAAGCGATCGAGGGCCTCATCATCCCCGGCGGGGAGTCGACCACCATGGACAAGCTCACCCGGGCGTTCGGTTTAGCTGAACTGCTGCGCGACCTGATTCAGGGCGGTTTCCCGGTCTACGGTTCCTGCGCCGGGATGATCATGCTCGCAGACACCATCGCCGATGCCGCACTGGACCTGCGCGGCAACCCACAGCAGACCCTTGGCGGGCTGGACATCGTGGTCCGGCGGAATGCCTTTGGGCGGCAGCGGGAGTCCTTTGAAACCGACCTCCACTTCCCTGAGGTGTCGAACAGTGAAAGGCCGGTTCACGCGGCTTTCATCCGCGCACCCTGGGTGGAGATGGTGGGGGACTCGGTAGAGGTGCTTGCTCAGGTCGATGCACCTGACACGCCTCCCGCCGAGCACCGGGCCGAGCAGAATGTGCCCGCGCCGGTCGCTAGAATTGTCGCAGTTCGCTCGGGAAACCTGCTGGCAACCAGCTTCCACCCTGAAGTTACCGGTGAACACCGGATCCACGAGCTTTTTCTATCGATGATCGCCAAAAGAAGGGCAGAGCATGTCGGGGCACTCTAAATGGGCTACCACCAAGCACAAAAAGGCGGCAATTGATGCCAAGCGTGCCAAGTCCTTCGCCAAGCTGATCAAGAACATCGAGGTTGCTGCCCGGGCGGGCGGTGCGGATCTGTCGGGTAACCCCGGGTTGGAACTGGCCGTCCAGAAGGCCAAGAAGACCTCTGTTCCCATCGACAACATCAACCGCGCGGTGAAGCGGGGCGCAGGCCTACTCGGCGAAGCGGTCGATTACTCGGAGATCATCTACGAAGCACGCGGTCCGCAGGGCTCCGCGCTGCTCATCGAATGCCTTACCGACAACAAGAACCGCGCGGCCTCCGAGGTCCGCGTCGCCATTACCCGCAACGGCGGGACCATAGCGGACCCGGGTTCGGTTGCGTACCTCTTTTCACGGAAGGGCGTTGTGTCCCTGCCCAAGAAGGAACTCGCTGAGGACGATGTCCTTATGGCGGTCCTGGACGCGGGCGCCGAGGAAGTCAAGGATTCCGGCGATTCCTTCGAGGTTCACTCGGAGGCCTCGGATCTCCGTGCCGTTGTCGCAGGCCTCGAAGAAGCCGGCATCGAGTACGAGACCGACGAAGTCGAGTTCGTCCCCTCAATGCAGGTGGAATTGGATGCTGATGCCGCCCGGAAGTTCCTGAAGCTCGTCGATGCGCTTGAAGAGCTCGACGATGTCCAGAACGTCTACTCGAACGCCGAGCTCAACGACGACGTCCTGGCGCAGCTTGAGAGTGACGACTAATCCGGTCTCCGCAACCCGTCGGAAACGCCGTGACGCCGGCAGGAACATGACGCAGGTCAGGCCATGACAATTCGCGTCATGGGCGTGGACCCCGGCCTCACCCGTTGCGGACTGGCGGTTGTCGACGTCGAACCCAACCGCCGCGCCACCCTGGTGGCTGTCGGGGTGGTGGGAACGCCCGCCGGTGAAAGCCTCGATAAGCGGCTGCTGACCATCGCCGAAGAGGTGGATACCTGGCTGGATGCACACACCCCGGACGTTCTCGCCGTCGAGCGTGTCTTCAGCCAGCTCAACGTCAGCACCGTGATGGGCACTGCCCAGGCTTCCGGCGTCGTCATCGTATGTGCCGCGCGGCGCGGGATACCGGTAGCGCTCCACACTCCCACCGAAGTCAAGGCGGCAGTGACCGGTAACGGCCAGTCTGACAAGGCAGCCGTGACGAAGATGGTCACCAAGATCCTCCGCCTTAGTACGGCCCCCACTCCGGCTGACGCCGCCGACGCCCTGGCCCTGGCCATCACGCACGCCTGGCGTACCGGGCCGTCGTCGGCGGCCAAACTCCAGGGCAGTGGGGCAGGTCTGACGGCAGCGCAGCGCCTGTGGGCGGAAGCCGCAGCAAAGGCACGACGACGGCGATAAGCGCGTTGCGGCACCGGCGTACCGGTGTGGCGGCGCAGGAATGCCGGTCTCTGGCCCTAGGCTGATTAGTAAGTATGTTCGGTAGTATTCACACCCACCTGCTGAGGAGCCGCACCCATGATCAGCTCTCTGACCGGGACCGTCACCCACGTCGGCCTGCACTCTGCCGTCCTGGACGTCAACGGCTTCGGAATGCTGGTGCAGGCCACGCCGCAAACACTTTCCACCCTCCGGCAGGGAAGTAAGGCCCTGGTCCACACAGCCATGATTGTCCGTGAGGACTCCATGACGCTGTTCGGATTCACGGAGCCGGGGGAGCGGGAGGTCTTCGAGACACTCCTCGGCGTGAGTGGCGTTGGTCCCCGGCTTGCGCTCGCGGTCCTTGCTGTCCACACTCCGGAAGCCATTCGAGTGGCGGCGTCGTCAGGGGATGACAAAGCGTTCAGCAAGGTTCCAGGAATCGGACCGAAGGGGGCGCGGCGGATCGTCCTTGAACTTGCCGACAAACTCGTTCCGCTCGAAGCAGGGGCAAAGCCCGGCACACCGGGCAACCCGTGGCAGGGCCAGGTGCTCGCAGCCATGATGGGGCTCGGCTGGTCTGAGAAGGATGCCGGCTCCGCTATCGATGCAGCTGTTCGGGATTCTCCCGAGGTTGCTGCAAGCGGCGACGTTGGGTCCATCCTGAAGCTCACGCTCCGTCGGCTGGGGCAGGACGGCGCCCGAACCTCCTCCCGGACGCGGGTGTAGCAGGTGGCCGCCGAAGAAGAACAACCGCTTGTGTCAGCGGCGGTGGATCCCGAAGATCGCGCCGTCGAGGCCGCCCTTCGACCGAAGAATCTGGACGATTTCGTAGGACAGGCGCGCGTGCGCCGCCAGCTTTCCCTCGTACTCGAGGCGTCCCGGATCCGCGGGCGCAGCGCGGATCATGTGCTGCTCTCAGGGCCGCCCGGGCTTGGCAAAACCACCCTGGCATTAATCATCGCCGCGGAAATGAACGCACCTCTGCGCATCAGCTCCGGACCAGCCATCCAGCATGCCGGTGACCTTGCCGCGATTCTCTCCTCGCTGACGGAGGGTGAAGTGCTGTTCCTCGATGAGATCCACCGGATGTCCAGGCCGGCCGAGGAAATGCTCTATATGGCCATGGAGGATTTCCGCGTTGACATTATTGTCGGCAAGGGTCCGGGTGCAACGGCCATCCCGCTGGAGCTGCCGCCTTTCACTCTTGTTGGCGCGACCACCCGCGCCGGGCTTCTTCCGGGGCCCTTGCGCGACCGCTTTGGATTCACCGGCCACCTGGAGTTCTACTCAACGGGCGAGCTTGAACTGGTGCTGCGCCGTTCGGCCATGATGATGGACATGCGGGTCAATTCGGCAGCCTTCGCCGAGATCGCCGGGCGATCCAGGGGAACTCCGCGTATCGCCAACCGGCTGCTTCGCCGGGTCCGTGACTGGGCGCTCGTTCACTCTGTGGATGTGATCGACGCGCGGTGCGCTGGCGCCGCACTGGATATGTATGAGGTGGACGAGAAGGGCATGGACCGCCTTGACCGTGCTGTCTTAACGGCCCTGGTGACGAAGTTCAATGGGGGGCCGGTGGGCTTGTCAACGCTGGCGATAGCCGTCGGGGAAGAACCCGAGACGGTGGAAACCGTCGCCGAGCCCTACCTGGTGCGCGAGGGCATGCTTGGACGGACCCCGCGCGGCCGGATCGCGACCGCAGCCGCTTGGGCACACCTGGGCCTCGCCATGCCGCCCACGGTCGCTGCTGCGATGCCCGAAGACCTGTTTTCGATTATTGACGGGGATAGACCTGAAAGTTATGCCAGCGGTACCAAAGAAAACAATGAAGACGCCGGATGGAACAGCTCAGGCGGCTAGTGCATAGGATCGCCGGGGTTCCCCTTACACTGATATGACGCGCGGCACACTACGCGGCACTGCTGTGGAGTCAAAGCCCCAGGTGCTGCGCGCGCCCGTGGAAATCGGCGTCGTACTCGTGACACGCGAACCGGCTCACGCTGACCAAATATAGGAATGGAACTTTTCTGTGCTCGCAAATGTAGTTGCCCAGCCCGCCCAGCAGACAGGCGGAGGGTTCGGCTTCTTTGAACTTCTCCTCCCGCTGGCTCTCGCCTTCCTGATCTTCACCATGTTCCGCAAGCAGCGGAAAATGAAGAAGCAGGTTGCTGAACAGCGCACGCAGATGGTGCCAGGCACCGAGGTGATGACCAACTTCGGTTTGTTCGGCACCCTGGTTTCGCTCGACGAGGACAACAACAAGGCGCTCATTGAGATTTCTCCGGGCGTCACGGCGACCGTTCACTCCCAAGCCCTCAGCAAGGTGGTTGCCCCTCAGGACTCCGAGGAAGACGCCGTTGACTCTGAAGCTTCGGCCACCGTTCCTGACGATGCATCCTCGTTAACCGCTCCGCAGGACAATGCTGCGCAGGAGAACGTTGATCGGACCGCGGCATCGGATAGCACCGAACGTCCTGCGTCCCATGAAACGGCGGAAACGCCGCACGGAACGTCACAGGAAACACCAGAAGAGACCCTCGAGCGCCTCAACCGGGAGAATGCGCGCGAACGCAACGACAAAGACCAGTAACAACGACGGCGGGGCAGCGAAGCCGCTCTACGAAGTCTCAGCTCCAAGACCTGAAGGATTCTCCCACCATGGCACGAACCGGCCCGGGCGCGGCGGCTAAACGGACACTCGTTTGGCTTGGCGTGATTTTTGCACTGTTAGCTCTGCTGCTTGGCGGTGGCTCCATATGGAGCAACGCCAGTTGGGTTCCCAAGCTCGCCCTTGATCTTGAGGGGGGTACGCAGATGATCCTTTCCCCGGAGGTTCAGGGTGGAGGTGAGGAAATCACCCCCGAGCAGCTGGATCAGGCGGTGGAGATCATCCGCCAGCGCGTAGACGGCAGTGGCGTTGCGGAAGCGGAGATCAGTACCCAGTCCGGCCAGAACGTCATCGTGGCGCTTCCAGGTATCCCCGAGCCTGAAACACGGGAGCTCATTCAGGCGTCGGCGCAAATGGAATTCCGGCCCGTCCTCCTGGGAGGCGCCGGGCAGGCCCCGGCGGCCGAGACCCCCACTCCCGAGGACCAGTTGCCGACTCCCGCAGCCGAGCCGACCGACGCGAGTGATCCGAACTGGATCGACGCCGAAATTCTTCAGGAATTCGAAGCCACCGATTGCACCAGTGCCGAAGCGGCGGAGCCAGCTGTCGAGCCGGCACCGGCAGACCAGCCGATGGTCGCGTGCGAGCCGGACACCTTGGGCAAGTACATCCTCGGCCCGGTCGAGGTGCGTGGCACTGACATCGAATCTGCCGATTTCGGTATGGCCCGCGGTAACCAGGGCCAGGCCCTGAACCAGTGGGTCGTCAATATCGACTTCAATGACGCAGGAACCGAAACGTTCCGCTCTGTCACCGAACGGCTCTTCTCCATCGGAGCCGGAGATCCGCGTAACCAGTTCGCGATCGTGCTGGACGGCGTCATCGTCTCGGCGCCAACAACCAACGCCGTTATCCCTGACGGGCGCCCGCAGATCAGCGGAAGCTTCACGGAAGAATCCGCGGCGGCGCTTGCAGAGCAGCTCAAGTATGGTGCGCTGCCCATCAGTTTCGAGATCCAGAGCGAGCAGCAGATTTCCGCGACGCTCGGCGCAGACCAGCTCCGGCTCGGTATGATCGCGGGCCTCATCGGCCTGGTTCTCGTCGCGGTGTACTCAATTTTCCAGTACCGGATGCTCGGCCTCGTGACCATCGCTTCGCTTGTCGTCGCTGGAGCTCTCACCTACCTGGCTATCTGCATTCTGGGCTGGACGGAAAACTATCGTCTTTCGCTGGCAGGTGTTGCGGGCCTGATTGTCGCTATCGGACAGACTGCGGACTCATTCATCGTCTACTTCGAGCGCATCAGGGACGAGCTGCGTGACGGACGCGGGCTGGTGTCCGCGGTCGAGAACGGCTGGCGCCGTGCCAAGCGCACCGTGCTGGCATCGAAGGCAATGAACCTCCTCGCCGCCGTCGTGCTGTACTTCGTCGCGGTGGGCAACGTGCGCGGCTTCGCGTTCACCCTCGGCTTGACGGCAATCGCAGACCTCATTGTGGTGTTCCTCTTCACCCACCCGACCATGCGCCTCCTTGCCATGACCAAGTTCTTCGGAGAAGGCCACCGCTGGTCGGGCCTCGATCCTTCGAAGCTCGGAGTGCTCCCGCTGTACCGGGGTGCGGGACGGGTTCGCCACAAGCCGGTCGAAACTCCTGTCGCGGTTGGACTTCGCGGAAGGAACAAGGCTGCAGCCGGCGAAGCCGAGCGCCGGATGACGATTGCCGAACGCCGGCTGGCCGAGCAGCAGAAACAATCGGACAACCCGCAGACGGTTTCAGCCCGAACACGTGGATCCCAGGAAGGGGACAACCAATGAGCCGCTTCAGTTTCGCGGAGTTCGGTAACGAGCTTTACTCCGGCAAGCGTTCATACCCGTTTGTCGGCAAGGCCAAGCTCTGGTTCCTCATAGCAGGAGCTGCGGTACTGGTATCCCTGGTGATTCCGCTCGTCAAGGGCGGGTTCAATCTCGGAATCGATTTCCGCGGCGGGTCCGAGTTCACTGTCTCGAACGTCCAGGACACCTCCGTTGAAGCCGGCGAGCAGGCAGTTACCGGTGTGGTGGCTGACGCCGTTCCCAGGGTTACCAACATCGCCCCGGAAACCATGCGCATCCAGACCGAGCGGCTGACCGATGATCAGACGCTCAACGTCCGTGATTCGCTGATCGGTGCCTACAGCGTGACTGAGGAGGAGGTCACCTCGAACTTCGTTGGCCCTACCTGGGGTGAGGACGTCAGCCGGCAGGCCCTCATTGGCCTCATTGTGTTCGTGGTGCTTGCGGCAATCCTGATGGCCTTGTACTTCCGGACCTGGAAGATGTCCGTTGCCGCCATGGCGGCGCTGGTGGTGGTGATGATCACGACTGCCGGCATCTACGCTCTCAGCGACTTCGAAGTGACGCCATCCGCCGTGATTGGCTTCCTGACCATTCTTAGCTACTCGCTGTACGACACAGTGGTGGTTTTCGACAAGGTGCGGGAAAACACTGCGGACCTTGGCGACTCCAATAAGCGCACCTTCGGCGAGCAGGTGAACCTCGCAGTGAACCAGACCCTGGTCCGGTCCATCAACACCTCGGTGGTCGCTGTTCTGCCCGTTGCCGCGATCCTCTTCATTGGCGCACTGCTGCTCGGTGCCGGAACATTGAGGGACCTCTCCCTGGCACTGTTCGTCGGAATCATCATCGGAACCCTGACGACCGTGTTTGTCGCTGCTCCGATGTACGCGATGCTGCGGAGGAACGAGCCTGAGATCCGCAAGCAGGAGAAGCGCGTGAAGCATCGGCGTGAGATCGAAGCCAAGAACGAGGCAAACGCGGTCCCGGCTTAGTCTCTCCATAGAAAATCGTCCTCTGGCCCGGCACTTCATCGAAAGTGCCGGGCCAGGTGCTTTAAGGGGCGGTCTGGAGATCGCGCGTGCACGGTACTGCTGGCCGGGCGGATAAACTTGGAGTGTCAACTGATTCTGTGGCAAGTTGTAGCCTTATCCGTCCCGGTCCAGGGATGGCAGAAATACAACGGAGAAGGGGTTGTGGGTGGCTGAAGCCAATGGTCCCGGGGGCCCGTCCGGCACGGTGTCTTCTGCCGAGCCGGTCGCAGACGTGAGTGACCATCACGGGGATGCCGCATCCGTCCTTCCGGATGCACCTGGCGCAGTGCCGTCGAGCGCCGGCTCCGACCAGCCGGGCGGCCCCGGCCGCCGTGAGCGGACCAGGGCACGGCTCGCGCGTCTGGCAGGCCGCGGGCCTACCGGGTATTCGCCCATACTTGAACCGTTGCTCCGCACAGTGCGCGCCAACAATCCCAAAGAAGACCTCGAGTTCATCAAGCGGGCGTACGAGGTAGCGGAGCGCAGCCACGAGGGTCAGAAGCGCAAGAGCGGTGATCCATACATCACCCACCCGGTCGCCGTCGCAACCATCCTCGCTGAGCTTGGCATGAGCGGCACTACACTCGCGGCCGCACTGCTCCACGACACCGTTGAGGACACCAGCTGCACGCTTGAAGACATCCGGCGTGATTTCGGGCAGGAAGTCGCCATGCTCGTTGACGGCGTAACCAAGCTCGACAAGGTGTCATTCGGTGACGCTGCGCAGGCGGAAACTGTGCGCAAGATGGTCGTTGCCATGGCCAAAGACATCCGTGTGCTGGTGATCAAACTTGCTGACCGGTTGCACAATGCACGCACCTGGCGCTTCGTCTCTCCGGAGTCTTCGGCGCGCAAGGCCCGGGAGACCATCGAAATCTTTGCCCCCCTGGCGCACCGCCTGGGTATGAACACGATCAAGTGGGAGCTGGAGGACCTCTCCTTCGCCGCACTGCACCCGAAGGTCTACGAGGAAATCGTCCGGATGGTCGGTGACCGCACCCCTGAACGGGAGAAGCACCTCAACCTCGTCCGGGATCAAATCGGTGAAGATCTGCGGTCCGTGAAGATCAAGGCAACCATCAGCGGGCGGCCCAAGCACTACTACTCCATCTACCAGAAGATGATCGTCCGCGGTAAGGACTTCGACGACATCCATGACCTGATGGGTATCCGGGTCCTTGTGGACAGCGTGCGTGACTGCTACGCGACCCTTGGCCAATTGCATGCCAGATGGAATCCGCTCCCGGGCAGGTTCAAGGACTACATCGCAATGCCGAAGTTCAATATGTACCAGTCGCTGCACACCACGGTCATCGGCCCGGGCGGACGCCCCGTCGAAGTGCAGATCCGGACCCACGACATGCACCGCCGGGCAGAGTACGGTGTTGCCGCACACTGGAAGTACAAGAACCAGGGCGGCGCCGGAGGGAGCGATGCTCCAGACAACAGTGACATGGGCTGGCTTCGCAGCCTCGTGGACTGGCAGCAGGAAACCTCGGATCCCGATGAGTTCCTCGACTCCCTGCGCTTCGAGATCAACGCCCGTGAGGTGTTTGTCTTCACGCCAAAGGGCGAGGTCATGGCCCTGCCCGCCGGGTCCACGCCCGTGGACTTCGCTTATGCCGTTCACACCGAGGTAGGCCACCGAACCATCGGGGCACGGGTCAACGGCAAGCTCGTTCCCCTCAATAGCGAGCTCAACCACGGCGACTGGGTTGAGGTCTTCACGTCGAAAGCTGAAGGTGCCGGCCCGAGCCAGGACTGGCAGGGATTCGTCAAGAGCCCAAGGGCCCGGAACAAGATCCGCCAGTGGTTCACCAAGGAACGCCGCGAAGAGGCCATCGAAAAGGGCAAGGATCAGCTGACGCGCGCCATGCGCAAGCAGAATCTTCCCCTGCAGCGGATGATGACGCATGACGCGCTCCTCGCCGTCGCCCAGGAACTTCGGCACACGGACATCTCAGCCCTGTATGCGGCTGTCGGTGACGGGCACAGCTCGGCACAGAACGTCATCGAGCATCTCGTCGCCCTCATGGGCGGTCACGCCGGCGCCGAGGAAGACATTGAGGAATCCACTGTTGCCGCACAGCCGCGGCGCCCGAAGTTCTCTGATTCCGGCGTCACCGTCCGTGGAGTGGGCGACGTGTGGGTCAAGCTTGCACGCTGTTGCACCCCGGTTCCGCCGGATCCGATCGTCGGTTTCGTCACCCGCGGCTCCGGAGTGTCGGTGCACCGGACCGATTGCAGGAACGTTGAGGAGCTGCGCGACCAACCCGGCCGCATTGTCGACGTCGAATGGGCGCCAACGCAATCGAGCGTTTTCCTTGTCGAGATTCAGGTCGAGGCGCTGGACCGCAAGAGCCTGCTCTCCGACGTCACCCGAGTGCTTTCGGAGAACCACGTCAACATCCTTGCTGCGAGCGTGAACACTTCCACCGACAGGGTGGCGCTGTCGCGGTTCGCCTTCGAAATGGGCGACCCGAAGTACCTCAGCCACATCCTGGGCGCTGTACGCCGGATCGATGGTGTGTTCGACGTCTACAGGACCACCGGCGCCCAGCGGCGAATTTAGGCGGCTACGCCCCGCTTGTGATTTGGCTGCTGGTGAACTAGCTGCGCAGCGCTTCCCTCAGCCGGGTGAGCGCGCGGGTCTTCCCGGGGATCCGGGTGGAGGTTTCGAGGGAGAGAATCACCAGGTTCAGCGGACAGCTCAGATCCGGTTGTGCTGCGATGCGCCGAAGGGCCTGCACCGCCCAGGAGTCTTCTCCGTGAATGGCGGTGTCCAGTGCGGTCCGCAGCGGCGAGGTCACTTCCACGCCGCCGATCATTCTTACGTCGCACGGTCCCAGGCTGACCTGATGCATGATCGCGTCGCTGAACGGAGGCAACGCGGTGGTCCTGCGGCGATGGTCCGTGACGAGGCTCACGATCAAAGGCGGAGGGGCGCACCCGTAGACCCACGCAGCGCTCTGCCGGGCCAGGGCTACTCGGGAATGGAGGCTACGGGGCACGGCATTCATGGCGGCTTGGGCCTTGAGAGCCGGTGTAGCGGACTGGTCGACGCGCACGTAGGACTCCCCGCACACAAGTTCCATCAGACCGTCCAGCCGCATAGCCTGAAGTTCCACAGAGCTGAACAGGCCCCCACTGTGGAACAGCACGCCTCCGGTTGAATTCACCGTGAGGTCGCGGCGGAGGTGTGGCCGCGCGTACTGCGGTGGACCTTGCGTGAGGGACATACCCCAAGCTTCCCCAACTCACGTCACAGAAGAAAGTCCCGGCTGCGTTGCTGTGGATAACAGCGCAACCGGGACTCGCTTTGTATCGAAGGGCTAGGCGAAATCCTGTGCTGACTTCTGGAGCATTTCCAGCCATTGTTTGCGTGCTTCGAGGGCCTCGCGCGCGGCCGAGATCCGCCGTTCGTCACCCTGCACGACTGCCGCAGCGAGGTCATCCTCCAGCGAGGAAATGGTGTTCTCCAGCTGGGTGAGGGCGCTGTTGGTGCGGGCCTTCGTCTCGGGGTTGGACCGCTGCCAGTGTTCGTCCTCGGCAGCTTTCACGGCATCTTCGACCTCGCGCAGCCTGGCCTCGATACGGCCCATGTCAGCACGGGGCACCTTGCCCGCTTCTTCCCAACGGTCGCGGATGGACTGCAGCGCTTTCCTTGCAGTACCGGCGTTCTTGACGGGCAGGAGCTGCCGGGCTTCGGCAACGAGCGCTTCCTTTACCGCAAGATTGGCCCCGTATTCCTCGTCGATCGCTTCGTTGGCGGTCTTGCGGGCGGCAAAGAAGGTGTCCTGGGCCGCGCGGAACCGTGCCCACAGGGCGTCGTCGTCCTTGCGGCTGGCGCGCTTGGATTCCTTCCACTCATCCATGAGGTGTCGGTATTCGGCAGCCGTATGGCCCCAGTCGGTGGAGGTTGACAGCTCCTCTGCCTTCTGGATGAGTGCTTCCTTGGTCCGTTTGGCTTCGGCGTTCTCGCTATCGAGCTGCGAGAAGTAGGCCCGGCGGTGACGGTCGAAGACGGTGCGCGCCGAACGGAAGCGCTTCCATAGTGCGTCTTCAGTCCCTCGACCGAGGCGCATCCCGGACTTCTGGGCAGCCTTCCACTGTTCGAAGAGCTCGTTCATGCGGGTGCTGCTTGCTTTCCACTGCACGGTTCCGGGATCACGTCCGGCCAGCTCCTCGGCTTCAGCAACGATGGCTTCCCGCGTTTGAAGTTCCCGCGCCCTGGCGGCGTCCTGCTCGGACTTCTCCGCGGTTTCGAGCTCGGCGATCAGCCCGGCGAGCGATTGGATGCGGCCCTCAAGCGCGAGCACGTCACCCACCATCTTGCGCTCAGCTACCTGCTCCCGCAGGTGCGCGGCGGTCTTCCGCATATCCGTTGACGGCGCCTTGGCGTGCACGCGCTGCTCCAGCAGCGTCACCTGGGCGGCGACGTCGTCGTACTTCCGCACGAAGTAGCCGAGCGCTTCCTCCCGCGGTGCATCGGGGTACTGGCCAACGGGAAACTCTTCCTCGCCGACAATGAGGAAGACATGACCGTCCTCTTCCACGCGGGCAAACTTCGCAGCCTCATCCAGGGATGTGCTGTGGGCAGGCGGTACGACGACGGCGGCCGGCGCGGCGGGACCGCTGGACCTCGGTGCCATTGCGGCAGGGGTGGGGCGGGGACGCCCAGGCCTGATTGATCCGGGCTTGGGGGCGGCGGGTGCGGGAGGCTGCTCAGCGGAATCTTCGGGCTCTGCCGGCGCGGAATCTTCAGGTTCTACCGGCGCGGGAGCTACAGGCTCCGCCGGTGCGGCCGCGGGCGCTGTCTCAATGTCAACCTCACCGTCGCTGCCACCGGGAGCGGTTGCTTCGGGTGTGGCAACTTCTTCGTCGCCACCTTCAGCGGGCGCAGCGTCGGTCCCAACAGTCCGCAGTTCACCTTCAGCCGGGGATTCCTCCGGAACCGCAGGAGCCTGCGGCTCGCTCGGGGCAGCGTCAGGCTCGGTCTCTTCCGCTGCCGCCGGTGCTTCGGGAGTGCCGGCACTGTCCGGGCTGTCCGTGTTATCAAGGACATCGATAGCGTCGGTCGTGTCCGCGTTACCGGACACACCGGTGGTGTCGGTGTTATCGGTTACGGGCGTTTCGTCGGATTGCTGACTGTTTGTCACCGCTAAAAGTCTTTCGCTCGATGGATGGCCCAACGGCCGTGTCCTGCTTGATTACCGCAGAGTTAATGAGTCTATCGTCACAGGCGTGACCGGCGGACCGTCCTGGCCTCCACCCTCGACGCCGGCCTCGGCGATTTCCTGCACCGTCTCGAGGCCGGAGGTGACCGACCCCATGATGGTGTACCCGCCGGTTTCCTGGGTGATCTGGGACTCCTTATAGACAATGAAGAACTGCGTTCCGTGGGTGTCCGGGGATGCTCCGCGCGCCACCGCGATGCTGCCCGCCGGGTACATCCCATCTTCAGGAGTGTTTTCTATGGGTCCCCACTGGAAGTTGGGATCCGAGGCGCCGTCCCCGTTCAACGACCCGCACTGCAGCACACCCATACTTTCAGCGGTTGTGAGCCGGTGGCAGCTCTTGCCCTCGAAGAAGTCGTCCTCGGCCAGCGACGTGAAGACGGCAACCGCCTGAGGGGCAAGATTCCCATCAAGTTCCACACCGACGTCTCCCGCACTGGTGGCAAGCGTGCCAGTGAACGTCTGCCCCTCCACCGTGGCGGGATCAGGGATGGCGGTGGGTCCGGCGTCGGGCTCTGCTGTTCCGGTTGGCTGGACCCCGGGAGCATCGTCAAGCAGGTCCATCTCCGCTGCTGTTGGGTCCGAGGCGAACCAAAAGAGCTGGAGCGACATAGCCAGGGCGAGCACGACGACGGCGGCAACTCCCGCGAACAGATTGTCCCGCCGGCGCCGCGCACCCTGCGTCTGCTGGAGCTTCCGTTTGCCTTCGATCTGTTCAATGTGCCTGCGCAGTTCACGCTTGCGACGGTCGAGCGCCACAATACCTCCTGAGTCAGTCCCGTCCATGCGGGCGCTGAGGCGTTCCGCCAGCTGATCAGCCGGTTAGCCTGCCACAGCTCAACCCCATAAAATGAATGCCGCACACAGTGTAGGCATAGTGCTCCAGCATTGCCTTCGAAGTTTCAGCCCGATTTCCGCCGACCATGGACGGAAGCGGGCACATTCTTGAGGAGAGTTGCCGTATGGCACGTAAGTCGTCGTTGTCCGGATTTCCCGAGTGGCTGCCGCAGGAGCGTCTCGTGGAACTTCATGTCCTGGACACGTTGCGGCGCATCTTCGAACTTCACGGCTTCTCAAGCGTCGAAACCCGTGCGGTTGAGACCATCGGCCAACTGCTCCGCAAGGGGGAGATCGACAAAGAGGTTTACGCTGTTTCCCGCCTGCAGGGCGAGGGCGATAGCCGCGCATCCGAAGATTCCCTGGCGCTGCACTTCGACCTCACCGTGCCATTCGCGCGTTACGTGGTTGAGAACGCCGGCCACCTTTCCTTCCCGTTCCGGCGCTATCAGATCCAGAAGGCCTGGCGCGGTGAGCGGCCCCAGGAGGGAAGAGCACGCGAGTTCACCCAGGCCGACATCGACGTGGTCGGCGACGGATCACTGCCATTCCGGTACGACGTCGAACTTGCCCTCGTGGTGGCCGAGGCTCTCAGCGCGCTGCCCGTCCCGGATTTCCAGCTGCGGATAAACAACCGGAAGCTTGCGGAAGGTTTCTACCGGGGGATAGGCCTGACCGATACGCCGGGCGTGCTGCGCAGCATCGACAAGCTGGAAAAAGTCGGCCAGGAGAAGGTCGCGCAGCTGCTGAAGGACGAGCTCGGAGCTACCGACGAACAGGCCGCGGCCGCCCTCAAACTGGCTTCAATTCGTACAGCGGACACCTCATTTGTGGCAGAGGTCCGGGCACTTGGCGTGACGGACGAACTGCTGGAGGAAGGCCTCGCTGAACTCGAACAGGTTATTTCCGAGGCTGCCAGGCGCGCTCCCGGCAAGGTCATCGCGGACCTCAGCATCGCGCGCGGACTGGACTATTACACCGGCACCGTCTACGAGACAGTCCTGGTGGGCCACGAGGGGCTCGGCTCGATCTGCTCTGGCGGCCGCTACGACGCCCTGGCGAGCAAAGGCAACCGCACGTTCCCCGGCGTCGGCCTGTCGATCGGCGTGACCCGCATCGTTACGAGGATCCTCAGCCAGGAATTCGCGGTAGCCTCCCGGCAGGTGCCAACGGCTGTGCTCGTGACCCTCGCGGATGACAACGCCTGGTCCGCTGCCCAGGACGTCGCCGCCGCACTGCGGGGACGGGGCATTCCGGTGGAAGTGGCGGCGACAGCGGAGAAGTTCGGCAAGCAGATCAAGTTCGCGGACCGCCGTGGCATCCCCTTCGTCTGGTTTACCTCGGAAGACGGCTCCCACGAGGTAAAGGACATTCGAACAGGTGACCAGGTGGCAGCGGATCCTGCGCAGTGGTCTCCGCCGGCGGAGGATCTCTGGCCCGCGATCATCGCGCAGTAAACACGCGCAAGAATTCGCTACTGCGGGCGTTCCCTGCGTTTTCGCCAAAGCATGACGACGGCGCGCGCGAGGACACCCACCGCAAGCACTGCGGTCATGGTCAGCACGGATGTGAGCGGCAGCGTGAACGCCAGCACCAGGCATCCGCCCAGTCCAAGGATGTTCAGCGCCTTCGGTGCGTACCACGGGCGTTCCGTGAGGGTCGCCGCGGAGAGGTTCGCAATGGCGTAGTAGATCAGCACGCCAAAGCTTGAGAAACCCACCACGGTCAACACGTCAGTGGCCAGCAGCAGCACAATGACGACGACGGCGACGGCAAGTTCTGCGACGAATGGTGTGGAGCGGTGGGGCGAAACCTTGCTGAAGACGCGGGGGAGGTCGGACTCGCGGGCCATGGCCAGGCCAGTCCTCGCGATCCCGCTGATGAGCGCCAACAGGGCACCGAGGCTGGCTAGCGCGGCGGCCACGGCAACAGCGCGCGCAGGCAGCGAATCGGCCGCCTGGAACACTTCTGTCAACGGCGCAGGGGAGTCGGCGAGGGCGGCCGGGCCAAGTGCGCCGAGGAGCCCGACGGCGAGCAGCAGGTACAGTGCCAGGGTGAAGCCGAGCGCGCCGAAGATGGCACGGGGAATGTTCCGTGCCGGGTCGCGGACTTCCTCGCCCATGGTTGCAATCCTGGCGTAACCGGCAAAAGCGAAGAACATGAGTGCCGCGGCCTGCAGGACACCGAAAGGTGAGGTTGACACTGGGGTGGTGCCGCCGTCGTCGTTCGGGGAAGTGAACGCCACAACGATCACAAAGGCAAGCACTGGAACCACCAGCGACACGATGACGCGGGTCATCAACGCCGTGCGGGTGATGCCGAGGAGGTTGACCGCCGTCAGTGCAGCCACCGCCGCTACCGCCGCGGCTTTGCCAGCGCCGGGGGCCGCGTAGAGGCCGAATGTCAGTGCCATCGCCGCACACGATGCAGCCTTCCCAGTGATGAAACTCCAGCCGGCGAGGAAGCCGGGCCAGGGGCCCAGCTGACGGCGGCCATAAGTGTAGGTTCCGCCGCTGACCGGGTGGACGGCCGCGAGCTGGGCCGATGCTGCTGCGTTGGCATAGGCGATGATTCCGGCGAGGACGACGGCGAGGGGGAGGAACGCTCCGGCGGACGCGGCAGCGGGGGCGAAGACCACAAAGACGCCAGCTCCGATCATGGAGCCGATACCCACTGTGGTTGCGTCGAATCCGCCGAGCTGCCGGTTGAGCGCCTGCGGCATGCGGGTCTCCTGGGGGTGAGGTGGCCGCTGACGCGTTACCGGCCACTGACGTTTCGGCTGACGATATGGTGGCCGATGGCCGGGGGCTCCAGCGGTAAACTCGAACGAAGCGATCACATCTCACTACATCGAATCACACAGATTCAACCACACCGGAAGGAATGCTGTGCTGCGCACACATGACCTCGGTTCCCTTGGGACTGGGCACATTGGACAATCCGTAACTCTCGCAGGATGGGTGGCCCGTCGGCGTGATCACGGTGGGGTCGCGTTCCTCGACCTCCGCGATGCATCCGGCTTTGCCCAGGTGGTCGTGCGCGAGGAAGACGTCTTCTCCGGCCTGCGCAATGAGTATGTCCTGCAAATCACCGGAACCGTCGAGAAGCGGCCCGAGGGCAATGAAAACCCTGCGCTGGCAACGGGAGAGGTCGAGGTTATTGCGGAGACCGTCACCGTCCTCAACACCTCGGACCCACTGCCCTTCCAGATCGACGAGCACGTCGAGGTCGGTGAGGAGGCACGCCTCAAGCACCGCTACCTCGACCTCCGCCGGCCCGCTCCCAACGCGAACCTCCGCCTGCGGTCGGAAGCGAACCGGGTGGCCCGCGAGCTGCTGCACACCGACGGCTACGTGGAGATCGAGACCCCTACGCTCACACGCTCCACTCCCGAAGGCGCCCGCGATTTCGTGGTTCCCGCCCGTTTGGCTCCAGGATCCTGGTACGCGCTGCCGCAGTCTCCCCAGCTGTTCAAGCAGCTGCTGCAGGTCGGCGGCTTCGAGAAGTATTACCAGATTGCACGTTGCTACCGGGACGAGGACTTCCGCGCGGACCGGCAGCCGGAATTCACCCAGCTGGACATCGAGGCCAGCTTTGTGGAGCAGGACGACATCATCGCGCTCGGCGAAGAGCTCGTCAAGGCGCTCTGGAAGCTGATCGACGTCGAGATTCCCACGCCGATCCAGCGCATGACCTACGCGGATGCAATGGCCCGCTACGGCTCCGACAAGCCAGACCTCCGGTTCGGACTGGAGCTGACGGAACTGACCGAGTACTTCAAGGACACCGAGTTCGGTGTCTTCAAGTCTCCGTACGTCGGGGCTGTGGTCATGCCCGGGGGTGCCTCCCAGCCTCGCCGCCAGCTCGACGCCTGGCAGGAATGGGCGAAGCAGCGCGGGGCCAAGGGCCTGGCCTACGTCCTGATCGACGACGACGGCAGCCTCCGCGGTCCCGTGGCCAAGAACCTGACGGACTCCGAACGCGAGGGCCTCGCTGCCGCCGTCAGCGCCAACCCGGGTGACTGCGTCTTCTTCGCCGCAGGGGAGAGGTCTCCAATGCGTGCGCTGCTCGGAGCGGCACGCGTGGAAATCGGGCACCGGACCGGTTTGATCGATCCGTCCGCGTGGGCTTTTGTCTGGGTTGTCGACGCACCGATGTTCGAGCCGGCGTCTGACGCCGTGGCGGCAGGGGACGTCGCTGTGGGTTCCGGCGCCTGGACCGCAGTACACCACGCCTTCACATCTCCCAAGCCCGAATTCCTGGAGAGCTTCGACACCGATCCGGGTACCGCGCTTGCTTACGCATACGACATCGTGTGCAACGGCAACGAGATCGGCGGCGGGTCCATCCGTATCCATAAGCGTGATGTCCAGGAGCGCGTTTTCGCCGTGATGGGTCTGGATGCCGAGGATGCCCAGGAGAAGTTCGGCTTCCTGCTCGAGGGATTCAAGTACGGTGCGCCTCCCCACGGCGGTATCGCGTTCGGGTGGGACCGCGTTGTTGCGCTGCTCGCCGGTACCGATTCCATCCGCGATGTGATTGCCTTCCCGAAGTCCGGCGGCGGGTACGATCCACTGACCGCAGCACCTGCACCGATTACCGCGCAGCAGCGGAAGGAAGCGGGCGTTGACGCCAAGCCGGCCGCAAAGCCAGCCGCTAAACCGGACGCAAAACCAGACGCCAACCCGGCCAACTGACGCACCCCTCCGCTGGGTGCGCACGTCATCACCGAAGAATTGCGCCAAACGATCATCTGCGCACCCGGCGGGGGCGTAAGCACAGCGACTGTGACGGCGCGTGGCATTCACCGGGTGCGGGTGTGGAAGAATAGTGCCCGTACAACGTGCTCCGGGGTCGGTGTAAGTCCGAACCGGCGGTTATAGTCCGCGACCCGCGCGCTGCCCAACGGCAGCAAACGGTTGAGCCGGTGAAATTCCGGGACCGACAGTTAAAGTCTGGATGAGAGAAGCACGTGCAGCCACGGCTGTGCATCGTTGTCGGCGCCTAGGTGCGCCGTCGGTGGTGCCCATGAAGCCGCGTCCTGTCGTTCCCCGGCGCCGTAAGCGCGAGCTTGAGGGAACAAAATGGATTTTCTGCGGTGGCTCTTCGAAGCCCAAATTTTCATCGGTGGCAGTCCGCTGCTGGTCCGGGAAGTTCTCGGGAACGTTTTCGGCCTGCTCAGTGCACTCGGCGGGATGCGCCGGAAGGTATGGGCCTGGCCCGTCGGTATCACAGGAAACGTCCTGCTCCTCACCGTCTTCCTCGGTTCTGTCTTAGGAAACGCGTCCACCGCCGGCCTGCTGGGACAGGCCGGCCGCCAGGTCATGTTCATTGCCGTCGCGATCTACGGCTGGCACCGCTGGAAGCAGACCCGCACCGCTGGCGGCACGGCGGTTACCCCCCGCTGGGCGTCCAACAGGGCCCGCATCGGCATTGTCGCCGCGATGGTTCTGGGAACCGTTGCGTTGACGCCAGTGTTCCGGGCACTTGGCTCCTACGAACCCGTCTGGGCTGACACCTGGACGTTCGTCGGCTCCCTGCTGGCCACCTTCGGCATGGCTAAGGGCTGGGTGGAGTTCTGGCTCATCTGGGTTGCCGTCGACGTCGTCGGCGTTCCGTTGCTGTTCAGCGCCGGGTACTACGCGTCGGCTTTCATGTACCTCTTCTACGGCATCTTCACGCTCGTCGGTTTCGTGGTGTGGGCCAGGGCCCAGCGACGCTCAGCCCTTTCGGAGCGCAGCGCCCGCACGCCTGAACCGAGCCTGACATGACCGCCACCGGGGCACCTGTCAGCGCCGCGGAAATGATGGCCATGGAGAACGCGCTTCAGCTGGCTGGCCAGGGTGTGCGCGGCGCGAATCCGCTGGTCGGAGCAGTAATAATCGACGACGACGGCGCCTTGGTTGCCAGCGGAGCGCACCTCGGCGCCGGTACGGACCACGCGGAAGTCGCTGCGCTCAAGAACGCGGCGCAGCATGGCCTCAATCCCGCTGGCTGCACCATGGTGGTCACACTCGAACCGTGCAACCACACCGGCCGGACCGGACCCTGCACCGAAGCAATCGCAGGAACAGGCATCCGGCGAGTGGTGTTCGCGGCCGCGGATACCACCCCCGAAGCCGCCGGCGGCGCCGCATGGCTACAGGAGCGTGGCGTTGACGTCGTCGGGGGTCTACTCGGTAGCTCCGCGGTCGAGCTGAACCGCCGGTGGAGCGCCGCCGTCGGCGATGCCCGGCCCTTCGTGACCCTGAAGGTCGCGCAGAGCCTGGATGCGCAGTCAGCTGCCGCAGACGGGTCCAGTCAATGGATTACCGGCCCGCATGCCCGCGCTGATGGGCACGCCATCCGCGGACGCGCGGACGCCGTGCTGGTCGGAACAGGAACAGTCTTCGCGGATGATCCACGGCTCACCGCCCGCGCCCTGGACGGATCCGACGCACTCCACCAGCCGCTGCGGGCCGCGATGGGCCACCGTACAGTCCCAGCTGACGCCGCAATCAGGGGTACCGGGTTCATTCACCTCGATACCCACGATCCGCGCGCGGCGTTGCACGAGCTTCACCGCCGCGGAGTGCGCCACGTACTTCTCGAAGGCGGCCCCCAGCTCGCAGGTGTCTTCCTGATGGCAGACCTCGTCGATGAATTGTTTACCTATATCGCGCCGATGCTGCTCGGATCAGGCATTCCGGCGTTTCAGCAGCTCGGCATCGCCACACTCCCGGACGCGCATGTCTGGCGCCTTGACCCGGACGGAGCCGCGGCGGTCACACAAATCGGTGACGACGTCCGGCTGCACTTCAAACCCATCGCGCCGCCACCGGCAGCTGAATCGAAAGGCTCGTAAGTGTTCACAGGTATCGTGTCCGCGCAGGGCACCGTCACAGCAATCCAATCCACGCAGGACGGCGGGAGCGCGGTTCTGGTCTTCGACGCCGGCACCGCGGCGTCCGGTCTGCAGCCCGGCGGTTCGATTGCCGTCAACGGGGTCTGCCTCACAGCGACGTCAATCCAGGGCGGGCTGGTCAGCGTCGACGTCATGGGTGAAACCCTGAACCGGACCACCACTGGAGCGCTCACCGCAGGAAGCCGGGTCAACCTTGAGCGCTGCGTCCCCGCCGATGGGCGCCTCGACGGCCACGTTGTCCAGGGACATGTGGACGGTGTTGGCCAGCTGCTCGAGCGGGAAAATCATGGATCCTGGGAGCGCCTTCGTTTCAGCGTTCCAGAGCCGCTGGATCGTTATGCCGCCGAGAAAGGGTCAATCGCGGTGGACGGCGTTTCACTGACGGTTACTGCGGTGAGCGAGCCGGGTGCCGGGGAAACCTGGTTCGAGGTCGGGCTCATCCCCACGACGCTGAGCGAAACCGGACTCGGCACCAAGCATGCCGGCGACCCGGTGAATCTCGAAATGGACGTGCTGGCCAAGTACGCCGAGCGCCTCTTGGGCTTCGCCTCCCGGGAGGCACGCGCATGAGCGCTGCACATGAAACGAAGCTTCCCGTCGAAACCGTGCTCGATTCGGTCGAGCTTGCAGTGGAGGCGATCGCCGCGGGGCGGGCCGTCATCGTGGTGGACGATGCCCACCGCGAGAACGAGGGCGACATCATCTTCGCCGCGCAGTTTGCCACGCCGGAACTGACCGGATGGACCATCCGGTACACCTCAGGCGTGCTGTGCGTCCCGTTGCCCGGGGCGAGGGCGGATGCGCTCGGCCTGCCCGCGATGGTGACCGACAACCAGGACGCCAAGCAGACCGCCTATACGGTGTCCTGCGACGCGGCGGAGGGCGTGAGCACCGGGATCAGTGCTGGAGACCGTGCGCTGACCGCCCGCGTACTGGCGTCGCCGTCGTCGTTGGCTGCGGACCTCACGCGCCCGGGCCACATGTTTCCGCTGCGGGCTGTGGACGGCGGCGTCCGCGAGCGGCGAGGCCATACCGAGGCCGCGGTGGACCTGTGCCGGTTGGCCGACGTCGAGCCTGTCGGAGTCATCGCGGAAGTAGCCCACGACGACGGAGAAATGATGCGCCTGCCCGCGCTCCGGGAATTCGCTACACGGCATAATGCCCCGCTCATTTCCATCGAGGACCTGGCAGCGTACCTTGGCGCCAACAGCCCGGGAGGTGCTTCATGGGCACGCTGACTGCAGGACCGGTGGTGGCCATCCCAACCGTATTCGGCACCTTCAGGGCCCAGGCGTGGACCGACACGGCTTCCGGCGTCGAACACCTAACCCTTTCCGTCCCGCGCCAGGGAGAACGCGAGGGGGAAGACAGTGAGTCCCTGAGCCCGCCGCTGGTGCGACTGCACTCAGAGTGCCTTACGGGAGATGTGTTCGGGTCCTACAGATGCGACTGCGGCGAGCAGCTTGAGCAAGCCCTCGGCCTTATCCAGGAACAGGGTGGAACGGTGGTGTACCTGCGGGGCCAGGAGGGCCGGGGCATCGGGCTGGCGAACAAGCTCCGCGCCTACGCCCTGCAGGAAAACGGGGCCGACACCGTTGAGGCCAACGAGCAGCTGGGCCTCCCCGTGGACGCACGGGACTATGAGGTGGCGGCCGGGATCCTGCGCGAACTCGGCATTACCCGGATCAACCTGCTGAGCAACAATCCGCTCAAGCGTGAACACCTGGAACGGTATGGAGTCGCCGTCAGCGCAATGGTTCCCTCGCACATACCTTCCCGGGAGGAAAACAGGCATTACCTCGAGACCAAGCGGGACCGGCTCAACCATCACCTGTCCCACCTGCAGCAGAAGATTGTGCAGCAAAGCTGACACTCTGCACTGAACCTTCGCACCCATAATTCACAAGCATCCCAAGGAGCACACATGAGCGGCCACGGAGCCCCCACCATTGACATCTCTAAGCTGGGCGCCTCGGCGTCGGCGGACCAACGGCCGGTGCGGCTTGCCGTCGTCGCCGCGAGCTGGCATACAACGATCATGGACGGTCTGCTCGACGGTGCGCGGCGGGCTGCAGCGGCTGCAGGCATCGAACCGGACGTACTGCGTGTCCCAGGCAGCTTTGAGTTGCCGGTCGCGGCCGCGAGGCTCGCACCGCACTATGACGCCGTCGTCGCACTGGGCGTGGTCATCCGCGGAGGCACTCCACACTTCGACTACGTCTGCCAGGCAGCGACGTCCGGGCTGACCGACGTCAGCGTCCGCACCGGCGTGCCGATTGGTTTCGGAGTCCTGACCTGCGACACCGAGGACCAGGGCCTGGACCGCGCCGGCCTTGCCGGGTCCAGCGAGGACAAGGGATATGAGGCGACGGTGGCTGCCCTTGCGACCGTCGCAACCCTCGCGCCTTGGTCGAATCGGGCATAGAGGGCAGACCGGGCGCAATGGTTGGACGTTCGTCACATAGCCTCCAACGGGTGCGGAGGATCCGGACGGACCAAGTAACCTAGGCAGAGTGAAATCCTTCGACACCCTCTTCGCCGAGCTGAGCGAGAAAGCAGCGGTCCGTCCAACCGGGTCCCGAACCGTGGCTGAGCTGGACTCCGGCGTGCACGGTATCGGCAAGAAGGTTGTGGAGGAGGCGGCAGAGGTATGGATGGCCGCGGAGTACGAGTCCAAAGAGGAAGCCGCTGAGGAAATCTCCCAGCTGCTCTACCACCTGCAGGTCATGATGATCGCCAAGGGACTCACCCTCGAGGACGTCTACAAGCATCTCTAGCCGCGCACCGGACCACTCCTAAGATGCTCCGGGACGTGATGCGCGGCCAAGCGTCGGCCCAGTAAACCTCCTCCCAGAAGGAAACCCCATGCTTCGAGTAGCAGTCCCCAACAAGGGATCCCTGTCAGAATCCGCCTCAGCCATGCTCAGTGAGTCGGGCTACCGCCAGCGCCGCGACCCGCGTGAACTGGTCATGGTGGACCCGGAGAACGAGATTGAGTTCTTCTTCCTCCGTCCGCGCGATATTGCGGTATATGTCGGAGCGGGAACCCTCGACGTCGGCATCACCGGCCGGGACCTGTTCCTTGACGCCGAAGTGGACGCTGAGGAACTCCTTCCGCTCGGATTCGGAGCGTCCACGTTCCGATTCGCCGGGCCTGTCGGTCACTTCTCCACCGTGAAGGAACTGCAGGGCAAGCGCCTGGCCACCAGCTATGACGGCCTGTTGCGGACGTTCCTCGCCGGGCAGGGCGTCGATGCCACGGTGGTCCGCCTGGACGGCGCAGTGGAATCCTCGGTTCGGCTGGGCGTCGCAGACGCGATCGCCGACGTCGTCGAGACCGGGAACACGCTCAAAGCCGCCGGAATGGAGATCTTCGGCGACCCTATCCTCCGCAGCGAGGCGGTGCTGATCGGCCGCAAGGGTGCTTCCCCGGAGGGCCTGGATATCCTCATCCGTCGCCTGCAGGGCGTGTTGGTGGCCCGCCAGTATGTGCTGCTTGACTACGACATCCGCAAGGAACTGGTGGACCAGGCAGCGGCTCTGACACCGGGACTCGAATCGCCCACGGTATCGCCACTCCGCGATTCCGATTGGGTTGCGGTGAGATCCATGGTGAAACGCAACCGCACCAACCAGATCATGGACGAGCTCTATGATCTCGGTGCACGTGCAATCCTTGTCAGCACAATCCACGCCTGCCGGATCTAGGGGCGAAGATCATGAGCGTTGCAATCCGGGTCATTCCCTGCCTCGATGTCGACAACGGCCGCGTCGTTAAGGGCGTCAACTTTGCTGATCTCCGTGACGCCGGAGATCCGGTGGAGCTCGCGCACCGCTATGACCGTGCGGGTGCGGACGAGCTGACTTTCCTCGACGTGACGGCGTCCTCAAGTAACCGGGACACCACCTACGATGTGGTTGCCCAGACCGCCGAGGAAGTCTTCATACCGCTTACCGTCGGCGGTGGCGTCAGGGAAATTGCCGACGTCGACAGGTTGCTGCGGTTCGGGGCGGACAAGGCCTCCATCAACACAGCGGCGGTTGCCCGCCCGCAGGTCATCGACGAAATTGCAGCGCATTTCGGGTCGCAGGTGCTGGTCCTCAGCCTCGATGCCCGGCGAACCCACGACGGGTCCACACCTTCCGGATTCGAGGTCACCACCCACGGAGGGCGCAAGGGCACCGGAATTGACGCCGTTGCCTGGGCGCGCGAGGCCGCCGACCGGGGCGTAGGTGAGATCCTCCTGAACTCAATCGACGCCGACGGTACGCGTGAGGGTTTCGACCTGGAACTGATCCGGGTTGTCCGCGCCGCTGTGAGAGTCCCGCTGATCGCTTCGGGCGGAGCGGGGGAAGCTTCGCATTTCCCGCCCGCCGTGGCGGCGGGCGCCGACGCCGTGCTGGCTGCGTCAGTGTTTCACTTCGGACCGGTGGATGCGATTGCCGAGGTGAAGAAGGCTATCCGCGACGCGGGTTTCCCCGTCCGTTGACCTGCGTTTTTGGAGTTACCACCTGAGCGCAGATACGGTCTTGGCTGCCACCGCCTGAGCAGATATGGGTGTGCTTAGAGGCCGACCTCAGCGCTATCCAGGAGTGCGACGGCGTCGGGCGCGCCTTCGAACGTGACAAGTGCGTGCCGAGTGCGCCCATGGGCGTGCATCAGCAACTCTCCCGGTTCTCCCTTGATGGCAACGGACATTGGCGCGCGCTTCGCCACGTGCCGCGGGCCATCCGGCCGTACGAGCACAATTCCAAGGTCAACGCCCCGGTAGAGGATCGCTGCGCGCTTGATCAGCTCATCCCAGAGCGCGTTTGAGTACTCGGCGTCAAGGGCACGAGGAGCCCACCTGCTGCGGGCGCGCCGTACGTCCTCGGTGTGGACGAAGTACTCGATGAGGTTGGTGCTGGCATCAATGGACGGAATGCGCATCGGCGAATAGAAGGGGTGGCCCTTCTGGAACTCCTGCACCAGGGACCCATAGGCCTCGGTGGTTGCAGACTGTGCGGCCAATTTCCGGGTTGCCTTCTCAGAGACGACCGTCAACGGCTTGATAATTGCGGCGATGCCCACACTCGGCCGGCGCCCGCGGAGGTAAAGGTGTGCAGCGAGTTCCTTGGTCTGCCACCCGTCGCAGAGCGTGGGGGAGTGAGGCCCTGCCGCGAGCAGCGTTTCGGCAAGGACAACACGGGAAGGATCTACGAATTGCATCACTGCTGAAACTAGCACGATGGCCGCCGATTTTGCGCGGACAACGCCGGGCGGGATGAGGGTCTGGACGCGTGTGACCGGCGAGGACTCGCGCGACTAGAATCGAAGGCGATGTCACCTCACCCAGAATCCAGCGATTCCATTCTGCCCGGTCCTTCCTCTTGGGCGGCCGGTGAGCTTGATCCGGCCGTCGCCGGATCGCTCAAGCGCGACGCCGCGGGTCTGGTTGCTGCCATCATTCAGGCCGAAGTGAGCGGCGAAGTCCTGATGCTCGGCTGGATGGACGACGAAGCGCTGCGGCGGACGCTCACGAGCGGGCGGGTCACCTTTTACTCCCGTTCACGCCAGGAGTACTGGCGCAAGGGGGACACCTCGGGCCACAAGCAGTTCGTGAAGTCGGTAGCCCTTGATTGCGACGGCGATGCGCTGCTGGTGAGGGTGGACCAGGTGGGCGCGGCCTGCCACACGGGTTCCCGAACGTGCTTCGACGGCAGGGAGCTCAGTGCCGTCGTCGGCGCCGTCTAGGTACGCGGCTGGACCGCACAACAGAAGTCGAAGTAACCAGTGAACAGTCGATGCGGCCAGGCGGCGCATCGACGACAGGTAATGACAGGAAAACGCAGAGCACATGGACGAGCTTGGAGTGATCAGCCCGGGTCTGGAAGAATTCCGGGTCCTGGCCAAAGACCGGCGTGTCATTCCCGTGCACCTCACCGTGCTGGATGACGCCCACACCCCTATTGGCATTTACCGCAAACTGACTGATTCGCACGCGGGGACCTTCCTGATGGAGTCGGCGGCAGAGGGCGGAGTTTGGTCGCGGTATTCCTTCATCGGCGTGAGCTCGAAGGCAACCCTCACCACCGACGGCGGCGAAGCCTGCTGGTTGGGCACTCCTCCCGCAGGTGTTCCTGTGGACGGCAACCCCGTGGAGGCATTGCGCCAGACGGTGCAGGCCCTTCAGACGCAGCGCTTCGATGGGCTTCCTCCCTTCACTTCAGGAATGGTCGGCTTTATCGGGTGGGAATCGGTGCGCCACTGGGAGCGCCTGACCTCCCCACCTGAAGATGATTTGAACTTGCCGGAACTGGCCATGAACCTTGTGACCGACATGGCGATCCACGACAACGCAGGCGGCAAGGTCACCCTGGTTGCCAACGCAATCAACTTCGACAACTCCTCGGAGCGCGTGGATGATGCCTGGCACGACGCCGTCGCCCGCGTGCAGGCGATGCTCGCGCGCCTCAGCGCACCGTCCGGGCAGCCTGTGTCCGTTGTTGACCAAGCAGCAGACGGCGGATCCGGCACCGCTGCCTTGATGTCGACGGTGCGTGAGCGCTGGGACAGGGACGGGTACCTTGCGGCCATCGATCGCGGCAAGGAAGCCATTGTGGACGGCGAAGTCTTCCAGGTTGTCATCTCGCGCCGCTTCGAAGTCGATTGCGACGCATCCGCGCTCGATGTCTACCGGGTGCTTCGCGCATCCAACCCGAGTCCGTATATGTACCTGTTCAATCTCGAGGACGTTTCGGGACGGGCATACGCCATTGTCGGTTCTTCACCGGAAGCGCTGGTGACGGTCAACGGTTCCGAAGTAATTACGCATCCCATCGCCGGTTCCAGGCCTCGCGGAAAGACCGGGGAACAGGACCGGATGCTGGCAGAGGAACTGCTCGCAGATGAAAAGGAACGCGCCGAGCATCTGATGCTGGTGGACCTGGCGCGTAACGACATCTCGAAGGTGTGCCGTCCGGGAACAGTGGACGTTACGCAGTTCATGGAGGTCGAGCGGTTCAGCCACATCATGCACCTCGTGTCGACCGTGGTGGGGCAGCTTGAACCATCCAGGACCGCCTACGACGTGCTGGCAGCAACGTTTCCCGCGGGAACGCTTTCCGGCGCTCCCAAGCCGCGCGCGCTGCGTCTGCTCGATGAGCTCGAACCGCACAAACGCGGCATTTACGGGGGAGTGGTCGGATACTTCGACTTCGCGGGAGACATGGACATGGCCATCGCCATCAGGTCCGCACTGCTTCGAGACAACCGTGCCTACGTCCAGGCTGGAGGCGGGATCGTGGCGGATTCGGATCTCGAGGCGGAAGCGCTGGAAAGCATGAACAAGGCGGCTGCCCCGTTGCGTGCAGCCCTGATTGCCTCGCGGCTGAGGCCCGTGAGTACCCTCCGGACATCGACTGGCGGCGCTGCCTGATGCGCGACGCGTCCTCACCGGAACATGGCACACCGCGCGGGAGCCGGCCTGCACAGCGAAAGTCAGTGGTGGTTCTGGCGACCGTCCTTTCAGCGCTCGTGGCTTTCGGCAGCACGACGCAGACGTGGTTGGCGGTGACGCTTCCCCAAGATGCGGTGCAGACGCCGTCGATCGCCGTGGCCGGCTCCGACGCCGCGACGGCTGTCACGGCGTTCGCGCTGGTGGGACTCGCTGCGGCACTGGCTGTCTCCATCGCCGGTACCGTTGCCCGCTGGACCATCGCCGTGGTCGTGACGGTAGCGGGAGGGGCTATCGCCTGGAGCAGTGTGGCGGTAGCGGTGGACCCGGTGTCGGCTGCAGCCCCGGCCATCGGTGAAGCATTGGGCGTCACCGCACGCGACGGAGTGTCGGTGACCGTGACAGCAATGCCGTGGATCGCCGTCGTCGGCGGTGTGCTGTTGGTGGCCTGCGCGGCCTGGATCCTGATTGCCGGCCGCGGTTGGCTGGCAGCGCGCCGTTACGAGAACGCCAGTAATCACGGCACCCGGAATCCTGACATACGCGGCAGCACATCGTCACGAGTGACCGGGCCAGTTGACCGTAACGCGGATGGAATCGACAGTTGGGACACCCTCAGCCGCGGTGACGATCCAACCCGCTGAACGTTCGGTGAAACGCTTGGTCCTGCCGACCTTGGCTCTGCCGAAACAATGGCAGAATGGACTCCAGACACAGCATAAGGAGACACACAATGGCTAAAACTGCGCCCGAAACCCGCTCCGGCGAAGACAAGATGATCGAGCACTCGGCTGCTCGGGACGAAACCATCGGGCACGGCAACAGTCCAGCGGCCTGGACCTGCGTCTTCGTGATGCTCGCGGGCGCGGCCCTGTCTTCCTTCGCGTTCATTTTTGCCAGCACCGATGGAAACAAGGACGCCGGGACCCTGTTGTTCTGGATCGGCGTCGTCGTCATGGTGATTGGCCTCATTGTTGGTCTGGTGCTGAAGAAGGCCGGCTTCGGCGTCGGTGGGCACCGGTTGAAGTCCGGTCACTGAGTGAGCGTCCTCGACGACATCATCGTCGGCGTCAGGGAGGACCTTGAGGTCCGCAAGGCACACCTGCCCCTGCCGAAGCTCCAGGACCTCGCCAATCGTGCCCCTGCTCCACGCGATGCTCACGCAGCACTGAAGGTCCAGGGTTCGGGCGTCCGTGTGATCGCCGAGGTGAAACGGAAGAGCCCCTCCAAAGGTGCTCTGTCCGACATCCAGGATCCGGCGGCGTTGGCCGCTGCCTACGAGCGGGGTGGTGCCGCCGTTGTCAGCGTGCTCACGGAGCAGCGCAGGTTCGGTGGGTCGTTGGAGGACCTGGACGCTGTCCGGGAGGTCATCGACCTTCCGGTCCTCCGCAAGGATTTCACCGTTGACGAGTACCAGATATGGGAGGCACGGGCCCACGGCGCGGACGTCGTCCTGCTCATTGTCGCCGCGTTGAGCGATGCTGAACTGGTGCACTTCCTGACCCTGACCGAACAGCTTGGGATGAGCGCCCTCGTGGAAACCCACACTGCCGAGGAAGTGCAGCGCGCTGTTTCCGTGGGTGCGCGCATCATTGGCGTGAACGTCAGGAATCTCAAAACCCTCGACATCGACCGCTCCGTATTTCCCTCCCTCGCTGGCCTTATCCCGGCCGGAGCAGTGATAGTTGCCGAATCCGGCGTGCGGGACATCGCCGACGTCGAACAGTTCGTCTCGGACGGTGCGCACGCCGTCCTGGTGGGCGAGGCTCTCGTCCGGCACGACAACCCCGAACTGACCGTCAGCGAGTTCACGCGGGCTGGCAGCGCACTTTCCACTTGAGGCCAAGCGCCCTCCCGGGGTGCCGCACACGATCACGACAGGACAGCACGTTCATGACCGACATGCCACAGCCGAAGGCTGAAGCCGACGGAGCCGCAGATGCTTTCCTCGCCGGAGAGTCCCTTCGCCACGCCCAGGGTCCCTACTTCGGTGCTTACGGCGGGCGATGGATGCCTGAATCGTTGATCGCGGCGCTGGATGAACTCGAGGACACCTTCGAGAAAGCTAAAGCTGACCCCGATTTCCTTGCTCAGGTTGCCGAACTCAACCGCTCCTACTCCGGGCGCCCTTCGCTGCTGACTGAGGCCACGCGTTTCGCCGAGCATGCCGGAGGGGTCCGGGTCTTCCTGAAGCGGGAAGACCTGAACCACACCGGTTCACACAAGATCAACAACGTGCTCGGACAGGCCCTGTTGGCGAAGCGGATGGGTAAAACGCGCGTTATCGCCGAAACCGGAGCGGGCCAGCACGGCGTTGCCAGTGCCACCGCGGCCGCGCTTCTCGGCCTGGAGTGCGTCGTCTACATGGGTGCGGAGGACTGCAGGCGCCAGGCCCTGAACGTTGCACGTATGCAGTTGCTTGGAGCGGAGGTGATTCCCGTGACCAACGGATCACAGACCCTCAAGGACGCAATCAACGATGCCCTACGCGACTGGGTGGCGAACGTGCACACCACCCACTACCTGCTCGGTACAGCGGCGGGCGCGCACCCGTTCCCCGCGATGGTCCGCTACTTCCACGAGGTGATCGGAGAAGAGGCGCGGGAACAGATCCTCGCCGCGACCGGGCGCCTGCCTGACGCTGTGTGCGCGTGCATCGGTGGCGGCTCCAACGCCATCGGCATCTTCCATGGCTTCCTCGATGACCGCGAAGTCGCCATTTACGGTTTTGAGGCCGGCGGCGACGGCGTGGACACAGAAAGGCATGCGGCAACCATTACCCTCGGCCGCCCGGGCGTCCTCCACGGCGCGCGGTCCTACCTGATGCAGGATGATGACGGCCAAACCATAGAGTCACACTCCATCTCCGCAGGGCTGGACTACCCCGGCGTTGGTCCCGAACATTCCTACCTGGCTGATATCGGCCGGGTGAAGTACGAACCGATCACAGACACCGAGGCCATGGAAGCCTTCCGGCTGCTGTGCCGCACGGAAGGAATCATTCCGGCGATCGAGTCCGCGCACGCACTGGCCGGTGCGTTGAAAGTCGGCAAGCGCCTGGCAGCCGAACCAGGGGACGCCAGCGAGAAGATCGTCCTGATCAACCTCTCGGGGCGCGGTGACAAGGACGTAGCGACCGCGGCCGAGTGGTTTGACCTTCTCCCTGAAGACAGCGCCGAGGCGGAAATCGGCAAGGAAGGGGAACAACTGTGATGACAGGTACCTCAAGCAAAGCCGCAGCGGCTATTGACCGTGCCCTGGCCGAGGGCCGGACGGCACTGATTGGTTACCTGCCCGCAGGCTTTCCTGATGTGGAGACCACCATCGAGGCCGGTGTCGCGATGGCGGAGAACGGCGTCGACCTGATTGAGATCGGCATCCCCTACTCCGACCCGGTGATGGACGGCCAGGTGATCCAGGAAGCAACAGTTGAAGCGTTGGCCAACGGCTTCGCTGTGCGCCAGATCTTTGACGTTGTCGAGGGCATCACCAGCCGGACGGACGCCGCTGTGCTCGTCATGACCTACTGGAACCCGGTCCTCAGGTTTGGTGTCCGCGAATTCGCCCGGAAGCTCTCTGAAGCCGGGGGAGCAGGCCTGATTACTCCTGACCTCATTCCCGACGAAGCTGCGGAGTGGATCGCTGCGTCCGATGAATTCGGGCTGGACCGCGTCTTCCTTGTTGCCCCTTCCACGTCCGCCGAACGCATGGCAATGACAGTGAAAGCCTCCCGCGGGTTCGTCTACGCGGTCTCGATCATGGGCATCACTGGAGCACGATCCTCGGTGAGTTCAGCCGCCCAGCAGGTTGTGGCAGCTGCGCACGAGGCCGGAGCAGAACGCGCGTGCGTCGGCCTGGGCGTCTCCACCGCTGAACATGTTCGCGAGATCGGCGCCTATGCCGACGGCGTCATAGTCGGCACGGCACTAGTCGCAGCATTGCGCCAAGGCGGAGTTGCCGCCGTCGCTTCCCTGACCCGGGACCTCAGTACCGGAACACCGAAGGACTGATCCATGATTCCCGCCAGCATCCCAAGCCCGCCCGCTGAATGGGCGAGCTTCCCTATTGGTCCTTTCACGCTTCATGTCTACGCGCTCTGCATCCTGGTGGGCATCATCGTTGCCCTGCTGCTTACCTCGGCGCGGTGGAAGCGGTTCGGAGGCAATTCAGATGTGGTCTGGGACATCGCCATCTGGGCCGTGCCTTTCGGCCTGATCGGCGGACGCCTCTACCATGTCTTTTCGTCACCGGACGCGTACTTCGGACCTGACGGCGACCCTTCGCGGATCATTCGTATCTGGGAAGGGGGCCTGGGGATCTGGGGTGCCATAGCTCTCGGAGCTGTGGGCGCCTGGATTGGCTGTCGACGCGCGGGGGTGCGGCTGTCTGCTTTCGCGGACGCTGCGGCGCCGGGTGTGTTGCTGGCACAGGCAATCGGCAGGCTGGGTAACTGGTTCAACCAGGAACTCTTCGGTGCACCCACAGACCTCCCGTGGGGCCTCGAGATCGATGCGGACCACCCGAACTTCCCGCCGGACCAGGACCCGGGAACGCTATTCCACCCCACGTTCGCGTACGAGTCGCTATGGAACCTTGTTGGAGTTGTGCTGCTGCTCCTCCTGGACCGCAAGTATGGACTGCGGGGCGGACGCATGTTCTGGCTTTACGCGGCGTATTACACGTTGGGCCGGGTGTGGATCGAGGCGCTTCGCATAGATGATGCCGAGATGATCACCATCTTCGGAATTACCCAGCGCCTCAACGTCTGGACAAGCATCCTCGTCCTGATTGCGGCCCTGGCCATCTTCATCTACCTCACGGTCAAGCAGCGCGGAACAGACCAGTCGTCGGTCTACCTCGACGGCAGGGAGCCCAGCACCAAGGGAACCTCGGACGGCACACCGGCTGACGGGGAACACGGGGCCGGAACAGCCGCCGAAGACAGCGCACAAGGAGATGCGAAAGATAACGGATCGAGATCAGACGTTCATCCGGCGGTCATATCAGGGTCCGATGATTCCGATCGTGGTAACCTCTCAGAAACAAAAAATGCCTCATCCCGCTCCGCTTCATCGGAGCCGGGTGCAGAGGAAACTCGGGAATCCGACACCCGAAAGTAGCGTCTTATAGGGCCACCGCCCGCCGACAAGACGTTGTCACAGCGTCGTGGCTGCTCGGTACAGAGGTCTGGCTCATCTGCCAGACGATGTACCTGCAATGGCAAGAACCGATCGCCCTGTCATGAAATCGTTGCCCGCAGTCCATGCTGGTACGCGTCAGGCCGGTCATACAATGTGCACTAGTACATCGGCGCCCTCCTGTTAGAAAGGGGTTGCGCCCGGGGCCGAAGCTGTCCCCTCCCGACGCTCCATCATGGGGGAAGGACTCTTTCTATGACTGCACTCAATGGCATCACCGCTCCCAACGGCCCAGCCGCGTCCCAGGGCGCTCCAGCGGTTGCTTCACCTTTCACCCGTTTCGCCGATCTTCCCGAGGCGCGCGGACTCTACAACCCCGAAAACGAGAAGGACGCCTGCGGCCTTGCCGTAATCGCAACCCTCCGCGGTGAGCCCGGGCACGACATCGTCGATGCAGCGCTCACCGCGCTGCGCAATCTCGAACACCGTGGAGCTGTGGGTGCTGATGAAGGAACGGGGGACGGCGCAGGCCTGCTCACGCAGGTTCCTGACGAGTTCTTCCGGGCCGTGGTTGATTTCGATTTGCCGGCGCAGGGAACCTACGCAGTCGGCACTGCCTTCCTGCCCGCTGAGGCGGGGGAGGAAGCCACTGCCCGCGCGGGGCTGGAAGGACTTGCTGAATCCGAGGGACTGCGCGTCCTCGGCTGGCGGGAAGTGCCGGTCACGGCTGACCTGATCGGTGCCATGGCCCGCGCGTGCATGCCTCACTTCGTGCAACTGTTCCTCGCTCCGGCGAACGACGACGCCCGCGACCTCGACGCCCGTGCCTTCCGCTTCCGCAAGCGGGCGCAGAACAAGTACGGCGTCTACTTTCCGTCGCTATCCTCACGGACGATGGTTTACAAGGGCATGCTGACTACTGCGCAGTTGGAGCCGTTCTACCCTGACCTGTCCGATCCCCGCTTCAAGACGAAGCTCGGCATTGTTCACTCGCGCTTCTCCACAAATACCTTCCCCTCCTGGCCGCTTGCCCAGCCGTTCCGGGCTATTGCGCACAACGGTGAAATCAACACCGTAAAGGGGAATCGGAACTGGATGAGGGCACGGCAGTCGCAGATCTCGCATCCATTGCTGGGTGAATCGCCGGAGGAACTGTTCCCGATCTGCACGCCGGGAGCTTCAGACTCTGCGTCCTTCGACGAGGTCGCCGAGTTGCTCATGCTCTCGGGTCGTCCCATTACGCACGCCGTCATGATGATGATCCCGGAAGCCTGGGAGAACCATGTCTCCATGGATCCTGCGCGCCGGGCGTTCTACCAGTACCACTCGATGCTCATGGAGCCGTGGGACGGGCCCGCCGCAGTCTCGTTCACCGACGGCCGCCTCGTTGGCGCAGTCCTTGACCGCAACGGCCTGCGCCCCGCCCGTTACTGGGTCATGGAGGACGGGCTTGTCGTGCTCGCTTCCGAGGTTGGGGTCATCGACGTCGAGCCTTCCAAGGTGGTTCGAAAGGGCCGGGTTTCACCGGGCAAGATGTTCCTGGTCGATACGGAGGATGGCCGGATCATCGAGGACCAGGAGGTCAAGGCCGAGATTGCCGCGGCTAACCCGTGGGGCGACTGGGTCAAGGAAAACCTGATTCATCTCAAGGACCTGCCCGAGCGCGAGCACGTTGTCCACACGAAGGCCTCGATCAACCGCCGCCAGCGCACCTTCGGCTACACGCAGGAGGAACTGCGTATTCTGCTCGGGCCAATGGCCAAGGCGGGCGCTGAACCACTGGGCGCCATGGGCTCCGACACACCGGTCGCTGTGCTGTCAAAGCGCCCGCGCCTGTTGTTCGACTACTTCGTGCAATCCTTCGCCCAGGTGACCAACCCGCCCCTCGACGCGATCCGTGAGGAACTCGTCACTTCCATGGGCGTGACGATCGGTCCGGACGGCAACCTGCTGTCCTCGAGCCAGGTGCGCTCGAAGCAGATCGCCCTCGCCTTCCCTGTCATCAACAATGACGAGTTGGCGAAGGTCGCCAACCTGGAAACCGACGACGGCGACCGCCTCACCGTGAGAATCCGCGGGATCTACCGGGTCGACGGCGGAGAAGCCTCCCTGCGCACCCGGCTCGCCGAGATCTGTGAGCAGGTTTCGAGCGCGCTCAACCGCGGCATCCAGTACGTTGTGCTCTCGGACCGCGATTCCAATGCACAGTGGGCGCCCATACCGTCGCTGCTGCTCACCTCAGCCGTGCACCACCACCTGCTCAAGAGCGCTAACCGCACCAAGACCTCGCTTGTGGTCGAGGCCGGTGACGTGCGCGAAGTGCATCACGTAGCAGTGCTGATCGGCTACGGAGCGTCCGCCATCAACCCCTACCTCGCCATGGAAAGTTGCGAGGAACTGGTTCGGAACGGCGACATCACGGGCGTGACCACCGAGCAGGCCGTCTCGAACCTCATTAAGGGTCTCGGCAAGGGTGTCCTCAAGATCATGTCCAAGATGGGCATCTCGACGGTAAGTTCCTACTGCGGCGCCCAGACCTTCGAAGCCCTTGGCCTCTCGCAGGAACTGGTCGATGAATACTTCCACGGCACCCAGACGCAACTGGGCGGCGTGGGGCTCGACGTAATTGCGGCCGAAGCCGCAGCACGGCATGCGAGTGCGTACCCGCAGGATGGCATCGAGGACCCGTACCGCACGCTCGACAACGGCGGCGAGTACCAGTGGCGCCGTGAAGGTCCACCGCACCTCTTCAACCCCGAGACGGTCTTCCGGCTGCAGCACGCAACCCGCGAACGGCGCTACGACATCTTCAAGGCGTACACCCGCGGGGTGGATGACCAGTCCAAGGAGCTCATGACGCTTCGCGGCCTGCTCGGGTTCAAGAAGGGGTTGCGTCCAGCGATCCCCATTGAGGACGTCGAGTCCGTCTCGAGCATCGTCAAGCGGTTCTCCACGGGCGCGATGAGCTACGGGTCGATCTCCCAGGAAGCCCATGAGACCCTCGCGATTGCAATGAACCGGTTGGGTGCGAAGTCCAACACCGGTGAAGGCGGCGAAGACGTTGACCGGTTGTTGGACCCTGAACGGCGTTCAGCGATTAAGCAGGTTGCCTCGGGCCGGTTCGGTGTGACCAGCCTGTACCTCACCAACGCCGATGACATCCAGATCAAAATGGCCCAGGGCGCCAAGCCCGGCGAGGGCGGTCAGTTGATGAGCCAGAAGGTCTACCCGTGGGTTGCCCGAACCAGGCACTCAACACCGGGCGTGGCGTTGATTTCGCCTCCACCGCACCACGACATCTACTCCATCGAAGACCTCGCGCAGTTGATCTACGACCTGAAGCGTGCCAACACTTCCGCCCGAATCCACGTGAAGCTGGTTTCCGAGGTCGGAATCGGCACCGTGGCGGCGGGCGTGACCAAGGCGAAGGCCGACGTCGTACTCATTTCAGGGCACGACGGCGGAACGGGTGCCAGCCCGCTCAACTCGCTCAAGCATGCCGGCGTCCCGTGGGAGCTCGGCGTCGCTGAAACCCAGCAGACCCTGATGCTGAACGGCTTGCGCGACCGTGTGGTGGTTCAGGTGGACGGCCAGTTGAAGACCGGCCGCGATGTCCTGATCGCCGCCCTGCTTGGAGGCGAGGAGTTCGGCTTCGCAACGGCCCCTTTGGTCGTGGCGGGTTGCATCATGATGCGCGTATGCCACCTCGACACCTGCCCGGTCGGTGTAGCGACGCAAAACCCAGAACTGCGCAGCAGGTTCACGGGCAAGCCCGAGTTTGTGATCAATTTCTTCGAGTTCATCGCTGAGGAAGTCCGTGAACTCCTCGCCGAACTCGGCTTCCGCACGCTCAACGAGGCCATCGGCCACAGCGAGGTGCTGGACGTACAGAAGGCGGTTGACCATTGGAAGGCTGACGGTCTTGACCTGGAGCCCATCCTGCGCGGCAACGAGTTCGGTGACGATGCGCCGCTGCGGAACATGCTGAAGCAGAATCACGAACTTGATCAGCACTTCGATAACAAGTTGATCGATATGAGCAGTGACGCGCTGAACCACCGCGCCCCGGTGCGGATCACGGTGGACGTCGTCAACACTGACCGCTCCGTGGGGACCATGCTGGGTCATGAAGTGACCCGCCGCTTCGGCATTGAGACCCTGGCAACGGACACTATCGACGTGACGCTGACCGGGCAGGCGGGGCAGTCGCTCGGCGCGTTCCTGCCTGCGGGAATCACGCTCCGCCTGTTCGGCGACTCGAACGACTACGTGGGCAAGGGCTTGTCCGGCGGGCGAATCATCGTCCGTCCGGACCGGGCGAATGTCTTCGCAGCGGACCGCAACGTCATAGCAGGAAATGTCATTGGTTACGGAGCGACCAGTGGCGAGATATTCCTGCGCGGACAGGTGGGGGAGCGGTTCCTCGTACGCAACTCCGGCGCCACCGCCGTCGTCGAGGGTATTGGTGACCATGGCTGCGAGTACATGACCGGCGGCCAGACGCTGATCCTCGGACGGACGGGCAGGAACTTCGGCGCAGGTATGTCGGGCGGAACCGCCTACGTACTGGACCTCGAGGAGCACAGGGTCAACGTGCAGGCTTTGAGTAGCGGAGAGCTGAAGCTTGAGGAGCTCGACGCCGAGGACATCGACATCGTGCGCCAGCTGATGATCAAACATCTTGAGGAGACTGAGTCGCCGCTGGCTGCGCAGCTGCTTGAGGATTTCGAAGCCACTGTCCCGCGCCTGACCAAGGTCCTGCCACGGGACTACGCACGGGTACTGGACGCTCGGGCTGCCGCAATTGAAGAGGGACTCGATCCCGACGGCGAAGAAGTCTGGAACAGGATTTTGGAGGTTACCGGTGGCTGACCCACGTGGATTCATGAAAGTACGCGAGCGCCAGACGCAGCCGCGACGCCCCATTCCGGTCCGGATCATGGACTGGAAAGAAGTGTATGAGGCGCAGGAGAAGGGCGTCCTGAAGAGCCAGGCCGGACGCTGCATGGACTGCGGTATACCTTTCTGCCATCAGGGCTGCCCGCTTGGGAACCTCATTCCTGAGTGGAATGACTTGATGTGGCGGGACAAGGGCCGCGAGGCAATTGACCGACTTCATGCGACCAACAACTTCCCTGAGTTCACGGGGCGGTTGTGTCCGGCGCCTTGCGAGGCATCATGCGTTCTCGGTATCAACCAGCCGCCGGTGACCATCAAGCAGGTCGAAGTTTCCATCATCGACGAAGCGTTCGATAATGACTGGGTCCACCCACACCCGCCCGAGAGGCTGACCGGCAAGACGATCGCCGTCGTTGGTTCCGGCCCCGCGGGCCTGGCTGCGGCACAACAGTTGACACGCGCCGGCCACACAGTTGCCGTGTATGAGCGGGATGACCGGATCGGCGGCCTGCTGCGGTACGGCATTCCCGATTTCAAGATGGAGAAAATCCAGCTCGACCGCCGCCTCGACCAGATGAAGGCCGAGGGCACCCGCTTCCGCGCCGGGGTCGACGTCGGGCGGGACATCAGCTGGGATCAGTTACGGCGCCGGTATGACGCCGTCGTCGTCGCCACGGGTGCCACGGTTCCGCGTGACCTTTCCATTCCGGGGCGAGAGTTCGACGGCGTTCACTTCGCCATGGATTACCTCGTCCAGGCAAACCGGGTGGTTGCGGGAGACGAGGTCGATGACCAGATCCACGCCGAGGGAAAGCATGTTGTGATCCTTGGTGGCGGCGACACAGGGGCGGACTGCCTCGGGACTGCCCACCGGCACAAGGCAGCGTCAGTGACAACGCTGGCGATCGGCCAGCAGCCATCGGCGGAACGTGCTCCGCACCAGCCCTGGCCAACTTTCCCGACGCTGTTCGAAGTAGCAAGTGCGCATGAGGAAGGCGGCGAGCGGACCTACCTCGCGTCGACGGTCGAGTTCGTCGGCGAGAACGGCAAGCTGTCCGGCGTGGTGGTGGCGGAGACCGAGTTCGTAAACGGCCGGCGCCTGCCGAAGGCAGGTACCGAGCGCAAGATTCCCGCGGACCTGGTATTTCTGTCCCTGGGCTTCACCGGCCCGGAGCCTGCCGGAATCAACGAGCAGCTCGAGGCAGAGTTTGATGAACGCGGTAACGTTGGGCGCGATGGCTACTACATGACCAACACTCCCGGCATCTTCGTCGCAGGGGACGCCGGACGCGGACAGTCGCTTATTGTGTGGGCCATTGCTGAGGGGCGCGCATGCGCCGCAGCGGTGGACCAATGGCTGATGGGAAGCACCAAGCTACCTGCACCAGTGGCGCCGGAAGACCGCGCCATGAACGTCCTGTAAACCAAGGGCGCCGGATGAATTTCTCCGGCGCGGGGGCGCAGTGCAATCCACGAAGAACGAGACGACAGGCAAGGTTTATGAGACGCGCAAAGATAGTTGCCACATTCGGTCCGGCGATCGCAAGCTATGAAAACACTCTCGCTGTCCTGAAGGCAGGTGTGGACGTAGCCCGGATGAACATGAGTCACGGGGACCACTCCGTGCATAACCAGACGTATGAATTTGTCAGGAAGGCAGCCGAGGAGCTCGGCACTCCGGTGGGAATCTTCGCCGACCTTCAGGGGCCGAAGATCCGCCTCGGGCGCTTTGCCGATGGTCCGCACATGCTTCTTCCCGGCGATATCTTCACCATCACGGTAGAGGACGTTGAGGGAACTGCTGAGATCTGCTCGACCACCCACAAGGGCCTGCCGAAGGACGTCAACGTCGGGGACACGCTCCTCATCGACGACGGCAAGGTTTCGATGCGCGCTGTCGAGGTCACCGACCTGACTGTCAGGGCAGAGGTGACCGTCGGTGGAGCCGTTTCGAACAACAAGGGAATCAACCTGCCAGGTGTTGCTGTGGACGTGCCAGCCCTCAGCGACAAGGATGAAGAAGATCTCCGCTGGGCCATCAGGCGCGGAGTGGACATGGTGGCGCTTTCCTTCGTCCGGAACGCCGCCGACGTCGATCGGGTGCACGAGATCATGGACGAGGAAGGCCGGCGGGTGCCGGTCATCGCCAAGATCGAAAAGCCGCAGGCCGTGGACGCGATTGAAGAAATTATCGACGCCTTTGATGCCATCATGGTGGCGCGTGGCGACCTGGGTGTGGAACTTCCTCTCCAGGATGTACCAATCGTACAGAAGCGGGCCATCGAACTGGCACGCCGCTGGGCCAAGCCCGTCATCGTGGCGACCCAGGTTCTGGAATCGATGATTGACAACCCCCGGCCCACCCGGGCAGAAGCTTCCGACTGCGCCAACGCAGTGCTCGATGGTGCGGACGCCGTCATGCTCTCGGGTGAAACCAGCGTAGGGAAATACCCCATCGAGACGGTCCGCACTATGGCGGAGATCATCGAATCGACTGAGAAGCACGGCCTGGACCGCGTTCCTCCGTTGGGCAGCAAGCCCAAGACCCGTGGCGGTGCCATCACCCGTGCCGCTGTGGAGATCGCTGACCAGCTGGATGCAAAGTACATCTGTACTTTCACCCAGTCAGGTGACTCGGCACGAAGGCTCTCCCGACTGCGCCCCACCAAGCCGGTGTTCGCATTCACGCCTGTGCAGTCAACACTGAATGCGATGGCCCTCATTTGGGGAGTCCAGCCGATGCTCGTGGAGTTCGCGGAGCACACGGACCAGATGACCGCCCAGGTTGACCGGGTGCTGTTCGAGCAAAAGCTCGTGGAGCCCAATGACCTGGTTGTCATCGCCGCAGGGTCACCTCCCGGGCAGGCCGGCTCCACCAACTCCATCAAGGTGCACAAGGTCGGAGACATCGCTGACGCTGGACAACTGCCGGAGGGTTACACCCCGAGCAAGGAGAAGGTTGGTCCCTGGCCGGTGAAGAAGAGCCTCCAGTAAGTAGAGGCCTACGCAGAAGAGACCCCGCCGAGGCGGGGTCTCTTCTGCGTTAGGATCTTGAAATCTGTCTGGGTTGCTAGTTCACCTGGTTGATGATGGTCTCTGCGACTTCGCGCATGCTCAGCCGGCGGTCCATTGAGGTCTTCTGGATCCAGCGGAAGGCTTCAGGTTCCGTGAGACCCATTTTCGTGGTGAGCAGGCTCTTTGCCCGCTCCACGAGTTTCCGGGTGGCGAACTGTTCCTGCAGGTCGCTTACCTCGTTCTCGAGGGCTTTGATCTCCTCATGGCGGGACAGCGCGATCTCGATCGCCGGTACCAGGTCCGCCGGGGTGAAGGGCTTGACCACGTAGGCCATTGCGCCGGCGTCCCTGGCCCGCTCGACGAGTTCCTTCTGGCTGAAGGCAGTCAGCAGAACTACGGGAGCTATGCGCGCCTTGACGATCTGCTCCGCAGCGGTGATGCCGTCCATGATCGGCATTTTCACGTCCATGAGAACGAGATCCGGTTTGTGCTCCTGCGCGAGCTGCACAGCCTTCTCGCCGTTATCTGCTTCGGCGACCACGTCATAGCCTTCGCCCCGCAGAATCTCCACGATGTCGAGGCGGATGAGGGTCTCATCCTCGGCGACGATGACGCGTCGGGCCGGGCTCGAATCAGCTGAGTCGCGGTTATCAGACACTGGTGGCTCCTTGATAGGCGTTCAAAAGTTTTCTTGTGTGAGGGCTGGGTTGCGGAGACCGCGTGCCACGCCTGAGTTCACCCCAACAGCCTATCGGCATGTAGAGTAGATTCGCGCACCGCGGGCGGCTAAGAGTCACGGATCTCACGTCTGTCCCCGAGAACGTGCGCCACCTGGCCCGAATGGCGGAATTGGCAGACGCGCTGCACTCAAAATGCAGTATCGAGAGGTGTGTGGGTTCGAGTCCCACTTCGGGCACCAGAGCATCTAAAAGCAGCTGAACACAATCCTGGGACTTCGCGACACCCGCGAATTGCGCAATCTCAGCCCTCCCGCCAATAAGCTTTGGCTTGCAAAGTGCCTTCAACTGGATCGAGGACTCATGGTCGCCGCGCCCACATCGCTGCGAGCCCCTGTGGGCACCAAGCGCATCTTCTATTTCGACCTGACCCGTGGTTTGGCTGCCCAACTTGTTGTCCTTGGGCACCTCCTCAATATCTGCTACCCGCAGATATTCATGCCCGAGACCAATAAGCCCTTTTACATTCAGTCATTTGCTGTGGTGATCTTCTTCGTTCTCTCCGGATACCTCATCGCCAGTGCTGTGATGCGGAAGGGCTCCGACCCCAGCTATACCCTCGGCCGGTACATGATCGACCGCACTGCAAGGGTCCTTTTCCCCATGTTTGTGGCGTTGGTTCTGATCATCACAGTGGACTGGCTCGTATTCGGTGGAACCAATGCTGTTCCGTTCAGGCGGATAGATCTGTCGCCGTCCACGATCGTGCAATCGTTCCTCATGACCTTCAACCATCCAGCCGGGCCGTTCCTGGCGCGGGAAACCGGCATCAGTGAACTGGCGGTCCGAACAGTCGGTACGGGTGCGCCGTTATGGACGGTGGTAATCGAGTGGTGGATCTATGTTGCCTTCGGCATCGTCGCTCTCGTCATCGCCCGCCGTAAGCGTCTCGGCCTATTCGGGCTTCTAGCGCTGCTGTTCGCCGCCGCCGTCCCGATCTCCTATATGGCGGAGGACGTGTCACTCCCCATCGCGTGGCTCATTGGCATGGGTTACGCCTTCGCCTCCGAACAGTTGGCTGCGATACCCCGGCGGGTCCATGCGTGGGTGGCGGTGCTGTCGCTGATCGTCTTCGTGAAGGCCTGCGACAATACAGGCTTCAACCTTGAAGCCGCGGCCACCGTTGTTCCTGCTGCGGTCGGGTTCTGCTCGCTCTACTTCCTGCTGAGAGGCCGGGGTGAAAGGTTTTTTCAGCTAGGAGCGCCGACCAGGCTCGTTCACTTCGTCTCCGATTTCAGTTACTCCCTGTACCTGATTCACTTTTCGCTCGTGACCTACCTCTGGGTGTGGCTGCACGAGGCACTTTCCGGCTGGCAACTGATTCTCATCGGATTCGCGGCATCCAACTTTGCCGCGATCGCGTTCTACTTCCTGGTGGAGAGGCACCACCATAAGGTAGGACGGTGGATGAAGCGGACGCTTCCCACTAGCGCTCGCTAACGTCTGAAACAGCCCTATTCGAACCGGGACGTGTCTCCCATTCCCCGCCGCACAATCTCTGCGCCACCGCCGGAAAAGTCAATCACCGTGGTCGGTTCCGAGCCGCACTCTCCAGAGTCCACAACGCCGTCCACCTGGTGGTCCAGCAGTTCCTTGATCTCCCAGCCCTGGGTGGGCGGAATTTCTTCGTCGGGCAGAAGCAGCGTGCTGGACAGGAGCGGCTCGCCGAGCTCGTCCAGTATCGCGCGGACTACCCTGTGGTCAGGAATGCGGACGCCTACCGTCTTCTTCTTCGGATGGAGCAGCCGGCGCGGGACCTCATCGGTTGCCTTCAGGATGAACGTGTAACTGCCCGGTGTCACGGACTTGATGGCACGGAACACATCGTTGTCGATGAGCACAAACTGCCCAAGCTGCGCGAAGTCCTTGCATACGAGCGTGAAGTGGTGCTTGCTGTCCAGACGTCGGATCGAACGGATCCGGTCGAGTGCCGCTTTGTTCCCCAGCTGGGCGCCGAGCGCGTAACAGGAGTCTGTGGGATAGGCAATAAGCCCGCCGGCCCTCACCATGTCCGCAACCTGTCCGATGGCGCGTGGCTGGGGGTCCTGCGGGTGAACGTCGAAAAATCTCGCCATTGCAGAAGCTTACGGCCGAGTCATGGAAACGGTTACCTGTTGTCCCGGATGAGGTTGGTGATTCGGGCGGTTGAGAGCCGCCGTCCATCGTCGTCGGTCATGACAACCTCATGGGTGGTCAGCGTGCGGCCGAGGTGGATGGCAACGGCAGTCCCCGTCACGAGTCCAGAGGAGGCCGAGCGGTGGTGGGTCGCGTTGATCTCGATGCCGACGGCCTGCCGGTCGGCACCCGCATGGAGTCCGGCAGCGAAGGAACCAAGCGTTTCGGCGAGCACCAGGTGCGCTCCTCCGTGAATGATGCCTGCGACCTGCTGGTTCCCTTCGACCGGCATTGTCGCGACCGCCCGGTCCGCGCCCATCTCCTTGAAGATGATGCCCATCTTGGCGGCGAGGCGGCCAATGCCGTGGCCGCGCAGCCACTCATGCATCTCGTCCGGAACCCCTGCATTCCGCAACTCGGCGCGGAAGGGATGATCGTCGTCGTCGGCTGCGGAGTCCGGAGTGAAATTGTCGTTCATGGGAACTAGGCTGGCACCTGTGAGCCAAACAAACCAATCCGCCCAGTCAGGCGCGCCCGCCAGCGTCGAACCCAGCGCTGGAAGAGTCCCTGCACCTGCACCTTTAACTGCCACGCCCCTTGCACCGAAGGGTCGGTCGCGCCTCCTGGTGGTGGACGGTCATTCGATGGCGTTCCGCGCGTTCTACGCACTTCCTGCAGAGAATTTCTCGACCGACACAGGCCAGCACACCAACGCGGTTTACGGCTTCACGGCCATGCTCATCAACCTGCTGCGGGACCAGGAGCCCACCCACGTGGCAGTGGCTTTCGACCTCGACACCCCCACCTTCCGCGATACCGAGTACTCCGAGTACAAGGGCGGCCGCTCACGCACGCCCGAGGAGTTCCACGGCCAGATAGACCTCATCATCAAGGTCCTCGAAGCCATGCGCATCCCCACCCTTTCCATGGAGGGTTTTGAGGCGGATGACGTGCTGGCCACGCTCGCCGTGAAGGCCGCAGTCCTCGATTGGGATGTCCAGGTGGTCAGCGGTGACCGCGACGTGTTCCAACTGGTGAATGACCGCGTGACCGTCCTGTATCCGAAACAGGGCGTCACCAACATTCCGCAGATGGACGCCAAGGCGGTGGAGGAGAAGTACTTCGTCCCACCCCACCTCTACTCGGACCTCGCCGCTCTCGTAGGGGAAACCGCCGACAACCTTCCCGGTGTTCCCGGAGTGGGTCCGAAGACGGCGGCAAAATGGATCCTCAAGTACGGCGGCCTTGAGGGAATTCTCGAAAACCTCGACGCAATCGGCGGCAAGGTGGGTGACGCCCTCCGGGACAACGTGGAGAACGTCAAACGGAACCGTCGCCTGAACCGCCTCCTGACCGACCTCGAACTTCCCGTCGACCTGGAGGCCATGGTCTCCCACAAACCGGACCGGGTCGCAGTTGAGGACCTTTTCGACGCCCTGCAGTTCAACGTGCTGCGGAAGCGGCTCTTCGACCTGTTTGGCGAGGATGAACCGGTAGCCAGCGGTGTTGAAATGACCCCGCCGCCGCACAGCATTATCACCGCCGCCACCGAATTGACCGGGTGGTTCAACTCCACCAACCAGGCAACTGCAGCGGTACAGGTTGTCACCAGGTCCACCAGCGGGGGAGACGAGGCCATCGGCGTCGCACTGGTCACGTCTGGAACCGCCGCCTATGTACCGTTCGAGGATCTCGACGGCGAAGCGGAGCACGTCCTGGCGCAGTGGCTGGCGGACCTGGACGCACCGAAGGTCATCCATGATTACAAGGCGGCCTTCAAGTTGCTTCATCACCGTGGTTTCACGCTCGCGGGCGAGGTGGATGACACCGCCGTCTCCGGCTATCTCATCCAGCCTGACCGCCGGAGCTACGAACTGGCAGACCTCAGCCAGTTCCACCTCAAGCTTGCGGTCCCGACGGCGGCCGGAACCGCGGGTGGACAGCAGGCTCTCGCGTTGGAAGAGGAAGACGTGGCCACGCCCGCTGTCGCCGCGGCCTACGCCGCGCTCGAATTGAGCCGGCACTTCTCCGGTCAGCTGGTCGAGCGCGGAGCCAACCAGTTGCTGGCGGGGCTGGAACTGCCTCTATCCGAGGTGCTCGCCCGTATGGAACTCACCGGTATCAGCGTGGCCATGGACGGCCTCGACCGGCTCTACGACGATTTCTCGGCAACCATGGCAAGTACCAGCGCCGAGGCGTTCCGCATTATTGGTAAGGAAATCAACCTCGGCTCACCCAAGCAGTTACAGGCTGTGCTCTTCGACGAACTCGAGCTGCCCAAGACAAAGAAGATCAAAACCGGCTACTCGACAGACGCCGATGCCCTCACCGACCTCATCGTGAAGACCGGTCATCCATTCCTCGAGCAGCTACTGGCGCACAGGGATGCGTCCAAGCTCCGCCAGACCGTGGAGGGCCTGCGCAAATCAGTAGCCGACGACGGCCGGATCCACACGACGTACGTTCAGACCATCGCGGCAACCGGCCGGTTGTCCTCGATGAACCCCAACCTGCAGAACATTCCGGTCCGATCCGACGAAGGACGCCGCATTCGGGAGGTATTCGTCGTCGGGCCCGGTTTTGAATGCCTTATGACGGCGGACTATTCACAGATCGAAATGCGGATCATGGCGCACCTCTCAGGAGATGAAGGCCTCATCGCTGCGTTCAACGAGGGGGAGGACCTCCACCGTTTCGTTGGATCCCACATTTTCGGTGTTGCGCCGGAAGAGGTCACCAACCCGATGCGCTCGAAGGTGAAGGCGATGTCCTACGGGCTGGTGTACGGCCTGAGCTCCTTCGGTCTCTCGAAGCAGTTGGCCATCTCGGTCGACGAGGCTCGCACGCTCATGCGCGACTACTTCGACCGGTTCGGTGCTGTACGGGACTACCTGCGCGGAATCGTGGAGCAGGCCCGGAAGGACGGATTCACCTCAACCATCGAGGGACGCCGCCGCTACCTGCCGGATCTGTCCAGCGACAACCGGCAACTCCGCGAAATGGCCGAACGCGCCGCACTGAACGCTCCAATTCAGGGCTCGGCAGCCGACATCATCAAGAAGGCGATGCTCGGCGTTGACCATCAACTGCGTACCCGCGGCCTGGCGTCGCGAATGCTTCTTCAGGTTCATGACGAACTGGTGCTCGAAGTTGCTCCGGGTGAACGGGACGAGGTGGAAGAAATTGTCAGGGCGGAAATGGCCGGGGCCGCTGATCTCTCAGTGCCGCTCGATGTCTCGGTGGGCACAGGAACCAGCTGGCACGAGGCCGCCCACTAGTCGTTTTGCGACGCCCGGAATTGGAGGCTCCCCGCAAGCTGGCCGGGCTCCCTGCTCCGGGCTAGGCTGACTTCTTGTGACCCAACCTGCAGAAACCGCCCTGTCCTTGCGCATCGACAACTTCACCGTGACTCCGGAGACCGACGTCGCCGAGGGGAGTGCGCTGGCCTCCTGGTTCGAGGGCGTGAACTTCGGGTTCCACGAGCCGCGTGCGGAGCAGGAAAATCTGCCGAAGCTCGCCGAGGCCTACGCTGCCGACAGCCGGACAGTGTGGGGCGTCTACGACGAAAATGCCGGACCGCACGCGTGGGATCCGCGCATTCCGGTGGCAACCTACGCCACGATGACCAACTCCCTCAATGTCGGGGGAGGGAATCTGCTTGACGCCCATCTGGTGACCTCCGTGACGGTACGTCCAACCCACCGGCGCCGCGGCCTCCTGCGCCGCATGATGACTGCAGACCTTCAAGGAGCAGTCGACCGTGGGATCGCGATCGCCGCATTGACTGCTTCCGAAGCAACCATCTACGGAAGATTCGGGTTCGGCGCAGCCACCCTGACCGCGAGCGTCGAGGTGGATGTGCGTGAGCGCTTCCAGGTCACCGCTCCCGGTTACGGGCGCATGGAGGTGGTGGAGCCTTCGGCCGTCGTCGACCTCGCTCCGGTGATCTTCGCTGGCTTCCACAATCGCACCAGAGGCTCGATCGGCCGCCAGTGGGCCTACGCCCGGCGCGCGGCAGGTCTATGGGGCCAGGAGGGTCCGAAAGAGGACAAAGGCGTGCGCACCGCGGTCCATTACGACGACGACGGGCAGCCCGACGGCTACGTCACCTACAAATTCGCTGGGTGGGAGACGCAGCCGTACACCACGCGGGTTAATGACCTCGTGGCCACTTCGGACGCCGCCTACCTGGAGCTGTGGCGTTTCCTCGGTTCACTCGATCTGGTGGAGCGCGTCACCTTTAACGAGGCCTCGATCCAGGATCCACTGCCGTGGGCTTTGGCGGACCGCCGTTGCCGCAGGTTGAAGGGAGACGAGGACGTGCTGTGGCTGCGGATTCTGGATCCGGTGGCAGCACTTGTTGCACGGCATTACCAGTCCGACGGCGACGTCACCATCGAGGTGCAGGATCAGCTCGGACATGCGACGGGCGCCTTCCATTTGCAGGTAAAGGATGGACATGCGCGGTCAACGAAGCTCGATTCGAAGGCAGCCGCCGACGTCGTTCTTGACGTCGCGGCGCTTGGTTCCCTTTATCTGGGCGGCGTGGACGCAGGCACCCTCGCCAGCACGGGGCACGTGCGCGCGGCGTCGCAGGACGGACTCCAGCGGCTGGACAGGTTGTTCAGCGTGGCACGGCAGCCGTACTGCATCACGCACTTTTAAGTATGGATTCGGCCGAGGGCCGTGCCTTTCCGATGACCCGTGTGCGCTGCGGCCGCGCGCTTTGACCGGTGTTGCCGGTGCAGGCTAGACTGGATAGGCGTGTCTTACGACAGCAGCGATTAAACATTTGTCCACTTCCGGGCAGGCTCCTCGCGGTGAGTGCATTGGGTTGCACTGACTTGCGCGACGCCACAACCGCCGGGAACAATCCATCATCCACAACGGAGCCCCAACTACATGACCATCACCACCACCGAGAAGCCAGGTGCCCCCCAGGTCGCTATCAACGACATCGGCACCGCTGAGGACTTCCTCGCAGCTATTGACGCAACCATCAAGTACTTCAACGACGGAGATCTCGTTGAGGGCACGGTCGTCAAGGTTGACCGGGACGAAGTCCTGCTCGACATCGGTTACAAAACCGAAGGTGTCATCCCTTCCCGCGAGCTTTCCATCAAGCACGATGTCGATCCGGGGGACGTGGTCTCCGTTGGTGATGAGGTTGAAGCGCTTGTCCTCACCAAGGAAGACAAAGAAGGCCGCCTGATCCTCTCCAAGAAGCGCGCGCAGTACGAGCGCGCCTGGGGCGACATCGAGAAGGTCAAGGAAGAAGACGGCGTTGTCACCGGTACCGTCATCGAGGTCGTCAAGGGCGGCCTTATCCTCGACATCGGGCTCCGCGGCTTCCTGCCTGCTTCCCTCGTTGAGATGCGTCGTGTACGCGACCTCGCTCCCTATATTGGTCAGCAGATCGAAGCCAAGATCATCGAGCTGGACAAGAACCGCAACAACGTTGTGCTTTCCCGCCGTGCATGGCTTGAGCAGACCCAGTCTGAGGTTCGCTCCACCTTCCTCAACAAGCTTGAGAAGGGCCAGGTCCGTCCGGGCGTTGTCTCCTCGATCGTCAACTTCGGTGCGTTCGTGGATCTTGGCGGCGTAGATGGTCTGGTTCACGTTTCCGAGCTTTCCTGGAAGCACATCGACCACCCGTCCGAGGTAGTCGAGGTCGGCCAGGAAGTCACCGTCGAGGTTCTCGAGGTAGACCTGGACCGCGAGCGCGTTTCACTGTCGCTCAAGGCCACCCAGGAAGACCCATGGCAGACCTTCGCCCGCACTCACGCGCTGGGCCAGGTTGTTCCCGGTAAGGTCACCAAGCTCGTTCCGTTCGGTGCGTTCGTCCGCGTCGAAGACGGCATCGAGGGCCTTGTCCACATCTCGGAGCTGGCCGTGCGCCACGTTGAGCTTGCAGAGCAGGTCGTTTCCGTTGGCGACGAGCTCTTCGTCAAGGTCATCGACATCGACCTCGAGCGCCGCCGCATCTCCCTCAGCCTCAAGCAGGCCAACGAGGGTGTCGACGCTGACAGCACCGAGTTCGACCCAGCGCTGTACGGCATGGCTGCGGAGTACGACGAAGAGGGCAACTACAAGTACCCAGAGGGCTTCGACCCCGAGTCCAACGAATGGCTCGACGGCTACGACACCCAGCGCGCCGCATGGGAAGCTCAGTACGCTGAGGCCCAGTCGCGGTGGGAGTCGCACAAGAAGCAGGTCGAGCAGCACGCTAATGATGATGCAGCTGCTGCCAACGAGCCTGCTGACTCCGGCACCACCAGCTACTCCTCGGAGCCTGCTGTCGAGTCCAACGCAGGCGCCGGAACCGGCACCCTTGCATCGGACGAGGCACTTGCCGCGCTGCGCGAGAAGCTCACCGGCAACTAGGCGTCACCGCCGGTAAGAAGTTTGTTTGAAGAAGGTCCCTGCCCCTACCGGGCAGGGACCTTCTTTGCATTCCGGGACAATCGACTCTCCAGTAGGTGACCGTTACAAGGATGCGCGCAAGGAGCTTTTCGTCGAGACCGTCACCGTGAACTTCGGGTTGCGGTCCACCTGGCGTGTAGTCCCAACTAATCGTTCCAACGAACTCCGGTATTGCAGGTGGCTGTTCCAGACGGTCCACAGCTCACCTCCGTTTGCAAGTACCCGCCCGGCGTCGGCGAACAGTTTGTGCGCGATGCCCGCGTGCACCGTGTGGCCGGAGTGGAAGGGCGGGTTCAGTACGATCAGCTCGGCACTGTTGTCCGGTTGGCGCGACAGACCGTCGTCACGCACGACGTCGATGCGATCCTGGACGCCGTTGGCCCACGCTGTAGCCCGGGTTGCCGCAACTGCCGCGGCAGATGCGTCGGTCGCAGTGATCATCAGCGCGGGACGGGTGAGCGCCAGGAAGGCCCCGATGGTGCCATTTCCGGAACCGAGGTCTATCGCGTTGATCGCCGCCCGCGCCTGGGAGAGATGGGGCAGTAGGAAACGGGTTCCGGGGTCAAGTTTTGCGCCGCCGAACGTGGCACCGAAGGCGCGCAGCCGGAGCGGTTGCGGGAGGCCGACGTCGTGCTCTGCCTGGGTGGGAAAGGGGCACGCTCCGGCGGGCAGCGGGTCAGCCGCGGTCAACACGCGCGATTTCTGCCTGGCCAGCCCCGCGGATACGTTCCTGAAGTGGGTGCCGAGCACGCCGGACATCGCAGCCGCCATGTGTTTGACCCGACCGCCGGCGAGAACAGTGACATCGGGCGCGGCGGACGCAGCAATATGCCAGGCAATTTCTTCCAGTTCATCCAGGGACCGCGGCAACTGAAGAAGCACCAGCTTGACCCCGTCGAATAGTCCGGCGTTGAGGGCATGGGAGGTATAGCGCCCGGTGAGGCCGAGGCGGGAGGCGTTCGCTGTCAATGCCCGCTCACCAGTGACCGAGTCCTGATGGGAACGGATGTCTGTGGCACCGCAATGCGCAGCGCCAAGCGTCAGGGCACCGTAGGAATCGTTCACCACTGCGAGCTCTCCGGGTTGCAAAGCGGAAAGCCGGTCGCGCGCCGTATCTAGAAGCAGCCGGTCGGTGGCGTCATGGGCGAACAGGTTCCCAGCCTCGGCGTCGGGCCAACGCCGGAGGGAATCGAAGGAGAAGTCAGTCATGTACGGGTTCTCCGGTGACCCGATGGTCAGCGTGGTTAAGTCCTTCGAGGACCAGGCGGGCGAGGTGTCCGTCCGCGACGCTGTACACCACGCTCCTGCCCTCCCTTCGCGTGCTCACCAGCCCGGAGAACCGGAGTTTCGCGAGATGTTGACTGACCGAGGTCCTGGACGCGCCGGTGCGTTCAACCAGGGCACCGACCCCGGATGGCGCCTGCGTGAGCAACCAGAGTAGATGGAGTCTCGTTGGATCGGCCAGCATCCTGAAGGTGGCTGCGCCGGTTTCGAGCCGTGTGGGATCAGGGTCGGCGCCGTGGTGGAGGCTCGGCTCCCTCTGTATCGGAGATTCGCTCACTATTACCTCCCTCATCGGACCGGCTGAACTGAACTGGATCGGTTCCGGTTGAGGGCCACAACCTGTATGCGGCCACGGTGCCCAGTGTAGCGAGCACACCGAGTACGACGGCGGCGCTCACCTGGCCAGCGATGGCACCCACCCAGCCGGCTACCGGATACGCGAGGATGAAACACGCGTGGGACAGGGAGAACTGCGCAGTGAAGAGTGACGTGCGCGTGTGCTCGGTTGCCGCCCGGCGGAGCAGCCGCGCGCTTGGCGTGTTGATCATCGATGTGCCCGCTCCCATCACGCCCCAGACCAGCAGGAGCGCCGGCCACGAGTGCACGACGGCGGCGATCAAGCCTGCGCCGATCACTCCTCCCGTCACCACGACCGCTCCAGCGAGCATGAAAACCCGGTCCGGCACCCGCTCGAGAATGACGGGTGTGCAGAGTGCGACAAGCATTGATCCCGCCCCATAAGAAGCGAGGACTACCGCGACCTCGGCATTCGAACCACCGAAGAGGTCACGCACGAAAATCACGGAGTTCACCAATACCAGCGCGGTGCCGCAGGCAACCACAAGATTAAGCGCCAGCAGTCCGCGTAATGGCGGCTCCTTGAGGAAGTGGCGGGTTCCACTGAGGGTTCTCTGGACCAAAGATCCCGACTGTTTCGAGGGGGCTACCTCCGGCAACCGTGTGGTGGCGACAAGCAGGGCGGAAATGAGGAACCCGGCCAGCGTTCCGACGAACAGATTGCTGTAGGACGTCACTGTCAACAAAGCTGCGGCGAGCAGTGGGCTGAGCAGCGATTCCAGGTCGTAGGCAAGCCGGGAGAATGAGAGGGCCCTCGTATAGTCTCTCTCCCGCGGGAGGATCACGGGGATCGTGGACTGGAAGGCCGGGGTGAAGGTAGCTGACGCTGCCTGAAGGACGAACACAAGGATGTAGATCTGCCAGACCTGGTCGATGAAAGGCAGCATCGCTGCCACCGCTGCCCGCGCGAGATCAGCTGCAACCAGCACACTCTTGCGTGGTACGCGCTCCACCAGCACGGCCATTACGGGTGCAACGAAAACGTAGGCCAGCATTTTGATCGTCAGGGCGGTGCCCAGGACCGCTCCGGCCTGACCGCCTGCGAGGTCAAAGGCCAGTAGTCCCAGCGCAACAGTGAGCAGTCCGGTGCCCAGCAGGGCCACGACCTGCGCCGAAAACATCTTGCGGTATTCCCTCACGCCAAACAGCTTGCTCACGTCTCTACCGTAGCTTATGTGCGCATATATGCACTTAATGTAGGTGTTGTACCGACGGGCGCCACTGAAGTTCCGCCGGTAGCCTTGCAGGCATGCTCAAAGTTGGTTTGACCGGCGGGATCGCGGCGGGGAAATCGTTGGCCGCGGACGCGCTGAAGGAGCTTGGCGCCGTCCTGATTGATGCTGACCAGCTGGCGCGTGCAGTCCTGGAACCGGGGACAGATGGGCTGCGCGAGGTGGCGGACGCGTTCGGGCAGCAGGTACTGCGGGCCGATGGTTCACTGGACCGGGCCGCCCTCGGATCGCTGATCTTCAAGGACGAGGACAGCCGGTCGAAGTTGAACGCCATTGTGCATCCGCGGGTACGTCAACTGGCTGCGGAAGCTGAGACGAAGGCCCAGCATGAGGCTGAAGCGAAGGGCGACCACGCCGTCGTCGTGCACGACATCCCCCTGCTCGTGGAGACGGGTCAGGAGGACAGGTTTCACCTCGTGCTCGTCGTGGATGCACCCGAAGAAGTGCGGGTCCAGCGGATGGTGCAGAACCGGGCGATGTCCGAGGACGAGGCATGGAGTCGAATCAGGGCACAGGTTGGTTCCAACGCACGGAACGCGGCCGCCGACGTCGTCATTGAGAACATTGGGACGTCCATGGAGCTGAAGGCTGCACTGAGCGGACTGTGGTCCGGTCGGGTCCTGCCATTCGCCCGGAATCTGCAGCTCGGGGAGGTCGCCGAGCGGGCGGGCGGACCGGATCTCATACAGAGTGCGCGGTGGGCGAATACTGCCGCATTGCTGGCGCGGCGGCTGAAGCGGGCGGACCCGCGGGTGCTCGGCGTCCAGCACATCGGGTCGACCGCAGTGCCAGGACTGCCCGCCAAGGACGTCATCGATCTCCAGCTGACGGTTGCGTCCCTTGGAGACGCCGACGCTCTCGCACCGTTCCTTGCCGCGGCCGGGTTCCCGCCACGGGCAGGCGAGTGGTCCGATAACCCCAAACCGCCCTTCTCAGACCCCGCGCAGTGGGAGAAACGGCTGCACGGCAATGCCGATCCCGGCCGTCCGGTCAATCTGCATGTACGGGTGGTCGGCTCGCCGGGATGGCGTTATGCGCTTTCCTTCAGGGACTGGCTCCGTAGGAATCCGGATATGGTGGCTGCCTACCTGGCCGAGAAGGAACGGTGCCGGGCACTTCATTCGGGGGAGCAGACGACGGCGGGTTACGCCGAGTGTAAAGAGGACTGGTTCACACACGCTGACCCGCGGCTTACCCGCTGGATTGACGACGCCGGGTGGTCACCGGAAGAAGCGACAGATCTATAGGCTTCAGCCCCCAGCGGAGATCGCCAATTGCGGACTGTGGTTGTCCGGGGTAAGGGCTAACGTAGAACCATGAGTCTTGCGCAGGAGATCAACAGGGTAGTCGCGCCGTTCGAGGTCATCAGCGAGTACAAGCCGGCCGGTGACCAGCCCACGGCCATTGCGGAGCTTGCGGAGCGGATCAATGCAGGCGAGAAAGACGTGGTGCTGCTCGGTGCTACCGGCACGGGCAAGAGCGCAACAACGGCCTGGCTGATTGAAAAGGTACAGCGGCCCACCCTTGTCATGGTCCAGAACAAGACACTCGCGGCTCAGCTCGCGAACGAGTTCAGGGAGCTCCTGCCCAACAACGCCGTCGAATATTTCGTGTCCTATTACGACTACTACCAGCCCGAAGCGTACGTCCCGCAGACCGACACTTTCATCGAGAAGGACTCATCGGTCAATGAGGAAGTGGAACGGCTCCGGCACTCGGCCACCAACGCGCTGCTGACCCGGCGGGACGTCATCGTTGTGGCGACGGTCTCCTGCATTTATGGCCTTGGCACGCCTGAAGAGTATGTGTCGGCAATGGTGACCCTGCGCAAGGGCCAGGAAATGAACAGGGACGCCCTGCTGCGCCAGTTCGTCGCCATGCAGTATGTGCGCAATGACATGGACTTCCACCGGGGAACGTTCCGGGTGCGCGGTGACACCGTGGAGATCATCCCGATGTATGAGGAACTCGCCCTCCGGATCGAATTCTTCGGAGATGAAGTTGAGCGGATCTACACCCTTCACCCATTGACCGGTGAGATAGTCCGCGAGGAAACAGAGATGTACGTTTTCCCGGCCTCGCACTACGTTGCTGGACCTGAACGTTTGTCGCGGGCCATCACCCGCATCGAGGATGAACTGCGTGAGCGCCTACAGGAGCTTGAGTCGCAGAACAAGCTCGTTGAAGCCCAGCGCTTGCGGATGCGTACCACCTACGACCTCGAAATGATGCAGCAGATGGGGTTCTGCAACGGCATTGAGAATTATTCACGGCACATCGACGGGCGGCCGCAGGCGAGTGCTCCGCACTGCCTGATCGACTACTTCCCCGATGATTTCCTGCTGGTCGTGGACGAGTCCCACGTGACCATCCCGCAGATCGGCGCGATGTATGAGGGTGACATGTCGCGCAAGCGCACCCTGGTGGATCACGGCTTCCGGCTTCCGTCGGCCATGGATAACCGGCCGCTGAAGTGGGACGAATTCCTGGAGCGGATCGGGCAGACGGTCTACCTGTCCGCAACGCCCGGCAAGTACGAGCTCAGCAAGTCCGACGGCTATGTGCAGCAGATCATCCGACCCACCGGGCTGGTCGACCCTGAGGTGATCATCAAGCCCAGTAAGGGCCAGATCGATGACCTGCTCGGCGAAATCAATACCCGGGTGGAACGAGATGAACGCGTTCTGGTCACCACGCTCACCAAACGCATGGCTGAGGACCTTACCGGTTACCTGCTGGAGCACGGAGTGAAGGTCGAGTACCTCCACTCCGACGTCGACACATTGCGCCGCGTGGAACTTTTGCGGGAGCTTCGGCTCGGGACGTTTGACGTCCTGGTGGGAATTAACCTGCTCCGTGAAGGCCTCGACCTTCCGGAAGTCTCGCTGGTCAGCATTCTCGACGCCGACAAGGAAGGGTTTCTCCGCAGCGCGACCTCGCTCATCCAGACCATCGGCCGTGCCGCCCGTAACGTCTCCGGCCAGGTCCACATGTACGCGGACCGTATCACCGACTCAATGGCGAAGGCCATCGAGGAAACAAACCGCCGCCGCGAAATTCAGGTCGCGTACAACAAGAAGCACGGCGTCGACCCGCAGCCCCTGCGAAAGAAGATCGCAGACATCACCGACACCATTGCCCGTGAGGACGCCGACACCCGCGAGCTGCTGGAGAAAACCGGCAAGGGGAAGGGCAAGGGGAAGGTCTCCGCGGTCCGTCGAGACGGGCTGGCGGCCGTGCCCGCAGAGGACCTCACAGATCTCATCGGCCAGCTGACCGCCCAGATGCATGCTGCCGCCGAAGAACTGCAGTTTGAGCTCGCGGCCCGGCTGCGGGACGAAGTGGGTGACCTGAAGAAGGAACTGCGGCAGATGCAGTCGGCCGGGCACGCCTGAGGCATGGAACCGGGTGAGCACCACCGGCCAGGCCCCGCCTTCGACGGGATGTTCACTGAGATCCGTGTGCACGGGATCGGTGACCACGAGTACTACACGAGCCTTGGCTGGCCAGCTGAGAAGAGACTGAACGCCTGGGTCCAGGTGGCAGAGCCACCGCCGCTGCCACAGCACCGCCTGCGCATCCTCAACTGGTCGCGCTCGCACCGGCGGCGCACCGGATTCCTCTGGTACCTGGCGTTTCCATTCACCCTGGTCAATGTGGCCGGGAGGATGGCACCCGCGCGTGAAGGCGGCCAGCGGGCAAGTGGATTCCTTCTGAGGGCGGTTGTGTTCTGCGTTGGGCTGCTCCTCACGGTGTCACAGCTCGCGTGGCTGATCGTGTTTGGCGAAACGCTTTGGCGTCACCTCCCCGTCGAGCCTGTATCTTTACGGTGGATTCCGGCTCTGGCCGGTGTGCTTCTGACCGGGTGGGTGCTCTATCGCTACCGTGCAGTGGTCAGGAGGCAGACTGAAGCCGGGCGCACGAAGAGCGTGCTGCCGCTGGTGCACGCGGGAACGGTGCTGGTGACAGCAGCGCTGCTGGCACTCAACCCGCCCGCGCAACTTCCCTGGAGCGGCTGGCCGTCAACGTCCCACCCGTCGGGCGCTTCCTATCTCGACGCCATGGCACTCTGGATTGCCGTGAGCACCGCCTTCGTCTTCGCAGCAGTCCTTGGACTCGCGGCGGTGTACGCCACGAGAGTCCGCAAAGGGGCACCTGGGGTGTCGCTGGTGGCAGCCGGCGTGTTGCTCGCGGTGTCAGTATTGCTGATGCACTCCCTGACCGCTTTGGTGCGGATGCTTCTGGACAATCTTCTTGGCTACGTCACGGGGCTCTTCGGTGCCGAGCCGCACGGCTATTCCGACGCCATCCTGCTTTCCTACGACAACCCGGCCGACGCCGGCGACAGCCGCCTCGACCTGTTTCCCTTCCTGGCGCTGATCGCGGTGCTCGGAGTGGTGGTGGCCGCCGCCGTCGTGCTCGGAAGTGGTCGGAATCCAGGCCTCCCACCACTCATGCAGGGCAAGGCAGCCCGCGGCCGGTGGTGGCACCAATTTTCCGGCGCTGCTCCGCGCCTGTTGCCTGCCATCGTTCCGTTGGCGGTGCTGCTTGGCGTTGCAGGAATGAGCGCGGCGATCATGCTGGGTGAAGGCCGTCTCGGTGGGCCCTGGCTGGCGCTGGCCATCCTCGTGCTGCAGCTCGCGGGCGCCGCCGTCGTGCTGGTGATTCTGCTGGGGCAGCTCCGCCCGGTGCGTGAGATCCTCGGAAAGATCGCGGACGTCGCCGGGTTCTGGCCCGTGCAGGACCACCCGCTCGCTGGGTCTTCCTACCGGCAGGCAGCCATCGCGGGCGTTGGAGAACTTGTGGAGCGCGCGCACCGTTCAAACAGCCCGGTGGTATTGGTTGCGCACAGCCAGGGATCTGTGATCTGTGCCTGGTTTACAGCACACCAGAACCCCGAACGGGCGGCGGGAGAAAGCACCCACCTCGTCACGGCGGGGTCGCCGCTCAACTCGCTCTACTCCGCGTTCTTCCCTGCAGTCTTCACCCCTGAATTCTTCAGCAGGGTCAAACGGGGAACGCTGACCTGGGCGAACTACTGGCGCGAGACAGACCCGGTGGCCTTCCCTGTCCCAGGGGCACACAATCATGTGCTGGCTGACCCAAGGGCGGACGGCCGCGTCCGGAGCCACAGCGATTACTGGGTCGAACCCGCGATTATCGGGCACGTCGAATCCCTCAGACAACATACGGAGTGAGGCTGGGCGTTTTCCGTATCGGTTGTACACCGGTAGGATTGAGCGAACGTAGGGGAGTATCCTTTCGCGCTACGAACGTCAACACGCAGGCCACTGGCGGCCCGCCGGGCGTAGCGGCCGTGGCATTTGAACGCGGCGGAGAGACTTGCGAATTCCGTTGTATCTCCGAAAGGTTTCCTTGTGCCTGAATTACCCCTTGCCTTTGAGATAGGCACCTTCGTTGTTCTGGGGCTTGTGCTCCTGTTCGACCTGCTGCTTGTCGTGAAGCGCCCACACGAACCGTCCATGAAGGAAGCCGGCCTCTGGGTCGCCTTTTACGTGACTCTTGCTCTCGTGTTCGCGGCGTTGATGTTTGCGTTCACCGGCCCCGAGTTCGGCGGTCAGTTCATCGCCGGCTGGGTGACTGAGTACAGCCTCAGCATCGACAACCTGTTCGTCTTCATCATCATCATGGCGAGGTTCTCCGTACCCCGGAAGTACCAGCAGGAAGTGCTGATGGTGGGCATCATCATCGCCCTGATCCTGCGCGGAATCTTCATCCTGCTTGGCGCCGCATTGATCAGCAACTTCTCCTGGATCTTCTACATCTTTGGCGCCTTCCTTCTGTGGACCGCCTACCACCAGGCAAAGGACTCCGGCGAGGAGGAGGAGGAGAAGGAGAACAAGATCATCGCGAAACTGCGCGGAGTTCTCCCGATGTCCGAGCACTACGACGGCAACAAGATCCGTACCATGGTGGACGGCAAGAAGGTCTTCACTCCGATGCTGATCGTGTTCATCACGATCGGCCTGACCGACCTGATGTTCGCTGTTGACTCCATCCCGGCGATCTTCGGCCTGACTGAAAGCCCATTCATCGTATTCACAGCGAACCTGTTCGCGCTGATGGGCCTGCGCCAGCTTTACTTCCTGCTGGGCGGCTTGATGACACGCCTCATCTACCTCAAGCACGCCCTGTCGCTGATCCTTGCGTTCATCGGCGTGAAGCTGATCCTCCATGCCCTGCATGAAAATGAGCTGCCATTCATCAATGGCGGCCAGCACATCGAGTGGGCACCGGTCATCCCAACCTTTGTGTCCCTGGCGATCATCATGGGCATCATCGTCATCGCCGTCGTTGCCAGCCTGCTGAGCCCCAAGGGCAAGCAGGCGAAGGTCGACGCTGAACTGGCTGCAGACGCCGAGAGCGCGCGCATCGGTGGCCCGGACGCGTAGGTAACAGCTGATCTCACTAAGGGCGCCGGCTGCGGGAATTGAATCCCGGACCGGCGCCCTTTGCGCGTCCCGTGGGTGTGCCCAGAGCGGCGCGCCCGAAAAACTTATTGGGCCTGCGTCATCGCTAGAAGCCGCTCGAAGATGGCTTCGCCGTCGTCGCTGATGCCGTCATGGTGGAAGTCTGCGCTCTCCCACACGTCGAGGCCACGCACCGCTTCAGCTGTTTCGAGTGACAGGTCGCGGTCAACGTAGATGTCATCGGAATACACGGCAGCTGCTACGGGAACCTCGTTCCGGGCCAGTTGCGCGGTGTCGTACAGGGGGACCCAATCGGCGGTCCTCGCGAGAATCTCCGCTGTCTCCTTCAGGGGGATCAGCGCCGGGTCCTCTTCAAAAAGACTCGGGTACACCATTTCACCGAGCAATAGCGGCTCGGCTGCGTCAGGTTGAAACTGCGGAAACTCCTTGAGGACGCGCCAGGCGGCCCAATCGGACGCCTCACCCTGACAGTAGATCGATTCATGGAGCACGGCGTAGAGCGGATTGGAGCGCCTGCTGACGAGCGTCTGCACCTGATCCAGGAACACCGTTGAGAGACGCTCGCCGCTGGCGGTGTGCACGAAGGCGTCCTCCAGCAGGAAGTGCAGGCTGTCCACGCGCACGTTGCCGCCGAGCAGGGCGCCGACCAGTTGGAACCGCTGCGGGGTGAGGCGTTCGCCGCTTGGCAGCCGCTCGTCAACGGCAGCCAGGTGTCGAATGATGCGGCTCGCAAGCGGCCTGTCCTCGGGATAACGGGCAAAGTACTCGAGATTCCGTGCCTGAACCCGCCGGTAAGTGTGGCGGTAGACCCTCTCGGCGGGGCCGGTGAGCGGAGCTAGACCACCGGTGATGAGCGCGCGCTTCATCCCCCCGGGCGCGTAGGAGAGGTAGGTGAGCGCACAGAACCCGCCGAAGCTCTGACCGAAGACCGTCCAGGGTGCGGATCCGAGTGCGGACCGGATCAGCTCAGCGTCCGCCACGATCGAGTCCGCACGGAAATGTCTTAGATAAGCGGCCTGCTCCGCCGGAGAGCCCTGCAGCGTGCGTTCATCCGCCGGCGTCGAAAGACCCGTGCCGCGCTGGTCCAGCATCAAGATACGGAACTCCCGGGAAGCGGCTTTCATCCATCCCGAGAGCTGCGTCACCCGGTTGCCGCGGCCGCCCGGCCCGCCCTGCAGGAAAAGGAGCCAGGGCAGGCGCGTGGCGTCGTCGTGATCAGTGGAACTGTACTCCCGCGCGAAGACCCTGATCTGTTGTCCGGCGGAATCGGCGTGATCCAGGGGCACGGTAAACCAGTGCCCAGTGCTCCTCATGCCCCGCATCACATACGTGGGCTCTGCCAGGTGCGATACGGCGTTCACCGTGCGTGCCCGGCGAAACTCGTTAGTGCTTCTCCGGAAAGGCGGAAGGTGCTCCACTCGTCCTGCGAAGCCGCGCCCAGGCTCCGGTAAAACTGGATGGACGGTTCGTTCCAGTTCAGGACTGCCCACTCAACCCGCGCATACCCACGTTCGGCAGCTATGAGGGCGAGGTTCTGGAGCAGCGCCTTCCCATAGCCCAAGCCGCGCGCTTCGGGCCGGACGTACAGGTCCTCAAGATAGATCCCGTGGACGCCTTCCCAGGTTGAATAGTTCAGGAACCACAGGGCGAAACCCTGGATTCCGGCGTCGTCCTCGGCTATGTGGGCGAAGATCCGCGGGTTCGCGCCGTAGAGTGCTTCCTCGAGGCCCTCGACGGTGTTCCGTACGGCGTCGGGCTCCTTCTCGTACACGGCGAGATCATGGATCAGTTGCAGAATGGTGGGCACGTCATCCCGGCGTGCTTCACGGATGGGAGTCATGTTTCCACCCTAACCATGAGCGGTGGTGCGCGCTGCAGTGGACCTTACGGGCCGCCCACGGAGATCACGGTGACGACGGCGGCGCCAGCAGCATCCGAGGCCGCCAGGTCTATGACCGCGTTGATACCCCAGTCCTGATCGCCTGCCGGGTCCTTGAGGATCTGCCGCACCTCCCATTTGCCCGGTAATTGTCGGATGATCAGGAGCGCCGGGCCGCGGGCTGCAGGGCCGTCGTCGATGTCCTCATGGGCATCGAAGTAGCCATCCATTGCGTCCGCCCAGCGGTCCGCGTGCCAACCGGCTGCTTCATCGAGCCTGCCGAGCGCCTTGTCATCCTCGGCGGCGAAAAGCTGTACCCGCTGGAACATCTCGTTGCGCACCATTACCCGGAAAGCACGTTCGTTGGAGGTGACAGAGTCCGGCTCTGGTGGGAGATCGACCTGGCGGGGATCGACGTCGCGGCCGGTCACACCGGCTGCGAGCTGCTCCCATTCGTCGAGCAGGCTCGAATCAACCTGCCTGATGAGTTCACCCAGCCACTCGATGATGTCCGAGAGGTCCTCGCGGAGTGCGTCACGGGGGACTGTCTGCCGGAGCGCCTTGAAACAGTCGGCGAGGTAGCGCAGGAGAATGCCTTCAGAGCGGGCAAGGCTGTAGAAGGCAACGTACTCGCCGAAGTTCATCGCGCGTTCGTACATGTCGCGCACCACCGACTTGGGCGTCAGCTCGAAGTCACCGAGCCAGGGCGCTCCGGAGCGGTACGTTTCGAAGGCCTGCTGCAGGAGCTCGGACAGCGGCTGTGGATAGGAGATCTCCTCGAGCCGCGCCATGCGCTGGTCATATTCGATGCCGTCAGCCTTCATGGCAGCGACGGCCTCGCCGCGGGCCTTTTTCTCCTGTGCGTTCAAGACCTGACGGGGCTTCTCGAGCGTCGCTTCGATGACTGAGACCACGTCCAGCGCATACGAGGGGCTGTCCGGGTCGAGCAGCTCCAGGCTGGCGAGGGCGAAGGAAGACAGCGGCTGGTTCAACGCGAAGTTTGCCTGGAGGTGTACTTTCAGCCGTACGGTCCGTCCTTCCTCATCGGGTTCGGGCAGCTGCTCCACTATTCCGGCGGTGACCAGCTCGCGGTAAATACTGATGGCCTGCCGGAGGTGCGCGAACTGCCGGGAGGACGGCTCGTGGTTCTCCCGCAGGAGGGTCTGGACGGTGGTCAGGGCATCACCAGGGCGCTCAAGGAGGTTGAGCAGCATGGAATGGGTTACTGCGAAGCTGGACGAGAGCGGCTCAGGCGTCCCCCCAACCAGTCGGTCATACGTCGGCTTTCCCCAGGAGACGAATCCCTGCGGCGGCTTCTTCCGAACCACCTGCCGCAGCTTCTTCTGGTCGTCGCCGAACTTCGAAACGGCCTTCGCCATCGCCTTCGTGTTCTCGACGACGTGGTCCGGCGCCTGCACGACGACGGTCCCAGCGGTGTCGAACCCCGCCCGGCCCGCGCGGCCGGCAATCTGGTGAAACTCGCGCACGTTCAGCGGGCGGGTCCGGACGCCGTCGTATTTGCTGAGCGCAGTGAGCAGCACCGTGCGGATTGGGACGTTGATGCCGACGCCCAGAGTGTCAGTTCCACAGATCACCTTGAGCAGCCCGGCCTGCGCCAGCTGCTCAACGAGCCGCCGGTACTTCGGGAGCATCCCCGCGTGGTGCACACCGATACCGTGGCGCACCAGCCGGTTCAGCGTCTTGCCGAATCCGGCCGAGAACCGGAAAGAGGCGATGAGCGCGGCGATGCGATCTTTTTCCTCCCGGGTGCACACGTTGATGCTCATGAGGTTCTGTGCACGCTCAATGGCCTCAAGCTGGCTGAAGTGGACTACATAAACGGGCGCCTGGTGGGTGCTGAGAAGCTCCTCAAGTGTTTCCTGGAGAGGGTTCTCGGAGTAGTAGAAGTTGAGCGGGATGGGACGGTCACCGGAGCTGACGAGGACAGTGGGCCTCCCTGTCCGCGCAGTCAGGTCTTTCTCGAACCGTTCGACGTCGCCGAGAGTCGCTGACATGAGCAGAAATTGTGCCCGTGGCAGTTCCAGCAGCGGTACCTGCCACGCCCATCCGCGCTGCGGGTCGGCGTAGAAGTGAAACTCGTCCATGATGACGGTCCCGGCATTGGCTGTTGCCCCTTCCCTCAGGGCGATGTTAGCGAGGATTTCCGCGGTGCAGCAGATAATCGGAGCGTCCTGGTTCACGGAAGAATCTCCGGTCACCATACCCACGTTCTCCGCTCCGAACGTGGCGCACAGGGCGAAGAACTTCTCGGAGACCAACGCCTTGATGGGCGCGGTGTAGTAGCTCCGCCGACCTTCGGCGATCGCATGGAAGTGCGCCGCGACCGCCACGAGTGACTTCCCTGAGCCGGTCGGGGTCGCGAGGATCACGTTGTTTCCCGAAACCAGTTCGAGGACTGCCTCGTCCTGTGCCGGGTAGAGGGTGATGCCCTCAACGGCCGACCAGGTGTGGAACGCCGAATAGACGGCGTCGGCGTCCGGGCTGCCCGTCTGTGCGGATGGGGGGAGGTAATCCTGAATACTCATATCGGGCTAAGCCTATCGGCAGGGGCCCGGCGCGAGCGTAGCGAGTGTTGGGGGGCCGGTGGGCGCTATCGGCAGGGGCCCGGCGCGAGCGTAGCGATTGTTGGGGGGCCGGTGGGCGCTATCGGCAGGGGCCCGGCGCGAGCGTAGCGAGTGTTGGGGGGCCGGTGGGCGCTAACTGGCAGCGTTCGATAGGCTCGCTGAATGCGATGGGATCCCACACAGTACGCCCGATTCTCCGACCACCGGTCGCGGCCTTTCTTCGACCTGGTGGGCCGCATTAACCATGACGCGCCGCGCAGGGTGGTGGATCTGGGGTGCGGGCCGGGGGAGCTGACTGCCGTGCTGGCCCGCAGATGGCCCAATGCAGAGGTCCTGGGGATGGACTCTTCTCCGGAGATGATCGAGCGGGCAGAGGCGCTGGGCGACGCCCCGGCCAACCTGTCCTTCGCCATTGGCGATGTCCGCGACTTCGCGCCTGAACCGGGTACCGACGTCGTCGTCTCGAATGCATTGCTGCAGTGGGTGCCTGGCCATCAGGCACTTTTGGCCAGCTGGGCGTCGAGGCTGGAAGCCGGAGCTTGGCTCGCGCTGCAGGTGCCGGGGAACTTCTCCTCCCCTTCCCACGCGCTGATGCGCCAGCTTGCCGATTCAGAGCGGTGGAAGCCTAAGTTGGCCGGTGTGTTGAGGCACGACGACGCCGTCAGCGAGCCGGGCGGGTACCTGCGCCTCCTGGGCGGGGCGGGATTGGCGGCGGATGCCTGGGAGACTACGTACCAGCACCTCCTGCAGGGGAAGGATCCGGTGCTTGAATGGGTTCGCGGAACCGGCCTACGACCGGTACTCGCCGCCCTCTCTGCAAGCGAGGCAGCGGAGTTCGAGGCCTCCTACTCCGCTTTGCTGGCAGGAGCGTATCCGCCTGAATTGGACGGGACCGTTTTCCCTTTCCGCCGTATCTTCGCGGTGGGCCTCAAGCTACCAACCACGTGAGCGCCACTCTTCGAGCGAGGGCCGTTCAGCGCCCAGGGTAGTGGGCTTTCCGTGGCCCGGATGGACGACCGTCTCATCAGGCAGCACGTCGAACACCCGCTCCACCACGTCGTTGAGAAGCGATTCGAACCGCGCCGGGTCTCCGCCCGTGTTCCCTACTCCTCCGGGAAACAGGGAGTCCCCAGTGAACAGGTGCGCGGGCTTGTTAGCGTCTCGGTAAAGAATTGCCACCGAACCGGGCGTGTGTCCGCGCAGCGAAATGGCTTCGAGGTCGAAGCCGTCGAAGTTGCCAATGTCCCCGTGCTCCAGCGGTATGTCGGTTTTTACCGGGATATCACCGACGTCTGCCGCTCCAGCAGCGGTTTTCATCCCGGTGGCTTCCACCACCTCGGCCAGGGCGCGTACGTGGTCCCAGTGCGAATGCGTGGTGATTACGAGCGTGGGCCGAAGGTCCGCTGCGGTGTCGGCGGACGCCGAAGCCATCAGCTCAAGGACGCCCTCTGCATTATCGGCAGCATCGATCAGAACCTGCGCACCGCTCGCCTTGGACGTCACGACGTAGACGTTGTTGTCCATTGTGCCCACTGATGTGCTGCGGATAGTTATGTCCCGGAGGTCATGCATGATGGCCAGTGTAGTCCCGGAACTGGGCGGCATCGGCGGGAACCTGGCTGGAAACCGGATGGAGAAGCTGCGCGCTGCGTGGCAGAATGTGAGCACCCGTCCGCCGTCGTTCAGGAGCGCGCACTGTGAACTCAGATGTAACAGCGTGGCTTCGGATTGATCCGGCGAGCCCCAAGCCACCGTATGAGCAGTTGCGTGTGCAGATTCTGGATGCAGCGAATGATGGCTCACTTCCGGTTGGGACGCGGCTTCCGCCGGTCCGCACCCTCGCAGCGCACCTCGGCGTGGCAGTGAACACTGTCGCCCGTGCCTACCGTGAGCTGGAGCAGGCGAAGATTGTGGTCACGCGTTCGAGGGCCGGGACTGTCGTGGCCGCAGCAGGTGACGAAGCGCGGCAGAGGGTGGCCGAGGGCGCGAGTGAGTTCGCCCGGCTGGTCAAGGCGAATGGCATCACCGAAGAGGAAGCAGTGTCCTACCTGAGGGCTGCTCTCCGCCGTCGGTGAACATTCGGCGGGACACGCCGATATAGCGCTCTTCGAATATGTCTTCGAACACAGTTTCCTCTAAAGTGAAATGGTGTCTATCGCAACCCCATTGGATTCCGAACTCTCACACCCCGACAATATGCGCCCCGATCTCTCGCGGCTGGTAGTCAAGGGCGCGCGCGAACATAACCTGCGCAACGTTGACCTGGACCTGCCGCGTGACGCGATGATCGTGTTCACGGGTTTGTCGGGTTCCGGAAAGTCATCCCTTGCCTTCGACACCATCTTCGCGGAAGGGCAGCGGCGCTACGTCGAGTCCCTTTCGGCCTATGCGCGCCAGTTCCTGGGGCAGGTGGATAAGCCCGACGTCGACTTCATCGAAGGCTTGTCGCCAGCGGTTTCGATCGACCAGAAATCCACGAGCAAGAACCCGCGTTCAACGGTGGGCACCATCACCGAGATCTATGACTACATGCGTCTGCTTTGGGCGCGCGTCGGGCGCCCTCACTGCCCGGTGTGCGGCGAGGCGGTCACCAAGCAAACTCCGCAGCAGATCGTCGACCAGCTGATGGAACTGGACCAGGGCACCCGCTTCCAGATCCTCGCTCCCGTGGTGCGCGGGCGGAAGGGTGAGTTCGCCGATCTCTTCCAGGACCTTGCGGCGAAGGGCTACTCACGGGCGCGGGTGGACGGCGACCTCGTGCAGCTCACCGATCCACCGAAACTCGGTAAGCAGTTCAAGCACACCATTGAAGTCATTGTGGACCGCCTGGTGGTAAAGGACGGCGTTCGTCAGCGGCTGACGGACTCGATCGAGACTGCTCTCAAGCTCGCCGAGGGACGCGTGCTTGCCGACTTCGTCGATCTCGAGGCTGAAGACCCGCGGCGCATCCGCGCGTTCTCTGAAAACCTCGCCTGCCCCAATGAACACCCGCTGGCCATCGACGAGATCGAGCCTCGTTCGTTTTCCTTCAACAACCCTTTCGGGGCGTGCCCTGCGTGCACCGGTATCGGCACAAAGCTCGAAGTCGACGAGGAGCTGGTGGTACCCAACCCTGACCTTTCGCTCCGGGAAGGCGCAATAGCACCCTGGGCATTGGGAACGGCAACCCTCGAGTACTGGACCCGGCTCCTGGAGGGATTGTCCAAAGAGATGAAGTTCTCCATGGACGCCGCCTGGAGCAAGCTTCCGAAGCACGCGCGGGACGTTGCGCTCTACGGCAAGGACCACAAAGTGGTTGTCCAGTACCGCAACCGGTTTGGCCGGGAGCGGAAGTACAGCACGGGGTTCGAAGGCGCGGTGCAGTACATCCATCGCAAGCACCTTGAGACGGAATCGGATTACGCCCGCGACCGCTACGAGGAATACATGCGTCAGATTCCCTGCCCGGCGTGCGGTGGGGCCCGCCTCAATCCGGCGTCGCTTTCCGTACTCATCAATGGGCGCTCCATTTCAGAGGTTGCGGCTATGCCGATGCGCGAGTGCAGCGACTTCCTGAACAACCTCGTCCTCACCGGTCGTGAAGCGCATATCGCGTCGCAGGTTCTGAAGGAAATCCAGGCTCGGCTCCGCTTCCTGCTGGACGTCGGGCTCGAGTACCTCAACCTCGAACGGGCAGCTGGCACACTTTCCGGCGGCGAGGCGCAGCGCATTCGACTGGCTACGCAGATCGGCTCGGGCCTGGTCGGCGTGCTTTACGTTCTGGATGAGCCGTCAATCGGGCTCCATCAGCGGGACAACCGGCGCCTGATCGAAACCCTCACGCGCCTACGCAACCTGGGAAACACCCTGATCGTTGTTGAACACGACGAAGACACCATCAGCGAAGCCGACTGGATCGTCGACATCGGTCCGGGCGCAGGTGAACACGGCGGCCAGGTAGTGCACTCGGGTTCTTTGGAGGACCTTTTGCTCAATGAGCACTCCATCACGGGCGATTACCTGTCCGGTCGGCGCAGGATCGAGACACCCGCCAAGCGGCGGAAGATTGACCGGTCACGGCAGCTGAAGGTGGTCGGTGCGCGCGAACACAACCTAAAGGGTGTTGACGCCTCCTTCCCGCTCGGGGTGCTGACCGCAGTTACCGGCGTCAGCGGATCGGGGAAGTCGACTCTCGTCAACGAAATCCTCTACAAGGTGCTTGCGAACAAGCTGAACGGAGCCAAGCAGGTAGCCGGGCGGCACCGTCGGATCGACGGGCTGGAGCACCTCGACAAGGTCATTCACGTAGACCAGGGGCCAATTGGCCGGACGCCCCGCTCAAACCCCGCTACCTACACCGGGGTGTTCGACAACATCCGCAAACTCTTCGCAGAAACCACGGAGGCCAAGGTCCGCGGGTACCTGCCCGGCCGGTTCTCGTTCAATGTCAAGGGTGGGCGCTGCGAGGCGTGCTCCGGAGACGGAACGTTGAAGATCGAGATGAACTTCCTGCCGGACGTTTACGTGCCGTGCGAGGTCTGCCACGGCGCGCGGTACAACCGGGAGACCCTCGAGGTCCACTACAAGGGCAAGACCATCGCCGACGTACTCGACATGCCCATCGAGGAAGCAGCAGAGTTCTTCGCGGCGTTCACTCCCATCGCACGGCACCTGACCACCCTCGTGGACGTCGGGCTGGGCTACGTTCGGTTGGGCCAGCCCGCAACCACCCTGTCGGGGGGTGAAGCGCAGCGCGTGAAGCTTGCAAGCGAGCTCCAGAAACGGTCGAACGGCCGCAGTATCTACGTACTCGACGAGCCCACAACCGGGCTCCACTTCGAAGACATCAGGAAACTGCTGCAGGTTCTGCAGGGCCTGGTGGAAAAGGGCAACACGGTCATTACCATCGAGCACAACCTGGACGTCATCAAGAGCGCAGACTGGGTGATCGACCTCGGTCCCGACGGTGGTTCGGGTGGTGGCGAGATCATAGCGACCGGCACACCGGAGCAGGTCGCTGCCTCGGACGTCAGCCACACCGGAAAGTTCCTCGCTGGGGTACTCGCTGGCCGGTAAATATTCCACGAGCAGCATGCTTGTTTTTCTCACCGCGCCGAGCTGTGGGAAACTTGCCCGGTGACGAATACGCGGCTTCTCGTTCTTTTCGACCTGGACGGTACCCTGGTCGACCCGGCGGGAGCCATCACCGGAGGGATTGCCTCCGCGCTTCGGGAGACCGGACTTGCGGTACCGCCCGCTGACAGCCTGACGCGGATGGTGGGGCCGTCTCTCGTGCAGTCGTTGACCAGTATCGCCGGTGTTCCCGAGAACAGGGTGGACGAAGTGATCGCCCTCTACCGCGCCGGTTACCGGCGGGAGGGCATGGCCGCGAGCAGGCCGTATCCCGGCATCATTGAGGTCATCCGGACATTACAGAGACGTGGCGATCTGGTGGCAGTGGCCACCCAGAAACCTGAGTGGTTGGCGCGTGAACTGCTCGATGTCCAGCAGATGGCGGGTTTGTTCGACTCCATCCACGGCTCGCCGAGAGACGAGCGGGAGGCCGCCGCTCTCGACGGCAAGCGCACCATCATCGCGGCGGCACTGGCAGCCCACAAGGGAGAGTACGACGCCGCAATCATGGTGGGCGACCGCTCCCACGACATCCACGGGGCAGCGGACAACCTCCTCCCGTGCATTGCGGTCGCCTGGGGGTTCGGCACCGAGGAGGAGTTCGAGCAAGCCGGGCCCGCCGTCGTCGTCCGTTCCGCCGGAGAGCTCTTGGACTACCTCAATGAGTTCGGGGCGCTCGGCAGCCGCACCAAGAAGCACAGTCCGGGAGCCCATAGCCCGTCGGAGGCGGCCCGTGGGCGTCTATGACCTGACCCGCAGCAGTACCCGCGGACTCATCGCCGGCCTGTGCAGGCCAACCGTCGAAGGCCTGAAGAATGTACCATCGACCGGCGCGTTCATAGTCGCGCCCAACCACTTGTCCTTTCTGGACAGCGTGCTGGTGCAGGCGCTCATGCCCCGTCCCGTGGCGTTCTTCGCCAAAGCGGAATACTTCATGGGTAAGGGAGTGAAGGGGACACTCATGCGGTCCTTCTTCGAGGGCGTCGGCTCAATCCCGGTGGAGCGAGGCGAGCAGGCGGCGAGCGTCCAGGCACTGAAAACCCTGCTCGTCATGCTGGAGGCAGGCGACGGCATCGGAATCTATCCGGAGGGATCCCGCTCGCGGGACGGGCTCCTCTACCGCGGAAGGACCGGGGTGGGTTGGCTGGCGCTGACCACCGGCGCGCCGGTGGTGCCGGTTGGCCTGCTCGGAACGGACCTGCTACAACCCGCTGGCAAGCGTTGGATCCGCCCGCAGCATTTCACGATGAGGATTGGTTCACCGCTCCATTTCGACAAGACCGGACCGAACCATTCGCTTCCGGCCCGCCGTGAAGTCACCGACTCCATCATGGACGCCATCGCGGGACTAACGGGCCAGGAGCGTGCTTCCGGCTACAACAAGAGCGCCACAGAGTAGACGCTGGTGCAGCTCCCCGCTGCGTCACGGTCACCAGAACTCCGCGCGGCACGTGAGCGCTGGCAGCCCCCGATAGGATGTGTAGGTGGCAGATCCAGCAACCTACCGGCCAAAAACCGGCGAAATCCCGCAGGATCCAGGAGTTTACAGATTTCGCGACCAGCATCGGCGCGTTGTCTACGTAGGCAAGGCGAAAAACCTGCGCTCTCGACTGAACTCCTACTTCGCCAATCCGCAGACCCTCATGCCGCGGACCCGCGCAATGGTTCACAACGCTGCAAGCGTCGAGTGGACGGTCGTCGGGAGCGAACTCGAAGCACTCCAGCTTGAGTACACGTGGATCAAGGAATTCAATCCGCGGTTCAACGTGATGTTCCGCGACGACAAGTCCTACCCCTACCTCGCGGTAACACTCGGGGAGAAGTACCCACGCGTGCAGGTCATGCGTGGCGACAGGCGGAAGGACACCCGCTATTTCGGCCCGTTCTATCCGGCCAAGGCGATCCGCGAGACCGTTGACACACTGCTCAGGGTTTTTCCCGTGCGTACCTGCAGCTCGGGGGTCTTCAAGCGGGCGGAGCGTTCCGGGCGGCCGTGCCTGCTTGGGTACATCGACAAGTGCTCTGCACCGTGCGTGGGCCGCATCTCCCCGGAAGGCCACCGCGACCTGGCCCTGCAGTTCTGTGATTTCATGTCCGGGCAGGCCAACCGCTTCATCCGGGAGCTTGAGCAGCGCATGGCAGCAGCGGTAGCTGAACTGGATTATGAGTCCGCGGCCCGTACCCGGGACGACATCGCGGCTCTCAAACGGGTCTTTGAACGCAACACCGTGGTTCTGAGTGAGGACACCGACGCCGACGTCTTTGCCCTCGCCGAGGACGAGCTGGAGGCCGCCGCCCAGGTTTTCCACGTGCGCGGCGGCCGGATCCGCGGTCAGCGCGGTTGGGTCGTCGAGAAGGTCGAGGACATGACCACAGGCGATCTTGTGGAGCACCTTCTCCAGCAGGTATACGGCGAAGGGAACAGCAGCAACAACCGGATTCCACGGGAGGTGCTCGTCCCCACGCTTCCCAGTAACGAAGAGCAGATGCGGCAATGGCTGCTCAACCTGCGCGGGGCGCGGGTGGACATCAGGGTTCCGCAGCGCGGGGACAAGGCAACCTTGCTGGGTACCGTCGAGCAGAACGCGGCTGACTCACTGCGCTTGCACAAGAGCAGGCGGGCGGGGGATATCACTACCCGCTCAGCTGCACTGCAGGAGCTGCAGGAGGCCCTCGAACTCCCGGTTCCACTTATGCGTATCGAATGCTTCGATATCTCCCACGTGCAGGGAACCAACGTGGTCGCGTCAATGGTGGTGGTTGAGGACGGGTTGCCCCGGAAGTCGGACTACCGCCGGTTCTCCATCACCGGCGATGCGGCCCGCGATGACACCGCTTCGATGTACGACGTCATCTCCCGCCGTTTCCGCAACTACCTCGCCGAGCGCAACCCGCTCGACTCCCTGCCGGGCGCAGAGAGCGTTCAGGGCACCGACAGCACGGGGAACAGCGGGGGGTACGACGACGGCGGAGCGGAGGTTGCCGCAGCCTCCCCACGCCCCGAGGCGCGCCAGAAATTCGCCTACCCACCCAACCTGGTTGTGGTGGACGGCGGCCAGCCGCAGGTCAGGGCCGCAGCTCGCGCGTTGGCCGACCTGGGTATCGATGACGTGTTCGTCATCGGGCTGGCCAAGCGGCTGGAAGAGGTATGGCTCGCGGAAGGCGAGTTCCCCGTAATTCTCCCGCGCGCTTCGGAAGGGCTTTTCCTCCTTCAACGCATCCGGGATGAGGCCCACCGGTTTGCGATCGCGTACCACCGCCAGAAAAGGGGTAAGTCCATGACCGAGTCCGTACTGGACGAGGTTCCAGGGCTCGGACCTGCTAAACGCCGCTCCCTCCTGAAACATTTCGGCTCAGTGCGCAAGCTCCGCGCGGCATCGGTAGACGAACTTCAGCAGGTGCAGGGTGTGGGGCCGGCGCTGGCTCAGACCATTAGAACGCAGTTGGCGGAGGGAAGCGCACGGACGGGCGACGCCGGGCAGGAAGCGGTGAATATGACGACCGGCGAAGTACTCGATTCTTAGTTAGGGTAGAAACCGGACGCACGGCCGTTGAAACCACCTGATTCTTCGGTAGTACGGGCGGACAATGCAGTACAACTCGCGCGCAACGGTGGGATGGAAACGAAACTATGAACGCTGATGGACTAACGCCTGTCAAACCTGCCGAATCGGAGCTGCTGGTAGTCACAGGCATGTCCGGCGCGGGCCGCAGTACGGCAGCCAACGCCCTCGAGGACCACGGCTGGTACGTCGTTGAGAACCTTCCTCCGCAGATGCTGAGCACACTCACCGAGATCGTCTCGCGGACCCCTGAATCGATTCCCAAGCTTGCGGTGGTCATTGACGTCCGAAGCAAGGAGCTGTTCCAGGACGTCCAGGGCTCCCTCGCCGCGCTCCGGGCTGCGGGAATCACTTACCGGGTCCTGTTCTTGGATGCAGCTGACGACACCCTGGTCCGCCGGTTCGAGCAGGGGCGCCGCCCCCACCCGTTGCAGGCTGACGGCCGCATCCTCGACGGGATAGCAGCCGAGCGCGAGGTACTGCAGGAACTGAAGCACGCCTCGGACATTGTGGTGGACACGACGCAGCTGAACGTTCACGCCCTGGCCACCAGCATCACGGAACTGTTCTCCGAGTCCGGTCCCATCGTCCTCCGTCTCAACGTCATGAGCTTCGGCTTCAAGTACGGGCTCCCCGTCGACGCCAATTTCGTGGCCGACGTCCGCTTTATTCCCAATCCGCACTGGGTTCCGGTGCTCCGTCCACAGACCGGACTCGATGAGCCGGTCCGTGACTACGTCCTCGCCGCCAATGGCGCGGCGGAGTTCGTCGACCGGTACGTGCACGCGCTTGAGCCTGTGCTTGAGGGTTACCGGCGTGAGAATAAGCACTACGCAACCATTGCCGTGGGCTGCACGGGTGGGAAGCACCGTTCTGTGGCGGTCACCGAGGAGATCGCTAAGCGCCTCGCCCAGCTTCCGCGTCTGCAGGTGATGGCCCACCACAGGGATCTGGGGCGCGAGTAGTGGCGATCATGACCGGGTCACTGCCCCTGATTCCGGCAACGTCCGCATCGCGGTCAGCGTTCGGTAAGCAGGACAACGCACTGTCCGTCGTCGCGCTTGGAGGTGGACATGGCTTGTCGGCGTCGTTGTCGGCGCTCCGGCTCCTGACTTCGGAGCTGACAGCGGTGGTGACGGTAGCCGACGACGGCGGTTCCTCCGGTCGCCTGCGCCGCGAGCTTGGCGTCCTGCCGCCAGGTGACTTGCGAATGGCACTGGCTGCGCTGTGTGACGACACTGACTGGGGGAGGACCTGGCGTGACGTTATGCAGCACAGGTTCACCTCCCGCGACGGGACGGAGGGCTCACTCGATAACCATGCCCTCGGCAACCTCCTGATCGTCACCCTCTGGGAATTGCTCGGTGACCCTGTCGCCGGCCTGCAGTGGGCAGGTGCCCTGCTTGGTGCGCGCGGCAGGGTGCTCCCAATGGCGAGCGTTCCGCTCACCATCGAGGGAGATGTGTTGTCCGAAGGCACCGACGGGCACCTGCACCTGAGGAAGGTCTCGGGCCAGGCACAGCTAGCCGTGGCCGGCAGTACGGGCAACGTCAGCAAGGTCAGGCTCCTTCCCGAGGACGCGACCGCCTGCGTGGACGCGCTCAACGCCATCGAGCTGGCCGACTGGGTGATCCTTGGGCCTGGCTCCTGGTACACGTCCGTGTTACCGCACCTCCTCCTACCGGAGCTCCGTGATGCTTTGTGCAATACGACGGCGCGGCGTTGCTTGACAATGAACCTGAGCAATGACACCAAGGAAACCCAGGGAATGACGGCGGTGGACCACCTGGCGGTCATCAAGCGGTACGCACCCGATTTCCGGGTCGACGCCGTCATCGCCGACCCGTCCGTCGTCGGCGACCGGGCCGAGTTCGAGGCGGCCGTAGGGGAGATCGGCGGCCGTGCGATCTTGGGTAAAGTAGGCTCTTCAAGCGGCGGACCGGTTCATGATGCATTGCGACTTGCAACGGCTTACCACGACATGTTCGGTGAATTTTAGGAGGGTGTCTGTGGCGCTGACTGCGGATGTGAAAGAGGAACTCTCGCACCTCGATGTCAAGAAGTCTTCTGTACGCAAGGCCGAGGTTTCCGCTTTGCTGCGCTTCGCCGGAGGCCTGCACATTATTTCGGGCCGGATAGTCATCGAGGCGGAGGTTGACCTTGCCTCGACCGCCCGGCGGCTCCGCAGTGCTATTTCGGATGTCTACGGGCACAACAGCGAAATCATCGTCGTCTCCGGCAACGGATTGCGGCGCGGCAACCGCTACGTCGTCCGGGTGGTCCGCGATGGTGAGTCGCTCGCCCGCCAGACCGGGCTGCTGGATAACCGCGGCCGGCCGGTAAGAGGGCTGCCCTCCGTCGTCGTGAACGGTTCGGCGGCAGACGCCGAAGCCGTCTGGCGTGGAGCGTTCCTTGCCCACGGATCCCTCACCGAACCTGGCCGTTCCTCTGCCCTGGAGGTTACGTGTCCAGGGCCGGAATCAGCCCTGGCCCTGGTCGGAGCTGCTCGTCGCCTCGGCATTACCGCGAAGGCACGAGAGGTGCGTGGCGTTGACCGTGTGGTCATCCGCGACGGTGACACTATCGCCGTCCTGCTGACCCGCATGGGCGCCCACGATGCGCTTATGGTCTGGGAAGAGCGCCGCATGCGCAAGGAAGTGCGTGCCACCGCCAACCGAATGGCCAATTTTGACGACGCGAACCTTCGCCGGTCAGCGCAGGCAGCTGTCGCAGCGGGTGCACGGGTGGAACGGGCGTTGGAAATTCTCGGTGAGGAAGTTCCCGATCACCTGAAGTACGCGGGAGAACTGCGGGTTGCGCACAAGCAGGCAAGCCTCGATGAGCTTGGACGGATTGCCGATCCACCCATGACCAAGGACGCCATAGCGGGACGTATCCGCAGGCTCCTCGCCATGGCTGACAAACGCGCTGTGGAACTGCGCATTCCGGGCACCGAGGCCAATGTGACCGCCGACATGTTGGATGAATGAATACCTGCATAGGATGGACATGCAGCCTGTCGGCCAGCCGGCCGGCCAGCGGAACCCGTAAGGGCGCCGCATCAGTCGTGTGATACCCGCGACAGCAATACACAGGACATGGAGGATTTCGTGAGCGAATACGTACTGCCCGAACTCAACTACGATTACGCGGCCCTGGAGCCGCATATTTCTGCCAGGATTATGGAGCTGCACCACAGCAAGCACCATGCGGCCTACGTCAAGGGCGCCAATGATGCTCTTGCTCAGCTTGCGGAGGCCCGCGAAAAGGGTGACTTCGCCAACATTCCGAAGCTGTCGAAGGACCTTGCATTCCACACGGGCGGTCACATCAACCACTCGGTGTTCTGGAATAACCTCTCACCGGAGGGTGGGGACAAGCCCGAAGGTGAGTTGGCTGCTGCAATCGACGACGCTTTCGGTTCGTTCGATGCATTCCGCGGCCAGTTCAATGCCGCCGCCATCAGCTTGCAGGGCTCCGGTTGGGCCTTCCTGGCTTACGAGCCGATCGGCGGAAACCTCGTGATCGAGCAGCTCTACGATCAGCAGGGAAACGTCGCCTTGGGGACAACGCCGCTGTTGATGCTGGACATGTGGGAGCACGCCTTCTACCTGGACTACGTCAACGTGAAGGCTGATTACGTGAAGGCGTTCTGGAACATCGTCAACTGGGCGGATGTTGCCCGCCGGTTCGAAGCTGCGCGCACGCACGCAACCGGACTGATCACCCTGTCCCACTAACGGTGGCGTTGCCGGGCGTAACCTTTCCTGCCCGCTCAGGGCGGGAGAGGCGCCCGGTGCGTAAGATGTTCTAAGTCGCGCACGTCACATCTAGCAGTACGCCCGCGACCAACGGAATTTAAAAACGCGCACAATGCGGTGCAATCTTTGTCAGTCGCCGGACGGTACGCCCATGCAGGCAGTCGCCGTCGGCAGCAACCCCTATCAAGGAGATAGCAACAGTGACTACACGTGTAGGAATCAACGGGTTCGGCCGCATTGGACGCAACTACTTCCGCGCAGCCCTCGAACAGGGTGCCGATCTCGAGATCGTGGCCGTAAACGACCTCACCAGTCCCGAGGCCCTCGCACACCTGCTCAAGTACGACTCCGTCACCGGTCGCCTTAAGGCCTCCGTCGAGGTGGATGGCGGCGACCTCGTAGTCGACGGCAAGCGGGTCAAGGTGCTCGCCGAGCGCGACCCCTCGAACCTTCCCTGGGCCGACCTCGGTGTCGACATCGTCATCGAATCCACCGGTTTCTTCACCAAGGCCGCCGACGCGCAGAAGCATATCGACGCCGGCGCCAAGAAGGTCCTGATCTCGGCCCCAGCCTCCGACGAGGACTTCACCGTCGTCCTCGGCGTCAACGACGCCGACTACGACTCCGAGAAGCACCACATCATCTCCAACGCCTCCTGCACCACCAACTGCCTCGGCCCGCTGGCAAAGGTGCTCAACGACTCCTTCGGCATCGAGCGCGGCCTCATGACCACGGTGCACGCCTACACCGCCGACCAGAACCTGCAGGACGGCCCGCACAAAGACCTCCGCCGCGCCCGCGCAGCAGCCATCAACATGGTGCCGACGTCCACGGGTGCCGCCAAGGCGATCGGTCTGGTGCTCCCCGAGCTGAAGGGCAAACTGGACGGATACGCCATCCGCGTTCCCGTCCCCACTGGTTCCGCCACGGACCTCACCGTCACCGTGGGTCGCGAGGTCACGGTCGACGAGGTAAACGCTGCGTACAAGGCTGCGGCCGAGAGCGGGTCCCTTGAGGGCTACCTCTCTTACACCGACGCCCCGATCGTCTCCTCGGACATCGTGACGGACCCCGCGTCCTGCATCTTCGACTCCGGCCTGACCAAGGTCATCGGCAACCAGGTCAAGGTCGTCGGCTGGTACGACAACGAGTGGGGCTACTCCAACCGCCTCGTGGACCTTACTGAACTCGTCGCGGCCAAACTGGCTTAGGGCCGCTGTGGCTTTTCAATCGCTGAATGACCTGCTGGCAGTCGGCGTCCGTGGGCGGCGCGTTCTGGTTCGTTCGGACCTCAACGTGCCGCTTGACGGCGAGGTACCCAATCAACGCGTCACCGACGACGGCCGGATCCGCGCTTCGCTTCCGGTTCTGGAGAAGCTGACCAACGCAGGGGCGAGCGTCGTCGTCATGGCGCACCTGGGCCGTCCCAAGGGAACGCCCGAGGAGAAGTATTCCCTGCGGCCTGCAGTGGAGCGGCTTGCGGAGCTCGCAGATTTCCCGGTGACCCTCGCGGAGGATGTGTCGGGCCAGAGCGCGCGCAGCCTGGCGTCCGGACTGGGCGCCGGTGAAGTGCTCGTTCTGGAGAACGTCCGTTTTGATGCCAGGGAGACCGCAAAGGACGACGCCGAACGCGCCACCCTTGCCGTCGAACTGGCGGGACTGGTTGGCGACGACGGCGCCTACGTGGATGATGCCTTCGGAGCCGTGCACCGCAAGCACGCCAGCGTGTACGACGTCGCAGAACGCCTTCCGTCCTACCAGGGCGACCTCGTGAAGGCGGAGGTGGACGTTCTTGAGCGGCTGACCTCCGAACCCGAAAGCCCCTTCGTGGTGGTTCTCGGCGGATCAAAGGTATCCGACAAGCTCGCGGTCATCGACAACCTGATCGGAACAGCTGACCGGCTGCTCATCGGTGGCGGTATGGTGTTCACCTTCCTTGCGGCGCAGGGACACTCTGTCGGTTCCAGCCTCCTCGAAGATGATCAGCTCGAAATTGTGCGCGGCTATCTCGCGCGGGCCGAACAAGCGGGAACTGAGATTGTCCTTCCGACGGACATTGTGGTCGCTGAAAAGTTCGCCGCTGACGCGGATCACGAAACTGTAGGAGCGCACAGCATCGAATCCACGAGGTTCAAGGACGCCGGCATCGGACTGGACATCGGTCCTGAGTCAGGTGCCTTGTTCGCCGAAGCCATTTCGACCGCCCGGACCATCTTCTGGAACGGGCCCATGGGCGTCTTCGAGTTCGATGCCTTTGCAGCCGGCACACGGTCGGTTGCGCAGGCGCTGGCAGACGCAACAGGGGCTGGCGCGCTGACCGTAGTGGGCGGGGGAGACTCGGCAGCCGCTGTGCGGGCGCTCGGATTCGACGAATCCAGCTTCGGGCACATATCCACCGGCGGTGGCGCAAGCCTTGAGTACCTGGAGGGCAAGGAATTGCCCGGGCTCACTGCATTGCAACACTGACCAGCGACACCCCTCTCAAGAAACTGGAGAATTGATGACTTCATCAACGAATGGCAAGTACGATCGCCGTCCGCTGATTGCCGGCAACTGGAAGATGAACCTGGACCATGTCCAGGGAATCACCCTCCTCCAAAAGCTGGCATGGACGCTGGATGACGCCAACCACGATCACGCGCGGGTGGAAGTAGCGGTCTTCCCGCCCTTCACGGACCTGCGCGGTGTGCAGACCCTGGTCAAGGGCGATGACCTGAGTGTGGTGTATGGCGGCCAGGACCTTTCTCCACACGATTCTGGCGCCTACACGGGAGACATCTCCGGGCAGTTCCTCGAGAAGCTCGGCTGTGAGTACGTACTCGTGGGCCATTCAGAACGGCGGGCAATCCACCAGGAGTCCGATGAGCTGCTGAATCAGAAGGTACATGCCGCCTATCGGCACAACGTTCTGCCTATTCTCTGCGTAGGTGAGGGACTTGAGGTCCGGCAGTCGGGCCAGCACGTCGAGCACACGCTCGAACAACTGCGCCGGGGAGTCGAAGGACTCCAGTCCAGCGACGCCGGCCGCCTGGTGGTCGCATACGAGCCCGTATGGGCGATCGGCACGGGCGAGGTCGCGGGACCGGAGGACGCACAGGAGATGTGCGCTGCTATCCGCACCGAACTTGCCTCACTGTTCGACGACTCAGTGGCGGCGCGTGTGCGGCTGCTTTACGGCGGTTCCGTGAAAGCATCGAATGTTGCCGCCATCCTGAAGGAGCGCGACGTCGACGGCGTCCTGGTCGGCGGTGCGAGTCTCGATGTATCGGAGTTTGCTAACATTGTCAGGTTCGAGCACCATCTGGTGACCGACTAGGTCACGCCGAAAGGTCACTGTGGAAATTCTCCGTATCATCCTGCTTGTTCTGCTGGGCATCACCAGCCTTCTACTGACGCTGTTGATCCTTCTTCATAAGGGACGCGGCGGCGGTATGTCGGATATGTTCGGCGGCGGGATGACCACCAGCATGGGTTCGTCCGGAGTTGCGGAGCGCAATCTCAACCGTTTTACCGTTGCTCTTGGACTGGCGTGGGGTGTCGTCATCGTTGCACTCGGCCTGATCCAGCGGTTCGCGGGCGATTCCTGACCCGTCCCTGACACCTCTCAGGAGGCATCCGGAGAAACTTGCGGAAGCGTATTTTGCAGTCCCGCGTTCACCATCGAAGAGCGTACACTGATCCTCAACGCAGGTCGTGTGCGGTATTGATCGGAGAAATCCATGGTGAACGCGGGACACGCTTTTAAGGGAACGAGGATAGGCGCTGAGTACAGTTCCAGCGCAACAGGTCGGCATCCTGAAGCTGAGCGGAGCACACCGCCCGCAGCTCGAACGGTGGTCAGTTACTGGTGCCTGGACGGCCACGAAACCCGGCCAACCTTCGCAAAGCTGAGTGATCCCGAAATACCCGAAACATGGGAGTGCGGTCGCTGCGGACGGCCCGCGGGACGATCACCCGGAACCGACCTGAGCGTGGATGGCGACGAACCGTACAAGAGCCACCTTCAGTACGCCAAGGAACGCCGAACCGAGGCGGAAGCCGAACAGGCGCTGGAGGAAGCGCTGATGAAGCTGCGCCAGCGCAATAAGCCCTGAAGCTGGAGGGCTCTAAAGCTGACCGGCCCGCCTACGGGAGAGTGTCAGCGTCTTGGGAACCGATCAGACGCCCTGGAAGCTGGCTTGCGGCTTCCTGATCGATCAACCACAGGGTCTTCTTTCGGCCACGCGCTCCCGCAGCGGGTACCTGGACCGGACCAGCCCCTGCAAGGGCCAGGCCAACAGCGCCCGCCTTATCCTGGCCCGCCACTCCCAGCCAGATTTCCTCGGCCGAATTGATGGCTTCGAGGGTCAGGCTGACGCGCTCGGACGGTGGCTTGGGCGCACCGGTCACCCCAATGACTGTCTCGCCCTTGGAACGGATCCCAGCCATTTCAGGAAACAGCGACGCGATGTGTGCGTCCGGCCCAACTCCGAGAAGAAGGATGTCGAAGCGGGGAAGCCGTGAATCACGCAGCTCGATGTCTTCAGCGGCTTCCTTCTCGGCAGCTTGCTGAAGGCGGAGGGCGTAGTCCGTGGCGGCGTCGTCCTCGGTGGCGAAGGCATCTGCCGCGCCGAACTCATGGATCCGGTCCGGGGAGATGTCCAGCTGGTCCAGGAGGGCAGCTCTGGCCTGAACGGCGTTGCGGTCCGCGTGATCCGCAGGCAGGAAGCGCTCATCCCCCCACCAGAAGTCGACGGCGGTCCAGTCCACAGCAGAGCGGGCAGGCGACTGGGCCACTGCACGCAGCGCCCCAATACCAAGGGTCCCGCCCGTGAGGACGACTGTGGCGGCTCCGCGTTCGTTCTGGATATCCACCAGGCGCGTGACCAGCCGTGCGGCTACGGTCGCGGCAAGCAGCTCCGAATTGGGATGGACACTGACTTTCGGCTCAGCGTTCACTGGTTCGTACGCTCCTCAGGTTGGTTCGTGCGAGCCCTTCGGTGATGACTTCCCCGAACACGTCATCGGGGTCCAGCCTCCGCAACTCTTCCGCGAGACAGTCTTGCAGGCTGCGCCGTGGCAGGGAAATTCGCTGGACGGGCTGGTCAGGCTGGTACAGCTCGGCAACCGACCGGTGCGGACGGTTGAGTTCGACGTCTCCCGACGGGCGGCTGAGCCGCACGCGGTGGAGGCCTGTGCCCGGTGGTCCGGCCGCAATGGTGACCGGAATGTCGAGCGCCAGCGTGAGCCAGGCGGCGAGCAGCACCGTGCTGGGGGAATCTGATGCACCCTCGACGGTGACCGCGGTGATGGGAGTGTCGTCAAGCTGCTCTACGACGGCGGCAAGCTGGATACGCCAGTTGGTCAGACGCGTCCAGGCGAGATCGGTGTCCCCGGCCTCGTAGGTGCGGCGGATATTGAACAGCGCAGCAGTCGGGTCCGATTCGTTAGCCGAGTCGGTGATCCGGCGGTGCGCAATGCTGCCGATCGACGTGCGCGCAGCTGCCTCCGGGACGCCGTGCGGCCACCAGGCGACAATCGGCGCATCGGGCAGGAGCAGTGCCGACACCAGAGACTCGCTCTCATCCGCCAGCTGCCCGAACCCCTTGAGCACAATCACCTCGGACGCACCGGCGTCACCGCCCACGCGGATCTGCGCGTCCAGGCGGGTCTCTTCTGTTGCTGAGCCCTCGGCAAGAACGATGATGCGGCACGGGTGCTCGCGGCTTGCTTCGTTGGCTGCGAGGATCGCCTCCTCCTCGTAGCCGGACCGGGTGATTACCACCAGGGTCAGGACGCGGCCAAGGGCGACGACGCCACCCTTGTCCCGCATGGTCATGATCTCCTTCGAGACCTTCGACGTGGTTGTGTCGGGAAGATCAACGATCATGGCCGCCTCCAGGTCCTTCCATCGCGTGCCAGCAGTTCGTCAGCCGCCGCCGGACCCCAGCTGCCCGGAACGTACTTCTGCGGCGACGAGCCAATCGAATCCCAGTACTCCTCGAAAGGATCCAGGATCTTCCAGGACAGCTCGACTTCCTGGTGACGGGGGAACAGGGGTGGCTCGCCAAGCAGCACATCGAGGATGAGGCGCTCATAGGCTTCCGGGCTGGATTCGGTGAACGAATGGCCGTAACCGAAGTCCATGGTCACATCCCGGACCTCCATCTGCGTTCCCGGAACCTTCGACCCAAAGCGGATGGTCGCGCCCTCGTCGGGTTGGACACGGATGACGACGGCGTTCTGTCCGAAGTCGTCTTCCCCGTGGTCCCGGAACAAAAGGTTGGGCGCGCGCTTGAAGACGACGGCAATTTCGGTCACTCTGCGTCCCAACCGCTTGCCTGCGCGGAGATAGAACGGAACTCCACTCCAGCGCCGCGTGTTGATGTCCAGGCGGATAGCCGCAAACGTTTCCGTGGTCGAATCGGCGGGAATGCCTTCCTCATCGAGGAATCCGTTGACGAGTTCGCCGCCTTGCCACCCGCCGTCGTACTGTCCGCGCGCGGAATGAGTGGAGAGGTCTTCGGGCAGCTTGACCGCCGCAAGGACCTTCTCCTTTTCCGCACGGAGGTCCTCGGCGTTGAAGGAGATGGGTTCTTCCATGGCCGTCAGCGCGAGCAATTGCAGGAGGTGGTTCTGGATGACATCCCGGGCGGCGCCGACGCCGTCGTAATATCCCGCCCTTCCGCCGATGCCGATGTCCTCCGCCATAGTGATCTGGACATGGTCAACATAGTTGGCATTCCAGAGCGGCTCGAACAACTGGTTTGCAAAGCGCAGCGCCAGGATGTTCTGGACGGTCTCCTTGCCGAGGTAATGATCGATCCGGAAGACGGCGTCAGCCGGGAAGACCTGTTCGACAATGCTGTTCAGCTCCCGTGCGGACTGCAGGTTGTGCCCGAACGGCTTCTCGATGACGACGCGGCGCCAGGTGCCTTCGTCGCCCTCTGCCAACCCGTGCTCGGAAAGCTTTTGGCACACAAGCTCGAATGCTTTCGGTGGGATGGAAAGGTAGAACGCGTGGTTGCCGCGGGTACCGCGGGTGGCATCGAGTTCCTCGACGGTGCGTTTCAGCTCGACGAAGGCATCGTCGTCGTCGAAGTTTCCCTGCACGAAACGAATGCCTGCCGAGAGCTGCTCCCAGACCGTCTCATTGAACGGGGTGCGGGCGTACTGCTCCACGGAGGAGCGCACCTGCCCAGCGAAATCCTCGTTGCTCCAGTCACGCCGGCCGAACCCGATCAGCGCAAAACTCGGCGGCAGCAGACCGCGGTTGGCAAGATCATAGACGGCTGGCATCAGCTTCTTGCGTGCAAGGTCGCCGGTGACGCCGAACAACACCAGCGAAGAAGGGCCCGCAATGCGGTTCAGCCTCCGGTCGCGGGGATCCCGCAGCGGATTCCTGCCCCGCTTTACTCTCTCAGGCATTACCCGTTTCCGTCTTCAGCAGCTTGGCCGGACAGGTGATCGATCACGCCTCGGAGTTGTTGCACCCCGGCAGCACGGTCAGCGAAGTGCAGCCGGAGCACCGGCCTTCCCGCATCCTCAAGCACCTGCGCGTCTCCGGCAGCCTGCGCGGTGATCAGCTCACCGAAACTGAACGGACGCTCAGGGATGGTGAGGTCGACGGATGCTGCACCGGTGATCTGCAGGAAGGCACCCACGGGGGTACCGCCCTTGTGGAACTGGCCGGTTGAGTGGAGGAAACGCGGGCCCCACCCGAAGGTGACCGGACGTGCGGTAGCGGCGGCAAGGACCGGCCGGATCTCTGCCAGCGGCGCTTCGCCGATCCGGTCAAGGTAGGCCTGGACAGCAAGGTAGCCGTTGGACTCCAGGGCGCCGAACAGTGCTTCCAGCGCTTCGCCCAGGGTGCTGGCGGAACCCAGCAGGGCCGCAGATCCACGGACCTCAACGGCACCGTCAACGAAGTTCGGAGCCTCTGCAGCAGGCTGCGCATCGAGCAACCCGCGCGCGGCAGTTTTGGCTGCTTCCACGTCCGGCTGGTCAAAGGGGTTGATTCCTAGCAGTCGTCCGGCAACCGCCGTCGCGAACTCCCAGACAAGCAGCTGGCTACCGAGGCTTCCGCCCACCGCAACGGCATCGCCGTCGGGCTCCACATGGTCATCGGGGGAGACCAGGCGGACGGCCAGGACATCGGGAGCCGCGGAGGTGAGCTCCGGAGCGCCCTGTTCGACGACGACCGGCAGAACACCCGTGCCCAACTTGCCGGTGGACTCGGCAATGAGCTGCTCAACCCAGTCGCCCAAACCGACGATGCCCGAACCCTCGTCGACAAAGACGATCTTGTCGCGCAGCGGCTGCGTGCCGCCCAGGACGGCGCCAAGACGAAGGCCGACGTTGCCGGCGTCGTCGTCTCCGAGGAACTCGGCGATCGATTCTGCGTCATCAAGGAGGCCTGCGACGTCGGCACCGGCGAGTCCTGACGGAACCAGCCCGAAAGCGGTGAGCGCGGAGTACCGGCCGCCTACGTTGGGGTTGGCATTGAACACGGCGCGGTAGCCAGCGGCGCGGGCGGACTCATCCAACGGCGACCCTGGGTCGGTGACAATGATGATCCGGCTGCGTGCGTCGATGCCGGCCTCAGTGAAGGCATGCTCGAACGTACGGCGCTGGGAATCGGTCTCAACCGTGGACCCGGACTTGGAGGACACCACGATCGCCGTCGTTGCGAGGCGATCGCCCAGTGCTGCCCGAACCTGGTCGGGGTCTGTGGAGTCCAGCACTGTCAGTTCCACTCCAGCGGTACGCGTGATGACTTCCGGAGCCAGCGACGAACCACCCATGCCGCAGAGCACAACGTGGTTCACGCCCTCTGCCGAAAGATCAGTGCGCAGGCGATCAATCGCAGGAAGGAGTTCGCGGGAGGCATCAATGAGGTCTACCCACCCAAGCCGGACGGACGCTTCTTCCTCCGCCTCTGGCCCCCAGAGCGTGGCGTCCTTGGCCAACAGGCGGGACGCGACTCTATCTGCGACCAGTTCCGGGGTAGCACGCTCGATCGCCTCGGCCGCTGCGCCGGATGCGTTGATGAAAAGGGTAGCCATCTACGCGTTGCCCTTCGCTGACTCCAGAGCGGTGTTGACCGTCTCGAGCAGTTCACTCCAGCTCACCACGAACTTGTCGAGACCTTCGGTTTCAAGAAGCTCGACAACCTCCTGGTAGGAAATGCCCAGCGCTTCCAGGCGGTTGAGGACCTCATTGGACTCCTCGTAGGTCCCCGTAATGGTGTCTCCCGTGACTTCACCGTGGTCAGCGGTGGCCTCAAGGGTTTTCTCAGGCATGGTGTTGACAACGTCAGCGGCTACCAGTCCGGTTACGTAGAGCGTGTCCGGGTAGGCGGGATCCTTGACTCCGGTCGAAGCCCACAGAGCGCGTTGCGGCCGGGCATCGGCTGCGGCGAGCACCTTCCAGCGCTCGGAGCTGAAGGCCTCCTCGAACACCTGGTAGGCCAGGCGGGCGTTGGCCAGCCCGGCCTTGCCCCGGAGACCCGTTGCTTCCTCGGTGCCGAGGGCATCGAGACGCTTGTCGATCTCGGCATCGACCCGCGAAACGAAGAACGAAGCCACTGAGTGGATGGTGGACAGATCGTGGCCGTTTTCCTTGGCCTGCTCCAGCCCGACCATGAACGCGTTGATCACCGCACGGTAGCGCTCAAGCGAGAAGATCAGGGTTACATTGACGCTGATGCCGGCCGCGAGGGTCTCAGAGATGGCCTCGAGCCCTTCCTCTGTTGCCGGAATCTTGATCAGGACGTTGCTGCGCTTGACGACGTCGAACAGATGGCGCGCGGCGGCAATCGTTCCGGCGGTGTCCCGGGCAAGTCGCGGGTCAACCTCAATGGAGACACGGCCATCGACTCCGTTGGTCTCGTTGGCGACAGCTGCGAACACGTCGCAGGCCTGGGCCACATCGGTGGTGGTGATCTCGAAAACCGCGGTGTCGACGTCGGCCCCTTCTGCAGCGAGCTGCTGAACCTGCGTCGAATAGGACTCGCCGTTCTTCAGCGCAGCGGCGAAGATGCTCGGGTTGGTGGTGACACCGACGACGTCGCGCTCGGTGATCAGTGCCTGCAGCGTACCGGAGGTGATCCGCTCGCGAGAGAGGTCATCCAGCCAGATCGAGACGCCAGCGTTGGACAGTGCGGCGGTGGGAGTGGAAGTCATTGTTTTTCTCCTTGAACCAGGTGGAAAGTGATCTGCGAGGAAACTACTGGCGATCGCCGGTGGTCGAGGCGGATGCGCCGGAAGCGCCCGAGGTGCCATCGGGCGCGCCCTGCTTACCGGCTGCGCTGATGGATTCGCGTGCGGCCTCAACGACCGCCTCGGTGGTGATGCCAAACTCACGGAAGAGTGTCTTGTAATCAGCCGAAGCCCCGAAGTGCTCGAGCGAGATGGAACGGCCGGCGTCGCCGACGAGCTCCCGCCAGCCCAGCGCAATACCGGCTTCAACGGAAACCCGCGCACGGACGTTGGAGGGAAGCACAGACTCGCGGTAGGCCTCGTCCTGCTGGTTGAACCATTCAAGGCACGGCAGTGATACCACGCGGGTGCCAATACCGTCCCTCTGGAGCGCAACACGTGCTTCGACGGCGAGCTGAACTTCGGATCCCGTGGCAATGATGATGACCTCGGGTTCGCCGTTCGTTGCCTCGGCGAGAACGTAACCGCCCTTCGAGACTCCGTCGGCGGAACCGAAGGTCTCTCCGGAGGCCGCACCGTCCCCGCGGCTGTAGGTAGGAATGTTCTGGCGGGTCAGGACGATGCCAGCGGGGTTCGAAGTGTTCTCGAGTATGGTGCGCCAGGCGACCGCCACTTCGTTGGCGTCGCCGGGACGGACGACGTCGAGCCCTGGAATGGCGCGCAGTGACGCCAGCTGCTCGACCGGCTGGTGTGTGGGTCCGTCTTCGCCGAGGCCAATGGAGTCATGGGTCCAGACGTAGATTGCGGGCACTCCCATAAGGGCTCCGAGGCGGATGGCCGGGCGCTGGTAGTCGCTGAAGATCAGGAACGTACCAGAGAAGGCGCGGGTGCTGCTGTGCATCACGATGCCATTGACGATGGCAGCCGCAGCGTGCTCACGGATGCCGAAGTGGAGGACCCTGCCGTAGGGGTTGCCCGACCACGCGTCAGTCTGCTTGCTGGCAGGCACGAACGAGGGCGAACCTTCGATGGTGGTGTTGTTCGACTCTGCGAGGTCAGCGGAGCCGCCCCAGAGTTCGGGCAATACGGGACCGATGGCGCTCAGCACCTTGCCGGATGCGGCGCGGGTCGAGACGTCCTTGCCTGCCTCGAAAGTCGGCAGGCTGGTTTCCCACCCCTCGGGAAGTTCGCGGGCGGCAATTCTGTCCAGCAGTGCGGCGCTGTCCGGGTTGGCCTGCTTCCAGGCGGTGAAACCCTCTTCCCAGCCGCTGCGTGCCTCACGGCCGCGGTCGATCACCTTCCGGGCGTGGGCGAGCACCTCCTCCTCGATCTGGAAGTGCTTTTCCGGATCGAGGCCGAGGGTCTCCTTGAGCGCGGCTACCTCGTCCTTGCCCAGGGCGGACCCGTGGATCTTGCCGGTGTTCTGCTTGGTCGGAGCGGGCCAACCGATGATGGTGCGCAACGAGATGATCGAAGGGCGCGAAGTCTCGGCCTTGGCGGCGCTCAGGGCATTGTAGAGCTCCTGGATGTCCTCGACGTATTCGCCGGTCCTGGTCCAGTCAACCCGCTGGGTGTGCCAGCCGTACGCTTCATAGCGGCCAAGTACGTCCTCGGTGAACGCGATGTCGGTGTCGTCTTCGATGGAGATGTGGTTCTCGTCGTAAATGACTACGAGGTTGCCCAATTCCTGGTGGCCCGCGAGCGAGGAAGCCTCGGAGGTCACGCCTTCCTGGAGGTCGCCGTCTGACGCAATCACCCAGATGGTGTGGTCGAACGGGCTTTCGCCCTGCGGTGCCTCAGGGTCAAGCAGGCCGCGCATGCGGCGCTGGGCGTAGGCAAAGCCAACCGAGGAGGCAAGACCCTGACCCAGCGGGCCGGTGGTGATTTCGACGCCGGCAGTGTGGCGGTATTCGGGGTGGCCCGGGGTCTTCGAGCCCCAGGTGCGGAGTGACTGCAGGTCCTCAAGCTCGAGGCCGTAGCCGGACAGGAAGAGCTGGATGTAGAGAGTCAGCGAGGTGTGCCCGGGGGAGAGGACAAAACGATCGCGTCCAGTCCACTCAGGATCCGTTGGATCATGCCGCATGAATTTCTGGAAGAGCAGGTATGCCGCTGGAGCCAGGCTCATTGCCGTTCCGGGGTGTCCGTTTCCCACCTTCTCCACGGCGTCCGCCGCAAGCACGCGGACTGCGTCAACCGCGCGGTCGTCGAGTTCGTTCCAGTGCAGTTCCTGCTTTTCAAGCTGTGGCACGTTTACGGGCCCCTCTCTGATACGTCACGGCCAGCGCCGCGGCGCCGAGTAAGACTGCGCTGCGGAGGCCAGAGCCCCCGAGGCCAGCCGGCCGTTCACCGTTGAAAACTTGCTTACCTTTGTGTGCGGCCCGGACTGCGTCCGTGAAGATGGACTCCGCGTCGGGATGTATCCCGTCTCAGACGCGACCTAAGGCGATACAAGCAACCATAGCGCTTCCGCTTCCGATCGGCCGGTGGCGGACCATTTGTGAAGGGTCACACAGCGACACGTTAAAGAGCCCCAGCAGTCAGGGGGGACAGCCCGGGATCATCTTCTACAAGCTGTAAAAATAGAGTTCCCAGCGGGTATGATGGCGTTGGACTTTATCCTCTTTCAGAAGCAGAGCATCCTCAGTGAACATCGACCAGGTAGCAACTGCGCCCAGCGTGGAACCGAGCAGAAGCGGAGTAACACGTAAGCTCCGCGCCTACGTGGCGCTAACCAAACCGCGCGTCATCGAGCTTCTCCTGGTGACCACGCTTCCCACCATGATCTTTGCGCAGGGCGGTTTCCCCTCGCTTGGCCTGGTGCTTGCCACCATGGTGGGAGGGGCATTCGCCGCGGGCAGCGCCGGTGCGTTCAATTGCTACATCGACCGGGACATTGACAAAGTCATGCACCGAACGGGCAATCGTCCGCTCGTAACCGGGGAGGTCACGCCACGGGAGGCGCTGATCTTCGCCTGGGCGCTCGGTGTTGCCGCCGTCGTCATTCTCTGGTTTGGCACTAATCCGCTTGCGGCGTGGCTCGGGGTCGCCGCGATTTTCTTCTACGTGGTTGTCTACACGCTCATCCTGAAGCGCCGTACCGCCCAGAACATTGTCTGGGGTGGAGCTGCCGGTTGCATGCCGGTGCTGATCGCCTGGGCTGCCGTGACTGAAACCGTCCAGTGGCCGGCGGTGGTGCTTTTCCTGGTGATCTTCCTGTGGACACCCCCGCATTACTGGCCGCTGTCCATGAAGTACAGCGATGACTACAATGCTGCCAAAGTGCCGATGCTCGGGGCTATTGCGGGCGCGTCGGTGGTTTCCGTTCAGGTTGTCCTTTATGCCTGGGCCACTGTGATCTGCTCACTGCTTCTTGTGCCGGTCGGGGGCGCAGGCTGGATATACGCAGTTGCGGCGGCGGTGAGTGGCGCCTGGTTCATCTTCGAATCCCACAAGCTTCACGCTGCCGCACGCGCAGGAACCGCCACGGGCAAGGGTGCCATGAAGGTTTTCCACAGTTCGATCAGCTACCTGACCATCCTCTTCCTTGCCCTCGCCATCGATCCGTTTCTCGGCTCGGCAATTTTCGCCTCCTGACACTGGCCGGCTGGGTTCGGCTCTACCTCACACCGCCCGCATCGCGCCCTAGGATGGGGTAATGGTTTTCAACGGTGTGGTCGCCTATCCAGTCACCCCCTTCGACACAGCGGGTGACGTCAATTCTGCGGAGCTGAAGTACCTCATCAGCAACCTCGCCGCATCCGGCGTGGACGCCATCACGGTTCTGGGGTCCTCGGGCAGTTTCGCGTACCTCGATGCGGATGAGCGCAAGCGGGTACTCGCAGACGCCGTTGAGGCTGCCGACGGCCGGGTGCCGGTTGCGGTGGGTATCAGCTCGGTAGGGACCCGCGAAGTTGTCGCCGCTGCGGGCGCGGCAGCTCAGTTGGGTGCGGCAGGCGTAGTGCTGTCGCCGGTGTCCTACCTGCCACTCACTGACGATGAAGTGGCAATGCTGGTTGATGAGGTGGCCGCTGCCACTGACTTGCCCATCTGCCTGTACAACAACCCGTCAACCACGCAGTTCTCCTTCGACCTTGACCTGGTGGCGCGCCTCGCTGCGGTGCCTACGGTGGCGGCATTCAAGGACACGGCATCCTCGCCGGTGCTTTTTGCTGAAAGGGTCACCCAGTTACGCCAACTGTTGGACCGGCCACTCAGCCATGGCGTGAGCGGCGATGTCCTGATAGCGACTGGAGAGGTAGCCGCTGACGCCTGGCATACGGGGATGGCTGCACTGCTACCCGAGAGCTACTCCTCTTTCCGGGCGGCCGTTATTGCCGGAGACAGGCACGGGGCGGCCCGGGAGCGCGACAGGTTGGCGCCGGTTGTCCAGGCGGTCCAGCGGATGCGAAAGCTCAGCGGACTGCACGCCCTTGCGAAGGCCCGCGGCATTGATGCCGGCAACCCGCGGCGTCCGTTGCTGCCGGTCGCAGGCAGTGAGCAGCGTGAACTCGCCCGCCTGGTCGACGCGTTCGATGATCATGACGGTTCCACACCAGCTGAAGCGACCGTAGGAAACGGGTGAACGCTAGCTGACGTGCACCGGGAGATTGCGCCGGCTGAACCCTGTGTAGACGGCGTTTGCCATCGCTGCCGTGAGCAGCGAGGCCCCAAGCATGTGCGCAGCGACCAAGGCCACGGGCAGATGCAGGAAATGCTGCAGGTAGCCGATGGCACCTTGGGCCAGGACGACGATGGCGAGCAGCACCAGCGCGGACCGCAGCGCCGGAGCGACGCGGGACCGGTAGGCGGCTATGACGAGCAGAAGCACCGTGATCACCAGCAGGTAGACGGGTGCGGCGTGGATCCGCGTCATGAGGTCCGGGTCAAGATTGTTCCTGGCAGCTCCTGCATCGCCGGCGTGGGGACCCGATCCGGTCACTATGACCCCCAGCACCACGGTGATCGCCACCAGCACCGCGGCTGCCACGAGCAACTGCCGGATCAGGGCGTTCGCGCGGGGTGCCGCTTCAGTGACCGCTTCCCCTGGAGACAACCGCGAGCGGTTAACCAGCAGCGTGGCGACCGTGATCAGCCCCATCGAGATGAGGAAGTGCCATCCGACCACCCACGGATTGAGCTGGGTCCACACCGAAATGCCGCCGACGATTGCCTGCAACGGGATGCCCGCCAGCAGCAACACCGCCGGTACGAAAAGATCCCGGCGATCCCGGCGCATCCGCCACAGGGAGGCGAGCATCGCGACCGCAATGATCACCAGCACGAAGGTCAATAGGCGGTTACCGAACTCAATGACACCGTGGACTCCCATCTCCTCTGTGGCGATGATCGAGTCCGCGGTGCAGCGGGGCCATTCGGGGCAGCCGAGGCCCGACGCCGTGAGGCGCACTGCGCCACCGGTGACCACGATCATGATTTGGGAAACCAGCGACGCCACGGCCAGTCCTCGGACCGTAGGGGTAACGGAAGTTGGCAGGCGGTCCGCCAGCTGGGTGAGGGAAAGCTGTGTCATAGTCCTAACTCCATTTGAACCAGCGCACTGCCGCAAGGCCCGCTACAGCGGACCAGGCACAGAGCACGGCGAAAGATGCCGGATCGAAAGTCCCGGTTTCAAGGGCCGCGCGTAGTCCGTCGCCGAGCGCGGATGATGGAAGCGCAGCCACAAACGGCTGCACAGCTTCCGGAAGGCTGGTGCGCGGAATGATGGTGCCGCCGGCGGCGGCCAGCAGCACCCACACCAGATTGGTGACGGCGAGGGTAGCCTCGGGCCGGAGCGTTCCCGCGATGAGCAGTCCAAGCGCGGTGAACGCGGCGATACCGGGCACCAGCAGTACGACGGCGGGAAAGATGCCTTCCAGCGCTGGCTGCCAACCGAGCAGCACAGCGGCTGTTCCGATCACCACGAGCTGAAGCGCAAGCACCGCTCCCACTGCCAGCACCTTTCCGAGGATGAGGCCGTTGCGTCCAAGCGGTGTGGTCGAAAGGAAGCGAAGAACTCCGTACCGGCGGTCGAACCCGGTTGCGATGCCCTGGCCCGTGAACGCGGTCGAAAGGACACACAGTGCTATGACGCCGGGTGTGCCGGTCTCCAGCCTCGATGTGCCGAGGGCATCGAAGAGGGGAGTGGCTGCAACGGCAACGAGCGCGAGGAGCGGCAGCACAATCGCCAGGACCAGCTGCTCGCCGTTACGCAGCATGGCGGCGGTCTCGTAGCGGCCGTGCCGCAGCACACGCAGGGCGAGCGGTGTGGCGCTCACCGGATACCCCGACCTGAGATGTCGAGGAAGACGTCCTCAAGGGAGCGGGCCGTCAGGTTGATCGAGCTTGGCATGATTCCCTCATCAGCCCACCATCGTGCGAGCACAACGAGATCCTCGGGGGTGAGCGCCCCGGCAAGGCAGTACGTACCCGGTGTTGATTCATCAGTGCTGAGGTGGGGCAGAAGGGCTGCGGGAAGTACAAGACCCGGCGGAGCCTCGAAGCGCAGCTCCCTGTCAGTGTCATGGGTGTGGGCGGTCAGTTCGGCGACGGTTCCCTGCCGCACTGTGCGGCCCTGGTCAATGATGTAGACGTAGTCCGCCAGTTTCTGGGCATCGTCAAGTAAATGAGTGGTGAGGATGATCGCGAGGCCCTCAGTGCGAAGCTCATTGATCAGGTCGAACACGATGTGCCGCGATTGCGGATCCAAGCCCGCGCTGGGCTCATCGAGGAAGAGTACTTCAGGGTTGCCGATCAGCGCGCAGGCCAATGCCAGTCGCTGCTTCTGGCCGCCGGAGAGCCGGCGGATGTTCGTCGAGGCGAAAGAGCCAATGCCGAGCCGCTCCGTGAGGTCTCCGATACTGCGCGGCGCTGAGTACATTCCGGCAACATGCTTGAGCAGCGGAAGCGGGCGGAGCGCTGGCGGCAATCCGCCTTCCTGGAGCATGATGCCGACCCTGCTGCGCAGCACTGCGCCGGCCCGCCAGGGATCCTCTCCCAGGAGGCTGATCACGCCCGCGCTGGGCCGTTGCAGGCCCTGGGCGCATTCGAGGGTGGTTGTCTTTCCCGCCCCGTTGGCGCCCAGCAGTGCAGTTACCTGTCCGGACCGTGCGGTGAGGTCGACGCCGTCGAGCACCCGGACCATCTTCCCGTCGAGCGCGGGGACCGGGCCGAAGTCCTTGACGAGCCCGCGGATTTCGAGGGCGGGTGGGGAGGAGGGCACCGCCTAATTCTACGCCACGTAGTACGCCCTCGATTCGGTTTGAATGGGAAGCCTCTCCTTACTGGAATGGACCATCGGGATGGAATACATTAGGGCATGGTTCTGTTGTGTATTAGCACGCGCCCAATTGGCGTCCGCCTAAGTCGAAGGAGAGTACGCGATGTCCCATCCCGCTGTAGCTCGTCCAGACCAGGCTGACGTTGAGTCCCGCCGGGTGGCCGACGAACGCACCCGCGACAAAGTTCTTTCCGCAGTCCTCGAACACGGACCCGTCAGCGCAGCTGAACTTGGCGACCGTTTGGGGTATACACCGGCCGCAGTCCGGCGCCATCTTGACGCCCTGTCGCGTGACGGTCTCATCGAAGTCAAGTTGATCAGCAACGCGTCTTCGGGAGCTGGCCGCCCGGCGCGCAGGTACGTGCTCAGCCAGCGCGGACAGACCCGCCTCGGAAACGACTATCTGCACATAGCGCAGGCCGCTCTATCCCAGCTGCAGGAAATAGCCGGCGATGATGCCGTTCGCCGCTTCGCTGCAGGCCGTTTCGCCACCATGGAGGAGCGGTACCGCCCGGTAGTCGAAGCCGCAGGAGAGCGCTTGGAAGACAGGGCCACGGCGCTCGCGGAAGCGCTGAGCCTCGACGGCTTCGTAGGATCCACACGGGAGATTGGCACGAACGCACCCAACGCTGCGATGCTGAGTGTGCAGTTATGCCAAGGACATTGCCCCATCCAGGAACTGGCTGCCGGCTTCCCGGATTTCTGCGAGCAGGAAACCGCGGTCTTCGCCCGGTTGTTGGGCGTTGATGTCCGCCGCCTTTCCACGCTCGCGCGCGGGGGACACGTGTGCACAACCCACATACCCATCGGCCGGGCCGCCCAGCGTGCGGTGGCAGGCAGTTCGGCGGACAGCCGGACCCTCAAGATTTCAGACGTATCCAACCATCAGCAAGGAAGGCCGTGATGACGGATCAGACAGTTCAGAAGGCATTGGTTCCCGACACCGTGCCCGCAGGAGTGATCAGCGACATCCTCGAGAGGAACCCGGAGCTCCAGGGCATCGGAACCTACGAGTACGGCTGGTCCGACAAGAACGACGTCGGCGCCAACGCGCGCCGTGGCCTGAGCGAAGACGTCGTCCGCGACATCTCGGACAAGAAGAGCGAACCTGGCTGGATGCTGGACCTGCGCCTGAAGGGCTTGAAGTACTTCGACCGCAAGCCGATGCCCACCTGGGGTGCTGATCTGTCGGGAATCGACTTCGACAACATCAAGTACTTCGTGCGTTCCACCGAAAAGCAGGCAAACACCTGGGAAGACCTGCCTGACGACATCAAGAATACCTACGAGAAGCTCGGCATCCCCGAAGCAGAGCGGAACCGCCTGGTCTCCGGCGTCGCAGCGCAGTACGAGTCCGAGGTGGTCTACCACCAGATCAACGAGGAACTCGAGCGTCAGGGTGTCATCTTCATGGACACCGACACCGCCCTGCGCGAGCACCCCGAGTTCTTCGAGGAGTACTTCGGATCCGTGATCCCCGTCGGCGACAACAAATTCGCCTCGCTGAACACGGCAGTGTGGTCCGGCGGTTCCTTCGTGTACGTTCCCCCGGGCGTCCACGTCGAAATTCCGCTGCAGGCCTACTTCCGCATCAACACCGAGAACATGGGCCAGTTCGAGCGCACGTTGATCATCGCCGACGAAGGCTCCTACGTGCATTACATCGAAGGTTGCACGGCGCCGATCTACACCTCGGACTCACTGCACTCGGCCGTCGTGGAGATTGTGGTCAAGAAGAACGCACGCGTTCGCTACACCACCATCCAGAACTGGTCGAATAACGTGTACAACCTGGTGACCAAGCGTGCCATCGCCCATGAGGGCGCCACCATGGAGTGGGTCGATGGAAATATCGGCTCCAAGGTCACCATGAAGTACCCGGCGGTTTACCTTGTTGGCGAGCACGCCAAGGGAGAGACCCTGTCGATTGCCTTCGCGGGCGAGGGACAGCACCAGGACACCGGTTCGAAGATGGTCCACATCGCTCCGAACACCAAGTCCTCGATCATCTCCAAGTCCGTGGCACGCGGAGGCGGGCGGGCTGCGTACCGCGGTCTCGTCCAGGTCCGTGAGGGCGCAACCCACTCGGCCAACACCGTGCGCTGTGATGCGCTGCTGGTGGACACGATCTCGCGGTCGGACACGTATCCCTACGTGGACATTCGTGAGGACGACGTCACGATGGGCCACGAGGCGACCGTCTCGCGCGTCAGCGAGGAACAGTTGTTCTACCTGATGTCACGCGGCATGCGTGAGGACGAAGCAATGGCCATGATCGTTCGCGGTTTCATCGAACCGATTGCCCGCGAGCTCCCCATGGAGTACGCCCTCGAACTGAACCGCTTGATCGAACTCCAGATGGAAGGAGCCGTAGGCTAATGGCCGAAACCTCACAGTTGAGCCCAGAAGTGATTGACGAAAAGGCCCGCATCGGTGCCGCTTCCGGCGAGGAAAAGGTTGCCATAGACGGTTTCACCGAAGAGGGGGAGAACCTCTCGCCGTTGAACACCGGCACTGAGCAGCATGGTGCGCGCAGGCACAGCCACGGCGATGAGCCGGTGATCCCCGAAGCGTACCGCGGCGAGCGGCTGAAGTCTTACAGACTGGCTGATTTCGCTCCGCTGACCGGACGCGAGGAAGACTGGCGGTTCACCCCGCTGAACCGGCTTCGGGGACTGCACACTGATGCCTTGACCGGCGTCGGCCCGGAAGTCACTGTCTCCGGGGCATCCAACGTCATCGTTGAGACGGTTGAGCGTTCCGATCCCCGCTTTGGGTTGGCAGCCATTCCCGAGGATCGGGTGTCGGCGTCCGCCTGGGAAGCCGTGGATAAGGCCACCGTTGTAACCATTCCTGAGGAAGTCGTCGCCGACTGCGAGGTGACCGTTGCTATTCGCGGGACCGACGCCGCAGCAGCAGCCCAGCACCTCATCATCGACGCGCGCAGGTTCTCAAAGGCCGTTGTGGTCCTGGATCACCAGGGTGCCGCCACGCTCGCCCAGAACGTCGAGATCCTCGTCGGTGACGGCGCTGAACTGACGGTCGTGAGCGTACAGGAATGGGACGACAACGCCGTTCATCTCTCGTCTCAGCAGGCCAAGGTGGGACGGGACGCTCGCTTCAAGCACGTCGTCATCAGCCTCGGTGGTGACCTCGTGCGGCTCACGCCGTCGTCGTTCTTCACGGCCCCCGGCGCCGAGGTCGAAATGTACGGACTGTACTTCGCTGATGCCGGCCAGCACCTGGAGCAGAGGCTGCTCGTTGACCACGCAGTGCCCAATTGCAAGTCCCGCGTCACCTACAAGGGTGCGCTGCAGGGCAAGGGTGCTCACACGGTCTGGGTCGGCGACGTGCTCATCCGCAAGGCGGCCGAGGGAACGGACACATACGAGGTGAACCGCAACCTGGTGTTGACCGACGGTGCGCGCACGGACTCAGTGCCTAACCTGGAGATTGAGACCGGGCAGATCGCTGGCGCGGGGCACGCAAGCGCAACCGGCCGTTTCGATGACCAGCACCTGTTCTACCTCATGGCTCGTGGCATTGATGAGAAGACCGCCCGCCGCCTGGTGGTGCGTGGATTCCTCAACGAAGTGATCCAGCAGATCAAGGTTCCTGTTCTTGAGGAGCGCCTGGCTGAGGCTGTAGAGCGCGAACTGGCTGCGGGGAACTACTGATGAGTGAAACCTCCGGCGCACCGCGCGGCGAACTCGTCTGCAGCGTCAACGACCTCGGAGTGAAGGAAGCCCTGCGCATCCTGATCGACGACTACCCCGTTGCCATCGTCAAGGATTCGGAGGGCGGCATCCACGCCATCGGAGACACCTGCTCTCACGCAGATATCTCCCTCTCGGAAGGGGATGTGGAAGGGTGCAAGATCGAATGCTGGGGCCATGGGTCGCAGTTCGACCTGCGTAGCGGCATGCCGCTGCAGCTCCCGGCGTACGAGCCAGTTCCGGTTTTCGCCCTTGAGATCCACGGCGACGAGGTCTACGTGGATGTCTCCACGGTGACGAACTCGGCTCCCGTGCCCGAGCGGGGCTAGCACCGGCGCACGCACTACCTTCCTCAACCAAGACTTTCGACAGTAAGACTTTCGACATTGAGCAAGCCTGCGAGGGCAGGATGCAAAGGAGAACCACAGATGTCCACCCTTGAAATCAAGGACCTGCACGTCAGTATTGAGACGGAACAGGGCACAAAGCCAATCCTCAAGGGCGTCAGCCTCACCATCAACACCGGTGAGACCCACGCCATCATGGGTCCAAACGGGTCCGGCAAGTCCACCCTGGCCTCCACCATCGCCGGCCACCCGCGCTACATCGTTGACAGCGGCTCCATCACCCTCGACGGTGAGAACGTCCTCGAGATGAGCGTTGATGAGCGCGCCCGCGCTGGTCTCTTCCTCGCGATGCAGTACCCCGTCGAGGTTCCCGGCGTCACCATGACCAACTTCCTTCGCACGGCCAAAACAGCGCTCGACGGCGAAGCCCCCAGCATCCGCACGTGGACCAAGGATGTGAAGGAAGCGATGGCGCAGCTGCGCATCGATGCCGACTTCGCGCAACGGAATGTGAACGAGGGCTTTTCCGGCGGCGAGAAGAAACGCGTGGAGATCCTGCAGCTCGAACTCTTCAAGCCACGGTTCGCCATCCTTGACGAGACCGACTCAGGCCTCGACGTCGATGCGCTGAAGGTGGTCTCGGAGGGTGTGAACCGCGAGCATGGCAAGGGCAACATGGGCACTGTGCTCATCACGCACTACACGCGAATCCTGCGCTACATCAAGCCGGATTACGTGCACGTGTTCGTGGACGGGCGCATCGCCGAGGAGGGCGGCCCTGAGCTGGCCGACCGCCTTGAAGAAGAAGGCTATGATCGTTTCCTCGTCCCCGGCACAGTGCCGGCCGAGGCATAACCCTCCCGAAGGAAGGCTTGCCCATCATGAGTGATGTGAATGCAGCGCAAACGTCTCTCGAGGACGTTGAAGAGTCACTGAAGGACGTCATCGATCCGGAACTCGGTGTGAACATCGTCGACCTGGGACTGCTTTACGGGCTGAAGTACGCCGACGACGGCGCTCTGCTGATCGACATGACGCTCACAACTGCGGCCTGCCCGCTCACGGACGTCATCGAAGAGCAGGTCGGGCAGTCCCTCGACGGAATGGTCGACGACTGGCGCCTGAACTGGGTGTGGATGCCACCGTGGGGTCCTGAGAAGATCACCGAAGACGGCCGCGACCAGATGAGGGCCCTCGGGTTCAACATCTAGTACTTCTCGTTTCGCCGGAGGGCGGTAGGCATATCGTGTGCCTGCCGCCCTTCTGCATGCCTGGGCGCCTACTCAGCGCTGCCGATCGCAGGGTGAGCTCCATCCGATCAAGCACTCGTCAGCCAATGAGCTCGGCGTGGACCCGGCGAAAGGTTTCTGCGAGCCGTGCGGAGAAGAGGACGAACGTGACATCCTGGACACCGCCGACGTATCCGCTCACCGTCTCCAGCCCGATCCTGGCTACCTCGGCCGGATCCCAGCCGTAGATGCCCGCACTGATGGCGGGGAAAGCAACTGACTCAGCGCGCTCTGCCTCTGCAACCTCAAGGCTTCGGCGGAAACACGACGCGAGTAACCCGGGGTCCGTCTGTCCCGCATGACGGTTCGGCCCAACCGTGTGGATGATCCACGATGCCGGGAGCCTGAACGCAGGCGTGGCGACAGCGTCCCCCACCTCGAGCCCGTCAGGGAGGCGTTGCTGTCTCAGCGCGCGGCACGCTGCAAGCAGCTCCGGCCCGGCAGCGCGATGAATGGCTCCATCCACACCGCCACCCCCAAGAAGCGAGGAGTTGGCGGCATTCACGACGGCGTCCACCTGGAAGGTGGTGATGTCGCCCTCAGTGAGGTGGATCCTCGTCCGGGTCACCGCACACCTGCCCTACGGATGAAGGCGCCTGGGCGGCCTGCAGGAAGAGTTTGGGTGATGCCGGGCGTGAACCTGGGCGTAGAACGGGACGCGGTCGAGGCGGTGATCATGGGCACAGGTTAGTACATTGGGTTGACCCCCAGAAGAGGAATCCATGCCTTTCGTGAACCGAGTGCTTCACTGGGCCGGCGCGCACGCGGACCGGCCCGCCGTCGTCGTCGGCGACCGCGCAATATCCTACGGCGAGTTGGCGGCCCGGGCACGGGCAGCCAGGGTGCCGGAGGGCAGGATGATCGCGCTCGAACTTACCGACCCGGTTGAATTTGCCATCGCGTTGACGGCTGTTGTCGGGCGGGGCCGGTGCGCCGCCGTCCTCGATCCGGGATGGCCCGGAGCCCAGCGTGCACGGGTGATTGAAGCGCTGCTGCCGGACGGGGTGCTCGATTCCACGGAGATGGGCAGCTCGGATCACCCTGACAGTTCAACCGATGCGGTCCCTGAAAGCGGAGGGCCGCTTGCCGGTGCCACCGATGACGAGCTGTTCTACTGCGGCTTCACCTCAGGATCCACCGGTACACCGAAAGCGTTCGTCCGCACGGTGGGCTCGTGGCGACGTTCGTTGGAGCGCAGCGTTCCCTACTTCGGCATTACACCCGGCCTCCGCGTCTTCGCACCGGGTCCGCTGTCAGCAAGCCTCAGCCTGTATGCCCTCGCCGAGTCACTGTTCGCGGGTGCAACGTTCTACGCGTTGCCTGCCGGAACTGGAGAACACACCGGGGTACTGATTGGTGATGTCCTGCGCAGGCAGCGCATCGCCCACTTTGTCGGTGTACCGGCCGCGCTGCGGTTGGGCCTGCAGCTGGCCGGCGGGACGCTGCCGGACCTTCATTGCGTTGTGTCCGGGGGAGGGAAGCTCTCCTCAGCGGAGGTTGACCTTGTGCGCCGGGTGGCGCCCGGTTCACGGCTTGTTGAGTACTACGGCGCGTCCGAGCTGAGCCTGGTCACAGTGCGTGAGATCGGACCGGAGGAACCCGGAGAGGAACAGGCGGACCCCGGGATCGGCCAGCCGTTTTCCGGCGTCGCGCTCAGAATCGGGCCCGCCTGTGGTAGTGAGCAGCGCGGGGCTCTCCAAGGCACTGTCTGGGTCAGGACTGACACGGCTATTGAGGGCTATCTTTTCGGCGGGGATGACCACTCGTTCACACGCGACGGAGACTGGGTCACCGTGGGCGACCATGGCTGGATCGACGACGACGGCGCCCTCCACCTGACGGGTCGGCGCGCCGACATGATCGTTGTGGCCGGAACGAACGTTTACCCGTCGGAGATTGAACGTGCCCTTGCCGACGCCGGTTATCCGCTGGCGTTAGCCGTCGGGGTGCCCGACCCTGCGCGGGGTGCATCCCTGGCTGTGGTGATTGAATCGCCAGCGGGTGCCATAGACACTGCTGCATTGCTGACCCGGCTGCGCGCGGAGCTTCCTGCCGTGAAGGTACCCCGGACTTTGTACCGAGTGGCCAAGCTGCCGCTGACTCCCGCGGGGAAGACGGACCGGGCAGCAGTTGCACGCTCCATTCTGAACAAGGACAGTGCCCTTGAACGGCTCTGACGATGTGTTGAAGCGCTCTGGATATGGACCGGCAGGACGGACCGTGCCGGCTCGGGCCGGGTTTAGCGTCGATGACGGCACCGCCGTCGTCGTACTTGCCCGCCGCTCGCCCATCGGACGGCTGGGTGGGATGTTCAAGTCGGTGGAGGCACATGACCTGTTGGCGCCGGTGCTCGGCGCACTCGCGCAGGATACCGGGGTGAAATCAGGCCAGGTGGACGATGTCATCATCGGCAACGCCGCTGGCGGCGGGGGGAATGTAGCGCGCCTGGCTCTGCTCACAGCGGGTTTCCCTGTCGGGGTTCCGGGGATGACGGTGGACCGGCAGTGTGCGTCAGGGCTGGATGCCGTGGTTCTGGCATGCAGGATGATCGAGGCCGGAGCCGGAACGTGGTACTTCGCCGGTGGAGTTGAGAGCTGCAGCACCGCGCCTTTGAGGGCGCGCAGAATCACTTCCACCCCTGGGGCGCCCGACTTCTACTCCCGTGCACGCTTTGCCCCCGATGCACACGGAGATCCCGACGCCGGAGTTGCCGCGGAGAACGTTGCCCAGCACTACGGAATCTCACGGTCCGAGCAGGACGCGTACGCGCTGCAAAGCCATCGACGGGCAGTTGCCTCGCTGGACGAGCTGGCAGCGGACATCGTTGCAGTTGTCGGCCGTCGTGATGACGAGACTCCTCGACGAGGGATGTCGCCCGAATTGCTGAAGCGGTTTCGTCCGGTTTTCGCCGCCGACGGAACGGTGACAGCCGGAAACTCCTGTGCTGACGCCGACGCGGCAGTCGTCCTCGCCGTGACAAGCGCTGGGGAGGCCCGCACTTCCGGTTTCACGAGCGCGCTCGCCTTTGCGGGGTCAGCAGTTTCCGGGGGTGATGCGAGCCTCTTCGGCACGTCCGGAGCACTCGCCGTCCGCAAGCTGCTGCTGACACTGGGCATCGCTTCCAGCGAGGTTGCACGGTGGGAATTCAATGAGGCATTCGCCGCGCAGGTACTTGCCTGCGCGCACCTGCTGCAGGTCCCGCCGGACCAGTTCAACGCGTATGGCGGCGCCTTGGCTTACGGTCATCCGTACGGTGCGTCCGGGGCGATGCTCGTCGCCAACTTGCTGAGGGGATCGGAACAGCGGGCCAACAAGCGGGCCGACGACGGCGGGTTGTCGGTTGCCGGTATCAGCGCAGCCGGAGGAGTTGGGACCGCGGCGGCCTTTCGGGGAGTACGGCTGTGACGCGGGTGTGACCTGCTGGGGTAACGCGGAGCTTCAGCGTCCGGGGGACTGGGCACGCACGCTCCCCGGGCTGAAACCGCGAAGCTACGGGACGTCGTCGTCGTTCTTCTCCCCGAGGCCGCGTGCCGCGAGTGCCTCACCGGTTTGCTGAGCATAGGCGACGGCACCAATGAAGACCGGCAGGATGAGCGCCCGCGCGTTACGCTCGAGCCCCCGTGCGCGGGCGGCGTCCCGGGCATCGCCGGCCGCTCCAACCAAATAGGGAATGCTGCGGAACATCAGGGTAAGCGTGAGCCCGAACCGCTCGGGGTCTCCACCGAGGAAGCGCGTGGGGCGGGCGAGTGCAACCAACCCGTCCAGCAGGCGCTGGCTTTCGGTGGTGAGGGTAACCAGCAAGGCAGCCAGCACGCACACCACAATGTTCCCCACAACGAGGAACGCGGTCACAGGGCCGGCGACGAACCACTGGAATGCACCGAGCACGAGGATCAGCGGCCACATCCTGAGGAACGCAGCGAGCATCTGCTTCACTGTCAGCCCCGCTCCCGCCGTGTAGGCGACCACCAACAGGATGATCGAGCAGGAAGTCATCCAGACGCTGTTGACCACGAGGACGGCAACCGAAAGGACCGCGACGGCAAGCACCTTGACCCACAGTGGCGACGCATGGATGAGCGAGCGCCGGTCAATGTAGCTTCCGAGCAGGCTCGCGTGCCCCCTCACGCTGGAGGCCCGGGGAAAGCGGCTCCGCTGGCGCTCAGATGGCGGTAGGCAGCTATGGCCTCTGACGGGGAACCGTCGAACACAATCCGCCCCGAATCAACAACAAGCGTGCGGTCGGCATCCAGTGCGAAGTCCAGCGAATGGGTGGTGAAAATGATCTGTTGCTCCACGCTGCGGAAAAGTTCGCGTACGCGGTCTTCATTGCGCAGGTCGAGGAGCGTTGTGGGTTCGTCAGCCACCAGCACCCGTGGCTCGCAGGCGAGCACCGTGGCGAGGGCCAGGAGTTGCCGTTCGCCACCGGAGAGGTCGTAGACACTCTGGTCGGCGAGCCGGGTCAAACCGAACTTCCCGAGGACCTGTTCAGCGGCACTCCGCCTGTCCTCCCGACGGCGATGGCTACGCCGGAGGGAGAGTTCAATGTCCTCACGGCCGGTAGGCATGATCAGTTGCGCAAGCGGGTCGGTGAACATGAACCCCACCTGTGTCCGCACCGCTGACCCGCGGCGCGCAGTGTCGAGGCCATGCACCCTGACGCGTCCGGCCGTTGGCAGAACCAGCCCGTTGATGAGTTTCAGCAGGGTCGACTTGCCGGAGCCGTTCGCCCCGATGATACTGATGCGGTCCTCGTTGAGCACCAGGTCCACGGGGTGGAGGATTTGCCGCTGTGACTCCTCGGACTGGACGGCAGCGCCGTCGAACTCAATCACCTTCGCCAGGGCTATCGCCGCGAGGTGGATCGGCTCGCCAGGCGGGGGAAGGCCTTGAGGACGCTCAGCCCGATGGCCGCCGCGACGAGGTTCTTGAGAATGTCACCGGGAAGGAAAACGACGTCGGCGGCGATCGCGGCTGGGAGGTCGAGCTTTGCGTTGACCATCATTCCCAGGATGCCGAGGGGATGGGTGATCGCGAGGCTGGTGACGGTGCACGCCGCGAAGAGTCCCACGTACCGGAGCCTGTCCATTCGGTGGAATACCAGGCGGGCTAGGAAACCAACGGCCATGGCGGCCAGCGGGAAGGCGATAATGTACCCGGCCGATGGGCCGAACAGGATGCCGATCCCACCGCGGAACTGGCTGAAAATGGGCAGCCCCGCCAGCCCGACGGCGACGTAGAGTCCCACCGCGGCTCCTGCCCGCCACGGGCCGAGCACAATCCCGGTGACCATGATGGCCAGGGTTTGCAGGGTAATCGGTACGCCAACCTGGCCTACGGGGATTGCGGGTAGGATGGCACTGGTGGCCACAACGGCCGCGAAGACCGCGATCAGCGAGAGATCGGTCGCATTCCAACCACGGTGAACCCTCGGCGAGTTGTCCGCAGGGGAGGAATGCTGGCTCAGATTAGTCTGTTGCATCGTGAAGCTTTCTGTGGGATCCATACAACGGTGGGCTGCTACTTACCGAGGTTAGTGCGGAAAGAAGAAAACACTTTTGTAGGATTCCTACAACATTGAACCCTGGCGAGTCAGCCGGGAAAACGGAAGGGCCCAGCCACGTGATTGCCGTGTCGAACCTTGAGTTGCGCGCGGGCGCCCGGCTGCTCATGGATGAACTGTCATTCCGGGTGGACCGTGGGGACAAAATCGGCCTGGTGGGCCGCAACGGTGCGGGAAAGACCACCCTGACCCGTGTCCTTGCGGGCGAAGGGCTACCCGCCGCCGGGTCAGTGACCCGGAACGGTGAGATCGGATACCTGCCCCAGGATCCCCGGACGCCGAACATGGACCAGCTCGCCAGGGACCGCATCCTTTCGGCACGCAACCTCGACGTCGTCGTCGGCAAGCTGCGCGAGACGCAGGAGCAGATGGCCAGTGAGGATCCAACGGTGCGTGATAAGGCGATGAACCGTTATGACCGTCTGGAATCCGAGTTCCTTGCCCACGGCGGGTACGCGGCGGAGGCCGAAGCCGCGGCGATCTCGTCCAACCTTGCACTGCCCGAACGCATTCTGAACCAGCCGCTGAAGACCCTCTCGGGAGGCCAGCGCCGCCGTGTTGAGCTTGCCCGCATCCTCTACTCGGGTGCCGACACCATGCTCCTCGATGAGCCCACCAACCACCTCGACGCTGATTCCATTGCGTGGCTGCGCGAATTTTTGAAGAACCATTCCGGCGGATTGATTGTCATCAGCCACGACGTCGACCTGCTTGAGGCAACGGTCAACAAGGTCTTCCACCTCGACGGCAACCGGGCGACCATCGACATTTACAACATGGGGTGGAAGCGGTACCTGCAGCAGCGCGAGACTGATGAACGCGCCCGGAAGCGTGAGCGGGCCAATACTGAGAAGAAGGCCCAGGTCCTCATGGACCAGGCCAACAAAATGCGCGCAAAGGCGACCAAGGCTGTTGCGGCGCAGAACATGGCAAAGCGTGCCGAGCGCATGCTTACCGGGCTGGAAGCCGTCAGGGCGCAGGACCGGGTGGCAGCGTTGCGCTTCCCGGAACCGGCCTCCTGCGGAAAGACTCCCATGACAGCGGAGGGTCTCAGCAAGTCCTACGGCTCGCTCGAGATTTTCACCGACGTCGACCTCGCGATCGACCGTGGATCCAAGGTGGTCATCCTCGGGCTCAACGGTGCGGGAAAGACCACACTGCTGCGCATGCTCGCTGGGGTTGATACCCCGGATACGGGGCGCATTGTTCCGGGCCACGGCCTGAAGGTTGGTTATTACGCCCAGGAACACGAAACCCTTGATACCAATCGGACCGTCCTGGAAAACATGCGCTCTGCAGCGCCGGATATGCGGGACGCTGAAGTCCGAGGGGTCCTCGGATCTTTCCTGTTTTCGGGAGACGACGTCGACAAGCCAGCCGGCGTTCTGTCTGGCGGCGAAAAGACGCGCCTCGCATTGGCCACCATCGTGGCCTCCTCGGCCAACGTGCTGCTCCTCGATGAGCCCACCAACAACCTTGACCCGGCCAGCCGGGAGGAAATTCTTGGTGCGCTCCGGAACTACTCCGGCGCCGTCGTACTCGTCAGCCACGATGAGGGCGCGGTGGACGCGCTCAACCCCGAACGCGTTGTCCTGTTGCCGGATGGCGTTGAGGACCTGTGGAATGACGACTACCTCGATCTGGTGACCCTGGCGTAATAGAGCACCAGAAAGTGCGTCGGGGCTAGCGGCCCTGGGCGTCGAGGATGGCGTCTTCCTCTTCTTCGGCCGTGGGCTTTCGCCGCGCGCGCCATGCTGCCGCCCTTGCCGCAGTCTCCTCCACGTCCTCATGGTCAATGCGGTACTGCTGGCGGGCCGCGTAGCCCAGACCCACGAAGAGCAACACCCCGAACGCGAACCACTGCATGGAGTAGGACAGGTGCGGGCCAAGGTCGATCTCCGGCCTGGCAGGAGCCACCGGGGTGGCAGCCGGGGCAGGAGATTCTCCCGCGAGCAGCCCATAGGCCCCGGTCTGGATGGGGTAGTCCAGTTGCGATTGGTACAGGGGGAGGTTGATCGAAGCGAGCTGCCCAGCAGGCGCGGAGCGATCGAGCACCGGTTCGCCGGGCCTGATCCGTGCGGTCACTGTGACTTCGCCCTCAGGCGCGGCGGGTATCGAGTCGGGACGCCCGGCTTCCCTGTTGCCGATGGGAAGCCAGCCGCGATTGACGACGACGGCGGTGCCATCCTTGAGCTTCAGGGGCACCAGGACTTCATACCCTGGCCTCCCGCTGAGCGGGCGGTTCCGGACTATGCGCTCGTTCGCGGAGTCATACCGTCCCGTAAGGGTCACCGGCATCCACTCTTCTGACTCATCGTAGGAAGCAAACAACCCTGGTGAATACGGGAGCGGATCCCGATCATAGTTGGCCTGGACGGTGTCGACAGTCGCCGCGGCCTGATTTCGGCGGTCGAGCTGCCAGAGCCCCAGCGCACTGCAGGCCGCGGCCAGCACCATTACCAGTGCCAACCAGCCGAACCAGCGTGGAGTTGCAAGATACTTCAAAGGATTCACGACGCTGCCGTGGCGCCTTCCACGGGCAGCGTCTGTTTCCACAGTCCGCGGGTGGAGAGGTAGTCCTGGAGCCAGTCGCGATGCCCAGCACAGGCCAGCCAGACTTTTCGGCGCTCTGCGGTGTGAATACGAGGGTTGTTCCAGAGCAGTTGCCACTCGGCTGGTAGCTTGCAGGCCTTACGTGAACAGGTGGGCTGACCTGGCCCGGAGGGAGCCGTGCTACCGGGCAACTGATCGAAAATGCTCACGCCTGCCCTTTCGTGTTCGGCACTTCCCCTGGCTGACGGTCTTCCTGCTCCTCAACGATCTCACCCTGCAGTGTGAGGGGGCCGTCCTCCTGCGGGATCTCAATGGGGGCCTCAAGTTCTCGTGCAGGTGCCTGGTCCAGCAGGGCATCGCTATGGGTGATGTTGCTCGTGTCGCTTCCGCCATTGGCGAAGATGACCGCGAAGTAGGGCAAAAAGACCGCTCCGGCGATCATCACCCACTGGAACCATCCCTCAACCACAAACACCAGAATCAGGCACACCATCCGGATACCCATGGACAGTGAATATTTGATCATCCGCTGACGCATCTCATCGCTGTGGGCCTCGCGGGCGTCACTGATGTTATGTATTTCGGGGCTGCGTTTCGACTGATGGCTCAGCTTCATCATCACTCTCCAAATGGACTCTTCCATTGTCTCACTGTGGACGCCGTAGTTAAAGTTCGCCTGTGGTTCAGGTAAGTGCAGTTAGGATCGAACGGACAATTCACCGACGTTCTGGAGGACCATTCGTGCAGGAACAGACAACCGCCGATACAACAGCCCCGCAGGGCGGCCGCAGCGTCCTGGTAACCGGCGGCAACCGGGGAATCGGGCTCGCGATCGCGCAGTCGTTCCTTGCAGCCGGGGACAAAGTGGCCATCACCTATCGCAGCGGAGAAGTTCCGGCCGGAATGTTCGGGGTGAAGGCGGATGTTACTGACACTGACCAGATCGATGCGGCTTTCCGTGAAGTCGAGGATGCGCAGGGGACAGTCGAGGTGCTCGTTGCCAACGCCGGCATCACCCGTGACACCCTGCTCCTGCGGATGAGCGAAAAGGACTTCACCGACGTCATCGACACCAACCTCACGGGGTCCTTCCGCGTGATCAAACGCGCCTCCCGCGGAATGATGCGCCTGCGCAAAGGACGGATTGTCCTCATCTCGTCGGTCTCCGGCCTCTACGGCGCTCCCGGCCAGATCAACTACTCGGCTTCAAAGGCGGGTCTGGTGGGAATCGCCCGGTCCATTACCCGTGAACTTGGTTCGCGCGGCATCACGGCCAACGTTGTCGCTCCGGGTTTCATCAACACCGACATGACCGCCGCACTGCCGGAAGAGACGCAGAAGAATTACCTTTCATCCATCCCTGCTGGGCGTTTCGCTGAAGCGGACGAGGTGGCGAACGTGGTGCGCTGGGTCGCCAGCGATGAGGCCGCCTATATTTCCGGGGCCGTCATTCCGGTGGATGGTGGCCTGGGGATGGGTCACTGATCCCGTCCATCTGAGCTTTTCCGCCAACCAACAGCGTAATCAACCAACATTTTTCAAGGAGATCCACATGGGTGCACTCGACGCCACAACTGCAATTGTCACGGGCTCGTCCCGCGGAATCGGAGCGGAGGTAGCCCGGCTGCTCGCAGCCCAGGGGGCGGCCGTCGTCGTCAATTACCGGCAGAAGGCACCGAGGGCAAACAAGGTGGTCGCGGGTATCGAGGCCGACGGCGGCAAGGCGGTAGCGGTGGGCGCTGACCTCACGACGCCCGACGGCGTGAATGCGCTGATCACGGCGGCCGTCGAGAACTTCGGCGGGCTAAATCTGCTGGTGCTCAACGCCTCGGGCGGGATGGAAACCGGGCTCGGCGAGGACTACGCGCTCAAGCTCAACCGGGATGCCCAGGTAGCGATGCTCACCGCGGCCTTGGAAGTCATGCCGTCGGGATCACGTGTGGTTTTCATCACCAGCCACCAGGCACACTTCATCAACTCCGTCGAAACCATGGACGCATACGAGCCGGTCGCACGCAGCAAGCGCGCCGGTGAAGACGCATTGCGGGACATGCTTCCCACGCTGACCGAACGCGGAATCGATTTCGTCGTGGTTTCGGGAGACATGATCGAGGGCACCGTCACGGCCACCCTGCTGGATCGCGCGGCGCCTGGCGCTATCGAAGCCCGCAGGCAGGAGGCCGGCCGCCTGTACTCAGTGGAGGAATTCGCCGCTGAAATTGCCGCAATGGTTTCAGCGGACGTACCCACCGGCCACACGGAGTACGTGGGCGGCGCGGAGCACTTCACCCGCTAGACCACTGGGCAGTCGGTGCCCCTGGACGACGCGCCGGGCCTCAGAGCCTGGTGAAGTGCTTCACGATATCCAGGTAGGGAAGGTCTACCGCTGCGTCGGCAGCAGCCCTGACAGCCGGCTTGGCGTTGAACGCGACGCCAAGCCCGGCCGCAGCAAGCAGGTCCAGGTCGTTTGCCCCGTCGCCAACAGCGATGGTCCGCTCCAGGGGGATGTCCGCGGCTTCCGCCCAGGCCCGAAGGCAGCGCTCTTTCTCGGCGCGGTCCACTACGGCGCCCAGCACCGTTCCCGTGAGAAGGCCGGCGTCCACGCCGAGCAGGTTCGCCTTGGCGTGGGTGAGTTTCAGACGGGCCGCGAGCGGTTCCAGGATCTGGCTGAAGCCTCCGGAAACGACGGCGACCAGATGCCCGGCCTTGAGGAATGCCCCGACCAGGTGCTCGGCGCCATCGCTGAGTTCGATCCGCTCACCGACGTCGGCAATAACGCCCTCCGGGAGACCGGCAAGCACAGCCACCCGAGCGTGCAGGCTTTGCGCAAAATCGAGCTCACCGCGCATCGCGGATTCCGTCACCGCGGCCACTTCCGCCTCACGTCCGGCATGAGCCGCGAGGAGCTCAATGACCTCCTGCTTGATCAGCGTGGAGTCCACGTCCATGATCAGCAGCTTGGTTCCCTCGGCGAGCAGGGCCGGGGGCACGACGGCGATTCCCGCCCCAGCGCTGATGAGCGGCGCCACAGTGGAGCGAAGCCGGGCGATTCCGCCGTCGTACCTCACGGTGAGTTCGAGCGTCGAGTAGCGCCCGTCGTCGTCGGAAAGCTGATCGACAATTTCGGCTCCGGCCTCCAGGAGGGCCGCGCGCACTTCATCTCGGTTCTGATCCAGGTACGAGCTGCCTGTGCGGGCGCCGAAACTGACCACCCTGAATGTCTCGATCACGTGCGGTCTGGCCTTTCGTCGCTTCAACGTCCAGTTGCCATTATGGAGCCCTCTCACAGCGGGTTCGAAAAGTGTGACCCTGCCCGGAATGGAACTGCTCCTTCGGCGCAATCCGTTTAACGTTCAAGGCTGCACTTGGCCTAGTGTCTACTGTCATGAGTGATGTTCTGGAGCTCTCCGGTGTGAGCATTGTCCGCGGTGGAAAAACCCTGCTGGACGGCGTTGACTGGCAGGTCAAGGAGGGCGAGCGCTGGGTGGTCATGGGCCCCAATGGCGCAGGCAAAACCACCCTTCTCCAGATCGCGGGAGCGCGAATCCACCCCACGCAGGGAGTGGCTGGAATTCTCGACGAAGTGCTCGGCGCCGTCGACGTCTTCGAACTGAGGCCGCGGATCGGACTGGCCTCGGCCGCCCTGGCATCCCAGATTCCGGAGCATGAGACCGTGCTCAACGTCGTCGTCACTGCGTCTTACGGCGTCACCGGGCGCTGGCGGGAGCAGTACGACAAGCTTGATGAGCGCAGGGCATTCCAGCTGCTCGATTCCTGGGGTGTCTCCACCCTGATGAACCGTCCGTTCGCCTCGCTCAGCGAAGGGGAGCGCAAAAGGGTCCAGGTGGCGCGGGCGCTGATGACTGACCCTGAATTGCTGTTGCTCGATGAACCCGCCGCCGGCCTGGATCTGGCAGGCAGGGAAGACCTCATTGCGCGGCTCACTGAATTGGCCGCCGATGATGAGTCACCGGCGATCGTCCTCGTCACTCACCACCTTGAAGAGGTGCCTCCCGGTTTCACGCACGCCATGCTGCTCCGCGACGGACGTGTGGTCGCTGCAGGCCCCATTGACGAGGTCCTCGTCGAGGAACACCTGAGCACTGCCTTTGACCTTCAACTCGACGTGACGCAGCGGGACGGGCGCTACAGCGCCGTTGCCCGGTAACGGTCACCGACGCCACTGAAATGGACCTACTGCGTGACGGGCTGATCCTTCTTGGCGGGCTCTGGGCCGGGACCATCAACACAATTGTCGGTTCCGGAACCCTCGTCACCTTCCCGATCCTCATTGCACTCGGCTATGCGCCGGTCACAGCGACGATCAGCAACGCGATGGGGCTCGTGGCAGGCAATATCTCGGGTGCCTGGGGTTACCGGAAGGAACTGAAGGGGAACGGCCGCACCCTGGCGCGGCTGCTGCCGGCTTCCCTCCTCGGCGGCATTACGGGCGCCGCGCTCCTGCTCAATCTCCCTGAAAGCGTCTTCGAGGTGGTGGCGCCGTTCCTCATTGTTCTCGCGCTCTTCTTTGTGATCTTCCAGCCGAAACTGCAGGGTTGGGTGCGCCGCAGGGCGGAGCGGAAGCCTGAGGGCACAACAGATCCGGCGCCTGGACATCCCCTTGCACTGACAGCTTTGGTCTTCCTTGCCGGTGTCTACGGCGGGTACTTCGTCGCTGCGCAAGGCATTTTGCTGGTCGGCATCCTGGGGGTTTTCCTGCAGGGCACCATGCAGGCAGCCAACGCCATGAAGAACGTGCTGGTTCTCGCGGTCAACCTGATCGCAGCCGTGTCCTACATGATCTTCGCCTTCGACCGGATCGACTGGTGGGTGGTGCTGCTCATTGCGGTTGGTTCGCTGGTCGGCGGGTTTATCGGCTCGATAGTCGGCAGGCGCCTCTCCCCAGTGGTGTTGCGGAGCATCATCGTGGTGCTGGGCCTTGTGGCTCTCTACGCCATGATCGCCAGGCTGGTGGCCTGACGTGCCGATCGAGCGCCTTGCCGATGCACGAGACCCGCGGGTGAGTGATTACCTCAACCTCACAGATACCCAATTACGACGACGGCGGGAACCCGCGGAGGGCCTCTACATCGCAGAGAGTACGAAGGTTCTGCGCCGGGCAATAGGCGCGGGGCACGTCCCGCGGTCCTTTTTTCTGACCGACAAGTGGCTCCCGGACCTGCGGGGTGTCATCGACCGTTTTCCGGATGTGCCCGCCTACATAGGCACCGAGGAGATTCTGGAGCAGATCACCGGATTCCACCTGCACCGCGGTGCACTCGCAGCGATGAACCGGCCGCAGCCGCTGCGGCTATTGGATGTTCTTTCCTCTGCACAGCGGATTGCGATTCTCGAGGACATCGTCGACCACACCAATCTTGGCGCCGTCTTCCGGTCAGCAGCAGCGTTGGGAATCGACGCCGTCCTGGTAACCCCGCGCTGCGCGGATCCGCTGTATCGGCGTGCTATCCGGGTGAGTATGGGCGCGGTCTTCCAGGTCCCCTGGGTACGGTTGGAATCCTGGCCTGACGCGATCGGCGAGCTTCAGCGGAACGGGTTTCTGGTCGCAGCCCTGGCCCTCACGCCTGATTCAATCGGGTTGGAGGACCTGTCCGTACGGGCCCCGGCCAAGTTGGCCCTTGTCCTCGGTACCGAGGGGGAGGGCCTCACCGCGGAGACGATTGCGCGGGTCGACGTGGCGGTGCGGATCCCTATGGGTGCCGGCGTCGACTCGTTGAACGTCGCCGCGGCGGGCGCTGTCGCGTTCTGGGAATGCAGGCCGCGTTCGGCGAGCCCGCGGCACACACATCGCTAGGTTCGAATGCTTTCACGGATCAGGTAAGGGTGCGGTAGAGTTGGTTGCTGGCCTACGGGCCCCTAACTTTCAAACCACCGGTGCCTGGCAAAATCCAGGCGACTACAGAAGGTACTCCAATGAAGTCTGATATCCACCCCACGTACGCAGCGGTTGTCTTCCGCGACCTCGCTTCCGAGAAGTCGTTCCTGACCCGCTCCACCGTCACCTCCAAGAAGACGGTCGAATGGGAAGATGGCAACACCTACCCACTGGTAGAGGTGGAAATCTCCTCGGAGTCCCACCCGTTCTACACCGGCAAGCAGCGCATCATGGACTCCGCAGGCCGCGTGGAGCGCTTCAACCAGCGCTTCAAGGGCTTCGGCAAGAAGTAGCACCAAAAGCTCACGCCAGGACCCGAACCGGAATTTCCGGTTCGGGTCCTGCTGTTTAATCAGCTGTATGAGCGGCGGATCACTTGAGCCCGCTGCTTATGGAGTCATCACTGAAAGGACGCAACGCGATGGTCGCGGATATCTTGCACGGAGAGTACAAGGTGCCGGGAGGGAAGCTCGTTGTCGCTGATGTGTTCGTGGTCGAGGGAATGCTCGCCAACGTGTCCATCAACGGCGACTTCTTTCTCGAGCCGGACGAAGCGCTGGATGACATCAACGCGGCCCTGAATGGCGTTACCGCTGCCGCCTCCCACTCCGAACTGGCGGCCGCGGTGCGGGACGGATTGCGCCCGGACGCGCAGTTGTTCGGCTTTTCCCCTGAAGCGATCGCAACTGCGGTCCGGCGCGCGCTGGGCCACGCAAGCACCTGGACCGACCACACCTGGGAGATCATCGGGCCCACACCCCTACCGACGGCAATGCACGTGGCAATGGACGAGGTCCTGACCCGTGAGGTCGGTGCTGGTCTACGAAATCCAACGCTCCGTTTCTGGGAGTGGGAGAGCCCTTCAATCGTCATCGGCAGCTTCCAGTCCGTGCGGAACGAGGTCGACGACGACGCCGTCCGTCGGCATGGGGTCAGCGTTGTCCGCCGCATCAGCGGCGGGGGAGCAATGTTCATGGAGCATGGGAACGCGATCACCTACTCGCTCTACCTGCCACAGTCGCTGGTTGACGGACTGAGCTTCGCCGACTCCTACCCGTTCCTGGACAGCTGGGTGATGGAAGGACTGAAGCGGCTCGGCATCACCGCCTGGTACCAGCCCCTGAATGACATCGCGACGGATCTGGGCAAGATCGGGGGAGCGGCCCAGAAACGATTGAGCAACGGGGGCATGCTGCATCACGTGACTATGTCCTATGACATCGATGCGGACAAGATGATGGAAGTACTCAGGATTGGCCGGGAAAAGCTCTCCGACAAGGGCATCAAAAGTGCAAAAAAGCGCGTTGACCCACTGCGCAGGCAGACCGGGCTTGCCCGTGAGGAAATCATCCAGGTCCTGGGAGACACCTTCCGCGACCTGTCCGGTGCAACGCCTGGATCTATCTCTCCCAGGGAAATGGCTGAGGCGGAGGAACTGGTCCGCACAAAGTTCGGAACGAACGAATGGCTCCACCGTGTCCCGTAACCGCCCCGGCCCTTACATCCCGGCCGGAACCGGTTCCTTCAACGTTTGCATCGCCCTGCCCTGCGCCCGAAGGGCCCGCACCAGGTGGTCTCGCTCCTCGAGAACCACTCGGCGCAGCGACTGTGGAGCGTCAGCGTGGGACGAGAGCCACGAGTCCGTCAGCTTCACGACCGGGTGGTCCTCCGGCGTCGTCCCGGGTGGCAGGTCTTGTTCATTCGGGAAAAGTCCACGCACAATCCGCGATGACATTTCGATCGGCAGGTCCTCCCAGACACGCCGGATTTGCTGGAAGTAGGGGCTCACGTAGGGCTCGTGCAAGCTGCGGGGTCCTTCGCGGAATCCAGTAATGGTGGCGCTCAACAGTTCATTGGACAGTTGACCTCCATCCATCACAGCTTTCCAGGCTTTCGCTTTCACCGCACCGTCCGGAACCGCTGTGCAGGCGGTGGTGAAGCCAGTACGTCCCGCTGCAGTATGGTCCCGCTTCAACGCGGCTTCGAGCTCATCCACGCCCGCCAGGTTCTGGGCGGAAAGTGCCTGCCAGAGGAGCCAGCCCAGCTCATCGTCAACCACCAGACCGTTGATCGCTGCGGAGCCGTCGAGCATTCCGCGCAGCAGGGGCGCATGCGTGGGCGTCTGCCGTGACGTTGCGGCGAGGGACCGGGCCCACACGAGTTGATGATCGGAGCCCGGTTCCGCCTGGTTCAGTCCGTCACGCAGGAAAGCCGCAAAGCGTTCGCGCAGTGCTCCCCGTCCGCTTGCGGGGGCGAAATCCTCGACGGCGTGCCTCGCGTTCTGCAGCAGCTGCTGCAGAACGCCGACGCCGGTCTCCTGCGGGGCAACGCGCTCCACGGCGTTGACATACTCCTCCGCTCCGAGCAGCGCATCGCGGGTTGAAGACCACAGGGCAGCGAGGCAGACCGCGCGCGCGAGCGGCTCTTCCAGTCTGTCCGCCGAAGTGAGAAGCGTTTCAAGTGACCTGTCATCGAAGACGAGCTTTGCATAGGTCTGGTCTCCGTCATTGACGAGCAGCAAATCGGGTTGATCCGAACCGATGAGCTCCGGCACTTCTGTGCGGTGCCCGTCGATCTGCACCTCACGGGAACCGGACCGCTGCAGCCTGCCGTTGCTGTCAAACGAGTACAGCCCAAGCCGGATGCTGTGCGGACGCGGGACGTCCTCGCCGGTCACTGGGTCGAGCGCCCGCTGAAGTATCGCGACGGAGGTGTACACGCCGTCGTCGTCGGTCTGGACTTCCGCTTCAAGCTGCGGCACGCCCGAGGTCTGCAGCCAACGCCGCGCCCAGTCCGTCATGTCCTTGCCGGACGCTGCACTGAGCGCCGCCAGCAGGTCACTGAGGGTCGTGTTGCCGAAGGCGTGGTCGCGGAAGTAGGACCTGGCCGCTGCCGTGAAGGCATCGAACCCGGCGTAGGCCACCAATTGCTTGAGCACGGACGCACCCTTGGCATAGGTGATCCCGTCGAAATTCAGTTTGGCAGCTTCGAGGTCCGCAATGTCAGCCACGATCGGATGAGTGGATGGCAACTGGTCCTGGAGGTAAGCCCACACCTTCCGCCGGTTCGCGAAGGTCACCCATGAGGTGTCCGATTGCATCGCCTCGGCGACAGCGAGAGCGCCGCAGAAGTCGGCGAAGGACTCCTTGAGCCACAGGTCATCCCACCAGGTCATGGTCACGAGGTCGCCGAACCACATGTGGGCCATCTCGTGCATGATCGTGTTGTCGCGCGACTCGTACTGCGCCTGGGTGGCGCGGGACCGGAAGATGTACGCCTCGGTGAAGGTCACGAGGCCCGGATTCTCCATTGCACCGAGGTTGTACTCAGGCACGAAAGCCTGTTCGTACTTCCCGAACGGGTACGGATACTGGAACAGGTCGTGGAAATAGGTCAGGCCGCGGCGGGTGGTTTCGAAGATGCGGTCGGCGTCGAGGCTCTCGGCGAGGGATCGCCGGCAGTAGGCGGCGAGGGGGATGGTGAGGACCGTGCCATCGGCCACTATGCCCGTCCACTCGTCGGTGGCCATGGCGTAAGGGCCTGCGAGGACGCTGGTGATGTAGGTGGAGATGCGCTCGGTGGGCTCGAAATGGTGGGTGACGGTGCCGTCGTCGTGCTGGTCCCGGGCACGCCCGGACGCATTCGATGCAACGGTCCATGCCTCCGCCGCGCGCACGTGGAAGGTGAAGGGCGCCTTCAGGTCAGGCTGCTCGAAGCACGCGAATACGCGCCGTGCGTCGGCTGGCTCATACTGCGTGTAGAGATAGGTCTCGCCGTCCGCCGGATCCTCGAACCGGTGCATTCCTTCGCCACTGCGGCTGTAAAGGGCCATCCCTTCGACGACGACTGTGTTGTGGGCCGCAAGGTTGGAGAGCCTGATCCGGGCGCCGTCAACGACATCTTCGGGTTCAAGGTCGGCCCCGTTGAGCGTCACCGCTGCGACGCCGCCGTGGATGAAATCGACAAAGGTTTCGGCACCGGGTTGCGAGCACTCGAAGGTGATGACCGTCCGGGAAGGAAAGGTGTGTGCCCCGCCGTCCCGTGCGTTGCTCAGGTCCAGTTGGACGTCGTAGGCCAGATCCCGCAGGATCCCGGAACGGTTCGCCGCCTCATCACGGCGCAGATTCTCGTTATGCACCGGCCTATTCAATCACGGCCACTTTCGCCCAGCTGAGACGCCCACCCCGGCTGACCTGAGGCGCGCCAGCGGGGACAGCGGTAGGAATCTTGATCCGTGGCATGGCAATGTTGACCCATGTCCGAGCTCTTCGAAGACTATGCAAGCGCTGCCCGCCGCAGTTCCGCCTACGACGAAATGTTCGATGCGTCGAATTCCCCGCGCACCGAATATGGCCAGGTTGCGGCCGCCCTTGAAGAACTGAACCTCTCGGACGTCACGGCTCGGGCCGATTCGATGGCGAGGACCTTCCTGGACCGGGGCGTCACCTTCGACTTCGCTGGCGAAGAGCGGCCCTTTCCGCTCGACATTGTCCCCAGGGTGATCGCCGGAGCGGACTGGGAACAGCTCGAAGCGGGCGTCGCGCAGCGCGTGCGTGCCCTGGAAGCGTTCCTCGATGACGTCTACGACAAAATGGCGGTCGTGACAGACGGGGTCATTCCGCGCAAGCTGATCACCTCCTCGGCACACTTCCACCGCGAGGTGTCGGGTTTCGACCCTGCCGGAGGCGTACGGGTCCACATCTCGGGGATCGACGTCGTTCGCGACCACGAAGGCACCTTCCGTGTGCTCGAAGATAACGTCCGCGTTCCCAGCGGGGTCAGCTACGTGCTGGAAAACCGGCGGGCGATGGCGAAGGGTCTGCCTGAGGCGTTCGGGCAGCAGCACATTCGGCCGGTTGAGGAGTATCCCCGCCGCCTCCTCGCCGCGCTTCGGAAAACTGCGCCTCCCAGCGCCGAGGATCCGACCGTCGTCGTGCTCACCCCGGGCGTTTTCAACTCGGCCTACTTCGAACACACGCTGCTGGCGGGGCTTATGGGCGTCGAGCTGGTCGAGGGCAGGGACCTGATTTGCCGCGGCAACCGCGTCTACATGCGGACGACGGCGGGTGAGCAGCGCGTGGACGTCATCTACAAACGGATCGACGATGAGTTCCTCGACCCGCTTCAGTTCCGCGCCGACTCGGTTCTAGGGTGCCCGGGCATCGTGAATGCTGCCCGCGCGGGCATGGTCACCATCGCCAACGCCGTGGGCAACGGAGTGGCCGACGACAAACTTGTCTACACCTACGTCCCCGACCTCATCCGGTACTACCTCAGCGAAGAACCACTCATCGCCAACGTTGACACGTTCCGGCTGGAAGAGCCGGCTGCCCGCGAAGAGGTCCTGGACCGTCTTGATGAACTGGTGGTGAAACCGGTCGACGGGTCCGGCGGAAAGGGCCTCGTGATCGGGCCCGACGCTTCCGCCGAAGAACTCGCTGCCCTGCGGGATCGCGTCCTCGCGGACCCACGTGGCTGGATCGCGCAACCCGTCCTCCAGTTGTCGACGGTGCCCACCATGTCCGGTGGCCAGTTCAGCCCCAGGCACGTGGACCTTCGGCCGTTTGCAGTGAACGACGGAGACAACGTGTGGGTTCTGCCCGGCGGACTGACCCGGGTGGCAATGAAGGAGGGTTCCTTGATCGTCAATTCGAGCCAGGGCGGCGGGTCGAAGGACACGTGGGTGGTGGATGACGAGCCCGACGGCGGTGCGCCGCCCGAAACTGCTGCGTCCGTCGCAAGCGGGCCTCCCGCCGTCGTACGCCAGCGGGTAAGCGTCTGGCCTGTTGCATCCGGCTGGCAGGACCGGCAGCCGGAGCAGCAACAGCAGCAGCTCGCCGCCGGGGAAGGAGTGGCAGCCGATGCTTAGCCGTATCGCGGAGTCGCTGTTCTGGATTGGGCGTTACCTGGAACGGGCTGACGGGACCGCCCGGATCCTCGACGTTCACCTTGAACGCCTCAACCAGATGCCGCGGCCCGTCCAGCGGGATGTGTCACGTCAGCTCCTCGGCGTCATGGGCAACCGGCCGGAGACCGACGACTTCGGGCTCGGTGACCTGCTCGAAGCCCTCGCCTTCGACCGGAGCAGCACCACATCCATCGCCGGGGCGCTCGGTGCCGCACGGGAGAATGCCCGCCGCGCCCGGGAAACCGTCTCGGCCAGCGTGTGGGAAGGCCTGAACACCACGTGGTACGGGCTCACGCAGCATCGCAAGGACGTGGTGGGGACCTACCGTTTCTGCCATTGGGTGATTGAGCGCACCGCTATGGTGCGTGGGCTCGCTGACACCACCATGAGCCACGACGAAAGCTGGCAGTTCCTGGTGCTGGGGAGGAGCCTGGAACGGGCGGACATGACTGCGCGGATGCTGTCGACGCGGAATGTCCACGCCACGGGGCTGTCCTGGGTGAACATGCTGCGGTGCGCAGGGGCGTACGAGTCCTTCCTGCGCACACGCAGGGCGTCCTTCGGTGAGCAGCACGCCGCTGAGTTCCTGTTGCTCGACCGCTTGTTCCCGCGGTCCATCGTCTACGCATTGAGCGACGCCGAGAAGTGCCTGACGAACCTGAATCCTGCCTACCGCAGGGTGGGGTTCATCAACGATGCCAGCCGGATAGTCGGCCAGGCCCGCACCTTCCTCGAGTTCCATCAGACAGCGGACCTCATGCTGGAACTCCCTGAACACCTGGAGAGGGTGCAGAAGGCCTGCGCCGAAGCTTCCGACGCCGTTTCCCGCACCTACTTTTCGCAGGCAGCCGAGCTGTCCTGGGTTGGAGAAGTTTCATGACCCGCCTATTAATCGAGCACCGCACGGGGTATGACTACCTGCGCCGGGTTTCGTTGTCCTACAACGAGGCCCGCATGACTCCGCTGACCGATTCCCAGCAGGTGGTGCTCGAATCCACGGTGTCCATCAACCCCTCCAGCGCCGCCGTGTCCACGTACCGGGACTACTGGGGCACGCGAGTCACGGCCTTTGATGTCCAGGTACCGCACGACCACCTCGAGGTCGCCGCGCAGACCACTGTGGAGGTCAGCCGGCACGAGCGCATTCCCGCGCCGGAGGAAATCGTGACGTGGGAGGCTCTGGGCTCCGATGCCGTCGTGAACGGCTTCGCGGATTGGCTCGCCGGCACGCGGCTGAGCGAGCCGGGCCCGGAAGCGCGTGCGCTTGTCCGTGACGTTGCTGGCGGCCGCGATCCGCACGCAGCAACGCATGCAATTTTTGCGTGGTTGGGTTCGGAGATGCAGTACGTGCAGGGAGTCACGGGTGTGCAGTCGAACGCGCAGGAAGCCTGGGCAGAGCGCCGTGGCGTCTGCCAGGACCTCGCGCACATAGCGATCGGTTCGCTGCGCAGCCTTGGCATACCTGCCCGCTACATTTCCGGCTACCTCCATCCGCGCAGGAGCGCAGCCGTGGGGGAATCCGTTGCCGGGCAGTCGCATGCCTGGGTCGAGTGGTGGGACGGCGAATGGCGGGGTTGGGACCCGACCAACAGCGGCCCGGTAAGCGACTTTCACGTTTCAGTGGCGCGCGGAAGGGATTACCGGGACGTCTCGCCCCTGAAGGGCATTTTGTCCGGCGGTGGAGGTTCAAACCTCAATGTCACGGTGGACATCACCCGCGTCGCCTGAGCGGGCGCCGGCGCGTGTCCTTCGGATGGAAATCTACGGGTCTACGAGTTGGCCCTTGCTGAGGATCGTCAGGCCGGACTCGGTGACCGTGTAGCCACGGCTGAGGTCGAGTTCCCTGTCGACGCCGATCTTCGCGCCGGGGGGAATGGTGACGTTCTTGTCGATGATCGCTTTGCGCAGGATTGCTCCCGACCCGACCGTGACATTGTCCAGCAGCACCGAGCCGCTCACCTCGGCACCCTCGGCTACGTAGACGTCGGTGGCGAGAATTGAGCTCTGGACTGCGCCACCGGAAACAACAACTCCGTTCGAGACAATCGAATCATGGGCAACTCCGGAGACCCCGGACGCGCTTCGGACAAACTTCGCGGGCGGGGAAATACTCTGGCGGGTGTAGATCGGCCACTCGAGGTTGTACAGGTTGAACAGGGGGAGCGGCGTGATCAGGTCCATGTTGGCGTCGTAGTAGGAGTCCAGTGTCCCGACGTCGCGCCAGTACTGGCTGTCCCGCTCCGTGGCACCCGGAATCTCATTCCTGGTGAAGTCGTACACGGCGGCATCGCCGCGCTCCACGAAGTAGGGGATGATGTCGCCGCCCATGTCGTGCTTGGTGTTCAAACGGGCTGCATCCACTTCGAGCGCGTGAATCAGGGCTTCGGTGTTGAACACATAGTTCCCCATGGAGGCCAGGAAGCTTCCCGGGTCATCCGGCAGGCCAGGGGTGGATTCGGGCTTCTCCACGAAGGCGGCGATTCTGCCCGGATCCTCAGGGTCTGACTCGATGACACCAAACTGGTCCGCGAGGTAGAGCGGCTGCCGGACGGCTGCGACACTCACGGACGCGCCGCTTTCAATGTGCGACTGCACCATCTGCTCAAAGTCCATGCGGTAGACGTGGTCGGCGCCGATGACGACGACGATATCCGGCCGCGCATCGTGGATGAGGTTCAGCGACTGGTAAATAGCGTTGGCACTGCCGAGGAACCAGCTCTTTCCCCGGCGCTGCTGTGCAGGAACCGAAGCGATGTACTGCTGCAGCTGCGTCGACATCCGCCAGGTTTCGGAGATGTGCCGGTCAAGGCTGTGCGACTTGTACTGGGTGAGTACAACGATCTGCAGGTAGCCGGAATTCACCACATTGGAGAGCGCGAAATCGATCAGGCGGTAGCTGCCTGCGAAGGGGACCGCGGGTTTGGCGCGGTCTGCTGTCAGGGGCATTAATCGTTTGCCCTCGCCGCCTGCCAGAACCACCGCCAGCACTTTCTTGATCGCCACGGCACAACCCCTTCCTCGTCGACAATGGATTGTTACGCCTGCCCTTCACACTAGAGGACAGGCATGGCCTGCACTACGTTGGTTAGGTGCGAGTAGACATTGTGACAAAAGAATTCCCCCCTGAGATCTACGGCGGGGCCGGCGTCCACGTGGCGGAACTCAGTCGTGTGCTTTCGAGTCGGCTGGAGCTCCACGTGCACTGCTTCGGAGCCGAGCGATCGCCAAACTACAACGGCGCGAGCGTCCGCAGCTACGCGGTGCCCTCCGAGCTCGCCCAATCAAACCCCGCAGTACAAACGCTGGGGACTGATCTGGCAATACTCGAGGGAATCGCGGGTTCCGACCTCGTCCACTCGCACACCTGGTACGCGAACATGGCCGGGCACCTGTCCTCGCTCCTCCACGGCATCCCGCACGTGCTCAGCGCCCATAGCCTGGAACCGCTTCGCCCCTGGAAAGCCGAGCAACTCGGGGGCGGTTACGCCGTCTCGTCCTGGGTGGAAAAGACGGCCTACGAAGCGGCTGCTGCGGTGATCGCCGTCTCGGCGGGCATGCGCGAGGACATTTTGCGTTGTTACCCCTCGGTCGACCCCGGCAGGGTTCATGTCGTCCACAACGGCATCGACACGGTGACCTGGAGCCCGGACAAAAACGACGACGCCGTCCGTTCCCTTGGCATCGATCCGGAGCGTCCCAGCGTGGTCTTCGTGGGTAGGAACACCCGCCAGAAGGGCGTTCCGTACCTTTTGCGCGCTGCCGCGAAACTACCAGCCGATGTGCAGCTGGTCCTCTGCCTCGGCGCGGCTGACACGCCAGAGCTCGCTGCCGAGACATCCCGGCTGATCGATGAACTGTCAGTCCAGCGAGGTTCGGTGGTTCTCATTGAGCGCATGCTTCCGCGGGACGAGCTGATCCAGGTGCTCAGTACCGCGACCGTGTTCGCGTGCCCGTCAATCTACGAACCCCTCGGCATCGTGAACCTGGAGGCGATGGCGTGCGGTGCCGCCGTCGTCGCAAGCGCCACCGGAGGTATCCCTGAGGTCGTCGAGGACGGCGTGACCGGTACCCTGGTGCCGCTGGAACAGGTAACAGACGGTACCGGAACCCCATTGGACCCCGACCAGTTCGTGGCCGACTTCGCTAATGCGCTGAACGCGCTGGTTGCCGACCCCGCCCGTGCCCGGGCCATGGGTGAGCAGGGTCGAATCCGCGCGGAAGCCAACTTTTCCTGGGACACGATCGCGGACAGCACCCTCGGCGTCTACCGCTCGGTGCTATGAGGTTCTCCCCGCTCGGTCCTAGGCTCGGCGCGCGCTCTTTTGAGCGTCGGCTTCCTTCTGCCGGGCGATGACGGTTTTCTCCTCGAGTGGTGCTTCGCCGCTCGCGCGCATTGAGCGTGCGTATGCCCGAGACTCGTCCTGAAGTTCGCGTTCGGCGCCTGTCGCGATGGCGGCACGGAGGTGCTCAGGTCCGTATCCGAAGGCATCGACGAGGTCCACGGCATGCGGCCGCAGTTTGGCCAGCAACCGGTTGATGTAGGGGCCGAGGGTGCGGGCGCGTTGCGCTGAAAGCCTGCCATTAATGAGGTACCAGGCAAGGTTGTCCTCAATCAGGCACAGGCCGAAGAGATCGCGCAACCAGGTCAGCACCTGCCGGGTTCCCGGGTCGCTGGTCTTCGCGAGTGCGGCCGTGAATGCTTCCCATTGGAGAAGTTCGGCATGCGCCCGGGCAGCTTCGATGAGCTCGTGCTGGTGCTGGTTGAAGAGAGCAGCAGCTTCATCCTGCGAGAGCCGCCGAGCCCCGCGCAGCGCACCGGCCAGTTCGCCGACCATCGCGTCAACGCGGCCGCAGAGCAGCTCGTGCTGTGTCCGTTCATCACGCAGCGCGATGGCGGACTTTCGCTCAGATCCTGTATCCACGACCGATTGGAGTACCCGGCGAAGGCCCGTGCGGTGAAGTGTCCGGTCGGCTGCCTGGCTAGCGACGAACCGCGCCAGGACACCGAAGTCGACTCCTTGGAATTCCTTTGCATAGTCAGCGAGGAGGCGTTTGGCGACGAGTTGCAGCAGGACGTTATTGTCGCCTTCGAAGGTGGTGTAGACATCAAGGTCGGCACGCAGGGAGGTGAACCTGTTCTCGGTCAGGAATCCCGCTCCGCCACAGGCTTCACGGCACTCCTGAAGCGTGTCCAGGGCCATCCACGTAGAGAGCGGCTTCAGCGCCGCCGCCAGGGTCTCTAGGTCCTGGCGGTCCTCGTCCGTGTCGTGGGCTCCTGAGAAAACGCCGTCGAACTTCTCAAGCAGTTCCTCGTGGGCGAACGAAGCAGCGTAGGTCGTGGCCAGGCGGGGGAGCAGGCGGCGCTGATGCAGCTGGTAATCCAGCAGGACCTCCTCCGACAACTCGGAAGCAGTGGTGAACTGCCGCCGCTCCACGGAATACTGGATTGCTGTTTTGAGCGCGAGTTTGCTGACCGCGACCGCTGCCCCATCGAGTGATACGCGGCCCTGAACCAACGTTCCGAGCATGGTGAAGAAGCGACGGCCTGGGGAAGCGATGGGGGAGGTGTAGGTGCCCGTGGCGTCAACGGTGCCGTAGCGGTTGAGGAGGTTGGCGCGGGGAACGCGAACCCCGGTGAAGTGCAGGCGCCCGTTGTCGATACCGTTCAGGCCGCCCTTCAACCCGTCATCTTCTCCGCCGATACCTTCGAGGAAGCGTCCGTCAGGGTCCCGCAGCTCCACGTAGAAGGCGTGAACGCCATGATTCACACCGCGCGTTATGAGCTGGGCGAAGACCACGGCCGCCTTGCCGTCCTGGGCTGCGTTCCCGATGTAGTCCTTCCACGCGGCCCTGAACGGAGTGTGAAGGACAAACTCGTCGGTGTCCGGCGAGAAGACGGCCGTAGTTGCGATGCTTGATACATCGGAGCCATGGCCTGTCTCGGTCATGGCGAAACACCCGGGGATTTCCATGTTCATGATTCCCGGCAGCCACGCGCGGTGGTGTTCCTCTGTGCCGAGGTGCAGCACGGCGGCACCAAAGAGACCCCACTGCACGCCTGCCTTGATCTGGAGGGAAGGGTCAGCGACAACCAGTTCTTCGAAGCCCGCGATGTTGCCGCCATGATCGTCTGAGCCGCCGAGCTCCTTCGGGAAGGCCCGGTGGACCGCCTTCGCTTCCACGAGATGGTGCAACTGCTCAAGGCACCGTGCGCGGTGCTCTGCGGAGGACAGCCCTTCAGTCTTGTGAACCGCAGGCTCACCTGCCAACGCCCGTGCAATCCGCCGGGTAGCCGCCCAACGGCCGAGCAGTTGTTCTCCCAAAGCTGCTACGTCCACTACCGCGGCGTCGTTGTCCTGGATTGCGACGGTAGCGGGTACCGAGAGTTCGGGCCGTGCGGTATCGGTGAGGTCCGTCATGATTCGTCCTTCGTATGGAGGGCATAGCCCGGTGTCAGAGGAAGCGTTGCCTGGGGCACCGAAGCGGCGATCCCGTCGAACAGCCATGCGGTGATGGAGTCAGCCAGCTCCGGCTCGGAGGGGCGCTGTGGCCCCACCGGCGTAGAAAGCCACTGCTCTCCCGCTGCGCGGACCATCCCGATGGCGGCCCTCGGCCAGAGATTGAGCGAAAGGGGAGTTGAACTGCCTGTCACCCGCTCGTCGAGGAGCGTGCTCATCGGCCGTGCAAGCATGGTGGAGATTTCTTCGAAAAAGGTGCTCAGAGTTGGTGTTCCGTCCAGCACCGCCACCCCGCCTTCATTACCGGACTGGGTGACGAATGCATATACGTTGGGCGACTTCTCGGCCATTTGGAGGTAAGTGGACACCATGGCACGCAACCCCTCCCTGGGTGTTGTCGCCAGGCGTGCAGCCTCCAGCAGCTGGCGCTGCATCTGGCGGACGACCACCTCACCCATCGCCCTCTGCAGGCCGGCTTTATCGCTGAAGTAACGATAGAAGACGGATTTCGAGGTCTCGGCTGCGGAGGCGATCTCTTCCATCGAGGCACCCGGTCCGATTCTGTGCACAGCCTTGCGCGCAGTCTTGATGAGCGCAGTCCGACGGGCCTCGCGGTGCTTCTCCCAGCGGCTTGACCGTCCGTCAGGGGGAGCGGGCGCCGTCAAGTTTCTCTCGAGCGTCTGATTCACGATACTCAGCGTATCAGGTACGCTGGGTATCGATAACTCACGGGACCGCGTACCGTGACGCCAGTTACCTGGCTTTCCTGAGTACCCACACCCGTCTGGGCCTTTGAAGGAGCAGCATGACCACCAGCACCCCGCAACACGACCCTTCCGCAGCCAAGGACGTTTCCGCGCCCAGGGTGCCGCGCCCCGCCGTCGTCATCGGTGGCAACCGCATACCATTCGCTCGCTCCGGGTCCGCCTACGCTTACGCGTCGAATCAGGACATGCTCACCGCAGCGTTGGACGGTCTGGTGGCACGTTTCGGGCTGCAGGGCGAGCGCATCGGTGAGGTAGCCGCAGGTGCCGTCCTCAAGCATTCACGCGACTTCAACCTGACGCGTGAGGCCGTCCTCGGCTCGGCGCTAGCACCAGACACGCCCGCCTATGACCTTCAGCAGGCCTGCGCAACGGGTCTTGAAACGGTCATCGGCTTGTCCAACAAAATCAAGCTGGGCCAGATCGAATCAGCGGTTGCAGGCGGGGTTGACTCCGCCTCGGATGCTCCCGTCGCAGTCAGTGAGGGGTTCAGGCGAGTACTGCTCGACCTCTCGCGGGCGCGCACCGTGCCCCAGAAGCTGGCGGCGCTGCGCAACCTGCGCCCGGCCGACCTCAAACCGAACGCTCCTTCTACTTCCGAGCCCCGCACAGGCCTGTCCATGGGGGAGCACCAGGCCATCACCACCGCGCGCTGGAACATCAGCCGTCAATCCCAGGATGAGTTGGCACTTGCCAGCCACACCCACCTGGCGGCCGCGTACGACCGCGGGTTCTTCGATGACCTGGTAACGCCATTCCGGGGCGTGGTGCGGGACGGAAACCTCCGCGCTGACACGTCGCTCGAGAAGCTTGGAGCGCTCAAGCCGGTCTTTGGTAGAAGCCTGGGTGCCGAAGCGACCATGACCGCCGGTAACTCCACGCCGCTGACCGACGGCGCTGCTGTGGTGCTGCTCGGGTCCGAGGAATACGCCCGTAAGCACAATCTGCCGATGCTGGCCAATGTAGTGGACGCGGAGGCCGCAGCCGTCGACTTTGTCAACGGTAAGGAGGGCCTTCTCATGGCGCCGGTCTACGCCATGCCGCGGCTGCTTGAGCGGAACGGAATGACCTTTGCGGACTTCGACTTCTTCGAAATTCACGAGGCTTTCGCCGGCACGGTGCTCTCTTCCCTGGCGGCCTGGGAGGATGAGGATTTCTGTCGGACCCAACTCGGCCTGCCCGGCGCGTTGGGCAGGGTGGACCGCAGCAAGCTCAACGTCAACGGCTCCTCACTCGCGGTGGGCCACCCGTTTGCTGCCACGGGTGCGCGAATCGTCGCATCCCTCGCCAAGTCGCTCGCCGAGAAGGGCTCCGGCAGGGGACTGATCTCTGTCTGTGCGGCTGGCGGCCAGGGCGTCGTCGCTATCCTGGAGGCGCGCTGAGAATGGGCGACACCTACCTCAATCTCGTCAACTCCGCGCCCCTGAACAGGGTTGCCAAGGCCATCGGCTTGCCCCGCCCGGTTCCCCTACGGCGCTACGAAAGCGGAACCCCACTCGTTCCCGGTCCTGTACTGGTGCTCGGCACAGGCCAGGGAGCTGACCATCTGGCCCGCGTCCTACTTGGATGGGACCTCGATGTGCGGCGCCATCTTGGGCCGAAGGAAAAGTTCGGGGCCGCCGTCGTCGTCTTCGACGAAATGTCAAACCCTGGGGGCCTGTCGCCTGTCTTCCTCGAGTTGGGCTCCGTACTGCGCCAACTGCTTCCAGGCGGGCGGGTGGTGAGCGTGTCAAGGGGGATTACACCCGGCTCCGAGCCCGAGGCCGCCGCAGCGCAGCAGGGCGTCGACGGCGCGCTCCGCAGCCTCGCGAAGGAGCTGCGGGCCGGCGCAACAGCAAACGGAATCCTCCTCGGGAGGACCGTGGACGTGGACGCAGCCAGCGTGAGTGCAGCCCTGCGCTTCCTCCTCTCCGGCAAGAGTGCCTACGTCGACGGGCAGTTTATTTCGGTGCGCTCCGCCCACGGCTCGCTTCCCGCGGACTGGGACCTGCCTCTGGCGGGAAAGACGGCCGTTGTGACCGGGGCGGCGCAAGGAATCGGCGCTGAGATCGTCAGGGTGCTTGCCCGGGACGGAGCCCAGGTGATTGGAGTGGACGTACCTGCAGCAGGGGAGCGCCTTGCCCGCGTGGCCAACAGCGTGGGAGGTACTGCGCTGCAGGTCGATGTCACAGCCGACGATGCCGCCGAACGGATCCTCCATCATGCGGCGGCACGCTACGGCAGCCTCGACATCGTGGTGCACAACGCTGGCATCACCCGCGACCGCCTGCTCGCGAACATGGACGCGGCACGCTGGGACGCGGTGCTGGCAGTCAACCTGAAGTCCCAGCTGAGCATGAACCGGGTCCTTGCAACCCACGCTGGTTTCAGTTCATCGGGCCGGGTGGTCTGCCTCGCCTCCACCAGTGGAATTGCCGGAAACCGGGGGCAGACCAACTATGCAGCGTCGAAAGCCGGAGTGATCGGGATGGTCCGCTCTACAGCGGAGCTCTGGGGTGGCTCAGGCCGGACCATCAACGCAGTTGCCCCGGGCTTCATCGAAACCGACATGACCGCGAAAATTCCGTTCGCTACCCGAGAGGTTGCCAGGCGCCTCAGCAGCTTGCAGCAGGGAGGCTTGCCGGTCGACGTGGCCGAGGCCGTTGCATTCCTCGGCTCGGATTCCGCGGCAGGAATCAGCGGAGACACGCTGCGTGTGTGCGGCCAGAACCTGGTCGGTGCGTGATGATCGTGCAGCTGGAGGAGCCGCCAAAATTGCTGTCCCTGTATGGCAGGGCGTTGACCCGGTCAGTGAACCCGGGAAAGCGGGCTGGCGCCGCGCAAACCATCCCAGCCGAGCGGCATCGCGCGGAAGGTATGAAGGCGACGGCCGCACGTCTGTCCGCGTTCCAGACACTGATGCGCCAGCCGCCAGGGGACTACCTGCCGTCGGGTTACCTGCATGTGCTTGCATTTCCGGTGGCCATGAGTGTTCTTGCAAGGCCGGATTTTCCGTTGCCGCTTCTGGGCATGGTGCACGTGCGCAACGAAGTCGAGCACTTGCGCCCCCTGGGACAGCACGCGGTCCTCACGATTACCGCCTGGGTGGAAAATCTCACGGCGCACCGCAGTGGAACGCAGGTCGATGCCGTCGTAGAGATTGAGGATGGCGAGGGCGTTGCGTGGCGCGGACGCTCGACATATCTGGCCAGGTCGGTCCATCTGCCTGGCCGGGACGGTGCTGTCAGCGGTCCTATGCAGGAGGAATCCGTGCCCGGTTTTCCGACTGCCGTTTGGCGGATCGATCGCAGTACAGCGCGGCGGTACGCGGGCGTATCCGGTGATTACAACCCGATCCACCTCAGTGGGCCTTCCGCACGTCTACTGGGTCTGAAGCGGCCCATCGCCCACGGCATGTACCTCGCATCGCGCATGGTGGCCGAGGCTGGGCCGCGGGAGACGGTGCCCTTTCGCTGGGAAGTGGACTTCAAGGCGCCGGTTAGCCTGCCGTGTGAGGTATTCCTGGCCGTCGACGCCGACACCTCCGGCCGGTGGAACGGAGCCGACGTCGTCGCATGGGATCCGCGCCGCCGTCGTACGCATTTCACGGGGCATCTGGCGGTTCTGTAGACGGTTCAGTTGCCGAACCAAAAAACTCGCGCGAGATAATTGCATGACCGTTCTTTTATGTCCAGAGTGGGCAGGAGTATTCGGACGACTTTGCGCGAGATCCCAGATTCGGCTGTGATTCGAGTCTCAGGAGGAGCAGACTCCAAGGGTCAGCTACCGCTGACGGTTCATCACGATCGAAATGAGGATTTCGTGAATTCACGAGGTTTGAAGGCAGTCGTTATCGCAGCATCCACGCTGATGGCATCGGCTCTCATGACCGGCGGTGCGGCCAACGCAGCCCCCCAGGCACCGCTCCAGGCGCAAGGCGCCACCGTTTCGCACGTCCAGGCTGAATCACCGGAATCGGTTGCGGCTTACTGGACCCCCGAACGCATGAAAAATGCCAAGCCGGGCAACACGATCAACTCGCAGGGTTGGGCTGAGCAGGGTCGCTCGGTTATGCCCAAAGCGGGGGCCTTCGCAGCGCCCGAGACCAAGGCGGCACCGGTCAAGCGGGCAGGAAGCCCCGCTCCGGTCTCACACATCGGCAAAGTGTTCTTCACCCTTGGCGGCCAGAACTATGTTTGCTCGGCTAACTCTGTCCGAAGCAACAACCAGAACACTGTTGCCACTGCCGGTCACTGCACACATGACCTGAATGCAGGTTGGGCCAGCAAATTCGTCTTCGTCCCTGCCTACAACAACGGCAGTGCTCCGTATGGAACCTGGACTGCAACATCGCTGCACTCCACAACGGAATGGGTGTCCCGTAACGACATCAGCTACGACGGCGCATTTGCTGTCGTCGCTCCCATCAACGGACGGACCCTGACAGCAACCGTCGGCGGCTCGAACATCGGCTTCAACCTCGCGCGCGGCCTGACCTACTCGGCCTACGGCTACCCGGCGGCATCACCGTTCAACGGTGAAACCCTGAAGAGCTGCTACGGAACCGCGTCCCGCGACCGCATCGGCGGGACCCAGTCGCAGGGCATCCCCTGCGACATGACCGGTGGGTCCTCCGGTGGCCCATGGTTTGTTGGCTCCGGTTCCGGCGGGACGCAGAACTCGGTGAACAGCTTCGGGTACAACACGCAGAAGAACGTGATGTATGGGCCGTACTTCGGCAGCTCGATTCAGACCGCATACAACACCGCGTCCAACCGCTAACTCCATCCCCCACCAAAGAAGCCGCCTCCCGCGCACCATTGGGAGGCGGCCTCTTCGCGTCCACAGGCTCGGCGTCCGCGGGATGGACCTGCCTACACTGGCTTTATGAATGCCCACGCCATGCTCGACCTCGCCCGCTCCCTGGATGATAAAGACCCCCTTGCCTACTACCGCATGCTGTTTGTTGGGCACGACGACGGCGCTATCGCCGCGTACCTCGACGGCAATTCTTTGGGGCGTCCCCTGAAAGCCACCGCGGAGCGGCTGGGTGCCTTTGTCAGGGAGCAGTGGGGCGGCCGGCTGATCCGGGGCTGGGATGAATGTTGGTTGAAACTTCCCGAGAAGGTCGGTGACCAAATCGGTCGGGTGGTTCTCGGAGCTGCACCTGGCCAGTGCGTCGTTGCCGATTCCACGAGCGTGCTGCTTTACAAGACGGTGCGGGCTGCCCTTGCGGCACGTCCGGATCGCCGCGAGATCGTCCTAGACCGCGACAACTTCCCCACAGACCGGTTCATTGTGGAAGGCATCGCCGCCGACCGTTCCCTCACCGTGCGCTGGGTGGAGGCAGAGCGCGACGCCGGCCCCACGCCGGAAGGCGTGGCCGCCGCCCTGAGCCAGGACACCGCCGTCGTCGTCCTGAGCCATGTCGCCTACCGTTCAGCCCATATTGCGGACATGCGGGCAATCACAGCCCTGGTGCACGAGGCCGGCGCCCTGATGCTGTGGGATCTCAGCCACTCCGTGGGCTCGGTCCCCGTCGAACTGGATGATTGCGACGTGGACCTCGCGGTCGGGTGCAGTTACAAATACCTCAATGGCGGACCGGGGGCGCCCGCCTGGGCCTACGTCGCCAAGAGGCACCTGAATACGCTCGAGCAGCCCATCCACGGATGGCTCGGCAGTGCGGACCCATTCGGCATGGGCGTGGGTTACGAGCCGGCAGAGGGCATCCGCCGTCTGGCCTCGGGGACGCCCCCGATCCTCGGGATGATCGCGATGCAGGACATGCTCGAGCTACTCGAGGAAGTCGGAATGGATAGAGTGCGGGAGAAATCCGTTCGGCTGACTGCTTTCGCAGTTGAATGCGTGGAGGACTTGATGGGTGCGCAAGGCGTCCGCGTTTCATCGCCAGCAGATCCTGGGGAGCGGGGGAGCCACATCACGATCGACCACCCCGCCTTCCGGACGATGCTCCCCACCCTCTGGGCAGATGGCATCATTCCGGACTTCCGGAATCCAGAGGGTTTAAGGCTTGGTCTGTCGCCGCTTTCGACATCCTTCGAAGAGACATACGCGGGTATCAGGGCGATAACCGATCAGCTCCTGGAGAACGTGTCCGATTAAGTTCTTGGGCAGGTGTCGTGTTAGAGTTTTTCTCGCTGCTTTCGACGGAAACCAGAGCAAAACTGGCCTCGGAAACACCACCCGCGCGGGTGGCGGAATGGCAGACGCGCTAGCTTGAGGTGCTAGTCCTCTTATTGAGGGTGGGGGTTCAAGTCCCCCTCCGCGCACAACAAAAACCCCGGTTCTCCGGGGTTTTTTTGTGCCCTCAACCACGCGAAGTTTATTCTCGACCACACGAGTGCCGAAATCCGTCACCTATGGGACGGCAGTACGCATAGTCACGTACATTGATCAGTGCGTCCGGGCTGTCCGTGGAGTCGTAAGTCTCGCCGGGATGGGGGTGCCCTGGCTCCGCGAAGACCATCACGAGCTCGACGTCCTCAAGCCCACCGGTGGCTCCCAGGAAGCCGCGCGTTATATGGCCCGCCTCCGGAGCCCACTGCGCTTGGCTGCACACGGCGGATCGGACATCGATGTTGCTGCAGGGCATGTACGCCTGGCGCAACAGCTGTGATAGTTCATCGTTCGGACGCATCATGGAGGACCCCACACCTGAAGTTGCCATTGGTTCAAGATAGCCGCAGGGTCCAGCTCCAAGCCATCGCTGCAAGTGCGATCGGCGGGTAGGGTTCAAGCATTGCCGTGCGATGACCTCGGCACACCTACTGGACCTCCGGCGCGGCTGGAAGATACGGGCAGAGCATGCAGATTCAGGAAGCCGGAACCGTGAAGATCCACCCGATCCTGGACGAGGGCGGCTTCAACGACGCCGTCGAATACGTCCGCAGCTACTTCCACAAGGAGAAAGAGTCAGGCAGAAAAGCCTGGACCGGTGCGTACTTCGACACGTGGGCTGGTGGCGGAAATGGTGAGACCGCCAATGAGTTGACCGGCGATGACTTCGTGGCGGTATCTATGCTGTCCGTCAAAGTGCCGGGTAAAGCCGCCGCTGGTTTACTCGGGAAGGCTGACGAAGTACGCGAGCTTCTGGCGGCGCTGCCGGTGGACGCCGACTTCACCAAGCTTGACCGGGATGGGTTCGATCAGCTCCTTGGAGAGGGAAGCCCCGCCGTGAAGTTGTGGCGTCTGCTGCGTTCGCATGGCGACAGGTGGGGGATCGGTGCGACCACGGCCAGCAAGATCATGGCGCGAAAACGCCCGGCCCTCATCCCCATTCATGACTCTGAGGTGGGACCCGAGATGGGACTGCCCGATTCGGATCAGCAGTGGGAGCGGTGGTTTCAGGCATTTCAGGAAGACACGACATTGGCCGATCGCCTCGATCGAATCGGCATAGCCGCCGACGCCCCGCACATCTCCAGGCTCAGGATCATGGACGTTGCGCTCTGGCGTTACGCCACCGACAAACAGCGACCGGACCTCAGCTCTTAGTCGCGCTGCTGCTTGCACCTTCGCTGCCGTTACCTAGAGTCGAGCCTGACAGCAATGGGGGGAGTCAATGAAAGACGTGAAATTTCTGACCGGGTTAGGCATGATCATCTTGGCAATAGCGCTGACTTTCGCGACGCTAAGCCTGATCGGGGAGTCCCCGCTTGGCTTGGCTGCGGTGCTATTCGCCCTCGGCGTTCTCGTTTTGGCTGTCGCTATGGCTCTCGCAATGCGGGCGGCCAGAGATGGCACTGAGCTTGATGCCACCGCTATCAGGATGTCGGATGCGCTGGAGCCCGGACCTGTCGCCCTCGGCGCGGCGCGGCAATTGGCTCAGGAAGTGCTCGACCGTGGACGCGCATTGAGTCAGGTGAGCTTCAAAACTTGGGTTCGCGGCGCTCTTCAGAGTAGTGGGGTCGCATCCCGTACTTCATGCAGCTGAGAGAGCTACGCGTATACACTCCAGCGTCGATCTTATATAGTCACTTATATAGACTTGAAGGAGGGGTTGTGGCCATTACCTCGATAGACATCAACAAAGAAGAACTCAAGCAGGCCAAGCTGCTATCGGGGACCAGCTCGAACCGTGAGACTGTGGACCTGGCCCTGCGGACACTAATCGCGGTCCGCCAGCAGCCTGCCGCCGTTGAGCGCATCATCTCCCGCCGTTTCGAGCCGAGCCAGATCGACGCGCCGACGATTACCCCGCCTGCCACAACTGTGCCTTCTTCGCCCTCTGGAAACAGTGCTGCGCATTTTGAAAACAAGACTGCGTGACGACCTACTTGGTCGACAACAGCATCTGGCAAAGGGCCGCCACCAGTGACTCCATTGCGCGGCGGCTCAGGGAAATATATCCCCGTCATCTCATCATCACGTGCCCGCCTCAGGTGTTGGAGTACTGCCATTCAGCAAGGTCGCGCGAGGAGTACCTGCAGCTCAGAAAAGACATGGACGACCTGCTTGCAGCTTGGGAGCACCCGGACGAGAAAGCCGTTCTGGACATCCAGCAGGCGCTGTGGGACAACGGGCTGATGCGTGCTGCAGCTGCGTTCGACTGCCTCATCGCAGCGTACGCCGTCGCCAATGATGCCGTTGTCCTTAATTCCTATCAGGACTTCGGGTACATCGAGACTGCCACACGCGGAGCCGTCCGCCAGGAATACATCGCCGTGTAAATCGCAGGCCGTGTCTCGAGGGGATCGAAGTGACAACGGAAAAGCGCGACGCGGGGGCACTGAAGCTGAGCCAATATTTTGGCACCCTCGTTACGGCGCACATACTTCTCGAGCACGTGTTCGATGTCCAGAAACTGCTGTTTGAAATTGCCTAATATCGTCAGCTAGGTTTTCGGGTGCATAGGCGGCGGAGTCCAGCAGTGAGATGAAAGGTCGAGCCGGAACCCTCTGCGCTCCCTGCCAGCCTTGGACTCGGTCAACCCGTCGACGAGTACCCTGCAGATCCCGCTCTTCCTTCCAAAGTTGAGGCCATCGACTGAAGTCTCGACGAGTGGCTCGGGTGGGTGTCCCACAGTACGGTCAGCCTCTCCAAGAGTCGGCTGGCAAGTCCGCGCTTCGGCTTGTCGGCCTCCCATGCCGCAAAACATTGCTGAGCACCCGCAAGGCTTCCCTGATAGGCCACCGCGAACTCGTCGGCTTTGTGTTCCTCCGCCCTGCTGACGGCTAGGAACCAGATGATAAGTGGCATCACGGCCGCGAGGGCAAGGCCGACCACCATCACTGGCACAAACGGCGACGCTCCTGTCAGATCCGCCACTGCCAAGCCGCTCGTTCCGGCCAACAACACCAGGATCAATCCAGCGTAGGCCGCCTTGAAAAGACGATGAATCCTCGCCCAGGCCCGTGCGTTCTTCAGGTGTCCCAGTTCATGGGCGATCAGGAAGACCAAGGCATCCGGAGGCAGCTCTGAGGCAGCGCGCCGCGTGATGTCGATCGTTGGTTGACCCTGTCGCAACCTGAATTGGGCGTTTAAATCCGACCCGAAGGCTATCCGATCAACAACCCGGAGGTCTGGCTCACCAAGTCCTGTTGCAGTGCAAATCTTGTGCACCATGCTACGGAGCCGAGTGCGGGCCTCGTGGTCCTCGCAACGGTCCGACCTCACACCGCGGTCGGCGCTTTTCCTTCTCACCATGCCCTGAATCCTCTCTCCGCGTTGCCTTGGGTGGCCGTCGCCTGACAAAAAGATGCGGGTTGGTCTCCTTTCAGAGGGAGACCAACCCGCATCACTGCCAATCGACTGGGTCATCTATTTAACGATGAGCACGACAAGTGCCAGGGCGCCCGCTTGTAGTCGGCGTCGTTTCTGGGTGTGTCGTTCGGCGGAATGGTTGTCCGATACAGCAATGCAAAGCCGATCACTACTAGAAGACCTGCGACCGCCGTCAAAATCCAGTCGAGTGTAGTCATTTATAAGATCTTTCCGGTCGCGAGGACTGTTCGGCTAATCGGCCCTAGCTGCCTTCGCCGCTCGGTCGAGTCGTTGCAGAGTGTGTTCGTGCCGCATCATCGGCCGGTCAACCATTCTTGAGCGGTAAAGATCGAGGATCAGGGGCCAGGGAACAAACCGTATCCGACCGACGATAAGAGTCAGCAGTCACCTCATTGCACTGCACAGACGTCTAGAGGAAAGGGTGGCCGACCAAACCAAGTCGGCCACCCTCATTTCAATTTCTCGACCGATGAGCAGCAAGTTCCTCCGCAATACGGTGGACTTCACGCTCGATCGCTGAATTAGCCCAAAGTGCGCCTGACGCGCCAGGTTCAAAGCGAATATAGAGCGATTCGTTGCTTGGCGCTGACACAGTTACTTCAGCGTCACGTCGCTTCATTTGCCACAACGCTCTGATCGAATCCGGCCCGCTTTCACGTGGTTCGTAAGCCCCTGACGCGCTCACTCGCCCCCACAAAGAATCAAGTCCGTCTCGATTCCCAGACAACTTCAGCCATGCTTCCGTTGTCGACAGCGTCTTCGCCACCACCAAGTCGCCTCTCCGCACGAGACGCAACGTACGTATCCGCAGGAGGACCCGGGCTACAACGTCACACAATGCGATGAACGCTAAAACCTTGATCGGCAAGTACCCCCAATTCCAACCGAGTAGGAAGATTGCGGCTAAACAAATGGAGCCGATTAACAAGAGCCCTGAGAGGCCGGCATAGATGCCCTGTGATCGTTGATTTTTCATGAGTTAGTCCTACGGGTTATCCCGGTAGTAAGCCGGTGCCGCAGGCCCATCCTAGTTCTTCCGGCCTCAGCCCGTCTTCGTCCCTGATCGCGGCCTCGGAGCCTTCGGCGACTATTCCACCCACGCATCCTCCGGCCGCAAATGCGGCGGGAGCGCCGACCCCTCCCGTTCCAGCAAGAATCAACCCAGTAGTAATTGCGCCCACCGTCACCCCAAGAGCGGTGCTGATAAACCCTTCGAAATCGGTCGCGAGGCCAGTCGGGTCGCTGTAATTGATTGGATTGTTGCCTGAGTAGGCGTAGTGGGGGTCCTGTCCTGATGGGTCCAGTTGAGTGAAGCGTCCCATGGCTGGGTCGTAGTAGCGTGCCCCGAACTTGTACAGGCCCGTGACTGAGTCGAGCTGACCGCCGATGTAACGGAAGGGGTTGGTTTGAGCTGCGGTTCCGTTGATGGCGCGGGTGACGCCGTAGGGGTCGTAGCTGTATCCACCGATTTTTTGTCCGGATCCGTTGAGGAGAAGGACGACGGAGCCTTGCTCGTCAGCAACGTAGTAGGTCTTCGTGGTGCCTGCGGTGGAGCTGAGCAGGTTGCCTTGAGGGTCCCGGGTGTACTTGGTTGGTGTCCCGCTTGCCCGTATTTCGGAGAGCCCGAGGACGGTCCTAAATTCTTCAGTCCCGTTGGCGTGGGTGCGGTTGGTGTTGCCGGCGGCCCAGTATTTACCCGTGAGGGTGGTGGTTCCCTTGGTGGTGGTCAAGGTTTCCTGGCGGACCCCGTAGGTGTGGGACACCCCGGTTTGCGGGTTCTTGGTGAGATTGCCGGACGCGTCGTGAGCCCACCCTGTGGGGTTCTTGCTGGAGGCGATAACCTGGTTCGCGGCGTTGTAGGTGTACGTGGTGGTGCCAGCTGGTGACCCGGTGCTGCCACTGTATGTGACGCTGGTGCGGTTGCCGGCTTTGTCGTAGGCGTACGCCCATGACGCTGCGGTGGTGGTGCCTGTTTTTTCGGTTGCCGCGGTGAGCCGGTTCTTCGAGTCGTAGGTGTAGGTGGTGACAGCTCCGGCGGTGATTCCTTGCTCGACGTGGGAGGTCTTGGACTGCAGGAGTGTTCTGTCGAGCCCGTCGACGCCCTTGTAGTTATAGGACACGTCATAGAGGACAGCGGCTGCAGCGGTTTTCACGGTGATCCGGGTTGGTCGGTCAGAGGCGTCAAAGGCAGTGGTTTGCTTGGTGCCGCCTGGGAATGCTTTGACGTCGACGCGTCCTCGGCCGTCGTAGTTGTATGCGAGGCAGTCGGTGTTTGCGGCGATGGCTGTAGCGGTGGTGCAGGTAGCGGTGTCACTGGAGCTGCTACGGGTCTTCTGGTTGGCAGCATCGTAATCGAAGAAGGTATCCAGTTCGCTGTACGGGACGGAACCGGAGGACCGGATGTTCGTCTTCGTGAGGTTGCCGCGGGTATCAGAGACTGAGTCCATGATGAGAATCTCGCCGTTGTGCCCAATCGTCTGAGACAGCGGATCACCATGAATGTCATCCTTAATCCTCAACCCGTTGACAGAAGAACCTAGATCGTTCGGGTAGGCGCGGTCGAGGGCGTCATAGGCGGAGCTCATGCCGTCGTAGTCACGGTTGTGACTGATGTGATTTCCGGCTATGTCTCCGTTATACGTTGTGGCAAACACTCGGTCATCAGCAGTGTAGGACAATCTCCTCTCGGTACCCGCGGCGTCGATGGTGGTGACTGGTCGGCTCATCTTGTCGTAGGTGTACGTAGTCTTGCCCAACGGGGCCGGCGGTATGACGCTGGTCAAGTTCCCGTCTGCGTCGTAGGTGTAGGTCGTTGTTCTCCCGTTCTCATCGGTAGATGCACACACCATGCCAACGAAAGCACCACACACTGATCTATCTGCAATTTCGCGCTTGTAGGTGAAGTTCTTGGCATTGGTCTTCAGATCAGTCGTGCTCAGGAGGTTACCCGTCGCATCGTAGGAAACGCTGGTCTTGTTTCCCTGAGCGTCGGTCGAGCACTTGACCTGGAAAGGATCACCGGTCCCGTCCGAGGGACACGTCGAGGTTGCGGCGTAAGCTGCTGTTGCGGCGGCGCCGGTTGGAAGGCGCGCTGCGGATCGGTTGCCTAGGGCGTCGTACTCGTATTCGGTGACATCGCCTGCTGGCCCGCCAGCAGATGCACCACTGGTAATGGACTGAACGTCACTATTCGCCGTCCATGACTGAGATTTCGTCCGACCAAGCTGGTCTACCGCCGAAACCTGTCGGCCTTCAGCATCGAGATTGATTTTCGAAGCATTTCCGGCTGGGTCGGTAACCGTTGCCTGATTCGTACCATAGGCAAACCTCGTAGTTTTAGTCTTCGTCGACGCGGGAGTCGAACCTTCTGCAGTGACGACGTTCGATTGGGTGATGCTGGTAGCCCGGCCGCCCGTGTCGTAGGCGAATGTCGTCGTGTACAAACCGTTCCAAGTGTCCTGCGAAGTGTTCTGCAGCTCGATCCGCGCGAGACGTCCGGCGCTGTTGTATGCGTACACCATCTTGTTCGAGGGGTTCTCCGCACTGATCAGCCGGCCCTGGGTGTCCTTCGTATAAACGATGTCACGGGTATCGGGAAGATCGATGGTGGTGTTCCCGGCGGACTGGGTGATCGTGCTGACCCTGCCAGCGGCGTCGGTCATTGAGGCGACTGTGTTGCCCGCGTAGGAGTAGGTCATACCGACATTGTTGCGATCAGTATTGCGCAGCAGGATACCGCCAGCTGAGAAGGTCAGCTTCTCCCCGGACTGATTGTAGGTAACGAGCCAGTTCCCGTTTGTTTCCTTCTTCAGCTGGGCTTTGAGGCCCGCTGGGGCGACCCATGCACCTGCCGTGTTCTTTGTGAACGTCTGCGAGATGCCGGTCGCATCCCGGAAAGTTACCGTGTCAGTGGCTATCAACAACCCAATGTCCTGCCCGAACGATGCGCGCCATCTGCCGCCGAGGGATCCCTGAGATGGGTCCAGGCTGTTGTAGAACTCGGAATACTGGGCGGACACCCCTGCTGAGTTCGTGCTCAGCGTTGAGTTAGCAACGATCAGATTGCCGGTGGAGAGGTTGACCGCTGCGGTCGTCTCACCAAAGAGCTCTATCTGATGGAACGGATAATAGGGCAAAACTCCGAGCCGTTCAGTAGCAGGGGCCAGGGCCATCCGCTGAATGGAATCCGAGGAGACCCCTGGCTCCTCGTATGCGCCCTTCGGTTTCCCACCCTTCGGGTTTCTGTTCACCTCGGCGGGCACCACCCACTCCTCGACCTCGGCTGCCTCCGCGGCTTCTTGCTCCTCACCCCCGAGCTCACTGCTTAGACCCTCGTTGAGATTCTGTGTAGGTAAGACAGTGGACATGAAAGAACCCGATCCACCTGGGACCGGGTTAACGGACGATGTTTGCGCCGAAGCGGGCGCTGCTAGCCCGCCAATAAGAACCGCAAATGAAACTGACATAGGCATGACGGCGCGACAAATAAGAGACTTCAAATGTGTACTCCCCAGTACGAAAGCCCAGCGGGCTTAGTGATTCTTCAGTCTTACCCGACCCATCGCACAGCACAAGACTCCGTGAACAAATTTGTCCTTTCCGTGGATAAATGTTCTCCCGACCGGAGCGGGAGCAGTTCCGGGGTTCCGCGACAGGCTGCGAGGGTTTGTCTGTTGGCGCATCCTCTGCTGCCAGCCTTTAGACGTCGAAGCGGTGGGGGATGGTGCCGTTTCCCTCCCGATATGGAGTGAAGCCCATGGCCGAGTAGTAGGCGAGGGCGGGTGAGTTGTCGACCGCGATGGTCGCGTCGATGTGCTTCAGCCCGGCTGCCTTCGCTGCCGCCAGGGACTCGGCGAAGAGGAGGCGTCCTAGTCCACTTCGACCAGCACCAGGGTGAATGTGCGTACCGATGATCCCCCATCCCTCAGACACGTCATACGGGTTCCCGGGCCAGGCGCGCTTGAGTGACTGGAAACCGACGACATGTCCGTCCTGTTCAGCGACGGTGCACGCGACCCGGTACTCCATGTCGAGGTAACGCTCGCGAATCAGTCCGATGTCGACCGGGCTCGCCCGCAGGCCAGCGCGATGAATCGCGTTCTGCACCTCGGTCATATCCTCAGCGTCGGCAGGCCGCGCGGGCCGGATCTCGGTCATGTTTGCATCTCCAGAGGTAGGTCAGTATTCAAGTTCCTGAAACACGGTGACTTGAAGGCCTGCCGGTGCTTCTACCCGGGAGTTTAATGACTTCCACGGCGTGCGGGTCGGTTCAGCGACGAGTGTTGCGCCGGCGTCGACGAGGTCGGAGGTGACAGCAGCGGAGTCGTCGACCTCGAATGCGACCCTGATCCGCGCGCTACGTTGCCCGCCTGCTTCCACACGGTCAATCATCCTCACCTGGGCGGGATTGGCGATCTCAAGGGTTGCCCTACCGGCATCGAGGATCGTGACACGGGCATCACCTTCGCCTTCGAAGGCGGCCTGCTCGGTCAGCCCGAGAACGTCTCGGTAGAACTGCACTGCAGCTTCATAGTCTTCTGCTTCGACGACCAACCGTAGCTGTCGTACCGGGGGTCGGTTGTCTTCCGTGCGTGTCATGAATAGACCGTAGGCCTGGCACTGGTGATACGTGCAAGATGTTGCCTGCGGTGTCGGCCAGCGAAGACACACGGGTCAGCTCATCGCTATTCTGGATACACACTATCCAGAATCGTGTAGCGTGTTGGGCATGCAGTTGCCGAATGGTGTGGAGTGGACGGCTCACGCTCTGGTGGTCTTGGAACAGCTCGGATCAACTCGTCCAGTGTCCAGCGCCGTACTGGCAGCGATATACGAGCTGTCACCGTCCTACCTCAACAAGCACCTTCAAAAGCTCGCTTCCCATGGCTTGGTGGTCTCGACTCCGGGCCAAGCTGGGGGCTTCGCGTTGGCGCGCCCGGCGGCGCAGATTACCTTGGCCGACGTCGTCTACGCCCTCGACGGTCGCGGACCGATTTTCCGCTGCACCGAGATTAGGTGTCAGGGGTTGTTCAAGGAACGTTCGGCCGACTTCAAGGCCAGCGGTCCCTGCGGTATCGCAGTGGCCATGATGAATGCCGAGGACGCCTGGCGGTCTAGCCTGTCGCAGGTTTCGATCACTGACCTGGCCGGAGGAATCGACGTTCGAATTCGTCAGAAACTGCTCGAGTTCATTGACCACAAACACCCAGAAGGGGAGCAATAACTATGAAGATCGCTGTCATCGGAGCGACGGGAACTGCCGGTTCCCGCACCGTCGCCAAGCTCAAGAACCGGGGTATCAGCCCCGTTGAAGTCTCACGCTCTACCGGAGTGGACCTCCTTACCGGGGACGGACTGCGCGAGGCGCTGGAAGGAGTCGATGTGGCGATCGACGCCTCCAACGTTTTCCCGTCAGATGAAACCGTCGGCCTGCAGGAGGCGCTCACGTCGGCCACGCGTAACGTCGTCACAGCGTGTGCTTCACAGCATGTCGGGCACCTCGTCTTCTTATCGATAAGCGGAATCGAAAACCCCGCCTTCAATGACTTTCCCTACTACCTGGCGAAGCGCGACCAAGAGAAAATCGTGGCATCCAGTGATGTCCCATCGTCGATTGTGAAATCCACCCAGTGGCACGAGTTCGCCACCAACCCAGCGGCCGCGACCTTCGATGATGACCAGGTTCGGGTTGAGGACTGGCTCGTTCAACCCGTGGCCGTCGATGCGATCGCAGAGGTGCTGGTCGAGACGGCCCTGGGGCGCGCAGGTACGCAGACCAGAACGATTACCGGGCCCGAGGTGGTCCGACTGCCCGAGCTCACGACCAAACTTCTGAACCGGCTCGGCGATACACGGCCCGTCTGCGTCGCTGTTCCTGCGCTGCCGGCGCTGTCCGAAGGAGTTCTCTTGGCTCCCGACCATGCTGACGTCCTCGGCCCGGACATCGACGCCTGGCTCCACACGATCAATAGGTAAACCGGACGCTGGCGCCCAACATGTGTTGGGCGCCTCGAGGTCGGCACAACGAAGCGACGCGTGGAGCCGCACGGACCAAGCTTGTTTGTCCAGCAGGTACTCCTTCAACGCGCAGCTGGGCGAGGCGTCAAGACACCTTGCGCCAACACCCTTTCACCGGAGCTGGCGCAACAATGTCGCCAGCGCCCGCCACTCGCGGACGCAAGGATGTACACGTGGTGCTCGGATTACTAGACACGATCACCGGAGAGAGCTGAGGTCAGAGCCGTCACCTGGGCTGCTTCGTCGCCGCTTGACCCGGGTGAGGATGTCAGCAGTCGCCAGTCCTGCCAGCAGCACAGTGAGGCCCATCAGGGCGAGCATCGCATACAGGCCAGCCAGCATGCCGAGGCCGGAGTGCATGTCCCTCAAGAGCGCCAGACCGCCACATAACCCGACGACCCAGAAGACAGCAACGATGACCAGCACGATGGATGGTGCAAGGAATTCCCGGTAGTTCCGGGGTCGTTCCTTCACCTCAACTAATGCTGTCTGCTTCTTCCCGCCCATGCTTCTAAGTGACCACACATCACTTCCCCCGATGGGTCAGGTTGCCGTGTCGATCGGGCACGACTACGTCACAATTGAGGATCGGCGAATGGAGACTAGATGGCTGAGTTGCTGGTAGTCGCTTTGGGGCTCGGGCTGGCGGGTATTGATCCTGCGGGGGCCCTGATTGCTGCCGCAAGCCTGGCGGCAGGCGCCCGTGACCGGAATGTGGCGATCTACGGAGTAGTAGCGCTGGCCGGCACCGTCATCCTGGGAACAGCCCTTTCCATGCTGCTAGGGCCTCGCTTGGCAGAGATTGACTGGAGTGTGCTGATTCCTGCTGATCGCACGGCCGCGGTGATTGAAGCGGTGTTGGCCCTGCTGCTCATCGCCTGGGGAGTTGTTCGTATCTATCGACCCTCAACGAAAGCCCCCAAACCTAAGACCCGGCGTGCTGTAGGAGCTGCCTCCCTTTTGGGTGCGGGATCCCTGTTCGCCCTATCAGCGGCGCTCGATCCCACGTTCGTGTCCCTCGTGGTGATTGCCGGCCGGGAGGGCGATGTCTTCACTGTCTTCGCCGCGTATGGGATCTGGACACTCGTTAGCCAGGCGCCACTTGTGCTGATTCTGGCCATGATGGCGAGCGGTAAGCACGCCGCTGCTGTGGCATGGTTTCAGAAGTGGTGGTCCAAAGCAGCACCGTACGTCCGGCACATCGTCACAGCGGCGCTGCTCACCGTTGGTGCTTTCCTGCTGGCAGATGTGATCGCGTGGTGGATCACCGGGACGTTCCTCGTCTTTGACTGACCCCGAAGTCGTAGTTAGCCGAGCAGGAGGTTTCGGGTGTCCCGCGGCGGCCGACTCGTCACGTCACACGGGCACGACTACGTCACAATTCAGAACTCAATAAGCCTGCTTCAGGACACAAGCATGGTTCCTGCCGTGGGGTGAATGTATGTTGAGCGAAGGCGGACCCGGTTACCGTTCCTTGCTGTTCGCTTCTTTACCGTCTGACCGCACGGCGAGTTACCTATAGGGGATCCCGTCATGAACAGACACGTGCGCACCACGTATGTAGACGAAGTAGCGCTGGAGGACCTGGCTGGGTTTCTTGAGCAGACAGCGCAGCAATACCGGGATGCCTTCACTGCCTTTTATCAAGCAACGTCGCGGCGGGTCTATGCGCTGGCCCGGCGGATACTTGCGGATCCGGAGCTGGCCCAGGACGCCGCTCAGGACACCTACGTGATGGTTCGGCGGGAAGCCCACAAGTACAACCCGGCGGCCGGCAGCCCGATGGCGTGGTTGATGACCATCGCGCACCGCAGGGCGGTCGACAAAGTACGCAGCGAACAAACCCACACGAACCGGGAAGCCCGCTGGAGCACCGCCAACACAGGCATCGAGTACGACGTCGTCGCCGAAACCGTTGGCGAACGTCTGGAGGCACAGGAGATCACCCGGTGCCTGCGTTCCCTCTCGGCTTTGCAGCGCGAAGCGCTCAACCTCGCCTTCTACCGAGGCTTGACCTACAAAGATGTGGCCACGCACCTCTGCGTACCGTTACCGACCGTCAAATCACGGATCCGAGATGGGCTGAAGCAGCTACGGACCTGCATGGACATTGGTGAAGCGTGAATTACGACGACCAAACTGCTGATCACTCCATGCCGTCCCTAGTACTCTCCTACCCGTTGGCCTCTCCTGACCTGGAATTACGACGGGCTGAGATTGTGGATACAGTACTCGCCGCGCGGGAAGTCTGCGAAAGGGCCGACGCAATGGCGAGGCAGGAAGCCTACGTGGCCGAATGGGCGCGGCAGCAGCTACACGCTGCGATGGGCGCTCTGGAAGAACTGGACGACCGGCTGCACCGACAACGCTCAGCAGTTCTCCTTCACCCGAACGAAGGAGTCAAGGATGTCAGCTAGCAACAAGATCATCCACGATGGTCTATTTCCGGAGGATCTGGCCTTGTTGGAAGATGTCTCTCTGGAAGTCCTTCACAGCCGGGTACACCGGCAACTCGATGCTGAGTACCTGCGCGCGGACCCTCAATTGGAAACCGAGATCCAGTTGGAAGAAGTCGGGATGGAACTCGATCGCCGCGAAGAACCGGGTCAACCGGCTTGACCTTGCCCCTAGGGGCAAGGTCTACGGTCGGTCTATGGAGAAATTCTTGAGGTCGGGTGAAGTGTCGGCGAAGACAGGAGTGTCTTTGAAGGCGTTGCGTGGCTACGAAGATCACGGTCTGGTGGTGCCAGGCCGCGGGAGGAACGGGTATCGCCTGTATGGGCGGCACGAAGTGAATGTCGTCGCGCAGGTGCATCGGTTGAATGCTCTCGGTATACCGCTTCGAGATATGGGTCCTTTCGTGGATTGCCTAAACGCCGGCAGCGCTCATGCTGATGCGTGCCCGTCGACCCTCACGGAATACCGCCGGGCGATCGAGCGCATCGATGAGACCATCATGACCCTGGCGCAGCAGCGCATCGTGCTGGTAGATAATCTTTCGACGGCCAGCAAGCGGTTGCTAGGAGATATGGCGGCACTTGACGCCACCAATCCGAATCTGGCTCCGTTGCCTCACGATTTGATCGTCCCCGACGATGACGGTGCTACCGATCACTTGCCTGGGATGAGATTGCCTGCCATCGCTTTGTCCTCTACCGACGGGACCCGAGTCGATCTCAGTGCTATGGGGGAAGGGCGAGTGCTGATCTACGTGTTTCCGATGACGGGATCACCAGAACAAGACATGCCAGAAGGGTGGGAATCGATTCCCGGTGCCCGTGGGTGCAGCCCACACAATTGCGACATGCGAAACCATTTCTCTGATCTCGTACAGGCTGGTGTGCAGCGGGTTTTCGGGCTTTCCAGCCAGCCCAGCGCGTATCAGAACGCACTCGTCGAAGCACTGCGGTTGCCGTATCCGCTACTCACTGACGAGGAACTCGCTCTGGCAAGAAGTCCTGGCCTCCCTACCTTCATGGCGGGCGATCTCACGGTCTACCGCCGCCTGGCCCTCCTGATCCGGGATGGACGGATAGAGCACGTGTTCTACCCTATTTTTCCACCGGACAAGCATGCCCGCGTCGTTCTCGATTGGCTCGCCGCGAACCCGGTTGATAACGCCTCTTTTCTGCCGCATGTGATGGAGCGGTGAGAGCTCCTACTGATGGAGTCAAGTGCCGATCAACCGTTCGATCGGGCGCGCTGTCGGTTGACACATTCAGACAGTGTCGGTGGCGTAGATGTCGCGGTAGAGGCGCAGCGCACTCGTATGCAGCGGATCCGAGTCAATACCGTCGAAGCGGTTGACCGCGAGTTCGGCCGGCAGTTCGGTGCCATCGGTCATTGCGCGCACCAGTGCGGCAGCTGAGCCGGCGGCGTGGGTGACCCAGATTGCCTGAGCGACCCAAACGCCATCGAGCTCGGGGTGCTGGCCCAGGAAGGGCAAATTGTCAGGTGTCATTGCGAAGACCCCATTGATCCGTTGCGTCGGATTGAACCGGGCTTCCGGGCGCAACAGACGCTGCGCAGAGGTGACGACTAAGTCGAATTCCTCCGGCCAGGGCAGTCCGGCACCGTCAGCGAGTCCATATTGGGCGACGGGGGAGGGGACGTGGTCGTAGCTGCCAATGCCGAGTCGCTCGTGGTGCACGCGGGCGTAAACATGGTGCTCGGGCCACCGCACAAACGGCCCCGGCTGCCGTGCTGAGCTTTCACTGGAGTAGACGTATGGATGAGCGACGGGAAACAGCGGTAGTTCTCGGCCTGTCAGGGACGTCAGCGACGGGCCCCATACCCCGCCCGCGAGCACCACGTCGTCTGCGGTGAATACCTCGCCGGCAGCCGTAGTGACCGTAACGAGGTTTGCTGCGCGCTTGATACCGGTGACGTGCTGGCCGGCCAGGAACCGTGCACCAGCCTTGGTGGCCTCACTGCGTAGCGCGCCGGAGAGAGCCTGGACATCCGCTGCTCCGTCGTCGGAAAAGTATGCAGCGAGCACAATCTGTGAGGTGTCCACGAACTGCGACACCGCTTCGGGCAGCTCGAACGGTCCGAGGAGGTGGGAGGCGAGTCCCACCGAACGCGCCGCATCGGATCGCCGGACCACTTCGGCGGCGCCCTGGTCGGAGGTTGCGAGCTCCAGGCCGCCGACCTGGGCGAATCCAGTCTTCCTGATGGCGTAAATCGCGGCCGACTCACGTGCCAATTCAGTCAGGATCGGCACGTCGTTGTAGAGGCCTACGAATCCTGGTGCCAAAGCGGTCGAGCCCCGCGGCTCGCCCGTATCTCGATCAAGCACCGTGACGCTCACACCTTTGCGGGCAAGTTCGCGCGCTACCGAGATGCCTACGATCCCTGCCCCAATGACAACAACTTCCCTAGCCACGGTTCTTGATCTCCCTCAACTCGGTTCAATTTGGCTCGACGCTATCAGTCTCTCAACGGGACAGTTACGGAATAAGGCGTGATCCCTGCTCCAGAGAGAAATAGAAGCTGCCCTGACGATTCGCCTGAATATCAGCCTTTGAACTTGAAGCTCATACGCCCTCGGTTATATCGGTCGATTTCCGCGCGGGCAGCCAAACGTTCCGCGACCGTCCCGGATGACCGTCCGTCACAGAGCAGACGCACCGGTACGTTCGAGCCAATCCTTCACTAGCGCTGCAGTGAGATCCGGGCGTTCGAGATGAGCATTATGGCCAGCGGCGTCCAACACCGCATAGGTTCCCCGGACGTAATGGTCGCGGAGTTTCCAGCCGTCCTCGTAACCGGTGACATGATCTTGGCGGCCGAAAAGGTGCAGCGAGGGCGCTTTGAAAGGAGCAGGGTGTGCGATCTCCGGTTCGGCTGAGAGCGCATACTCCGTTGCCACCCGTTCAAGAATGGCCTGGTTCGCGCCGCGGAGGCCAGGAAGTGCATACCGGGTGAATGCTTCGAACGTGGCCTCGCTCTGGACGACGGCCATCTCTTCGTAGTCATTTCTAGCCTCACCAGCCAAAGCCAGAACGGAGGCGTCCACTTGAACGGTTTGCCGGCGGGGGAGGATGCGCGCCTGGTGGATAGGTTCGTACACGCCCGCGAGAGTAGCCAAACCAAGGACCTGATCTCGAAGCTCGTGAGCGATGTACCGGGCAATCATGCCTCCGAAGGAGTTGCCGATCACCGCGAAGGGTCGGTCCCCAAGGCACTCATGGATGTCGTCAAGAGCCCCTTGGGCAACGTGGTTCGCGCTGGTGGCGTGGAGGTCAGCATTTGCCTCGGCCCAGGGTAAGTCGATATAGATGCGCTGCCAACCGCACCCATCGATGGCGTCCTCCAATGGCAGCATGATCCGATGATCTACGCCGAACCGTGGATAACGACTAGCGGGGCACCTTCTCCCAAGATTTGAGCAATCACGACCAGAGCCTACAGGCCGTCACCGCCGGTAGGACCACAACAGCCAGTATCATCAACCCCCAACCGGCCCAAGACACTCAGTCGACGAATCGCCGGCCGAGTACTTTCACGTCGAAGTCTCCTACCCCAGAGTTTCGTAGGAGCTGATTGCATCCTGTCTGTCGATTCGCGCCATGAGCTGGATCTTGGATAAATGCCGCTCGCGTACCCATTGTTCGTAGGCTTGCATGATTTCTCTGGCATGCTCCAAGCACTGATGCTCCGGCGCGACGGCTACGAAGTAGATCCATCCTGAGCGGATCATCTTGTGAGGCGGGGACTGTCGCTACTTTTTAGATCGTTTCGAGGAACACGCCGCCGAGTTCTTCGATGCGCTTCTCGTTGCGCTTGTAGGGCGTCCACGGACCAATGCGTCGACTAGTAACAAGACCGGCTCGTTGCAGGATGGCCATGAACTGTGATGCGGTGGACTGAGACACACCCGCTCGAGCCTGGATGTGTTTCAGGCACACCCCGACCTCTTCGGCGGGTTGCTCCTGCGGGGGAAAGGATGCTGGATCCTTCAACCACCACATGATGCACAGGGGTTGTTGGTGCACGCGGAGTTATTGGCGGGAACCTGGTCAGTCACCTTGAGCAGTTGGGTCAATCAACGAATCATTCCCTGACGCCAAACGGGGATTCGAGCGGATGGCCTCGGTCAGGAGCTGGAACATGAGGTGGTCCTGCCATGCACCTGCGATCTTCAAATAACGAGGTGCAAGCCCATACTGCGTGAACCCTGCTTTCCTGAGGACGCGCTGGGAGGCGACGTTGTTGGTGAGTGTCTCAGCCTGCACTCGATGGAGCTCCAACTGGTTGAAAGCGAACTCCAGCGCTGTTTGCACGGCGGCGGTGGCCAGGCCCTTTCCCGTCTTGTCTTCCGCGAGCCAGTACCCCAAGCTGCAAGACTGGAAAGGTCCTCGGACGATGCCGTTAAGTGAGAGTCGACCTGCAACCTCGCCGTCACCGCCTAGTACCACCCACGGCATTGTTTCGCCGCGCTCATGGCGAGCGAGTGCGGCTTGGATGTCGTGACGCTGCCCGGCGGTAGTGAAGTAATCCTCGGGTCGGACGGGCTCCCAGGGTGCCAGGAAGTTCCGGTTCTGGAGTTGTAATTCCGCAAGCGCTTCATCATCAGAAGGCGTGATGAGTCGAAGTGGAGAAGTCATGAGGTCCACCTTCTCAGATCAAATCGCAGTCCTGGTCATCTACTGGTCGCACTGGTTGTGAACCGTTCTCACGCACGAAAAGCTGCCACTGGTAGTTGAGGATTGCGCTTCATCACCACCCGGTTTGGCGGTCGCCGGGGCACACTGCTCTAGCATGGGAGCAATCGGAAACCGGTTGCGACAGATGGGGTGGGGATTGTGGTGACCGAATGGGATCTGCAGCTGGTCGTGCCTTTGTGGCAGGGCAGCGGTGAACCAGATATTGCAGAAGGCGCGGCTCGTCTGGCCGAGATTGTCACTTCATCTGCCATGCGGCATGTTGTGAAACCTGACTTAGGAACTGGCGACGTGCGCCCGCGCAGCGGGAACGACTCGTCGATCGATAATCTCGATGCTGTGGAGGGGTATCTGGTTGCTGCGTCGGACCTTTTGCAGGATCTTGGTCCGCGCAGCCTGTTGACCTTGGGCGGGGACTGCACCGTGGATGTGGCTTCAGTGTCTTACCTAGTCTCGGTTCATCCGGACCTGCATGTCGCGTGGATCGACGCCCATGCTGATTTGAACACACCGGATTCAAGTCCGAGCGGACACGCGCACGGAATGCCCTTACGCACGCTGTTTGGTGAGGGTCATCCGCGGCTTGTGCCGTCCACCTCCGTGCCTCCTCAGCGATTCGCGCTCTTGGGCACCCGTTCCATGGATCCACCCGAGCGTGCGTTCATCTCCACACACGAGTTGCCGCTGCTAACCCCGGCCCACTTGAAGCACGAACCGCATCTGCTGGAACAACTGATCGACCAGAGGTTACCGAACGATGCCACACTCTACATACATCTGGACCTGGACGTTTTAGACCCACAGATATGGCCGGCAGTAGCCGTCCCCGAACCCGATGGACTGGACATCGCGACCTTGGTCAAGGTGATTAGAATGCTTCGGAGCCGGGCCGACCTCGTTGGCGTCAGCATCACCGAATACACGCCCGGCGTGGACCATGACGTATCGTCACTTCGTCCCGTGCTCGAGGCTTTGGACATCCCTGTTAACGGCCGCCGAGACGAAGAAGCCGGGCTGGGGTGAAAGGGCGACAGATGAATGTTCTGGAAAAGGAGTACCAGCCGGATCCTGATGTGCGAGTGTGTTTTGTTGGCGACTCGTTGGTGGCCGGGGTCGGCGATCCGCAACACCTGGGCTGGGCAGGACGTTTGGCAGCGCAAGCCCATCTGCAAGGTCAGGCGCTAACCTCCTACAACCTCGGCATACGACGAAATACCAGCGCAGACATCCTCCACCGTTTCCAGGCCGAGTGCACGCCCCGATTGCCTTCCGGAAGCCACGCGGGAGTCGTATTGTCCTTTGGGGTCAACGACACCATGATCGAATCCAGGGTATCCCGTGTTGCAACCGATGCCTCGGTCTCCCATCTGCGCACCATTCTGCGGCAGGTCAATGCGGCGGGATGGCACGTCATGGTGGCCGGGCCGCCGGCCGTTGCTGACGAAGAGCACAATGAGCGCATCGTTGCCCTCGATGCCTCCATGGCGGCTGAATGCGAGCGTAATGGTGTGCCGTACGTCAGTGTGGTGCGGCAGCTGAGAAACCATGAGGACTGGCGGCGCGAGGTCCGTGAGGGCGACGGAGCGCATCCCGGAGCCCTAGGATACGAAGCACTGGCCGCGCTGCTGCGCCCTGTGTGGGATGACTGGCTAGCTGAGCTGTCGGCCCCACAAGAACCGCAACGGTTGCTCGTACCAGAACCGTTGGCGGCCTCAACCGGTCAATACACCGCCAGACGGCCTCACTACTGAGCTGTGCGCTTCCGCAAGATGACAGAATGCCTCTTGGGGGATGAGTTGATCGGATTGTGAGATTCTCATCCGGAAGCCGTGTTGGCGGGCGCGGTCATCTTGTCTTAGGCGCCGTTGTCCATGCGCCGTTGGTGTCGGGCGACCCGTGCCCTGTTGCCGCATGTCTTGCTGCACCAGCACCGTCGCTCCGTGGTGGGGATGAAGTACATCATGCATCCGGGGGCCTCGCAGGCACGAACGCCGGCGGCTCTTTCCGCGAGCAACGAGATCGCGTCCTCCGCAATCAACACGCTTGCGCGCGTCCCGAACTCAGCTTCAGACCACTCATATCGGATCGTCAGGTCGGATGTCAGCACTACGTGCCGATGGGTCAGCGCCATGTTATCCGACAAGGTCTTTAGGTCATCCGGATCGATCAGGTGATCCTTCACCACAGCCTCCAGCAAACGCCTGATCGCCGCCCGGAGCTCACGAACGCGGTTCAGGTCCTCATCGACGAGCTTCCCCGGCTGACCGGCTGATGCCAGCTGATCCGCACGCTGCGCGCACCAGTCTTGTAACAACTCCGGGGAACCAACCGAGTCCACCAGTTGACCGCGGGTTCCTCCTTCGATGTAGGTGCTGTTCACCAGGTCCAGTGCCAGCCGTTGTCCGGTGACTAGCTGCTGCTGTTGGATCATGCATCCATCTTTCCACCTTACCGACCAATCTGCTAACGTTCCAACTAGCCTGAACCATTAGGCAAGTACAGGAGAACAATTATGACCGCCAGCAGTTCTGTCGCATCGGCCACCGTTTCCCCCACACCCCGTTCACGCTGGGCCACCCAGGCCCCAGCAAGGCTTCCTGCGAGAACTCTCCTCCTTGCGACTCTTACGAGCGTTGCAGCGCTGGTGTTTCTTCTGCTGCTGGGCACAATTTCCGGTCACATGCTGCTCATCCCCCCGATGGCCGCATCGATGGCCCTCGTAGCAGGCGCCCCGCAGTTACCCCTCTCCCAGCCCCGGAACGTGATTGGGGGCCAGATCGTGTCCGCCCTGGTCGGCGTCGGCATAGGGCTCATTTCTCACTCAATCTGGGCAGCCGCAATCGCCGGCGGCCTGGCTCTAGGAGCGATGCTGCTGCTGCGGATGCCCCATTCACCGGCAGCCGCGACCGCAGTAATCGGCACCATGGCCACGACAGGACAGGTGTCCTTCGTAATCTGCGCTGGCATCGCGGCGTGCATCCTCGTCGGCATCGGGATCCTCCAATCCCTGCTGCGCGGAAGCAACTACCCCACCTACTGGCTCTGAGTTTCCGGCCGATGGCACGTCCGCGCGACGCTCGTTCGTGCACACGGCTGATGGGAAGATGAAGATTCGCCAGCACGTGGAAAGCAGGAATTCAATGGCTTCGGCTGTAACTCTTATCCGTTCCGACTCCCTTTCTGACGTGGCGCAGTATGCGTACGCAGCCACTGCACCAGCTGACGCCAGACTTATTTTCCTCGCTGGTTCATGTCCCCTTGACGAGTTCGGAGTGACGGTCGGTAAGGGAAACTACGCAGAGCAGGCAGCGCAGTGCCTAGAAAACATGCGGACTGCTCTTCGCGAAGCTGGGGCGACTATAGAGGACGTGATTAGTACCCGTGTGCTCATGGCGTCATCGGACCGATTTGACCTCGTCAGTACGTGGGACGTGGTGCGCCAAGCCTTCGGTGGACATGATGCGCCGAGCACCTTATTCGGTGTAACGGTTCTTGGTTATGAGGACCAACTCGTAGAGATCGAAGCTATAGCTGCTGTCCGCGATTGATGCCTGCAACCTCTGCGCCGCCGCCGCGCTGAACGAGTGCAATCCTCATCAACGGTTGACGATTCCTGTTGGGCGCCTACGGCCGGCCATTCCCCTGACCTTCTTAGACGCTGCCGTTTGACTGACCGCGCTCAGCTTCGACGTAATACGACCGCATGCCGTGCTTCACCCCGAAGCGGATAACGACGTACAGCACCAGCCCTCCGAACAGGACCGGAATGAGCGCCAGAAGCGGCGCAACGTAACCGACTACCTCCATTGATTCCCCCAAATATCGTGATGTGACCTCAGCATATCCGGGCGCCAAACCTAGTAGTCTTGGCCGCCCTCGTTGCGGCGTGCGTCCTTCTCGAGCACCTTTTCGATGTCCAGGAACTGCTGCCTGAAATTTCCTACCTTGTCGTCAGCCAGATTCTCGGGTGCGTAGGCGGCGGTGTCCAGCAACGAGATGAAAGGTTGGAGCTGGAATTCTCTGCCCTCCTTGCTGGCCCTCGACTCGGCCAACCCGTCGACGATCACCTTGCGGACCTTACTGATGAAGGCGGTGCGCTCAACCAGGCCAAACTTTTCGAGGTCTTCGGCGGTCGCTTCGAACTCCTCACCGTTGTCGAGACGGACGAACAGCTTGGCTGGGATCTGGCGCTCGTATTCGGCGGTGGGAACAGTCATGGGCCTCATGTGTGCGGCGTGGTGAAAAGATCAGCACAAATCCCGTTGTGGCGTATGAATCGTCTCGCATTCACAATGTCATTAGGTGCTGCCTGGACGCTCGCAGCGCCTTCCCAAAGGCGGGGCCCGGCCTCCCCTCCGCGGCCCCGCCGCTCCACTTCAGTTGTGTCTGCCTCGACCCACCGGCGGCTGCCTGTTCAGGCTTTCCCGACGGGCTCAATCAACTGCGGCCCGTTATTCCGGACGTTACCGACCGCTTTGTCGACGACGCGGGGGAGCAGGTGCGGCTCCGGGATAGCATCGAGTAGATCCTGAACGCCGTCTTTATCGTCCAGCCCGGGGTTCAACCAGTCACTACGCAGGTTCGGCGGCACAATCACCGGTGTCCGGTCGTGAATATGCCCAAGGGCATCAGTGGCCGACCGCGTCAGGATGGTCGCCGTCACCAGCCACTTATCCGGATCGTCTTCCGCCAACTCTGGATTCGGCCAGAACTCATACAGGGCTGCGAAGCCCAGCCAGGACGTCTCCTCCTCAGGGTGAAGGTAGATCGGCGTCTTTGACCCATCTGGGTCTTTCAGCCATTCGTAGTACCCGTCCGCTGGGACCAAGGCTCTACGCTTCACGGCAGCCTTCCGGAACGACGGCTTCTCAAGGATCGTTTCACTACGCGCGTTGATAAGCCGGGCACCCATCTTCGAGTCTTTCGACCAAGAAGGGACCAGACCCCACCGGGCTGTCTCCAGTCGGCGGGTCACTTCACCGTCCGCGCCCTCACCAGTGGCCTTCTCCGTGACGATCGGTATGTCCGTCATCGGCGCGACGTTCCAAGACTGCCGCAGCTCGACCGGAGCCACCTGGATCTCAAAAGATTTGACTAGATCGGCTTTATGGCCGGCGATGACAAAGCGTCCACACATGCATCGACTGTGCCCCAGTTATCACCACTCACCCTTATCTCCATAGAATAGATAAACCCCATGGCGCCTAAGCGGTCGGCGTCAAATGCTTGTATTCCTGCACCTCGCCCACCCCCAATAGCAGATGCCTACCGGAGAGCAATGAGTTTCACGAACGAGCAAACCATCACCAGGCTTCGCCAGTCCGGAGCTGATAAGGGGCTAGTCAAGGAACTGGAATCACTTGACCAGCAGATCGACGCCATCTTACGGGCAGGTGGAACTTCCCAAGACGCCCGTGAAGTGCAGCTGGGCTTTAACGAGCTTCTGGCTCTGGTTCTCGACGGGCGTCGGCAGAACAGTGAAGGGTTTGGCGCTGAAACCTCACTCTGCCCAGATCGCCGATAAGCGCGCTTCCTCCAAGGAGAGTGAAGGCAACCCGGCGTTGTCTTCCGTGGCCCTTCACCTGATAAGCCGCCGGATGGTGCTCGCGGCGCCTTGGAATGCTGGATGCGCCAGGCTGAGCGGCTCGTGCGGCCCAGCCACGGTCAACCCGGACACATCCCAGAGGCCGAAACTGGCCCAGCGAGGTTCATAGTATGACCACCAGGAGATGCCCGAATAGTCGCCTGTTTCGAAGATGCCACGCGCCCACTGCTGCGTAGATGCCCTGTCCCGAGAGACAACGCCGCTTGGCCGCAGCGACCAGTCTTGGAGCGTGTAGGGGTCATCGAGATCGAGGATAGCCGGGTCCCCGGTGTACTTGACCAGGGCCTTGAACGTCCCGCGGGGCGCGGATGGTGGCGGGGCCAAGACAGAGGCATCCCAGGTCGAGTAGTTGCCGAAGGCTTCAGCGACGGCACCTTCAGCAGAATCAGCTACATACAGGACAAGGTAATCGCGGTCCGGATCATCGATCCGACCGGCACCCTGTTGCGGCCAGGCATACAGGGGGTGCCCGTTATCGGACGGTCCTGCAGCTGCCGGGTGCCAGTTCAGGACCCGCCAGAACTCCATCAAGCGTAAGCGCCCTGCTCGTGGGCCTTGATGGCCTCGATCACCGGAGCTGCCCCTTCCAGACGGTAGACGTCGATGGGCCGCGCGCGGAGGTGGGAGTTGTTGCCTTCCAGCCAGAGTCGGGCCTGATCTGGGGTGAACGCAATCAGCAGGTGGCCCACCAGGGAATCAAGGTCGGCCAGCTGGAGACTGTTCGCCTCGTTGGGCGCGTCCTGTCCGCTAATCCAACGACCGGGACGATCCTTGTTCACACCAAGCAATGCGGCCACGGTGTTACTGCCCAATGCGCCCACGAGCCGTTTCGTCATCGCGCTGGGACCATAATCCGTGCTTGTCTTTACGGCCAGCCGGAGACCGACAGGTTTTGGTGCGGTGCTGGCACGCCTCGGTCTATGTGGAGGAAGAATTGCAAGTCCTTTCGGCAAGAGCACCTTCCCGTTGCGCACCTTGGCCGTAACCTCACGCCCTCCGGACTTCAGCACGACGGTCTCTTCAACTCGTCCAGACTTTTTGCCCATAGACCAACACTATCTGTTGGGCATCGACTACGAAAGGGCCAGCGCCGCCTGCTTGGGGCCGATACAGCAGCCAGAGGTGCCTGCGATTATTCTCAGGTCGAGTTCACGCCTTGGGGTTCTGCTTCAACAGTCCGGGTTGACGACGTTGTAGATGGTCCGGTCCAGGTCGGCGCCGAAGAAGCCCTCGACAAGTCGCACGATGGTCGCTGATTCGACCGGCACTTACACCTTGGTCAGCCAGTACTCGGACAGGTACTGCTCCAGGAAGGACCGGTCAACCAGCACCGAATTTGTTACGTTTTCCCAGAACCATCATCCGGCGAAGCCAAGGGTGATATTGGGTTCAATTGAGCTTCGGCAGCGGTTGGAGAGTGCCCCGACATCTTCGATCCAACTGTCCACAATGTCGCCTGGTTGAAGGTACCGAGGTGGGTTCATAGTCATTCCCATTCCTCCGGGTGTCCCGGTGAATATCAGGTCTCCTGGGAATAGTTGGCAAATGTGTGAAAGTTTCGAGATGAGTTCTGGCACTGCAAAAATCATCTGGGATGTGGAACCGTCCTGCATCACCTCTCCGTTGACCGAGCAACCCAGCTTGATGTTGTCGCGGTCGGTGAGCTCGTCTGGTGAGACCAGCTGAGGTCCGATTGGCCCGAATCCGGGGTAGGACTTTCCCAAGCTGAATTGCTTGCTTGCTCCGCCGAGCTGAAGTGTTCTCTCGGAGAAGTCCTGCCCGACTGTGATTCCCGCGACCTTGCCCCATACCTCCGCCTCCCCAACGCTGCTGCTGTCTTTTCCGATTACAACTACCATCTCGACTTCCCAGTCCACGGTTGAGCTGGGGAGCTCCAGCGGTGAATTGGGTCCAGAGATGCTGCTCGGGAACTTCGTGAAGACGATCGGCAGATCCACGGAACCTTGGACAACCGTTTCCCGGCCTGCGTAATTGCTCGCCACGGCGAATACCTGACGCGGTCGGGGCACCGGTGGACCTAGTGTTCCGCTCGTGACAAGGTGAGACTCCGGATGAGGAGCGTCCTTGTACCATTCCGTGAACTCAGACCAGCGGGTAAGAAGGGTCATCGGATCGGCGTCGAACCGTCCTTCGCTCCACCGCGCGATGTCGATGTATTCGTCGCCGATCAGCGCGGCGCACCGGCCGTCTACGTTGGCTATCCTCATTTGGCAAGTCCTGACAACTGCCCGGTATGGAAGACAAGCGGGGCTCCTGGAGCTGGGGTATCCCCGGAATGCACCCTTGCAACGACGAGTTCGTGGTCGCCCGCGGCATACGCTTCTTCTATTGTGCAATCGAGCCAGGCTACGCCGTCCGCCTATGTGGGGTGGCCGGCCTCAGTTTGGACCCAGTCTCGACCACCGAACCGATCTGCACCTCGGAGGCTGAATAGCCGACATAGGTCGTCGTGCTGACTGCCCAGGATGGTGATGGCGAAATTGCGTGCACTTCTGATTGCCGGCCAGGTAGTAGAACTGTACGCGGCGCATACTGCTATCAGTGGTGGGTCAAGAGAGACAGAAGTGAATGAGTTCATACTCATCCCAACAGGCCCTACGTCAGTGGACGCGGTCAGGAGTACAACGCCGGTTGGATAGGAACTCAGTAGCGAACGAAATGACTGCGGGTCGGTAGGGTCGAGCATCTTGGCGGGCGGCGCAGCGCTCAACGACCTACCTCCTGCATAGCGGCGGCACGACTGGAAACAGCCCACTCGGCTGCCTCCTGAGGCCTAGCGATTGTGCCTGAGAAATGAGGGGCAACATTCCGAGCTAGGAGTTGCATGCTGAGATCTGTCTTTTCCCAACTGGTCCAGTCCGCCACATACACGAGCAACGACCCGAACCCGCCTGAGTTGTGCTGAAGGGCCCTTATGCCATCAATGACGTCATCCACGGACCCGACTAGCGCTCCACCGGCTTCCACCCGGGCTTCGAGCATGCGTTCGCGAGTGACTCCAGGGCTCAGCACTTCCCGGCCCGCGACCCTCCCGAAGTATTCGAAGATCCACCGGTCGTAGCCTTCCCGAACGTCGGCGTATGCCTGTGCCCGTGTTTCGGCGACGTGTACCGGCAGCGCTACTCGCCACTTTGAGCGGTCCATCGTACGGCCGTACTCCTGGGCGGCTTCTTCGGCATTGGACCACTGTTGTGCGAGTCCCATATGTGGGGGCGATCCTGGTGTCAGAAGGGCAAAAGGCAGGGCAAAGCTGACCATGCTCAGTCCGTACCGTCCCGCCAAACGGGGGCTCGTGGTTGAAGTGCCGCTGGTTGCCATAGCAACTTCGATACCTTGCGGGCTGTAGCGAGGCAGCTGGATCTTCGCCTCATCCAGCGTGTACCAATCAGTCTGCTGACTTATCCGATCCTCCCCGTTGACAAGCTCGAGGACCGTGGGGAGCGCTTCATCAAGACGTTTACGCTGTGTCGGCTGGTCGACCCCAAACATAGCCGCATCAAATGGGACCCCCGGGCCGACACCAAGGATGTATCGGCCGCGCGAGAGGTGGTCGAGGTGAACAGCACGCGACGCAACATGAAATGGGTGGTGAGCCGATAGCGGAACGACGCCATTTGCCAGTTTGATCTGTGTTGTTCGCTGGGAGGCTGCCGCAATGAGGGTTTCCGGGGATCCGGTAAGGCCCCAACCCATGGATTGATGCTCGCCGAACCATGCCTCGTCGAAGTTGAGCTCGTCAAGTTTCTCTACGAGGTCCAAATTACGCTTGATGGCTAGGTGCGGGTCCTGCCCCGTCTCATGGACGGGTGAAAGAAATGCGCCGATCTTGCTGTACATTTTCGACTCCTATTCGGTGGTTGGGTTGCTTGATCAAACGAGTTCGTAGATCGAGTCCTTCAGCCGTTTGACCTGTTGGTAATCGCGGTCGAGCGTTTGTTCGTCCGCAGCGGTGAGGAACACCCGGAGTGGTGTCGTCATGAGGTCTACGGTCTTGGTGATGGGTAGGCCTGGCTTGAGCTTCACCGCCGCCAGGTAGACACTCGGCAACTCCTTAATCGTCCTGACCACGCTGTGGTCGACTGCAGAGACCACTCCTTCTAGTTCGGTTGGCGCGTTGTAGACGGTCGCGGGTTGCTTTCTAGTGAAGATCCTGTTGTCTGCGGTCTTCGCGAACGCTGCCTGGTCCAGATAAGCGAGGGCGCTCAGTGAGGCTTGATTGTGCCCCAAGCACTCGTCGTGGAACCCGGGATGCATATTGCCGTTGAGCCGGGCGCCGATTTCAACAAGTTTCGGGCCAGAATCGGTGAGGATGACTTCCGCGTGGGCGGGACCCCAGTTGATGCCCAAGGCGGCAAGCACGCTGAACACGTAATCGGTGAGTACTCCAGTGGACGGATCGTCCTCAGCCAGGAGGATGTCTTTGTCGTAGATGTTCTGGCCAGTTGGCAGCAGGGACTTCTGATAACGCCATATCCCACATGAGTACGGCCGGCCGTCGCTACTGACGGTATCGACGATGTATTCGTGACCTTTGAGGTACTCCTGGACAAGTACTTCCTCGTTTGGCTGGCCGAAGATGTCCTGTGAAGACAGCACCCTTTCGCCGGCTTCCTCAAGCTCGCCTCTATTGCGGCAGATGAACACGCCATCAGTTGCCGCTGAGCTCAACGGCTTGACGACAGCGGGATAACCAACGGTGTCGTCAACCCAATCAGCAAGCTCGTTCATGTCCTTGCCTTTGCGTTGGTTAGCGCAAGGGATTCCGGCCCGTCTCAGCACTTCGATCATCTCGTACTTGTTTCGCCTGGCTTCCGACAGCGCTGTCCCGTTCGAAGGGAGGCCGAGGGTCTCGCCGAGTTGATCGGCGAGAGGAACAGCTGATTCCTGGCCGGCTACAACGCAGGAAGGGGAATAGCTTCTGATCAACGCTAAAGTTTGGGCGTCATATGTTCCTTCGTTCAGCACGATATTTGCTGCGTATTTGGAGATGTCCGGCTCTGCCATGGTCGTCATGAGATCGGGCGTGCTTTGAACATGGATGACGACTGCCCCCAAGGCGGCGAATGCGGCAGGGAAGAAATTTCCCGAGGAGTAACCATCAACCACTACAGCACCGCGTACTCCGTCAGTCATTGCTTTCCCCCTGGAGGACTTGCTCGTTCTTGATGAAGTTAGCCAGCCGACCAATCCCCTCCTCGATGAGAGATGGCGTCAGGTTGCTGATTCCGAGCCTCATCGCCCTCTCACCTCCGCCATCGGTGAAGAACATGCGCATTGGAGCCCAGCTGACTCCAAAGTCCCGTGCTGAACGCTCCATGGCTTCCAAATCGGCATCGAAAGGGACCTGAAGCACCACGAAGAAGCCGCCTTTGGGGGTATTCCATGACACGGCGTTCTTCCCCTCGCCGCCGCCGGGGAAGTGCTTGTCCAGAGCGCCCAACGCGGTGCGTAGACGTTCCAGGTAGACCTCTCGTATCGAGGTGCTCGCGGTTCGGAGGTCGTAGTTATTGGCCTCCAGGAGTCCCGCGATCAGAGCCTGGGAGAGCGAGGAGGTTCCAACGCTGAACATTGCCTTCGCAGTGGACAATTCCTCGGCCAGATAACGATCCTTTCCCGCTTTCCCCTGAATCAACTGATCGGCGACAAGGAATCCCAGGCGTGCCCCCGGGAAGGCTGACTTAGCGAATGAGCCTAGATAGATGACCCGCCTTTCGACATCGAGTGATTTCATCGTCGGTTCGTCTTGACCGGCCGCGGCGAATATGCCGTAAGGATTGTCCTCAAGGATCAACAGATCATTCTTGGAAGCAACTTCGAGCAGGTCCAAACGTGCTTGGGCTGGAACCACCGTGCCTGATGGATTCGAGAAGTCGGGTATGAGGTAAAGGGCGCGAGGGGTTTTTCCTGAAGCCCGCACCTCTGCTGCGGCGTTGTTCACAGCCTGTGCTGTGAGACCGGCTGGTCCTTCCGGGACACCGTGCACCGGGACTCCCAGCATCTTCGCTGCTCCTAAAACACCCACATAAGCCGGCGCTACGACAAGCAGAACATCCTCCGGGGTTCGCATCACCCCGCGTAACGCCACTAGGAGAGCTTCCTGGAAGCCGTTCGTAATCATGATTGCGGCTGGTGGAGCGTCGATGTTCTCGAACCCGCTGAGCATGCGAGACACCTCGTTGAGAATGAAACCGTTCACTGGCCCGTAATGGAACATCCTGCGGGTGATGGCGGCTTCAGATACCCCGTCCTCGCGGAGCTTCTGAATATAGCGATCGATGTGGGTGTTGATCTGCTTGAGATCGTATTCGCCGTCATATGGCGCGCCGGAGGAAAATGACAAGGCATCAGGGAACGCCATCGCGGTTTCGCTGAGGATCCTCATTGAGTCCATCTGAGGATCGGTTACGCCTGGATACAAATCCGAATCACCGGCTGTGAACTCGGTCTTCTGCAGGTCGAGGTCATGGTCCATCTGCTGTGTCATGTGGAAACTCCTTCGGAATTGCTTTCCTGGCCGGCTTGAGCGGCATCTCTGTGTTCACTCGATTGCAAAGTCTCCGCAAGGAAGCCTTTGCCAGGGGACCAAGTCTTGATAGTTGTTCCTGCGACAAGCCCCGCCTGGACATACGGTTCTGAGGCGAGGACCTGATCCAGTGCCTTCTCATCAGGAAGTTGATAGATAAGCAGGCCAGAGTTCTGACCGGTGACCGGGCCGGCCAAGACGAGCTTTCCTTGGTCTGCCAAAACTTTGAGGTAAGCGCCGTGGGCAGGATTCACCTCCTCACGTTCGTGGCGGGGAACGTTGTAATGCAGTTCGACAACGAAAACGCTCATTCGGTACTCCTTCGCTTTGTAGAGGATTCACATGTACAGCCCGCCATTGATGTCGATCGTTATCCCGGTAGTGAAGCCGGCGCCCGGAGAGCAGAGATAGAGCACACTGCCGATGGCCTCATCAACAGTGCCCATGCGATTCATTGGCAATTTGGACAGGACCGCCTCCTTCTGGCTCGGTTCGCGCCGCTCCCACGCTCCAGCCACACGGTCGGTAGCAATGGGTCCGTGAGCTACTACGTTGGCAACAACCCCGGTCTGGGCGAGCTCATATGCGATCTGTTTGGTCATGCCGATGACCGCCGCCTTCGCCGCCACATAGCCGGCGTTGTTGAAGTGGCTGTAGGTCCGCCCGCCCGCGGACGCAAAGTTGACGATCCGTCCGTAACCGGCTTTCTCCATTGCTGGGCCGATCACCTTGATGGCGGTGAATGTGCTCAGTACGTTCTCGAGGTAAGCAGACTCGAAGTGCTCTTGGCTGAGATCCCGATAACCGATAACACGTGTGTCACCTCCGACACCGTTGATGAGGATCGTCGGTACTTTCCGGGAAACCAGTTCGTCTAAAAGTTCTGTCGCTTTTTGGGATTCAGTGATGTCTCCGTGGATGACTTCGATCCGTGTGAGCCCGCCGAGTTCATCCGCCAGTTTCTGGACAGCGTCTCGGTCCCGGTCGAACAGGACCAGTTCCGTACCCTCTTTGGCGAGTTCCTCCGCAACACGCCTTAGGATCCCTCCAGCGGCTCCGATGAGCAGTGCTGTTGAAGTGTTTTCCATGGTCAAACTCCTGTTCGTTCGTAATCGCGTGCCCACCCGGTCAGAGTCCAGCTGGGTCGAATTCCAAGCCCGAATCCAGGTACGGGCCGGACGACGTATTTGTTTCGATCTACTTGGTTTGGAGGAACGGTGAGCGGGGAGGGGAACCAGCTGTCATGCTTCCCGGCCTCCACTGCGACCAGTCCCTTGACTGAGCAGGCGATCAAGCGCGCAGCAGACCACAGAGGGCCTATTTCACCGACGTGCACCCCAAGCTGCGCCGCGACACCGAGCCTCCGCGCTTCCGCGAGAAGGCTCAGTGTCGGAAGGATGCCGCCGCATTTGCTCACCCGGAGGTTCACGTAGTCTGCCGCGCCTTCTTCGACCGCTGAGATCAGATCTTCACGGGAGGAAAAGGATTCATCGAGCATCACGGGCATCCCGATCTGGCGGATCGCAGCCATTGACTTCCAGTCCCTCGCTGCCACAGGCTCCTCAAGCCAGTCCACCCGTAGGGGAAGGAGCGCGGATGCTGCTTTCATCGCGGCATCTCTCTCCCACACCCCATTGACGTCGACCGAAATACGAGTAGACGGCCCCGTTGCGTAGCGAACTTGCCTCACGCGATCAACGCTTTCGGCCACGTTCCCGCTGGCCTTCACCTTGACGTGCGTGAGGGCCGACACCGTTTCTCCTCCAAGCCGACTCATCGCGCGGTCCACATCGGTCGACAGATCGAGTACGTACGAGACCGGCACCGTTCGCGGTGTTAGATATAAAGATTGCGCCGCAGTTGGGGTGGTGCGGAGGGCATCGACGCCGGGACGCCGATGAAGCCTGCAGAGTAGGTCGAATAACGCGAGTTCGAGGGCTGATTGAGCTGCCGGACCGAGAGAGTCACCGCCAGCGGTTCTGAGGGAAGGCAGGTCCTGCAGGGTCGCGATACCTGAATCCAAGGAGCCGAAATCGATCAGCTCATTAACCGATTCAAGGCTCACCTGGCTTAGCGAATCAACCACCGACTGCATGGTCTCCCCAGTTACATAGGGTCGAGGTGCGCCTTCGCCCCATCCCGAAATAGCCCCAGCTCTCAGGACGACCAGTACAGAAGAAGTGGATGATCTTTGCGCTGTGGAGTGTGAGAACTTCTCTGCCATAGGTACTGTGGCCAGCGAGATCACGATCGACTGAATCACCGGGCGACCATCTGCTCGTTCTCGACAGGAGCCGCAACAGTATCGGCCAACCAGTCCCAATATTGACGACGCGATCCCGAGAACTCAAGAAAGTGGTTTTCTTCCCTGATGACGGTGGTGGTGAAGGATTCGTGCAGAACGCTGAGTGCGTCTTCCGCAATTGAGAGATTGATGATCGCATCGCTCTCGGGTCGAACGTAGTGCACGGGTAACCGGCAACCGGCCTTCATTCTGTGATACCTATCTTCGATGTTCACCATTGTGGAGCGCGCCCGCTCGGTGACCTGCCGCAGCATCAAGTCGTCGTTGGCCATGAATTCCAGGTATCGAGACTTATCTGAGTAGTCCTCGTCAACCAGACCAACGGGTGAGTATCCGGTACCGGTGGCACTCCTCATCGATTCGAGCATCGAGGCGTTGTGTCGATGCCTTTGCTGATCGAGAGCGGGTGCGCAATAGATCAAACGGTCCGCTTCCGGTAGGCCTTCAGCGGCCATCGCCGCGAGGACGCTCCCGCCGAAGCTTTGTCCGAGCAGAGTAAGAGGCGAGCTAGAAATTTGGCGTACAAATGCTAACGCCATCCAGTAGTCACCCAAGATGAGTTCTGCTGACGGGAGGTCACCGGGAGTGCCTCCACTTCGTCCTGAACCGTGTCTATCGAGTGCGAATGTAGTTATCCCGCGTTGGGCTAGGGCTGGACCGGTCTCGATGAGCCAGCCTGCGTGGCTCTGAAGGCCATGGATGTAAAGAGGGTTCCGAGCGGTGCGACGTCGCCGGCAGGCCACCAGGAGTGGAGCGCCAGGGGTGTGCCATCGGTTCCGGTCAGGGTCTCCATTGAATAGGTGGAGCTCATCGTAGTTTGTCCTGTGATGGGAGGCTTTGAGCGAGCCAAGGGCGCATTGAGTCGCTTTGGAGATAGGTGAGTAGTTCAGAGTTGCGCTGTATCCAGTAGTGCTTCAGTTGCGCGGGGGAGGCGCCGCCAAGTCGCCTTTTTTCCTCAATGTGAGTGAAAGCGCCCGGTTTCACCGTCCGTATGCTGATAGGGATGAGCCTGTCGGTGCGTCTCTTCTCGGCATATTCAAGGTTGAGCCGCTGCAGTTCTGCTTCTATGCTTTCGGCGAATCGCTCGGGTGATAACGGGAGGAGCCCGTCCCATTCGATGACGATGGTGTATCCGGGTGGGTTACCCCATACAGGCACACAGGTGAACAGGTGGCGTGCTGACCAATACCCACCGCTGGCATTGCGGACGGCTGTGTGGATGTCTTCTTCTGTGAGCTTTTCGCCCGTGAAGGAACTTCCGAACCCAGCTCTCTCCGCAAATTCAAGACGCGGAAGCCCTCCGATCATGTCGAGTACTCGGTACCGATCGCCGAGGTCATACCGGTAAAGCCCATTGGCTTGACTCATCACGACGTTGTAGATGCCGCCGACTTCCAGTTGGTCGAAGTTGAGTGTTTCTGCGTCCGGGGCGACATCTGACCCGTCGTCGTCAGCCGAAACAGGCACGAACTCATAAATTCCTAGATCGATGGAGAGGGGGCCAGCGGAGGGATGAGCATCTGTGGGAATGGTGATGATTCCTTCTGTCCCCGTGGAGCTGAAGGGAAGCTTCGGAATGCCCTGAGTCACTTCCTCGAGCCACGACCCGTAGAGTGCGGCCGAAGCCGAGTTCCACGACACAACGAGTTCGAGGGCGGGCCAAAGATCTGTCAGGCTTACCTTTCCTTGCCGGTTCAGCACCTGTTCCAGTCGGGCGGATGCTTCTCGGTCAGGTACGTCAACGAGATCTGCATCGTTGAGCGTTCCCTGGTAGACGTCGCGCACCAAGTCCTCGCTGCGAAGTGCCAGGACGTCGGCAAGACCAATGATCTTCGACGGGTTGAGCGCAACGAGTGCGCGCACATCGGACCGGGCAAGCAGTCGCAACTTCCGGTAGAGACTCTGCCTGTAATCCTCCCCGTCGCCTGCTCTGAACCAGGACTCGTGGTACCACGGCGGCAACCAGTCTCCGCTGCTCACGGCTGCGGGGCGTTGTGAGATCGAGTACTGGCTCGTTTCCTGCAGCTCCGCAGGGACACCAGAGCGTTCCCACGACAGGTCTAGCACCGCCGCGCCGAGGGAGCGTTCTTGGCCTAGGTGCTCGAAGTAAAGACCCCATTGCGAATACAGGGCTTTCCCTCGGTAAGCATCTCGCCAATGTCGGGTGGTCGGAACGAGTTTCGGCTTACCAGTTGAGCCAGATGTCTTCAGGAGTGCATACGGCGTGCTCTTAGTGAGCACGTTGCTATCGCCGTCAATGATCTTGTCGATGTATGGCCGGTAATCCGGGTAGCAGCGAATGGGCATCGCTTTTTTCCAGTCCGACAGGGTGTGGACTGAACCGAGATCGTGCTTGCGCCCGAAATACGTATCCTGAGCTTGATCGAGTAGATCCCTGAAGACCTCTTTCGCAGCAGAGTGAGGAGACTCGGATAACGCCCTACGCCGTTCTAGGTCTTGAAGGGAACGCTGCAGGAAGCCCTGAGTGACAACGGACGAGTTGGCTCGTTGCTCCAGGCGTTTAGTGACTGGTGAGGTGACTGATGGCACGGTCAATGCGGTGTTCCCCCTAGTTTGTTCTTGTCCCGCTATCGGGAATGAGCTGTTCGGCGGCTGGTGGCTGAACAGTTTTGAAACCATGCAAGCGTGGAAGTATTTTGAAGCCGATCGCCGCGATAACACCCAAAATGAAAGTCGCGGCCCAAAGAGTCTCGTAACCAAAGTTGTCCGCGACAAGGATGCCGACGGGACCTCCGACCATGAACGCTGCGTTCCACGCGAAGAAAAATGATCCTTGATAAGTGCTCATCTGACCCGCTGGGGCCCGTTTAGCCAGGAAGGTGGCTGACATTGGGGCCCAAAGCACTTCGCCGAGAGTCCAAATGACCAGTGCGAAGGTGAAGCTAAGGACACCGCCTGCAAAAGCGTTGAGCCCGAAGCCGATGCCCAGTAGCAGGGCGGCCAACACAAGCGGTGATTCGTCGGACCATCTGCCTACGAGTTTCGGAACAAATGGAAGCAGCGCAATGGAGAGGGCGGCGTTGACCGCGAGAACTATGCCGATCTCTATCGAGTCCAGCCCGTCCGCCCGCATGTTCAGAGGAAGGCTGGAGTTCACCTGTAGATAGATGCCCGCCAGCAGAAAGCACAGCAAAAGAAAAGCCACGAGGACCGGTGATCTGTAAGGTGCAAGCACTCCAAGCGCAAGTGCTTTAGGTGATAGCGCGGCGGCACCATCTTGCCGTATGGGACGGTCCCGAGGGAGTGCCGCTGCGAAGAGCGCGTATGCAGCACTGGAGGCGGCCCAAACGAAGAAAATTCCTTGCGGGAACACATCGAGTAGCACCCCAGCGAGCACAGGGCTCAGGGTCATGCCTACGTTGAATCCCATGAGGTAGAGGCTGTACGCGCGCGTGAACTCTTCTTGGGGGACCATGCTGGAGATCAAGCCAGCCCCGGCGGGCCTATCTACCGTTGAGAGGAATCCAGTCACCAGGGCAAGCGCTCCGACGAATGCTGCGCTGTCCACTAGGAGATAGAGGATGGCAGTGGCTATGGCCACCGGTTGCGCGAGCAGAATTACACGGCGGGCACCGATCGTGTCGGCGAGGACGCCGCCGATGAGGCCCGCGACGAGTACGCCGGCTCCAAACAGCCCGACAAAGAGAGCGGTCCTGTCTAGCGTCAGAATCTCGGCGTCTTGCATGTAGATGACGAGAAAAGCGGGGGAGAGCACTCCAATACGGTTGAGTATTTGCCCGGTCCAGAGGTACCAGTATTGGCGAGGCAGCTTCATCGGATCCTTCCATGAAATCCGTCGACATCAGAGTTGAGTAGGTGAGCCGCCACTCGGGCTCCGGGCCCCCGACGCTGTTCATGTTCCGGCAGCGGGTTTCGGCCGGATGCAATGCGGGGGAAGCCCCACAGCGCGCACAGGCGCAGGCCGTTGATGAAATTTGCGAGAAAGTCTGCAGGGGACAACCGCTGTACCGGCAGCCTCTCCAAAGGAGGCATCGACAGTCGGCCAATCGTTACAACGAGCGCGACCGCGGCAGCGGACACAGCGATAGTCAGCATCTTGATTCCTTCAATTAGCGGGCTCAGCGATAGCTGGAGATTTCAGCGAGTGGGTTCGCTTGTGCTTTCGGAGACCTCACTCAATTGGAACTCCGGGTCTCTTTCCTCTACCTGAGGACGCCGAGCGGGAAGCTTCAACCGCCCTTGGCTTATGAGGATCGCCAGGATGACGACGATCCCTCCAACTATTTCGTTCCAGTGGATTACTTCACCGAGCACCAGAATGCCCAGTATTACGCCCCCAACCGGGGTGAGGTAGGTGACTGTCGAGGCTACAGTCGCGCCCCAAGCATTGATGACGTTCGTGTACCAGATGTAGGCAATGCCAGTTCCCACCGTTCCGAGGAGAAAAATGCTTACAACAACTTCGGGGGTGAGATTTACTGGGTCACGACCGATGACCGGTGTGAGCGCCAACATGACTAGAGCAGCTGCCCCGATCTGACTCGATGCGACCGTCGTCGAGTCGTAGTCGTGCCCTCGGAAGAATCGGCGAGTGTAGGTGAACCCGAAGCCGTAACAGGTGGTTGCTGCTAGGCAGGCGGCCTGAGCAAGAAGGAAATCAGGAGACGAGGACGCGTCGGACAGCACCCGCCACGGAGCAACCACCAAGACGATGCCGCCAGCCGCAGCGAACATCGCAATCGTCTTCAGCTTGTTCAGCTTTTCCTCTGGAAGGACAGCCAGGGCTATAAGCATCGTGGCGATAGGCGTGGTGGCGTTGTAGATGCTGGAAAGACCGGAAGGCAAGAATTGTGCAGCCCAGGAGAACAATAAGAAAGGGGCGACACACATTAGAATCCCGATTGCGAATAGGTGCCCCCAGGTCTTGAGACCGGTTGGCCACTTCCGCCTCGAAATGATCATGATGAGTGCAAGAATCAACGCACCACCGAGCAGGCGGCCCAGGGCGACCTGGGCTGGTGAGATGCCGCCAACTGCAACTTTGATGAAGAGGAAACTGGCACCCCATACGGCCGCTGCGGCGATGTACTGCGCTCCAATGGAGAACCGATGTGTACTAGTTATGGCTTGATTCACGGCATGAACTCCTTGCTGGTTGCTTCGAGCGTGCTCCATTTGACATGATGAAACAAATAGATGCAATCGATTGATTGATGAAGGATCTTCATGGCAGCAACACTCAAGCAACTCGCCGTCTTCGTTGGCGTTGTTGAAAGCGGGGGATTCGGCGCAGCTGCCGAAGAACTCGTCATGAGTCAGTCGTCGGTATCGCACACCCTTGCCGCTCTCGAAAAGACGGTGGGAGCGCCGATAGTGAGCCGATCACCGAAGATTGAGCCAACAGGGGTGGGACGAATGATGCTCCCTCATGCTCGGGCTGCCCTTGCCGCCGCTCGTGCGATTGATTCCCTGATTGACATGCAGCAGGGCAAGAAAGTCCACGGCACGCTCAAGGTTGCCGCGTCACCAACCGCATCCCACCGACTGGTGCCCAGGCTCCTTTCACTGTGGCGGGAAGTCCTCCCGGACGTGGACATACGGATCTTCGAAGGAGGCGACGACGAGCTTGTCGAATGGCTGCAGTCTGGCGCCGTCGACTGCGCGATCCTCGTCGATCCGGAAAGAATGCCTGATGGGGGAGTGGAGCTGATCCGCGACCGATTCCAGGCAGTGTTACGTGCGGACCATCCCTTCAGCTCCCTACGGGAAGTTGAACTGTCCGAACTGGTTGAGGATCCATTAATCGTGTCCTCTAGCGGGTGCGAGCCCCAGATAAAGGCAATCCACCGGGAGGCTGGAATCAGATACAAGCCAGCCCAACGAGTGAGAGAACTGTCGACTCTTCTCAGCATGGTCGAAGGCGACCTCGGCATCGCCATCATGCCGTCCCTAGCAGCTTCCATGCTGCCCGAGACTCTAGTAATGGTGGACATCAATCCTGCACTGGATCGACGACTTGTGTTTGCCGGACCCTCAGACCGACCTTGGCACCCCTTTGTCACTCGCATGCGAGACATAGCCGCAGAAAACGTTGCACACCTGGCTTCCGAAGCGAGCGGGCGACTACTCCAAGCAAGGTGACAGCCCTGAGTGAGCGCACCTAACCATCCCGTGCTGTCTAGTTCACAACAGGACGGCGGTTTCGGTTCGGCTTCAACTGTCCGCGTTGACGACGTCGTAGATGGTCCGGTCCAGGTCGGCGCCGAAAAAGCCATCGACAAGTCGCACGATGGTCGCTGATTCGACCGGCGCATAGACCTTGGTCAGCCAGTACTCGGATAGGTACTGCTCCAGAAAGGCCCGGTCAGCATCCGAGCCTTTATTTTGCGGTCGGTAGGAGAAGCTGCCGAGCCGGTCGTGCTCGACGAGCCACTTCCAGGCGGCACGGATCTCCGCCGGAGTGTCGAAGCGGAAGGCAACATCGGATTCGGTGGTCAGCTTGGCGTTGACGGCGAGGATTCTCATGACCGCCATGTGTGTGGCGCTGCGGTTCACACTTCCCGGTCAGGGGTACCCCCTGCTCCGCACACATGGTGGCCATGCGACTTCCATTCCTTCGACACTTCACCTCCATTCCGTTGAGCAGAACCAACCGTGAGTTGATGACGGCGAAAGCCGACTTGGCCGAGGCCAGGCGCATCTACCGTGCCGGCGGCTACTCTGGCCATCCGGAGGATCAGCTCGAGCTCATTGAGGACAGGCAGCACCGGGTCGACCTCATCAGCCGTGCCGTGTCCGAGAACCGGTTGATGGACTGGGCGGAGATCGATGCTGCCCGCGAAGCGTTGCGGGCACACCGAGAGCAGAGGCCAGATGTCCCCTTCGGCGATTTGCCACAGACCTACTTCGATGAGTTTGAGCGGCTTGCTGATCGAGTAGACGCATCGTGGAGGAGTGACCTCAAGCTGGTCTAGCGCGTGTACGTGAAGTCGCGGATCGTCACCACGGTGGTCGGCGTGTTCAATGCCGGGTGATCAGCCAGGCCTCGGTCCTTGACCCACAGGTTGATGTTCACCTGCTCGTTGGCAGGAACCGGAATATCCTTCGTCTCCTCGGCGTGAGCGATCACCGTGCCAGACGTGCTCGGGCCATCGAAAATGTCCCAGGTGATCCTGCCTTCCTCCCGCTGCATGCGCACGGTCGCTTGGGTGAGGCCGACCGGCCAAAGGGTCTCCCTGGCGATGACAGGGTCTCCTCCGGCGTCCTTGAAGAAGTTCTGACTGGCTTCGACACCGACGCCATTCCAGCTGGAAATCTCTCCGGCGTTGATCTCGTTGTGCCCGCCGGCGGGACCATCAGTCCAGTCGTAGGTAAATAGCGAACCGAAGACGAGGTTGGGGTTGAAGTTGGCGAAATCGCCCTCAATGGTGATCTGGTAGGTGCCGTAGCCGTAGGCCTTTTTGGAGATGATCTGGGCACCCAGCGGGTAGTCCCCGGAAGGGTTGTACATTTTCAGGTCCAATGACCCGTCCGGGTTCTCGGTGACCAGTGAGGAATACCATTCGCCGGTGAAGTGGGGGCCGACGCCAAGCGAGTTATTCCAGGTGTCATAGTCACGCTTCATAAACTCATGACCATTGAAAGCGAACGTCGTCATGCCCATGGTCGAAGAGTAACGGGCGGGAAGGGGAGTACCGATACTGCTCGCCAGCGCGGTAACCTCGTCGGATTCCAGGCAGCCGGGCTCATTGCTGTCCGTAAGAGGCCTGGCAATGGAGGCCTTGTCCGTCAGGTAGAAGGGTGTGCCTGATCTGGATTTCGAGATCGCCACATAGCAGCTGCCATCGGTGTCGGTTCCGGCCGCCATATTAGCCGCCTCGGAGGCGACCAGCCCGGCGTCCTGCATGGCGGTCAATGACCCATACTTGCCGGAATTGCCTGTAATCAAGGCGGTGTCCTCGGCCGTCCGGACCGAATAAAGATCCTGTTTGGCCGCCGAGTCATGAGCGTAGGGGATGAGTGCGCTGACGCTGACAAGGATGCCGCCGGTCAGTACGCCCAACAGGACAACGCCAACAACGATGGATGCGATGTCGAATGCACCCGAAGCGGATCGCGCGACCGCCGAGGCTGCCCGCCACTGTGATGCCAGCTGGTGTCTCATTCCGGGCCTCCTTGGACTGGCACAGCATTTACCGGCCAACAGATAGATGGGCGCCGGCGCGCAAATATCGGCCGCGAGGGCAGGCGAGCGGGGGTGATCTCAGCTGGTCAACGCACCGCCGACGAACGGACGAACGGGTGAGGGGTTAGTCGAGATACCCGCCTTGCTCCAAGAGCCGTCGGCTCCGGGGCCAACAAGCCAGCCTTCGGCAGGAGCCGGCCAAAAAGGAAGAGGCCGCTCGTCCACGGTCCGTGGCGACAACTCTGATCGGGTCCGTCCTGTAGACGAGGCGGCTGGCTTCCAACGAGGAGTTGGCGGGCTAGATCCCCGTGGACCGTTCGGGGCACTGGTGTGCCCGCATGGCGGGTACAGTTCAGCCGGTAGAGCGCGTCAGCACATGCTGACGCCCTGGATGTTGTCGGCGGACGGCAGGACGGTGTCGGCATCCCAGCAGACCTCGATGAACACGCCTCCTAGAGAGGCGGTAAAATTCGTGCCACGCATGGATGACCGCCGGATTTCTGCGCCGGCGAGGTCGGTCTTGGTGAAGTCGGCTCCGTCAAGCTTCGAGTTCAGGAACAGGGCATTCCGGAGATCGGCGTCGAACAGGCTGGTTCCTCTGAGGTCTGCGGAGGTGAAATCTGCCCCTCGCAAATCCATGTGGGATAGATCGAGTCCCCGGAGGTCCATGCCGGAGAAGGGAAGGGATCCCACTAGCACGTCTTCGTCAAGCGGGGGAAGGTCGGCGGAGCGTTCCCGGATGAAACGCAGGTCTTCGAGCTGTGAGAGCTCATCAGAGAGTTTGGTAGTGGCAGCCTGCTCCCGTTCTGCACGATTGTCATCGATGACAGCTTGACCCAACATGGTCATCCCTCCCACGATGACAGCGATCAGCACCGGAATGACGACATCCCGGAGCCACCACGGCTGCGGCTTCCGCGTCGATGGTGCGGGTCCAGCCGGAGGTTCGGTTGGGGCGCTCTTCCTTGAGGCGGCCATGAGCTGATGGTCCGCCTCGTTCAGTTGGAACTAAGGAGAAATCCAGGCTTTTATCTTAACGGCCCGTTCCACGCGCCACAGTGTGCACCGCTGCAGCGCCACTACAGTCGATGCACCGCATCTAGACCGGCAACTCACCGTGCGGCTGAATAATTCGATGAGACCTGGCGATGACACAGAGGTGATACTCCATACACATAGTGTCCATGACTACCTCGCTTTCCGACCTGTTTCGCGGTCGCGGTGACGGGCGTGGATGTTCTCGTTGACCGCATGCAGGCACGCGGTGTTCGCCAGGCTCCCACTGCTCGCGGTTTTCGTCCTGGCCGAGGGAGGCCACGTCGTCCTCGTCGCGGTAGTCGGCGCTGTCGATGATCAGCTGATGAGCGGCGGGCGCGGCAGGCAGTCGCGCTCACGCTACGCCGCCGCTCTCCACAGGTCTCCCCGGCTCCAGCACACCAGCCACGAGAGTTACGTCTTGGAGGAACCGGTTTCGACTGCGCTCCGAACGGAAGGCCCTGCTGGGTTCCTAACCACAGGCCTGATGGTGGGTTTCTCCGGGAAATGCAGGGAATAACACACGTAAGTAAGCAGGCGGCGAGCGGTATCGGATAGGTCGGTGATGGCGGGGCGCTCTGGCGGGCACAAGATCCGATAGACGCTTAGCAGTCCAACCTTCTTAGGGCTCACCGTCGACCGCTAAGCAGCGCCGCGAGTGCCTTCCCGGCGTCCTTGCCAGGACCTTGAGCCGACACTGAGTTACCGGATCTCACGGAGGCTTCAACAATTTCTCCTAACTGCTCCTCCGTGAATCTGATAGTCCTCCCATCGAGCGGTAGATGAGGCCAAGTTCCCTGGTAAACCTTCTCTCGTACTGACCGAACGGATACGCCGAGGCGATCGGCCACCTGCTCGGGAGTGAGGAAACGACGCTGAGGTTCGGTGTACATAAGGGCGTCCTGATCACGTCGCAGGCATCTTGCGTCCTGATACCTACCCCTATGCGAGCCGAATTTCGACGGCCGAAAGGTTGATGATCTACCCCGTCATAGTGGGCGCGGAGATTCGAGAATTGCTGGAGTTCGTCGCGTGGTTCGCGTGGTCGAATAAGAGGTGAGATCTAGTCGCATCGCGGGTCATACCGTGCCGAAACCGCGCAATCATGCGGTTCTTACAGTGGACGACACGCCGAGAAGGGGGTTCAAGTCCCCCTCCGCGCACAACAAAAACCCCGGTTCTCCGGGGTTTTTTTGTGCCTTCAACCACGCGAAAGCGCAGCTACATTGACCCCACGCTTGGGAGCGCAAATGCTGCTGAGCCCGATTGCCGTGACGTAAATTCCGTGGGTGAAGGGGCTGCGCACAGGGGGCCTGCCCCAAAAACACGTTCGAACGTCCATGCCCTTACCCAACCTCGAGCCCGGCCGCCGAGCAGAACGGGTCGGCATGATCCGCTTCGCGGTCCACGACGAGGTGAAGCATTTCGCTGACATGGACCACGTCCTGAAACCGGACCACGAGTACGAACTGCTCTTCGACCAGGCTGATTATGACAGCGAGGAGGACCTGCTTTATGCTCGGTGAAATGTCGGTCGCGTGCCGTACACATGTGCGGCCTGGAGAATCTTCGGCACGTAAACAGGGGGTCGCAGGTTCGAATCCGGCAGGGGGCTACACTCAATGCACTTCGAGGACTGCCCTGCCCAGTGACGCAGGAGTGTTCGGGAGTGCGAAGGAAAAGTGGCTTCCTTCTCGATTGAAGGAAGCCACTTTTCTAGTTTCTCGTGTTGCGGATGCGCAGTGGGGTCTAGCTCCCGAACGACGGGTTCGAGTACTCAAGCAGTTCCAGGGCTTGCGCCGGGAACCACGCGCCTGCGGCGGGATCAACGATGCCCCACTCAGGATCCACCGCCCCCGATCCGAGACCGCGGTTGCATTCTCCGTCTGATTCGCCGGGCACCTTAACCCAGAGGAAAGCATCAGCGAGTTCGTGACCGGTGTTCGTGGTCGGGGGGATACCGAGACCTCTTTCCGGCGGGTTGCACCACACCTGGGGGTCAGGGTAAGACTGCTCCGGCGTCCAAGGGCCCTGTCCGTTGCGGCTGGTATCGATTACGAAGTGAGCGAGGTCATCGGCTGTGGGGGCGTTGGAGGCGTTGTCGACATTCGCCTCGTACCAGGCGTCAGTCAAGTCCCAGCTGTGGAAGTCATTGGAGGATGCGGGGTAGTACTGACTTCCGCAGGCTCCGAAATTGCCGGGCGCAATCTCAGTCGCGTAGTAGATGCACTTGGAGATCCAGGCCCCGAACTTCAACTGCCGCTCGGTCAACTCATAGTTGGAGACATTCAGGAAGAACCCGTCGGCATCCTGCACACCTGCCTTGACGAGTCGGTCAGCGGCATCGCCAACGCTAAGCCATCCGCTGTGTGTTCCGTCCAGATACACACTCGTCGCAGGCAGTGCTTTCAGCGTGTCGACAGCGTAGTTGAGCATCTCGAAGCGCTCGGCAGCGGCTGTTTCTGCTTCCACTTCGGCGGGTTGGCACCATTCAGGGCTCTCGCTGTTGAACGGTGTGTACCAGGGGATGATGCCCAGCCCGTCAGTTTCGAGGATGATGACGGCTTCGCGGTCCTCGATACCGGCCGCGAGTCCGTCGATCCAGGCTTTGTACTCTGCAACTGAAGAGGCGCCGCCGGCAGAGTACTGCGAGCAATCCCTGAAGGGAAGGTTGTATGCCGACAGTACGGGGACCTGCCCCTTGCCTTCGGCCCTGTGGGTTGTTTGGCGGACCTGCTGCTCAACCTCCTTCGGTGTTCCCGAGGTAACCCACACAGCTTGGGGAGTGGAGATGAGCTCCCTCAGTTGCTCCGCCGTCTGCCGGTCTCCCGACGCCCGCAACTTCGCGGACTGCCGGAGTGCCTCTCGGTAGTGGCTCTGCTGTTCGACATAGAACTGCGTTTCGTCGGCTATATCAGCGGACGCAGCAGACGCTGTAAGGGAAATGGCGGCAAATGAGGTTGCCGCCAGCATTGCTCCCAAGCTGATCAGTGAGAATCGCGATTGTGTTTTCATTGCGCTCCTTCGAGCGATGAGTAGGAAAGTGAAGCATGCAGAGCACCTGTGGAAGCGCTCCCATGCAAGTATGTGTGCCCTGCATCACACCGTCAACCCGTAAGGGTGATTGAAATGATGCGACAGGAGAAGTCCTGCGTATGTGTACGCCTGCAGAGCGCCATGGGCGGTTCAGGGCCCGCCTCGGATGCCGTTTCTCCCACGGCCGTCAATTGGGGTGCCATATTATTTAGCCCATGAACACGTCCCCGCCCCGGTCCTTACGCCCGGGCGCAATGAGGCCCGGCCCCACCCTTGAGGACCTTGCACTGGCCGCCGGCGTATCGCGGTCTACGGCATCACGCGCTATCAATGGGGGAGCCCGAGTCAGCCCGGAGGCTCAAGCCGCAGTGGACCGCGCCGTCGTCGCGCTCGGATACATCCCGAACCAAGCGGCCCGCAGCCTGGTGACCCGAAGAACATCTTCCATCGCTTTGGTCATCCCTGAGCCGGACGTTCGGGTCATGATGGACCCCTTCTTCGCTGTCGTCACTACGGGGATCACGGAAGCTCTCCGCGAAACGGACCTGCAGCTTGTGCTCCTTATGTCGAGAACCAATGACGATTCGTCCCGCGCTATGCGTTACCTGCAGGGCGGCCACGTAGACGGCGCCATTGTGGTCTCCCACCATAAGGCGGATTCCTGGGCAAAGTCGCTCGCTCAGACCGGCCTCCCAGCCAGCTTCATTGGGCGGCCCTGGGACAACACGTTCGACGTCACCTACGTTGACGCCGACAATTACGAAGGTGGACGGCTTGCCGCCAGATACTTTGCTTCCATTGGTCGCACCCGGTTAGGGACAGTAGCCGGGCCAGCGGATATGACAGTAGCCACCGACCGCCTGGCTGGTTGGAAGGACGGCCTGCGTGAAGCCGGACTTCCCGAGGGACCTGTTGCCCATGCTGACTTCTCCACTGAAGGAGGGCAGGAAGCTGCCGTACAGCTGCTAACAGAAAGCCCGCGTCTGGATGGCATCTTTGCCGCATCAGACCTCATGGCCCTAGGGGTCATGAACGCCCTGACACCCTTGGGCCGGTCGGTCCCGAATGACGTAGCGGTGATCGGTTATGACAATCTGTCGATCGCCGAGAATACACCCGTGCCGCTAACCACGATCACCCAGCCCGTGGCCGCGATGGCCACCAAGGCAACGAATATGCTCCTTCAGAAACTGGACAATCCGGAAGCCAAGCAGATCCCTTTTATATACCCCGCTCAACTCGTGGTTAGGTCCAGTGCTCGTCCCAAGTCCTGAAGACTTATCCCTGGAAGCGCGCTGACTGCGTTGATCAGCGCCTCCTCCAACTGCTCGTCTGTGAATCTGACATTCCTCCCAGCGAGCCGCAAATGAGGCCAAGCTTCACCCGTCGGAGTGGGCGCGGAGTTTCGAGAATCATTGAAGAACACTCGCGTGGTTCACGTGGTCGAATATCGGGTCAGAAGAAGGTCCAACGGGGGACAAGCGGTGCGAGAATCCGCTTAGTGGTGCAGTTTTTGCTGCCCTCACTCGTTCTGTCCACTGCACAAAAAAGAACGCGCCCGCTCCCCGTACAGGGAACAGGCGCGCTTCTTCGTGCAGTGACGCTACTCGGCAGCGGGAAGCTCTGCCTCCGGTGTTTCCTCAAGGTAGGTGGCCTTCCAGGCGTCGTCCTCGAAGACAACTGTGGCGGAGTAGATGGAGCCAGCGCCGTCGAACGGACGTGTCTCCTGTGCCTCACCGGCCTCGTTGAACTCGGTGTACGCACCCGGATTCACTGGGACCACCGCATCGACCTCGACGCCCTCTGCGACGTCTTCCGCCGGCGTCGTGATCAGGATCTGCTTCACCTTGGGCTGGCCGCCCAGGATCCACCCGCCGTCGTCGTAAATTGCCTTGACGGCTTCCGCGTCGGTGACAGCCGCATCTGCGCCGTCCACTGCCGCGAGGAGGGCCTCAGTATCGCCGGTCTGGAGTGCGTAGGACTTCAGTTCAAAGATGTGGTGGAGGAATGCCTTCGCGCCTTCAGCGGTCGGCTCGCTCATGAGCTCGTTCGTAGCGGGCTTCGCCACGTTCTGGGCGGGTGCCGTCGAGCTGGCGGGGGTCGGCGCCGCATTTGATGGCGTGGCGGACGATTCGCTGGATTCGCCACACCCGGTGAGGGCGGCGAGGGCTACCGCGGCCACAGCCGCAACCTTGATTATTTTCATGTTCTCCCCAAACGAAGGTAATGGGTCATCGTCTGGTTGATGATGACCACCCCAGCCTAGCTGTGGCCTCAAGCAACTAGGTCACAAAAGCGGCTGCCTGTGTGGGAGATCACAGCCCGTCCAGCGCAGCCCGGAAGAGAGTGGGTAGGCTGGAACCACAGCCACTACCGATGGAGGTCAGCCATGGGCGCCGCCCCCGAAGATGAAGTTGTCCGGATCTGCAGGGACCTGATCCGGATCGACACCTCGAACTACGGTGACAACGAAGGCCCGGGTGAACGCAAGGCCGCCGAATACACCGCTGGCCTGATCGACGAGGTGGGCCTCCAGGCGCAACTCTTCGAATCTGCGCCGGGGCGTTCCTCGGTGATAGCGCGGATGGAAGGCAGTGACTCAAGCCTGCCCGCATTGATCGTCCATGGCCACCTCGACGTAGTGCCTGCGCAAAAGGAGGACTGGAGCGTCGATCCCTTCAGCGCCGAGGAGAAGGACGGCCTGATCTGGGGCAGGGGAGCGGTGGACATGAAGGACATGGACGCCATGATCCTTTCAGTGCTCCGTTCGATGCGGCGCGACGGAGTGCAACCCAAACGGGACCTCATCTTCGCCTTCTTCGCAGATGAGGAGGCCGGCGGCAACTACGGTGCGTCCTGGCTGGTGGACAACAAGCCCGAACTGTTCGACGGCGCTACCGAGGCCATCTCCGAAGTCGGGGGATTCTCGGCGAACATCGGCGGGCAGCGGACTTACCTGCTGCAGACTGCTGAGAAGGGTATTTCCTGGCTTCGGTTGGTAGCCCACGGCAGGGCTGGACACGGCTCGCAGATCAACACCGACAACGCCGTTACGCGCCTTGCCGGAGCCGTATCCCGGATCGGAGGCCACCAGTGGCCCATCGAACTGACGCCGACCACGCGCCAGTTCCTGGACGGCGTGACTGAACTCACCGGCGTCGAATTCGATGCCGACAATCCGGAAACGCTCCTGAAGGAGCTCGGAACGGTGGCCCGCTTCGTCGGTGCCACGCTCCAGAACACCTCCAACCCGACGGTCCTCAAAAGTGGGTACAAGCACAACGTCATCCCCGGCACGGCCGAAGCGTTGATCGACGTGCGTACGCTGCCCGGCCAGGAAGAACAGGTGCTCGCCACCATCAAGGAGTTGGCTGGCGCGGGCGTCGACGTGACCTACGAACACAAGGACGTTTCTCTTGAGGTTCCCTTCGCGGGGAACCTGGTCGATTCGATGGTTGACGCCCTCCTCGCCGAAGACCCGGGCGCCAAAGTGCTGCCGTACACCCTCTCGGGAGGCACGGACAACAAGTCGCTTAGCCGGCTGGGGATCACTGGGTACGGTTTCGCGCCGCTGAGGCTGCCCGAGGAACTCGACTTCACCGGGATGTTCCACGGCGTGGACGAGAGGGTTCCGGTGGATTCCCTACACTTCGGCTCGCGTGTGTTGGATCGCCTGCTCCGGAACAGCTGATGACCACAGGACCCAGCGAAATCCTGTCGGATGCGCTCCTTGACCGGATTCGCTCCAGGGCGCCGGACTATGACGCCCGGAACGTGTTCTGCCAGGAGGACTTCGATGATCTGTTGGAGAGCGGGTACCTCAAACTTTTCTGCCCGGAGAACGACGGCGGCGCCGGGCTTGGAATGTCCGGTGCCGTTGCGTGTCAGCGCAGGTTGGCCGCCGCAGCCCCTGCCACAGCCCTCGCCGTCAATATGCATCTCGTCTGGACCGCAATCGCGCGCCTGCTCGCTCAGCGGGGAGACAGGTCGCTCGAGTTCGTCCTTCACGAGGCAGCGGCTGACGAGGTGTTCGCCTTCGGCTTGTCGGAGCCGGGCAACGATTCGGTGCTCTTCGACTCGCTCACCTCCGCCGAGCGTCAGGCCGATGGTGGTTACGCCTTCACCGGAACGATGATCTTCACCAGCCTCGCGCCGGTGTGGACGAGGTTGGGCGTTTTCGGAAAGGAAAGTGATGGGTCCGGTCAAGCGCTGGTCCACGGTTTTGTGACCCGTGATTCGGCGGGCATAGACATTCTTGAGGACTGGAATACCTCCGGCATGCGCGCAACCCAATCCCACACGACCAAATTGTCCGGGGTTGTCGTGCCCCCGGACAGAATCTTCCGGAAGTTACCGGTGGGTCCCAGCCAGGACCCCTTGGTCTTTGCAATCTTCGCCGCGTTTGAGACCCTGATCAGCGCTGTGTATGCGGGCATCGGTGACCGGGCATTGGAACTTTCGGTGACGGCCGTTCAGCAGCGCAGACCAGGTATGGACGGCATACCGTTCGTTCATCGGCCGGAGGTCCGTGCAAGAGTTGCTGACGCCGCCATAGCCTGGGAGATGCTCGATGCCCACTTGCGTTCGGTCGCCGTCGACCTCGATGACGATGCCGACCATGGCGGCCAGTGGTTCGCCAAGCTGGTCGCGCTGAAAGTGCACGCCACGCAGTCTGCCCAAGCCCTGGTCGACCACGCGGTGACGCTCTCAGGAGGCCGGGGATACGACCGCGACAGTGAGATCAGCCGCCTCGCACGGGATGTCACGGCGGGGCAGTTCCACCCGTCCAGCATCGACTCCGCGCGTCGTACCGTTGCGAGCGCTTGGCTGGGTGCCGTTTCCGGAATTTCTCCTTGGGGAATCGTCAGGCGGTGCGCTGCACCCGAAGCACCTTCCGGCGCAGCCAGAACCGCCGTTGCCCACCAATGTAGATGCAGCTGCGCTCGAGCTCCCACTTGCCGTACTCGGCGTGTTCGGTCAGGAGTTGGCGGGCCGCGGAGAGCGGGTCGCCAGCATTGACCGTGAGTACGAGGTACTCATATTGGCGGCCGTAGTCCCGTTTACGGGTAACGGTGGGGTTCAGAAATTGTTCGCGCATATCCCTCCAATTTGCTTCACTTTACCGATAACGTCTAGACCATGAGCATCGATCCGCGTGTCGCAATGCAATCGCTGGTTTCCGCCCTTGAAGAGCATCTTGCCGCTGCAGCAGCGCGCAGAGGAGACGATGACCCAGCGGTGGAAGCCGCTTACCTGTCAATAGCGGACTCGTTCGAGGCCTACGAGGAAGCCCTCTACGAGGCCCATGGGGAGGTCACTCCGCTGGTGATTTATGAGGATGACGGCGAGGACGAGGACGACGATGAAGACGTGCCCGGTGACACCCCGTAACTCACGCTGACGCTGATACCTCGTCGAGGACGTCGGAGATCTGGACCGGCAGCGGCGCCATTGAAAGTCCGAGAACCTCTTTGAGCTGGTGACTTGTCCTTGCCCCCAGCACGACGCCCGCAACTGTGGGTCTGTGCAGCAGCCATCTGAGTGCTACTTCGTGCGGTGCAAGTTCGAGTCCGCGTGCGGCCGTACACACTGCTTCCGTGATGCGCGCCGCCCTTCCGGAAAGATATTCCTCAACGTATGGGGCCCAGGTGTCGGAGGCTGCGCGGGAATCGGACGGAAGCTGCGTCCGGTATTTCCCGGTTAGCGCTCCGCGGCCGAGGGGTGCCCAGGCGAACGTTCCGGTACCGAAGGCCGACGACGCCGGCAGCACCTCCGCTTCTACTCTGCGGTTCAACAAAGAGTATTCGGCCTCGTGGACCGCTATCGGGAAACCAGCCGTGGCGCAGATCCTGGCCAGTTCCCAGCCTGCGTGGTTGGCCACGCCGACGTAGCGCGCGCGGCCGGATCGGTAGGCGGCCTCGAGCGCTGAAAGTGTTTCATCCACCGGGGCCTTGGCGCCTGCTGCCGGAGCGAGCCAAAAGTCCACGCTGTCCGTCCCAAGGCGGGAAAGGGATGCGTCGAGCGAATCCAGCAGCCCTTTTCGGGACGCATCCAAACCGCCGTCGGCCCACCGGCGCGGCGTGCCCCCGACAACAGAAAGCACCACCTCCGACCGTGCCACCACATCCCCGAGCAAAGATCCAAGAACGGCTTCAGACTGGCCGTCGGAGTATCGGGCGGCCGTGCTGAGCAATGTTCCGCCGGACTCCAGGAAGACCCTGAGTAGCTCACGGGCAGCTTCCTCATCGACGTCGGACCCCCAGGTCATGGTTCCCAGTCCCAAGGCCGACACCTGTTGGCCGCTGTTGCCCACGTTTCGCCACTCCATGAGCTAAGCCTAATGGCCGAGGGACCCGCGCCGAGCCCCAGCGAGACTCGCGCGGTGTCGGAAACCGGGACCGCGCCGAGGACCGGCGAGGGACTCGCCGGTGTCGGCTTGCGTTCGATTCGGTGACGTAGGGTCTTATCTGTGAATTGGATCGAAGCGGCCGTGCTTGGCCTTGTTCAGGGCCTTACCGAGTTTCTGCCAATCTCATCGAGTGCGCACCTGCGCATTGTTGGGGAGTTGATGCCGGGGGCTGAGGATCCGGGGGCAGCATTTACGGCAATAACCCAGCTGGGTACTGAAACCGCGGTCATCGTGTTCTTCTGGCGGGACATTGTGCGGATCATCCGGGCGTGGTTTGGCTCCCTGACAGGTGCGGTGCCCCGGAATAATCCAGATGTCCGGATGGGCTGGCTCGTGATCATCGGTACCGTGCCCATCGTGGTGCTTGGCCTTCTCTTCCAGGACCAGATCGAGAGCACGTTCCGGAGTATGTGGCTGGTCGCGACCATGCTCGTCGTATTCGGTGTGTTCCTTGCCATAGCGGACACCTACGGACGCCAAAAGCTCACCCTCGACCACCTGACCTACAAGCATGGCATCTTCTATGGGTTTGCCCAGGCACTCGCGCTTATTCCGGGCGTCTCACGCTCCGGCGGAACCATCACGGCCGGCCTGCTCATGGGTTACACCCGCGAAGCCGCCGCCCGATACTCGTTCCTGCTTGCAATTCCTGCTGTCTTTGGCAGCGGTCTGTACCAGCTGTACAAGAGCGCCAGCACTCCGGGACCATACGGGGCAATGGAAACGCTGCTGGCGACGGTCATCGCTTTCGTCGTCGGCTACGTAATCATCGGTTGGTTCCTCAAGTTCGTATCCACGCGCAGCTACGGCATCTTCGTGTGGTACCGCATTGGTCTGGGTCTCGTCCTCTTCCTGCTCCTCGGCTTCAACGTCATCAGCGCCTGAACAGGATCCTCACGGATTCAACCCGGATGGCTCCTTGATGGTCCAGGCGGAGCCTGGCACAACCCGTAAGGTAGAAGCGTGATTTCCTGGACTTCCCGAAATGTTCCGCAGCTCCCCGGCGCCCCTAAGCCTGTCCGACTCTGGGACAGTGCCCAAGAGAAGGAGTTGGAGCTCCCTGCCGCCGCGGAGCAGGGTCTCTACGTCTGTGGGATCACCCCGTACGACGCAACCCATATGGGGCATGCCGCCACATACGTCGCCTTCGACCTGTTGAACAGGCTGTGGCGCGACGCCGGCGCAACCGTCGAGTACGTACAGAACGTGACGGACGTGGATGATCCGCTGCTTGTTCGCGCGAAAGCCACTGGAGTGGACTGGGCTGACCTCGCCCATTCCCAGACGGACCTCTTCCGTACCGACATGGAGGCGCTTAACGTCCTGTCTCCAACCCATTACGTGGGTGCGGTGGAGTCCATTGAATGGATTGTGCCGTTGGTTGAGACGCTCCTTGAGGATGGCATTGCCTACCGGGTGCCAGGAGAGCGCACCGAGCCCGACGGCGACGTGTACTTTTCGGTCGACCGCGCAGTAAGCATCTCCCGCGACTCAGGGCTCAACTGGCGGCCAGGTTTTATCTCTCACCTGACGGGGGACGAGCTGGGGCCGGTGTTCGCTGAGCGAGGAGGCGACCCCGCGAGGCCAGGCAAGCACAATCCACTGGACCCGCTGCTCTGGCGCACAGCCCGCGAGGGCGAACCCAGCTGGGAAGGTGCAAGCCTCGGTGCTGGGCGGCCAGGCTGGCACATCGAGTGTTCGGTCATCGCGCTTCGGTTCCTGAAAACTCCGTTCACGGTTCAGGGCGGGGGATCGGACCTGAAGTTTCCCCACCATGAGATGAGTTCAGGCCACGCCGAGGCTATTTCGGGCCAACCGCTCGCCCACGCTTACGTCCACGCCGGAATGGTTGGCCTCGAGGGCGAAAAAATGAGCAAGTCCAAGGGGAACCTGGTGCTGGTGTCGGCACTGCGGGAAGCTGGAACCGACCCTGCCGCAATCCGGCTGGCCATTCTCGCCAACCACTACCGCTCAGACTGGTCGTGGACTGCTGATTGCCTGCGCGCTGCGGGGACACGCCTGGACGACTGGCGCGGAGCGCTGGCGTCAGCGACCGTGGAGTCGGTGAGCGCGCTGATCGAAAAAATCAGGGATGCGCTCTCCCATGACCTCGATGCACCGGCTGCACTGCGGGCGGTGGATGCCTGGTGCGTGGAATCGGCCCACACCCCAGGGACGGACGACGGCGCGCGGTTGGCTTCGGAGGCACTCGACGCGCTGCTGGGCGTGCGTTTGAAGGATTAGTCCTTGCGGCGCTTTTTGAGATAGCGCTCGAATTCCCGGGCGATGGATTCGCCGCTGGCCTCGGGGAGTTCTGCGGTGTCCTTCGCCTCCTCAAGCTGGCGAACATAGGCGGCTACCTCGGGATCCTCGGTGGACAGTTCATCCACTCCGCGCTCCCACGCCTCGGATTCCTCGGCGAGGGCCTGGGTGTCGAGGCTGACATGCAGCAGTTCCTCCAGCCGGCTGAGCAACGCAAGCTGCGCCTTTGGTGAGGGCGACTGACCTACATAGTGCGGGACGGCGGCCCACATGGACATCGTTGGGATATCCGCCAGCTGGCCGACTTCTGCCAGCACGCCGACAATGCCGATCGGGCCTTCGTAGCTAGATGCTTCAACGTTGAGGGTGGTCCGGACGTCGTCGTCGTCCGAGGAGACTGTAACGGGAATCGGCCGGGTGTGGGGAACGTCGGCCAGCAAGGCTCCCACCAGAACGAGGCAGTCAACCTCCAGCTCCTTCGCCATACCGATCAGCTCTGCGGTGTAGGCGCGCCACTTGTAGGAGGGCTCGACGCCGTGGACCAGGATGATGTCAAGATTGCTTTCGATGACGGAGGCCCGGCTGATCCGCGTGGTGGGCCATTTGATGCGACGATTCCCAGCGCTGTTTCGCTTGATCACAGGGCGGGTGAACTGGAAGTCGTAGAACTCATCAGCATCGATGGTGGAGATCTTCTCAGCTTCCCAGTGCTTACCCAGGAGCTTCAGCGCATCACTAGCGGCCTCGCCGGCGTCATTCCACCCTTCAAAGGCTGCGAGCATGACGGTCACCCTGTGTGCCCCACCGTCGCCACTACTGTCACCGTTATCACTGCTGTCACGGCGACTGGCAAACAGCGAACTCAGGCTCTGTGGCTGGTTGTCATCAAACGTACTCACCGTTTCACCCTAAACCTCTGCTGCCCTCGTGTCAGGCGGGGTCACTACGCTTCGCCGAGAGCGGACCCCTTCGGGCGGGTACGGTCCACGTAGACTTACCCCATGGTCACCCCTCCTGCCTCTACAGCCGTGCCTGCATCCCAAGCCATAGGTGATTCGGAACCGGCCGCCCCCAAGGACAGTCTGCAGGCGGTTCTATGGGACATGGACGGGACGATCGTCGATACTGAGCCTTACTGGATCGCAGCTGAACATGAGCTCGTCAATGCCCACGGCGGTTCCTGGTCCGATGAGCAGGCAACGGCGCTCGTAGGGCAGGCACTTGATTTCTCGGCCAGCGTGTTGCAAACCGCCGGTGTGAACCTCAGCGTCCGTGAAATCATCGATCATCTCATCCAGCAGGTCACCGAACGGGTGCGGGAAGCGGTGCCGTGGCGCCCGGGAGCACGCGAACTGCTCGTTGCCCTCCGTGAACGCGGAATACCCTGCGCCATGGTCACCATGTCCGAACAGCTCCTTGCCCGGGAAGTCGCACGGCAGCTGCCTGAGGGTACTTTTGAACAGCTGGTAACCGGGGAAATGGTCACTAATGGAAAGCCGGATCCGGAGGCTTACCAACTGGCCTTCGACGCCCTGGCCTCGCAGCGGACATTGAGTAAGGACCAGGTTGTGGCCATTGAGGATTCCATCCCGGGTGTCGCTTCGGCGCGGGCAGCTGGAATAGTCACACTTGGTGTTCCCCACTTCATTGAGCTGCCGGCCGATGCCGTGGACCATGAGTGGCCCACCCTGGCCGGACGAACGGTGACCGATCTCGAATCCCTCGTCCAGCCCGCTCAGCACGCCGGCAGCATTTCATGAGCCGCACGGCGCAGCACGGAACCGCACGGTCCGAAGGTATCCCGCTGGGCAGAATCTTCGGCATCCCCCTGGTGTTGGCCTGGTCCTGGTTCATCATTGCTATCTTCGTCGTTGCTGTTTTCGGGCCACAGGTCGCAGATCTTTACCCCAGCATTGGCTTCGGCGCCTACGGCGTTGCTCTCGCCTATGCCGTTCTACTGGCGGCATCTGTGTTGGTGCACGAACTCGCCCATGCCCTGTCCGCGCGGGTCTTCGGTTGGCCCACCACGCGCATAGTGCTCAACCTCTGGGGCGGGCACACCCAGTTCGAGAATTTCGCGGCGAGTCCGGGACGATCGCTGGTCGTGGCGCTGGCAGGTCCCGCAGCCAACTTCGTGCTCGCACTCCTCGGCTGGATCGCGGTCATCGTCTTCGAGCCAACCGGCGTCGCCAACCTCCTTGCAAACATCCTTGTCTGGGCCAACTTCCTCGTCGCTGTTTTCAACGTGCTGCCAGGTCTCCCGCTGGATGGCGGGCGAATCGTTGAATCCGCCGTCTGGCGCGCAACGGGAAGTCAGGAGAAGGGAACCGTCGCTGCCGGGTGGTCCGGCCGGGTTATCGCGGTCGGCCTGATCGTCGTCGTCGTGTTCTTCCCCCTTCTCAATGGCTCGCAACCCAGCGCAACCACGGTGCTCGTCGCCGTCGTCATGGGTGGGTTCCTCTGGTTGGGCGCGAGCTCGGCCATCACCAATGCCCGCATGCGGCTGCGCCTTCCCGAGGTGAGCGCAGGCAGGCTGAAGCAGCCGGCGTTGGGCATGCTTGCCGGCACCCCGGTGCTGCAGGTGCGCCGCGTGCTCGAGGACCGGCCGGGGGTTGCGGTCGTGTTGACGAACGCCGGCGGTATACCCGAAGCGGTGGTGGATACCGGCGCGCTGCTAGCGGTGCCCGACGGGCAGGCGGGAACGACGTCGGCAAACGCCGTCGCTCGGGCGCTCGCTCCCGGTGCCTACGTGCCGGAATTCGCGGAGGGCCAGGAGCTGGTCCAGTATCTCGCCCGCCTGGCCGGCAGCGAATACGCGGTGACGGATCGTCAGGGCAAGGTGACGGGGCTGCTGCAACAGTCCGTAGTCGTCGCAGCGATCACTGGCCGCCAGCAAGCCTGACGACAACGACAACGACTACGACAACGACAACGACAACGACGACGGAATGCCGGCACCGCTGACCGAGGCGGCGTGCCCACTACTCAAAACCGACGCAACACGACAGACAATTTCAAGGCAGATGACTGCCAGATCAGAGCCTGCAGAAGGGTCCCGCATGAACACCAGCAGCCAAGACGACGAGACGCCCCAGCAACCCCATGGCGCCGCTGTCCGGCGCGGGCCACTGCGGCCTGGAGAGCGCGTCCAACTCACTGATGAGAAGGGGCGCATGAACACGATCACCCTGACTCCGGGGGGCGCCTTTCACACACACAAAGGTTTCCTCAGCCACGACCAGTTGATCGGGGTATCTGAAGGCACCATCCTCACCAACACCACGGGAGCCCAGTACCAGGCGCTTCGGCCGTTGCTCTCCGACTTCGTGCTTTCGATGCCGCGCGGCGCCGCGGTTGTATATCCCAAGGACGCGGGCCAGATCGTGACGATGGCCGACATCTATCCTGGTTCGCGGGTGGTGGAGGCAGGCGTGGGTTCCGGCGCGCTGTCGATCTCGCTGCTCAGGGCTGTCGGTGACAACGGCTACCTTCACTCGTTTGAACGGCGGGAGGAATTTGCGGACATCGCCAAGGGCAATGTCGAAACAATTTTCGGCGGACCCCACCCAGCCTGGAAGATCACGCTCGGCGACTTCCAGGAGCAGGTGCTGGAGCAGGAGCAACCCGGCAGCGTGGACCGGGTGGTCCTCGACATGCTTGCTCCGTGGGAGTGCCTGGACGCGGTGGCTACGGTGCTGGCACCTGGAGGTGTCTGGATCAGTTATGTTGCGACGGTGACCCAGCTCTCACGCACGGCTGAAGCGATCCGCGCCGATGGCAGGTTCACTGAACCCGATGCCTGGGAATCGATGGTGAGGGGCTGGCACCTGGAGGGACTGGCAGTGCGTCCGGACCACCGAATGGTCGCGCATACGGGGTTCCTGCTGACGACACGTCGCCTCGCCGACGGCGTCACCGGAATCAGCACAAAACGGCGCCCTTCAAAAACGGGGTTCAGCGAGGAAGATCTGAATGCCTGGACACCTCAGGCCGTCGGTGAACGGGCCGTCTCAGACAAACGCCTTCGCCGGGTGGCGCGGGATGCGAGCTCGACCATTCAGCGCGGGGCACTTCCCGCCGAGGAGGCACAGGCCCGGCGTGCTGCGGAGGAAGCCGGCACCGACGACTGACGTTCGGCGCCGGGCCGAAGGTGACGAAGTTATCACTTTCGCCAAGATCAGTTCTGCACTGCGCTATGGTCGAAGAGCAGGTATCAGGCAACGGTGAAGGTGGCGATGACGTTGGATAGTACCGATAACGGCTCCGGGATACCTCTTGCCTCTGTACCCCAGGGGCAACCCTCGGACGGGCAGCTCGCTGTCACCCAGCGACAAATCAACGTGCTGCGGGACAAGCTCAGGCATATCGACCGCCAGCTTGCAGCGGCCACCTCCAACAACTCAAAGCTAGTCTCTGCCCTGGAAGCTGCCCGCAACGAGATTGTCCGCCTTAAAGCTGCGCTGGAGAAGGAGGGCGCCACGCCGTTCAGCTTCGCCACGGTCATTCAGGTGAACGCCCGTGCAGCAGCCGTCCAGGGCAGCGGAGCCCAGGCAGCGCTGCAGGACAGCGCCGACATCTTTCAATCCGGCAGGAAACTGCGCGTCGCGGTAAGTCCCCTGGTGAACCTGGATCAGCTGATGCCCGGCCAGGAAGTCCTCCTGAACGAATCCTTGACGATCGTCGCGGCGCTGTCCTTCGAGCGAACCGGTGAACTCGTCACCATCAAGGAACTGCTGGGCAAGGACCGGGTCCTGGTCCTTGGCAGAGCGGACGAAGAGCGCGTCGTAAGGTTGAGCGGCCCATTGCAGCGGGAGAAGATCCGGGTGGGCGATGCGCTTTCGGTTGACAACCGCACAGGCTATGCGCTGGAGAAAATCGCGCGCAGCGAGGTCGAGAACCTGGTGCTGGAGGAAGTGCCTGACATTGCTTATGAGGACATCGGCGGTCTTGGGCCCCAGATCGAACAGATCCGCGACGCAGTTGAGCTTCCATTCCTCCACCCTGACCTCTATCGCGAGCATGGGCTGAAGGCCCCCAAGGGGATCCTGTTGTACGGACCGCCGGGCTGCGGAAAGACTCTCATCGCCAAGGCGGTGGCAAATTCCCTGGCGGCCCGTGCCATCGAGCGAACCGGATCCGAGGAAACCCGCAGTTACTTCCTGAACATCAAGGGCCCGGAACTGCTCGACAAATATGTAGGCGAAACTGAGCGGCACATCCGGTTGATCTTTGCGCGCGCCCGCGAGAAAGCATCCGACGGATCGCCCGTCGTCGTCTTCTTTGATGAGATGGATTCGCTGTTCCGCACGCGGGGGACCGGCGTTTCCTCCGACGTCGAAACCACTATCGTGCCGCAGCTGCTCAGTGAAATCGACGGCGTCGAGAAGCTTGAGAACGTGATCGTGATTGGTGCTTCGAACCGTGAAGACATGATAGACCCGGCGATTCTCCGCCCTGGCCGGCTCGATGTGAAGATCAAGATCCACCGGCCGGACGCCGAGGGAGCAGCGGAGATTTTCGCCAAGTACATCACCGGGAACCTGCCCCTGCATGAGGACGACCTGGCCGAACACGCTGGCAGCGCCGCGGCGACCATCCAGGCAATGATCCGGCGGACGGTAGAGAAAATGTATTCCACCGAGAAATCGAATGAATACCTCGAAGTCACCTATGCCAACGGTGATACCGAAATGCTCTATTTCAAGGATTTCAACTCAGGTGCCGTCATCCAGAACGTCGTTGACCGGGCCAAGAAGAATGCCATCAAGGACCTCCTGCTGGACGGGCAGAAGGGCCTGCGCATCGAGCACCTGCTGCAAGCCGTGGTTGATGAGTTCCGCGAGCACGAGGACATGCCAAACACCACCAACCCGGATGATTGGGCCCGCATCTCGGGCAAGAAGGGCGAGCGGATCACCTATATCCGCACGATCGTGCAGGGCAAGGCGGGCCAGGAGCCCGGCAAGAGCATAGAAACCACCGCGAACACGGGCCAGTATCTGTGACCGGAGCTGAGTCAGAGGCCCGCTCTTTGAATGTGTCCGATGTGTCCAATGTTTCCGATGCGCCACTGACTGTGCACCGTGTCATGGGCACCGAAACTGAGTACGGAATTATCGCCCCAGGTCTTAGTGACGCGAACGCCACTGTCCTCTCGACCCAGGTGGTCAACGCCTACGCTGCCACGCTGCGCGAAGGGCTAGGCAACCTCGCGGGTACGCGCTGGGACTACACGGATGAAGCTCCGCTCTCCGATGCAAGGGGGTGGCAACTTGGCCGGAACGCCGCTGATCCAAGCCAGCTCACCGATGAAGCGCCCGTATTGACCGCCGAGCAGATTGCCCTCGTTGACCGCGGCCTGAACGAGCCGTCCGAGGACTCGGCGGTGTTGATGAACCTGGTCCTCGGGAACGGAGCGCGGCTCTACGTGGACCACGCGCACCCCGAATACTCTTCTCCAGAGGTCACCAATCCGCTGGATGCCGTTCGCTGGGACCGTGCCGGCGACGTCGTCGTGCAGCGCGCGATGCAACGAATCGAAGCTACACCGGGGTTCTCGCCGGTGATTCTCTACAAGAACAACACCGACAGCAAGAGTGTTTCCTACGGCTCACACGAGAACTACCTGGTTCCCCGGCACGTGCCGTTCTCGAAGATTGCGGCAGTGCTGCTTCCGTTCTTCGTCTCACGCCAGGTTATCTGTGGTGCCGGAAGGGTCGGAATCGGAGCCCTTAACCAGCAAGAGGGTTTTCAACTCAGCCAGCGTGCGGACTTCTTCGAGAATGAGGTGGGCCTCGAAACAACCGTACGCCGACCAATCATCAACACCCGCGACGAGCCACATGCCGTGGCGGAAAAGTATCGGCGCCTCCACGTCATCATTGGAGACGCGAACCTCAGCGAGGTATCCAACTACCTCAAACTCGGAACCACAGCGCTGGTACTTTCCCTGATCGAACGCGGGGATGCGCCGGTGCCCGAGGTGGCCGAACCGGTCCGGGAATTGCAGGCGATCAGTCACGACCCAACCCTGAGGCATCTCGTCAGGTTGACCGACGGCCGCCAGGTCACAGGAATCGATCTCCAGGAGATCTACCTTGAAGCCGCCAACAAGGCTGCGGCTTCGGTTGGCCAGACCGACCCCCAGACGGCCGATGTTCTCAAGCGGTGGGGCACCCTGCTTGATATTCTCCGGGGTAATCCTATGGATGCTGCGCGGCAGGTCGACTGGATTGCCAAGCTGAAGGTACTCCAGGCATACAGGGACCGTGACGGCCTCGGGTGGAAAGATCCCCGCCTCGCGCTCATCGACCTTCAATATGCCGACCTGCGGCCCGGCAAAGGCGTTTATGACCGGCTGGCGAAGCGCGGCGACATGGAACTTCTCGTGACGGAAGACGACGTCATCAGGGCGGCGGGGGCACCACCCACGGACACCCGGGCGTACTTCCGGGGGAACTGCATAACGCGGTTTCCCCGGGAGGTCGTCGGAGCCAGCTGGGACTCGATCATTTTCGAACTTCCTTCACAACGGAGGCTCCAGCGGATCCAGACGCGCGAGCCGCTCCGCGGCACTGCCGCACTGACCAAGGAGCTGTTCGAAGGTTCGCGGACGGCTGAGGAATTTGTTTCCCGCCTGCAGGGCGGTCCGGAACCCAGCATGGCACCATAGAAGCAGATGAGATAAGGGCGAAGGGAAGGGCACGCATCATGGCAACACAGGATCAGCGAAACACCGGGTCACGCCCGGAGGAGCAGGACGAAGCAGCCCAGGACCCCGTGCCCGCGTCGGGCGCCAGCCAGTCGCAGGACAGCAGCCAGACTGAGGGCGTTGACGATCTCCTGGACGAGATCGACGGCGTGCTTGAGTCGAACGCCGAGGAGTTTGTGCGGGGATTCGTGCAGAAGGGCGGACAGTAGCGCATGCTGCCGGAAGATGCCGCAGCGGCCATCGGCCGGGCGGCCTCCACCTCCTTCTCCGACTATCTAGCCTCCAATAACCCAGCCGCTCTGCCATCCGCGCGCAGTGTCGGCAATGCCGGTGCGGGCAGCGCTGCCCGCACCGACATTGCGCCGCATGCCACAACCATCGTGTCGCTGACCTTCGCCGGTGGAGTGCTGATGGCTGGTGACCGCAGGGCCACCATGGGAAATATCATTGCGAGCCGCCATATCGAGAAGGTGTTTCCCGCCGATATGTTCTCTGTTTTGGGAATCGCAGGGAGCGCCGGTATTGCGCTGGACGTTACCCGGTTGTTCCAGGTTGAGCTCGAGCATTACGAGAAAATCGAAGGCACACGGATGAGCCTTGACGGCAAGGCGAACCGGCTTGCCGCGATGATCCGGGCCAACCTTCCGCTGGCGCTGCAGGGACTGGCAGTGGTCCCCCTTTTTGCAGGCTTCGACACTACGCGACGGACAGGTCGGCTCTTCTCCTACGACGTCACCGGCGGCCGTTACGAAGAGCAGGAACACCATTCGGTCGGATCCGGGTCTGCGTTCGCACGTGGGGCGCTCAAGAAGCTCTGGAAGCCGAACCTCGGCGAGGAATCCGCAGTGAAGGTCGCCGTAGAGGCGCTTTACGACGCAGCCGACGACGATTCAGCAACGGGAGGCCCCGATGTCGTCCGCCAATTGTGGCCGGTTGTCTATACCGTGAACAGTGCAGGCGCCCGGCGGATACCCGAGCGCATTATCGCCGAAGCAGCCCGCGAGATCATTGCTTCTCGCTCAGTATCCGGGCGGGAGGCGTAGCGATGACTCAACAGTTCTACGTTTCCCCTGAGCAGCTGATGAAGGACCGCGCCGACTTCGCGCGCAAGGGCATAGCCCGTGGTCGTTCCGTAGTGGTGCTGAGTTGCCGGGAGGGAATTGCGCTTGTCGCAGAGAACCCTTCGCCGTCTCTCCATAAATTGGGAGAGATCTACGACCGCATTGCGTTCGCCGCCGTCGGAAAGTACAACGAGTTCGAAAGCCTGCGCCAAGCGGGTGTACGTTACGCGGATGTGCGGGGCTACTCCTACGACCGTGAAGACGTAACCGCCAGGGGATTGGCAAGCGTCTACGCCCAAAGCCTGGGCGCCGTGTTCACCGCCGAGAGCAAACCGTTCGAAGTTGAACTGGCTGTAGCGGAGGTGGGTACCACCCCGGCACAGGATCATATCTACCGGCTTACCTTCGACGGTTCGATCGCAGATGAATTGGGTTTCATCGTGATGGGTGGCCAGGCTGAAGCCGTTGTTGAGGCGTTGTCCGGGCGGTGGAGTGCTGACCTGGGGTTCGCCGAGGCGATCGGCGCGGCGGTCGAGTCCCTGCGGTACGACGGCGGAGCTTCCGCCGAGCCGCGGCCACGCCCGGGATCCCAGTCCCTGGAAGTCGCCTTGCTCGACCGGGACCCACTGACCTCCCGCGGTACCGCCCGTGCGTTCCGGCGCGTGCCGGGCCCGGAAGTTGACGCCATACTGGGCGGGGATGCGGCGTCGTAATGGATAGGCGCATCTACGGCATCGAAACGGAGTTCGGCATTGCTTACTCCGGGCCCAATTCCCGTCCGCTCTCACCCGAGGAGGTTGCCCGCTACTTGTTCCGCAAGGTGGTGAGCTGGGGGCGGTCCTCGAACGTTTTCCTGACCAACGGTGCCCGACTGTACCTGGACGTCGGTTCCCACCCGGAGTACGCGACGGCGGAGTGCGACGACGTCGCGCAACTGATCGCGCAGGACCGCGCGGGTGAGCTCATCCTCGAGGATCTCATCGGTGAGGCGCAGCGCAAGCTGAGCCAGGAGGGTTACGACGGGCGCGTCTACCTGTTCAAGAACAACACCGATTCCGCGGGGAATTCGTACGGTTCACACGAGAACTACCTGATTCCACGAAAGCTGGAGTTCACGCGTCTCTCGGACATCCTCATTCCGTTCCTGGTGACCCGGCAGCTGCTCGTAGGGGCAGGCAAAGTTCTGAAGACCCAGTCCGGGTCCATCTATGCGTTCTCCCAGCGCGCCGACCACATCTGGGAGGGGGTCTCATCAGCGACCACGCGTTCCCGCCCGATCATCAACACCAGGGATGAGCCGCACGCGGATGCCGAGTATTACCGGCGTCTCCACGTAATCGCCGGCGATTCCAACATGTCAGAAACAACCACCTTGCTGAAGGTCGCCTCCGTGGACCTGATCCTGCGGATGATCGAAGCCGGTGTGATCATGCGGGATTTCAGGCTTGAAAACCCCATCCGGAGCATTCGCGAGATTTCTCACGACCTAACTGGCCAGCAACCCCTCAAACTGGCGAACGGGCGGCGGGTCTCCGCCCTCGACATTCAGCGGGAGTACCTCGCACGGGCCACTGCATTTGTGCAATCAAACGGAGCCCACACCCCCCACCTCGAGCGGGTCCTTGAACTATGGGAACGCGCGCTCGTGGCGATCGAGACCGGGAACCACTCCCTGATCGAACGGGAAATCGACTGGGCAATCAAGAAGAAGCTCATCGACAGGTACATGGAGAGAAACGGGCTGGACCTCGACGCCGCGAGAATTGCGCAGTTGGACCTCACCTACCATGACATTTCACGGAGCCGCGGATTGTTCTTCATGCTGCAGGCGCGCGGCGAAACCGAACGCGTTGTGGACGACGTCGAAATCAAGGCGTCGATTGACGTTCCTCCTCAAACCACCCGCGCCAAGCTGCGCGGCGAGTTCGTGCGGCGAGCGAAGGAGGCGAACCGTGATTTCACGGTGGACTGGGTACATCTGAAGCTCAATGACCGCGCTCAGCAGACCATCTTGTGCAAGGATCCATTCGCTTCAGAGGACGAGCGCGTTACCGCTCTGCTCGAGCATCTTTAGCGGGCTTTCGAGGGGGAGCACGGGCGGAACAAGGGGAATTCCCAGTAAAACGGGGAGAAACTTTTCGGCCCAACCCGTTAGGGTAGGTAAGTCCGGCGCCGCGAGTGCGGCCGGTCAGGACCGCGAACCCGCGTTCCCCAGTCCACCCGAAAGAAAAACCCGTGCGAAAAGTACTAGCAATTCTGCTGCCCGCCATGCTGTTTCTCACTGCCTGCGGTGGGGCCAGCACACCTGCGGACTTCGAGGATGGCAAGTCAGCGGGAGCGATCGAGTCCCTTGAGTCCGTCGAAGTCACAGACGCAGGACCTGAGACAGCGCCTGAAATTGAGTTTGACAGCCCCCTCGAGATCACCGAGCAGGGTGCCCGTGCCATAGTCGTCGGTGACGGCGACGTCATCGAGGTAGGGCAGAACATCAACGTTCATGTCGTCTCGCTGAACCCTGAAGACGGAACTTCGACACAGGATTCCTACGAGGCCGGATCTCCGCAGGCGTTGCCCGTTGATGACCAGCTTAAAGAAATTTACCCGCCGCTGTATGAGGTGCTTGTAGGGTCAAAGGTAGGCTCGCAGATTGCATTCGCCATCCCCGCCGATCCAGCCCAACCGCAGACCCAGAACACGCTTCTGGTCCTGCAGGTGATCAGTGCGGAGAACCCGCCGAAGAAGCTTTCCTCGGAAGAGGTTGCCGAGCTTGAGGAAGCGGGCCAGCTTCCCACTGTCACGCTGGACGGTGAAGGTGTCCCATCCATCGAATTCCCGGACAACGAGGCGCCCGCTGACCTCGTGGTGAAGGTCATCGAAGAGGGTACCGGCGAGGAAGTGACCGAAGCCGACACCATTGCCGCTAATTACACCGGTTGGAGCTGGCAGGGAGAGCAATTCGATTCGAGCTTTGACCGCGGCGAGCCAACCGAGTTCCCTCTCACTGGAGTGATCCCGGGTTGGACGCAAGGGCTCTCCGGCCTGAAAGTCGGAGCCAAGGTGCTGCTCGTGATCCCATCCGACATGGCCTACGGTGACCAGCCCTCGCAGGGCCAGCCCGCCGGCCCCCTGGCGTTCTACGTCGAAATCGTTGAAAAAGTAGCTGCAGACTAAGGAGAAACATGTCTTTCGGACAGCGTGAATACGACCGCACAAAGCCTGAGGTGGATTTCCCGGGCCAGGAGCGTCCAGAGGATCTGGTCATTAAGGACCTGATCGAGGGGAGCGGCCGGGAGGCGAAAGCGGGGGACACAGTCTCCGCACACTATGTCGGCGTGGCATTCTCAACCGGCGAGGAGTTCGATTCCTCCTGGAACCGCGGAGCACCCCTCGACTTCAAGGTGGGTATCGGCCAGGTTATCCAGGGCTGGGACCAGGGCATCCCGGGCATGAAGGTGGGCGGACGGCGCCGTCTGGAGATTCCGCCGCACCTTGCCTACGGGGACAGCGGTGCGGGGTCGGCTATCGCCCCCGGCGAATCGCTGATTTTCGTGGTGGACCTGATGGGCGTCCGGTAGGGGCTTCCGTACCACTACTGTTCAAGGGCGGGTTACAACACTCCGGTGCTGTGACCCGCCCTTCCCGCGTTCAATACGGTGAGCGGGTATTCTTGCGACCGTGTCAGCCAAAAGAACGGAACGCCTGCTCACCCTGGTGATGCTGCTCCTGTCCCGGACCCAAGGCTGGACGAAGGAGGAGCTTTTCCGCGAAGTGGAGCATTACGCGGAAGCACCGACCACGGCGGCGCGGGAGAAGCTTTTCGACCGTGACAAGGCGGCCCTCCGCGAGCAGGGAATCCCGGTTGAGTCGTTCAGCGAAGACCCACTGTTCGACAACGACAACACCGCCATGCGCTACCGCATCAACGCCCATGACTATCGCCTTCCGGGGATGAGTTTCACCCCGGCGGAATCCGTGGCCCTGAGCCTCGCTGCAGGAATGTGGGAAGAAGCGTCACTCGGCACAGCCGCAGCACGGGCGCTTCGGCGGTTGAGCGGCAGTGGAGTGGGCCAGGAAGATTTACCCAAGCTCTCCATCGAGGCCCGCCTACGCACGAACGAGCCCTTCTGGGAGGAACTGTGGCGGGCTGTCAGCGCACGCAGGACCATTCGATTCGGCTACCGTGCAGCCAACGCCGGGGAAGAGCAGGAGAGAACTGTCCAGCCCTGGGGAATCGGTAGCCGCTTCGGCCACTGGTACCTGGTGGGGTTCGATCTCGATCGAACGGCGGAAAGATGGTTCAGGCTCACCCGGATAAGCACTCCACCCGTCGTCGTCGACGGTGACTATGCCATCCCGGAGGGCTTCTCGATGACCCGGTCGCTGGCATCCCTCGACCCCGGAGTTGCCCTCCAGCGGACAGTTGTGGAAATCCGGCCAGACACCTGCCAGTTGCTGCGAACCAGGCCGGGCGCGGCGGTTGAGCAGGGACACGCTGGGTGGGACAGCATCACCTACAGCTATTCCGACGAAGCCGCGGTCGCCAGCGAAATTGCTTCCCTCGGCCCCAATGCCCGTGTGATTTCTCCCGAGTCCCTGGCCAGCGTCGTCAGGCAGCGCCTCAAGGGCGCTACCGAGGCGTTAAAGCAGGAGAGCGTTTCCGCTGTCTCATTCTCAACCGTAAGACAGACAACGCACCGTGGTCCCAGGCGAACCACTGAAGACCGGTTGCTGCGTTTGCTGGATCTTGTGCCCTATTTCATCAGCAACCCGGGCGTGGATGTCGACACTGCGGCGCGGGAGTTCAAGGTCACCCCAGCTCAACTGATAGACGACGTCGAGCTTTTGTTTGTCAGCGGACCCCGCTTCTACCCGGACGGGCTGATCGACATCCAACTGGACGGTAACCGTATCCAGGTGAGCGATCCCCAGGGACTTGGGGAACCCATCCGGTTCGGGCTTGATGAGGCAAGTGCGCTGCTCGTCGGTCTTCATGCGCTGTCCGATCTTCCGGGCCTCTCGGAAACCTCGGCGGTAGCGTCTGCGTTGTCCAAACTGCGCGAAGCGGCGGGAGAGGTCGCCCAGGTGCACAACAATTTCGCCGCGGTTCTCACCGAACAGGAGGCCGCTCCCATCCTGAGGACAATTCGCGAGGCCATCGAGCGCGAGGTTCAACTGGACCTCAGTTATGTGGTGCATTCCCGCGATGAAGTAACGGATCGGTTCGTGGAGCCAGTGAAGGTGTTTCTGCAGAATGACACCTGGTACCTCGAGGCGTGGTGCCACCGGGCCGGGGGCCGCCGCAATTTCCGCCTGGACCGAATGCGCAGGGTTCTCGTCACTGACCGTCCGCAAACCGGACAGGGCAGCGGGCGCGGAGGGGTGAACGCCTTTTATGAGCCGTCAGAATCGGATCAGGTCGTTGTCGTCATCCTCACTCCGGCCGCGGCCTGGGTTGCTGAGGCTTACTCCGCAGAACGCACTGCCGACCTCGACGACGGACGTCTCGCTGCCGAGATCAGGTTCGGCGATACCGCAGCCCTGCCGGGCATGGTGGCGGCGCTCGGAGGGGATTGTGTCATCCACAGGCCCGAGGACCTGAGGCACCGCGCCATCGACTTCGCCGCGGGCGCACTGGCCAATTATGCGTTGCCGCTGACCTAGACTGGCTCCATGGTCTGGTGGATGTGGATACTCCTGTGGGTGGCCCTGGTCGCGGTGTCATTGCTTCTGCTTGCGTATCTTGGCTGGCGCCTCTTCCGCGGCTTCACTGCCTTACTGGACGAAGCGGGACGCGCCAGTGAAGCGCTGACGCCCCGGTCACAGGACACATCGAGGGCAACCCGGCAGGAGTTTGTACCTGCTGTTTTCAAGACGCCCGCTGATGTAAAAGCAGCAAACGCACTGAGCGCACGGAATCGACGGTGGTCCCGGCTTGAACGTCGGGTACACCGCCGGGCATTACGGGGTCAGCCCCAACTTCTTCGTGATATGCCCCACCTATGACCTAGACTTAAGCCAGACTTATCGAGAGGAAACTCGTCATGCAGATCCAGGGTTGGCACATTCTGATCATCATTGCCATCGCAATTCTCCTGTTTGGTGCCCCCAAACTTCCGGGTCTTGCACGTAGCGTCGGACAGTCGTTGCGAATCTTCAAGTCCGAGGTCCGGCAGATGAAGGAAGAGAACGGACCCAATGAGGCTGACGGCTCCTCTCCTGTCGAAGGGCGAGTGGTCAATGACCGCCCGGACGACATTCACCGCGGGTCCGATACACAGCACGGTTCAACGCGTGCATCGGGGCCTGGTAACACCTCAACACCCTGACCCCACCAGGCATGCCACGAGTCAAAGCGCGCAAGTCCAACCCTGAGGGGCGGATGGCGCTCAAAGAGCACCTGAAGGAAGCCCGTAACCGGCTATTCAAGTCAGCTATTGCTCTGGTTATCGGAACCGTTATTGGATTCTTCATCTATAACCCTGTGCTGGCAGCGATGTCCAAACCGATCCGCGACATCAACACCTTGGACGGGCGTTCTGCTGCCCTGAACTTCGACGGCGTCGGATCGCCATTTGACCTGATGATCCAGATCTCGGTGTTCCTGGGGCTTGTCATTGCCAGCCCTGTCTGGCTCTACCAGTTGTGGGCCTTCATAACGCCTGGGCTCCGCCTAAAGGAACGGCGAATTGCGCTTGCGTTCATAGCGGTTGCCGTGCCGCTCTTCCTCTCCGGCATCGCTCTGGCCTGGTTGATCCTGCCCAGCGCCGTGCGGGTCCTCACGGACTTCACGCCAATCGGCTTCGCCAACTTCATCACCGTGCCGGTGTACATCACCTTCCTCCTCAGGCTCATGCTGGCCTTCGGAATTGCCTTCCTGCTCCCGGTCCTGCTTTTTGGACTCAATATGGTTGGCCTGGTCAAGGGGAAGCAGATCCTCAAGTCGTGGCGAATCACCGTATTCCTGGTGTGTCTCTTCGCGGCGATGGCCGCTCCTGGCGGCGACGCCATGAGCATGTTCTACCTTGCGGTTCCGCTGCTGGTCCTTTTCTTCGTAGCAATTGGGCTCTGTCTGCTGAATGACAAGCGCCGTGAGAAGCGGAACGCTGACCGCGAGGCTGACCTTGAGGCCAACGCAGACAAAGCTTCGAGCCTCGAAGGTATCTAAGCTGCCGGAGGTGCAGTTCGCCGCAGCTTGAAGAGTCTAGGCTGGGATCATGACCTCCCCAGCCGAGCAGTATCAGGCAGCGCGGGCGCGTAACGACTATGCGAAAACCCGGCTCTTTCACTTCGAGCAGACGCTCGGGTTTGAGTTGGACGAATTCCAGACCGAAGCGTGCACGTCACTTGAATCCGGTAAAGGTGTGCTGGTAGCCGCACCGACGGGAGCTGGCAAGACTGTCGTCGGTGAGTTCGCCATCTACATGGCGCTTGAGAATGGTCTGAAAGCCTTCTACACCACGCCGATCAAGGCGCTGTCCAATCAGAAGTACGCGGAACTGGCGGCCCTGCACGGTGCGGATCAGGTCGGGTTGTTGACCGGAGACACCAGTATCAATTCCGAGGCGAACGTCGTCGTCATGACTACGGAAGTCCTCCGGAACATGCTCTACGCAGACTCGGACACCCTCTCCGGTCTTGGATACGTGGTCATGGATGAGGTGCACTATCTAGCCGACAGATTCCGCGGAGCTGTTTGGGAAGAAGTGATTATCCACCTGCCCACCGAGGTGAAGGTCGTCTCGCTCAGCGCCACCGTGTCGAATGCGGAAGAATTCGGCGCCTGGCTGGACACAGTGCGCGGAGACACTGATGTGGTGGTTTCGGAGCACCGGCCCGTCCCGCTCTGGCAGCATGTGATGGTCGGGCAGAGCCTCCTTGACCTCTTTGCGGGCGAGGTAGCCTTCGATGAGGCTGCGTCGGTTGGCAGCACTGGGGCAGAGGAGAAGTTCTCGGTTAATCCCGAACTACTGGACCTTGCAACGACCGAGACCCGAATGAACCAACGCGCACGCTGGGGGGCTGGCGGCAAGCGGGGGAGGGGATCATCCGGACGCCAGCAGTCAACGCAGACCGCGGTCCGGCGGGCAAGCCGCCCCCAGGTCATTGCTGCGCTCGACCGTGACGGATTGCTCCCCGCGATCACCTTTATCTTCTCGCGTAACGGATGCGAAGGCGCAGTTACTCAATGCCTCGATGCCGGGCTCTGGCTGACCACCGAGTACGAGCGTGAAATCATCAGCGGCCGCGTCGAAGGTGCAGCCCAGGACATCCCTGAGGAAGACCTGGAGGTGCTCGGGTTCTGGGCTTGGCGCGAAGGGCTCCTCCGAGGATTCGCAGCCCATCATGCGGGGATGCTGCCAACCTTCAAGGAGGTCGTTGAGAAGCTCTTCGAGGAGGGCCTGGTCAAGGCCGTCTTCGCTACTGAGACCCTCGCCCTTGGAGTGAACATGCCGGCGAGGTCAGTAGTGCTGGAAAAGCTGGACAAGTTCAACGGCGAAGCTCACGTGAACATTACGGCGGGGGAGTACACGCAGCTCACTGGACGGGCGGGACGCCGGGGGATCGATGTGGAGGGCCACGCCGTCGTTCTGTGGCAGCCCGGCACTGATCCAAGCGCCGTCGCGGGTCTGGCATCACGCCGCACTTATCCGCTGAATTCGAGTTTCCGGCCCACGTACAACATGAGCATCAACCTCATCTCCCAGTTTGGACAACACCGCACAAGGGAAATTCTCGAAACTTCCTTCGCCCAGTTCCAGGCAGACCGGTCGGTTGTGGGACTCGCGCGCCAGGTTCGTACGCGCGAGGAGTCCCTCAAAGGCTACGAAGAGTCCATGACCTGCCATCTGGGTGACTTCTCCGAATACTCGGCGATCCGTCGGGAATTGTCCGACCTTGAGGCCGCAGCTTCCAAGCTCGGTGTGAGGAACAAGCGCAGCGCAGCGGCGGCGTCCCTTGAAGCACTCAAGCCGGGAGACATCATTGATGTTCCTTCCGGGAGGATCGCCGGATACGCAGTGGTTCTCTCAGCCGATGCTTCCCATGACCCACGGCCCACAGTCCTCACGCTTGAGAAGCACGTCAGGCGCCTTGGCGTTCAGGATATCGACCAACCGGTCGAGGTGCTTTCGCACGTCCGCATCCCGAAGCAGTTCGATGCCCGCAAGCCGAAAGATCGACGGGACCTCGCATCGTCACTGCGCAACGCGTTGAACGACAAACGTCCACCGTCCCCGAGCCGTCCGCATGACTTTCCAATTATGGGCTCAGCGCGGCAGGAGAAGGCGATCATTGAACTGCGCCGGCGGTTGCGGGCCCATCCCTGCCATGGCTGCAGCGACCGTGAGAACCACGCCCGGTGGGCGGAGCGGTGGTGGAAACTTCGAAGGGAAACCGATCGCCTTGCGCAGCAGATTCAGGGCCGGACCAACACCATAGCGAAAACCTTCGATCGGGTTTCCGAGGTTCTACTCCACTACGGCTACCTTCAGTCTCACGGACCGCGGGGCTTGGAGATCACAAAACCCGGCCAGAAACTGCGGCGGATCTATGGCGAGAAGGACCTCCTTATTGCGCTCTCCCTTGAGCACGGCGCGTGCGGTGATCTGGACGCAGCTGAACTTGCTGCGCTGGCCTCGGTACTCGTTTACCATGCGAAGCGTGAAGAGCGCGGCCTCCGGCCCCGCATGCCCAGCGTGTCCCTGGAAGCATCGGTCGACGTCGTCATCCGCCAGTGGTCCGCCCTCACCGACCTGGAAGAACAACACCGGTTATCCGTCACGAGTGAGCCGGACTTCGGCCTCGTATGGCCGGTGTACAAGTGGGCTCGTGGCCGGGGCCTGCAGAACGCGCTCAATGGCACGGACCTCGCTGCCGGCGACTTCGTGCGTTGGGCGAAACAGATCATCGACCTGATAGACCAGCTTGCCAAGGTCCCGGACCCGGCGCCCGGATTCCGGCGTCTGTGCCTCGACGCAATCGCCCTCATCCGCCGCGGAGTCGTCGCCTATTCCGCGGTGACCGAGTAACTGATTCCCACCGAACGAAAGTATCTTCTCCGTGCCTGTCCCAAACCCCAGACCCGTTCTGTACCGCAATGGATCCGTCTACAGCGCTGCAGACCCCTTCGCGACAGCAATGCTGGTCACCGGGGACACGGTAGCGTGGGTAGGCTCCGAACACGCTGCGGCCTCCCTTGCTGACAGTTCCATGGACGTGGTGGACCTCGAGGGGGCACTAGTGGCGCCCGGGTTCGTCGACTCCCATTTCCACACTACGGAAACCGGGCTCGCCCTCTCGTCCCTCGATCTGACCGGGGTGGACAGCCTTGGCGAGTTGCTCACGTTGGTGGCCAACGCAGCGGCTTCCACCTCGGGCGCTGTACTGGGCACCGGTTGGGACGAGTCCCGGTGGCCGGAGCGCCGTCCGCCCACTGCGGCCGAACTCGATAATGCGTCGGGAGGACGCGACGTCTATCTCGTACGGGCTGATGTCCACTCGGCCGTGGTGTCGGCGCCTTTCGCGGCGCGTTTGTCCCTTCATGAGTTGGATGGCTGGGACAACGGCTTCGTCGTCCGGGAAGCCCATTTCGCTGCCAGGACGTCGGCGCGCTCCCTTAGCGCGGCTGAACGAGGGGAAGTGCAGCGGATCGCGCTCGACCACGCTGCAAGGAACGGCATTGTCGCCGTCGTCGAAATGGCCGCACCGCACATCGCCCCCCGTGAAGATTTGGACATGCTGCTCTCGCTCGGCGGACCGCTGCCCGAGGTCATGGCGTACTGGGGCCAGGCGGCTACGTCCGAGGAGGAGCTGAAGTCCATCCTCCAAAGTTTTGGCGGCTCAATCCTGGGCCTCGGGGGAGACCTCAATGTCGATGGTTCGATCGGATCGCACACCGCGCGTATGCGGGCGCCCTACTCGGACGCGGCAGATACGTGCGGTACTGCGTTCATGAAGCCCGACGACGTCGCCCTGCACCTGGGCGCGGCCACCGCGGCAGGGCAGCAGGCTGGCTTCCATGTAATCGGCGATGAAGGACTTCAAACCGTTATCGCCGGCCTTGAACGTACAGTTTCGATCCATGGCCTCGACAGGGTCCGCGCGGCACGGCACCGGTTGGAGCACGTTGAACTAGCGGACGATGAAGCCATCCGAAGTCTTGCGCACCATGGAGTTATTGTCAGCGCCCAACCGGGCTTCGATGCCCTGTGGGGTTGGCCTGGAGGCCTCTACGAACAGCGGCTGGGACCTGACCGCTTCCAACCGATGAACCGCGTCGGGACGATGCTCGCCCAGGGAGTACCCGTGTGCCTCGGCTCCGATTCACCGGTCACGCAGGTGTCGCCGTGGCAATCGGTCAGGGCCTGCATCATTCACTCCAGCGCTCAGGAGCGAATTTCCGCCCGTGCAGCGTTCATCGCCCACACCAGGGCCGGTTGGCGGGCTGCCGGTGCCGATAACCCGATGCTTGGACAGCTTGTGCCGGGCGCGCCGGCGTCGTATGCGGTGTGGGAAGTGGAGACTTTGATGGTCCAGACGCCAGATAGCAGGGTGCAGTCCTGGAGCACTGATCCCCGCGCTGGTACACCGCTGTTGCCCGCGCTGGACGACGGGCAGCAGCCACGCTGCCTGCAGACAGTCCACCGTGGAACGGAACTGTTCGCGGAGGGCAGTCTTAGCGTCGGTCAACACTGATTCGAACCCGGATATTGCGGGGAAAATAAGTTGGGAAAGGGATTTGCCGTTGACCTGCGAAAACGTGCAAAGATGCAGGTCAGAGGCCTGTTGACACTTCCTCCACAGCCCGTAAGCTGTTAGGTCTACGGGTCGGGATCCATTGCAATGGATAGACCTGACCGAGCCAGCGCACACAGCTAAAGCCAGGGGGGCCATTACGTGAACGTTGTGCTCTTCTGCGTCAATGATGGCTCGGTACTCACAACGGGTAGGTTCGCACGTCAGTAGAAAACAGCGCCGGTCAATAGACCACTGCTGGCCCGAAGGCGTGCGGACCTACCCGAATTTCACCCCGTAGCATTGGTAGCCCACAGCGGGGCACTCGCGTGGCCTGAGCGGGTAGGCAAAGATGGTTCGCCTATACTTGGGAGTCGATCCGGTTCTCAGCAGTTGCGCCCCGACGCGCACTCTCACCCCTTGAAAGGCACTTGAGTGCGCATTCTCACCATCATTCCCACCTTCAACGAGCGTGTCTCGCTCCCGTTGACCCTGAAGCGTTTGCGGGATGCCGTACCGGAGTCAGATGTCCTCGTGGTGGATGACAACAGTCCTGACGGGACGGGCGTGCTCGCCGACGAAATCGCAACGGCTGACTCCGCTGTCCATGTACTTCACCGGAGGGGCAAGGAAGGCCTCGGTGCGGCCTACATCGCCGGGTTCGGCTGGGCACTGGAACGGGACTACGACGTCATCGTGGAGATGGACGCCGACGGATCACACCGGCCGGAGGAACTACCCGGTCTCTTGGGAGCTATTGCAGGCGCTCACCTGGTGATCGGGTCCCGCTGGGTACCTGGAGGGACCGTCGTCAACTGGCCGCTGCACCGCACACTGCTTTCCCGCGGAGGAAGCTTCTACTCGCGCACATTGCTCGGGTTGGGCGTCCGGGACATCACTGCCGGTTACCGTGTCTTTCGCCGCGAAACTCTCCAGAGCATCGATCTCGCCGCGGTGGAGTCAGTGGGGTACGGATTCCAGGTGGATATGACCTTCCGGGTGGCGCAGCAGGGCCTACGCATCGTCGAGGTGCCCATCACGTTCGTGGAGCGCGAGTACGGGGACTCCAAGATGAGCGGAAACATAGTGTTCGAGGCAATCGCCAACGTCACGCGGTGGGGGCTGGCCTCACGCTGGCGCACATTGCTGAACGTTGCCCGGCGATTAACATCCCGCTAGTTTCCCCGGGAGCCTCATAGCCCGCTCACCTGCAACCACATGCAGAACCGCCCGGCACTTCAGTGAAGTGCCGGGCGGTTCTGTTGGTTCTGTGTAGGCGCTAAGCCGAACGGCGCTCTCCGCGGCGTTCCCGCAGGATGTTCAGCCGATCCTCAAGAATTTGCTCGAGCTCCTCCATGGACCTACGCTCGAGCAGCATGTCCCAGTGGGTGCGCACGGGCTTGTCACCGGAGGTGTCCGGCCGCTCTCCGTCGACGAGGAGGGCTTCCTTGCCGGTTTTGGATACCCACAGCGGTGGGATCTCAGCCTCTGCAGCGAAGGTGACGAAGACGCGTTCGCCGTCCTCGCAGCGGTACTCGATACGTTGACGGGGCGCGGGTTCGACACCGGACTCAGTCTCCATGCTCTGTGCGCCAAGACGCATGCCCCGCAAGCTACGGTCGCTCATTATTTCTCCCTCACTACGTTCGGCATCCCGGAATTCCGGACGCCTTTGCTGCACTTGAACAAATGGCACAGCGGTCTGACTTTTCAGTCAGGTTGCAAATGACTCAACGTCAGATGATCGCCTAATGTTCCCGGCGGTGCAGCGATCCGGCAAACACCCAACTATACCCGGTAGGTTTTGAATACTCCCAATCAGCTGATGTGCATGACCGATCTTCGAGTCAGCTCACACGACAACGGCGGTGTCCGTAAGCGAGGACACCGCCGTGCAACGTATCAGGGTTAAACGGGGGAGTGACCCCGGGAGCCCGCGCCCTCGTCGCCGGTTTCCGGCGTGTCAGGGGTAGCATTGCCCAGCACGTTCCCGATGCCCTTCAAAGCTTCACCAACTTCGCTCGGGATGATCCAGAGCTTGTTGGAATTGCCTTCCGCCAGCTTCGGGAGGGTCTGCAGGTACTGGTAGGCCAGCAACTTCTGGGTCGGGTTACCTTTGTGGATCGCGTCGAAGACTTTCTGGATCGCCTGCGACTCACCATCAGCGCGAAGGATTGCTGCTTTCGCGTCACCTTCTGCAGCCAGGATGGCCGCCTGCCTCTGCCCTTCAGCGGTCAGGATCTGGGATTGCTTGGTGCCCTCCGCCGTCAGGATCGCCGCGCGACGATCACGCTCAGCGCGCATCTGCTTCTCCATCGAATCCTGAATGGACAGGGGCGGGTCAATGGCTTTCAGCTCCACCCGCCCAACACGGATACCCCACCGACCGGTGGCTTCGTCAAGCACTCCGCGCAGTTGTCCATTGATCTGGTCCCGCGAGGTCAATGCCTCTTCAAGATTCAACCCGCCGACCACGTTTCGCAGCGTGGTGGTGGTCAGCTGCTCGACTGCCTGGATGTAGTTGGCAATCTCGTAGGTGGCCGCTCGGGGATCCGTGACCTGGAAGTAAACAACGGTGTCGATGGAAACGACAAGGTTGTCTTCGGTAATCACCGGCTGGGGAGGGAATGAGACAACCTGTTCACGTAGGTCGAGGAGGGGCAGCAGCCGGTCGACAAAAGGGATCAGGATTGTCAGCCCGGGTTGTAGGGTCCGCTGGTATTTTCCGAGACGTTCCACCACCCCTGCCCGCGCCTGCGGAATGATTCGCACCGACTTGACCAGTACGATCAACACGAAAATGACCAGAACAATCAGGACAATTGTCAGTCCTATTGCCCCTGCATCTGTAGGCATGGTTCCCCTTTGTTGGTGTGGTTGTGGGTGTTGCAACCGGTCACAGGACCGTCGGCGCGTCGTGGTCGGATTCACGGACTCCAGCGACCACGGCGGTCGCTCCGTCAATCCGGGCAACGGAAACCCGTTCGCCAGCCGGAAGCGAAGAGCCGTCCACGGTCCGGGCGGTCCAGGTGTCGCCACCGATTTTCACTGTGCCGGACAACCCGTTGACGGGTTCGAGTGTGAGGGCCGATTCTCCGACCAAGCGGTCGATATTGCTGCTCCGGTCATGGGGTCCGCGCTGGAGGTGCTTCAGTGCAACTGGCCGGACCAGTAGAACCATCAACAGAGACACGACGCAGAAGATGACCACCTGGATAAAGAATGGTGCACCGGCAAGCGCTGCGATGAGCCCTCCGAGCGCACCAGTTGCCATCATGATGAAGAACAGATCGAGCGTGAGGGTTTCAACTGCCGCGAGCCCGAGGAGCAGGACCAGCCAGAGAATCCAGGTGTTCTGAACCAGCCAATCCAACATGTGCTTCCCCTCGCCTTTGCACCGCAGCGTCGGGAGGTTTCCCAAAGCGGTGCTTCTTCCATCATGCCAAATCGTGAACCAGGAATATAGCGTCCTGGTTGGCGGGCGGCGACCGTTATCAGTTCGACGCCTTGAATACTGCAGCTCTATGAGCTAAGAGGAACAAAAAGTTGCACCGAGAAGGCCGCAGTCACCGTCCGGTTCTGCGGCAGCAACTTTGGGTCTGGGCGGCCGCGATGGTGGCCTGCCGGACCCATGGCGGCAACGTCGGCAATGTCATCCGCTGTAAGGTCCATTCGGAATTCGACTGCGTGAGCCGCGTCAAGGCGGAACCGGTCCCGGAGCCCGGCCTCGACGTCGTCCTGTTTCCCTTCACTCATCCGCAGCAGCGACGCTGCCTCGGCGATCTCCTGGAGGTGGTTCGGCAGGGGAGTGACCACGATCAGGAGCCCCTCCGGTGCCAACACACGGTAGAACTCCGCTGGGTTGCGTGGGGCGAAGACGTTGAGGATGACGTCGACTGTGCGGTCCTGCAGAGGCAGGGGCCGCCAGACGTCCCATACAAGGCAGGATGCATCCGGCAGGAGCCGTGCCGCTTTCTTCAGCGCGTGCTTGGAGATGTCCAGCGCCACTGCCCGCGCCGTGGGAACTGCGCTGACGACTGCCTGAAGGTAGGATCCGGTTCCGGCGCCGGCATCAAGGACGACGGGAAGGTGCACTCGTGCTGCAAGGTGATCTTCCGCCGTCCGGGCGACGAAAGCAGTCAGCGGCTCATAATGCCCACGCGCGAGAAAATCCGCTCTCGCTTTCACCATTTCCGGAGTGTCCGGCGTGAAATTCGTTCCATGGCCGCTCAAAAGGTTGATGTACCCCTGGCGTGCGGCGTCGAAGCGGTGGCCCTCCGCGCAACCCAGCCCGCCGCCGTCGTCGTCCGTTCGCTGGGCCAGCGGCGCCCTGCAGACCGGGCAGGCGAGGACGTTCTGAAGGTGATGGACCACTGAACAATCGTAGGGCTTTGAGTTCCGCGGGACTTGGGAGCTGCGTTGCCCGGGCATAGTCTCTTCAATGTGAAACCAAACACACTGAACTTACTGAAGTCCGTGAGCACACCAACTCTTCATCCGCAGGCAGAGCGCTGCGTCGTCTCCGTTACCCGCCCGGATTTCGACGCAGACTCGTATGTTGGTCAGCTCTGGGAGGTGCCGCTCAATGGCTCTGAATCCCGCCGGCTGACGCGCGGATTCAGGGACACGTCGCCGAAGTTTTCGCCGGACGGATCCATTCTGGCTTTCCTGCGCGCGAGTCAGGGCGGCAAGCCGCAGGTCTTCATCGTCGACAGCCGTGGCGGAGAACCCCGCCAGTTGACGGACCGGTTGCTCGGCGTCTCCGGATTCGAGTGGGCCCCCGATTCCCGGCGCCTGGTTTTCTGCGCCCGCGTGCCCGAAGAAGGCCGCTACGGCACGGTTGATGGGGTGACGGGCGGACAGGAAGACCCTCGCCTCATCACTGAATTCAAGTACCAGATGAACGGGGTCGGGTACTCCAGGGACAAGCGCTCGCATCTTTTCCTGTTGGACGTGCCCGCGCTGGGTGAAGAACCGGCGGTCGAGCCGGTTGGAAGGGCCAAGAAGGCCGTTGGAGATGAAGCACCGTCGCTTTACCAGGAGCCCTTGCAACTAACGCACGACGACGCCGAGCACTCCGCGCCCGCGTTCACCCCGGACGGGTCCAGGGTATTGTTCGTGGCGTCCCTTGAACCGGGGTCAGAGGAGAACCTCCGCTCCGACATCTACTCGATCAAGCTGGACGGCGCCGACCGCGTGCGCCTAACTAATGTTCCAGGCCCCGACGGCGAAATCGCTGGGTGCGGCAGTCCGGCGGTAAGTCCTGACGGGCGCTGGGTCTACTACCTCGGCAGCTCTCTCTCGGCCGATGGCCTGGATTTCGTTGCACGCAACACCGCACTCTATGCAGCGCCGATTGACGATCCAAGCGACGTCAGGATCCTCACCGATCCCGAATCCGTCGACCTGGGTGAAGTGGGGGAGATCGTGACGGTGGACGCCGACAGCGTTCTCGTCTTCGATCGGAGTAGGGGAGCGGGCAGCCTGCTGAAGGTCTCACTCTCCGGGGATGTCAGCACGGTCCTTGGCGGCGAACTCGTTGTTTCAGGAGCGGCGGCCGTTGAGGGCGTCGTCGTCGTCTCCTACAGCGACCCTTCCACCATGGGAGAACTCGGTCGGGTGTCGGGCGGGTCGCTCGAGTCTCTGACGGATTTCTCTGCGAAGCTGCGCACCGAGAGCACGGTGGCACCGCTCCACGAAGAAACCTTCGACGCTCCGGATGGCTATCCCGTTCACGGGTGGGTTCTGGTCCCCGAGGGGGAGGGGCCACACCCGGTCCTGCTGAACATTCATGGCGGCCCATTCGCGCAATATGGCTGGGGTTATTTCGACGAGGCCCAGGTGTACGTCAACGCGGGTTACGCGGTCCTCATGTGCAACCCCCGTGGAGCGGCCGGATACGGCCAGGAACACGGGCGGGTCATCAAAGAGGCCATGGGTACCGTGGATATGCAGGACGTTCTGGCTTTCCTAGATGGTGCCGTGGCTAAGTACGGCGAGCTCGACGGCGGCAACCTGGGTGTCATGGGAGGCTCATACGGCGGCTACCTGACCGCTTGGCTCGTTGCACACGACCACCGGTTCAAAGGCGCCATCGTCGAGCGCGGCTTCCTGGATCCGGAGTCATTCATTGGATCCTCCGACATCGGGTGGTTCTTCTCGGAAGCCTATACAGGCTCCGACTGTGAGAAGGTCAGCGCGCAGAGCCCCTACGCGCAGGTTGCGAAGGTCCGCACGCCGACCTTCGTGATCCATTCGGAGGAAGATCTGCGGTGCCCGCTGGAGCAGGCGCAGCGCTATTACACAGCGCTTAAGCGCAACGGCGTTGAGACCGAGATGCTGATTTTCCCGGGGGAGACCCACGAGCTTTCGCGGGCGGGTACGCCTTGGCACCGCAGGCAGCGGTTCGAGCACATTCTGCGCTGGTGGGCCCAAAAGCTCCCCAGTACGAAGAACCAGGCCAGCTAGAACCCGAGCGAGCGCTGGGCCAGCTCAACTCCGGGCTGTGCCCAGCGCCTACTGTATTCAGCGCTGCTCACCAGTGAGCGCGTATTTGCCTGGTCGACGTAAATGACGCCGTTCAGGTGATCGGTCTCGTGCTGGACAATCCTGGCTGACCAGCCGCTGAATTGGCGGGTAACACGCGTTCCCGCGGGCTCAACGTAGTGCAGCTCCACGCTTCGGTGACGCTCCACCACAGCCTGCCAGCCCGCAAAGGAGAGGCATCCCTCGAAGAATTGGACCTTCTCGGTTCCGATCGGCGCGTATTCCGGATTGATCATGGCGAAGTATGGCAGGCCAGCCCGTTCGCGCAGCTCTGCGATGTCTTCAGAAACCGGGATAACGTCTTCGAGCACGGCGATACGAAGGGGGATTCCTAGCTGCGGTGCAGCCAGACCGACTCCGGGTGCATTATGCATGGCCAGACGCATAGCCGCCAGCAGTTGGCCGAGTTCCTCATCATCAAGCTGGCCGTCGAACGGTTCGGCTGGAGTTCGTAGAACCGGATCACCCAGCTGCACAATCTCGGGCTCCTCACGGGCCAGCAAATTCTCTACCAGTGATCGGATTTCATGGCTGCGATGGATTGGCACGTCCCAATGATAGGCGGAGACTGAACCAGCATCCGGAGGGATGTTGTCCCGAGCGGGCGGTACAGTGCCGGGTATGGCAGAAACTGGAACTGATTGGCGGATTATCGACGGCGTGGTAACCGCTTGGTTCGAGGCACCCTCACTGATTGCGGGGGCCGAGTTGGCCGGTCGCATCGTGGCGCTGTCACCTGGAACTGTTGTTGACCTACGTGCGGGCGGCGTGCGCGTGCGCCTCGACTTGGGGTCGGATGCCGAGGCTGTGTCCGCGGCCGCGCGGGATCGCGGGCTAGCTGCGAATCCATCCGCACTGCAGCTGGTAAGCGTCGTGTTTGAATCCGCTGACCCGCTGGCGCTGAGGCAGTTCTGGCAGCCGGTGCTGGGCTATGCGTCCGCTGCGGACGGCGGCCTGGCAGATCCGCTGTTGCGCGACCCTGCATTACGGATAAGGAAGTCCACTGAGCAGCGGCCATTGCGAAATCGAGTTCACCTCGACGTCGTGCGCCCTGCGGTGGTGGCTGAGGAGGTAAGCCCTGGCGCGCCGTCAGGACCGTTCGGCGTTCGTCATAAGGACCCCGACGGCAACGAGGTTGACCTGGTGCCTGGAGCGTTGCTCGGCGAGCGGGCCGGGCTCGCGCAGTGGCAGTCAATTTTCAGCGCGATGGCGTGCTACCGAACCGCCACACCGGAACAGCAGCGTGACCTGGCGGTTGCGGCAGCGGCGCTGGCTGACGGAGCGGGCTTCCCGCTACTGATCGACCTACGCCCAGGGCTTGTGATCCTCGACAGCGGTAAGGATCAAGGGGAGGATAATGCGCATGGCGTCGACTTCCCCGCCCTCGCCGAGAACCTTCACACAGCCGCGCAGGAGCTCGGGGTGGCCGTGGATCAAGGTCTGCCGCGGTTCACTCAGCTCTTTTTGGACGCTGCCGACGTCGTCGCGGTTCGCGCCTTTTGGGCGGCGGCTCTTGGATATACCGACGACACGCGGCCGGGCGTCAGTGATATTTATGATCCGCTGCGGTTAAACCCAGTGGTGGCTTTCCAGGAGCTCGATGCTTCAGATATCGAACGACGACGACAGCGCAACCGTATTCACCTCGAACTCGCTGTGCCGTCAGACATCGTCCAGGAACGATTGGCTGCGGCTCTCGCTGCCGGCGGTCGACTACTCGACGGGTCTGACAACCGCTGGCGGATTGCCGACCCCGAAGGCAACGAACTCGTTATCGTCGGTGAGGCCTGATCGCGTTGAAGCCTGAGCTGATTCCGTGGCATCGATAAAGCGCCGATAATCTACATTATGTCAACTATCAGCCTGCGCGCGCGTGGAGGCTGGCATTTGTCTGTTACAGACGCATTACTCGTTTATGACCGGAACACTACTCGTTTATGCCTGGATCACTACTCGAGTTTCTCGATCTCGATGCCGTCGTTCGGGCAGCGTGTTAAGTTCACGACAGCCCGCGCGTGCGGGGTCAGTCGACCGTGAAACGAGAATCCATCATGCGCATTTCTTCCCTAATGGTGGCGACGGCGCTAGGGCTCGCCGTCGCGCTGATACCAGCCGGCCCGGTATTTGCCGGCCCCGACGAACGGCAGGCAGCCTGTACGACGCTGGGCGGCACGCTCAGCGGTAACGGCTCTAATCAAGTCTGCACGGTCACGACCATCGTCGTGGCTCCTGATGTTCCGTCAGGCACTCCGACGATCTCGTTCAGTGCCGACCGACCCGTAGGCGGTCCTGTCACTGTGGACACATCGCTTCCAGCCCGGCAGCCCAATCCTACGGTGACGACCGAGGAAGGCGATGTCGGCGACGCGACTGTCGTTCGGACCGAGCGCACTGGCATCCCGAATGTGGCCGAGGAGGAGCGCAATGCCGGCGATGCCGTCAGCGAGGACGCTGTTGTTCCTGGCACGCCAACAATTACAACTCGGACAGAAAGCGGCACGCCGACGAGCACGCAGACGCCCACAACCACCAATTGTCGCAGGGTGAACAACGAGCGGGCATCGAGCCGCGTGGAGAAATGTGATACGGCCGTGTTGACCACGACAACGACCCCCACCACGATCGTCACTAAGACGACCACTCCGCGGGAACGGGTAGTCACGACCACTCAGCCGCGGGAGACGCTGATAACAACGACGACGCCGTTCACCGAGGTCTTCACCAGCACGCAACCGCGTGAATTCTGCACCACCACGACGTACCAGACGGTAATCGCCACGATGACGACGCAGCAAACGGAGCGCACAGCGACCACTTCGCAGCCGACAACGCGAACCACGACCACCACGGTCACCACATTCAACTTCCCCCGCGGCACCGACGTACCGACCCCATCCGGCACTCCGGTGGTGTCGACGTCAACAGCGCAAGGGACTCCAGTGGTTACGGAGGAAGTGGTTCCCGGTACGCCCATCGTAAGCACCGGAACCCGGCCCGGCCCGGAGGAATCGGACATTGTGTGCGTCCCGATCGCCCCGGTGATATCGGTCACCGAAGGGGATACGAGGCAGGAGGTTGAAACGGCGACTGTGGCCGCGCAGCCAATTATCGTTGTTACCCGTGAGGACATCGAGCCACTCGTCGTCGAGACCGACGCCCCGGGAGCGCCGATCGTAACGACCGACGTCCGTAGTACTGGGGACACTTGCGTTCGGAACCCTTCGAACGCGGGGCACCGGCGCGACCACTGCTGAGCGTGAGTTCCCAGCCGAATCCCCGACGGCTGCTGTCTTCCACTTGGGAGACCAGCAGCCGCCTGGGGTAGAGAGAACTATCCCCTCAATGCCGGACACGGCGCGGTAATTTCGGATGTGCTCCATTTTGCGCGTAAAGCAGGTTAGGGGTTTCAGCGGTGAGCGCTAACTTACGTTGCTTCTAGGCGGGTCAGACCTGGGAGGTGGGCATGGCCCACATTTCAGTGATGGAGGAGGTCCGGGGATGCCGGGTCGCCCTGAACCTGGTGCTCTCGGCAACGTCTTCTGGCAGCATCGGCGCGGGGATGGCGTCGGAGTAAGCAAGCTCGTCCTTGACGACGGTGTCGTGGTTGTGCGAGCCAGGTTCGCTGCACTGGTGCCCTACTGCTGTGGCTGCTGCGCTCCGGCAATATTCACTAGCCACGCGACACCGAACTTATCGGTGCACATCCCGAAATGGTCGCCCCAGGGCGCCATTTCCAACGGAACGGTCACGGACCCGCCCCCGGACAGACGGTCCCAGTAGCCGCGCAGTTCACTTTCGTCCTCGCCGCTGAGGGAAACCGAGAAAGTGTTGCCGGGCGTGTAATCCATGCTGTTTGGAGTATCAGCGCCCATCAGGACCATTCCGTTGCTGCTGGTGAGCATTCCGTGCATGATCTTGTGCTGTTCGCTCTCATCTTCACTGGCGTGAAGCTCCCCGAACGTGCTGAGCGTCAGGTCTCCCCCGAAGACTGACTGGTAGTAGGTCAAGGCGTCCCGGGCAGTATCGCGGAAACCAAGGTAGGGATTAAGACGGGTGCTCATGGAAATCTCCTCGATCTGTCTAGGGTGTGCGGTGGTCCCGGCCGCTACGCTGTAGCGAACCTTTTGGCGGACCGTTCCTTTGCTTTGACAGCCTCCACTTCACGGTCCTTGGGCGGAGCGTTTGTCACCAGCTGAGCAAGCAACCGCTCGGTGATGGTCCCGATCTCCTGGACAGCCCGGGCGAAAGCCTCCTCATTCACCTTTGAAGGTTTCGTGGTGCCGCTGATTTTGCGGACATACTGTAGCGCAGCCGCGTGCACCTCGCCGCTGGTCGCCTCGGGCTCGAAATTGTGGAGTGTCCTGATATTCCTGCACATGCCCCTAGGCTATGCCCGCACTCCCCTCCAGGGAATGAGTTTGCGGAATGTTTTGGGTACCGAAACGATCCGGGCGAACCAGTAGGCTGGCTTCATGACGAGCGTTACGAGGATTCCTGCTGTATCCGGCAGGCCCAGGTGGGCACTCTGGGTGGCCGCCGACGTCCTTCTCGTTCTCCTCTTCGCGGTGATTGGGAACGCTTCGCATCATGGCACAGTGGCCGCCGTCGGCGTTTTCACGATCGCCGTCCCCTTTCTTACAGCGTATGTTCTCTCATTCACCGCGCTCGCTGCTTGGCGCCAACCAGGTGCATTACTCCGCACGGGTCTGCCCCTCTGGGCTGGAACGGTGGTCGGTGGGCTGCTGATCCGACTGCTTTCAGGCGGCAGTGCCGCCATGGCGTTTCAGGTTGTCGCTGCCCTGACGCTCGCGGTACTGCTTCTCAGCCCCCGCGTCATCGCTTCGCTGGTTCAACTACGTCGTACTCGAAGACCCACCCGCCACTCCCCCAGCCAGAATGCCACCCTCAGTCAAGGAGCAGCCAGATGATTACTGCATTCGTTCTCATCCAGACCGATGCCTCACGGATTCCTGAATCAGCTCAGGAAATCTCGGAAATCGATGGAATCAGTGAGGTTTATTCAGTGACCGGTGAGTGGGATCTCATTGCGATTGCGAGGGTGGACCGTCACGAGGACCTCGCTGACGTCATCGCCGACCGCCTGTCGAAGGTTCAGGGCGTCGAGTCGACCACTACCCAAATCGCTTTCCGCTCCTACTCGAAGCATGATCTGGACGCCGCCTTCTCGCTCGGCTTCGACAGCTAGGTAGGCTGCCCCGGGTGACTAATCCGTTCCTTGCTAGCGGCCGGTGACAGCTACCCACCGTTCCAACGCAGCCTGGGCGGCGCCGGAGTCGATAGCTTCTTCAGCCCTTCGCATCTGTTCCGCGATGCGGCCGACCAGCGGTGCTGAGTAGTCTGCTTCGAGGGCGACCAGACCGGCCGCTGCATTGAGTACTACAGCATCGCGGACGGGGCCGTGCTCTCCGGCCAGCACCCTGCGCACCACCTGCGCGTTATTTTGCGCGTCAGCTCCCTTTAGCGCATTCACGGTGGCAAGGGGAATGCCAAAGTCCGATGGATGAACTTCCTGCTCGCGGATTCCGCCGTCCCGGACTTCCCACACAGTGGACGAGCCGCTCGTTGTCAGCTTGTCGCGTCCGTCGCTTCCCCGGAATACCAGAGCCTGCACGCCGCGGGCAGCGAGTACTCCCGCCATGAGGGGAGCCATCCGGGCATTGGCGCACCCGAGTGCCTGGGCTTCAACGCCCGCGGGATTGCTGAGGGGACCGAGAAAGTTGAAGGCAGTAGGAACACCCAGCTCTCTCCGCGGAACCGCCACATGCCGCATGGAAGGGTGGAAAACCTGCGCGAAGCAGAAGGTGATGTCAGCTTCTTCTGCTGAGCGCACGACGTCGTCAATTGGCAGGTCGAGGCGCACGCCCAAAGCTTCGATGACGTCGGCAGCGCCGGCCGACGACGACGCACTCCGGTTTCCGTGCTTCACCACGCGCGCCCCCGCCCCCACGGCGACAAGAGAGGCCATCGTTGAGATGTTCAGGGTGTCGAGGCCGTCGCCGCCCGTACCGACGATATCCAGGCACCTCCCTGTGACTTCGATTCGGTGCGCACGGCCGAGCATCGCCTCCACCAGGCCCAGCAGTTCTTCGACCGACTCGCCTTTGGCTTGCAGGCCCACCAGGAACCCCGCGACCTGCGCGCTGGTAGCGGCGCCTTCCATAATGGAGTCCATGGCCCAGCGGGTCTGTGACGAAGTGAGATCCTTGCCCGCAATTAGGCTCGAGATCAACCGGGGCCACGTCTCGGATCGCAGCTCTGAGGCGGAAATTGCAGTCACTCCCCTAGGTTATCTACGAATTGTAGAAAGTCATCATGGTGTTACTCCCGCGCCGTTACTGGCAACCGGGCCGGCTTGGCTGCACCACGGGCGCGCCGGAGCCGTTTCGCATTGGTGAAGTGGCCCGCTTTAGAGACATAATGTCAGGGTGACGACAGCGACTCATGCCCCCAACACCACTGCGCATCCAACGTTGAACCGGCCGAACATGGTCTCGGTTGGCACCGTTGTGTGGCTTTCCAGTGAGCTTATGTTTTTTGCCGGTCTTTTTGCCATGTACTTCACTCTCCGCTCCGCGTCGGGTGACCTCTGGGCACTTGAGACCGAGAAGCTCAATGTGCCTTTCGCATTGATCAATACGATCATCCTGGTTTCGAGCTCTTTCACCTGCCAGATGGGCGTTTTCGCCGCTGAACGGCTTCAGCCACGCCGGGTAGGCGGCTTCTTGAACATGCCCAAGTGGGGAATGGTCGAGTGGTACCTCCTGACCTTCGTGATGGGCGCCGTATTCGTCGCCGTCCAGGCTTATGAGTACGCCGAGCTCGTTGCCGAAGGCATTTCGCTCTCCTCCAATGCATACGGGTCCGCGTTCTACATGACTACCGGATTTCACGGATTGCACGTGATCGGCGGTCTCGTCGCGTTCCTCTTCATCATCGGGCGCGCCTACGCCGCCAAGCGGTTTGGTCATTTTGAAGCAACCTCGGCGATCGTGACCTCCTACTACTGGCACTTCGTGGACGTGGTCTGGATCGGCCTGTTCATCATCATCTACTTCTTGAAGTAGATTGCTCTTGAACCCTTTTCTACCCGGGGTAGAATTGGGGTGGCGGTCGCGAATGAAGCTGACCCCAGCGGTGCAACGTACGACTACAGATGTAATACAGAAGGCAGGAAACAGGACGTGAAGGCACTTTCGCAGAGGCGGCGCCACCCCTTCGCAGCAATCGCGCTGCTGCTCTTGGGGCTCTTGTTGACGGGCGGCATTTATGCCATCGCAAGCAACGCGAATGAAGCCAAGGCGCAGACATCCTTCTCCGCCAACGATGTCGAAGAGGGCGAGAAGCTCTTCATCGCAAACTGCGCAACCTGTCACGGCATGGGTGCAGCAGGCACTGAAGACGGTCCTTCACTGGTCGGGGTAGGTGCAGCATCCGTCGATTTCCAGGTGGGAACCGGGCGCATGCCACTCCAGATGCAGGGGCCGCAGGCGCTGCAGAAGCCAGTGCAATTTACCGATGAGCAGATCCAGCAGATGGCAGCGTACGTGGCCTCCCTTGGTGCTGGTCCTGCCATCCCGGGTGAGGAGCTACTGGACACCTCCGGCGAAGGCGTCGATGCCGCAAAGGGTGGCGAGCTGTTCCGTGTCAACTGCGCCATGTGCCATAACGCTGCCGCAGCTGGAGGCGCGCTGACGCGCGGCAAGTTCGCACCCGCTCTCGAGGGAGTTTCCGCGAAGCACGTCTATGAGGCAATGGTCACTGGTCCCCAGAACATGCCTGTATTCAGCGATGCGAACATCACCCCTGAGGACAAACAGGACATCATCGCGTTCCTCAATGTCATCGAAGAACAGGGGTCGCCCGGTGGTGCGGACCTAGGGTCGCTCGGACCTGTTTCGGAAGGTCTGTTCATCTGGGTTGCAGGCCTCGGAGTAATCATTGCCTTTACCGTCTGGTTGACCTCCCGCTCGTCCTGACGGGCAGAAGCTGGTCAAGAAGAACTAAACAACAGGATTGATGAGTGAAGTTTCTAAAGAAGGATGAGAGGGATCATGGCCGACCATAGTCACGGGAGCCTCGAAAACTCGGGTACCGTCGCTAAGCCCGGTCAGGGCGGCTTGCAGAAGTTCCAGGATCCTGGGCTTCCGCCGCACCGGCCGCGCTTGGCTGATGTAGATCCGCGGGCAGAGAAGCGTGCGGAGCGCCAGGTGGGGGCTCTCTTTTTCATCTCCATTCTGGGAACCCTATTGTTCTTCGTGGGCTACTTCGCAGTTCCACTGGATCAAACCATCAGCAACCTCCGTTTGCAGAACCTCCTGCTCGGGCTTGGTACCGCGTTCGCGATGCTCGGAATCGGCGTCGGCATTGTCCACTGGGCAAAGACACTCATGCCAGATCATGAAATCGCCGAGGACCGTCACAACATTCGTCCCGAAGCTGATCGAGCTGATGCTGAGAAGATTGTCGGGGATATTCTCGAAGAATCCGGCATCAAACGGCGTCCACTTATCCGTAACACCCTCCTTGGCGCGGGTGTTCTCGCGATCTTCCCGGCTGTCGCCATTTTCCGTGACCTCGGCCCGCTTCCTGGTGATGTGCTGCGTCAGACGATGTGGGACGACGGCGTGAGGCTCACCCGCGATCCGAGCGGAACGCCTATCAAGGCCTCCGACGTCACCGTAGGTTCGGCGTTCCACGTGATCCCCGAGGGGCTGAACGAAGCCGAGCACAAGCTTGAGGAGAAGGCGAAGGCAGTAGTACTGCTGATGCGTCTGGACCCCGAATCCCTGAACCCCTCCCCCGGGCGCGAGGACTGGGGTTTCGAAGGCATCGTCGCGTATTCGAAGATTTGTACACACGTGGGCTGCCCCGTAGCCCTCTACGAACAGCAGACACACCACCTGCTGTGTCCGTGCCACCAGTCAACCTTCGACCTGACTCAGGAATGCAAGGTTATCTTCGGCCCGGCCGTTCGCCCACTACCCCAGCTTCCTATCTCAGTCGATGAGGAAGGCTACCTGGTAGCGACGAGCGACTTCCAAGAACCCGTAGGACCAAGTTACTGGGAGCGTGGCTGACATGAGCAGCTCGGCAGCAGGGCAGGAGTACCAGCCCAAAACAAGCGTCGGCAGGATCACCAACTTCGTGGACACCCGCGTTGGCGGATCTGCGATTGTCAAGGAATTCGGACGCAAGATTTTCCCCGACCACTGGACTTTCATGTTCGGAGAGGTTGCGCTCTATTCATTCGTAATCCTCCTGCTCTCGGGTACGTTCCTCACATTCTTCTTTGACCCGTCGATGGCAGAGACCCACTACGACGGAAGCTATGTACCGCTTCGCGGCATTGAGATGTCCATGGCGTATGCCTCCTCGCTCGATATCTCGTTCGATATTCGTGGCGGACTGTTCATGCGGCAGGTCCACCACTGGTCCGCGCTCCTGTTCGTAGCAGCGGTTTCAGTGCATATGCTTCGAGTGTTCTTCACAGGAGCCTTCCGCCGCCCGCGCGAGCTGAACTGGGTGATTGGTGGGGTTCTACTCATTCTTGCGATGGCTGCAGGCTTCACCGGATACTCGCTCCCCGATGATCTGCTCTCAGGTAACGGACTGCGAATTATCGATGGCGTCATCAAGTCGATCCCGGTTATTGGCACCTACATCAGCTTCTTCCTCTTCGGCGGGGAGTTCCCCGGAACGGTCATCATTCCGCGCCTGTATGTCCTGCACATACTTCTGATCCCTGCGCTGATCCTGCTTCTGATCGCGATTCACCTCTTCCTCGTCGTCGTGCACAAGCACACGCAGTTCCCCGGCCCAGGCCGCACCAACGAGAACGTGGTGGGTTACCCGGTCGGGCCCGTATATGCAGCGAAAGCCGGCGGATTCTTCTTCATCGTGTTCGGGATCATCGCAGCTATCTCAGCGGCCTTCACCATCAACCCGATCTGGAACTACGGGCCCTATGACCCCTCCCCCGTATCCGCGGGCACGCAGCCTGACTGGTACATCGGCTGGGTTGACGGCGCATTGCGGCTGATGCCGGGTTCGATAGCCGGATTCCCGTTTGAGTGGGAGATCCCCTTCTTCTGGGGCGTCAACACCCTTTCCCTGAATGTGCTGGTACCCGCCCTGGTGCCCGCTGGCATCGTGTTCACGCTTCTGTTTGCGTGGCCCTGGATCGAAGCCTGGGTCACCAAGAACCGTCGTGAGCATCACCTGCTCGACCGTCCGCGGAACGCCCCTACCCGCACCGGTATTGGTGTAGCTGGCGTGGTGTTCTACTGCGTCATGTGGGCAGCAGCGAGCTCCGACCTCATCGCAACCCACTTCATGGTCTCGTTGAATGACGTGACGTATTGGCTTCGGGCGCTCTTCTTCATCGGCCCGGTTCTGGGCTTCGTCGTTGCGCGGCGTATCGCACTCGCGCTTCAGCGCAAGGACCGCGAGATTGTGCTCCATGGTCGTGAGACGGGACGCATTGTCCGGTTGCCCCATGGTGAGTTCATCGAGGTCCACGAACCCGTGGACGAGTACAAGCGCTACAAGCTGACCAGCTTTGACTCGCCTCAGGCTCTTGCTGCTGAAGCGGATGTCAACGGCCACGTCTCGAAAAATGAGAAACGCCGTGCATGGGCGTCGCGGATGTTTTTCGAGGACCGTGTGGCTCCCGTAACCCCGGCGGAGCTGGAAGCGGCTCATTCCCACGGGCACCACGGCGAGATTGCCAGCGAGCACGACAAAGCATCGATCTCAAGCCACTAGCAGAAGCTGCTTCACGTACTAAGGACCGGGTCGCACCGATTGGTGTGGCCCGGTCCTTTGTGCGTGAAGGATCAGGTGTGGCGCTTAGGGCTGTAGGTTCTCGGGGTGCGGACCCCCGGACGTTGTAGCGGCACCCAGAGCTTGTACCTGTCCGCCCGGTAATAGGAGACAGAGTAGTCCACCATGGCTCGCGCAACGTAGGCGTGGCGCTGGATCTTCAGGAGCGGTGCGCCCATCTCGACATTCAGCAGCCGGGCAATGGCCGGAGACGCTGCTGTAGCCTCAATGGTGTCCTCCCCCCACTCCATGACCAGTCCGAACCGCTCACTCAGCACGTTGTACAAAGAGGTGGGTGGCTCGTCGTCAAGAATTCCCGGCACCCTGATTGCAGGAATGAAGTTCTCGTCGACGCTCATGGGTTCGCGGTCCGCTAGGAGCTGCCGCCTGAATCGGATGACCGGCGCACCCTGCTCGATCTGCAGCTCCCGGGCAAGGTGCGGTGTAGCAGGTGTTTGTTCAAAGCTCAGAACGCGGGCATCGGGGACCATGCCCCGCCGGTGCATTTCCTCACTATAGGACGTGAGCTTCACCTGAAGGTCGAGTTTGCTGTGGGCAACGAACGTTCCGAGGCCTACTACCCTTTCGAGGACGCCCTCCGCCACCAAAGCATCAATTGCATGGCGCACAGTCATCCGGGCTACTCCGAAGTGCTCGGTGAGCTTCCGTTCGGAGGGTATGGCTGTACCAGGCTCTGCATGTTCCAGGATGTAGACCCGGAGTAACTCACGCAGTTGTACATGCTTTGCGCCCTTGCCGTCCAACGCCGATTGCAGGCTTTGGAGCTGATCCTTCATGCGCTCTCCCAGCGTCGGCTTGATCAGGGACTTCGTTGCCCACCGGCTCATTCTATTGTGCGCGCGTACGTACCGGAGGAAACCAACAAGGCTCTGCATACAAAAGAGGTTCCGCACTCACCGTGCGGAACCTCTATACGTAGTGCGACGTAGCCTAGTGGGCGTGGTCACCGCGGCTGTACTCGAAGACCCAGCCGACGAGGGCGATCGCAGCAAGGCCCGCTGCAATGTACAGAATCCACCAACCCACAGCCAGTCCGAGGAAACCCCCGGCAGCTGCCAAACCGAGTACCAAAGGCCACCAGCTCCACGGGCTGAAGTGGCCCTGCTCGCCTGATCCCTCATGGATTTCAGCATCGAGCCGGTCCTCCGGGCGGAGCCCAACCCTGCGTCCGGTGAATCCCAGGTAGAAGCCGATCATGCCAGCCAGACCGCCCACCAGGAGGATACCGAGGATGCCTACCCACTCCGACCAGTTGGTCAGGAAGCCGTAGATCAGCGCTACGGGGACGAAGAACGGCACTCCCCAGAAGAACAGACCAGTTTCGACCTTCATGGATCAAGCGTCCTTTCTATCGGCTGCACCGAGGACAGCTCCTGCGGCTGAATCGTTAGGCGTGTGCCATTGTGCCAGCTCAGGATGGTGAAGGTCCAAGGCCGGCCGCTCGGAGCGGATTCGTGGCAGGGAGGTGAAGTTGTGGCGCGGCGGCGGGCAGGAAGTTGCCCACTCAAGGGAAGCGCCGAAGCCCCATGGATCATCAACCTCAACTTTGACCCCATTGCGCCAGGTGACGTACACGTTCCAGAAGAACGGAATCAGGGACGCACCGAGGACGAACGAAGCGATCGTGGAAAACTGGTTCATCGCAGTGAACATGTCTTCTGGCAAGTAGTCAGCGTAGCGGCGGGGCATTCCGATGACGCCAAGCCAGTGCTGAATGAGGAAGGTTCCGTGGAAGCCGATGAACAACATCCAGAAGTGGATCTTGCCCAGGCGCTCATTCAGCATTTTTCCGGTCCATTTGGGCCACCAGAAGTAAAATCCCGCGAACATCGCGAACACAACGGTTCCGAAGACCACATAGTGGAAGTGCGCCACCACGAAATAAGTGTCAGAGACGTGGAAGTCGAGCGGAGGCGAGGCGAGGATGATGCCCGTGAGGCCACCGAAGAGGAACGTCACGAGGAATCCGATGCTCCACAGCATGGGTGTCTCGAACGTGATTGAACCCCGCCACATGGTTCCTATCCAGTTGAAGAACTTCACCCCGGTGGGAACCGCGATGAGCATCGTCATGAAGGCGAAGAACGGCAGCAGTACGGCGCCGGTGACGTACATGTGGTGTGCCCACACGGTCACAGACAGCGCTGCGATGGCGATTGTCGCGTAGACAAGACCCTTGTATCCGAAAATCGGCTTGCGGCTGAAGACTGGGAAGATTTCCGAGACGATGCCAAAGAACGGCAGCGCGATGATGTAGACCTCGGGGTGTCCGAAGAACCAGAAGAGGTGCTGCCATAGAATCGCTCCCCCATTGTCGGGGTCAAATATATGTGCGCCGAATCGACGGTCCGCACCGAGCGCGAAAAGCGCTGCTGCGAGCGGAGGAAACGCCATCAGCACGAGGATTGCTGTCACCAGCGTGTTCCAGGTGAAGATCGGCATGCGCCACATGGTCATTCCGGGTGCACGCATGCAGATGATGGTCGTGATGAAGTTGACGGCGCCCAGAATGGTGCCGAAGCCTGACAACGCCAGACCAAATACCCATAGATCCCCGCCCACGCCCGGCGAGAAGGTGGTGTTCGACAATGGTGCATACGCGAACCACCCGAACGAGGCAGCACCCTGCGGTGTGATGAACCCGGACACGGCAATGGTGCTACCGAAAAGGAAGAACCAGAAAGCCAGTGCGTTCAGACGGGGGAACGCGACGTCTGGAGCGCCAATTTGAAGCGGCATCACAACGTTGGCGAAGCCGGCGAACAGCGGCGTAGCGAACATCAGCAGCATGACCGTGCCGTGCATCGTGAACAGCTGGTTGTACTGCTCCTTGGTTTGCAGGATCTGCATTCCAGGTTCGAACAGTTCAGCCCTGATGACCAGCGCCATGACACCGGCAAGGCAAAAGAAAACGAATGACGAGATCAGGTACATGTACCCGATGGTCTTGTGGTCGGTGGATGTAATCCAACTGACTACGATCCGCCCCTTGGACCGGGGAACAACGCGCGGTGCAACGATGGTGCCCGCTTCCTCTGCGGTGTACTCGTAAGTCGACATCTAACTATTCCGTCCCGATCTGTTCGTCCGTGCTGCCTGGGCTCTCGCCCTCGACTTCCTGCGGGTTGCGGTCGTACTCTTCGCCAAGTTGCCCGTCTTCAAGCGTCTCAAGGTGCGCCTCGTACTCCTCCTCGGAAACGACGGCGACGTTGAAGAGCATCTCGGAGTGGTACTCGCCGCACAATTCAGCGCACTTGCCCTCGAAGACACCTTCGCGGGTAGGGGTAAGGGTGATGTAGTTCTCCCGCTGCGGAATCATGTCGCGCTTCTGCAGGAAGGCGGGGATCCAGAAGGAGTGGAGCACATCGCGGGCATTGAGCCGGAACTCGACTGTTCTGTCCACGGGCAGGTACAGGGTGGGCAACGTTTCGGGAACGCCGGGTTCGCCGTTTAGTTGGGCCTGTACGCCGGAGTCGTACTTGTCTTCAAGCACGTAGTTGAAGTCCCACGACCACTGCTTGCCGCGTACATCAATGATGACGTCAGGGCTTTCCACGCGGGCGTCTATTGCCTGCTGGTCCCGATCGGTGAAGTAGAAGAACACCAGCACCATGAAGAGCGGGATGGTCAGATAGAACACTTCGAGCGGAAGGTTGTAGCTGATCTGGCGTGGGTAACCGGTCTCATTACGACGACGGCGGTATGCCACGATGCACCAGATGATCAGGCCCCACGTAATGACACCTACGATCAGCGCAGCGATCCACGAATTGACCCAAAGGTCAATGATGCGGCCGGTGTGGTTGGTGTTGTCGCGTTCAGCAGGCAACCAACCCTTTTGGACTTCCGATGAACAACCAGACAAAAACAGCGCAGCCACTACTACGAGGCTTGAGACTTTGAGAACTCTTGCGCGTCGGCTGCCGGTTCGGTCCTGCGAACTCACAGACGGCCCTTCCTTTGCTTACGTGCGGTGCCACCCTTGGCGGCAACCTCTCCCGTGCACACCTCAATTACCGATTTGTGAATCGGGAATCTTGGCGCACTTTCAGTTTTACTACTCACTGTAGAGCTTACCCGCAACGGCGGCCATCATGTGACAGCAAAGCCTCCGCCGGTTCCCGTTTCGGGGACCGGCGGAGGCCTTGTTAAGGTGCGTGCTAGTGGAAGGAATCACCACAGGCGCAGGAGCCGCCCGCGTTCGGATTGTCGATGGTGAAACCCTGCTTGGAAATGGTGTCCTCGAAGTCAATCGAAGCGCCAGCAAGGTAAGGAACGCTCATGCGGTCAACGATCACCTCGACGCCGTCAAAGTCCCGAACCGCGTCACCATCAAGGACTCGTTCGTCGAAGTACAGCTGGTAAATCAGACCCGAGCATCCACCGGGCTGCACCGCGACTCGAAGGCGCAGATCGGTCCGGCCCTCCTGTTCCAGCAAGCTGCGGACCTTGCCTGCAGCGACATCGGACAGGGCGACCTCGTGGACCGGCAGTTCGCTTTCGGCAGCCGCTCCGGTGGTCGCTTCACTCGTTGATGTGCTCATATGCGTTCTCCTTAGATCTGTGCCCACGGCTCTGCGGGGCCGTCAAGTTCATCTCCGGCTCCACGGATGGACTGCCGGCACCTTCCGGCGCCGTCCACTTCCATGGTACGTGCATCACTTGTCAGCGCTCACCTCTATAACGACTACGGGCGCGGGATCATTCCTACGGGTAACCGACCCTATCTACGCGAACCACCTTGCGCGAGGGCCAGCCGAACCTACCGGCTGGCAGAGTTGAGGCGGGCGAGAAGCAGCGCCTCCGCCAGGACCGCGCACTTGAATTCCTCAAGGTGGAGCGACTCATTGGCGCTGTGGGCCCGCGAATCGGGATCCTCAACGCCCGTCACCAGAATCTCGGCAGCCGGGTAGACCTCGGTCAGGTCAGCGATGAACGGAATTGACCCACCCATCCCTGTTTCCACCGGTTCCGTTCCCCACGCCTCCCGCAACGCCCACAGCGCGGTTTGGGCCGCAGGGTTTGAGGTATCCGTAGCAAATGGGAGGCCGGATTCGCCAGGGGTAAAGCTCACAGCTGCTCCGAACGGTGCGTTTCCCGCTACGTGCCGCTCCACGGCGGCCATCGCCTCCTGCGGGTCCTGTCCAGGTGCAAGGCGCAGGCTGAACTTCGCCCGTGCGGAGGGCAACAGGGTATTCGAAGACACAGCAACGCTTGGGGCATCGATTCCGATGATCGACAGCGCGGGCTTCGTCCACAGACGCGACGCTATCGACCCGGAGCCTGCAAGCTGCACGCCGTCAAGCACCGACGCATCTGCCCGGTAATCGGCTTCCGGATAGTCGAGGTTGGTGGAGTCCTCGGCGACAAGGCCCTCAATTGCCACGTTGCCGTCGTCGTCGTGCAGTGTCGTAATAAGGCGCGCCAACAAAGTGGGCGCGTCAAGGACCGGACCGCCGAACATCCCTGAATGAACGGCATGCTTCAGGACACGCACCTCGATTGTCCCGTCCACCAGCCCGCGAAGGCTCGTGGTGAGCGCTGGGACACCAACCTTCCAATTGCTGGAATCAGCCACGACGATGACGTCCGCCCGGAGCAAGTCCCGGTACGTCTCGAGGAAGCGGCGGAAGGTGGGCGATCCGGCTTCCTCCTCCCCCTCAATGAAAAGCGTTACTCCGACTCCGAACTCGGCTCCAAGGACTTCCTGCACAGCGCGGAATGCGCCGACGTGAGCCATCACGCCGGCCTTGTCGTCGGCTGCTCCCCGCCCGTACAGCCGTCCCTGGCGTTCCTGCGCTGTGAAAGGCTCGCTCTCCCACAGTTCCCGCTCCCCCGGAGGCTGAACGTCATGGTGCGCATAGAGGAGAATGGTCGGCTTCCCCGGTGCGGCTGGCTGGCGGGCGACGACGGCGGGGCCTCCTGGGGTGCCGTTGTTGTCCACACGAAGGATACGGACGTCTTCGATGCCGAGTGACCGGACGAGAGCAGCGACTGCTTCGGCGCTGCGGTCGAGTTCGGCGGGGTCGAATGCTTCCCAGGCGATGCCCGGGACGGCCACGAGGGACTTTAGCTCGTCAATGGTCTGCGTGAAGGACGCGTCTACGCTGCGCCGCAGGGCGGCAACAGTGGTTTCCGGCAGTGCTTCTGTGGATAGCTGGTTCATAATCCGAGCCTACACAGCACCGGCGCGGGGCTTCCGTGGACAGGTAAACCTGTTGGGGCCAAAACGTCAGTGCGTACTGCCCCCGACAGGTATCCTTGGATGGTGTTTGGACGAAAAAAAGATACCGCCGTTGTCGATTCCCCAGTGCTCCCCGTTGACGAGGCGCGGACAGTCGGCAAGGGCGCTCCCACGCCCAAGCGAAATGCCCAGGTGGCCGCACGCAAGCGGCCCCTCGTACCGAATGACCGCAAGGCAGCCCGCGAGGCAAGCCGGCTCGCGAGGCGCGAAGAGCAACTCAAAATGCGCCGCGCATTGGACACGGGTGAGGAACGCTACCTGCCCCTCCGCGACAAGGGGCCCGCCCGGCGGTTCATCAGGGACTACGTCGACGCCCGCTTGAACGTTGCTGAATTCCTGATGTTTGCGGCGTTGCTTTTCGTGGTCATCAGCTTCATCCCTTTCAGTGCCATACAGGCGTATGTACTGGTGTCCTTCTGGGTGATCCTCGCGGTCGTGGTTATTGACTGCATCATTCTCCGTTCGAAGCTAAGGAAACGCCTGACCGAGAAATTCGAAGGACCCGGCCGCGGGGATCTGTGGTACGCCATCTCCCGGGCCATGCAGATCCGACGGATGCGTTTGCCGAAGCCTCAGGTGAAGCGCGGAGCCTACCCCGCCTGACCGCTTACTCGACGGCAGTAATCACGAACGTCGGAGCAGGTCGCGGTTGATCTTCGCCGCCCAGAACGGCCCCTCGTAAAGGAACGCCGTATACCCCTGCACAAGGGTTGCTCCAGCTTCGAGGCGCTCCGCTACGTCGTCCGCTGTTTCCACTCCCCCGACGGCGATGAGGGTAAGCGATTCCCCGCCCGCCTGTCGCAGGCGCTTCAGCACCTCAAGCGAACGCGCTTTCAGCGGTGCGCCGCTCAGTCCCCCAACACCGCAGGCCATGACTGTTTCGACATCCGTTGCCAGTCCTTCGCGGGTGATCGTTGTGTTGGTCGCGATGATCCCGTCCAGCTTCAGCTCAAGTGCGAGGGCCGCAACCTCATCGATGTCGTCGTCGCTGAGATCCGGGGCAATCTTGACGAGCAGCGGAACGTGGCGACCCGCGCTCCCGTCAGCAGCATTCCGCACGGCAGTGAGGAGGGGTCTGAGCGAACGCACGCTCTGCAGGAGGCGCAGCCCGGGGGTGTTCGGTGAGCTGACGTTCACAACCAGGTAGTCGGCCACGGGAGCCAGCGCGGCGGCTGAAACACGGTAATCGGCGACGGCGTCGCGCAGGTCGATATTTTTGGTCTTACCGATGTTCACGCCGATAATCGGGCGCCTGTCAGGGTAGCGGCGTTCCAGCGTGCGCCGTGCGGCGGCTATGCGCGGCGCCACGGCAGCCGCGCCGTCATTGTTGAAGCCCATTCGGTTGATGACAGCGCGGTCTTCAACCAAGCGGAAGAGGCGGGGCTTGGGGTTGCCTGGCTGGGCCTGGCCGGTGATCGTTCCGATCTCGATGTGCCCGAACCCCAGGTCCGTGAGGGCAGCGATACCGTGGCCCTCCTTGTCGAACCCGGCCGCCAGGCCGAACGGCGACGGGAAGGAAAGCCCAAGCGCCGTCGTCGTAAGCTTCGGTGACGGGCGGGTCAGCCTGCGAAGGCCGGCTCCGGCGGGCGTCCTGCCCACCCAGCGAATGGCGGTGAATCCGATGCGGTGTGCCCGCTCCGCGTCCATGCCGCTGAAGACGAGGCGGAAGAAGGCAGGGTAAATTCGCATGATCCAAAGTTGCCACGCCCCCCGCTCCTTCTCCAACTTGATCCGTGTGAAGTCGATACGCTCGACCCATGGGCATCACTTGGCAACCGGATCACCTGGGTGACGGATTTGCGTTGGCAGAGCTGGACGTCGGGAACGACGACGAGGGTCCCTGCATCGCCACGCTCGTGTCCTATACGAGTGCCCCTCCGCAGTCCCCCACCCCGTTTCGTGACGCCGTCCGTGCCTTCTTCGCAGGGGCAAGGAGACCGGCACCTGTTTCAGGGCAACCCGCGGTGCTCTACGTCCATGGGTGGAGTGACTACTTCTTCCAGCATGAACTCGCCCGGTTCTTCACCGACCGCGGCATCGCTTTCTATGCGCTGGATCTTCGGAAGTACGGACGCAGCCTTCGTGAATGGCAGACGCCCGGCTACGTGTCGGATCTCACCGAATACGATGCCGACATAACGGCAGCGCTCGAAGCGTTGCGCGGGGATCTGGCCTCGAAAACCGGTGAATTACCCGGAAGCATCACCTTGATGGCTCATTCAACCGGTGCCCTTGTGGCGTCGCTGTGGGTCAACCGGTTCCCCGGCGAGGTCGACAGCCTGATCCTGAACAGTCCCTGGCTCGACACTCAGGGCAGCGCCCTGCTGCGGACCACTACGCAGGGGCTGCTTGACCCCATCACGCGGTTCCGCCCCAAAGCGCGTCTGAAACTGCCGGAGTTCGGGTTCTATTGGCGAAGCATCAGCAACCTCGCAGACGGCGAGTGGGACCTGAATGAACTGTGGCGGCCACAATACGGCTTCCCCATCCGCGCGGGATGGTTGACGGCGGTGCTCGCGGGCCACGCCCAGGTTCGGCGCGGCCTGCGGATCGGGGTGCCGGTGCTCGTGCTTGCGTCGGCGCAGTCCACGATCAGCCCGGTGTGGAATGATTCGATGCTCTCAACTGACAGCGTCCTGGACGTGACGGTCATGACCCAACGGGCACTTCAACTGGGTCCGCACGTGACCGTTTGCCGGTTCGACGGCGCCCTCCACGACACGCTGCTTTCCTCGCCTCCGGTCCGGGCCAGGGTCTACGCAGCCCTGGACCAATGGATCGGATGCTACGGGGTTCGGCCTCAGCGCACTTCTGACTGATCGACGGCGCCGCCGTAGCGCCGGTCGCGGGATGCGTACTCCTCGACAGCACGCCATAGGGTGCGCCGGTCCACATCCGGCCACAGGACGTCCATGAACACCATCTCTGCGTAGGCTGCCTGCCACAGCATGAAGTTGGATGTCCGTTGCTCGCCCGAGGTCCGGAGAAACAGGTCGACGTCCGGAAGGTCGGGCTCGTCAAGATACCGCTGAACAGTCTTCTCCGAGACCGAGGACGCCTTCAGCCTGCCTGCGGCCACGTCCTCCGCTATGGCACGCGCAGCATCAGCGATCTCAGCCCGTCCGCCGTAGTTCACGCACATGGTCAACGTGCAGGTTGAGTTGGAGCGGGTGTGTTCCTCGGCAATTTCCAGTTCGGAGATCACCGACCGCCAAAGGCGTGGGCGTCGTCCGGCCCATCGGATGCGCACGCCCCACTGGTTCAGCTGATCCCGCTGACGGCGCAGCACATTGCGGCTGAATCCCATGAGGAATCGTATTTCCTCAGGTGACCGTTTCCAGTTTTCGGTGGAGAATGCGTACACCGAAACATGCTGGACGCCGATGTCGATTGCTCCTGCGATGACATCCAGGAGGGCCGCTTCTCCTGCTCGGTGGCCCTCGGTGCGGGGTAGTCCGCGCTGGTTGGCCCACCTACCGTTGCCGTCCATGACGATCGCCACGTGGGCAGGAACCAACTCCTTGGGCAGCGACGGCGGCCGCTCACCGCTCGGGTGGGGCGGTGGCAACACCGGAAGTTTCTGGGGATGGGTCACACACGCTCCACATGCTTGAAGGACTTCACTACTTTTTCCAGGTGCCACTGTACGTAGGCGGCAACCAGCCCGGCACTTTCCCGTCGGGCGGTATCTTCGGAACCATCAGCCGCCTGCCAATCACCGGACAACAGCGCTCCGAGGAGAGCCATGGCGCCTGGCGATGGCGATGCGGAACCCGGCGGACGGCAGGTGGAACAGACTGCACCGCCCAGTGCTGCCGCGAACGCTGAGTGCGGCCCGGCAGCACCACACCGCGCGCAATCGGTGAAGCTGGGAGCCCATCCGGCCGTGGCGAGGGCTCGCAGGAGGTAGGAATCGAGGATGAGTTCGGCTGGATGAAGCCCGCGGCTAAGCGCTGACAAGGCGCCGATGACCAGCGCGTACTGCGCGCCGGCAGACTCCCCATCCGCGTCAGTGAGCTTTTCTGCCGTTTCAGCAATCGCTGCGGCCGCCGTGTAGCGTGCGTAGTCGGCAGCGATGCCGTGACCATAAGCACCGCGCGTTTGCGCCTGGGTAACGACATCGAGTGTGCGCCCCGACACCAACTGGAGATCGACTGTCATGAATGGTTCAAGCCTGGCGCCGAACTTGCTGCTCGTCCGACGGACTCCTTTGGCGACAGCGCGTACCTGACCGTGCTCGCGGGTGAGCAACACGATGATGCGGTCGGCTTCTCCGAGTTTGTAGGTGCGCAGCACAACACCCTCCGCCCGGTAGGTGCGCGCTGCATATGATCTGGCCACAATCCAGTTTCCCACCAAGCGCCCGGACGCAGGGCACGGCGCGCCTTGCGTCCGGGCAGGACGGCTAGTCCGCGTCCCTGATGGCACGGTTGACGGCGGAGATGACTGCCTTGAGCGATGCCATCGTCGAGTTCGAGTCGATGCCAACACCCCACAGCACGCGCTCCCCAACCGCACATTCCACATAGGCTGCCGCGCGGGCGTTACCGCCCGAGGACAGAGCATGTTCCGTGTAGTCGAGCACGCGAACATCGACGCCATCCTGGCCGAGAATGGCGACAAGTGCGTCGATCGGGCCGTTACCCTGCGCGCTGCGCCGCTGCTGCAATCCGTCAATCAACAGGGTGGCGGTGAGGTTGAACAGTCCGTCCTCGGCCGTGTCGGTGTTGGTGGAAGTCAACGCGTAATGACCCCATGCCGGTGATCCGGCCCGCGCTGGCAGGTACTCGTCCTGGAAGGCGCTCCACAGTTCGGCACCGCTCACCTCACCGCCTACGGTGTCCGTACGCTTCTGGACCACCCCGGAGAACTCGATCTGCGCGCGGCGAGGCAGGTCCAGGCTGTGTTCATGCTTGAGCAGGTAGGCGACGCCGCCCTTGCCCGACTGGGAGTTGACGCGGATCACTGCTTCGTAGGAACGGCCGATGTCCTTCGGATCAATCGGAAGGTAGGGGACCGCCCAGGGAATGTCCTCTACCGTCCGGCCCGCCGCCGCGGCGTCAGCCTCCATCCGCTCGAATCCCTTTTTGATTGCGTCCTGGTGCGACCCGGAGAACGCCGTGAACACCAGGTCGCCACCATAGGGAGAACGCTCGGCAACATTGAGCTGGTTGCAGTACTCTGCGGTCCGGCGGATGTGGTCCATGTCAGAGAAGTCGATCTGCGGGTCGATACCCTGTCCGTAGAGATTCATTCCGAGCGTCACGAGATCCACGTTTCCGGTCCGCTCGCCGTTTCCGAAGAGGCACCCCTCAATGCGGTCGGCGCCTGCCAGGTAACCGAGCTCCGCAGCAGCCACCCCTGTCCCCCGGTCATTGTGCGGGTGCAGGGAGAGAATGATGTTCTCCCGATTGTCCAGGTTGCGGCACATCCACTCGATGGAGTCGGCGTACACGTTCGGAGTCGCCATTTCGACGGTCGCGGGCAGATTCAGGATCATCTGCCGGTCTGCGGATACCTCAAAGACCGTGGCAACCTCGTTGGAGATGCGGGCGGCGAACTCCAGTTCGGTACCTGTGAAGGATTCTGGCGAGTACTCGTAGGTGATCTGTGTGTCACCCATGTTTTCCTCGAACTTGCGGCACAACCGCGCTCCGGTCAACGCAATGTCCACGATGCCGTCCATGTCCTGGTTGAACACGACGCGCCTCTGCAGGACGGAGGTCGAGTTGTACAGGTGAACGATTGCACGGTCCGCACTCTCGAGGGACTCATAGGTGCGCTCGATCAGGTGTTCGCGCGCCTGGGTAAGGACCTGGATGGTGACGTCATCCGGAATCCGGTCGCCCTCAATCAACTGGCGGACGAAGTCAAAGTCAGTCTGCGACGCCGATGGAAATCCGACCTCGATCTCCTTGTAACCCATCTTCACAAGGAGGTCGAACATTTTGTGCTTGCGCTCCGGGCTCATCGGGTCGATCAGCGCTTGATTACCGTCCCGCAGGTCCACGGCGCACCATCGCGGAGCTTTCGTAATGATTTTGTCCGGCCAAGTGCGGTCGGGGAGCTGTACGGTGATCTGATCCTGGAACGGGACGTACTTGTGTACGGGCATTCCAGAGGTTTTCTGTGTATTACGCATGACTGTGTGGGCCTTTCCATTAGAGCTTCTTAAGCACTGGCAACAAGTAATGGTTTGGCCGGCAACACAGACTCCGCGACGGGGGTTCGGCCTGGGACTGATTGGTCAGCTGGATGACTGTAAAAGTCAGCTGACCCAGGAAGTCAGTAGGGCCCCGCCACGGCAGCTAAGAAGGAGCAGCTCTGCGCGCACGCACCAACACTAACACGGCCCTTAGGATGACATTACGCACCAACCAAAGGAGCTTTCATGACCGGACCCGGCATCAACCTTGCCAACGTCGATCCCTCGGTCCGTCCACAGGACGACCTGTTCAGGCACGTCAATGGCGGTTGGCTGAAAGCCACACCGATTCCCGGAGACCGGCCCCGTGAGGGGGCGTTCTCCCAACTGGCAGATGCGGCCGAACTTGCTGTCCGGGTCATTATCGAAGAGGCTGCGGAGCACGGCGACGAGAGCGGCGACCGGTTCAGGATCGGCACCCTGTTCGCCGATTTCATGGACACCGAGCAGCTCAACGAACTTGGTTGCAGTCCATTGCAACCGCTAATGGCCTCGATTGATGCGCTCGCTTCCGTCGAGGAGCTTGTCCGGCTGGACGCCCAACTGACCCAGACAGGAGCAGCCGGTCTTCTCCTGCCGTATGTCAGCAATGATGCCGGAAATCCCGAGCGCTACCTGCTTCACCTGTACCAGTCGGGTCTTGGGTTACCCGACGAGTCCTACTTCAAGGAAGAGAAGTTCGCGCCGTCCCGATCGGAATATGCACTGCTCCTTGGGAGGATGTTTGAGCTCGCAGGCTTCACCGAAGGAGAGGCCGCGGCCGCTGCTGTGTTTGACCTTGAAACGCGCTTGGCGTCCTCCCACATGGATTCTGTAACCTGCCGGAATCCCCAGGCGACCTATAACCTACGCAATGTTGCCGATCTGGTGCGCGACGCTCCCCTGCTCGGCGTCTGGCTTGAAGGGCTGACAGCGGGCAGCGAAATGCCGGAAGAGATCATCATCAACCAGCCGGTGTATTTCGACGGCCTGATGCAGTCGCTGAATGAAACCCCTCTCCAGGTCTGGAAGCATTGGCTTGCCTCCAGGGTGCTGCTGCAGGCCGCGCCGTACCTTAGTGATTCTTTCGTCGACGCGCACTTCGCGTTCTATGGCACGCACCTGAGCGGCACGCCGCAACTGAAGGAGCGCTGGAAGCGTGGGGTTTCGATCGTGGAGGGCGCGCTTGGCGAAGCTGTCGGCAGGGAGTACGTTGCCCGGCACTTTCCCGAGAGCCATAAGGCAATCATGAGGGAACTGGTGGATAACCTCATTGAGGCCTACCACCAGCGAATCAGCTCCCTGGAGTGGATGAGTGAGCAGACCAGGGACCGGGCACTGGCCAAGCTGGCACAGTTCAACACGAAGATCGGCTACCCCGAGAAGTGGGTTGATTATTCGGGTCTCGAGATTGTTCCTGGAGATTTGTATGGAAACGTCCGGCGGTCAACAGCGTTCGAGACAGACCGTCAGCTCGCGAAGTTGGGTGGCCCCATCGACCGCGAAGAGTGGCACCTCACTCCGCAAACGGTCAACGCCTATTACATGCCGACGATGAACGAGATCGTTTTCCCAGCCGCAATTCTGCAGCCTCCCTTCTTTGATGCGGAGGCGGACCCCGCGGCGAACTACGGTGGCATCGGCGCGGTGATAGGTCACGAGATTGGACACGGGTTTGATGACCAGGGATCCCAGTTCGACGGCGCCGGCGCCCTGCACAACTGGTGGACCGCCAAAGACCGGGCGGCATTTGACGCGCTCACAACTCAGTTGGTGGATCAGTACGGGCGTCTTGCCCCGACCGAGGCCCCCGAGCATCCACTCAATGGCAAGCTGACTCTTGGCGAGAACATCGGCGATCTGGGAGGACTTGGAATCAGCCTTGCAGCGTACACCCTCAATCTCGACGGCGGAGATTCGCCGGTGATGGACGGACTGACGGGCACACAGCGTTTCTTCTTCTCCTGGGCGGAGTGCTGGCGACAGAACATCAGGCCTGAGGAGGCAGCCCGGCGTGTCGCCATCGATCCACACTCACCCAACGAATTCCGCTGCAACCAGGTAGTCAGGAACCTCCACGAGTTCCACGAGGCATTCGACGTGAATGAGGACGACGCCCTGTGGTTGGAGCCAGACAGGCGCGTACGCATCTGGTGATTGAACTCTAGGACTGGCAGGTGACCTGAGCCGCTGTCTGACCGCTCAGGTCACCTGCGACACCTTCAGCGTCCAACGAATCGCCTGTAGTGAAATCACTGCCGACAGACAGTTCCAGGCCAATGATGGTTCCGCTGGAAATGATCTGCACCTCAGCCAGGCCGAACAACTCTGCAATAACCGGTGCAATGCCTTCATAACCGGGCCCGACAAACAGCTGCGTTGCAGGCCGCTCTGGGGCGTAGGCTGTGGAGGCCTGCACATAACCTGATTCGAGCAGGATCTCCTGCAGTTCCTCTCCCCTTTCCGCCTCTCCCGAAGCGTTACTCACGGAGATAGGAACGAGTGCCGGATCAAACCCGAGGGCTTCTGCCGGAACTGGTTCTGACGGGGTTGGAACCGCGGACGGAGTTTGGCCCGGATCCGTGCTTTCAGCAGATGCAGACGCTGACGCTGATGGTGCAGCACTAGGCGACGCAGACGGCTGGGAGGCCTTCGTGATGTCCCGGTCCGCGCGCAGGTTCGCGAAGAGTTCGTCGGCGGGGTGCTCATCCAGCACGAGACGGTTGACGTCAGGCTCATACGGGACCACAGGCACGGTCACAAAAGCGACATTTCCCAGGTCCACCTCCTGGAGGCGGCCAGCCAGCTTGAGTAGTTCGGGGACTTGCGCCAACCTGTCATCGACGGTCAGATTCTGCGTGACGGCTTCAGCAATCGAATATAACTTGGGGATGTTACTCAGGGTGCCCTCGTCCTTGACCTTCCTCGCGAGCGAAGCCATGAAGGATTGCTGGGCACGGATTCTGCCTTCGTCGCCGCCACTTCCGAAGGAATGCCGGGTGCGTAGGAACGCCAGTGCCTGCTCGCCCTCAACCTCGCTCGTGCCAGCTTGCAACTTCAGGCCTGAGAACTCGTCATCGACCGGTTGATTCACACAAACCTCGACACCCCCGACGGCTTTCGACAGCTCGGTCACCGCGTCGAAGTCAGCCATCATGAAGTGGTCGATCTGCAGCCCGGTTAATTCATTGATTGCCGCGACGGTGCAACCCGGACCGCCGTTCGCCAAGGATGAATTGAGCTGACCCAGCGCCATAGGTTCGCTCGTGTCTCCCGATTCGGGATCAACGCAGGCGGGCAGCGGGACGAGCAGGTCCCTGGGGAAGCTCACCATGGTCACGTTGCTTCGGTCCGCTGACATGGTCATGAGCATCATCACATCAGCCTGGCCCTCTTCTGTGACTGGTTCCGTGGTTCCGACCTGGCCTGCGCGGGTATCACTTCCGATGATCAGGATCTGGACGGGGTCCCTGCTGAGGTCTACGGGAAGTTGCGCCTCGCCGTCCGTTGAGAGGTTCAACGGTTCGGTGCTGACGTTCGACTGGAGGCGCATCAATGAAATCACGGCGAAAGCAACGCCGCCCACCAGCACGGTGACGAGCGCGATCGCTACGATCCGCAGAACCCCAGAGTTGGAGGCGCGGCCCAGGTGACGCCCTCCGGTGCCCACCCGAATGCCATCGGACGTGCCTGCCGGCTCTTCGCCGGTTTCAGCCATGACACTCGGCCCTTTCGCCAGGGGATGATTGGTGCGCCCGGTGGGGGCATCTAGAAGTAAACGAATAAGCCACGTCGGAAGTGCCCGGGCTAAAAGCCGAGCCGGACCAACTGCTTGGGATCGCGCTGCCAGTCCTTCGCGATTTTTACGTGCAGGTCGAGGTAGACCTTCGTTCCGAGGAGAGCTTCGATGCCTTTTCTCGCTGTCGTGCCCACTTCACGAAGGCGCGCGCCACCTTTCCCGATGATGATCCCCTTCTGAGAGGACCGTTCCACGTAAAGGTTGACCCGTACGTCGAGCAGCGGCTTGCCCTCAGGCCTTCCTTCCCGAGGAACAATCTCCTCCACGACTACAGCGAGGGAATGCGGCAGTTCGTCTCGCACGCCCTCAAGCGCCGCCTCACGCACCAGCTCGGCCACCATCACGGCGACGGGCTCGTCGGTGAGTTCACCATCCGGGTAGAGCGGTGGCGATAACGGCATGTGGGAAGCGAAGACATCCGCTACCGTTTCGACCTGGAAGCCGTCCACTGCTGAAACCGGGACGACGTCCGCCCATCCCTCTTCCCCCAGTACCTCCCGTCCAAGGTCCGCCACAGCCATCAATTGCTTTGCCAGCGCATCGCGAGGCACCAGATCAGCCTTGGTGACCACTGCGATCACGGGTTTGCCTCTAAGCTGGGCAAGCTTGGCTGCGATGAAGCGGTCGCCAGGGCCCACCTGCTCATTGGCAGGCAGGCAAAACCCGATTGCGTCGACTTCTGCAAGCGTGTCCGCCACCAAATCGTTGAGCCGCTGTCCGAGCAACGTCCGCGGCCGGTGCAGTCCAGGGGTGTCGACGAGAATAAGCTGTGCATCATCCCGGTGAACGATCCCCCGGATGGTGTGACGCGTGGTCTGCGGCTTAGCGGAAGTGATTGCTACTTTCTGGCCGACCAGCGCGTTGGTGAGTGTTGATTTGCCCGCATTTGGCCTGCCAACCAGGGATATGAAACCTGCGCGGTAATCCTCGTTGGTCATGCTTTCTCCACCGTTTCCCGTGTTCCGAGGTCAGAGCGGTCCGCGCCCTCACCCCCCGTTTCCGTTTCGAGCTGCCACGCCAGTATGTGAGAGACGCGGTTCCGGCGACCTTCGAGCCTTTCAGCTCGGAGCGCGATCCGCCCCATCTCCACCTGGCTTCCGACGATCGGCACGCGCCCAAGCGTTTTAGCCAGAAGCCCGCCGACGGTATCAACTTCGTCATCCTCAAGATCAATATCGAACAGCTCGCCGAGATCATCGATGCTCATCCGGGCGCTCACCCTGAAATGCCCGTCTGGGAGCTGCTCCATTTCCGGTACCTCGGAGTCGTATTCGTCTACTATTTCTCCGACGATCTCCTCAATGAGGTCCTCTAGAGTCACCAGCCCTGCGGTTCCACCGTATTCGTCAATGACTATGGCAACGTGGGTCGATTCCCTCTGCAGCTCCTGCAGGAAATCGCCAACGGGCTTTGACTCGGGAACATAGCGGACCTCCCGGCACACCCCATCCACCAGGTCCTGGTTGGTATGGCTACCGCCGTTGAGTACCGCGACCACATCCTTGAGGTAGAGAATCCCGTGCACATCATCGGCGCTGTCGCCGATTACGGGTACACGCGAGTAACCCGAACGAAGGAACAGGGACATGGCCTGGCGAAGCGTGGCCCCACTTTCAATTGACACCATGTCGGTACGGGGAACCATGACCGAGCGAACTTTGGTATCACCAAGTTCGAAGACCGAGTGAATCAGCTCAGCTTCGCTGTCCTCGATCATCTCTGCCTCGTTGGCACGGGAAAGGAGTTCCCGGAATTCCTCCTCGGTGAAGAACGCCGCTTCAGCGCGCTGCGCACCCGGCGTCAGGGAACTGCCGATGCCGACCAACCACCGTGGGATCGGGCCGAGTACCGAACGAAGGACCAGCACCAGCCGCGCAGTCAGGGGTACAAGGGCACCTGCGTGCGTGCGGCCCAGCTGACGCGGTGAAACACCGACAAGGACGAAGCCAAGAGCAGCCATGGTGACCGTGGCCAGAAGCCCTGCAACCCAGATGCTGCCCAGAAGGTCGAAGAAGAGCAGCGCGACGGCGACAGCTGCCGCCATCTCAAACCACACGCGCCAGAAACGCAGGGCATGCATGTGTGCCACCGGTGAATCCAGGATGCGGCGGATTGACGGACCTCTGGGCCCTTGGAGATGGGTTTCGGCTTCCTGGCGCGGAAGGTAGCTGAATGCGGCCTCAGCCGCTGTCACGAGCGCCGCAATCGAAACGAAAATGATGGCCATCACGGCCAGGAGAACCACAATCACGATTGATACCAGCTAATCACTGGGTAGTTTCCCGCGGAGCATCCCGGCCGAGAAAATCGGCCAGCAGTTGCCGCTGGAGCTCGAACATCTCCTTCTCCTCCGCGGGTTCCGCGTGGTCGAATCCCAGGAGGTGGAGCATCCCATGGGTGCAAAGGAGAAGCAGCTCCTCAGCCATGGTGTGGCCGGCGTTCACGGCTTGGTTCTGTGCAATTTCCGGGCACAGGACGACGTCGCCAAGCATTCCGGAACTGGTTGGCCGTGCCGCCGTACCGGGCCTGAGCTCGTCCATCGGGAAGGAAAGGACGTCGGTAGGGCCTGGCTCGTCCATCCACTCAATATGAAGCTTTTCCATGGCATCGACATCCACAAGGATGATGGACAGCTCGGATTCCGGGTGAACGAACAGGCTGTCGAGGACATGGCGACCAAGGCGCACCAGTGCCTCGTCGTCGACCTCCACGCCGGATTCGTTGTTCACCTCAATGCTCACGGCGCGGGTTCCTTCCGGCCGGGCGCCGACCGTCGGCTGCGCGCTGGGACTCGTCCCACTTGCTGTAGGCGGTGACGATGTCACCGACCAGCCGGTGACGAACGACGTCGGTCGCGTCGAGGCGGGAAAAGGCGACGTCGTCGACTCCATGCAGTATTTCGCTCACCACGCGCAGCCCGGAGCTGGTTCCGCCCGGCAGATCGACCTGCGTGACGTCCCCGGTAACCACCATTCGCGATCCGAACCCAAGCCGGGTCAGGAACATTTTCATCTGCTCCGGCGTGGTGTTCTGTGCCTCGTCGAGGATGATGAAGGCGTCGTTGAGCGTCCGGCCGCGCATGTACGCCAAAGGTGCAACTTCGATGGTTCCGGCTGCCATCAGGCGAGGAATGGAATCGGGGTCCATCATGTCGTGAAGTGCGTCATAGAGCGGAAGGAGGTAAGGGTCGATTTTGTCGTTCAGCGTTCCGGGAAGGAACCCGAGCCGCTCCCCCGCCTCAACCGCGGGCCGGGTCAGGATGATCCGGTTGACTTCCTTGTGCTGCAGGGCTTGAACCGCTTTGGCCATGGCCAGATAGGTTTTGCCGGTACCGGCGGGGCCGATTCCGAACACGATGGTGTGCGCATCAATCGCGTCGACGTAATCCCTCTGGTTGACCGTCTTTGGCCGGATAGTCCGGCCTCGTGAGGAGAGGATGTTCATCGAGAGCACCTCTGCGGGCTTTGCCTGCTGGGTCTTCAGCATGAACAGCAACTGCTCGAGGACCTGTGGCGTCACTGGTGTGCCGCTGGCGGCAAGGGTCCGCACCTCCGCTATGAGGCGTTCGGTCCGCGCCACATCATTGACCGGTCCGTTTATTGAAAGCTCAGCACCACGCACGTGCAGATTGACTCCCGGGAAAGCACCTTCAATCAGCGCAAGCGCTTCATCATTGGCTCCCAGTGATTGAACCATCTGGTCGGCTGAGTCAAAAACGATGACCCGGCTTTCCAAGCCACTTGTGCCAATACCAATTGCAGAATCGGTCATATCCGCGGCCCGCAGGCCTTCCATCTCTCCTTGAATCGTCCGCGAATCCCGGTTGCTGTACACGTCCGGGCCCCGCGAGTAAAGTCCTTCCTTCTAGCCTACCGCCGGGTGGTCAGGGCGGCGTGCATCGCCGGGATTCGGTAGACCAGATTTTTCGCTGTTCGTCCCCTCCCTGCGCCGGGCTTAATGCACGAGCCTGCCGTGAATGTGACAGGAGGGCAACGGCCAGATATCAATCGCATCTCAGTCAGGCGGCGATCAGGAAATCCATCGGGGCGGGCAGGTTCCCTGTGACAAGCTGGAAAAAGGTCCTGGCCGGACGGTCCAACTCCATGGTTGTACTCCCGCTGAGGACCTGCCACACGTAAAGAAGGCAATACGGCCAGCTGGGAAGGAGGACGCGCGCAGTGGAAATCTCAGCGGATTCATCCCCGGCTCGGCTCAATGCGGGAAAGGCCTGGAAATTTGCCATTCTCCTGGTCGCCGCCCTTTGGCTTCCGGCCTGCACTGCGGGAGCGGATCCCGTGCCGGCCACACAGGCTGCCAGCGGAGCGGAAATGCTCATGGAGCAGACGACGAGCCTTCCGGAAGTCACCCTTCCTGACGCAGACGCATCGGTGGGATCTCCGCTACTTCCGGTGTACTGGCTCGGCGAGAAGGACAATCTGCTCTACCGTGAGTTCCTACCGGGCGAACCTGCCGGGGACCCTGTTGCGGCCGCAATCTGGGCTATGACCAGCGGAGAACCGATCGATGAGGACTACTACAGCCCTTGGCGGACGGCATCAACCGTCAACTCGTCGATCTCACCTGACAACGTCATCACCGTTGATATTGCCTCCGATGCCTTCGGAGATGGAGTCAATGAGGACATCGCCGTCCGGGCAGTCCAGCAACTTGTCTACACCGCTACTGCCGCAGCCGCGAACGCCGGGCTGGTCCTCAGCGGGAGTCCGAGCAGCGTTCGAATCCTCGTAGACGGCAAAGCCGGTTACTCCGCATTCGGCCACATCACACTGGGCTCGGAGTTCAGACGCGACGTTGAGCTCATAGCACCGGTGTGGCTGATTAATCCTCAGGACGGCTCGATACGGACAGACCCTGCGTTGATTGTGCAAGGCAGTTCCACCTTGCCGGGCACGGAGCTTCTCTGGCGTATTCAACCAGTGTTCGACGACGGCGAGCCGGCGGGAGCGGCGCAGACCGGCACCGTCGCGGTGGACGCAGCAACGGGAGCGACCGGCCTCTTCGAGTTCAGCGCGACACTCGAGCCGGGTACCTATCTGGTGGAAGTTCTCGCTCCCCTGGATAGCGCGACCAGCCAGCCTTCTCCCCTCGATGACAAGCTCGTCACCGTGCGCTGAACGGCCGCTGCTACCACCTGTGGGCCAGCAGGTTCAGGACAGCGACGGCAGCGGGGCCGGCGGTAGAGGCCCGCAACACATTGCCGCCGAGGCTCACGGGCACGGCGCCGCTTCCGGCAAACAGGTCCATCTCCTGTGGACTTATGCCACCCTCAGGACCAACGACGACGGCGAGTGGCCCGGTGGTGTGCCCGGCGGTTCGCTCCCAATAATCCGCGAGGGACTCTCCGGCGTCTTCGTGGAGGACGATCGGGCGGTCGACGCCGCCGAGCCAGGTGGCAAGGCCCCGGCTGTCCATGGCTTCCAGGACCTCGGGAATGCGGGTCCGGCGCGACTGCTTGGACGCCGCCTGCACCAGTGACTCCCATTTCTTGCGGCCCTTGACCAGCTTGTCTCCCCGCCAGCGCACGATGCACCGATCCGCCTGCCACGGCAGCACCGCATCCACACCGAGTTCGGTGGCCGCCTCCACCGCCAGTTCCGCGCGGTCACCCTTTGCCAGGGCCTGGACAAGAATGAACGGGCTCGACGGCGGCGGGTCGAAGGAGGCCGAGACAACGGTGAGCACGACCGCGTCGGGCGTCGCAGAAGCGACCTGCCCACTCAACCGGTGCCCGCCGCCGTCGACCACGTCGATCATTTCGCCCACGCGGACCCGCTTCACCGTGGCTGCGTGGTGTGCTTCCCCACCCGCGAGGGTGAAGATTCCCCCGACGACGGCGCCCTGCACCGCCGCTGCCTCCCCCAGGAAGGATTGGTTGGTCATTCCGGCCTGGTCCGCTACAGATTGCCCAGGCGTTCACGCAGCCGCGCGAAGACACCTGACCCGTTGCTCGCGAGCTGGCCTTCAGCGAACTGCTCCCCACGTAGTTCCGCAAGCTGGCGCAGCAGTTCCTCCTGGGCGGAGTCGGTGTTCCGCGGAGTTTCAACACTCAGGTGCACCAGCAGGTCACCGCGGCCGTACCCGCGAAGGTGCGTAACTCCCTGACCCCGCAGGGCAACGATCTCACCGGACTGCGTGCCCGCCTTGACCGTGATCTCCTGATCTCCATCGAAGCTTGCCATGGTCACCGTGGTGCCGAGGGCTGCCGCAGTCATCGGGATGGTCAGCGTAGCGTGCAGGTCATCACCTTCGCGCAGGAAGTTGGCATCGCTGTTCACCCGAATCTCCACGTAAAGGTCACCCTGCGGGCCTCCTGCAGTTCCCGCTTCCCCCTGCCCCGCGAGCTGGATTCTGGTACCGGTTGCGACGCCGGCGGGGACCTTGATAGTCAGCGTGCGGCGGGAGCGGACCCGCCCGTCCCCCATGCATTCGGAGCAAGGGTGCGGAATGACGGTGCCGAACCCCTGGCAGGTTCCGCAGGTGGCGCTGGTCATTACCTGTCCAAGGATGGACCTTACAGCCCTCTGCACCTGACCGGCGCCGCCGCAGATATCACAGGTCTTCGGGGACGTGCCGGGTTGGGTGCAGGTACCGTCACAGGTGGGACAGACGGCGGCTGTGTCGACGTCGATCTTCTTGTTGGTCCCGAAGACAGCGTCCTTGAGATCGATGCGTACGTTGATCAACGCGTCCTGGCCACGCTGGGTGCGCGAAGGAGGCCCGCTTGGCCCGCCTCCGCCGAAGAAGGTCTCGAAGATGTCCTGGAAAGCGAACCCAGGACCTGCGTAGCCGCCTCCGAAACCGTTGTCGGTTCCGTTCTCGTTGCCCGTGGTGTCATAGACGCGGCGTTTCTGCGGGTCCGACAGGACCTCGTACGCGCGGGTCACCAGCTTGAACTCATCTGCGGCATCAGGGCCCGTGTTCACATCGGGATGAAGCTTGCGAGCCAGCTTCCGGTAGGCCTTCTTGATTTCTTCGCCGCTGGCATCGCGGGCGACGCCAAGGACTTCGTAGTGATTACTCACTCCTGCACATCACTTCCTGTAAATTGCACCGCGTGTGCGGCGGTTGTGGTTCTTGGGGCTGTTGGGGTCACGACTCGTCGAGAATGCGGGAAAGATACCTGGCGACCGCTCTCACGGCAGCCATAGTGGTTGGGTAATCCATCCGGGTTGGACCCAGTACGCCCACTTTCGCCAACGAATCGGGTCCGTAACCCGTTGCAATGACGGAGGCTTCCGCGAGGCCGCCGTGCGGATTTTCCCGACCGATGCGCACCGAGACTCCCAGCGGATCCTGCTTCATCTCGGAGAGCAGCCGCAGCATGACTACCTGCTCCTCCAGTGCCTCCAGTACCGGCCCGATAGTGAGCGGGAAATCGAGAGTGGACCGCGCGAGGTTTGCTGTACCTGCGAGGACGATCCTGTCCTCGCGGTTGGAACCGGCAAGCTGCTCCAGGCTCACCGCAAGGGCGCGGGCGACCTCCTGCAATTGAGGGGAGAGCTCTCCCAGACACGCGGCCAAACTTTGGGGTACCGCTGCGAGCCGAACCCCCGATACTTTCTCAAGGAACCGCTGCCTGATGTCCGAGACATTGTCCTCCGTCGCTGTGTTGGGCACGGACACAACACGCTGCTGGACAACACCGTTGGTTGAGATGAGAACCACCAACGCCCGTCCCGGAGCCAGCAGGACAAACTCGATGTGCCGGACCGCTGCCGCGCCGAGGTGGGGGTACTGCACGACTGCCACCTGGTTGGTCAACTGGGCAAGCAGGCGGACCGTGCGGTCCAGGACGTCATCGAGGTCATCAGCGCTTTCCAGGAGGGATTGGATGGCCCGCTTCTCCGCAGAGGAGAGCGGCTTGACCTCCGCTATGCGGTCAACGAAGAGCCGGTAGCCCTTATCTGTTGGAATGCGGCCTGAACTGGTGTGTGGGGCGGTGATGAGACCCTCCTCCTCCAACAACGCCATGTCATTTCGGATGGTCGCTGAAGAAACACCGAGCCTGTGCCGTTCGACCAGTGCCTTGGATCCCACCGGCTCGCGCGAATGAACGTAGTCCTCAACGATTGCCCGCAGGACTTCCAGTCTTCTCGGCTCGCTCATTTTCACCTCCGCTTCGGAATTGCAGCCAACTCTTGAACGAGTTAGCACTCAACACACCCAAGTGCCAAGTCTAATACGCCTGTGCGCATTGTTAGCATTGGTGCCGCCCGCCCGGGGCACGGCCAACAGCGAAAGCGAGCGAGCTCACATGTCCTACCCAGGATGGGGATACGAAGACCTCTCAGCACCCAAGCGCTCGGAACTGCCGAAGGTCGAAGCTCGCCCCGGCGTCGTACTTGAAGACGTCCAGAGCGGTTTTGTTGGCGAGGTCCTCAGCACCGAGAAGTCCGGGGGGCTCCACGTCATGGTGCTCGAGGACAGGCGCGGAAAGCGCCGGACGTTTGCGCTGGGGTTCGGCTTCCATATCGATGGCGGCCCCGTGGAGGTAGTCGCTGCGACAGGTTCCGGCACCTTGGCCCCCACCCGGACAGCCTCCGGGTCCGTCAGGGTGCCCGAGCAGCGCGCACGCATTGCGCGCGCCAGCCGAGTATGGGTGGAAGGACGGCACGACGCTGAACTCGTCGAGAAGGTTTGGGGCGATGACCTGCGGGTCGAAGGAATAGTTGTCGAACCTCTCCACGGGGTGGATGATCTGGCTGGAGCCGTCCGGGCTTTCGGACCAGGAGCCGGCCGCCGCCTCGGGATTCTGGTGGACCACCTGCTTCCGGGTACCAAGGAGGCGCGCATTGCGGCCGAAGCGATGCGCGTTCCAGGTGCCGCAGGGAACGTGTTGATCGTCGGACACCCGTATGTGGACGTGTGGCAGGCGGTCAAACCCCGTGCCCTTGGAATGGGGTCCTGGCCGATCATTCCGCGGAACGAGGACTGGAAAACAGGGATCCTCACCCGCTTGGGTTGGCCTGCCCGGACGCAGGCAGACATCGCGAACGGCTGGAAGCGGATTCTTGCGGGTGTTTCCTCCTATGCGGACCTGGAACCCTCCCTTCTTGGGAGGGTTGAAGAGGTCATTGACTTCCTTACGGTTCCAGGCAGCGACGTCTGACCAGCTCCCGAAAAGTCATTGCACTGCCGCCCTAACAGCGCGGCCCTCAAGTACCCAGTACCCTTAGGAAGTAAGCTCCGCGGCGAATGTCCGCGGGTCATCTTCAAACCCGCGAAGGAAAATTCGTTGTCCAACAACGCAGACCAGCACCGTGATCCCCGGTCACGTCCTGCCCGCCAGGACAGTGCCCCGGCGTTTCAAGGCACCAGTCCGGATGCCCAGCCGCTGAGTCCATCCGAGGACCGCCAGTGGGCCACACTCGCGCACTTTCTCGGCATTCTCGGGTTCATCCCTTCGTTGATCATCTTCCTCATTTATCGCGACCGGGGACCTTTCACGGCGCAGGAATCGAAGGAAGCTTTCAATTTCACGTTCCCCCCAAGCATCCTGGCGGGAATCGCACTACTCCTGTCACTGCTGCCCGGAATTGGCGGCCTGTTCGCGGTAATCAATGCACTGATCTGGGTCACCCTCGCCGCATTCTCTGTAGCGGCAGGTATCCAGGTGAACCGGGGACGGCCGTACCGGTATCCGTTCAACCTGCGGATCTTTCACTAAGATCCCCAGCAATTTTCAGTAAGGTAACCTGCGCGGAGGGCTCAGTCCGGCAGGAGCCGCCGCACCACGGCGTCGGCCAGGAGCCTGCCGCGTTCGTTGAGGCAGACGGATCCCCGGAAGGCCGCGCCAGGGTCAATGAGCTCATCCGCGATCAGTCCAGCTACTGCGAGGCGACCCTCAGGGCGCAAGGCTGTCACCGGAAAGCCCTCCGCCAGTCGAACGCGAAGGAGGACGTCCTCGGTGTAGCGAGCGTCGTCGTCGAGCGTTTCCCTCCCCGCGGCAGGTGAGACGCCCGCGTCGATGCGCTGCGCGTAGGCGGAGGGGTGCTTGACGTTCCACCACCGCACTCCTCCCACGTGGGAATGTGCGCCAGGACCAGCGCCCCACCAGTCATGGCCCTTCCAGTACGCGAGGTTGTGGCGGCACTGATCTGCCAATGTGCGCGCCCAATTGCTGACCTCGTACCAGCCGAGGCCAGCCTGGCGTAGGCGGGAGTCGGCAAGTTCGTATTTGTCCGCGTGGTCGTCCTCGTCGATCACCGGCACCTCGCCCCGGCGTATGCGGGCTGCCAGGCGGGTACCGTCCTCGATGATCAGTGCGTAGGCGGAAATGTGGTCTGGTTCGAGCGCGAGGGCCGCGTCGAGGGACGCGGACCAGTCCTGTAACCGCTCCCCCGGCGTGCCGTAAATGAGGTCGAGGCTGACTTTGAGGCCTGCTTCCCGCGCCCACTGCACGGCCAGTGGAACCCGTTCCGGAGAGTGCGTCCGGTCAAGGACGGACAGGACGTGCGGCACAGCTGACTGCATGCCGAAGGAGACGCGGGTGAACCCCGCCTCAGCCAGAAGGTGCAGGCTGTCTCTGGTGACGGAATCGGGGTTGGCTTCGGTAGTCACTTCCGCGCCCGGTGCCAGCCCCCACAGGTTTGTGGCCGTTGCCAGCACTTTTGCCAGGTCCTCCGCCGGGAGCAGGGTGGGTGTTCCTCCCCCAAAGAACACCGTGCTCAGCGTCCGGTCTTCAACTCCGGACTCGCGCAGTACCGAACCGGCGAACTGCAACTCGCCCAGGACGGTGTCAGCAAAATTGGCCTGGGATGCGCCCCCGCCGAGCTCGGCAGCGGTGTAGGTGTTGAAATCGCAGTAACCGCAACGGACCGCGCAAAACGGGATGTGCACGTAGAGACCGAACTGGCGGTCGGTCGAACCCGCGGCCGCAGAGGCGGGCAATAGTCCGCCGGACGGTGCGGGATCGCCGAGCGGCAACACGCTAGGCAATTCCGCGCCTCCTGATTGGCGCCGTCGTCACTTCTTGGCTTTGTCCTTCGACTCGTCCGAGGAGAGCGCAGCGATGAAGGCTTCCTGTGGCACTTCCACGCGCCCTACCATCTTCATGCGCTTCTTGCCCTCCTTCTGCTTCTCAAGGAGTTTGCGCTTACGGGTGATGTCACCGCCGTAGCACTTGGCGAGGACGTCCTTCCGGATGGCCCTGATACTCTCGCGGGCAATGATCCGTGAGCCGATCGCGGCCTGGATGGGAACTTCGAACTGCTGCCGCGGAATCAACTCGCGCAGCTTCCCGGTCATCATCACGCCATAGGCGTAAGCCTTGTCGCGGTGGGTGATGGCGGAGAATGCGTCCACCTGCTCGCCCTGGAGCATAATGTCGACCTTGACCAGATCTGCGACCTGGTCGCCGTCGGCCTTCCAGTCCAGCGAAGCGTATCCGCGGGTCCTGGACTTGAGCATGTCGAAGAAGTCGAAGACGATCTCGGCCAGCGGAAGCCTGTAACGGATCTCCACCCGGTCCTCCGAGAGGTAGTCCATGCCTCCCATCGCTCCGCGCCGGCTCTGGCACAGCTCCATGATGGTGCCGACAAACTCGTTCGGCGCGAGAATAGTGGCGGCAACCATCGGTTCGCGGACCTCACCGATCTTGCCGATGGGGTACTCGCTTGGGTTGGTGACATGAATGACGTTCTTGTCCTCGAGCGTTACCTGGTACTCGACGTTCGGAGCGGTCGAGATGAGGCTCAGGTTGTACTCCCGTTCAAGGCGCTCGCGCGTGATCTCGAGGTGCAACAGGCCCAGGAAGCCCACCCGGAAGCCGAAGCCCAGCGCCGCTGATGTTTCGGGCTCGTACACCAGGGCGGCGTCGTTGAGCATCAGCTTCTCCAGCGCATCCCTGAGCACCGGGTAGTCTGCGCCCTCCAGCGGGTATAGGCCGGAGAAGACCATCGGCTTTGCATCGGCATAACCCGCCAACGACGCCGTTGCGGGCTTGGCCAGGTTGGTGACGGTGTCGCCGACCTTGGACTGGCGGACGTCCTTGACGCCGGTGATGAGGTAACCGACCTCGCCGACACCCAGGCCCTTGGACGGGGTTGGCTCGGGTGAGCTGACGCCGATTTCAAGCAACTCATGGCTGGCGCGGGTGGACATCATCTGAATACGTTCGCGGGGACTCAGGTGCCCATCGACAACGCGGACATAGGTCACGACCCCGCGATATGTGTCGTAAACGGAATCAAAGATCATTGCCCGCGCCGGTGCGTTCGCGTCTCCTACAGGAGCCGGAAGGTCGCGCACAATTTTGTCCAAAAGTGCTTCCACGCCCGCGCCGGTCTTTCCTGACACGAGCATCACGTCCTCGGGGCTACCGCCGATGAGGTTGGCCAGCTCTGCCGCGTATTTCTCCGGCTGGGCCGCCGGAAGATCAATCTTGTTCAGGACGGGAATGATCGTCAGGTCATTTTCCATGGCGAGGTACAGGTTTGCGAGGGTCTGCGCCTCGATACCCTGCGCCGCATCCACCAGGAGGATTGCACCCTCGCACGCCGCGAGCGACCGCGATACTTCGTAGGTGAAATCCACGTGGCCCGGAGTGTCGATCATGTTCAGGGCGAAGCTGACGCCATCGAGTTCCCAGGGCAGTCTCACCGCCTGCGACTTGATGGTGATTCCGCGCTCACGCTCGATGTCCATCCGGTCCAGGTACTGGGCCTTCATGTCCCGCTGCTCGACGACGCCGGTGAGCTGCAGCATCCGGTCAGCCAGCGTGGACTTACCGTGGTCGATGTGCGCGATGATGCAGAAGTTCCTGATGATCGCTGGGTCCGTGGCAGCGGGCACCGGGGCGGTGCGGGCCATGGGTGACACTGACGTACCTCTTACCTTTAGGGGTCGCTACTGAAAACGAAGAACGTTGCCGCACCACCGGTGTGCTTCGGCACCCTGGCAGGATTGGGTCCTATGCCGGTGCTCCGCAGCGTGGGTGCAGAGTCTATTGTCCCACGGCCGACATGGGTACGCTGTCGACATGGCATCGCCCGTACGCACCTTCGCCCGTCTCGCCGCATTAGCCATCAGGACCTTTAGTAGGCAGGCCGCTAGTAGGCAGACCGCCGGAAGGCCTCCATCTTCCGGGCGCCCACGTTCCGCCAACCGTGACCCCGGGCCGGCCGGTTCTTCGGGCAGTTCAACGCGGCGCAGGATCGGTTACGCCCCAGCGCCCGGTGATACTGCCGACCCAGGCGAAATCATCTGGGCATGGGTTCCCTATGAGGAGGATGCTTCCCAGGGTAAGGACCGGCCGGTGCTGATCATCGGCACCGAAGGGAAGACCCTGCTGGGGCTCATGCTGACTTCCCGGGACCGGAACAATGGGCACAACAACGATTCAGGGTACGTGGACATCGGCTCCGGTGCCTGGGACCGGCAGGGAAGACCGAGTGAAATATTCCTTGAGCGGGTCATCCGGTTGAATCCACGCGAGGTGCGGCGGATCGGGGCGGTTCTCGACCGTCCACGGTTCGACCAGGTGGTCGCTGCATTCCAGGACCGCCCCGGCAGGTAAGGCTGCGACGTCCCCCGCGAACCGCCGTCGCCGGTCTAGCCTGAGAACCCTGCCGGTTTCTGGTAACCTATATAGCTGTGTGTCCGCGCAGGTCGACGGGCACTTCGGCTCGGCCGCCCGGTATCCCCACGCCGCTCAGTCAATGGCCACTCCGAAACCCTCACGACCAGTCCGCAATACAAAGAGAGTCTTATAAGTGGCAAATATCAAGTCCCAGAAAAAGCGCATTCTCACCAACGAGAAGGCTCGCCAACGCAACAACTCGGTCAGGTCCGAGCTGAGGACCGCCATTCGCGCGGTCAACACCGCAGTGGAGTCCACCGACAAGGAAGCCGCTGCAACTGCGCTTGCCTTGGCCAGCCGCAAGCTGGACAAGGCCGTTAGCAAGGGTGTTCTGCATAAGAACAACGCAGCTAACCGCAAGTCAGGTATCGCGAAGCGGGTAAACGCGCTCGGCTAAGAGCCTGAGCGAGTGTTCCTCCGAATGGCCGGCCCCAGGGCTGGCCATTCGGCGTTTAAGGTACCAATTTGGGCTGTTTGAGTGGCTTTTTACGCCCGGTCAGCGGGTGGTTCCTCCCAGGGAAATCGCGGTGACAGCCCGTTCCACCGCATACACAGGGTCCCTCGCTTCGCCCTTGACCTGCGCGTCCGCCTCGGCAAGGACCTGGATGCAGTGGTTAAGCCCCGCGGGCGTCCATCGCTGGGCTTCTCGCCGGGCCTGGTCCACCTGCCAGGGCGCCATGCCGAGTTCCTTTGCGAGCTGCGCCGAACTGCCCCGTACCCCGTACACCTTTGCCACCGCCCGGAGCTTCATTGCAAGAGCCGCCACCAGGGGCACAGGGTCCGCGCCCGTAGAAAGGGCATGGCGAAGCATGGCCAGTGCCTGGCCGCCGCGCCCAGCGAGGGCAGCGTCTGCAACCTTGAATCCGGTAGCTTCCACACGTCCGCCGTAGTACTTTTCGATCACTTCCACCGAGATGACGCCTTCGGTGTCCGCTACCAGTTGATTGCACGCGGCGGCCAGCTCGGACAGGCTTGAACCGACAGCCGCCACGAGTGCCCGCACAGCGTCCGGCTCGGTACGGCGCCGCGCGCCGCGGAACTCTGCGGAAACGAAATCGATCTTGTCGGAGTCCTTCTTGAGTGGCAGGCAATCGACGACGACGGAGTTTCCCGATTTCAGCGCATCGAGTAGCTTCTTCCCGCGCGTACCACCGCCGTGATGCATGACTAGCACCACGTCCGGCGCCGGATCAGCAAGGTAGGCGAGTGCGTCCTGTAGGAAGGCATCGGTCATCTGTGCCAGCCCCGTCGCCTCCACGATCTTTGTCCCGCCGAACAGGGACGGGCTCCCGAGGACAATGAGCGCACCCGCCTCATACTGCGCAGCGTCGAGCCGGAGGACATCCACCTCCGGCTCGCTTTCGCGCATCTTCCGTCGAATCGAATCCAGGCTTCGGGAGGCTAGATAATCCTCCGGTCCGAGCAGCAGAATGACGGGCGCTGGACCGACCTCACGCCAGTTCGAAGCGGCCGTTGCTGCGGGGCTGGGGTTCACGTGGCGCTCCTGGATCGATGTGGGTGCGTGGTCAACTTTGCCATGCCGCCCGGCGCTGTCCAACCTCAACCGAGGGAGCGTACGCGGAGGTCAGGGCCGACGGGTATGAGGACGAAGGAGCCCAGTTGATCCGTGCGTACGGTGTGGGCCCCGACCACTTCCAGTGCTTCGAGGGTATTGGCATGTGGATGGCCGTACTCGTTGCTGCGCCCGGCTGAAATGAGCGCGACCGGAGGAACAAGCGCTTCAATGATTGCACTTCCTCCATTCCGTGCGCCGTGATGGGCAATCTTGAGAACTTCGATGCCGCGTCCGGCAAGCTGCGGGTTTGCAGCCAGCATGCGCGCAGCGGCCTCCTGTTCGATATCGCCAGTGAAAAGCACATCAAGGGGGTCCGCGCCCGTGCGGATAATGGTCACCAGTAGAACAGCTGAGGCGTTGTTTTCGGATGTTGGCACGTCCCCAACACGTGGCCAGAGGGCCGACCAGGAGACACCCCCGTGCTCACCGGCATCCTCAGCCTCGATCGGTTCGGGAACGACCTGCGCAGCGCGCGCAGCTTCTACCAATTCACCAGGCAACTGTGCCTCCGACGTGGAGTACAGCAGACGCAGGACGCTCCTCCCTTCGAAGACGCCGTCAATTCCCCCGAAGTGGTCCGTGTGCAGGTGCGTGATGACGAGAACATCCACCGTCCTCACCCCCAATCGGTCCAGGCAGCGGGCAATCAGTGCAGCATCCGGCCCCGCGTCGAAGACCATGGCACTTGTCCGCCCGGTTCGCACAACAAAGCCGTCACCCTGGCCGACGTCGCACCCCGCAACCGCCCAGTCGGATGGCTTGGGTCCTAGAGCACCGCTCCACGCCCAGATAGCTATGCATCCCAGCGCGCATCCTCCTGCAATCCAGGTCAGCGAACCGTCCAGGGGTGCGGAACGCAAGCCAGCCTTCACAGAGGCTGCAAGGTTCCGTGCCGTGGTCCACAGCTGTGGCCACCAGAAAACAGCGGCCAGCACTGAAAGGCTGAGGAGAGCGGCCAGAATCAAGCCCATTGGGCCTGGCGGCCAGGGAAGGGCAGCGAACGGCGCTGCAGCGAAGAAGTTGGCCACAGCGGCAACTCCTGCCGCACCCCACCCTGCGGCGAAGGCGAGCGGAAGGGCGGCCACCGGCAGCGCAGAAACGAGGACCACGGCGAGCATCCCAGCGATCGTGATGAAGGGCACGAGAGGCGCTGCCAGTATGTTGGCAGGCAGCGAGTAGACCGGCATATCGGGCTGGATCAGAACCAAAACGGGCGCACAGAACAACTGCGCGGCGAGCGGCACTGAAATGAGCTGTGCCAGCCACTCAGGTAGGAAGGTTGCCAGGCGACCGACGAGTATGGGACCAGCAAGCACCAGGCCGGACGTAGCGGTGACCGAGAGGATGAAGGCGTACTCACCGCTGAGCCAGGGGTCTGCCGTCATCAGTGCCGTGATGGACAGAAAGAGCAGGGTGAGCGACAGCCGGCCCCTCCCCGTCAACACTGCGAGCACGCCGATCGACCCCATGACCGCCGCCCGCAGGACGCTCGGTTCAGGGCGAACCAGCACTACGAAGGCGGCAAGCGCTGCAATGCCCGCACAACCCGCTGCCCACCGGGGCAACCGGAACGCCCGGCAGGCCAGGAACACAAACGCGAGCACATAACTGCAGTTCGCACCCGACACGGCCGTCAGGTGGGTGAGCCCAGTTGCCCGCATCTTCTCGACCAACTCTTCGTCCACTGCCGACCGTGCCCCAACCACCATGCCCGCCATGAGCCCGCTATCCGGCGCGCCGTTCGAGGCTGCGAGTGCCAGGAAGTTCCTTCTTACGGCGTCGACCACTGGGCTTGGGCTGTCGTTACCCAACCGCCGTGGATCGGTGGTAGCAATCAGAAGGGCCTTGGAGCGCTGGCCAGGTTCGGTCGCAGTGAGCTTTCCTGCTGTCCGGATGCGTTCTCCAAAGGCCACGTCGCTCCACTCCGATCCTCCGAAGATGGTTACCGGCGTGCGCGCCGTGATCCTTTGCCCCTCATGCGTCAGCTCGAGAAGCTTCGCTTCAACCATGAAACGCGGAGAACCATCGGCCCCTGGAGAGGCCCCTCTCCGTGCCTCCCCTTCCACCCGGAGCACTGCTGTTACCTGACTGCCGGCTTCGACCACCCCCGCAACCGGGGGCGGGAGCTGCTGATCGATTTTGGCTGCGGCTGGAAAGCAGACCATGCCCGCTGCACTCGCGGAGATAAGCACCACGCGCAGGATCACCTGCGGCTTCCTGCACATGTACACGAGGGCCATACTGACCAGCGCGACCAGGCTTAGGCAGATTCCCAGCCCAAGCGCGACCGATACCTCGAGCCTGATGACGACGGCGGCGGTTCCCCACGCTGCGAAGGCCGGCGCCAGAAGTCGCAGATCGCGGGCGGGACTTCGCTGCGTCTCGACGGTTCCGCTGTTCCTTCGCTTGCTTCGCTTGCTTCGCTTGCTTCGCCCCTCATTACTGTGGCGCAGGGACGTGAGCCCGAACGACCGCACGCTTCCGAGTAGCCTTGCAACCGGCGCGATGTCCTGGCGCGCATTTTGGGTGCCGCGTGGCGCGGAATGTGCCGCTGACCGCACAAAGCGTTCATAGCGTGCTCTTCCACCTGACATCAGACGGTCACCAGCGGTAGCAGGGCTTCGAGCATCGCCGGGCCGATCCCCGGGACGGCGTCGAGGTCCTCAGGGCTCGCGAAAGCTCCATGATCGCTCCGCCACTGCACGATCCGCGCAGCCAGTACCGGGCCCACCCTGGGCAACTCCTCCAGCTCAATTGCGGCAGCTGTGTTCACGTTGACCAAACCGGCTCCGGAGGGCGGCGCCGGAACTGACGCAGCGGGAGGCACGGTTCCGCCGGGACCGGCGGCGGGCGGAACCACCTCGCCAACGCGCGGAACCACTATCTGCTGTCCGTCCTGAACCGCTGCCGCGAGGTTCACCGCCGAAAGTTGGGCTTCGGGCAGAGCACCTCCGGCAAGTTCGACCACCTCAAACACCCGTGCACCCGCCTCAGCTTCGATCACGCCGGGGGATGCCACCGCGCCGGCGACATGAACTATCAGCCTGGCTCCGCCCGGAGGATTAGAGCTTTCGGAACTCTGGGTGTCCTTCCCCACGCCGGACGCGGTTTCCTGCGCTTCGGCCTTTGGCGCCTCAGCAGCCGGTTCTGCCGCTGCCTCCGGCCCGCCGCCACCGTCGCCCCGAACATTCCCATCAGCACCGTTTGCCTGCCCGGCCATGTCCGCGCCCGATCCGACGGGAACAACCATCCCGTCACCCCGTTCGACGCCGGCCGCAGCCCAGATCCCGATGACCAGCGCACACCCCGCAACCAGCAACGCTCCACGCCTGGCGGCCACCCACCGCCTTCTCGTACGTAGCGGCGCAGCATCAGCCCCCAACGACGCAGCAGCACCAAACCCCGCGTCATCCAACGCGTCATCAAGGGCGCCAGCATCCTCAGGGTTCCCCTTGTGAAGCCAGCCGAAGGCATCACGATGCTCGGGGGACTCCCCGGTGACAAATTCCCCGGTAGGGTACTCATCCTCGACAAAATGGATAGCAGGACCCGACCCGCCTTCCTCGCTGACCCGGGCGCTGGACTGCACGCCGGTGCTGCCGGTTAGGATCCGGTCCAACCGGTCTACGCTCCGGTTGCGGGAGGCCGTAGCCCAGCGGTGCCTTGCCATGCGTTCAGCGTAGGAGCGCACAGCAGCGCGGCTGGAGCCGGGTAAGGGCTATGTGGATAAGTCGCGCGCATCGGGTCCACTGTGCAGGGGTGGTTACCTAGTGCGGCCACTCCCCGAGCGGGTCGATCAGCGCCACGGCAAGTACTCCGAGCCCGGTGTGGGCGGCGAGCACCGCTGGCATGCGGGTGAGCAACGAGCCCGCGGGGTGACCGATGCGCGCGGCGGCCTCTTCAGCCTGGGCGCGATTGCCGAAATAGTGGAACGCCGCAATGCTGCCAGCCGACCGGTTCCGGAGATTCTCCGCCACCAACTCATCGAGTCTTTGCTTTGCTCGGGTTGCGGTGCGAACCTTCTCAAGCAGCTCGATTGACCCGTCCCTGATGGTCAACAGTGGCTTTACCGCCAGCAGGGACCCGACGATTCCCGCCGCAGGGCTGATCCTCCCTCCCCGACGTAGCTGGTCCAGGCTGGGGACATAGAAAAGCAATGCGGTTCGGCTGCACGCGTCACGCGCCGCCTCAGCGGCTTCCGTTGGGTCAGCCCCGGACCGCACAGCCAGCACGGCAGCAGCCACGCCTGCCCCTTGCGCCATACCCACGGTTCCGCTATCCACCACGTGCACCGGGATCGAAACCGTACGGGCAGCCCAGCGTGCGGCCTCCACGGTCCCCGAGAGCTTCCCCGAAAGGTGGATGGAGATGATCTCCCTGGCGCCCTCCCGCTCGAGGCGTCGGTAGACATTCTGGAACTGCCCGGGTGCGGGACGGGAGGTGCGGACATCCCTGCCTTCAGCCAGGGCGACGGACAGAGGCTCCACGAGGTTGTCGCTTCCCTCGCCGTAGTGCCTCCCTGCGATGATGACCGGCATGGGAACTACCGTCACGCCGACGGCGGGTCCGACGCCCGTGACCCACTCCGTGGGCAGCGCCGCGGCAGAGTCGGTGACGACCGCCGTCGTCGTCAGCGGTGACGCCTCCGGATCCCCTGCACCCTGCAGGGAACCCGGACGGCGTTCAAACCACTTCATCGGTCAGCGACCTTCGCGTCGACAATCAGGCCGGGACGATGTTCACCAGTTTTGGCGCCCGCACAATTACTGTGCGAATTCCGCGTCCAGCAAGGGTGCGCTGTACCTGCTCAGAAGCCAGGGCGAGCTCGCGGAGGCTATCCTCGCTGACATCCGCCGGGACCTCAAGGCGGTCCCGGACCTTCCCCTGGACCTGGACGATTGCCGTCACCGTGTCCTGGACCAGCAGGGACTGATCAACCGCCGGCCATCCGGCTGCAGCAACGGATGCAGGGTGCCCCAGCCGCTCCCACAAATCCTCGGCGGTGTACGGTGCAAACAGGCTCAGGATGATGGCTGTGGCTTCGACGGCCTCGCGAACCGCAGGATCTGCGCCGCCGACGCCGGAATCGATCGCCTTGCGGGTGGCATTGACCAGTTCCATGACCTTGGCCACCACAACATTGAACTTGTTGTTCTCCAACAGTTCGGCGGCGTCAGCTATGGTGCGGTGCGTTACTGAGCGCAGGCCGCGATCCCCAGACCCGAAATCCACTCCCGCTTCCGAGGTGACGTCGGCACCAAGGCGCCAGGCCCTCGCCAGGAACTTCGACGAGCCCGACGGCGACACATCCGCCCAGTCGACGTCGTCCTCCGGGGGCGAAGCGAACACCATGGTCAACCGGATCGCGTCGACGCCGAAGCGGTCGAGTTGCTCGCCCAGATTGACGCCGTTGCCCAGGGACTTGCTCATTGCCTTGCCACCGTTGAGCACCTGCCCCTGGTTCAGCAGCGCCGAAAAGGGCTCCGTGAAGTTCACCAGTCCCAGGTCAAACAGGACCTTGGTGAAGAACCGGCTGTACAGCAGATGAAGAATGGCGTGCTCCACTCCCCCGACATACTGGCCGACCGGCAGCCACTCGTTGACCTTCTCCGGATCGAACGGGGCGTCGGTAAGCTGCGGGCTCACGAAACGCAGGTAGTACCAGGACGAATCCACGAAGGTGTCCATGGTGTCGGTGTCCCGCTTCGCCGGCCCTGCGCAGCCCGGGCACTGGACGTTGACCCAGTCTGCGACCGCAGCCAGTGGCGAGGTTCCCTTGGGCGCAAGGTCCTCTCCGCGGAGGTCCCTCGGCAGCTCAACCGGCAGTTGGTCATCCGGTACCGGCACTTCGCCGCACTCGGGACAGTGGATGATCGGGATCGGCGTGCCCCAGAAACGCTGGCGGGAGAGAAGCCAGTCGCGCAGGCGGTAGTTCACGGTCCGCTCACCCGTACCCTGCGCGCTCACCAGTTCAATGGCCCGCTGGATTGCCTCGCCCTTGGGCAGCCCGTCAAGCTCACCCGAGTTGACGAGGGTCCCTTCGCCGACCGTTGCCTTTCCGGTCGCTGCTGGATCCTCTTCGCCTGTGTCGACGACCATCCGGACAGGCAGGTCGAAAGTGCGCGCGAAATCGAGATCGCGCTGATCGTGGGCAGGGACGGCCATGATTGCCCCGGTGCCGTAGTCAGCAAGTACGTAGTCGGCTGCCCATACGGGAAGCTTCTCCCCGTTGAGTGGGTTCACCGCGTAGCGCCCGGTGAACACGCCGGTCTTCTCCCGCTCGGTTGACTGCCGCTCGATGTCACTGAGGGCGTTCACCTGTTCGCGGTACGCGGCCAGCGCCTCGGCATGGGCAGGCGTGACCAGGTCGAGGGCAAGCTGCGCATCCGCCGCAACAACGAAGAACGTTGCTCCGTGCAGGGTGTCGGGACGGGTGGTGAACACCGTGACGTCCGACGACGGGAGACCCGCCTCCGCTTCGATGGTGAAGGTGACGTGTGCTCCCTCTGAACGTCCGATCCAGTTCCGCTGCATCGCGAGAACCCGCTCAGGCCAGTGCCCGGTGAGGGGCTCCATGTCCTCAAGCAGCCGATCAGCGTACTCCGTGATCCGGAAGTACCACTGGTTCAGGCTCTTCTTGGTCACGGGGCTGCCACAGCGCTCGCAGGCCCCGTTTACCACCTGCTCGTTGGCGAGGACAGTCTGGTCTTTCGGGCACCAGTTGACCGGATGGTCCTTCCGGTAGGCGAGGCCTTTCTCGAAGAACCGCAGGAACAGCCACTGGGTCCAGCGGTAATACTCGGGATCGGAAGTGTGCACGCGGCGTGACCAGTCCGCACTGATGGCATAGCGCTTGAAGGAAGCGGCCTGGGTGTCGATATTCGCGTAGGTCCACTCGCTGGGATGGGCATTGTGCTTGATCGCCGCGTTCTCAGCGGGCAGGCCGAATGAGTCCCACCCGATCGGATGCAGTACGTCGTGGCCCAGCTGGCGCCAGTAGCGGGCAACGACGTCGCCCATCGCGAACGCTTCGGCGTGGCCCATATGGAGGTCACCGGAAGGGTAAGGGAACATGTCCAGCACGTAGCGCCGTTCACGCGTGCCATCGTCAAGCGGCGCAAACGTGTCGAGCTTGTCCCACACGGGCTGCCACTTCGCTTCGATATCCGCGAAACTGTAGGTGCCGGTTGCTGACTCCTCAGCGGTGGGGTTGATGCTCACTGTTCTTCGCCCTGTCTGTTGATCAGTGGTGGTTCCGAGGTGGTTGCTTCAGACGGCTTGCGTGGCGGGCATCCGGGCCCAGACACACAAAAGCCCCTCGATATTTCGAGGGGCAGCCGCGCAGGAAAGCGCGGCTAGGTAAGAAGCAGTTGCGCACTCATGGACCCACAATAGCGCATCCTGGTCCCGACGGGCCTCAGCAGGGGTTACCATAATTCTCATTGAGCGGAATATGTGTTATCCCGCGCAAGATTGCCGAGGCGGAGTGCGCCCGCGGCCGGTCAGCCAGCCACCTATCTCCTGGACATCCCAGACCGTCGCTGGCCCGTCGTCGTTAGGTAGACGAGACCATGACACATACCATCCCCACCCTGGATCCATCGCCCCAGTCGCTTGGCGAGGACGCAATAGCCCTGGTGCGGCGCTGGCTGCACCTCGATGATCCTTCACACGCCCCGGCGGCTGCCCCGACCCGCGGCGGGAAATCAGCCCAGTTGCTGGCGGAGGTGCTGAAGGACCAGGCCGGCCTGGACTTCACCATCGGATTCGTGGACCGGGTGATCCGGCCCGAGGACCCAGCCGTAGCGGCACGCAACCTCGCCCTGCTGGCACGGAAGACGCCGTCGTTCCTCCCGTGGTATATGCGGACGGCCGTGCGCCTCGGCGGCGTCATGGCGCCAAGACTCCCGTGGCTGGTGGTGCCGGTTGCGCAACGTGTGCTGCGCGAAATGGTCGGCCACCTCATCGTCGATGCCCGTCCCGCCCAGCTGGGCAAGGCGATCAAGGCCCTCCGTGGCGAAGGTGTCCGGCTGAATATCAACCTCCTTGGCGAGGCCGTGCTCGGCGACAAGGAAGCTGATGCCCGGCTGGCTGGCACCCGCGAACTGCTGGCGCGCGATGACGTGGATTACGTGTCCATCAAGGTTTCCTCCGTGGTCAGCACCCTGAACCTGTGGGACTTTGACGGGACTGTGGAGCGTGTGGCCGAGCGGCTCCTGCCGCTCCACACGCTCGCGGCCTCCTCGCCCGCACCCAAGTTCATCAACCTGGACATGGAGGAGTACCACGATCTGGACCTCACGGTCGCTGTGTTCAAACGCATCCTCGAGAATCCAGGGTTGCGCGACCTTGAGGCGGGAATTGTTTTGCAGGCCTACCTGCCTGACGCGCTGGGTGCCCTCCAGGACCTGACTGTGTGGGCGCAGCAGCGGCGAGCGTCCGGCGGCTCGGCGATCAAGGTGCGCCTCGTGAAGGGCGCCAACCTCGCCATGGAACTGGTGGACGCGGCGATGCACCACTGGGCGCCTGCCACGCTGCCGAGCAAGCAGGCAAGCGACACTAACTACAAGCGGTGCCTGGACTGGGCGCTCCGTCCGGAGAACGCTGACGCTGTGCGCCTCGGCGTGGCAGGGCACAACCTCTTCGACATCGCCCTGGCCCGCACCCTATCTGTAGCCCGCGGCGTTGAAGACCGTATCGAGTTCGAAATGCTCCTGGGAATGGCCGAGGACCAGGCCGCAGAGGTTCGCAAAGACGTTGGTTCGCTCCTGCTGTACACGCCAGTGGTGAAGCCCCAACAGTTCGACGTCGCCATCAGCTACCTGATCCGGCGGCTCGAGGAGAACGCGAGCCAGGAAAACTTCATGAGCGCGGTCTTCGAGCTCACCAAGAGCGAGCAGCTCTTCGAGCGGGAGAAGAACCGCTTCCTGGCTTCCCTCAACGAGCTCGACGGCGACGTACCCCCGCCCAACCGCAACCAGGCCCCCGACCGCTTCACCGCTTCGGCCCCTGGCCAGTTCCAGAACCAGTCCGATTCCGACCCCTCGCTCCCGACGATCCGCGAGTGGGCCTCCGGCATCCTCGAACGGATCCCCGGGTCCACCCTCGGTGTCTCCCTCGTGGAATCGTCACAGCTGGAAACGAACGACGACGTCGACTCCGCCGTCCGGGCGGCGCGCACCGCGCAGGGTGCCTGGGGGGCGCTCCCAGGCGCCGAACGAGCGAAGGTCCTCCGCAACGCGGCCGCAATGCTTGCCTCGCGCCGCAGCGAACTGGTCGAGGTGTCAGCAAGCGAGACCGGCAAGACCGTTGCAGAGTCCGACCCGGAGATCTCGGAAGCGATCGACTTTGCGAACTACTACGCGCTCCTCGCCGAGGAACTCGACGCGGTGGAAGGTGCGCGGTTCGTCCCGGCACAGCTGACCGTCGCGACTCCACCGTGGAACTTCCCGGTCGCAATCGCGGCTGGCTCCGCACTGGCACCCCTGGCGGCCGGAAGCGCTGTCATCCTCAAACCCGCGCCGCAGGCCAAACGGTGTGCCGCAGTCATGGTCGAAGCCCTGTGGGACGGAGGAGTTCCGCGGGACGTGCTCATGTTCGCGGACGTTGCCGAGGGCCCGGTTGGCCAGCATCTCATCTCACACCCCGACGTCGACCGCGTCATCCTGACCGGCGCCTACGACACAGCCAAGCTCTTCCGGTCCTGGCGCAATGACCTGCCCCTGCTCGCTGAAACCAGCGGGAAGAACGCGCTCATTGTCACACCGAGCTCGGATCTGGACTTTGCTGCCGCCGACGTCGTGAAATCGGCCTTCGGGCATGCCGGGCAGAAGTGTTCAGCGGCTTCACTTGCCATCCTCGTGGGCTCAGCAGCAACCTCCGACCGTTTCCGGAACCAGCTCGTTGACGCCGCCGCATCGCTGAAGGTCGGTTATCCCGAGGGTCCGGAAACCGAAATGGGGCCGATCATCGAGCCCGCAGAGGGCAAGCTGAAGGACGCCCTGACCACACTCGGCGACGGCGAGTCCTGGCTCGTGGAACCGCGCCAGCTCGACGAGACCGGCCGGCTGTGGAGCCCCGGCGTGCGCGCGGGCGTGAAACCGGGCAGCTACTTCCACCTGACCGAGTTCTTCGGTCCGGTTCTTGGAATCATGCACGCTGAAAGTCTGGAACAGGCCATCCAATGGCAGAACGCCAGTGCCTACGGGCTCACCGCTGGCATCCACTCGATGAACCCGGATGAGGTAACCCAGTGGCTGGATACCGTCGAGGCGGGCAACCTGTACGTGAACCGTGGTATCACCGGGGCGATCGTGCGGCGTCAGCCTTTCGGTGGATGGAAGCGCTCGGCGGTTGGACCCGGCGCGAAGGCGGGCGGACCGAACTACCTCGTTCACCTGGGCAGCTGGGAGCGTGACGAGCTGCACCCGGGTAACGTCCACGCGCCGCTGTGCGGGCCAGTCCGGCAGCTTCTGCACGCGGCCGACGTACAGGAAGCAGGGTTCCTGGCGCGTTCTGCCGCGGATGACCAGCGTCATTGGGTGGGGACCTTCGGCGTCCATGCGGATGTTTCTGCCCTTGGTGTGGAGCGTAATGAGTTCCGTTACGTGCCGGGGTCTGTGACGGTCCGCCTGAACGAGGGTGGCGAGTTGAGCGAATTCATCCGGGTGGTGGCCGCCGGGCTTCGTGCCGGGGCCGGCATTGAGGTGTCGACGCCGGAACCGCTGTCGTCGGCGCTCGCGGCAGCACTGTCAGCGAATGGTGTGAAGCACCGGGTGGAGAACGACGGCGAGTGGTTGGCTGCGGCGCCATCGGCTCATCTCGGCAGGGTCCGCCTCATCGGCGGTGGTTACACAGCACTGTGCGAAGCGACCGACGGGAACCCGGACGTCGCCATCTATGCCGGTCCGGTCACGGAAGCGGGCAGGATCGAGCTGCTGCCGTTCCTCCATGAGCAGGCGGTCAGCATTACGGCCCACCGGTTCGGCAACCCGGACAACATCTCCGGAGTTGTCCTCCGCTAACGAAGAGAACTGGACATGCAGAAGGCGGGCGCCAAGAGCGCCCGCCTTCCTTTATGTACTACGGAATTGACTACTACTGAACGTCCTCGTCAACCCAATCGAAGGTCTTGGTGACGGCCTTCTTCCAGTTGCGCAGCTGACGCTCCCGCTCGGCGTCGTCCATTGTCGGCGTCCAGCGCTTGTCCTCGGACCAGTTGGTGGCCAGCTCGTCTGTGTCCTTCCAGAACCCGACGGCGAGGCCGGCTGCGTAGGCCGCTCCGAGGGCAGTTGTCTCGGTCACCTTGGGCCGGATGACAGGGATGCCGAGGATGTCCGACTGGAACTGCATGAGGGCGTCGTTGGCAACCATTCCGCCGTCGACCCTCAAATCTTCCATGTTGACGCCGGAGTCCGCGTTGGCGGCATCGAGCACTTCGCGGGTCTGGAAGGCGGTGGCTTCCAGGGCGGCCCGCGCGATGTGGCCCTTGTTGACGAAGCGGGTCAATCCGACGATGGCACCGCGCGCATCCGATCGCCAGTAGGGCGCAAACAGGCCTGAGAACGCGGGCACGATGTAGACGCCGCCGTTGTCCTCAACCGTTTTGGCAAGCTCCTCGACCTCAGGGGCGCTCTTGATGATGCCCAGGTTGTCGCGCAGCCACTGAACGAGTGAACCGGTGACTGCGATCGAGCCTTCCAGGGCATAGACGGGTTTGGCGTCCCCGAGCTTGTAGCAAACGGTGGTCAGCAGGCCGTTCTTGGAGTGAACGATCTCCTCACCGGTGTTGACGATCATGAAGTTGCCGGTGCCGTAGGTGTTCTTGGCGCCGCCCTTCTCGAACGCTGCCTGGCCGAAGGTGGCAGCCTGCTGGTCCCCGAGGATGCCGGCAACCGGCACTTCACGCAACAACTGGGAGCTGTGCACGGCGCCGTACACCTCGGAAGAGGATTTGATGGCGGGCATCATTGACTCGGGCACCCCGAAGGTTGCAAGAATTGCCGAATCCCAGCTGAGGGTCTCCAGGTCCATGAACAGGGTGCGTGAAGCGTTGGTGACGTCGGTGATGTGAACGCCGCCGTCGGTACCGCCGGTGAGGTTCCAGGTCACCCAGGAATCCGTGTTGCCGAAGAGCAGGTCGCCGGCTTCGGCTTTGGCGCGGGCACCGTCGACGTTGTCGAGGATCCACTTGATCTTGGTTCCCGAGAAGTAGGTGGCGAGCGGCAGGCCCACCTGCTGCTTGAAGCGCTCCACTCCTCCGTCGGCGGCAAGCTCGTCCACGATCGGCTGGGTGCGGGTGTCCTGCCATACGATCGCGTTGTAGACCGGCTGGCCCGTGTTCTTGTCCCAGACCACGGCGGTTTCCCGCTGGTTGGTTATTCCGACGGCGGCGATGTCGTGTCGGGTCAGGTTGGCCTTGGAAAGGGCGTTTCCAATGACTTCGCGCGTGTTGTCCCAGATTTCTGTCGGGTTGTGCTCGACCCAGCCTGCTTTCGGGAAGATCTGCTCATGCTCTTTCTGGCCAGAGGAGACGATGTTTCCCTGGTGGTCGAAGACTATTGCACGGCTGGAGGTGGTGCCCTGGTCAATGGCAATTACGTACTGCGGCATTGCTGCTCCTCGTTGAGTGGGTGTGGCTGAAAGGTGAAGCGGGTATCAGGCTGCGGGGAAAGTGATGAGCATGGCGGCGAGCCCACCAAGCATGCCGCCGAGGATGGGCCCTACCACCGGTACCCAGGCGTAGCTCCAATCACTGCTGCCCTTGCCCTTGATGGGAAGGAGAGCGTGCGCGATGCGTGGGCCCAGATCACGGTTCGGGTTGATGGCATAGCCGGTGGGTCCGCCCAGTGAGGCACCGATACCGACCACGAGCAGGGCGACGGCGAGTGGTCCGATTTCCGTCGGTGTGCCGGCGAAGGAGAGAATGACGAAAACCAGGACAAACGTGCCGATGATCTCGGTGACAAGGTTCCAGGCGCTTGACCGGATTGCGGGACCGGTGGAGAACACCCCAAGCTTGTTGGCTGGATCCGGCTCAGCGTCGAAGTGCTGCTTGTAGGCGAGCCAGCAGGCCACGGCGCCCAGGATGGAGCCGATCATTTGGGCAGCGAAGTAGACGAGCACGTTGAGGAGATTCTTGTCGACCCCCGGTGCAAGCTCCGCGACGTCCCCGTTGACCACTAGGCCCATCGTCACGGCGAAGTTCAGGTGCGCGCCGGAAAGGGCAGCTACATAAACACCGGCGAAGACCGCGAGGCCCCAACCGAAGTTCACCATCAGAAACCCGCCGTTGTTGCCCTTCGTTCCGGCCAGGGCAACGTTGGCAACGACGCCGGTGCCCAACAACAGCAGCATGAACGTGCCGAACATTTCGGCGACGAATACTTCCAGAGACATCTTTGACTCCCTTATCGATTTATCTGTGGGCGTTTAGAGCCCCGGTGCCGTGATGGTCGCGGCACCGCGATACTCCCCCGGCAACTGCTGCCGTTGGTTCCTTTGGCGCTGGTAGAGCGCCCAAGGTGGTTGCACTGTTCATGCAACCAGGCTTTGAATGCTCACGCGGTGCTGTTCCTGCAGCACCGTGTGGGTGTCGGAAACTTCCCGGCGCCGCTCGGAGTCGGTCCACCCTAATAGCGGGGCAAGGGTGTCGGCGAGTTCCTCGATCAGCTCCGCGCTGACCAGGCCGTTGAAGGCGAGGGACGTCCGTCGGATGAGCACATCCAGGATGTGCTCAACCTGTTCGTGCTCGACCATGTATCTGAGCTCGCGGGTGGAAAGTTCCGGGGTTGAGTGAAGCTGCGCATCCTCGCCGCGGGCGATGAACTCGGCGACAGCTGCGGCGCGGGTGCCGTACCTGCCCAGCAGGGTGCTCATCCGCTGGATTGGAACGCCCGCATGGTTGGCCTCAATCCACTGGGCCACGTCGCGCGGCGTGTCCGGGAAGCCTTGGCCCCCTCCGATGGGAAGGGACGAGGTTGACACCGTCCGTTCGCGCTGCAGCGCGGCGAGCACGTCGTTGGCCAGGTGTTCGGACAGTGCGCGGAACGTGGTCCATTTGCCGCCCACCAGGCTGAGGACAGGCACTCCTGCCGTGGAGCTCTTCTCTATGCGGTAGTCCCTGGACACGAACCCGGGCTGAGTGTCATCGTGGCGTGGCAGCGGCCGTACGCCGGAGAAACTGTAGACAATCTGCTCGTGATTCACGGAGATGTCTGGGAAGACGTGCTGGATCAGCTCGAAGAAGTAGTCGATCTCTGCGTCAGTGCACACGGCAGGAGTGTCCATGGTGGTGTCGATGTCAGTGGTTCCCACGAGAATCCGCTGGCCCATCGGATAGATGAGCACGATGCGCCCGTCAGAGTGCTCGAAGAAGATTTCACGCCCGGCGCACGCTGCTAGGAGTTCGGGATGGTCCAGGACGATGTGCGAACCTTTTGTCCCACCCATGAATGTGCTGCGTTCACCGAGGGCGCCATTGGTGCCGTCGACCCACGCTCCCGTGGCATTCACGACGACGTCGGCCTGAACGGTGAATTCGTCACCACTCAGTTCGTCACGCAGGATGACGCCGTCGTCGTCGTACCCCACTGCGCTGACGTAGTTCACTGCGCGGGAGTCCGGGTTGGCGGCCAGTCCGTCGCGAAGCACGTCAAGCGTCAGGCGCTCGGGATTGTGAACCGATGCATCGAAGTACGTTGCTGTGTACTTGACGTCCTGCCGGAGCTTCGGCAGTTGGTTCAACGAGGCCTTCCGACCGACGAACTTGTGGCGGGGCACTGATCCCCCTGCGCGGGAGAAGGCGTCGTACAGCGTAAGCCCGGCTTTGATGAGCACGGCACCGCGCTCGCGGGGCGCTCCGGAGCGGTGGGTGAGGAAACGCAGGGGCGCGCTGAGGATTCCGGAAAAGGTACTGAAGACAGGGATGGTTGTCTGCAAGGGGCGGACGTAGTGCGGCGCAAGTTTCAACAGGGCGTTGCGCTCGATCACGGACTCGCGGACCAGCCGGAACTCGCCGTTTTCCAGGTAGCGGATGCCGCCGTGGATCATGTGCGAGGAGGCTCCGGAAGCGCCCTGGCAGTAGTCGCCGCGTTCGACCAGCGTGACGTCGACACCCTGCAGGGAAAGGTCGCGGAACGTTCCGACGCCGTTGATGCCTCCCCCGATGATGAGCACCGAAGTGCGGGGTGTTTCCTTGAGCTGTCGAACAGCGGGGCGAATGTCGCGCTGCTGGCTTTGCTGACTCACGGGTTGCGGTACTCCTTGGCGTATGGCGGTATTCGTGGTGCTGGCGGAAACATCTTCTAAGACCCTATTCTTCGAAGGGTTGGGAATAATCGTCAATGCCAATGCACAAACGTGCACGTGAACGTTGGGAGAAGCTGTGGTCATGCCCCTGAATAACTCTTTCGAACGCACGGGGCCCAAACCCGCGGAGCCCGCTGCGGCACGCAACCGGGACGCGCTCAGGGCAGCGCAAATGTACTACCTGCAGGATCTGACGATGAACGCCATCGCCCGCGAACTGCGCACCTCCCGGTCCACCGTCTCCCGCCTGCTGTCCATGGCGCGTGAGACCGGACTGGTGCAGATCCAGATCAACAACCCCCTCGACCGGGCGCCCGCGCTGGAACGGGAAATCAGCGATCGCTACGGCGTCGAGGCCCACGTAGTACCGGTTACTGACCTGGTGAGTGACTCCGACGTGCTCGACCGCGTTGCGATCCAGGCCGCCCGAACCATCGGCCCGCTGGTGGACTCCAACGCGATCATCGGCGTCGCCTGGGGTTCCACGATCAGTGCTGTGAGCCATCACCTGACGCGCAAGACAACCCACGACAGCACAATCGTGCAGCTCAACGGCGCCGGAAACACCCAAACCACCGGCATCACCTACGCGAGCGAGATCCTGAGGCGGTTCGGCGCGGCGTACGGAGCGCGGGTTGAACAATTCCCGGTACCGGCGTTCTTCGACCATGCTGAGACGAAGACCGCCATGTGGGCCGAGCGGAGCGTCAAGCGGATCCTGGATCTCCAGCGCCGGATGACCATGGCCATCTTCGGTGTCGGTTCCGTCGGTGCCGGTATTCCCAGCCACGTCTACTCCGGTGGCTACCTCGACGAGGCTGACCTCGAGATTCTTGCCCGAAGCCGGGTTGTCGGGGATGTTGCCACGGTGTTCTTCCGCGGAGACGGCAGCCACAGCGACATTGTCCTCAATGAACGAAGTACCGGCCCCGAACTGCATCTGCTGGCGCAGGTACGCAGGCGCATCTGCGTTGTCTCGGGCGAGAGCAAGATTAACGGGCTGCGCGGCGCTCTCGCAGCGGGTCTGGCCACCGACCTGATTCTCGACGAACGCTCTGCCCGCACACTGGTGCGCGAGAACTGAGAGCTTGCTCGGTAGAGTCGATACATGCATAAACCGGACACTGTGTCCCTGTCCAACGGCGTCCTCATGGACCGGCTGGGCTACGGACTGTACAAGGTGCCAGAGCCAGACGCGCATGGTCTTTGCACCCTCGCGATCGAGGCCGGATACCGACTGCTCGACACCGCCGCGCTGTATGGGAATGAGGAAGGCGTGGGGCGTGCGGTCAACGACGCCGCGAACTCCGGCCAGCTGGACCGCGGCGACATCCTCGTTACCTCGAAGCTCTGGAATGACCGCCACGGGTACGCGAACACGATGGAAGCCTTCGACGAGACCCTGCGCCGCCTGGGCCTTGACTACCTCGACCTTTACCTCATCCACTGGCCATGCCCCGGCACGGACCTCTATGTGGAGTCATGGCGCGCCCTCGAAGAGCTGTACCACAGCGGCCGCGTGCGTGCGATCGGGGTGTCCAACTTCCAGCGCCACCATCTCGAACGGCTCCTCGCCGATGCGGAAGTAATCCCTGCCCTGAACCAGGTGGAGCTTCACCCATTGCTCCAGCAACACAGCCTGCGCGCATTCAACGCTGAGCATGGGATCATCACCCAGGCGTGGAGTCCGCTCGGGCGGGGGAAGGTACTCACCAATCCGACAATCACGCACATCGCCGCCAAGCACCACAGATCCCCGGCGCAGGTCATTCTGAGGTGGCACCTGCAAAGTGGAGTCACCGCGGTAGCCAAAGCAAGCAGCCAGGATCGTATCGAGGAGAACCTCAACATCGGCAATTTCATTCTCGACGACGTCGACCTGCGGGCCATTGCCCAGCTGGACTCCGACACGCGGTTCGGCTCCCACCCGGATCTGGTGAACTGACGTGGTGTCGCTGGTGCGTACAGCGAGCGTGCGAATCCTCCGCTACCGCGGCACCCTCCAGCGGTTCTGGGAGTTTGAAGCCATCGCGCCCAGGGCCGGCTCCCCCACCGTGTTCATGGTGCACGGCTTCCGCGGCGACCACCACGGACTGCTGCGGATCGTGGAAGCACTGCCGGAGTACCGGATCATCACACCGGATCTGCCGGGCTTTGGACAGTCCGAGGCACTTCCCACAACGCACGACGTCGGCACCTACGCAAGCTTTGTCCTCGACAGTGTGCGGGAGCTGGGACTGGGCCCGGAGACGGTTCTGGTAGGACACTCATTCGGTTCGATCATCGCGAGCCGGGCGGCCGCCGATGCTCCGGGTATTTTCAACTCGCTTGTCCTGATCAACCCGATCAGCGCACCCGCCCTCGAAGGAACCAGCAGGCTGGCGACGCGGCTCGCCGAACTCTACTACCGCCTCGGAGCCGCGCTCCCTGAGCCTGCGGGCCGGGCGCTCCTACGCAACCCAGCAATAGTTCGGGCTATGAGCGAGCTCATGGCCAAAACGAAGGACCGTCCCCTTCGCCGCTGGATCCATGGACAGCACGCTGCCTACTTCAGCGACTTCGCATCGCGCGACGTCGTCCTGCAGGCCTTTACCGCCTCGATCAGTGGAACAGTCCGTGACGCCGCGCCGGACCTCTCGCTTCCCGTGCTGCTCATCGCCGCCGAGAAGGACGACCTCGGCTCTGTCGCCACGCAACGCGAGCTGGCTGCACTGATCCCCGGCTCCACCCTGCAGATCATCCCCGATGTGGGCCACCTCATCCACTACGAGACACCCGACACCGCGGCGCGCATGATCGCAGAGTTCATCGAAGAGAAGGCCACACGCACTCGAATGGAACCTGACACACCATGAAAGTCCTCATCGACGCGCGGTTCACCCGGTTGGACCACCACGACGGAATCAGCCGGTACGGCGCAAGCCTCATCGAGGCACTCTCCCGCAAGGCCGACGTCGTCATGCTCATCCACGACCGCCGGCAGCTCGCGCTCCTCCCGGACGTCCCACACGTGCTGATCAACAGCCCGTTGTCCCCCCGCGAGCTCTTTGTGGCCTTTCACATCAACCGCCTGCGGCCCGACGTCGTCTTCTGCCCGATGCAGACCATGGGCTCCTTCGGGCGCCGCTATCCCCTGGTGCTCACGCTCCACGACCTCATCTACTATCAGAACCCCACCCCGCCGGGCTTCCTCCCCCTTCCCGTCCGGGTACTCTGGCGGCTTTACCACCTCGCGTACTGGCCGCAGCGTCTCCTGCTGAACCGTGCCGACGTCGTCGCGACCATCTCCAGCACCACGCGCTCGCTGATGGAGCGGCATAGGCTCACCCGGCGGCCGGTGCGCATCGTCGGCAACGCACCACAGAAGGGCGTTGAGCCGAGGGACACAACGACGACGCCGGAGAAGACCCTGCTCTACATGGGCTCTTTCATGCCCTACAAGAACGTGGAGACCCTCCTTGCCGGCATGGCGGGCCTTTCCGAGTACACGCTGCACCTGCTCAGCCGGATCACAGAGGACCGGCAGCAGGAACTACAGGCACTGGTTCCAACGGGAGCCTCAGTGGTTTTCCATAACGGTGTGAGCGACGAAGAGTACGAAGCCCTCCTCACCAGGGCAACCGCTCTGGTTACGCTCTCCCGCGCGGAAGGCTACGGGCTTCCAGTCATCGAAGCCATGGCACTTGGAACACCGGTCATTGCCGCCGACACCCCCATTTTCCGCGAGGTGGGCGGGACGGCCGCGCTCTACGCGGATCCGGATGAACCCGCCGACTTCACCGCAGCCGTCCAATCCCTTTCCGACGCCGATACCTGGCGGCGAGTCTCCGAGGCCGGGTTGCTCCAGGCCGGCACCTACTCGTGGGACGCATCTGCTGATTCCCTGCTGGAGGCGCTCGAGGAAGCCATGCAGGTTCACTCCGGGTCAGCAGGGAACTAGCCAGCTACAGCTCGTCTGCCGGGTCCACGCGGATGTGGACGGGCTCGGTTGTCCGCCGGGCAGAAAGCGCAACCTTACGCGCCCGCAGCGAAGCAACAACGCCGGCGGCTTCGCGGTACGGGAAGAACACAAGGGTCCGGTGGGACGCTACAGAGGACTGCTGGCCGTCCTGCCCCGCCTGCTCACGGCGGGCACTGAGTTGCACTGCCGTCGGCCCCACGATCCTGCACGACGCCGGCAGGTTGAGCTCCGAAACGAATCCCCCGAGCGCCTCGAAGGAGCCGCTCAGCACCGCGTACCGAAGCGCCGGCGGCAAACCCAACGCAACCCGCCCGGCGAGTTCGCGCGTCGCGGCACCGGCAGGGTCCCAGCGCACCAGGTGACCGGCTGCGGCGTCGTCGTCGGCTGTCACAACGACCGCACCACCCTCCGCGGCGGGACGCGCGAGGGCGGCGGCGTTGAACCACCGCTGCAGCGTCGATTCGAGCGCGCGCAGCGAGGCACGCCCGAGGAGGGCATTGCCATCGAGGAGCACCACAGCGGCATACCCATCGGCGGCCACCGGCTCAGCCCCGGGGGTGGCGACGACCACCCGCGGCGAGGAATCGACGGTGTCAAGCACGTGGTCCCCAGCGGAGGAGACGACGACGGCACCAGGGAAGGCCCGGCCCAACTCCTCGGCCGTTCGTGCAGCGCCGCTGACGGTGGACCGCAGGCGTGCACTGCCGCAGTTGGGGCAGCGCCAGGCGGGGTCCGGCCGTCCACACCAGCGGCAGGCCACCGCGGAACCCCGGCCGGGCTGCGCGAGGGGCCCTGAACAGTGCCGGCAGCGTGCCTGTTCGCGGCAGTCCTCGCACGCGAGAGCTGGCGAAAAGCCGGTCCGGGCAACCTGGATCAGCACGGGGCCGCGCTCCAACCCAGCGCGTGCCGTACGCCACGCGACAGGCGGTATCCGGACCTGCATGGTAAGGGGTTCACGGTCGGTGTGGAAGGTGTCTGCCGAGTGCAGAACCCGCGGCGTGAGCCGGCGCACGGCCGCCCTGTCGGCGTGGATCGATTGAGCCCACCCGCTGTCGACCAGCCGCTGCGCCTCGACGCTTCGCGAGAGTGCGCCGAAGAGGAGCGCGGACTGGGCTTGTTCGCTGCGCAGGAGGAGAACTTCGCGTACGTGGTGGTAGGGCGCCCGCGGTTCTGCGTGGAGGTCGTCGCCGTCGTCCCAGAGGCACACAAGCCCGAGGTTGTGAACAGGCGCGAAGGCCGCCGAGCGCGTCCCCACCGCCACGCGCACCTGTCCGTGCAGGAGCTTCAGGAAGTTGCGGTACCGCGGGGTGGGACCGTCTTCCGCCGTGAGCCGGACGAAGTGGTCCTCGCCGATCCGCTCGCTCAGCGCCGCTTCGACGCGGGCGAGGTCGCGCTGGTCAGGCACGACGACGACGGCGCCCCGCCCCGCCGTCCACACCATTGCCACCGCTTCGGCAAGCTCTGCCGGCCACCCGCCCGGACCGTAACCGCTGACGCTCGTCAGCACGGCACGGGGGTTCTCCCCCGCCGCGAGGTGGGCAAGGAAGGAACCGCCGTTGGAGTACTTCGAGTAGGGACTGTTTTGTTGTGCTTGACCAGTGCGCCCCGCTCCGGCGGGCTGTTCCTCCACGGACACAGGGGCTTGGCCGAACTCCTTCTCGACCCGGGCCAACCGCGGCGGAACCGCGGAGCGCAGTACGTCGCTCACCGAACCTGCGTAACGTGCGGCTACTGCCCGCGCGAGTTGCAGCACCTCCTGCGTGAGCACGGGCTGGCTTGAAACCACCTTCGCGAGGGGCAGCAGTTTCGCTGGGCTGTCCGAGGTGTCCAAGCGCTCGGTGATGAACGCGGCATGCTCACGCCCCGCGAAGCGCACCTTGACGCGGGCACCTGGCTGGGCGGCGTCGTCGTACTCTGCGGGCACCAGGTAGTCGAACGGGCGGTCGAGGTGCGGCAGGGGCGAGTCAATAGTCACCCGCGCGACCGGCAGGTGCGAGGCGACCGGGGATTTGCCCCGTGGCGCGGCAGACGCGGTGAAGCCCTGCAGCAGGGAAGGCTGGACGGCGTCGTCGGAACTCATGACTGGTTGGCCCGTTGACACAAATGCTAGGCGTTGAAGTAGCTCTTGAGCTCGTCCACGCGGTCGGTCAGCTCCCAGTTGAAGCCTTCGTTTTCACGGCCGAAGTGGCCGTGCGCGGCCGTCTTCTGGTAGATGGGGCGGAGGAGGTCAAGGGAGTTGATGATCGCAAGCGGACGGAGGTCGAAGATCTCACGTACTGCTGAACCGATAGCCGAGGGGTCCACCTGTTCCGTGCCGAAGGTCTCGACGTAGATGCCGACCGGCTGCGCCATGCCGATGGCGTAGGCAATCTGAATCTCCGCGCGGCGCGCGAGGCCAGCCGCGACGACGTTTTTTGCGACCCACCGCATGGCGTAGGCAGCGGACCGGTCAACCTTTGACGGGTCCTTGCCGCTGAAAGCGCCGCCGCCGTGGCGGGCCATGCCTCCGTAGGTGTCGACGATGATCTTGCGTCCGGTGAGGCCGGCGTCGCCAACAGGCCCGCCGATGACGAACTCGCCGCCCGGGTTAAGGATGTGCCGGACGTTCGAAGTATCCAGCGGGGAGGTTGCCAGCACGGGGTTGATCACGTGCTCCACGAGGTCGGCACGGAGGTCATCGAGGTTGACTCCCTCGGCGTGCTGGGAGGAAATAACGATGGAATCGACGCTCACCGGTACGTCGCCGTCGTACCCTACGGTTACCTGGGTCTTACCGTCTGGGCGCAGGTAGCTGAGGGTACCGTTCTTGCGCACGTCGGTGAGCTGCTCGGAGAGGCGGTGTGCCAGCCAGATCGGCGTCGGCATCATCACCGGCGTCTCGTCGCTGGCGTAGCCGAACATAATTCCCTGGTCCCCGGCACCCTGGGCGTCCAGCGGGTCTGAGCTGCCCCCCTCGCGGCTCTCCACCGAGTTGAAGACACCTGACGCGATCTCCGGCGACTGCTGGCCGATGGAAACCGATACACCGCACCGTGCGCCGTCGAACCCGTTGGCCGAGGAGTCATAACCGATCCCGAGGATGGTCTCCCGCACGATCTGCGGGATCTCCACGTAAGCCTCGGTAGTGACTTCACCCGCCACGTGGACCAGCCCCGTGGTCACGAGGGTTTCCACAGCCACCCGCGAGCGTGGATCAGCGGCCAGCAAGGCATCGAGGATGCCGTCGCTGATCTGGTCGCAGATCTTGTCCGGATGGCCCTCAGTAACCGACTCGGAGGTGAAGAGGCGCAGCGAATCGGGCGTCGAGGAACTGGGCGTAAGTGGTGAATTCACGTGATCACTCTACTGGGTTGGGTTGGCTTCCTTAGCGACTTGTGTGACTCAGCACTAACGACGACGACGGTGCGCGGCATTGGTGCGCGGGTTTCGCGGACCTAGGCGTCGCGTGTGGAAAGCAGCGAAGCGATCCGCTCGATCACCGCGCTGGCTACCAGTGCTTTGCTCCCGCTGTGTGTCTGCGGTTCGGCGCCGGTTGAGTCGAGAATTGTCACCTCAGTGCGGTCCCGGCCGAAGACAAGCGACTGGCCCACAGTGTTGAGCACCAGCAGGTCGCACCCCTTGCGCTCAAGCTTGCGCAGGCCGTGGGTGAGTGGATCAGCTTCCCCATCCCCGGTTTCCGCGGCGAAGCCGACGATAACGCTCTGCGATCCGGACGCACGGCGTTGTTCGACCGCTTCGCGAAGAATGTCTGAATTGCGCACCAGTGTGATCACTGGATCCTCGCCGTCGTCGCGCTTCTTCACCTTCGTGTCCGAGACTGACGCTGGGCGAAAATCGGCAACTGCGGCTGCCATGATCAGCACGTCCGAGGTAGAGCTTGCCTCAAGCGTCGCCTCGCGTAGCTCTGCGGCGGTTTCAACAACGGTGAAATCCACACCCTGCGGCGGCTCGACGTCCATGTGTGCGGCAATGAACCGGACTTTGGCACCGGCAGCCAACGCTGCGTTGGCGAGGGCGACGCCCTGCTTGCCGGATGAGCGGTTGCCCAGGAACCTCACCGGGTCCAGAGGTTCGCGCGTACCGCCGGCTGTGATGGTGACGGTTCGACCAGTGAGCGCACCCGCGGAGGACTGGACCGATGCGCTGTGTGCGTCCAGCGCCGCCTGGTAAATCTTTTCTGGTTCAGGCAGCCTGCCGGGCCCGGAGTCGGTTCCCGTGAGCCTGCCGATTGCGGGTTCGAGAACGACGACGCCGCGCTCCCGCAGGGTTGCGACGTTCGCCTGGGTTGCCGGGTGCTGCCACATCTCGGTGTGCATGGCCGGGGCAAAGACGATGGGCGCCCGGGTCACGAGGAGGGTGCCGGTCAGTAAGTCCCCCGCTGACCCGGCCGCGGCCCTGGAGAGGAGGTCCGCCGTGGCGGGGGCGACCACCACCAGGTCAGCCTCCTGTCCAAGACGGACGTGACGGACCTGATCAACGCCGTCGAACACACTATTGCTGACCGGGTTACCGGACAGGGCCTCCCAGGTGGCCGTCCCGACGAAGCGCTGCGCCGCTTCGGTAGGAATCACGGTGACCTGATGGCCGGCTTCAGTGAACAAACGAAGGAGGGACGCCACCTTATAGGCAGCGATCCCTCCTCCAACCCCCAGGACGATACGCACGTCGGTTCTACTGGTCTTTCAATTACTCCGCAGGTTCCACCATCGGCGACGAAACGAGCATGCCCTCATTGATCTCGCGAAGGGCGATGGATAGCGGCTTCTCGTTCAGGCGGGTGTCTACAAGCGGGCCCACGTACTCAAAGAGCCCCTCGTGCAGCTGCGAGTAATAGGCATTGATCTGGCGCGCACGCTTGGCTCCGTAAATCACCAGGGCGTACTTCGAATCAGACGCCTCCAGCAGCGAGTCGATCGGCGGATTGATGATGCCTTCGGGCTGAGTTGACACAAATTCTCCAAATAGTCTTGGGCCGGATTACCGTGCACTCAATGCGAGTGCGCAACCAGTCCCATCAATGAAACAAGCTCATCTGCTGCCCGCTCAACGTTGTCGTTAATCACGGTGTGGTCGAATTCCGACTCGGCAGCAAGTTCCAGTTTAGCGGTTTCCAGGCGTTGCTGCTGTTCCTCGGGCGTTTCGGTCCCCCGGCCGATGAGCCGGCGCACCATTTCTTCCCAGGAAGGTGGTGCAAGGAAGATGAAATTTGCCTCCGGCATGCTGACTTTGACCTGTCGTGCGCCCTGTAGGTCAATTTCCAGCAGGACCGATTTACCCTCGGCCATGGCGTTCTGGACAGTACTCCGAAGGGTGCCGTAGCGGTTGCGGCCATGAACCACTGCCCACTCGAGCATCTGGCCGGTTTCGACCAGCTGGTCGAATTCATCCGAGGATACGAAGTGGTAGTGAACGCCCTCCACCTCGCCGGGACGTGGAGCGCGGGTGGTCGCCGACACTGAAAGTTCAACTTCCGGGTAGTTGTCCCGGATGTAAGTGGAAACGGTGCCTTTGCCTACAGCCGTTGGGCCCGCCAGCACGGTCAGCCGCGGCTGATTCACAGGTACTTCCTTCTCTAGTTGCGGTTGCTCGTGCCCTGCTGGTCCAGATGCTCCACGAGCGCACGGCGCTGGTGAATCCCAAGGCCCCTGACCCTCCGGGTCGCAGCAATCCCCACGGCGTCCATAATACCGGCGGCACGCTTCTCACCAACGCCCGGCAATGCTTTGAGCAGGTCCAGCACGCGCAGCCTGCCAACTGCTTCATCAGTGGAGCGCCCGTTGATGACCTCGCCCACAGTGATGTCACCCGACTTGAGTTGGGATTTCAGTTCCGCGCGCACGGCGCGTGCGGCGTTCGCTTTCTCCCGTGCCAGTGTTCGTTCACTGTCGGTGAGGGGCTTCAGGCTCACTCGTGCTCCCTAAGCAGTTGGAACAGTTGGCGAGGCGCCGCCATTCTCGGATCTGTTGTCTGGGCTTCCCATGAACCTATCGGTAGGGATGGCAGAAAATCAATCCGTCGCCGGGGAGCATTGATCACCGGGTGACAACGTGTGCTGAGTAGCTTTGATTGCTGCCACCAGCGCCTCCACCGTTGGACCAGCCCGCAGGATGTCTCTGCTTGAGCTCGCGAGGACCACCCCTGATGCCCCCGCGAAGGTCCGTTCCAGCTCGGCACGGCCAGCTCCCTGCGCCCCGACGCCCGGCGCGAGGATGGGTCCGTTGAGTGAGGCCAGGTCGATGCCCAGCTTCGTGACGGCGTCGCCCGCAGTCGCTCCGATGACGAGGCCCACGGACCCGGGCCCGTCTCCGCGGTTCTCCTGGGCTGCCGCCGCTGCTATCGAGCGGGCCACGGAGGAATCGCCCCCAGCGTGCTGAACCGACGCCCCTTCGGGATTGGAGGTGAGAGCCAGCACAAACACTCCCCGGCCCGAGTCCCGTGCTGCGTCGAGCGCTGGCCGGAGGGACTCGAAGCCCAGGTAGGGACTCAGCGTTACGGCGTCGGCAGCCAGCGCGGACCCGTCGCGGAGCCACGCGTCCGCGTACCCGGCCATGGTGGATCCGATGTCGCCGCGCTTGGCGTCAGCGATGGTCAGCAGCCCGCGGTCGGCGCTTCCTGCGAGAAGTTCCTCCAGGACCGCCAGCCCGCGGGATCCGTGCCGCTCGAAGAGAGCCACCTGGGGCTTGATGATAGACACCCGGCCGGCGGCGGCATCCAGCACGCTCCCGGAGAACCGCCTCAGGCCCTCGGGAGTGTCCTCAAGCCCCCATGACTGCAGCAACGCTGGGTGCGGATCGATTCCGACACAGAGCGTTCCATAGGTGCCGACGGCGGCCGCGAGGCGACTGCCGAACGTTGCCTTGCCCTCAGGCATCTGCGGTTTCCACCTCACCGCGGATTGCGCGGGCGTGATCCTGCAGGCTGGTCACACTCCACTGGTAGGTGCGCAGCGCCTCGATTGCCTGAACCGCAGCGTTGAATTCGGCGACCGTGGTGATACACGGAATGCCGATCGATGTTGCGGCAGCCCGAAGCTCATAACCGTCGCTGCGCGCTTCCCCGCCGGACGGGGTGTTGAAGACCATGTCGATCTGGCCTGCCACGACGAGGTCGGCGATGGTCCCTTCACCGTCCGCGCCGCTGCCTTCAGCGACCTTACGGACTGGCGTTGCCTGAATGCCATTGCGGCGCAGGACGTCCGCGGTTCCACCCGTCGAGATGATCTCGAAGCCCAGGTCGGAGAGCCGCTTGACGCCCATGATGATCGAGCGCTTGTCACGGTTTGCCACAGAGACGAACACCTTACCCTCCGTGGGCAACGCATTGTTCGCGGCGGCCTGGCTCTTCGCGAACGCCGTGTCGAAGTGCTTGTCGATGCCCATCACTTCACCGGTTGATCGCATCTCAGGACCGAGCAGGGAGTCCACCACCTTGCCCTCAGGAGTACGGAAACGGCTGAAGGGGAGCACCGCTTCCTTGACTGAAACGGGGGCGTCCAACGGAAGGGTGGAGCCGTCACCGGTCTCGGGCAGAATCTTGTAGGCGGTGCGCAGTTGGTGGATGGTCACACCGGTACCGATCAAGGCGGCGGCTTTTGCCATCTGCACACCTGTTGCCTTGGAGACAAACGGCACGGTACGCGAAGCCCGCGGATTGGCTTCGAGGACGTACAGCACATCGGAGGCCAGTGCGAACTGGATGTTGATCAGTCCCCGTACGCCGACGCCTTCAGCGATGGCACGCGTCGCGACACGGACCCTCTCCAGGACGTCTGTGCCCAGGGTGATCGGGGGGAGCACGCAGGCCGAGTCACCGGAGTGGATTCCGGCTTCCTCGATGTGCTCCATGATGCCGCCGAGGTACATGTCCTTGCCGTCGAACAATGCGTCCACATCGATTTCGACGGCGTCTTCAAGGAAGCGGTCGATCAGCACGGGATGGTCTGCCGTGATTTCGGTTGCATTCGAGATGTAGCGGGACAGATTGGCTTCGTCGTAGACGATCTCCATGCCGCGTCCGCCAAGCACGTAGGAAGGACGAACCAGGACCGGGTAGCCGATCTCAGTGGCGATTGTGCGGGCGTCCTCGAAGGACACCGCTGTTCCATTCTTGGGTGCAATGAGCCCCGCCTCGTCGAGGACCCGGGCGAACTCGCCCCGGTGCTCGGCGAGGTCGATCGCCTCCGGTGACGTGCCGAGGATCGGAATGCCGGCGTCGGCCAGTTCCTTCGCGAGTTTCAGCGGGGTCTGGCCGCCGAGCTGGACGAACACGCCCATCACGCCGCCGGTCCGTTCCTCCGCGGCGATGACTTCGAGGACGTCCTCAAGCGTGAGCGGTTCGAAGTAGAGCCGTGTGGAGACGTCGTAATCGGTCGAGACAGTCTCCGGGTTGCAGTTCACCATCACGGTCTCGTACCCGGCCTTGCGGAGAGCCATCGTGGCGTGCACGCACGAGTAGTCGAACTCGATACCCTGACCGATCCGGTTCGGCCCCGAGCCGAGAATTATGATGGACGGCTTGGCATGCAGGCCGACCTCATCTTCCTCGTCGTAGGAGGAGTAGTGGTAGGGCGTGTAGGCAGCGAACTCGGCGGCGCAGGTGTCCACGGTCTTGAACACCGGCCGGATGCCGAGGGCGTGGCGGACTCCGCGGACCACCGCTTCGGGCGTGTGCGTCAGCAGCCCGATCTGCTCGTCGGAGAAGCCATGTCGCTTGGCCAACCGGAGCGTCTCAGGCGATATGCCCTTTTTCCTGACCGATTCTGCAACCTCGTTGAGCAGCACCAGTTGGTCCAGGAACCATGGGTCGATTCCCGTCGCTTCATAGAGTTCTTCGATGCTGGCGCCGCCCAGCAGGGCCCGCTGAACCTGCGAGAGGCGTTCCGTCGTCGGGCGCTTTGCAGCTTCGATGAGGGCCGGAACGTCGAAGTCATTGATCGGGTCGAAGGTGAGCTGCGAGCCCTTCTGCTCCAGCGACCGCAGTGCCTTCTGTAGCGCTTCGGTGAAGTTGCGGCCCATGGCCATGGCTTCGCCCACGGACTTCATCGTGGTGGTCAGCGTCGGGTCAGCCGCGGGGAACTTCTCGAAAGCGAACCGCGGCACCTTGACCACCACGTAATCGAGCGTGGGCTCGAAGGACGCCGGTGTCTGCTGGGTGATGTCGTTCGGGATTTCGTCGAGCGTGTAGCCAAGGGACAGCTTGGTGGCGATTTTGGCGATGGCAAAGCCCGTGGCTTTCGAGGCAAGGGCAGAGGATCGCGACACCCGCGGGTTCATCTCAATTACTACGACGCGCCCTGTAGCGGGTTCGACGGCGAACTGGATGTTGCAGCCACCGGTGTCCACGCCGACCTCGCGGATGACCGCGATAGAGATGTCGCGAAGGCGCTGATACTCGCGGTCGGTGAGGGTGAGCGCGGGGGCAACGGTGATCGAATCGCCGGTGTGAACACCGACGGGGTCGAAGTTCTCGATCGAACAGACAACAACCACGTTGTCGTTCTTGTCACGCATCATCTCAAGCTCGTACTCCTTCCAGCCAAGAATGCTCTCCTCGAGGAGCACCTCGCTGGTAGGGCTGTACTGGAGGCCCTGGCCCACGATGCGCCGGAGATCCTCCTCGTTGTAGGCAAGGCCGGAACCCAATCCGCCCATGGTGAAGGATGGGCGCACCACCATCGGGTATCCGAGGTCGACTGCGGCACTCAGTGCGTCGTCAATCGAGTGGATGATGCGGGAGCGGGCAGATTCAGCACCGCAGCGCTCCACCACTCCCTTGAACTTCTCGCGGTCTTCGCCAAGTTCGATCGCCGCAATATTGGCGCCAATCAGCTCGACGCCGTACTTCTCGAGCACGCCGTTCTTGTCGAGGGCGATAGCCGTGTTGAGCGCGGTCTGGCCGCCGAGGGTGGGAAGGATGGCGTCAGGGCGCTCCTTCTCGATGATTTTCTCAACCACCTCAGGCGTGATGGGCTCCACGTAGGTGGCGTCGGCGAATTCCGGATCGGTCATGATGGTGGCCGGGTTGGAATTCACGAGGATGACGCGCAGGCCCTCCTCCTTCAGGACGCGAAGCGCCTGGGTACCGGAGTAGTCAAACTCGGCCGCCTGGCCGATGACGATGGGACCGGAGCCGATGACCAGTACGGATGTGAGATCGGTTCTGCGGGGCATCTAGTTTTCTTCCTGCGCGGGTGTGGGAGCGATGGATACTTCGGACGCGTCGACGTCGGCGGGGTTTGAAGCCTGGGCGGCATCGGCCATGAGGTCGATGAACCGGTCGAAAAGGTAGGCGGAGTCGTGCGGACCGGCCGCGGCCTCGGGATGGTACTGAACGGAGAAGGCCGGCAGGTCAAGGCACGCAAGGCCCTCAACGACGTCGTCGTTCAGGCTCACGTGGCTGACCTCGACCCGGCCGAAGCGCTCCTCGGGTGCCTGCACCGGGCCATCGAGCGGGGCGTCGACGGCGAAGCCGTGGTTCTGGCTCGTGATCTCCACCTTGCCCGTCCGGCGATCCAGGACCGGCTGGTTGATCCCGCGGTGGCCGTAGCGGAGCTTGTACGTGCCGAAGCCAAGGGCGCGGCCGAGGATCTGGTTGCCGAAGCAGATGCCAAAGAACGGAGTGCGGGCATCGAGGACACGGCGCAGCAGCGAAACCTGTGCATCGGCGGTCGACGGGTCACCCGGGCCGTTCGACATGAACACGCCGTCGGCACCCACGGCCACGACGTCGTCGTACGTTGCATTTGCCGGGAGCACCACGGTACGGACACCGCGCTGCGCGAAGTGCTTCGGCGTCATCGCTTTGATGCCGAGGTCAAGGGCGGCCACGGTGAACCGCGGCTCCCCTTCCCACCCATGATCGGCGGGCTCGACGACGTACTGCGAGTCGATGCTCACTTCCTCGGCGAGGCGCGAGCCTTCCATGCCGCGCTGGCCAACGACGTCGGCGAGGAGCTCGGAATCGCTGCGCGTGGCGTCCGGGCCGGAGAAAATACCCGCCTTCATTGCCCCTCGCTCGCGCAGGTGCCTGGTCACCGCCCTGGTGTCGACACCCTGGATCCCCACAACGCCCTGGTCGATGAGCTCGGAGTCAAGGCTCCTCTCGGAGCGCCAGTTGGACGGCCGGCGCGCAGCATCCCGGACGATGTAGCCGGCGACCCAGATGCGGCGGGACTCTGCGTCCTCACGGTTCACTCCGGTGTTGCCGATGTGCGGTGCGGTCTGCACCACGAGCTGCCGGGCGTAGGAGGGGTCGGTGATGGTCTCCTGGTATCCGGTCATTCCTGTTGCGAACACGGCTTCGCCAAGTGCGGTGCCCTGTGCCCCGTAGCTGGTGCCCCGGAACGTGCGTCCGTCTTCCAGGACCAGCACCGCCGCGGTATTGGCTGCCGCGGTTGGCCCTGCGTTGTTTGGTGTTTCGTCCACCTGCGTTGTCACTGTGTTTCCTTGCTCGATGGGTTTGGTGAGGGTTCCGCGGGTTCGATCAGTGCGCTGACCGCTGCCAGGAGCTGCGGCTTGTCCGCCGCGTACCTGGTCCGGAACCCCGTGTCTAAAGTCTCTGTGCCGAGAGTCCAGCTGATGACGATCAGGCCGTCCTTCTCGACGAATTTGCCGGCCATGCCGCGTTCAAGCCGGGCGCTGAGCAGCTGGCTCCGCCCGATGTAGACCTCGCTGTCGCCGCTGCGGTCGAACAGCACGCCGTGCTCATAGACCTCGGCCGTAGCTGCCGCCTTGTTGCCGAGCCCGTGGGCGTTGACTCGGTCAAGCCAGTCGCCGCCCGTGGTGGTGACGACATACTGGCCCTCAGCCGTGTACAGCGGTTCGCCGCGGTCCTCCGGCGCTGCCGGCGGCGCCTCCACATGCTGCTGACGCCGTGTCCGGTTCCGCCAGCCGAGCGCCATCAGGCCTACAAGCACGACGACGGCGAGCAGGGACACGACGACGGCGGTAGTTCCTACATCCACGCTGGGTCCTCTTGCTTCCGGGCTGTATTGAGCCTGCCGTCCAGGACTGTGGGGTGGCCGGCGAAGAAGGTCGCAACGACGGCGCCCGGCAGCTCAAGTCCGGCGAAGGGACTGTTGCGGCCCTTCGTTGCCATCTTATGGGGGTCCACCGTCCAGCGTGCTGCCGGATCAACGAGCGTTACGTTGGCAATTTCGCCGGTGTCGATGGGCCTGCCCTGGCTGGCAACCCGGCCTATCCGCGCTGGGAGGACCGACGTCGCTTCCGCGAATCGTTCCCACCCCATGAGGCCGGTTTCGATCATGGCGTGCTGGACCACCGAAAGCGCAGTTTCAAGCCCGGTCATGCCCATCGCCGCCTGTGCCCACTCGCATTCCTTGTGCTCTGAGGGGTGCGGCGCGTGGTCGGTGCCGATGACGTCGATCGTGCCGTCGGCGAGGGCCTCGCGGAGGGCGGTGACGTCGTCGTCCGTGCGCAGCGGAGGGTTCACCTTGTAGACGGGGTCCCAGGAGCGCACCAGTTCGTCGGTGAGCAGCAGGTGATGCGGGGTGACTTCTGCCGTGACGTCGATTCCGCGCTGTTTCGCCCAGCGGATGATCTCCACCGACCCGGCCGTGGAGACGTGGCAGACGTGCAGGCGGGAGCCAACATGCTGGGCGAGCAGGACATCACGGGCGATGATGCTTTCCTCAGCGACGGCAGGCCACCCGGCGAGGCCGAGAACAGCGGAGACATCACCCTCGTTCATCTGGGCGCCCTCGGTGAGGCGCGGTTCCTGTGCGTGCTGGGCCACAACACCATCAAAGGCCTTCACATACTCCAGTGCACGGCGCATCAGCACCGGGTCGTGGACACAGATTCCGTCATCCGAGAAGACGCGTACCTGCGCCCGCGACTTGGCCATGGCCCCAAGCTCGGCAAGCCGCTCCCCTGCCAGCCCAACGGTCACGGCGCCGACGGGACGGACATCCACCCACCCTGCGCGCCGGCCAAGCGCGTGAACCTGCTCGACCACACCGGCGGTATCGGCCACCGGCATGCTGTTCGCCATGGCGTGGACGGCGGTGTACCCGCCAAGCGCTGCGGCCTGCGTGCCGGTTTCCACTGTCTCGGCATCCTCGCGGCCGGGCTCGCGGAGGTGGGTATGGATGTCGACCATGCCCGGCAGCAGCACCAGGCCGTCGGCGTCGATGACGACGGCGCCTGCCGCGGAGAGGGACCGTCCGCGCTCCGCAATGATCCCGTCAGCAACCAACAGGTCCACGCCCTTCTCCCCGGAAGCGGTGGTTGCGCCTTTGATCAGGTACCGGTCTGTCATGCTCTTGCCTCCTGGGCTGGCTCGGTGTGAAGTTGGGCTGTTTCCGTTGTTTCTGGAGTTTTCCCCGAGTGATCCCCGGAATCATCCCCGGAGAGCAGCAGGTAGAGGGCTGCCATCCGCACCGATACTCCGTTGCGCACCTGCGCGAGCACGGTCGAACGCGGGGAGTCGGCTGCAGCCGAGGAGATTTCCAACCCGCGGTTCATCGGGCCGGGATGGAGGATGATGGTGTCCTTCCCCGCGGCAGATTCAAGTGCGGCAAGCCGTTCGTCGTCGAACCCCCAGGTGCGTGAATACTCCCGCGCGGATGGGAAGAAGGCGGCGTGCATGCGCTCGCCCTGAACACGAAGCATCATGACGGCGTGGGGACTTTCCGCCAGCACCTCATCGAGGTCGTAGCTCACCCGGCACGGCCAGCTATCAACGCCGACAGGGAGCAATGTGGGCGGAGCCACCAGAGTTACCTCGGCTCCGAGCGTGTTGAGCAGCCAGAGGTTGGAGCGGGCGACCCGTGAATGCAGCACATCACCGACGATCGCGATCCTCAGGCCCTGAAGGCTGGTACCGGTGGACGGTGTTCCGGCACGTTGGGCCCAATGGTTGCGCAGGGTGAAAGCATCGAGCAGCGCCTGGGTGGGGTGCTCGTGGGTTCCGTCGCCTGCGTTGATCACTGCGGCGTCGATCCACCCCGAAGCCGCGAGACGCGCGGGTGCGCCGGAGGCCCAGTGCCGAATGACCACCGCGTCTGCACCCATTGCCTCAAGCGTCTGGGCAGTGTCCTTGAGCGACTCACCCTTCGATACTGAGGAGCCTTTTGCGGCAAAGTTGATGACGTCCGCCGAAAGCCTCTTCGCAGCAGCCTCGAAGGAGATCCGGGTTCTGGTTGAGTCCTCGAAGAAGAGGTTGACAACTGTGCGCCCCCGCAGCGCCGGCAATTTCTTGACCTCGCGCTCCCCCACGGCTGCCATTTCTTCGGCGGTGTCGAGGATCCTGATTGCGTCCGGCAGGCTTAGCCCTTCGGTGGAAAGCAGATGTCTCATGCGGGCCCCTCGATCACAACTTCGTCAACGGAATCGACTTCGCTGATGTGCACGCGCACCTTCTCGGCGGAGGAAGTTGGAAGGTTCTTGCCCACGTGGTCCGCCCGGATGGGAAGTTCCCGGTGACCACGGTCAACGAGGACAGCCAGCCGCACGATGCGGGGGCGGCCCAGGTCTACGATGGCGTCCAGCGCGGCGCGGATAGTGCGGCCGGAATAGAGGACGTCGTCAACGAGGACTATAACCTTGCCATCAATGCCCGACGACGGAAGTTTGGTGGGTCCCGGTGGCCGGGTGGGGTGCCGGCGGAGATCGTCGCGGAACATGGTGACGTCGAGGCGCCCAACAATGGCTTCCGGAGAAACACCTGGATCGGTGCGTGCGATTTTCTGGGCGAGCCGCTGGGCCAGGGGAAATCCGCGGCGCGGGATGCCGAGCAGTACCAGATCGGCCGACCCTTTGTTGGCTTCGAGGATTTCGTGTGAAATGCGCGTCAGCGCGCGGTCGATGTCGGCTTCGCCGAGCACCGTACGGGATACAAACCCTGCAGAATCGGGTATAGGCACACTCAAGGAACGCGTCCTCCTTCTCCGCCTCACAGGACGGCCTTTAAAGGGGTTGGCTGCGACCCAAAACTACCACAGCCGCACTTGACGCCTATTCTGTGTTGATGAGTATGAACGCCGGCAACGGCCCGCAACTCCCCACCCGGGTTCCCCCGCCGGCAGTCCTGTGGCAGCAGGTCCGCCATCCCTCGCATGTCCCGGCTGCCCCAGGAAGTTCTCAGGGTTTTCCGGCGATGCCGCAGCACGCGGGGAGGAGGGTCAGGTCCGGCTCGATAGTGAACGGCTTACTCCTCGTGCTGGCCGTGCTCGCGGTCGCGGGCGTGGGTGTTGTGCTCACAATCACGTTGGGGCCAAGCGCCCTGGCCCTCTGCGCGGTGCTCGCCCTCATTCCGCTGGTTATCTGCCTGCTGGGCCTCCGGTGGGTGGACCGCTGGGATCCGGAACCACGGGGTGCCCTCGCCTTCGCGTTCCTCTGGGGCGCCGGCATGTCAGTGGCGGTGACTCTCCTGATTGGCCCGACCGTCGCGACGGTCCTCACCGTGGCTCTCGACGGGGCGTCTCCCGATGTCGTCGGACCGGTCTTCCAGGCCCCGCTCGTCGAGGAACTTGCGAAGGGGCTCGGGGTTCTTCTCCTGGTGTTTTCGCGCCGCAGCCACTTCGACGGCCCGGTGGACGGGATCGTCTACGCCGGCACCATCGGTGCCGGCTTCGCGTTCACGGAGAACATCCTGTACTTCGGAGCTGAGATCGCCGACCCTGCGGGACTCGGCGCGCTGCTGACCGTCTTCGTGATGCGGGGACTGTTCTCGCCTTTTGCGCATGTGATGTTCACGGCGGCACTGGGGTTCGTGATCGGGCTTGCCATCGTCCGCAAAAACAACACTGGCCGGATAATGGCTGCGTTCGTACTGGGCCTGGTCCCCGCGGTCGCAGGCCACATGCTGTGGAACGGAGGATTGGTGCTGCTGTTCACCAACTTCTTCGAGTTCTACTTCCTGGTCCAGCTCCCGCTGTTCGCAGTAGTGCTCGCCGGGGTCCTGGCACTTCGGCGCGCCGAACGCAGGCTCACCTACCAGCGCCTGGCAGATTACGCCGGGGCCGGGTGGCTTACAGAGGAAGAGGTCGGATTGATCGCCTCGCCGAAAGGGCGGAACCAAGCCCTCAGCTGGGCGCACTCCTTCGGGGCGGGAGCCTTGATGAAGCAGTTCATTCGGACGGGGACAAGGCTGGCTTTCATCCGTCAGCGTTCCCTGGCTGGCCATGTGCAGCCCAGGGATATTGACCGGGAGCTTGGCCTACTCAATGAACTGACGGAGACCAGGGGCCTGATGTTCGCGGCCGCAGCGCGCAGGGTGTGAGGCGCATAGCCCTGGCGGCTTCGGGCCGCTGACCACGTGGAGCGCCCCGCTGTGCTCATGCGAGCAGAGTGGGCTTCAGCTGCTGCAGGCGGCCGAGCAGGCCGTTGATGAATGCGGGCGATTCATCCGTCGACAGCATGGTGGCGAGCTGGACTGCCTCGCTGACGGCCACGGAGTCGGGGACGTCGTCGTTGTACAGCAGCTCCCACGCACCGACGCGAAGGATCATCCGGTCCACGGCCGGCATCCGGTCCAGTGTCCAGCCCTGCGAGTAGGTGCTGAGGAATTCGTCGATCTGTTCAACGTGCGCAAGTACACCGTGGATGATGTCCACGGAGTACTCGTTGATGATGGTGTCGGTGTTCTCCCGGCGCGACTGCAGCGCCTCAACCGGCGAAACGAAACGCTGTTCAGCCTCGAAAAGGATGTCCAGCGCCCTGCGCCGTGCCTTGCTTCTGGCGCTCACTCGTTGACGCGTCCCAGGTAATCGCCGGTGCGGGTGTCAACCTTGACCTTGGTTCCGGTTTCGAGGAACAGGGGAACCTGGATCTCGTATCCGGTTTCGACGGTGGCCGGCTTGGTTCCACCGGTGGAGCGGTCACCCTGCAGGCCGCGCTCGGTGTAGGTGATTTCCAGCACTACCGACGGCGGCAATTCCAGGTAGAGCGGCGATCCTTCGTGCATCGCGATTGTCGCCATCTGGCTTTCCAGCATGAAGTTCTCAGCGCTGCCAACGGTGGCAGCCGGAACGGTGATCTGGTCGTAGTCGGTGGTATCCATGAAGATGAAGTCGTCGCCGTCTTTGTACAGGTACTGGTAGTCGCGGCGGTCCACCGTAGCCGTCTCGATTTTGAGGCCGGCGTTGAAGGTCTTGTCGACAACCTTGCCCGAAAGAATGTTGCGGAGCTTGGTGCGAACGAACGCTCCGCCCTTGCCCGGCTTCACGTGCTGGAACTCCAGTACGTTCCAGAGGTTGCCCTCGAGCTTGAGCACGGTGCCGTTCTTGATGTCGTTCGTGGTGGCCACGGATTCTCTTTCGTCGGTTTACAGATGTCGGTGGTGGACATCACTGCGTAATCACCGCAGCGGCCCGCCAAAAGACCAGAGTCCAGTCTACCCTGCCACGTGGGCGCAGGGTCGGGCGCTCGTCAGGAGGCGATCTCCTGGTACGCCGCGAAGAGCAGCGAGGTGTCCGGTACTTCCAGGATGCCGGGCTTCGCGAGCCCATCCAGGACCACGAAGCGCAGGAGGTCCCCCCGGGACTTCTTGTCCCGCCGCATGCCGTCAAGCAGCGCTGCCCACCGGTCCTTCCGGTAGGTTACCGGCAGCCCGAGCGCCTCGAGAATTCCCCGGTGACGATCGGCTGTGGCGTCGTCGAGGCGTCCGACCATCCGGGAAAGCTCGGCGGCGAAGACGAGGCCCACGGACACCGCGGCGCCGTGCCGCCAGGAGTAGCGTTCAGCAAGCTCGATGGCGTGGCCAAGGGTGTGCCCGTAATTCAGGAACTCCCTGTTGCCGGCCTCTTTGAAATCGTCCGAGACAACTGCAGCCTTGACCGCTATTGAGCGCTCGATGAGCTCGCGCACCGTATCGCTGGCAGGGTCCCTCACGGCCTCCGGATTCTCTTCGATCAGATCGAGGATGCGGGGATCGGCGATGAACCCGCATTTGACCACTTCCGCCATGCCGGTGACCAGTTCATTTACGGGAAGCGTTCCGAGCGCGTCGAGGTCCACCAGCACGCCGGCGGGCGGGTGGAAGGCACCCACCAGGTTCTTCCCCTCAGCCGTGTTGATTCCGGTTTTTCCTCCGACGGCGGCGTCAACCATGCCGAGCAGGGTTGTCGGCAGGTGCACAACCTTCACGCCCCGCAGCCAGGTTGCTGCAACGAATCCGGCGACGTCGGTTACAGCCCCGCCACCGACAGCGACGACGGCGTCAGACCGGGTGAAATCATTCTGGCCCAGGACCTGCCAGCAGAAAGCGGCCACCTGAATGTGCTTGCCTTCCTCGGCGTCGGGGATTTCAGCGGTGACGGCGGTGAAGCCGGCATCGGCGAGCTGCTCACGGACGGCGTCCCCCGTGCTGCGCAGCGCACGGGGGTGGATGACGAGGACACGGCGCACCCGTTCCCCGAGCAGCGGAGCCAGGCGGTCCAACAGGCCACGCCCGACGACGACGTCGTAGTTCTCAGACGAGGCGCTCCCCGTAACCCGAATGGCAGTTGGCTCAGCAGTCATGGCCGGATGTCCTTTTCCGTTGGGGAGTCTGTTCGGGCTGGTTCTGCACGCGCATGGCGCAGCTGTTCACTCAGTCGGTCCACGACGTCGTCAATTGTTGAGTTCCTCGTGTCGACCACGAGGTCGGCTATTTCTTCATAGAGCGGCCGGCGCTCCCGCTCGAGCAGGGACCATCTCTCACCGGCATCCCCTGCCAGCAGCGGCCGGCCGGTGTCGCCGGTGAGGCGGGGAAGGACGGTGGCTAGGTCCGCATCGAGCAACGCGACGATGGCCCGTTCCAGCAGGGTCCGTGTCCCCGGATGCAGCACTGCTCCCCCACCGAGCGATACGACGCTTTGAGGACCCGCACTCTGCAGCACTTCAGCCACTGCTTCCGCCTCAAGCTCACGGAACCTCGCTTCCCCCTGCAGGGCGAAGATTTCGGGGATGGCGCCGTGCCGTTCAACGATGAGCTGGTCAGTGTCAATGAACTGCCAACCGTGGCGGGCAGCGATGCGGCGTCCGATGGTGGACTTGCCTGTGGCCATCAGCCCGATCAGCACCAGCGGTTTGTGGGCCGCCGGCAACATCAGTCCGAGACCGAGTTCAGGGAAGCCGGGATGTTCGACAGATAAGACTCCAGGTTGCGCCTGGTTTCCTCCACCGAGTCACCGCCGAATTTCTCGGTGACCGCCTCGGCAAGGACGAGCGCGACCATCGCCTCAGCAACGACGCCGGCCGCCGGGACTGCGCACACGTCAGAACGCTGGTGGTGGGCTTTTGCGACGTCGCCGGTACTGACGTCGATTGTCTGCAGCGCCCTAGGAACGGTGGCGATGGGTTTCATCGCCGCGCGTACGCGGAGGACGTCTCCAATGCTCATGCCACCTTCGATGCCACCGGCCCGGTTGGTGGCGCGGGCAATGCGCCCGGACTCGCCACGGACAATTTCATCGTGGGCAGCGGACCCCCGACGGCGGGCAGTTTCGAAGCCGTCACCCACTTCGACGCCCTTGATCGCCTGAATGCCCATCAGGGCTCCCGCGAGGCGTGCGTCGAGCCGCCGGTCCCAGTGCACGTAGCTTCCGAGGCCGGGCGGCAATCCATAAGCCAGTACCTCGACGACTCCACCGAGGGTCTCGCCCTCTTTGTGTGCGGCGTCCACCTCGGCAACCATTGCGGATGATGTTTCCCGGTCGAAGCACCGGAGCGGATCCTGGTCCAGCGCAAGCAGATCCGAGTGCCGCGGCAACGCTGCACCCTCGGGGACGGCGACCGAAGCCACAGCTACCGTATGGCTGACGAGTTCGATGCCCAGGGCTGCGAGGAACCGCGCGGCCACTGTGCCCAGCGCCACCCGGGCGGCTGTCTCCCGTGCGCTTGCCCGTTCGAGCACGGGCCTCGCCTCATCGAAACCGTACTTCTGCATGCCGGTGAAGTCCGCGTGCCCGGGCCGGGGCCGGGTCAACGGTGCATTGCGTGCGGATTCCTTCAGGACGTCTTCGTCGACTGGATCTGCCGCCATGACCTGTTCCCACTTGGGCCACTCGGTATTGCCGACCTCGATCGCGACCGGACCACCCTGCGTAAGCCCGTGGCGCACACCGCCGATGATCCGGACCTGATCCTGTTCGAACTTCATCCGTGCCCCGCGCCCATAGCCGAGGCGACGGCGAGCCAGGGCTTCCTGGATCGCAACGCTATCGACCTCGACGCCGGCAGGCATACCTTCGATTATTCCGACCAGAGCAGGGCCATGGGATTCTCCGGCCGTCAACCAACGCAACATAACTCCATCCTGCCACGGGCGACCGGGGGGCTTAGCGCCGGGGAGCCCCCACAGCGTCACACATCACATTTATGACAGCGGGTTCGTCCCGGAACCCGTCACCGACAAACAGCTTCACCTGCTCAACGGCCTGGTAAAGCAGCATCTCCAAACCGGGGACAATGACACCTCCACGTTCGGACCACGCACGGGCGAGTTCGCTTGGCCACGGATCGTAGGCGACGTCCAGCAGCACCGCCCGGCTATTGCCCTCCCCGACCGCGCCGGGCTTAGCCGTGTCCGCCAGCGATTGTGCAAGCTCATCTGCACCGTGTGGAGGGAGGGTCGAAATCACGAGGGCGGATTCCAGGCAGTATCTGGCAGCTTCTCCAAACCCCGCCAGAATCACTTCAATGCCGAGCTGGTCGCCGAGGGCAACCAGGGGCTCGGCCCTGGACGAAGAGCGTACACACACCCGTACTGTCCTGGCGCCGAGTCGGGAAAGCGCTGCTACCGCGGCAGAGGCTGTGCCGCCGCCGCCGAGTATCACGGCCTGGTCAGGGGGCCGGGTGCCAGCATGCCGCACGGCATTGGCGATCCCGGCCACGTCGGTGTTGTAGCCGACGAGCCGACGGTACTCCCCCAAACCTCGGGGAACCACGGTATTCACCACACCGAGCGCGCTGACATCGGGGCCCAGCTCATCAAGGAACGGCAGCGTCGCCGCCTTGTGCGGCATGGTGACAGACAAGCCACGCCACGCGCTGTCCGCCCTGAGGTCGGCGATGAGACCTTGCAGTTCCCCCGGAGGTGTATCAATCGCTGTGTAGCTGCAGTCGAATCCGAGAAGTCCGTAGGCTGCGGAGTGCAGCCTGGGCGACTTTGAATGAGCGATAGGGTGCCCGGTTACACCGGCCCGGAACCGGACCGGCTGAACCGCGGGCAACACCTATTCGCACCTTCCAGGGTTGGCATCGCACCAGGCGAAGTATTCGTCAACGTAACCCGCGTGTTCAGCGAGCGTCTCGGAAAACTTGGTCTCGCCAGAGTCGAGATTCACCGTCACCCAGTAGAAGAACGGAACATCCTCTGGATTCACTGCAGCCGCAATGGCCTCGTCCCCCGGCGAACCGATCGGTCCCACCGGGAGCCCCGGGATCGCGTACGTGTTGTATGGATTGGATTCGTCAGCTTTTTCCGCGTCCGTGAGGTCATAGCTCTTACGCCCGAGTCCGTAGGTCACCGTCGCATCCGACTGGATGAGCCCGTTGGTCTCCGTGTTGTCGGGACCAAGCCGGTTCATGATGGCGCCGGCAACAGCTCCGTAGTCTGCCTGCCCGGCCTCAGCCTGGACAATGCTTGCGACCGTGAGGATCCGGTACTGCTCCGCCGCATCGGTAACGCCCGCTTCTTCCAGAGCCGCAAAGGTGTTTCCGACCATTTCCTGAACGACGTCAGCGGCTGTGACGTCAAGACCGAACCGGTACTCTCCCGGATGGAGGTAACCCTCGAGGCTGGGAGCCTGGTCCGGGATTCCGAACTGTGTAGGGTCTGCGGCCAGGGCCTCAAATTCTTCGCGCGGGATGCCTGTGGACTCCGCGAGGATGTCGAAGACTTCGGTTTGCCTGAGGCCTTGTTGAATGGGGACGTAGTGTACGCCTGCGTCTTCGGCGAGCAGCGCCTCCGCTGCCTGTTCCGCGCTCATCTGGTACTTCAGCTCGTAGTCACCGGGTTGGATTATGCGGCCGTCCGAAACAGAGGCGAGAGCGTTCACGAACTCACTGGCGTCCGCCACGATGTCCTGCTGCTCAAGGGCATTGCCCACAACAAGTTGGGCTGCGCCCTCCTCCACGGTAAATGTGACCGATCCATTACCCGGGCCAGCGTAATCCGTAACCTCCCCCACCCCAATGAGGTCCCGCAGGAACATGGCGACTGCAAAAACAACGCCGATGAAACCGAGGACGACGACGAGCATCACTATGGTGCGTCGGCGCCTGCGACGCTGGCGGGATTTTGATGGCCGCCGGGTGCGGCGGGAGGGCAGGTCTGCCTCGAAGAACTGCTCTACCGGTTCAGGATGGGTTGAGTAGTGATCATCGAGGTAATCATCGGGATGTTGGTCGGCGCCGGAGTCGGCTGCCGGGAAAGGAGGACGTCGGTGGCTCACTGCTCCTCTTCCCTCCCACTGTTGGATTGCGTAATGTCTGACTCCTCGGATGAGGCCGACGGTGCGCCTTTTGGACGCTTCCGCCGAGGTTGAACGACCGGCTCCCCCACATCCCGCTCAAGGTTTCGTTGCATGTCGATGGCGTGCTGAAGTATCTCTACGGCTGCCACCTGATCTACAACCTTACGATGATCGCGGCTGTTCAAGCCAGCCTGACGCAGCGACCGGTGTGCAGAAACAGTGGACAGGCGCTCATCGACGAGCCTTACGGTCGCCTCCAGTCCCGCTGAATCGAGCGCCTCGACCAGAGATGAAGCGTACTCGCGGGCCATCACCGTGGACGCCGAATCGGTGCCGCGCAGGTTGCGGGGCAACCCCACAAAGACCTCGACGGCGTCGAGTTCCCCGACAATTTTGGCCAACAGGAAAAGGTCACGTTTCTTTTTCCTGTCGCGGCTGAGGGTTTGCACCGGGGTGGCAACCAGGCCATCGCGGTCGCTGGCCGCGACACCCACCCGGACCATGCCAACGTCAACGCCGAGTTTCACGCCCCGGGGGTAGCCATGCGCTGTCACTGCGTCGCCAACACCAGTGCTAACGGGAAACCACGGCCGTACGGATTGCCTGGAGGGCAGCTGGCACCATGGAGGGATCCGATCCGCCGCCCTGCGCCATATCGTCCTTCCCGCCGCCGCCACCGCCGAGCACACCGGCAGCAGTACGTACCAGGGCGCCGGCTTTCACTCCGGCACTGCGGGCCTCCTCGTTGGTGACCACCAGAACGACCGGGCGTTCCTTGCTCACCCCGGCCACAGCAATAACCGCTGCGTCGGAGCCAAGGCGCCCGCGCAGGTCAAGGGCCAACGCCCGGAGGTCGTCAGCGCTGCTGATCACTCCGGCGTCGTGCCCGATGAGCCGTACGCCGCCCAGGTCTTCCGCGGTGTCGGTCAGGGACGCTGCGGCAGAGGAGAGCTGTTCCTTGCGGAGCCGTTCCAATTCCTTCTCGGCAGTTTTCAGGCGGTTGAGGGTGGCGCTGAGCCGTTCAGGCAATTGCGGTGACGGTACCTTCAGCATTTCGGACAGTTCGCTGACCAGTGCGCGCTCAGCGGCGCCGTGTCGGAATGCATCCATTCCGACCAGCGCCTCGACCCGCCGGTTGCCTGAACCCACCGACTGCTCACCGAGCAGTGTCAGGGTGCCGATTAGGGACGTCGAGTCAACGTGCGTTCCGCCGCACAATTCCCGGGACCAGGGTCCGTCAATCTCAACCACGCGAACGGTGTCGCCGTAGGCTTCGCCGAAGAGTGCAGTTGCGCCCAGCGTTTTGGCATCGTCAAGCGCCATGATCTTTGTATCGACGGGGTGGTTCCCGCGGATCGCCAGGTTGGATACTTCCTCAATCTCAGTACGGGCGCCCGGGCTAATTCCCTCTCCCCAGGCGAAGTCGAAGCGCAGGTAGCCGGCCTTGTTGAAGGAGCCCCGCTGCAGCGCTTCAGGGCCGAGGACCTGGTGCAGTGCCGCATGAACGATGTGCGTGCCGGAGTGTGCTTGCTCGCCCGCATGGCGGCGCTGACGGTCTACAGCCGCGGTGACGACGGCGTCGCGCGTGATCTCGCCTTCCCGCACCACGGCGCGGTGCACGCTGAGGCCCTTGACCGGACGCTGGACATCGGTCACTTCGACAACAAATCCGTTGCCCGTGATGCGCCCGGTATCCGCCGCCTGTCCGCCCGCTTCGGCGTAGAACGGCGTCTGGTTCAGAATCAGTTCGATCTCATCGCCGGCCCGCGCCACAGGTACGGATACGCCGCCGATGACGATTCCACGGACAACCGCTTCGCTGGTCAACTCGTCATAACCGGTGAAGAGTGTGTCCCCACTGGCCAGCAAATCGTTGAAGACCGACATGTCAGCGTGGCCGGCCTTCTTGCCCCTCGCGTCGGCCTGCGCGCGCCGGCGCTGCTCGAGCATGAGGGAGCGGAACCCCTCAGCATCCACCTGGACGCCGGCTTCCTCAGCCATCTCCAGCGTCAGGTCGATTGGGAAGCCATAGGTGTCGTGCAGGCTGAATGCTTCCTCACCCGTCAGGGCACGGCCCACACTCTTCGATTCCTTCACAGCTTCCTCAAGGCGGGCCGTGCCTGACGCTATGGTGCGCAGGAAGGCTTTTTCCTCGGCGTAGGCGATCCGGCTGATGCGCTCGAAGTCCTGCTCGACCTCCGGGTACACACCCTTCATCGCGTCACGGGAGACGGGCAGCAGATCGGGGAGGCACGCTTTCTCGACACCGAGGAGGCGCATGGCGCGCACAGCCCGGCGGATCAGGCGGCGCAGCACATAACCCCTGCCCTCGTTGGAGGGGCTCACGCCGTCGGTAATCAGCATGAGCGCGGAACGGATGTGGTCGGCAACCACACGCATCCGTACGTCGTCCTGGTGGTGGGGATCGTCGTCGGACTCTGCACTGGTGTACTCGCGGCCGGAGAGTTCGGACGCCTTGTCGAGGACCGGCCGGACCTGGTCGGTCTCATACATGTTCTCCACGCCCTGAAGGATCATCGCAAGGCGCTCAAGTCCGAGCCCGGTGTCGATGTTCTTCTTCGGCAGCTCACCGGCGATGTCGAAGTCGTCCTTGCTGCGTACGGCTGAGAGTTGGTACTGCATGAAGACAAGGTTCCAGATCTCTATGTAGCGGTCCTCATCGGCCTCAGGCCCGCCGTCCTTGCCATACTCGGCGCCGCGGTCATAGAAGATCTCGGAGCAAGGTCCGCCGGGACCGGGCTGGCCCGTGTTCCAGTAGTTGTCCTTCTTACCCATTTTCTGGATGCGCCCAGCGGGGAACCCCACTTCGTCGCGCCAGATGGCAAGGGCTTCCTCGTCCTCCTCATACACCGTGACCCACAACCGGTCAGCTGGCAGGCCGAACCCGCCGTCGTCCACGCTTGCGGTCATCAGTTCCCAGGCCATGCGGATGGCATTCTGCTTGAAGTAGTCACCGAAGGAGAAGTTTCCGCACATCTGGAAGAACGTGCCATGGCGGGCCGTCTTACCGACCTCCTCGATGTCCGCGGTGCGGATGCACTTCTGGATGCTCGTCGCCCGGTCGAATGGAGGAACTTCGCGCGCAGTCAGGTAGGGAATGAACGGCACCATTCCCGCCACGGTGAACAGCAGCGAGGGGTCGCTCGACACGAGTGAGGCCGACGGAACCCGGGTGTGGCCCTGGCCCTCGAAGTAGTCGAGCCAGCGGCGGGCAATCTCTTGGGACAGCATGTGAATCCTTTTGGTTTGCGGGGGAACGGTGCGCTGCGGTTCTGGAGAACGGGTGCCGAAGCAGGTACGGAGCCGTGGCTGGAGTAGCGCTGAAGCGCTCAGACTCGCGCGTCGGTCTCGGTGTCGGCGTCGATGCCGAGCGCCGTGCGCAGATCGGTTTCGCGCTCCTGCATGCCCTGGCGCAGCGCATCAGCGAAGTCCGACACGCTGTCAGCCAACTGCGCCACCGTGCGGTTCAGGCCCTCCGGGCCGACCGCAGACTTCATGGCGGAAACTTTCCGCACGGCCACCACGCCGATGGCCACTCCGGCGGTGAGCCAGAAAACTCGTCTGATCATTTAGGAGATCCTCATTCTGTCTAGGCGAATCGGTTGCGGCAGTCAGCGACTACGACGGCGCGGCGACGGCTTCCGCCTGGACGCCAATGCTGCACGCACACCGTAGGAGAAGGCGGCGACCTTGATGATCGGCGATCCGACGGTTGCAGCGACGAGCGAAGAGAGCGCAGAAATATTTGCTGACGCGTCGGAGACGTGGGAGGTGATGCCGTCGACGTTCTTCAACTGCTGATGGGTTGTCGTGACGGTGCTCGTCACCTCGTCGATCAGCGGAGTGGTCCCGTCGCTGACCGTACGGATCGCCTGGCGGAGCTCATCAAAAACTTTGCCGAGCTTCCACACAGGAACGGCAAGCAGAGCCACGAGGACCGCAAAAACCCCGGCAGCGATCAGCCCGGCGATATCTCCACCTGACATGTTTGAACAACTCCTTAAGCACTCGGCCTCGGCGGACTGATACCCGCAATTCCCTATGTACCTTACCTACTGAAGAGCCCGCGGCGTGCGCCGCGGGCTCTTCAGTACTGATATTCAGTTTGCGTGCAAAGACCGCACGGAATGCTGCTGCCTAGCGAGCGTAGTATTCCACCACGAGCTGCTCTTCGCAGGTCACAGGGACCTCGGAGCGCTTGGGGCGGCGAACCAGCCGGGCCTGCAGCTTCTCAAGCTGTACGTCAAGGTAGGCAGGCACTGCGGGAAGCACGTCGCGGTGCGCGCCGGCTGCAGCAACCTGCAGCGGAACCATGGTCTCGCTGCGGGTGTGGACGTGGATCAGCTGTCCCTCTTTGACGCGGAAGGATGGGCGGTCCACGCGTGCGCCGTCAACCATAATGTGGCGGTGGACCACGAGCTGGCGTGCCTGGGCGCTGGTGCGGGCGAAACCTGCACGCAGAACCAGGGCGTCAAGACGCATTTCGAGCAGTTCGATCAGGTTTTCACCGGTCAGGCCAGCGGTGCGGCGGGCCTCTTCGAAGACGCGGGCCATCTGCGCTTCGCGGATGCCGTACTGGGCGCGCAGACGCTGCTTTTCACGCAGGCGTACCGCGTAGTCGCTGTCCTGCTTGCGGCGGGAGCGGCCGTGCTGACCCGGCGCGTACGGGCGACGCTCCAGGTACTTCTCGGCCTTAGGGGTCAAAGCAATGCCGAGGGCGCGCGAGATGCGCACCTTACGGCGGGCACGTGTGTTGTTAGCCACGTTCACCTTTCAATGTTTCTGCGGCAAAGCAGTCTGCTGCGGTTCTCGCCTCAGCAGGACGCTTTCTTGTGTGGCTGGCCTCCACGTTCGGAGAGCCGGAAGGGGCCGCATTTTCCGGTGCTACAGTCCGCGGGCCTCGCCAAGGTGCAGTGATCCGCACATGGGTGAGCCGCGACTTGCCAGTCAACCGTCAATACTAACAGCAGTCAGCGCCTGCGAATAATGGCGCGGAGCTTCTCCAAGCGGGCGGATACAGCCCGCTCGGCTCCGCGGTCAGTGGGCTCGTAGTAGTCCTTACCGACGAGGTCATCCGGCGCATACTGCTGGGCGGCGATGCCGTGGGCCTCGTCGTGGGAGTAGATGTACCCCTTCCCGTGCCCCAACTGGCGTGCGCCCGGGTAATGCGCGTCGCGGAGGTGAGCCGGGATTCCCTGGCCCTTGCCCGCCCGGACGTCTGCAATGGCCTGGTTGATTCCGTTGTAGGCGGCGTTCGACTTTGGCGCGGTAGCTATGTGCACAACCGCCTCGGCGAGAATGATCCGCCCTTCGGGCATCCCCACAAGTTGAACAGCCTGGGCAGCGGCAACAGCGGTCTGGAGCGCCGTGGGGTCGGCCATCCCCACATCTTCTGCGGCCGAGATCATCAGCCTGCGCGCAACGAACCGCGGGTCCTCCCCCGACTCAAGCATCCGCGCAAGATAGTGGAGCGCTGCGTCGACGTCGGAACCCCGCAGCGATTTGATGAACGCGCTGGCAACGTCGTAGTGCTGATCCCCCGCGCGGTCATACCTCAGCGCGGCAACATCCACCGCCTTCTCCGCGTGAGCCAGGGTAACCCGTACCGGCTCGTTCGAAGGTTCGGAATCAGCGCTGCCATCCGACGGCGTTGAAAGGTCCGACGCCGTTGGCTCCCCGGACTGCGCGACGGCGGCAGCAGCTTCCAGTGCCGTAAGTCCCCGGCGCGCGTCTCCGGCGGCCAGGCGCACCAGGTGGGTGAGGGCGTCGTCGTCGAGCGCTATCTGATCGGCAAGGCCACGGGGGTCCGTCGCTGCGCGGCGTAAAAGCGCCGCAATGTCCTCCTCGTCCAAAGGCCTCAGCGTCTGCAGAAGGGAGCGGGAAAGCAGGGGGGAGACCACCGAGAAGGAGGGGTTTTCGGTGGTAGCGGCGATGAGGACCACCCACCCGTTCTCCACGCCGGGCAGCAGTGCGTCCTGCTGCGCCTTATTGAAACGGTGAATCTCATCGAGGAAGAGGACAGTGGTGATGCGGTGGAGGTCCCGGGATGACAGTGCCTCATCCATCACGCGCCGGACGTCCTTAACACCTGCCGTTATGGCGGACAGTTCCACGAACTTTCGCCCGGGGCCCCGCGCAATGACATGCGCCAGGGTGGTCTTTCCGGTACCCGGTGGACCCCAGAGAATCACCGAGGTGGGTGCTCCAACACGGGCGGCGGGTTCGCCTCCCGCGAGCATCCGCAGCGGTGAACCTGGTCCGAGCAGATGCTGCTGACCGACAACCTCGTCAACGCTCCGCGGCCGCATCCTGACCGCCAGGGGGCTCCTCGGCCTGTTCCAGGTGCCAGCTGAGCCGGAGGGCTGATGGTCATCCTGTTCGTTGGGATCCAGGCTGAATAGGTCATTCACAGTGCCAAGGCTACTGTGAATGACCGACACCGACCGCCCCACGGACAAGGACGCACAATGCCGGACAGCCGCCAGGTGCTGGTGCCCCCCGAACGCCTTCAGGGATGGGTCGAGCGCTTCGGCCAACGGAACGGGAGCGTCACAGCGGAGCAGCGGGGCGCCGTCGTCGTTCTCCAGGCCGTGAACGGGTGCACAGCGGAATTGACGCCGGCGCTTACCGGCACCGGCGGCACGGCTGCGAACGCCAACAGCGTTTCCCTGACCGTCCAGGACGCGGTGGACGCGCTGCTCCTCTCCACCGAACCGCCGGTCACCGTGGGCCTGTTGCTCATTCGCCGCGGTGGGTATGCCGCAGGGGTCTCCCGTGGTGGGGTCCTGCTCGCTTCGAAGACAGGCACCAAATACGTGCAGTCACGCACTGCCGCCGGTGGTTGGTCCCAGCAGCGGTTCGCCCGTCGCCGCGCAAACCAGGCTGACGGCCTGGTGGAAACGGCAGCAGAGCGCGCCGGGGCCATATTCGGGGACCACCGGTTGGACTGCTTACAAACCGGTGGCGACAGCCAGCTCATCTCTGCCTGCCTCAGCCACACCAGGCTTGCACACTACGCGCGGCTGCCGCTGCTACCCGTGCTGACTGTCCCTGATCCGCGCCTGGACATCCTGCGGAAAGCTGCCCTCGATGCGGTTGCCGTGCGCGTATCGATCACCGGAATACCCGACAACTGACTTCAGGTGCCGCGTTGCTGCATTGCTGACCGCGGTTTCTCGTGCACTACGGATTGTGCGCTGGTCAGGACGCCGCTTTGCGCAGTGCTGCGATCGCTGCTTCCGGACTGGACGTGCCGTAGACCGATGAGCCCGCAACGAACACTGTCGCTCCAGCTTCTGCAGCCCGCAGGATGGTTTCCTCTGTTATCCCGCCGTCCACCTGCACGGTCACGGGGAGGTCAGCGCCTCGGATTGCTTCGGCCGCCCGCCGGATCTTGGGCAGCGTGATGTCGAGGAAGGACTGGCCGCCGAAGCCCGGTTCCACCGTCATGATCAGGAGCATGTCCAGCTCGCTGAGCATGTCGAGATAGGGTTCGACGGCGGTGCCCGGGCGGAGCGCCATGCCCGCCTTGGAACCTGCGGAACGGAGCTCGCGGGCGAGACGGACAGGAGCGCGAGCTGCCTCCGCATGGAACGTCACCGAAGCGGCACCGGTTTCGGCGTACGCGGGCGCCCACCTGTCGGCGTCGTCGATCATCAGGTGGATATCCAGTGGGATGGGGCTGACTGCCTGGATACGCTTCACCACAGGCAGCCCGAGGGTCAGGTTGGGTACAAAGTTGTTGTCCATCACGTCCACATGGACGGCGTCTGCAGTGGCAATCCGCTTCAGTTCGGACTCCAGGTTGACGAAGTCGGCCGAAAGGATGCTCGGGTGGATACAGCAGGAGGCCATGGGAACCTTTCGGGATTCAGGAGCGCTTGATGAGGGCCAGGAACATGGCGTCTGTGCCGTGGACGTGCGGCCACAACTGAGCCGTTGATTCGTGTCCCGCATTCAGCGTATCCACGAGGCTGACGCTGTCGAGTGCAGCACCCGCGTCAAGGAGAGTGAAGCCCTCTCGGCCGCGAAGGCAGTCCTGCACGACCGCGCTGGTCTCGGCCGGATGAGGCGAACAGGTGACGTATGCCACCACGCCGCCCGGGCGGACTGTGTCGAGCGCTTCGCGCAGCAGCTCCCTCTGCAGCGGACCAAGCTCCACCAGGTCAGCGGGAGTGCGGCGCCAGCGCGCTTCGGGCCTTCGGCGGAGAGCACCCAGGCCAGTGCACGGCGCGTCGACGAGGACGCGGTCAAAACCATCCGGATGGTCCGAGCCAACGTCCCGGCCGTCTCCGACGCGGACGCTCCAGACGCTCTTCGGCACGGCACCCAGCGCCTGGCGCACCAGGGCGGCTCGGTGTTCGGAGGGTTCGTTGGCCACGAGTGTGTGTCCACGCTGCGCGGCAATGGCACCGAGGAGGGCTGACTTACCGCCCGGACCGGCGCACATGTCCAGCCAAGTTTCTTTACCTTCGGCTTCCTTTGCCAGGTTCACGGCCGCCAGCGCCCGTGCAACGAGTTGCGAGCCGGCATCCTGGACCCGGACGGTGCCTTCCCGCACACTTTTCAGGCGTCCCACATCCCCCGCGGCGAACAGCGCCGAATCCCCCACCACTTCACCGCTCCGGGCGCCTGCCTCACGGGCTTCTTCGAGCGATCCGATACCAGGAAGGGCCACCAGGTTCACCACCGGCGCCGCGTTGTCGGCCCTCAGAAGCTCGTCGATCTCCACTACGTCGCGTCCGTGTGCGACCAGGCTTTGACGCAGCGCGCGGACGATCCACTCGGGGTGGCTGTGCCGGAGGGAACTCAGCCGCACCGGATCCTCAATGCCCTGGGTGAGCTCATTGAGCCACTCCTCGAGCGAGCGGCGCGAAACCTTCCGCAGCACCGCGTTGATCAGGGACGAAGGGCCAGCTCCGATGACAGCGCGTGCGAGGCCCACAGTCTGGTCCAGCGCGGCGTGCGCGGGCACCCGCATGGCCATGAGTTGGTGCGTGCCGATACGGAGTGCATCGAGAATGGCCGGATCCAACTGATCAAGCGGACGGTCAACGCAAGAAGCAAGGATTGCATCGTAGGTGCCCTGCCCACGAAGGGCACCGTAGGCCAGCTCGGTGGCGAATCCGGCGTCCTGTCTGCCGAGCCGGTGCTTACGGATGCTGGTTGGAAGGACGAGGTTCGCGTAGGCGTCGTCCGAAGCGACCGCGCGCAGCACCTCAAAGGCAACCAGCCGCGCAGGGTCCGCGCGGCGGGTGCGCTCCGAGGGTGCCGCCGTCGAAAAGCTTCGGGCGCCTGACCGGTTCCGCTCCCGCCCGCGTTCGTTCCTCCGGCTTGAGTCGCCGGAGCGCTGTTCAGGTGTCATTCGAACCTCAGATCATTGGGGCGTGCGCCGCGGTACCACTGCGCAGCTGGAAGTGGCGTTCGTCCGGACGGCTGCAGCGTGCCCAGCTCCACGGCATGGGATCCGGTGCCGACGAGGACCGTGCCGTCCGCCTCGGCTATGGCCCCGGGCTCCAGGTCAACGACGGCGGTGCGCAGCTTGACCGGCCCGACCTTGCAGCGCTGGCCGTTCAGGGTGGTCCATGCGCCGGGCTCAGGTGTAACACCGCTGATTCGCCGTTTGATCGCCAGCGCGGGCTCGTTCCAGCGCACGCGTCCGTCTGCTCCGGTCAGTTTGGGGGCGAACGAGGGCTCGCCCTGCTGTGGAACCGCCTGCGCGCGGCCTTGCCCGATTGCGGAGAGGGTCTGTGCAAATAGGATTGCTCCGCTGATCGAAAGCCGGTCCAGCAGGGCGCCGCTTGTGTCATCCGGAAGAACTGCTTCAGTCAGTGTGCCGAACACCGGGCCGGTGTCGAGCCCCTCCTCGAGGAGGAACGTTGAGGCCCCGGTGACATCATCCCCGTTGATCAATGCATGCTGCACAGGTGCTGCACCGCGCCAGGCTGGTAGGAGGGAGAAGTGCAGGTTAATCCATCCATGCGCAGGGATGTCCAGCGCTGCCGGTGGAACGATGCCGCCATAGGCAACGATGGCTGCGGCGTCCGGTTTGAGCTCGGCGATGCGCTCGATCACACCGGAATTGATCCGGTTCGCTTTGATGGTTTCGATTCCCGCATCAGCTGCTGCAGCGGCAACCGGGCTTGGAGTGATAACCCTTTTGCGCCCGATGGGTGCGTCCTCCCTGGTCAGGACGGCAACAATCTCGTGGCCGGTCCGCTGAAGTTCAGCCAGGGAAGGAAGCGCCACAGAAGGCGTTCCCGCGAATAACAGCCTCACTCCGCACCGCGCCTTGCGGCCACGCGGGGCCGGGCGTCCGGCTGAGAGACGGCGACAGGTGGCGTTGCCGAGCCGAAGGCAGACCCAACCGCCGAGGCACGTTCCTTCGCCGTGCTGGACGCCACGGAGTTGTAACTGGTGTGCCGAAGCGACTGCATGGCTTTCCGGCGGTCTTCGCCCTGAAGCCGGTCAATGTACAGCCGCCCGTCGAGGTGGTCGGTCTCGTGCTGGAAGCAGCGTGCAAGCATGCCCGTGGCGCTAATTTCCAGTGGCGCTCCAGATGTATCAAAACCACGCAGCAGTACCTCGTTGGTCCTTGCAAGGTCGAAGCCGAGACCGGGAACGGAGAGGCAACCCTCCAGTTCACCGGATTGAACCGAATCACCCAGTACCAGTTCCGGATTGATGACGTGCCCTTCCTCGCCGTCGACGGCGTAGGTGAAGACCCGCAATGAAACGCCCACCTGCGGGCCGGCGAGGCCAGCACCGCGAACGCTGTGCATGGTTTCCATCATGTTGTTCACCAGCCTGGCAAGCTCAGGGCTGAATTCCGCGACCTCGACGGCAGGCGTGCGCAGCACCGGATCGCCGATCAACCTGATACTCATAACCGCCATACGGAAGTGCGTCCTTCGATTTTGTGATGATAAGCGTCAGCTCTGCAGATATATTTGCCGCTGAAGCAGGTCAATTCTATGTGTTGTGGCCGTTTATCACGCGCTCCGGGGTTCAGCGGCGGCCGGAGGGGGCACTGCGAGTAACGCGCTGCCGGCAACGGCGGCTTCGGCATTGGCTTCCCACGCGCGCCGCAACGCGCAGAATTTGAACCAGTGCTGCTTGAGGACCTCCGGGTTCGCCCGCAGCGCGCGTACTTCGGTCTGGCCGACCGCTACCCCTAGCAGCACTGGGTCGGCTCCATATTTCCAGGGTTCCCAGGTTCCGGCCACGGGGTCAACCAACGATTCCTGGGCTTTCATCCCTGCTACGAGCTGCATCACGACCTTCTCATCCAAGGGCTTGACCATCCCGTCGCGATCAGTAGCCCGGGTTTTGAAGTCAATGATGCACAACCGCCCCCCGATGGTTGCAACCAGATCCAGTGTTCCGGCGTAACCGAGTTCAGCGTTCCAGACCGTAATTTCCGGCGCAATGGGCTTGACAGCGTACAGCGTCCACCATTCGTCGAACCGGGCAGCGAATTCCTCTTCGCCGTTCTGAATAAGGTCCTGGCGCGCGCGCTCCACGGCATGATCCCGGCCGAGATCCCGCAACGCTATTTGCTCGCAGTAGTAGTGAACCCGGGAACCGCGAAAAGCAGCCGCATTCCTGTAACGCTCCGCTGCCTTTGAAGCGTCCTGAATAACGGCCCGCATTTCGTTGGCATTGCCCAGGGAGGCGGGAAGCCTGGGATCCTGCGCCAGCGCGCTTGCCGCCATATAGCCAAACCAACCGTCCAGTGAAGAATTCGATGCCTGGGAGATGACGGTGGTTATTGACGGCACAGTGGGCGGCTCGGACGTCGATCGGGAATACATCCGCCCGCGATCAGTGGCGTGTGCAAGGAGCGGCTCGGTCATGATTCCAGTGTGTCATCCGTTACCGACACTTCGGGAACTACGCTGTAGGGCGCAGACCGGCCTGTAACACCGCCTTATACAGCCAGTTCCAGCAATTTCACGGAGCCACACTGGGCGAATCCGAATTGGACGAACGCATGTTCCTCGGATATTGTTCTTACTCGTTGGAAAGACGCCGGGGACGGGCAAATCGTTTCTTAGATTCGCTGCTCAAAACCGGAATTCTTTCGTGCGGACGTAGCTCAGCTGGCTAGAGCACCACCTTGCCAAGGTGGATGTCGCGGGTTCGAATCCCGTCGTCCGCTCGCAAGTCACTGTATTCGCCGGCTCCGGTTGGCGATCCTGCTCAGGTGGGTCACGGTGGGGTGGCCGAGAGGCGAGGCAGCGGCCTGCAAAGCCGTATACGCGGGTTCGAATCCCGTCCCCACCTCCATACGGGTGATTTGCAAGCCACGGGCGATTGGCGCAGCGGTAGCGCGCTTCCCTGACACGGAAGAGGTCACTGGTTCGATCCCAGTATCGCCCACGCAAGGCGCCTCCTTGGGAGGCGCCTTTTCGCGGACGTAGCTCAGCTGGCTAGAGCACCACCTTGCCAAGGTGGATGTCGCGGGTTCGAATCCCGTCGTCCGCTCCAAAAAAATCGCCTTGAGCAGACAGGCAGAGTCATCTCCAGGGGTGCACCGCAGGCGGAAGAGTCCTAGTGCAGAACTTTCAGCCCCACAACGCACGCCACAATTCCCAGCACCAGAAGCACCTTCGCCAAAGAGGCTGTCTCGCCGTCGAATATCATGGCGTAAGTGACAGTAAGCGCCGCGCCGATGCCCACCCACACTGCGTAGGACGTGCCTGTGGGCAGCGTACGCATGGCCCAGGCCAACCCGATCATGCTGAGTACTAGCCCAACCCCGAAGAACACGGAGGGCCACAACCTGGTGAGTCCCTCCGATTTGCCCAGTGCGGTTGCCCACACAGCCTCCAGAACCCCTGAAATAACGAGGATGACCCACGCCATGATCTGCTCCTGAGCGCCGTCTTTTCGCTGGCCGGGTACGGCGCACCTCGTCCGGGTGCTTTGTAGCTCAATCAGGCTGTCACACCAGGGCTGCCGAGGCAATACGGCGGCCGCCCCGCAAAGACAGCGCCCACCGGAAAAACCTGCACGCCGCCTCACGCTGAGGGCGAAACCGCAGACCCTTGGCCGCGGCACACCTGCTCTTTATGATGGTCAGCGGAGGGAACAAGAGGTTCCCGGTGAAGAAGGGAGGTGTCTGTGTCTGTTTTTGACGGGCTCAAAGGCAAGGCCGGAGAGTTGAAGGACAAGGCAGCCGGACTGGTGGGCGAGAACTCCGGGAAAATCAAGGAGGGCATCGAGAACGCTGGAAACTTCGTTGACAGCAAGACCGGTGGCAAGTACTCCGACAAGATCGACTCGGTTCAGTCCAAGGCCTCCTCGATGGTCGACAATGTCGACGGCAAGGATGGCACCCAGCCTGCTGATCCGCCGAACGTTCCGGCCTGATCACCTTTAGCACGACAAAGAAGCGCCGACCCTGCTGCGAGGCAGTGTCGGCGCTTTCGTCTTGCTGGGCCTCATATGAACCGGTTCCCGGCAATCCCTGCTTCAGGCTGCAGGCTCCTCCGCCTGCCGCGCGAGCGCAGTCAGCCGCGACACAGCGCGATAGTACTTCTTCATGTAGCCGCCCTCCATCATTTCCGCGGTGAACAGCTCGCTCAGCGGCCTGCCGCTGGCAAGGATGGGTACGTCTTTGTCGTACAACCGGTCCGCCAGCACAACAAAGCGCAAGGCGACTGCCTGCTCGCTGATGGTTTCGACGTTGTGCCAGGCGACGGCGTCGATTCCGTCTATCAGCTGGCGGTAGCGGCTGGGGTGGACGCCGGCCAGATGCCTGACGAGGTCGCCAAAATTGTCCTCCGCAACGGTTGTTCCGTCTGGTAGCGACCGCACCCGACGACGGACCTGTTGTTCAGAAAGCGGTGCGGGCGCTTCTGGCAGGCCCCGGTGCCGGTAGTCCTCACCATCGATCCGGACGACATCGAACTGGTCTGCGAGTACCTGGATCTCACGTTGGAAGTCGACGGCGGCGAATCTTCCATCTCCGAGGGATCCAGGCAGCGTGTTCGAAGTGGCCGCAAGCTTCACGCCGGCGTCGGCCAGTTCCCGCATGAGCCTCGACATCAGGACGGTGTCGCCGGGATCATCGAGTTCAAACTCGTCGATGCACACGAGCTGGTAACCGCTCAGCGCGTCAACCGTCTTCCGGAAGGACAGCGCACCGACAAGGTTGGTGTACTCGACGAAGGTCCCGAAGGCTTTCCTGCCCGAGGTGGCATGCCATAGCGATGCCAGGAGGTGGGTTTTACCCACACCGAATCCGCCGTCGAGGTAGATCCCCGCACGGCTCTCCTCCCGTTTCGATCCAAAAAGCTTTCTTAGTCCACTGGGTTTGGGAGCGTTCACCGTCGAAGCGAAGTGACGCAACGCCTTTACGGCGGCCGTCTGGGAAGGTTGCTGCGGGTCCGGGCGGTAGGACTCGAACGAAACATCGCCGAACCGCTCCGAAGGGTAGAAACCATCGAGCAGCCCGTCCACGGAGACCTTCGGTGTGCGTTGGGTCAGATGTTCGATGGTTGCCACAGGCGGAGCGTCTTTCGTCGGTAAGTCTTGAGGCGGCTGATTGGACCGCGCTAGGCAACAATACGTCAGCGCAGCGGAACGCGATCGATGCAGGCATCGGTGCCCTCCCATACGGTGAAGGTCAATAAGGCGCCCGATGACCCAGGCGGAAGCAATCAACCCGGCTCGTGGTTAGGCTAGAGAAGAATCAGTGATCGATACAGGAAGGCCATTTACGGATGAGCGTCGCAACAGACACCAACGAAAAGTTCGCCGAGTACGCCCACCCCGAGCGCCTCGTCTCCACCGAGTGGTTGGCCAATAATCTCGGTTCTGACGGCCTTGTGGTTGTCGAGTCGGATGAAGATGTACTGCTCTACGAGACCGGCCACATTGAGGGTGCCGTGAAGATCGACTGGCACACTGACCTCAATGACGAGGTTGCCCGTGACTACGTCGACGGTGCCGGATTTGCACGCCTGATGTCAGCCAAGGGCATTTCGCGGGACTCCACCGTGGTTATCTATGGCGACAAGTCCAACTGGTGGGCCGCCTACGCACTCTGGGTGTTCACACTGTTTGGTCACGAGGATGTCCGTCTCCTCGACGGCGGCAGGGACAAGTGGATCGCCGAGGGCCGCGCGCTCACAACGGACGTGCCTGGGCCGGAAGCAACCGACTACCCCGCTGTTGAGCGCAATGATGCGCCCATCCGCGCCTACCTTAGTGATGTCCTGGACCACTTTGGCAATCCCCTGATCGACGTTCGTTCAATTGATGAGTACACGGGCGCCCGCACGCACATGCCGGCTTACCCCGAGGAAGGCGCGCTGCGTGGCGGGCATATTCCATCGGCTGCTTCCGTTCCGTGGGCGCGCGCGGCGGCAGAAGACGGGACGTTCCGCAACCGCGGAGAGCTGGAGGCGATCTACCTCGGCGAAGCCGGTCTGAAGGAGGGCGACGACGTCGTTGCCTACTGCCGCATCGGTGAGCGTTCCAGCCACACCTGGTTCGTCCTCACGCACCTGCTCGGCTTCGAAAAGGTCCGCAACTATGACGGCTCCTGGACGGAGTGGGGCAACGCAGTCCGTGTACCGATCGTCAAGGGTGAAGAGCGCGGCGTCGCGCCTGCCCGCGCGTAGCAATAGACTAGGTGCCCCGGGCAGGAAAGCTGCCTGGGGCAGATTGAGGACCGCAGTGGAAACAACGGCACTACCCCAACAGCTCGCAGAGATCATCGATGACTTCCAGGCGCTTTCCGAGCCGGACCGGCTTCAGCTGCTGCTCGAGTTCTCCCGCGGCCTGCCCGCGCTGCCAGAGCATCTGCAGGACCATCCAGAACTGCTGGAACAGGTAGTGGAGTGCCAAAGTCCCTTGTTTCTGACGGTCGAAATGCAGGACAACACGGAACGGACCGTATCGCTCTACTTCTCCGCTCCCCCTGAGGCGCCCACTACCCGTGGGTTCGCCGGCATCCTTCAGGAAGGCCTCGACGGATTACCGGCAGCCACGATCCTCTCGGTGCCCGACGACGTCCCGGAGCTCCTTGGTCTTACCCGCGCCATCACTCCGCTTCGGCTGCGGGGAATGACGGCCATGCTCGGCCGCATCAAGCGCAAGCTCAGGGAATCAGGAGCGGTTTAGCCGGTTCCCGGGAGCCGCGCGGCTGAAAACGTTCTCGCCCAACCAACGGGTGGCGACACCGTGCCAGCGGTCCGGGTCCGCGTTCCACTCCTTGGTGTGCCGGGCCCGGTGGAACCGCTCAAAGGTCACGAACGCGGGATTCCGCTCGGCCAATTCCGCTGAGGGGCCAACCGGAACAAATTCGTCGTCCTCGCTGTGCAGGATCAACGTGGGAATGGTCAGCTGGTCCGCCCTCGTCACCCAATCCATGCTCTTCAGGTCCACTGGTGTGGCGAGCCCGGTTACCGCTTTGCCGATCCGGTTCGAGATGAGCCATTGACCGAGCCTACCGGCCGGCGCGGGGATGCGGTTCACCTCTGCCTGGTGGGTCAGCACATTCATCCAGTCAATGACCGGACCGTCCAGGACCAAGGCCCGGACGCGGGTCCGGTACCTGGACACGTCTGCAACCTGAAGGCAAATGGCTCCGCCCATGGACCAGCCGAAGAGAACAACGTCCTCAGCGCCGTGGCCGAAGGCGTATTCCATCGCGGACTCCACGTCCTGCCACTCAGTCATTCCCAGGCCGTACCGCCCGTCGGGAGCGTATGGCGCTTCGCCGTCATTCCGGTAGGAAACAAGCAGACTGGTCATCCCAAGCTCACGCGCGGTCTGCACCGCCCGCAGTCCCTCGGAGCGCTGCACTCCCCTGCCATGCACCATGATCGCCCATGTCCTGGCCGGCGATTCGGCGCGGATAAGCCAGGCCGGAGCGAGCCCGCCGGAAACAGGTACCGCTATCCGCTCGTTCGCGTAGCCCAGGTCCGATGGTTCCGAGTAGACAGATCCGCTCCACCACCCGCGGGTGGCCGACCGGAGGTCACCTGAATAGACTTCTTCGACGTCGCGCTGGACCGTGCCTTCCCTTGGCACGTAGGAGCGGATGACGCCAATCCGCGCGTGCCCGCCACCGCCGTCGAAATAGAGGCTGTACGTGCCTTCGACGGTGGTGTCTTCGTTCGCGGGGAGAATTACCTGCAAGCCATCGGTTGATTGAACGACGGCGAGTATTTCCAGCTTCTCATCCCGCTTGCCGGGAGTGACGACTTCCTTGGCGAAGTGCGCCGCGAGTGCGGAGGTGGCGCCAGCGATGATGGACGTGGCTGCGGCGCCCGCTCCCAATCCCAAGGCCGCCCATCGCAGCCACGGGTATTTGCCTTCAGTGACTGGGGCTGTGCTGACTGGCATATGCCTATTGTGACTGACTCCGCCGCCTCGCGGCGAACGCTCGCAGGCGGCGGAGTGTCGGTGGGAAACCCCTACGCGGTCCCGGCACAGCTTATGAAGGGCGGGTCCTCCGCACTAGTCTTACTGCATGGCTGAGACAATCGTGGTTCTTGCAGAAGTCCCCCTGACGGACGCCGACGTTCGCAATTTGCGCAGGCTCGCAGGGGAAGAAGCGGTTGGCTATTTTGTTGTTCTCCCGGAGGACCGGCACAAAAACCTGCTGGGAGAGTTTCTCAACCACTTGAGCCTGCTCGAGTTCGCAGACGCCTTTCGGGATCTCTCGTCCGGTCAGCCTTCCCCTGAAGATGCGCGGTTATCGGCCCATCGTGCGCTTGAGCAATCCCTTGCCGCCCTGGCTGCCGTCGGCCTTCCTGCGGATGGGAAAGTTGCGGCAGGCAACCCGATCGAGGCAATGGTTGGCGCCGTAGCCACCCATGACGCGCAACAGGCGGTTGTCTTCACCCGACCGCATGCGGTCGCCGACACCTTTCACACAGACTGGGCGAACCAGGCTCAGGACAAACTCGGCATCCCGGTGCTGCACCTATACGCCGGCTCGGGATTTATCGGCGACTCATGAGCGTTGAACCAATCATGAGCACAACAGAACCCCAAGGCAGCAACCAGTCGGCCCCCGTTGAGAAGACCGATGAGCAGTGGAGGAGCGAGCTGACCCCTGAGGAGTACAAGGTGCTCAGGCAGGCCGGCACCGAACGGGCTTTCACCGGTGAATACACCGACACCCATACCAAGGGGGTGTATCAGTGCCGTGCCTGCGGACACGAGTTGTTTACCAGCAACGAGAAGTTTGACTCCCATTGCGGCTGGCCATCGTTTTGGGCTCCGCTCGCTGAGGAGAGGGTGCGTTATATCCATGACCGGTCCCTCGGTATGGCAAGAGTCGAAGTGCGCTGCGCACGGTGCGACTCCCATCTGGGCCATGTCTTTGAAGGTGAGGGCTACGGAAATCCCACCGACCAGCGGTTCTGCATCAACTCAATTTCCATGCGCCTCGTCCCGGCCAGTTAGCAGCTTAAGCGGAGCTACGGGGAGCCTGGATGGGAGAGCTTGCGAGCGACAGACTATCTTATGGTTAGTCTGATTTGACATAAGTAATGCTGTCCTATTGCTACGCTCGGGGTAGTTTTTCACCCCCACCGCAAGGAGAGTCATGACTCAAGCCGTCGAGTCCCCCGTCCAGGAATCCCGAACAGCGGAACCCGAGCTGCATCCTGCCTGGCTGGACCTCAAAGCAGCTGCCTCCGCCCTCCGGTCGCTGCAGGCAAAGGATGGATCCGTGCCGGAGCCTGCGGATTGCATGGCGGCGACGGAGCTCGTGGACACCATCGTCCACTGCGTCCAAAAGCTGGCGCCCCTGTTTCCACACGATTCGGCCTACCTCGAAGCACTGCGCACCGATCTGCTGCGCTGGAAAGATTCCGGGCTCGGAGTTCCTGACTTCCTTGACTCCCTGGTGAAGTTTCAGCCGCAGGTGAACCGTGTTGACGGCCGCCAGCATCTGGTGCTCTTTCCGATGTACACCCAGAACGGCAGCTCGAGCCGTCTGGTCGAAGCAGTCCTCATCGAGGTTGTTTGGCCGGAATTCATCGCTGAGCTCGAGGCTGGGGAGTACTCGAACAAGCTCTTCGTTCCGATCCGATTCCTCGACTTCACCTCCGGGTACGACACGAATTCCGCCGTGCTCTTTCCAGAAACGGTCGCTGTCCGCGAAACCCCGCAATTCACCTGGGGCGCCATCTTCGCCGACCGGGAAGCGGCCCGTTTCCGTCGCGTAGTCACTGCAGCGGCTGATATCACCCGCCTGGACCTGCCCGAAGAGGCCCGCCTGCTCCTGACGGATCAGCAACTGGCCGAAGAGACATTCGTGATGTGGGATCTCATCCACGACCGCACCCACATGCGGGGGGACCTCCCCTTCGATCCCTTCATGATCAAGCAGCGCATGCCCTATTTCCTGTATTCGCTGGAAGAGCTGCGGTGCGACCTCACGGCGTTCCGCGAGTCCGTGCGCATAGCGGCCGACGACGACGCCTCCGACGAGGCACGCCGCCACGCCCGGCTGGTGCAGTACGCGGTGATCTTCGACCGCATCTTCCGCTTCTCCATCACGGGCAGCCGTGTTCGCAACTACGACGGCCTGGGGGGTCAGCTGCTCTTCGCATGGCTCCATCAAAACCACGTCCTGCACTGGACGGACACCACCCTCTCGATCGACTGGGACGAGGTTCCCGCCGTCGTCATCGCCCTCGGTGAGAAGATCCAGCAACTGTACTGGCGCTCCATCGACCGGCCGAAGATGGCCCACTGGCTTGCCGCTTATGATCTGGTCTCAGAGACGGTGACCCCCCACCCCGCCTCTGTCTGGGCGAAGGGACCCGATGCCCTCCCATTGGACGGCCCTCCACGCGGCCTGACAGACGCCGTCCTCGACGACGAGTTCCCGCTGTCCATGTTCTTCGAAGCGCTGGACAGGAAGATGAAGGAAGTCGTCGAATCCACAGCCGGCATCACCGGCCGCAGCTCATGACCGGTTCCGCACCGGACCTCGAAGGGCTCACCGTCGTCGTTGCAGGCGCGAGCAGCGCAGCGGGCGTAGCTGTTAGCGAGGCCATGACGACGGCGGGTGCCCGCGTCGTTGCGGTCGGCTCGCATGCCGGAAGGCTCGATTCTTCGCTCGGGCACCTCGGCGTCGAACTGCGGACGTGCGACCTGACGGACTTCGATGCAGTGTCCGGACTCGCCGTGTCGCTCCGTGAGGACGGCATCCGGGTTGATGGACTGTTCCACCTCGTGGGCGGCTGGCGGGGTGGATCGGGGATCGCTGACCAGAGCGAGGAGGATTATGAGTTTCTTCACCGGGCCGTCCTGACCACGTTGCGCAATACAACGCGTGCCTTCATCGGTGACCTGGAGGCTTCCCCGCGGGGACGGCTTGCCATCGTGTCCGCGACTGCCGTGGACTCACCGATTGCGGGGAGTGCCTCCTATGCTGCGGTGAAATCCTCCGCGGAAACCTGGGTCCGGGCCGTAGCCCAGCAATTCGCTGGGCAACAGGAGGGCTCGCAGGAGCGTGCCGCAGCAACTGTCGTCGTCGTCAAGGCGCTGCTGGATGAGGAAATGCAGGCAGCTCGTCCCGACCGCAAATTCCCCGGTTACACCCACGTACGCGACCTCGCGGCGGCCCTGGCTGCTCTTTTTGATGAGGAAGCCGCGGTCATCAACGGTCAGCGAATAAGCCTGGCCCACTGAGCCTTACCGTTAGGGCAGCGCTCCACAACCCGTTGCCACCCACTGATACGAGATACTGGAAAAGTGACTGACACCCTCTCTGCCGCCGCCCGCCTGCATGACCCCAACGTGCGGGGTTTCGCGTCCGATAACTACTCCGGCGTTCATCCGGAAGTCCTCGCAGCGCTGGCCGCCGCCAACGACGGACACCAGGTGGCCTACGGCGAGGATGCCTACACCGCCCGCCTGCAGGAACTCATGCGGGAGCACTTCGGGGAGGGCACCGTTGCCTACCCGGTGTTCAATGGCACCGGCGCCAACGTCCTCAGCCTCCAGGCGCTCCTGCCGCGCTGGGGCGCAGTAATCTGCGCGAAGACCGCTCATATCAATGTGGATGAGAACGGCGCCCCGGAGAGGGTGGGCGGCATCAAGCTGTTGGCAGTACCCACTCCTGACGGCAAACTCACGCCGGAGCTGATTGACCTTGAGGCATGGGGATGGGGTGATGAACACCGTGCGCAGCCCCTCGCGGTATCGATCACTCAAACCACGGAGCTGGGCACCCTCTACACCCCGGAAGAGATCAGGGCGATCGCGGACCACGTGCATGCCCGCGGAATGCACCTCCACATGGACGGCGCGCGGATCGCCAACGCCGCTGCCGCACTTTCACTGCCCTTACGTGAGTTCACCCGCGACGCCGGTGTGGACATCCTGTCCTTCGGAGGTACGAAAAACGGCCTGATGTTCGGGGAATGCGTGGTTGTGCTGAATCCTGGGGCAGCGCCGGGGCTCGAATACCTCCGCAAGATGAACATGCAGCTGGCCTCGAAAATGCGCTTCGTGTCCGCCCAGTTGGTCGCGCTCCTCGAAAGCGGATTGTGGCTGCGCTCAGCATCGCACGCCAACGAAATGGCCGCACGGCTCACCGCTGCGGTCTCGGACATCGCAGGCGTCACGCTGACGCAACCGACCACGGCCAATGCCGTCTTCGCCATCCTCCCGCCCGGCTCCGCGGACCGCATCCGGGAACAGTTCCGCTTCTACGACTGGGACCAGTCGACCGGAGAAGTGCGCTGGATGTGCTCTTTCGACACAACACCGGAGGACGTCGACGCCTTCGCCGCGGCCATCCGACGGGAACTTGCGTGACATGGAATCAGACAACCTATTTTCGAAGGGTTGATCGCTGAGTCACCCGGCGCCCGGACTGTCGTCCGGCGTGGCACTCCCCACTCTGAAGCCATGGGGTTTAGCCTTCGAGGGTGAGCGCTATCGGAGACCTTTCCCAGGTACCCCCGGAATTCCTGGATGCCCTGGCAGGCCTGCGGCGTGCGAAGTGCCGTAATGAGCTTCGTCTCGATGAGATTCCGGCACCGTCCCGCCTGGCCCCCTACGCCGTCGCGCTCGGCGCTGAGGTGCTGCAGGATGCCCGCCCCGGCCCGCTCCCCGTTCACGGGCCAGCCCGCGCTGCGCTGCAGCAGGAAGACGGTGAAGAGCTGGCCACGGGTCGGTTCATCCTCCTCTATGATCCGGACGGTTCTGAGGTATGGGATGGAACGTTCCGGATCGTCACCTATATCCGCGCCCAGCTGGAACCGGACATGGGCAACGATTCCCTGCTCGGTTCGGTAGCGTGGACCTGGCTTGTGGAAGCACTTCAAACGCACGACGCCGGCTACCGGTCGGCCGGTGGCACGGCAACACGGATCCTGTCGGAGAGTTTTGGATCGCTGGCTGACCGCGTTGACACAATCGACATTGAATTGCGCGCCTCCTGGACGCCTGATTCCGACAGCGTGCAGAATCACCTGGAGGCCTGGGCGGACATGGTGTGCACATTCGCCGGCCTGCCACCACTTCCGGAAGGTGTCGCAGCCCTCCCCAACCGCCGTCGTAATTGAAGCTTTTTCCCTGCATTGCAACCAGCGGTTGCGTGCCGCACCGATGATCGCAGTCCGCCGCTCCCACCCGGATAGACTGGTTTCATCATGACCCAGCAGCAATCCGAGCCTGACACTGAGGCCCTCAGCGAGAGCGCAGCCCCTGCTGGTTCGCAGACTCCCCTCCCACTACTTGACGAACCGCGCGACGGCGTTCCTTACGTCATCGACACACCAGCCGGACTGGCGCGCGCAGCGAAGGCGCTGGAAGCGGGTTCCGGCCCTGCAGCGGTGGATGCAGAGAGGGCCTCGGGGTTCCGCTACGGTCAGCGCGCGTTCCTGGTCCAGATCAGGCGCGAGGGCTCAGGAACCTGGCTGATTGATCCTGAACCGTTTGAGGATCTGACCATCATTAACGAGGCACTGCAGGGAGTCGAGTGGATCCTGCACGCAGCGTCCCAGGACCTGCCGTGCCTCTCGGCCCTGGGGATGTGGCCAGACCGGTTATTCGACACGGAGCTGGCGGCCCGCCTGGCCGGACTCCCCCGCGTAGGCCTCGCCGCGGTGATCGAGAGCCTGCTCGGCTTCACCCTCGCGAAGGAACACTCTGCGGCGGACTGGTCCCAGCGGCCCCTTCCGGAACCGTGGCTGAGGTATGCGGCGCTCGACGTCGAGGTCCTCACGGAGTTGCGTGGCCGCCTCATCGAACTGCTGGAAGAAAGCGGCAAGCTTGCCTTCGCCGAGGAGGAGTTCGAGCACATACTGGGTACTCCGCTTTCCGCGCCGAAAACCGACCCCTGGCGGCGCACGTCCGGCGTTCACCAGATCCGCGACCGGCGCCAGCTGGCAGCCGTCCGGGAACTCTGGACTGAACGGGAAGCCCTTGCCGAAAAACGGGATGTAGCCCCGGGAAGGCTCATTCCGGACGGCGCGATTGTGGCGGCAGCCCGTGCCATGCCCCAGACGGTCCCCCAGCTGCTCGGGGTGAATGGGTTCCATGGCCGGGCGGCGCAGCGCGAAGCGCCCCGCTGGCTGCGCTGCATCGCTTCGGCCCGAACCTCCCGGGACCTTCCCGAACTCCAGCTTCCGACCAATGCCCCGCCTCCCCCGCGGGTATGGCAGGAGAAGGATCCCGCGGCCGCGGCGCGTCTCCAGACGGCAAAGCCGCGTGTGTTGGCCGTCGCTGAGCGTTTGAACATACCCATCGAGAATGTGCTGACCCCCGATTACCTCCGCCGGCTCGCCTGGCGCCCGCCCACAGTTGTGGATCTTGAGTCGGTCTCTTCAGCGTTGGCGGGCCTCGGCGCCCGTCAATGGCAGATAGACCAGGTGGCGGCCGTCATCACCGTTGCCTTCCTGGATCCGGACCCGCTTCAGCCCAAACGGTCCAAGCAGCCCAGCGAGGCCTGACTCCGACAAGAGCAGACTGTTGCAGGAGAATGTTACTCGTGAGTAACATAGGGCGAGATCCATCAACTCAATGAGGAGCGGTTGTGCCCACAGTAACCAGGACCACGCGGCGGCAAGTCAGGGATGTCGTGTTCGTGGACGGCGTCAGGACGCCCTTTGGCAAAGCCGGCGAGAAAGGAATTCACGCTGGCACCCGGGCCGATGACCTCGTGGTCAAATGCATCCGCGAGCTGCTCCGGCGCAATCCAACGCTTCCGCCCGGGCGCATTGACGACGTCGCAATCGCAGCGACCACCCAGACCGGAGACCAGGGCCTGACCATCGGTCGGACCGCCGCCCTTCTGGCAGGATTACCGCGCTCGGTGCCCGGTTTCGCGATCGACCGTATGTGCGCTGGGGCCATGACGGCCGTCACCACTACCGCCTCCGGAATCGCTTTCGGTGCTTACGACGTCGTCATCGCCGGCGGCGTCGAGCATATGGGAAACCATCCGATGGGCGCGGGCGCGGACCCGAACCCTCGGTTCATGGCCGAGAAGATCGTGGATCCTGCCGCGCTCAACATGGGGAACACCGCAGAGAATCTCCACGACCGCTTCCCCGCAATCACGAGGGACCGCACCGACTCCTACGCTGCCGCGAGCCAGGCCAAACTGGCCACCGCATACGCCAACAACCAGATCCAGGCGGATCTCGTTCCGGTCGCTGGCAGGAAGCCGGGCGCTGGTTGGACACTGCACACTGCTGATGAGCCTCCGCGTCCAGGCACCACGGTTGAGGATTTGGCCACGCTCCGCACCCCATTCAGGGCGCACGGACGGGTCACCGCAGGCAACGCGGCAGGGCTCAATGACGGCGCGACAGCCGCGCTGCTGGCATCCAGCGAGGCTGCGGCCGAACTGGGGCTGCCGGTAAAGATGCGCCTGGTCGCTTACGCTTTCGCCGGCGTCGAACCCGAGGTGATGGGGATCGGCCCCGTCCCGGCTACCGAAAAAGCACTGCGGCAAGCCGGACTCAGCATCGAGGACATCGGATTGTTCGAGATCAACGAGGCCTTTGCGGTCCAGGTTCTCTCGTTCCTCGACCATTTTGGAATTGCCGACGACGATCCCCGGGTCAACCGTTTCGGCGGCGCGATCGCCGTTGGGCATCCGCTGGCCTCATCGGGCGTGCGCCTCATGGCACAACTGGCCCGTCAGTTCGAAGAAGACCACACTGTCCGCTACGGAATCACAACCATGTGCGTGGGCCTCGGCATGGGCGGAACCGTCATCTGGGAAAATCCCCACCACGCGGACTATTTGGGCACCACCTCGGAGGATGCAGCATGAGTTTTGAACGCTTTGAACCCCTGGCCGCACTGGTACCGGAGGAGGTCGTCACCCACTCGCTCGTGCAGGATCTCGCGCTCCCAGGAGATGCGGGAATCCTCGCGCTCATCACTCTGGACAACGGACTGGACCACAACCGGCCCACCACCCTGGGACCACGCACGCTGATCGAGTTCGGGCAGACGCTGGAGGCTCTCCAGAAACGTGCACGCAGCGGCGAGATCAACGCCGTCGCGCTCACCGGCAAACCGTATTTTCTCGCCGCGGGTGCTGACCTCTCGACGGTGAAGTCCCTCAAGGCAGCAGAGCATGGCCGCCTGATGGCTGAACTAGGGCACGCCGCCTACGGCTTGCTGGATGACCTGGGCGTTCCCACCTTCGCCTTCATCAATGGCGTTGCCCTCGGCGGCGGGCTTGAGATCGCCCTCGCAGCGAACTACCGGACGGTTTCCACGGGAGCCAATGGCATCGGCCTGCCCGAGGCGTTCATCGGGCTCGTTCCAGGCTGGGGAGGCGTCTACCGGCTCCCCCGGCTGATCGGGCCAAAGGCCGCGCTCCAGGTGATGATAGAGAATCCCCTGAATAACAACCGGACCCTGGACGGGCGTAAAGCGCATACCTTAGGGATAGCCGATGCGTTGTTCGAACCGGCGGATTTCCTTGAGGAATCAATCCGGTGGGCAGCAGCAGTGCTCACCGACCCCTCGGCCGTGCGGGAGCGGCGTACGGCGCTATCCACGTACGACGACGGCGAGTGGGGGGCCGCGGCCAGCCAGGCGCGCGCTTTTGTGGAAGCCAAGACCGCCAACGCAGCGCCCGCGCCAGGGATGGTTCTCGACCTTTTCGAGGCTGGGCTGCACCGTTCCCAGGAGGAGTCCGCTGAAGCCGAATGCACGGCGCTGACAGAATTGATGCAGTCAGCGCAGTTCCATGCCACGGTGTATGCGTTCCTCGATCTCGTGCAGAAACGCGCAAAGCGTCCCGCAGGAGCCCCGGACCGCAAGCTGGCGCGGCCGGTGACCAAGGTGGGCGTGGTCGGCGCCGGGCTCATGGCGAGCCAGCTTGCACTGCTTTTCGCCCGTCAACTCGGCATACCGGTGGTACTGACGGACATTGACCAGGCCCGCGTCGACAAAGGTGTGCAGTGGGTTCATTCGGAGGTTGCGAAGCTTCAGGAGAAGAAGCGCCTTTCCGCAGACAAAGCGAACCGGATTAATGAGCTCGTTTCCGGGTCGGTGTCCAAAGCGGCGTTCGCCGACGCCGACTTCGTTATCGAGGCCGTCTTTGAGGAGCTCGAAGTCAAGCGCGCGGTCTTCGCCGAACTGGAAGGCATCGTTTCGGCCGAATGCATCCTCGCTACGAACACCTCTTCGCTCTCGGTGGCCGCCATGGCAGAGCACCTGCAGAACCCTGAACGCGTGGTGGGGTTCCACTTCTTCAACCCGGTAGCCGCCATGCCGCTCCTGGAGATCGTGAAGGCCCCGAAGACCGACGACGCCGTCCTTGCCACGGCATTCGCCGTAGCGAAGGAGCTCAGGAAGACCGCAGTCCTGGTGAAGGACGCTCCCGCGTTTGTGGTCAACCGGATTCTAGGCAGGATGTTCGGCGAGATCACTGCGGTCTTCGACGAGGGCACCGATGCCGCTACCGCTGACGGCGCACTCAGGCCCCTGGGGCTGCCGATGACCCCCTTCAAGCTGCTGGCGCTTGTCGGACTCCCCGTTGGCCAGCATGTCCAGGAATCGCTGCACCAGGCGTTCGGCGACCAATTCTACGTCTCACAGAACCAGCAGCGCCTCATCGATGCCGGCGTCAAAGGCCTTTGGCGAACCACCGACGCGGGCGACGAAGTCCCGGAGGCCACCCTGCGGCTCATGGAGTTCGGAACGGAACCGTCGAGTAGCGACGAAGTTTTGCGACGGGCCCAGGATGCGCTGGCGGACGAAATCGGCCGGCTCCTCGCGGAAGAGGTTGTCGCGGCACCGGAAGATGTTGACCTGTGCATGATTCTGGGTGCCGGCTGGCCAATGCACCTCGGGGGTATCACCCCCTACCTGGACCGCGTGGGCGCCTCGGAGCGGATGAACGGCCGCATGTTCCACTGAGCGCGGCCGTTCATCCGCGCGATGAGCGGGCGAGGAAATTACTTGGCGGCCGCAGGGAAAATCCTGTCGAGTTCCTCAAGGTCTGCTTCGCTGGGCTTCCAGGCCGCGGCTTCAGCATTCTGCTTGACCTGCTCGGGCTTGGTGGCCCCCGCAATAACGCTGGACACGGTGGGCCGGCTTGCCAGCCAGGAAAACGCGACCTGCAGTTCGGTGAGGGAACGCGCCCGCGCGTAGGCGCTGAAGTCCGCTAATTGATCCCAGTCTGCCGTGTCCAGCAGGTTGGTGCGGGAGTGGGTGAGGCGGCTTCCCGCCGGAGCCTGACCAGCTCCGTACTTCCCGGTCAGGAGCCCATTGGCCAAGGGAAAATAGGGCAGCAGCCCAAGGCCGTACGCTTCCGCGGCCGGTATGACTTCACGCTCGACGCTGCGCTCTAGCAGATTGTAATGATTCTGCGCGGAGATGAAACGGTTACGCCCCAGCTGCTGGGCCACGTACTCAGCCTCGGCCACCTGCCAGCCAGCGAAATTCGAGTGACCGATGTAGCGGACCTTGCCGCTCCGCACCAATTGGTCGAGAGCCGAGAGAGTCTCGTCTATTGGAGTGGCAGCGTCTGGTGCGTGGTACTGGTAGAGGTCTATCCATTCGGTGTCCAGGCGCCTGAGCGAAGCTTCAACGGCCTTGACGATGTACCGCCGGGAGCCTCTCGCTCCCCAGTCCGGCCCGTTGGCACCCTTGAGGTCAAGCCCGAACTTGGTCGCAACGATAGCGTCCTCGCGTTTGCGGCCTAGGGCTTTTCCAAGCAACTCTTCGCTCACACCGGGAGTTTTGCCGTAGGAATCCGCAACATCGAACAACGTGATTCCCGCTTCCAGCGCGGCGCCGATGACGGCGTTCGCTCCACGTTGGGTTTCTGATGGCGTTCCCGGCCGGCCCAGGTTGTTACACCCGAGACCGACCACCGAAACACTGAGTCCTGACGTGCCGAGCCTGCGATATTCAGTCATGCACCAACGTTACCAAGGGCAACAAGACGACGCCGGGCGATCAGCCACGACCCACCCAGGATCAGCTGAACCAGATACTGATTTCCTTCTCCGCGGATTCCGCCGAATCCGAACCGTGCACGAGGTTCTGCTGAACCTTCTGGCCCCAGTCGCGACCGAAGTCGCCGCGGATGGTGCCGGGTGCCGCCGTCGTCGGTTCTGTGGCTCCTGCGAGGGAACGGAACCCTTCAATGACGCGCTCGCCCTCGAACACAGCGGCAACAATGGGTCCGCTCAGCATGAATTCGACCAACGGCTCATAGAAGGGCTTGCCCACGTGCTCGGCATAGTGGGCTTCAAGCTTTTCGCGGGTGGCCGATACTAACGCCAAGTCGACCAGGCGGTAACCCTTGGCCTCCACGCGGGAGAGGATGGTTCCGCTCAATCCCCGCTCGACGCCGTCGGGCTTGACCAATACCAGGGTGCGCTCGGCACTCATAGGACTTCCTTTGCTGTTGCCATTCCGACCGGCTCACCCGGTCTTTTCCATCACTGACTCTACTAAAGGCTGGGCCATCTTCAGCGTGCAGGCTCAGGTCCTTCGCCCTGAACCTGCTCCGGATGAGCCAGTTCCCACTCCTTCTGCACCCGGTCCCGTTCAGCGTTCTCGCGGTCCAGCCGGCCTCCGGTGCGGATTGCATAAAGCCAGGTCAGGGCAAAGAGAAGGCCGACGACAAACATCATCGGCTCCACGATGCCCGTCAACACGATCACTCCCTGCAATCCCCAGCCAAGAGGGATGCCGTAGGGCTTGGTCAGGAGGGCGCAGGAAAAAATCAGCACGGTGCTCAAGCCAAGGCCCACCCCGAGCACGACGCCGACCGGGATGGTGTCACCACGCAGCCCAAAAACAACGAGGGTGGCGAAGAGCACCACGAAGGCCTCAAGCAAAAGAACGGTGGATGCGAACATCACCCTGATGGAGCGGCGCTTCTTCGGCATCCCCGGACGCCATTCCCGCTGCGCTTTGGTCTGACGAGCCATTGCCCCTCCTACCTGCCGAGCAAGGCGCGTGCCTCGCCCACCACGGTGATGGACCCGGTGATCAGAATCCCGCCCGCAAGATCGCCGTCTTCCTCAGCCTTCATGACTGCCCACTCGATGGCCTCATCCAGGCGATCGGCGAGGTGAATCCGTTCATCGGCGAACCCTGCCGCCAGTGCTTCCTTACGAAGCTCGGACGGCGGTATTGCCCGAGGTGAAGTGGACTGCGTCAGGCAGACGTCCTGCAGGATGCCGCCAAGTTCTTCGTGCAGTTCACTGAGAATGGCGCCTGCGTCCTTGTCCTTGAGGACCCCGATCACCAGCACGAGCCGGCTGAACTCGAACGCCTCTGAAATCGCCTTCGCGGAGGCTTTTGCACCTGCCGCATTGTGTGCAGCGTCGACGAGGATGCTGGGCGCGGTCCTCACCAGTTCCAGCCGCCCAGGGGACGTGACTGTTTCCAGGCCAGCGCGGACGACGTCGGCATCCAGTTCCTTGCTGCCTCCCCCCAGGAATGCCTCCACTGCCGCGATTGCTGTCGCCGCGTTCTGGGCCTGGTGCTCACCGTGCAGGGGCAGCAGCAGTTCCTCATAGCGCCCGGCGATGCCCGCTATTGTGACCAGCTGCCCTCCGACGGCGATCCTGCGCTGTTCGACGTCGAACTCGACGCCCTGGAAACGGAACTCCACTGCCGCTTCCCGCGCCCGGTCAAGCAGCACCTGGGCTGCCTCCTGAGGTTGCGCGGCACTGACCAGGAACCCGCCCGGCTTGATGATGCCAGCCTTCTCAAGCGCGATCTCCCCTGGTGTGTCGCCCAGCAGCTCGGTGTGGTCGAGGGAAATCGGGGTGACAACCGAGACCACGCCGTCGCCGACGTTGGTTGCGTCCGTGATCCCTCCGAGCCCAACCTCGATGACGGCAACGTCAACGGGCTCGTCCGCAAAGACGGCGAACGCGAGGACCGTCACACACTCGAAGTACGTCAGGCGCGGCTCACCGGCAGCATCCAGTTCGGAATCGACGATGTCCAGGTACGGCCGGATCTCGTCCCAAATCCGGACGAATGTCTCATCCGCCACCGGCTCACCATCGATACTGATGCGCTCGGTCACGCGGCTCAGGTGCGGGCTGGTGTAGCGACCCGTGCGCAGGTCGTGTGCCCTGAGAATTGCCTCGATCATTCTGGCGGTGGAGGTTTTGCCGTTCGTCCCTGTGATGTGAATGATCGGGAAGGCCTTGTTCGGCTCGCCCAGTATCTCCATGACCCTGAACAGCGGCGCCATCCGCGGCTCCATCTTGTTCTCCGGCGCACGGCTCAGCAGCTCAGCGTAGACGCTCTCGACAGAGAACTGGTCGATCTCCTGGCCAGGCCCAGGTTCGTTGAACGCATCACTCATGCCCGTGCCACCTCCACAAAAGCTCCCTCGGCCGCGTCCGTATTACTTTCCACAAGCTCCAGCTCCTCTGAAAGGGTCTCCTCGCAAACCAGCTCACGATGCGTCTGCAAAGCTGACAAGGTTTCGGCATTCGCCTTCACCGTGGTCACCACCCGGTCACTGATGTGGAAGTCCGCATCCCTTCGTGCCTGCTGGATTGACCGGATCATGTCGCGCGCGATTCCCTCTGCAGCCAGTTCCTCAGTCACCTCGGTGTTCAGCACCAGGAAACCACCGCCCGGCAGGACCGTGACAGCGGAGGCCGAACCGGCGTCGTCGTTCTTCACGACTGTCTCGAGCGTGTATTCACTGGGTTCCAGCGCCAGGCCACCCGCGGTGACCGTGCCGGCGTCGTCTACGGACCAGTCCCCCGACTTCGCTGCCTTGATCGCGGCCTGCACGTTCTTCCCGAGCCTGGGTCCGGCAGCACGGGCATTGACCACGAGCTTTTGCGTGATGCCGAATTCTTCCGGCGACGCATCGGCCGAATCGATCAGGCGAACCGACTTGATGTTGAGCTCCTCGGCGACAATCGCGCCGTAGTTGCCTTCGAGTTCGCTTGCCTTCGGCGCCACGACCGTGAGTTCCGCCAACGGCAGGCGGACCCGCAGGTTAGCTGCCTTCCGAAGGCTCGAACCGGTGGAACAGATCTGCCGGGTCCGGTCCATGCGCTCGACGAGTTCCGGGGCAGCCGAGAACGACGACGCCGCCGCCCAGTCGGTCAGGTGCACGGAGCGCCCGCCCGTGAGGCCGCGCCAGATCTCCTCGGTCACCAGCGGAAGCAGGGGGGCCGCTACACGGCACACCGCTTCGAGGCAGGTGTAGAGCACGTCGAAGGCATCAGTGTCTTCGTCGAAGAACCGCTGCCTTCCCCGGCGCACGTACCAGTTGGTCAGGGTGTCGAGGTACCGGCGGAGGGATTCGCAGGCGTCGCTGATGTTGAACGCATCCAGTGAGGCCGTCATGTCCTCCACCAGGTTGCCGGTGTAGGCGAGGATGTAGCGGTCGAGCGGTTCGGCCAGTGAGCCGGCTGCGTCCGCTGTGACCGTCTTTGCCTCGTACCCGGCACCGCCCGCGGCAGCGTTGGTGTACAGGCGGAAGAAATGCCACACGTTCCACAGCGGGAGGATTACTTGGCGCACTCCGTCGCGGATACCCTGCTCGGTGACCACCAGGTTGCCGCCGCGCAGGATGGGCGAAGCCATCAGGAACCACCGCATCGCGTCAGACCCGTCGCGGTCCAGCACCTCGGAAACATCCGGGTAGTTTTGGAGGCTCTTCGACATCTTCTGCCCGTCCGAGCCCAGCACGATTCCGTGACTGATGACGTTCTTGAACGTAGGCCGGTCGAAAAGCGCCGTGGCCAGGATGTGCAGCGTGTAGAACCAGCCGCGCGTCTGTCCGATGTACTCGACGATGAAGTCTGCCGGGTTATGGGACTCGAACCAATCCTGGTTCTGCATCGGGTAGTGAACCTGCGCGTAGGGCATGGAACCTGAGTCGAACCAGACGTCGAGTACGTCCGCTACCCGGCGCATGGTGGACTGGCCTTCCCCGGGCGGGCGCGGGTCGTCTGGGTTGGGGCGCGTCAGCTCGTCGATGAATGGACGGTGGAGGTCCACGTCGCCATCGTTGTTGCGCGGCAGCCGCCCGAAATCCGCTTCAATCTCCGCGAGCGATCCGTATACGTCCGTGCGCGGGTAGGTTGGATCGTCAGAGACCCAGACCGGGATGGGGCTACCCCAGTAGCGGTTGCGGCTGATGGACCAGTCGCGGGCGTTCTCCAGCCATTTGCCGAACTGCCCGTCCTTGACGTTGTCCGGGATCCAGTTGATCTGCTGGTTGAGTTCGACCATGCGGTCCTTGATCTTGGTGACCTCCACGAACCACGAGGACACCGCACGGTAGATCAGCGGATTACGGCAACGCCAGCAGTGCGGGTAACTGTGGACATAGCTCGCCTGGCGGACCAGCCGGCCGGCGTCCTTCAGGACACGGGTGATCCCCTTGTTCGCCTCGAACACCTGCTGCCCCACGATGTCCGCGAGCGGCGCGCTTCCGTTGACAGGCTCGCCGAAGAGCGGAAGGAAACGTGCGCCCTCATCCACCGAAAGGATGACCTGGATGCCAGCCTCCTCGCAGATTCTCTGGTCCTCTTCACCGTAGGCAGGTGACTGGTGGACAATTCCGGTGCCATCCGTCGTGGTGACGTAATCGGCAACGAGCACAGTGAAGGCATTGCTATAGCCCCCGCGCTCGGGATCCGTGAAGTAATCCCACAGTGGCTCGTATTTGAGCCCACCGAGCTCGTTTCCCCGGTGCGTGCCGACGACGGCGGCGCGGGCCTCTTCGGCGGACGCATAGCCGAGCTCCTTGGCGTAGCCGCCGAGCAGTTCCTCTGCGATGAGGAAGCGGCGTCCGTGCATGGCGCTGTCCGCTGCGGCGGGAACCACCGCGTAGTGGATGTCGGGTCCGACGGCGAGGGCTGCGTTGGTGGGCAGCGTCCACGGCGTGGTGGTCCAGGCCAGTGCCTCAACTCCAGCGAGATCCTGAGATACTGCGCTTCCGCCTGCGAGCAGGGGAAAAGTCACGGTCACTGTCTGGTCCTGGCGATCCTGATAGACGTCATCATCCATGCGCAGTTCGTGGTTGGAAAGCGGCGTCTCATCCTTCCAGCAGTACGGCAGGACGCGGTAACCGTTGTAGGTCAGGCCCTTCTGATGGAGGGTCTTGAACGCCCAGAGCACAGACTCCATGTAATCCACATTGAGTGTCTTGTAGTCGTTCTCGAAGTCAACCCACCGGGCCTGGCGGGTGACGTAGTCCTGCCACTCCCCCGCATACTTCATGACCGAGGCACGGCAGGCGTCGTTGAACTTGTCGATGCCCATTGCTTCGATCTGCTTTTTGTCGCTCATGCCGAGCTGCTTCATTGCCTCGAGTTCGGCAGGAAGTCCGTGGGTGTCCCACCCGAAGCGGCGCTCGACCCGGCGCCCGCGCTGGGACTGGTAGCGTCCCACCAGGTCTTTGGCGTAACCGGTAAGCAGGTGGCCGTAGTGCGGGAGTCCATTGGCGAAGGGCGGGCCGTCGTAGAACACGAACTCGTTGGAGCCGTCCTGGCCACCAGGCAGGTCAGAGCTGCGCTGGTCAATGGACGCCTGGAAAGTGCCATCCTCTTCCCAGTACTTGAGCACGCGCTCTTCGAGCACGGGGAACCGGGGGGAAGCGGAGCCCGATACGGCGGTATCTGCTGCGCTGGCCTTGGGGTAGATCTGCGACATGTTTTGGTCCTGAAGCTGGCGGTGGTTCGGCGGCAAGGGTGGATCCGGTTACTGCAAGGACGGATCCCCCTGAGCCAAAAGCCCAGGATGAAACCCGCGGTACCACCTCGCTTGCCCAAACCTCCCACTGTGGGATGCCTGAAGCCACTTCATAACTGCTGTGACGGGCTTACCCGTCCGGGTCTACTGACACACTGCCGCACGGGCAGGTGGGTTCTTCCGGAAGCTCACCGGTGATGGCCGGGTCAAAGCTGCTGCACTGATTCTAACGGCCGAAGGTTCATTCAGCTAACACGTCAGCTCCGGCGGATCACCTTGTGTGCGGCTGCCTGGGCAACCGGACGGACCACGATCTCATCCAGATTCACGTGGTGCGGCAACGAGACGGCGTAGGCGACCACGTCAGCGACGTCGTCCGCAGTGAGAGGTTTCTCGACGCCCGCGTAGACCTTCTCCGCAGCAGATTTGTCTCCCAGCCTGTTGAGGGCGAACTCCTCGGTGTGGACCAGACCGGGCAATACCTCCACCACACGGACGTTGTGTTCCACCTCTTCGAGCCGGAGCGCCCTGGTCATAGCACGCTGGGCGGCCTTCGCGGCGTTGTAACCGGCACCGCCCTCGTAGGAAGCGAGTGCCGCCGTCGAGGTGAGGTTGAGGACCGTTCCTTCCCCGTGACCGCGCAGCATCGGCAGGAATGCTCGGACCAGCTTCATGGTGCCAAGCACGTTGGCCTCGTACATCCACACCCAGTCCTCCGTTTTGGCCTCGGCAACCCATTCCGTACCCCGGGCTCCACCGGCGATGTTGATGAGTGTGTCGATCCCTCCAGCGGCGGCGACCTCGTCGACAAGCCGCGCGACGCCGTCGTCGTCGGTGATGTCGAGCGGGAACGGTACGGCACCTGTGTCCTCGGCCAGCCGCTCAAGGCGCTCAGCGCGGCGGGCCACAGCCCAGACCTTCCAGCCGTCCGCGGTCAACCGGTGGACCGTTGCTTCGCCGATTCCCGTGCTCGCGCCGGTCACAACCGCTGCCTTGCCCTGTGAAGAAGTCATGCCTTCAACGTAACCCAAACCCGGTGTCATCGGCGTGCGGCACCAGCGTGAAACAATTGAGCCATGGCACAAATCAACGAGGGTACAGACACGCCCACACCCGCCCCCATCAACGTTCCCGAGAAGCCCGCCCTTGAAGGGCTGGAAGCCAAGCTGAACCAGCGTTGGCGCGAAGAGGGAACGTACACCTTCAACCGTGAGACGTCCCGCGAGGACGTCTATTCGATCGACACCCCGCCTCCAACGGCGTCCGGTTCTCTCCACGTTGGGCACGTGTTCTCCTACACCCAGACCGACGTGATGGCGCGCTACCAGCGCATGAACGGCAAGAACGTCTTCTACCCAATGGGTTGGGATGACAACGGATTACCCACAGAGCGCCGTGTCCAGAACTATTACGGCGTACGCTGCGACCCGACCATGGCCTACGACGCCGGCTACCGCCCTCCTGCCGAGCCCGCAAAGAACCAGCGCGACTTCGACGTCGTCTCGCGGCGGAACTTCATCGAACTGTGCGAAGAACTTGCAGTCGAGGACGAGTTGGTTTTCGAGAACCTCTTCCTCTCACTCGGGCTCTCCGTGGACTGGAACCTGACTTACCGGACCATCGACTCGAACTCACGGGCCGTCTCACAGCGGGCATTCCTCGCAAATCTGAAGCAGTCCGATGCGTACCTTGCAGAAGCACCCACCCTGTGGGATGTCACCTTCCGAACCGCTGTTGCGCAGGCGGAACTCGAGGACCGCGAAGTCCCCGGCGCGTACTACCGGTATCCGTTCGAGGCTGCCGACGGCACCGCCATCCACATCGAAACCACCCGTCCCGAATTGCTCGCAGCGTGTGTGGCCCTCGTAGCGCACCCGGACGACGAGCGCTTCCAGCCCTTCTTCGGCCAGAAGGTCACCTCACCGCTGTTCGGCGTCGAGGTGGAAGTGAAGGCACACCCGCTCGCCAAGCCCGACAAGGGCGCAGGCATTGCCATGGTCTGCACCTTCGGCGACCTCACCGACGTCACGTGGTGGCGGGAACTGGAGCTTCCCACGCGCGCAATCGTGGGACGCGACGGACGCATCCTCGCCGACACCCCGGAGTGGATTACGACGGCGGCCGGCCGCGAGAATTACGCGCGCATCGCGGGCAAGACCGTCTTTTCGGCGAAGGAAGCCGTTGCGGAAATGCTCGTTGAAGCCAACCTCCTCGACGGTGAGCCGAAGAAGATCACCCATGCAGTGAACTTCTTCGAGAAGGGTGACAAACCGCTCGAGGTGGTAACCAGCCGCCAATGGTACATCCGCAACGGCGGACGTGACTCCGACCGACGTGAGCAACTGATTGCGCGTGGCAGGGAGATCGACTTTCACCCGTCGTTCATGCGCAGCCGCTTCGAGAACTGGATCGAAGGCCTCAACGGTGACTGGCTGATCTCGCGCCAGCGCTTCTTTGGCGTACCGTTCCCCGTCTGGTACTCACTGGATGACGCCGGCACACCGGACTATGACAATCCCGTTCTCCCAACGGATGACATGCTGCCGGTTGACCCTGCAGCGGAGCCGGCTCCAGGGTACAGCGAATCGCAGCGCAACCAGCCAGGCGGGTTCATGGGGGACCCCGATGTCCTGGATACCTGGGCAACTTCCTCGCTCACGCCGCAGATCATCGGTGGATGGTCCCGTGATGAAGACCTGTTTTCGAAGGTGTACCCGTTCGACCTCCGCCCGCAGGGTCACGACATCATCCGGACGTGGATGTTCTCCTCCGTAGTGCGCGCGGATTCGCTGCTGGACTCGGCTCCCTGGAAGCACGCGGCCATTTCCGGTTGGATCCTTGACCCTGACCGCAAGAAGATGTCCAAATCGAAGGGCAACGTTGTTGTGCCGACGGACGCGCTGGAGCAGTTCGGTTCCGACGCCGTCCGGTATTGGGCAGCGTCCGCAAAGCTCGGCGCGGACACGGCTTATGAGATCGCCCAGATGAAGATCGGCCGGCGCCTAGCCATCAAGCTGCTAAACGCATCGAAGTTCGTGCTGAACCTCGGAGCGACAGAGGCGGACATCGTTACTGCGGACGCGTCCGTGCTGACCAACCCGCTGGACCGTTCCCTGTTGGCATCGATGGATGCGGTGGTCGAGCAGGCAACATCCGCGTTCAGCAAGTACGACTACGCGCGGGCACTTCAGCTCACCGAATCGTTCTTCTGGTCCTTCACCGACGACTACGTCGAACTTGTCAAGGACCGCGCGTACGGCAGCGTCGGTGAGGTTGAGAAAGCCTCGGTTCTCGCGGCACTTGCAACCACGCTGGACGCACTGCTCCGCCTGTTTGCCCCGGTCCTTCCGTTCGCCACCGAAGAAGTATGGGGCTGGTGGCGGAGCGGTTCCGTGCACAAGGCGGCGTGGCCTGCGGCCGGCAGCCTGACTGCATCGGCGCTGGATGCGGATACCGGCATGTTGCAGACGGTCGGATCAGCCCTCAGCGGACTGCGCAAGGCCAAGTCGGAAGCGAAGGTCAAGCAGCGCACCGAGGTGCTGAGCGCCGTCATCGGCGGTTCCTCCGACCAGGTGAAGCGGCTCGACGCCGCACGTTCAGACCTGTGCGCGGCGGGGAACGTGACATCGCTCGAATTGCGTGTGGATGACGGGGAACTTACTGTCAGCGCAGTGGTGCTGGCCTCCCCCGAGGAATCCGCCAGCGGGCAGTAGCAGACGGCGTTCACCGAAGCTGTCGACCTCTTGGGGACCAGTGATGAAGGGCCTTCCAACCCGGTTGGAAGGCCCTTCATCACGCCGGGGACAATCAGCTTCAGTCGAAAGATGGACTCTCTGTCCGGGAGCGCTTGAGCTCGAAGAATTCGGGGAAATCGGCAAGCATGAGGGCGCCGTCAAAGATGCGCCCGGCTTCCTCCCCACGGGGAATACGTGTCAGGACCGGGCCGAAAAACGCGGTTCCGTTGAACGCAACCACTGGTGTTCCGACGTCGTCCCCCACCTTGTCGATGCCTTCCTGATGAGAGGCGCGCAGGGCGTCGTCGTACTCGTCGCTGGTCGCGTAATCCGCAAGCGTCACGGGTAGTCCCACCTCAACCAGTGACTCCCGGATGATGGCCGGGTAGTCCTTGTTGCCGTCGTGGTGAATGCGGGTTCCCATGGCGTCGTAGAGCTTCTTGATCTGCTCTTTGCCGTGGAGCGCCGAGGCGGCAATAATCACGCGTACCGGAGCCCAGGCCTGCAACATGGTCTCCTTGTACTCCTCCGGAAGGTCGCGACCCTCGTTGAGGACGGAGAGGCTCATGACGTGCCAGTTGACCGAAACATTGCGCACCTGTTCCACTTCCCCCATCCAGCGGGAGGTTATCCACGCGAACGGGCACACAGGATCGAACCAGAAATCAGCAGTTTGGTCAGTCTCGACGGCAACGGTCATTGAAGGGCTCCTTCTTCACGGATGTGCGCGCGGCCTTTTGGCCGTTGGCTATCCCAACCGATTGCAGGGTCCCGGTATTCCGACCCGCGCTTACGCTGACTTGTTGCGACGCTTTGCGACAACGTCGTGGGAGATGAGCGTGGGTTCAGCCGTCTTGTCGACAACGCCGGGAGTGATGACGACTGTTGCGACATCCTCGCGGCTGGGGAGATCGAACATGACTGGCAGGAGGACTTCCTCCATGATGGCGCGCAACCCACGCGCACCGGTTCCACGCTCAAGTGCCTGGTCGGCGATGGCCTCGAGTGCCTGCAGCTCAAACGTAAGCTCCACGCCGTCGAGGGCAAACATCTTCTGGTACTGCTTGATCAGCGCGTTCTTGGGCTCAGTGAGGATCTGCATGAGCGCCGGCTGGTCCAGGTGGGTAACAGTGGTGATCACCGGCAGACGACCGATGAATTCTGGAATCAGGCCGAACTTCAGCAGGTCCTCCGGCATGACGTCCCCGTAGCTCACCTCTTCATTTTTGAGGGAGCTCAAGGGTGCCCCGAATCCGATGCCCTTGCGGCCTGCCCTGGATCCGATGATCTCCTCGAGCCCGGCGAAAGCTCCGGCAACAATGAAGAGGACGTTCGTCGTGTCGATCTGGATGAATTCCTGGTGCGGATGTTTCCGGCCACCCTGCGGTGGAACGGAGGCTACCGTGCCTTCCAGGATCTTCAGGAGCGCCTGCTGCACGCCCTCGCCGGATACGTCACGCGTGATTGAGGGGTTCTCGCTCTTCCGCGAGATCTTGTCGATCTCGTCGATGTAAATGATCCCCTGCTCTGCCTTCTTGACGTCATAGTCTGCGGCCTGGATGAGCTTGAGGAGGATGTTTTCGACGTCCTCACCGACGTAACCTGCTTCGGTCAGGGCAGTTGCGTCCGCTACAGCGAACGGAACATTGAGCCGACGGGCCAGGGTCTGCGCGAGGTAGGTCTTGCCGCAACCAGTCGGGCCGATCAGCAGGATGTTTGACTTCGCGATTTCGACGTCCTCCGCGGGGGAAGCGTCAGCGAGGTTGGCGGATGCGCGGGGAGTGTGCCCGGACTGGATCCGCTTGTAGTGGTTGTAGACGGCTACGGCCAGCGATCGCTTCGCAGGCTCCTGCCCAATGACGTATTCCTGCAAGAAGTCGAAAATCTCGCGGGGCTTAGGGAGTTCAAAGGTTCCGAGCTCGGCAACCTCCGACAGCTCTTCCTCGATGATCTCGTTGCAGAGTTCGATGCATTCGTCGCAAATATAGACGCCCGGCCCAGCTATGAGCTTCCTGACCTGCTTCTGGCTTTTGCCACAGAAAGAGCACTTGAGTAGATCCGTGCTCTCACCAATGCGAGCCATGTGTCAGTCCCCTAACGTGGTACTAAGTGTTCCGCCGACGTCTACGGCCGCTGCAAACAGCTGCGGTGATGGGGCGGTTTCCATGCGTCGGCTAGCTTCCACTCTAGGCCACTTGATGCTCCGAATCAGCAACCGCGGCACCCGTGGTGCCAGTCTTTTGACTCAGGACCACGGGTGCCGCAGCGCCGCGTTACGGTTTGTTGATCTTTGGTGGCGTGATCTTCCGCGAGGTAAGCACCTCATCGACAAGCCCGTACGCCTTGGCGTCGGCTGCAGTGAGGATCTTGTCGCGTTCGATGTCTGCGTTCACCTGTTCGGATGACTTCCCGCTGTGCAACGCGAGGGTGTCCTCGAGCCAGGTCCGCATGCGCATGACTTCGTTGGCCTGGATCTCCAGGTCCGACGCCTGGCCACCCTGGCCACCACCCAGTGCAGGCTGGTGAATAAGAACACGAGCATTAGGGAGCGCCAACCGCTTGCCCGGGGCGCCCGCTGCGAGGAGGACCGCAGCTGCGCTTGCGGCCTGGCCCAGGCATACCGTCTGGATCTCCGGGCGGATGAACTGCATGGTGTCGTAGATAGCAGTCATAGCGGTGAAGGATCCACCGGGTGAATTGATGTACAGGGTGATGTCGCGTTCTGGATCCGTGGATTCCAGAACCAGTAGCTGCGCCATAACATCATCAGCGGAAGCGTCATCTACCTGCACGCCGAGGAAGATGATGCGGTCCTCAAACAGCTTGGTGTAGGGATCCTGGCGCTTGAACCCGTAAGGCGTGCGCTCTTCGAATTGGGGAAGTACGTAACGGCTGGTGGGGAGCTGTCCCGCGCTGCCGCCTGCTTCTGTGTGGAAACTGTGGTTCATGGTTTCTCCTGTCAGGTTCTAAGGTGGTGCGCGTCAGTCGCGGCTGGTTCCGCCGCCGCCGGAGACCGAGCCGGCGTGCGCGGAGATGTGGTCGAAGAATCCGTACTCCAGCGCTTCCTGAGCGGTGAACCACTTGTCCCGGTCGTTGTCCTTCAAGATTGTCTCCACGCTCTGCCCGGTCTGCTCAGCGGTCAATTCAGCCATAACCTTCTTCATATGCAGAATGAGTTCGGCCTGGATGCGGATATCGGAAGCAGTGCCGCCGATTCCACCCGAGGGCTGGTGCATGAGGATACGCGCATGCGGAGTTGCGTACCGCTTGCCCTTTGTTCCGGAGGACAGCAGGAACTGGCCCATGGACGCGGCAAGCCCGGTTGCAACGGTTACGACATCGTTGGGGATGAACTGCATGGTGTCGTAGATCGCCATGCCTGCGGTGACGGAACCGCCGGGAGAGTTGATGTACAGGAAGATGTCCTTTTCGGAATCCTCTGCCGACAGCAGGAGCAGTTGGGAACATATTGCGTTCGCGTTTTCATCACGCACTTCTGACCCGAGCCAGATGATGCGCTCCTTCAGAAGCCGGTTGTAGATGTAGTCATCACGGCCGGCGGGATCAACGGTCGCCATGGTCGGTGTGGTTGGTTCGGTTGCCATTGCTGATTGACCTCTCACTCAGGTTTGTCTCTCACTGGACACTAACCTGTTTGGTCTCCGGATTGCTCCCGCTCCGAGAACTGTTCGCTGACGGCGCACCAGCGCAAAGGACCCTCTGCGGCCGGGTAAACCCGGGTGCTTCACCGCCCGCGCCGCTGGGCCAATCCGCTGCGTCGAACGAGTGGGTTAAACAGCAGCGCCGCCAGCTTGATCGCTGGCGGCGCTGCAGATAGTTCAGTGCGTGTTGGTCAGTCGCTGAGGACTAGGACTTCGCTTCGTCAGGGGCTTCAACCGGTGCTTCTGCAGTTTCTTCCGCTGGAACATCGGTGGCTGCATCTTCCGAAGCGGCCTCGTCAGCTTCACCTGCAGGGCGGACGAAGTCGGTCAGGTCAACAGTGTCACCGTTGCTGTCGGTCACCACGGCAAGCTCGAGCACCTTTGCCAGGGCCTTACGACGGCGTACCTCGCCAACGATCATCGGCACCTGCCCGCTCTGGTCAAGCATCTGGGCGAACTGGTTGGGATCCATTCCGTACTGGCTTGCGGAGCTGACGATGTAGTCAATCAACTCGTTCTGGCTGACACCGATTTCTTCCTTCTCGGCAACCGAGTCGAGGACAATCTCGTTGCGGAAAGCCTGCTCGGTGTTCTTCCGGACTTCTTCGCGGTGCTCATCGGTGTCGTGATCCTCACCGGCGGAGTGGCTGTTCTCCGAGTTGAAGTGCTGCTCAAGCTGCTCTTCAACCACTGAATCCGGAACCGGCACCTCTACCAGCTCCAGCAGCTTCTCAAGAACCTTGTCGCGCGCCTCGACGCCCTGTTCCACCAGCTTGTCATCGGCGGACCGCTTGGCGAGGTCTGCGCGAAGCTCCTCGATGGTGTCAAATTCGCTGGCGAGCTGCGCGAAGTCATCATCCGCAACCGGCAGCTCGCGCTCCTTGACGGCCTTGACAACAACGCTCACCTGGGCAGCCTTGCCGGCGTGCTCTCCACCTGCGAGCTCAGTCTCAAATGTTGCAGACTCATCAGCACTGAGCCCGGTCACAGCTTCGTCCATGCCCTTGAGCATGGTTCCGGAACCGATCTCGTAGGAGATATCAGCAGCAGAGTCGATCTCTTCGTCGTCGATCTTCGCTGTGAGGTCAATGGTGAGGAAGTCGCCGGAGGCCGCGGGACGGTCGACGTCCTTCAAGGTACCGAAGCGTCCACGCAACTCATCGAGGGCCTTCGTCACATCTTCGTCGGATGCCTCAGTGGCTTCGACTGTGACCTCAAGTCCGGAGTAGTCCGGAAGCTCGATCTCAGGGCGGATGTCCAGTTCAACGGTGAAGAGGAGCTGCCCTCCCTGATCTGTTGGATCAGGAACCTCGGTGATTTCGACCTCGGGACGGCTCAGGGGACGAATCTTGGTTTCCTGAACGGCACTTTGGTAAAACCCGTTCAATCCGTCATTGATAGCTGTTTCGATGACGTAGCCGCGACCGACCCGCTGGTCGATGAGCTGGTTGGGAACCTTGCCCTTGCGGAATCCGGGAACCTGCACCTGGGTGGCAATGGTCTTGTAGGCGGCTTCGATGTTCGGCTTCAGTTCCTCGAAAGGAACCTCCACGTTGAGCTTCACTCGCGTGGGAGTGAGGTTTTCGACAGCGCTCTTCACAGCCAAGTACTCCTGAATAAATAGGGATTGGTTCCGTACCGGGTATACAGAGTCGGGGTGACAGGAGTTGAACCTGCGACTTCCTGCTCCCAAAGCAGGCGCTCTACCAAGCTGAGCTACACCCCGTGAGTGCAGAGGCAAGTCTACGAAAGAAAGTGCCTCGTTGCACATTTGGAATTTTACCCGGGCCTATGGTGTAGTTATATGCGTTCCGGCGCGGTGCTGCACCGGCTGTGGGGATGTAGCTTAATGGTAAAGCCTCAGTCTTCCAAACTGATTACGCGGGTTCGATTCCCGTCATCCCCTCCACTGACAATTTCTCCAAACTCCTTGTAGCAGCCTTTTGCCTGGCTTCAGGCAGCCTGACAACCGGGACACCAATACAACTTGCGGGCACCGAGCTCAGTCATCCCGACCTGGGAGCCGCAGATCCTGCATTCGAGGCCAGTCCGCTTATAGACGTAGTGAGCGTCCTCTGAAACCACCAAAGAACTGTCCTGGACCGCCGTCGAGCGGTGCTCGGGGGCAGTCGTAACAATTCTCCCGATTCGCACTCCGTCCCTCATGAGAGTGCGGAGGTCTGACCAGAGCGTGCGTGCCTCGTCGGCCTCAAGGGAAGTACCCGGTTGCCATGGATTGATCCCTGCGCGAAACAGGACCTCGGCCCGATACACATTGCCCACCCCGGCGAGGATGGCCTGATTCATAAGAGAGAGCCCTACCCCGGTGCGGGTTCCCCGCACCCGCCTGACGAATTCCTCACCATCGGTGGCGCCGGTTCCCTCTGCCAGCGGATCAGGGCCGAGCTTGCCCGCAACCGCCGCCTGCTCGGCACGCGTGATGACTTCACAAGCTGTGGGGCCACGGAGGTCCGCCCAGCCGTGCCCGCTCACCATCCGGACGCGGACCGCACCAACGGGTGCTGGCGGCCCGGCGTAAGACGGCCCGGCAGCAGGCGGGCCGTCATCGTGCGTTTCCTCCTCGCCCACCCGGCGCGGGGCACCGATGCTGGAAGCCCCACGGAACGTGCTGTCCCCACCGAAGCTCCACGCCCCATACAGCCCGAGGTGCACCCGAAGCACCAGGTCGTTGTCGAACTCCAGGAAGAGTTGTTTGCCGTGGGCACGCGCTTTGGCGAGGATCGCGCCGTCAATACGCTCTGCTCCCGTCTGGAAGCGGCCCTGCGGACTGGAGACGCCCAGCCGCTCCCCGACGAAAACCGAGGTGAACTGACGGGCCAACCGGTGGATCGAGTGACCTTCAGGCACTACGCGATTACTTCGCCGCTGGCCTCATAGGCGGCAATCTTGCCGATGCGCCGCACGTGGCGCTCCGCGCCGCTGAACGGCTCGGCGAGGAATGCTTCCACTATTTCGGTTGCTTCCTCGAGTGTGTGCTGACGCCCGCCAAGCGCGACGACGTTGGCATCGTTATGCTCACGGGCAAGTTTCGCGGTGGACAGGTTCCAGGCCAGGGCTGCACGCACCCCGAGCACTTTGTTTGCCGCGATCTGCTCGCCGTTACCGGAGCCCCCGAGGACAATACCGAGCGAATCCAGGCCCTTCAGCTGATCTTCCACGACAGCCAGTGCGGCATGAATACAGAACGCCGGGTAGTCATCTTCGGCGTCGTACTCAGTGGGTCCATGGTCAACCAGCTCGTATCCGCGCTCCGTAAGGTGCGCGACGAGGTGGGCACTCAGTTCCATGCCAGCGTGATCGGTTGCGATGTGAACGCGCATAAAGGATGTCCGTTTCGTCAATTGGTGCATTGCCTCGATCAAGGGTACTTCGTGAGGTGGCCCCGTCCGTGGCTCAAATGGTGAAGCTAAGCCGTTCTGCGTAAGGTGGGTCACATCGCGCCACAGCGCGGTACGTCCACTTCCCACTCTCGGAGGCAGCACCTTGCCAGGTATGAACCTGACGCGGGACGAAGCACGCCAGCGCGCGGCCATAGTCAGCGTCCACAGCTACGCAGTCAATCTCGACCTGACCCGTGGCGACTCACTCTTTCGCTCCACAACCGTGGTGTCATTCGATGCTGAGCAGGGAGCGTCGACCTTCATCGACGCTGTCACTGCCAACGTCCACCGCGTCACCCTTAACGGGGTGGACCAGGACGTAAGTACGGTGTCCGACGGAGTACGGATCCGATTGAACAACCTCTCGGCTTCCAATGAACTCGTTGTCGACGCGGACATGATGTACATGAACACGGGAGAGGGCCTGCACCGCTTCGTGGACCCGGTGGACAATGAGGTCTACCTTTACACCCAGTTCGAGGTACCGGATTCCCGCCGTGTCTTCGCGGTCTTCGAGCAGCCCGATCTGAAGGCCACCTTCAAATTCACCGTCACGGCGCCGTCGCACTGGGATGTCATCTCCAACTCCCCTACGCCCGTTTCCGTTGAGGCAGGCTCGGCTGAAGACGGCGGCGCCCGGTCAACGTGGGCGTTCGAACCCACGCCCGTACTGTCTTCGTACGTCACCGCGCTGATAGCCGGCCCCTACCAGTCGGTTCGCAGTGAACTCACCAGCAGCGACGGCCGCACCATCCCGCTCGGCGTGTTTGCCCGCAAGTCCCTCATGCAGTACCTGGACGCGGAAAACGTGTTCGAGCTCACCCGCCAAGGCTTCGAGTTCTTCGAAGAGCAGTTCGGAACGCCGTACCCATTCGAGAAGTACGACCAGCTGTTCGTTCCCGAGTTCAACGCGGGAGCCATGGAAAACGCTGGCGCGGTCACGTTCCTTGAGAGCTACGTTTTCCGCTCGCGGGTCACGGAGGCGACGGTTGAACGCCGCGCGATCACCATCCTCCACGAACTCGCCCACATGTGGTTCGGGGATCTGGTCACCATGCGTTGGTGGAACGACCTGTGGCTCAACGAATCCTTCGCCGAGTTCATGTCCACGCTCGCCTCTGCCGATGCAACCCGCTTCACCCAGTCGTGGACAACGTTCGCCTCCCTTGAGAAGGCCTGGGCGTACCGGCAGGATCAGCTGCCCTCGACGCACCCCATCGTGGCGCCGATCAACGACCTCGAGGACGTCCAGGTCAACTTCGACGGCATCACTTATGCCAAGGGCGCGTCAGTCCTGAAGCAACTGGTGGCGTGGGTGGGACAGGACCACTTCATGCAGGGCGTCCGCGAGTACTTCGCGAAGCACGCCTGGTCCAACACCGAGCTGACTGATCTGTTGACCGAGCTGGAGAAGGCAAGCGGACGCGACCTCAAGGAGTGGTCGGCGCAGTGGCTGGAAACTGCAGGCGTGAACACGCTTCGTCCCGAGATTGAGTATGACGACGACGGCAGTGTCAGGTCCTTCGTCGTCGTGCAGTCCGCGGTCGCCGAGTACCCGACAATCCGCCCTCACCGGCTGGCGATCGGGTTCTACAACCTGACCGACGGCGGGAAACTTGAGCGGGTTCACCGGGCAGAGCTCGATGTTGCCGGGGAACGCACACAGGTAGATGAGCTCGCTGGCAAGCAGCGCCCTGATCTTGTGCTCCTCAACGATGATGATCTCGCTTACGCCAAGATCCGCCTCGACGAGCATTCCCTTCGGACAGCGACACGCCACCTGAAGGATTTCAGCGATTCGCTCCCGCGAACACTGGTTTGGGCCTCGGCCTGGGACGCTGCCCGTGACGGCGAGACGCCTGCACGCAACTACGTTGAGCTGATCCTTCAGAACATCGCGTCGGAGTCGGATTCCTCAGTTGTTCTGGTGCTCCTGCGGCAGTTGGCGAGCACGCTCGCTTTCTACGTCAGCCGGGATGACCAGAATGCGATGGAGATTGCGGCGGCCGACAGCCTGTGGGAATTGGCGCAGGGTGCCGATGCCGGTTCCGATTCACAACTGCAGTTTGTGAAGGCATTTGCAGCGCATGCCCAGACGGACTCACAGCTCGACACTGTCGCGGCCATCCTCGACGGGACCGGTGCACCTGCCGGTCTTACCGTGGACGCCGATCTCCGCTGGGAACTGCTGACCTCCCTCGTTGTCGGGGGCCGCAAAGGCCAATCCGACATCGACAAGGAGCTTGAGCATGATGCCACAGCCACGGGAGCCCTCGCGGCTGCCCAGGCCAAAGCTGCCATCCCGACAGCCGAGGCCAAGGCGGAGGCATGGTCAGCCATCGTCGAAAGTTCGGACATGCCCAATGCAGCGCAGCGTTCTGCCATCGCCGGGTTCACCCGTGTGCATGACACAACGCTGCTCGAGCCTTACGCCGAACGCTACTTTGCATCAGCAGAGAACGTCTGGGCCAGCCGGACCCACGAGATCGCCCAGCAGATCGTCGTCGGCCTCTACCCGAGCCGACTGACGAACCAGGCGACGCTCGACGCTACCGATGCTTTCCTGGACACCCTCGAACCGGGCCTGAGTTCTCTCCGGAGGCTGACCCTCGAGAACAGGGACGGCGTGGCGCGGGCACTGCGGGCGCAGGCAGCCGACAAGTAGCAGCACCCTGGTAAGGACAGCTCCATCACCGGACGCCCAGTGGTTTCCTTTTCATTACAAGGAAACCACTGGGCGTCCGGTGTACTTTTGGCATATGAACCTCTCCGAGCACCATTACCGGGTCCAGATCCACTGGACGGGGAACCTGGGCGAAGGTACGTCGAGCTACCGTTCCTACAGCCGCGACCACGAGGTCTCCAGCGCTGAAGTCCCTACCATCGCAGGCTCCTCGGACCCCACCTTTCATGGCAATCGGGAACGCTGGAACCCGGAACAGCTCCTGCTGGCGGCCCTCTCGCAGTGCCACATGCTCTCCTACCTCCACATGGCGGTGAAGAACGACGTCGTTGTGACAGCCTACGAGGATGCAGCTGAGGGAACCATGCGGCTCAATGCGGATGGAAGCGGCGAATTTGTCAGCGTTACCCTGAAACCCCGCGTAACCATCAGGAGCGCGATGAGCAAGCACACCGCGCAGTCAATCCACCATGATGCTGCGGCCGCCTGCTTTATTGGCCGCTCGGTCAACTTCCCGGTTCTCCACGAGCCCGTGGTCTTGGTGGAAGAGGCGTGAGCCTGGCGCACGCGCCCCGACTGATCGCCGACGCTTTGGATGCTACAAGCGTGCTTCGCTCAGGAGTTTCTGCTCTGTAACGTGAGAAAGCCCCGACCTGCGCTCACGATCAAGGCCCCGTTCGCGCTCGTCCTGGAGCACCGCGCGGATGGTGTCCTCCACCGGCCGCCAGGAAAGACCATTCCGCAGCGCGGCCTCCGCTGACCGTGCGGCGAAGCCGTCGAACCCTTCGGGGAGCCAGTGGGGCAGTGAATCCGGACCCGCCCAGCAGGAAACTCCGCGCTCTGCCAGCCAGTCCGGTTCGACCCAACGCACATCGCCCACAAACCCTGTGACGCCTCCTGTCCTCGTGATGAGGTCCTCGAAGCTGAGGGAAGGCCCTAACGCGTTGAAGGTTCCAGTCACTGAAGCCCCGGCCATCCGCACTATCCATTCCGCCAGGTCACGGACGTCCAGCGTCTGAGTTGCCGCAGACTGGATAGCCGGGGCGAGAACCGTTCCTCCCCTGGCCAGCCGGGCGGGCCAGTATCCATAGCGGTCACTGCCGTCCCCCGGACCGCAGATAAGTCCGGGCCGAACGATCAGGGCACGCTCCCCCAGCGCCGAAACCACCGCCTCCTCGCAGGCGACTTTCGCCTCACCATACTGTTCGCGCGGTGCCGGCGCATCGCCGTCGTACGCTTCAAGCAGGTCCGCCGCCTCATCCTGCCCAGGTATGCCCTGCCCGGCGTAAACCGAGCAGCTTGACACATAGATCCAGCGCTCGGCCTGGGCTCCTAGAGCAGCAACCGCTTCGCGGGCGTGGGTGGGTTCGCTGGTGATGTCCACCACTGCATTCCAAGTGCCGGTAAGCGGCGCGTATGCCCCCCGATCACCCCGGTCCCCCCGCGCAAACGAGCACCCTTCGGGCGGTTCGCCCTGCGTTCCGCGGGCGAGGCACGTGACGTCCCAGCCCGACGACGACGCTGCCGCCGCCACCGCCCGCGAAAGGAAGACTGTGCCACCGAGTACCAGCATGCGCATGCGGCAAGCCTACGACGTGGGATGCAAAGATTTCAGTTAACCTTGACCTGCCCGGAAAGAACCGCGGGTTCCCGATTTGCGCGAGAGCGTTGAGAGCAAGAGGTGTTGGCATGCAGTTCCTCGACCAGCTTGGCTATGGCGGGAACGTGATCGCAGCTGCCCTGATCCTGCTGGCGGCCTTCCTTCTCTGGCTCCTTGTGCGGGCGTTGATCAATCGTTCAGTAATGCGCATCCAGAACGGCTATGAAGTGTTCAAGAAGCCGCATTTCCGTTGGGCACAACCAGTGCTGCGGACATTGGACACCAAACGGCGTATCCAGCGCGCAGAGACCATCGGGGCGCTGCTGCGAAGCGTTGCCGCCGTGACGATCGCCATCATCGCCCTCATGACGGCGATCGACCAGTTGGGCGTGAACATCGCGCCCATCCTTGCCAGCGTCGGGATTGTCGGCATTGCCATCGGCTTTGGCGCGCGGGAGGTCATTCGCGACGCATTCCTTGGATTCTTCATCACGATCGAGGACCAGTACGGGATAGGCGACATCATTGAGGTAGGCGACACCGTGGGCGTCGTTCAGTCTGTCGGGTTGCGCATCACGCGGATGGTCGATGAGAACGGCGCAATCTGGTACGTCCGCAATGGTGACATCATGAAGGTGGGCAACAGGTCGCAGGGCAATTACGTTGCTCCGGTTAACGATGAAGCGAATGAGAAGGCGGCAAAGTCCAATGAGTGACGAAAGCCCTGGAGGCATCCCCATCCCGTCCCGCTTCGGCGAACCGATTGCACAGCTGACTCCGGTGGGACCACGGTTCGACCAGCCTGCCTACACCGATAACTTCTTCGAAGCCGTGGGCGGCCACGAGACCTTCGTTCGCCTGGTCGATGTCTTTTACGACGGAGTGGCTGAAGATGAGCTGCTCCGCCCGATGTACCCGGAAGAGGACCTTGCCCCGGCCAAGGAACGGTTGCTGTTATTTCTCGAACAGTACTGGGGCGGGCCGAAAACCTACGGGGACCAGCGCGGACACCCGCGCCTGCGAATGCGCCATCTGCCGTTTACGGTAACACCCGCCGCCCGCGACCGTTGGCTGGTCCACATGCGCGACGCCGTTGACGCCGTCGGGCTCTCCCCGCTTCACGAGGCGACCCTTTGGGACTACCTTGAGCGCGCTGCACATTCCATGGTGAATTCGGCGTAGCGGACTAGAGAATCGCGGCGCGCCGAACCAGGATGTGACCCACAGCGGTGCTGACACGCGTCCAGCGTCCGTTGGTGAACAAGGGAGCTTGTTCCCCAGGGGTCAGGAAGCCGAGTGCGTAGGCGCCGAATGCCGCGCCTGCCGGCAGTTCGGTGGGTACACCGGCGATCGGGCGCCCCCAGATAGTTCCGCGGGCGCTATTGACGACAATGACGCCGGGGCTGTTCGGCACCTTCTCCGCCACTTCACGAATACCATTCCGGGCGTTGTCGAGGAGGTCGTCGGTCGAAACCGACCCTGCCGCTTCCCAACCTGAACGTGGCGGCAGAACACCGGCCCAGGTTTCGGTCACAGTGGTGGGCGGCACGGAGAGCACGACGTCGTCGCCCTCCATCCGCGCCAGGCGGTCGGCAACTGAGGCAAGGGAGACGGTGGTATCCACCTGCGCCGACGAGGACAGAGGCATGGTGCGCAGGCCCAGCACGGTGGGAGTGGCTTCACCGAGGATGCGGGGGCCAAGGATGCAGACATAGGCAGCCAGCACGTTCCCGGAGGCCTGAAGCCGTACAGCGCCATCCTCTGCCGCGCGTGCGCGCCGCACGAACGTGCGTAGGTCCGAGATGATTTCCGGATCATTGAAGGTCAGCTCTGGGACGGAGGTGGAGAGGCCGGGCATGGTGCAATACTCTCACCGAAGCCCCGCTCGCTCCCATTCGATGCGTCGGCAGCCTCCCGTGGGGACGCACCCGACCTGGCCTGGCACACCTGCGCGGCGCGGCCTCCGGTTGAGGCGGCGCGGACCGCCGTCTATTGTCGGTGGTGGTTCCGCTTCCGACGCGCAATCCCTTTGATAGCCCCGCCGACCGCCGCCTTTTCACACCGCCCGCTAGGAGCCAGCACCCGCGATGTCCGCTCAGCCCACGCAGAACCCTACTGCCGCCCTCATCAGCCTGCTCGACCTCGACCGCGCTGCCGGGGCCCAAACCGACGAGGAAATCTTCGTGGCAACGCCGGTCAAACAACCGGGCAGGAGGGTTTTCGGCGGTCAGGTACTCGCCCAGGCATTGGTCGCCGCCATCCGGACGGTGGAACCGCTCAGGTCCGTGCACTCCATGCACGGCTACTTCCTGAGGGCGGGAGACGCGGAACTGCCCATAACGTTCGGAGTGCAGCGGCTGCGCGATGGCCGGTCGTTCTCAGCCCGTCGCGTACATGCTTACCAGGACGGCGTGCCGATCCTCTCGATGATCGCTTCCTTTCAGCAGCCCGACGACGGCGTGAGCCACCAGGAGCCCATGCCCTCAGGCATTCCAGAGCCGGAATCGTTGCCCTCGACCGCCGACCTGCTTGGCGGCTTTGATCATCCGGTCGCCAAGGCGTGGGCGAACGACCGGCCCTTCGACATCCGCCATATCGACTCCCCGCTGTACATCGCGAATACCGGGGTCAAGGAGCCCGTGAATGCAGTGTGGATGAAGACCTTCGCGCCGATGCCGGCCGATCCCGCTGTCCACCAGGCGGCGCTGGCGTACGCGAGCGACTACACCCTTCTGGAATCGATTCTGAGGCCCCACGGCCTGACCTGGATTTCGCCGGGTATGAGCGTGGCGAGCCTCGATCACGCGATGTGGTGGCACCGACCGGTGCAGGTGGACGAGTGGATGTTGTACGTCCAGCAGTCCCCCAGTGCGTCGGGCGCCCGCGGCCTCGCGACGGGAAAAATTTATAGCCGCGGCGGGGATCTTGTTGCGACCGTCGCCCAGGAAGGCATGGTGCGCATCCCGCGGTAGGCGGCCTGAAGGCACTTTGGGTAACCAGTGCACCCGGCGGCGCCTGGACAAAACAGAAGGAGCGGACGCCGGTGGCGTTCGCTCCTTCTGTTCGCGGTGTCAGTCGCGGGTGAGGCGACGGTGGGTGACCCGGTGGGGCCTGGCGGCGTCGGCGCCCAGCCGCTCAACCTTGTTCTGCTCGTAGGAATCAAAGTTTCCTTCGAACCAGTACCAGTTGTCCGGGTTCTCGTCGGTGCCCTCGTAGGCGAGGATGTGGGTGGCTACCCGGTCAAGGAACCAGCGATCGTGAGATACCACGACGGCGCAGCCCGGGAACTCCAGCAGCGCGTTTTCGAGGCTGGAGAGCGTTTCGACGTCGAGGTCGTTGGTGGGCTCATCGAGGAGCAGGAGGTTTCCGCCCTGCTTCAGTGTCATCGCGAGGTTGAGACGGTTGCGCTCACCACCCGAAAGCACACCGGCCTTCTTCTGCTGGTCCGGGCCCTTGAATCCGAAGGCCGAGACGTACGCCCTGGACGGCATTTCCACCTGGCCAACCTGAATGTAGTCGAGGCCGTCGGAGACAACTTCCCACAGCGACTTGTTCGGGTCGATACCACCACGCGACTGGTCGACGTAGGAGATCTTGACGGATTCACCGATGCGAAGTTCTCCCCCATCGAGGGGTTCCAGACCGACGATCGTCTTGAACAGCGTAGTCTTTCCGACGCCGTTGGGTCCGATGACTCCGACGATCCCGTTCCGGGGAAGGGAGAAGGACAAGCCGTCGATGAGGACTCGATCGTCGTAGCCTTTGCGAAGGCTGTGTGCCTCGATCACCTGGCTGCCGAGCCGCGGACCCGGCGGAATCTGAATCTCTTCGAAGTCCAGCTTCCGGGTGCGCTCAGCTTCAGCTGCCATTTCCTCGTAGCGGTTGAGGCGGGCTTTCGACTTTGTCTGGCGGCCTTTCGCGTTCGAACGGACCCATTCAAGTTCCTCGGTGAGGCGCTTGGACAGCTTTTGGTCCTTCTTGCCCTGCACTTCGAGGCGTGCGCGCTTCTTCTCAAGGTAGGTCGAGTAGTTGCCCTCGTACGGATACAGGTGGCCGCGATCGACTTCAGCGATCCACTGTGCGACGTGATCGAGGAAGTACCTGTCGTGGGTGACAGCGAGGACGGCACCGGGGTAGTTGGAGAGGTGCTGTTCCAACCAGAGCACGCTTTCGGCGTCCAGGTGGTTGGTGGGCTCGTCAAGCAACAGGAGGTCCGGTTTCTGCAGCAGGAGTTTGCAAAGCGCCACGCGACGCCGCTCTCCTCCCGAGAGAACCGTAACGTCGGATTCACCAGGTGGGCACCGCAGCGCGTCCATCGCCTGCTCGACTTGCGAGTCGATGTCCCATGCGTCCGCGGTGTCGATCGCTTCCTGGAGCTTGCCCATCTCGTCAAGGAGCTTGTCATAGTCAGCGTCAGGGTTGGCCATCTCTTCGGAGATCTCGTTGAAGCGTTGAATCTTCGCGTAGATTTCGCCGAGGCCTTCCTGAACGTTGCCCAGGACGGACTTCTCCTCGTTGAGGGGAGGCTCCTGCAGGAGGATCCCCACGGTGTAACCGGGGCTCAGCCGGGCTTCACCATTGGACGGAGTATCCAGCCCGGCCATGATCTTCAGGATGGTGGATTTACCGGCTCCATTCGGCCCGACCACACCGATCTTTGCGCCCGGGTAGAACGACATGCTTACGTCATCGAGGATAACTTTGTCGCCAACAGCTTTCCGGGCTTTGGTCATTGTGTAGATAAATTCCGCCATGCCTCAAGGCTAGTGCGTGGACACCCTCTCCACATATTCGGGCGGTCAACGGCCTCAGGAGACTTCTACCGCTGGTCGCCGATGAAACATCTGCCATCAGCAAGAACTGGTAGATCCGTGACCGTAGCTGCGCCCTCACTCACATGCCCGAAGATACACACGCCGCCCACCTTCACCGCACCGGTCACTGCATCAACCTCGAGCCCGGTGGGTGTTGTGTCTATCGAGACTTCAACGGCATCCGCATCACCTCCGGAACTCACAAACGCCTGGCGTACCTGCTCCTGTCTGGGTTTGGGAGACTCCGCCGCGAGGGCGGCAAGGTTCTGGGACAGGCTCGCAGTGAAGTCCTCGACAGCGTCTGTACCGGGCTCCTCCACGGGAGCATCCGCAGAGGGCGGAGGGCTCGCGCTTTGCTGTGCCTTCACAATCACCGGCGGCTGGGAACCCGCTACCGACACTCCACAGCCGCCGACAAACGCGACGCCAAGAACCGAGACCGCCAGAACCAGGGCGCGCGTGCGCACCGCTCCGGCAGGTGGAGCTCCGGCAACTTTGGCTTTCGCACGCATACCGTCATTCTGGCACGGCTCCCGTCAGAAGGGTGCCGGCACCTTCTTTCCCGCTTTGCCCTGGCTGCCCGCGTTCTCCAGCAGTTTTGTATCAATAGTCGACGCTGTCGACGCTGTCGACGATGCGCCAGAGCCTGGACTGGCACCGTCTGCGTCTGTTTCCCCTGCCTGGAAGCCGTTGTCTCCGATTCCACCCGGCGCCCCATCGCCGTCGTACTCTTCGCCCTCGCCTGCAGGGAAAATCTCACCGGTGGAAAGATCCACGCGTGACGACAGCTCGTCGCTGCGAGGCTGGAAGCCGGCATCCTGCCGGTCAGCACTGGAGCGGCGGAAACTGGCGGTCCCGTAAAAGAGGTCATGGCCGACGGAGTCCGCTTCGATCTCCACTGTGGTACCGCTCTTCCCATCCTCATTGACCCACTGCCGAATCCGGAGTTTGCCGGTGACGATGACGGCGTCCCCCTTCTTGAGGCTGGCCCCCGCGTTAGTGGCGAGCTGACGGAACAGTGTGACAGAGTACCAATTTGTCTCGGAGTCCACCCAGGTGTTGGACTTCTTGTCGTGGTACCTGTGGGTACTGCCCACGCGGAACTTGGTGATCGGCAGGCCGGTGCCGGCAACGATGCAGTTGACGTCGGTGCCGACAAATCCTCGAATGGTCACGTAGTTGTTCACTTTTCTTCCCTTCACAGATTTCTTGGCCAACGCTCCGGCGTTGGCTTCTCCAGTTTCTGCGGGGGCGGGCGGCGTTGGAGCTTGGGGACCCGCTATGTGGGCAACTCCAGTGAAATTTGGCTGGTGTGCAGGAGATGAAGCAAACTGAGAGCCGACGAATCAACTGCAGCCGCTAGACCTGATTCGCCTGCACCCAGCCCCCGTAGCTCAATGGATAGAGCAACGGCCTTCTAATCCGTAGGTTGCGCGTTCGAGTCGCGCCGGGGGCACCGGAAATCCAAAGCCCGACGCATGAGGCTTCGGCAATACTGCCTAGACCCTCCGCCGACGTCCCTCAGCCGAAAGAGACCCTCAGCTGCAGGTGATGCTGCCCGGAGGCGTCCTGGGAGTATTCGGCTTTGCCGGAGATACCGGCCAGTTCTCCCGTCCCTGAACCCGGAATGATGTGACCCGAGCTCGCTGCCGCGTTGCCCTCGGCTATTCCCCAATGTTGGACGATGACGCTTCCGTGCCTGCCTTGGATGGAGCCCGTAAAAACCTCGGAGGCCACGTATCCGGCTCCGTGATCGTTCCCGGCCATGAGTAGCTCCGCCACGGACGTTCCCTCGATCTCGCCGACAAACTCCTTGGCTGCGCTGACACGCGTGAGTTCACCTCGAGCGCCAACGACGGAATACGGCTCCGGCTCCCACCTTGAAATGTCGAATGCACCACTAACGGTCTGTTCCTGCATATCGGTCATTCCTCCAGTATTCCGGATCGGTCATCGTTGGTTTCACAGAGCCTTACCGGCCCATTCCAACGTCGACGGGCTGACCCGCTTTCCTGAACAGGGTCTTCGTGCGGGGGTCCAGCAGGATCAGGTAGGCAGCGAAAGCAACTCCCACCGCGGCTGCGATCTGCCGGGCGGTTTGCAAGCTCAACTCGATGTACGGGAAGATATCCAGCTGGTCGGAGATAGCGTAGATCATGAAGAACGACACGAGGCAGTAGAGGATCTTCACCTGCCAGTCCTCGCGGATGCCCGTGATAGCGAACAAGGGAATTAGCCAGACCACGTACCAGGCCTGAATCATCGGAGCCAGGAGGACGACGGCGGCAAGCGCCAGGGCCAGCCGCCGCACCAGCCGTGCGTGCTCGCCGGTGAGAATAAACCAGGCAACCAGCAGCAGCGAAATCGCCGTTCCGGCCTTGTGGACGACGTTCGCCCAGGCCCAGCCGTCAACACCGAGGGAATCGCCCGTCAGCGCAACCAGCATTCCAAGGAAGCCGACGGGTGCGTACCAGATCCACACGCTGCCCGGCGTACTGAGGGCGCCAATCCACCCGAACCAGAAGCCGTTGAGTGCGCCCAGCAGCCCGAGAAGCCCGAGTGATAGACCCGCGGTGAGTGCCCAGTAGAGGAACTTCCGTGGCCAGCTCGCTCCGCGGCCGGCCCACATCAGGCCAATGAAGGGCAGGAAGATCAGGGTGATCGGCTTGATGCCGATGGAGAGCGTGATGAGGAGGATTCCCAGCAGGTTCCGTCCACGCGCCGACGCGTAGAGCCCTGCAAGGGCGAGACCCACCATCAGGGAATCGTTGTGGATGCTCGCGATGAAGTTCGTCAGGAAAAGCGGGTTGGCGACTGTGAGCCAGAGCGCCCGGTTGGGGTTGATCCCGTGAAGTTCCGCGAGGCGGGGCACGTAGTAGACGCACAGGACGACGCCAATGAGCGCGAGCATGCGGAAGAAAAGGATCGAGAAGTCGGGTTGGCCACCGGTCAACCGGACAACGAACTCCTCAAGCCAGAGGAAGACCGGCCCATACGGCGTAGGGCTCTGCGCCCATAGGTCGTCGGCGCCGATCTGCAGGTAGTTGGAGATCTGTGAATAGCCGTCCTGATAAGGATTCAGGCCGGCAACCATGACCTGTCCCTGCGCAATGTAGGCGAAGACGTCACGGCTGAACAGCGGCAGGGCGAAACACATTGGAGCGGCCCAGGCGATGACCGCCTTCAGCAGGTAAGGGCGGGACTCCGGCCCCCATCCCTGCAACCGTTGGCCGAGCCGGAGCCAGGCGCGAACCAGCAACATTCCCCCGAACGCCAACATGACCACCGAGAGCACGGCGCCTACGGGGTCGAACCGCAACCAGATGACAGGTTCCAGCTGCCTCAATTCCCGCGAGGCCAACGAGAGCCAGCCCACGCCGAATGATCCGACCAGCATCAGCATGGACCCAATGAAGCCCTGCATGATCGCAATGTTCGGCCGACCGACGTGTGGAATGGCCACAGGCGCTGGCGCGGAGGTGGTCATTTACGGCAAATCCGATCGTCGGAATGACACGGGCTGGAAACCCGTTCTGGGTGGTCGCCCTCCGGGACCCTGGAGGGAGCGATGCGCAGAGTAGAACTCGCGGCAATGCACAGGAACCATTGACCGAGCGAGGTCGAATGATTTTACCATTCAGGGGCGCTGCACGCCCCTGACACGACCCTACGGGCGCGGCAAGGCCGAGGGCCTAGACTGGCGACAGATCCTACGAGCGCAGACGGGCGGTTGATGGCATTGGGGCGCCACACGGCGGAGCCAACAGTACATTCCAACGGACGAACCCTCCTCCACGACCTTCCGCTCTGGGGCGCGTTCGTAGCAGCCATTGCGTGCGGAAGCATGGTCTTCTTTGGCATCGACCCCGCGGCGACCTTCATGATCACTGCGGTCCTCGCCATCGTCTTCCTTCTGGTTTGGTGGCTGTCCACGGCGTCAGTTCGAACTCCCGCGCCGTCACACTCGACACCAGCAATTGATTCAGCAGGCGGCGTCGGCCCTGCTAGTGCCCAACCCTTGAGCAACGAGGACAGGATCACCTTTGCGGAGCCTGCCAGCAAGTGGATCGACACCTTCGGTCCGCCCGAGACAGGTCAGTTTCCGGTTCAGCTGTACATCGACGGGGGTTCCACCCAGAACCGAACCGCGGAGGCCGAAGATGCTTCTCTCCCTCCGCAGTGGAGCCACTCACGCGCTTGACCGCAGGTGCACCAGCGGGAGCAGGTACATTTATCGGGTGCCAATTTCAAACGAAAACATTGTGTGGATCGACTGCGAAATGACGGGCCTGGACCCCGTGTCCGATGCGCTGATAGAGGTCGCCGTCATAGTGACTGATTCGGAGCTCAACCCGCTCGGTGATGGCATCGACGTAGTGATCACTCCCCCGCGCGAAGCTTTGGCGGCAATGGGCGACTTCGTGCGCTCCATGCACACCAGGTCCGGTCTCCTCGAGGAACTTCCGCAGGGAACCACCATGGAGGAAGCCCAGAAACAGGTGATGGATTACATCACCGAATGGGTTCCGGAACCCCGCCGGGCCCAGCTCGCTGGCAATTCCGTGGGAACTGACCGGGTTTTCCTTGCGCGTGACATGCCCGCCGTCGTCGAGCACCTGCACTACCGCATCATCGACGTGTCGACCATCAAGGAGCTGGCGCGCCGTTGGTATCCAAGGGCGTACTTCCAATCCCCGGATAAAACCGGAAACCACCGGGCGCTTGGGGACATCCTGGACTCGATCCGCGAGCTGCAGTATTACCGCAGTACGGTATTCGTGCCCAGCCCCGGCCCGGACTCCGAGTCCAGCAAGGCAGCCGCGCAGGAGCTCATGCCCTGAAACACCGGGCGGAACCCGTGTGCCGGGAAGGCCTGAAAATGTGTGTAGAATTGTCTGCGCTGCCTCGTACAGCTCCCCGCGCCACTTCGCCTTAGTGAGGAAGCCGGCGGGCATTGTGGAGGCGCATGGTGGGTATAGCTCAGTTGGCAGAGCGCCTGGTTGTGGTCCAGGAGGTCGCGGGTTCAAGCCCCGTTACTCACCCCGATTGGCCCGGCGGCGTAGGCCGCAGGTCCGGCCGCCCTGAACTTCTCAGGGCGGCCATTCGTTTTTCTTCGCTCTGGGCTGGAAAGCGCGGACGGAGAGCCAGAAGAAGGGAAGTGGGACGGCATGAAACGTACGTTGTTCGAGGAGGACCACGAACTATTCCGCGAAGTGGCGCAAGAGTTCAACGTACGTGAAATCGCCCCCCACTACGCCGGTTGGGACCGTGAGCGCATGATGCCGCGCAGCATGTGGACAGCGGCCGGCGAGCAGGGCCTACTCGGCCTGGCCATTGACGAAGAGTATGGCGGAGCCGGTATGCCCGACTACCGCTTCCGCGCCGTCCTCGACGAGGAGTTCGCCCGTGCCAACCATCTTGGCGCGGCCCTCGCATTCCACCTGCACGACGACATGGTCCTCCCCCACCTCCGGGCTTACGGCTCGGACGAACTCAAGCAGGCATTCCTTCCCGGCATGGTGACCGGCGAGAAAGTCACTGCCGTAGCCTGGACCGAACCGGGAGCTGGCAGCGATTTGCGTGGAATCCGCACCAAAGCCGTCCGCGACGGCGACGACTGGCTCATTTCCGGACAGAAGACTTTCATCGGCAACGGCATAAGCAGCGATGCGTCCCTCGTCCTGGCGCGCACAGACGGTTTGACGGACCGCGGGAAGCGGGACTCCTTCTCACTGTTCATGGTGGAAAAAGGCCCGGGCTACGAGACCGGCAAGCAGATCGACAAAATGGGTCTCAAGGCCTCTGATACGGCGGAGCTGTTCTTCGACAGTGTCCGTGTGCCCGGGCTGAACCTTGTTGGTGAGGCGGGTCAGGGCCTGCGCTACATCACCGAGCAGCTCCCCCAGGGGCGTCTCGCCATAGCCGTGGCGAGTTCTACGGTCGCCCGCTCCATCTATGAAGAGACGGTGCGGTACACGCAGGAGCGCAATGCGTTCGGTGAGCGCGTGATCGATTTCCAGAACACCCGGTTCGAACTGGCCGACATCCTCACCGAGGTGGAGGTCATGGAGACCTACGTTGACCGAGCAATTCTGGCGTTCAACGAAGGCGCGTTGACTGCCGGCGGTGCAGCGCGCGTGAAGCTATGGGCCAGCGAGCGGGTGAAGTCGGTAACCGATCGCTGCCTGCAGCTCCATGGAGGGTACGGGTACATCCTTGAGTATCCCGTCGCGCAGGCGTTCCTCGCTGTGCGCCTGCTTTCCATCTTCGGAGGCACCAGCGAAATCATGCGCGAGACCATAGGCCGCGAAATCGCCGGCTGACGCCGCTGAAGCAAGTACCAGAGCGGAAAGCAAGGAATCAATTGGCTGTTCATCCCATCACCATCGCCGGCGAACCCGTCCTGCACCGCCGGGCGGCCGTCGTCGAACACTTCGACGACGAGCTGCGCGCCCTCATTTCCGACATGTTCGAGACCATGGATGAAGCCAACGGCGTCGGGCTCGCGGCGCCGCAAATAGGCGTGGGTCTCCGCCTCTTCGTGTACGGCATGGTGAACGACGACGATGTCGCCCCACGTGGGGTGCTGGTCAATCCCACGCTTGTCACCTCGAAGGTTTCAGGCGCGGAGCCGGACGAGGAAGAATCCGAAGGTTGCCTGTCCTTCCCAGGCGAGTCATTCCCCCTGAAGCGCGCGGAGTGGGTGAAGGTCAGCGGGTTCGACGGCGACGGCGGCCTCGTCGAGTTCGAAGCGACTGGCTGGTTTGCCCGGTGCATGCAGCACGAGTTCGACCACCTCAATGGCACGCTGTACGTGGATAAACTCAATCCGCGCTTCGCGAGGAAAGCCAAGCGGGCTGCAAAAACGAACGGCTGGGGCCAACCCGGCTTGACCTGGCTACCCGGAGTCGACCCCGACCCCTTTGGTCACTGACCGTCAGGGCGATGGTTCCTGGTGAAGATCCTCCAGGCGGCGGACGGAACGCAAAGGCCCCAACAGCGCCACCATCGGTGCGGCGGTCGCAAGCAGCACGCCCACCACAATGGCACCCGTAATTCCGATCAGTTCAGCAAGCACACCACCAATGATGCTGGCGATTCCCAGCATCCCCCAGCTGACCATGCGGGTTGCTGCACCCAGCCGTCCCATCATCGCCGGCGGACAGACCCGTTGCCGGAAACTGGTCCCCACCACAATATTCAGGGCTACGGAAACTCCCATGATGAACATGCCAATGAGACCTACGATCATTCCGGCGCCCGGGGTCAGAATGAGCAGCGAGGCATAACCCAGCACGCCTGGAACCATCGACCAACGCCATACCGGTCCTGAGCCGAGCTTCTCCGTGAGCCGTTTAGCGCTGAGCCCGCCTACCGCTCCCCCGACCGACGTTGCGGCCATCAGCAGGCCGAGCCAGATTTCGGACTCATTGAGCACGCGAACCACCAGCAGAACCATGAGGGAGGCAACCATGCTTCCGCCCAGGTTCCAGAGCGCGGCATTGAACAGGATGGCCCGCAGGGGTGGGGTGCTGAAGGTGTAGCGCAGGCCATCGAGCATTTCCGCGAAGATCCGGCGCTCAGTGGGCTCTGGCCGGGCTTCTTCCACCCGCAGCGAGGAGATCGCGAACAGCGACGCAAGCGAAGCTGCCACCTGGACGAGGAGCGTGTTGGACGCCCCCAGAATCACCGTAAGCCAGCCGGCGATGCCCCTGCCTGCGGCGTCGGCTGAGGCTCCGGACGCCGTGATGATTCCATTCCCCTCAACGAGTTCGTCGGGTGTTAGCGCCTGCTGCACGAGCGCCTGGTCTGCAAGGCTGAAAAAAACGGAAGAAAGTCCCGCGACGAAAGCAACGACAAACAGTTGGGCCACCGAGAGCACACCGAACCAGTACGCGACCGGAAGCGTTGCCAGCGAGATGATCCGCACGATCAGGGACCACACAATCACTGGCTTTCTTGGCCAGCGGTCCACCCACACACCAATGGGGAGTCCGAGCAGCAACCATGGCAGGAAGGTCATTCCCGCAAGGGCGGCTACGGCAAAATCACTCGCCGCAAGTTCGACAGCCGCAATGATGGGCAGAGCGATCGAGGCAACTGCGGTTCCAAGTACACCGACAGTTGCGGACAGCCACAGGGCGCGGAAGTTTGAGTTGCGACGCACCAGCGATCGGCTGGGTGCAATCGTCTCGGTCATTCCCCTAGCGTAATGGAACGTAATGAGGGAACAGGCCGACTGTGGAAAGACGAAACCAGCCCGGGCCAGCCCCTTGACGAATACCTGTACTCGGGCGAACATTGGCGCCTGTCAGCCGCGATCCGCCGGGTCACTGCCCGGGCCGCCGCCCTCCCCGCGTCTTGAGGGATGGGTTGGCCGATACGCCGGGTTCTGTACTGCCAGACCGTGAGGCCCGGCAGTGGCGGCCATCCATCTACGAACGCCGTTGCCGACGCCCTCCAGCGGCCTACCCGGACACTTGGGCGAGCAGCCCTCATAACGCGTCCTGTCTGGCCTTGCTCCGAGTGGGGTTTACCTAGCCGCTCCGGTCACCCGGAGCGCTGGTGGTCTCTTACACCACCGTTTCACCCTTACCCCAACCAGCTTTCGCTGATGAGGCGGTCTGCTTTCTGTGGCACTGGCCTGCGGGTTACCCCGAGTGGGCGTTACCCACCACCCTGCTCTGCGGAGCCCGGACGTTCCTCGGGAGGAGCAGTTGCTCCCCACGCGGCCGCCTGGCCAACCCATCCGCTCCGATTCTACGCGTCCGAAACCGGCCGGGTACGCCGGTAGAGTTGTCCGGTGCTCATTCTGCTTCCACCCTCAGAAGGTAAGTCACCAGCAGGAAGGGGTCAGCCGCTTCACTTCGAATCGTTGTCCTTTCCGCAGTTGTTGGCTCCACGGCGGAATGTGCTCGAATCGCTTGCCAAAATCAGCGCCAATGTGGATGCGCACGTGCGGCTTGGCGTCGGTGCCTCGCTCGCGGATGAGGTGCGTCGGAACACAGACCTCCTGAACGTTCCCGCCGGACCGGCACATACGGTTTACTCAGGTGTTCTTTACGATGCGCTCGGCTACCGGTCCATGACCAGCACCCAGAAGCGTAAGGCGGACGCCGCCGTCGTCGTTTTCTCGGGGCTTTGGGGCGCAATCAGTTTCGCTGACGCTATACCGGCCTATCGCCTGTCGATGTCGGTCGACCTGCCTGTTGTGGGAAAGCTCAGCGCCTTCTGGCGCATGCACCTCAAACCCATCCTCGACGAACGAGCCGGCGGAGAGCTTGTGGTGGATTGCCGCTCGAGCAGCTACGCGACCGTGTGGGCCGGCCCGGTGGAGCGGACTGTGGCGGTCAACGTGTTCCAGGAACGAAACGGGAAGCGGGCCGTCGTGTCCCACTTCGCCAAGCACACGCGCGGGGAGCTCACAAGACATCTGCTGACGCGCAGGGGTAAACAACCAGACAGTCCGGAGCAGTTACTCAAGGCAGCCTCTGAGCGCTGGCAAGCCGAGCTCACGCCAGCGTCGGGCAGGAAACCCTCCCAACTCAACCTCATTCTTCACAACAGCTGACGGGACGCTCAGCTGGCTACCAGTTCCACCTCAAAGCCCTCGGCGTTTTCCAGGTATGCGGCGTAATGGTCCGGTCCACCCGCGTTGGGATGCCTGTCAGCGAACAGCAATGTCCACCCGTGACTGGCGGCACGCCGGGCCAGAAGGTCGACTTCCTGCTTTGAACCCGCGTTGAAGGCAAGGTGGTTGACGCCCTGGCGACGCCGCTCGTGTGGTTCCGGCAGCACGTCCGGGCCGGCTTCGAGCACCAGGTACGTTCCACTCCCCGCCCAGCTCACGCCGTCGTCCCACGAGTCTTTCTGCACGAAACCAAGGCGCTCCAGGAGCCAACCCATGCTTTTTCGTGCGGACTCAAGGTCGCGCACCCAGATTTCCACGTGATGCAGCGTTCCCGTGGGCTGCGGAAGAACGTCCGGCGCAGGAGCGACGACGGCGGGAGCGTGTGCAGCCCTCCTGGCGGGCTTTTGGGTCCAGTCGGTTCCCGCCATCCCCGCGTCCATCGCCTCGTTGGACAGCCGGTCGGCATCCTTGTTCCGCTCGCGGGGAATCCATTCATACCGAACCCGCCGGGGATCGACGGTGCGCCGGGCGCGGCTGGCCAGGTTCTGCATGTCGGCGTGCTTGATCTTCCAGCGCCCACTCATTTGCTCGACCACGAGTTTGGAGTCCATCTTGACGAGGATGCGGCAGGCAGAATCGATCTGGTCTGCGAGCTCAAGGCCGGCAATCAGGCCGGAATACTCTGCAACGTTGTTGGAGGCTTTGCCCACGTACCCGGCCTTCTCGGCCAGGATCTCCCCGGAGCCAGGATCGCGGACAAGGGCGCCGTAGCCCGCATGCCCGGGGTTGCCCCGCGACCCGCCGTCCGCTTCAACGATCAGCAGGTCCCGGCCTGAATCAGCAGGGCCGGGTGTGGCTTCACTGTTGTCGTCGAACAAAGCGTCGTCGAACAGCGGTGTATCTGCGTCCTGCACGTGGTTCAGTTTCCCCACTCATCCGAGCGAACGAGGATGCAACCCGAATCGGGACAGTGAACGATGTCATCCTCAGCGGCGCGGGCAATGTCAGCGAGGTCGCCCGGACTGAGCTGCATGCCTGAGCCTTCGGAGCGGCCGTGGAACAGCCGTGCGGCTCCGACGCCGCGCTTCGCGAGGGTTTTCTCGTAGATCGCCAGCAAAGGCGCATCGAATGAGGAAGCCAGGTTCTCCCGCGCAGCCTGCACCGTGGAGCGCTCAGCCTCGATGTGGGCAAGCTCTTCATCGCGCTTTCGCTCCAGCTCGGTAAGTTCAGTGCGGATCGAATCGACGCGTGTCCGGGCCTGTCCGTGCGCGGAGCGTGCGCCGTCAACCCGTTCCATGACCTCAAGCTCGATGTCCTCAAGGTCTGACCGGCGTTTGGTCAGGGACGCCACCTCACTCTGCAAAGCCGTGAGGTCCTTCGAAGTTCCGGTCCCGCTGTTCAGTCGCTGTTCGTCCCTTTCAAGACGTACGACGACGGACTGGACGTCGTCCTCGGCCCTTGTCAGTGCGCGCTCGGCGTCGGCGAGCTCAGTAGCCGCTGCAACCACTTCCGAATCCGCGGACGCAACCCGTGCCGCAAATTCGGCCAGCGCAGGATTGGCGCGCGCTGCCGCCGCCTGTCGCTGCAACTGGTTGAGCTTCGAGTCATTCGCCTGCAGGTCCAGAAGCCGCAGTTGCTCCGCCTGGGGTGCTTTAGCCACCGATCGTCCTCACTGTTGCGGTCTTGCGTTCTTCGTCTACCTTATGGCAACGCAGCTTCTCCGCACTCGCGCCCAGGCTCGGCGGACGAATCAATCAGCGCCGGGAGTGAGAACAAAGTCCCATGGGTCTGAATTCACGGTGCTGACCAGCACCTTGACCTCGAATTCCTGGTCCGAGAGCACGTTCGACAGCGCCGCCGCGGCTGGGGTCAACCACAGCCACTCGCTGCCAAAATGGGAGACGTCGATCAGGTACGGCCGCCCGTTCACTGCAGACTCGCGGGCTTCGAGCGCCGGATGGTGGCGCAGGTCGGCGGTGACATAGACGTCAGCCTGACTCCCCCGGACCTTGTCGAAGAGGTTGTCTCCCGCGCCTCCGCACAGTGCGACGCGCCGAACAAGGCCGTGGCGGTCACCCGCCACACGCATCCCGCCCGCCACCGCCGGCAGAATACCGAACACGAGCTCAGCGAAGTCCCCAAGGGTGGTCGCCTCGGGGAGGTCGCCGACCCTCCCGATGCCCTCTTCCGGAAGGCCGTCAGTTGCGGGGTCAAGAGGTTCCACGTTGCGCAGCCCGAAGGCATCGGCAAGGACGTCCGAGACACCTCCGACGGCGCTGTCTCCATTGGTGTGCACGGTTACCAGTGCGCAGCCGGACTCTATAAGCCTGTGGACTGCAGCCCCCTTCGCGTGCGTGGCCGCCACAGAATTAACAGGCTTCAACATCAGCGGGTGATGCGCGATGATGAGGTCTGCCCCAAGCCCGATCGCGTCTTTGATGACGGCGTCCGCAGGGTCAACGGCGAATACTATTGTCCCGACCTCGGCGTCCGGCCTGCCTGCAACCAGGCCGACCGCGTCCCATCCCTCGGCAAGTGACTCCGGCCACAACTCCTCAATAGCCAGAAGGACTTCGCCGACCGTTGGTTTGGGAGCCCGCTGATCAATCCCAGCCTGCTGTTCCTCGTCCGGTTCCATAGCCCTATTTCTATCAGCTTCATCAGTGGGGCGTCGTGAGGGGCCAGCCGCTCTCCGGGAATCATCCACCGCCGTGGTGCATTGTTAACACCATGATGACTTTTGTGCTCGGTGGAGGCTGCTTCTGGTGCCTTGATGCCGTCTACCAACAGACCCGCGGCGTGACCGATGTTGTGTCAGGTTACACTGGCGGCCATCAGGAGGACCCCGACTACGACTCAGTGTGCGCGGGGATCACCGGGCATGCCGAGGTTGTCGCTGTGACCTTCGACGAAACAATCGTCCCGACCGACATCATCCTCGGTATCTTCTTTGCCTCCCACGACCCGACAACGCTGAACCGCCAGGGATACGACGTCGGAACCCAGTACCGCTCCTCGATGTTCTACCAGGACGCTGAGCAGAAGGAGCTGTTCGAGCGCGCCATCGAACGTCATCAGGAACAGTGGGCCAACCCGATTGTCACCGAGGTTGTGCGGCTGCCAAGATTCTACGTTGCTGAGGAGTATCACCAGAATTTCTACGCCAAACACCCCGAGCAGGGCTATTGCCAGGTGATTATCAATCCGAAGCTTGCGAAGGCCCGGAAATATTACGCCGAATGGCTCACGGCATAGCTCTGGCATCACGGCGCTGGCTAGGCTGAAAACAGTCTTGCTCCATTCGTTTCCATACCCTAGACAGGAAAACCATGGCACCGATTTACGACGACGTCACTCAATTGGTCGGCCGCACCCCGTTGGTGCGCCTAAACCGCCTGACCGAAGGACTGGATGCTGAAGTCGCCGTGAAGCTGGAGTTCTACAACCCCGCCAACAGCGTAAAGGACCGTATCGGCGTTGCGATCATCGACGCCGCCGAGCAGGCTGGAGCCTTGAAGCCCGGTGGAACCATCGTGGAAGGCACCTCCGGTAACACTGGTATTGCGCTCGCCATGGTCGGTGCTGCGCGCGGTTACAAGGTGATTCTGACCATGCCGGAGACCATGTCCACAGAGCGCCGGGTCATGCTGCGGGCATATGGCGCGGAGATCGTGCTGACTCCCGGCTCAGAAGGGATGCGGGGTGCTGTGGATCGTGCCAAGGAAATCGTCGCGTCGAACGAGAACGCCATCTGGGCCCAACAATTCGCCAACGAAGCCAATCCTGCCGTGCACCGCGAAACGACCGCTGAGGAGATCTGGAACGATACAGACGGCAAGGTCGACATCTTCGTCGCCGGAGTAGGCACAGGCGGCACCGTCACCGGCGTCGGCCAGGTGCTCAAGGAGCGCAAGCCGGACGTCAAGATCGTTGCAGTTGAACCTGCCGACTCCCCTATCCTCAATGGAGGGGCACCGGGACCGCACAAAATCCAGGGAATAGGCGCCAACTTCGTTCCTGAGATTCTTGATACCACCATCTACGACGAAGTGTTCGACGCGACGGTGGAAGATTCCGTGCGTGTAGCCCGGGCCCTCGGAACACAGGAGGGCATCCTTGGCGGGATCTCCTCCGGAGCAATTGTGTGGGCTGCCCTTGAGCTGGCAAAGCGCCCCGAGAATGCTGGCAAGCTCATCGTCGCCATCGTGTGCGATTTCGGAGAGCGCTACATCTCCACCGTGCTGTTCGACGACATCCGGGGCTAGTCATTCCTTCGACAGAGAGTGGTCTGTGAGCTTCCTAGCGAGACTGCGTGAGGACCTCGAGGCGGCCAGGTCTCACGACCCGGCTGCCCGGGGTGATGTCGAAAACGGCGTCGTCTACTCAGGGCTTCATGCCATCTGGGTTCACCGCCTCACCCACCGAATGTGGAAGGCGCCGGCGTTGCGCTTTCCTGCGAGGGTGCTATCGCAGATGGCGAGATTCCTTACCGGCATAGAGATTCATCCGGCTGCGACAATAGGTCGGCGGTTTTTTATTGACCACGGTATGGGCGTGGTGATCGGCGGAACGGCGGAAATCGGTGACGACGTAATGATGTACCAGGGTGTCACTCTGGGAGGCCGGTCGCTCGAGAAGGTGAAGCGGCATCCCACTATTGGAGATCGCGTCACCATCGGTGCGGGAGCCAAGGTACTCGGCCCCATCACCATCGGTGCAGGCAGCGCCGTCGGTGCCAACGCCGTCGTCGTCAAGGACACTCCCCCGGACTCGATCGTTACAGGAATTCCCGCTACGTTCCGGCACCGCGACTCCGCGAAGGAAACCTTGCCGGCGGTCGACCCAGCGGAGTACATCGACCCGGCGTTATACATCTAGTAAAGACTCATTTAGACGCGAAATGCCCCGGCTGGAATCCAGTCGGGGCATTTCGGTTTTGGTGAATCAGTGGGTGTCTACCGCTTCCACTTCGGCGCGGTCCTCGCCCCACAGGGTGTGGAAGGTACCTTCGGTATCCACCCTGTTGTACGTGTGGGCCCCGAAGAGGTCCCGAAGCCCCTGGGTCAGGGCAGCGGGAAGGCGCTTGCGGCGCAGGGCGTCGTAGTAGGCAAGTGAAGATGAGAACACCGGAACCGGAATCCCGAGCTGCACTGCGGTGGAGACAACCCGACGCCAAGCGGGGACAGCACCGGCGATCGCCTCAGCGAACGCGGGAGCCAGAAGCAGGTTGGCGGGCTGATTGTCAGCCGCGTAGGCCTTCATGATGTCGTCCAGGAGTTCTGCCCGGATGATGCAGCCGGCACGCCACAGCGAAGCGATCTCGTCGAGCTTGAGATCCCAGCCGTACTCCTTGGCTGCGGCAGTGAGCATATCAATGCCCTGCGCGTAGCTGACCAGCTTCGATGCGTACAACGCGAGGCGCACGTCCTCGACGAAGTTCTCGGGCAGGTCCACCGAGGCTTCGTGGCCCTGGAGGATGCCCTGCGCGAGTTCCCGCTGATCCCGCTGTGAGGAAAGACCGCGGGCGAACACTGACTCTGCAATGCCGGAGGTTGGGCTACCAAGTTCAAGGGCCGACACGACGGTCCAGCGCCCGGTTCCCTTCTGGCCCGCGGAATCAACGACGACGTCGACAAACGGCTTACCCGTCCGGGAGTCAGTGTGCGCGAGCACCTCTGCAGTGATCTCGATCAGGAACGAGGACAGGGTTCCTGTGTTCCACTCGGTGAAGATCTGCGCCTGCTCGGCCGGCTCGATTCCTGCTGCGGTCCGGAGGACGTCATAGGCTTCGCCGATGACCTGCATGTCGGCGTATTCGATACCGTTGTGAACCATCTTGACGAAGTGGCCAGCGCCGTCAGTGCCGACCCAGCGGCAGCACGGTTCCCCGTTGTACTTTGCGGAAATCTTCTCCAGCATCGGGCCAAGGGAATCGTAGGATTCACGCGAACCGCCGGGCATGATCGAAGGGCCGAGGAGTGCACCCTCCTCACCGCCTGAAACACCGACACCAACAAAGTGAAGATCTTTCTGAGCCAAAGCGGCTTCGCGGCGGCGGGTGTCCTCATAGTGGGAATTGCCGGCGTCAATCACGATGTCACCTGGCTCGAGGAGCGGTTCGAGCTGCTCAATGACGGAGTCCACCGGGGAACCCGCTTTCACCATGATCAGGACGCGGCGCGGCTTTTCCAGCGAATCCACCAGTTCCTGCAGTGACTCGGTCCGGATGAAGTCGCCTTCGTCACTGTACTTCTCCAGCAATGCGTCAGTCTTTTCCACTGACCGGTTGTGGAGAGCCACTGTGTACCCATTGCGGGCGAGGTTCCTTGCCAGGTTCGCTCCCATAACGGCTAGGCCGGTTACGCCGATTTGTGCACTCATCAGTTCTCCATCTGCAGGTCTGCCCCATGGCACGGGGCTTTGAAATATCCGACGCCCCTGTGCGCCTTGGCAGTTCTACCCTATTACCGGCGTCCGGTATGAAGCCAGACGGGCGCTCTTCGTGACGGCGGCGTGCAAGTGGTACGAAAAAACCCCGTCTTCCCGGCGACCTTCCGGCCGGGCACGACGGGGCTATTCTGGTGGGTCCTACCGGGATCGAACCGATGACATCCACGGTGTAAACGTGGCGCTCTACCAGCTGAGCTAAAGACCCAAAGCGAATCTCAGGAGCAACCTATGCCCCTCATCACGAGGAACGACTCTACCGGAACTCCGCCGCCGAACGCCAATCAGCATGAGTATCAGCGGGGAGCTTCGATCGAGGGAAGCCGGGCTGCGAGATAAGCCAGCGCCTCGGAAACACCAGCTTCCACCTTCAACGTCGCGAACTCATCTCCGCGGGTAGCCCCACGGTTGATGATCACTACGGGCTTTGAGTCCTTCGCAGCGTGCCGGACGAAACGCAGACCGCTCATGACTGTAAGAGAGGATCCCGCAACCAGGAGCGCACCGGCGTCGTCGACCATCGCGTACGCACGCTCCACTCGGTCCTTGGGTACGTTCTCACCGAAGTAAACGAAATCGGGCTTCAGCATTCCGCCGCAGACAGGACAGGGAGCGACCGTGAAATCATCGGTGTCGTCGACGTCGGCATCCGCATCGGGCGCGACATCTCCTGCATCGCCGGTGCGGCCGAGGTAGCCAGGGTTCAGTTCCTCCAGCAGGACGGCGATTTGCTGGCGTGGAAACTGGCTGGAGCAGTCGAGGCAGATGACCCGGTCATAAGTGCCGTGCAGGTCGATAACATTCCTGCTCCCACCGCTGGTATGGAGCCGGTCAACGTTCTGGGTGATGAGACCGGTGAGCAGCCCGCGCTCCTCCATGAGCGCAACGGCCAGGTGCCCCGCGTTTGGATCGGCCCGGCGAAGATGGTGCCAACCGACGTGGTTTCGTGCCCAGTACCGCCGCCGAAGGGCTGTGTCGCCCACGAACTGCTGATAGGTCATCGGGCTCCGGGGCACGGAATCGGGTCCGCGGTAGTCCGGGATGCCGGAATCGGTGCTTAGCCCAGCTCCCGTGAGGACGGCCAGCCGTAAGCCAGCGAGTAGTCTTACGACATCTTCCAGCCTGGCCAGCTCCACTGAACTCAAGGCACCCACCCGCAACTCCTCTCCGTTCCTGAACCCGGTCAGCCCGAACCCAGGAAGGGATGCGGCATGCGGGACGGAGCCGGGACCATTCATCACAGACCGCGAACTCCCGTGAGGGCGCGCAGTGACGCCTGGTAATCGCCGAATGCACGTGCCTGTCCCAGTGGGGCGTCAATACGGGACCGGAGCAGGCCGCCGTCGTCGATAAAGAACGTGGCGCGGCGCGCATACCCCTTCAACTGGTCCAGCACCCCGTAGGACTCCGCTACGGCTCCGTGCGGCCAGAAGTCCGCCAGCAGATCGAATGCGTAGCCCCGATCCTCCGCGTAGGCGCGGAGGGTGTACTTGTGGTCCACGGAGACGCCCAGGACGCGGGCGTCCCGGCTCGCGAATTCCTGTACCTGCGCCTGTAGTTCATCCAGCTCGGAGGTGCACACGCGTGAGAAAGCGAAAGGGTAGAAAACCAGGACCACTGGTGAGCCACGTAGGGAACTCAGGCTGATGGGTTCCCCGTGCTGGTTGGACAGTTCGAACCCGGGCGCTGGTTCGCCAATGATGGGCAGTGGGTCCACCTACTGCTTGCGGCGGCTTACCAGCCGCGTGGCAGCCCAGTCGCGGGAGACTCCCGCCGAGGACGTAGCGTGAAGACCGGCGGTCGGTGCTGCTTCCTCGACCTCCGACGGCGGCACGTAGCCGTCCCTGCCCGACTTCGGGGTGAGGAGCCAGACAACGCCGCCCTCATCGAGGCTCGTCAGGGAATCTACGAGGGCGTCGACAAGGTCACCGTCGTCGCTGCGCCACCACAGCATGACGCCATCGACGACGTCCTGGTCCTCCTCCGTCAGGAGTTCGGACCCTATTGCGTCCTCAAGGTCAGCCCGGAGATCGAAATCAACGTCTTCGTCGTAACCAAGTTCCTGAACAAGGTCGCCGTCCTTGAAACCCAGTTTTTCCGCCACGCTACCCGCGGTGGCGGCTTCGGCCTCACCCAATTTTTTCCTCCCGAAAGACGGTTTAGACGGCAGCGCTTCCTGACTGCCTGACCTACCGTACGTTGTATGCATTACTACCAGCCAACACCCTAAAGCGCTACGCTTCAACCTGCGCTCCGGCCCGGCAGTACGACGACGGCGGCAGATCCGGCTTTGCCGGCCGCTACAGGACGCGCAGGCCGCGAAGTCGGTGTGGTTTGCCGGGACGTAATCTAAGCCGCCCCCCTGCCGTTCAGCTACGCATCGATCACGCCGCGGGGCTAGAGTGTCACAGGAATCCTAAGATCCGCTAACAAGGATCGGATTCAATGAGCTTCGACGAGCAAAGGCCCGAAGCGCGAAGTCGTAAACATCGCAGACATAATCTGCGGATTGGAAGAGGTTTTGGCATGGCTGCTGATCAAGGGATTGTGGGTTCGGGTTCTGTGGATTCGGACCCGGAGGAGACGGCGGAATGGCTCGAGTCGTTTGATCAGCTTGTCGACGTTGGCGGGTCGGAGCGGGCCCGTGAGGTCCTCGGACGCCTGCTCGCCCGTGCCGGGGGTCGCTCGGTCGGTCTGCCGGGTGTAGTCACTACCGACTATGTGAATACGATTCCAGTCGACCAGGAACCTGAGTTCCCCGGAGACGAGGAAATCGAACGCAAGTACCGGGCTTGGATGCGCTGGAACGCTGCCGTCATGGTGCACCGCGCCCAGCGTCCGGAGATCGGCGTCGGCGGTCATATTTCCACCTACGCCGGAGCAGCGACGCTGTACGAAGTCGGATTCAACCACTTCTTCAAGGGCAAGGACCACCCCTCCGGCGGTGACCAGATCTTCTTCCAGGGCCACGCTTCACCTGGGATGTACGCCCGCGCGTATCTTGAGGGCCGCCTGACGGAGGAGGACCTTGACGGGTTCCGGCAGGAAAAGTCCAAGGAAGGGCACGCCCTTTCCTCATACCCGCACCCCCGGTTGATGCCGGAGTTCTGGGAATTCCCCACGGTTTCAATGGGCATCGGTCCCATGAACGCGATCTACCAGGCCCAATCAAACCGGTACCTGCACAACCGCAAGATCAAGGACACCAGCGGCCAGCAGGTGTGGGCGTTCCTCGGAGACGGCGAAATGGACGAGCCTGAATCCCGCGGCCTGCTTCAACTTGCTGCCAACGAGGGACTGGACAACCTCAACTTCGTGATCAACTGCAACCTGCAGCGCCTCGACGGACCGGTGCGCGGCAACGGGAAGATCATGCAGGAGCTTGAAGCATTCTTCCGCGGTGCAGGGTGGAATGTGATCAAGGTCGTCTGGGGCCGCGAGTGGGATGACCTCCTTACCAATGACACCAGCGGTGACCTGGTGAAAATCATGAACGAAACCGCTGACGGTGATTACCAGACCTATAAGGCTGAGTCCGGCGGATTCGTCCGTGACCACTTCTTCGGGAAGACCCCCGCAACCAAGGATCTCGTCGCGGACATGACCGACGCCCAGGTATGGGGGCTCAAGCGTGGCGGACACGATTACCGCAAGGTCTATGCGGCATACAAGGCTGCGACTGAATTCAAGGGCAAGCCCACCGTCATCCTTGCGAAGACAGTCAAGGGCTACGGTCTTGGAGCACACTTCGAGGGCCGCAATGCGACCCACCAGATGAAGAAACTCACGCTGCAGGATCTCAAGGACTTCCGTGACCACCTGCGCATTCCCATCTCGGACGAGCAGATCGAGGGAAACCCCTACAACCCGCCGTACTACCACCCAGGCGCGGACTCCCCCGAAATTCAGTACCTTCACGAACGGCGCAAGGTGCTCGGCGGGTACCTGCCGGAGCGGCGCAGCAAGCACACCGATCTTGCCCTGCCCGGTGACAAGGTCTACGAGGTTGCCAAGCGTGGTTCGGGCAAGCAGCAGGCAGCCACCACCATGGCCTTTGTGCGCCTGCTGAAAGACCTGATGCGCGACAAGGAGTTCGGCCAGCGGATCGTGCCGATCATCCCGGACGAAGCCCGTACATTCGGCATGGACTCGTTCTTTCCCACCGCCAAAATCTACAACCCGAACGGCCAAAACTACCTGTCCGTTGACCGCGATCTGGTCCTTGCCTACAAGGAGTCGATCGAAGGACAAATCCTCCACGCAGGCATCAATGAGGCAGGTTCCGTAGCAGCCTTCACCGCGGCAGGAACGGCATACGCAACACACGGGGAGCCTCTTATCCCCATCTACGTCTTCTACTCAATGTTCGGATTCCAGCGCACCGGCGACTCCTACTGGGCTGCCGGAGACCAAATGACCCGTGGGTTCATCATCGGTGCCACGGCGGGCCGGACCACCCTGACCGGAGAGGGCCTCCAGCACGCAGATGGCCACTCACCGATCCTGGCGTCCACGAACCCCGCGGTCATCACCTACGACCCCGCCTACGGGTACGAGATCGGGCACATCATGCGCGATGGGCTCGAACGGATGTATGGCGAAGGAAATGCGGTTTCGGGCAGTGACCCGAACGTCATGTACTACGTCACGGTCTACAACGAGCCCATCCTTCAGCCGGTTGAGCCGGACGGCCTCGATGTGAATGGCCTCCTGCGCGGGATATACAAGGTCCATGAGGGCCACTCGGCGGAAAATGCACCCAGGTCGCAGATTCTGGCTTCAGGCGTGGCAGTCCCCTGGGCCCGCGAAGCGCAGCGGATCCTCGCCGACGAATGGGGCGTGTCAGCCGACGTATGGTCCGTTACCTCGTGGACGGAACTGCGCCGCGACGCTCTCGCCGCCGAGGAAGAGGCCTTCCTCAACCCCGGCGAAGAGCCCCGGGTTCCGTTCATCACCCAACAGCTCGGCGATGCGCCAGGACCGATCGTCGCAGTGACGGATTATATGAAAGCTGTTCCCGACCAGATCCGCCAGTTCCTCCCGCAGGACTTCGCGACCCTGGGCGCAGACGGCTTCGGCTTCTCCGACACCCGCGCCGCAGCGCGTCGGTACTTCAAGATCGACTCGCACTCCGTCGTCGTGCGCACGCTGCAACTCCTCGCCAAGCGCGGTGAGGTGGACGCAGAAGCGCCACGTCAGGCGATTGAGAAGTACTCGCTGCTGGATGTTAACGCCGGTACCACCGGCAACGCAGGCGGCGACTCCTGACCCACCGAATTGATGCCGGCCCGCCGTTCTGGAGAGTTCCAGCGGCGGGCCGGCTTGTTTCGATGTCCGTCGCTGCAAGCTCCAGGCAGAGGGGACTTTGTAGCCTTCGCACAAATGGAGACCGCGCGCTGGAAACCGTATGCTCAGTCCATGGCATCGTCCTCCGGCCCACGCGGCACATCCCTGCCGGCGCCCGATCCCGCGACATTGGACCGGCTGCGCACCCAGATAGGTGCGCTCTCGACAGCAACACTGAAGCAGCTGGATTCCTCCCTGCCGTGGTACAGGAACCTTCGCGCCGATGAGCGCTCTGCCCTCGGACTGGTGGCCCAGAAAGGGATTGCGTCCTTCGTCAACTGGTACCAGAAGCCGGTCTCACCGGCGTGGGTCCTCAGCGACGTCTTCGGTACCGCCCCGACTGAGCTGACGCGCTCCATTAGCCTGCAGAAGGCCCTGCAACTGATCCGGGTCGTTGTGCAGGTGGTCGAGGACCAAGTGCCAGACCTCGCCGCGGACGCCGATCAGGGGCCGCTTCGCGAAGCTGTACTCAGGTACTCGCGGGAGGTCGCTTTCGCGGCAGCAGACGTATATGCACGAGCCGCAGAGACCCGCGGCTCGTGGGACACCCGGCTTGAAGCTCTGGTGGTTGATGCGATTCTCCGGGGAGAGAGTTCAGACGCGCTGCGCTCAAGGATTGCGGCTGTGGGCTGGAAGTCGCAGGCGCGCATCACTGTAATGGTGGGGAGTTCCCCCGCTGAACCGAACGCCATGTTCCTGAACGAGTTGAGGCGGACCACCGGGCGGCTGGCGGAGGACACCCTGGTGGGTATCCAGGGTGACAGGCTGATCCTGGTATTGGGTGGCGTTCAGGACCGGGACAATTCCTACCGGAAACTGAGCGAACTGTTCGGTCCTGGATCCGTGGTCTATGGACCCGAATCAGCCTCACTTGTTGAGGCGAGTGGTTCAGCCCAGGCGGCGTTCGCGGGCCTGACCGCCGCGCGGGCCTGGCCTTCCGCGCCACGGCCGGTCGCAGCTGACGATCTCTGGCCCGAGCGGGTTATTTCCGGTGACGACACCGCCCGCAAGGCGTTGCTGCGGAACATCTACAGGCCATTGGCAAATGCGCAGAATGGCCTTGAGGAGACCCTGTCCGCGTATTTGTCCCTCGGACATTCCCTCGAAGCCACCTCGCGCGAATTGTTTGTTCACGCCAACACGGTCCGGTACCGGCTGCGGCGCGTATGCGACATCACCGGCTGGGATCCGCTGCTACCCCGGGAAGCCTTCGTTCTGCAGACAGCACTCGTCATCGGGCGCCTCGCTCCGCCCTTGAAGGGGGCACCGGACCGCTCAGGTGGTAGGGCGGACCGGGCGGCGTCGTTGTAGACTTCCTACAAAGTGCCTTCCGGAGCTTCGTGTACCGGGACACCCTTGTTCTTACCTCCTCTTTGGAAAGCTTGATACGTGCTTGCAATTCTCTGCCCGGGACAGGGCTCCCAGACCCCCGGCTTCCTGACCCCTTGGCTCGACCTGCCAGGCGTCCGCGGGCACGTGGCCTCACTGAGTGAAGCCGGAGGGGTTGATCTCCTGGAGCACGGAACGGTTTCGGACGAGGAAACTATTCGCGATACAGCGATCGCCCAGCCGCTCATCGTCGCAGCGGGACTCGTTGCGGCACGCGTTCTACTCGGTGATGCGCAGTTGACTTCCTCCACGGTTGTAGCTGGGCACTCCGTGGGTGAACTGACCGCATCTGCCATCGCCGGTGCCTTGTCGGAGCAGGACGCCGTGGCCCTGGTCCGTACTCGTGCGCGGGCGATGGCCGCAGCAGCGGCAGTTACCCCCACCGGCATGAGCGCGGTTCTGGGAGGAGATCCTGCAGAGGTCACCGCCACCCTTGACCGGCTCGGGTTAACCCCTGCAAACACCAATGGTGGAGGCCAGGTTGTCGCCGCCGGCACCCTGGACCAGCTATCCGCCCTCTCTGCAGAACCGCCGTCCAAGAGCCGGGTCATCCCGTTGAAAGTTGCGGGCGCTTTCCACACCCACCACATGGCTGCGGCGGTGGAAGCCCTTGAAAGCCTGCGTCCGGCGCTCTCACCGGTTGCCCCGCTCGCCACGCTGCTTTCAAACTACGACGGCGAGCCCGTTACCTCAGGTGACACGAACCTCGACAGCCTGATCGCCCAGGTCTCACGCCCAGTCCGCTGGGACCTCTGCATGGCCAGGCTGCAGGCAATGGGCGTCACCGGCGTGCTCGAACTTCCGCCGGCAGGTACGCTGACGGGACTTGCCAAAAGGGGCATGCGCGGGACCGCCAGCCTCGCAGTCAAGAGTCCGGACGATCTCGACGCTGCCCGTGCATTCATCGACGAGCACTCCCGCACCGCTGGCCCCACTGATGCTCCCATCGCAGAAGGAAACGAGTGACTACTCCCACCCTCAAGCAAGCCTCCCTGCGGGAAAATACCCGGATTCACGGACTGGGCATCTTCCGCCCAGACGTCATCGTCACCAATGACGACATCTGCCAGTGGATCGATTCGTCGGATGAGTGGATCCGCCAGCGCACGGGAATCGTCACCCGCCACCGTGCGGACCGCGAGACGTCCGTCATCGACATGGCAGAGGCCGCTTCGCGCGCAGCGCTCGCCGACGCCGGAATCGAGGCGTCACAGTTGGGCGCAGTACTTGTCTCAACTGTCACGCACCCCTACGCCACCCCGTCTGCCGCCGCCCAGCTCGCTGACCGTCTCGGCGCCACCCCGGCTCCGGCTTACGACATCTCCGCCGCCTGCGCCGGCTACTGCTACGGGATTGCCCAGGCTGACGCCTTGGTGCACGCCGGTACGGCCGAGTACGTGCTCGTCGTCGGCGTCGAAAAGCTCTCCGACTTCATTGACAATGCGGAGCGCACCATTTCCTTCCTCCTGGGCGACGGTGCAGGCGCCGTTGTCGTCGGCCCTTCGGACACCCCAGGCATTGGACCCTCCGTCTGGGGCTCGGACGGCAGCAAGCACGAGTCCATCCGGATGACGCACTCGCTGCTCGATGTGCGGGACCTCTCGCTGGCGGCGCTCAACGACGGCGAAGCTGCCTTTACTGGAGCCGCGGAGTCACCTATCTGGCCCACCATGCGCCAGGACGGACCAACCGTCTTCCGGTGGGCGGTGTGGGAAATGGCGAAAGTTGCTCAACAGGCCCTGGACGCGGCTGGCGTCCGTGCTGAAGACCTCGTAGCGTTCCTACCCCATCAGGCGAATATCCGGATTATTGACGAGATGGTCAAGCAGCTTAGCCTGCCCGACCACGTGGCGGTTGCCCGTGACATCGTGGATTCCGGTAACACGTCCGCAGCTTCAATTCCCCTCGCAATGCACCGGCTGCTTTCCGAGAATCCTTCGCTCAGCGGAGGGCTCGCTTTGCAGATTGGTTTTGGTGCTGGCCTGGTATTTGGTGCCCAGGTCATAGTTCTCCCTTAGATTTCCGCTTCAGCCCGCGCGTTTCGTGCGGTCTGATCAAACCGAGCCGGCCACACAGGCTGGAACACAAGAGAAGGAGCCGTCATGGCTAGCAACGAAGAAATCCTCGCTGGATTGGCCGAGATCGTCAATGAAGAGACTGGGCTCGCGCCCGAGTCGGTGGAGATGGACAAGTCCTTCACCGACGATCTCGACATCGACTCAATCTCCATGATGACCATCGTGGTCAACGCTGAGGAAAAGTTCGGCGTGCGCATCCCGGACGAGGAAGTAAAGAACCTCAAGACCGTTGGCGACGCCGTCAACTTCATCGCCAACGCCCAGTCCTGATTAGATGCGGCGGTGGCACACCCATCGCCGCATGCAGGCACTTAGTCCAACCCCGCAACCACGCAGCAGAGAGTGAACCATGACACGCAAAGTAGTCATCACGGGCCTGGGCGCCACGACACCCATCGGCGGTGATGTGCCGACCATGTGGAAGAACGCCCTCAAAGGCGTGTCCGGCGCTCGCACAATCGAGGCAGACTGGGTTGCGGAGTACGAGCTACCTGTCACTTTTGCCGCACAAATTTCCACCCCGGCAAGTGAGGTCCTTACCCGCGTCGAGGCGAAGCGGATGGACCCTTCCACGCAGTTCGCGGTCATAGCATCGCGCGAGGCATGGCGTGACTCCGGTATTGAGGAAGTGGACCATGATCGGCTTGCCGTCGCTTTCGCTACGGGAATAGGTGGCGTCTGGACGCTCCTCGACGCGTGGGACACTCTTCGCGCGAAAGGGCCCCGGAGGGTCTTGCCGATGACAGTGCCAATGCTGATGCCGAACGGCCCGGCTGCGGCCGTCAGTCTCGATCTGGGTGCGCGCGCAGGCGCGCACACACCAGTTTCCGCATGTGCTTCCGGTACCGAAGCCCTTCACCAGGGAGTGGAGCTCATCCGGTCTGGAAAGGCCGACGTCGTCATGTGCGGCGGAGCTGAAGCCGCCATCCACCCGATGCCGATCGCCGCGTTCGCATCGATGCAGGCGCTCTCACGGCGAAATGACGATCCTGAGCACGCTTCGCGGCCTTACGACATCGACCGGGACGGGTTCGTCATGGGCGAAGGTGCGGGCGCGCTCCTTCTGGAAGCGGAAGAGCACGCACTCGCTAGAGGTGCGCGAATCTACGGCGAGTTGGCGGGCACCTCCGTCACAGCCGACGCCTACCACATCACGGCGCCTGACCCTGAGGGGCTGGGAGCGACCCGCGCGCTGAAGGCTGCGTTGTTTGACGCGCGGGTACAAGCCTCTGATGTGGTGCATGCGAATGCACATGCCACATCTACACCTGTTGGTGATAAGCCCGAATATGTCGCGCTCAAGACCGCCCTCGGCAGCCACGTGGATTCTGTGGCAGTGTCCGCGACCAAATCGCAGACGGGCCACCTGCTGGGAGCCTCCGGCGCAGTGGAAGCGGTCATGACAGTACTTGCTGTCTATGAACGTAAAGCACCCCTGACGATCAACCTTGAAAATCAGGATCCAGCCATCCCACTCGATATCGTCACCTCACCCAGGGACCTGCCCACGGGAGACATCGTGGCATTAAGCAATTCGTTCGGGTTCGGCGGGCATAACGCCGTCATCGTGGTGAAGAACGTCTAGCAACGTCCCACGCAGAAGGGCCCAATCCACTTGCTGTGGATTGGGCCCTTCTGCTTAAAGCGCTATGGATAGATCCGCAGGTTACTGGAGTGCCGCCCTAACCGACTTGATGCAGCCAGCGAACCGGTGCTCCCTCGCCTGCGTGCCGGAAAGGCTCGAGTTCCTCGTCCCAGGACTCCCCCAGCGCGAGGGACAGCTCATGGTAGACCGCAGCAGGGTCTCCGGCGCCGGCTTCGTATGCGTACCGAATGCGGTCCTCGGAGATCATCACGTTGCCGTGTACGTCGGTAGTTGCGTGGAAGATGCCCAGTTCGGGAGTATGGGACCATCGACCGCCGTCAACACCGGCGCTTTGCTCTTCGGTGACCTCATAGCGGAGATGCGCCCACCCGCGCAAGGCCGAGGCGAGCTTGGCGCCCGTACCTTGCGGCGCTGCCCAAGAAAGCTCAGCGCGGAACATTCCGGGCGCGGCGGGCTGAGGCGACCACTGCAGGTCGGTCCGCTGATCAATCACGGAACCGATGGCCCACTCGATATGAGGGCACAACGCAGAGGGGGCTGAGTGCACGTAGAGAACACCGCGGGCCATCACAACAGACATTCCATCCTCCATAGCTCTAGGTACGTCTTCCCCAACGACCTCAAGCTCAGGATGGAACAGGTTCTCCGGACCGGCAAAACTACCAACCACGGTACATTGTGCCGTATGATCCGGAATTCCGCCAGTGTAATTCCGATGGAGACGGGCGATCCGGCCGGAGTTGCGCTACCCGCGCGACGCACCTCCACCTTCACGCTCTGGGATGCGCCTGTTGGTAGCTGCGGCGAAGTCTCTCGACCGACACGTGGGTGTAGAGCTGTGTAGTGGCGAGGCTGCGGTGGCCGAGAAGCTCCTGGACCGCCCTCAAGTCCGCACCGCCGTCGAGCAGGTGTGTTGCTGCCGTATGGCGGAGCGCGTGCGGACCGCTCGCGCCGGACCCTTCGATCGTGGCAAGCAGACTCTCGATCACCGAGCGCGCCTGCCGCTGATCAAGTCGGCGCCCGCGCGGGCCGATGAACAGCGCAGGGCCGGAATCGGCACGAACCCACTTCCCACGCCCCCTGGTCAGCCAGTCGTGCACCGCATGGGCTGCCGGAACGCCGTAGGGAACGGTGCGTTCCTTGTTTCCCTTTCCCAGGACCCTCAGGGTGCGTCGATCCGTGTCGAGGTCGTCGATGTCGAGGCCAACGAGTTCCCCTACCCGGATTCCCGACCCGTATAGCAGCTCCAACACCGCGCGCGCCCGCAGGGCCATCGGATCCCCACCTACGGCAATGGACTGCGTTCGCGCGAGTACAGGCGCCAACTGACCCGTGGAAAGCACAGCAGGCAGAGCATTTTGTCGCTTCGGCGCCTTGAGCCGCAACGACGGGTCAGTCTGTATCAAATCCTCGCGAACGGCCCAGGCCAGGAAGGCGCGCACCGTCGAAGCCCGTCTGGCGATAGTTGCCCGTGACAGGGATCCTCGGTCGAGGGAACCCAGCCAGGCTCGAAGACAGCTCAGATCAACCTCGTGAAGGTACAGCCGTCCACTGACTTTCGCGAAGGCAGCAAAATGAGCAAGGTCGCCGCGGTACGCCCGGACGGTATGGGCAGACCGATTCCGTTCCTGCAGGAGGTAGCGGCTGAACCCCTCGATGGCAACAGCTATAAGCGCACTGTCACTGTGACTGTGACCGCGTCCGGCGACCATGAGCTCCTCCCTTCGACGGCGAACCTCGCCTTCAAGGACTGCAATCAACTGTGCGTCACAGGCGTGGCAACCTCAAGGAGGCTCACCGTGCGCTCGCGCTCCCTTACAGAGCCACTACGCTCTGGGACCACTCTCGCCGTCGGCCGATGCGCCTCCGGGCGCCGATGCGACTCGTGTTTCTCTTGCCGTGGCTCCTGTTACTCCTGCTGCGCAGAGGCCCGGGTGCTTACTGCTGCCTCAAGTTCCAGCAGGGCCCGCTTCACGGCAACCCCGGCTGCGTACCCCGTTACCTGACCCTTCGCGCCGACAACCCTATGCCCGGGAATGAGGATCGAGAGCGGGTTGGCGCGCACAGCCGCGCCGATAGCGCGCCCCATGGCCTCATTGCCGAGTGCTGCCGCGATCTCCTTGTAAGTGCGGGTGGAACCGTACGGCACCTTAGCAACCGCAGCCCAGACGCTGCGCTGGAAGTCGGTTCCGGTGACGAGTTCGAAGCACGGAAGCGATGCAACCCGTCCGTTGAAGTAGGCCTTCAACCACTCTGACGTCTGGCGGAAGACTTCTCCGGCGGCCTCCAGGTCGATTTCCCCGTTGTCAGTTCCTTTCGTGGAGGGCTCGGAGTCAACTTGTGCATCACCGTTCAGGCCGAAATCCGCACGCGGGTCATACGGCCTGCCCAAAAGCACCGGCGAAGGCTCCGGAGAGTGGTACTCGTGGTAGATGCCGACGAGTTTTCGCCCACTCGTTACAAGGACAAGGCCTCCAATTGGGCTTTCGACGATGGTGAACATGTACATCTGCTTTCCTCTCTTATCTATCTTGTTGGGTTCTTGGTGTGAGCGTGAGGTTGCGATGGTCAGCGGCCATTTCTACGCCACCCGCCGTCCCCTGAACGTTGCGCCAGTCCGCCCGCCTCCAGGCGGCCCAAACCGGCCAGGATTCCAGGTAGGCTCAGGCCGGCCACCGTCGCCAGCTTGTCTACGGTGGAGGTGGCCCTTACTGGAAGTGCGTCCAGGAGGAGGAGATCCTCTACGCAGAGACCGTCATGAATGGCCGGTTCCCCCTCGTGGTGTTCAGTAGCTGCGATGGTCAGAGGCCCTGCTAGCTCGGCGATCTCAATGGCGTCGGTTACGCAGATGGCGCTACCGTCGCGCAGCAGCCGGTGACAGCCGGCCGAATTCGGCGAGTGGACGGGACCCGGCACGGCTCCCACCGCACGCCCCAGTCCGGCGGCATGATGGGCGGTGCTAAGCGCGCCTGAGCGCCAGCGGGCCTCCACCACGACCGTGACAGTACTGAGGGCAGCGATCAGCCGGTTGCGCTGCAGGAACCTGTATCTGGTGGGTGAGGATCCTGGGGGCACTTCGGAGATGAGGAAGCACCGGCGAGCGACCTCCCGGAGAAGCTCCTCGTTGCCGGCCGGGTAGTAGCGATCAATGCCGCAGGCCATCACCGCAAGCGTGGGCTGTGGGTGATCCTCACGTGCTGCGGTAAGCGCGGACCGGTGAGCCTGGGCATCGATCCCGTAAGCGCCCCCCGAGATGATGGTGTAACCACGAGCCACCAGCCCGCTCGCCAGGTCCCCGGTTACGGCTTCGCCGTAGTTGGTGCTGTCCCTCGAACCAACGAGCGCTATGGTGCGTTGTGAACTGGCGAGGAAGACTTCGCCCTCGCCCCGCACCCAGAGACATATCGGCATTGCCTCCTGAAGGTCGGTGAGTGACTCTGGCCAGCCCTCTGCTTCGGGCGTCAGGATAGTCCCGCCGAACCTGCGGACCGTTTCGAGGTCACGGTGTGGTGCCAGCTCCCTTGCCCGAGAATGCCAACGGGCGACAGATTGAGAGAGCATGTCCGTCCGGACCCGGTGCCCATTTTCCGATAAGAGCTCCAGAAGGCTCCTGAATATCGCAGGACCGCACTGGAGATCTCCTGTTGCGATGCGCAACGCCTGCTCCGGTCCGGCGGCCGCGACGAGTGCCATGCCCACGTTGTCCGAAGAATCGACCAGCCGAGACAGCGCGGCCCTGGCGACCTGTGTATCTGTCCAGTTCACGCCACGGCCTCCTGTGTCCTGAAAAGGATCGCCATGTCGACGTCATCGCGGTCGGGCATATTCTTCCCCGCAAGGTCAGCAATTGACCAGGCGACCCTGAGAACCCTGTCGTAGCCTCGTTTGGTAAGGGTGGCCGTTTCCATCCTCAGATCCAGTGACTCGGTCGCTTTGCGGGAGAGCCGCAACTCGTTGTGGAGGAGGGGTGCAGGAACTTCCGCGTTGGTCTGGATGTCCCAACGGGCCAGCCGTTCCCGCTGCATGGCGCGTGCAACGGTGACCCGCGCCGCGATGGCTGCGCTGGATTCCGTACGCGTGGAGCCTGCGAAGTCCTTCAGGGCCACCCGGTGTACGGCCAGTTGCAGGTCCACCCGGTCAAGTAAAGGGCCGGACATGCGGTCGAAGTACCTGCGGCGCTGTTGAGCGGAACAACTGCAGTCCATGCCCTTCCCGCTTGCCATTCCGCACGGACACGGATTTGCCGCGAGTACGAGTTGGAAGCGGGCAGGGTAGGTGGCGGTTCCAGCAGCGCGATGAAGGACCAGCTCGCCGCTCTCGAGCGGTTCTCTGAGTGCATCGAGGATTCGTCGCTGGTACTCGGGGGCCTCGTCGAGGAATAAGACGCCCCGGTGAGCCCTGGACGCGGCACCGGGTCTAGGGATTCCGCTTCCACCGCCGATGATCGAGGCAGCACTGGCTGTGTGATGTGGACTTTCGAAAGGGGGACGGCGTTTGAGTTTGCGACAGGAAACCGCGCTGCCCAGGGAATGAATCGCCGTGACTTCCATTGCCTGTTCGTCTGTGAGGTCCGGAAGGATGCCTGGTATCCGTTCCGCGAGCATCGTCTTACCCGCGCCCGGCGGTCCGACCATCATGACGTGATGGGCACCGGCGGCAGCCACCTCCACCGCGAAACGTGCTTCCGCCTGCCCGGCAACGTCCGACATATCTTTGGGTACGAGCGTGACATCCCGGGTATCCGCCTGCAAACCCAAAGCGCCATGCCCTGGAACCGGGAGTTCCACCATTGATGCGTCAGCCCCGAAGGCAAGTGCTACTTCAGGCAAGGAATCAAAGCTTCGCACCGACGCCTGCGGCACCAGTGCGGCCTCGGCAGCGTTCTCGCTGGCCACGACAACCTGCACGAAACCGGCTTCGACTGCCGCCATCACCGCCGGGAGCACCCCACGCACCGGCCTGAGCCGGCTGTCAAGGCCGAGTTCAGCGAGAAAGACGGTACTGCCGCAGTCACGGACGTCGCCAGCCGCTGCTAGCGCGGACATGACGATAGCCAGGTCGAAACTGGAACCACGCTTCGGCAACGACGCCGGAATCAGGTTCACCGTAATCTTGCGACGGGTCAGGGGAAGGCCCGCATTCCGCGCTGCGGCCCGGATCCGTTCCTTCGCTTCGGAAAGCGAAGCATCCGGCAGCCCAAGAAGGACGAATGCGGGCAGGGTCTGGCCAATATCTGACTCGACCTCCACGATGTAGCCGTTCATTCCGACCAATGACACCGCGTAGGTGCGCCCCAACGGCATCAGGTCACCGCCCGCAGGTGATCGATGACAGGCGTTGCGACGCCGTCGTCGACTATTGCGATGGCATCGACGCGGAAACCCGCGAACCGCAGATCGTGGGCGCGTGCCCAGCGGGAGGCGAGCAGGTATAGCCGCTCGAGTTTGCCGGGGGTGATGGCTTCGAGCGGGTGGCCGTAGTTCTCCGACGAGCGGGTCTTCACTTCGACCACAACGAGTGTGGCGCCCTCTACCGCAACGAGGTCAATTTCCCCGACCGTACACCGCCAGTTGCGGTCTATGACCCGCAGCCCGGCTTCCTCCAAGTATTGGGCGGCGAGAGCTTCGCCCCGCCTGCCCAGTTCGTCTTTTGTCCTCATGCGAACACCTCCGGTTCCAGCCTGACGGAGGTTGGAACCGGAGGTGCGGGCTCAGACGCTTTATGTGGGTAACTGCAGTGGATCAGGCCGGTTGTGGAGTTGGACTCAGGCGCCGAGGGAGCCGTCTTTGGGAAGCGGAATGTCATCTGTCTTCGCCAGCTCTTCGACGTTCACGTCCTTGAACGTGATGACCCGCACCGTCTTTACGAACCGCGCTGAACGGTAGACGTCCCACACCCAGGCGTCATTCAACGTCAGGTCAAAATAGATCTCACCATCAGCAGAGCGTGCCTGCAGGTCTACGTGATTCGCGAGGTAGAACCGGCGCTCCGTTTCGACCACGTAGTTGAACAGGCTGACCACATCACGGTATTCGCGGTAGAGCTGCAGCTCCATGTCGGTTTCATAGTTCTCGAGATCTTCGGCGCTCATGAACCCATCATCTCCCAATTTCCACGGCCGGAACGCTCATCCGCGCAGCGTTGCCCAGACGCCAGGTACGCCGGTGCTCGGCGCTGGGTCCCAACCCATCAATCGCATCACGGTGACCGGAGGTGGCATAACCCTTGTTTATTTCCCACCCGTAACCGGGGTACTCGAGGGCGAACTCGGTCATCATCCGGTCACGCTCCACTTTTGCGAGCACACTCGCGGCTGCAACGCTCAGGCACTGGAGATCCGCCTTGATCCGGGTGTGGACCGGAGCATCACAGGTGATCTCGTGGGTCTCGACATCGTCGAAAAGGGTGCCCTGCGCTTCCGGGGCAAGCCAGTTGTGGTTTCCATCGAGGATTACGGCATCAGGACGGACCGTCTGGCGTACCTGCGCCCAGGCCCGGTTGCCTGCCGCCCGGAGAGCACCCATCAGGCCGAACTCGTCAATTTCCGCAGCCGTTGCATGGCCCACGCCGTAAGCGAGCGCCCAGCGCTGAATCTTCGGGACCAGCGCTTCCCGGTCGGAGGCGGAGAGCAGTTTGCTGTCCCGCACGCCGCGCAGACCTTTTACAGCGGTGATGTCGACGACCACCAGCCCCACGCTTACGGGCCCGGCAAGTGCGCCGCGGCCTACTTCATCGCACCCGGCCAGGAAACGGTGGCCCTCTGCGAGGAAGGAGCGTTCGTACCGCAGTGTCGGAGCTTTTCCGGTCATGGCCCCGCATCCGAACCGGAGGCCTCGGAGGGGGCTGGAACGCCGTCGAACACCTCGGGATAGTTGCCCAGGAAGCCGAGCCGGTTCAATGGCCAGGCGATGACCGCAGCCTTGCCCTCCACCTCTTCAACGTCGATGAAACCCTCCCCCGGCTTGTCGCGGTTGGCCCGGGAATCGGCGGAGGCATTGCGGTGGTCGCCCATGACCCAGATCTTCCCTTCAGGAACGACGACGTCGAATGGAGTGTCCGAGGGGTTTGCGCCCGGGAAGAGGTAGGGCTCGTCCAAGGCCTCGCCATTGACAGTGATCCGGCCGTCAGCGTCGCAGCAGATGACGCGGTCACCCTCCAGTCCTATGACGCGCTTGACCAGGTGTTGCTGTGATTGGTCGGGCAGTAGACCTATGAAAACCAGCGCGTCCTGGAACCAGTTAGTCGAGGTGGTGCCTGGTGCGGGCTCAGGGAGCCAGCTCTGGGTGTCACGGAAGACGACGACGTCGCCCCGTTCCAGCGCAAAAGGCTCCGGCACGAGCTGGTTGACGAAGATCCTGTCGTCGACCTCCAGTGTGTCCTCCATTGACCCCGAGGGGATGAAGAATGCGCGGAACAGGAATGTTTTGATGAGGAATGACAGCAGCAGGGCCACCGCAACGATGATGAGGATTTCCTTCGCCCAGCTGCCGATGCTCCGGCTCGCCGAGGGAGCAGGCGTTGCCTCGCCGGGTGCATCGAAACGCGGCGTGTCCGCGGGCTCTTCCGCGCCGTCGTTCGGTGTCTCCGGGTAAGTCTTTGCCATGCGTGCGGGTCCTCTACTGTGCGTTCGGGGATGAACCGGACGACGACGGCGCGTCGCCGGGGCGGGGTATTGCTGAGTAACGCTCAAATGGCCAGATTACGCTCAAAGCGCGTCCGATGACCCGATCCTCCGCCACCAGGCCGCCGCCCGGTGCGCCGAGAAGACCGCGTGAGTCGAAGGACTCCGAGCGGTGATCGCCCATAAGCCACAACTTACCCTCAGGGACCACCACCTCGAACCCGACCTCACTCGGAGCGTCTGTAGGGGGAACGTAAGGCTCTTCGATCACGTTCCCGTTGATCGTGACGCGGCCAGCAGGGTTACAGCATGCAACGGTGTCTCCACCGACCCCGAGCACTCGCTTCACGTAAACAGCTTCCGTGTCCCCCAGCCCAAAGAACCGCGCTACATCACCGAGGGCCTGTGGGAATCCACCCTCGCCGAGGGGGCTGAATGATCCCCGACCGTCGAACACTACGACGTCTCCCCGTTCTATGTCACCGAAGGCGTAGTCGGTTCGGGAGACGAGGATTCTGTCGTCAGCCTCGAGGAGCGGCTCCATCGATCCGGAAGGAATGTAGAACACGTCCACCAGTAGAGCGCGGACCGTGATCATTGCTGCCAGCGCAAAAGCAACAGAGTAAAAAACAAAACGCCAGCCCGAACTTCCGGGCCGGCGCTTTGTATGCTGCCTGCGTCCTTTCCGCTGGACGGACGACGAAGGCATGGTGAAGCAGGTGTTCTTGCTGGAACTACTTGGCGGTCTTTGGATCCCGCTTTTCCTTGATCTTCGCAGCCTTGCCGCGGAGATCGCGCATGTAGTACAGCTTGGCGCGGCGGACATCGCCCTTGCTGACGACCTCGATCTTGTCGATCACCGGGGAGTGAACCGGGAAGGTACGCTCAACGCCGACACCGAAGCTGACCTTGCGGACCGTGAAGGTCTCGCGAACGCCGTCGCCCTGACGCCCGACAACGAACCCCTGGAAGACCTGAACACGGGTGTTCTTGCCTTCGATGATGTTGACGTGGACCTTCAGGGTGTCTCCGGCGCGAAAGGCGGGGATGTCGCTGCGCAGCGACGCTGCATCCAGATTGTCGAGAATATGCATGTGATTGCTCCTGGTGAACGCCGCAGGTCATCCACGTTGGTCGCGACGGCAAAGATCTGCCCGGCTGAAAGCCGTTGGCAAACAAATATCGTCGAAGATTTAGTACCGGCGACCGTTAGCGATGCCGGCGTGCCCTTCTGTCGGTAGCGCTCCCCCTGCGGCAGGCGCGCACCCAGTTGGCACGAGTATCAATTATGCCACAGCGCTGCTGCTATGGCTGAACGGCGGATCCGTCGCTGGAACCATCGTCAACGCGACGGACCCAGCCACCGACGATGGCGTATCCGGCCCCCGCGAGCACGGCGAGATCCGCAGCATCCAGTGCCTGGGCAGCAAGCTTCTCGATGAGGTCCGGGCGCCGTCCCGCCGTACGGAGCAGCTGTTCGTCGCGCCGGAACCGTGCGATGCGCGCGTGGTTCCCACCCAGGAGAACCTCTGGAACTTCGAACTCACGCCATGAAGAAGGCTTTGTGTAGACCGGGTATTCCAGGAGCCCGTCCGAGTGCGACTCCTCCACGAGTGACTCTGGGTTGCCGACGACGCCGGGAAGCAGTCGTGCGACCGCCTCCACCATCGCCAGCACCGCGACTTCCCCGCCGTTGAGCACATAGTCACCGAGGCTCACCGACCGCACTTCGAAACCTTCAGCCGCCCAGGCAAGCACCCGCTCGTCGATGCCCTCGTAGCGCCCGCACGCGAACACAAGGTGCTCCTCTGCAGCAAATTCATGAGCCATGGCCTGCGTGAAGACAGCACCCGCCGGTGATGGGACGATCAGTACCGGGCGCGAATCACCGCGCACGCTCTCAAGCGCCTGCGCCCACGGTTCGGGCTTCATCACCATCCCTGCACCACCGCCGTAGGGTGTGTCATCGACGGTCCGGTGGCGATCAGTGGTGAAGCCGCGGAGGTTGTGGACGTTGAGAGCCAGCAAGCCATCCTGCCGCGCCTTGCCGATCAGCGACAGCTCAAGTGCCGCGAGATACTCGGGGAAGATACTGACGACGTCGATGCGCACTAGCGATCATTCCCGTTCTCGCCCGGATCATCAGCGGGGACGTCCTCGCCTTCGGTGTCCCCATCCGCACGGTTGGACCCCGGAAGGTTGAGTTCAAGTAACCCTTCCGGCGGTGTAAGACGGACGAATCCCCCCTCAACGTCGACCTCCGGGACGATTTCCTCGACGAAGGGCACCAGCACCTCTTCACCGTCGGGGCGCTCGATGATCAGGAGGTCCTGGACTTCCAGGGTGCGCAACGCACTCACCCGCCCGACGACAACCTCCCCCACCCGCGCAACAAGCCCCACGAGTTCGTGCTCGTACCAGCCTTCGTCGTCGTCCTCCGTATCGGTGGCGTCGATAAAAAGCTGTGCACCACGCAGCAGCTCCGCTGCGTTGCGGTCGGCTACCTCCTCAAACCCGAGGATCAAAATCTCCTTGTTCCAGCGCGCCCCTGTGATGGTGAGCGGGCCCTTGGACGCCGGCTCAACCCGAAACACTGCGCCGGGTTCGAATCTCTCGTCCGGCACATCGGTGAACAACTGGACGGTCACCTCGCCCCGGATTCCATGGGGCTTACCAATACGCGCGACCTGCAGGTCCATTTACTCTCCAGTCAATTTGGAACGAATCACGAAAAAGTCCGGCCCCAACACGCTGGTGTTGGGGCCGGACTTCGGGTCAAGATGCCGGTTGATACTGCTGATCAGCGACGGCGGTCAGTATCCACAACGTCGACCCGGACCGGCTCACCGTCTGCGAGGGCGGAGATCACGGTGCGGAGCGCTCGGGCGGTACGGCCCTGCCTGCCGATAACACGGCCAAGGTCTTCCTGGTGCACACGAACCTCAAGCGTTTCGCCGCGGCGGTTGGATTTCGCGGATACCCGGACATCATCAGGGCTGTCCACGATTCCTCGAACCAGGTGTTCCAAGGCTTCGGCGAGCAACTTACTCAGCCTCGGTGGCTACGGCTTCAGGCTCTTCGGCCTTCTTGTTCTTGGGCGTGATCGCCTCAGGAACAATGACGGAACCCTTCTCGGGAGCCGTGAAGGTCTCCTTGGGTGCTTTGGTCTTCAAGGTGCCTTCCTGGCCCTCGATGCCCTTGAACTTCTGCCAGTCACCGGTGATCTTGAGGATCGCGGCAACCTGCTCGGAGGGCTGTGCACCGACGCCGAGCCAGTACTGCGCGCGCTCGGACTTGACCTCGATGAACGAGGGCTCCTCGGTGGGGTGGTACTTGCCAATCTCCTCGATGGCTCGTCCGTCGCGCTTGGCGCGGGAGTCCATGACGACAATGCGGTAGTACGGTGCGCGCATCTTGCCGAAGCGCTTCAGGCGAATCTTTACGGCCACTTGTGTGGTCACTCCTTGTTGGTCAAAAGGGCGAACTCCGGTTTCTGCACCCGTGGGGCGGGCCATACTTTTGGGGGTTCTAGAGGACACAATGCGCGCAGAGAGAGGGGCTGCGCAGATTGGGTACAGGTACATTGTGCCAGATGTTCGATGTACCTTGCGACTTCAGCGCGCAACCGCGGTCATTATGCCCACAGGGCTCAGTTCGAAACCACTCGTAACGCGTTCCTCCACGGATCTTCAAACCGAAGTTCAGAACCGGTGTGATGGTGAGTGATGCCCGCTGACGCCAACCTCTCCGCCAACGCGCCGATCGCTTGCGCGCCAGGGACGCGAATCAATACCTCCCCCAAGCCGAGAGTGTCTCGGCGCGGCCCGGCACCCCGGCTGTTCCATACGTTCATGGCCATGTGGTGGTGGTACCCACCCGCCGATACGAAGAGGGCCTGGCCGTGCCACCCGGCGGTCCGCTCAAAACCGAGCACATCGATGTAGAACCGTCCCGCAGTTTCCACGTCCCCTACCTGCAGATGGACGTGCCCGACGTCGGCCGGGGCCTTGCGTTGCCCGTCCACCGACGCTTCAGTGAGGTTCGCGTCGAGATATGGGCGTGGGGGCAGCGGGGCGTTGTCCATCACGATGCTCCGCGTGCCGTTGGAGGTGGTCCAGTTCCAGTCATCGCGGGGTTTGTCGAAATACAACTCGATACCGTTGCCCTCGGGGTCAGCGAAATAGAAGGCTTCACTCACAAGGTGGTCAGCACTTCCGATGTAGCGTCCACGGGCGTCGTGCGCAGCCTGGGCCGCCGTGGCGACAGTCGCCGCAAGGCCTGCCCTGTCGGCGAAGAGGATGGCGGAATGGAAGAGCCCCGCGTCGGTACGTTGCGGCAAGCTGAGGTCGCCAGCAGGAGCGAGGTGGATGAGCGTGGTGCCGGCGCGTCCAAGGTCCACGCCGCCAGCGGACTCGCCCGTCTCGACCAATCCCAGAGCTTTTTGGTAGTACTTGGCCATTTGGCCAAGGTTCCCCACCCTCAGCGAGACCGTCCCCATGTCGGTGTCTGCCGGGAGCAGATCAAGTGCGGTGTTCATAGGTCCTCCAACAGTGCGGCTTTGTCAGACACAACTACTTGAACCTTAAACTTATTCCGCCGCCTCGTCGATAGTTCAGGCAGCGTGGAGTTGCTGCCTCATAACGAAATCGCGGATGAGCTGCGCCCCGCGCGGAGTGTCCTGCGGCCGGTGACCACCCCCTACCACCTCGTGGACCGCGCCGGTTGCTGCGAGATACCCGGCAACCTCCTCGTAGAGGGGTTCCCAACCTCCGGTGAGGACCAGTGTGGGGACCCCAGGGACAATCTGAAGTGGAGCCGTCCACGGTGGCGCCTGCAGCCTCAGGCGCCGTGCGCTGCGCCTGGCCAGTGAGGTATCAAGCGGGCGCGGTTCTGCCGCGAAGACCATGCGCACGAACTCGCGGTTGAATTCTTCATCCGTCAGCTCAGAAGCACGTGCGAAAAGGGGTTCAACCCGGGCGCGGTGCGCGGCGGTTGCGGGTAATGACTCGGTGAGCGACAGGCATGCAGGCTCCGCCAGGATCAGGGAGCGCACCAACTCCGGCCGTTCAACTGCGACCATCATGGCCGACACTGCGCCCTGTGATGCGGCCACGAGATGCCCGCCGCTACCGAGCGCTTCGGTAACGATGCGCTGGTCGGCAGCAAAGTCGGTAGGCAGCGGCGGGTCCACCGGGTCGAACCCATGGCGCCGCACGAAGAGGCAATCAAATCCGAGGGCCATTCCGTGCTGTTCGGGCCAGGCAGCAGCGCCAAAGCTTCCGGCTCCATGCACAAAGACCACACGCTCTTTATTCATGTCACCACCCTAATCAGGGGTACCGACATTTCTCCGGTTCCGATGTCCAGGCGGGCGCGGGGCGCCGCCAGGACCTATTTTCCGAGGAACTTCTCGAAACCCTTGGGTAGGTTCAGCGAAGCCGGGTCGAAATCTGACTGCTGACCGAAAGCGGCCCCGGTGGGCACTGCGGAACGCGCTTCGTTGCGGCGTGCTTCGGCGGCGGCCGCCTCCTGCGCGGCCTTGGCCGGGTTACCCGATCGGGGCTTCTTGGCCTTCGCATTCGACTTGCCCTTCCGTGCTCCGCCGGAAAAGCCGCCGGGCCCAGCTACACCCGGCATACCAGGGATGCCACCGCCTGCGGCCATCTTGCGCATCATCTTCTGCGCCTGGCCGAAGCGCTCAAGCAGGCCGTTGACTTCCGACACGTGCACCCCCGACCCGCGGGCGATACGCGCGCGGCGGGAGCCGTTGATGATCTTCGGAGCAACCCGCTCGTGCGGGGTCATCGAGCGGACGATCGCTTCAACCCGGTCGATCTCCCGCTCGTCGAAGTTCTCCAGTTGCTGGCGCATGTTGGCCGCGCCCGGCATCATCATGAGCATCTTCTTCATGGAGCCCATATTGCGGATCTGCTGCATCTGCGCAAGGAAGTCATCCAGCGTGAAGTCTTCCTGGTCGGCGAATTTCTTCGCCATCCGGGCAGCTTCATCCTTGTCCCATGACTTCTCGGCCTGCTCGATCAGGGTGAGGATGTCACCCATATCGAGGATGCGGGAGGCCATGCGGTCCGGGTGGAAGACCTCGAAGTCGGTCAGCGCTTCGCCGGTGGACGCGAACATCACCGGCTTGCCCGTGATGGAGGCGACGGAAAGCGCTGCGCCGCCGCGGGCATCGCCGTCGAGCTTTGTCAGGACGACACCCGTGAAATTGACGCCCTCGTTGAACGCCTGCGCCGTGTTCACGGCATCCTGGCCAATCATCGCGTCAATGACGAACAGCACTTCGTCCGGGTTGACGGCGTCCCGGATGTCAGCGGCCTGCTGCATAAGCTCCGTATCGATGCCCAGGCGTCCAGCGGTATCGACGATGACGACATCGTGCAGCTTGGTTCGTGCCTCGGCTATACCCTGGCGGGCAACGTCGACGGGATTTCCCGTTGCGGACTCGAACTCCGAACTCACGCCGGGATGAGGTGCGAAGACCGGCACGCCCGCGCGTTGGCCGTTCACCTGCAGCTGCTTGACAGCGTTGGGCCGCTGGAGGTCGCAGGCGACCAGCATGGGACTGTGGCCCTGTCCCTTCAGCCACTTCGCCAATTTGCCCGCAAGGGTCGTCTTGCCCGCACCCTGAAGGCCCGCCAGCATGATCACGGTCGGCGGGTTCTTGGCGAGGCGGATCCGGCGGGTTTCACCGCCCAGAATGCCAACGAGCTCCTCGTTCACAATCTTGACGATCTGCTGGCCCGGGTTGAGCGCCTGCGAAACCTCCAGGCCAAGTGCTCGCTCCTTGACCTGCGCCGTGAAGGCACGCACCACCGGCACGGCGACATCCGCGTCGAGCAGGGCGCGGCGGATCTCGCGGACCGTTGCGTCGATGTCGGCCTCTGACAGCCGGCCCTTCCCTCGAAGGTTCTTGAAGGTCGCTGTCAGCCGGTCTGAGAGTGAATTGAACACGGTGCGTGAACTGCTTTCCTCGGGCTTGGGTGGATTCAACTATCTAGCGTAGCAACTGGCGCGTCCCCTCCCCGATGCGGAAGCAGTTACGAAGCGGTTACCACGCAGTCACCGAGCAGTTACGGAAGACAGCAGCGACAGTCAGTGGCAGGGTGTTAAGCGTGACTACACATGCGATTGACGAACACGCCTCCGGACATCAGTTTCGTGGTCAGGCGATCCGGACGCTTCTCATCCTTGGCGCGTCTGGTGACCTGACGGGCCGTCTGCTTCTCCCCGGGCTGGCCCGACTGGTCCGCCACGGTAAGGCGGAGGGCCTTACGCTGGTGGGCGCCGGTTCCGATGCCTGGACCGCCGAGCAATGGCAGGAGCGCCTATTGACCTCCTTCGCTGATCCGACGGCGACAAAGGCAAACGACGACGGCGGGACCACCGATGCAGCCGCGGGCGCTGCGCTGGACCGCGTTTGCGCATCGAGCACATACCATCAGCTCGATGTCACCGCGGAGGGTGCACTTGCTGAGCTCCTCGGACGCCTCGATGGTCCGGTTGCCGTCTACTTCGCGCTGCCGCCCGCTGTCAGCGAGAGGGCGTGCTCTGTCCTGGAGCCCGGGGATCTTCCCGAAGGCTCACGGCTGGTCATGGAGAAACCCTTTGGCACCGACCGCGAATCCGCGCACCGCCTGAATTCGATACTCGCCGAGCTGGTTCCCGAGGACCACGTCCACCGGGTCGACCACTTCCTCGGCAAGGCCACAGTGCTCAACATCCTCGGGCTGAGGTTCGCCAACCGCTTCCTCGAACCCGTCTGGAACAGCCTCCATATCGAGTCAGTCGATATTGTGTTCGACGAATCGTTGACCCTTGAAAACCGGGCCCGCTATTACGACGGCGCCGGTGCCCTGCGGGACATGATCCAGAGCCACCTTCTCCAGGTGATGGCGCTTCTCGCGATGAATCCTCCGTCCACCCTCCACGAGCGGGATCTGCGCGATCACATCGGGACAGTCCTGCGCGCCGCGAAAGTCGATACCGACTACCGGAAGAGCACCGGCCGGGCCCGATACGCTGCCGGCACGATCGAGGGCCGGGACGTTCCGGATTACGTGGACGAAGCCGGTGTGGATCCGGCCCGCAACACGGAAACCCTCGCTGAGATAGTCGTGTCCATCAACAATGAGCGTTGGGCTGGGGTGCCCTTCCGGCTGCGTTCGGGAAAATCGCTTGGACACAAGCGCAAGGAAGCAGTGATCACCTTCAAGCCCGTCAATCATCTACCCGCAGGCTTCACCGGGGTGGACACTCCAACCCGGCTGAGGATTGGCTTCGGTCCTGACACACTGCAACTGGACGTAGACGTCAACGGTCCGGGCGACGTGTTCTGCCTGGACCGGGCCCACCTGCGCGCCGAGCTCAACGCCTCGGAGCTGCTGCCCTACGGCGAGGTTCTGGACGGCGTCCTGTCCGGGGACCCCACCCTGTCGGTCCGCGGAGACACAGCGGAGGATTGCTGGCGCATTGTCGAACCCGTCCTCGCCGCCTGGAGCTCTGGCGAGGTGCCCATGGATGAATACCCCGCAGGGTCCGACGGCCCAGAGGCGTGGCACGACGCTGAGCAGGCGAGAGGATAGTCCCCAAGCAGGTAAGGCGGGCTGAGCCACGGCTCAACCCGCCTTACCTGCGTAAACGTCTATCTCTGGAGGGAGTGCCTCAGAGGGCAGCGTCCCCGCGTTCGCCGGTCCTGACCCGGACGGCGTCCTCCACCGGAAGCACCCAGACCTTCCCGTCGCCGGCGCGTCCGGTGTTAGCCGTTGATACGAGCACGTCGACGATGTCAGTCACCCAGGCGTCTGCCACCAGCACCTCCACCCTGGCCTTCTGCAGAAGGTCGACGGTGTATTCCGCTCCCCGGTAGACCTCAGTGTGACCGCGCTGCCTGCCATAACCGCTCGCCTGGCTTACGGTGAGGCCCTGCACGCCATAGTTCTCAAGGGCTCCACGGACGTTGTCCAGCTTGTCCGGCCGAACGATTGCTGTAACGAGCTTCATGAGTTCACTTTCTGCTGTGCGGGTGTCTCGATTTCCTCGACGGGGCTCCGGGCGGACTCGTGGAAGGGGTGGAACTGCCCGCCAACGCCCAGGCCGCCGAACTCGTACGCGGTCTCGGAGTGCTCCGACAGGTCGACGCCTGACACCTCGTTGTCGGGGGTGACGCGGAAGCCGATCGTCTTGTGAATCGCCAGGCCGATGATGGCTGTCATGACTGCTGAGAGTGTGATTGCCACGAGGACCGACACCACCTGGGCCACGAGTTGGGCTACACCGCCGCCGTAGAACAGGCCGCCACCTTCTCCGTCCACGGGCATGGCGATAAAGCCGAGGGCCAGGGTTCCGACGACGCCAGCGACGAGGTGCACTGCAACGACGTCGAGGGAGTCATCGAATCCAAGGCGGTACTTCAGGCCGACCGCGAGGGCGCACAGGGCACCGGAGATAAGGCCCAGCGCGACGGCGCCGATGGGGCTGACGCTCGCACATGCGGGCGTGATCGCCACCAGTCCCGCGACGATGCCGGAAGCGCCACCGAGGGAGGTGGGGCGGCCATCGCGGAAGCGTTCGATGACGAGCCAACCGACCATCGCGGCAGCCGGAGCAGCCATTGTGTTGACCCAGATCAAACCGGCTTCCTCAGCCGTGCCTGCTGCGCCACCGTTGAAACCGAACCACCCGAACCAGAGGAGGGCAGCGCCAAGCATGACCAGCGGCACGTTGTGGGGTCGGTGTGCCGGGTCCTTTCCGAAGCCCTGGCGCTTCCCGAGGATGATCGCAAGGACAAGTGCCGCTACACCGGCACTGATGTGCACGACCGTTCCGCCAGCGAAGTCGATCGCTTCACCGACCGCGCTACCGATTGCTCCTTCTTCACTCAGGAGCCCACCGCCCCACACCATGAAGGCGAGTGGGCAGTAAACCGCTGTAACCCAGATCGGGACAAAGAGTGACCAGGCGCCGAACTTGGCGCGGTCAGCGATCGCCCCGCTGATGAGGGCAACAGTGATGATTGCGAAGGTTGCACCGTAACCTGCGCTGATCATGTCTTCGGTTCCAATGAGCCCCTCAAGGCCAAAGGAAGCGAACGGATTTCCGAAGAGCTGGGCGACGCCGTCGCCTCCCGTCATCGAGTAACCCCAAAGCACCCACACGATGCCTACAAGTCCAACCGCGATGAAGCTCATCATCATCATGTTCAGCGCTGCCTTGGCGCGGGTCATACCGCCGTAGAAAAATGCCAGTCCGGGCGTCATGAGCAATACCAGGGCGGCGGAAACCATGACCCAGACGTGACCTGCATTCAGATCCATCTTTACGTCCTCTCGGTGGCGGGCACTTCCCGCTGCCTCAAAGCTTCCCAACGCCGTGTTTCGACACCTTGGGCGTTGTGTTGCGTGGACGTTACAAGTGGAACACCCACGTAAAGAGTGCATGACCGGAGTGTTTCCGGAGTATTTCGGGCGGTCCACAGCCGTCCATTGCGGTCCATCACAGAAAAGCGCCGGCGGAAAGTCCCACCGGCGCTTCTGAAAACCAAAGAGTCCACTCAGTTCAGCAGGGCGTCGACGAACCCTTCGGCGTCGAACGGTGCGAGGTCGTCGGCGCCCTCACCAAGGCCGATGAGTTTCACCGGAACCCCGAGGGTTCGCTGGATAGCGACGACGATGCCACCTTTTGCAGTGCCGTCAAGCTTCGTGAGCACAATGCCGGTGACATTCACCACCTCCGAGAACACCTTCGCCTGGTTCAGCCCGTTCTGGCCGGTGGTCGCGTCGAGCACCAGCAACACCTCATCTACCGTTCCCTGCTTCTCGATGACGCGCTTGACCTTGCCCAGCTCGTCCATCAGCCCAACCTTGTTCTGGAGCCGGCCCGCAGTGTCGATCATGACGACGTCGACCTCGCCTTCGATCCCGGCCTTAACGGCCTCGAACGCAACGGACGCAGGGTCCGCGCCGTCGACGTCGGATTTCACCGTGGGCACGCCCACGCGCTGTCCCCACGTGGCCAGTTGCTCGGCAGCCGCGGCACGAAAGGTATCAGCCGCGCCGAGGAGTACGTCCTTGTCCTCAGCCACCAGCACGCGCGCAAGCTTTCCCACTGTGGTTGTCTTCCCCACGCCGTTGACCCCGACGACCATCACGATCGCTGGGCGGTCCGCATGGCGGTCAGTGGCCAGCGAGCGGTCCATGGTGGGATCGACCAGCTTGACGAGCTCCTCGCGGAGCATTTCCTTCACCTCAGCGGGGCTGCGGCTTCCTGCCACTTTCACGCGCTCCCGGAGGGCATCAACCAACTCCATGGTCGGTTCGGTACCGAGGTCGGCGAGCAGGAGGGTCTCCTCGATCTCATCCCATACGTCCTCATCGATGCGGTCGCGGGACAACAGCGCGAGCAGGCCCTTGCCGAGCGCGTTGTTTGACTTGATCAGCCGGGCGCGGAGGCGGGAGAGCCGTCCCTGCACGGGATCCGGAGTATCCACCGGAACGGTTTCCCGACCCGTCTGCGTTTCCTCCAGGTCACGGAGATCATCCGGCACGACGACGTCGGATGTGTCAGCGCCGGGGCGTTCGAGGGTGTCCGTGCTTGATCCGCCCGAGATAAGACCGCCGTCATCATCGGCGTCCCTGGTGGTGGTGTAGGTGCCCGGCGGGGTCCTGCGCGAGCGTACGAGAAGGGCCGCAAGCGACCCCAGGACGGCTAGAGCAACGACTACATAAAGGATTATGGGGAGGGTCTCGTTCACGTTCCCAAGCTTCTCACACCACTGGTTGGCACCCGGGAAGTGCGTGAAGCTGCAAGAATCGATGATTGTGGTTGCTTTCCGGAACTTTTCACGGCGCGGTGCTGATCCTGCCCAGGTAGAGAGCATGCGCCTGCCTCGCGAAATCAAGGTGCTTATTGCAGCGGCGTTCGTCATCGCTATTGGGTTCGGCCTCGTCGCGCCGGTCCTGCCTCAGTTCGCCGAAAGCTTCGGTGTGGAGGCTACTGCGATAGCGGTCATCGTCAGTGCGTTTGCCTTCACGCGACTGGTGTTCGCACCGGCCGGCGGAAAGCTCGTGGAGCGCCTAGGTGAGAGGCCAGTGTATGTGGCCGGCCTGATCATCGTGGCTCTCTCCACGGCGGCATGCGCGTTCGCCGGCGACTACTGGCAGCTGCTGATCTTCCGCGGGCTCGGGGGCATCGGGTCCACGATGTTCACGATCTCCGCCATGGGCCTCATCATCCGGTTGGCTCCACCCGGGATGCGGGGACGAGTCAGCGGCGCCTACGCATCGGCTTTTCTTCTGGGAAGCATCGGCGGACCGTTCATCGGCGGTCTCCTGGCGCAATTCGGCTTGCGCGTGCCGTTCCTTGTCTACGCCGGCGCCCTGCTCATTGCCGCCGCTGTCGTATTTTTCCAGCTGAAGGACACCTCCCTAGGCAGCAGAGGCAGCCGCGGCAAAGGTACTGCCCAGCCGGTGCTGCCCGTCCGGGAAGCCCTGCAGGACTCCGCTTACCGTGCAGCGCTGGTGTCCGGCTTCGCGAACGGCTGGGCATCGTTCGGCGTCCGCATGGCCCTGGTACCGCTTTTCGCCTCCACCGTGCTGGGCGCGGGTCCCGAAGTAGCAGGAATTTCCCTTGCGTTCTTCGCAGTCGGAACCGCGCTTGCGCTCACCGTCTCCGGGAGGCTCGCAGATTCGCTCGGTCGGAAGCCCCTCGTACTCACCGGCCTAGCCATCAACGGCGTCGCCATGGCCTGCCTCGGCCTGACCGGTGATGTGGTCACGTTCCTTGCGGTATCAGTGGTCGCGGGCATTGGGTCCGGCATCCTCAACCCTGCTCAGCAGGCTGCCGTGGCCGATGTTGTCGGCAATCACAGAAGTGGCGGCAAGGTGCTGGCTGCCTTCCAGATGAGCACCGACGCCGGGACCATCGTCGGTCCGATTCTGGCCGGGTTGCTGGTTGACAGCTTTTCCTACGGTTGGGCGTTCGGCCTGACCGGGGTAACGGCGCTGGCAGCATTCCTCATGTGGCTCGCGGCGAGGGAAACCCTCAGCGGGAAATCTCACCCAGACCAGCCCGAGCCGCCGCAACCGCCACCTGGACCCGATTCTGGAGGCCAAGCTTCTGCATGACGTCGGCGAGGCGTGCCTTGACCGTCGCCTCGCTGACGTTCACGGAGCGGGCAATCTCGGTGTTTGTCCGGCCGTTCGCCAGGGCGCTGACGATCCTCCGATCCCTGACGTTGAGTTGCTGCATACGTTCCTGAAGGCGCACATCGACTATCCGCGCGGGGGTCTCCGCTGGATGCGAGCACATGGTGATGCCCGCGTTCACCAGCCCCCCGCGATGGACAATGCGCAGGGCAGCAGCGATGTCCTCGAGGGCGAGGTTCCGGACAAGGTAGGCGGACGCACCAACCCTGAACGCGGCTTGAATGGAAGCTGCAGGGTCACCGCCCGATTTCTCCGACAGGACAACAACTTTGGGTGGGTCAGCAAGCCGGATAATCGCCGATATCGCCGAACGCACTTCATCCTCTCCGAGTCCGGCATCCAGCAAAACCACGTCCGGCGGCTTCTGCGCGATCAGTTTGAGGGCATCAACGAGCCGGGTGCTGAAACCGTTCAAGTGAACGTAGCCGGATCGCTCAAAGAGTTGAACCAGGGCCAGGCTGGTCAGGTAGTCGGTTCCCAGCATCTGGACGCTTACTGACAGGTTCTGCCTAGGATCGGGCTCCATACTTCCCCCTGAGTTTCTGTTCAGCGAACATCCTGACCCACAGCGCCATTCGGATAACCGTAACCTGATTTGACAGCACGCTTAGTAACAAATTGGTTACTTTCATAGCTTTTTGGCCATGGTGTATAGCCAAACGGATGGGTCTCATGTGATCCGGGGCCGCTGCCGAAAAGCGGGCGGACCTACCTCCGGGCATTTCGGGGGATCACACTTGCATTCGCATGAGGGAGAAAACCATGATTACTCGCAACAGACTGGTGGCCGTCGGATCCACTGCCGCACTCGTCGCAGGCAGCGCATTCTTCAGCGCCGCACCGGCTCAGGCCGACATCGATTCACCTGCCTGCATCTCAGCCCAAGCAGAGTTCCGGGCGGCCCTGCTGGCCATCGGTGTAGATGGCGCACTGACCGTTGAACTGACCGCCGCATTGGATGCCGTACTTGCCGCCCAGGCCCGCCTTGATGCGCTTGTAGACGCAGCGGCCATTGCGGTCATCGACGCACAGGCCGACCTCGACATCCTGTTGGACGTTCTGGCCGACGCCCAACTGGAACTGGATGATCTGCAGGTTGAGCTGGATCTTCTCCTGGATGCGCTCCTGGTGGCTGAAGGTGACGTGCTCGAAGCTGAAGGGCTGCTGGAAGTAGCACTCGGGATTCAGGCCGGACTGATCGCTGATGCGACCACGGCGCGCGATGACGCACTGGATGTTCAGGCCGATGCCGTGCTCGCCCTCGGCATAGCGCAGGGTATTTTCGACGAAGCCTTCGCCGGCGGAGATCTCGGGCTAATCGCAGCCGCACAGTTGGCGCTTGATCTCGCTCAAGAGGATCTTGACGACGCCAATGATGAAGTCCTCCGCTTGGATGCCGCGCTGGATGCGCTGCTCGCCGTCGAGACCGACGCGGTCATCGCTGCCCGTGCTGCCCTCGCCACCGTGGTGGGCCTCGAACTTGTTGCTCAGGGCCTGTTCGACGACCAGCAAGACCTGGTCGATCTAGCTCTTCAGGCAGTCCTTGACGCACAGGCCGACGTTGATCTTGCCGAGCTTGCACTAGACCTCGCTGCGAACCTGGAGGCAATCCTCGAGGCTCAGGCCGACCTAGATCTCGCCCTCGACGTGCTCGCCGGCCTTCGGATCGAAATCGATGACATCGACATTGATGCGGATATTGCACTGCTCAGGGCACTCTTCGCCGCAGCCATTGCGAATTGTGGAGTTGCTGACACGGACATCGACATCGACATCATCGTTGACGTCGACAACAACGTAATCGTCGATGTCGGAGGCGACGGCGACGGCGACGGCGATGGCAACGGCGGCAACGGCGGCGGCGGCGGCGGCGGCGGCAACGGCGGCGGCGATGGTGGCGATGGTGGCGATGGCGGCAACGGCGGCGGAAGCGGCGACGACGACGATGACTACGCCACGCCAGTCGTCAAGGCGCCCGGCGGCTCCGGCTCCGGCTCGGGCTCAACCGGCGGCAGCAACCGCGGCATGAACGTGCAGTCGGCAAGTGCTGACGATCCAGCGAACCTCGGCCTCGGTACTGGCGGACTGGTCCTTGCAGGCCTCGTGCTGACGGCCGGCGCTGTCGGCATCCGCCGGATGCAGAACGCCAGCTAGTCAATAAAAGCCGGGTCACCGGCCTCACAGAAGGTGCCGCACGGCACGCCCCTGTGAGGCCGGTGGTCCGGCGCCTGCGCCAACAACCCCTTGGAAGCGCTCAAGCGCCGCCACACGAGGAACCGGAAGAAGGGTCAGCACATGAGCGCTTCTGTATTGCCCCCTGAACAATCACGCCACGCGGCGCTGTGGGCATCTTTGGCATTGACCGCACTGCTGGCCACTTCCTGCGCCGCCGTACAACAAGATGCAACTGCCGAGGATGCAACCGTCCTGGCTCCGGATGCAGCACCCACAACAGTGACAGCACCGTCCGTTGCGGGGAAGGTGCCGTCCGCCGGCCCAACGACGAGCGCTCCGCCACCACCGGCCGCTTCCTCCAGCCCGACGGCGGTGCCTCCAGCCAGCCCGTCAGGCGACGCTGCCGCCGTCGGGCAGGGCACTGACGCTCCGGCTGTTGCGGAGCCCACCCGATTGACCGTGGCCGCAGCCGGCATCGACATGCCCGTCCTGGCCCTCGCCCCCACGGCAGCGGACCTGGCGAACCAGTCGCTGGTGCCGCCCTTCACCGAGGAGGCCTACTGGATCACGGCCTACGGTAAACCCGGGCTCGGGTCACAGAACACCACCTACATCACCGGGCATAGCTGGCTGGACCGGAACGCACCGTTCAACCGGCTGAGCACTGAGGTGCAGGCCGGCGACGCCATTGTGCTTGGAACCCTGACTGGATCCCTCGACTATGTAGTGGACTCCGTAACCGTGCATGACAAGGACACGCTGAAGAACAGCGACATTTGGGACATAGTCCCCAACCGCCTGGTTCTTATCACTTGTTTCATCGACGATCCGTGGGGAAAGAACGTCGTGATCACGGCGACGCCAGCCTAGGTCAGGCGTCCACCAGCCGCTGGCTGATCACCGTTGATACTCCGTCGCCGCGCATCGTGACGCCATAGAGCGCATCCGCCACTTCCATGGTCCGTTTCTGGTGCGTAATGACGATGAGCTGGCTGGACTCCCTGAGCTCTTCGAAGATGGTGATGAGCCGGCCGAGGTTGGTGTCGTCGAGTGCCGCCTCAACCTCGTCCATGACGTAGAACGGCGACGGCCGGGCCTTGAAGATCGCAACCAGGAGCGCGACGGCGGTGAGTGACCTTTCGCCGCCGGACAAGAGTGAGAGCCGCTTGATCTTCTTGCCTGCCGGCCGGGCTTCCACCTCGATACCGGTGGTGAGCATGTCCTCCGGGTCCGTAAGGACCAACCGTCCTTCGCCCCCGGGGAAGAGCCGGCCGAACACACGCTCGAACTGCGCGGCAGTGTCGCGGTAGGCGGCAGTGAACACCTCCTCCACCCGCGCGTCCACTTCGCGGATGATGTCGAGCAGGTCTTTCCGTGTGGCCTTGAGGTCCTCGAGCTGCGTGCTGAGGAACTGGTGCCTCTCTTCGAGCGCAGCGAATTCCTCGAGCGCGAGCGGATTGACCTTGCCCAGCGCAGAAAGGTCCCGTTCGGCACGCCTTAGCCTTTTTTCCTGCTCTTCGCGCACAAACGGAACGCCCTCGCGGACTGGATTGCCGTCGTCGTCGACGGCGGCACGCAGCTCCGCCCACTTGTCGCTGGAACCGGGCGCGGCCGGTACCGGCTGGGCCGGGCCATACTCGGCGACAAGGTGGTCGGCAGTCAGGCCGAGTTCGTCGATTGAGCGGTTCTCAAGTGTTTCGATCCTCAACCGCTGCTGGGCACGTGCCAGCTCATCCCGGTGTACCGAATCGGTGAGCACGGCCAGCTCAGCCAGCAGCTTCTCATTCTCGGAGCGCACCGCTCCCAGCTCCGCTTCCCAGGCGGACCGGACCTCCTCTGCTGCGTCCCGGCTCTGCGCGGCCCGCTCCACGGCGACGTCCAGGAAACCGAGCACCTGACGCACGGCCTTGGCTACGGCGGCGGCCTTCTCCCCCTGCAACTGGCGGAGCCGCGCCCTTTCCGCGGCCTGTTCCCGGGCCTTCCGCTCGGTTTCGGCGGCGTGTTCGAGTGAGGCGGCGCGGTTCCTAATCGCGTTCAGCTGTTCCTCCGCGCTGCGCAGGGCCAGGCGTGCTTCCATCTCAGCCTGGCGGGCATGCGTTGCTGCAAGGGCGAGCATGTCCCTTCCCTGGGTGTCCGGCTCAGTCTCAGTGGGCGCCTGCTGCGCCTGGGACAATCGCTCGGTCATCTCCTCAAGCCGGTCCTGCTCAGCCGCCAGATTGGCCTCAGCCGCACCAGCGAGGGCGGTCAGCCGCTCGGTCTCACCGGTCGATGCCCGCAGCACGGAACCGAGCTGCCCAAGCTTTTCGGCTACTGCGGCCAGCCGCGCATCGGACTCGTGCAGGCGGTCCAGTGCTGTGTCTGCCCGCTCCTGCGCTTCCGCCCGCCGCGCCGTCGCAGCCGAAATCCCAAAACGCGCGCGCTCGTAGCGTTCCGTCGCGAGACGCAGCGCCGCGGCTGCTTCCTCAACGGCTGCCTGGACCTCTATGGTTCCGGGAGCAGCAGCCGTACCGCCGCGCACGTTTGCCGCCGTGAAGACATCGCCTTCACGCGTTACGGCGGTCAGCTGCGGCTGCTCACTCACCACCGCCACGGCCTCCTGTAGACCGTCGACGACGACGACGCCACGCAGCAGCATTCCGATGGCGCCTTCCAGCCCCCGGCCCGCGGTGACCACCTCCGACGCGACCCGCGCACCTGCCGGCAAGGAAAGCGGCACCCCTTCGTCCTTCGGCCCGGAGGACGCGACGAGCAGATCAACCCTGCCGGCGTCGTTCCTCTCTATAAGCGCCAGGGCGCTGGCTGCCGCCTCAAGGGACTCGACGGCGACACCTTCGGCGACCGCACCCAGCGCAGCTGAGACGGCCCTCTCGTAACCCGCTTCCACGGTGAGCAGCCCGGCGACCGGCCCGAGGACGCCGGCGGCTTTCGCGTCAAGGAGCGCGAGCGACCCGTCCTTGCGTTCGAGGCCGAGCTCCAGCGCCTCGATCCGGGCCTGCAGGGAATCGCGCTCCCGCTCCGAGGTGCGTTCCTCCAGGCTCAACTCCTCCAGCGTCGCCAGGATCGAAGCGAGTTCCGCGTTTGCCTCCTCGTAGTCGGCATCGAGGCCCTCCTCGCCCTCTTCCGCCCCCGCGACCTGAGTTTCGAGGGCGGTGAAATCGGATTGGGCACGCTGGCGCCGCTCGCCCACCCCAATCACGGACGCCCGAAGTCGCCCGAGCTCCGCTTCCGCCGACTCGACCCGGGACCGTGCCGCACCCACCTGCCCGGACAGCTTGGCCAGTCCTTCACGACGATCCGCGGCGGCGCGGAGAAGCGACGCGAGTCGCTTCTCCTCCGCTGCGGCAGCTTCCTCTGCCTCAGCGCGTTGTTCGACTGCGTCCTCCAGGGCGCCTTGACGGTCGGTGATGTGTTCTTCGAGCTCTGCCTGCTCCGCACGCACGACGGCGGCCTGCCGCTCCAGTTCTTCAGGATCGCGCCCGGCGTCGGCCGCTGTATCGACAGAGCCGAGGAGCCGGCGTCGTTCCTCCGCCAGGCTGCCCAGGGAGCGGAAGCGTTCCCTGGTCGAAGAGAGCCCGTACCACGTGTCACGCGCGGCGTTGACCCGCGGAGTTGCCTCGGAAGCGAGCCGCTCAAGCTCCGCCTGCCGCGCGCGGGCAACCTCAAGCTGGGACTCGACTTCGGCGCGTCGCTGCTTCAGCGCAGTTTCGTCGGCTATTTCCTGCTCGAACGAATCAACCAGCGTCACGAGGTCATCGGCGAGCAGCCTTGCCCGCGCGTCCCGGACTTCGAACTGCACCTGCTGGGCGCGGCGCGCAACATCCGCCTGCTTTCCCAACGGAGTCAGCTGGCGGCGGATTTCGCCGGTGAGGTCGGTGAGGCGCGTCAGGTTCGCCTGCATCGCCTCAAGCTTCCGGATCGTTTTCTCCTTGCGGCGGCGGTGCTTCAGGATGCCCGCAGCTTCTTCGATGAAACCGCGGCGGTCTTCAGGTGTTGCGTGCAGCACACGGTCCAGCTGGCCCTGTCCCACGATGACGTGCATCTCCCGGCCAAGGCCGGAGTCCGAGAGCAGCTCCTGGATGTCGAGCAGCCGGCAGTTGGTGCCGTTGATTGCGTACTCCGACCCGCCAGCCCGGAAGAGCGTGCGGGAGATGGTCACTTCGGAATACTCGATCGGCAGTGCGCCGTCCGCATTGTCGATAGTCAGTGAAACCTGTGCCCTGCCCAGCGGCGGCCTGCCGGACGTACCCGCAAAGATGACGTCCTCCATCTTTCCGCCGCGGAGGGTTTTGGCCCCCTGCTCCCCCATTACCCACGCCAGCGCATCGACCACGTTGGACTTCCCGGAGCCGTTGGGCCCAACGACGGCGGTGACCCCTGGCTCAAAGTCGAAAGTTGTGGCAGAGGCGAATGACTTGAAGCCCCTCACGGTCAGACTTTTCAGATGCACGGGCCTCGGTCTTCTCCAGACGGGTATTAAGGGATCCCCGGTGTCCGTTGTCACAAACAGGCGGGACTGTTCACCCCATAATCTACTGCGTTCCGGCGGATTTGGACGGTATTGCGCCCAACGGATGAAAAACCCGGACGTGCCGTAATTCGCTGGAGGAACTAGGCTTTCCTAAGGATCGTTAGTAACCGAAGTATGCTTATCATTTTCTGATTGGCAGTCAACGCCGGTCAAGCGCTATCGGTTCCGGTGCAGCGAACAGCTGCGACGGACAGGACCGCAGATAACAAGGCAGGAAATTTGACCGGTAATTTCGACTTCCGACACCACAACACCGCCCTGCTTGGGGTGGAGAGTGTTGAGGCACCGGTCATTGTCACGTCGCAGGAATTCGATCACCTGCTTGCCCCAGCCCTCAAGCGCCTGCGCCTGTCCAAGGGGCTCCTGCAGCGGGTGGCCGGAATTACCGAGCGCCGCTGGTGGGCTCCCGGCACCGGCTTCGAGGACGGCGCCATCGAGGCGGGCGCAAAGGCCCTTGCTTCGACAGGAATCGAGGCGTCCCAGATCGGCCTGTTGATCAACACCTCCGTATCCAGGACCAACTTGGAGCCGTCCGTCGCCGTAAAGATCCATCACGGGTTGGGGTTGCCCTCCTCTGCGATGAACTTCGACGTGACCAACGCGTGCCTGGGATTCGTCAACGGAATGATGCTCGCCGCCAATATGATCGAGGCCGGCCAGATCCAGTACGCCATGGTGGTCAACGGTGAAGATTCCCAGGCCACTCAGGAAGCAACACTTCGCAGGCTGAACGAACGGGTGGACTCCCGTGAAGGCTTCATGCAGGAATTCGCTACCCTCACCCTGGGCTCAGGTGCCGCGGCGGCGATCGTCGGGCCCGCCGACCTCCATTCCGGCTCCCACCGCATGCTCGGCGGAGTGGCTCGGGCCGGAACCGAGCACCACGAACTTTGCGTTGGCGGCATCGACGGCATGTACACCGATGCCCAGGGCTTGCTGGACGGCGGGCTGAAGCTGGTCTCAGAAGCCTGGGAGGAAGCCCAGCAGGAATGGGACTGGGCCAATATGGACCGTTACATCACCCACCAGGTGAGCACCACGCACACCAAGGCAATCATCGAAGCTGTTCACCTTGACCCGGCGAAGGTTCCCCAGACCTTCCCGAAGTGGGGAAATGTTGGACCGGCGTCGCTTCCCATGACCCTCGCCGCGGAATCCCAGTCACTCAACACCGGTGACCGCGTTCTCTGCATGGGCGTGGGTTCCGGCCTGAACACGGCCATGATGGAGATTGCGTGGTAGAACTTCCCGGCGTCGACCCTTCATGGTCGGCCCACCTTGACGTGCCGTCCACGGCTGGCGTGGACCCGGAGGGTACCGTCAACCGCTGGCACTACCTGGACAACAGTTCCTCGCTGAACGAGCCGCATCGGGGCACCCTGTTGTGCGTACATGGTAATCCCACGTGGTCCTACCTATGGCGCAGCGTGCTCGCTGCGGGTGCACAGCGCGGCTGGCGCGTCATCGCCGTGGACCAACTCGACATGGGCTTCTCTGAACGCACTGGCCTGCCCCGCCGCCTCGCCGATCGCGTGCAGGACCTCGAGGACTTCGCCACCGCGCTGCAGCTGGACGGCCCCGTCGTGACGGTTGGACATGACTGGGGCGGCGTGGTGAGCCTTGGATACGCGAGCCGGAACCGGAAGGATCTCGCCGCCGTCGTACTCACGAATACCGCGATCCACCAGAGCCCCGACGAACCCATCCCAGCTCCGCTGAGGCTGGCGCTCAACAGAGCCATCCATCGTGCCGGGACCTCCGGAACCACAGCGTTCCTCGATACAACGCTGGCCCTGGCCCGCCCACGCCTGCCGCGCGACGTCCGTGCCGCCTACCGCCTGCCGTACCGGAAAGCGAAGCAACGCCAGGGCATTGCGCAGTTCGTCGCGGACATCCCGGTTGACTTAGCCCATCCCAGCCACGCACCACTCACGGGAATCGCAGAGAGTATCCGCACACTCGAGGTTCCCGTCCTTTTGCTCTGGGGTCCGGGCGATCCAATCTTCTCCGATACCTACCTTGAGGACCTGGTCTCCCGACTCCCCCACGCCCACGTCCACCGCTTCGAAGGTGCCAGCCACCTCGTCGCGGAGGACCGGGACATCGCCTCCCCGATCTTCACGTGGTTGAGTGACGAGCTCACCGCCGGAGCCGACGACGGCGGCACGCGTCTTTCCAACGAGTCCTTCACTCCGTTGTGGCAACAGGTCGAAGAAAGCGCCGCCGGACCGGCCGCCAACTCCCTCGCGGTCGCGGACATGGGCCCCACGGGTGCGATCGGGCGCTCCCTGACGTGGAGCGAACTGGACACGCGGATCAACGGGCTCGCCGGAGCGCTTTCGGGTGTTGGGGTCAAGGCGGGGAGCAGGGTCAGTCTGATGGTTCCTCCTGGCGTCGAACTGACCGTCCTCATCTATGCGTGCCTCCGGCTTGGCGCGGTCATCGTCGTGGCGGACGCAGGACTGGGCGCCAAAGGGCTGAGCCTCGCAGTGCGCGGGGCCGTTCCGGAATTCCTGGTCGGGATCGAGCGTGCGCTGGTCGCGGCGCGGGTGTTCCGGTGGCCGGGTACCCGGATCAGCGTGCCGAACCTCTCCGCTGCGAGGGCACGGCTCCTCGGGGTCAGCCACAGTCTTGAAGATCTATCCGGACACGCATCCGTTTCCGGTTTTTCAGGACCTGCCGCGCAGCCGGATGCTGACGCCGCAATTCTCTTCACCTCCGGTTCCACCGGGCCCGCGAAGGGAGTGGTCTACACCCACCGCCAGCTCTCAGCGATGCGGGATACGCTCGCCGCCACGCTTGAGTTGCGTCCGGGAAGTGCGCTGGTCGCAGGCTTCGCACCGTTCGCGTTGCTTGGCCCGGCGCTCGGTGCGTCCTCGGTGACGCCGGATATGGACGTTACCGCTCCCCGCACCCTGACCGCCCGCGCACTGGCGGATGCAGCCGCGGCAATCGGCGCCACCGTGGTCTTTGCTTCACCTGCGGCCCTGCGCAACGTGCTCGCGACAGCCCAGGACCTCCCGGCAGCCGGAGCCGAGGCGCTCAAACGCATCGACGTCCTGCTCTCTGCCGGCGCGCCCGTTCCAGTGTCCCTGCTCGAGGAAATCCAGGAACTTGTCCCCCGGGCGGTCCTGCACACGCCCTACGGCATGACCGAAGCTCTTCCGGTGACTGACATCGACCTTCCTGGAATCCGCGCCGCCCTGTCCCGCCTTGTAGCCGGCTCCGGTAACGGCGTCTGCGTTGGATTGCCGGTTCCCGGAGCGCAGGTGGCCATCGTGCCGCTGGACGCCGAAGGTACAGCTACTGGCGAGCCCACGACGACGGCTGCAGTCACCGGCGAGATCCTCGCCCGCGCGGCGCACGTCAAAGACCGCTACCACCGGCTGTGGGCAACGGAACGTGAAGCTTCGCGTACCCCTGGCTGGCACCGCACCGGCGATGTGGGCCACCTCGACGCCGAGGGCAGGCTTTGGGTCGAAGGCCGGCTGGCGCACATCATCACCGCTCCGGCCGGTGTGGTGACCCCTGTCGGGCCGGAACAGGCTATCGAGCAACTTGATTCGGTCCGAGGCGCGGCCGTGGTGGGTGTCGGTCCGCGGGGCTCCCAGGCCGTTGTCGCCGTCGTCGTTCCGGCTGACGGCGCTCATGCCGCCCTTGCCCCGCCGGAGCTTGCCTCCTCGGTGCGCCGAAGCGCCGAAGCGGCGGGCGTGCGCGTGGATGCGGTCCTGACCTTGGCCGAGTTGCCCACGGACATCCGCCATAACGCGAAAATTGACCGCGTGAGGGTAGGACGCTGGGCCAGCCGGGTACTTGAGGGGCGCCGGAAGAAGCGCGCATGAGAGTCCTCGTGACGGGTGCCAGCGGCATGCTCGGGAATGCAGTCGCAGACCTCCTGGTCCAGCGGGGCAGCTCCGTGCGGACCTTCCAGCGACGTCCCTCCGGCGTGACTGGAGCCGAAGACTCATTAGGCCAGCTAAACGACCCTGAAGCCGCGCGGCGCGCGGTTGATGGCGTGGATGCGGTGATCCATCTGGCTGCGAAAGTTTCCTTCGCTGGTGACAGGGCAGATTTCGAACGCATCAACGTGCAGGGAACCCGGAGCCTGCTTGATGCAGCGCGCGCGGCCGGTGTCGGGCGGTTCGTCAACGTGTCCTCGCCCTCGGTTGCACACGCCGGGCACTCCCTAGTCGGCGCCGGCGCTCAGCCCGCTGACCCCGTCCGCGCGCGTGGTCATTACGCCGTCACCAAGGCCGCGGCGGAACTCCTGGCCCTCGCCCGGAATGATGACGGCGGCATGGCGGTCACCGCCGTGCGCCCGCACATCGTATGGGGCCCGGGTGACACGCAACTGGTCGAACGTGTGCTGACCCGGGCGCGTACCGGACGGCTTCCGTTGCTCGGGGGTGGAACGGCCCTGGTGGACACCACGTACATTGATAACGCTGCAGGTGGCATTGTCGCAGCGCTGGCCGCCATTGACCGGGTGAGGGGCCTTGCCCTGGTTATCACCAACGGTGAGCCGCGGCCGATTGGGGAACTGCTTGCCAGGATCTGCCTGGCCGGTGGGGTTCGGGCGCCACAGTTGTCCGTGCCCGCCTGGCTGGGACGAGCAGCCGGATCCGCTGTGGAGAAAGTGTGGCGCGGGGCTAACGCGGACGGCGAGCCCCCGATGACGCGCTTCCTTGCCGAACAGCTCTCCACCGCACACTGGTTCGACCAGCGGCAGACCCGTGACCTGCTTGGCTGGACGCCGGGAGTGAGCCTCGATGAAGGCTTTGCCCGCCTTGCCGCGCACTACGGCGGGCGGGTCTAGTCGGGATTGCATGCGAAAAGGGAGGACCAGTTTCCCGATCCTCCCTAGCCGCACTCTGATAATTAGACGCGCACGAAGAACGCTCCGGGCAGGTCACTCAGTGGGTGCTGCATGGTGAGGTTTGCACCGTTCATGCCGCTGCTGATGACCATTCCGCCGCCTGCGTAGACACCTACGTGACCACTGGTGATGACCAGGTCGCCTGGAGCAGGTGAACTTACCCGCGTGCCCAGCGAAGCGAACTGCATGGGTCCAAGATCTCCCGTGCCAAGTGCGATCTCGACCAGGCGGGTGCAGTCCTGGATAGCTCCGGCATTCAACTGGGCCTGTGCTGAGGCGAGAACACTTGCACCGGTGGCACTGCCTGCACTGTCAGCAACGGTGATGTTGCTTGAGGCGGTGGTGATTCCCATTGTGCTGGTGTCTGCGGGCGCTGGAGCCGGCGCGGGTGCCGGCACTGGCGCTGCCTGCACCCAGGTGTCCGCTTGAGGAGCGGCAGGAGCTGGTGCCGCTGCTGCGCTGCCGGAGAGGCTGATGACCTGACCGGGGTAGATGACGGAATCCCAGCCAAGGCCGTTGGCTGCGAATAACGCATCAAGGCTGACTCCGTAGTTCGAAGCGATGGCACCGAGGGTGTCACCGGAGCGCACCGTGTGGGTCGGCGCGCTTGCTGCCTGTGCGGCGGCCGGAGCCGGAGCGGCAGGTACTGGAGCTACCGCAGCCTGCACGGACACCTGCGCGGTGGCCTCAGCAGCCTGGAACGAGCCTTCTGAAGCAGTGGTGCCGGCACTTGCCGGCAGGGCTGCTCCGAACATGAGCCCCGACGCTGCCACAACGGCAGCGGCTGGACGGCCGACCGTTCCGGCGTGGGTGCTGACCGCTTTCGAAACGATCTGCATAGTGCTTGGGGAAGTTGCGCGGTGGCGCGCGATATGACGGTTTTTGGACACGGAAAGGGCCTCTCCCAGTGCCTGCGGAGTTAGCTGTCGGATTCGGATGGGAGCCACCCGGACGCGCGGAAAACTTTGCGTCTTTACCCCTAGGGCTTCGGGAATGAAGCCCGCTATCTGGTTCCCCCGCTCCTGTCGGATGTCTAGCGAACGGGCCCCCCGACAGCGACAGGATTAGGCAATCTGCCAGGAGGAAGCCGGGCTTAGGAACCCGGCTTGATATCAACGGTACATTCCATTGGTTGAAATGTCACGTTTTGATCACGAGCACAGCATGCTGTCAATTCGCTGCAAGAAGCCTCGACACAAACTAGATCTTGTACTGATCCGTGGAGTCCTTCGGCTTGTCTTCACTGCCGGAGCGGTGCATGGCTTCCTGCGCCTTCTTCAACGCCTGCTCCGCCTGTGCCTGCACCTCGGGAGCCTTGGCCTTCACAGCCTCGGTGGCGTCAGTCACCGTTTCCTGAACCTTCGGGTTGTTCCACAGATCTTTGGCCTTGACCTTGATCTGCTCGTAACTCGCGCGTCCTGCGCGGGCACCCAGCACGTAGCCTGCAGCCATACCAGCGGCGAAAACCAGCTTGTTCTTCATTGCATTGCTCCTGAGGTCTTGAGGCGTCTTTGAGGACATTCAATCAACGAACCTAGTCAGCTTACTTAGCTTTGTCACGTTTGGCGTGTCACCAGCGGCCGTTCCGGGGCCTAGGTTGGCATTGTGGACAGTAGTAGGACGAGCGGTTCATGAAGAGATCCCGGCGAATCCGGGATTCGAGGCCAGCTTCGGCGCAACGGCGGCATGGAAGGCCCTCCCTTCCGTAGGCGTTGAGCGAGCGTTCGAAGTACCCCGACGCACCGTTGACGTTGACGTACAGGGAGTCGAAACTTGTGCCGCCCGCCTCGAGAGCGCGCTCCATCACTGACCGGCAGGCGCCGATCAGCCGGACGACCTCGGGGCGGCGGATGGTGTCCGTGGCCCGCGCGTAATGAAGCCTGGCCGCCCACAGCGCTTCATCTGCGTAAATGTTGCCTACCCCGGAAACCAGTGTCTGGTCCAGGAGCGCGCGCTTCAAACCTGTCCTGCGCGTCTTCAGTCGTAGGAAGAAACCATCGAACGAGAACGCGGGATCCAGCGGGTCCCTGGCGATATGCGACGCAGCCAGCGGCACGAGCGCCTCGGGGAGCTCTCCCTGCCCGCCGGGCATACCGTCGGCAGTGGTAACCAGGTCCGTAACGAACAACCCGCCAAAAATGCGTTGGTCCACGAACCGAAGCTCCGAGGGAAGGGCGGCGCCCCCGGATACCTGCGAAAGCTGCAGCCGCACCTTGAGGTGCTTCTCATCCGGCTGCGCGGCGTCCTCGACCAGGAGTTGCCCACTCATTCCCAGATGCGCCATCAGGGCGACTCGGGCCCGGCCTGCTCCCCCAGGCTGCGACTCTTCCGGCCCCCAAGAATCCACGCCGGACGACAGCGGGACCTGGCTGGCGTCGTCGTCCTCGCCATCGTCGTAGTCCGAAGGTGCAGCCAAGGGCATCCAGAGGAACTTGCCGCGGCGCACCGCGTCGGTGATTGTCGCCCCCAAAAGGTTCCCGCGGAAGTCCTCCGCGCCAAGGGCGTGGCGACGGATGGAACGCGGGTCTATAACGTCAACCGCTTCGATGGTCCGGCCCCGCACCCAGCGGACGAGGCCGCGCCGTACCACCTCGACTTCGGGAAGCTCAGGCATCGCCGGAACTTCCAGGCGGAACTGACGACGTCAGTGTGGCCGTTGGAGTTAGCACTGCCGACGTCAGGGCTGGGAGCGGGAACCGGCCGGTTCGCCGGATCGAGGCTGAAGGGCGGTTGCTTCCTCAGTTATGCTGAGGAGCTTCCAGGAGGCGGCAGCGGCTTCCTGCTCGGCTTCTTTCTTGGACCGTCCGGCGCCGGACCCGTAGGTTGTGCCCCCGATGACGAGCACAGCCTCAAAGCGTCTGTCGTGATCGGGGCCGAAGCCGGTGACCCTGTAGTCGATAACGCCCATGCGTTCCGCGGCGGCGATCTCCTGGATGTTGGTTTTCCAGTCGGTCCCTGCGCCCAGCGCGGCGGCGTCTTCAAGGACGGGGCCAATGAGCCTCATGACCAGGCATCGCGCCGGTTCCATCCCGTTGCTGAGGTAGGTCGCGCCGATGACAGCTTCCATGGTGTCGGCGAGGATGGAGGACTTATCCCAACCGTTGGTAAGTTTCTCCCCCTGGCCCAAAAGGATGTGCGGCCCCAGCTCGATCCGGCGTGCAACGGCTGCAAGCGCACGGGTGCTGACGACGGCGGAACGACGCTTGGCGAGCTCACCCTCGGACAGGCCGGGGTTGTCGCGGTAGAGGGCATCCGTTACGGACAGGCCGAGCACCGCGTCACCGAGGAACTCGAGGCGCTCATTGGTGGGGATACCGCCCTGCTCGTAGGCATACGAGCGGTGCGTGAGGGCAAGACGAAGCGTCCCGGCATCAATGATGACGCCGAGACGCTTCGAAAGATCTTCTATATTTTCCACGCCAGGCGACGCTTCCGATCAATGCTGCGGGCGCCGGAGAACCGGCACGTGCAGCAATTAGACGTCGGCGACCTTGCGGCCCTTGTACTCAAGGAACAACTCGGTGCCTGCGGAGTCGGTGACAACCTTGGCCTGGTGGGAAAGGCTGTAGGTGACGCGACCGTTCTCCACCGTCTTCACCAGTTTGGGCGCAGTGGCCTTCCACTGGGACCGGCGTGCACGCGTATTCGAGCGGGACATTTTCCGCTTGGGAACAGCCACGGCTAACTCTCTTCTCTCTCGTCAAAATCTGTCTTTGCATCTGGATCAGCCTGTGGGTTGACGGCTGTGCCGGTCAACCCTGCCAAGGCAGCCCAGCGGGGGTCCAGGATTTGGTGCTGGTGGCCCGGATCATCCTCAAGCCGCGCGCCGCACTCGACGCACAGTCCCTGGCAATCCTCCCGGCATACCGGCTGGAACGGCAGTGAAGTAACCACCGCGTCCCGCAACACAGGCTCAAGATCGATTGCATCGTTCTCTACCGTGCGCTGTTCGTCCTGCTCCTCTTCCTCCGTCAACTCTGAGTTGTCGTAGGAAAAGAGTTCCTGCACATCAACGCTGCTCCCGTACTGAATGGGATCCAGGCACCGCCCGCATTCGCCAGTAATCTGGACGTCCGCGGTTCCCGATACCAGGATTCCTTCGTGTACGGCTTCGAACCTCAGGTCCAGCTCCATGGAGGAGCCTTCCTGAACGCCGATGAGCGCCACACCAAAATCCTTCGGTGCGGACACATGTTCTTCGACTGTCCGCATGCTTCCCGGACTGCGTCCGAGGTCTCTGACGTTGAAGACCAGAGGCGAACTGAGATCGCTCTTAATGAGAACTCCTGTAGAACATGTGACCGACGAACTATCTTAGCCCGAAACGAACGCCCTTCCCAAACCGGGCCAGAAGCGCAAGCACTGCCCAGCCGGGATTGCGCACTCCTGACGCGGAATCCACGTACCTGCAACACTATACTGGCTTTTATGACGCAAATAAGGGTTCGGGAAGCAGCGCAGTTCCTCGGGGTCAGCACTGACACCGTTCGGCGCTGGATCGATGACGGCACCCTCACCGCAGCGCAGACCTCCGGAGTTACCGAGCTCGACGGCCTCGAACTGGCTTCCCTGGCCCGCCGGCGTGCCGTCCTCCCACCTGATCCCTCGTCAGCTGCCACCTCCGCCCGGAACCGGTTCGTCGGCCTGGTGACCAACGTAGTAACAGACAAGGTCATGGCACAGGTGGAAATGCAGTGCGGACCGCACCGGGTGGTCTCGCTGATGAGCAGCGAAGCCGTGCGGGAGTTGAAGATTACCCCGGGAAGCGTAGCTGTGGCTGTGGTGAAAGCCACTACGGTCATCGTCGAGACGGCAGACGGTACCGGGGAACCCACCTGATGCGCCGCATTCACAGCGCGGGAGTTACCATCGCCACCTGTGGCTCCCTGCTGTTGAGCAGCACGGGCTGCAGCAGTGAAAGCACGACGGCGGGCGGCCCGGTCACCGTCTTCGCCGCCGCGTCGCTGAAAGCTCCCTTTGAAACCATTGCGGACCAGTTCGAGTCGGAACATCCCGGTGTCAGCGTGCAGTTGAACTTCGCCGGTTCATCCGACCTCGCTACCCAGATAATTTCGGGCGCCCCGGCTGACGTCTTCGCATCAGCGAATCAGGCAACCATGGAAACCGTCGCGTCGGTTGGCGTTCTCGGCAACGCGCCGGTGACGTTTGCCACCAACACCCTGACCATCGCCGTCCCGGCGGGCAACCCCGGCGGCATCACCACCCTGGCTGACCTTGCCGACCCCGCACTGAACGTGGTGCTGTGCGCACCACAGGTTCCCTGCGGAGCCGCTGCCGATGACGTGCAGCGGGCGGCAGGAGTGAGCATCTCACCGGTGAGCGAGGAAGGATCAGTAACGGACGTGCTGGGCAAGGTGTCCTCCGGACAGGCTGACGCCGGGCTGGTGTACGTCACCGATGTAGCCGCATCCGCAGGCACAATCGACGGGATCGTATTCGCTGAAGCAGCCGCTGCAGTCAACGCCTACCCCATAGCCCCAGTCACGGACACAGTCCTGGCCGAAGAGTTCGTCGACCTCGTCACCGGGCCGGACGGCCAGCGGTTACTCGCTGACGCCGGGTTCGGGCCACCGGTCCCATGAGCGGTCATTCCGGTGTTCCCCGCTGGCTACTGGCCGTAGCGGCGGTTGGAGCGCTGTTCGTCCTCCTTCCCCTGCTTGCGATCGTGTTGCGGGTTGACTGGAGCAGGTTCGGTGCGCTGATCGGCTCGGAATCCTCACGGTCGGCGTTGGGACTCAGCCTGCAGACCTCGGCCGCCAGCACACTGTTGTGCATCCTCTTCGGAGTGCCAATGGCATTCGCGCTGGCAAGGACGGCATTCCGCGGTCAACGCGCACTCCGCGCGCTCGTATTGCTGCCGCTCGTCCTGCCACCCGTGGTTGGCGGCATCGCGCTCCTCTATACCTTCGGCAGGCAGGGGCTGCTCGGGGAAACCCTGCACGTTCTCGGTGTGGGTATCGCGTTTTCAACCACCGCCGTCGTGCTTGCGCAGACCTTCGTCGCGTTGCCGTTCCTCGTCCTGAGCCTTGAAGGAGCCCTGCGGACAACCGGTACACGCTACGAAGCCGTCGCCGCGACCCTCGGCGCCCGGCCAACCACCGTGCTTCGGAGGGTGAGCGTGCCGCTCGTTCTTCCCGGTATTGTGTCGGGAGCCGTTCTGTCCTTTGCCCGGGCGCTCGGCGAGTTCGGCGCGACGCTCACCTTCGCGGGAAGCCTCGAGGGCGTGACCCGCACGCTTCCCCTGGAAATTTACCTGCAGCGAGAGACCGACGCCGACGCCGCCGTCGCGCTCTCCCTCGTGCTGGTAGCCGTTGCGGTGATCGTGGTGGGGCTTGCCCACCGAGTGCAGGATGGGCAGAAGACATGACCCTGGAGTGCACGGCACGGGTCCGGTCGCGGAACTTCAGCGTGGGCTACCAGGACGGCGGCGGTGCAGAAGCCGACGGCGGCTTCAGGGTCGCCGCGGGTGAAACGGTTGCGGTGATGGGACCGAACGGAGCGGGCAAATCCACGCTGCTCGCGGTGCTGGCCGGTCTGCTGAAGCCCGACGACGGCGCCATCAAGCTCAGTGGCCGCACCCTGTTCGGTTCCGGGACATGGGTACCACCTCACGCCCGTGGCATCGCCCTGCTCGCACAGGACGCACTCCTTTTCCCTCACCTCTCGGTGCTGGACAACGTAGCCTTCGGGCCCCGCTGCGCGGGCCTGCCGCGAAGCGCCTCGCGTGCTGCGGCGGAGCGCTGGTTGGGCGAGGTCGACGCCCTGGACCTGGCCAAGCGCCGCCCCTCGAGCCTGTCTGGCGGCCAGGCCCAACGCGTTGCCGTTGCGCGTGCGCTGGCAACGGAGCCGGAGCTTCTGCTCCTTGATGAACCCCTCTCAGCACTCGACGTTTCCGTAGCGCCCCTCCTGCGGCGGACGCTGCGCCGCGTGCTCGAGGGACGCAGCGCGGTCATCGTCACACATGACACCGTCGACGCCCTGCTCCTGGCCGATCGAGTGGTGATTGTCGACGGTGGACGGATCGTGGAGGACGGCCCTGCGCGCACGGTTCTGGAAAAGCCCCGCAGCAGTTTTGCGGCAGGCCTGGCCGGGATGAACCTGCTGACCGGGCGAACCGACAATTCAGGGCTGGAGACCGCCGACGGCTACCACGTGAGTGCACTCGCCGACCCGCCCCTGCCTGCAGGCGAGGAAGCAGCGGCCATCTTCAGTCCACGGGCAGTGGCCGTGCACCGGCATGATCCCGAGGGCAGTCCCCGCAACGTCCTGGCCGTCACCATCTCCGACCTGGAGCAGCACGGCGGACGGACGACAGTACGCGCAGGGCACCTCAGTGCAGAAATTACGACGGCGGCTGCCGCGGACCTGGACCTGGTGCCCGGAATGAACGTCTACTTCAGTATCAAATCGACTGAGATTTCGCTTTACCTGCGTTGACTACTGACGGGATCCGGACTGCCGGCCTGAATCCCTTGCGCTGTCCGCTGCCTCCGACAAGAGATCACGATCGTCGAGTTCCTCGTCGAGCTCCTCGTGGCGGACCGCCGTTTCAGGATGCGGCTGGCCTTCTTGGACGTATTCGGCCTCAAGTTGGCGATGAACCTTGCTGTTGAGAACCTCCACCTGACTGTCGTCAAGCTTGTTGAGGTTGTCAGGAAACGGATCCTCTGGAGTGATTCGACTCTTTCCCACTGTCCGCCTCTTCTCACCTTTCCTACCGAAAAATCCGATTGTACGCCGGAGGCGGCGCTATTCAGTCGGTTTTCTCCCTGAGTCTTTTCAGCACTGCCTTGGGCACGAAGGGAGAAATGTTCCCACCGAGCGCCGACACCTCTTTGAGCAGGGTGGAGGAGAGGTGGGAATAGCTCGCTTCAGCCGGTATGAACACCGTTTCGACGCCGGTGAGCTGGCGGTTCATCGCCGCCATAGGCAGCTCGTAGTCGAAGTCCTGGCTGGACCGAAGCCCTTTCACGATGACATTTGCCCCGTGCTCCCTGCAGAACTCCGCAAGGAGCCCGTCGCCCATGGGGATGACCGATACGCCGCGCAGGTAGGTGAGGGTTTCATGCGCGATTTCAAGCCTGTCCTCAAGGGAAAACACATACTTTTTCGTGTAATTGGTCGAAACCGCCACGATCACCTCGTCGAAGAGGCTGGCCGCCCGCGCGATGACCTCCAGATGACCATTGTGGATGGGGTCAAAGGATCCGGGGCAGACGGCACGGCGCATGCTTCGAATCTACCGCTTGTCACGTCCATGAAGTGGACGTGACAAGCGGGTATTCGACAGACTGTTCGACATACTGGAAGGCATGAACGCCACCACCGGACAACTCTCCCCCTGGCAGCGCACCGCGCGCGGCGCGAATCTTCTCTCGCCCAACGGTGAGCTCGGAACCGTCATCTTCGAGGAGATCACCGCGCTGGCCGCCCAGCATGAGGCCATCAACCTCGGGCAGGGTTACCCGGACGAAGACGGGCCAGCGGTACTTCTGGAGCTGGCCCAGGCCAACATCGCAGCAGGCATGAACCAGTACGCGCCCGGACGCGGGCTTCCCGCACTGCGTGTTGCAGTGGCCGCCCACCAGGAACGCTTCTACGGGTTGGCAGTCGACGCCGCCAGCGAAGTTGTGGTGTCAACGGGCGCTACCGAAGGAATCGCGGCGTCGATCCTCGCCTTCGCCGGGCCGGGCGATGAAGTCCTCACCTTCGAACCTTTCTACGATTCCTACGGCGCAATCATCGGTCTGAGCGGCGCTAGGCACACCACGGCTCCCCTGCTTGCCCCGGACTTCCAGCCGGACCTTGACGCCCTTGAGGCAGCGATGTCCGAGCGGACCAAAATCATTGTGGTGAACAACCCGCACAATCCGATGGGTACGGTGTTCACCCGTGAGGTGCTCATGCGCATCATCGAACTTGCGGAACGCTACAACGCCATTATTGTGACCGACGAGGTATATGAGCACCTGACCTTCGGGGCAACACATATACCCGTTGCAACCCTGCCAGGTGGATGGGAGCGCACCATCACCATTTCCTCCGCCGGCAAGACGTTCTCTGTGACGGGCTGGAAAATCGGTTGGCTGACCGGGCCGGCACGGCTGGTCGAATCCGTGCGCAGCGTGAAGTCCTTCCTCAGCTACAGTTCCGGCACGCCGTTTCAACCTGCCGTCGCGGCCGGCCTGGCCCTTGATGATTCCTTCTACCGCGGCATAGCGGACGATCTGCACCACAAACGGGACCTGCTCAACCAGGGCCTGCGAGCCGCCGGCTTTGACGTTTACGAGCCCCAGGGCACCTATTTCACCGTCGTGGACGCAGCCCCGCTCGGTATCACGGACGCGACGGCGTTTGCCCGCCGGCTACCCGAACTGGTGGGAGTAGCCGCCATACCTGTGCCGATGTTCTGCCATGAGGAAGGAGCCCGGCGCACGCGGTCGATGCTGAGGTTCGCGTTCTGCAAGCGCGTCGATGTCCTGACCGAAGCGGTTGCGCGCCTCGCCACCCTTCGCGACCGCCTGTGAGCGTTCCATCGCGGTACCTGCGCGGCGCCGGCCTGCACGCCGAGATCGACCAGGACGCCTTCAACGACGGCGCCTACATCCTCAGCATTGGCGGCGCCCAACAATCCCACGTCGACCTTGCGGATCCGGCCAATGTGTTTTACGAATACCTGCGGAGGATCGCCAACGTCATCGATGTATTCAAACCGGCCAGTGAACCGATCCGCATACTCCACCTCGGCGCGGGCGCGCTGACCCTCGCCCGGTATGTGCAGTCCACCCGCCCGGGTTCTGAACAGGTGGCAGTCGAGCGCGAGCGCGAACTCCTGGCCTTCGTCCTCGAACATCTTCCCTTGCCCCCGGGAACGCGGTGCGAGCTCCTGGTTGAAGATGCCCGCCAGACCCTGGCCTCCTGTGCTCAGGGGAGTTTCGACGTCGTCGTTCTTGACGTCTTCTCGGGAGCCGCCGGCGCAACCGAGCTCGCCACCGGCGAGTTCTACCGGCTGCTCACCGCTGCGGCGGCTCCGGATGGTGTGGTGCTGGTGAACGTCGGAGATGACCCTCCGTTTACCTTCGCCCGTGAGCAGGCGCGGATGTTCCAGGACACAGGGTACGACGTTGGTGCGCTGGGTGAAGCGGGAATGTTCAGTGGGCGGCACGCAGGAAACATTGTCCTGGTCGGGACCACGCGGTGGCCGCCTGGGTGGACGGACGCCTTGCTGGAGGCCGGTCCGCATCCCGCCGCTGTCCTGACCGGAACCGACTACGCCGACTTCGCCCAGGGGCTCCATTAGCCGGCGCCGGGCACCTGTCCACGGCACCCCATTTACGTGCACCGATCATGCGCTATTGAACTACAGATATCCGCCGGATACCGCAGTACCGTTGAAGAACAAGCAGGTTAAAACTTTGAAATACCGTAAAACTGGAGGAATCATGACCACGGAAATCACCGAGGTATCCGACTGCTCGGTTCATAACTGCTCTTTCAACCATGACGGGTGCACCGCCTACGCGATCACAGTCAGTGGCAGCCCGGAACACGCGTCCTGTGCAACCTTCATCGACACCTCCGAGACCGGCGGGCTGCCGGTGGTCCTGGCGCACGTTGGTGCCTGCCAGCGCACCGAGTGTGAACACAACAGTCACATGATGTGCCAGAAGCACGACGTCAAGATCGGCTCCGGATCAGACCTCGCTGACTGCCTCTCCTACCAACCGCGATAGGGCGCATGCCACTGACTCCCCAGTGAAGCGCTACCCCGACGCCGGTGCTGCCGATTCTATTTCGGCGGCACCGGCGTCGCGCTTTCCGGGCGAACAGGCCGGAGGGATGACCTTTAGTGTGAGCGAATGAGAGCACTCTCATGAACGGCTCACCAACGTCTCATAGCGGACTGACTAAATGGGATACCTGCGGCACTGAATCCAACCGCTGCAGGGATAGAGGTTTCACCATGGCCCGCAGCACGCTCCGCGTCATCCTGTACTCGCACGACTCCCAGGGACTCGGCCATGCCCGTCGGAACCTCGCCCTGGCGCACTCGCTGACCAGCGGATTCAGGAAGTCGGGACAGCGCGTCAGCGGCATCCTCGTCACCGGCGTGGCTGCTGCAACCCGCTTCGAGGCGCCCGATGGCTGGGATTGGGTTGTCATTCCCGGCATAGCGAAAGGCCCCGAGGGATACATTCCGCGGAACCTCGCAATGAAGCAGGGGAAGCTCACCCGCCTCCGTTCCTCGCTCATCGAAGCCGTGCTTGACGATTTCCGTCCCCATCTCGTTGTCATCGACCGGCACCCTTTCGGTGTCGACCACGAACTGGCTGCCGGGCTGGAACGCCTGCAGCGGAAGCGCCCACACTGCCAGGTGGTGCTCGGCCTCCGCGAAGTCCTTGATCAGCCAGCGACTGTCCGTCGCGAGTGGGACGCACTGGATCTCGCACAGGTCCGGGCCGCATTCGACGAAGTGTGGGTCTACGGCGATCCAACCGTGCACGATCCCGTCCGTACCGGCGAAGTCCCCCGCGAACTTGCGGGTCTCGTGCGGTACACCGGTTACCTGTCCGCGGGGCGTCCCCTCCGGCGTCGTACGGGTGCCACGTCCGTGCCGTACGTCGTCACCATGGCCGGCGGCGGATCGGATGGACTCGACGTTACCCTCACGGCGGCGCGCGCCGAGGTCCCCGCGGACCACGAGCACCTCATCATCACCGGCCCGCAGATGCCCAAGAACCACCGGGCCCAGGTCGAAGCAACGGCGGCACCCGGCACCCACGTTGTCGGCTCAGTGCGGGACGCGCTCTCGGAAATGCAGTCGGCCGCAGCCATCGTGGCGATGGGCGGGTACAACACCGTCTGCGAGATCATGAGCACGGATACGCCCGCGCTGATCGTTCCACGGGTGCATCCCCGCAGGGAGCAGCTCATCCGGGCACGCGGGTTGGCCCGCAGGCACCTGCTCGACTATTCCCACCCGGACGAATTCACCCCAACCGTACTGACGGAGTGGTTGAGCAACGTTGTCGGCACTAGTGTTCCACGGACCGGGGTGCAACTGGACGGGTTGGCCACTGCACAAAGATTCGCCGCTGACCTGTGCGAGCCGCGGCCAGGCGTTGTTCCTTTGATCGATTGGGACGCCCATGCAGCCGTCTGAACGCGTCGGGTACGTCCTGAAGATCTACCCCCGCTTTTCCGAGACCTTCATCGTCACCGAAATCCTGGCGCGCGAGGCGGCGGGTGAGGAGCTTGAGATCTTCTCACTCCGGCCTCCCATCGACCCGCGATTCCACCCCGAGCTGGCCCGCGTCCAGGCACCCGTCACCTACGTGTCACGTCCGCACAAGCTCTCCGAGGGCTGGCCCATCATCACTGCCGCCCAACAGGTGATCCCCGATTTCGCCCAAAGGTTCGCCGCCCTGCTGCCCGGGTTGTCCGACGCAGAGGGTTCCGAAGTCCATCAGGGCATCGAGCTGGCCACCCGCGTTGTTGAACGCGGCATTACCCACCTGCACGCGCACTTCGGGTCCATTGCTGCGCGTACCGCGAGCATTGCGTCAGCCCTCACCGGTGTCCCGTTCTCTTTCACCGCCCATGCGAAGGACATCTACCATGAGCTCGTCGATGATCAGGCGCTCATCCGGCTCATTGACCAGGCCCAGCACACCATCACCGTCAGCGACTTCAACCTGCGTCACCTGCGCGAGCTGGCTCCGTCGTCGGCCGGCACCATCCACCGCGTGTACAACGGCCTTGAACTCGAACGCTTCCCCTTCGAAGCACCGGCTCCGGTCCACTCCCCTTTCCGGATCGCCGCGGTAGGGCGCCTCGTCGAAAAGAAGGGCTTTCCGCTGCTCATCGAAGCCGTCAAGGTACTCGTGGATGCCGGTCAGCCGGTCGACCTGCGGATCGCCGGCGGCGGCGAACTCGCAGAGGCGCTGCAGCTACAGATTCGGGATCTCGGCGTCGATTCGCAGGTGATGCTGCTCGGCCCCAGGACGCAGAGCGAGGTCATCGACCTGCTGCGTTGGGCGGACGTGTTCGCCGCACCGTGCGTCATTGGAGCCGACGGTAACGCTGACGGACTCCCCACCGTGCTGCTCGAAGCGATGGCCATGGGCGTTCCGTGCATCGGCTCGGACGTCACCGGCATCCCCGAGGTGCTCGCCAGGAACGACGGCGACAGAACCGGCCTGCTGGTCCGCGCGGGCAACCTCGATGACCTGATCCAGGCCCTCCTGGTCGCTTCCTCGCCTGAGTTTAACCGGGTTCGTATGGCAAAATCGGCGCGCTCCCTCATCGAGCGCTACTTTGACTCGTCAATGCAGTCCGGTGAGCTGCGGAGGCTGTGCAGTCTACGAGCCGGCGAGTCAGCAGCCTCCCGCGGGGATAACCCCTCGGGCGTGGCTGACCTGGAAGTAGCTGCGCGATGAAGCGGGTTGCCTATCTCTGCGTAGACCCGGGCGTGCCGGTGTTCGGAAGCAAGGGCGCATCGGTCCACGTTCAGGAAATCGTGAGGGCGTGGCGCGCACGCGGCGCGGAAGTCACCATCTATTGCACCCGTGCCGGCAACGACGTTCCCGCTGATCTCGCGGACGTCCGGGTGGTGACAGCGCGCGTGACCGGCAAGGGTGTCGACCGGGAGCGCTCGCAGGCGGCTGCAGCACACGAGCTCGCGGACCGGATCATCACCGACGGTACCGATGCCGTGTATGAACGGTATTCGCTGTTCAGCGACGGGCTGGCCCGGGCAACCAAGTCCCTCGGAATCCCGGGTTTCCTCGAAGTGAACGCACCGCTGATCGATGAACAGCGCATCCACCGCACCCTGCATGATGAGTCCGCTGCACTGGAGGCGCTGCGGGCACAGGTCGCGGCGGCTGTCCGCACAGTGTGCGTGTCAGACCCAGTGGCCCGCTGGGTGCGCGAGCGCACCGACCCACAGCACCACGAACGAACCACGACGGTAGCCAACGGCGTCAATGTGCACCGGATAACCCCTTCTCCCGAAGCCCCGGGACCACCGGTGGTGGCCTTCGTCGGCACACTCAAACCCTGGCACGGAGTGGAGACCCTTATTCAGGCGCAAGCCGCGGGAACCGGCGAATGGACCCTCCGGGTGGTGGGCGACGGACCGCTTGGCGGGGAACTTCGCGAGCTGGCGGCCAAGGTTGGCGCCGACGTCGAATTCACGGGCGCCGTCGTTCCTGAATCGATTCCTGCAGCGCTCGCCGGATGCGCGCTCGCTGCCGCTCCCTACCCGCGCACGCAGAACGCCGACGACCAGTACTTCTCCCCACTGAAGATCTACGAATACTGCGCGGCAGGACTACCGGTGGTCGCCTCCCGCGTGGGCCAGGTTCCGCTGATAATCGACGACGGCGTCACCGGGCTCCTGGTTGAACCGTCCGACCCCCGCGAACTGGCCGCAGCGATCGACCAGCTCGCAGCCGCTCCGGTCGCCCGCGCCGCGATGTCATCGGCTGCGCGTGCCCTGGCGACAGAGAACCACAGCTGGGAAAGCGTGCTGGAACGCATCACCGAAGGAGTCCCAGTATGAGCCGTACAGGCAAGCCGGCCTCTCCCCTGCGGCGGACGCTTGGGATCATTACCCCGCACCTGGGCGGGCAGAAGCTGCTGATGGCCGGCGGCGTCGTCGTACTTTTGTGTGAGGTCGCGTTCCGCGTGCTGGAGCCGTGGCCGGTGAAGTTCGTCGTCGACGCCGTGACCCGCAGCCTCGGTGCCGATTTCGCCGGTACGGGTCCGGTGGCCACGCCGATGCTGCTCCTCGCCTGCGGTGCGGCGCTCGTGTTCTTCACGGGTGGGCGCGCAGTGTGCAACTTCTTTGCCACGCTGGCATTCGCCCTGGTGGGGTCGCGGGTCGCCACCAAATTGCGCGGCGCGGTCTTCGACCACGTGCAGTCCCTCTCGACGCGTTACCACTCGGCGAGCAGGACCGGTGACACCGTTCAGCGCCTGGTCGGGGATGTGGGCCGGCTGCAGGAGGTTGCGGTAACGGCCGGCATGCCGCTGCTCGCCAACTGCATCACCCTGGTTGCGATGGCCGGCGTCATGTTCTGGCTGGACCCGCTCCTCGCCCTCGTGGTGGTGGCGGCGTGCTCAGGATTCCTCCTGCTCTCACGGGTCAGCACGGGAAAGATCACCGTCGCGGCACGGAAAACCCGCAAAGGTGAAGGCTCGCTGGCCAACACCGCCCAGGAAAGCCTGGGCGCCATCCGCGTTGTGCAGACCTATGGCCTTGAGCGCACCCTAGCCGAACGGTTTGGCAGCAGCAACCAGAAAACCCTGAAGGAGGGCGTGAAGTCCCGGCGGCTCGCGGCCGCGCTGGAGCGCAGGACCGACGTCATTGTCGGCGTCGCTACCGCCGTCGTGCTCGCCGGTGGCGGCTGGCGCGTAGTGCAGGGAGCCATGACGCCAGGTGACCTGGTGCTGTTCCTGATGTACCTCAAGACGGCGATGAAGCCGCTGCGCGACCTCGCGAAATACACCGGGCGCATAGCGCGGGCAACGGCCTCGGGCGAGCGCGTCGCGGAGTTGCTTGAAGAAGAGGTCGACATTGTGGATGCCCCGGACGCCCTGCCGCTCGGCAAGGTCTGGGGTGAACTGGAGTTCCGGAATGTCTCGGCGCGGTATGTGGATGGACCAGCGGTGCTCTCCAGCCTGGATCTGTCCCTCCAGGAGGGGCGAAACACAGCGATCGTTGGACCATCCGGCTCCGGCAAATCGACCCTCGTCTCCCTTCTTGTCCGGATGATGGATCCGGCGGAGGGGTCAGTGCACCTGGACGGGGTGAATGTGAAGGACATTACGCTGGCATCCCTGCGGGCGAATGTCAGCCTCGTGCTGCAGGACGCGGTGCTGTTCACCGGGACCCTTCGCGAAAACATTCGGTTCGGCCGGCTCGATTCGACCGATGAGGAGGTTGAGCGCGCAGCCCGGCTGGCACAGGCCCACGATTTCATCACCGCATCCCCCGACGGGTACGACACCGTGGTCGGTGAACGCGGCGGAACCCTCTCCGGGGGACAACGGCAACGGATTGCCATCGCCCGGGCTCTGCTCCGGAATGCGCCCGTGGTGATTCTTGATGAGGTCACTACGGGACTGGATCACGATGCCCGTACTGAGGTGCTCGAGGCTTTATCCACGCTGACCGCCGGAAAGACCACGGTCACGATCACCCATGAGTCATCCGTAGCGCTGCGCAGTGACCGTATCATCTGGCTGCAGGAGGGTCGGGTTCTGCTTGATGGAGCCCCAACGGACCTCATGCAGTATCCGGTGTTCTCCCGCTGGGTTGAGCAGCAGCGCAACGCACGCGAAGATGACCCAGCCCCCACCGCGCCGCCGCTGCCGGTCGGAGGTCCGCAGTGAGGGCAACTGCCACCACAATGGATCCCGCGTTGCCCGCGCTGGACCTGTTCTTCGACGCCCCGGCACTGAGCACGGTTCTCGGGCGCGAGGTACGCACGAGCCACCTGCGCTGGAAGCGCGGGATCTCCGCTGTGGCCAGATTGCACGACGACGACGGCGTCCGCTGGATCGCCGCGTACGGCCCCGAAGCGTCAGTGAAGTTTGGGAAAACATTCCGGCGGGCTGTCACTCACGATCTGCCGCTCGAGCGGCATGAGGTTGACGGTGCGGTGATCGCTTCAGGGCCTATAGCCCTTGATCCGCGCCTCTACCCGGCGCTGCGTCCCTTCCGCCACCACGGCGACTACTTCGCCACACCCGGGATAGAGGTATTGAAGTACAACCCATTCCGGAGAGTGGTTTTCTCAGCATCTGCCGTTGATGGCGCCACACTTGTGGGCAAGGTCAGGGCCTCAACGGCTTGGACCACTCCAGAGATGCTGGAAGAACTGGCTGCGAAGGGCGTGCCGCTACTTTCCCCGCTTTCGGGTCAATCCCTCCCTCCAGAGTTGCCTTCCAGCCGACATATCGACTACGTGCCCTGGTTTGGCTCCGGCGATCTGAGCGCCGTCCCTCTTCAGGATTCCGGAGCGCCCTCGTACGCAGCTGGCGAGGCGTTGTCACTCCTTCATCGTCAACCACCCGTCCATCAGAGCCACGCCTGGCGCGCACCGGCCGGACGGCTCAAATCCCTGATCCGCGAGAATGCGGCTTTGATCCAGGAGACCACAGCGCGTCTCGAACGTGTCCACACCGCCCTGGAGCCACTGCTGCGACGGCCCGGGCGCGCGGCAATGATCCATGGTGACTTCTCCGCCGATCAGGTCCTGGTGGCCGATGGCGAAGCCGTGGAAGTCAGGCTGATCGATTTCGAACGATGCACTTACGGAGCGGCCGCATCGGACCTGGGAAGTTTCGCCGCCGTCGAGCTTCTTGAGGCCGGTGGAACGGGTGATCGGGATGTGCTTGATCTTCCACGGGTCGCTGCGCTTCTGGACGGCTACAGCTCCGGACCCGGAGCCACAAACGGGTCCGAGGTTCTTGGCTGGACCGTGTTCTTCCTGCTGAACCGCCTGCGGGAGCCGTTCCGTGCCTGCGCGCCGGACTGGCGGCAACAAATGGAGGTCCGCCTGGGGATGATCGAGGCCGTGCTGTGGTGATGCACATCCCCGATCACCTGACCGACCGGGACGGTGCCGTCCTGGAAGTGCTCCGGGCGTGGCCGCGCGGTGGTGGCAGGCTCATCTTCGAAGCGGTGGAACCCGCTAATGCCCGCCGCCGGGCAGGCAGTATCGACGCCGCTGGGGTTGCGCGGATCACGCCGTTCGGTGAGGATCCGGGGCTGACCGGACTCTCCCAAGCCGTTGCCAACGGTGACCTGTTGGTCCACCGGTACAAGCGGCGCGCCGTCGTCCGTTCCGGCGGCCAATATCGGAAGCTCCTTCCGCCGGGCAAATCCGCAGGCGTTCGCGCCTCACATCAGTTCGCAGCGCGCACGCTGCTGCAGGCCGGTTTCATCGCGCCCGACCTCGTCTCAACCGACGCTGCCTCCGTCTCGTTCAGTGCCGTTCCCGGGTTGAGCCTGCACGAGCTGGGTCAGGCCCACGACGCCGGTTCATCCGGCGAGTGGGACAGGGCGTGGCAGCTGTGGTCCCTGCACTGGCCGCTGTTCGCCCGCAACCCGGCAAGTGCGCAGGCAGGCGCAGACTCGGGAGGGCTCATGTGTCAGGGAGCGGCAGAATATTCTGCCGCCGACGAGGGGCGAACCGTCCGTCAGTGGGTCGAACGCACGGCGGAGGCCGATGCGCTCGGCGTATCTCCGGAGCGGTTGAACCGGGCCCTGGATCGCGTGTTGGAAAAGCTGGACGAGGAAACGGGCCACCTGGTGTTGGCCCACCGCGACCTTCACGACAAACAGATGCTCTTCGACCCGTCAGCCGGCTCCGTCGGTGTGATCGACTGCGACACTCTCGCTCTCGCAGAACCCGCCCTGGATCTAGCCAACGTGTTGGTGCACCTCGACTTTCGGGTAGCCCAGGGGGTGCTGTCGGCGGAGCTCGCCTCGTCAGCGAAGCGCTACATCCTCGAGGCAGCGGCTGCCATGAATGTCGAGGCTCGGCGGTTGCAGGCCTACACGGCTGCGACGGCCCTTCGCCTAGCATGCATCTACGCATTCCGCCCTCCGTACCGCACCATGGCTGCCCAATGGTTTGAGGGTTTCGAAGAGATCCTTCACAGCAACTCAGCTGCTGCGCTCACATCTCCATAGCGCCGCGCGATAGGGAGGCCTAGGAAGCAGGCACGACGACGCCGGTCGCCATCGCGGCTGCGGCAGCCTTCGGGCGACCCAGCGCACGGTAGGTCCAACCCGCTTCGCGCCAGGTTCCGGGATCAAGGCAGTTGCGTCCGTCGACGATGGCCGGTCGTGCCACCAAGGCCCTGAGAACCTTCGGGTCAAGCGTCCGGTACTGCTCCCACTCGGTCAGCACCACTACGGCGTCGGCGTTCTGCACAGCCTCCTCTATGGAGGTGGTGTAGGCCAGATCCGGGAAGCGGCGCGAGGCATTCGGAACTGCCTGCGGATCGCTGGCGGTCACGGCTGCTCCCTGAAGTTGAAGTTGCGCAGCGACGCTGAGGGCGGGTGAATCGCGGACGTCGTCGGAGTTTGGCTTGAATGCCAGGCCGAGTACCGCGATGCGCTGCCCGAGCAATGAACCGCCGCACACTTCACGGGTGAGGTCCACCATCCGTGAACGCCTGCGCATATTGATCGAGTCCACTTCCCGGAGGAAGGTCAGGGCCTGATCGGCGCCCAGCTCGCCGGCCCGCGCCATGAACGCCCGGATGTCCTTCGGCAGGCAGCCTCCGCCGAATCCAAGGCCGGCGTTCAGGAATTTCCGGCCGATTCTTTCATCGTGGCCGATGGCATCGGCCAACAGGGACACATCCGCACCGGTAGCTTCGCAGACCTCGGCCATGGCATTGATGAAGGAGATCTTCGTGGCGAGGAATGCGTTCGCTGAGACCTTGACCAGTTCGGCTGTTTCGTAATCCATGATGAGGCGGGGGCGGCCCTCGGCCAGCGCCTGCGCATACACCTCATCGAGGATCACCTGCGCTCCGTTGGCGGGATCGGCGAGGCCGTAAACCAACCGGTCCGGTTCGAGCGTGTCGCTGACTGCGAATCCCTCACGCAGGAACTCCGGGTTCCACACCAGGGAAGCTCCAGGGCACCGCTCACTGATTCGGGCTGACAACTCGCGGGCGGTTCCCACCGGCACAGTCGATTTGCCCACCACGATGTCCTGTGGTCGCAGGTGCGGAATCAGCGCGTCGATGCCCGCGTACACGTGGGAGAGATCCGCACCGTTCTCGGTACGTTTCTGCGGCGTCCCGACGGCGACGAAGTGCACTGCCGCTCCATGGACGTCGGACATGTCCGTGGAAAACCGCAGCCGTCCGGTGGCGAGTGAGTCTGCGAGGAGTTCCGGAAGCCCCGGCTCGAAGAACGGCGCCTCGCCGGCGTTGAGACGGGCGACCTTCGCAGCATCGACGTCTATGCCTACGACGTCGTGCCCGAGCTTCGCCATGCAGGCAGCGTGGACCGCGCCCAGATAGCCGCATCCAATAACTGATAACCGCATGTCGAACCCCTTGCCGCGTCGGTGCATTTGCCGATCGTGTTGTGAACGTCCTGTGGATCCCGTTAAGGAACTTTCCAGAACCAAACGTACGGACGCTGCATGGGGCGCAGATGAACTAGGGATGAGAGTTAGATGAGATGCGGTTGTCGGCTCGGTGTCCAGCGGTGAAATACCCGGTGGGGTGGCTGGGGCTGCTCGCTTAAGCCGGCTCGAGATACCAGAGCCGGGTTTCACCGTACTTTTTCTCGGCGAAGCGGTCCAGGCCAGCGGGCCACACCGGTTCGCCGGAGCGGGAAGAACGCTCCACAACGACGACGGCGCCCGCCGCGAGGAGTGGCACCAGAGTTTTGAGTATGGAGACAAGCGGCCCGTCCTCGAGCGGGTAGGGCGGATCCAGGAAAACCAGGTCCCAGAGCTCCCCCTCGTCGGCGCGGGACAGGTAGGTTTCCACTTTTGCACGGTGAACCCGTACACAGGTCCATCCCAGGATGGCATTGATCGAATCGGCATTCGCTCGGCAGACAGCGGCGGCCCGCTCGGCGGACTCGACCAGATCAACTGTTGCCGCTCCCCTGCTGGCGGCCTCCACGCCGAGGGAACCCGAGCCGGCGTATAGATCGAGGACATGGGCGCCACTGAGGATGTTGTACGCGTCCAGGCGGGAGAATAGCGCTTCCTTCACCCTGTCTGTGGTTGGACGGGTCGATAGTCCCGGAACGCTGGTCAGGGTGGTTCCCCCTGCGGCACCGGCGATGATTCGACTCATGAAGACAAATCCTAGTTCAGGACTGGTCCGGGAGCCTCGGCTGATGGAATCATCCACTCCCGCGCAAACAACCTGCAGTTTCGACTGTCGGCAGCGCTGGACAGCATGCCCGAGTTAGTCGGTCCGGTACCGAATCGTTACCAAGACAATCCCGTCACGCTCGAGAATGCGCTGGCGGGATTGTCTTCGCCATGGTCGAATTGGTCCAGCCGAAAAGCAACCGCCTCAGCGAATGTGCGTCCGGCGCTCGCCGCTCAAGGGGGACTTGGGGGCACTCTCAGGGAAAGAAACACACACACACATGAATACTCGTTCCAGCCTGCTCACCGTAGGTGTATCAGCACTTCTCCTCACAGGCTCCGCTTTCGCTGCCGCCCCCGCCACTGCAGCTCCGAACTCAGCTGAGTGCCTTGCTGCGCAGAGCGCGCTTGGGGTGCAGCTTGGCGCCGCCTCAGTGGACCTCACCATCGCTAACGAGCTGCGTGCCGCAGTCGCGGTAATCGATGTCGTCGGCCCTCAGCTCGGTGCCCTGTGGGCAGCGGCTGAAGCTTCACTTGCGGATGAGGAAGCTGCGATAGCGGCAGCCGAAACTGCAATCAACGAGGCAATCTTCGCCTCCGAAGAGGCTGACAAAGTGCTGCGAGCAGCACAGGATGACCAGGAGGAGGCCCAGGAACTCCTTACTATCGCCGAGACAGCCTTGGCAGCTGACCCGACAAATCCCGACCTGATCGAAGCTGAAGCCACCGCTCAGAGAACTTTCGATGCAGCCGTACTCGCGGTTACTGAAGCCCAGAGGAAGTCCGAGGAAGCCGCCGCTGCAATCGAACCTACTTTCGTGGCAGTAGAGGCTGCTTACGAAGCACTTGAGGCGGCCTCCATCGCCGCCTTCAACACGCCCGAGATCCTTGCCCTCGTAGCTCAGGACGAGGAAGCTCGTGCAGCGATCGACGCTCTGCTTGCAGCCCTCGGCGCCACTGAAGGAACCGACCCTGCGCAGCTCATCGCTCTTGCCGACGCTGCAATCGCAGCCTGCTCCGGCGCGGCTGTGAAGCCCGCTGTTGTTGTAGCAGCCCCTCAGCGTGGCCTGAACGTCCAGACTGCAGCAGTCTCAACTGCCGGAGCAACCGATCCAGCGGGCATCGCCCTCCTCGGGTTTGTGGCTCTCGGTGCAGTAGGAGCGGCAAGCGCCGTCGTCGTACGCCGACGCAGCGCAGCACGCAGCTAATCTGTTCCGTATGACTGATCCACAGCACGACGCCGCCCCCGTCTCCCGGCCACCGCACTTGCGGTGGTGGGGGGCGGGGGCGGCGGTGTTGGCAACGCTCACACTCATTGGCGGGTTGAGCGGCGTGTTTGCTTCCGGTGCAGACCCAGACGCAGAGACTCCTACGGCGTCCGCTTCGGCGACGACGGCGGCCCCGACACCCGCGCCTGCCGCGCCCTCTCCGAGCAGCGAGGGATCCACCGAGGCTGCTCCCGGGGCTGCCGCATCCGCCCCGCAACGGCTGGTGGTCGAATCCGCGGGTCTTGACGTGAAAGTGCTTCCTCTGACGCCGACCGAAGCGGATCAAGCCTCGCGGTCGCTGGTACCACCCTTCACCCCCGACGGCTACTGGCTCACGACTTTCGGCATGCCTGGTTCAGGCTCAACCGACACCACGTACATCACCGGTCACAGCTATGAAGACCGCGAAGCGCCGTTCAACCTGCTCAGCACGAACACAGAGGTGGGAGACGAGGTGGTTGTCCATACCGAGACCGGAGAGCAGCGCTACCTGGTCAGGTCCATCGAGACCCTGGACAAGGACACCCTCAAGGACAGTGACATCTGGGACGTCATACCCAACCGCTTGATCCTGATCAGCTGCTATACCGAAGATCCCTGGGGCAAGAACGTAGTCGTCACGGCCATCCCGAGGCCTTAGGGCGCTAGGCGCTCACGCGCTAGAAGCCGCGCCGGGTTTCGTCAGTGCCTTCGGTCTCGATCTCTTCCTTACGCACTTCCTCGTTCACTGTTTTCTCGTCGGTAACAACTTCCTTGTTCAGCCGGACCCGTTCGATTGGAACAGTTTCCTTCTCAACCACCGGGCGCTCTTCGTGAAGCGTCACTTCATGCTCTTCCTCGCTGATCGCCGGACCGTCATAGGCCTCGCCTCGGTTTGCGTCGGTGATCGGCTCGCGCTCGATACGCACTTCTTCCCGCTGAACTGGGACCGTCTGGGTGACATTCTCGGTCACCACGTACTTGCGCAGGCGCGCACGGCCCGTCTCACGGCTTTCAGTGCCGACATGCAACTGCTCCTCGGACCGCGTCATTGCATTGTCCGTTGTGGGGCCGGACGTGTCGTGGCCAACGGTGCGATCCCCCTTGTCAGCATCATAGGGATCCCCGCCGACGACGACGCCGGCCCGATTGTCTCCCGCACCATCAGACCCGGTGGTGCCGGAGTAAATGCCCTGCTGGCCTGCGTCGTACCCACCCGAATCCGGCCGGGTCAACGAGTAGTGGCGATAAAGGTCTTCTTCCTCCGCTTCGCTCAGGTTCTGGTCCGGATCCACCTTCGGGGCATCCTTCACCTGTTCCTTGGTGCAAGCGACACGGACGTCTTCGCCATCCATATCTGCACCCTGAAGGGGTGCGAAGGATTCCGATGTGCCGAAGAATCCTGTGTGCACGGTGACCCAGCTCGGCTCGCCGGTGTGGTCATCTACGTACACCTGGCCGGCCGATCCGATCTTGTTTCCGTCCTGGTCCACAACGTTTCCGTTGCCGTCGAGGATGCGGTCGATGTGTTCCTGCGTGATCATGGCGTCTCCTTGAGTTATTCATGGAGGACTCCCCCAGGTGTCCCGGTGAGAACAGGTTAGACATACCTCCGGCTCAATTGGAAGCATGCTTACTACTTTTCTTTTTTCGTGCTGTGAACCGGTCGCAGGGTTGCCTTGGGAACTCAGACGGCTAGACTGGCCAAAGGTTCAGAAGTGAGCCGCCCGAGAAACAAACTTAGGGAGTCCTGTTCATGGACAACCATCCGGGCTTGAACTCAAAGCCAAATTCTCAGCAGCTATTCGGCACCACATTCGACCCCTCCTCCTTCTTTGAAGACGAGGAAGGCAGCTTTCCACTCGAACTATCCTCGCTCAGTGAATTTCAACTGCAGGGGCTATCGGACACACTGTTCGGAGACCTGGACTCCACTACGCCGGACCTTCGGTCGATGGAGCGATACGAGGCAGTTTCTGATGAACTGACTGCCCGCCAGTACCACGAAGGCGTCGCTTAGACTCAAGTCCGCGGACGCCAGCAACAAAAGCGCCGCCCCCTCAAGGGCGGCGCTTTTGGTATGACTAGCGATTCAAAACCAGACTGTTAGTTAGTCGTGCTAAGTATTTGGTAAGTACGCTGATTATCTGTATTATCGGAACAGGTTCAGAAGAGAGCCACAGAATTCTCGCTGTGGAGGAATCTCATGGATCACAAGCTTCGGTTACTTATTCGTTTGGACGTGGACGCCGCGTCCGCCGTGATCGCAGTTGCGGGCTGCCTCACTATGGCCAACTACCGCGCGCTGCTGCCAGTACTTCAACGGACGAGGTCGCTGGCCGGGGGCATTGGTGTCGACATAGATTTACGCGGCGCAGCCCACGTTGAACTCCCTGCCCTGGAAGAACTCCGGCACACGATCGCACGCCAATACCAGAAACCCGGCGGCCTGCGCGTCGACGTTCTCTGCCTGGACACCGCAATCTTCTGCCCCAGCCAAATCCAGCGGCCCGCTAATTCCCTGCAGGTTGCCTCGTGAAGCGCTCCCCGCAACTCATCAGATCCGTCCCGAGAAGGAATCCAGTCATGCGAACCGCGGTACGTGATAATTCCCGGCTTAACCGCTTCGAGCTATATGTCGATGGCGAGAACGCCGGCCATCTGCAGTATGAGTCCCGCCAGGGCCAGGTATGGCTCCTCCACACGATCATCGATCAGCGGTTCCGCCGCTCACAGCTAGACACCTACTTTGTGGGCAATGTTCTGGAGAACCTCCATAAGCGCAGGCTCGCTGTGATGCCATTTTGCCCGGTGGTCCGCGGATACATGGTGGGTCACCCACAACTGACCGCCCTGATCCCGACCGCAGAGCGGGCTCGGTTCAGGCTCCTGCCGTTGAAGGTCAAGGGCCGCTCCAAGACGATCTCGCGGGCATCCTGAGATCGCTCAACCGCGTTCCAGGAAAGCTTCCTTCTCTTCGTTGAGGTAGAGGTCCAGGGCTTCCGCGAGTTCGAGGTGTTCGGCAAGGGTCGAGTCGGATTCGACCAGCGCCTGCGCGTCGCCCCGCGCCTTCTCTATCACAGCCGCATGTTGAATGACCTTGAGGAAGCGCAGAGCCGACCGCCCGCCCGACTGGCTGGCACCCAGGATGTCACCCTCACGGCGCAGCTCAAGGTCTTTCTGCGACAGCTCGAACCCATCGGTAGTCGAAGCTACGGCAGCCAACCGCTCCCGGCTTGGATGCTGCGGTTCCAATTGTGTGACGAGCAGACACGTGCCGGGATGGCCCCCGCGGCCAATCCTTCCCCGCAACTGATGCAGCTGGGATATACCAAAGCGGTCGGCGTCCATGATCACCATGAGGGTAGCGTTGGGGACATCCACACCTACTTCAATGACGGTTGTCGAGACCAGCAGGCTCACTGAGTTGTCGTTGAAGCGGATCATGGTTTCGGCTTTGTCACCGGGGTCCATCCGGCCATGGAGCATCGCCCTACTGATGCCATCCAGCGCTGCAACCTCGTCGAGGGATTCGATTAACTCGGTGACGCTGGTCTGCTCCTGCCTGCTCGCTGGCGGACCGTCATAGAGTTCGACGGCGTCCGGACCATCTCCGTCGGACTGCGCACCACCGATTTTGGAACACACCACGTAGACCTGCCGCCCGGAACTGATTTCCTCAAGGGCTTTTGCCCACACCCGGTCAATCCAATGGGGGTTTTCTGAAAGCCCGACGACGTGGGTTGTGATGGGTGCCCTGCCGGCCGGCAGCTCAGTGAGCGTGGAGACGTCAAGGTCCCCGAAGACCGTCATGGCGACCGTGCGCGGAATAGGTGTAGCAGTCATAACGAGTACGTGCGGAGTGGCTGCGGCCTTGGCTCGCAAGGCGTCCCGCTGCTCAACGCCGAAGCGGTGTTGCTCGTCCACCACGATCAGCCCGAGGTCGAAGAAGGTGACGTTTTCAGAGAGCAGGGCGTGCGTCCCAATGACAATCCCGGCGTCCCCGGATGCGGCATCCAGCATCGCGCGGCGGCGCTGTGCCGTCGACATTGACCCGGTGAGCAGCACCACCCGTGTTCCGTCTGCTGCTCCACCCAGCATTCCACCCTCGGCGAGTGGGCCCAGCGTCCGGGTGATCGACTGGTAGTGCTGCGACGCAAGCACTTCGGTTGGCGCGAGAAGCGCGGCCTGCCCACCGGCGTCGATGACCTGCAGCATGGCCCGCAGCGCAACCAAGGTTTTGCCCGAGCCCACCTCCCCCTGCAATAGCCGGTTCATCGGATGTGTGGCCGAAAGGTCTTCCACCAGTTGCTCCCCCACGGCAATCTGCCCGTCCGTGAGGGTGAACGGCAGGGCGGCATCAAACTGTTCCAGCAGCCCGCCCGCTCGCTGGGGACGAGACGTCGCTTCCTCGGCCTGCGTCAGCGCCCGCCGTCGTGCGAGTGCGGTCTGCAGCACCAATGCCTCCTGGTAGCGGAAGCGGTGCTGTGCACGGTAAGCGTCCTCCACCTGGTTTGGCCGGTGAATCATCTCGTACGCCTGGGTGATGTTCATGAATTTGTCCCGGCGCGCGATGTGAGCGGGGATCGGGTCGTTCAATTGGGAGTGGACCAGTTTGTCCAGTAACTCTGCGACATACTCGGCCACGTCTTTGCTCGGTAATTTCTCAGTAGCCGGGTACACCGGCGTGGGCTTGAGCAGCTCAAGCGCCTCCTCACCGGCATCCCCCAGAAGTGAGTAGCGGGGGTTGGTCAGCGTGAGTTTGCCGCGATAGCTGCCCGTTTTTCCGGTGAAAACTGCCCTTGTTCCGGGGGGAAGCTCACGCTCCGCCTTGTACCCATTGAAGAAGGTCAGGTTCATGGTGCCGAGCCTGCCGTCGTCGTCGTCGGTTATGACGACATCCAGCAGCATGCCCTTCCGCGCCCGCATACGGCGGCTGTTCGAAGACTGGACCCGCGCCATTACAGTGACTTCCTCGTCCAGCGGGAGTTCGCTCAACGGGGTGGGCTCACGGTGGTCCAGGTAGGTTCGGGGAAAATGATTGAGCAGCTGGCCGATGGTAAGGATGCCCAGGTTCTGGGCAAGTGCTTTGATCGCGTCTACTGGCAGAAGCTCCTCATGCAACATGGTTGCGAGTTCGGCCGGGCGTCTGTTCTCCATGGTCCTTCCGAATCTTACTCACACGTCGCGATCAAATGGTCGTTGCGAGCTTAGCCCAGCGCGCCGACAATCCCGCTGCAAGCGAGAATCAGCCCTTGCTGGGCCCCCCAAAGTGAGTTTCCGAGCTTGCACCTGAAACACGCTGCACAATCTCGGTGGCGACTGCGCGCAGTTTGACGTTCCGGGTGCTGGAAGCGCGCTGCAGTATCTCAAAGGCATCAGCCTGACTGCAGCGGTTCTGGGCCATGACGATGCCCAGGGCGACGTCGATCTCCGTACGCGATTCCATCGCCCTGCTGCGGTGGTTTACTTCCTCGCTGTAGTGCGCCATGCGCAGCGCGAGCTGCAAACCTTTGGACGCCTGGCGGGCGTACGCCTCCGCGAAGGTTATGTCGTCCTCATTGAAGTTGTCTGTCTGGGCGGAGTACAGGTTCACGGCGGCGTGGGCATCGGGGCCGATGGTGAATGGAGCCGACAATATGGAACGCATACCCTTGCCAGCAACGACTTCGGCGTATTCCGGCCAGCGGCTCTCGGTGCGGAAATCGTGCACCACAACGGTGCGCTGCTGCTTCGCCGCCGTCAGGCATGGGCCTTCCTGGTATTCGTACTGAAGTTCGTCCATAGCCTTGGCGCGTTCGCTGTTGTAGGCGACCGTGGCTGCGCGGCGATGACGAAGCAGCGTGATTCCGCACAGTATTTCCTGACCGGGCTGGCTGACGCTGCGGGCGGAGAGCACGGCGAGTTCATTGAGGAACTCCTGCATATCCGACGTGGCAAGAATGAGATCCTGCAGCTCCGAGATCACTGACTGCTCCTGCTGCCCAGTAGGGGTCTCAGGGGCGTTATCGACCGCAGGGGCCTCAGGTTCGAACGAGACAGATTCGCCCACGGCGTTCCCTTTCAAAGGTTCAAGAATCAAGTATCTTCGCATAGAGTAACTCATTAGCCAGTCTAAGTATCTTCCGCGGTTCAGATGCAGATCTGGGGCGCCCGCTATGGCCCGCCGAAGCGAGGTGTGGCCATGCAGCGGGACTGGGCCGAAACCGCCTAGGCGAGCTCCGGTTTCGGCGCAGGTACGTCCGCTTCCGAGCCAATAACCCGGTCGCGTCCCGCGAGCAACGCGAACACGCACAGCATGACCATCACCGCCGACGTGACCAGCAGCGGCAGGGTCCAGTCGCCGCTTGCGTCCCTCAGCGCACCGAACATAACCGGACCCACCGCGCCAAGTCCGTAACCCACCGACTGCGCCATGCCTGACAACGCTGCCGCCTGCGGGTAGCTGACGGAGCGCAGGCTGAAGAACGAGAGCGCTATGACGATGTGAAAACCGCAGCCCACAGCTCCCACGAACACCCACAGCAGGGAGAGCGCGGGGACGAGCGCCAGGCCCGTGAAAGTGACGAAGGTGAGGACGCTGCTTAACAGGGCGATGCGCCGCTGGTCCTTCCCGCGGTGCAGAATTGCGCCGGCTCCCAAGCTGGCGAACACGCTGACCAGCAGGAACACGGACAGATGCATACCCGCAGTTGTGGCAGGCACCCCACGGCTCTGCTCGATCGTAGGCAGCCAGGCCATGAGTACGTAGAACGCGATGGACTGCAGCCCCATGAAGACGGTTACCTGCCAGCCGAGCGCTGATCGCCACGGAGAGCGGAACGCGGCCCCGGTCCGTTCGACTCCGCTGGATTCGCCCGCCCGGCGCATCAGACGCGGCAGCAGTGCAGCGAGGGCCAGAAGGGCCAGCCCGGCCCAGATCCCGAGCGCCACCCGCCAGCCAGCCGGCGAGCTTTGCGCCACGGGAACGACGACGGCGGCACCCAGCGCCGCGAAGGCCGCCTGGCAACCGGTGTAGGCCCCGGTCACCTGACTCACCCGATCCGGGAAATCTCTCTTGACCAGAGAGGGCACCAGTACGTTCAAGCTGGCAATCGCAACTCCGATGAGTGCCGTGCCTACCCAGATAAGTCCCGGAACAGGAATAGACCGGGAAACAATTCCGAGCGCCAGTAACAGCAGCGAGGCCCACAGCGCCCTGTCCAGTCCGACACGCGCCGCGACGAGAGGGGCCACTGGGGAGAACAGCGCGAAGGCGATGAGCGGCAGACCGGTGAGGAAGCCGGCCGCTGCGCTCGACAGCCCGAGATCGTTGCTGATGTTGTCCAGCACCGGACCCACGCTGACAAACGACACCCGCAAATTCACCGCTATGAGCAGTAAGCCAATCAGAGCCAGGCCCGTTCGCGCGCCGCGCATCGGGGCTTCTGACGATGCACCAGTGTGCTGATGCTCATGCCTGGGATCAACATGGGGCCGGGACATTTTCCTCCAAGGCGGCAGCTGGATTGGGCATCTTCCAGCCTAGCGGCCTGTATGGGCCGCCTGCACACCTGCAAAAACTGAGCAAACCATGCGTTTTTGCTGGCTGATTACTCGAAGAAAGTGCCGGTTGCCGCTTCCATGATTGATCAGGTTCCCAAGTTCCCAAGCAAGGTCATTGTTCAGAAGGAGATTGAGATGCGCTTTACTCGAGCGTTGAGCGGCGCGGCGTGCGCCGCCGTCATCGGTGTGCTCATTGCAGGTCCGGCCAGCCCGGCTGACGCGAACACCGCTAGGGTTGTGAACGTGACAGACCCTGGGCCAGCCGGCAGCTTCGCCTGGGAGGGCTTCAACTGGCAGAAGCGCTTTTGGGGCGGCGCCCCGCAATTCAATAAATTGTACGACCCGGCCAATGTGACAAATCCCAATTCCTCGGGTCACGTCACCTTGAAAATCACAAACCCTTCAGGGAGTGCGCCTATCGGTGCCGAGTTCATGTCAACCCGACGGGGATTCGGCTATGGGACCTACAGCACAACGGTCGAAAAGAATGTGAACCTGTTGCAGAAGGAAGTGGTGTGGGGTTGCCTGTTCACCTACGACCCGGAAGCAACGCCCGGCTATAACGAGATTGACCTGTGCGAGGCCTCCGCCTGGGGTGGAGGGGCCGCCTACGGGGAGTCCTGGCCGGTGAGCCAGGCTCACGGTTATTGGTTCGACAGCACCAAACCGCCAGGGCAGGGCAACAACACCATTGTGTTCGGCGCAACCAACGACGCCATCCTTACCCACCGCATGGTCTGGGAACCTCAAAAGATCACTTTTGAGACATTCGTGGGAACAGGTTTCACTGGAAAGCTGCTGAAACGCACGGTTCTACAAGGCGCAACCGTCCCAGTGCCCGCCCGCGAGGCCGTCCACTTCAACCTATGGGTTACCGGAGGAGGGGGAGGCAATCCCACGAAGATCCGGCCCGAGGCCGTAACGCTCAGGGACTTCTCCTTCACACCCCGGCCAGCTCAAGCTGTCTCACTATCCCCCATCCCGCTGGCGCCCATACCAACCGTCCTGGGTCAGGCGCGCATCGGCAGGATACTCAGTGCGGCAGCGGGCACCTGGAGTGCCGGGACTTCCGTGCGCTACCAGTGGTACCGGGCAGGCGCTGCCATCCCCAAGGCGACTGCCAGAGGGTATAAGGTCACCGCAGCCGATCGCGGTAAGACGCTTACCGTGCGGGTTACCGGCACGAAGACAGGCTTCACCGCCGTCACGCGGACCTCTGTGCCAACACCACGGGTTCGCTGACGCATCACCTCCTTCGCCGGCCGGTCCGGGTACTACGCACGTAGTACCCGGACCGGCCATTTTATGCTGCCCAGGTACTTATGCCAGTAGACAGGTATCGCGCTTTGAAAAATCCGCGGGTAATTGCGGAGTGCCGTTGCGAATAGTCAGGTAGCAATTACCCGTGCGCAATAGTTGAAAACTCAATAATCTCCTTAAAGACCTAAGGAAATTGTTGAGGAGACGGATGACTGCCGAATTAGTGCGCGAGCGGCCTAGAGGCCTGGCGCAGCGCACCACGTATGTGGTGGCGCTAATTCCAGCGCACAATGAGCAAGCGCTGATTGCCCAGTCGGTTCGCGGTCTCCTGAACCAGACCGACCGCCCGGATCACATTATGGTTATTGCCGACAACTGCATCGACAAAACGGTTCAAATTGTCCGCGAAATGAATATCCCCGAAGTTTCAGTTTTCGAGACCAGCGGAAACACAGCAAAAAAGGCCGGGGCACTGAACCAGTGCTTCAAGGAAATCCTCCCGCACCTTAACGACGACGACGCCGTGCTGATACAGGACGCAGACTCGATTCTCGACTCAAAGTTTGTGGCAAGCGCTGACCGCCATATCAGGCGGGACCCAAACCTGGGAGCAGTGGGCGGCACCTTCCGCGCGGTGCCCGCCGAGACCGGGGCTACGCGCGCCGAGCGATTCATCATCCATCTGCAGGACAACGAGTACGCCCGGTATGCCCGTGACGTGCGCCGGCTCAAGGGCAAGTGCCTTGTGGTGACTGGAACCGCGGCCATGTTCAGGGTCAGTACTCTTCACAAGATCTCACGTGCCCGGCTCAATGGTGAGCTACCTGCTGGCGACGGCGCGGGTGGCGTGTACGACACCACGGTTCTCACCGAGGACAACGAGTTGAGCTTTGCTGTCATGACCGTGGGAATGAAGCTGCTGGCGCCGCCGGACTGCCTCCTGATTACCGACGCGATGACTTCCTGGCGTGAGCTTTGGTCGCAGCGGCTCCGATGGAAGCGGGGAGCCATGGAGAACTGTTTCCAGTACGGCTTCACCCGGGTTACGGCTCCCTACTGGGGAAGGCAGCTTCTCAGCTTCGTTGGAATAACTATCACACTCGCCTACCTCGGCTCCCTCGTTTGGAGTTTCCTGGTGATCGGCGGGATCGGTTTTCATCCGTTCTGGCTGGCGGTGACTGGAATTTTCGTTCTCGAGCGCTATATCACCTTGAAAGACAAAAGCCAGCGCTCAAGAATCCTCACCACAACAATGTACGAACTCCCTTATGAAATGTTCCTCCAAGCAGTTCACGCGCGTGCGTACTTCGACGTAATGCGCCGATCAGAAAGAAAATGGTAAATGAATGTATAACAACCCTTCTGCACCGATGTCCGCCGGCGTAGCCTCAGGAGCGCTCGCCTACACAGGAGCTGGAGACTTTTTCTGGGCCGGCCTCGCCGGATTCGCGCTGCTGGCCGCAGGAATGGCCGTCGCCCGTATGGTTCCGCGCTCGGAGGCTACGGCCGATTCCTCTAACTGATCTGGTAGGCACGGAAGGGAGCTCATCGCTTCCTTCCGTGCCTCATTTCTCCCTCAACACACCACGCTTCACAAGGAAACACATGCCGACAGAGGTCCCGCCACCCGTTCTGGACTCGACTGCACTTTGGGTGATGGAAAATGATTTCCACGATGCGGAACCGGTTCGGAATTTTGTACGGGACTTCATCAGCATCTGGGATTATCGCTACACCGGGCTGTTGGATGCCTCAGCAGACCGGAACATTAAGGCGGCACTCGACATCCTGCTCGGCATCAAGGTGTCGTCAGTGATGGTGGGTGCAACCCGGCTCAAGACGGAAGCAGAAGCGATAGAGTCGCGGCTCCGCAACGGGGAAGCGCACATACCCGATACCCTCCTTGTTTCGCTGAGCGAATGCGGTCAGCAGACTGTCCAGGAACTCACCGGAACTTATCTGGCGAAGGAAACCCAATGAGATTCAGGGAACCTTATTCGGACTTCCCGTCTCGGAGCGCAGCAATAAGGTCAGCCTTGCTGCTCACGCCAAGCTTCACGTAGATCTGGTATAGATGGCCTTCCACCGTTCTGACGCTCACATGCATACGCGATGCCATCTCTTTATTACCCATCCCCACCCTCGCAAGCCGCGCAACTTCCTCCTCGCGCGGCGTAAGAAGATTCAGCTGCTTATCAGCGTCGACCTCTTCCGTCTGGTCCGGCGTTGTGACCATCACCCGCCTTACCTGACGTGCCAGCGTTCGGTCTCCTGTCGCCACAGCGATCGCCCGCGCGGCATTCTTGATAGCCGTGGAGAACAAATCGTTATGCATGGAGTCAGCGTCCCTGACCGCCTCCAGTAGCAAATCCGGTTTCTTGTGCAGGATGCCCTCGGCGAAACGCGTGCACATTTCGGCGAACGGACCCTGAATGCGCGTGGCGACAGCCAGCAAAGGCTCAGCCGCCCCATGACCACCGAGCCGGAGGATGGCCGCACGGACGGGCAACTCCAAAGCAAATCTTCCGGCCTCCGATTCCTCCCGTGCAAGCTCCTCCAACCGTGCCACCGCTTCAGAGCCGGACCCGATGACGGCAAGGGTAAGTGCGATGAAATAGCGAAGTGAGTAGAGAGGAATCCCTGTTGGTGTTGCGTCCTGACGATCGTCAAACGGGACCAACAAGGGGCGCATCCTCACGAGGTCGCCTTGAAGTGCGTAACTGTACGCGGCTGCCGCGGAAGCGACGTTCTTGAGCCCCATGCGGTCATAGACCTGTAGCTGAGCCAGTGCGGGAATAAGATACTGCAGTGCTTCGGGCGCCCGGCCCTGTTGCGCAGCATAAATCCCGTCCAGGAGCTCGCCCGCCGTGCCGTCTTCGGTTCCCGACTCAAGGTAGTGGCTGGCCCCGTTCCCGTCTCCAACTAGCTGTCCCGTCAGCTGGAGTATTAGATTGACACGAACGGTGAGGCGGGCCCGTGCGGGTATCGAAAGTCGAACCGAGTGCAGACTTGCCCTGACCTCCTCGACAATTCCGAGTGCCTCCCGCTGCCGGTCGGTGACCGCATGGGCAAGACCAATCAATCCGAGTAGTTGAATCTCAGTTTCCGGCTCGGCCCGTCGTCTGCCGCCTTCAATGGACTCCACCGCTGGCCGTATCGCCTCATAGCGGCCCTCGCTGGCGAGCTGTTCAAGCTGCGCAAGGAGTACCTCGTTATCACCCTGAGGCACGCCGACGGACTCGCCCGGCTGACTGCACTTGGGCCGCTCGAGTCTGACGAGTGAGGCACGTATCAGCTCAATTTGAAGGCCCGCTCCCCCACGCTCTGACGAATCCAGGCAGCCGAGCTCCCCATCGGGGAAGGAGTTGCGGGCAGCTATCCGAGCCTTGTCCAAAACCCTCAGAGCGGAAGCTTCATCTTCTTCCTGCAAATGAGCACGCGCGGTTTCCAGCATCAAAGGAAGATCGGCGCTGTCCTCACCACCGAGGGCAGCGGCAACCCGGAGCGCGGTGTCCGGATCTTCATGGTCATTGGCTAACCTCATTGCCTCGAAACCCTGCTTAGGGGTCAAGGACAGCCCGCATTCGAGGGTCCATTCCGCGAGGCGCACCGGGTGAATGGGAAGATCTTCGCCTGGATGCGCACTTCTCACCGCCTCAAGGTAGTTGATCCGCCGGAACGGGCCCACCCTTTCCCGGACAACCTGGGCAACCAGCCACTCCGTGCGGACCATCTGCTGAGGCCCGGGCAAGAGCTCGATGGCACCTACAGTGTGCAGATGGTCCAGATCCTCGACTGTGCCAAGGGCCATCGCCAGAGCGATGGGCATTTGCCCCGAAAGCGCCAGCATCTCAAGCAGCAGTGTCTGTTGGTCGCTCAGTGGACCAAGCCGCGCGATGGTCGCATCCGCCGTCGATTGCGCGACCTTGATCGGACCACGGCACAGCACCCATGTTTCTCCCTGCAGGACAAGCTTCCCCGAGTGCACAAAGTCGTGCACGAGCAGCTGCATCAGCCGTGCGTTCCCCGCTCCGCAGTCCCACAACGCGTGCGCTGCAGCGCGGGAGATCCGCCCTTGCAGTTCTTGGGAGAGCAGGGCCTTTCCCTCCGCGAGCGACATCCTATTCAGGTCTATCCGAAGCAGCGCACCTTCCAACCAGAGCGTCATCAGACTTGGCGGGCACTGCGCCAGGTCCCTGCACGCGACGAGCAACTTGACTGAACGGTTCAGTGCGAGTTGTGCGAGCACATCGGCCGACTCAACGTCGAGGGCGTCCGCATTCTCGATGAGCATGATGATCTGGTCGGCGCCGGCCTTCGCCTGCAGGTAACCCGTCAAGGCGTTCGTCACGGTCTCGCATCCGTCGTATTCGTTGAGTGCGAGGTCCTTGAGCAGGTAGGCAAGGGCGCTGTACTGCTTTCCCGCAGCCAACGCCGTCCCTCTGACTAGGACAATGTGCGTGCCTTCCCCAACATCGCTCAGTACCTGGTGCAGGAAATTGGATTTACCGACACCGGCTTTGCCTACGACCACAGACCCGAAGAGGTAGGCGGACGTCAGTGATCGGAAAACTTCCGACCGGGCCTGCGCCCTATCGGAAATGGGCGCGGACGAGCTCGCGAGCCAGCTCTGGCCCATGCGCTCACCTCATCCCCAGACAGCGCATTTCCGGCAACATGACGGTTATGAGCGCGTTAAAATAGACGCGGATTTGCGGCCCCAAGCAACCCACGCCTAAACGAGTATACGAAGCGGACGGTATATATACACCACTCCGGAGATTAATTCGAAGGCGACAGGCCGGAGGAGGGCTAAATCGTTCAAATGTCTTCAGTTTGATGCAGCATCTTTTCCACCACAGTCCCCCGGATCTTACGTCCCTGTGTCCTGTACGACGACGGCGCCGGCTCCCGCGAGTTCGGTCACCGAGACGTGGCTTGGCTGACCAGCTTCCTCGATGAGTTTCAGGGCGGATTCAGCTTCGGGGACGTGAACGTGAACGCGCCAGCGGTAGCCTTCCTCAACTTCGGTAACCGCACTCATGATCACTGAGTCTCCTACCTCGTCGAGATGAAGCCGGAGGGTGGCGGCATCGAGCGGGCTGAGGTTGATGGTGCACATCACTTCGACCCCTTCGGCCGGCATACCGTTATGGATGTGCGGTGCCTGAACGTCATAACCGTGCAGGCCGTCGATCAACTCGTCCTGCAGCTCTTCACCGAGGGAGGCGGCCCGGAGCGCGTCCATGATGAGGAGGAAACCCACTCCCCCTGCGTCAACTACCTTGGCTTCCCGCAGCGCACCGAGTTGACTCTCAGTTTGGACAACGGCTTCCAGTGCGGCTTCAACGGCTCCCTGTAGCGTCATGGCAAGGGCGTGGTTGCTGTCATCACCGTTGTGCGCCTGGTCCACCGTGGCGGCTCCAACGGCCGCAGCTTCCAGGACGGACAACATGGTTCCTGGCACGGGGTCGCTGAGGGCAGACCAGCTGCGGATCTGTGCCCGGTTGAGCGCCGCGGCCAGAAGGGGGCCCGACAGGCGGTTGGCTCCATGCATTGGCTCGGAAATTGCTGCCAAGAATACGGCGAAGAGGGTTCCTGAGTTGCCGCGGGCGTCTTCCATGGCGGCTTGCCCTGCCACTTTCAGCAGGTCCCCGAGGTCATGGGTCTCGAGGTCGTGGATGGCGCGTGCCGCTGCACGGACAGTGAGATACAGGTTCGTGCCGGTGTCGCCGTCCGCTACGGGGAAGATGTTGATCGCGTTCAGGCGGTCACTGTGGTTACCGAGGGACTCTTCAGCCTTGCTCAACCATCGCTTCATCGCAGACGCGTTAGCGGTGATTTTAGTCTGCAAAGTGATCCCATCCCACGTTGTCTGGCGACTGCGACCCGATGGTCACTCCATTGGACCCGGCCACTACCGAGCCTACCGCAGCGAACCCGGGAGGGGTCATAACAATAGGGTTAATGGTGGCTACCAACCCGTGATCCTCCCCTCCTCCAAGCACCCACTCGACTGGGTCCACACCGAGCAGGCGGCCCGCGCTGGCGAGTGGTTTCGCCAACCGCCGCAGGGCCGCCGGGTCCAGGCGGATTTCCATTCCGCTGGCCGTGGCAAGGCGGTTGGCATCTTTCACGAGGCCATCAGAAATATCCAGCATTGCCGTCGCGCCGGCCTGGGCAGCCGCCGGTCCCGCAGCCAGCGGAGGCACCGGCCGGCACTGGGAACGGACAAGTTCGAGGTGTTCCGCTTCGAGCGAACCATGCGCATGGGCAGACTCTAAAAGTGCGAGCCCGGCTGCGGCACGCCCCACGGTCCCAGCGAGTACGACGACGTCCCCGTGCTGCGCCCCCGAGCGCAGCACGGGCGCTCGTCCGTCCAGGGAACCGGTGACTGCTGCGGTCACGGAGAGTTGCTGTCCGGCACCCAGGTCACCCCCAATCACCGAGCACCCCGACGCCCCGAGTTCCCTGATGGCAGCGGTGAGGCCGTCAGCGAACTCCTCGACCCACTGCACCTCTGTACTCCCCGGAAGGGTGAGGCTGACCGTAAGGGAGGTTGCCCGCCCACCCATGGCATTGATGTCGCTGAGGTTCTGGGCGGCAGCCTTCCACCCGACGTCGTACCCTGTGGTGCGGTACCCGCTCGGCCACTGCAGCCGGAAATCCATGTCCTGGACCTGGGTGTCAATTGACACCACTACCCTGCCGTCAGGGACCGCAAGCACGGCGGCGTCATCGCCGGGCCCAACGAGGACTCCGGGCCCATGCGGCGCTCCGCCCTGGAGCCGGGGAAGGATGCGTTCGAGCAGTGCGGGCTCGCTCAGTTCAGCGACTGTGAGTGGCATGGTCCAACCGTACTTCGCGGGTACGACGAATCAGGTTCACCTGTGGATATTCGACTCAGTTCAGCAGGGAGAGGTGCAGGTAGAGCACGGCAAACACCGACAGGGTCCAACTGGCAAGGCTTCCCACTAAAAATTCCTCGGCCTTGGACCCCGATCCCTTGTCTTCCGCGATCTCCGGAAACCGGACGATTCCCTTTGCAGCCGCAAGTGCGGCGATGATTGCCGGTGCCCCGCTGAACGCGAGCACGACGATGAGCAGGCGTTCGAGCGGTCCGATGAGCCGCCCACCTTTCAAGGCAGGGCCCGACGACGCCGGCTCCCCCGTCCGGATACTCGCCACCCGGGTGCCACGAATGAACAGCTCCCACCTGTTTCGGCTATGAGCCTGCTCCAGGTCACCCGAAATCGGTGCCTCGCCCATGGCAGCCGCCGCATCAGCCTCCTGGTGTGACCGGCCAAGTGCAGCGAGCGTGATGATGTTCGAACTGCGGGTGAGGAACACCCCGACTGCAACGGCTGCCATCACCGTTGCGAGGGGAATTGCCCGTGCCGCATCAAGCGCAATCAGCGAATAGGCGTCGACGAGGAAGCCTGATGCCGTGGACCCCGTCCGGTCATAGGCAGTAATCCCGACCAAGGTGACGAACAGGACCACCACCGGCCATAGCCGGGGATTCTTGCCCCGCCGGGTAGAACCGGAAGGCCGGGACATCGCCATAATCCAGCCGACAGCGAGCAGCACGCTTCCGGCAACCGCCCACCAGTGCGCTCCGAGGCCGAAGACGGCCAGCAGTGATACCCCGACGAGGACAACCCCGCGCCCTGCCAACGGATGAACGCGCCTGGCACCACCGATCAGGTCACTGAGGCCAATCATGAGGAGGAGGATCGAGCTAACCATTGGCCTGCCCCTTCACCAGTTCATGATGGGCGGCTATGAGGGCCGACCCGCCGGAGCGCCTGAGCCGTTGCGACACTGCTGGCTGCGTGATGTCCTCCAGCCGGGCAAGCTCCGTCTGGTTCCTGCCGAGCAGTGCACCGGCGGTGAGCCGCCTGTCCCGGGGGCTCATGGAGTTGATCTTCTCATCACGCAGCAGCAGATAGGCGTTGACGATGGGCGCGTCCCCTCGGTCTGAAACGAACCACGTTCTCAGGTACGGATCGCTGCGCTGCTCCCTCCGGTGTGACTCCTCGATAGCCGCGCGCGCCCTCCACCAGGCCGAGCCGTCCTGGATAGCCCCATCCGGTCCTTCGTCTATGTCGTCTGTGGAGCCGTGGCCAAGCCCGAACCGGCAGTCGACATCCTCGGGCAGGAGCAGGCGAGCTATGGCCGTGGCCAGCAGCGCGTCGGCGATGGTGGAAAAGGTTGCCTGGAACTCATCCCCTGCAGTCGGCCAGAGCGAGCGGCGAAAACTGTAAGTCTCCTCTGCCACATCGAAGGCCTGCCGGATGGATTGCTGAACCGATTTCCGGTCTGTAGCTTTACGTGAACCCACGATGTCCACGATGAGAGCGATGATTGATGACGCCATTTGATAAGCCTACAGCTTATAGAGGCTCGCATATAAGTGGTACGGATCGTCGGCTGTGTGTCTTGAGGTTCGCAGATGGAGGGTCCGCGCTCAGCCCTGCGCTCCTGCTTCATCCAGATCCGCAGTTTCGACGTATTCTCCCAAGGATCCCTCATCGAGGGCTGCGGCAATTTCGGCGATAGCAGCCTCGTCCTTGAGCACAATCGACTGGCCGTCCGGAGAGGTGCCTACGCCCAGATTCGGCAGGGTGAAGAACCGGACATCGTCGCTGCGGATTCTCGCCAGGCTGATACCGAGTGCGCCGGCGGCGGTGGCATCAAACTCCTCGTCGACCCGCAGATAGGGCGAAATCTCATGCACGACGTTGCTCATCTTCATCGGATTGGTGAGGGTGCTGGTGCTCAGGAATTCAGACATGAGGCCCTTGACGAAGAGTTGCTGGTTGCGTACACGCTGGTAGTCGCCGTCAGCGAAGGCGTAGCGCTCGCGGACAAACTTGAGCGCAGATTCGCCGTCGAGCGTTATGGGTCCCTGTTCGAAAAACTCACCCTCGATGCCTTCCGACTGAAAAGCGATCGGGTTGTCGACGGTCACTCCGCCGAGGGCATCAGTGAGGCCCTTGAAGCCTTCGAAGTCGACGATCATCACGTGGTCGATAGGCGCGTCAAACATTGCCTCAACTGTCTGCACCACCAGTGGCACACCACCGAAGGACACTGCGGCGTTGATCTTGTGCATGCCCTGGCCGGGGATCTCGGTCCAGGTGTCCCGCATGATCGACATGACGTAGATGTTCTGCCGGTCCTTGGGTATGTGCATGAGCATCATGGTGTCGGAGCGTGACCCTTCCGGCGTCTGCGGCAGGTCCGATTGTTCGGCGGCCTCGCTGGCACGTGCGTCGCTTCCCATGAGCAAGATGTTCATGGCACCGTCCGCAGCAGCCGGGCGGGTAGGTCGAGCGGACTCTTCAGGGAACGCAGACTCGATCGTTGTGGTACGGGAGTTGAACGTTGTGGCAAGGCTGAAGATGTAACCGGCAGCGACAAGCGCCCCCACGACGAGCAAGGCCAGAAGCACCAGTAGCGTAGTGCGGACCGGGTGCTTCCTCTTCTTCGGAGCGCGCGGGGCGTCGTCGTCGTAGTAGTTCTGCGTGGTCAATCCACGGCTCCTATCGCAATTGTCAGTAATATGCAATAGTACCGAGCGACGTAGGGAAATAGCTGGATACTGCGGCTTGCCTTAGTAACCATAAGCGAATGGCTTATATAAGTGAACAAATAAGCTAAGAGGTTATACAGGAGTCATTCAGTCCGCAGATCGATGAAGCACGAAGATCCCGCCATAAGCCTGCTGGCCTGCGCGCTCGGCATCGGTTCCTGTGTATTCGTGAATGACCTGTTGAATTCGCTCGTTGAACTCCGACGCTTCCTCGTCAGACAGGTGAAGCATGAACCGCGACAGTCCCCTCAACGCGTTGGGGCCTGCTTCGCGTAGTTCCTCCTGGAACGCCTCGACCGGCGCCAGGGGCCCCTCAGCCCCAGCCTCATCCAACGCCGTGTCGAGCGCCCAGGAGCGGCCCGTCGAGCGGTACGGCTTCTCGAGTGCCCCGCTTTCACCCGTCCTGACCGCGGCAGGTTCCAGAAAACCCGCGGCCAGCAGTTGGCGCACGTGGTAAAGCACCGTGCCGGGATCCTGGTTCAGCCGGTCGGCCAGCTGTTTGTTGGTCAGCTCCTTCAGGCCGCACAAGCGGATGATGCGCAAACGAAGCGGATGCGCGAGCGCCTTTATCTCCCGGGCATCGGCAGCCGGGCGTCCGCCGTCGTCACATGAACTCATACCGCAATTCTATGGTGATCAGAAACTTTATCAATCGCCTTGAACTTTCTCAATCACTGTGTCATGGTTCACACATGAAGAGCGATGCCGCGAAAGTGGACCAGAAGCTGCGCGCGCCGCTCGGCGCCCCTTATTGGAAGCTCTGGGCCGCATCGGGCCTGTCGAACCTGGCGGACGGCGTCTTCAAGATCGCGCTGCCCCTCCTTGCAATCCAGTTCACCCAGTCCCCCACCCTCATTGCCGGGTTGTCCTTCGCGGGAACGCTCCCCTGGCTGCTCTTCGCCCTGACCGCCGGTGCGCTGGCCGACCGGCTGGACCGGCGATGGCTCATGTTGTTCGCAAACATTACGCGCGCAATTATCCCGGCCATGCTGATAGCCGTCATCCTGCTGGACCTTGGCTCCATCTGGGCCCTCTACGTCGTGGCACTCCTCGTGGGTGTTGCCGAAACCCTGTACGACACCTCGGCGCAGTCGATGATGCCGCAGGTGGTGCATCGCGACCAGCTCTCCCGCGCCAACGGCCGGCTCTACGCTGTCGAACTCACCACCAACCAGTTCATCGGGCCGCCGCTTGGAGGATTCCTGGTTGCGGCCGGCGTCGTCGCGGGCTTCGCGGTCCCAGCGGCCCTGTGGTTGGCGGCTGTCGGTGCACTGTTCCTGGTGCGCGGGAGTTTCCGGATTGAACGGGAGCAGAAGACCAGCCTCAGGTACGACATCGCCGAGGGGCTCCGCTTCCTCTGGAACCAGAAGATCCTGCGCACCCTGGCCGTCATGACCGGCACGTTCAACTTCGCTTCCAGTGCGGCGTTCGCTGTCTTCGTGCTCTTTGCCGTGGGGCCGGCGTCGGTCATGAAGCTGACGGAAGTCGGGTTCGGGATCCTCCTGACTGCGTCGGCGGCCGGCGCGTTCCTCGGTTCCTTCATGGCGGAGTGGGCGGAAGCCATGCTCGGGCGGTCCAAGGCGCTGGCGTTGACCATGGTCGGTGGCGCGTTATTTGTCGGAGCTCCCGCGCTGACGGATAACCCGTTCATCCTGGGTGCCGCGTTCTTCGTGGGCGGGATATTGATCGTCCTCTGGAATGTGATCACCGTATCCCTGCGGCAGCGCATCACGCCCAACCGGTTGCTTGGACGGGTGAACAGCGCCTACCGGCTCCTGGCCTGGGGAACCATGCCGCTCGGAGCAGCTGCCGGCGGTTTGTTGGCGCAGTGGTTGGGATTGCAGGCCATGTTCGGCATCATGGGTGTGCTGACGCTCGCGCTGCTCGGGCTCATGCCCATCCTCACCGACAAGGCCATTGATGCAGCCGACGTCGAATCCTGACCTAGGATCACACCCTCATGGGAAGGTCAGGCATGGCAACTGAATCTGACGTCCGCGGCATCTGCCTTGCCCTGCCCGGCGTGACCGAGCGCCAAAGCTGGAGCCAGCCAGCCTGGTTCGCGAAGACGCTGATGGCCAGAATGTGGGAGCCTGCGGTCCTGACCGTAAAAACCATGGAACGGGAAGCACTGGCCGGGACCAGCCCGGAAACCTTCTTCTGGACACCGCATCACGAAAAGTCACCCCAACTGATCCTTGTCCGTCTTGCCCGAGTCGGTGTTGACGAGCTGAGCGAGCTGCTCGAGGAATCATTCCTGCTGGCCGGCGGGCGGCTGCGGCCGGGGGCCTACGACGTCGAATCCTGACGTTAGGCTTGAGGCATGCCTTCGAACCTGCGTACCCTGCTGCGTGCTGCCATCCCGGGCGCCCTGCTGGTTGCGTCGCTGAGCGCCTGCTCCCCCATCGTGAACGTGAATGCGGCACCGGACGCCGTCAATCCCGACTGCGCGGAAGTGATGATCAGACTGCCTGAGACGGTAGCCGAGCACACCCTTCGTGAGACAAACAGCCAGGCGACCGCAGCCTGGGGTGATCCGTCCATGGTGGTGCTGCGTTGTGGAGTTGAACTTCCCGCTCCCACCACGGACCCCTGCGCTTCGGTGAACGACGTCGACTGGGTCATCCGGGAGTCCACCGAGACCGACGTGTGGACCGCCGTCACCTACGGCCGGACCCCCGCGATCGAGGTGCTCTTCGACCCGAACAAGGTCGCGTCAAGCACCGTACTCGTCGATCTCGGTGGGGCAGTTACCCAGATCGAGCAGACAGAAGAATGCCTGAGCCTCGAGGACACAGTCGAGCTGCCCAGCGACAGCTAAGCTGGGCACGATGAAAACCACCGACTCCACTCCTGTTTCAGGCACCCAGTACACGCTCGAGCACGGTCCGTACACGGCGTCCATCGCCAGCGTCGGCGCCTCGGTGCGCTACCTTCGCCATAACAACCGCGACCTGGTTGTTCCCTACGACGCCCACGAGCTTCGACCGTCCTACCGCGGCGCGGTCCTCGTTCCCTGGCCTAACCGGGTGGTTGACGGCAAGTACAGCTTCAGGGGCAAGGACTACCAGTTGGCCCTCACCGAACCCCAGCGCACGCACGCGCTTCACGGCCTGCTCGGTTGGGTGGACTGGTCCCTGGTGGATCAGGACGCCTCTTCGGTGCGGTTGTCCGCCACGATCGTCCCCCAGATGGGCTACCCATTCCGGCTTGAGGTCGAGGTGCTCTACAGCGTCAGCGACACCGGGCTGTCCACCACCATAACCGCCGTCAATCCCGGACCGGAAGCGGCACCGTACGGCGCCTCTGCGCACCCATACCTGGTTGCTGGGGAGGGCCTCGTTGACGACTGGACGCTGCACGTCCCGGCGTCGTCAGTGCTGCTGGTGACCGAAGACAGGCTGATTCCCACGGAACTCACTGATCTGGCGCAGGCACCGGACCTCGACTTCCGTGAGCCCCGCGTCATCGCTGACGCGTTCGCGGACCACGCCTACACCGGCCTTGAGTACGACGACGGCGGCACCGCCACCGTTTCGGTGCTCGCCGCCGACGGGCATGGGGCTGCGATCACCTTCGACGCGACCTGCCCCTGGGTCCAGATCCACACGGCCGACAAACCGAACCCTGCTGTTTCACGCCTGGGTCTCGCTGCTGAACCTATGACCTGCCCGCCGGATGCCTTCAATTCCGGCACGGACCTCCTTGTGTTGGAGCCTGGGGAGACCCATTCGGTCGGCTGGCGGATTCACGCGCTCTAAGCTGGGAACTCTCTGAACTCGCCTATGATCTCGCTATGATGCTGCATCAGGAGGAAGTTGACGGGGTACCTGTGTTCTGGGTTGACGCTTCAGGACCGCTGAATGCCGCTCTGGTGTTCAGGGTGGGCGCACGGGATGAGACCTTCATGACTGCGGGTATCACCCACCTTGCCGAACACCTCATCATGGCCGAAGCGTCCGATGGCCGGGATGCAACCAACGCGTTCGTCGAGCCCACCTGGACCGTGTTCACCACCGAAGGCAGGCCCGAGGCCGTGACCGCATTCCTTGCCGCGGTGTGCGAGTCAATCAGTAATCCGCCAATGCGTCGGCTCCCTGTTGAGAAGAAGGTTATCGAAGCTGAGGGCGGAGCCGTCGTGGACCCCGCCGTCTCCCAGCACCTGCGCCGCCGATTCGGGGTGCGTTCGCTTGGACTGTGCGACGTGGCGCCTCATTCCCTGCACGCCATCGATGAGCCCACTGTGCGTGCGTACCTTGGCGAGTTTTTCACTCGTCAGAACGCCGTCCTCGTCCTGAGCGGCCCTCCGCCAGAGGAGTTGCGCTTGAATTTGCCGGAAGGACGCCGCCGGATTCCCCAGCCGGCGGTCCGCATTCCACTGCCCTATCCCATGTGGTTTGAGCACACCGGCCCGCAGCTGAGCATTTCGCTCGACCTGCCCAGATTGAGCGACGTTGACGTGGAAGCTGCACTCATTCTGGGTGTTCTCCTACGCTCACGGATCATGGATGAATTACGCCATGCCGAGGGCTGGATCTACGAGGTCGGGATTGAGCCTATTCTCGATCTCGACCACCGCGGCGTGTTGTGCTTACTGGCTGACCCGCCTCATCACCACATCGAGGACGCCAGGCTGGGGCTGATACGGATCCTGCGGTCCATGCGCGACGACGGACCTACCGTTGCCGAACTGGCGTCCGCCGTCAAGGACCTGGAGGAGTATCTCGAGGATCCACGCAACGCTGCCGACGAGGCCTTCGGGACCGCACGGAGCTTCCTGCTGGACGAGCCGGTTATCGTTCGATCAGAGAAAATGGACCTCCTGCGCCGGGTAACGCCGCAAACTTGCCAGTACGTTCTGTCCCTCCTTGATGAATCGCTGGTCTTCGGCGTGCCCGTCGGGTTCCAACCCGAGGATCCGGCGCTATGTCCGGAAAGCGCCAGGGACTATCCGTTGATCACCGGCGAGAGCTTCCGGCGCGGTGTGCTAGGTGCGGTTGGCGGTGTCCCCAGAGGTGCGAAGCTGGTGGTTGGCGACGACGGTTTCAGCATGAGCGACGGTGTCTACACCTCCATTCTCTGGAAGGACGTCGTCGCTTTCGAGGAGACCGCAGACGGAGCGATCGCAGTGACCTCTGCGGACGGACTGACCATGGAGATCAGCGCAGCCTGGTTCGCCAAGGGGAAACGGGCAGTCCAGCTCATCCGCGCCAAAGTCCCCGAGAGCGCTCAACTACCCGCCCCTGAAGAACCCGCACATCAGCAATAGCGCGCGGTTGAACTCCGGAGGATGAACTCGGGTCGGAACATGACCGACTGGGGGCCGTCGTCGTCGATAACTCCGCGAATGGCCGCGGCAACAATCGCTTGCTCGTCCCAACCGAAGGTGGTCAGTTCCGGACTCACGAGCGGCGCAAGCTCACTGTCATCGAATCCGAGGATCGACAACTGGCCCGGGATCGAGAGCCCCAGTGAGCGCGCCGCGCTGTAAGCGCCGAACGCAAGGGAATCGCCCAGGCAGAGCAACGCCGTCGGGCGGTCGGCTCGCTTCAGCAGGGAAGCCGCCGCCTCGGAGGAACCGCTGACCGATGACCGCGAGGACTCCACCGCCACCGTCAGCCCCAGCTCGGCCCCGAGCTTTTCCACCAGCAGCTGCGCCGGGCGACCGGGGGTGGAGGGCAACGACGGCGCCAGGAGCCCTATGGATGTGTGGTTCAGTTCCGCGAGGTGCCGCAGGGCAGTCCCGATGCCATAATCATTGTCGAACAGCACGGTCTGGGCAGAGGGCCTGTGCGCCAGTGCATCACCGACGGAGATCAGGCGGATCCGCTCCGGGACATCGGCCCAGTACTCAGCCGATGGGTCCACCGGCAGCACGATGGCGGCATCCAGGCGCCGCGGATCCAGGCTTTCCAGGATTGTCTGCTCGCGTTCGGGCGACGTGTCGACGTCGGCTATCGCAGAGAACATCCCGCGGTCGCGAAGAGCTTCGGACAGCATGACCGCGAGCCCCTGGCGCCACATATCCCCGAGCGACCCGACGATCGCAACGTTTCCGGTCAGTCCCCCCGCAAGCGCGCGGGCGATAGGGTCAGCGGACCAGCCCATTTCCTCAGCGATGGCCCGCACGCGCGCCACCGTCTTCTCAGATCCCCGAAGCCCCCGCAAGGCATAGGAGGTGGCCGCCTTCGACAGTCCCGCAGCCTCGGCGATGTCGCGGAGGGTAGGCCGTTTGGACTCAGTCATCATTGACCACGCATTCAGGAGGGACTAGCGGAGCCCGGTCTTGCGGTCCAGCGCAAGTGCAATCAGCTCGTCAATCAATTCGGTGTACGTCAGCCCGGACTTTGCCCACATCTGCGGGTACATGCTGATCGGCGTGAAGCCGGGCATGGTGTTGATCTCGTTGATGATGAGGTCGCCGGAAGGGGTGTAGAAAAAGTCCACCCTCGACAGTCCCTCCGTACCCAGCGCGTCAAAGGCCTTCGCCGCGAGCTCGCGGACACGGTCCGTGACATCAGGGGGAAGGTCGGCAGGGCAGCTCAACTCGGCGGCGCTGCCATCGACGTATTTCGCCTCGAAGTCATACCACTCGTGATCACCGGGCTGCACGGCGATCTCGCCCGGCAGGCTGGTCCGGGGATCCTCCGTGCCACGGCCTTGAAGTACCGCAACTTCGATCTCACGGCCCACGATGCCCGCTTCGACGATTACTTTGGGATCAAACTCCCGCGCAACCTCCACAGCGGTCTCCAGCTCCGCCGGGGAGATCGCCCGGGAGATACCCATCGAGGAACCCGCACGCGCGGGCTTCACGAAGACAGGGAAACCAAGGAGGGCTGCCCGCGCCAGGCAAGCCGACCGGTCGCGGGTCCACTCACGGTCGGTGAACACTTCGTAGGGACCAACCGACAGGCCAGCGGAGGCGAACACGACCTTCATGTAATGCTTGTCCATGCCGACGGCGGACGCCAGGACTCCCGCGCCAACGTAGCGGACATCGGCCATCTCGAGCATGCCCTGCAGCGTTCCGTCTTCACCGAACGGGCCGTGCAGCAGCGGCATGACCACATCAACCTCACCGAGGCTGCGTGGCATCTGGCCCATGGACGTCGCGACGAGTTCCTGGGCCTCTCCGCCGTCCGACGCCGTGGCGAGCACAACCGACTCGGCCGAGACCGGGACCTCGGGAAGCACCGACGAACGCAGAGACCACTGCGAGGGGTCCGAGGAAACCAACGACCACTGGCCGTTCTTCGCAATACCGACGGGAACGACGTCGTACTTGTCCTGGTCGATCGCATCCAGCACGCCCGCAGCGGTCACGCAGCTCACTGCATGCTCGCTCGACCGCCCTCCGAACAGCACGAGGACACGGGGTTTGGAGGATTCGGAGGGTGAAGTCACAGCTCGCCTTCGGATTTCAGATCGCGGGCCAGCAGGCGCGGGCCGAGGTCATGTACCGACAGGTTTCCCTGCAGCACTGCAACAACACTAGCCGTGATGGGCATGTCGACCCCGAGTTGGCGCGCCAGGTCCAGCACCGCCTGCGCGGACTTGATGCCCTCGGCGGTCTGGTTCATCTTCGCCGTCACTTCTTCGAGCGTCAGGCCCTGGCCCAGCAGCCGCCCGGCTGTGTGGTTCCGGGAAAGTGAGGACGAACAGGTGGCGATGAGGTCTCCCATGCCGGCGAGCCCCGCCATCGTCTCCGCGTCCGCGCCGAGCGCAACGGCCAGCCGGGTTGTTTCGGCGAGGCCGCGCGTGATGACCGAAGCCTTGGTGTTGTCACCCATCTGCTTGCCCTCGCAGATGCCAACAGCCAGGGCGATCACGTTCTTCACGATCCCGCCGATTTCCACGCCCACCACGTCGGTATTTGTATACGGCCGGAAATACGACGCAGTGCACGCCGCCGCAATCCACGTCGCCACCTCGGCGTCGGGGCACGCGACCACTGAAGCCGTAGGCTCCTGCCGCGCAATTTCCATGGCGAGGTTGGGGCCGGAGACGACGGCGATCCGCTCCTGAGGCAACCCAAGCTCAGCGGCAAGCACCTGGCTCATGCGGTCATCGGTGCCCACCTCAAGGCCCTTCATCAGCGACACGACAACGGAGTTCGGCGCGATGAGCGACTTCCATGCGCCGAGCTGTGACCGCAGTGACTGCGCGGGAACGGCGATGACCACCAGCTCAACGCCGTCGAGCACCTCCGCTACGTCGGTGGAAGCGGTGATATTGATGGGCAGCACAGTTTCGGCAAGGTACTGGCTGTTGGTCCTCCGGGTGTTGATTTCCCGGGCGATATCCTCCCGCCGCGCCCACAGACGCACCTGCGTGCCGTGGGGAACGCCGGCATCAGCAAGGACCTTCGCGAACGTGGTCCCCCAACTGCCTGCACCCAGGACGGCGACGACGGCGGGAGGCCGACGGGTCATTTCGCCTCACCTTCGGGCTTCTCGAAATTGCGGCCCGTGCCCTTCTGGTTCTTGGTGCTTGGGTCCCAGCGCTCGTTGGGCGGCGTATCGCCACGAAGCTCCCCCACCAGGTCTGTCAGGGCCGCCATGATGCGTTCGGTGGCAGCTTCCAGAGTGGTGCGGGTGATCGGGCCACCCTGGAAATCCGACAGGTCCACCGGCTTTCCCACCAGTACCCTGTTGGTTTTGCGCGGGAACAGATGCAGCCGCTTGGCGTAGCGCGGGAACACCTCGTGTGCACCCCAGTGGGCGATGGGAACTACGGGAGCGCCCGTTTGCAGTGCCAGCCTCGCCGCGCCAGTGCGTCCTTTCATGGGCCACATGTCTGGATCCCTGGTCAACGTGCCCTCGGGGTAAATGATAATTCCACCGCCACCCTGGATGGCTTCCCTGGCGACCTCGAGCGAGTGGTTGGCTCCCGCCGTCGTGCGCTCCACCGGCACCTGAAGCGTTGCTCTCAGTACGGCACCGAACACTGGCACCTTGAAGAGGGATGCCTTGGCGAGGAAGTGCGGCAGCACCCCGTTGTTGTAGAGAAAATGACCGATGACCACCGGATCGATCTCGGTGACGTGGTTGGGGCAGACAATGAAGCCGGTGTCCCGGGGGAGGTGCTCGGCACCACGCCATTTCTTGGCCATCATGACGTTCATGACAGGCCGGAGGATGGTCGCGAGCACCGCGAATGTGGCGCGGGAGGAGAGAGGTTCGGTCATGCTGGTAGCGTGCCGCGCCTAGCGGACGGTCCCTGTCGATTCGAGGTCGAAGTCCGCGCCGAGGCCCTCGAGCTTGTCCTGGAACCTCTCGTAGCCGCGGTTGATCAGTTCGATGCCGGTCACGCGGGACGTGCCATTGGCGGCCAGCGCTGCAATGAGATGGCTGAAGCCGCCGCGCAGGTCCGGAATGTCGATGTCTGCTCCACGGAGTTGGACCGGGCCGGAGATCACCGCCGAGTGGAGGAAATTTCGCTGGCCGAAACGACACGGGACGCTGCCGAGGCATTCGCGGTGGACCTGGATGTTGGCGCCCATACGAACCAGGGCATCGGTGAAGCCGAACCGGTTTTCATACACTGTCTCGTGGACGATCGAAACGCCTTCGGCCTGTGTGAGGGCAACCACGAGGGGCTGCTGCCAGTCAGTCATGAAGCCGGGGTGCACGTCCGTTTCGAGGACCAGCGGCGAGAGCTTGCCGCCTGGGTGGTAGAAGCGGATGCCGTCGTCGTTTACGTCGAACGCGCCACCGATCTTGCGGTAGGTGTTCAGGAAGGCGGTGAGGTCCAGCTGGCGCGCGCCCTCAACGTAGATGTCGCCCTTGGTGACCAGCGCGGCCGATGCCCACGACGCCGTTTCGTTGCGGTCCGAGATTGCCTTGTGGTTGAACCCGCCGAGTTCCTTGACTCCCTCGATGCGGATGGTACGGTCCGTCTGCACAGTAATGATGGCGCCCATCTTTTGGAGCACCGCGATGAGGTCCATGATTTCGGGCTCGACGGCGGCACCGCTCAGTTCAGTGATGCCTTCGGCACGGGTGGCAGTCAGGAGGACCTGCTCGGTAGCGCCAACACTGGGGTACGGCAGTTCAAGCTTTGCGCCGTGAAGGCCCTTAGGCGCGGAGATCGAGATGCCGCCCGGACGCTTGTCGACGACGGCGCCAAAGTTGCGGAGTACCTGCAGGTGGTAGTCGATCGGGCGGTCGCCGATTTTGCATCCGCCCAGGTCCGGGATGAATGCTTCGCCGATGCTGTGCATCAGGGGTCCGCAGAAAAGAATGGGGATGCGCGAATCGCCGGCGTGGGCGTCGATGTCCTTGGACGCGGCCATCTTGGCGTTGGCGGGATCCATGGTGAGGTCACCCGTTACGGGGTCCTTGGTCACCTCGACGCCGTGAAGCTTCAACAGGCTGGTGACAACGTCCACGTCCTTGATCTCAGGGACGTTCCGCAGTACCGACGGGGCATTTCCCAACAGGGTGGCAACCATGGCTTTCGGCACCAGGTTCTTGGCACCGCGAACGTTTACTTTGCCTGCGAGAGGGACACCACCACGGATTGTCAGAACGCTACCCATGAACACCTATTTCCTTAAACGTGTAAGCCCCCCGGCAGAAAAGACTCCTGCTAAGCATAGGAGCTACTGATACCAGACTGAAATACCAACATGGTCCTGTGGGGCCACAGCTCACCTGGCATGGGAGCCCTTGCGGCTCTCAACGCTGGTGTCAACGGCTGAGCCGCCGGCTAAATTCCAGCGCGCTGAGTGATCCTCATTGCATTTAGACACATGTTGCGTGTGCCTGCTGCCAGGGCGCGCAGTCAGGTCCGTATGGGAAGGGTGGTGGGCTTGTAGCCTGGCCGCCGGGTCTCGTACTCCGTGATGGTCTCTTCGTGGCGCAGGGTCAGCCCGATGTCGTCGAGTCCCTCGAGGAGGCGCCACCGGGTGTAGTCATCGATCTGGAACGGAGCGACGATCGAACCGCAGGTAACGAGCCGGGATTCGAGGTCCACCGTGACAGCGGTTCCCGGATGTGCCTCGATCTCCTTCCAGATCAACTCGATGTCATCCTGGGCAAGCTGCGCGGCAACCAGGCCCTGCTTTCCTGAGTTGCCGCGGAAGATATCCGCGAATCTGGAGGACAAGACCGCCCTGAAGCCGTAGTCCTTCAGTGCCCAGACCGCGTGCTCGCGGGAGGATCCGGTTCCGAAGTCGGGGCCGGCCACCAGTACCGAGCCACGGCTGTACGGCTCCTGGTTGAGGATGAAGTTCTCGTCCTTCCGCCATCCGGCGAAAAGGGCGTCCTCGAAGCCCGTGCGGGTGATCCGCTTCAGGTAGACGGCGGGGATGATCTGGTCGGTGTCCACGTTGCTCTGCCGAAGCGGGACGCCGATTCCTGTGTGGGTGGTGATTTTTTCCATGGTGGGCTCCTGTTCGGGCTATCGGATCAGCAACTAGGCTGCGTGGTTGGCGGCGGCGCCGGAGGCGGACAGCGCGTCGGCCGGCGGGACGGGATCAAGGTCCGACGGCGAGCTGAGGGTGCCGCGAACCGCCGTCGCCGCCGCGACTACGGGAGAGACGAGGTGGGTGCGCCCGCCCTTCCCCTGGCGGCCTTCGAAGTTGCGGTTCGACGTCGAAGCGCACCGCTCCCCCGGCGCCAACTGATCAGGGTTCATTCCAAGGCACATGGAACACCCGGCAAAGCGCCATTCCGCGCCGAAGTCCTTGAATACCTGGTCCAGCCCCTCCGCCTCGGCCTCAAGGCGCACCCGCGCGGATCCGGGCACCACCATCATGCGGATGTTCGGGTCTTTCTGCCGTCCGCGGATAATGTCCGCTGCCAGGCGGAGGTCCTCTACGCGGCTGTTGGTGCAGGAACCCAGAAAGACCGTGTCCACCCGGACGTCCTTCATGGGTGTGCCTGCTTCGAGGTCCATGTATTCAAGCGCCCGCCGGCAGGCTGCCTTCTCGTTCTCGTCGGCGAAGTCATCGGGCGAGGGCACAGCCTGGCTGAGCGAAACACCCTGGCCGGGGTTAGTTCCCCACGTGACGAATGGCTCCAACTCATCGGCATTGAGGAAGACCTCGGCGTCGAACACGGCGTCATCGTCAGTGCGAAGGGTGCGCCAGTTCTCGACGGCGGCATCCCAGTCTGCGCCTTCGGGCGCGTGGGCGCGGCCCTTGAGGAACTCGAACGTGGTTTCGTCGGGAGCGACCATTCCCGCCCGGGCGCCGGCTTCGATGGACATGTTGCAGATGGTCATGCGGGCGTCCATGGACAGCGACCGGATGGCAGAGCCACGGTACTCCAGCACGTAGCCCTGACCACCACCCGTGCCGATCTTGGCGATCACGGCAAGGATGATGTCCTTCGAGGTGACGCCCGGCTTCAGCGTGCCCTCCACGTTGATGGCCATGGTCTTGAATGCGTTGAGCGAGAGCGTCTGGGTGGCCATGACGTGCTCCACCTCGGAGGTGCCGATTCCCATTGCAAGCGCGCCGAAGGCTCCGTGCGTGGACGTATGGGAATCTCCGCAGACCACTGTGAGACCCGGCTGGGTGAGCCCGAGCTGAGGACCGATGATGTGGACGATACCCTGCTGCGCATCGCCCAGGGAGTGCAGCCTGACACCGAATTCCTTGCAGTTGGCGCGCAGCGTCTCGATTTGTGTGCGGCTGGTGAGGTCGGCAATGGGCTTGTCGATGTCGATGGTCGGGGTGTTGTGGTCCTCCGTGGCGATCGTCAGGTCCGGACGGCGGAGCTTTCGCCCGGTCAGGCGCAGCCCTTCGAAAGCCTGCGGTGAGGTGACCTCATGAACGAGGTGAAGGTCGATGTACAGCAGGTCCGGCTGGGCCTGACCTGCCACAACCTCACCTTTGCGCACAATATGCGATTCCCAGACTTTTTCTGCGAGCGTCTTGCCCATGGCCGGTTCCTCCGCGTGCCTTTGAATGATCTTGTCTCAACTAGAACAGGGGCGTTCCCACGTGCGCCACCCTGAACACTTGCGTCTCAGATAATGAGACGGCAATATCAGCTTATGGACAATTCTAGTGGTGTCGGCGTCATTGATAAAGCGGCCCTCGTGTTGGATGCGCTCGAGGCAGGACCAACCAGCCTTGCCCAACTGGTTTCGTCAACCGGGCTAGCGCGCCCCACCGTGCACCGGCTTGCCCTCGCCCTGGTTCATCACCGGCTGGTCAGCCGGGACATGCAGGGCAGGTTCGTGCTCGGGAGCCGGCTGGTTGAGCTCGCATCCGCCGCGGGCGAGGACCGCCTGATCGCAACAGCCGGGCCCGTGCTCCTCCAGTTGCGCGACGCCACGGGTGAAAGCGCCCAGCTTTACCGCCGCCAGGGTGACGCCCGTGTGTGCGTTGCATCCGCTGAACGCCCGATCGGCCTCCGGGACACCATCCCCATCGGCACCCAGCTATCCATGAAGGCCGGTTCCGCCGCGCAGTGCCTGCTGGCGTGGGAGGATCACGACCGTCTCCTCATGGGCCTCCAGAATGCCCGCTTCACCCCCACCGTGCTGGCAGGCGTACGACGGCGGGGCTGGGCCCAGAGCCTCGGCGAACGGGAGGCGGGGGTCGCCTCAGTTTCAGCACCTGTGCGGGGCCCGTCCGGCCGGGTGATCGCGGCCGTCTCAATATCCGGACCCATCGAACGCCTGACCCGGCAGCCCGGCCGCATCCACGCGGAGGTGGTGGTAAATGCGGCCGCGCAACTCACCGGTGCGGTGGGCAAGGCAGCGGAGTAGCTCAGCATCGCAGGACCCTCCGACTCCGGCCTCACATCGCTACAACCCCCGATGAGTGCGCAGATAACACGCTTATGGGCGGCTTTTTTGGCGATTATGTGAGCACTCAACGCGGAGGGGACGGGCTCAGTTAGGCTGGCCCCGTGACCAGATACGCGGTGTTCCTCCGGGGCGTGAATGTGGGTGGAATCTCCATCAAATCGGCGGACCTCCGCCGGACTGTCGAGACTCTGCCGGTAGACGGGGTGGTGACGCTGCTCGCGTCGGGCAACGTGGTGTGCACCTCGGCCCTCGCCCCGTCGGAGCTCAAGGAACTGACCCAGCAGGCGCTGCGGTCCGCGTTTGGATACGAGGCCTGGGTTGTGGTTCTGGAGGCCGAGGCTGTCCAGCGCATTGTGGCCGAATGTCCGTTCCCGGCAGACGACCCGACAACCCACGCGTATATCACGCTCTTCTCCGACCAGGCCGTGCTCAGGGACATGGCGGACTTTGCAGCTTCCGTCGGTGAGGAATTACACCTCATTGGCAGCGTGGCGGCCGCCTGGCAAGCGCCCAGGGGACAAACCCTCGAAAGCCCATTGAACGCCTTCACCAACAAAACCCTGTTCAAGAACGCGACCACAACGCGAAACATCCGCACCCTGCAGAAGGTTCTGGCCGCGCTTGAGCGATAGGCGCCTAACGCCGTCGTCCGGTGCCCTCCGCCGCCGCGGCCACCGCTGCCGCAAATCCGTTGTACCGCTCAACTTCGGCGACGACCGGAGCGACCGCAACGGCGTCGGACGTGTCCCTGATTGAGGCGACCAGGCGTCGTCGTACCTTCTTCCCCCGCCGCCCTGCGCCGAATCGGGCGAAAGCCGCGCACAGCAGCCCGAAAGCGATACCACACCCCACTCCCCCGACCGCCAGCAACGTCGGCACCGGAATTCCCTCAACGCGGGGCGATGGCGGAACAGGCAACTGGAGGAATGCAAGCCCCGCAAGAACACCGAGCCACACCAACCCCGCGATCATCGCAACCAGGAACACCCACTGGAGCACTGCGGCCACGGGCCACCACCAGGCGCGGGATCCGGTGGTGAAATCGGTGGAGGCGACGGCGTCGTCCAGGCTGTCCAGCAGCTCAGGCTCAGAGCTGCGGGCGGCGTCGCGGATGGCTGTATCCCAGGGCTCGACCGCTCCAGCCGAGGCTTCCTCGCCGAAGGTCCGCAGCCCGCGGTCCACGGCAGCCCGTTGGGCCGGGCCCGGCTCCGGAAGCGAGGTCCTGCCCACGAACGCCTGCACATCGCTTCGGGATAAGTTCAATCTCCTCAGCGGATCCGAGCGCAGGCGGCCAAGCCAACGGGTCACGGGCCAACCGGTAGCCGCGTGGGCGTCCCTGCGATAAGAGCGCACGACGGCGTCAATCACCGCGTCAGCCCCGGCCGCCCCCGCGAGGCGGTCGGCCAGGGCGGTGCGGGCACTACTGGACGGAGGTGCGAGCTCCGCGCCGGTGAATCGCTGCAGGGTCCCGACGGCGACATCGACGTCAGCGGAAAGGCGGCCAGAAGCGGCTTCGTTCTTCTGCACGATGCCCCGCATGTCCGTGGCGAGGCCGTCCAGGCCGTCACCGGTCACCGCCGATACCGTGTGGACCGTCACGGAACCCAGGCCCTCGGAAGCCAGGATCTGCTTGAGCGACCCGGTCACCTGGGACAGGTCCTCCGCCGAGAGCCGGTCCGACTGGTTCAACGCGACCAGGGTGACTGCCCCATGCGTTGCCAGCGGGCTCAGAAACTCGTGGTGCAGCGCCGCGTCAGCGTATTTCTGCGGATCGGCGATCCACAAAAGCACATCGACCTGACCCGAGAGCCGTTCGACAATTTCCCGGTGTCCGCGCTCCGTGGAGTCGAAATCGGGTAAATCAAGGAGGATGAGCCCGCCGGACGTACCGCGGCCGTTGCTTCCCGCGTTCGCGGCCCCTGGCAGCAACCGCGCACCCTCGGGCATCACATGCCGGTTTCTGACTTCGAGCCAGTCCAGCAGGTCACTGCTGCCGTCCTCACCCCAGATCACGGCGAGCGGTTCCGCCGTGGTTGGCCGGCGCGCCGCCACCCGTGCCAGATCGGTACCGGTGAGAGCGTTCAACAGTGAGGACTTGCCGCTGCCGGTAGGCCCGAACAGCCCGACGACAGTATGCCCCGATGACAGCGACCTTCGGGTGCTGGCGCGGTCAAGCACCTCATACACCTCGCGCAACTTATCCGTGTCGACGCGTCCTTCGGCAAGCTCGCGGGCGGTGTTGAGCGCTTCCAGCCTTGACTGCAGGCGCGCCTGCCGCTGCGGATCGGAAAGCTTCCCCCGGTGCCTGCTCAACGTGCGTTCTCCTGACTGCCGCCGTCGTGCACGCTGCCAGCGCGGAGATCCTCAGCCACCGAGCGCCGTTCGGCAAGTGCGGCGGCAAGCTCGCGCAGTTCCTCCGTATCCGGTTCACTTTTGAGTACGCGCAATGAATCAGAGAAGCGGAGCTGTTCCTCGGCCATCAGCTCCGCGCAGCGCTCGTGCAGCCGGGTCCGGGCGGTCCGGGTGAGCCTGCGAACGGCGTCCTCCCCGAAAATTGCCTCGAGCAGTTTCTGCCCGACGACGGCGGATCCGCCGGCAATCAGAATCTCGCCACCGGTGAGGCCGGCGGTGGATGCGAACACCACGATCATGAGCGCCACCGCGACACCATTGACTCCGAAGGAGAGCATCCGGGCGGCGAACCGCTTGTTGGCGCCTTCAGACCGGACGAGTTCAAGGAGATCCTTCTGCCAGGCGCGGATCTCGCGTGCGACCTGGTCGCTGAAATCAGGAGACATCAGTCCGGCCCCGTCCTTCAGCAATTCCCTCCCGGCCGGGTCCGCCCGCCACTGACGGCTCGTGGAGTCGGCAGCCTTGGCAGCCTCCTCGACGATGACCGTCTGCAGCCCGCTTTCTATTGCCGTCTCAACAGTCACCGCGCGCGGCGGCTTGCCGGTCAGGTAGCCGCCGATGCGGTCCCGCAGCCTCCCCACCCCTGATTCAAGGCCGCGCATGAACTCACCGGTTCCCACAAAGTCCTGCCAGCGGGCCAGGACCTCACCACGCAGGAGCGTCCCGTCCTTGGTCGATTCGAGCACGGCAACGTGTGCGCCGTCGTAGGCTTCCCTGGCCGCAACGCGCAGTCGGTCGGCAGCCTCCTCCTGTGCTTGCAGGGCGCCCGCTACCCCATCGACACGCCGACCCAGCGCACGTACCGCCCCTTCCAGTGTGCGGCGGGCAATTTCCTTCCGGCCCTCGGCATCTGCTGCGATGGCCTGGAGCCAGCGCCGCAGCGGGTCCACTGCATCGGCCGGGAGCATGCCGAGCGGATCCAACCGCTCCTCCGGGATAACGAAAATGGGTGCGTGGCCCAGGTCTTCCGCAGCGAGCAGGGTATGGAGGTCGGCGCGCACCTCCTCTTCGACCCCGGGCGGGACGCGGTCCAGCACGACGGCGAGCAGGATGTCCCGCTGCGAGGCTTCCCGCAGCAGTTCCCACGGCACGGCGTCCGCGTAACGGTTTGCGGTGGTGACGAACAGCCACAGGTCTGCCGCCGCGAGCAGCTGGGAGGCGAGGCGGCGATTCTCGTCGGCGATCGAATCGATATCGGGCGCATCCAGCAGCGCAAGCCCAAGTGGAATCATCGCGTCGGGCTGCAGCACCAGTTGCGCCGCGCGCCCGGCGTCGTGCTCGGGGCCAACTTGGGAAGCGCTCACCGCGGCGGTATCCGAAGAACCGGCGATGACGGCGCGTTGCCGCGTCAAGGTGGGCAGCACGCGGTCATCAGCGAACCAGTGGCCTTCGGCAGGATGGTGAAGCAGGATCGGCTGGCGGGTGGTGGGGCGGATTGCGCCAGTGCGTGTCACAGGGTGACCGACCAAAGCGTTGACCAGGGTGGATTTACCTGCTCCGGTTGACCCGCCCACTACGGCCAGCAGCGGTGCGTCCAGACTCTTGACCCGCGGGAGGATGTAATCGTCGAGCTGGGCTGCGGCGGCGCCGACTTCGAGCCGCGCCGCTGCGGCTTCGGGGAAGCCCAGGGGGAAGCTCACACGGCGGAGGGTCTCCCGAAGACGCCCGAGCAACGCAGGGAGCCCCTCGGTGTCAGCATCCGGCGGCGAGGCAGTCATGACCCCATCATGCCAGCAACCACTCCCGGAACGTTTAGTCCCAACGGAAGTTCCGAAAGAAGGGCTGGTTAAACACGTTCCGCCCCAACCGCAATGGTTGAGGCGGAACAGTTGTGACCCCAGCGGGATTCGAACCCGCGTTACCGCCGTGAGAGGGCAGCGTACTAGGCCGCTATACGATGGGGCCAGTACTGGATGTTCAACAGTTTCCTGCTAAACGAGCTAGATGATTATTTCACATCTGATGCTGGTCGGCCAAATTGATCCGAGTTCTCCGCCGGAGCGGAAACTACCTGATCTTTCTACCGATTTGCAGCGCTGGGGTACCAGGACTCGAACCTAGAATGTTGGTACCAGAAACCAGTGTGTTGCCAATTACACCATACCCCAAAGGCACTTTTTGGCGGCTTTCCTGTGCTTCGCAGCAGGCTAACCCCGTCCGCGCCGAGATACGACTTTACCGGATCTTCTGCACGAACTGCAAAACGTCGGCGAGACCGGTGATCCGCCGACCGGCGAAGCCCTGGACATCCGTGTGGAAGCCCCGGTCCAGCCACACGCCGACCAGACCTGCCGCATCAGCTCCCTGTGCGTCAATGACCGGATTGTCGCCGACATAGAGCGTGTGTGCCGGGTCGCTGCCGAGTCTGCGGGCACCCTCAAGGTAGATCGCAGGGTCCGGTTTCGCCGCGCCCACCGCGTCGATTCCCACCAGCTCGGCGATCCGCTCCAATCCCGCACGGTCAAGCTTGGCCCGCTGGTAATCGTGAACGTTGTTGCTCACCGCCCCGTAAGGAATCCCTGCCGTGTCGAGCGCATCAAGGAGGGGAACGACGTCGTCGTACGCGTTGAAGTGCAACGGTAGCGTCGCCTCGTACGCACTGTTCCAGCGCACCGCTGACTCCCCCTCCAGCGGTTCCTCCACGAACCTTGCCTGAGCGTGCCTTGCCCGCCGGACCCGCTGTTCAGTGAAACTGAGTTCGCCGGCGAGAAAGCGGTTGTAGTAGCCGTGCGGATCCCGTGTATACAGGCGCTTGTATTCGGTCCACTCGGCCTCACTCAGGTGGGCCAGCGTGTCAGCACCGACGTGATGCAGGGTGCGGCCCATGGCGGACTCCAGGTCGACAAGAGTGTCGTCGATATCGAAGAGCACACCCTCCACCACCTTAGTTCCGCTCTCACTCACCCTTCAGGGCGCCGATCCGCGCGAGTGATGACTGCTTGCCCAGGATGACCATTGACTCAAAGAGGGGCGGCGAGATCTTGCGCCCCGAAACAGCGGTACGGACCGGGCCGAAGGCTACGCGGGGTTTCATTCCAAGCTCTTCGACGAGGGCGCCCCGGAGTGCGGTTTGGATGTTCTCTGCTGTCCAATCCTCCACAGGCTCGAGGGCCGTGGCTGCCGCGTCCAGTACCTCGAAGTAGTTGGCGGGAAGCCCCTTGCGGGCGTCCTCGGCCAGGTCAATCTCGGCGTCAGGCTTGAAGAGGAAGCCGAGCATCTCGGGGGCCTCCCCGAGGAGCGTAATCCTCTCCTGGATCAGGGGAGCAGCTTCCGCAAGGATTTCGAGCTCCCTGGGACCTGGCACCGAGTCGAGCAATCCGGCCGCCTGCAGGTACGGGACGAGCCGGGCACGGAAATCCTCGGGGTCCAGGATGCGGACGTGTGAGCCGTTGATGGCCTCCGCCTTCTTGACGTCGAACCGCGCCGGGTTGGCGAGCACATCACGGATGTCGAACTTCTCGACGAGCTGGTCGACGGTGAAGATGTCCTCATCGGCGCTGAGTGACCAGCCGAGCAGTGAGAGGTAGTTCAGCAGGCCCTCCCGGATAAACCCGCGCTCGCGGTGCAGGAACAGGTTCGATTCAGGATCCCGTTTGGAGAGCTTCTTGTTGCCCTGTCCCATAACGTAGGGCAGGTGGCCGAACAGCGGCATGTATTCGGCGATCCCGACGTCGATCAGTGCCCGGTACAGGGCAACCTGGCGCGGCGTCGAGGAGAGCAGATCCTCACCGCGGAGCACGTGGGTGATCCCCATGAGCGCATCATCGACGGGATTGACCAGCGTATACAGGGGGGCACCGTTCGCCCGGACGACAGCGAAGTCTGGCACGCTCCCGGCAGCGAAGGTGATTTCCCCGCGGACGAGGTCGGTGAAGCTGATGTCTTCATCCGGCATCCGCAGGCGAAGCACGGCCTGGCGACCCTCAGCGGCATAGGAGGACTTCTGCTCATCGGTGAGATTACGGTCGAAATTGTCGTATCCGAGCTTTACATCGCGCCCGGCTGCCTTGTGGCGCTCCTCTACCTCAGCAGGCGTGGAGTAGGACTCGTAGAGGTGGCCGGCGGAAACAAGCCTGGCGATGACATCGCGGTAGATGTCGCCGCGCTGGGACTGACGGTATGGCCCGTGTGGTCCACCGACTTCCACGCCTTCATCCCAATCGATGCCCAGCCATTTCAGCCCGTCGAGCAGTTGCTGATAGCTTTCCTCGCTGTCGCGCGCTGCGTCGGTGTCCTCGATGCGGAATACCATGGTTCCGCCCGTGTGCCGCGCATACGCCCAGTTGAAGAGGGCTGTCCGGATGAGGCCGACATGCGGCACACCCGTGGGCGACGGGCAGAACCGTACCCGCACGGGGGTCTCGGGGGTGACGGTCGGCACTGTTGCCGGGTGATCGGAGGTGGGGAAATCAGCAGTAGTCATGATGGTTCCCAGTCTACTGTCAGGCCCGCGGCGAACCGGCCTCCGCGTAGCTCCTGCTTAGCGGCGGGCCGGGTTGGAGAGCTTGCCGATTCCCTCCACCTCGACCTCGTAACGCTGACCGTCGCTGATGGTTCCGACACCCGCCGGTGTGCCGGTGAGGATGACGTCACCGGGCAGGAGTGTGAATGCCTGCGAGACGTAGGACACCAGTTCCTTGACGCCCCAGATCATCTGGCTGGTGGAACCGTCCTGCCGGAGTTCGCCGTCGAGCCAGCCCCGGACGGCGAGGTCCTCGGTGTCCAGTTCGGTCTCGATCCACGGTCCGATGGGGCAGGAGGTGTCGAAGCCCTTGGCCCGCGCCCACTGGTTGTCGGTCTTCTGCACATCCCGCGCAGTCAGGTCATTGGCGCACGTGTAGCCGAAGACGACGTCGTCGACCCGCTCAAGCGGCACGTCCTTACAGATACGGCCGATGACGACAGCGAGTTCGGACTCGTACGAAATCTCATCGGAAAAGGAGGGCAGGACAATCGGGTCCCCCGGTCCTACCACCGACGTGTTTGGCTTGAGGAACATCAGTGGAGCCGGCGGAACCTCATTGCCCAATTCCTTGGCGTGCTCCGCGTAGTTCCGGCCAATTCCCACGATCTTGCTGCGCGGGATGACGGGCGCTAGCAGGCGAACATCCTCGAGTTTGTGGCGCGTTCCGGTGGGCTGGATCCCGCCATAGAAGGGGTCACCGCTGATGACGGCAACCTCCTCCTCGCCTTCTGGACCCTGGACAACACCGAATGCTGGATCATCATTTACTACAAACCGGGCGATACGCATGTGCCAAGGCTATTACAGACTCCGCTCTCGGTTCCAAATAACGCAGAAGACCGCCCGGGAGCGCCTGGGCACTCACCGGCCGGTCTTCAATTAGAGCGTGTCAGGCCTGGCCCAATTAGTGCGGCCAGTTGTCAATCATGATGCTGTAGGTAAGGTCGCCGCCCTTGGGAGCTTTTGTTGCGGGCAATTTGCCGTCCTTGGCAACGGCAGCTGATCCGCCTCCAACGACGAGCACTGCGGTGAGCAGCAATACTGCGGAAAGTTTTTTCATGGCGTGTTCCCCTTGATCGGAGTGCTTCATATCACACTCGTCGTAAATGTTCCAGTATACGAACGGACAGCCGAAAGCAACAGCCTCGCCGGAACATCTGTCACTTGCCCGCCTTTACGCATAAAATCAGATGGTCAATCAAGAGCGTATGGCGGTCGCTAGCTGGGTCGCTTGGCACTGGACCGGCCGGGCAATCCGGGCACTGCAGACTGTGAGGGAACGCGTGGCAGCAGCAAGGCGGTCAGGCGATTTGGTGATGCATGAACTGCGTGCAAGGGAGGCCTGGAGCCAACGGGATTACGGCGTGGCCCGGGCACTCGCGGCAACCGCAATGGAGCTCGCAGCAGAAGCCGAAGACCACAACGCACTGTGGAACATGACGTTCCTGCAGGCCGAGTGCTACCGGGAGGAAGGCCTCCTTGAGCAGGCGTTGGGCGCCGCCCGCGCGGTCGGCGAATACAGCCTTACACAGGAATCCGGTGCGCTCAAGGCCCGGGTGCAGACGCTGGCCGCTGTGTGCCTTCAGGGGTTGGGCAACCTTGACCAGGCGGTTGAGAATGCACTTGTCGCTGTGGACAGCGCCTCAAAGGTTGAGCGCGCACCAGAACTGCAGATAGACGCCCTGCACGCCCTCATCGCCGCGTTGGCCGAAAGCGACCGCCTGGATGACGCCTGGAGCGCGTGCCTGAACCTTTCGACGCTCCTTACACCGATCATCCACTCCCAAATTGCGGGGAAGGCCTACTGGGTCATCGGCAACGTAGCGTTCATGCGTCACCAGGTCGACGACGGCACGGGCTTCCATCGGTTGGCCGCCAAGCAGCTATCGCCCAACAATGACCTTGAGTTGTGGGCCCACTTCAACCGGGCGTCGGCTGCGCTGCGGCTCACGGCCGGCGTCGTGGACGCTGAAACGCTCGATTGCATCGAACGCGCCGAAGTCGCCAGTTCCATCGTGGGTGGTTCCGAACGCGACGAGTTGCAGCTCTCCCTGACGCGCGCCCACTGGCTCTTGCTGACCGGCCAACTGAACGCCGCCGTCGAACGCTTGCGCCCGATCTGCGCGGAAGGTTCGGTCCTGTCCAAGCAGACCGAGGGCGAAGCGAACCTCCTCCTCGGGCAGGCACTCTCAGCACAAGGGGAGAACCTCGAGGCGCTTGCCCACTTCGAAACCAGCGAGCGATGCTTTGAGGACGCCGGCGCACATGACCGGGCCGCCCATGTACGGGAGATTGTGACTGGGATCAGTCAATAGGCCGGGCGAATCTGCAGATAGAATCTCCGCATAAAAAGATACCGTGGGCAACAGATTCTGTATCTGTTGCCCACGGCCTTAAGTATCGCCGGGAAAATGTCTAATTTTTTAGTCGGGCCAGTTGCCGCTGTACAGCGAGTACGAGCTGTCAGGCCAGTTGCCGCTCTTGGCGGTCAAAGTGCCGTCAGGCCAGTTGCCGCTCTTGGCGGCCTGGGCAGCGGTACCGCCGCCAACCAGAAGCAGTGCGGTCAGCAGCACTGTTGCAGAGACTCTTTTCATTTCGGTTCCTTTGCCTCGTACTCGGACGCAGAAGGTATGAGACGCCTCCAGCGGTAACGACACTTTCAGTATAGGGAGCCGATTCCAATGATTAGGGTGCTTTTGTCCCATCTTTTCCGCAGTTTTCACACCCGTTATGTAATCGCTCACTATTTTCCTCGGGCACCGCGTCCAGCGGGATGATTACTGACAGAATGGGGATTGAACCGCTCCGTCCAAGGTAAGGGCCGTACTTCCATGCTGGAACCTGGTGAACACGTCTACCTTGAACTTCGCGCGCGCGATGCCTGGGCGGCACGTGATTATGAAGCCGCCCGACGCCTCGCCGGCGAGGCGCAACAGGCAGCGCTGGAGAACAAGGATGACAACGCCTGGTGGAACCTCGCGTTCCTGCAGGCGGAATGCTTGAAAAAAGAAGGGCTGTTCGAAGAATCGGAAGTCCACGCCCAGGAGCTTCGGAACCACCCGCTTACCTCGCACCATCCGGAACTTGCCGCGCGCGTCTCGACCTTCCTGGCTGACACCTTGCTCGGCCGCGGGAACCTCGAGGCAGCCGTGGAGGAAGCGCGCCGCGCAGTCGGCGCGGCAGGGCGTGCGGAAGACTCACCGGATCTGAGGATCCGCGCCCAGCACGCCCTTATCGCCGCGCTGGCTGAGAGCGACCAGGTGGAGGGCGCCTGGCAGGAGTGCCTTCACCTCGCCGACCTCATCAGCCCGGACATCAATTCGCAGACTGCGGGCAAGGCGTTCTGGGTCATCGGCAACGTCGCGTATCTCAACCACGACGCCTCGACCGGCACTAGCTACCACCGGCGGGCCGCCGCCAGCCTCTCACCGTCGAACGACCTCGATCTTTGGGCAAAGTTCAACCGTGCGTCAGCGGCTCTGCGACTGGCTGCCGGCGTCGTCGAACCCGAAACACTGGAGTGTATCGAACGGGCCGAGATGGCCGCATCGATCGTCGGCGGGAGTGAACGCGACCAGCTTGAACTATCCCTCACCCGCGCCCACTGGCTGGTCCTCACCGGGCAGTTTGATGCCGCCGTCGAGCGCCTTCGCCCGATCTGCCAAAGCTCTTCGGTCATCGCCAGCCAGACCGCCGCTGAGGCGTACATGCTGCTGGGACAAGCGCTGGCGCGGTCCGGCAATCCGCTCGAAGGCATGTTCCAGCTCGAGAAGAGCCAGGAGTTGTTCCGGCAATCCGGAGCTCCGGACCGTGAAGCACACGCGGGGCAGCTGATCGAGGAACTGCAGCGGTCGAGCGGCCTCTGAGCGTTCTGTAGTTTGGTACAGGGAAACAAGTGACGGCGAGCACGTCAGGGCTTGAGGCGAACGCCAAACCCCCGCGGGCACCGTAAGGAAGGCAGGAAGCCATCGTGGACCTGGACCGCGCCCATGACTGACGAACGGAGCGATCCCCGGCTGTCCAAACTGGTGGACAGCATTGTGCGGCTCTCACGCGGGGACCACAGTAACCGGATGGAACCCTCCCCCGCACGCGACGACGTCGACGCCGTCATCACCGGGGTGAACTTCCTCGCCGACGAGCTTGAGCTGGTGTATCAGCAGTTCGAAGAACGGGTGGAGAACCGCACGAGCATGCTGCACCAGGCTCACCTGGATATGAAGCGCATGGCGATGACAGACTCGCTGACCAACCTTTCCAACCGCCCTGCGCTGCTCGAGAAAATCGAGGAGGCCCTGGCTGCGCACCAGTCCGGTGCCCTTCCACCCGCCCTGCTCCTCCTCGACCTTGACTCGTTCAAGAACGTCAACGACCGCTTCGGTCACGACGCCGGCGACGACGTCCTGCGCGAGGTGGCCCGGCGGCTGATGGAGATAGTGCGCGCCGGTGACACGGTGGCCCGGCTCGGCGGCGATGAGTTCGCCGTCCTGGTGGTCGAGGCCACCTCTGAGACCGCGCTCGGGGTTGCCAACCGGGCGCTCGAAGCCCTCGGGAAGAGCATCGACGTCGAAGAGTTCAGCGTTTATTGCCGCGCGAGCATCGGAGTCCGGGTCGCGACTGCGGATCACACCGCAGGAACCCTGCTCCGTGAGGCCGACACGGCGATGTACACCGCAAAACGCGAGGGACGCAGCACCATCAAGACTTTCGCGCCGCTCATGCAGTACGACAGGCAGCTGCGCAACCTGATGGCGTCCGAGCTGCGCGATGCAATCGGCACCGACCAGATGTGCCTGCACTACCAGCCGGTGGTGAACCTTTTGGATGGGTCCATCAACGGGGTGGAAACCCTGGTGCGGTGGGAACACCCAACCCGTGGCATGATCGCCCCCGATGACTTCATTCCCCTGGCAGAAGAAATCGGTGCGATCTCAGAGCTGGACCGCTGGGTCATGACGACGGCATTCCGGCAGTACGCCCTCTGGCGTACCACCCTGACACTGCCGGAAGGCTTCAGGCTGCGCGTCAACATCTCCGCGATCGAGCTGCGTCAACTCGACATGGCCGATTTCGTGCGCGGCCTCATGAAGCGTCTGGACCTGCCGCCGTCGTCGTTGGTTGTCGAAATCACTGAATCCGCCTTCGTGAGCGGCGGTGAGGTAGAGACCTACTCGCTGTTGAGCCTGAAGCAACTCGGCGTGTGCATCGAAATAGATGATTTTGGCACGGGATATTCCTCCATCAGCTACCTGCGCCGCCTCCCCGTGGACATGGTCAAGGTGGACCGCTCGATCCTCAGCGAGCCCCTCACCGGGGCCCTGCAGACCGATTTCGTTACCGCGGTGTTCCAACTGATCCAGTCGGCTGGTCTGGGCGCGGTATTCGAGGGCATCGAGAACAAGGAGCAGGCAGATTTCCTGCGATCGCTCGGGAATGTCAGCGGGCAAGGGTACTACTTCAGCAAACCATTGGGGGCACCTGATATCACCGGGCTGTTACGCGCGGGAGGCTCCCTTGGCAGCTACCAGCAGTAGCGGGAGCCAGGCATAGCGAAGCCTGAACACAGCGAAGCCTAAGCCACCCCTGATCCGGACGGCTTAGGCTTCGCTGCTACTTGCCGGGAACTAGACGAGCCGGGTCAACCAGCCGTGTGGATCCTCTGCCGCACCGGTCTGGATTCCCAACAGCTGCTCCCGGATGGACATGGTGACCTCGCCTGCGGAGGGCTCGGGTGCACTGATGACGTCCTCGCCGTCCTTCAGCTCGCCGATGGGAGTGATAACCGCGGCCGTACCGCAGGCGAACACCTCGGAGATGTCGCCGCTGCCCACACCGTCGCGCCATTCATCGAGTGTGATGGTGCGCTCCTGGACGTCGAGGCCGCGATCCTTGGCCAGCTGGATGATCGAGGAACGGGTGATGCCCTCCAGAATGGTCCCGCTCAGGGCGGGCGTGACCAGCGAACCGTCCTTGAACACGAAGAAGACGTTCATTCCCCCAAGTTCCTCGACGGCGTTGCCATTGAACTGATCGAGGAAGAGGACCTGCTTGCAGCCGTGTGCTTCGGCCTCCAGCTGTGCCGCAAGGGACGCAGCATAATTGCCGCCGCACTTCGCGGCGCCTGTACCGCCGCGGCCTGCCCGCGCGTAGTTGCGGGAAACCCAGATGGACACGGGCGCCAACTCGCCGCCGAAGTAATTGGCTGCTGGAGAGGCGATCACCCGGTAGGAGACCTCTCGGGCTGGGCGCACGCCGAGGAACGCCTCGGTGGCAATCATGAACGGGCGCAGGTAGAGGCTCTCACCGTCCCGGGTGGGGACCCATTCCTGGTCCGCATGGACCAACTCCCGCAGGGATTCGAGGAAAACTTCCTCGGGGAGCTGGGGAAGCGCCAACCGTGCCGCCGAGCGGTTCAGGCGGGCAGCATTGGCCTCGGGACGGAAGGTCCAGATGGAGCCGTCAGCGTGCCGGTAGGCCTTCATGCCCTCGAAGATTTCCTGGCCGTAGTGCAGCACCGAAGCAGCCGGGTCCATGGCAATGGGGCCATAGGCTTCAAGCCTGGCGTTGCCCCAACCGCCGACGCCAGAGCTGTCCACCGAGTAATCGACCACGACTGTGTGGTCGGTGAAATGGTTTCCGAAACCCGGGTTGGCGAGGATGGTCTCCCGCTCCGCAGCAGATTTAGGGGTGGCAGATGGGTACTTCGCGAATTCCAGCTGCGTAGCTGTCATGGTTCCTCCACGGTTACCTGCCCGGCACCCTCGGTGGACGGGCAGTGACCCCTAAGCGGGCCAGCGCTGATGATTGGATAAAGCTGAACGGGTGCAAACCGGTTAATGGTTCCTAACCAGCTTAGGATACAGCCGCGGCTATCGCATCGCCGATCTGCGCAGTGGTTCGCTGCGTGCCCTGCCTGCTCGCGACGTCGTTCTCCACCGCCTGCTCAATGGTCACCGCCTGGCCGTGGAAGCCAAGGTGGCGCAGAAGGAGGGCGGCGGAAAGGATCGCGGCAGTGGGATCAGCTTTCTGCTGCCCCGCGATGTCCGGAGCGGATCCGTGGACGGGCTCAAACATGGACGGTGAAGTGCGGTCCATGTTGATGTTCCCCGAAGCTGCCAGGCCGATTCCGCCGGTGACGGCCGCTGCCAGGTCCGTGATGATGTCGCCGAAGAGGTTGTCCGTGACAATCACGTCGAAGCGCGCTGGATTCGTCACCAGGAAGATCATCGCCGCGTCAACGTGCAGGTAGTCGTGGGTGACCTCGGGGAACTCTTGAGCGACTGCTTCAACGGTGCGCTTCCACAAGTGGCCTGCGTACACCAGCACGTTGTGTTTGTGCACCAGGGTCAGGTGCTTGCGTGGACGCTCGCTCGCCCTGCGGAACGCATCCCGGACCACGCGCTCCACACCGTGCGCCGTGTTCAGGGAAACCTCGGTGGCGATCTCATGCGGGGTGCCCGTTCGTAGCGACCCGCCGTTGCCTACGTAGGGACCCTCTGTGCCTTCTCGGACCACCACGAAATCGATCTCTCCCGGCTCAGCCAGCGGACTGGCTACCCCCCGGTACAGCCTGGACGGTCTGAGGTTCACGTAGTGGTCCAGGCTGAACCGGAGCTTGAGCAGCATTTCCCGCTCGATGATTCCCGAAGGGATACGGGTGTCACCCGGTGCGGCGCCTACCGCTCCGAAAAGAATGGCGTCGTGGGTGCGCAGTTTATCCAGCGTTTCCGGCGGGAGGGTTTCCCCCGTTGCCAGGTAGTGCTCCGCCCCGAGCTTGTACTCCGTGAGCAGCAGCTCCGTCTCCGTTGACGCCACGGCCTTCCGCAGAACCTTCACCGCTTCGGTAATTACTTCCGGACCGATGCCGTCACCCGGGATGACAGCTACGTTGATGCTCGATGTACTCATGTTCACAGCGTAGGCAACTATCCCGCATGTCGGACAACTGCGTCTCATTTAATGAGACGGACTAGCACCCGTGGGCCGCAGGTCAGAAACCCTGCGTAAAGGCTGCCCGAAGACGAGGTTGATCCTGCACCAAAGCCTGCACTGGCACTCCATAATCAGGAAGGGCGAGCTGCAGTGCCCTGCCAATTCGACACGTCCATCCCCATTTCTGGAGCAAACATGAAGTCCACCCGTAGTCTCCCGGCACAACTGGCGGCGGCCGCCATCATCGTCCTGCTCGCCGTTGGAACGGCGGCACCGGTGCACGCAGCAGATACTGGAAGCATGACACTGGACCCAGGACCCGCGGGCAGCTTCTCGTGGAAGGGCTTCAACTGGCAAAAGCGTTCCTGGACCGGCGGACCCCATTACAATCACTCATTCGACCCCGCCAATGTCACCGATCCGGACGCCAATGGATATGTGGCCCTGACGCTGACCAATCCCACCGGCAGCGCACCCGTTGCGGCCGAGTTCCAGTCCACCCGGCGGGGATTCGGCTACGGAACCTACAGCACCACCGTGGAACGAAATGTGGAGACCCTCCAGAAGGAGGTGGTGTGGGGCTGCTTGTTCACCTATGACCCTGACGCAGCCCCAGGGCACAACGAGATTGACCTGTGCGAGGCATCAGCCTGGGGCGGAGGTGCGGCCTGGGGTGAGTCACGCCCGGTCCGGCAGGGACACGGGTACTGGTTTGACGCCACCAAGCCGGCCGGCGAGGGCAGCCGCACCGTGTTTTTCGACGCAACCAATCACCCCGTCCTGACCCACCGGTTGGTGTGGGAACCGGCCCGCCTGACCTACGAAACGTTCGCAGGCGAGGGCTACGCCGGCCCGCTGGTGAAGCGGACCGTCCTCGAAGGTGCAACCGTTCCGGTACCTGCGCGCGAGGCAGTGCACTTCAACCTGTGGGTCACCGGAGGCGGCGGTGGTTCGCCGAACACCGTCACGCCGGAAAAGGTTGTGGTCCGTGACTTCTCCTTCACGCCATCGACTACGGTGCCGGCGCTCCCACCAATACCCGCCGCCCCCACCCCCACCATTTCGGGGACGGCGAAGGTCGCTCAGCGGCTGACCGCAAACCCAGGGAGCTGGACCACCGGCACCGCTCTGACCTACCAGTGGTTCCGCTCAGGCAGCGCTATTGCCGGTGCTACCTCCCGCACCTACACGGTTGCGAAGGCGGACAGACAGTCAACGCTCACGGTGAAAGTCACCGGAACGAAGAGCGGATACTCCCCGGTCACCCGGACATCGGCCCCCACTCACCGCGTGCGCTGATACGTACGCCTTAAAGCGAACTCCTCCCACGGGGCGATGCCCGGAGCGTGGATCAACCCCTAGGGTTGTAGGCCATGGACATGCATCACCGGCTTGCCTCCTGGCTGCGCGAACGCCAGGGCACCGTCGACGTTTTCGTCGCCGTCTGCGCCTTTTTCGTGCTCGCGTTCGTCTACCTGCTCCTCGGCAGCCCTGCTGAATTCCTGGTGTCCGCTGCCCTGGTGATCCCGCTCGCGTGGCGGCGGAGCCGGACGGTTCCGGCCGCGACGGTGGTCGCCGCGGTTTCGCTGGGCCAACTGGCCATCAACTTTCCGCCCGTCCCTGCCCAGGTCAGCGTGCTGGTGATGGTCTACGCGCTCGCGGCCTACGCGCCCAGGTGGGCCAGCCTCAGCGGGCTTGGCCTGGCGGGATTCGGCATGATCGCCGGCATTGTGCAGTTCGGGTTCAACCAGTACCAGACCGGTTTCGCCGATCTACCGCTCTACGCGCTTTACATGTTCTTCGCCCTTGCCGTGGTGCTCCTGTGCTGGACCTTCGGTGACCTTGCGCGCAACCGCCGGTTGACCATCCGCGCGCTGGAGGACCGGGCATGGCGGTTGGAGGTGGAGCGCCAGCAGGAGCGTGACCTTGCGGCAGCCGATGAACGGAACCATATTGCCCGGGAGATGCACGACATTGTGGCCCACTCCCTATCCGTGATGATCGCCCAGGCAGATGGTGCACGCTATGCCGGCGCCGCTGATCCTGCCGTCGCCACGTCCACGCTGGGAACCATTGCCGAAACCGGCAGGGAATCGCTGCGGGAGATGCGCCGTCTTCTGGGGGTCCTGAGGAACGACGACGACGCCCCCGTCCGCCCGCTGCCATCCCTCGCCGACGTACCCGAGCTCGTCGCGACTGTGCAGCGTGCCGGGCTGGATACCTCGCTGTCCTGGCAGGGCACTCCTCGCCGCAACCTTCCCTCCGGAGCCGAGCTCACCGCCTACCGGGTGGTGCAGGAGTCCCTAACCAACGTCCTCAAGCACGCCGGGCCCAAAGCAACGGCGAGCGCCGCGCTCGCCTGGACTGCGAAGGGCCTTGAGATAACAGTCGACGACGACGGCCGCGGTGCTGGGTCCGACGCCTCCACCGCCGGAGCGGGCCAGGGCATCAAGGGCATGACCGAGCGGGTGAAACTCTACGATGGAGTCCTGGAGGCGGCGCCGCGCAATGGTGGCGGTTTCCGGGTGCACACTGTTATCCCTTACGGGGAAATTGCCTACACGGAGGCCCAATGACCGATCCCACCGCCCGCCCCCCGATCCGAGTGGCTCTGGTCGACGACCAGCAGCTGGTACGGAGCGGCTTTTCGATGCTGATCAACTCCCAGCCGGACCTGGAGGTTGTGGGCCAGGCCGGGAACGGCGCCGAAGCGGTAACGCTGCTGGCCTCCGCACCTGCCGACGTCGTACTCATGGATGTCCGCATGCCTGGAATGGATGGGATCGAGGCGACCCGCCGCATTCTCGAACAGGACAAGGGTGCGGGGCCGAAGATCATTGTGCTGACCACCTTCGACCTGGACGAATACGCACTCGCGGCAATCCAGGCAGGAGCCAGCGGGTTCCTGCTGAAGGACGCGCCGCCCGAGGAACTCCTTGAGGCCATTCGCACGGTGCATCGTGGGGACGCAGTCATTGCGCCATCGACCACGCGGCGGCTACTGGACCACGTGGCTCCCATGCTCCGGCGGCCATCCTCCACGAATGATGCGGCCACCACCGCCGTGGGCACGCTGACCGCCCGGGAGCGCGAGGTGTTCACCCTGATTGCCCAAGGACGTTCGAACACGGAGATTGCCGGCGACCTGTTCCTTTCCGAGGCAACCGTGAAAACCCATGTGGGTCACATCCTTGCCAAGCTGAGTGCCCGGGACCGGGTGCAGGCCGTGGTCATGGCGTATGAGGCGGGTGTCGTCCGGCCGTAAGACCATGGCTCACCCAGGTGAGTCTCAGACCCGCAGCCTCATACCCGCAGCATCGCCGTCTCATCCCGGGGTAGGAGCTGCCCACTGTGGGAACCCTTCCAGCGGGCGATTCGCTTTCCTGGACAACTCCGTAGCGTTGGGGCCATGACATCGCACTCCTCAATGGCCATGGCGCCCTCCCCTGTCTCAATTGCTGCCGTCGCGGCCGACAATCTCAGTAAGTCCTACGGCCGCGGCAACACCACCATCCACGCCCTCCGTGACGTGACCGTCAGCTTCCCGAGCGGCCGGTTCACCGCGATCATGGGCCCTTCCGGTTCCGGCAAATCAACGCTCATGCACTGCCTGGCTGGCCTCGATACAGCTGACTCCGGTCGCATCGCCATTGGCGGCACGGACATTACCGGCCTGACTGACGCCGAACTGACCCGCCTGCGGCGCGACCGCGTGGGCTTCGTCTTCCAGTCCTTCAACCTCATCCCGACCCTGACGGCCGAGCAGAACATCACCCTGCCCGTCGCGCTTGCGGGAGGAACCGTGGACCGCGAGTGGTTGACCCAGATCTGCACCATCCTGGGCCTGACCGACCGCCTGACCCACCGCCCGCACGAGCTTTCCGGTGGGCAACAGCAGCGGGTCGCCGTGGCCAGGGCCCTCCTGACCCGGCCCGACGTCATCTTCGGTGATGAGCCGACAGGCAACCTCGATTCCCGATCCGGCGCCGAGGTGCTCGCCCTGTTGCGGCGCAGCAGCCAGGAAATGGGCCAGAGCATCATCATGGTGACGCACGATCCTGTGGCGGCTTCCTACGCAGACCGCGTCATCCTCATGCAGGACGGCGAGCTCGTAGGCGAGCTTGAACGCAGTGCCCCCGATGCCATCCTCGCCGCCCTCTCACAGCTGGGAGCCTGAGCCGTGTTGACAGTGGCCCTGTCCCAGGTTGCCCGGCACGCACGCCGGTACATCGCCGTCGGGCTCGCCGTTATGCTCGGCGTTGGTTTCCTTGCCGCCACCCTGATGGTCGGCGGCACAACCATCGCTACCCTGCAGAACAGCATCGGCGCCGAGTACGTGAAGGCAGACCTGGTGGTTTCCGATGACAGCGGCGCCCCGCTCCCCGAAGGGACTGCAGGACAGCTGACAAAAGTTGCCGGTGTCGAGGCGGTGCATGCGGATACGCAGGGCTCCTTTGTGCTTGGGACGCCGGACACCACCAATTACGCGTTGATTGCCACGCTTGCACCCGACTCCCTCGAGAGCCTGGTGGTCGAGGTAGGACGGCTCCCTATCGCGGACAGCGAAGTGATCATTGACTCCGCATCTGCGGAGCAACTCGCTGTATCGATCGGCGACACAGTTCAGGGCGCTCCCCTCGCGGCCGGCACTCCTGAGGACAGCATCTCGACAGCTGCGCAGACCCTTACGGTTGTGGGGCTGAGTGAGCCCTCCAGCCACCCGTTCAGCTCGGGGATGATCCAGGTGCACAGCATCCAGTCAGGGGTGTCCACTCTGGCTCCCGAGGCTGCGGCGTCCACGGTCCAACTTCTCCTCGCCGACGGTGCTGACCAGGGCGCCGTCAGGCAGTCAGTGAGCGAAATAGTCTCCAACTCAGGCGTAGCCAGCGTCTCTGTGCTCACTAGCACCGAGCAGACCACCGAGGACGTCGCGGCCTTCTCCGGAGGACAGGATCAGCTGACCATCGTGCTGCTTGCATTCGCCGTGGTCGCCGTCATTGTCACAGCACTGGTAATTGCCAATACCTTCTCGGTCCTGGTGGCGCAGCGCACGCGCGAACTGGCGCTGCTGCGCTGCATCGGCGCCGGGCGCGGGCAGATCCGCCGCTCCGTGCTCCTCGAAGCGGCAGTTGTCGGCACCGTCTCATCCGCCCTCGGAGTACTGCTTGCGGCCGGCGTGATGTGGACCCTCGTGGCCATCGCCCGCACCATCCCGGGCAGCGAATTCGCGACGTTGGCGGTGCCGCCGTCGGCTGTGGTCGCCGGGATGGTCGTGGGCATCCTCATGACCATCGCGGCAGCGCTGGTGCCCGCTCGGGCGGCCACCGCCGTCGCGCCGCTCGCCGCTCTCCGCCCTGCGGACTACGCCGGTGTCGGCACCCGCCGTGGACGGGTGAAGCTCGGTATTGGGATGGCGCTGCTCGTAGGCGGGGGGCTACTCCTCGCCATCGGCGCCGTCAGTGCCAACCTGCTGGTTGCGCTCCCTGGAGGTGCGCTGTCCTTCCTCGGCCTTTTGCTCTGCGCCGGATTGTTCATTCCCGCACTGGTGACAAAGGTGGGCCGGCTGGCAAAACCGCTCGGCGTGCCGGGCGAGCTCGCGGCCGTCAATGCGGTGCGGAATCCCGCCCGTACGACGGCGACGGCCACCGCTTTGATCGTGGGAGTCACCCTCGTGAGCATGATGATGGCCGGCGCCCAGTCCTCCCGGACAGCATTCGAGGACGCGCTGGCGCAGAACTATCCGGTCGACATGGAGGTGCAGCTGGAAGGCGAGAACCCAGCGGGCGCCATGGAGTCCGTACTGGCGCTCGACGGAGTGGAAGCCGTTGTGCAGCCCACCGCCGTCGCCCTTACGGGGGACGAAGCCGGTGCACAGGTGGTCTACACGCTTTCGGATGAGGACGCCGTCACCGTGCTCCGGTCCGGAAACACCTATCCACGCGACGGCGCAGTAGTGATGCCCGATGGAACCGACCTTACCGAGCTGACCGTGAAGGGTACTCTCGCCGAACAGACATTGCCCGTGGTCGTTGCCGAAAGCCGGACCATTGTTCCGCTGATCTCCGGAACAACTGCTGAGAGCCTGGGGATCATGGACTCCCCTGAAGCTATAGGCGGCGTGCTCTGGCTGAAGCTGGATGATTCGCTTGATTCAGGGCAGATCACTGAACTCCGGACAGAAATTGTCGACGCCCTTGGGCTGCCCGAGTACCTCGTCTCGGGCGCCGCGCTGGAGCGAGCGATGTTCAACCAGATCATTGATGTGCTGCTCCTCGTGGTGACTGCACTGCTGGCGGTCGCTGTGTTGATCGCGCTCATCGGCGTCGCAAACACCCTCTCGCTGTCCGTGTTGGAACGTACCCGCGAATCCGCGCTACTGCGTGCGCTCGGACTCACCAAGGGCCAGCTCAGGGGAATGTTGGCCGTTGAAGCGGTGCTCATCGCCGGCGTCGCTGCACTATTCGGTGTGCTGCTCGGCATGCTGTATGGCTGGCTGGGCGCGCAGTCCGCGCTCGGCGTAGTGGCCACGGTCACGCCGTCGTTCCCCTGGCTGCAACTCCTCGGCGTGCTCGTCGTCGCCATCGTGGCGGGTCTGCTCGCCTCGGTGATGCCCGCACGCCGGGCAGCGAAGCTCTCACCTGTCCAGGGATTGGCCGTAGACAGCTGACCTGCAAGGATGGCAACACGCCCCGCGCAGTGTGGGGCGTGTTGCCAAGGAGGATCCGTGTCCGAATCGAGTCGCGAGGGGCAGCAGTGGCTGTTCCGTTACCTGGAGGACCACCTCCTCGGCGCAACCGGAGGGGTGCGGCTCTTCGCAGCGGCCAGCGAGACCTGGGCGGATACCGAACACGGGCGCACCCTGACCAAACTCCGGGACGAGATCGACGGCGAACGCAGTGAACTGCTCCGCTCACTGAAGGCGCAGGGACACCGCCCCAATACGGCGAAAATGGCCTTTGCGCACGTCAGCGCCACCGCTGCGCGGCTCAACCCGCTCAACCTTCGGCGGGCGGCGAAAGGTCCCGGAGCGCAGCTGGAACTCGAGGCCCTGCAGAGTCTGGTGCGCGGCAAGGAAGCGCTGTGGGAAACGCTGCTGGTGCTGGTGGACGCCGGCTGGTCCTTCTCCGGATACAACCGGGAACGCCTCGTCCAGCTGGCCGGGAGAGCCCGGGGTCAGCAGAGCGAGATCGCGACGATCATGACGGCCACCGCGGCTGGCCGCTTTCAGACTCCGCGTTGACTTCGCAGGACACACCCGGAAAATTGCGCTATCAGGGGTGTGTCCTGCTGTCTGTTCTACGCTTCGGCGGGTTCTTCGTACTTGGGGAACACCGGCGTCGGTGCGGGCAGGGCGACTCCCGGCACAATGGGCGAGGCCAGAGCGCTGAACTGGCGCGCGTCGTCGTCGTCCGTTGTTCCCTGGCCCAGGACCGTCAACAGCTTCGCCGCTCCGTCCGGCATCACCGGTTGGACGAGGATCGACACGATGCGCAGGATTTCCAGCGTCACGTAGAGCACGGTGTTCATGCGGTCCAGATCCGTTTTGCGCAGGACCCACGGCTGCTGCTCGGCGAAGTAGGCGTTGGTGTCTCCCAGGACCGTCCAGATCGCCTCGAGTGCGCGGGAGAGTTCCTGGCGCTCGAACGCCGCGCGGCAGGACTCAAGGAGACCGTTGGCCGCCTCCAGGATGCTTAGGTCCGCTTCCGAGAACGACGACGGCGCCGGCACCAGTCCGTCGCAGTTCTTCGCCACCATCGACAGTGACCGCTGAGCCAGGTTACCCAGGTTATTCGCGAGGTCGGAGTTCATGCGGGAGACTATTGCCTCGTGGCTGTAGGAGCCGTCCGCTCCGAAGGGGACCTCGCGGAGCAGGAAGAACCGGATCTGGTCCCGGCCATACTGTTCAATCCAGTCTTTTGGCGCTATGACGTTGCCCAGCGACTTGGACATCTTTACGCCCTTGTTGTGCAGGAAGCCGTGGATCATGATGCGCTTGGGCAGCTCTATCCCGGCTGACATCAGGAACGCCGGCCAGAAGATGGCGTGGAACCGGGAGATGTCCTTGCCAATCACATGGACATCCGCTGGCCAGAACTTCCTGAACTGCTCCGATTCAGTGTCCGGGTAGCCGACGCCGGTCAGGTAGTTGGTCAGCGCGTCCACCCATACGTACATGACGTGCTTCGGGTTGCCCGGGACGGGAACGCCCCAGTCGAAAGTGGTGCGGCTGATCGAGAGGTCGTCGAGACCACGTTTGACGAAGCTGATGACCTCATTGAACCGGGACTGCGGGGCCCCAAACTCGGGCTGCTCGGCGTAGAGGGCCAGCAGCCGGTCCTGGTAGTCGGAAAGCCGGAAGAAGTAGCTTTCCTCCTCCGTCCAGGTGACCTCGGTGTCGGTTTCCTTCGAGTAGCGGATGCCGTCCTCGCGGAGCTCGGTGTCTTCTTCGGTGTAGTACGCCTCGTCACGGACCGAGTACCACCCCGCGTACTTGTCGAGGTAGATGTCGCCGTTGGCTTCCATCCGCTGCCAGATCGCGGAGGCTGCCGCGTAATGGTCCGCGTCGGTGGTGCGGATGAATCGGTCGTAGGAGGTCGCGGCGTCGTCGTTCATGTCCTTGAAAGCCTGCGCGTTGCGCGTCGCGAGATCTCTGACCGGAATTCCTTCACGGTCCGCGGTCTGCTGCATCTTAAGGCCGTGTTCGTCGGTACCGGTCAGGAACATGACGTCGTACCCGTCAAGACGCTTGAAGCGCGCGACAGCGTCAGAGGCAATCGCCTCGTACGCGTGGCCTACGTGGGGAAGGCCGTTCGGGTACGAAATGGACGTAGTGATGTAAAAGGGAGGCTTCTGCGCGGAACTCACCATAGAAAGTTACCCTCTTTCCGAGGGGTTTTCCCTTCGTTACCAGGATCGGGCGTCGAGGACCCCGCCGCCCGTACTTGTCACCGCCCAGGGCATGCTCTATCTCTGCGGGGTGTGAGACGTCTACTTCGGCAGGATCGTGGTTCCCTTGATGGACTCACGTACGAAGCTTCTTGCTGGCAGCTGCTGCGTCAGAATACGTCGAGAACGCTCTTGACTGTCAACGGTGCTCACCCCGTAAGGACTGCGATTGGCCATCTCGACGTGCATCGAGACTCCACCAGCCCGACTGTAATCAACTAGTTCCCATTCTGCATGTATGCGTGCTCCAACCTCGGTTGACTTTCGAGACAAGAGTCAGCGAGACCCGAGTGATGCTCCTTGGGTAGCGATCAACATACGGGGAACGGACTACTCGCGTAGATGAACCACCAACTATCCACACTTAGACGTCGCAGGGCGATCACCTATCGTGCTCTATGTCGAAGTTCAGGGCTCGCAGGTTATCTAATTGAAAGTTAAGCATCGCTGTTTCTTTTCAAATATCTACCGGTCGATCGGCGGGATGCACAATCGAACGCTACGGACTCTTACCATATTCCGTGATTCGAACTTATTGAACCTGTGGGGAGGCACCCAACCACAGGCAAGCAATGAGACACATGCACGACCAAAGCGTGTCTCATCCGCCACCCATCCACCGCGTGTCCAGGCGCTCCCCAGTGGGAACCGTCAGCCATCACGGTAAGAACCCGTCAACCGCGCTCGAAACGCACTGCTTTCATCAGCCCAGGTGGCCCCAGTACGGGGATCTGAGTAGTAGCTTCGGCTACGCAAGTGACGCGATGCCAAAGACAAGTAGTGGCTACTCTTATAAGTCATTCGCGCCCGCTCCTACACTGACGATTGAACTTGAGAAGTAGAAATACGTACTTTCAAGTGTTCCGGATCTCAACAGGTCTCAAACGACAGATTTAATCGAGCGGGTGTAATTATGCGTGTATTAGTGACGGGTGGAGCGGGATTTCTAGGATCTCACCTCTGCGAAACCCTATTAGGCCGCGGTGATTCAGTAGTTTGCGTAGACGACCTGTCCACGGGACGTCTTGATAACATTTCGAGACTCTTTGAAAGCTCCAGTTTTACCTTCGTACAGTCAAACGTCAGTGACGGGCTACGCGTCAGGGGTTCACTCGATGCGGTCGCTCACCTGGCCAGCCCAGCGTCTCCGCCGGACTACCATCGGTTTCCGCTAGAAACACTCGCAGTCGGCAGCAGGGGGACAGAAAATTCCCTAAAACTCGCTGAGATGAAGGAGGCGCGTTTCGTATTAGCCTCCACCAGCGAGGTGTACGGCGACCCGGCCGTCCATCCGCAGAACGAACAATACCGGGGAAATGTCAGTTCGGTTGGTCCCCGAAGCGTCTATGACGAGGCCAAACGCTTCGCCGAAGCCATAACCATGGCCTATGCACGCACAAATTCTGTGAATGTTGGAATCTTAAGGATCTTCAACACTTTCGGTCCCCGAATGCGCGCCGAGGACGGGCGCGTGGTTTCAAGTTTCATTGCGCAGGCGCTGAATGGTGATCCACTGACTATTTACGGCGATGGTCACCAGACAAGGAGCTTCTGCTACGTCGACGACCTCATTCGTGGCATCGTAGCGATGATCGACAGTCCAGAGCGAGGACCGATCAACCTGGGGAATCCAGTGGAGCGAACCGTACGGGAGTTGGCTGATTTGATCCTCCGGATCACCGGGTCGCCCTCGGTCATCGAGTTTCATCAGCTACCGGTAGACGATCCAAGCCGCCGGCAACCCGATATCAGCCTCGCCGAAAATCTACTGGGGTGGCACCCCAGAATTTCGGCTGAAGAAGGGCTGCATCACACCGTAACCTACTTCCGCGCTCACGGCGGTGAAGTAGCTGCAGCTGCAGGGGGTCTTGCCGGCCCTCAATTCGAGGGGAGTACGCCCCTCCGGTCGCAAGAACAAACATCCTATTTGGCCGCCCCGGCATAGACAGAAGCTTCTCAGACCGCGCTTTCAGATCCTTTCCGAAGGCGGCTCGGCCGCAACCAACATCCTCACTATTGGAGGTCATAATGCGTATCACCGTCATTGGCACCGGCTATCTCGGTGCGGTGCATGCAGCTGGCATGGCAGAGTACGGGCACGATGTCTTAGGAATTGACGTCGACGCTGTGAAGGTCGAGCGGCTGGCTCAGGGACACGCACCTTTCTTCGAACCCGGATTTCCGGAACTGCTTCGCGCGAACATCGATGCTGGTCGATTGAGATTCACCACGTCACTGCAGGAGGCGGCGGAGTTCGGCACAGTTCATTTCATCTGTGTGGGAACTCCGCAATCTCCCGGATCAACGGCCGCGGACTTGAAGTACGTCGACGCAGTTATTGAAGGATTAGCTCCTCACCTGCAAAAGCCATGCCTGATCGTGGGTAAATCCACAGTTCCCGTGGGCACGGCAGCCCGGCTCGCCGCTATGGTTGCGTGTCTGGCTCCCGTGGGAAATCAGGCTCAGGTGGCTTGGAATCCGGAGTTTCTGAGGGAGGGTTTCGCGGTAGACGACACACTCCACCCAGATCGGCTGGTGGTGGGGGTCACGTCACCGGAAGCCGATTCGCTCCTTCGGGAGGTGTACGCCAAGGTGCTAGAAGCCGGCACACCCTATATATCCACAGACCTGGCCACGGCAGAACTGGTCAAGGTTTCTGCAAATGCGTTCCTGGCCACCAAAATCTCCTTCATCAACGCGATCTCTGAAGTTTGCGAAGCGGTAGGCGCGGATATCGTTCCGCTGGCCGCCGCTCTCGGCCACGATGCTCGCATCGGCCAAAAATTTCTATGTCCGGGAGTGGGCTTCGGTGGCGGCTGTCTCCCGAAAGACATCCGCGCATTCCTCGCACGGGCGGAGGAACTTGGGATCAGTGAGGCGCTTGAATTTTTGAAGAACGTGGATCAGGTCAACGTCAATCGGCGTCGCAGCGCCGTTACTCTGTCCCGCACCATGCTCGGCGGTTCACTACAGGACAAGAGGATCGCCGTGCTCGGTGCGGCTTTCAAGCCCAACAGCGACGACGTGCGGGACTCGCCCGCATTGAGTGTTGCCAGCGCGCTTCAAAGCCAGGGCGCCCGCGTACGCGTCCATGACCCCGAGGCGATCGAAAATGCTCGCGCCGCCTATCCGTCCCTCGATTACACCACAGAGGTTCAGAAAGCTTTCGAAGGAGCTGAGCTCGCCGTGCACCTCACGGAGTGGCAGGAATACCGGCGACTTGATCCGGTGCACCTTTCGACACTGGTTTCAGTGCCGCGAATCCTCGATGCCCGGAACTGCTTGGACATAGATCACTGGCGCGGTGCCGGTTGGTCCGTGCGGGCCATGGGCCGGCCGACACGATAGATCTAGGGGTAACGGATATGACTACTACGCCAACTGCTCTGGTCACAGGAGGAGCCGGTTTCATCGGCAGCCACTGTTGTCTTGACCTGCTCCTTCACGGTTTCAATGTCGTCGTGGTTGATAACCTCACGAACAGTTGCAGCGCTTCTCTGGACCGTGTCCGCAGTATGGGCGGCGGGAATATGTTTTTCCATGAGTTGGATATTTGTGACACTGCTCGGCTCAGTGAGGTGTTCTCAAAACACCCTATCGACGTGGTCGTCCATTTCGCCGCCCATAAGTCCGTCGGCGATTCAGTTAATCGGCCGCTGGACTATTTCACGAACAATGTCTCCGGGTTACTCAGCCTGTTGCGCGTAATGCATGCCAACGAGGTGAAGCATCTTATCTTCTCCTCGTCATGCAGCATCTATGGGAATACCCGGGACCTCCCCATCACTGAAACCTCCCCCCCCAACCCCACCAATCCGTATGCCCGCAGCAAGTGGATGTGCGAGCAGATACTGGACGATCTCTGCGCCCGGTACCGTGACTGGTCTGTAACGGCGCTACGGTACTTCAACCCGGTCGGTGCTCACCCAACCGGTCAGATAGGCGAACACCCCACCGGCTTCTCAACCAACCTAGTGCCGTTTCTCACACAGCTTGCTGCGGGACGGCATAAGGAACTACGGATTTTCGGGTCGGACTACCCGACGCCGGATGGCACAGCCGTGCGAGACTACGTCCACGTGATGGATGTCGTGGAAGCGCACCGTCTCGCACTGCAGACCGGGGGCGTGCCAGGGTTTCGCCGCTACAACCTTGGCACGGGCGTCGGCACGTCCGTTTTTGAGCTGGTAAACGAATTTGCAACCGTCACTGGCCAAGAAATTCCTTACCGGGTGGTGGGGCGCCGGCCCGGCGACGTAGCGGAACTGGTGGCCTCACCTGCTCTCGCGAACGCTCAGTTGGGCTGGACTGCCCGCCGTCCCCTCTCTCAGGCTTGCCGGGATGCCTGGCACTTCCAGGAGAAGCACCCGTCCGGCTACCGGGCATCGACCCTCTCCCCCCTCACGAGCCAGAAATGAGTGGCCGGCTCGGTTCCAACGCCACAGGGCGCCTCGACAGCAACTTTGCACCGTTGCGGAGCACGATGATCAGTGCGACCCGCGCCGGGCCTATCCTGTCAGGCCGCCGTGCTCCCCGTGGCTCGGTACAACCGGGCACGTTTGTACCCGCGCTTGACACGCGAGACCGCGTCGTCGTCGCTGCCCTCTCCGTCCTATGGTTGGCTGCTTTCGGGTCGTTCTGGGCTTGGTGGCTGCAGCCGGAGCGCAATATGGGCTGGCCTGGGCTGGTGCTGACTTCGGCATTCCTGTTCTATTTCGCCTACCTTCCAAGCTACTTCCTGTTGGTAGCGAACCGGCTGTACAAGGTGAACCCGGCCATTCCGGTTCCGTCGCTGCGAATAGCGTTCGTAGTCACCAAGGCGCCATCCGAGCCATGGTTGACGGCTCAGAAGACGTTGCTTGCCATGCTGGACCAAACGTTCCCGCACGCCTACGATGTCTGGCTATGCGACGAGGACCCGGCATCGGAAGTGGTCCAGTGGTGTAAACGGAACGGCGTCCGCCTTTCCACTCGGCGGGGCGTTGCCGAGTACCACCGGACGGAGTGGCCGCGGCGAACCAAATGCAAGGAAGGTAACCTCGCATACTTCTACGATCATTGGGGCTACGAAAATTATGACGTGGTCGCCCAACTTGATTGTGACCACGTTCCGGAGCCGGGCTACCTGACCGAAATGGTGCGCCCCTTTGCAGACTCCTCAATTGGATACGTCGCCGCGCCCAGCATGAATGACTCGAACGCCGACCTGTCCTGGTCAGCCAGAGGGCGCCTGCACCGGGAGGCTACTTTCCACGGCGCCGTTCAACTCGGACATGGGAAGGGGCTAGCACCATCCTGCATCGGGTCTCATTACGCTGTGCGCACCAAGGCACTTCTGGACATCGGTGGTCTGGGACCTGAACTGGCAGAAGACTTTTCTACCGCTTTCCTGCTCACTTCAGCGGGCTGGAAGTCAGCTTTCGCCATCGAGGCGGAGGCACACGGCGAAGGGCCACTCACATTCGCCGCCATGGCTACCCAGGAGTTCCAATGGTCGCGCAGCCTCATGACGCTGCTTCTCGAAACGGTACCGAAACATCTTCACCGGTTCTCATGGCCCTTGCGATTGCGCTTCCTCTTCGCCCTTTCTTACTATCCATTGCTCACAATCACAACCGCTGTGGGCCTGACGATGTCCGCGGCAGCAGCCGTCGCCGGAACTCCATGGGTCAACGTGAACTACTTCGAGTTCCTAGCCCGTTGGTTCTCGATGAGCGTTTGCACAATTGCCATCACGCTTTTCATCCGCCGCCGCGGGCTACTTCGGCCAAAGGCATCTCCGATCATCAGCTGGGAGAACTGGCTGTACGCGTTCGCCCGCTGGCCCTTTATCGCTTGGGGAGTGCTGGCTGCCCTGGAGAAAAGAATTTGGCCAAGTTCGGTGGAATTTAGGGTCACGCCGAAAATGAGGGGCAAGTTTGAACCTCTCGCAGGACGCATGGTGGCACCATTCTGCATACTCTCCGTATTGATGTCCACAGCGGCGCTTATTGGTGAAGCCACCACCGCACTTTACGGGTACGTCTTTCTGTGTCTGTTCGCAGCTTTCTGCTACGGGGTAGTGAGTCTGATGGTTCCGCAGCTTCACGCGTATGAGAGCGCCAAGGAGGCGGGAGTGGAATGGGGAATTGCTCGGCGGGCCACTGCGAAAGCACCGCTCATCATGGCTGTGCTGACTTGGATTCCGCTGATTGCGGCCATCATCCTCTATCCGCAGTATGTTCAACCCATTCTCGGACCGTAACCACCGGTGATCGTCCCCTCACTCAAACGGAGAGCTGGTTGGCCCCACTACCGGCGCTGGACCAGCAAGAATAGAGATCGCAGAAGGAGAGCAGCGTGAGTGGTTCACCTACAGGACTACCTTTGCAGTTTCACGTGCGTAATTGCGATGCACTGGCCCTGGACTGGAGTGATAGCCCATGATGGTCCCCCGCCATGCCGAGCCTGGCCGCTCGCGCAGGCCAGACGGCCTACGGAACACATTATGGAGGATGTGGGCGCTCACGGCGGGATCCATCGTACTCATCGTGGCCGTAGTTGCGGCAGCCCTCATCGGGACTAGGTTGCAACCTGCAGCGTCACCCGTTGTACCCCTTACAGTGGCGCCCACCGTGGCTCCAATGCCACCGTTACCATCCTCTGCGCAATCCCCCGGCCTACCGCTTATCCGCGGCGCCGACATTTCCTCCTCCCTTCAAGTAGAAGCTGTTGGCGGGACAGTCAGCGTCAACGGAGAAACCGCCCCGATAGAGCAGTTGCTCAGTAGCCAGGGGGCAAACTACGTCCGACTCCGGCTTTGGGTCAATCCTCCAGCCGGCACCAGCGATCTTCCGTCAGCCCTCACACTGGCTCGTCGGGCCCATGCCGCCGGGCTGGACTTGATGCTTGATCTTCATTATTCAGACACATGGGCTGACCCTGGACACCAGCAGACTCCTGAGGCCTGGCGAAACCAAACTTCTACGGATCTACGGCGCACCGTTGAGACCTACACCCGGGATGTGGTGGCCGCTTTCGCGCGACAAGGCACGCCAGTCGGCATCGTGCAGATCGGCAACGAGGTTGCACGTGGGATGCTCTGGCCGGTTGGAAAGATCTACCGAGACGATGGCGAGCATTGGACTGAATTCGCAGAGTTGCTCAAAGCTGGCACCAAGGGAGCCAAGGGTGGAAACCCCGCCGATCCGCCGTTGACTTTGATCCAATTTGACCACGCAGGAGAGACGGAGGAGTCGATGCGCTTCTTTGCCCAACTGCAGAAGTTTGGCGTCGCCTTCGACATGATTGGGCTTAGCTTCTATCCTTTTTGGCACGGCTCGTTCGCTGAGCTGCAGAACACACTGCAGGTCCTCGCGACCCGCTACGACAAAGACATCATCATCGCCGAAACCGGCTATCCCTGGACGCTGTCAAGCGGCAGCGATGTCCCAAGCCGGGTCAACACCGTGCAGGCGCTTCCTGACGGCGCAGCCTATCCGCCGACCCCTCAAGGCCAATCAGAGTTCTTCTCGACCCTCAAACAAATACTGCTGGACGTTCCCGACGGACACGGCCTCGGCTTCTTCGTGTGGGAGCCGGGGTGGCTTCCCGGTGTGGACATCATTGCCGGGGCCGGAAACCCTTACTCCAATCTCACGCTCTTCGATTGGGAAGGCCGAGGTCTTCCAGGTTTAGACGCATTTCACCCCATACTCGTTGAAGGGTCTCCTCCAAGGGCGTTGCCCTTTTAATCCTGGAGGTCAACCTCACGCGCCACAGTGGCGCCGATGGCTTCCTTCAGGTTCTCAAGTACGTCCTGCGGAACAGAACTGTCAACGGTCAGGAGTGAGAGCGCCTGGCCGCCTTCCTTACTCCTTGCAACCTGCATGCCGGCGATGTTGATGCCGCGCTCCCCCAGCACCTGCCCGAGGGTTCCGATGACGCCGGGACGGTCCTGGTAGAGAATCACCAGAAGGTGCTCGCTGATGGGGATTTCGAGGTCGTATCCATTGACACCAACCAGCTTCTGGATCTGCTTCGGTCCGGTGAGCGTGCCGGCCACCGAGATCTGGGATCCGTCCGAGAGTGCGCCCCGGATGGTCAGCACATTCCGGTACTCCTCGGACTGGTCCGTGGTGACCAGCCGTGTGTGAATGCCGCGCTGCTCGGCAAGTACCGGAGCGTTGACGTAAGACACCTGCTCCGAGACGACGTCGGTGAATACACCCTTGAGGGCGGCGAGTTCCAGCGCCTTGACGTCCTGGGACGCGATTTCACCTGCGACCTCGACTTCGATTTGCGTGAGTGAATCGTGGGTCAACGCAGTGAAGATCCGGCCGAGCTTTTCAATCAGCGGAATGCCGGGGCGCACCTCCGGTGCAATGATCCCGCCTGCGACGTTCACGGCGTCGGGCACAAGTTCACCGGCCAGTGCAAGGCGCACCGACTTGGCGACCGAGATGCCCGCCTTTTCCTGCGCTTCCTCGGTGGAGGCCCCAAGGTGCGGTGTCACCACCACGTTGTCGAGCTCGAAGAACGGCAGGTCGGTGCTCGGTTCCTTCACGAACACGTCAACGCCGGCCCCGGCGATCTGCCCTTCCTTCAAAGCGGTGTACAGCGCTTCCTCATCGACGAGGCCACCACGGGCAACGTTGACCACATACGCGCTGTTCTTCATTTTCTGGAAGGCCGCTGTACCGAGCATGCCGACCGTTTCCGGAGTCTTGGGCATGTGGATCGTGATGAAGTCCGAATCCGCGAGGAGTTCGTCAAGGGAAACGAGCTGCACACCGAGCTGAGCTGCCCGAGCCGAGGTGACATAGGGGTCGAAGGCGAGGATTTCGGTGCCGAACCCCTGTAGCCGCTCGGCAACGAGCGCGCCGATCCGCCCAAGGCCGATGATGCCGATCTTCTTCTCGTACAGTTCGATGCCCGCGTACTTAGACCGCTTCCACTCCCCGCCCTTGAGTGCACCGCTGGCCTGCGGAATGTGGCGGGCGAGGCTGAGGATGTGGCCGACCGTGAGTTCGGCTGCGGAGATGATGTTCGACGTCGGTGCGTTCACCACCATCACCCCCGCCTGCGTTGCGGCCTTGATGTCGACGTTGTCCAGCCCGACGCCGGCGCGCGCGATGACCTTCAGGTTCGGCGCCGCTGCAATGGCTTCGGCATCCACCTGAGTTGCGGAGCGCACCAGAATCGCGTCAACTTCAGTGATCGCTTCCAGCAGCTTCGACCGGTCGGAGCCGTCAGTCTGACGGATTTCGAAGTCTGGTCCGAGAGCGTCCACGGTTGCTGGCGAGAGTTCTTCGGCAAGGAGAACTACTGGTCTTTTCACGGGTGATCCTTCGCAGAGCGGTGGGCAGAAATGGGCGTTGGGAGACGGTCAGGACTTTCAGCCAGTCTAATTTGGACGCAGGCAACACTCACTTTGTTACCCGCCGATCGTCACTGGTGAGACGGATCCCACATGGAAACGGCCGGGCGGATGAGCCTCCATCCACCCGGCCGTTCCCATTGGCGTACTAGCGGGCGACCGAACCCTCGGTGTAATCGTCGTTGGTCTTGATCCAGGAGAACAGCTTGCGCAGGTCGCGGCCGGTGGCCTCGATCGGGTGGTCCTCGCCCTGCTTGCGCAGTGCGGCGAACTCCGTTCCGCCAGCATCCTGGTCATCGATGAACCGCTTCGCGAAGGCGCCGTTCTGGATATCCGCGAGGACTGCCTTCATGTTTTCCTTCACGCTCGGGTCAATAACCCGCGGGCCCGATACGTAGTCGCCGTACTCGGCGGTGTCGGAAACACTCCAGCGCTGCTTTGCGATGCCGCCTTCAACCATGAGGTCAACGATGAGCTTGAGCTCGTGCAGCACCTCGAAGTACGCAACCTCGGGCTTGTAGCCTGCCTCGGTGAGCGTTTCGAAGCCATACTGGATCAGCTGGGAAGCTCCGCCGCACAGTACTGCCTGCTCGCCGAAGAGATCGGTTTCGGTTTCCTCGGTGAAGGTGGTCTCGATGACACCAGCACGGGTACCACCGATCGCCTTCGCGTAGGACAGCGCAAGTTCCTTCGCCTTGCCGGACGGGTTCTGCTCGACCGCAATCAGGTCGGGGACCCCACGGCCGGCTTCGAACTCGCGGCGGACAATGTGGCCCGGACCCTTCGGCGCCACGAGGGCGACGTCGACGTCGGCGGGAGGCTGGATGTAGCCGTAGCGGATGTTGAAGCCGTGTCCGAAGAACAGCGCGTCTCCGGCGTTCAGGTTCGGAGCAATATCCTCGGCGTAGACGTGGCGCTGCACCTGGTCCGGGGTGAGAACCATGATGAGGTCGGCTTCGGCAACAGCTTCAGCCACACCAACCACGCGCAGGCCCTCGGCTTCGGCCTTGGCGCGGGACTTGGAGCCCTCCTTAAGGCCAACGCGGACGTCGACGCCGGAGTCACGGAGGCTCAGCGCGTGGGCATGGCCCTGGCTGCCGTACCCGATGACGGCCACGGTGCGGCCCTGGATGATCGAAAGGTCTGCATCGTCGTCGTAGTACAACTCGGTCACTTGTATATCTCCTGTGATGTGTTCTGCTCCGCACTGAAAGGCGAAGCGTTCGGGTACTGGTTTAGGTAGTCGGGTCAGGTCAGGAACGAGTCAGCGCTACGGGCTATGCGCTTCAGCGTCATGCACTTCGAAGCGCTCTGTCACTCATGGACTTCGCGCCACGACTGATCGCGAGCGTTCCCGACTGGACTATTTCGCGGATGCCGAACGGCTCAAGCACTGACAGGAGCGCGGTGAGCTTTTCGGCGGTGCCGGTTGCCTCGATGATCAGCGAGTCGGTGGACACGTCAACCACTGAAGCGCGGAACAAATCTGCAGCCTGGGTTACCTGCAGCCGGGTTGCGGCATCCGCACGCACCTTGACCAGGATGTGGTCACGCTGCACGGAAGATTCAGGAACAAGCTCAACGATCTTGATGACGTTGATGAGCTTGTTCAGCTGTTTGGTGACCTGCTCCAGCAGGTCACCTTCAGCCTCGACGACAACGGTAATCCGGGACATTCCGGAAATTTCCGTTGGGCCGACAGCGAGTGAGTTGATGTTGAAGGCGCGCCTCGCGAACAGGCTTGCCACCCGGGTCAGGACACCCGGTACGTCTTCGACCAGTACGGAAAGGGTATGACGGGCCATGGTTAGTCCTCCTGCTCCCATTCCGGGGTCATGTTGCGGGCAATCTGGATGAGGTCGTTGCTGACCCCGGTCGGAACCATGGGCCAGACCATCGAGTCGCGGCTCACCACGAAATCGACGACGACGGGACGGTCGTTGATCTCGAGGGCCTGCTGGATAGTGGAATCGATATCTTCGTCGCGCTCACAGCGCAGGCCTGCACAACCGTAGGCATCGGCAAGCTTGACGAAGTCCGGAATACGGACGGTGTCGTGTCCCGTATTCAGGTCGGTGTTGGAGTAGCGGCCTTCGTAGAACAGGGTCTGCCACTGTCGCACCATCCCGAGGGACGAGTTATTGATGATGGCCACCTTGATGGGGATCTTGTTGATAACGCAGGTTGCCAGTTCCTGGTTGGTCATCTGGAAGCAGCCGTCGCCGTCAATGGCCCAGACCACGCGGTCCGGGTTCCCGACCTTGGCACCCATGGCCGCCGGCACCGCGTAACCCATGGTGCCGAGGCCGCCTGAATTCAGCCAGGCGTGCGGGCGTTCGTACTTGATGAACTGCGCCGCCCACATCTGGTGCTGGCCAACGCCGGCCGCGTAGACGCCCTCAGGACCGGTCAACTCACCGATGCGCTGGATGACGTTCTGGGGTGCGGACAGGCCATCATCGGGCTGGGTGAAACCGATGGGATAGGTTTCACGCAGGCGGTTCAGGATAGCCCACCAGGCGCTGTAGTCAGGGGTTCCGGCGCTGGCGAACTGCTCCCGAAGGGCAGCGGTGAATTCAGGGATGATCTCCTTCACCGAACCGACAATTGGCACATCCGCGGTGCGGTTCTTCGAAATCTCTGCCGGGTCGATATCAGCGTGGATGACCTTGGCACCCGGTGCAAAACTCGACAGTACCCCGGTCACCCGGTCATCGAACCGCGCGCCGAGGGTGATGAGGAGGTCCGATTGCTGCAGCGCTGTGACAGCCGAAACCGATCCGTGCATGCCCGGCATGCCTACATGCTGCTCGTGGGAATCGGGGAAGACACCGCGTGCCATCAGCGTGGTCACCACGGGTGCGCCCACCAGCTCCGCGAGTTCCAGGAGCTCAGCGGACGCGTGGCCCTTGATGACACCGCCGCCTACGTAGAAGACCGGCCGCTCGGACGCCATGATAAGGCGGGCGGCCTCCCGTACCTGCTTGGAGTGCCCGCGGACGACGGTCCGGTACCCGGGGATGTCGATCTTCGGCGGCCAGGAGAACGTCATATTGCCCTGCTGGGCGTCCTTGGCGATATCCACCAGCACCGGGCCCGGCCGGCCGGTGGAGGCAATGTGGAACGCCTCGGCAAGCACGCGGGGAATGTCCGCAGCCTTCGTCACGAGATAGGAGTGCTTGGTGATCGGCATCGTGATGCCGACGATGTCCGCTTCCTGGAACGCATCGGAACCAATCACGGCACTCGAAACCTGGCCGGTAATGGCGACCATCGGCACCGAGTCCATGTGGGCGTCAGCTATGGCGGTGACGAGGTTGGTGGCGCCGGGACCGGAGGTGGCTATGCAGACACCGGGGCGTCCGGTAACCATCGCGTAGCCCTGTGCGGCATGACCTGCGCCCTGCTCGTGGCGGACCAGGATGTGGCGGAGCTTGGTCGATGCCATGAGGGGGTCATAGGTGGGGAGGATAGCTCCGCCAGGAAGGCCGAAGATGTCGTCGACGCCTAGTTCCTCAAGTGAACGGATAATCGCCTGGGAACCCGTCATGGGTGTGGGCTGCACGGTGCGGTTCGGCCCGAGCACGGGGCTGACATGCCCTGAGGCCGCGTCCTTCCCCGTTGGTTGGGCCGGCGCCGCCGGCGCGGGTTGTTTGGCTGCCATCAGCGCTGGGCTGATGGGCGATCCCTTGGACATCCTTGTACTTCCTTTTGTATCCAACGCGGCCTTGGCGGGCTGCGTAAATGTGCTGCGCTTTTCCATTCGGTGGGAACAAAAAAACCCCTCAGCCTGGTGGGCTCTGCGAGGGGTTTGCGCGTGACGTAGAGAAACCGGTCGGGGCTTTAGGCCACGCGCTTGGTAACTAGGACTACGGATACGAGCTGCATACCTGTAGTTTTCACTCCCCCGCCGAAGGTGTCAACAGCACCTCGCTCCGTCTCACTATGTGGACTGGCCTTCCAGTTAGTGGACACTAACTGGTACGACGACGACGGCGTAATCTGCCGCCGTCGTCGTGCCCTGCACTACCCGCAGTAGGCGCCTTCCGAGGCCGAATGCACCAGCTTGGCGTACTTCGCGAGCACACCTTTGGTGTACCTGGCGGGCAGGGGCTCCCACCCAACCCTGCGTCGGTCCATTTCCTCGGGCTCAACCAGGAGGTCGAAAGTTCTATTCGAAATGTCAGCGCGGATACGGTCGCCATCCTGAACGAACGCGATCGGGCCGCCGTCGACGGCTTCGGGCGCAACGTGCCCGATGCATAGCCCGGTGGTACCGCCCGAGAAACGGCCGTCGGTGAGCAGCAGGACATCTTTGCCAAGACCGGCTCCCTTGATGGCTCCCGTGATGGCGAGCATCTCCCGCATACCCGGTCCGCCCTTGGGGCCTTCATAACGGATGACAACGACGTCGCCTGCCTTGACCTCGCCCGCAGCGAGAGCCTTCAGTGCGCCCTGTTCGCGCTCGAATACGCGCGCTGTTCCCTCGAAGACGTCGGCGTCGAAGCCTGCACTTTTCACGACTGCGCCCTCAGGGGCAAGTGAACCCTTCAGGACCGTGATTCCGCCGGTCTTGTGGATCGGGTTGTCGAGTGCGCGCAGGATCTTTCCGTCAAGGTCCGGTGGGTTGATGGATGCGAGGTTCTCGGCGAGCGTCTTACCGGTCACCGTGAGCACATCACCGTGCAGCAGGCCGGCGTCCAGCAGCGCCCTCATGATGACGGGAACGCCGCCGACCTTGTCGACGTCGGTCATGACGTAGCGGCCAAACGGCTTCAGGTCACCCAGGTGCGGGATGCGGTCACCGATCCGGTTGAAATCATCAAGGGTCAGTTCAACCTCGGCCTCGCGGGCAATGGCCAGCAGATGAAGAACGGCGTTGGTGGAGCCGCCGAACGCCATGGTCACGGCGATGGCGTTCTCGAAAGCCTTCTTGGTCATGATGTCGCGGGCGGTGATACCGAGGCGTAGCAGGTTGACTACGGCCTCGCCGGATTTGCGCGCAAACTCGTCGCGGCGGCGGTCGGCGGAGGGCGGGGCAGCTGAACCGGGGAGGGACATACCCAGTGCTTCACCGATGCAGGCCATGGTGTTGGCGGTGTACATGCCGCCGCACGCCCCCTCGCCGGGGCAGATGGCGCGTTCAATCCGATCGAGGTCCCCACGCGACATATTGCCTGCAGCGCAGGCGCCGACGGCCTCAAAGGCGTCAATCAGGGTGACTTCCTTCTCGGTGCCGTCCTCCAGCTTGACCCAGCCGGGCATGATCGAGCCTGCGTAGAGGAAGACACTGGCGAGGTCCAGCCGGGCGGCGGCCATGAGCATGCCGGGCAGCGATTTGTCGCAACCGGCGAGCAGCACCGATCCGTCGATGCGCTCAGCCTCCATGACCGTTTCCACGGAATCAGCAATGACTTCCCGGGAGACCAGCGAGAAGTGCATTCCCTCGTGGCCCATTGAGATGCCGTCTGACACCGAAATGGTTCCGAACTGCATGGGGAAGCCGCCGCCCGCGTGGACGCCTTCCTTGGCCCCCTGCGCGAGGCGGTTGAGGGACAGGTTGCACGGCGTGATTTCATTCCAGGAGCTCGCGACGCCGACCTGCGGCTTGGAGAAATCATCATCTCCCATGCCGACCGCTCGCAGCATGCCCCTTGCAGGGGCGCGCTCCATGCCGTCGGTTACCGCCCGGCTTCGGGGTTTGATGTCCGGTGTGACTTTGGCTTCGCTTTCCACGCTCATGGGTCAAAGTCTAGGCCTACCCGGCGGCAGCGCTGTGCGTGTGACCGGCCTGTTACTTCGGTGGGGTGGCGCGTTTTCCGGTAGGGTAAGCGGCGCGTTGCAACCAACACTTTCCCTACACAGGCCCTCTCCATGATTCCTCGACAGCCGCACCCCGACGGCGAGACCGAAAGCTCTGTCCTGAAGCGGGCGCTGAGGCGGGTCTTCGACTCGCAGATCCCCAACTACGGGGACTACAACCTCGTTTTCGGTGCCAACGTTCGGCACGAGGTGACGGACGCGGGCGGGCAACGGGTGACGAAGGCCAAGTATTTTGTCATCGGCTACAGATGGCAGCCGTCCGAGCTGATGATCGCTCCAGTGAAAAGCGCTACCCTGACCGGTGGCGGCATTCCGGTCGAAATCAACATCACGAATCTGGTTCACGCAGTTCAGCTTGCGGGCGGCGATTACGAGGTAGGCACCAGCACCGGGAAGACGTTCCGCTTCGGCGTGCAGCCCTGGATGGCGTGCCATCAGTCCGCGGACCTCGTCCTCACGCTGGATCAGGCCGAGGATCACACGGACTTCGAGTTGTTCATGCAAACCTTCGTCAGGCTGGCCGGGCCCTGACGCTAATGGCCCGATGCTGACGGCCGGGCGTATTCGTCAGGCTCTTTAGCCCTGAACCCATGGGCCTGGAACCACCAGGTTCTTTGGTTCGGTTCCGGAAGCGAAGGCGTCGAGCTGCCCGCGGAGCAACCGCACCATGCGCGGCCAGAAGGCGCCGGTATTGCCTCCGTTGTGCGGGGTGATTATGGCGTTGTCAGCAGCCCACAGCGGATGGTCTGCCGGGAGGGGTTCCGGATCAAAGACGTCAACCGCCGCATGGAGCCTCCCGCTGACCACTTCGGCTGTCAAGGCATCGGAGTCGACGACCGCCCCCCGTGCGACGTTGATGACGAGCGCTCCGTCCGGCAGTGCAGCAAGCAACTCCTTGCCCACGAGTCCCCTGGTGGACTCGCTCAGCGGTGTGATGATGATCAGTACTTCGTGGCGGGCTGCCAGTTCAACGAGTTCATCACTGCCGTGCACCGCGCCGCGCCCATCCATTCGTGCGGTGCTTCCCACCCGGGTGAGCTCAACTTCGAAAGCCTCCAGCCGTTTGGCGATTTCTTCGCCGATGCCGCCGACGCCGAGTAGAAGCACCCTGCGGTCGGCCAGGCCTGCGAAACGTCCCGGCTTCCATTCGCCCTTGAGTTGATTCTTCACGGCGACGTCAATCCCCCGCAGTGAGGCAATTGCGAGGCCCACTGCCATCTCGGCTGTCGCCGCCGCGTGCACTCCCGCAGCACTGGCCACTGCCACTCCGTCGCCTGCCATTTCCGGTATGCCTTCATATCCAGTGGTCTGGGTCTGGACAATTTTGAGGTTCGGCGCTGACCGCATTGCCTCCGTGTAATCCTTCGATGACATGTACGGCAGGACTACCGCATCGATCTCGGAGAGTTGCGCCCCTGCGGGACTGCCCTCCAAGTCCCACTGCACCAGGCGGATGCCAGCGGGTGCCGGCTGGAGTGCCTCAAAAAGATCGTTGCCAGGCACCGTCACTGTACGGACCGAAGGAGTAGTCATGGTTTCAGCGTATCGAAGGCACCACTGCGCGCCGTGATTCGTTTCAGTACCTGTGAAGCTTTCAATCGCGGGACGTTCCCAATCCTCTTCCGCTCCCTGCTGGCTCCTGGGAGGTGCGGTGATCCTCACGCTTATCCTCACCGGCTGCCAACCAGGCGGTGAACCGGAGCCCCGCTTCGCTGGCTCCCTGCCGCAGTCGTCGTCGGAATCCCCCTCAGCGGGAGTCGCCACGACACCGGGTGCCTCAGCTGAGCCGACTAACCCACCCACGCCGGCTCCCAGTCCCACGGCACCCCAACTCGCTGCTGCCGGTGAGGAGGCTACAGGCCTTGGGCTTCCCTGGTCCATGGCTGTGCTGCCGGATGGATCCCTGATTGTCACCGAACGCAACACCGCTGAGGTCAAGCGCATTGACGGTGACCAGTCGTCAGTTCTTGGTGTGATCGAGGACGCCAGCGCAGCAAGTGGTGAGGGCGGCCTGCTCGGCGTAGCGATCGGCCCTGACTTCGAAACTGATCCACGCCTGTTTCTCTACTACACCAGTCCGGAGGACAACCGGATCGTGAGCGTGCCGTACACAGACAACGGCCTGGGCCAACCGGAAGAGGTGCTCACCGGAATCCCGAAAGCGAATATCCATAACGGTGGAAGAATCAAATTCGGTCCGGATGGCTATCTCTACGTTGGCACTGGAGACGCTGGCGACGCGCCGAGCGCGCAGGATCCCGCGAGCCTCGGCGGCAAGATCCTTCGTATCACCACCGACGGCAGTCCGGCACCGGGGAATCCGTTCGACTCAACGGTCTATTCAATCGGTCACCGGAATGTGCAGGGGCTCGCCTGGGACTCAGCAGACAGGCTGTGGGCAAGTGAGTTCGGACCAGAGCGCGACGACGAACTGAACCTCGTCACGGCCGGCAGCAACTATGGGTGGCCGGAGGTGACCGGGGCGCCCAATGACGAGCGCTTCATCGACGCGCAGGTCGTGTGGCCTTCAACGGCCAGCTCCTCGCCGAGTGGAATGACCATTGTCGACGACGTCGCGTACATCGGTGGGCTGCGAGGACAGCGCCTCTGGCAGGTGCCGCTGTTTGGCGGCATCGCGGGTGAGCCGGCAAGCTTCTTCGACAGCCAGTTCGGGCGCCTGAGGGACACTACCGTTGGGCCCGACGGCGGTCTGCTTATTGCGACCAACGAGGAGGGCGGGTCCCGGATTGTGCGTGTCGATATGCAGTAGCTCACATCGACCTATTGATTTCGGGAATCCCGATGAGGGCTGGTACAGTTTAGTGCTGTTGCGGAACGCCGGTGAGACCGGAATTCGCAGGCACCTCTAGCTCAATTGGCAGAGCAATTGACTCTTAATCAATGGGTTCCGGGTTCAAGTCCCGGGGGGTGCACACACAAAAAACCGTCCGTTCGAGCAATTGCTCGAACGGACGGTTTTCATTTGACCTGCTCAAAGCCAAGGGCGCATTTCTCCCCGTTTGGCGCCAAGGGCCCAAGGGCGCATTTCTTCCCGTTTGGCGCAATCTACGGCTGGGTGCTTTTGTTGGCAAGGCCTGAGGCCGGTAATTCTGCGGGCGCGGCTGTGCCAACCAGATCGCCTGACCAGCCCCAGCGGGGTGCACCGAGCTCGCGGATGACGGACTGCAGATGGCCACGGAGCTCATCCGATACCAGTTCCCCACCGGTAATGAGCGTCCGTTCGACGTCCTGGGCTTCCTTCAGCACGCGGCTGCCTCCAGGGGTGATCGACACCTTGTGGCTGCGACGGTCAAGATCGCTCCGCACGCGTGAAACATGGCCCCGCACTTCCAGGCGGGAAAGCGTCTTGCCCATTGTCTGCGCCTGGACCCTCACAATCTGCGCGAGGCTGGCCTGCGTCATTGCGCCCTGACTTTCCAGCACACCGAGAGCAATGACACCTGCGTGTGTCACACCGATGTCCACCAGGCGCTCGTTCCAGGCGTGCTCAACCAGCCGCGCGGCCGTCGTCAATAGTCGACCTGTGGGCCATTGCTCGAGATCCGGCATTAGCTAACAACTTCCTTTCGCCCCCCTGCGGCCCTCGCTGGGAACGTGCGAAGACCCTGAACCCATCCCCATATGATAGCTACGGTTCGGCGCATGACCCGCGCCGCGTGCGCCACCAGCGCCCACTGAGACCGAACAGAAAGTTTCGTATGTCCAACCGACTTAACATCGGGGATAGTGCACCCGACTTTACGCTCAATTCCTCTGAAGGAAACACCTTCTCGCTCAGCGACTTCGCGGGCAAGAACGTCGTCGTCTACTTCTACCCAGCTGCCGCAACTCCCGGCTGCACCACCCAGGCCTGCGATTTCCGGGACAACCTGGCCTCAATGGCTTCCGCCGGTTATGAAGTGGTGGGCGTCTCGCCGGATTCCGAGAACAAGCTGCGGTCCTTCACTGAGAAGGAATCATTGACCTTCCCCCTGCTGTCCGACCCGGATCACACCGTTGCCGAAGCGTGGGGCGCGTGGGGAGAGAAGAAGAACTATGGCAAGACGTATGAGGGTCTGATCCGCTCAACCGTGGTCGTGGACGGCGAGGGCAAAGTCAACCTCGCCCAGTACAACGTGAAGGCAACCGGCCACGTGGCGAAGTTACGCCGCGATCTTGGTATCGACTGAAGCTGCGTACAATAGTTGGTGCGTCAGACGGGTTCCGGGGTTTTCTTGACCGGGATTCCGTGAGGCGTGCCTGGCGCGAGTGGCGGAATTGGTAGACGCGCTGGATTTAGGTTCCAGTGTCTTCGGACGTGGGGGTTCGAGTCCCCCCTTGCGCACCAGCACTACAGAGGCCCGCACATAGTGCGGGCCTCTGCGTTTCACAAAACCTTTGTTCAACAAAGCCTTTCTTCTCACGGCGGTTCTATTCCGCTGGAGGTCAGCCGAGAGACAGGTGACGCAGATCACCAGGTGCCGCTTGAACCTCCTATAACCCTGCCAGCCCGCGGAACACGTGCCGCGAACACTGCCCGTAGGTCACCGTTACCAATGTGTGAGGCAACTTTGTCTTTCTCCTACCCATCCACCGTCCGGACTCACGCGAACTAAACGTGAGACGCCAACACGGCGTCGTAACAGGAAGTGACCATCGCGTTTAGCCGTGGGGGTCTGAACCAATGAAGGAGAAATGAAATGGAACTCATCAAGCGCAGGAACCTTTCCGTACTCGGCGTTGCAGCAGTAGCCATGTTCGGCTTGGCAGCATGTGGCGGAGGCAACGAGGCTTCGACCGACACCGCAACCTCCGAGTCGGCCATGACCGAAACAACAGAGGCCGCGGACGAAGCAACGAGCGAAGAAGCTACCGAAGAAGCATCCGACGAAGCCATGGACCCAGCCGCCAACCTGGTTGGCCCCGGCTGTGCAGGCTACGCCGAGCAGGTTCCCGATGGAGACGGTTCAGTAGCCGGTATGGCGGAAGACCCCGTAGCCACCGCGGCTTCGAACAACCCGATCCTCACCCAGCTGACCGCCGCTGTAACCGGCCAGTTGAACCCGGACGTTGACCTGGTCGACACCCTGAACGGTGACGAGTTCACCGTTTTCGCACCAGTCGATGAGGCTTTCGAAGCACTCGATGCAGCGACTGTAGAAGCGCTGAAGACTGACGCCGATCTGCTTAGCGGCATCCTGACCTACCACGTTGTTCCGGGCCAGCTGCTTCCGGACGAGGTTGCGGGCACCCACATGACCGCCAACGGTGCTGAACTCACCGTTGAGGGCGAAGGCGATACGATCACCGTTGGTGAAGATTCTGCAGCAGTCATCTGTGGTGGAGTCCAGACCGCCAACGCAACGGTCTACCTGATCGATGCCATCCTGATGCCCCCGGCCGAGTAATCAGCCCGATCATCAGTTCGATTACTGGGCGGGAGATCGCCCAAGTAAAGACTCCTTGATTCGACTCCTCTAATTGGATCAGGGAAAAAGGCGGGTACCAGCACGAAAGTGCTGGTACCCGCCTTTCCTTTGTCCGCAGGTCGGCAACCAGCGTGCTTCCAGTCTTCTCGCCTACACTGAAAGTTCCGTCACACACCCTGCGCGCCTCTCGCGCGCCCGAGGAGACCATGCCTGCGAGCCCAACGTCCCGCCGTCGTGCGCTGTCTGCGCCGTCGCTGCGGTTGGCTGCAGCCGCCTGCGTACTCGGGCTCACGGCATGCACCTCCGGCACGCCCCTGCCCACCAGTTCGACGACGGCGCCTGCGTCCACTGACGCTCCCACCGCTGCCGGGGACCCGACACAGGGAACCTTCACGTTCGGCACTGCTGCCGACCCGATCGGCCTCGACCCAGCGCTGACCGGCGACACGGAGTCCTTCCGCGTAACCAACCAGATGCTCGAAGGCCTGGTCGGCATTGATCCCCTGACCTCCGAGCCGGCGCCCCTGCTGGCCACCTCCTGGGAAGCGCGGAACGAAGGACGCTCCTACGTCTTCAAACTGCGCGAAGACGTGGTCTTCCATGATGGTGAGCCGTTCAACGCGGAGGCAGTGTGCGCCAACTTCGAGCGCTGGTACACCATGCCGGAACAGATCCGCGGAACAGAATCGGCTACCGCTTTCGAAACGGTGTTCAAGGCGTTCTCGGATCAGCCGGAGAATTCTGTCTATGATTCCTGCCAGCCGCTCGGAGAGCATGAGGTCCTCATCCGGCTCACGGGCCGCCTGACCTCATTCATACCGGCGATGGCCATGCCCTCCTTCGGGATGGCCTCTCCGAAGGCCCTCAATGAACTCGGCGCCAATCAACTCACGGAAGAACGCAGCGGGACGGCCCTGTCCCGGTTTGCGTTGAACCCCGTAGGCACTGGCCCCTTCACTTTCCAGGGCTGGGGCGAGCGGGAAGTAACGCTGACCGCCTTCAAGGAATACTGGGGCAACCCAGGCGAGATCCAGACCGTCACCTTCCGCACCCTCCCGCATTCAGATGCCCGGTTGCGTGCCCTGATCAGGGGTGAGATCGATGGCTACGACCTCGTCACCGTGGACAATGCAGCAGAGCTTGCCAGGGAAGGCCAGCAGATACTGCAGCGTGATCCGTACTCCGTGCTGTACCTCGGCCTCAACCAGGACTTCCCCGGCGTGGACGACATCCTTTTCCGCCAGGCGGTGGCCCACGCCATCGACAAGGAGGCCCTCATCGAAGGCACCTTCCTCGAAGGCACTTCTGCGGCGACGCAGTTCATCCCGGCGAAGCTTGCCATTCCCTCCGAAGATGTGACCGAATACCAGTATGATCCCGAGCTCGCCGCTGAGCTGCTTGAGGAAGCAGGTTACAACGGTCAGCCATTGCCGTTCCATTACCCGCGCAACGTATCCCGCCCGTACCTGCCCTCCCCGGAAAAGGTCTACGCCGAAATCAGCCGGCAGCTCACCGCAGCAGGCTTCAACCTCCAGCCGGTACCCACGCAGTGGTCGGAGGATTATGTGAAGACCGCAACCACTGGGGGCGACCGCGCCTTCCATCTGCTCGGTTGGAGCGGCAGTTACCTGGACCCGGAAACCTTTGTGGGTCCCCTCTTCGGGAGCTACAGTGCGGAGTTCGCCTACCGGGACAACCAATTGGTGAGCAAGATCGCCCGGGCTTCGATCCTGCCGGACAGCGATGAACGGACGCTCGCATACCAGGGCATCAGTGAGAGTATCGCCGACGACATCCCAGCCGTTCCTCTCGCGTTTCCGGTCTCGGCCGCGGTCGTATCGCCCGAGGTCCTCAGCTACCCCGTGAGCCCGGTCATGCATGAAGTGTTCAACAACATCGACCTCGCCGACGTCGAGCTTCCCTCCTCCGGCAGCGAAGGCTGACTGGGACCAGAATCACCCTGCCGCAGCGGCCGGCCAATTTAGGGAACACCTCCCCCAGAGGCTACGCTTCTAGGGCTAGCGCCCTTGCTATTGGAGACTTATCTTGACTGCTGACAGCCAGGCGGGAAAGCCCGCGAACCACACTGACGTCGTTCTGATCGGCGGCGGAATCATGAGCGCCACTCTGGGCTCATTCATCAAGCAATTGCAGCCGGACTGGAGCATCACGCTGTTCGAACGGCTGGACCGGGCGGGCCTGGAGAGCTCCGATCCCTGGAACAACGCCGGCACCGGGCACGCAGCCTTGTGCGAACTCAACTACTCCCCCGCGGGTAAAGACGGTTCGGTGGATCCAGCCAAAGCCATCTCCATCAACGAGCAGTTCCAGGTGTCGCGCCAGTTCTGGGCCCACATGGTGTCCAACGGCCATCTCGGCGACCCCGGCAGCTTCATCAACGCTGTTCCCCACATGAGTTTTGTCTGGGGCGAGGCCAATGTTGAGTACCTTCGGCGGCGCTACGAAGCCCTGCGCACGCAGCCTTTGTTCAAATCGATCGAGTTCTCCTCGGACCACTCGAAGATTGCCGAGTGGACCCCGCTGATCATGAAGGACCGCAACCCGTCCCAGCCGGTGGCGGCGTCGCGGGTTGAAGGAGGCACCGACGTCGACTTCGGCGCCCTGACACGTGGGCTCACGAGTTACCTGGCAGAGAACGACGCCGACCTTCGCTACGGGCACGACGTCACCAACCTCTCAAGGGACTCCCAGAACCGGTGGGACGTCACCGTCCGCAACCGCGCAACCGGTCAGCAGCACACCGTAAACACGCGGTTCATCTTCATTGGTGCGGGAGGCGGCGCCCTGCACCTGCTGCAGAAGAGCGGCATTCCGGAAGGGCGCGGCTTTGCCGGCTTCCCGGTTTCCGGGCAGTTCCTGCGCTGCACCAACCCGGTCACCGTGAACCAGCACAATGCAAAGGTTTACGGCCAGGCCTCAGTCGGCGCGCCTCCGATGTCCGTACCCCACCTCGACACACGCTATGTCAACGGCGAGCGGTCCCTCCTCTTCGGGCCGTATGCCGGGTTCTCCACGAAGTTCCTGAAGCGGGGGTCCCTGCTGGACCTTCCGTCGTCAATCCGGCCATCCAACCTGCTGCCCATGCTGGCAGTCGGGAAGGACAACATCCCGTTGACCAAGTACCTCATCTCCGAGGTGCTGAAGAAGCGCGAGGCGAAGAATGAGTACCTCAACGAGTTCATTCCTTCCGCAGACGGAAACCGCTGGGAACTGATCTCTGCCGGTCAACGTGTTCAGGTCATCAAGAAAGCTCCAGGCAAGGGCGGGGTACTGCAGTTCGGCACCGAGGTCATCACCTCGGCTGACGGCACTGTGGGCGCCCTTCTCGGCGCGTCTCCCGGTGCATCGACAGCAGCGCCGATCATGATCGAGTTGATCCGCCGCTGTTTCCCTGGACAACTCGCCGCCTGGGAACCCAAGCTCAAGGAAATGATCCCCGGCTATGGGACAAAGCTGAACGACAATGATTCGCTCACCGATGACATCCAGTCGATGACGGACCAGGTACTGGGACTCAAGTAACGGCGGACCCATCAGGGGTGGTTGGCCGCAGAAGGTAAAACATGTTCCGTTTGGCGCAGCTGTCCCTCGGCAATCGTGCTCTGATTGCCCTGATCACGGTGTTCGCCGCCGTGTTCGGCGTCATCACCATGGGTTCGCTCAAGCAGGAGCTCATCCCGTCCCTTGAGTTCCCGCAGATCACTGTTGTCTCAGCGCTTCCGGGTGCCAGCCCGGAGTACCTGGACAAGCAGGTCAGCGAGCCTCTCGAGCGGGCGCTGAGCGGTGTGGAAGGCCTCGAATCTTCCTCGGCTACCTCGCGCAACGGCGTGTCGACAATCGGGTTGATGTTCGCGTACGGCACCGATCTTGACCGGGCGCGCGGCCAGGTGGACCGCGCTATTTCCACTGTCCGCTCCGCGCTTCCGGACGAGGTTGAGCCGCAGTCACTCGCCGGAAGCATCAATGACCTGCCGGTGGTCTTCATGGCAGTGTCCTCGGACCAGCCGCTCAGTGGACTTGGCGAGGAACTGCGCAGGCTCACCGTTCCCCGGCTGCAGAAGGTCGAGGGTGTCCGCAGCGCCGAGATCACGGGCGGCGCGCAGCAGCACATCTCGATCCTTCCGCGCGAGGAGGATCTGGCCGCGAACGGCCTCGCCATACCGGACATCGTGGATGCGCTGGAAAACAACGGTGAGCTGTTCCCCATCGGAACGCTGGTAGAGGGCGAGCGTTCCCTTACCGTCCAGGCCGGCAGTCCGGTGAACTCACTTGAGGACATTCAGGCCCTGCCGCTGTCCCCGGCAGATCCGCCCGAGTCCGCAGCCCCTGAAGAACGTGTGAGCGCCGGTGCGCCTATAACTATTGGAGAAGTGGCCGACGTGTCGATCGCCGACGACGACCCCACCTCCCTGACACGGACGAACGGCGCCGAAACGCTGGCGCTCACCGTAACCAAGGTGCCTTCGGCGGACACCGTCACGCTGTCCAATGCTGTGACGGCGCTCATTCCTGAACTTGAACGGGAGTTGGGCGACAGCGCCGAGATCACCGTGATCTTCGACCAGGCACCCTTCATTGAACGTTCCATCTCGGACCTGACGACTGAAGGCTTGCTGGGACTCGGGTTCGCCGTCGTCGTCATCCTGGTGTTCCTTCTCTCAGCGCGTTCCACCCTGGTGACGGCGCTGTCCATCCCTTTGTCGCTCCTGATCACGTTCATCGGGCTCGCGGCAACGGGATACTCGCTGAACATCCTGACGCTTGGTGCACTGACTATCGCGATTGGCCGTGTCGTGGATGATTCGATCGTGGTGATCGAGAACATCAAGCGCCACCTGGGCTACGGCGAGGAGAAACGGGCGGCAATTCTCACCGCCATCCGTGAGGTAGCGGGCGCTATCACCGCTTCCACGCTGACCACCGTTGCCGTCTTTGCACCGATTGCATTCGTGGGTGATCTTGCCGGTGAACTGTTCCGGCCCTTCGCGCTGACGGTGACCATCGCACTGCTGGCCTCCCTGGCCGTGTCCCTGACCATTGTTCCGGTGCTTGCGTACTGGTTCCTCCCCCAGGCTCGCGGGAGGGTTGATGGCAGGGAGCAGCGCCGGCTCGCCGAAGAGAAGGAACAGCGCTCCTGGCTGCAGCGCGGCTACCTTCCCGTCCTGCACGCCACGCAGCGCCATCCGGTATGGACCGTAGTTGCCGGCGTGCTGGTGCTTGCCGGAACGGTCGCAATGGTGCCGTTCATGCAGACCAACCTGCTTGGCAGCACCGGGCAGAACAGCTTCAGCATTACCCAGCGGCAGGAACCGGGATCGAGCCTCGACAACACGGTGGCGGAGGCCGGCCGGGTCGAGGAAGTGCTTGCCGAATTCGAGGAGATCCGTGATGTTCAGGTAACTGTTGGCAATGCGTCGGGTTCCCTGGGAGCACGCTTCTCGGCAGGTGCCTCGACGGCCCAGTTCACTGTCACCACCGAGGAAGACGCGGACCAGGAACAGCTCCAGAACGAGGTGCGGGCAGCACTTGACGAGTTGGAGGGCGCCGGGGATATTGCCCTGGCCAGCCAGCAGGGCGGGTTCGGCACGTCCAACACTGTGGACATCAACATCACGGCTCCGGAGCCTGCCATTCTTGCCGAGGCGAGCGACGCCGTCGTCGCCGCCATGGCCGATGTGCCGGGTGCCCGCGATGTCACCAGCAACCTTGCGGCAGCACAGCCGCAGGTCCAGGTGAGCGTGGACCGGGCCGCTGCCGTTGGGGCCGGGCTGAGCGAGGGCCAGATCGGCGCGCTGCTGGGTGGAAACATCAGCGCGATTCCCGGCGGGACAGTGCGGTTGGAAGCTACCGACTACCCGATCCTGATCGGCGAGGGAACCGAAATCACCAGCCTGGATCAGCTCCGTGAGCTTTCCCTTCCCACCGCGATGGGTCCGGTTCCGCTTTCCGACGTTGCCACCGTTGAGGAAGTGCAGGTTCCACTCACCATCACCAGTTCCAACGGTGAACGCACAGCGCGCGTCTCCATTACGCCGTCGGGAGACAACCTCGGTGCGCTGACCGCCGAGGTGACTGAAAGGCTCGACGGCGTTGCGTTGCCCTCGGGTGCCGGTGCCACCCTGGGCGGGGCGTCGGAGCAGCAGGCAGAGTCCTTCGGCCAGTTGTTCCTGGCGCTGTGGGCCGCGGTGGCGATTGTCTACGTCATCATGGTGGCGACTTTCAAGAGCCTCATCCAGCCCTTGATCCTGCTCGTGTCCGTGCCGTTTGCTGCGACCGGTGCCATCGCACTGCTGGTGGTGACGGGCATTCCGCTCGGCCTGCCGTCGCTGATCGGCATGCTGATGCTGGTGGGGATTGTGGTGACCAATGCCATTGTGCTGATTGACCTGATCAACCAGTACCGGCGTCCGCACGATGGTGGGCCTGGACTAAATGTGGGCGACGCCATCATCCGCGGCGCCCGGCAGCGCCTGCGTCCCATCCTGATGACCGCTCTGGCGACGGTTTTCGCGCTCACTCCCATGGCGCTGGGGCTCACCGGTGAAGGCGGCTTTATCTCCCAGCCGCTCGCCGTCGTCGTCATCGGTGGTCTGGTGTCCTCGACCCTGCTGACGCTGGTGCTGGTTCCGGTGCTGTACCGACTGGTCGAGGGCAGGCGTGAAGCGCGTGCGGCTGCACGGGAGGCGGAGCTGGCGCTGCAATAACAGAGGGACTCAGCTGTGACCTTCGGGGAACAAACCGCCGCAGTCCTTGGTTACGGAGTACAGTAGATGCAAATGCATGTACTTCTAGGGTAGGAGGAATCCCATGCAAATCGGTATCTTCAGCGTTGGTGATGTGACGGTCGACCCCACGACGGGCGTTGCACCAACCGAACACGAGCGCATCAAGGCGATGGTCACCATTGCCAAGCATGCCGAAGACGTGGGTATGGACGTTTTTGCGACCGGCGAGCACCACAACCGGCCGTTCGTTCCAAGCTCACCGACCACCATGCTGGGCTACGTCGCAGCGCAGACCTCGCGCATCATCCTCTCGACCTCCACGACGCTCATCACCACGAATGATCCGGTGAAAATCGCCGAAGACTACGCGATGCTGCAGCACCTTGCCGAAGGCCGGGTTGACCTGATCCTTGGCCGTGGCAACACCGCCCCGGTGTATCCGTGGTTCGGCAAGAACCCACAGGACAGCGTTGACCTCACGATCGAGAACTATCACCTGTTGCGCAGGCTTTGGGACGAGGACGTTGTGACCTGGGAGGGCAAGCACCGCACCCCCCTGAACAACTTCACCTCCACTCCCCGGCCGCTCGACGGCGTTGCCCCCTTCGTGTGGCATGGCTCCATCCGCACGCCCCAGGTTGCAGAGATAGCTGCCTACTACGGCGACGGCTTCTTCGCCAACAACATCTTCTGGCCGAAGGAGCATTACCAGCAACTCATCTCGCTCTACCGCGAGCGCTATGCACACTACGGTCACGGCACCGCAGAGCAGGCGATCGTTGGCCTCGGCGGGCAGTTCTTCATCAGGTCCAAGTCCCAGGATGCGGTGAACGACTTCCGGCCGTACTTCGACAACGCGCCGGTATACGGGCACGGGCCTTCGTTGGAGGACTTCACGTCGCAGACCCCGCTGACCGTCGGGAGCCCTCAGGAACTCATAGAGAAGACCCTCACGTTCAGGGAGTTCTTCGGTGACTACCAGCGGCAACTGTTCCTGGTCGACCACGCAGGGTTGCCGTTGAAGACGGTGCTCGAGCAGCTTGATCTGTTCGGTGCTGAGGTTCTTCCGACGCTGCGCAGGGAGTTCGCTGAGCGGACACCTGCCAACATCCCGGCTCCGCCCACCTTCGAAAACCGGAAAGCAGCAGTGCCCGCCAATGCCTGAACCCGCCGTAGCGCCGCTGCGCCTCACCGCTGACACCTGGGAGTCGCTCTTCCGTGCGCAGGTAGCGGTGATGCGCCGGCTGCGGCGTGATGAGTCATTCCACACCCTGGCGCTTGGCGAGTATGACGTACTGTTCAACCTCAGCCGCTGTCCGTCCGGGTGGACCCGCCTGAACGAGCTGAACAATCACCTCCTGATCAGCCAGCCGAGCCTGAGCCGCATGGTTGAACGGCTTGAGAAGAAGGGGTTGATCCAGCGCAAACCTGCCCCTGAGGATCAGCGGGGTGTGCTCCTCGCCTTGACTGATGAAGGACGACGGCTTCAGCGGGAGATCGGGGCCGCGCATATCCGAAGCATCCACGCGCTGCTTGGGCCGGTCCTCAGTTCGGCGGAAATGGAGCAACTGCTCACGTTGACCGCGAAAGTCCGGCACGGTGTGGAGAACGACGGCGGGTAGGTCCGTCCTCGGCGCCGTCGTCAGGCTCTCGCGTCGTCGTCGTGGCTCCTGCGCGCTGTCGTCGTGGGTCCTGCGCGTCGTCGTCGCCGGTTTTCCGGCCTACGCGGCGGGTGGCGGCTAGGTGAGCTGAACTGCAGCGGCACCGTCGTCGTCGGGCAGTGTATCGGCCACCGCTGTGACGGTGAGCGTGTCGAGCGCCAGGCTGCCACCCACCGTCGAAAGGAATGCGGTGTCTGCGGCATCGCGTCCTGTGGCGATCCGCAGGAGTGACTGTCTGGGAGCAAGGCCAGTCGCGTCGACGACGTGCCAGGCACCTTCCACCCACGCCTCGACCACAGCATGAAAGTCCATCGGCGAAAGCCCCGGTGCATACACGGAGACCAACCTCGCTGGCACGTCTTTTGCCCTGAGCAGCGAGATGACCAGGTGCGCGTAGTCCCGGCAGACGCCCCGGCGGGCAAGGAGAGTGTCAGTGGCGCCGTCGGTGTGTCTGGATGTACCGGAAACGTAGCTGAGGTTCTCGTTGACCCAGGAGCGGACTGCCGCGAGCAACTCGCCTCCCTGCAGGCTTCCGAAGAGGGCGTACGACGACGGCAACAGTTTGTCGGACTCGCAGTAGCGGCTTGGCCGGACGTAGCGGATGAGATCGGCGGCATCGATTTCCGGCGTGATAGCCGAGCCCAGGACTTCCGCGCGGTAGTTCAGTTCAACGTTTGCGGGGTTTGTCAGCGAGAACGAGTGCAGAACACCGCCGTGTGCATCGTGGACTTGCTCTGGGGTGAGCGGTAGGCCGTCAGCGGCGACTTCCAGCACCTCGTCGACCGCTGTGTAGCCGGCATTTCGAGCAACAGCGACAGACACCACAAATGACGTGTTCTCGCGGGTGCGCGCTGTGAGGTGTGCCGAGACTGATCGCTTCATTCCTGGGACTCCCGGGAGGGGTTGGCGAGCGGTGGACTGTGCCGGTCTGAAACACTGGCTCTAACACGGTACGACGAGAAAGGCGCCCGGAGTGAATTCATCAAGCGAGGACAGCTCGGCCGGACGGCGGTTGAACGGCCTCACTGCCGTCATCACCGGGGCAAACAGCGGTTTGGGCCTGCAGACGGCAATCGGGCTGGGGAGGCAGGGTGCCGCGGTGGTGCTGGCGTGCAGGAGTGAGGAGCGGGGTGCAGTTGCCGTGCAACGTGTCCGGGACGCCACAGGAAGCGGCCGGGTGGAACTGCGGCTGCTCGACTTGGCAGACCTGGCTTCGGTGCGCTCATTCGCCAGTGAGTGGTCTGGGCCGCTGGACTTGCTGGTCAACAACGCAGGGGTGATGGCCACCCCCTTGAAGCGCACCGCCGACGGTTTTGAACAGCAGCTTGGCATCAACCACCTCGGGCACTTTGCGCTGACCGGACTCCTGCTGGACGCGCTTCGACTGGCGCCCGAGCCACGGGTAGTGACCGTGTCTTCTCTGGCGCACAAGCGCGGGAAGGTCGACTTCGAAGACCTGAACTCCCATCGGCGGTACCGCGCGTGGAAGGCCTATAACCAGAGCAAGCTCGCCAATCTCCTGTTCGCCATGGAACTCGACCGTCGTGTCCGTCATGCCGGTTGGTCAATGGTGGCAGTAGCTGCGCATCCAGGACTGTCGACGACGAACCTCACCTCGGGAATGCGCGGGGCGGCGGTGCTCGATCTTGCGGGCGGGTTCTTCCGGCTGATGGGGCAGTCCGACGAGGCTGGGGCCCAACCGATACTGCTTGGCGCCACCGGTCTGCAGGTGCATGGAGGCGACTACTACGGTCCGGACGGACCGGGCGAGACGCGAGGGAAACCTGTGCTGGTAGCGCCCGCGCCGTCAGTGCTCGATGAGGAGGTTGCACGGCGCCTGTGGACGGTGAGTGAGGAGCTCACCAATGTTGAGTTTGTTGGGCTCCCTGCGGTGCCTGGGCGTTAGTTGTCACGCCTGCCGTCGTCGTCGTCGCGGACCGTTTCAGCTCGCAACCTGGAGCGACAGGATCATGCGCCTGATAGCGTCGAAATCATCCTGATTGAAACGCTTCTGCGCTGCGGCGATTGTCGGGAAGGATTCCGTGCGGGAAGACGCCTCTGACGGATCAGGAGCGACGAGTTCGATCCGATCGCCGAAGGAGTACAACCCCACATGCTCGGGACCCTGCACGGTATTGGAGAGAACGCACGCTGCACCCTCAGCACCACCCACTATGTCCGTGAGCCCATAAGAGCTGAAGAATCGAAATCCCTGGAGCAGCCGCAGGACAAAGCGTGGTTCGATCGAACCTTCCGCCTCACCAGTCGAAGGAATATCGACGGGTTCACTCGCCAGGACGGTGTACGGGCTCGCTGAATCCTGCTCACACTCCTCCTGGGTTGCACTTATCCGGGTGTGAAGCTCGGCAATGGCTTTGCCGTCGGCGTCCGAAACTTCGAAGTGGAGTCCGCCTTCCTCGAACCCAACACCTGGATCCTCAATCGGCTCGACAGTCCACACTCCAGGCACTTCGAAGCTGATCAGCCGCTGCTCATCGCTGAATACGGTCCATCCGTCTCCGGGCACCGGGCGTTCGGGAAGCATCGGCATGGCAACCGGAGCAGCGCTCGTCGCTGTTGCGGCACTTGACGCGTCAGGTTCTGCCGCGGGCGAGGAGGTACCTGGATCCCGGTCGCCAACTACGAGGTCACTACAACCCGTGACACTTGCCATCAGTGCCACCACCACTGTGCACCCTACGAGGCGGAATCGGTCCACTCGAAACATGATCAGATCCTTTCGTGTTCCCCTCCCCTACTCTATGCAGTGACCTGCAATGTAGTGACTCGAATCACGGAGAAGTGTCTGAAAAGGACTGGCCGCACGGATACGCCGCACAATAGAGCTCATGCTGCGTCTCGTCCCCACCTCCCTCGGACCGATTGCTGTCCGAGTTTTCGGCGGATCGGAAGCCGCCAGTCCACCGTGGATCCTGCTGCACGGCGCGTCCGGTTCCTGGCGTACTTTCAACGAAATGCTCAACGAGCTTGCTTCGCGGACGGACCCGCGTGGCGACATCGTGGTCATTGACCTGCCCGGCTGGGGCGATTCTCCGGGGACTCTTCCCTTCACCATCGAGGAACAGGGCCGCGCCGTCACGGAAGCGCTCGAATATCTGGCCTACCGACGCTGGCGCATCTGCGGCCATTCCATGGGAGGCGTGCTCGCACTCGAAATCGCCAGTGCCGAACCGTTGGCGACGCTCGCCGTCGTCGCGCTCTCTCCCACTGCGCTCTCCGCCGCTGCCGCCCTGAGGAAGCCGCTCCAGCATCCGGCCATGGCGCCGCTGGTGGGAATGCACCTGCTCATGCGGTTCCTTCACACAACGGGTTCAGCGTCTCCGAAGCTCCTCCGTTTCGCGGAACGGACAGGGCTGCTCCGCCTGGCGCTCGCACCGTTCTTCGCGAAACCGGCGAAGCTACGCGGCGACGTGTTCGCTGACCTCGCCCAGGACGTGCGCCCGGCGTCGTTCCTCGCGGCTGCGCAAGCGCTCCTGAAGTACGACGTCGGCAGGTGGCATTCGATCAGTTCCCCCACCTTGCTGGCTCGCGGCGAGAAAGACATCTTCACTCCCGGTCAGGAGCTCGAGGCACTGGCCGGGCTCATCCCGGACGCGAAAACAATCGTCCTCCCCGGAACCGGCCACTTTGCCCATCTGGAGGACGCTCCGACCCTGATAGACATGTTGCGAAGCTCAGAGGCGCCCGAGGCCCTGAACAGCACCGACTGAAGCGATCACCGCACGGGCAGCCAGAGCGATCTCAGCATCTGTGGTCGCGCCTGTCCAGGAAAGCCGCAGCGCCGTCTGAGCGACCTCCGGCTCGAGGCCCAAAGCAAGCAACACCGCAGACGGCTCGCTCGATCCGGCAGCACACGCCGAACCGCTCGACGACACCACTCCGCTGCGCTCCAATTCGAGCAGGATCGCCTCGCCATTGGTTCCTGGAAAACAAAACGAAGCACTATTGGGCAGGCGAAGCTCGCGGTGGCCGGTCAGGATGGCGCCTTCGACCGCACCGAGCACCGTGGAAATCAGGTGTTCCCGCTGGGTGCGGGCCGTTCGGCTGCTCGTCTCCCGTTCCGCCTGGGCGAGCTGGAGCGCGGTGGCGAGAGCAACGGCACCGGCTACATTCTCGGTCCCGGAGCGATTTCCCCGCTCCTGCCCACCACCATGGATTAGCGGCTCAAGCGGAAGCCGCCCCCGCGCGAACAGCACACCGCACCCTTTCGGTGCCCCGATCTTGTGACCCGAAATGCTCATCAGGTCCACCCCAAGCTCTGCAGTGTCCAGTTCCAGCCAGCCGGCTGCCTGCACCGCATCGGTATGGAAGGGAACGCCGGCCCCGCGACAGACCTCCGCCAGTGCTGCGATTGGCTGCACGGTGCCCACTTCATTGTTGGCGTACATGATCGTGCAGAGCGTCGTCTCCGGCGTCAGCGCGGCCCGGAGCGCGTCGGCGTCAACAAGACCCTCACCAGTCACCGGCAGGAGGGTGACACGGAAACCGTGCACACGCTCCAGGTAGTCAAGGCTTTCCAGTACCGCCGGATGCTCTATCGCCGAGGCGACAACGTGCTTTGCCCGCGGTCTCGCCAGCGCAAGGCCCTTGATCGCCAGATTGTCTGCTTCCGTCCCCCCGGAGGTGAAGACAACGTCACCCGGCCTGCAGTTCAACTGGGAGGCCACGAGCCCGCGGGCATAGTCCAGGGCGCGTGCCGCCGACTCCCCCACGCTGTGGTGGCTGGACGGGTTACCAAAGTCGTTCGTCAGGAGCGGCCACATTGCCTCAAGCACTTCGCGCCTTACTGGCGCAGTGGCTGCAGCATCGAGGTAGATCACGGCAAACCGCCGCCCTGATCAATGGTCTCAGCGAACGCGTTCCCGGCCTCGATGCGGATGTCCAGTCCGAGGTCCAACGCGTGCACGCTGTGCGTCAGCGCACCGGAAGAGATGATGTCCACACCCGTGCGTGCAATCGCTCCGATCGTCTCCAGGCGCACGTTGCCGCTCGCTTCGACCAGTGCGCGCCCGGCTACCTGCTGCACTCCTGTCGAGAGCTCCTCAAGGCTGAAATTATCAAGCATGATGGTGTCCACGCCTGCGGCCAGCACTGGTTCTATCTGGTCCAGCCGGTCAACCTCCACCTCGAAGTGCACCGTGTGCGGAAGCCGTGCCCTGGCCGCTGAAAGCGCCTCAGTGAGTCCAATTGTTCCGTCACGGGTAATCACTGCGAGGTGATTGTCCTTGGCCATGACTGCGTCCGAAAGGCTGAACCGGTGATTGAAACCACCACCACACCGCACCGCATACCGCTCCAGAACCCGCAGGCCGGGCGTTGTCTTGCGGGTATCGACCACGCGCCCCCGTGTGCCGGCAACTTCGGCAACGAACTTCCCCGTCAGCGTCGCAATGCCGCTCAATCTTTGCGCAAGGTTCAGTGCCACACGTTCTGCGGTAAGGACAGCGCGGGCCGGCCCTTCGACCGTAGCCAGCACCGCACCGGCGTCGAACGCCTCCGAATCACGAACGGTGAAGTCGACGCTGATCGAGCTGTCGGCCAGCCGCATGGCAGCTTCAATGACCTGCTCCCCGCAGAAGATTCCCTGCTCGCGGGCCACTACCGACGCGCTCGCTCGGGCGTCCGCTGGGATCAGCGCCTGGCTGGTCACATCGCCCCACGGTGCGTCCTCGGCGAGCGCCGCAGCAACGATGCGGTCGACGTCCTGTGCCGACGGCGCGGCCTGCGGAAAACTCACAGCGATCTCCTCGAGATTTGAAGGACGACGACGACATCTACGGCGGGGGCGACGGGTAGGACTGCACGGGCTTCACTCACGCAAGCCTCCTCAGGAAAACGGGCCCTGCGGCGTCGTTCTCCGGCGTTGTAGCGGGGAAATCACTTCGGTAGTGCGCGCCTCGTGATTCCTTACGGAGCGAGGCTGCGTATGTGAGCAGACGGGCGCACAGCAGCAGGTTCGCGGTTTCCCTCGCGGCAACCGATGTACCGTCCGAACGCCACTCGCCCAGTTGCTTGGCTGCAACGCGGAGGCCGGCTTCGTCCCGCAGGATCGAGGCGTGCTCCGATAGAACCCTCTGGACGTCGTCGCGCGATGCAGTCTCACGTCCCTCCGGAAGATCGAGCACACGGGAGTGGAACACGGGCCAACTGGCAACGGAGGCGGTGATCGCGGCGGCCGCACGCGCCCCGAATACCAGGCCCTCCAGCAGCGAGTTCGAAGCAAGCCGGTTTGCCCCGTGCACTCCCGTGCGGGCAACTTCACCGACCGCATAGAGGCCGGGAATGGAGGTGCGGCCCGCGAGGTCCGTCACTACCCCGCCCATCCAGTAGTGTGCTGCGGGAACAACGGGAACCAGCTCGCTCCACCACTGGTAACCCGCGGCCGCGGTTACTGCGGAAAGCGTGGGAAAGCGCCGTGCCAGGAACTCGTGGTCCAACGCGGTGGCATCCAGGTACACGCGCTGTCCGCCCGTTGTGGCGAGATGAAGCGCTATGCTCCGGGACACCACATCCCGCGGGGCCAGCTCTGCATCCTCATGGTAGTCAGCCATGAACCGGTGGCCGGCATCATCGCGCAGCACAGCACCAGCGCCGCGCACCGCCTCCGAAATGAGGGGGTGGCCCTCCGCTTCCAGCGACGTCGGGTGGAACTGGAAGAACTCGAGGTCCGCCACCACCGCGCCTGCCCGCCAGGCTGCCGCAACGCCGTCGCCTGTTGCGACCGGCGGGTTGGTGCTGTGTTCGAAGAGTGCGCCCGCGCCGCCCGTGGCAAGAACCACGGCGTCAGCGGTGATGACCTCTGTGTCACCGTTTTCCAGAACGACGACGGCGCCCGTCACTTTCCCTGCCTTCGTCACCAGGTCGGCGAGGAAAGTGTGTTCACTGATGGTGATGAGTGGATCGGCCTCGACCGCCTCGATGAGAGGATTGGCGATGCCTGCACCGGTTGAATCCCCCCCGATGTGAAGTATGCGGTCAGCCGTGTGGGCAGCTTCCCGTCCGACTGCGAGGTGGCCGTCACCCGTGCGGTCGAAGTAGGTGCCCAGCGAAATGAGCCGTTCGATATGGGCGGCCGAATCGGTGCAGAGCACGCGCACTACTGCTTCGTCGCAGTGGCCCGCACCGGCAGCGAGCGTGTCAGATACATGCAGATCCGTACTGTCCGGGAGCCCGCCACGATGCACGGAGGGAAGAACGGCTGCTATCCCGCCCTGCGCAAACCAGGTATTGCTCTGACGCAATGTTCCTTTGGCGATCAGGGTCACGTGCAGATCGGATTCCGTGGTGGCGGACTGCCGACGCAGTTCCAGGGCGGTATAGAGACCAGCGACTCCGCTGCCAACCACCAGGACGTGCGTCACGGCTTTGCCGCCAGCATCCGCTCGAGCGCGACCCGCGCGTGCGCTGCGACCTCGCCATCAACCTGGATCTGGTTACGGACCTCGCCCTCGACGAGCCCTTCCAGCACCCACGCGAGGTAACCAGGGTGGATGCGGTACATGGTGGAGCATGGGCAGATCACCGGGTCCAGGCAGAAGATAGTGTGCTGCGGGTACTCGGCCGCCAGCCGGTTCACCATGTTGATCTCGGTGCCCACAGCAAATGTGGTTCCCGGAGGGGCAGCGTCGATGGCCTTGCGGATGTAGTCGGTGGATCCGGCTTCGTCTGCCGCGTCCACCACGGACATGGGGCACTCCGGGTGGACGATCACGCGCACTCCGGGGTGTTCAGCCCGCGCCTTCTCGATCTGGTTGACCGTGAAACGCTTGTGGACCGAGCAGAATCCGTGCCAAAGAATCACCTTGGAGTCGAGAAGCTCCTGCTCGGAGCTTCCGCCGAGCACCTTACGGGGATTCCACATCGGCATCTGTTCGAGTGGCACGCCCATTGTCTTCGCGGTATTGCGTCCGAGGTGCTGGTCCGGGAAGAACAGCACACGCTGGCCGCGCTCGAACGCCCACTCAAGAACTGTTGCCGCGTTCGAGGAGGTGCACACGATGCCGCCGTGCCGCCCGCAGAAGGCCTTCAGGGCAGCCGAGGAATTCATGTAGGTGACGGGGATGACCGGCTGGCGGCCGCCGTCGTCGGGCTCTGTTCCGAAGAGCTCCTCAAGCTGTTCCCAGCAGTCCGTCACTGAATCGATGTCTGCCATATCCGCCATCGAGCAGCCGGCTGCCAGGTTCGGGAGAATGACGCTTTGGTCGGGGCGGGAGAGGATGTCCGCGGTTTCGGCCATGAAGTGCACGCCGCAGAAAACGATCGCCTCGGCGTCGGGCCTGGTCAGCGCAGCGTTTGCCAGCTGGAAGGAGTCACCCAGGAAGTCGGCGTGCTTGACTACTTCGTCCCGCTGGTAGAAGTGGCCAAGGATGACCAGCTTGTCCCCCAGAACCTGCTTTGCCGCCACGATTCTGGCATCAAGTTCAATCTCGGTTGCCAGCTGGTATTCCTCGGGTAGCGCACCCTGGCGCGGCGTGGTCGGTGGAGCGATGTCCTGCATCGAGGCGCCGGGCCCGTAGTCAGGCGCAGAAAGGGAGCTTGACGGCTGGTCGAACTCCCAGGGCCCCTTGGCGAGGGCCGGACTGCAGGTGCTCCCCTCGGCCTGCGAGCGCTCGGCATCCTCACGCGTGATCAGTTGGATGGCGGTGTTGATGCTCGTCATGGGACTCTCCGTAACTGATGCTCGGTTGAGCGGGTGGTGGTCAGGTTTGGCGTGTGGGACTGCTGGCTCTCGCCGTAGGTGGGCACGGGCCCTGTGTAGCGGTAGAGGCGTGGAGGGCGGTGCGGTGTGCCCTGCATGTACTCCTCGGTCTCCGATATGTGGGGAATCGACCGCAGCTGGCGCCTGAAATTGGCCGGATCAAGTTGCTTCTCCAGCACAGCTTCGTAGACCTCCCGGACCTGCGACAGGGTGAAGCGTTCGCCCAGGAAGTGGTAGGCAATGGAGCCGTACTCCATCTTGTTGCGCAGGCGCCAGAGTGCGTAGTCCACAATCTCGTTGTGGTCGAAGGCAAGCGCCTCAAGCCGGTCAGCCCGGAACCAGCGCACGTTCTCGGACTCACCTGTCAGCTCGGTCTCGTCAGCCTGGACCAGTGCCCAGTAAACGATCGACACCAGGCGCTGCCCGACAGATCGGTGCAGGCCGCCGAACGCGTACAACTGCTCCAGGTATTTCGGTGCGAGGCCGGTGGTTTCGAGCAGGTTCCGGCTCGCGGCGTCCTGAAGCGATTCGGTGTGCGCAAGCGGGCCGCCGGGCAGCGCCCACTGGCCAAGGTACGGCTGGCGGATCCTGCGCACCAACGGGAGCCAAAGGGTGGGCCTTCCCGAGGTTTCGCTGGGCCGGAGCGCGAAAATCACCGTGGAGATAGCCAACGACGGCGGTTGCTGGCTGCGTTCCGAAACGTTCGCTGAGCCTGTAGTCATGACTACCTCCTTCTCTGATCCCAAGGCTTATGGTCAATATGACTATAAGCCATCCGCGCGGCAAACCCGCCATGCGACCGGAGGGGACTCCGGATGGATCGACCAGGGGGTTAGGACGCTGCCAGTCTGTTGATACTCGCAGCAGTCCCCACCGACCGGCCGCCGAGGACACTAGAGTTCAAGGAGAAGCCCGCACTGGGCTTCGCGGAATACCCGATGACCTCCGGCTGCTGCGCCCGCCAAGGCAATGACCGGAGGGCCAGGAACGCGGAGGACTCACATGGGACGGCACAGCGATCACCTCGTGGAGGGCACGGACCCTCGGCTGAACGTCGCAATCATCGAGCCGGCCAGTGATTCGGCGGTACGCCCCGTACTCCTGCTGCACGGCTTTGCTTCGTCGGCCGCCCTGAACTGGGAAAACGCAGGCTGGGTCCGGGCTTTAACTGAAGCAGGCCGGACAGTGATCACTGTTGACCTGCCTGGACACGGCGCAAGCGCCGCACCCGAAGAGATGGATGCCTATTCCCCCAGCCGCATCCGTGCCGACCTGCTGCAGATCCTGCTGGATGCGCACGTTTCCCCGCTGACGGATGGAAACCTGGCGAGCGGCGTCGACATCATTGGGTACTCGCTCGGTTCGCGGTTGGCCTGGGAATTCGGCGCAACCCAGCCCGAACTGGTTCATCGCATGGTGCTTGGCGGCCCGGGCACCGGGGACCCGCTTGCGGAGTTCGACCTCGCTGCGGCACAGCGTTTCCTCACCGATGGAACACCCATCGAGGACGCCTCCACAGCGGCTTTGCTCACCATGGCACGCCTGATACCCACCAACGACATCTTCGCGTTGCTCACCATGGTTGAGGCGATCAAGCGCGAACCATTTGTCCCCTCTGATGCCGTACCCCGCATGCCGCTCCTACTGGTGGCGGGTGAGTCTGACGAGAGGGCGGGTACTTTGCCCCAACTGGCGGAACTGAGCGGGCACGCCGAGGTTCTCTGGCTGCCCGGGCGCTCCCATACCAACGCCGTCACCTCCCGCACGTTCAAGGAAGCAGCCATCGCGTTTCTCGGCACGTAACAATTACCAAACTTTTCGCAGCGAAGGTAGCGCAGCGGCTTCCGGATGAGGACTACAGGGTTAGAATAATCGAGGTGATCAGCATGCTTATCACTTCTTGTTGCGACACTTCTTCTGACTCGTCTAACTTCCCGGAGGACACACGTGGATGAACTCCTGGCCGAGCGCTACCAGCCGGTTGAGCTAATTGGCACCGGTGGCGCCGCCTCGGTTTTTCGGGCGACCGACCGGAACCTCGGCCGGGACGTAGCCGTCAAGGTGTTCAACCCCACCACTTCGGATGACGACGATTACCGTCGCCAGCACACCGAAACCATGCTGCTCTCCACCCTTAATCACCCGGGCTTGGTAACGTTGCATGACGCCGGCCTCCAGGACGACGGCGACGGTAAGACCACCAGTTTCCTCGTCATGGAACTGGTGGACGGTCTGGACCTGCGCAAACTTCTGAAGTCCGGCCCCCTCTCGTCGGACCAGGTTGCACAGCTTGGTGCTGACCTGGCCGACGCCCTGGCCTACATCCACGCCCAGGGCGTCATCCACAGGGACGTGAAGCCCGCCAACATCCTGATGTATCACTCCGGCGAGCAGGACACCCGTCTTTATCCGAAGCTGACAGACTTCGGCATCGCGCGCATGGTGGAAGCAACCCAGTCCACTGCACTTGGTGCGACCATCGGTACGGCGAACTACCTAAGCCCTGAGCAGGCTGAAGGCTTAAGGGTTGAGCCGAGCACTGACATCTACTCCCTCGGTCTCGTGCTCCTGGAGTGCCTCACCGGGGAAAAGACCTTCCCCGGCCCCATCGTTGAGGCCGCTGTAGCCCGCCTCCTTCGTGACCCGGAAGTTCCCGATTACGTGGGGCCGGAGTGGGTGGACCTGATCAAGCGGATGACAGCACGGGATCCGCTGTTGCGCCCCGATGCCCACGGGGTGGCCGTCGCGCTCAGGGCGCGGGAAACCACCAACGACGACGTCGCAGTCCTGGCTCCGCGGCCAGCGATCTACAGCCGCGAAGGCGAGGCGCCCGACGTCGTCACCGGCGGAATCACCACGGGGAATGTACACATTCCCAAGCCGCCCTCACACGCACCCTCGCTGGGATAACTGCCGGGGCGGGCGCAGGGCGACCATTGCCGCTCAGCGATTAGTCGGCGTCGGGGTCTTCTTCCGGCTCGAAGTTGTTCGGCTCGTCGGTGGACGTCAGCCCAACCCCGTCCTCAGAGTTGGGAATGGTTCCCTCCGGCTCAGTGCTTTCGGAATCTTCACCCTGTGCGTCCTTGTTACCTGGCTCGCTCGTCATGCTGACCTCCTGGGTTAGGTGTAGATCCGTTTTACCGGACCTCTACCCTACTGATCTTATTCCTCTATCCACAGGTGCGGCGTGAAACTATTACTCCACCGGAGCTAGTGTGCTGCGGGTAGATATTTCACGAGGGGGATCATGAAACGGACATTAGGCTCGCTCCTGCTCATCGCAGCGGCACTGGTCGGTTGTGCCTTTCCGGCGGTGGCAGCCACCGCACAGCTGACCGACTCAGTTGTTGTCGAAGACCAGGCGGGTGTGCTGGATCATGGCAAGCTGATTCCGGCTATTGAGGACATTGAGTTCCACAAACCGACCACAGTGGCGATCTACACCCGCCGTGGGTCTGCCTCGGACAATCTCAACGAGGAAGTCCTCCGTTTCGCGCGGATGGAGCATCCGGAATGGCTGAGTCCCGACGGTCAGAAGTGGGCTGATGGCCTGTTTCTTTTCGCCCTTGATACGGATGGGCGGCAGGTGGGCACATATATGGGCGAGGACCGGTTGGTTTCCATCGAGCAGCGGGAGGAGATCCAGGAGGCAACCAAGGAACCCTTCCGCGATGCCCAGTGGACTGACGGAACCATCAAGGGGGTGGAGAAAGCCGCGCAGATCATTCAACGGCCGTTCTACCTCGACCCCAGGGCGCACATCGGCGCGGCCGTTGGAGTCGGCGGGCTCCTTCTCGGTTTTGGAATTCGCGCTCATCTGCGAAGCCAGAACCGGCTCAAAGGACAGCAACTGCGCGAGGCAGGCAATCGCAGCTTCTCCAGCGTGTCCATGGATCTCGATGCAACCGAGCTCAACGCGAGCACAATCCCAGGCACCTCCAAGCACGGGGAGATGGTGCTGGAGAAGTACCGGAACTTCTCAACGGAGTACGCCTCCCTGGCGGAGCTCAACAACGAGGTCAATGCTCTGTCAGTGAAGGATTTCTCCAGTAAGGCGAAGGTCCTCCTTGCCCAGCGGTACGCCGAGGCCGCTGGCAGCCTCGACGCCCTTGACGATGTCATCGCTGACAGTAACGCCCTGCTGAATCTTCACGAAGGTTGGCAGAGATCCTGGGATCGCCAGACAGCTCCACTGCGGGAGGACCTGGAGAATGTGCAAAAGACTCTGCGGACCGGTGAGGGCGCTCAGGCAGCGAGCGCGCAGGCTCTGGACTCCTATCAGGAAGAGACCCGCCGCAACCTCGAGCAATGGGCCAACGGAATGCAGGAACGTACGCTTCTGCCTGACGACGCCCTGGATCTTCTGTTTGCCTCCCGTGAACGTCTCACTGGACTGCTCCAGCAGCATGCTGAAACGGTGATCGGCCTTCACACGAAGAACGAGCGGGAGTCCGCCCTGATGCGCGAGGAGCTTGGGAAGAACGTTCACCGCGGGGGCCATCCTGCCCGGAGCATCCTGGACACGGTCCATGCCCACAGGCCCTTCTACTCGGTAGCGGCTTTCAACGCCGGCGTCACCGCCGGGCAAAGCAGTGTCCAGTCCGCAAGGAGTAGCAGCAGCGGCTCCACCACGGGTTATGGCTCCAGTGGGGGAAGCTTCTCCGGATCAGGCAGCTCGTCGCGATTCTGAAGTTCCGAACGCAAAGTTCTGGGAAGTTCCGAGTGGCTACTTGAGGAATTTCGACGTTCTGCGGTCTGCGAGGGGCTTTCCGCCGGTCTGGCAGGTGGGGCAGTACTGCAGCGCCGAGTCGGCGAAGGAAACCTCCCGAACGGTGTCCCCGCACACTGGGCACGTTTCACCCGCGCGCCCGTGGACCTTCATCTCGCGCCGTTTGGCATCCTTGAGTTCCTTGGCAGGCTTGCCTGCCGCAGCCGCAATCGCGGCGCCCAACACCGAATGCATTGCAACGTAGAGGCGGTCAAGCTCGCCGTCGTCGAGATTGGCGGCCAGTGCGTACGGGGAGAGCTGCGCGGTGTGAAGGATCTCGTCACTGTACGCGTTGCCTATACCGGCCATGAAGGACTGGTCCCTGAGTAGGCCCTTGATCTGGTTGCGGTGCCCATGCACCATGGCCAGGAACTGGGTGGGCTCAACATCGAGTGCCTCCGGCCCCAGCCGATTCAGCCCCGGAACCTCAGTGAGGTCTTCCACCAGGTAGGCAGCAGCGGATTTGCGCGTTCCAGCTTCCGTCAGGTCGAAGCCGTACCCAACCGGTTCGGCGCACCGCAGCCTCAGCGCTATCAGGCCCTTTCCGGGCCGCAGGATGGTATCCGGCACGGCATCGGACCAACGCAGCCAACCTGCACGGGCGAGGTGCAACACAAGATGCACGCCGTCCAGGCTAAGGATCAGGAACTTCCCGCGCCTCTGGACCTCGCTGAACGCCATCCCACCGATTGCAGACGGCGCAACCCGCGCCGTCTTGAGTATGGCGAAGGAACCGAGCTGAAGGTCCCGCACCACTGCCGGCGGGCCGCCATCGGGCAGTAACTTGCTGCCCAGGAACTGAGCGAGCCCTTGAACCTCAGGCATCTCCGGCATGCCACTACGGTAACAGCGAAGGATCGCCGGCAGCAGGAAGTAAGGATGGGCAAGATCAGCCGGCCGACAATTCGCGGGCTGCAGGACGACCGGCCAGCACGCCGAATCCGCTTTGACATGCCCGTCGATTACGGTTGGTACGGTGCGCCACAAGCGTGGTCCGCATACGCAAGCACGGACATCAGGAGGATGCGCATGGCGACCGCTTCGGAGCCATCACGGCGATCCGCAGGCCGCCCGCTGAACCGGGTACTGTCCCAGGAAGCCATAACCCGGGCTGCCCTGAAGCTGATTGAGGGCCGCGGATACGAAGGCCTCACAATGTCCTCGCTGGCCCGCGCCCTGCAGGTGGCGCCGTCGTCGTTGTACAACCATGTCGAGTCCAAGTCGGATGTTCTTATTCTCGTCCAGGATCACCTGATGACCCAGATCGACATTGCGGGGTTCGGCGAGGAACCCTGGGAGGCGGCCGTGCGGCGGTTCGCCTGGTCCTACCGCGAAGTCTTCACGCAGCACACGCCACTCATCCCAATCATTGCCGTCCTACCGGTCAGCGGTGCGCGGCAAACCCTCGCGGTGTACGAGGCGGTGACTGCGGGTTTCCTGGCGGACCGGTGGCCTGAGCCCCTGATCGTTCCGGCCATCGTTGCGCTGGAGTCATTTATTTTCGGGTCATCCTTTGACGCTACCGCTCCAGAGACCATCTTCGAGTCGGGACAACTCGCCGACGACTTCCCGCGCTTCACCGCCGCCGTTGCAGCACAAGACCGGGGAGCGAGCGGCCAGCAGGCGGACGCGGCCTTCGCCCTTGGCCTGGACGCGCTCGTTCTTGGGCTCCAGACGCGCAGGCGGGCGTTCCAGGCCTAGCGTCGCGGGAATCTATAGGCGCGGGAACGAGTCGGCGCGGGAGGAGCCCGCCCACGCGAAAGGCCGGCTCGGGAGGGCTGGGGGGACCCTGGCGAACCGGCCTTTCAAACCGGGCCCGTCGGACCGGCGGCGGACCCCTCGTACAAGGCCCGACTTGATAGAAATTGTACGAAGCTCCCGCCGGATGCCGCCATGGGGAGAACTACCCATCGCGCTATCCATACCGAGATGCGTCGGTTGGGTGGGACAACCGCAGCTGGTTAGTCCTGCTTCTGCATCTCCGACAGGCGGAGCGGAGCGCCGCGGGTCTCCTTCACCATGCTCACACCGATGAAGGAGATCACACAGAGCGCCATGATGTACAGGGCAATCGAGATTGAAGTGCCCGTGCTCCTTAGCAGCGCCTCGGCAATCAGGGCGGCGAAGGCGCCGCCGAGAATCGCGCCGAGGGCGTAGCCGATTCCAATGCCCGAGTACCGAACGTTGGGAGGGAACATTTCCGCATACATCGCGGACATAGGCCCGTAGGAGAGGCCGAGCCCGATAGTCAGGACGAACAGCGCAACTCCGTACGCCAGGACGCTGCGGGTGTCGATCATCAGGAAGAGCGGAATCATCCAGACAAAGATGAGCGCGTAGCCGATCTGGAATGTTCGTACCCGCCCGATCCGGTCAGAGAGAATGCCGCCGTACATGGTGAAGATGAGCCAACCGAAGGACGCCAGCAGCGTTGCGAAGAGTACCGGCTCTGCAGGCATGCCGAGCGTCCTCTGGGCGTAGGCCGAGAAGAACGCAATCAGCAGGTAACCGGCAGCATTGTTGCCGATGAAGATCGCCGCAGTCAGGACGACCTGCTTGGTGTTGTGCTTGAAGAGCTGGGCCAGGGGAACGGATGATTCCTGTTTGCGTTCAGCCATCTCCTTGAAGACCGGGCTTTCGGCGACCGCCTTGCGGATGAAGTAGCCAACCACAATGAGCACTACGGAAATCAGGAACGGAATCCGCCATCCCCATGCGAGGAAGTCCTCTTCCGACATGTTTGAGCGCAGGGAGAACAGCACAAGGGTCGCAAGAATCATTCCCACGGGTACACCGATCTGGGGGTAGGCACCCCAGAATCCGCGTTTGTTGGCCGGCGCGTGCTCGACCGCCATCAGTGCCGCGCCTCCCCACTCACCTCCAGCTGAGAATCCCTGCAGGATGCGCAGGAGCATCAGCAGGATAGGAGCGCCTATGCCAATCTGGGCGTAGGTCGGCAGCAAGCCGATCAACGCCGTTGAAGCGCCCATCATCACCAGCGTGAAGACCAGCATCGCCTTGCGGCCGATGCGGTCGCCAAGGTGACCTGCGACGATGGCACCGAGTGGCCGGAAGAAGAAGCTGATACCGATCGTTGCCCAGGAGACCAATTGCGCCAGCCCTGGACTGTCTTCGTTGAGTGGGGCGAAGTACAGCTGGGCGAAAATTATTCCGGCGGCCTGGGCAAAGATGAAGAAGTCATACCACTCGATGGTTGTACCGACCATCGTGCCTGCTACTACTTTGCGATCCTCCCTCGACATCCGCTGCCGGGGGGTTGCTGTTGAAGACGTCATTGTTACTCCAAGTGGACGGGCTTCAATTACCGACAGAACGTTCGGTAATTGTGGTTCAGATCATACTCCTTCCGTGGACTCGGTGATCAAGCTCCCCGCCCGTCCTTATTCCTGAGCACAACCGCTGACAGAATTCCCAGCACCAACAGCACGACGGCGGCCGCCACGGACACGGAAAACGGATCCGGTCCGGCGCCTTCCGCAAGTGCCCCGGCCACTGACGCACCGAGTGCCGTACCCGCGACAATTCCACTCGCCAGCATGGTCATGACGGTACCGACGAGGTGCTTCGGCGCAACGATTGAACCGATGCTGAAAATGGTCACCATAGTGGGCCCCACCGGGATACCGAGCACGAAGAGCACCACAAGCATCAGTGGAATGTCCTGCGGGAGAAACAGGAGCAGGGCGGCGGCGCTCATCACCGCCGCGGAAATCCCCCATCGCCACGGTTGCCTGAAGCTTTGCGGCCAGTAGGCAACAGACAGGGCGGCCAGCGCAGAACTGATGCCCATCACTGCGTACAGCAGGCCCGCCGAGGTCTCGGCGTCGAATTCCCCTGCGAAAGCGATGAGTGCCGTCTGCGCGGATCCGAAGAACGTACCCATGCTCACCATTCCCAGAACCGGCAGCGCCACCAGAAGTGTGGTTCGTCCCATTCCCGCACGGGAGCGCTTCCCGTGCCCGGCTGATAAGGCAGCACGCGGCCGGCGCCTGAGCGGAATCACCGCCTGCTCGGTGGGGTGGACGGCGAAGGCAGTGACGAAAACGACCGTCAGCAGCGCGGCCAGTGCGAGCGGCAGCCAGGGGGCGATGAGGCTCGCCAGGAGGCCCACCAGCGCGGGGCCCAGGACGAAGGTCAGCTCGTCAGCCGTGCTCTCGTAGGACAACGCGGTGTCGAGGTCCGCCGGACGCTGCTGTTCGGTCAGGACCATCCAACGAACCCGCGCGAGGGGACCGATCTGTGGCGAGGTTGCGCCCATGAGAAAGGCGGCTGCGAGAACGGGAAGTAATTCGTGGCCAGGCCCGGGCGACCCGAACTGGCCGACGAGAATCAGGCCCACTATGGCCAGGGTGTTCAGCGCGGCAGCGACCAGCAGGACCGGCCGCTGGCCCAGTCTGTCTGCGAGGTAGCCCACCAGCGGAGCGCCCAGCGCGGAACCAACGCCGACGGCACCCGCAGCGAACCCTCCTGCAGCGTAGGAACCGCTCACGGCCGTAATCAGGGTGAGCGCACCCACCGTGAGCATTGCCAGGGGAAGCCGCGCGACAAGTCCCAGCGGTAGGAACGTTCTGCCGGCAATCAGCGGGAGCCGGGTGAAGCGGCCTCGTCCCGAATCAGCCAACGGGGCAGGCGATCCTGAGCTGTCAGGAAAGTTTCCGGCTGCGCTGCTGGGACGGTTGGAGGCGGAGAGTGGAGTCATGGTCTTTCCGGTACTTCGAAGTGCGCATCGTCCCTCCTCCCGATGCGCCGAACCCGGTAACACGAACGATTTTACACCCGCTGCAGTTGGTCCTCGAAGTGGAGTGAGGAACCGGACCTGCCCTTCCTGACATGGAGTTGAGCTGGGATGCGCTGCTTGAGTTCGGGCACGTGACTGACCAGGCCCACCACCCGCCCTCCGTCACGGAGGTTTTCCAGCGCATCCATGACCTGTTCCAGGGACTGCTCGTCGAGACTGCCAAATCCCTCATCGACAAAGAGCGTTTCGATGTCCAGTCCCCCGGCTTCCTGCTGCACAACGTCGGCGAGACCCAGTGCCAGGGCAAGCGACGCCATGAACGATTCACCACCGGAAAGCGTGGCAGTGTCGCGACGGGCACCAGTCCAGCTGTCGATGACGTTCAGCCCGAGGCCCGATTTTCTGTTACCCGACTTTGCATCGCTATGGACCAGCGCGTAGCGGCCGTCGGACATGTGCTGCAGCCGCTCTGTAGCGGCCGCTGCCACCTGTTCGAGCCGTGCAGCAAGGACATAGGTGGCGAGGCTCATCTTGTAGAGGTTTTCACCGTTGCCGCGGGCTGTGTCAGCCACCGATTTTGCCAGCTCGTGCGCGCGGCGCAATGGTTGCAGCCGGACAACGAGCTGTCTGGCCCGATCAGTATAGGAGTCCAGCTGGATGACCGACTGCTCAAGCAGGCCAGCCTCCAGAATGGTTTGTTCCAGCTCTCGACCAGCGGCGGTTTCCTGTTCGGAAGCGACCTGGATCTCGGCTTCGGAGGGAACGGGATACCCGGCCTGCGCTCGCTCGGCCGCGGCGACATTGGCGGGGCTCCGCAGCTCCCGTTCGATCCTGTGCGCGGTGTTCTCCGCCTCCCTGATTGCCTGCTCGGCGTCCTCCACGCCTGAATCGGTGAGCAGAGCGGCCCTTACCGCATCCAAGGAGGCGAAGTCACTCCTGCCCAACCTCAGGCCTAGAGCTTCATCCGCGCGGGCGAGGGCTTCCTGGGCTTGGCTATGCCGGGTGAGTGCTGCGTACACACCACCAAGATTTTTCGACAGCCCGGTCAACGCCGCCACCCTTCCGGCCACTGAGTGGTATCCCGAGCGGGCATCTTCCACCCGCACGCCCAACGAAGCGAGCTGTTCCTGGAGTACGCCCAGCAGGGACGACTCCTCGGCCTCAGTTCGCATGAGCCGTTCCTGGGTGGACTCCAGCTCTTCGGATTTAACCCGGAGGCGCTGCACTTGCCCGGTCAGGGTGGGAACCGACGCCGCCATCTCTTCGGCCTCCGACAGGCTGGCGCGAAGACCGCTGAGGAGTTCGCGCTGTTGCTCAGGGTCAGCTTCTCCGCTTCGGGCGCGAAGCCCGGCAACCTCGAGCGCGATGGTCTCGTGAGCGGTGACCGCCTGCTGCAACTGGCGCTCCGCCGCATCCTGGGCGTCGCGGGCACCCTGTTCGTCCTCGCGTGTCACCAACGCGTCGCTCTCAGGATTGGCTGGCTCAGGATGCTCGACGCTGCCACATACCGGGCAAGGGCAACCGTCCTGCAAAGTCGCCGCAAGCTCGGCAGCGGACTGTTCGAGCCTTAGCCGGAGCAATTCCAGCCAGGTTTCCTTCGCAGCAAGGAAGGCTGCATGGTGTTCACGCTGCCGTTCCTCCGCTTCCCTCAAAGTGCTGACGGCGGTTTCCAGCTGCGCAGCCAGCAGGAGGCGGCCGCTGACTTCCGATTCTTCACTCCGGAGTTGAACTGCCCTGGCGGCAGCTGCAACGCCCGCCTCGAGGCGGCCTGTGGATTCAGTGAGCTCCGCGCCGCACCGCTCCCGGGCGAGTACACACCTGCCCGACTCTTCCGTGATTCCGTTCAACCGCTGCCGAACACCGCTGATCCGCAGGGACAACTCAGCCAGCTCCGCTTCGAGCGGCAACGCGGCCTTCGCCTCGGCGAGCCTCTCCTGGATGAGCAGATTGGCGCTGTCGAAGATTGTGAGCTGGGTATTTCCGCTGCCCTGATCCGCAAGCGGCGAAAGGTTCGCCAGCTCCGGAAGCTCAGCCCCAAGGACCCGGTCCCGGTCCAGCGTTTCCACCGCGGTTTCGAGTTCCACCCGCCGCCCGCGTAGTTCAGCCTGCGCCTCGTCTCTCGCCTGCAGCGGAGCCTCAAGAATCTGCGCCCTCCGGTGATACTCCAACCGGGCCTTCACCTGGGCCGCGGCCTTCAGCTCGGTACGGTTTGCTTCGGCTTCTACGAGAAGGCGCTGATACCCAAGCCGGACCTCCCGTTCGGTATGGAGATTCGCTCTGGTCTCCGTGGCCGCTACCCGCAGCACCTTCAGCTCACCTGCGCGGTGGCGGCACTCTTCCAGGGCAGAGGCAAGCTGGTCACGGAGCTCTGCAAGGTTTGATTCGTCAATGTCTTCCTGCGCGCCGTCCGGGTGGTCAGGAATCTTGTGACGTTCGACCTCTTCGACAGCACGAATCAGGAGCGCTTCGAGCTCGGCTTCAGCGTTCTGCCGCCGCGCTGCTGCGGATGCTGCATGCTCGGCAAGAAGCTGCTCAACGGTGGAGAAGCGGTCGGTGGCGAACAATCGCTGCAGGAGTTCCGCACGGGTTGTCGCATCCGATCGCAGAAATGCTGCGAACTCCCCCTGTGGCAGCATCACCACGCGCGTGAATTGCTCCCGGTTCATACCGAGCAGGTTCTGCAGTTCAGCACCGGCCTCGTCATTGCGGGTGGACCGGGTAACCCACTCCCCCTCGACGCGCTCCCGCAGCAGTGTGCGCGCCTTCTCCTCGGTGGTGCCGCTTCCCCGTTTCGATGGCCGGTGCCACGCCGGGTTCCGGGTTACTTCGAAACGCCGTGGTCCGACTGAAAATTCGCAGACAACTTCCGGCGCCAGGGACTCCTGGGCATGGTCACTGCGTAGCCGCTTGGCTGTCTGCCGGTCACCGGGAACCGAGCCGTAGAGCGAATAACACACAGCATCGAGCACGCTCGACTTCCCTGCGCCGGTCGGCCCGTTCAGCAGGAAAAGTCCGTGCTCAGTGAGGGCGTCGAAGTCGACGAATTGCCGATCAGCGAATGGTCCGAATGCCTGGATCTCGAGCCGGTGCAGCCTCATGATCCGCTCTCCCTGGCGCGCATGGAATCCAGGATCTCCGCGAACAACGCCGCTTCCTCCGTATCTGCCTTCCGCCGCCTCACATGCTCGAGGAACCCGCAACAGATTGCGCTGTCATCAGCTGCCTGCGCTATGCGCTGACTGTAGCTTGCTGCGTCTGTACCGGAGCTTGAAACGGGTTCGAATGCCAGCACCAAGGTCCCTGGGAACCGCCCCCGCAGCCGCTCCATTGCCTGCTTGGGGCGTTCTGGGTCGGTCAGGGTGATCTGGCACCAGGCGGTCTCTGCCTCGGTGTGGTCAGGCGAAGAAAGAAGCTCATCAATCGGTCCGCGCAGAACCGCCAATTGCCGCGGGGGTTCCCAGTTGATCTCCCCGATCTCGGTCACGCCATCCTCGGTGATGTCTATGAGCCACGCGCCCTTCGAGTGCCGTGCCTCGGAGAAGGAATATGCAAGAGGTGACCCCGAATACCGGATGCGATCGTGGAGTCGCTGCCTGCCATGCAGGTGTCCGAGCGCAACGTAGTCAAACTCCTCAAACAGGCTCAGGGGCACAACGCCCAGGCCACCCATGCTGAGTTCCCGCTCGCTGTCGGAACTTGCTCCACCGCTGGCGAAGGTGTGGGCCATTACGACGGAGTGTACGGTCCTGGAAGTGCGGCGCCGCTCCAGATCTTTCCGGACCCGGCCAAGCGCGGCGGAGGTCACGGCCGTATGGGTGGCTGTCTCGCTTCCAAGCGGACCGGCAACCATACGGGGTTCGAGATAGGGCAAACCATAAATGACGAGCTCCGTTTTTTCGCCCAGCGGGAAGACCGCGGGACGATCGATGTCCTCCAGACGGGTGCGAAGATGGACCCCACCGCGCTCAATCAGGCGGCCGCCGAACCCCAGCCGCACCGCTGAATCGTGGTTGCCGCTGCTCACCACCACCTGCGCCCCGGCGAGGGTGAGGCGTTCGAGGGCGTCATCGAAGAGCTCCACTACATCGACGGCGGGCAACGCCCGGTCATACACATCGCCGGAAATTAGGACCACGTCGACATTCTTTTCGCGTACAGCTTTTTCCAGCTGGTCCACGAACAACTGCTGCGCTTCAAGCATGCCGACGCCATGGAAAGAGCGACCCAAATGCCAGTCCGACGTGTGCAGTAACCTCATGATTCCAAGCTACCGGCCGCCGCCGACAGTTTAGGTCGGCAACGCCGACGGCCGGTTCCGCCGGTGCCACCCAGCCAGCAAATGCCTACACTGACTCAGTGACATCAGTACCAGACCTTGGCAGCAGAATCTCCGGCGCCCTTCTCGGCGGCGCCCTCAGCGAAGCCGCCGCGGGCTCGGCCGGGCACCACTTCGCCTCGGCGACACAGCTCACCCTCTACACCACCGACGGCATCACGGATGCTCTCGAATGGGCTAATGACGGCGTCGCTGCCGACGAGACCGCCTGTCTCTGGCTGGCCTACCTTCGCTGGCTCGGCACACAGGGCGAAGCAGCGCCGCGGTTCGCTCCGGCTCCTCCCGGGCGGTGGATCGACCGGCAGCCTGTCCTGAAGGACCGCCGCGATCCGGACGCGGCAACCCTCGCATCGCTGCTCACAGGCGAGATGGGTAGCCGCCAGCGGCCACTTTCAACGAATGACGACGGCGCTGGAGCCTTGAAGCGTTCCGCACCTCTCGGGCTGCTCGCGAACGTGCCGGAGGCGATGATCGAAAGGTTGGCCCTCGACGCCGCCGCCATCACTCATGGCAGCCCGGCCGCCCAGCAGCCGGCAGCCGTATTCACCACACTGATCCGGGAGTTGGCGCAGACGGACCAATCTCTCCCGGCCGCCGTGGCCGCCGCCGCAAGCCACGCGGCCAGGCTGGGCGCCGTGGAACTTTCCGCCGCGCTGGCAGCGCTTAGAGAGAGTCCGGCGGTGACGCCTCGAGCCGGGCAAACTGCCGCTGACACGCTGGTTTCGGCGATCAGCCTGGTACTGCGGACAGCCAACGACGACGCCGCAACCCACTTGTGCGCTTTGCTGGCGGAATGCGCCACCGAGGGCCCCGCCCATCGGGTGGGTGCAGCCATCGCAGGGAATATAGTCGGCGCCCTGCACGGAAGTGCCGCGCTCCCTGCGGGCGCCATCGCACAGTTGAAGGGTGCCGACGTCGTTCGCGGGATCGCAGACCGGTTCTCCCGCTCGATGGGCGTCTAGCCAGACCGAAAGCTACTGGCTGTTGGCTGGCCAGCGACCGCCGGTCATTTGCAGGAACTCGGCTTCGGAGAGCACCTCGATGTTCTGCCCCCGATTGTGTAACTCCATGACGCGGCGGGCCTTCCCAGTCACCCGCCCGCTTCGCAGATCTGATGCGACAAACCCGTTTCCAACCACCAAAACGGTGGTTTTTCGGGTCACGGCACTCGCAGGCTGCGCTCCAAGAACGGCGGCTCTCTTCTTCGCCTGCGGACGGGGTATGCCAAGATCGCCAGTGAAAACCACGGTCTGCCCAAACAGCGGGTGCGTCGGGTCGGCTGCCGCATTGGGCGGAGGGTTCTGCCCCTCATCCGGCCAGCCGGCCCAGCCACTTGCCGGCCCCCGCTGCAGCGCTGTGATGGTGGCTTTGGACAGCTCTGAAATGCCGGGTTCGTACGCCTCGAGTCGCGAGAGCTTGAGCCGGTGCCCGGTGACCAGTTCCTCCACTGAATTCGCTTCTGCCCGCTGCGCAATGTCCACCATAATCCCGGCGCATGCGCGTGCATCTTCGACGGCGTCGTGGTGGTTCACCAGCGGCACGCCGGCAGCCTCAGCCACGTAGGGCAGCGAATACGAGACCAGGAAGTAACTGCGCCGGGAGAGGAGGACGGTGCAGGCGTAGTCATACGCTGGCCCTGCGCGGTTTGAAACCTCCAGGGCGGAACGGATGACACCCAGGTCGAAGGCCGCATTGTGAGCGACGAGGATGTCGTCACCGATGAAGGCGCCGATCTCCGGAAAGAGGTCGCCGAACCGGGGGCGGTTCGCCACCATGTCCGGTGTAATCCGGTGGATGGCAACGTTGCGCGAGTCGAAGTGGTCATGTCCCTCCGGGGGACGCATCAGCCAGTTGGCTTCCTCCACAATCCTGCCGTTGCGCACCTTGGTGAGGCCCACCGCGCAGGGAGAACCACGAAATCCATTAGCTGTTTCGAAGTCAATCGCCGTAAACCCAATTCCCACACCAGCCACGGTAGTTGGTGCACACGGCTCCACCCCGGAGGCAGAGCCGTGTGGCCATCAAGTCGTTACGGCACAGCGCGGCGCAGCGTGAGGAAGGATCCACCCGCCAGCACCAGGGTCAGCGCGGCCAGCCAGCCCGCGACATTCAGCTGGGTCTGCGACGCGAAGAACTGGCCAACCTGTGCCCACGCATCCTGGGAGCCAATGACGTACAGAATCCCTACCAACAGGAGCGCCACGCTGATGCCTGCAATCAACAGGCCCGTGGTCAGCCAACGCTTATAAACGGTCGCTGCCCAGAAACCGATGACGAAGAGCACCATCATCGCGGCGAAGTAGAAGGCAATGGGGTGGAACCAGGGGCCTTCCGCCACCCACCCGATAGCGAAGAAGCGGCCGTTCATGCCCCATCCGCCGGTTGCCTGCTCGACCAGCCCGAGCACCCAGTAAAGGACAGAGGTGATGAGCGCGATGATCGAGAAGAGCGCGAAGGTACCTAGGAAAAAGGTCCGGCGGGTGATGCTGAGTCCCTGCGAGAACGGAAACGTGAGGGTGAGCGACTGAATCCCGAGTGCGAAGAAGTACCACATCAACGCCTGGGACCCACCCGAGTATTTCATTTCTCCGGGCGGAATCATCGCCCAGATGATCAGGGTCAGGCCAAACGAGGCGGCCAGGATGATGAGCGGGATGCCGATGAAGATCCACCGGTTGATCAACTGCATGCGCATGACCTTCGTAACGCGGCTCATCGTGCTGCCTCCGTGATATGGCTATCGGCGGCGCCCGCCTGGGCGGGCGAAGTGGACATGGTCTTCCGGACTATCAGTTGCTGCAGGGAGACGGGGGCCAGTTCCAGCCCCAACTCGCCCGCTGCCCGTACTTCCTCCTGGGTCAGCGCTCCGAGGGCCGTGACTGAGGCAAGGGAGGCGAATGTGTCAGTGTGCATCACTTCCCGCGATCCGAGGAAGTTTTTCACCTTTTCCGCAGAGCCGACAACGGTGAACGCAGATCCCCGGATGGCCTCGGCGTCGTCGTCCATGATGATGCGCCCCTGATCGATCAGGATCACGTGCTCAAGGAGATTGGCCACCTCATCGATCAGGTGTGAGGAGAGGACGACCGTCCTGGGATGTTCGGCGTAATCCTCCACCAGCCGGTCATAGAAAAGCTGGCGGGCCACGGCATCCAGTCCGAGGTACGGTTCATCGAAGAACGTAAGCTCCGCGCGGGAAGCAAGGCCAATGATGACTCCCACGGCTGAAAGCTGGCCGCGGGACAGCTTCTTGATATTGCGGCACATGGGCAGTTGAAAGTCTTTTGCCAACCGGTCCGCGAATTCCTGGCTCCAGTTTGAGTAGAACAGCGCGGCCGATTTGAAGGCATGCTGGGCGTTGAAGGAATCCGGGTACTTCTGGGATTCGCGGATGAAGCAGATGCGGTTGAGTACGCGTTCGTTCTCGTAAGGGTCCTCCCCAAAGACACGCACCTCACCCGACGAAGCAAAGCCCTGCGCAGTGAGGATGGACATCAGTGTTGTTTTCCCCGCCCCGTTGCGCCCGAGCAATCCGTAGATGCGGTTCGGCTCCAGCGCGAGCGTGACATCCTGTAGCGCCACGGATTTCCGGTAGGACTTGGTCAGCTGAAGAACGTCGACGACGGCGCCCTGCGTTCGTTCCGCAGTGGACGGGTCCTTGGTTCTTACGGCGTTCATAGCGCTCCCCCTTGTGTTGCGTGCTCGCCCTGCTTGATCATGTCGGCCAGCTCATCCGGCTCGATGCCCAGCTTCCGCGCTTCCCTGGCAAGCGGCTGGACGTACTGTTCGAAAAACTTCTCCCGACGGCGCTGCACCAGCAGCACCCGTGCGCCTGTTGAAACAAACATCCCTATACCCCGTTGCTTGTAGAGGATCCCGTCATCGACCAGGCGGTTGACGCCCTTGGCTGCTGTCGCGGGATTTATCCGGTAGAAAGCTGCAAATTCGTTGGTCGATGGCACCTGCGCTTCTTCCGCGAGTGTGCCGTCGATGATGTCGTTCTCAATGCGTTCAGCGATCTGTTGGAAGATCGGACGCCCTTCATCGATCATCACGATGCGTACGCGCGCCAGTTCGCCGGAATAGCGCCCGGCCACTTAGTTGGTTCGTTACTCATGTAACTAACCATACAACCAGAAGCAGCGGAGTCAAGCAGTAACGGCGTTGGTGGGAGGCTTCGGCTACTCGGCGCCGAGCAACGGCATGGCGGCCTCAGCGCCAGCTACCCTCAAGGACCAGTCAGGCCGCACAAAGTGCTCGCTTTCCAGACGAAGCTGGACTCTACGGGTGACTTCTCCAGGCCGCACCACGCCGTCCGAGACTCCGTTCGGTGCATAGCCGAGGCAGCGCGAAACGCCGAGTGACGCCTCGTTCCACTCCGCTGCCTCCGAAAGGGCCACGTTCGCGGCGAGGTGGTCGAACGCGAACAACAGGACGGCGGCGCGCATCTCCTTACCAAGACCGATCCCCTGCACCGACTGCGTCAACCAGGAGCCGCTATGGATGCTCCTCAGCACAGGGAAGTTCCGGGCCGACACATCCTGCATTCCGACAACCCGGCCCTCGAACACGACCGCGAAGTTGAGCGTCCAAGTGCCGGGACTGACGGCGCACCGCTGGCGCCACTGGTGCTTGACCGTCTCGCGGATCAGTTCGTCGCGAGGCGCTTCCGTCCACGGCACGCTGAAGGGCATCACGGCTGGGTCATGGATTCCAGCGAGCACGGCGTCGACCACTTCGGGAAGCTGTTCGTCGCGTACTGGGGTCAACGTCAACCGCGGCGTGCGAAGCTCCAGGCCGAAGAGCGGCCAGACGTCGAGCAGGTCCGTCATTGCGCCGAGCGCTTGCGGCGCACCTTCCGTACCTTGCTCACCACGAAGAACACCACCAGCAGGAGGACGGCGCCGATGACCAGCTTCTGGAAGATGTCGGCGTACTGCTCCACCAGGTGCCAGTTCTCGCCGAGGAAGTAACCGGCCAGCACGAAGATGGAGTTCCAGATCAGGCTGCCGGCCAGCGTGAGCCCCAGGAATGCCCAGATAGGCATGCGTTCGATTCCGGCCGGGATCGAGACCAGGCTGCGGAAAATGGGGACCATTCGCCCGAAGAAGACCGCTTTGTAACCGTGGCGGTAGAACCAGGCCTCCACACTGTCGACATCCTCAAGGTCCACCAGGGGCACTTTGGATACGAGTCGGCGCATACGGTCGCGGCCCAGCAGCACGCCCAGTAGGTACAGGAGGTACGCGCCTACGACTGACCCCGCCGTGGTCCAGAAGATTGCCTCGGCCAGCGAGAAGTCGCCCCTGCTTGCAGTGAATCCCGCCAGCGGCAGAATAACTTCACTGGGAAGGGGCGGAAAGAGATTCTCCAGCGCAATTGCAAGGCCGGCACCGGGAGCTCCGATAGTCTCCATCATGCTGACGGCCCAGTCAGCAACACCCCCAAGCAGGGAATCGTTGCCGGTCTGGGTGGGCAGCAGGGTACTCAGCTCTCGTGTCATAACCCGGTTAAGTTTGCCCTACTGGACTGCGTGACCCGAAATAGCCCGAAGGCGCGCGCCTGTTCAGCTAGCAGGGCTAAGAACTTCGATCAGCGCTGGCAGCAGATGATCAAAGGCCTTCGCGCGGTGGCTGATGGCGTTCTTCTCATCCGCTGACAGCTCCGCACAGCTGCGGTCCATGCCCTGAGGCTCCAGGATCGGGTCGTAGCCGAATCCCCCGTCGCCGCGGGGAGAAATCAACAGCATGCCTGCCAACTCTCCCCGTGAGACGCTTTCGACGCCGTTCGGCACCGCGAGGGCAGCAGCGCAAACAAACCGGGCACCACGGCGCTCCGCCGGGATGTCCTGCAGCTGGTCGAGCAGCAGTTGCAGGTTGGCGGCGTCGTTTCCGTGACTGCCGGCCCAACGGGCCGAGAAGATCCCCGGGGCGCCGCCCAATACGTCCACGGCCAGCCCTGAATCGTCAGCGACGGCAATCAGGCCCGAAGCCTGCGCTACCGCGCGCGCCTTCAGGAGGGCGTTTTCCTCGAACGTCACCCCGCTCTCGACGACGTCGGGGGCACCTACTGCCGCGGCGTCGACAACCTGGGTGTCGACGTCGAGCCCTGGCACTTTTCCGCGCAGCAGGGCCCGCAACTCGCGAAGCTTTCCTGAATTCCTCGTGGCAAGGACAAGCCTGGCCTCAGGCACGGGCCTCTCCCAGAGTCTCGCGCTGGATCTGGGCGAGCTGGGAGGTACCCAACAGAGCAAGGTCCAGGAGCGCGTCCAGTTCAGCCCGGTCGAAGGGTGCTCCCTCGGCGGTGCCCTGCACCTCAACGAAGCTGCCGCTGCCCGTGACCACCACGTTCATGTCGGTCTCGGCCCGCACGTCTTCGACATACGGAAGATCGAGCATGGGCACGCCGTCGATGATACCGACGCTGACAGCCGCCACGGTGTCGGTCAGCGGCCGGGCAGCGGCGGGAACCAGTCCGTGTTCCTGTGCATAGCGAATTGCCTCGGCTAGCGCTACGTATGCGCCGGTGATGGCTGCGGTGCGGGTTCCGCCGTCGGCCTGCAGCACGTCACAGTCGAGGACGATGGTGTTCTCGCCCAGCGCCCGGGTGTCGATGATGGAGCGCAGGGACCGGCCGATCAGGCGGGAAATCTCATGGGTGCGCCCGCCTATGCGCCCCTTCACGGATTCGCGGTCTGAACGGGTGTTCGTGGCGCGTGGAAGCATGGCGTACTCGGCCGTGACCCATCCTTTCCCCTCTCCCTTGAGCCAGCGCGGTACACCCGCAGTCAGGGAGGCAGTGCAGAGCACCCGGGTGTTTCCGAATTCGATGAGTGCGGAGCCTTCCGCCTGGTTGGACCAGCCGCGGGTGATGCTGATCGGCCGGAGTTGGTCAGGGGTCCGGCCGTCTGCGCGGACGGTGGCGCTGGCGGACTCAGGTGTTGAGGAGGTAGGGGAAGTCATGAACCCAAGTCTGCCAGAGCCAGCTCGTCCGGCAGGTCTGCGGTAGCGCGCCTGCCGAAAGGGCAACCCAAACCCTAGACGCGGTAGGAGACCCCCGCAACGGCGACGGCCACGTCTCCGTCGAAGCTCGAGCGGGCTTCCTCAATCGCTCTCACGGCGTCATTCCACACGGGCAGGTGGGTCAGCAGCAAGCGGCCCGATCCCGCCACGGTGGCCATTTCACCGGCGCGCTTGCCGGTCAGGTGCACGCCGGTGACGGCGTCGTCGCGCCCCTCGTGGAAGGCTGCCTCGCAAAGGAAAAGGTTCGAGCCTTCGGCGGCCTCCACCAGGCCGTCACACGAATCGGTATCTCCGGAATAGGTGAGTACCCGCTTGCCCCCTGGAATTTGCGGATCGTCAACTTCGACACGGAGCGCGTAGGCCTCCTCCACAGGATGCAGCACCGGATACGGGGTGATGGTGAACGGGCCTATGGTGACCGGTTGCCTTGCTGACCAGGAGCGGAAGTCAAAGTCTTCGTGCATTCCCGGATCAGGATCAAGGCCGTATGCCGTGGCTATCCGGTCCGCTGTAGCGGCCGGACCCCACACCGGGATGCGCGGCTGGTTCCAGCCTGCTGGATCCCAGTGGACGGCCACATGCAGGCCGCACAGATCCATGCAGTGATCAGGGTGCAGGTGGCTCAGCAGCACGGCGTCAATATCCCGAAGGTCCATGTACCGCTGCAGCGCACCCAGGGAACCATTGCCGAGGTCCAGCAGGATCCGCCACGTCTTGTCCTCCCCCTCGACCGTCACGAGGTAACAGGAGGCCGGAGAGTGTGGGCCGGGAAAGGATCCGCTGCAGCCGACAATGGTGAGCTTCATCGGCCGGTACGCGTACCGGCGTCGGCCCGGGCCGCGGCGAGCATCTCTGGAGTGATCCTGGCCAGGCTTCCGGTCGGATATTGGGCGGCCACGTGGTCAACATGCTCGACGCTGAGGACCTCGGGGCCCAGGAAGCGGCGGGCGAGCTCCTCAAATCGGGCGGCGTCCCCGGTGGCGATAAAGTGGTGCTCCGGTTTTGCTGATCCGGTGCGAAGCAGGTCGTGGGAGACCAGCGCCCTGTACACATCCTTGGCTGTTTCCTCGGCACTGCTCACCAGGGTCACTGCATCCCCCATGACATAGGAGATGACTCCCGTCAGAAGAGGGTAGTGGGTGCAGCCGAGAACCAGGGTGTCGACGTCGGCCGCCGCCAGGGGCGCAAGGTAGCGCGAAGCGGTCTCCAGCAGTTCCGGGCCGGCCGTCACGCCCGCCTCAACGAACTCCACGAAGGCCGGGCAGGCCACCGAGGAAATCTCCAGGTGCGGCGCGGCCGCAAAAGTGTCATCGTAGGCGCGCGAACCCACGGTAGCGCTGGTCCCGATCACGCCGATCCGCCCGGTCCTGGTGGCAGCCACCGCCCGGCGGACGGCCGGCTGAATCACCTCGATCACCGGAATCCCGTAGCGGGCCGTATAACGCTCGCGGGCATCGCGCAGCACCGCCGCCGACGCCGAATTACACGCGATGACCAGCAGCTTGACCCCGGAATCGACCAGCTCATCCATGACCCCGAGGGCGTGCGCGCGAACCTGCGCGATGGGGAGGGGCCCATACGGTCCATGGGCGGTATCGCCTACGTAAAGCACGGATTCATGCGGCAGTTGGTCCATTACAGCCCGGGCGACGGTCAATCCGCCCACCCCTGAATCGAAAATGCCGATGGGCGCCTCGGTGGATCCGGAGGCGGCATCATCGGCAGTAGAGACGGCAGGAACAGCAGAACTCATGATCTTTTGAGGATAGGGGGCACCGGCCGCTTTAGCTAAGCGGCCTGCCGTGTCCTTGGTCACACCGACCGCGGCGCACCGGTCACGCGACGCCGCCGCTGATCAGTCTTCCCGTCCACCAAGAAGGGCCTGCATGAGCCCCTCCTGAAGCCAGGTAACGAAGTTGTACACCAGCGCCAGGTAGGACTCCAGGTCCTCGGCATCGTCCACGTCTGAGATGTCGTGCAGCCGCGCTGCGTCCTCGTCAGTCCTGATATCCAACCGGTCCGCCAGGACCAGCCGGACATCATTCAGCGCACGCGCAAGCAACTGGGCCTGGTCGGGATTCAGCAGTACCGAGGTGCTCTCAAGCAGGAGCGCCGCTCCGCGCAGAACGCCTACCTTGTCCTCCCGCAGCGAGCGCTCGGTCAGGCGGCGGAACTCCAGCGCCTCGACGTCGTCGTTCTTCACTGCGTCAGGCAGGAGGCGGGCCACAGCGCTGTCCTGCGGCTTCACCGCCTCGGAATCCAGGCCCACCAATGCGGCCAAAGGGTCCTCGTTCTCCCGCGCCTCAGGTTCGAGGAGCTGCACGACGTCGACAAAAAGCCGGCGGAGCAGGCGCAGCTCCCCTGCCTCGAACTCCCCGGAAATGCCGCGCCTGGTCGCCTTGAATGCTTTCGCCACTGCCGCTCCTACGCGTCCGCTGTCTGGAAAGTGGCCCACAACCCGAAGGAATGCATGGCTACGGTGTCCCGTTCAGCCTGCTCCCTCGGCCCCGTGGAGACCACCGATCTGCCCTGCTCGTGAACCTCAAGCATGAGCGTGCGCGCCTTGGCTTCGCTGTAACCGAAGTAGGTCTGGAACACGTAGGTCACGTAGCTCATCAGGTTCACCGGATCATTCCAGACGATCACGACCCACGGCACGTCCAGGCTGGTAGCAAGGTCAACGTCGGTTTCCTCACGCTGGTCGGTTTCGGGAACAACGCCAACACTCATGCTGTCCATTGTAGGTCGGTGCGCCGAAGACGCCCTGCGTCCTCGGTCACTGCCACCGCCGGTAGCACAGCCTGCACAATACTCATGCAAGTGGCCGCGGGGCTAGAGTTTCTTTGTGAGCTCAACAAATGCCTGGCAGCACCCCAATACGGCGCTGTACACCGACCACTACGAGCTGACCATGCTGCAGGCCGCCCTGCACTCCGGTGCAGCGCACCGCCGGTCCGTCTTCGAGGTGTTCACCCGGCGCCTCCCCGAAGGACGCCGCTACGGCATTGTCGCCGGGACGGGCCGGCTGCTGGAAGGACTGCAGAACTTCCGGTTCGAAGACGCACAGCTCCAGGCCCTGGCGGACTCCGCCGTCGTTGACGCGGCGACCCTCGACTGGCTCTCGTCCTTCCGGTTCATGGGCGAGATCTGGGGTTACGCCGAGGGGGAAGCCTTCTTCCCGCACTCCCCCATCCTCATCGTCGAAGGCAGCTTCGCGGAAGCCTGCATCCTCGAAACATATTTGTTGTCGGTCCTCAATCACGACAGCGCCATCGCTTCTGCCGCGTCCCGGATGTCCGGAGCAGCGGCAACCCGTCCCTGCATCGAGATGGGCTCACGCCGTACCCAGGAGGAGTCGGCTGTGGCCTCCGCCCGCGCGGCGATCATCGGGGGGTTCGCCAGTACGTCGAACCTCGAGGCCGGGCGTCGCTACGGAATCCGTACCGTAGGAACTGCAGCCCACTCGTTCACTCTGCTTCACGACTCGGAGGAGGAAGCGTTCGCCGCCCAGGTTGCCGCCCTCGGCAAGGGAACCTCGCTCCTCGTGGACACATACGACGTCGAGCGCGGCGTCCGCAATGCCGTTGCCGCAGGCGGACCGGACCTCGGTGCAGTCCGGCTCGATTCCGGTGACCTGGTGGCACAGGCGCGCTGGGTACGGCAGCTGCTGGATGACCTCGGTAACCATCAGACGCGAATTGTCGTCACCTCGGACCTCGACGAATACGCAATCGGCCTGCTGGCCTCCGCCCCCGTGGATTCCTATGGCGTGGGCACCTCCCTGGTCACGGGATCCGGCGCACCCACCGCCGGGATGGTCTACAAGCTGGTGAGCCGCACCGGCGACGACGGCCAGTTCGTCTCTGTCGCCAAGGCCGCCAAGAACAAGGCGTCCGTCGGTGGCCGGAAATACGCGCTCCGGCGGCTCAATGGCACCGGTACCGCGGTGGCGGAAGTGATCGGCATCGGAAATCCACCGCACGACGACGGCAACGACCGCCCGCTGCTACAGCAGTTCGTGGCAGGCGGCGAAGTACTACCGGGCTGGACCGGGCCCGCCGCCGTCGAGCGCGCAGCTGCTAGGCACCGGCAATCAATGGCTGAGCTGCCAGGTTCGGTCATGCGCCTCCAGCGCGGCGAACCGGCCATCCCTACCGAATACGAGGAGTCCCCATGACACGTGCGCTGATCATCGTCGACGTACAGAATGACTTTTGCGAAGGCGGCTCGCTGGCAGTTGACGGCGGGGCCGAGACCGCGCAGTCGCTCAGCGACCACATCGACGCGCAAGCTGGCCACTATGACTACATCATCGCGACCCAGGACTGGCACATCGACCCCGGACCGCACTTCTCGGATCAGCCCGACTTCGTGGACTCGTGGCCCGTGCACTGCGTCGCAGACCAGCCCGGCTCCCGCTTTCACCCCAACCTCGATACCGAAAGCATTGAGGCGGTTTTCCGGAAGGGCCAGTACGTCGCGGCGTATTCAGGCTTTGAAGGAGTGCTTGCTCCCGAAGACCAAGTGCCTACCGGGGAGCAGAAACTCAGCGCCGCGGCTGCAGAGACAGGGGGAGTGCCCGACGACGCCGTGTCCCTGGATGACTGGCTGCGTGACCGGGACGTGGACGAGGTGGTGGTCGCAGGCCTGGCAACCGACTACTGCGTCCGCGCAACCGCCCTCGACGCGGTAGCGGCCGGTTACGACACCAGCGTGCTGGTGGACTACACCCGCGCCGTACATCCCGATCAAGTCAACAAGGTCTTCGCCGAACTTGAGGAGGCCGGCGTGGAGCTGGTCGACTAGTTCCAGCTGGCCTTCCCTCTTCCACCTGGCGACCCTAGGTGCGACCGATGAACCAGTCCTGAAGCTTCTTCAACCTGCGGTTCAGCTGCTCCTCGTTGGCCTGTGCAACCGCCGGTCCGCCACATGCTTTGCGCAGCTCCGTGTGCACCACCCCATGCGGCATCCCGGAGCGCGCCGACCACGCCGAGACGTTCTTCGCCAGTTGCCCCCGAAGCTCGGTGAGCTGGCGGTGATCCACTACAGGCGGGGCGTCGGGAGCAGCAGGTTGCGCGGCGCTCTGCTGTGCGCCGCCGCGCCGGCGGGACTGCTGTTCCTGTTGACGCTGCCGCAGGATCATACCGACCTGGTCAGCATCCAACAGGCCAGGAATCCCAAGGAAGTCGAGTTCCTCGTCGCTCCCCATTTCACCGCCGGTGCCGAATTCGCCGCCGTCGAATAGCACCCGGTCAAAGGCGGCCTGGGACTCAAGTGCCTCGAACTTTTGCTTGGTCAGCTCATCGCTCGCCTTTTCCTCGCGGTTCGCCGCTTCCATCAGGGCTTCTTCGGGAGCGAACCCATCTTCGTTGTTATCGGGGCGGTCAAGGGCGTGGTCCCGTTCGGCTTCGAGCTGGTTCGCGAGCAACATGAGGTTCGGCACTGAAGGCAGGAAGACGGACGCCGTTTCGCCGCGGCGCCGTGCACGCACGAACCGTCCAACCGCCTGCGCGAAGAACAGCGGCGTAGCAGTGGAGGTGGCGTAGACGCCGACGGCGAGGCGGGGCACGTCCACGCCCTCGGAGACCATGCGGACGGCAACCATCCAGCGGCTCTCCCCCGCCGAGAATTCCTCGATCTTTCCCGAAGCCTTCGAATCGTCCGAAAGAATCACGGTTGGTGATTCGCCTGTGATCTTCTTCAGCTGGCCGGCGTAGGCCCGTGCATCGTCGTGATCTGTTGCGATGACCATGCCGCCTGCATCCGGGACCGAGCGCCGGACCTCCGTAAGACGGCGGTCAGCCGCGGTAAGCACGGCCGGAATCCAGTCCCCTTGCGGATTAAGGGCCGTCCGCCACGCCTGGGCGGTGATGTCCTTCGTGACTGCGGCCTCGCCAAGGGATGCCGCCATCTCCTCACCGGCACTGGTCCGCCACCGCATCTGGCCGGAGTAGGCCATGAAGATCACCGGCCGGACCACGTGGTCGCGCAGCGCCTCGCCGTAGCCGTAGGTGTAGTCGGAACGGGAGCGGCGGATACCGTCGGCGTCTTCCACATACTCCACGAACGGAATCGCGGCGGTGTCGGACCGGAACGGGGTACCGGTCAGTGCAAGACGACGGGTGGCCGGCTCGAACGCTTCACGGATGCCGTCGCCCCAGGAGAGTGCGTCTCCGCCGTGGTGGATCTCATCAAGGATGACCAGTGTCTTGGCGGCTTCCGTCTTGGCCCGGTGCAGCATCGGCTTGCTCGCGACCTGCGCGTAGGTGACGGCAACACCGATGAAGCCCGAGCCGTGGCGCCCATCGGCATTACGGAAGTTGGGATCGATGGACAGCCCCACTCTGGCCGCGGCGTCTGCCCACTGCCTCTTGAGGTGGTCCGTCGGGGCGACGACGACGATCCGGTTTACTATCCGGCGTTCAACGAGTTCGGTGGCGACGCGGAGAGCGAAGGTGGTCTTGCCTGCACCGGGCGTCGCGACGGCAAGGAAGTCCTGGGGCGAGTTCGCAAAGTACTTGGCGAGTGCTTCCTCCTGCCACTGCCTGAGCTTGGGCGCAGTTCCCCATGCGGCCCGCTCGGGGTAGGCAGGCGGCAAGGCCGGCGTCGTGCCGAAAAGTGCATTATTGCTCACTCTGTGGTCGACACCTTTCCTTGTTTTCCCTGTTGGCCGGACTCGCCAGGTTTGCCTGGTTTGGCGGATTCTTCCGATATATCCGGTTTCCCGGTGCCTTCCGGCACTGCGGCTCGATCACCCTGGGCAGCCCTCAACCCGGCCACTATACCCACTACAGCGAACACGCACAGAGCCAGCCAGATTGCAACGAACACACCCACCTGGCCAGGGTTTCCAGGATCCCGCAGCAGGGCGAACAGCCCGCCCGCGCCGGCTGTCCCGACGGCTCCTCCGAGCTGGTCGGAGAGCTGCAGCGCAGCGGAGTTGCGGCCCTGCTCATGGGGCGCCGAAAGTTTCAGCACAAGCACTGAAGTGCTTGAGAGCGTGATTCCCATCGCAAAGCCGGCGGCGCACCAGACGAGCACCAACGCCACGAAGGGCACGCCGCTCGACGCCGTCAGCGCCAAGCCGCCGATCGTCACGGACAACAGTGAGGCACCGATCACCAACAGCCACTGCCTGCGGAAGGTAACCCGCGCCTGGACGAAGGATCCCACGCTCCATCCGACGGCGGCAGCACTCAACGTCAGTCCGGCCGTTGAGGCGTCCAGCCCCCGGACGGAGACCAGCATGAGCGGGATGAACGCCTCGGCGCCGAAGAAGGCAACAGTGAGCAGGCCGCGGGTGGCAATGACGCTCGGGAGGCCCTTCGCCAACCGCAGCGTGCCCTGCGGCAGCAGCCGGGGGAAGGAGACGACGGCGGCCCCGACGCCTGCCAGGCCGACAAGGACATAGAGCCAGGCCGTCAGCGGCTCCGCGAATCCTTCTGTCGCGACGCGTGTCAGCGCGAACTGTGCAGCGAACACGCCCCCTGCGAGAAGCAACCCTGTGAGGGCGTTCTTGCGTACCGCTGCGTCTGGTGCTGATTTCGGTTCCCGGGCTGTCAGTTCCGCAGTTCGCGGCCAGACCAGGAGGAACGCTGCGACCACCACCGGTGCCACACCGAGGAAAACCCAACGCCAGCTGGCCTGTTCAGCGAGCACGCCGGAAACGTAGGGCCCCACAAGTGATGGGATCACCCAGGCCGCGGCGAGCCAGCCGAAGACCACCGGCTGCATTTGCTGTGGGTACGCGCGGGCAATGATGACGTAGACAGCGACGATCATGAACCCGCCGCCTAGGCCCGATACCGCACGCCCCGCCGTCATCAGCCAGAAGGCGCCGGCGCTGCCGGAAACCAGGAGTCCCAGCACCATAAGGCCCATGCCCACGGCCAAGGCGGGACGGGGTCCGCGGCGGTCGCACCAGGAGCCGCCAAGCACGCTCCCGAGCAGCGACGCCGTCAGGTACATCGAGAATGCCAGCCCGTAACTGGACACGCCATCGAGCTCAGCGGCGACCGACGGCATCGCGGTGACAACCGCCATGGCTTCGAAAGCGGCACAGGTGATGATGGCGAGTACGCCAATTGTCAGCGGACGCAACCGGGCAGACATCGCTCCACCGCGCGGCGGAGTGCCTGTTTCTTGCATTGGATCCTCATCAGCCGGGCTCTCGTCCAGCAAAAGACCGGCGGGTTTGACCCGGCAGGCGCTTTGAACCGTGTACTTGTGAATCCCTAGGACTTATCCCCTGGACGCATGGAGTTATAGATCTCCTTGCACTCAGGGCAGACGGGGAACTTTTCAGGATCCCGGCCGGGCGTCCACACCTTCCCGCATAACGCGATCACGGGCTCACCGGAAAGCGCGGACTCCATGATCTTTTCTTTGCGTACGTAATGGGCAAAGCGCTCACGGTCCCCCGGCTCAAGCTCCTCCCGCAGTTCCTCGCGCTCGATCGTTGCGGTCGACGTGCCGGAGTCACCGGGAGAACCTTGTGGGTGACTTTCGAAGGGGTCTGCTGGCGTACTCATGGGTTCCATCCTACCGGCGAACAGGCGCCCAGGCTGGCCGGGGAGGCAGTGGCATACTGACAGGTCACGGCGTCATTTGTTCACGCTCACGGCCTGCAGCAGCTCTGGAGCCCGCTTGTCATACCAGCTTCCGCCGACACGGATTCCACCCACGAGCGCAGCTGTTCCGCACACCACCCCCGCGGCGAGAGTCAGCCATCCGAACAGCGCGTCACCGGTCACCAGGTAAGTGATCGCCAGCGCCAGCTCGGGCACCAGCAGCACGGCAAGCACGAACCAACCCATGAACTGGATGGTCAGCATGGAGAAACCGGTACCGGGTGGGGTCTTGAACGCGCTCTCACCGGGCAGCGGCACGTTGTAGGTGTACCGTGCCGAGACAACACTGGACAGCCCCGTCCCGGTGAAGAGCGCTCCAACACTCAATCCCAGCATCATCGGAAGGTCCGCGAGGGACCCGTTCAACCACAGCGGAACGACGGTGAAGACCAGGACAACGGGCACCGCGAAAACACACAGGGCCAACGCTCGGCCCGCGCGGTCTGCCCTGCCGCTGACGCCCGTGGAGAGATGCGTCCAGAAGGCCGTGTTGTCGTAGGAAATATCGGCCGAAATGGACCAGGCCAGCAGGAACGCAGTGAGGGGACCGAGGTAGTTGAGCAGAGACAGGTCTCCAGACTCCCGGTTGATGAACCACAGGAGTACGGGCAGCAGGGGCACAACGATCACGGAGGCGGCATAACGCGGGTCCCGTATCCAGTAGGTAAGCGCCCGGGCGGCGACGGCGCCGGTGGGCGTGGCTGGGAAACGGTTGAACAGCCCCAGGTTTCCTGCGCCCTTTCGGGTTACCGAATTGAAGGCGGGAGTGACCAGAGCACGGGTAAGGCTTTTCTGCCACAGCCAGGCCAGGAGGGCTATGGTCGCCGCGCCGATAAGGAACCGCATCAGCGCCAGGCCTGCATCTCCCGCTGCGATATCCGCGGGTACCGACCAAAACGCTCCCAAGGGTGTCCAGGCGAGTATGTCGGTCAGCTGGAAGGCGAATCCCGGAGAAGTCTGGAAGCCGGCGGTGACTCCAGCGATGATCGGGCCGAGGAGGATCAGGGGGATGATGGCCACCGTTGAGCTGAGGTCTTTGAACCTCCGCGAGGAAGCGAGCGCTGTGCTCGCCGTCGTAATCAGTCTTGACCCGACCACGCACAGAACCACCGCTCCCACTGCGCACACCGCCGCGGCGAGGGCCGCGAGGGGGAAACGAATCCAGGTAAGGACGAGGGTCAGGGACGCTACGAGGGTCACTATTCCCGGGATGCCGATAATGGCCCCGAGGGTCAACCCCATCAGGAGTTGGCGCATCGGCACCGCGAAAGTAACGAACCGTGCCGGGTCGAGGGTCATGTCGACGCCCGACGCAACCAGAGGGATCACCAGCCACCCGAGCACGGTCACTGAACCGCCGATGACGACGACGGCGCGAATCACTTCGGGGTCTGCCGAACCGAGAAACACCAGGCCAACCACGGCCATCCCGAGCACTCCCAGTCCGTACAGGCCTCCGAGGATGACCCCCACCAGCTGCCACGTACTGCGCCGGAAGGAGTTGCGGAGCAGTGTCAGCTTCAGCCTCAGGAGGTGCGCAACCATGTCAGCCCTTCCGCTGTGTTCCTGCCGCCGACCAGTTCAACGAACCGGTCTTCAAGGCTCGCGCTGCCGCGCACCTCGTCGACAGTTCCTGCAGCGAGGACGGTCCCGGCAGCGATGACGGCAACATGGTCACACATGCGCTGCACCAGGTCCATGACGTGGCTGGACACGATGACGGTTCCGCCCGATTCCACGTAGGTCGACAGGATGTCCCGGATGTTGGCTGCGGACACTGGGTCCACCGACTCAAACGGTTCATCGAGGACCAGCAGGCTTGGAGCATGGACCAGGGCGGACGCGAGCGCGATCTTCTTGGTCATGCCCGCTGAGTAGTCAACCACCAGGGTTCCGGCATCTTTGGTGAGGTCGAGAGCGCGCAGCAGGTCCGTTACCCGGGATGCCACTTCCTCGCGGTCCATCCCCCGCAGCAGGCCGGAGTAGGTAACGAGCTGCTCGCCGGTCAGTCGATCGAACAACCGCACGCCGTCCGGGAGGATGCCCATGAGTTTCTTGGCCTCCAATGGGTTCTGCCAGACGTCTACGCCGTGGACCCAGGCCTGTCCGTAATCCGGCCGAAGAAGCCCGGTAGCCATCGAGAGCGCGGTGGTTTTGCCGGCACCATTCGGCCCCACCAGTCCGTAGAAGGAACCCGCCGGAACGTTCAGGTCGATGCCGTTGACAGCGATCTTCTCGCCGAAACGCTTGGCGAGCCCGCGCAGCGCGAGCGCAGGACGTTCCAAGTGCGGTCGAGGGGCGGACGGATCAGACGGAAGGGGCTCGGCGGTCATGGTTCCCACGCTAGCAATGGCCGCCGGCACGGTTCCTCATCCGAAAGGACTAAAAACTCGAAAAGCTGCCCGCGCGCTCGTACTGGGGTGCCCACGGCAGATCCGCTCCAAGCTCATGCGCTGCCCTTTGCCACCAGTGCGGGTCTCGGAGTGCTGCCCGCGCGATGAGCACGGCGTCAGCCTGCCCTTCACGAATGATGCGGTCGGCGGCTGAAGCGTCGCTGATGAGGCCGACGGCGCCCGTTGGCACTCCCGCTTCGAGTTTGACCTGCTCCGCCAGATGGATCTGGTATCCCGGCTCCACCGGAATCACTGCGTTGGGAACGGCGCCTCCCGATGACACATCCACGAAATCGACGCCCCGTTCGGCAGCCTGCCGGGCAAGCCGGGCTGAGCTGGCGCCGTCAAGGCCGCCTGCAACCCAGTCGGTGGCAGATATCCGCAGCAACAGCGGCATTGAGGCGGGAAGGACTTCCCGGACGGCGTCGACGACGGCGAGGGTGAACCGGAAGCGATTCTCCTCACTGCCTCCCCAGCGGTCCCCGCGCGTGTTCACAAGTGGGCTGAGGAACTGGTGCAGCAGGTAGCCATGCGCGGCGTGAATCTGGACCGTGTCGAATCCGGCGTCGACGGCGCGCACGGCAGAGTTCCGGAAGTCATCGACAACCGAGAGGATGTCCGTCTCGGCCATGGCCCGCGGTGCAGAGTAGCCGTCGAAAGCCTCCGCGGTGGGGCCCATGGTGTCCCAACCGCCGTCGTCAACTGAAACCGAACCCCGCCTGCCACTGAAGGGCCACCACGTTGACGCCTTGCGGCCCGCATGGGCGAGTTGGACGCCGATCACGGCGTTCACCGAGGAATTGGCGTGGACGAAATTGGTGATCCTCCGCCACGCCGCTGTCTGCTCGTCGTTGTACAGGCCGGTATCACGGGGGCTGATCATCCCCTGATGATTGACGGCGGTAGCTTCGGAGATGATGAGCGCGGCACCGCCGGCGGCGAACTGCCCGAGGTGCATCAAGTGCCAGTCATGTGGAACACCGGGCGCGTTCGACGCATCAGCTGAGTACTGACACATCGCGGCAACCCAGCCGCGGTGCGCGAGGTGGAGTCCGCGCAGGGAAATCGGGTCGAAGAGCCCGGAGTCAGGCATTAGAACAGTGCCCTCGCCAGCGCGCCCCGTGCCTTGGTGACGCGTGGGTCGCTGACGCCCACGATGTCGAACAGTTCCAGCAAACGGACCCTGGCAGTCTCACGGTCTTCTCCGCTTGAGCGCGCGATGAAGGCGGTGAGGCGGGCGAGTGCGTCCTCGACATGCCCACCCGAGAGGTCGAGGTCCGCCGCCGCCATTTGTGCTTCCACCGATTCGGGAGCTTCAGCTGCCGCGGTACGCAGTGCTGCTGCGTCAGCGTTCTGAAGCCGCTGCATCAGTTCCACCTGTGCAAGCCCTGCCTTCGCGTCAGCATCGGCAGGCTGCTCGGCGAGCGCCTTGCGGTAGGCCGCAGCGGCAGTTGGATAGTCTCCCGCTTCGATTGCATCGAACGCTTCCTGATGCAGCGGTGGAAGGGGCTCTTCGGCGGGCTCCGCTGGGGCGGGATCGGCGGCGTCGTCGTTCAGTGAACCCGTCACGCCGTTCGCCTCCGCAACCTTCAGCAGCTCGTCGACGTAGGAACGGACCTGCGCCTCGGGTAGTGGGCCCTCGAAGAGCGGCACCGGCTGGCCCTTGATCACCGCAACCACTGTGGGCACGCCCTGCGCCTGGAAAGCCTGTGCGATCCCTGGCTGCGCATCGAAGTCCACCCGCGCAAGCAATATAGAACCAGCCTGCTCAACGGCAATGGTTTCGAGGATCGAGAGCACCTGTGCCGATTGGTCGCTCCAGGACGCTCCGAGTGCAATGATCACCGGCACCTGGGCGGAAAGCTGCACCAACTGTGGGAAGACCTGCTCGGTGACGTCGACAATGTACGGGCTGCCTGCCGGCGCAGGCACCCCGGGCTGACCGTTGCCGGGCTGCCCCGCTCCATCTGCCCCGACGGCGCTTTGGCCTGCTGGTCCTTGCGAATTCGGTGCCTGCGACTGTGCCTGCGCTCGAGCCTTGAGGGCAGAAAGGTCCACTGCTCCGCGCAGGTTCATTGACGACGGCCCGGGGCTGCCGGGAGTGTTCGGAATGCTCATGGTTTCACCTTATTACTACGTCAGCGGGGTTTGACTACTCCGTCAGCGGGTTCAGTCAGAGGCGGAACTTCTACGGCCAGTGAGTGCAAGTCAGCCTCATCGCAGTTCAGCAGAGAGCAATTGTTGGGCGGCCCCGATGACCGAGATTTTCCCGCCGCTTTCGACTGATGGGATGTACATCATGACGGCTTCGCCGTAGCGGACATCGATTCCTTCCTCCGTGGAATCCTCTCCGGTCAGCGTCTCGTAGACAGTTCCTTCGAGTGCAATGGAATCCCCCGGACCTTCCGGCACACTGCTGTAGGTGTGGTTCAGGTAGCCAAAGACCATCGCCCCGCCGTCGTCGGTTGAGATCGCGAGCGTGTTTTCTGGAGCAGCCTCGTGGCTGAAGCTGATCTCAGCGGAATCGTTGTCTGCATCAGCCACTACGTCGGATTGGAAGGACGTAATGGCATCGGCGAAGGAGTTCGGCTCGAACGTTTCCGCGTTGTCCCCTTTAGGATCGGTCAGATAGCTCGCGATGGCCGCCACGGCGTCCTGCGGCGAAGTGGACAGCTCCCCGGCTTCGTCCACGGGAAGCTCGCTCAGACCTTCCGGGCTTCCGGCGGTGGGGAAGGTCGTGCCTGGAAGCATCTGGATTGAGGACGTGAGCTTGTAGTTCGACCTGGCATCCGCCTGCACGAGCACGAGTGCCTGTGGAACCGGGTTGGCTTCCCCCTGCGTCAGCGCGACGACCGTGCGGGGCCATCCGCTTCCGTTTGGCACGAGGCTGGTCAACACCGGTTCGGCGGCAACGGGGGTTAGGGCGGGTATGTCGTCGGCCTGCGACCGGACAGCGTAGTTGGCGCTTCTCAATGATGCCGCCGCGCCCGCAGTCCTGGCCTCAAGCAGAGCGGCGTCGGCCGCGGCATCGGCTTCAGCAACAGTGGTTTGCACTGCGCCAAGGATCCGGTTCAGCTGGCTCTCAAGAACGACCGGGTATTCAGCGGGCTCGCTCTCGGCGGTTTCGCTCTCGGCGGGCTCGGTCGGGGTCTCGCTGGAGGTCGGGGTTTCGCTCGAAGTCGGGGTTTCGCTCGAAGTCGGGGACGGCGCCGGCGTCTGGGTACCGGCGTGGGCACCAACGGCGCCGGAAAGCCCCAGGACGGCGGTCAGCGCCAGGGCCAGCGGTCCGTGGCCGGAGCTGGCAACGAAACTGCTGCGGTTGTCCTGGCGGCGGTTCTGCCTGCGGGCATGGGCGCGTGAACCGACTGCAGCGGGCGGCCGGTTCCCTCCGCGGGGCTTGATGAAAGCCAGCGCCACACCCAGGACAATCAACAGCGCACCCAGCATGATGAGCGGCACAGCCCAGGGCGTTGCCGTGTCATTGGGACTCGTGATGGAAATGGCCGTCGGCGCCGGCTCCTCCCCGTCGGCGGCAATGAGGATGGACCACTCGCCCTCTCCGGGGTCCAGCCAACGATGCGTCAGGGTCCCTTCAGCGGTTTCCTCACTGGTCCAGAGGTCGGCGCCACTGGGGTTGGGCACGCTTTCCTCACCGTCGGTGAACTCCGTCTGAAGCTCGTCCTCCCCCACCCCGGTCACGGCGAGGTGGGCTGCGCTCCCGACCCAGGCGTCGACGTCGTTCGCACGCCCGACGGCGAGCGTGAAGGCTCCCTCGGACTCGACCGTGATGTCGACGTCGTCGCTCCCGGATGGCTTGGCGGCTGCATCGATCACGGTGACGGGGCCGGTCTGGACGTCGGCTGGAACGGAAACTGTTACCGTCTCCGGCGGAGCCCACCAGGTGAGCTGGCCAACGCCGAGCAACACCAGCAGCGCGCCGATCACCGTAACGGGAACAGCAAGTGGAAAGCGCACGCAAGAACCTATCGTTCGATATGGGTAGTACCCGGGTGCCGGGCCTCAATAGCAATCCCATGGTAACGAACATGTCTCAACGGCACCTGGCAGCGCCGTTTCCCCACGGATTCCCTCGGGATCCCCTCAACGACGCGCAAAGTGTCGACCGCACAACAGGTTCAGTAACCTGCCCCGCGCTCCTGTTAGTGTTTCGCTAGTCATTGGCGGTGCCATAACCCACACCCCACGCAAACGAGAGCGGGAACCACGGTGAGTGAACACGAGGACGTGCCGATCGGCGAGCCGTTGCCCCGCCCGGTCTCGTCGGTGAGCGGGACGACGGCCTCATCCACATCGGATGGCTCGACTCCGGGGGCCGAACCCGGGGGGGTGCCTTCTCGGTCCAGCGCACGACGGCGGGGCCTGGGTTTCGCCCTGGCGCGCCTGAGGCGCGTGGTCCCGGTGGCCCAACCCCGGCCGCGGTTTGAATTCCCTCCGGAAAGAACCGACGAAGTCCCGGTGGACGAGTCCGTGCACATCAACGATGATCGGCTGAAGTTCGGCGGCGCCCCACAGCGTTCCATGCGCCAGCACCCCATCCACTTCGGCTTCATGGCCAGCGTGGGTGCCGGCCTGGCGCTGCTGGCGTTCTTCATGATCACCAACGTGGGCCAACTGCTCGTCTGGATCGGGGCCGCCCTCTTCATCGCCCTCGGCCTAGATCCCATCGTGAGGTGGCTCGAAAAGCGGCACGTGCCTCGTCCGGCCGGAATTACCATCGCACTGCTTTTCCTTGTGGGCATCATCGCCGGCTTCTTCGCCACCCTCATTCCCACGATCGTGTCGCAAACCACTCAACTGGTGGAACGTGCTCCGGGTTACGCCCGAGACTTCCTCAACTCGGAGTTCTTCCAGAACGTCGATGAACAATTCCAAGTGCGCGAGCGCGTTACCGAGGAAGTCAATAAGTTCTTTGCCGACTCGGAGGCGGTCGGGGGCATCTTCGGCGGGGTGCTGGGCGTAGGTACCGTAATCATCAACAGCCTGTTCGGCGTACTGATCATCCTGGTCCTCACCCTCTACTTCCTCGCGTCCCTTCCGGGCATGAAGAAGTGGGCCTACCGCCTGGCGCCCCGCTCACGGCGTGCGCGGGTTGAGCGCTTGAGCGAGGAAATCACCCGCAGTGTCGGTAACTACGTGATCGGCCAGGCCTGCGTCGCCCTGCTCAACGCCTTCTTCGCGTTCATCTTCATGACGATCGCCGGAGTTCCGTTCTCCGTGCTGCTGGCGTTCGTGGTGGTGATGCTCGCGTTCATTCCGCTGGTCGGCGCACTCATTGCCGCCGTCGTCGTCAGCCTCGTTGCGCTTACGGCGGGCTGGCAGACGGCCGCACTGTTCGCGGTGCTGTACCTTGCCTACCTGCAGCTCGAGGCGTATTTCATCTCCCCCCGCATCATGCAGAGGGCAGTGGCCGTTCCCGGCGCCATCGCGGTCATCGCGGTCATCGCCGGCGGCAGCCTCCTCGGGGTGCTGGGCGCGCTCATTGCGATCCCCACCGCCGCGGCAGTCATGCTGCTCCTCAAGGAAGTGTTCATCGCACGGCAGGACAGCCAATAGGGCTCCGGCGAAGGCGAGACCACGCGCGGCGGTCACCTTCCCGCGCTTGAAAACCGCGCCCCGCTCCTAGTCCGCGCGGGCTGTGGGTCCATCCCAGACTTCCGGAAGCGACGTTGGCGTACCGAGCACGACGCCGGCAATTTCGTCGAGTGCGCGGCGAACGTATTTCTCTCCCACCCAAAGGTGCTTGGCGCCGTCGATACCGACGACCTTCGCCTGCGGGATCCGCGCGAACCGCTCGGTGGCCTCCACTGGCTGCAGATAGTCGTCGTGTTCGGGCACCAGCACGTGCAGCGGGAGCCCCGCCGCGGCCCAGGACCCAAGGTCGGCGTCATCCGCCCTGTGAAGTGGCGGAGAGAGCAGCACAGCACCTTCGATGAGTTCGGCTACCGGCTCCCGGGCGCCGTACTTCAGGCAGAGCTCCGTTCCGAAGCTCCAACCGACCAGCCAGACGTTGGTGAGGCCCTCGTTGACTACCCATTCCACGGCAGCCTCAAGGTCGTGGCGTTCCAGCCCACCGCCGTCGAACTCTCCCTCGCTGCATCCGCGCGGCGAACAGGTACCGCGGGTGTTGAACCGGAGGACCGCGATGTCAGCCAGGGCAGGGAGGCGGAAGGATGCCTTGCGGTAAACGTGGGAGTCCATGAAGCCACCGGCTGTGGGCAGCGGATGCAGGGTCACCAGTGTGGCCACGGGGGCCCTGCCGTCAGGGGTGGAGAACTCACCGACCAGCGTCTTGCCATCCCGCGTCTTCAGCTCGATGTTGCGCCGGGAAGCTGGCAGGACGGTACCCGCACGGATTTCCGTCGGTTCGGTGGAAGTGGAGAACTGGTACGCGGGGGCTGTGCTTGTCATCCCGGTCAGTCTACCCAAGCGATTCCTTCGGCTAGACGGACCGGCGGGTGCGCCAGCAGGCCACATGCCAGTGACGCCGGTCCGCTAACGCGGTTTCCGCGCCGAAGAGGGAGTCCTCCTGCCACGCGACCAGGTGCGCAACCCCGGGAGGTATGTCGGAGAAGCATCCTGGGCACACGTAGTGCTTTGCTGCGTTCCGTTCAGTGATCCTGCGGACCGACCAGACACCGTCGCGGGCGCTCTCCCGGGTGGGAATGCCTGCCCGGGCACGTTCAAGATCGAGCTCCGGCGCCTCGCCCCACTTCCGGCGGGGCTGTCCCCGCGGTTTGCGCGGCTGGTTGGATCGGGGCATGAACCAAGTCTGCATCGGAATCCGCAGGATCTGTGAACAGGATCCGTAAACTGGGATGCTGAAAGCGGATTACGACGACGTCCCGGTAAAGTGCAATGGGTGCGCCTAGTGATTGCCCGTTGCTCTGTTGATTATGTTGGTCGCCTTCGCGCCCATCTGCCCCTCGCTACCCGGTTGCTGATGGTGAAGGCAGACGGCTCCGTGCTTGTCCACTCCGACGGCGGCTCCTACAAGCCGTTGAACTGGATGAGCCCGCCCGCCTCCCTCAGGATCGTGGATCCGGCGGCTGAGGACGTCGAATTGGGCGTGGTGCAGACCTGGAATGTACAGCATGCCAAGAGCGATGACCGCCTCGTCATCAACATTCATGAGCTGCTGCACGAAACCTCACACGATCTGGGCGTTGACCCTGGATTGGTGAAGGACGGCGTCGAAGCTGATCTGCAGAGACTGCTCGCGGAACAGATCAACCTCGTCGGTGAGGGTTACTCACTGATTCGGCGGGAGTACATGACAGCGATTGGACCCGTGGACATCCTTGCGCGGGACGGCTCGGGGCGCACTGTGGCCATCGAGCTCAAGCGCCGTGGTGACATCGACGGCGTGGAGCAGCTCACACGTTACCTGGAACTCTTGAACCGGGATCCGTTGATGGCACCCGTGAAGGGCATTTATGCAGCACAGCAAATCAAGCCGCAGGCTCGCGTACTTGCCCAGGATCGCGGCATTGACTGCCTCACGCTGGATTATGACGCCATGCGCGGCGTCGATGACGTCGACTCCCGTCTCTTCTGACTGACGCCTGTGCCGCCGGTTGTGACGTCACCGGCTGACTCCCGTGCCAGGTGGTGTATTTGGCGCGGATAGAATCGGAACATGACTGAGAGCACCGGTGTGGAGCAGTACGTTCGGGCACGTCTGGTCATGGATCAGACCATTGTCGACGACGGCGTTCTCGCCTTTGCGCAGGGGTTCATCACCTATGCGGGACCTGCATCCGGCTACACCTCCGGTAGCGCCCGCCAGGTCGAAGGCGTTCCGCCCGAGAGCCTGGTTCTGCCCGGCCTGGTGGATGTGCATTGCCACGGTGCGTTTGGCTCGGATTTCTCCGCCGCAGAACTGGATGACTGCCGAGCGGCCCTTCAGTTCCTGCATGGTCGCGGCACCACCACCCTCCTCGCAAGCACCATGACCGCGCCGTTGGAAGACATTGAGACTGCTTTTGGCCGGCTGGCCACCCTGCAGGACGAAGGCCTCATCGCCGGGATCCACGCCGAGGGTCCGTTCGTTTCCGAGGCCCGCTGCGGTGCGCAGAATCCCGATTACATCATCGACCCCTCCCGCGCCGACGTTGAGCGGCTCATTGCTGCGGCGAAGGGACGCCTGAAGACGATGACCTACGCGCCGGAGCGTCCGGGAGCCGAGCTCCTGGTCGAGATCCTTGTCGAGCACGGAGTCGTTCCGTCCCTCGGACATACGGATGCGGACGCTGACTGTGCTGCCGCTTCCCTGAACTCAGCCGGCAAACTACTGGCAGCCGCCCATAATGATGCCGTAAGCGGACGGCCCACCGTCACCCATCTCTTCAACGGGATGCCGCCCATTCACCACCGCTCCCCCGGCCCCGCGCTGTCCTGCCTGCGCATCGCTGCTGCCGGGGGTGCCGCCGTCGAACTCATCGCCGATAACCACCACCTTGCGCCCCAGACCGTGTACTCGGTGTTCGAACTGGTCGGGGCCGACAACATCTGTCTGGTGACCGACTCCATGGCAGCAACCGGATTGCCTGACGGCAGCTACCAACTGGGGCCATCACCCGTGACTGTGCGGGACGGAGTGGTGACCCTTGACCGCACAGGCGGTCTTGCTGGGGGCACCGCCACACTGCTCGAAATAGTCCAGCGGACTGTTGCCGCAGGCGTGGGCCTCTCCCAGGCGGTGCACTCAGCCACCTCCGTACCGGCGGGCATCCTCGGACTTGGTAACGAGGTGGGCAACCTTCGTTCGGGGCTTCGCGCCGACGTCGTTATCACCGGACCTGATCTTCACTTGCAGTCGGTTCTTCGTCACGGTGAATGGATTGAACCGGTTGCCCTTTAGAGCACCATCTCGTAGGCCAAACATTCGCTTAACAATCCGTTTAATCCGTTGTAAATCCGTTGACCGGTGCATTGCCCTATGTGATGCTTATTGCAGTCTTTGTGTACGTGTTTTTCATGCTCGCAAGACAAGTTGCGAGCGTGGAGCTCATCGATGGACAGGCTTTCCTTGACACGGTGGAATTCCCGCGAAGTAACTCGCGGTCGGCACGGGGTGTGCCGGTCAGGAAATTGTTCCATTATGAGGAGACATATAAATGGCACAGGGAACCGTCAAGTGGTTCAACGCTGAAAAGGGCTTTGGCTTCATCACGCCGGATGACGCTGAGGGCGATGTTTTCGTTCACTACTCAGAGATCCAGACCAACGGATTCCGGACGCTGGATGAGAATCAGCGTGTCCAGTTCGAGATCGGTCAGGGGGCCAAGGGCCCGCAGGCAACTGGCGTAACCGCCGTCTAACTCGTTCAGACACATAGAAATGGCCCCCGCAATTCTGCGAGGGCCATTTCTATCTGGTGCGCCGTTCAGCGCCAGGTACCAATGCCTATGACCGGGCCCGCTTCGAGCCACGATGAAAGTCCGGCATAAACATCGAACTTCATGGCGAGCAACAGCTCCTCCCCCTCGTACGTGAGGGTGACAATGATCGCTCCAGGTTGAATGCGAGCCTTTTCACTTTCAGTGGGCTGTCTCCACCCAACCAGGTCCAGTGAACTACGAAGATACCGGTAGCGCGGAATGGGGCTGAGGGACATTAGCCTCAGCCATTCCAGATGCATGTCTGTATAACGACAAACCCCCATCCGCCATCCCGAAGGTGGAAGGCAGATGGAGGCGTCGAAGGTTCCGAGCGCTCTCCGCAACTGGTAGCGCCGAAGGCAGAATGCACCAATGGCCAGCACGACCAGGGTGAAGAGTGCCGCCAGAATGATGAACGTGATAATGAAGCCGTCCACCAGTCAAACTGCTACTTCGTGTCTGCGGTTACGGAACCGCCAATCCTGGCATTGTCGGCAACGATCACCACACGGTCACTATCAACCGAGAAGAATCCTCCGTCAACTCCCACGGTGACACGCTCTCCTGAGACTGGCTGAATGGCGAGCTCGCCTTCGGCCAGAATTGCCAGGACGGGCGAATGCCCGGGAAGAATCCCGATTTCGCCGTCGGACGTGCGGGCTTTGACCATGGTTGCGGCGCCGGACCACACAAAATGGTCCGCTGCCACGATTTCTACTTCAAGTTCAGCCATGGTGGCTTACTTTCCGCTCTGCTCTTGGATCCGGGCCCAGTTGCGCTCAACATCGTCAAGTCCGCCGATGTTGAAGAAGGCCTGCTCTGCAATGTGGTCGAGGTCGCCATTGCAGATTGCGGTGAATCCTTCGATGGTGTCCTTGATGCTCACGGTCGACCCCTCGACACCGGTGAACTGCTTTGCCGTGTAGGTGTTCTGCGACAGGAACTGCTGGATACGGCGCGCACGGGAAACAACGATCTTGTCTTCTTCTGAAAGTTCGTCGACACCAAGAATTGCAATGATGTCCTGCAGTTCCTTGTTCTTCTGGAGGATCTGCTTGACGCGCACTGCGGTGTTGTAGTGATCCTGACCAATGTACTGGGGATCGAGGATCCTCGAAGTGGAGGTCAGCGGATCGATGGCCGGGTACAGACCACGCGACGCGATTTCCCGCGAGAGCTCTGTGGTTGCATCGAGGTGCGCGAAGGTGGTTGCTGGAGCTGGGTCGGTGTAGTCATCAGCCGGGACGTAGATCGCCTGCATCGAGGTGATCGAGTGGCCCTTGGTCGATGTGATCCGCTCCTGCAGGAGGCCCATCTCATCAGCCAGGTTCGGCTGGTAACCCACTGCCGACGGCATACGGCCGAGCAGGGTGGAAACCTCTGAACCGGCCTGCGTGAAGCGGAAGATATTGTCGATGAACAACAACACGTCCTGCTTCTGCACATCGCGGAAGTACTCAGCCATAGTGAGGGCAGAGAGCGCAACGCGCAGGCGCGTTCCGGGTGGCTCGTCCATCTGGCCGAAGACAAGTGCGGTGTCCTTCAGAACGCCCGCCTCTTCCATTTCGACCCAGAGGTCGTTGCCCTCACGGGTGCGCTCACCGACGCCGGCGAATACCGAAGTACCACCGAAGTTGCGGGCCACTCGAGTGATCATTTCCTGGATCAGGACCGTCTTGCCAACGCCCGCTCCACCGAACAGACCGATCTTTCCACCCTTGATGTAAGGCGTGAGAAGGTCGATGCTCTTGATTCCGGTCTCGAGCATTTCCGTCGAACCCTCAAGGGATGCGAAGGAGGGAGCTTTGCGGTGGATAGGCCACCGCTCGGTGATCTCGAGTGCGGACTCTTCGACGTCGAGGGGCTTGCCCAGCACGTTGAAGATGTGGCCTTTCACACCGTCGCCGACGGGTACCGAGATAGCTTCTCCGGTGTCCTGTACGGTGGTGCCCCGAACGAGGCCGTCAGTGGCCTGGAGGGAGATGGCACGGACGAGATTGTCTCCCAGGTGCTGGGAGGTCTCGAAGGTGATGGTGTGCGTCTGACCATTGAGAGTGATCTCTGTGGTCAGCGCGTTGTAGATGGCGGGAATGGCGTCAGCCGGGAACTCGACGTCGACAACCGGGCCGATGACACGGGCAATGCGGCCGGTCGCTCCGGGGGCAACTGAGTCCGTACTGTGCTCAACAGTCTGGGCAGTCATCTCTCTCACTTCATTCGGTAGATGGCGTGGTGCTTATGTTAGTGCTTGAAACGTGTCCGTACGTATCCGCACGGACAGCGGAGGCCTGTTTGCCTAGGACGCGTTCAGTGCGTCCGCGCCGGCTACAATCTCCGAAAGCTCCTGCGTGATTTCCGCCTGGCGGGCGGTATTGCGAAGGCGCGTGTACTTCTTGATGAGTTCGGTTGCGTTGTCGCCGGCGGATTTCATGGCGCGCTGGCGGGCAGCCAGTTCACTCGCCGCCGCCTGCAACAGAGCCGCGAAGATCCTGGACTCGATGTAGCGAGGAAGCAGCGCGTCAAGTACCCGCTCCGGCTCCGGCTCATACTCGTACAGCGGCAGGAGATCGGAATCCGTTGCCGCTTCCTCTTCAACAACTTCTAGGGGAAGCAAGCGGATAACGGTGGGTTCCTGCGTGACCATCGAACGGAATCGCATGTAGACGACGTGGATTTCGTCGACTCCTCCGTCTTCGTAGTCCGTCCCGAACTGCTCGAGCAGGACACGACCGACTTGCCGGGCTGTCTCAAACTCGGGCGCATCGGTACCGCCGGTCCAAACCTGCTCGTACGGACGGCCGCGGAAGTCGAAGTAGGCCTGTGACTTCCTGCCGACAAGGTAAGTCTTGACTTCCTTGCCTTCGCCACGGAGAAGCTCGATGAGCGACTCAGCCTGCTTGAGAACGGTTGCCGAGTAGGAACCAGCCAATCCGCGGTCCGAAGTCATGATCAGTACCGCAGCGCGGCGGATCTGCTCCGGCTCGGTGGTCAGCGGGTGATCAATCTCAGACTGCGACGCGACAGCAGAAACGGCTCGGGTGATGGCGTTGGCATACGGCAGCGAAGACGATACCCGTGCTCGCGCCTTGCCAATGCGAGAGGTGGCGATCAGTTCCATCGCCTTGAAGATCTTGCGCATCGACGTGGTCGACGTGATCTTCTGGCGGTAGACCCGGATCTGGGCTCCCATGCTTGTCCTTTCCTTCGTAGTCCCTCACGGAACTACGGCTCAGGCGGGGCGCCCGCTTTTCGCGGACGCCCTCACCGTTAGCGCTTCTGCTTGACGATCTTTTCCTGGTCGACAGCGTCCTCTGCAAGCGCGCTGTGCTCTTCGTGCCCTGCTACCAGGCCATCGTGGCCCTGGCCGAAGAAGCCCTGCTTGAAATCGGTGATGCGCGACTTCAGCTCATCAACGGTGGAGTCTTCCAGCTGGTTGGTCTGAGCCAGCGTGGTGAGAACCGAAGACTTGTGACGCAGGTGGTCAAGGAACTGGGTCTCGAACTTATTGATGTCTTCGACCGGAACGTCGTCGAGGTAGCCGTTCGTGCCGGCCCAGATCGAAACAACCTGCTCTTCGATCGGGAACGGCGCGTACTGACCCTGCTTGAGCAGTTCCATCAGGCGCGCACCGCGGGTGAGCTGCTGACGTGACGCAGCGTCGAGGTCAGACGCGAACATCGCGAAGGCCTGCATGTCGCGGTACTGGGCAAGATCCAGCTTCAAGGTGCCGGAAACCTTCTTCATCGACTTGACCTGAGCGGCGCCACCAACGCGGGATACCGAGACACCCACGTCTACGGCAGGGCGCTGGTTGGCGTTGAAGAGGTCTGACTGGAGGAAGATCTGGCCGTCGGTGATGGAGATGACGTTGGTCGGGATGTAGGCCGACACGTCGTTTGCCTTGGTCTCGATGATTGGAAGACCAGTCATCGAACCCGCACCGAGATCGTCAGAGAGCTTGGCACAGCGCTCAAGCAAACGGGAGTGCAAGTAGAAAACGTCGCCTGGGTAGGCTTCGCGTCCTGGCGGGCGGCGCAGCAGAAGCGATACGGCGCGGTATGCCTCGGCCTGCTTTGACAGGTCATCAAAGATGATGAGTACGTGTTTGCCGCCATACATCCAGTGCTGGCCGATGGCCGAACCTGCATAGGGGGCCAGGTACTTGAAGCCGGCCGGATCCGAAGCAGGCGACGCCACAATGGTGGTGTACTCGAGGGCGCCCTTGTCTTCGAGGGTTTGGCGCACGGCCGCGATGGTGGATGCCTTCTGGCCGATGGCAACGTAGACGCAGCGAACCTGCTTCTGGACGTCACCGGACTCCCAGTTGGCCTTCTGGTTGATGATGGTGTCCACAGCGATGGCGGTCTTGCCGGTCTGGCGGTCGCCAATGATCAGCTGGCGCTGGCCTCGGCCGATGGGAATCATTGCGTCGATAGCCTTGAGACCGGTCTGCATTGGCTCGTGGACCGACTTGCGCTGGGTAACACCTGGTGCCTGGGTTTCCAGGGCACGGCGTCCTTCAGCCTTGATCTCCCCGAGGTCGTCGATCGGCTGTCCCAGCGGGTCGACGACGCGGCCCAGGAAAGCATCGCCGACGGGAACGGAGAGGATCTCACCGGTGCGGTGGACTTCCTGTCCTTCTTCGATACCGGTGTAGTCGCCAAGGACAACCACGCCGATTTCACGGGTGTCCAGGTTCTGGGCGAGGCCCAGTGTGCCGTCCTGAAAACGCAGCAGCTCGTTCGCCATGACGGAGGGAAGTCCCTCGACCCTGGCGATGCCGTCGCTTGCGGTCGTTACGCGGCCAACTTCGACCCGCTCCGCGTTTCCGGGTTCGTAGGACGCCGCGAACTCGTTCAACGCAATACGGACGTCTTCGGCGTTGATGGTCAATTCGGCCATCTGCAGTCCCTGCTCTCCTGTGTTGTGATCACCGCTGGTTCGGCGGCGACCGGTGTTGTTTTCGTCTGTATCGAAGCCCGAGCTTTAGCTAGGCCACTAAACCGCCATAGTTCGGCGAAGTTCGGACAACCGGGTGACTGCCGTGGCATCCACCACTTCGTCGCCCACCTTCACGCGGACACCACCCACGAGGGAGGGATCCACTGTGACATTGATCTTTAGATCGCGGCTGTAGAGTGCGTTCAGCCCGGACTGAAGACGTGCGTACTGCTCATCAGACAGCGGACGGGTAACGCTGACGTTTGCAATCCACCGCTCCTGGCGCAGGGCTACAAGCTCCACAAAGCGCTTGATCAAGGCTGACGGACGCAGTCCCCTGGGCGAGAGAACGGCCTGGCGAATCAGTAGACGGGCTTCGTCAGTCGCCCGAGGAACGAGCCTGAGTGCCAGGGCCGACTTTGCGGCTGCATTCGCCTGAGGTTCGGACAAAGCCCGCTGCAGGTCGTGATTCGACTCGACGACGCTGATGAAGGAGAACAAGTCGTTCTCCAGGCCCTCAAGCCCTACAAGTCCCTGCCCTCGGTTTTCGGCAACAGCAACTGCAACAGTTGCGGCGAGTGTCTCCAGGGCATCCCCGAAATCACGCGGCTTGCCCCACCGGCGACCGGCCAGATCCTTGACGATCTCCGCGGCTTCCAGTGAGATGCGCCCGCTGACAAGCTGGTCCACGAGGGCCACCTTGTCTTTGCCGTCGCGGTTGGGGTCAGTCAGCGCGCGGCGGAGCCCGGCGTTGCTATCCAGGGCATCGAGTACCCCGAACAGCTCTTCCGACAGCGTGAGCGACGCTCCGCTGAGCCTCGACTCCAATTCGTGCCGTGCGTCCAGGAGGGACTGGCTTGATACGCCTGCCATTACTTGGATGCACCTGCACTCTGGGTAGCGGACTGCGCTTCCAGGTCAGCGAGGAAGCGATCCACGACGCGAGCCGAGCGAGCATCATCAGCAAGGGACTCACCGACGATACGGCTGGCCAACTCAGTGGCCAGAGTTCCGACCTCAGCGCGAAGCGAAACCACTGCCGCCTGACGTTCGGCGTCGATCTGCGCCTCGGCCTGCGCCGTGACGCGGTTCGCCTCGGCGACCGCTTTTTCCTTGAGCTCTGCCAGGATCTGGGCGCCCTCAGCACGTGCTTCCTCGCGGATGCGGTTACCTTCGGTGCGAGCCTCGATCAACTGCTGCTTGTACTCATCGCGTGCGGCGTTGGCTTCGGCCTGCGCGGCCTCCGCTTTAGCGATGCCACCTTCGATGGCTTCAGTCCGCTCAGCAAACGTCTTCTCAAACGCCGGCATGACGAACTTGATAACGATGTACATGAGTACAGCGAAACCCGCGACTGTCACCAGCAGTTCCCAGAGGTTTGGTGCCAGGGGGCTTTCAGCTGCAATTATGACTGCGTTATCCATGTTTCACCCGTCTTTCTACAACTAGTCCGTTGAGATGATCGAAGCGGAACTACGCGCCGATAACGAAGGCGAAGACCAGGCCGAGGATGGCAAGGGCTTCGGTCAGCGCAAGGCCAAGGAATGCGATTGGCTGCAGAACGCGCTGAGCTTCAGGCTGACGGGCCACACCGTTGATGTACGCGGCGAACACGAGGCCCACACCGATGCCACCGCCGATTGCGGAGAGACCGTATCCAACGAGGTTGAGGCTACCCTGTACTTCCATTGTGTTCCTTTCAAGATGCCGCACCATGCGGCAGGTTGGTTGGGATCATCCCCAGTGGGGAAGTCTCAGTTACTGAATTAGTGGGCGTCCGCGTGAAGCGCGCCCTCGATGTAGATCGCAGCCAACAGGGTGAAAACATACGCCTGTAGGACCATGATCAAAGCTTCGAGCATGTACATTGCGATGGCTCCGCCCAAGACCAGCACACCTGTTCCCTGCAACAGGACATTTCCGGAAAGCACCATGAACTCGATGGCGGTGCCAGCAAGCATGACGATCAGGTGGCCTGCCAGCATGGTGGCAAACAGACGGAGGGAGTGGGTTACCGGGCGAACCAGGAAGTTGGAAATAATTTCGATCGGAACAACCAGGGGCAGGATGTACCAAGGTACACCGGACGGTACGACCGACAGCTTGAAGTATCGGATACCGTGCTTCTTGAGACCAATGGCTATCCACAGGATGTAGAAGATTGCAGCGATTGCGTACGCGCTGCCCGGGTGGGAGAAGGTCGGGATCTGCAGCAGCGGTATTGCGCCGAAGATGTTATTCACCAGGATGAAGAAGAACGCGGTGAACAACCACGGCACGTATTTCAGGTAATCACGGCCACCGATGATGTCTTTGCCAATGGAGTTACGCACAAACCCATAGGCTGACTCGCCGAGGAATTGAAGCTTTCCCGGAACCAACTGTCCGCGGCGCGATGCGACGTAGAAGAAGGCGCCAATGATGATGACGGACAGTATGACCAGCAACATCTGCTTGCCGAATCCCGGCGTGAACCAGACTCCGTAGTCGGAGTTCCAAGGCAGGATGTTCGGCGGGTGCGCCTCATCTATCGTGGGAGCAACAAAGCCCTCTTCAGAAGCTGTTTGAGCGGGGAGCGCAAGCGCGATCAACGCGTTTCCTCTCTGCAGTGTCCATCGTTGGGCATGGTCTGATCGGGCATAGCATTGCTGCTCCGCCAAATGAAGTTATTGGACGTCACTCTGAGTTTCGCCCGGGCCAGGCCGCTCTCCCGGCATTTCGCCGGGGTCAGCTTGGTTGGATCGGGTTAGGTTGTGCTTGTGTGAGAGGTAGAAACCACCCACCGCACCCAAGAGGCCCCCAGCAAGCACGAACCATCGCGTTTCCAGGAGGTTGTCCAGGCCCCAGCCTATCAAACTCCAGACCAAGATCCCGCCAACTATATAGCTGAAGACGGCGATCCCCGCGTTGTAGCCAGCTTCGCCGTAGCGCCCGCGAGAGTCCTCTGTAGCGCGGGGAACGCCTTCACCGGTTTGGGGATTGGGGGTCTCATCCTGCATGGCTTTCCTCCCCGGAGCTAGAGACAGCAGCCTCGTCGTAGAGCTGATGCCTGGCGCGTCCGAAAACAACTACTTCTACGGTCTGCCACAGCACAACCGTGCCGACCGCAGCGCCGAAGAACCAGTGGCGGTCCAACCATTCGGGTACTCCGAGAAGGAAGAGCACAGCAGCAAATCCGACGACCTTGATGGCATAGGTCACAGCGAAGATGCCGAGTGCACCTGAAGGATTATTACGCCCCACGTAGTGACCGATAAGGAGGCTGATGCCAAAGAAGAAGGCGACAAGAGTCCAGCCCAGGAGCGCACTGCCGGCCGCTCCGGCTCCGTTCACAACGAGGGCCACCAGTGCCGCGAGCGCCAGCGCCGCACCCGTAGTAGCCGCACAGCGGACGAGGATCTTCAGCCAGATCGAAGAAGTGGGTTCAGAGGCTCCGTTGACACCGACGTCAGCAGCACCGGCGCGAGGAGCGTCTGGCGATTTCATGCGGATCCATCCGTGAGCAAGTGATTAAAAGCGGCGGAATTGGCCACCCGTCAGTCGACAATTCTACAGCAGATAGAAATCACCTGTTACGTGAAGTGCTCTAGCCACTGGATCGAGTTGGCGAAATGCTAAGAGACAACTGCCTTCGCCCGGCGGCCCAGAATCTGCGGCGAGTAGAGGTATAACACAACAACAGCTGCCGCGAACAGCGAACAGGTGATGGCGAGGGGAGCTGGAGCAGTTGCCAGGATGAACCCTGCAACCCCTACCGAAATCGAGCTGACGGAGACGACCAGCGCGGCCTGGACGTGTGAAAGCCCCACGTCGGTCAGCTGTTGGTAGACATGCTCACGGTGGGACGCGTACCACCGCTGACCGGCCCGGACCCTTCGAAGGAAGGTCACGAAGGTGTCCGCGAGGTAAATCAATACCGGAGCGAGGAGGTACTCGACGTAGACACCTGTAAGGAGGCCGGCAACCGCCATGCTGGCAATGGACGCTCCCAGCAAGTAGCTGCCCACATCACCGAGGAAGACGAACCCCCGGCCCAGGTTCCACGGAAGGAAGCCGGCGAAAGCTGCTGCGACAACCAGGCCGGCCACCGTCAGCCAGAACTGATCCGCCATCACCCCGGCCACCGCGTAGAAGATTCCCACCACCACACCGTGGAACCCCGAGATTCCGTTGATACCGTCCATGAAGTTCGCTGCGTTGACGTAGGCGGCAACCGCGAGCGCACCAACCGGAATCCACCAATAGGACTGGTCAATGGTCCACGCAAGGGCAGCCGTCCCCACCGCCCCGATAGCAAGCTGAATTATTGCTCGCAACTGGATGGAGAGACCACGGTAGTCTTCGATCCACCCCAATACGGCAGCCGAACCGACCATCGCGAGCACAATCAGCACGATCGATCGGTCGACCGGGACGAGTCCGGTGACGATGGAGAGTACCAAGCCGACGACGATCCCCACTCCGACAGTGATACCCACTCCGCGAATGACCACTGTGTTGTGGGACGAGCGCTCATTCGGGATATCAAGCACACCCAGCTTATGGAGCAACGGCTTGAGGGCGAACGGAAGGGACACACTTGCCAGCAAAGCGGCGCCGACCACCAGCCAGAGCAGCATTACGCACCCTCATCTATGGAACGACTGTTCTCCGCTGAGTAGTGTTCAATGCCGCCCTTGACCTTCCAGTCACGGAGGTCAAGCAGCCCCGGATCGAGAGCTGACACCTGAGTGTGCGAAATCTTCGGGTGGAGCGGACGGGTGTCCTCCTCGTCCACACCCACCAGGTCCTCGTGCAGTTTCTCCCCCTTGCGCAGGCCCGTGAAGACGATGCCGATATCCTTCCCGGACATCGCGATCATGCGCTGCGCAACGTCGAGGATTTTCACCGGTTCACCCATGTCAAGGATGAGCACTTCACCGCCGCGTCCAATCGCGCCTGCCTGGATCACCAGTTGGCATGCTTCAGGAATGGTCATGAAGAAGCGCGTGACCTCCGGGTCCGTCACGGTGATGGGTCCACCAACCCGAATCTGCTCCGTGAAAAGCGGCAGCATCGACCCGCGGCTGCCGATGACGTTGCCGAAGCGCACCGAGACGTACTTGCGCCCTTCGGAGCCCGCAGTCCAGGCCGTGAGCTTTTCCGCAACACGCTTCGAGTGGCCAAGAACGCTCGTGGGATTGGCGGCCTTATCGGTCGAGATATTGACGAAGTTGCTGACTCCGGCAGCTTCAGCAGCACGGAGCACGTTAAGCGTGCCAAGGACGTTGGTCTTCCATGCCTCCTCCGGATACTGCTCCAGGAGGGAAACGTGTTTCAGGGCTGCCGCGTGAAATACGACTTCCGGCTTGCGGTCAATAAAGATCGCTTTCAGGTTTTCACCCTCGCGGATGTCAGCGAGAACGGTATCCCGGCCAGTCAACAGGCCCCGGCCCGTCATGGATATCTGCGTAGATTGCAAACCGGTCTCATCCCGGTCGAGCATGATGAGCTCGGATGGGCCATATTCGGCGAGCTGCCGGCACAGCTCGGATCCGATTGATCCTCCAGCACCGGTCACGAGGACCCGCCTACCGGCGATGTAACCGGATACTTCCTCGGCGTGAATGTCCACCGGGCTTCTGCCTATGAGGTCCTCGACAGCTACTTCCCGGAAATTCGTGAATCCGTTGGACCCTCCCCCAGCCAGCATCTCTCGCAACGGAGGCAACACCAGTACGCGCATGTTGAGGCCCGCCACCAGGTCCGAAACCCGCCGGACCTGTGCTGCTTCGACGTTCGCGAACGCGATGATCAGTGCGGAGGCGCGGGTACGGCGTGCAATCTCTGGAAGGTCTTCCAACTTGCCCAGGACAGGAACGGTGGACAGCCGCAGGTGTTTCTTGGCTGGGTCATCGTCAATGAGGCCTACCGGGAAGTAGGGCGACTCGGAATCCTGCATCATGCGCGTTGCGAGCGATTTACCGAGGAACCCGGCACCATAGATCAGCGTGCGCTGGGCGTCGTCCCCCGGCTTGGCCTTGCTCTCCACATACATGCGTTTGAGGTACCGGGTGGATGCCATGAACATGCAGGCGAACGGGAAAGCAATAATTCCGACACTGCGCGGGACTTCAATGAAGGAGAAGAACGCAACACTGACCAGCAGCATGATGACCGAAACTATGACCGTCACGATGACCAGCAACTTCGCCTCATGGAAACTACCGAAGGCATAGCGTCCGCGGTAAAGCGCGAAACTGGTTCCGATGACGAGTTGGGAGATGACCGCCACCGAACAGAGAGCGATGATGCCCGGAAGGTTGACCTGGTTCACCAGGAGTTCCAGTCGCAGGATCAGAGCCAGCAGAATTGCAACTATCCATGCCGCTGAGTCAAAGGCGTACTGCGACCAGAGCCACAGAGCCGGCTTGTCCGTCCGAAAGGCGGAGTTGTTCCGGCTATCCCCCGTGGAGGAGTCCTGATTGTCCGTCTGAGTCATGGTTCCTTTGTGGTGCAGCAGGCACCAGCGTCAGCCGCAGTCAAGCACCAACGCAGAGCCGCTCGGCCGTGTAATAGACTTTCCCTACCCGAGAATACTAGCCCCACCGGTGCACGCCCCCGCGTGCGGGACACGTGCAATTTGCACGGTGGGAGCTGGCCGAAAGGACCGTTTTGCAGGAAACCGTGGCTGTAGCGGCAGTGACCTTTGACAGGCCCGACGACGTACAGACACTCCTGGGAGCCCTTTCGCGGCAGGATCATTCGCCGGTGTCCGTCGCCCTGGTCGATTCGGGAACACAGGACGTCAGCGCCATCGCTGCTATGGCGGATGCACCGGTCAACTACATACGCTCCCAAAGTAACCTCGGAGGGGCGGGGGGGTTTTCCCTAGCTATCCTCTCGGCTATGGCCAGCGGCGCTGACTGGATCTGGATCATGGATGATGATGCCCATCCCGAGGATGCAGCAGTACTCAGCAAACTGCTCGAGGCCGCTCACTCGCGCGGCCTCGACGTCGTATTGCCGATCATCGTGGCGCCCGGGGACCACACGCGGCTCTCGTTCCCCTTCCGCGTCGAGGGGCACACCACCCACGACCGGGCGCGGGTAGAGGAGCTTGGGTTCATCCCCAACGTCGGCCAGTTCTTCAATGGCGCACTGATCCGCGCTGAGGTCTTTTTCCGCGTGGGCCTGCCGGATGTACGCCTGTTCATTCGCGGCGACGAGACAGATTTCATGTTGAGACTGCGCCGGGCAGGCATCCCATTCGGAACGGTCACGACCGTTGCCCTGAGCCACCCTCCCGGCTGGGCGGAAGTGCAGCCGGTACTCGGGGACCGGTTGCACGTGCTGGTCCCCGAAACCGCGTTCAAGAGGTTCTACTACTTCCGTAACCGTGGGCACCTGACGCGCCGGTACGGCCGCGTGCGGTCATTGGTAGCGGACGCCGTGGGTTATCCGGCCTACTATCTTCGAAGGGGCGACGTTCAGGGCCTTGTCTCCTGGGCCCGGACCTATGCTTCGGGTGTGCGTGGACGGAACTTCGGACCGCCCTCGGATTTCGGCTTCTGAGCCTGTGCAGACAATTCCACGGGTGACGGTCGTCGTCACCACATTCAATCGCGCTGACTATCTGCGCCGTTTGCTGGAAAGCCTTGGCAAGCTGGCCCCGGCACCTGCCGCCGTCGTCGTCGTCGATAACGCAAGCACCGATCACACTGCCGACGTACTCGACCAGGCGGCATGCTCGCTCCCCGTGCCTTTGATTGTGCACAGACTCGCGAAGAACGCCGGCGGGTCCGGCGGTTTTTCCGCTGGTGTTGAGCGTGCCCTCACTGCAGGCGCGCAGTGGCTGTGGCTGATGGACGACGACGTCGAAGCCCTGCCGGGCGCTCTCGGCGCCTTCGCGCCGTATACGGAAACGTACCGCTGCCTGCACGGCAGGCGCTGGGACCACACAGGAAAGCCGTTCTTCTGGCAGCACCGATTCAATGCATTCCTTGGACTGCACCTTCCCGTCCGGGGGGATGTCTTCGCCTCGTCAAAGGTTTTCCAGACCAATGTCGGTTGCTTCGAGGGCATGCTGGTGCATGCCGATACGGTGCGGGCCGTTGGTTTACCTGATCCGCGCTTCTTCATCAACGGTGATGATACGACGTACGGCTGGCTCATCTCCCAGCACGAACCGGTCGTCTACATCGACGAGTACGCGCTCCGCAAGGCCCGCCCGCAGAAGCAGGTCGACCTCGGAGTGAGGCACCTGAACGACTCAAGCAACCTCGCGCGCTACTGCGGCATGCGCAACCGTGGCCACCTTGCCCGTTATCTGATGGAGCGCGGCCGGTTCAACCGGATCGGATTTGCCCTGGGCACCGTCCTTGCAGCTGCAAAGGAAGTTTTCCGGCTGGTGGTCGTCGAACGTTCGCTCAGCGGGCTCGGTTCGCTATGGAATGGCTGGCGGGAGTCGCGCAGTATTCTTCGGGACCCGGGCTGGACACCCATGCCAGCCCTGAACGGTGACGGTAGGGACCCTCAGTGACTTGGACAGTGATCGGCGGCAGCGGGTTTGTCGGATCGGCGGTGCTGCAGAGCCTTTCCGAAGCTGGCTTGGCAGGCATTTCGATCAGTGCGCCACGCTTCGAATCGGTCGCGAGCAGTGCCGGTGAACTGGAACGCGAAGCGGACCGTCATGCAGGTGCGGTTGAGGCCCTGGCCGAACAGTTTCGGGGAAGCGCCGTCGTCGTCAACGCCGCGGGCCTCGCGACGCCCGGCAGCGTCGATTCGCCAAACTTGACCGGGGCGAACGCGCTGCTTCCCTTGCTCGTCGCCCGTGCGTGCGCTGCCGCCGGAGTGGAGCGCCTGATCCACCTCAGCAGCGCTGCCGTACAGGGCCAGCGGCCGGTGCTCGACGAAAGCCCGGAGACCGCACCGTTCTCCCCCTATTCCCGCAGCAAGGCGCTCGGCGAACTCGCGCTCCGCTCGCTGGCCGGCAGTGGAGTCGAGATTGTGACGATCCGCGCCGCATCGGTACAGGGACCGGGCAGGCCGACGACGACGGCGCTCGCGCGGCTGGCTGCCTCTCCCCTGGCTTCGGTCGCGGCCCCAGGAACTGCTCCCAGCCCGGTCACTTCCGTTGATTCCCTGGCGTCGCTGGTCCTTGCAGTCGGTGCCCACAACGGGCCCGTTCCAGCAATAGTTCTGCAGCCCTGGGAGCAGATGACGGTCCGCACCGTGCTGGAATCAGCAGGCGGCACTCCCCTGGTGTTGCCTGCTGGCCTGTGTCGGCTCATCCTGAAAACCGGGTACGGCCTGTCCGGGCTGCTGAAGGAACGGCTTCACGGCTCAATCCGACGGGTAGAACTGATGTGGTTCGGGCAGGATCAACTTGCGGGATGGGCAACCGACGCGGGGATCGTCCTGCCAGGGAAGGTCAGTTCGATTCTTGAACAGGCCGGGGCCCAGCGGCGGCGGTAGCAGCATCGGCTTCATCCGGGTCTGCTGCCACGGAGTTCTCTGCGGTTGCTTCCTCGCTTCCGCCGGCTTCGGTTTCCGGTTCCGCAGCAGTCTCCCCAGCCTCGAAGTCGGTCACCGGCGCCGCCGCTTCCTCGGCTGACCCCTCCTCGACCTTCCCTGCCAGCCGGATTTCCGGCACCACTGCGCGCAGCTCTTCGATTGAGATAACGCCGACACGTACCACCACCAGCGTCTCGCCCGTCGCGTCCACAATGGTGGAAGAGCTGCCGTCGGCCAGCCGCGCACCGTCTTCAAGGTAAACCTCAACGGATTCCCCGAGCTGGGTATGAGCCTCAGCGGCTGTGGTTGCCGCCGGTTGGCCGGTCCGATTGGCGGAGGAAACTGCCAGCGGCCCGGTAAGAATCAACAGGTCCAGGGCGAGCCGGTCATCGGGCATGCGCAGGGCCACCGTGCCGTACGTGTCGCCGAGATCCCAGGTGAGTGATGGCTGTGCGTGGCAGATGAGGGTGAGCCCGCCCGGCCAGAACGCTTCAGCGAGCCGGCGCGCCTCGACACTTACATCGGTTGCAAGCCCATCCATTGTCTGTTGGCGCGGGATGAGGACAGGTGGCGGCATGCTGCGACCGCGCCCCTTCGACGCGAGCAGGGTGGCAACAGCCTGAGGCGCGAATGCATCAGCAGCGATCCCGTAAACGGTGTCCGTCGGGATAACTACGCATTGCTTGGCCGCAAGAGCGCTTTGCGCGCGGGCGAGGCCCTCGCTGCGTTCGGTTGGATCGGAACAATCAAATGTTGCACTCACGCGGGATATCCTTTCACTTCAGGCGGGCCATTGGCACATCGACGCACATCAGGCTATCTCCGAACGACACATCAAGCGCGTACAGCGGATGTGGCACGCGCACGTCCGGACAGGTCCAGGTGGATTTCGACGGCGTTCCACACGGCCTCCGATTGCAGAATCCGTTTCAACGATTCGGCCTGCTCTTCCGCATGTTCCATCACGAAGTACCCGCCGGGCTTCAGCAGCCTTGCCCCAGCCTTCGCTGCGGCAAGAGGCAAGCGCAGGCCGTCTGCGCTCCCACCGTAGAGGGCGAGTTCGGGGTCATGCTCGGCAACTTCGGGGTCGCGGGGCACTGCTTCAGTGGGAATGTACGGCGGATTGGAAACGACGACGTCGAAAGTTCCGTCGTGTTCTCCCAGCGCCTCGGCGAAGTCCCCCTGTAGCAACTGCACCCCGAACGGCTTCAGGTTGCGTTCCGCCCAGGCGCACGCAAGATCGCTCAGCTCGACGGCGAACACCGACGCATCCGGCACCTCCTGGGCTACCGACGCAGCAATGGCACCGGAGCCGGTACCGAGGTCGGCGACTTTGGCGCCGTCGGTTGCCCGCGCCGCATCTATGGCGAGCTGGGCGACGATTTCGGTTTCCGGGCGGGGGATGAAGACCCCTGGCCCTACAGCCAATTCGAGGTAGCGAAAGTGCGCGACGCCGGTGATGTGCTGAAGCGGGATACGCTTGGCGCGCTCTTCCACCAGCTCAGCCAGACCAGCCGGCGCGGGTGCACCGGATAGAGCCAGCGCACGAACCCGTCCCGCGGTCTCCCCCAGTAGATGGGCGGCGAGGAGCTCGGCGTCGACCCGCGGACTGGGCACGCCCGCGTCCAGAAGCATTGCAGCGGCATCGCGCAGGGCATCATCCAACGATTGCATCAGTGAGCTAGTCGTCGTCGCCGATTGCTGCCAACCGGGTTTGCTCGTCCAGTTCAATTGCTGACTGAACCACAGGTTCAAGGTCGCCATTCATCACGGCGTCGAGGTTGTAGGCCTTGTACCCGGTGCGGTGGTCGGCGATGCGGTTCTCCGGGAAGTTGTACGTGCGGATCCGCTCGGACCGGTCCATGGTCCGGACCTGTGACTTACGGATGTCGGAGTTCGCTGCGTCGATTTCTTCCTGCTTCGCGGCAAGGATGCGCGAGCGAAGTACGCGCATCGCTGCTTCACGGTTCTGCAGCTGTGACTTCTCGTTCTGCATGGCAACCACGATGCCGGTAGGGAGGTGGGTGATCCGGACCGCGGAGTCTGTGGTGTTGACCGATTGGCCGCCTGGGCCCGAGGACCGGTAGACGTCGATCTTAAGGTCGTTCTGGCTGATCTCGACCTCTTCAGGTTCGTCGACTTCAGGCAGCACCAGCACACCGGCAGCAGAGGTATGGATGCGGCCCTGGGACTCGGTCACAGGGACGCGCTGCACCCGGTGTACGCCGCCCTCGAACTTCAGCCGTGCGTAGACACCCTCGGCGGGATCATTGGATGAGCCCTTGATGGCCATCTGGACGTCCTTGTAGCCGCCCAGATCAGATTCGTTCGCAGAGATGAGTTCGGTTTTCCAGCCACGGTTTTCGGCATACCGCGTGTACATACGGAGCAGGTCACCGGCGAAGAGCGCAGCTTCGTCGCCGCCTTCTCCACCCTTGACCTCGATGATCACGTTGCGGGCGTCATTCGGATCCCGTGGAATGAGCAGCCGGCGCAAGCGCTCCTGGGCTGTATCCAGTTGTTCCTCAAGCTGGGGAACTTCCGCGGCAAACTCGGGATCATCGGCCATCTCCCGTGCAGCCTCTAGGTCGTCTTCGAGTGCCTTCCACCGCGTATGCGCTTCTACGATGCCGCTGAGTTCGGCGTACCGGCGTCCGAGTTTCCTGGCCAGGCCCTGGTCAGCGTGGACGGCTGGGTCGGAGAGCCGCAGCTGGAGTTCGGCATGTTCATCGAGCAGACCGTGTATGGACTCAAACATGGCAGCACTACCTCTTTCGAAGGAATCGAGTCAGCAGAAATAGCTGGGTCTTCCCATATATTTCAGCTATTTCTGCTGACTCGATGGGGTGGGACGGCTTAATGCGGGAAGCCGCCCGGGACATGCCTGCGTGGCATGTTCCGGACGGCTACCTCAGTTAATCGTTGTCGCTCTTGGAACCCAGCGTGGTCTTCTGGACCTGCATCAGGAACTCAACGTTCGACTGCGTCTCCCGGATCTTGTTGGTCAGCAGTTCGAGCGCCTGCTGCTGCTCGAGTCCGGACAGGACGCGGCGGAGCTTCCACATGATCTTGACCTCGTCGGCCGAGAGCAGGTTCTCCTCGCGCCGGGTACCCGACGCGTTGACGTCGACAGCCGGGAAGATGCGCTTGTCCGCGAGGTTGCGGGACAGGCGCAGTTCCATGTTGCCGGTGCCCTTGAACTCCTCGAAGATGACCTCGTCCATTTTGGATCCGGTCTCGACGAGCGCGGTGGCAAGAATGGTCAGCGAGCCGCCATTCTCGATGTTGCGCGCGGCGCCGAAGAAACGCTTGGGCGGGTACAACGCTGCCGAGTCCACGCCACCGGAGAGAATACGTCCGGAGGCAGGAGCAGCCAGGTTGTAGGCACGGCCAAGGCGGGTCATCGAATCAAGGAGAACGACGACGTCCATGCCCATCTCCACGAGGCGCTTGGCGCGCTCGATCGAGAGCTCGGCAACCGTGGTGTGGTCATCGGCGGGACGGTCGAAGGTCGAGGCAATGACCTCGCCCTTCACCGTGCGCTGCATGTCGGTGACTTCCTCGGGACGCTCATCAACCAGCACCATCATGAGGTGAACCTCAGGATTGTTCACGGTTATGGCGTTCGCGATTGCCTGCAGGATGAGGGTCTTGCCGGCCTTCGGCGGCGAAACAATCAGTCCACGCTGGCCCTTGCCGATCGGCGCCACCAGGTCGATGACGCGGGGGCCGATCTTCTTGGGGTCCGTCTCAAGGCGCAGACGCTCGGACGGGTACAGCGGTACAAGCTTCGCGAATTCGACGCGATCCTTGAGTTCCTCAGGGGTCTTGCCGTTGACGGAAGTCATCTGGACAAGCGCGTTGAACTTCTGCCGGGCGTTGTTCTGGTTCTCACCCTCGCGCGGTGCACGGATGGCACCGACGACGGCGTCACCCTTGCGGAGCCCGTACTTCTTGACCTGCGCGAGCGAGACATAGACATCATTAGGCCCGGGAAGGTAACCGGAGGTACGCACGAAGGCGTAGTTTTCCAGCACGTCGAGGATGCCAGCTACCGGCAGCAGCACATCATCCTCGGTTACCTCGACGTCGTCGACCTCGGGATTCTGGCCGCGTCCGCGACGGCGCTCATTGCGGTCACGGAAGCGGTTGTTGCGGTCATCCTCGCGGGTGTTGCGATTGCGACGGTTACGCCCACGCCCATTGCCGTCTTCGCGATCGTTGCGGTTCTCGGACCGGTCATTGCGGTTCTCAACGCGATCATTGCGGTTCTCAGACCGCTCATTGCGATCGTTCCGGTTCTCGCTACGCTCGTTGCGGTTCTCAGACCGGTCGTTGCGATCATTGCGGGTGTCGCTGCGCTCGTTGCGGTTCTCAGACCGGTCGTTACGGTTCTCGCTACGCTCGTTTTCGTCGCGGTTGGTATTGCGGCGTTCGTTGCGGTCGCGGTTGCGCTCCCGGCGGTCATTGCGGCGCTCCTGGCCTTCGCCCTGAGCATCTGCACCCTCCGAGGTATCGCCGCCCTGCGGCGCGGACTCCTCGGTGGTTGATGTGCCGTCATTCTGTGCTTCGGCGTCGGCACGGCGTCCGCCACGATTGTTCCGGCCACGCCGGCCGCGCTCGGGAGCTTCGGTCTCGCCCGCCGTTGTGGATGCGCCGGAATCAGAGGCGGAAGCTTCAGTTCCGCCTGCACCAACCTGACCATCATCGGCCGCTGGCTGCTGCTCAGTCTTGACGACGCCGTCGCTGCCGGCACGCCGGTTGCGATTGCGGGTACGGGAGGGCTTCTCCGCCGGATCCTGCGCCTGCCCTTGATCAGCACCGTTCTGTGAAGGTGCGTCCTCCTGCGCGGGCTTCTGAGCCGCAGCCGCCTTCGGGCGGTCCGCTACGGCTGAACCGCGCTGGTGGTCTGAGATAGCCGTGACGAGATCGCCCTTGCGCATCCGCGATCCCACGGTGATGCCGAGCTGACCGGCAAGCGCCTGCAGCTGGGCGAGCTTCAGTCCGGCAAGACCGGCACTCTTGGAAGCTGTTGCGCCGTTGGTTTCGGCGGCTTGGGTATCCACGCCTGTCGGCAGGTCAGTGGTTTGAGTCACGAAGGATCCTTCCCCTCGTCGGGCGATCCATCTCTGATGTGGATCGCGTTTGGTTTGCCCGCCGCCACGTCTAGATGATGGAGGCTGGGGTCTCGGTATTTGCCGGAGGCTCTCCAGCAAGGCCGAACGTGCTGAACCTCGAAACCTCTTCAGCGGCGCAGCCACGAAGTGACCGGCTGCCGCATCAGTTTCTGGGAGGTACACCTGAGATTGGGCTACTGCTGACAAACAGGCAGTTTCAAGACGGTCACAGAAAATGACGGCCAGATCAACAGAAGCACATCTGAATACAGTTGCCTCATAACGATCAGAGTAGAACCTGATGTGTAAGGACTTACCGTTGGTGCACTTTCACTTTAGCACCTTCTGTGGCCACGTTCAGCCGAAGAACACGCCACTGGACGGCATCGGGAATGGTGCCGTCGGCGGCATTGACTGCAGTGAGGTTGACGGCACCGTCCGCCGCGCCTACATGCCTCTCGATGGCGTCGATCACGGCACCGGCCTGCTCTTCGTCAGCGGCAAGGGTCATGATCGTGGGGCCGGCACCGGAGATGACCGCCGCGTGGCCCTCCGAACGAAGCGCGCGCATCAGGGTGGCACTGTGCATCATGGCCTGTGCCCGGTAGTCCTGGTGCAGGAGGTCGCGGGTCGCGTCCAGCAGAAACCGGGGTTCCGAGGTCAGCGCATGCACCAGGAGCGCGGCGCGTCCGGCGTTCGCCGCCGCACTGCTGTGCGGAACGGACGCAGGCAGCAGTGCACGCGCGGCTTCGGTGGACAGTTCACTCGACGGGATTGCGACGACGGGAACGACGCCGGGGTGAACCACCACTGCTGTGCTCTGGAACGCCCGGCCTGTCTCCCAGGAAACCGCGAGAGAGCCGAGCAGTGCGGGCGCAACGTTGTCGGGGTGGCCCTCCAGCGTGGAGCAAAGCTGGAGAACCCCCTGGCCATCCATCCGCGAGGCTTCCGGAAGCAGGGCGTTCGCGGCCAGCACTGCGGAGACGATGGCCGCAGCGGAGGACCCGAGCCCACGCCCATGCGGAATCACGTTCGACGCCTCGATTTCAAGACCAGGACTTGCGAAGCCTGCACGCTCAAGAGTCCTGATGATGGTTGCGGCGACCAGGTGTTCTTCGTTCCTCGGGAGGGTTGCCTCGCCCTCGCCGGTGACTTTCACCGTCGTCGTGCCTGTCGCGGTTGTGCGCACCCTGATCGAATCGTAGAGCGTAACCGCGAGCCCCAGGCTGTCGAATCCGGGGCCCAGGTTGGCGCTGGTGGCCGGGACCTCGACCGAGACCTCCTGGCCGGGAGCCACCACCTGGGCGATCACTGCGGGAACCCCGTCAAGCATTGGCAGGCTGGCCCGAGTCGGCGTCCGCCAAACCGAGCGCTCCGGCCACGCTGACGACGTCGAACTCCACCTTCGTGGGCTGGACATCGGAGCCGTCGGCTGCTTTGAGCGCCCACTGCGGATCCTTCAACCCGTGGCCGGTAACGGTAATCACGATGGTTTTACCCTCGGGCACCTCCCCTGCCGCGTGCTTCTTCAGCAGGCCCGCCACCCCTGCAGCAGACGCAGGCTCGACAAAAACACCTTCGCGCGAGGAAAGCCAGCGGTGGGCTTCGAGAATCTCCTCATCGGTGACGGCTTCGATGAGCCCGCCGGATTCATCGCGGGCGGTGATTGCCTGCTCCCACGAAGCCGGATTGCCGATGCGGATAGCGGTTGCGATGGTGTCGGGTTCCGTAACCGGGTAACCCTTCACGAGCGGCGAAGCGCCCTCGGCCTGGAAGCCCCACATCACGGGGGTGCGGGTCGAGACTGCGGGAAGCTCGCCAGCGGTGCGTGAGGTATAGGACTGGGAGTACTCCTTGTAGCCCTTCCAGTACGCCGTGATGTTTCCTGCGTTCCCCACGGGCAGGAGATGGTAATCCGGTGCATCGCCGAGAAAATCGACCACCTCGAAGGCGGCTGTCTTCTGCCCTTCGATCCGCGCCGGGTTGACGGAGTTCACCAGGAACACCGGGTATGCCTCAGCGAGCTTGCGCGCAACGTCAAGGCAGTTGTCGAAGTTGCCGTGGACCTGAAGCAGTTCCGCGCCGTGGGCGATCGCCTGGCTGAGCTTGCCCATCGCGATTTTCCCCTCCGGAACGAGCACCGCGCAGGTCAGGCCGGCCTGGGTGGCGTAAGCTGCAGCCGACGCCGAGGTGTTGCCCGTCGACGCACACACTACGGCCTTCGCGCCTGCTTCGACGGCAGCGGTAATGGCCATGGTCATGCCCCGGTCCTTGAACGAGCCGGTCGGGTTCATACCCTCGACCTTCAGGTAGACCTTGCAACCGGTGAGTCCGGAAAGCGCCGGCGCGTGCACCAGCGGGGTGCCGCCCTCGCCCAGCGTAATGACCTTGGTCGATTCGGTTACCGGCAAACGATCAGCGTATTCGCGGATAACACCGCGCCATTGGTGGGCCATTAGACTCCCTCTACTCGGAGGACGGAGGTCACCGCGTTGATGACGTCGAGGTCCTCGATATGTTTGACGGTTGATGCCAGGGCGGACTCAGCAGCCCGGTGGGTGACGATCCGGAGTTCCGCTGTGGCGTCGCTGCCGTCCTTCGCGGGGTGGATGGTTTGCCGCATGGTCTCGATGGATACCCCGTGCTCGGCGAACAGTTGGGCGATCTGTGCCAGGACACCCGGCTGGTCAGCGACGTCCAGGCCGATGTAGTAGCTGGTGGATACGGTGTCGATGCTCAGCGCCGGAACGTGGCCGGTGGTGGTCTCGGTGCGTCCCGGTCCCCCGAGCACCACCCTGCGGGCAGCGCTGACGACGTCGCCGAGTACTGCGGAAGCGGTAGGCGTACCACCGGCGCCCTGGCCGTAGAACATTAGTTCACCGGCGTTCTCAGCCTCGATGAACACTGCGTTGAACGCACCACGCACGGCAGCAAGCGGGTGGTCCCGCGGGAGGAGGGTGGGATGCACGCGGACGCTGACGCCGTCGTCGCCGGCTTCATCCTTCAACAGCTCCGCAATCGCGAGCAGCTTGATAACGTACCCGGCGTCCTTGGCCGAGGCGATGTCCTCGGCGGTTACCGAGGTAATGCCCTGGCAATGCACGTTCTCGAGCGCAAACCGGGTGTGGAAGGACAACGACGCGAGGATTGCGGCTTTCGCAGCGGCGTCATGGCCCTCGATGTCGGCCGTCGGGTCAGCTTCCGCGTAACCAAGGCGTTGCGCGTCGGCGAGCGCGTCTGCGAACTGCGCGCCCGTGCTGTCCATCTGGTCGAGGATGTAGTTGGTGGTGCCGTTGACAATGCCGAGCACCCGGGTGATTCGGTCGCCGGACAGGCTGTCGCGGATCGGCCGGAGGATTGGAATCGCTCCCGCCACCGCGGCTTCGTACGAGAGCTGAACGCGGGCGGCGTCGGCACGCTCATAGAGCGTGGGGCCGTCCTGGGCGAGCAGTGCCTTGTTGCCGCTGACCACCGTGGCTCCATGGTCGATCGCCCGCAGGATCAGTGTCCGGGCCGGCTCGATCCCGCCCATGAGCTCAATGACGATATCCGCGCGCTCGACCAGGGACTCGGCGTCGGTGGTGAACAGCTCACGGGGCAGCTCCGCTTCGCGAGGGGCATCGATTGACCGGACTGCAATGCCGATCAGATCAAGCCGGGCTCCGATTCTCGCTGCGAGGTTGTCGGCGTCCTCCACCAGGATGCGCGCCACCTGGGATCCGACGTTGCCGCAGCCCAGCAGGGCAACCCGCAGCGTCTTGCGCGCAGAGGTACTTGGGACCGTTTCGTCCGGGACTGTCGTCAAATCGATCATGCTCCTGCTTCAAGGGTTGCTCGGTGGGTACCGGTTTCCCGCGGTACATCGCGGGCCAGAAGGTCGTCCTCGGTTTCGCCGCGCACGATGAGCCGGGCGACGCCGTCCTTGACCGCCACGACGGGCGGCCGGGTGAGGTAGTTGTAGTTGCTCGACAGCACCCAGCAATAGGCGCCGGTTCCGGGCACCGCGATCAGGTCGCCGCCCGCAGTGTCAGCGGGCAGGTACACACTGCGCACAACGATGTCTCCGCTTTCACAGTGTTTTCCGACAACGCGGGACAACACCGGTTCCTGGAAGGACGCACGGGAGGCCAGCACAGCGGAGTAGTCGGCGTCATACAGGACGGGCCGCGCGTTGTCGCTCATCCCGCCGTCAACTGAGATGTAGCGCCGGGGGTGCGTGCCGCCGTCGGTATCCACCTGCACGGTCTTGATGGTTCCGGCTGAATAGAGCGTGAAAGTTGTAGGCCCCACGATGGCGCGCCCCGGTTCAATCGAGATGCGCGGCACCCGCAGGCCATGCTGGGCGCACGTGCTGCGGACGACGTCGGCCATGGCCTGCGCGATGTCCGACGGCGGACGCGGCGTGTCAGCTTCGGTGTACGCGATCCCGTAGCCGCCACCGAGATCGAGCTCCTCGAGTTCGACGCCGTGCCGGTCCCGGACGTCGGCCAGGAATTCCAATACTCGGCGCGCAGCGAGCTCGAAGCCTGCCGCCTCGAAGATCTGGGAGCCGATGTGGCTGTGCACACCGAGCAGGCGGATGCACGGGTGGCCGAGCGCTGCGGCCACCGCCTGGGCGGCGGGAGAATCCCGGTCCGACGACGACGGCGCGAGCGAGAGCCCGAACTTCTGGTCCTCATGTGCGGTGGCAATGAACTCGTGGGTGTGGGCGTGCACCCCGGGGGTGAGTCGAAGCATCACATTGGCTGTCGCGCCCCGGCTTTCGGCCAGCGCTCCGACGCGACGGAGTTCATCCAGGCTGTCGACGACGATGCGCCCGACTTCCAGGTCCAGCGCCCGGTTGATCTCGGCGTCGGACTTGTTGTTTCCGTGGAGGGCGAGCTGCCTCCCGTGGAGGCCTGCGCGCATGGCCACGGCAAGTTCACCGCCCGATGCCGTGTCAAGGCGTAGGCCTTCCTCGGAAACCCAGTGCGCTATCTCGCTGCAGAGGAAGGATTTACCTGCGTAGTAGACGTCCACTCCCCCGCACAGATCCTTGAACGCTGCGTTGAACGCCGTCCGGAAACTTCTGGCCCGAGCGCGGAAATCATCTTCGGACACCACGAACAGGGGGGTGCCGAACTGCTTAGCGAGCTCCGCAACAGACAGCCCGGCGATGGTCAGGGCACCCGAAGCGGAGCGCTTGACATCCTGCGCCCAGAGCGCCCTGTCCAGTCGGTTGACGTCAGCGGGAAGCGAAAGCCACTCGGGAGCGAGTGGTGAGGAAGCCGCCACGCTACATCCGCTCCGGGGCCGAGACGCCGAGCAGCGCCAGCCCGTTCGCGAGCACCTGTTGAGTCGCGTTGTTCAGCCACAAGCGCGTTCGGTGGACGTTCTCGACCGGTGCATCGCCTAGCGGGGCAATACGACAGGCGTCATACCAGCGGTGGTAGGTGCCGGCTATCACTTCGATGTGCCGTGCGACGCGGTGTGGCTCCCTGAACGCTGCGGCCTGTGCGACGACACCGGGGAACTGGCCGAGAGAGGCAAGCAACGCCCCCTCTGTGGCATGGGTCAGCGCAGTAGCGTCGAAGGCGCTGGTATCGACTCCAGCAGACTCCGCGTTCCGCTGAACCGCGTGAGTACGGGCATGGGCATACTGCACGTAGAACACAGGGTTCTCGTTGCTGCGTTTGGTCAGCAGATCTAGATCTATGTCGATGTTGGAGTCAGCAGAGAAGCGCGCGAGGGTGTACCGGGCGGCATCCACGCCGACAGCGTCGACAAGGTCCTCCATGGTGACGACGTTTCCCGCCCGCTTGGACATCCGCACGGGTTGTCCGTCCTTCATCAGGTTGACCATCTGCCCGATCAGCACCTCGACGGTGTCCGGGTTGTCTCCCAGTGCGGCAGCAGCTGCCTTAAGCCTCGCCACATATCCGTGGTGGTCCGCACCCAGCATGATGATGTTCAGGTCGAAACCGCGCCTGCGCTTGTTCACGAAGTACCCGATGTCGCCTGCTATGTACGCGGGCTTACCGTCTGACTTGATGACGACGCGGTCCTTGTCGTCCCCAAACTCAGTTGATTTTAGCCACCACGCGCCGTCCTCGAAGAACAAGTTTCCAGAATCCTTGAGCTGCTCAAGGAGCCCGCCAACAAAATTGTCGGCGAACAGTGAGTGCTCGTGGAAGTAGACGTCAAAGTCCACTCCAAAATCATGGAGTGAACGCTTGATATCGCCGAACATGAGATCCACGCCCACGGCACGGAATTGCTCCAGTGCGTCCTCTTCCGGTTGGTCAAGGATGGCTGGCTCAGCGTCCAGGACCCGGTTCTTGATGTCGACAATGTAGTCGCCGCCGTAACCGTCCTCCGGGGCAGGCTCGCCCTTCGCGCTTGCGAGTAGCGACCGGGCGAACCGGTTGATCTGCGCGCCGTGGTCGTTGAAGTAGTACTCGCGGGTCACCTCAGCACCCTGGGACTGGAACATGCGGGCGAGGGCGTCACCGACCGCTGCCCAGCGCGTACCGCCCAGGTGGATAGGCCCTGTGGGGTTCGCAGAAACGAATTCAAGATTGATCTTTGTGCCGCTCAGGGCGTCATTGCTGCCGTAGGCGGACCCTGCCTCGACGATGGTCCGCGCCAGTTCACCGGCAGCTGCGGCATCGAGCCGGATGTTCAGGAAACCGGGACCGGCGATGTCAACGGAGGCAACGCCGTCGAGCTCTTCCAGCCGCCCCTTCAGAAGCTCAGCGAAGGCGCGCGGGTTCATGCCGGCCTTTTTGGACAGCTGAAGGGCGATGTTGGTTGCCCAGTCTCCGTGCTCGCGGCTCTTTGGCCGCTCGACTCGCACTTCCCCGGGCAGTTCCACAGTGATCTCGCCAGCTGCGACGGCGTCTTTCAGGCATGCGGATATAGCGGAGGAGAGTTCTTCGGGAGTCACTGGTCCAGCATAACGGCGCTCCTTCGATCCTTCTGATTGTGTGACGGGTGCAACCGCTTGACTTGTATTCACCGATTAGACCCGTCCAGACACTGTTCTGAACCGAATTGATCGCACTAGCGTTATGTATTTGGTGTACCAGTGTCTTGGCTGCGTACCCAGCGCGAACGCCGAACTTCTTAAGGAGAACCCGTGAGTAATTCCGTGCAGAAGCCATTCCAGCGTTGGGCCATAACCGGACTGGCCGCAGCCTCGCTGCTTGCGGCCGCGGGATGTGCAGCGAACCCACCCGCCCCCGCAGGTGGCGTCGAACCCGGCGGAACCACATCTGAAGCGGCGCCCGAAACAAGCGCTGAATCGAGTGCTCCCGCCGAAAGCCAGGACCCAGCCGAGTCAAGTGCGCCCGCTGAAAGCTCAGGGACCTACGCCGACGGCACCTACTCCGCTACGGGTTCCTACCAGACACCCGGCGGCGAGGAAGAGATCGGCGTCACGGTGACCCTGGAAGGTGACACCGTCACTGACGTGCAGGCTGAGCCGATGCCCAGCAACCCCACCACCGAGCTGTACCAGGGAAAGTTCAGCAGTGGCATCAAGGAGGAGATCGCCGGCACGCCGCTCGATGAGCTCAGCGTCAGCAAGGTCTCCGGCTCCTCCCTAACCAGCGGCGGCTTCGCTGCGGCCATCGACCAGATCAAGAGCGACGCCGCACAGTGACCGGGTCCGCGCTTCAGTGCAGCTACACATTCGAAGCCATCGGTACCCACTGGGCGATCGATACTCCGGGTGAGCTGAGCGCTGAAGCGCGTGCCGCCGTCGTAGGCGTGATCGCGGAGTACGACGCCGTCTACTCCCGTTTCCGTCCTGACTCGCGGATTGCGGTGCTGGGTGGAGGCGGCAGTATCGAACTTCCCTCCCATGGGGCGGCCCTGGGTGAGCTGTACCGCCGGTTGTACCGGTTGACCGGCGGGGCGATGTCTCCGCTGGTGGGTGGGTCGCTTGAGCAGTTGGGATACGACGCCGACTATTCGTTCGTGCCGCGCGGAAGCCCAACGTCGGCGCCGGTGTGGGACGGAAACCTGGAGTGGGACGGTGTGCGGGTCCGTGCGCACACCGACGTCACCCTCGATGTCGGAGCGGCAGGCAAGGGGCAGCTCGTCGACCTCGTCTCAGCGGCATTGACCGACGCCGGCCACCCGGACCACACAGTCGATGCAGGCGGTGACATGCTGCACCGCGGAAGCACTCCCATCCGTGTGGCGCTGGAACATCCCTACACAAAGGATTCGGCCATCGGTGTTGTTCCGCTCGAGAACCGCGCACTGTGTGCGTCCGCGTCCAACCGTCGGCGGTGGGCAAACGGCCTGCACCACGTACTGGATGCAACGACAGGGCAGAGCGTCGATACAGTGGTTGCGACGTGGGTGCTAGCCCAGGACGCGATGCACGCTGATGCCCTGGCCACGGCACTGTTCCTCGCTCCCCCTGATGCGCTCCTACCGGAGTTCGATTTTGAATACGTACTGGTGCTCTCCGACGGACGGGCACAATTCTCATCATCGCTCGCCGGAGCGCTGTTCTAGATGAATGGGTGGGCTGGGCATGCTCGGTAGGTTGGATACGTTCCTTGGTCGAGTCACCATGTACCGGCTGGTCTTCGTGCTGCTGGTGATCCTCGCTGTGTATGCCTTCGCGCTCTCAGCGTTTGGCTTGCTTGCCTTCACTCCCAGTGAACTGGGTGCCACACTCGCCGCGGCGGTGATTGCTTCGTGGGGCGGAACGCGCGTGATGGCGCTACTGTTCCGCACCAGGGCACACACAGAGTCCTCGCTAATCACGGGATTGCTGCTGTTCTTCGTGATGTTCCCGTCGAACACGCCCGCCGGCGTCGGAGGCATAGCTGTGGCCGGTCTGGCCGCAGCCGGCTCCAAGTACCTGGTGGCCGTCCGCGGGCGGCACATCTTCAATCCCGCCGCGTTCGGCGCGGTTGTCGCGACCCTCCTCAGCCTCGGAGCGGCGGCCTGGTGGCCAGCCAATCCGGCAATGCTGCCCCTCGTGCTGGTCTTCACCCTGCTTCTGCTCTACCGCACCCGGAAGCTGCCCATGGGCGCGGTGTTCCTGCTGGTTGCAGCGGGCATCCTGGTGGTCCGCCTCGCCGCCGGGGGCCTTCCACCGGGTGACGCTCTACTGCTCGTCTTCCAGTCCTATCCCCTGCTCTTTCTGCTCGGGTTCATGTTGACCGAGCCGCTAACGCTGCCGCCGAGGCGCTGGCAACAATTCCTGGTTGCAGCTGTCGTGGCTGTGGTCCTCGCTCTACAGATCAGCATTCCGCCGGTTTTCCTCGGCCCGGAATACGCCCTCCTCATCGGCAACGCAGTGGCCTTCACCATGGGACAAAGGCGCCGTATCCGTTTACGTTTCGCGGGGTCGCGTCAGCTGACACCCACCAGCACCGAGGTTCAGTTCACTCCCGAGCGGCCCGTTCACTTCCGCCCGGGGCAATACATGGAGCTGACGCTCCCCCATGCCAGGCCGGACCGGCGCGGCGTCCGCCGCATCTTCAGTATCAGTTCAACGCCCGACGACGGCACGGTGCGGTTTGGCCTGCGGGTCTCCGACCCGCCCAGTTCGTTCAAGTCGGCACTGCTGCAGTTGAAGCCAGGCGCGGCTGTGGATGCCACAACGGTTGCCGGAGACTTTGTACTGCCCAAGAACCCGACGGCCAAGCTGCTGTTCTTCGCCGGTGGCATCGGGGTGACTCCATTCCTGAGCCAGCTTCGTGCCGGTCCCGAGAGTTCCGAGCACGAACGCGATGTAGTGCTCGTCTACGTGGTCAGCCGCGCCGAGGAGCTGGGTTATCTGGAGGAACTATCGGCAACGCGGGTGCTCCTGTTCTGCCCGGGCGAATTAGGTCAGTTGCCTCAGACCTGGACGCACGGCGGGAGCGGGTTCCCCACCGCGGATCAGTTGCGCGAACTGGTGCCTGACCTGGCCGACAGGCTGGCCTATCTGTCAGGCTCCCCATACACCCTGAGCCGGGCAAAACCGGTCATTCATGCGGCCGGCGGGAAGTCAATCAGGACTGACGCGTTCCTCGGATATTGAGCTCTCGGGTGCAGGCCAAGCGGGGTTTCGTGCAGCCAACGCCCACCTGCTAAGCTCAGTGAGTCCCTTTCGGCCACCGGAAAATTCCGGTGGCCGCGCCCTCGTAGCTCAGGGGATAGAGCGTCTGCCTCCGGAGCAGAAGGTCGTAGGTTCGAATCCTATCGAGGGCACCATTTCACTTCAGGACCTCCCGTCCCACCCCCTCTTTTCCACCTCCCGCGATTCGGTGACGCGCGTCACGTCCGCATAGACTGGGCGCACTTGCCGCGCAACGGGGGAGGCTGGGTGCAGGGGCGAAGGCTCTCGGGAATGCGGGTCCAACCGCTGGTCCTGTTCGGTGTGCTCACCGTGCTGCTCGTCCTGGTGGCGGCAGGATTCATAGGCCCACTCAGGGCTCAGTCACCCACGTTCGATGTCCCATCGGGACCAGTTCTGCAAACCGCGGAGCCAACACCCACGGCAACCGATGCCGCCCAGGATGACGAGGATACGCAGCCCGACACCGAGGTGAGCGGCTGGCTGGTCCTGATTTTCGTCACCATCCTGCTCGCCACCGTGTTCTCCTTCGTCCGGTTCCTGCTGTCCTTCGGCCGGAAACGGCGCGCCAACTGGCGGGCCAATCATATTGACAACTACGGCACCGGTGACGGCCGTGCCCCGGACGGGGACGCCGTCGTCGTGCGCTTCAAGACCGCACAGGAGGCACAGTCCGGAGCCGAGTCGTCACGGAATGCCGTGATCGCCTGCTGGCTGGAGCTTGAGAGGGCGACGGCGGAAGCCGGCGCCGCACGTCGCCGGCAGGAGACCACGACCGAGTACACAAAACGCGTACTGGCGACTTTCGAAGCACCGGCGGAAGACGTCGGTTTCCTTCTGAGCCTTTATCAGCGCGCACGGTTCGGCCAGGGAGCTGAGGGTGAAGTCGGCACCGCTGAGCTGCACCGTGCACAGGAAAGCCTCGGGAGGATCGCGACGGCGGTTGCCCCGTCAACGGGACGGGTCAGTCAGCGATGACCGCTGCCCAATGGCGAGCCACGATTCCCCTGATGGCGATTGCAGTGATGTTCGCCCTCCTGCTCTCTCTCGACCCAGGGCACGCGTTTGCCCTCGTGACCGCGGCGTTCGTCGGCGGCCTGGCGAATGGACTGCTGGAGAACCTCGACCCGGACCGCCTGCCCGCCCTCAGCCCGCGGTCACGATCGAGGGGGCTGGCTGACGTCCAGGCTCTTGAGTTCTCGCTGTCCAGCGAAGGCTCGGGCATAGGCGCACGGGCCATCAACGCCCTGGTGGACACAGCGTCCGCCGCAATCGACGGTGGGCACGTCGACCAGTCAACCATCGGCGAGCCGCTCGCTACCCTCCTGGCGGCACGCCGCGGAACAAGACCGGCGGAAGCGGTTGATGCACGCACGTTTGACGCCGCAATGGACCAGCTGGAGAAGATCCTCCGGACTGATCCGCACAATGATGCCGGGCCGCACAACGCCAACCGAACGAAGGAGATTCGATGACGCAGAACCTCACGCCACACGATGCGGCCACACGCTGCAGCGACGTCCTGGGGGAAATCAGCTCAGTGGTCGTCGGCATGGAAACGCCACTGAAGCTTGCCCTGGGTGCTGTGCTGGCTGGCGGACACGTGTTGTTCGAGGATCTGCCGGGGCTCGGCAAGACTCTCGCTGCAAAGACCATGGCGCAGGCACTGGGCCTCGGCTTCCGTCGTCTCCAGTGCACACCGGACCTGCTGCCCTCCGACGTCACTGGGTCCTCGATCTTCGACCCCGCCGCCCGGACCTTCGACTTCGTGCCCGGTCCCGTCTTCACAAACCTCCTTCTCGCCGATGAGATCAACCGCACCTCACCCAAAACGCAGTCAGCGCTGCTCGAAGCGATGGCAGAATCGCAGGTTTCCGTCGAAGGGCGGACTGTAAGCCTTGGCCAGCCCTTCCACGTCTTCGCGACCGCCAATCCGATCGAGTTCGAGGGCACCTATCCGCTGCCCGAAGCGCAGCTTGACCGTTTCCTCATCCGCCTCGCTGTGGGCTATCCGGAAGCAGCAGCCGAACACGACATCATCCGACGGCGCATCGAGCGTGGGCGCGAGGCGGCGCAGGTCAACGCGGTCACAAGCCCCGACGAGTTGCTCGCCATACGTGATGCAACCGGCCGGATCGAAGTTCATCCGGATGTCATCGACTACGCCGTCCGTCTTGCCGCCGCCACCCGATCCCATGAAGCCGTCGACGTCGGAGCCTCGCCGCGCGGGTCCCAGGCGCTGGTCCTGCTCGGACGGTCGCTTGCCCTCATGGACGGAAGGGACTTCGTGCTGCCGGAGGACGTGAAGTCCGCCGCGGTACCTGTGCTTGCCCACAGGCTGACGCTGAGCGCAGGGTCATGGGCCCGAAATATCAAGGCGGAGGACGTCGTGGCGGACGTAGTCAGGCGTGTGGCCACGCCAACCACTGTGTCGTCCCTCGAAACGTAGCCCTGTGAGACGCCAACCAGTGAAACGAGATCCCGAAAAACGGAGATCGCTCGACGCCAAGGGATTCCGGCCCGGCGGCCAATGGACCCTCGCCGGGCTCACCATGCTCGTTGCTGTGGTGGCAGGCCTATTCATGGGACGCCCTGACGTCGTCGTGATCGGCCTGCCGCTCGCTGTGGTGGCGGCCTCGGGCTGGGCTCCATCAACCAAGCGGGAAGGTGGAGACGCCGACGCCGATGTCACCTTCACGGTCCGGGCTTCCGATGAACAAACCAACGACGACGGCCGTCGCCGTTTCCGCGTCGGTTCACATGGCCGCGACGGGATCGCCCTCATCCAACCGGCGGTTCCTGGCAGGGGAACGGCAAGCGCACTGATCGCTGTGGGCGACCGCTGTGCCGTTGCAGTTCCCGTACCGTTGACCGGCCGCGCGCGGGTCCTCACGGTCGGGGCCGGCACGCTCAGCGCAGACGGCATAGCCCGGCAAAACTTTGTCGAACTCGACCCGGCATGGCTGACGGTGCTTCCGCCGGTCAGCCGCACCCTGATTCGCGCTCTCCCGCTACCCCACCAGTTGAGGGGACACACGGGTGAGCACACCTCGCGCCAGACAGGCGACGGCGGCGAGCTGCGGAGCATCGATACCTATCGTCCCGGCGACCAGCTGCGGCGGATCGACTGGCGTGCAACTGCGCGCCAGTCCTCGGCACACGATCAGCTGTTCGTACGCCGGACTTACGCGCACTCCGAGGCCGGGATCCACCTGCTCATCGACACCGCGGTGGATCTCCCGGCATCCGTGCAGGCCTGGTTTCCGGTCCGGGAGGATCCGTTGGGCGCTGTCACCTCGCTCCATCTGTCGCGCGAAGCAGCGACGCTCCTTTCGGCGTCCTACCTGGCGAGCGGGGACCGGGTGGGGCTCAACGACCTTTCCGGGAGGCACCGGCCGCTGCGGGCAGCAGGCGGGCGCCGCCAGCTCGACCTGATCCGTACGCATCTGGCGCTCATGAGTGCCGCACCGCGCCAGGACACCCGGCGGCAACACAGCGGCGCACCGGCAGGATCGCTCGTCTATGTCCTTAGCCCGTTCGTGGACGGTGAACTCGCGCAGATGATGAGGGCGTGGCGTGTTGCCGGCCACGGTGTGGTCGGCGTGGATACCTTCCCCTGGCTGGCCGATGCACAGGGATCACCGGCATCATCCTCGTGCCGGCGTGCGGTACGGCTGACCCTGCTGCAGCGGCGTCAGGTGCTGAACAGCCTGGCCGCGGAGGGACTTCCCGTCTTCGGATATCGCGGGGAACACGCCCAGCCGGCTGCGGATACGCATACCTCGCTCGACACACTGGCGGGTCAGTTGCCGCTCGCTACGGGCCTGTCAGCTCTACGCAGGTCCGCGCAGCGCGGACGTCCCTTCGCACGGACCGCGTTGTGATTCCCCGGTCACGCTCCGCCCGGTCGCGGCGATCCGAGAGCACGGTGCTCCGGGAGCTGGATATCGGGCCAGCTTTCTCCGTCCACTGGCTGCGGGCTGCCGCCTTTGTCCTGGCCGCAGTTCTCGGACTCGCGCTGTGGCAGAACACGGCACTGGTGATTGTGCCCCTTCTGCTGTTTGCGGCCTCTGCCCTTTTCCCTTTTGTCCTGTTGCCCCTGGCTTCGCTCCTGATCCTCCTGGCCAGCTACGCCATGCTGGTGCCCGCTGGGTCCTGGGCAGTCTTCCCCTACGCCGCCGGGTTCCACCTGCTGTTCGTTTTGTTCACCCTGCTACTCGGCGTGCCGCAACGCACCGACGTGAGCACCGCCGTCGTACGTCAGGTCCTGGTACGCGCCGCGCGAATTCAGCTCCTCGTCCAGCCTGCTGCGGCTCTGTCGCTACTTTTGAACGACGCCGGGGACGCGCCCTACCTGGTGGGCATCGCCTGCGTTGCGCTGGGAGTTTGGTCCTTCTGGTTGCTCAGGGCAGGGCGACGGGACTGAGGATCCAACTATGCGCCGAAGCTGACCTTCCCGCCGGAGCCGTTCGCCCATAGGTCGCGCAGCAGCGCGATCTCCGCAAGATGATGGATCATCTCCCGGTTGATGTGCTGCACCAGCGCGGCCATTGGAGCCTCGGCGAAGGAACCTTCCGCCGGACCGACTGGACGCGCCATTTCCTCCGGCGTCAGCGCGGCCACCGCTGAGGACCAGTGCGCGTACATGGAGTCAAGCTGCTCCAGGGCGCGCGCAGCCGATGCCGGATAGTGAAACTCGCGGTAACTGATCGGTTGACCACCAAAATGGGAGGACAGCCGCTCCCCCAGCACTCCCACCAGGATGTGGCCCAGGCGCCAGGCGATTGTGGTTACCGGCGCAGGAACAGGCTCAGGAATCCCAAAGTCGATGGTGAAGTCGCCTCCCCCCATCTGCATCGGCGCCGAGCTGGTTCCGCGCGGGCGGACGCTCCAGCAGCCAGCAACGGGCTCCCAGAAATACTCATCATCGCCCAGCCCTTCGAGGCGCGGCCTGGCCTGTTCTTGCCAGTGCCAATCGAGCTGCTCCACCAGTTCCTTCGAAAGATCCATGGTCATCCTTCCGTTCCGTGCGGTTACCTGGATCCTAGAACGCAATGCGGACAGGTAATGTCCGCATGACTGGATACCGTTGTCCCATGTTGGAAACCTCCGCGCGGTTGCTTCAGTTACTTTCCCTGCTTCAGCTTCGCCGTGAATGGACCGGTTCGGCGCTTGCCGACCGAATGTCCGTGACCGAGCGCACGGTGCGCCGCGACATCGGCAAGCTGCGCACCCTTGGCTATCCAATCCACGCTTCCCCGGGCATCGCAGGCGGTTACCAGTTGGGAGCCGGCGCGCAGCTGCCGCCGCTGCTGCTCGACGACGACGAAGCACTCGCCGTCGCCATCGGCCTCAGTGCCGTTACTGCAAGCCCTGTTTCCGGTTTGGGTGAAGCATCCGTGCGTGCGTTGACCAAGCTCGAACAGGTCCTGCCGGGCAGGCTTCGGCCCAAGTTCGCTGGGTTGAGAACCGCGGTAACCCGGATGGCGGTTGCCACCACTCCGGTCAATCCTGAGATTCTCACGGCGTTCTCCTCGGCGATCACGGAACGCCGCGTCGTCGTCTTCCGCTATGAACGGCACGACGGCGAATCCTCCCGGCGCGTTGTCGAACCGGTTCGCCTCGTTGACACCGGGCGGCGGTGGTACCTCGTGGCCTGGGATGTGGGCCGGGAAGACTGGCGGACTTTCCGGGTTGACCGGTGCCAGAGCGTCCCCTCCCCGCGTGAGCGTTTCGGCCAGCGCCCTCCGCCCGCCAAGGATCTCGCGGCGTACGTGCAGAAATCCATCACGCGTTCGCCCTACCGGCATGACGTCGTGGTCAGGATTCACGCTCCGCTCTCGGAGCTTGGTCCGATGATCCCGCCGAACATCGCGGAACTGGAGGACGACGGCGGGAGCACCATGATGCGGTTCGGTGCGGATTCGCTCGACTGGCCTCTGATGCATGTGGTTGCCCTCGGGTTCGAGTTCCAGATCCTTGAGCCGAACGAACTCCGGGAGCGTGCGCTGGCCGCCGCCGAGCGCCTGGTCCGCGCGGTCAGATGAATGCCTGACCAGGGCACTGCCAGCGTAAACTGGAGATAATCATGTCGCTGACAATCTCCTACCCCGCCCAATTACCGGTCTCCGAACGGCGGGCAGACATCATGGCCGCCATCGCCGCCAATCAGGTCACCATCATCGCCGGCGAGACCGGCTCGGGAAAAACCACCCAGATCCCGAAAATGTGCCTGGAGCTCGGGCTGGCCAAGGCTGGGATGATCGGCCATACACAGCCGCGACGCCTTGCCGCACGCACGGTCGCCGAACGCATCGCCGAGGAACTGGACGTCAAGCTCGGCGAGGAAGTCGGGTATCAGGTGCGTTTCACCGGTGAGGTGAGCCGGAGCACCCGCATTAAGCTCATGACCGACGGCATCCTGCTTGCCGAGATTCAACACGACAAACTCCTGAAGAAGTACAGCACCATCATCATCGACGAGGCACACGAACGCAGCCTCAATATCGACTTCATCCTTGGGTACCTCAAGCGCATCCTGCCCAAGCGCCCCGACCTGAAGCTCATCATCACCTCCGCGACCATCGACCCGCAACGCTTCGCCAACCATTTCGCCGCTGACGAAGCGGTTGCGGCGAAGCAGCCGGCGCCTATCATCGAGGTCTCCGGCCGCACCTACCCGGTCGAAATCCGGTACAGGCCCCTCAGCCAGCCTGCGGGCGAGTCCGATTCCGACGACGAGCTCGAGGAGGACCGCGACCCCCTCGATGCCGTGTGCGACGCCGTCGACGAGCTGGCGATGGAGGCTCCCGGGGATGTCCTGGTGTTCTTCTCCGGCGAGCGCGAGATCCGCGACGCCGCCGACGCACTGCGCGCCCGCATCCAGGTCAACCCGCGCCTGCGGGGAACCACCGTCTTGCCGCTCTTTGCGCGTCTGTCCCTCCAGGAGCAGCATCAGGTCTTCAAGCCGGGCGGGTCGGGACGCCGGATAGTCCTCGCAACGAACGTTGCCGAAACCTCCCTGACTGTCCCCGGTATCAAGTACGTCGTCGACACCGGTACCGCCCGCATCTCGCGATACTCGCACCGAACCAAGGTGCAGAGGTTGCCGATCGAACGTGTGTCGCAGGCCTCCGCCAATCAGCGCTCGGGGCGCTGCGGCCGTGTCTCCGACGGCATCGCCATCCGCCTCTACTCGGAGGAAGACTACGAGGCACGCCGGCCTTTCACCGACCCGGAAATACTCCGGACCAACCTCGCCGCCGTGATTCTTCAGATGACCGCCATGGGTGTCACCCGCGGCCCACGGGATGTCGCTGAGTTCCCGTTCGTCGAGCCGCCGGATTCAAAGGCAATCAACGACGGCGTCACCCTCCTCCGCGAGCTTGGCGCCCTGAACGCCGATGGCGGAATCTCGCCCGTCGGACGCCAGCTCGCCCAGTTGCCGGTGGATCCACGCCTTGGCCGGATGATCGTTGAGGCCGGACGGCGTGGCTGTGCCAAGGAAGTGATGGTCCTGGCCGCGGCGCTGACCATCCAGGACCCACGGGAACGCCCGCAGCCTGACCAGGCGGCGAAACTGCAGAGCGCCACCGAGAAGCACCGCAGGTTCATCGACGAGAACTCTGATTTCACGGGCTACCTGAATCTTTGGCGCTACCTGCAGGAGCAGCAGAAGGAACTCTCCTCGACGCAGTTCCGCAAGCTCTGCCGCAATGAGTTCATCAACTACCTCCGCGTGCGGGAGTGGCAGGACCTCTTTACGCAGCTGCGCCAACTCGCCAAGCCCCTCGGGATCACCCTCCCGCCAGGCTCCGTGGACCCGGTGGGCAACAATGACGCCATCCATATCAGCCTGCTCGCTGGACTCCTCAGCCACATCGGCCTGTACGACCAACGCAAGCGGGAATACGCCGGCGCCCGTGGATCGAGGTTTGCAGTCTTCCCGGGCAGTGCGCTGTTCAAAAAGAGCCCCGATTGGGTCATGGCCGCTGAACTTGTCGAGACGTCGCGGCTTTGGGCCCGCGTGGCCGCGAAGTTCGACCCGCTGTGGGCTGAAGAGGTGGCACCGGACCTGGTGAAGCGAAGCTATAGCGAGCCACACTGGTCCCGCAAAATGGGCTCGGTCATGGCCTACGAGAAGGTGACGCTGTATGGCGTGCCCATCGTGCCTCAGCGGCGCATCAACTACGGGCGGATCGACAGGGAACTGGCGCGTGAGCTGTTCATCCGAAATGCGCTGGTCGAGGGCGACTGGCGTACCCACCACAAATTCTTCCACCGCAACAAAGCCCGGATTGCCGAGATCGAGGAGCTTGAGAACCGGATGCGCCGCCGCGACCTCATGGTCGACGACGAAACGCTGTTCGAGTTCTACGATGCCCGTATCGGCGCGGAGGTGGTGTCCGAAAGGCACTTTGACAAGTGGTGGAAGCAGGCCCGGCAGACCGATCCGGAGCTGCTCGATTTTTCTCCCGACGAGCTCCTCAGCCGGGATGCCGATCTTGATGAGAAAGCGTTCCCGAAGACGTGGCACCAGCAGGGATTCGAACTTCCCCTGAGCTACGAATTCTCCCCCAATGTGCCGGGCGCTTCCGACGGCGTCACTGTGCAGGTTCCGTTGTTGTTCCTCAACCAGCTCGAGGTTGGCCCGTTCCTGTGGCAGATTCCCGGCATCCGGGTGGAACTGGTCACCGCCCTCATCAAGTCCCTTCCAAAGCAGGTCCGCAAGCACTTTATCCCCGCACCCGATGTGGCTCGCACCGCCGTCGAAGCACTGCACGCTGACTTCGACCCGGAACGTGACGAGCTCGAACCCTCGCTTGAACTCGCCCTGCGCAGGCTCAAGGGCCACATCATCCCACCCGGCTCCTGGAACCGGGACTTACTGCCGCCGCATCTGCTCATGACCTTCCAGGTGGTTGACGGCAACGGTCGCATCCTCGACGAAGGCAAGAGCCTCCAGTCATTGCAGGAAGAGCTGGCGCCGCAGACGCGCCGCGCAATTGCCGAGTCGCTTGGTGCGACCCCCGCCACCACCAGGCCACAGGCCCGGCGCAAGGAGCAGACGTCGTCGTCGTCGTTGGGCCTGGAAGCAGGCCCCGGCATCCAGGAGGTCACCGGCGCAACGGAATGGACGTTCGGCGCGATACCCGCCGAGGTCTCCCGGATAGTCGGAGGGCACCGGGTCACCGGCTACCCCGCCCTCGTGGACGAGGGAGGCTCCGCTGCGCTGAAGGTCTTCCCCAATGCCGCAGAACAGGCTTCGGCCATGCGCGGAGGCGTCATCCGGCTGCTTGCCCTGCGCGTTCCGAGCCCCTCGCGCTACGTTTTGGAGCATCTCAGCAACTCGGAGAAACTTACCTTTACCCAGAATCCGCACGGCAGCGTAAGCGCACTGATCGAGGACTGTTCGATAGCCGCGATCGACAAGCTGACACCGGTTACCCTGCCCAGGACACGGGAAGAGTTTGACGCTCTGTTTGAGACAGTCCGTGCGGAGCTCATCGATACGGTGTTCGTCGTGACGGCCACCGTCGAGAAGATCCTTGCCAGTGCTCGCCGCATCGAGAAGCGGCTCAAGGGGTCCACGAGCCTTGCGCTGATCACCGCCCTGAACGACATCAAGAGCCAGCTGGAGAACCTCGTGTATCCCGGTTTTGTTGCCCGCACCGGTTATGCCCAGTTGGCCCACCTCCCCCGCTACCTGGGCGGCATCGAGAAGAGGCTCGAGAAGCTCGACACCACGGTCCAGCGCGACGGCGTGAGCACAGCGATCATCCAGCGGCTCGAGGATGAGTACGACGACGCCGTCGCCTCCGTTGCGCCGCAGGGACGCACGGTGCCGCCCGGCCTGGCATCGGTACGGTGGATGCTCGAGGAGCTACGGATCAGTCTGTTCGCCCAGGAGCTGGGCACCGCATACTCCGTCTCGGAGAAACGGATCCGCGCCGCGCTAGGCGACGCACTCGCGGCGTGAACTCCGGAACTTTCACAGCCGCGGCGGCCCTGGACCGCCGATCCGCGGGTTCGGTGCATCCGCGATCAGTCCGGCACGTACTCCGCGTAGCCCGCCTCCCGCAAGCCTGCCCGCAGACGCTCTGCGTGGGCATCGAGCTTCGAAGGGTCAGCGTTGCGGTCCACGTTGTGTGGATCGAATTCAGCGGCACTGTGCGTGGGCCAGATATGCACGTGCACGTGCGGAATCTCATAGCCCTCGATCAGCATGCCGATTCGTTTCGCCTCGAAGACGGTTTCCTGCACCTTGCCGATCCGCTGCGCTACGCCCATGACCCTCGACAGCAGCCCGGGGTCAACATCGACCCAGTGCGCCACTTCCTCACGCGGCACCACCATGAGGTGCCCGTCCGTGATGGGCTCGATGGTCAGGAACGCCACCACCGCGTCATCTTTCCAGACGAACCGTCCGGGAATTTCACCGTCAATAATCCTGGTGAACAGCGAGCTCACGAGTACTCCTTCAGCAGGCGTTGGTACTGGACACCGGGGACATTGTCCCCGGTGCCCACTCTCTCACAGCAGGTTTGGAGTCAACCTTCGAATGCGCTCAGGGCCCGCTGGCCACCGGGAGGTCAGCCCTCGCCGACCACTGGGACCAGGAGCCCGGATAGAGAGCGGCGGAGAACCCGGCGATGTCGAGCGCGGCGATCTCATGCGCTGCTGTGATCCCGGACCCGCAGTACACCGCAACATCAGCTGTCTCGGTCACACCGAGGGCAGCGAACCTTCGCCTCAGTTCCGCGGATGGGAGGAAAGTCTTCTGTGGGGTGAGGTTGTCCGTTGTGGGGGCGCTCAGCGCCCCTGGGATATGCCCGGCCTTCGGGTCGATCGGTTCAGTGATTCCCAGAAAGCGCTCTGGGGCACGTGCGTCCAGCAGGAGTCCGTGATCGGCAAAGCTCGCTACATCACCCAGATCGAGCACACTCATGCCTCCCGAGCCGAGCGTCACGTCGCCCAGGCAGCGGTGTTCGTCACCGCGCTCGGTCTCAAAGCCTGCAGCATTCCAGGCCGCCAAACCGCCGTCGAGCAGGTGAACCGACGTCATTCCGGCATTGCGCAGCAGCCACCAGAGGCGTGCAGCTGCGAGGTTCCCGTTGTCGTCGTAAACGACCACTTCATCGCCGTCGTTGATTCCCCACTGCCGCGCTGCTTCCTCAAGCGCCGCTGCCTCAGGAAGCGGGTGCCGCCCTTCCTCTGAATTTGGACTGGAACAGAGCTGCGATTCCATGTCTACGTAAACAGCGCCGGGGATATGAGCTGATCGATAATGTTCCTGACCGTGGGGGTCACCCAAGGACCAGCGAACATCCAGCAGGACAGTCTGCCGGCCGGAGGTCATCCGGTCCCGCAGCGCCCGCACGTCCATCAGAGTCTCCATGAAGATCTCCTTAGATATGTGTGACCGGTGACACACCGGTCGGGTGTGAATCAAGTTCACCACAGCGGAACCGGACACTCCAATTGGCAGCGCTGCCACCCTCCTAGGCTCGGCCGTGTAGCCTCGGACGGGCTCACACGGTACAAAGGGGTAATGACAGCTTCCCTCGTGCTCGGTCCCCTGCTCCGGTATGTCGATGAGACTTCGGCGAGCGTCTGGGTGGAAGTGAGCGCCGCCTGCCAGGTTGTGCTCCGCACTGGTAACCGGCAGTGGGAGGCATCGACCTTCGCGGTCCACGGGCACCATTACGCGCTCCTGGAAGCCACCGGCCTGCGCCCCGGTACCACCACCGAATACAGCGTGCATATCAACGAGTCCCGCGTCTGGCCCGAGCCGGACTCCCGCTACCCGGCGTCGACAATCCGTACGCTCAATCCAGAGCGTCCGCTTCGGATGGCCTTTGGCTCCTGCCGCACCAGTGTGCCGCACGACGAGGAAGGCAACGGCCGCCACGGAATCGACTCGATGCGCGCCTACGCCCTCGACCGGGCCGAGGACAACGGCGACACCGCCTGGCCCGACCTGGTGGCCTTCCTCGGCGACCAGGTCTATGCCGATGCGACAAGCGCCCAGATGCAGGACTTCATCCGGGCCCGCCGCAATATCGATGAAGGGCCCGGAGAGGAACTGAAGGACTACGAGGAGTACGCCCACCTCTACAAGCTGGCGTGGTCGGACGACGCCAACCGCTGGCTGCTCTCCACCCTGCCCAGCGCCATGATCTTCGATGACCACGATGTCCGGGACGACTGGAACGCTTCGCTGGCGTGGCGCAAGGAAATGCATGCGACCTCCTGGTGGCACGGACGGATCGTCTCCGGGCTGGCCTCCTACTGGGTCTACCAACACCTTGGTAACCTTTCGCCCGAGGCCCGCGCCCAGGACAGAGTGTGGCAACGCATATGTTCGCACTCCGGACCGGGTGAGCTGGACCTGACGGAGGAGCTCGAGGCGTTTGCCGAGCAGGCTGATGCCCACCCCGACACCTACCGGTGGAGCTATTGCCGGGACATCGGCGACATCCGACTGATCACCGTGGATTCACGCGCCGCACGGGTCCTCGAAACCGGTCAACGATCCCTCCTCGATAAAGCGGAAATGGAATGGCTGGATGAACGCCTGCAGGGCGGTTTCCGGCATTTGATCATCGCCACTTCGCTCCCGTTCCTCCTCCCGCGCGGATTGCATCATATCGAGTCCTGGAATGAAGCTCTGGCTGAGGGCGCCTGGGGCGAGCGTGGAGCTGTCATCGGCGAGCGCATCCGGCGCGCTGTTGACCTGGAGCACTGGGCTGCTTTCCAACGCAGCTTCCGCAAGGTGGCTGACATGGTCACGGAGGTAGCAGACGGAAAACGCGGACCAGCTCCTGAGACGGTGATGTTCCTGTCCGGTGACGTCCACTTCTCCTACGTTGTCGAGGTTGAGCGTCATTCAGGCAGCCGCATTATCCAGGCTGTCTGCTCACCTATCCGCAATCCGCTGCCCCGCATCATGCGGTTTGCCACCGCCATCCTGTCCTATGGTGTGGCCAGTCCGGTGGGTTCCCTCGTCGCGCGGTCGGTCCATGTGCCGAAACCGCCGTTCAGATGGAAGGGAGTGAAGGGACCATGGTTCGACAACAACCTGGCCGGCCTCGAGGACTCCGCGGAAGGCGTAAGGCTTTGGTGGGCAACGGGCCTTGATGACAGGGCAGCGAAGGGCGGATCCCACCTGAAGGAAGTGGCCACTTACACAGTTGGCCCGCGGCCGAGGATTGAGGCGGACTAACCGGGCCAAGCTGGTTTACTGTGCAGTTGGCTCTTCCGGCGGGATGGTCACGCTCTGGCGCGGATCGAGGTGGGTGAACTCGGTTCCATAGTGCCTGCCCAACCTGGAGACATGCCCTTCGACCATCGCAAGCCCGGTCTGGTTCAGAAGGCCGTCGTGGATCTGGTGTGCCCGCGGAGCCCTGACGGAAGTCACGAAATCAATCACCTCGGCCGTCTTGGACCACGGCGCATGAACCGGTACCAACAGTGTGCCCACGTCGACACCGTGCGGGACGATGAACGAGTCTCCCGGGTGATACAGCTCGCCGTTGATGAGGTAGCCAACGTTCTTCACGATCGGCAGGTGGGGGTGGATCAACGCGTGCTGCCCGCCGAAGGTCTGCACGTCGAAGTCAGCGATTGTGTAGCTCTGCTCCGGCTCGACCTCGTGCACCCGGGAGGCTCCGCCGTCGATGTCTGTACCTGAGCTCAGCGCACCCCGCAGAGTGTCCGCGACGCCTGCAAGGGCATACACCAGGAGCTCTCCGTTACTGCGGACCTCTGCCGCGACCCGGTCGACATCGCAGTGGTCCGCATGCTCATGGGTAATGAGGATTGCAGCCGCGCCCTCAACGGCCTCCTCCACCTCCGAAAAGATGCCCGGGTCCACAACGAGCACGGACCCGGCGTGTTCAAGCCGTACACAGGCATGGGTGAACTTTGTCAGCAGCATGCAGCCAGACTATCGCCGTCATGAACGTGCGGGCTGTGCGTTGCGGAGGAAATTGCGTCGCTTGGCAGGTGATCTCCCGGTGCTAACCTTGACGCGGTTGAGTGTGGCGGATATTGAACTAACGGGATAGTAAGGGTGGCCAGCCAGGTATGACATCGGAAGCAGCGCAACCCATCCGCAAGGGTTCAGAGCAGCGCGTCACCAAGCAGCGCCGCGCCGTCAGCGCAGCCCTCGACGAACTGGATGACTTCGTGAGCACGCAGGAGCTGTACCGGAAGCTGCATGAACGCGGCGATTCCGTCTCCCTCGCGACCGCCTACCGCATCCTGCAGTCAATGGCCGACGACGGCCTGGTTGATGTCCTGCGCAATGGCGAGGGCGAAGCCGTCTACCGCCGCTGTGCGGTCGAGCACCACCACCATCACCTGCTGTGCCGTAATTGCGGCCGTGCAGTGGAGATCGAAGCACCTGCTGTTGAGCAGTGGGCAGCCCGCACCGCCCGGGAGCATGGTTACACCGAGGTTGCCCACACGGTGGAAATCTACGGGCTTTGCCCGGAATGCACGGCCAGAAAAGCGGTCGGGTAGCCGGCCACCAGCAGACCATCTACGCGGGCTGCATGAGCCTCCGCGTCGACGGCGACTTCCGTGAGCGCTGCCAGCTGATCCCCCTGCACACCAAGTAGATCAGGAACGAAATGGTGGTCACGTAGGGGCTGATCGGAATACGCCCACCGAGGGCCAACAGAATTCCGCCCACCACGGATACACAGGCGAATATGACGCTGAGCAGCACCACCAGCCGCGGCGACGACGACACCTTGAGCGCTGCGGCGGCAGGCGTGATGAGCAGCGCGAGTACCAGCAGCGCACCCACCACCTGGATCGACAGCGCAACGGCGACGCCCAGCAGGAACATGAACACCAGCGAAAGCCCGCGGACGGGCACCCCGCGCGCCTCAGCAAGCTCAGCGTCAACGCTGGCGAACGTCAGCGGCCGCCAGATTGCCGCCAGTGCAATGATGACGACGACGGCGCCGCCGGCCAGCAGCGTCAGCTGCACTTCATCGACGGACACAATCTGCCCGGTCAGCAGCCCGAACTTGTTGGCCGCCCTGCCTTCATACAGCGCCAGAAAGAGGATGCCGAGGCCCAACCCGAACGGCATGATTACGCCGATGATTGAATTGCGGTCCCGCGCCCTGATTCCCATCAATCCCAACAAAAGCGCTGCGATGACTGATCCGATGAGTGACCCGAACACCACGTTGGCGCCGATCAGCAACGCAAACGCCGCGCCGGCGAAGGAAAGCTCAGCGATCCCATGGACTGCGAAGGCAAGATCCCGCATCATGACAAAGGTGCCGATCAAGCCGCCCAACAGCCCGAGCACTGCCCCCGCCCAGATGGAGTTCTGAACCAGCGGAAGCAGTTCGCCGTAGTTTTCGAAAGAGAACACCGCACCCATGAACTCGTCAAAGGTCACTGGCCTACCTCCACATGGTGATGAGTGGTTGCATCCGGAAGGCCAACCACCACAATCCTGCCGTTGCTGTGAAGCACATCCACCCGGCTGTCATAGAGATCGGAGAGCACTTCACTGGTCATCACCTCTTCGGGAGTACCGACACGGAAGCGCCCGCCCGCGAGGTAGAGCACCCGGTCGACGTAGTCGATGATGGGGTTGATCTCATGGGTGACGAAGACCACCGCAGTGTTCTGTTCGCGGCACTGTGCGTTGATGAGCATGCTCACTGCCTGCTGATGGTGAAGGTCCAGCGACAGCAACGGCTCATCGCAGAGCAGTACCTTGGGGTCGGTGGCCAGCGCCTGGGCGGCACGCAGGCGCTGCTGTTCGCCGCCGGAGAGCCTTCCGACAGGAGCGTCCGCGTACGACGACGCCCCCACCTTCTCAAGGAGGGAGTCCACGGTGCGCCGGTATTCAGAGCCACCGCGCCGGATCCCCCACCGGTGACCATCAATACCGAGCCCGACCAGGTCACGGGCCCTGAGTGGCGTTTCCGGCGCAAAGGACTTCTGCTGTGGGATGTACCCGAACGCCCTGCTACCCCGGTGCAAAGCGTGTCCGTCTATCTCGGCGGTCCCGGAATCAAGCTCCTGAAGGCCCAGCAGGACCTTGAGGAGACTTGTTTTTCCCGAACCGTTGGGGCCCAGGACGGCAAGGAACTCACCTGGCTGGATGTCCAGGTCCAGATCCCGCCAGAGAGTGCGTTGACCGAATGAAAGGGACGCCGACCGAAGCCTCACAATCGGGCGTGCGGCAGCGCCGTCGTCGTCGGCCACCTGGTCTCCTAGCTGCGGGCAATGGTGTGTCTGCACCAATTCTGTCAGGACTTCAGCGCTTCTTCGATGCGGTCCAGGTTTCCGCTCATCCAGGAGAGGAAATCCTCGCCGTCAGGGAGCGTTTCAGTGAAGTTCACCACCGGCACCGAGGCCCCTGCTGCGGCATCGCGCACGGACTGGGTCTGCGGGCCTTCGGTCTGCTCGTTATAGGCAAGTAGCGCAACCGAGCCGCCCTCCACCAGCTTCTGCATTTCATTGAGCGCGGCGACGGGAACGTCAGCGCCTTCCTCAATTGCTTCCGTGTAGTCGGCGGGCGTCACGTTCTCGAGCCCTGCGGATTCCAGCAGGTAGACAGGAACGGGTTCCGTGATCGCTACCGCCTTGCCTTCGGCGATGGTGTGCAGCCCCTCGGCCCGCTCCTGAAGCGCGCTGAGCTCTTCAGTGAATGAGGCTGCGTTGGTCTCGTACGTGGCGGCGTTGTCGGGATCCAGCGCGGACAGCTTCACCTTGATGGTCTCTGCGAGGTCTGCGATGGCGTCCAGCTTGTACCAGACGTGCTCGTTGAAGGATCCGTGGGCGTGCGCGTCCTCGCCGTGCTCACCCTCAGCATGCTCGCCCTCAGCGTGCTCTTCTTCTGTATGCTCGCCCTCAGCGTGCTCTTCCCCAGCATGCTCTTCCTCTGAATCGACGCCGGAGACCTCAACGGCGCTGATGATGTATTCGTGATCCAGGTCCACCTCGTCAGCCAAGCCATGAAGGAACTGGTCATATCCTCCGCCGTTCTCTACCAGCAGGTCCGCCTTGGACACGGCAAGTTTGTCCTGGACCGTCGCTTCGTAGGAGTGAGGGTCCTGGCTGAGGCTGTTGACTATCGCCGTCACTTCCACGTGCTCCCCACCGATCGCTTCCACGATGTTGCCGTAGACGTTGGTGGACGTGACGGCCTGGAGGGTGCCACCGTCGGCCGCAGCGGGATCGGACGTGCTCTGGCCGCAGCCGGCGATCGCCAGGGGAAGTATTGCCGCAGCGGCGAGGGCCGCCGTCGTACGCGCGGAGAAGTGACGCATGATTTCCTTCAATCTGCTCATAGAAGAGGGACGGGGTGCTACAAGCGGTACCAGTCTAAACTAAACGCGAATCATTCGCGTTTCATTTCCCTCCAATCCCCTGAGGCGAACTGAAGCGTCCGCTCCTTGCCCTCCGCCGCACGCAGGGCCCACAGGAGGCGATGCAAGAATGGGGCCATGGTCACGGGACGCAGCGGCGATAGCGGATGAGCCCCGTCACCCTGGCCTTTGTCCTCGCTGCAGCGGTCTATTCGGTCAACGCCCTGTTTGGCACCTCCGTCCGTCTTGGATGGGTGAACTCCTCAGGATTCCGTTGGCTCCATCACGGGCTGTATATCCTCACCGTTGCCCTGACCGTCGCAGCTATCAGCTCCCTCTTCTGGAGCGACTCGACTGCCGGCTGGTACCTGCTCCCCGCCGTCGTACCCCTTGCCGCACTCCCCTACGTTGGTTCCGCGCGCAAACACCCCCGGCGGCACGTGGCGGTCGCGCTCGCTCCCTTGCCGCTCTATATCCTGAGCCTTACCCTCGTGCTCGCCTGAGCGCAGCATCACTTCCTACCGAAGGACAGCAGTGGACTTCCTCGACGTTGTGTTCAACCGCAAGACCACCAATGGGCCGTTCCTCCCGGACCCCGTGAAAGAGGACCACCAGAAGCTGTTGATGCAGGTCGCAGGGGCGGCGCCGTCGCAACTGAACAGCCAACCGTGGCGGTTCGTGGTGATCGAGGAGCGCAGCACCATTGACCAGATTGCACGCATCAGCGGCGAAAGCATGACACAGGTGATGGCGGAAGGCACGTTCTTTGAGCGATACAAGCGCTACTTCCGCTTCAGCGAAGCCGAGATGGATGCGCGTCGGGACGGAATGCTTTTCGACCAGCTACCCGCTATGCTCCGCCCCTTCACGAAGAAGGTCTTCACGCCCTCCGGGCAGACACTGATGAACAAGCTTCGGGTGCCGCATACCCTCGGGGAAGAGAACCGGAAACTGGTTGCCGGTTCTCCCTTGCTCCTTGGAGTGATGCTGGACCGGGCCGAGTACCGGCCCGGGGAACTCTCCGGTTTCTACTCGGTGTTCAGCATGGGCGCTGCCATGGAGAATCTCTGGTTGACGACGGTCGAGCTCGGAATGGGCATCCAGTTTGTCTCATTCCCAATGGAGGTTCCTGCGAACTGGAAGCGCGTGGAACAGCTCCTCGGTGTCCCGGACGAGCTCGAGCTGATGGCCGTCTACCGGCTCGGTTACCTTCCCGAAAAACAGCGCCGACCCGCCATCGACTGGTCGAGCCGCCAGCGCAAGCGCCCCTCGCAGTACGTCTTCCGGAACTCCTGCGACACGCCGCAGGAGGGATGGGACTAGGACGCCCCCGACGACGACGGCGGGCACCCTCCTTGCGCGGAGGGCACCCGCCGTCGTTCGTTTCCGGTTCTAGCGTGAGTTCGGAGTTCCGAGATTCACGCCGAACTGGTGCGACTCGCCCGTGCGGCGCGAGCCCTGGTTCTGCGTCGCGTCACGGATTTCGCCGATCAACTGCTCAATCACGTCCTCCAGGAACAACACGCCGAGTGCAAAACCCTCACGGTTCATCACACGCGCAAGGTGGGAACCGGTGCGCTGCATGATCGCCAGGGCGTCTTCGATCTCATCGTCGACCGTGAGGTTGGCAAGGGTGCGTACCTTGTTCTCCGTGATCGGACGGCTGTAAGCCTCCGCGGGCAGGGACATGACGTCCTTGAGGTGCAGGTACCCGGTGAGGTTGTTCTGCTCGTCCACCAGGACGAATCTCGAGAAACCGGTTCGGCCAACGGCCTTCTCGAACTCCTCCGGCGTTGAACCCGTGCTCAGCGTCACCAGGTTGTCGAGCGGAACCATCACGGTTCCGGCGGTCTGCCCCGAAAATTCCAGGGCTCCACTGATGAGCCCTGAATCGTCGTCCACCAGGCCGTGCCGCGTTGACTCCTGCACAATGGACTGCACTTCCTCGAGGGTGAAGGAGGAGGTGACCTCGTCCTTCGGCTCGATGCGCATGGCGCGCAGAATGTGGTTGGCCATCCAGTTCAGGGATGAGATGACCGGGTGGACAACCCTTGCGATCATCACCAGCGGCGGGGCAAGGACCAGTGCTGCCTTGTCCGCAACCGTCACCGAAATGTTCTTCGGCACCATCTCACCGAAAGTGACATGCAGGAAGGTCACCAACGCCAGCGCAATGGCGAACGCGACGCCATCGGCCAAGCCTTCCGGCAGGCCTGCTGCCTCCAGCGGCACCACCAGCAGGTGGTGGATCGCGGGTTCAGCGACCTGCAGGATGAGCAGGGAGCACACCGTGATGCCGAGTTGCGCACAGGCGAGCATCAGGGACACATGCTCCATGGCCCACAGTGTGGTCCGTGCGCGTTTGGACCCTTCCTCGGCCAGCGGTTCGATCTGGCTTCGGCGGGCGCTCATCACCGCGAACTCCGCGCCAACGAAAAATGCGTTGCCGATCAGGAGGACGATCAGCCAGAGAATTCCCATCCAGTCGCTCATCGGGACGCTCCTTCAGAGGCGGGGGCCACGGTGTCCCGTGCGTCGTTCTCAGGTTCTATGGGGATAAAGCTGATGCGGTCGATCCGCCTGCCATCCATTCGTTCAACCTCGAGGATTCCGCCGGGAACATCCACCCGGTCGCCAACCTCGGCAATGCGCCCAAGTACCGACATGATGAAGCCGCCAACGGTCTCGTACCCTGCCTCGTCGGGGACCACCAGGTTGGGAATCTGCTCGCTCACTTCGTCCGGCCGCATGATTCCTGGGAAGAACCAGTTACCGGCCGCGCTCTGGAGCACACCGGGCTTGAGTTTGTCGTGTTCATCAGCGACCTCCCCCACGATTTCCTCTACGAGGTCCTCCAGGGTGGCGACGCCGGCGGTTCCGCCGTATTCATCGAGTACGACGGCGAGTTGCAGGTTCGCTTCACGGAGCTCGCTGAGGAGTGAGTCCAAATGAACCGTTTCCGGGACGCGCAGGACTTCCGTCATGATCGTTCCGGCCGGCAGTTCTGCGCGCCGCGACCGCGGGACGGCAACCGCCTTTTTGACATGCACCACCCCGCGGATGTCATCCGGTGAATCCCCGATAAGCGGGAAGCGCGAGTATCCGGTCCTTCGGGCAAGTTCGACGACGTCGGCAACCGTCTGATCCGAATCGATGGTTTCCATCCGGATTCGTGGAGTCATCACATCGGCGGCTGTCCGCTCGGAGAAGCTGAAGGTGCGGGCAAGGAAGTTCGCGGTGCCCTGGTCCAGTGTGCCCATGGCAGCCGAGCGACGAACGAGTGAGGACAGTTCGGACGGCGTCCGGGCACCGGAGATCTCTTCCTTCGCCTCAAGCCCGAAGACGTTGAGCACCTTGTTGGAGAAACCATTGAGGACCACGATCGCCGGTTTGAACACTGCAGTGAAGAGCAGTTGCGGCCGTGCGAGCGCCTTGCCGACTTTGAACGGCAGGGCAATGGCCATGTTTTTTGGAACGAGCTCGCCGATCAGCATGGAGAGCAGCGTGGCGAGGGTCATGGCCAGAATCAGGGAAATCGAATCGCGGATACCGTCCGCTAGCCCGGCGGCACCCAAAGGACCTTCCAGGAGCCGGCCAACGGAAGGCTCCATGACGTATCCGGTGAGCAGGGTGGTCAGCGTGATGCCCAGCTGGCAGCTGGAAAGCTGGGTGGAAAGCGACTTCAGGCACCGGAGCAACGGCTCGGCCCTCTTGTCCCCTTCATCGACCGCACGCTGTACGTAGGTCTGGTCCAATGCGACTAAAGAGAATTCAACGGCCACGAAGAACCCTGTACCCAAGATCAGCAGCAAACCTGCGATGAGGTAGATCCACTCCATCAGCGGGTCACCGCCAGGGAATGCCGAGACGAGGGGTCGTCACAGGGCGGGCCGGGTTTCGGAGGCTCCGCAGGTTCAGAGGGTTCCCCGGGTTGAGAAGGCTCCGCCGTCGAGCAGGGAGCCTCCGCGGCGTCCGGCACCTGAGCGTCTGAGGCACCTGAAGCGCCCGTTGCTGCCAGGAGTTGAACCGCAGTGGAGAGAGGATGGGCATGTGTACGGGATTTGCCGGCACTGGATGGTTGCGCTGCACATCGGGCTGATGCTGGCTTACGCTGCGTGCGAACCATGGGCCGGCCCCTAGAAGGACTGTCCATAAGGATCCCAGTTTACAGCAGCGGCCCCCGCCTCGGCACTGCCCGGTTCGCGGGCCGCTGTTCGTGAACCGCTGTTCACCAGCTCTGCGGAAGCGGGCGGCCTTCCTCGTAGCCTGCCGCGGACTGCACTCCAACGATCGCCCTGTCACGGAATTCCGCCAGCGAGCGGGCTCCGGCATAGGTCATCGAACTGCGGACGCCGGCTGTGATCATGTCGAGCAGGTCCTCGACCCCCGGACGGGCCGGGTCCAGATACATGGTCGACGTCGAGATGCCCTCCTCGAACAGTCCCTTGCGGGCGCGCGCGAAGACGTCGTCGCGCTGGGTCCGGTTCTGCACTGCCCGGGCCGAGGCCATCCCGAAGCTCTCCTTGTACTGGCGGCCCGCGCTATCGGTCTGCAGGTCGCCCGGGCTTTCATAGGTTCCGGCGAACCAGGAGCCGATCATCACCTGGCTTGCGCCGGCTGCGAGCGCGAGGGCGACGTCGCGCGGGTAACGGACACCGCCGTCGGCCCATACATGGGCGCCCAACTTGGCTGCAGCCTGCGAGCACTCGTAAACGGCGGAGAACTGGGGGCGGCCCACGGCGGTCATCATGCGCGTAGTGCACATTGCCCCTGGGCCCACGCCGACCTTGATGATGGAGGCACCGGCCTCCACGAGGTCACGGACGCCGTCGGCACTGACAACGTTTCCCGCAACGATCGGCACGTTGGGGTCAAGGGAGGCAACCGCTTTCAGTGCATCGAGCATCTTGCGCTGGTGCCCGTGTGCCGTATCCACCACCAGCACGTCGACGCCGGCATCGAGCAGTTCCGCAGCCTTGGCAACGACGTCGCCGTTGATGCCTACGGCGGCCGCGACCCGGAGCCGGCCGCTGCCATCCACGGCCGGAGAGTAAATGGTGGAGCGCAGCGCCCCCTTGCGGGTAATGACGCCAGCGAGTTCACCCTCTCGTGCGACGACGGCGAGCGAGGCCCCTGCCGCGTCCAGTTCCTCGAACGCCTGCTGCAGCGCAGCATCACGGTCGCCCGAGAACCGGGAAGCATCCAGCGTGAGCGGCCGGGTGCGCATGACGGACTCAAGCGAAGCAAAGCGGTCGACGCCGTCGCAATCCGATGCGTGCACCACACCAATGCAGCGGTTGGCTTCGTCAACCACCATCACTGCGCCGTGTGCGCGCTTGTTCATCAGGTGAAGCGCATCAATGACGGTGTTGCCGGGCTGGAGCTTCAGCGGCGTCTCGAAGACGAGGTCGCGCTGCTTCACCCACTGGGTCACCTCGCTGATGACCTGTGTGGGAATGTCCTGCGGCAGTACGGCCAACCCGCCGCGGCGGGCCACCGTTTCCACCATGCGGCGCCCGGTAACGGCGGTCATGTTGGCTACGACGAGGGGAATGGTGGTTCCGGTTCCGTCATCCGTCGAGAGGTCGACGTCGAACCGGGAAATAACTTCAGACGAGGACGGAACAAGGAATACATCCGAGTAGGTCAGGTCGGTTGTGGGCGTGTTGATGAAACGCACGGCGTGCTCCTGCAGTCGGTTACTGAGCGAGTCTATTCGTAATCGGGCCAGGCACCGGAATCCACGCGATCGCATGACGGAACCGCTGGTCGTGAGCATTGACAGATTGGCTTGTTGACTGGACCTGTCATTAGACTGATGAACAGGTCGACAGAGCCCAAGCGTGCGCCGATTGGACCTCGTGCAGACCGTCTTTGGGCCAAGGGCAACTCATCGGAAGAGGGCGTATAACAAGTGCCAGAACAATCCAACCGTCTACCGGAAGATTTCGGCGGAAATGAATGGCTTGTCGATGAGTTGTATGAGCAGTTCCAGCAGGACAAAAACTCGGTGGACAAGAAGTGGTGGAGTCTGTTCGAGTCCTTCGAAGCCGACAACCAAGGTTCCGAGAACGGGCGCCACGCAGCACCCCGAGGCGCCTCCCGTGCTGATGATCCTAACCCTCCCACCCGCGAAATCCCGGTTGTAAACGCTGAGCAGGACGCCCCGAAAGCTTCCGGGGAATCTCCAGCGGCTACCCAGGAGTCCGGAGTGCCCCCTGTGCCAAAGGAAACTGCTGCGCCAAAGGAAACTGCTGCGCCAAAGGAAACTGCTGCGCCAAAGGAATCCGCGCCTTCGAAGGACACAGCCTCCAAGAACCGCGCGGAGCCGAAGCCCGACAGCTCCAAAGCCAATGCCGAGGCAAAAGCCGAGCCCAAGAGCAAGGCGAAGAACGAGAAAGCCCCTATTCCCGCGCAGCTGCCGAAGTCGGATCTCAACTCCGAGATGGACGAAGATACCGTCAGCATTCTTCGTGGTCCGGCCAAGGCGATCGCCACCAACATGGACGCGAGCCTGACCGTTCCGACGGCCACCAGCGTTCGGACGGTTCCGGCCAAGCTCCTGATCGACAACCGCGTTGTCATCAACAATCACCTTGCGCGCGCTCGCGGCGGGAAGGTCTCCTTCACGCACCTCATCGGGTACGCCATCATCCGCGCGCTCGCTCAGTTCCCGTCCCAGAACGTGTATTACGACGTCGTCGACGGTAAGCCCGCCGCCGTCCAACCCGCGCATGTGAATTTCGGACTGGCAATTGATATGCCCCGACCTGATGGAACGCGCCTGCTTGTGGTTCCGAACATCAAGAAGGCTGAAACCTTCAACTTCTCCGAGTTCTGGCACGCCTACGAAGACCTTGTGAAGCGCGCCCGCGCCGGCAAGCTCGGAGCAGATGACTACGCCGGGACCACAGTTTCCCTGACCAACCCGGGCGGCATCGGCACGGTGCACTCCGTTCCGAGGCTTTCCAAGGGTCAGGCCTGCATCATCGGTGCCGGTGCACTCGAGTACCCCGCCGCCTTCCAGGGCGCAAGCGAGAAGACGCTCGCCCAGCACGCGATCAGCAAGACAATCACGCTCACCTCCACCTATGACCACCGGGTCATCCAGGGTGCGGGCAGCGGTGAATTCCTGCGTATAGTGCATCAGCTTCTGCTCGGGGAGCAGAACTTCTACGACGAAATCTTTGAAGCGCTGCGGATCCCCTACGAGCCGGTCCGGTGGAGCGCTGACATCCAGGTTGATCCGATGGACGAGATCAACAAGGTTGCCCGCATCCAGCAGCTCATCCATGCCTATCGGGTGCGCGGTCACCTGATGGCTGACACCAACCCGCTGGAATACGTGCAGCGCAAGCATGCGGACCTCGACGTACGCACGCACGGACTCACTCTGTGGGACCTTGACCGGGAGTGGCCAACCGGCGGCTTTGGCGGGAAGCCCATGCTGAAGTTCCGCACTATTCTCGGTGTCCTCAGGGACGCTTATTGCCGTACCACGGGCATCGAGTACATGCACATCCAGGACCCTGAGGAACGCCAGTGGTTCCAGGACGAACTGGAACACCCTTACTCGAAACCGAGCCGCGAGGAACAGTTCCGCATTCTGCACAGGCTCAACGCGGCAGAAGCGTTCGAGACGTTCCTGCAGACCAAGTTTGTTGGCCAGAAGCGGTTCTCGCTCGAGGGCGGCGAATCGTTGATTCCGCTGCTGGACGCCATCATCTCCGACGCAGCCGACGACGGCCTCGACGAAGTTGCCATCGGCATGGCCCACCGTGGCCGCCTCAACGTGCTGACAAACATTGCCGGTAAAACCTACGCGCAGGTCTTCCGCGAGTTCGAAGGTACCCAGGACCCCCGCTCGGTGCAGGGCTCGGGCGACGTGAAGTACCACCTCGGCACCGAGGGGACGTACACCTCCGAGAGCGGCAACGAGACCAAGGTCTACCTCGCAGCCAACCCCTCGCACCTTGAAGCCGTGGATTCCGTGCTTGAGGGCATTGTGCGAGCCAAACAGGACCGACTGGACCAGGGCGACACCTTCCCGGTCCTGCCGATCCTCGTCCATGGCGACGCTGCGTTCGCGGGCCAGGGCGTAGTGGCTGAAACGCTGAACCTGTCCCAGCTTCGGGGCTACCGTACGGGCGGCACCATCCACATCATCGTGAACAACCAGGTCGGTTTCACCACCTCCCCCACCGCCTCACGCTCCTCTGTGTACTCCACGGACGTCGCCAAGATGGTACAGGCGCCCATCTTCCATGTGAACGGCGATGACCCTGAGGCCGTCGTCCGGGTTGCGCAGCTGGCTTATCAGTTCCGCCAGCGGTTCAACAAGGACGTCGTCATCGACCTGGTCTGCTACCGCAGGCGCGGGCATAACGAGGGCGATGACCCCTCAATGACCCAGCCCATGATGTACAACCTCATCGAAGCAAAGCGCTCGGTGCGCAAGCTCTACACCGAGGCTTTGATCGGCCGCGGTGACATCAGCCAGGAGGAAGCCGAGCAGGCGCTGCGCGACTACCAGGAGCGCCTGGAACGGGTATTCGCTGAGACCCACGCCGCGCAGACCTCCCCTATCCCGGTGGTCACGAAGGACGCCGCGGCCGTGTCTGACATTGAGCGGCCCATTGCCCAGCGGGCCGACAACTCAGTCGGTGTACCGGCCAGCACGGCCATCACGGCCGAGACCCTTGCGCATATCGGCAAGGCGCACGTGAGCTTCCCCGATGGATTCACCGTTCACCCCAAGCTCAAGGCACTGCTGGAGAAGCGCGAGCAGATGTCCCGCGAGGGCGCCATCGACTGGGGCTTCGGCGAAATTGCCGCATTCGGTTCACTGCTCATGGAGGGCGTTCCCATCCGCCTCGCGGGCCAGGACTCTCGGCGGGGAACTTTCGTGCAGCGCCACGCAGTCTTCCACGACCGCGCTAACGGCAATGAATGGCTCCCGCTGGGCGATCTGACTGAGGGCCAGGCAAAGTTCTGGATCTACGACTCCCTGCTGTCGGAATACGCGGCCCTCGGTTTCGAGTACGGCTACTCGGTGGAGCGGCCCGATGCTCTTGTGCTGTGGGAAGCGCAGTTCGGCGACTTCGTGAACGGCGCCCAGACCATCATCGATGAATTCATCAGCTCAGCGGAACAGAAGTGGGGCCAGCGTTCCTCGCTGGTTCTCATGCTCCCGCACGGCTATGAGGGTCAGGGTCCGGATCACTCCTCCGCCCGCATCGAGCGGTTCCTGCAGATGTGCGCCGAAGACAACATGGTGGTGGCCAACCCCACCACTGCGGCCTCCCATTTCCACCTCCTGCGCCGCCAGGCTTACAGCCGCCCCCGGAAGCCGCTGATCATCTTTACGCCTAAGCAGCTTCTGCGGCTGAAGGCAGCAGCGAGCAGTGTCGAGGACTTCACCCAGGGCAGTTTCGAAGCCGTCATCAACGACAAAGCAAACCTGGACGCCCAGGACGTGACACGCGTGCTGCTGGTGTCCGGCCGGTTGTACCATGACCTTGCGGCTGCACGGCAGAAGGCCAATGACACTTCAACGGCCATCGTGCGGGTTGAGCAGCTGGCGCCACTGCCGGTGGAGGAAATCAAGTCTGTGGTGTCCTCCTACCCCAACGCTGAGGTCATGTGGGCGCAGGATGAGCCCGCCAACCAGGGTCCGTGGCCGTTCATCGGCCTCAACCTGCCGCAGCACCTTGACCGGCCGCTTCAGTTGGCTTCGCGTCCCGCCTCGGCATCCACGGCCACCGGCTCGGCCAAGCATCACGCGGTCGAGCAGGAGATCCTGATCAAGAAGGCATTTGACCGCAAGTAGCCGAGCGTCAGTCCGAACGTAGAATGGGCAGGGTCCGTCGGGCCCTGCCCATCCACGTTCCCGGGCACGCTTGCGAAGCCCGCCGTGGTGCGACACCGATGATGGACCAGCTGAAGTAACCGGAGGAAAATGTGGAACAGCGCAGAATCAGGCTTGCCGCCGTCGGGGATGAACTACTCGCAGGGCTTGGTGATCCCAGGGCTCTCGGTTGGCTCGGGCGGGTGCTTGCACGCACCACACCCGACAACGCCGTCGTCGAAACATTCAGCCTGCCCGCGCCAAACGAGGGCACGGAAGCGCTCTCGGCCCGTTGGCTGGCAGAGGCGGGGAGGCGTTTCGCTGACTCGGCGGAGAACCGGCTCGTCATCGGGCTCTCGGACCGGGATCTCGATTTAGACTTGTCGACCGCTCGAAGCCGCCTTAATCTCGCGAACATCCTGGACGGCGCAGCGCAGATGAGCATCAAAGTGCTCGTGGTTGGTCCCCCTCCTGGGCTTGATGCAGAACGTAACCGGCGGCTTGCCGACCTGTCGGCAGCATTCGCCGACGTCACCACCCGGCGCAAGCACGTCTACGTTGACACCTTCACCCCGCTCCAGGCCCACGAAGGCTGGCGGTCCGACCTCGCTGCCAACGGCGGCGGCCCCGGCCAGGCAGGGTATGGCCTTATCGCGTGGCTGGTACTCCATCGTGGTTGGTACCAGTGGCTGGACATCCCCGCGCCCGCCTGATCCTTATGAATCAGTCGCCCTGAAGCGTTGCGCTCCTGATGAACACGATATATCGTGTTCATCAAGACGCGATATATCGCGATAGTCGGGAAAGGCGCATCATGGATCAGAATCAGTGGCAAATCAGCACTCCACAAACCTTGGAGTTCGACGACATACGATCCATCAAAGCGGGCATCATCGCAGGGCGCGTGGACATCCTCGTGCATGACGAACCCGTCACCAGGGTGGAGGTCTCAGAGGTTGACGGGCGTCCCATCGACGTCACCCTGACCAATGGCGAACTCGAAGTCGTCCATACGAATGGATCATCCCGCGGCTGGCCAGCGTTCTCCGGCCTGGTGATTACAGGGAAAGCTCGGGAGACCGCCGTCATCAGTATTGCTGTGCCGGAAGGCACCGCCGTAGCACTGCGGACCGTCAGCGGGGACGGCCTCGCCTGCGGGACAAGCGACACTTCGCTTGACACCGTATCCGGATCCGTCATGGCGGATGACACGTCCGGAAAGCTGCGGGTCAACACCGTGAGCGGCGAAGCCATCGTCCGGCACCACACCGGTCCGCTCGTCGCCCGGACCGTATCGGGAGAGGTCACCGCTTCGGGCTACTGCGACACCGTGAACACCAACAGCGTCAGCGGCGGAATCTCGCTGGACCTGCTAGGCCAACCGGACGCATTGGAAGCACGGACAGTGTCCGGCAACCTGACCGTCCGACTATCCAGCGAGGTGGGACTCGATGTCACCGCCAGTTCGGTTTCCGGTTCCCTCGTGGTCAACGACCACCGCTTCACGGGCAGGGGGAAGAGCAGGCACGTGGAACCGGGAACCACCGACGCACAACTGACCGTCAGGGCCAGTTCCGTTTCGGGTGACGTCGCGCTCTTCCACCGTCACCCTGAATACTCGCCAGACGGCGAGTCTGCCGTGTCGCGGGACGGTGGGCAGTAGTGCCTGCCGTCTTTGCCCACGGGGCACTGCGGCTCTACCTCCTGGCCCTTCTCGAAGACGGGCCAAAGCACGGTTACGAGATCATGCGCGCCCTGGAAGAACGGTTCGGCGGCACGTACTCGCCGAGCGCCGGAACCATTTATCCCCGACTTTCCAAGCTGGAAGCTGATGGCCTGGTAGCCACGGAAGCCCAAGGGCGCCGGGTGACCTACTCGATCACCGGCTCAGGCGCTGCTGAGCTTGCCGAACGCCGTGGCGACCTCGCTGATATCGAGGAGGACATCTCCGCTTCCGTGCGCAGGCTCGCCGACGGCCTGCGGGAGGAACTCCGGTCCAATATGCGCGGACTCAGGGCGGACCTCGCGGCCTCGGCGGAAGCTGCGAGGAAGTCAGCTACCCGCTCCGCGCCGACCACCAGTAACGCTGACACCCGTCGCGCCTTGAAGGAACTGGAACTCCACGTCAACCGCTTTCGCGATGATGTGCGCGCGGATATTCGACGATTCTCAACGGGAGCCCCCGACGGCACGGCTGACGCGGTCACCGAAACCGTACGGTCAATCCTTCACCAGGCGCAGGCATCCATCGAAGCAGCGCTGAGAAGCGAGCGGTAGCCGGCGCGACCGCCGATTCGATGACCGAGGTCTACAGCGTGTGGTCGAACACAATTTTCCCGAAGACATGTCCGTCGAGCATCTTCTCGAAACCAGACCGTGCGTCTACCAGTGGCAGCACGGAATCGATCACCGGCCGCACCCCTGTTACCGCGAGGAACTGTGCCAACCGCTGAAGCTCATCCCGTGTACCCATGGTTGAGCCAAGAACGCGCAGCTGCAGGAAGAACACGCGGTTCAGGTCCGCTGACGGCGCCGGCCCGCTGGTGGCACCACAGGTTACGACGGCGCCACTCGGCTTGAGCGACTTCAGCGAGTGCGCCCAGGTTGCCTCGCCTACTGAATCGAAGACTGCGTCCACTCGCTCCGGAAGCCGCGCTCCGGCGTCGAAGGCGTCAGCAGCTCCTAGCGCGCGGGCCTGAGCCTGCTTCTCTTCGCTGCGACTCGTGGCCCACACCCGGTACCCTGCAGCGCTCCCGAGCGCAATGAGCGCTGTTGCGACGCCGCCGCCCGCTCCCTGCACAAGGATTGTGGAGCCCGGTGCCGCCGGCGAAGTAGTGAACAGCATGCGGTACGCGGTGAGCCAGGAGGTCGGCAGGCATGCGGCTTCCTGGAATGTCAGCTCGGGCGGTTTGGGCACAAGGTTGCGTTCGGGCACCCACACGTACTCCGCCATGGTTCCGGGGAGCTGCTCGGACAACAGGGACCGGCGTGGGTCGAGTGTCTCGTCCCCCCGCCACTCCGGGGAACTGATGACGCTGTGGACAATGACTTCCGTGCCGTCGTCGTCAACTCCGGAAGCGTCGCAGCCCAGCACCATCGGCAACTTATCCTGCGCGAGGCCTACTCCGCGGAGTGACCAGAGGTCATGGTGGTTCAGCGAAGAGGCGAGTACCCGCACGCGTCGAAACCCCTTCGGGGACTCCGGAATGTCAATCTCCCCTACCCTTAGTCCGTCCAGAGGCGACGAACTTGAGGCGGACTCCACGTAGGCGGCGCGCATAGGTATCCTTCGCTTCTGGGGTACTGCACTTTGCGGGTACTGCAGCGGACCCGTCCATCCTAGGCTTCCGGCGTCGTTTAGGTTGACCCTGTCGCGTATGGGAGACTGGACTGCAGTCCGAACCCTCGAGTTCGAGCAAGCAACATCAAGCCACATCAGTAAGGTAAGGAGGCAGCCATGAGCAAGCGTGCACGCAAGCGCCGTGATCGCAAGCGCGGCGGCGCTAACCACGGGAAGCGCCCCAACACCTGACGTCACGGTCAAAACGAAGAAAACCCCCGTAGCTATGAACTGCTACGGGGTTTTCTGTTTGGCTGGACGTCTCTAGCGGTCGATGGGTTCGACCCGGTGTTCCGCTGTCTTGATCTGGCTGATCTTGCTCAGAATGCTCGCCTTCAGGGTGGCGGGAGCTGCTTCCGTACAGGATCTCTTGACCACGGAGCGGATCAGGCATTCGAGATCGTGCTCCTGGGCGCACTCCGGGCAATCCTCAAGGTGATCCTTGATCTCCACGAGGTCGGCATGGGACAGTGCGCCGTCGAGGTACTCGTACAGCCGTTCAATCCTCGAGTCATCGCAGTTGCCAAGGCTGTGGCAGTCGCTCATTTTCGGTTCTCCTGTGTAGATCCGCCGCCATTGGCGGATACGCGTGTTGCTACCTTCATGCCGCGCTCGTGCGCGTACTCCGAGAGGAGCTCCCGCAGAAGCTTGCGCCCTCGGTGCAACCGGGACATCACCGTGCCGATCGGAGTGTTCATGATTTCTGAGATTTCCTTGTAAGCGAAGCCCTCAACGTCCGAGAAGTACACTGCGAGGCGGAATTCCTCCGGAATGGCCTGCAGGGCCTGCTTCACGTCGGAATCCGGCAGATGGTCGAGAGCTTCGACTTCGGCCGAACGCAGACCGCTCGACGTGTGCTCCGCCGCTTTGGCCAGCTGCCAGTCCTCGATCGTGTCCGAGTGTGACTGCAGTGGCTCCCGCTGCCGCTTCCGGTAGAGGTTGATGTAGGTGTTCGTGAGGATTCGGTAGAGCCACGCTTTAAGGTTGGTTCCCGGCTTGTACTGGTGGAATGCCGAGAACGCCTTCGTGTAGGCCTCCTGCACCAGGTCCTCTGCATCTGCCGGATTACGCGCCATTCGCATGGCAGCCGAGTACAGCTGGTCCACGTACTGCATGGCATCACGTTCGAAGCGGGCGGTGCGCTCTGCTTCGGTCTCTGAGGCGACGTCCAGGTGCTCGTCTTCGGCCGGGTTTGTGCCCGCCGCGGCTGTGGTATTCATCGCAGCAAAGTCTACGCGTCCGCGGCCTGTCCGGCTTCGCTCGGGACGCGCGGGCGCCATAATGTGCAGTTGGGGCACCGCGTTCCTGACTGGTGTAGCTGTAGTCATCTATTCCTCGTATCCATCGCCGTACTCGCCAACGGTCTTCACGACCGATTCCGGCTGTGCCATCACCGTCCATAACGGCCCGCAGAGTGTGGATATTCCGCCTGGGTGTCCGCACGGTTTCATATTCGGGCCCGGACCGGATCGCCTCGATGGCGCAAAAGTGCAAAACTAGACACACCCACCAGCATCTGTAAGTCCTTTACGAAGTTTCCGGTATTCATTCACGTAGATCCGGTGCCTACCGGCGCTGGAACCCAGGAGGCACTGTGACCCTTGTTCGTGTACTAGCCCGCCCATTGCTTGCGAGCAGCTTTGTCCTGACCGGCGTGGATCGCCTCCGTAATGCGGACACCACGGCCACCGCGCTGCGGCCCACCCTTGACCGGATTGCCAAGGTGGTTCCATCGGCAGGCTCCGTCACCGAGGATGAGCGCCGCGTGGCCAAGGTCCTCGGCGCAGCCCATCTGGGGGCGGCCGTCATGCTCGGCATTGGACGCTTCTCCCGGCTGTCCGCCCTGGTACTGGTGGCTACGTCAGCGCTCAACACTGCGGTGGAATTCAACAACGCCGACTCCTCAACGGCGCAGGCCCGCAAGGTCCGGCGGAACCAGCTCGTCAAGAACGTCTCACTCATCGGCGCGGTTCTGCTTGCTGCCGTGGACACCAATGGCCGCCCCGGTTGGGCCTGGCGCGCCGAGCACTTCGCCGAAGATGCACGCCGCAATGCACTGGCCCTCGGACACGACACCCGCAAGAGCGCGCGCTCCCTCGCCCGCGACACGGAGAAGCAGTTGAAGAAGGCGGAAAAGGCAGTACGGAAGACCGCCTCGGACGTAGTGGGCCACTAGCCGGCATGAGTGCACCGTCCGCACCCTCTACAACGCAATTCTGGTCCGCACCGCATCCCGGCGGTCCTGTGGACGCCACCGTTGAGGTGCCGGGCTCGAAGTCGCTGACCAACCGCTACCTCATCCTGGCGGCACTGGCAGACGGCCCGAGCCGGCTCCGAGCGCCCCTGCACAGCCGGGACTCTCTCCTCATGGTGCAGGCGCTGAGCTCCCTCGGCGCAACCATCCAGGAAATCGACGGCGACGGCCCATTTGGCGCCGACCTCCTGGTCACACCTATTCCCGAGGGAGTTGCCGGGGATGCAACAGTGGATTGCGGGCTCGCAGGCACCGTGATGCGCTTTGTGCCCCCGGTAGCGGCGCTGCGCGCAGGGAACACCGCTTTCGACGGAGATGCACATGCGCGCCGCCGCCCCATGGGCGCTGTGATCAGCGCCCTGCGCGGCCTGGGGATGGAAGTGCACGACGACGGCGGCGCAGCGCTCCCCTTTACTGTTGCCGGCACTGGAACGGTACGGGGTGGAAGGCTCGTGATCGACGCAAGTGCTTCCTCACAATTCGTCTCCGCACTCCTCCTGGTCGGCGCCCGCTTCGCTGAGGGCCTGCACCTGGAGCACGTCGGCAAGCCTGTGCCCAGTCTGGACCACATCGCCATGACCATCCGGGTACTGCGTGAAGTCGGCGTCACCGTCGATGACTCTGTTCCAAATCACTGGCGGGTGGAACCCGGAAAGATCAATGCCTTCGACGTCCGCATCGAACCGGACCTTTCAAACGCCGGACCGTTCCTGGCCGCAGCACTTGCAACGGGAGGCACGGTACGCATCCCGCACTGGCCTTCCGGCACCACCCAGGTGGGCGAAAAGTGGCGGACCATCCTGCCCCGGCTCGGCGCCGTCGTCGACCTCACAACAGATTCCACGCTGGTGGTGCGTGGCGGTTCCCGGATCACGGGCGCTGACCTAGCGGACACCAGTGAACTAGCGCCTACCGTCGCTGCCATCTGCGCGCTGGCGCAGACGCCGTCCGTACTCACCGGCATCGCCCACCTTCGCGGACACGAAACAGATCGCCTCGCCGCCCTCGTCACCGAAATCAACCGGTTGGGCGGTGACGCGGAAGAGACCGTGGACGGACTGATCATCCGCCCGGCCGCCCTGCACGGCGGGCCGTTCCACAGCTACGAGGACCACAGGATGGCCACCGCAGGCGCCATCCTGGGCCTCGCTGTTCCCGGCGTCGAGGTGGAGAATATCGCTACGACTTCCAAGACCATGCCACAGTTTCCTGAACTGTGGCAGGCCCTGGTCGACACTGCCTATCAGTCTGGCGAGCAGTGACGCCAGCCGGATCGCGGCGCGGAACTTCGTCGTGGGACGAATCCGATGTCCGCATCAGGCCGAACAAGAAGGGTTCCCGCCCGCGCACGAAGGACCGCCCGGCGCATGATGACGCGGTGACTGGCCGCATCATCACCGTGGACCGCGGCCGGTACACCGCAGTCGTCGCTGAAGATACTGCCCAGGAAAGGGTGGTCATCGCCGCCCGGGCGCGCGAATTGCGCCGCTCCCCCGTTGCCGCCGGCGACCTCGTCGCGCTCGTGGGTGATGTCACCGGCGAGCCCGACACGCTGGCCAGGCTGGTCCGGATCCATGACCGGCATACGCTGCTGCGGCGCAGCGCGGATGACACCGACCCCGTTGAACGTGTGGTCGTGGCGAACGCAGACCAGCTCGTTGTGGTGGTCGCCGCTGCGAACCCCGAGCCGCGCACGGGCTTCATTGATCGCGCCCTGGTGGCAGCGTACGACGCCGGAATCCAGCCGCTGCTATGCGTCACCAAAGCGGACCTCAAGGATCCGGCGGAGCTCCTCGCCAACTACGAACACTTGGATCTTCCGATCATCACCAGTAGAACCACAGCCACCGACGTCGGTGTTCGAACCACCTCGGCCAGCGGAACCTCTGCCTTGCTCGCCCCCGAGGCGATCGAGCGTTTGAAGGGCCTCCTTGATGGCCAGGTCAGCGTGCTGCTCGGCCATTCCGGTGTCGGGAAGTCGACCTTGGTGAATGCACTCACTGGTTCCAACCGCGCAACCGGCGGCGTCAACGCGGTCACCGGGCGGGGACGCCACACGTCGTCGTCGGCCTATGCGCTGAAGGCGGACAACTCCGCTTCGGGAACCTGGATCATCGACACACCCGGCATACGCTCCTTCGGCCTGGCTCACGTGGTCCCGGACCGCATCCTCTCTGCGTTCCCGGACCTGGAACCCGGGACCGCGGACTGCGAGCGGGGATGCCGGCATGATGACACTGCGGTGAATTGCGGACTGGACCCGTGGGTGGCTTCAGGGGATGCAGGAGAGTCTGGTTCTGTTCGGCTGGCCTCATTGCGGCGGCTTCTGGGAGCCGGTTCCGAGCCAATTGCACAATCAAAGGAACTTGGAACCCACTAACCGCGAAGTGCTGTTAGACTGTTTTCAGTTGTTGTGTTGCGCACTAATTTTTAAGCCTTGATTTCTCTCCGGAGTTCGAAAGCTTTCTTGACAGGCGAACGGACACCGCGACAGGAACCCCGAAGTACGGGGGGATCCTCACACTCAAGGAATAACAAAAATGGCAACAGGTACAGTCAAGTGGTTTAACGCTGAAAAGGGCTTTGGATTCATCGCTCCTGACGACGGCGGCGCTGACGTTTTCGCTCACTTCTCCGCGATCAACTCGGGCGGCTTCCGCTCACTCGAGGAGAACCAGAAGGTCAGCTTCGAGACCACCCAGGGCCCTAAGGGTCCCCAGGCTGAGAACATCTCCGTTCTTTAATAGAGTCGTTCTCTAGGGACACCGTTCTCTAAAGCTTAGTTTCACCAGAAGAGCACCGGCCTCACGGCCGGTGCTCTTCTGTCGTTTGACCCCCCGGTCGTTCAACCCTCTGTGGCTTGGTGGTAAATCCCCGCTTCACCCAGTGAGCCAAGGCGCGCGGAGGAACGCCCGAACCTGCGCGTTCCAGGAACACTGACGCGATAGGTTGATGGGTATGAACCTCCAGAGCTACAACGATGACCTGCGCCTCGCCCACGTGATGGCGGACTCCGTGGATGATCAGACCATGTCCCGGTTCAAGGCGCTGGACCTGGCGGTCGAGACCAAACCGGACTTCACTCCTGTGACTGACGCAGACAAATCGGCGGAGGAAGCAATCCGCGGCCAGCTTTCCCGGGCGCGCCCACGTGACGCGGTGCTGGGCGAGGAATTCGGAAGCAGCGGCGCCGGCTCGCGCCGGTGGATTATCGATCCCATCGATGGCACTAAAAACTTTGTTCGAGGCGTTCCGGTGTGGGCTACCCTGATTGCCCTGGTGGATGAGGGCAGGCCAGTCGTCGGGGTAGTCAGCGCGCCGGCATTGGGCAAGCGCTGGTGGGCTGCCACCGGTACCGGCGCCTTCACAGGAAAATCCCTCGCCGCAGCGACGCGGTTGCGGGTATCGAACGTTTCGCGTTTGGCGGATGCATCGCTGTCTTTCTCCAGCCTGTCCGGGTGGAAGGAACGCGGAAACCTGGACGACTTCATGTCACTGTCGGAGTCGGTGTGGCGCACCCGCGCTTACGGCGACTTCTGGTCCTACTGCCTGGTCGCGGAAGGCGCCGTCGACATCGCTTGCGAGCCTGAGCTCAACCTCTACGACATGGCCGCTTTGGTTCCGATTGTTACGGAAGCCGGCGGGCGCTTCACCTCGTTGGAGGGTGCGGACGGACCGTTCGGCGGCAACGCCCTGGCCACCAACGGCACGCTCCATAACGAAGTTCTCAAACGGCTCAACCCGGCGCTGGATGACCTCCTGTGAAGACTGAGCGGGCGACAGGAACCCGTAACAAACAGCATTGAGTCACTGGGCTCCCTTTATGCTGGAGCCATTGGTCACGAGTGCCAGCGCGAAACCCCGGTTCGCTGGCCGGCAACCCTCCTTCTGCGGTGGGGTGCCCCGGGTGACGACCAGGCCGAACCAGAAAGTGGTTCGGCAAGCGCGGAACCTCCTCATGGCAGGTTCCATGAGACCACTGTGGGGTTTTACATCCATGACTAACGCAATACTTGACCTGGCCACCGCTCTTTCTGCCGGTCCGCTGGTTCCGGTCCTCGGCGGGGAACTTCAGGCTCCCTTGATTGACGGCAGCACAGCCCGCTACGTCAACCTCGACTACGCGGCCTCCACTCCCGCCCTGACGCAGGTGAACGACTACGTCCAGAGCGTGCTCCCGTACTATGCGAGTGTTCACCGCGGCGCCGGGTACGCCTCCCAGATTTCGACGTCCCTGTATGAGAACGCCCGGAAGATCGTCCGGGACTTCGTTGGCGGGCGTGATGATGACGCAGTCATCTTCACGCGGAACACCACCGACTCGCTGAATCTGCTGGCGGGTTGCCTTCCAGTGGACGGGGAAGTGCTTTACCTCGACCTGGAACACCACGCCAACCTGCTGCCCTGGCTGCAGCTTCCGCACCGAAGCGTGGTTGCGGCCGACACAGTGGCGCAGACTTTGGATCTCGTGAAGCGGGAGCTGGCCGAAGGGGGAATCAGCCTGCTGGCGATCACGGGTGCCTCGAACGTGACCGGGGAAATACTGCCCATCGCCGCCTTTGCTGAAGCCGCACATGCTCACGGAGCTCGAATCGTGGTCGATGCCGCCCAGCTCGCACCCCACCGCCGCCTCAATATAACCCGGGATGCCATCGACTACGTGGCCTTCTCCGGCCACAAGCTGTACGCCCCTTACGGCTCGGGCGTACTGGTCGGCAGGTCTGACTGGCTCGACGCCGGGGCGCCGCACCTTGCCGGCGGCGGTGCTGTTAAGTCGGTGCGGGTGGACTCCGTTTCCTGGACCACCGGACCGGCCCGCCACGAAGGTGGATCTCCGAATGTGGTAGGCGCCGCTGCACTGGCCAACGCCGCGCAGGTGCTTGCGACACTGGATGAATCCGGGTGGCAGAACCATGAAGCCGAATTGAGGGCGGCCCTCGTCGAGGGGCTCGACGGCTTTGAGGACGTCACAGTGCATCGTATTTTCACCGACAGCGCTGACGCCATCGGCGTCGTGAATTTTTCGGTGAACGGATACGACGCCGGCCTGGTGGCCGCCTATCTCTCGGCTGAACACGGCATCGGGTTGCGCGACGGAAAATTCTGCGCCCATCCACTCCTGAAGCGGCTTGGCCTGCCATCCGGATCGCTCCGCGCAAGCTTCGGCGTCGGATCCCGGCACGACGACGTCGACCGCCTCCTGCATGGGCTGCGGGCGCTGGTGGAGAACGGGCTTGGCGCCGATTACGTAGTGGATGCTGGCCGATGGGTACCCGCGGTAGAGACCCGCAGTTTCCCGGAGTGGGCTCCGCACACGCCCGGCACCGCGGGTGCCGCTCCCTGCACCACAGACTGAAGGTCCGCTCAAGGATGCGGATGGGTGCTTTAATTGTCGGGTTCCCCAACCTGTCCCCCATTCTCAGTCCATGCCAGGAGCAGCACCATGGTAGTTGGAGGCCCGCGCCTCGGTGAGCAGCGCCGTCGTGAGCTTGCGCAGGGTTACCTCCAGGACGGCGAGCGCTATGAGCGTGTGCGGCCGAGCTACCCGGATGCCTGCGTTGACTGGCTGCTACCAGACCCCGCAGAGCACGTCGTGGATGTCGGCGCGGGGACCGGCAAGTTTACTCGTCTGATACTCGAGCGCTGTGCAAAGGTGACTGCGGTCGATCCTTCCGAGGACATGCTCTCCGTACTGTCCTCGCATCTTCCCGATGTGCGGACGGTTGTCGGTACTGCGGAAAGCACCGGCCTGCCAAGCGGGAGCGCTGATGCCCTCACCATTGCGCAGGCATGGCACTGGTGTGATCCTGCGGAAGCTGGCAGGGAGGCTGCCCGGGTGCTCGTACCCGGCGGAGTCCTCGGGTTGGTGTGGAATCAACTTGATGTTTCGGTACCGTGGGTTCACCGGCTCTCACGGATCATGCATGCCGGGGACGTGTTCCGCCCGACGTACCGGCCGCGCCTGGGCATGGTGTTCGCCGAGCCTGTCGGGACCGTTCTTGCCTGGACGCAGAGCCTGTCCGCGGCCGACGTCGTCGAACTTGCCCGTTCGCGCAGTTACTACCAGCGCGCATCGGATCCAACCCGCGCGAAAGTTGAGCACAATCTCTCCTGGTACCTGCACGAGCACCTCGGGCATCCACCCGACGCAACACTGGAACTGCCCTACCTGACCTACTGCTGGCGGGCCGGGCGCCTGGAACGCCCTCACAACACCTGACCCTGATGGACTGCACGCACCGCCGTCGTCGGGGAGTGAATTTCCGCGTTATATTTAGGCATGCCTAAAAATTGGTTTACGGCAACCCTCATAGTGGGTCTTGCTCTCACGGGCTGTGGCGTCGCGCCCGCCGAACGAACGGCCGGCGAGGATCCGCGGCCCGTGGTGTTGACCACTTTCACAGTGCTCGCCGACCTTACGCGGACGGTGGCCGGAGATCATGTCCGCGTTGAGTCCATCACTAAGGTCGGCACCGAGATCCATGGGTATGAGCCCACGCCATCGGACCTCGTCCGCGCCCAGAACGCTGACCTCATCCTCGATAACGGGCTCGGCCTCGAGCGGTGGTTCGAGCGGTTCCTGCTCTCGGTGGATGCACCCCGGAAGGTCCTTTCCGTTGGAGTGGAACCCGTGGACATCAGGTCCGGCAACTACTCCGGGCTCGCCAATCCGCACGCCTGGATGTCCCCGGCCGCCGCACAGGTTTATGTGGACAACATCATTACTGCCCTTTCGGAGCTTGAGCCCGGTCACGCTGCAGAGTTCGCCGCGAATGGTGCTGCCCTCAAGCAGGAGTTGCGCTCACTCCTGAAGGAACTGAAGGCAGCCTTTTCCGACAGGTCTGCCACCCCGGCGCTCGTCACCTGCGAGGGTGCTTTCTCCTACCTCGCACGCGACGCCGGCCTCAAGGAAGCCTTCATCTGGCCAGTGAACTCGGACAATGAGGGCACACCACGCCAGATCAAAGACGTCATCGCCTTCGTCGAGGAACACGAGGTGCCCACGGTGTTCTGCGAGTCGACGGTCAATGCTTCTGCACAGCAGCAGGTCGCGAACGCCACCGGCACCAGGCTTGCCGGCCCGCTGTATGTTGACTCGCTCTCCGAGGCGGACGGGCCTGTGCCCACTTTTGTGGACCTGTTGCGCCATGACATCGACCTGATTATCGAAGGGCTCGCGCCATGAGTACCCCTGTCCCCCGTGACGTTGCCGCCGCTCTCTGCGTGGAGCATCTGAGCGTCCACTACGACGGCGTCATCGCACTGGATTCCGTTCACTTCACCCTTGAGAGGGGCCAGGTCTGCGCGCTCGTCGGCGTCAACGGGTCCGGCAAGTCCACCCTCTTCAAGTCTCTGATGGGCTTGGTCGCCCCGCAGAGCGGCTCGGTGCAGTTGTTCGGACGCTCCCACCGGGCAGCGCGCAAGGAGAAGCTCGTGGCCTACGTGCCGCAGGCTGAGGACGTGGACTGGAACTTCCCGGTGTCTGTGGGCGATGTCGTCCTCATGGGGCGTTATGCGCATATGGGTTCAGCCCGCCGCGCGTCCCGCACCGACCGCACCGCCGTGGACCACGCACTTGGCCGGGTGGGCCTCACAGAACTTCGCGACCGCCAGATCGGCGAACTGTCAGGAGGACAGAAGAAACGTGCATTCGTGGCGCGTGGGATCGCCCAGGACGCACAGCTCCTGCTGCTGGACGAGCCCTTCGCAGGCGTCGATAAGGCAAGTGAAGCCACTCTTGTCGAGCTGCTGCGCGAGCTGAAGGAGGAAGGCCGGACGGTTCTCATCTCAACACATGACCTCGCTGGGATCCCCCAGTTCTGTGACCGTGCCATCCTCCTGCATCACCGCATCCTCGCCGAAGGGATCCCAACTGAGGTGCTCACTCATGAGAATCTGGCGCGCGCTTTCGGCACTGCCGGGCCCGCCGCCGTCGTACCTTCGCCCGGATTGGAAGCCTGATGGACCTGGCGAGCTTCTTCCTCGAACCGTTGCAGTATGGGTTTCTCACCCGGGCGCTCATCGTCACGGTGGCGGCAGCCGTCGTCGCCTCCGTGCTGTCCTGCTGGCTTATCCTCATGGGCTGGTCACTGATGGGTGATGCGGTGTCGCACGCGGTACTTCCGGGTGTGGCACTCGCCTACATTGCCGGCGTTCCGTTTTCCATCGGGGCTTTCGTCTTCGGTGCGGGCGCTGTAGCCCTCATCGGCGTGGTCAAGTCGACCACCAAGCTGAAATCCGACACCGTCATCGGCGTGGTGTTCACTGCCCTTTTCGCTGTTGGACTGGCGATCGTCTCCCGGACTCCCTCGCAGGTGGACCTCATGCACATTCTGTTCGGAAACGTCCTCGGTGTCACCGACGGCGAGCTGTGGCAGGTGGTTGTTCTCGGTGCCCTGACGCTGGCAATTGTCATCTACAAACGCCGGGACCTCACCCTGTTCGCCTTCGACCGGACCCATGCGCATGTCATTGGGCTCAACACGAAGTTCCTGAGCGCGCTGCTCTTGGGACTTTTGGCACTCAGCGTTGTGGTCGGGCTACAAGCGGTCGGTATCATCCTGGTTGTGGCAATGCTCATCACGCCTGGCGCCACCGCCTTCCTGCTCACCCGCAGTTTCGACCACATGCTGGTGGTAGCAGCCACCATCACGGCCGCAGCCTCCGTAGGCGGGATTTACGCCAGCTACTACCTGGACATCTCCACTGGAGCGGCGGTGGTCCTCGCGCAGGCGCTCGTCTTCACCGCGGTCTACCTTGGCGCGCCACGCACAGGCCAGTTCGCCCAGTATGCCCGACGCCGGCGCACAGCCAGCACAGCGAAGCAGGCGTGAGCATGGCCGCCAAAGCCGCAGCACTCGGAACCGATTCAGTGAGCGTCCAGGACTACGTCAAAACCATCTACGCGCTCTCCGAGTGGCACGACGCCCCCGTAACTTCTTCGCGCCTGGCCGCACGGCTGTCCGTCGCGAACTCCTCGGTCTCAGAGATGATCCGCAAACTCTCCGACCTGGGGCTGGTTGACTACGAGCCATACCGCCCGGTGGGACTGACACCCGCTGGTCGGCGCCTCGCCCTTTCGATGGTTCGCAGGCACAGGCTGCTCGAAACCTTCCTGGTCCGGGAACTCGGCTATCTGTGGGACGAGGTCCACGACGAGGCGGAGCTGCTCGAACACACAGTGTCCGACACCTTCATCGACCGGCTGGACGCGAAACTCGGATTTCCTGAGGTGGATCCGCACGGCGATCCGATTCCCACCGCCGCGGGCACCATTACGCTTCCGGATGCACTTCCCCTGGATCGCCTCGACCAAGGCCATGCCGGCCGGGTTGCGCGCATCAGTGACGAGAATCCGAGCCTCCTCCGCTTCCTGGCCGGCGAGCACATTGGCATTGGCTCGCCCGTGACAGTCCTGCAGCGCAAACCGTTCGGCGGGCCTCTCCAGGCGCGGGTGGACATTGGTCACGGCTCGCGTGAAATCGACTTCGGCGACGAGCTCACCGGCGCGATCTGGGTTGAGTCCGTAGGCGAACACCCGGGCTGCAGCCTCACCTCATGACCAACCCTGCATCCTCTTCTGCGACGCCCCTCGGCTGGCAGGTCTGGGCCGCCGTCGCTGTGGGCGCGTTCCTCGGTACGCAGGCCCGCTATCTGCTGGGCCTGGCAGTCCCTGAGGAATCCGGAGCGTTCCCGTGGACGACATTCGCGATCAACATCATCGGAAGCCTGCTCCTCGGGGTACTCACAGGATACGCAGGCGTCCGGGACACGCTGCCGCGTTGGGTGCAGGCGGGTCTCGGCCCGGGCACACTCGGTTCGTTCACCACGTTCTCGGCGGTGACGCTCGTAGGAGTGACGGAGCCTGCACTCATGATTCCCTACCTCGGCCTCTCGCTCCTGGTTGGCCTGGCCATGGCCGCGGCTGGTTTGGCTATCGGCAGGCGGAGCGCCGCATGATCACCGCACTGCTCGTTGGCCTCGGCGGTGTTGCGGGCGCTTTGGCGCGTTTTGCGCTGGACGCGGCCGTTGCAACAGTTGAGGCACGACGACGGCGAGGTGCGTCCGTGCCAGCGACCTCCTTCCCATTCGGAACCATGGTGGTCAACACCGTAGGCTCCCTGATCATCGGGTTCGTCTGGGGATCGCTACAGGAATCCCGCATCGAGGGTGTTTGGTACGCAGTGTGGGCCACAGGTCTCGCGGGCGGCCTGACCACCTTCAGCACGCTCAGTGTCGCTGCGGTCGCGTTATGGCAGGGCAAGCGGCCGGCCGCCGCCGTCGTGCACGTTGGAGGCAACCTGATGCTGGGACTCGCGGCAGCCTGGGTGGGCGTGGCCATGTCAAATCTCCTGTGACGCCCGTTTGCCCTGTGCGTCACTCACTTCCCGCAGGCAAACCGGACATGTCTACACTGGAGCCGACCGGACTGCCTTGGAAAGGCGCTTATATGACAACGCTGGGAATTGAAGAAGAGTACCTTCTGCTCCATCCGGAGACCGGGCTGCCCGTCTTTAACGCCGCGGAGGTGCAGGAAATCCTCGAGGCTGGCGGATCGGTCACACGCGAGGATATCCAACGGGAGTTGCTGAGCTGCCAGATCGAGACAGCAACGCCGGTGTGCGAGACGCTCACCGAAGCCGAGGAGTCACTGCTGAACTTCAGGCGCCAACTGAGCGCGGCGGCACGGAAGTCAGGCGTGCGCGCCAGCGGTTCCGCGACGGCGCCCCGCATCGAAGAAGGCTACCCCCAGCTGACGGACAAGCAGCGTTACCACGAGCTGAAGTCCAGCGCCCGGGGAATCGTGGCGGACCAATTCGTGAACGGACTACACGTTCACGTGGGAATTCCCGATAAGGAGACCGGCGTGCAGGCGCTGAACCGGATCCGGACGTGGCTTCCCATCATTACCGCGCTGAGCAGCAATTCGCCCTTTTGGCTTGATCGCGACAGCGGATTCGCAAGTTGGCGCACGGTCCACTATCGGCGCTGGCCGGTTCAAGGGTGTCCCCCGATCTTCCAGGACGCTGCCGAATATGAGAGGCGGATCCAACGCCTCGTCGACACTGGCGTGATCATCGACCGTGGCGTGCTCACCTGGGTAGCCCGACTGTCCGACCACTACCCCACCCTCGAGGTCCGCACAGCCGACGCGCAGCTCGAGGCACAGGACTCTGTCCTGCTGGCAGGACTCATCAGGGGAATCGTGACCACCGCCGTCAGGGAGGCTCAGGACGGCATGCCCTACCCGGACCCGGACCCCGAATTGCTCGACGCCGCGCAGTGGCAGGCCGCGCGGCGTGGCCTGACCGACGTCGTCGTCAATCCGATCACCGGGAAGCTGGTTCCCGCGAGGGAACAACTGGACCGGCTCTTGGAGCACATCGGCCGCGCCTTGGATGAAACGGGTGACTCCCAGTGGATACAGGCAGGGCTGAGGACGGTATGGGAACGGGGGACGGGCGCCGTCCGCCAGCGAAGGGCGATGGAGCGCAGCGGTGTAGCGGGTCTGATGGACCTTTACACCGAAGCCATGATTGCTGAACGCTAAACGGACTTCTTGCGCGCCTGTTGCTCAGTCGAGCGCGCGTACGCGGACCTCCCACGGCCTCAACTGTGCCGATCCTGAGTCTGAGTAGTTCGCGAGCACCAACTCGCCCCCGCGAAGCGCTTCCGGCAGCTCGAGCAGTTCGCCTGAAACGTTTCCGTACACAAGGATGGAGCGGCCGCTGAACGATCTGGTGAACGCGTAGAGGGTTGGGTGATCCTCCTCCAGCATGGAGAATTCGCCCAGCCGCACCACCTCGTCCTCGTGTCGAAGCTGAATCAGCTCCTGGTAGAAACGGAACACGGAGCGTTCCGTCGCGCGGTCCGCTTCCACGTTGAGCGTCGAGTAGTTGGGATTGACTGGGATCCAGGGTGTACCGGTAGTGAATCCAGCGTGCGGCGTGCCATTCCACTGAACGGGCGTACGTGCGTTATCCCTGCTCATCCTTCGCAGGCCTTTCAGCACCTCCGATGGGTTCTGGGCCAGGGACCCGGTCGCTTCGTAGTAGTGATTGATGGACTCAAGGTCCCGGAAATCGTCGATGGAGGTGAAGGGCGCGTTGGTCATGCCGATCTCCTCACCCTGGTAGATGAAGGGGGTGCCCCTGTGGAGGTGGAGGATGGCCGCCCATAGGGTGGCTGATTCGTAGCGGTAGGCGGTGTCGTCGCCGAACCGCGAGACGAGGCGCGGCTGGTCGTGATTGTTGAGGTAGAGACTGTTCCAGCCGGTTGCCGCCAATCCCTTCTGCCAACGGTTCCACGATGTTTTGAGCTCAAGGAGGTCCAGCTCCCTGTGATCCCATTTGCCCCCGGGGCCGTGGTCCAGGCCGACATGCTCAAACTGGAAAACCATATCCACCTCGCCCCGTGCCGGGTCGGTAAAAAGTTTCGCCTCGTCGATCGTCACGCCGGGCATCTCGCCCACGGTAATGAGCTGGGCGTCACGACCAGCAAAGACTTCCCTGTGCATCTCCTGCAGGTAGTCGTGGACGCGGGGACCCGAGATGAAGCTCGGCGAACCATCGCCCCAGAGCCTCCCTGGGGGCACTGAACCATCGGGCAGGGACGGATCCTTCGAGATGTAGTTGATGACATCCATCCTGAAGCCGTCGACGCCGCGATCCAGCCACCAGGACATCATCTCGTAAACGGCGGTCCGGACGGCAGGATTCTCCCAGTTCAGGTCCGGCTGCTCTGGAGCAAACAGGTGCAGGTAGTATTCCCTGGTTTCTGGATCGAGCGTCCAGCTTGGCCCGCTGAAAGCAGCGCCCCAATTGGTCGGCTCGGCACCCCTCTCCCCCGGACTGAACCCTTCCTTCGGAGGCCGCCACCAGTACCAATCCCGTTTCGAACTATCGACCGAGGAAGCTGATTCAATAAACCAGGGGTGCTCGCTCGAGGTGTGATTCACCACCAAGTCCATGACAAGCTTCATTCCGCGGTCATGGACTGCCGTGAGAAGCTCGTCTAACTGCTCAAGCGTCCCGAAGGTGGCGTCGACATCGCGGTAGTCGCTGATGTCGTAACCGTTGTCGTGCTGCGGCGAGGCGTAGATAGGCGACAGCCAAAGTACATCGACGCCCAGCTCCATCAGATGGTCGAGCTTCCCGATGATCCCGCCGAGGTCACCGACGCCATCACCGTTGGAGTCAGCAAAGCTGCGTGGGTAGATCTGGTAGACGACGGCGCCGGTCCACCATGCCGGTTCCGCCTCGGTGTTCTCGCTCATCGCGGGGTCCTTTCCTCAGCGGCCCTCATTGCGCCTCGTCAGCCCGATAATCAGACAGACCAGCCCAACCGCGAGAGGCAGCAGCGTGTAAAGGGTGTGTGTGCCGCCCAGGTAGCTCATGATGAAAATGTAGATGAAGGTTCCAATGACCAGCAGCAGGCCAAATCGCATCAGCGCCCGGCCCCGATGCGGAGGTGGGAGCGGTGGTAACCACGACGGCCGATCATTCATCCAGCTCACCTGTTAAGCCTACTGGCTTAGGTCCCGCGCCGAGCGGAGCGAGGTGTGGGGGCCGGCAGGCGCTACCGGCTTAGGTCCCGCGCCGCGCGGGTTAACGCAAACACCCCCGGCTACTGCCGGGGGCGTTCGATGTGGAGATGGCGGGAATTGAACCCGCGTCCGATGCAGTTTAGTCAGGGCTTCTCCGGGCGCAGTTTGCGTTGGAGTTTCTCGGCCCCAGCCATCATGCAAACGAGTGGCTGATCCGGGCCCAGTTGCATAAGAGTCCCCTTGGTTCCTGCAACGAGAACCAAGAGCAGTGGCCCTCTAAATGACGCCAGTATCCGGGTCGAGAGCGTACCCGGGCTGACGGACTAGCTCGGCTGCTTAGGCAGCGAGAGCGAAGTCAGTGCGTTTTTGTTCGGCACTTGTTGTTTACAGAGAGCGTTTACGAGATAACCCTGTATCCTCGGCCCGCTTCACCTGTCGCAACTAACATCGTCGAAACCTGTCATCCCCATATGTAGTTGTCAACCAACTGTTTACTACCCGAATTTCTCCGGGACACCTATTCTAACGCAGACTCGCTGCGGATCATTCCTTTGGAGCTGTCCTTGGATCCGCGGTCAGAAACCGATTCCAAAAATGACGATCTGGGATTGCCACAGCGTCAGGACCACGAAGGACACTGTGACGAACGCGAGGCCGAGCGCGGCCAACGCAGTTGTGGCGGCCTGCTTGCGCTGGAAGCTCCACCAGAACACGGCTATGTTCATGAGCACGAGCAGCGGGGATACCCAGACAATGAGCTGCGCGAAGTACACATAAATGAGGAAAAGGAAGGGAATCAGCGCGAGTATTCCAGCTGGGACCATGGCGAACAGCAGCAGGAGATTGATGATCGCCCCTACGGTGACCCACCACGGCCGCTTGGTCTTGAACTCCGATTCCTCGACGTCGTCGTCGGCGGCATCCTGTGCGTCCCAGAAAACGTCGCTCATGCGCCGAGGTTTCTTTCCCGCATGGCGCGCAGTGCCTCGCGGCCGTCCTGCTGTTCGCGGAGGGTCTGCCGTTTGTCATATTCCCGCTTGCCGCGCGCAATGCCTATTTCAACCTTGGCCCGCCCGTTCAGGAAGTACAGCTGCAAAGGCACAATGGTGAATCCGCTTTCACGGATCTTGTGCGAGATTTTGGTGAGCTCCTCACGGTGCAACAGCAGCTTACGACGACGGCGTGCGGCATGGTTTGTCCAGCTGCCTTGCGAATACTCGGGTATGTGAATACCTTCGAGCCACAGTTCGTCGTTGTAAAAGATCGCGAAGCCGTCTACCAGCGACGCCCGCCCGGCGCGAAGGGACTTCACCTCAGTCCCCTGGAGAGAGAGTCCTGCTTCATAGGTGTCCAGCACCTGGTAGTCGTGCCGGGCCTTCCGATTGGTGGCCACTACCTTACGGCCACTTTCCTTGGGCACGGTCAACTCCTTCAGTAACGCCAGCCTGGTGTCCTCTGTGTACGCCTGGCATGAATCTTGGACGTACCCAGTCTACGGCGTCGCGCCTAGAGGATACCCATCGGGTCAACCAGGCTGCCGTTAAGTACCGTCTCGAAGTGCAGGTGGCATCCGGTCGAGTTGCCCGTTGTTCCGGTGTAACCGATGAGTTGGCCTGCACTTACTTTTTGTCCCGGTGCAACGGTGAAATTTGACAGGTGATAGAAGTTCGTCGCCAGCGCGTTCCCGCCGATAACGCCGTGGTTCATCACGATGCGGTTTCCGGCACCAGGCAGGACGTTGGAATCGGCGAACCAGATCTCGCCGGCGGCCGGCGCGTAGAGGGGGGTGCCGCAAGCCACCCCGTAGTCAATGCCGGTGTGGGTGTACCCCCCGGTTCCGTTGAAATCGATGGTGCCGATCGGCGTCGGGCGCCAGCCGAAACCGGAGGTGATGGGACCGTTAACGGGAGCACGCAAACCAAAAGCCGAGGGGCTGGATGCAGGGGGCGCAACTATTACGGGAGCCACCAGCTCGGGAACGACTGGCGGCGGTACTACTACCGGTGCTGGCACTACTACCGGCGCCGGTTTGGGGCGGTTCGCTGCTGCTGCTGCCGCCGCGGCACGCCGGTTGGCCTCCGCAGCTTCCGCCGCCGCGATGCGGTTAGCCTCCGCAGCTGCCGCCGCGATGCGGTTAGCCTCTGCTGCTGCAGCCGCTCGACGCTCGTTCTCGATTCGCGCCCGCTCCTCGGCTTCCGCCTTGAGTCTGGCTTCCTCTCGCTTTCGTGCCTCTTCGATCAATATCCGCTGGCGCTCAGCTATATCGTCCACGACCTGCTGATGGGCCTGCTCGACCTTCGCCAGCTTCGCTTCGATGACGGGCTTTTGCTCCCGTAACTTCTCAGAAAGCTTCGACGTGTCCGAAATCAGCTTGTCTACCTTCGCCTTCTCAGCTGCAGCCTCATCACGCGCGGTCTGTTCAGCAGCGAGCGCTTCGTCGGCTTGCGCCTTGAGGTCCCGGATTTCCTCCTCGACCGCCGTCAACCGCGCCTGCGAGTTCACGTTGGTGGCACTTTGCTGGCTCAGGCGCTCGAGCGCCGCATTCTGGCTGCGAAGCGCCTGGTCAACGAGTTCCATGGAGGCAAAGCCGTCGGAACCTTCGCTGCCGAGCATCAGGGAGAGGCTGGTCGGAACACCGCCGCTCTTGTACGCCTGGGTAGCGATCTGGCCAATCACCTCTTTGGTCTTCACCATCTCAGCTTCGTCCTGCTTGAGCTGCTCTGTGATCTTGTTCTTCGTCTCCTGGGCGAGCTGGACTCTCTGAGCCAGCGCGTTCACTTCAGCGACCGCTGCCTCAACCCGGCCCTCGGCATCAGCAAGGGACTGCTGCGCACCGGGAAGCTGGCCCTGATAGACCTTCAGCTGGGCGATGGTCTCGGAGATGTCAGCGTCGAGATACTCAATGGACTCTTGGACCTCGGTGATTTCCTGCTCAAGGGCGGACTTCTCATTGTCCAGCTCATCGGCAAAGACTGGCCCACTCAAGGTCATGGTGAGGGCGGCTACAGTAGCCAGCGATACTCCCGCCAGCGCCTTGGCGACGCCGGGACGACGAAAAGAAAGGAGGTGTGCGGAGGCAAAGCTCCGCGTGCTTGGGTTTCTCACAGTTCCCACCCTAAACCTTCAAGTAGCGTCTGAGGGTTAATAGCGAGGACACACCCGCGAGCAGAGCTCCAAGCAGGAAGAGCCCGGGTACCACGAGGAACAATTGGTCGGTGGAGATAAAGCCCATTTGTGGGTACTCGCGCGAGAGCCATTCACCGCCGTAACGAAGCACCGCCCACAGCGTCCCGGAGGCGATTGCCGCCCCAAGAATCGCAGCGATGACTCCCTCCAAAACAAAGGGCAGCTGAATGATCGCCTTGCTTGCACCCACAAGCCGCATGATCCCCGTTTCCCTCCGCCTGCTGAAGGCCGAGAGGCGGATTGTGGTGGCGATCAGAAGGATCGCACCGATACTCATGACGATGGCGATGCCCAGGGCAACGAGCGACGCTATGTTGATATAGCCAAAAATCTCTTCAAGGAACTCGCGCTGGTCGCTGACCACATCGACGCCAGGCTGTGAAGAGAAAGCTTCACTGATTACTTCGTACTTCTCCGGGTCCACCAAACCCACCCTGAAGGATTCAGGCAATTGCTCGGCGGTTACTGCATCCACTATCGGCGAGTTCGCCAGCTGTTCCCGGAAGTGAGCCAGCGCCTGGTCCTGCGACTCGTATTCCACGGTTTTGACATAGGCGGCGAGTTCGGGTGAGTTCAGCTTTGTTTCGATTGCCGCACGCTGCTCATCCGTTACTGGCCCGGCTGCGCAACTTTCAGCGGTCGAGTTGTCGACACAAAGGAACACCGCCACCTGCACACGGTCATACCAGAACCCCTTCATCTGGTTGATCTGCAGTTGCAGCAGCCCGGCCGAACCAACAAACGTCAGGGAGATGAAGGTAACCAGGACTACTGAGACGACCATTACGAGGTTACGTCGCATACCTGAGGCGATTTCGCCAAGAACGAATGCGAACCTCATCCGGCAGCCGCCGTCGTCGTTCCGATGTAGATACCCTGGGCGTCGTCACGCACGATCGAACCGTCCCTCAACTCAACGACGCGCTTGCGCATGGTATTGACGATGTCGTCATCGTGGGTCGCCATGACGACGGTAGTTCCGTTCTGGTTAATCCTGTCAAGGATCCTCATGATGCCCATGGAGGTTGTTGGATCGAGGTTACCCGTGGGCTCATCGGCCAGGAGGATGCCCGGCCTGTTGACTATCGCGCGGGCTATGGCCACGCGCTGCTGCTCGCCGCCGGAAAGCTCATGGGGCATGCGGTTGTTCTTGCCTTCGAGACCCACCGTCTTGAGGACTTCGGGAACGGTTTCGCGGATCACGGCACGGCTCTTGCCGATGACCTGCATGGCGAACGCGACGTTGGCGAACACAGATTTGTTCGGCAGCAGACGGAAGTCCTGGAAGACCACCCCGATGCCGCGGCGTAGCTTCGGTACGCGCCAGCTCGGAATATTCGCGACGTTCTGGCCTGCCACGTATACTGCCCCGCGGGTAGCCCGGTCTTCCTTCATCACAAGTCGGATAAACGTGGACTTCCCGGACCCCGAGGCGCCGACCAGGAACACGAACTCGCCGCGGTCAACCTCGAGGCTGACGCCGTCGAGAGCGGGTTTCGATTTTTGATCGTAGATTTTGGTGACGTGCTCGAATCTGATCATGACTTCTCTGCGCCCAGTATCGCTGCCAGTGGACGGGCTCTGGGTGGGGGAAGGGAGCACCGGCTCCTTGACTATAGGCAGCTGCTTCGCGTATTGGCGGTCAACTTACCGGTGTGTCGCGCAAACCTGGCGGGCAAGCGAACGCCCAGGATCAGTTTTCACTGTTGCGGGTGTTGGCCCGCCAGCGGATTCCCGCGTCGATGAAATCGTCTATCTCTCCATCAAAGACTGCAGAGGTGTTGCCGACTTCATGCTCCGTACGCAGATCCTTCACCATCTGGTAAGGGTTGAGCACGTAGGAGCGCATCTGGTCGCCCCAGGAAGCTTTCACATCACCGGCATGGGCCTTCTTCTCGGCGTCTTCCTGCTCTCTCTTGAGCAGCAGGAGCCGCGATTGCAGCACCCGAAGTGCAGCGGCTCGGTTCTGAATCTGTGACTTCTCGTTCTGCATCGATACAACGGTGCCGGTGGGTATGTGAGTCAAGCGGACCGCGGAATCAGTGGTGTTGACCGACTGCCCGCCGGGCCCGGACGACCGGAAGACGTCCACGCGGATCTCGTTGTCAGGAATCTCTATCGAATCTGTCTGTTCGATGAGCGGGATGACTTCGACTGCGGCGAAAGAGGTTTGGCGCCGCCCCTGGTTGTCGAAGGGGCTGATGCGCACCAGGCGGTGGGTGCCGGCCTCAACGGAGAGGGTTCCGAACGCGTAGGGGGCCTTGACCTCGAACGTTGCCGATTTGAGCCCTGCTTCTTCGGCGTAGGAAGTGTCCAGCACCTGGGTGGGATAGCCGCGGCGCTCCGCCCAGCGGAGGTACATACGCAGGAGCATTTCGGCGAAGTCTGCCGCGTCCACTCCCCCGGCCCCGGACCGGATGCTGACCACGGCCTCTCTCTCGTCCCATTCACCGGCAAGCAGGGTAACGACTTCCAGCTCGTCGAGCGCCTTGCCCAGCGACTTGAGTTCCTTCACTGACTCCGTGCGTGAATCTTCGTCGTCTTCGTCGGCAGCAAGTTCCACGAGGACCTCGAGGTCGTCGATGCGGGAGGTAAGGGTCTCCAGCCGCTCAAGGGCTGATTGCCTGTGCGACAGCTGGGAGGTGATTTGCTGCGCTGCCGCGGGGTCATCCCACAGGTTCGGCACGCCAGCCTGCTCACTGAGTTCGGCGATATCCGCCCGTATTCCTTCGACGTCCGATACTGCTTCAATGGACTCATATTTGGCTCGAAGCGCGCGGATCTCTGCGGAAAAATCAATGTCTGCCATGGTTGTTCAAGACTACGTCATGCGTTCTCGCGCGACTTCATCGCCTGAGATCAGCGCGGGCGTCCGCGGCGGCAACGATGGGGATTCCGGCGGGCACCAGAAAGTTCACAATCGGCGGGTGCACGACGGCGGTGAGCACCACCCGCGCAGTGCGCGGCTCAGGCGCGCCGGTTGCAGGGTCGAGGTCCAGCTCGTTGAAACGGGCCTCCGCCCCTGATCGCTCGAGGTACCCGGCGGCAGCGCTTGCGACCGACTGCGAGTCCAGCGCCGGAGCGGGCTCGCCTTCTCCGGAGCCCTCCCCGATCGCGATGCCGGCAACGCCGAACGTATCTGCCGCGGAGAGCGCCGCGCCATCGGCGACAGAGAGCAACTTCTTGTGCTCGATATAGACAGCGGAGACTGCCATGACCACCGCGGCGACGAGCAGTGAGAGAAGCATGTAGCCGATGACCATTATGGTGATCTGGCCAGCTTCGCCGTCGGCACGCTGCAACTGCGTGGCCATTTTCATCCGAAACGTTCCACCAGTTGGGTTGCACTGGAGTCAACCGTGGCTGCGGAGGTATTGAGTCCGGGCATTGACGGAATGAGCGGCAACGGGACCTTCAGCTCCACGGCGACGCTGACACTCGACCCTGGCTCCAGGCAGGTACCCCCGCAGGTGATTTGAACAGTCATGGCGTCCGGTGGGAAGCCGAAGTCGGTAACTGCGAGTAGGGCGGCCTGTTCGGCGCGGGTGTGGGCCTGCTCGGGCGAATCCGAGTCCACGAAGACCTTGGCGGCTTGATCCGCCGCGCCCACCACTGCGAACGCGCCACCCTGCAGCTGACCCACTGTCAGAACCAGGTAGATCACCGGTACCAGCAGGAGGAGACCGAGGAAAGTGAACTCGAGAACTGCGTTGCCGTCGTCGTCGTTCTCCGAAGTTTCCAGGGTGACCCTGTCGAGAAGCCGCGTGAGCAACGCCGGGTGCCCGCTACGAAGGTAACGCTGCATGCCCGGTCACCTCCATTGTTCCTGCAGGGCCAATGAGCCCGATCACCGGCAGCGGGGCCCTCACTGTTACCTGGAGAACCATGACGCCGCCCTGGTTCACTTCTGTGACCGAGACATCCTGGGCGTACTCGCCGCTGATTGCGCCGGAGATCAACATGCTGGTGCGCTCTGCCGCGTCCCCGGGCGTGCGGTCAGCCAGCGTTCCATAGCGTGCCCCCGAGGATGCGGCGTCCACCAGGGTATTGCGCACGTGCAGCACGAGGCTTAGCTGCACGATCGCGATGAAGATGACCGTGAGAAGTCCTCCGACCAGCGCGAAGTCGACGGTCGCGGCCCCGCGATCGCCCTGGAGTGCAGCAACGCTGCCCACCCGGCGGATACGCACGGCCTTTACGGGCTGACGCGATCGATGGCCTCATTGAAGAGGCCCTCAAGCGCTGGCCCTGCGAGCGCGAGCAGAGCGGCAACGAGCACTGCCGACATCAGCGTGATCATCACCCAACCCGGTACGTCGCCGCGTTCGGCATCGTCCTTGGTGTAGGTGTGCCGAGCGCCGATGTGCACGACGGCGGCGATGTAACAAGCGGTGAGGCGGTGACGCATGCTGTATTCCTGCTTTCTTTGGGGGATTTTCCTGGCTAGAGTCCGAGGTCGATCAGGGCGATGCCCGGGTAGACAGCGAATAGGACAGTCAGTGGGAGTACGCCGAACACAACCGGTAACACTATCGAGTTAGTATCTTTCCATGAGAGCCGGAATCTACGCCCGAATCAGCCAAGACGCTGACGGCACCGCCCTGGGAGTTCAGCGCCAGATTGACGACTGCACCAAGGAAGCCACACGTCGCGGTTGGGAAGTCGTTGAGCGCTACGTAGACAATGATGTCTCTGCGACGAGAAGTAAAGCCCGCCCGCAGTACACCCAAATGATCGACGCGGTGACCGCTGGAGTTTTGGAAGCACTCATCGTGTGGGACGTGGACCGGCTCACCCGCACCCCTCGCGAGCTAGAGGACATCATCGACCTAGCCGACCGGTACAAGCTCCAGTTGGCGAACGTCGGCGGCGACATCGACCTTTCAACACCGCAGGGACGAATGACCGCCCGGATCAAGGGCAGCGTGGCCCGACATGAAACCGATCAGCAGTCCCGGCGTCTGAAGCGCAAGTTCGAGGACAAGGCGCTGAAGGGCGAACCCCACGGATTCACGCCGTACGGCTTCCAGCGTGTCCGTGACGACAGCGGGGCAGTCCGAGATACCAAACACGCGGAGCACGCACCCATCGTCGCAGAGGCCGCTCAGCGGTTCCTCGCGGGTGAATCTCTGCGAGGCATCTGCCAGGACTTCAACGCCCGGGGCATCCACGGTCCACGCGCGGCGACGTGGAACAGCACGGTTCTACGTCAGATCCTCCAGCGAGCGACGAACGCCGGTCTGCGCTCTCATCGCGGGGTCGTCGTCGGCCCCGCGAACGTGGAGCCAATCTACGACGAGGACACGCATCACCAGTTGAAGGCGATGTTCGATGATCCGGTGCGGAAAAACAGCTACGTCGGGAACACGCCCGTTCACTTGCTCTCCAGCATCGCGCTCTGTGGGCTGTGCGGGTCCACCATGCGGCGCCTGCGCGGGATCATCCAGCCAAAGACTGGGAAGCAGCAGCCGCCCGCCTATAGCTGCAAGTCTTGTTTCAAGATCCGCAGGAAGCAGTCACTCGTTGATGACGTCGTGGTCGAGCACGTTCTAGCTCGTCTGGAGCAGCCGGACGCGCTGGCGGCTATTGCAGCGGGAGACCCAGGACGGGCGAAAGCAGCGGAGGATCAGGCGCGGGCGCTGGAGGCTCGGCTTGCGACTGCTGCCGATCAGTTCGCAGACGGAATCATCGACGGCACGCAACTGGCCCGGATCAGCGGGAAGCTACGGCCCCAGATCGAGGACGCACGGCGCGTTGTGTCGCAGTCGCTCCCCCACTCCAGCCTCGCCGGGTTGATGGGTCATGGCGCCGCCGAACGTTGGGAGGCCGCACCGATGGAGATCCGGCGCCAAATCGTACAGGCGCTCATGACCGTGACCATTCTCCCGGCCGGCATCGGCAAGGGACGCGACCCCGAACTCATCCGCATCGACTGGAGGACACCATGAGCGACGAGAAGCAGGTCACGGTGGTCTGTGCTGATCCCGGCCATGAAGGCAGGACAGCACGGCTGACAACCTACCGAGGCCTTCCAGGCGATGACGGCGCCATAACCTGGAGCGCACTGAAGAACCGCTCACGCTCGACCGATCCGCGACGGAATCAGGAAAGCGGCCGCAACGATTGGGCGCTATCCGACGAAGCCGCTAGCCAGTCGCAGCACCACTCTCCTGATCTGCCGGAAAGGTACAAACCGACCATCTTCAAGTGCGGTCTGTGCGGCGTCACCTGCACAGCTACAGACGCTGCACGACTCGACGCGGTGCTGACGACGTTCTTTCAACATGGCGTGAAGGAAATACCGTTGACGGCTTTTCGCAGCGCTTATAGTAGGTAACACCTAGAGCAATCTAGCTTTGAGACGGTCCGGCTCCGTACCCGACCACACAGGCCTCGTGACACAGGCACGATTTATCGTGCCTGGAGGCTCAAAGTGTCATCGTCTTGGACCCATGAACGCGCTCGTATCGCGTCCCTCTCCCGCAGTCGTGAACCTAACGATCCCGATCTAGCCGACGCTCGGCAAAAGCTCAAAGCCGCACGCCTCGAAGCCTACGTTCGGAAGAGCCTTGCTGAAGCCCCTTCCCTGACCGACGATCAACGAAACCGGATCGCCGCGCTGCTTCGCACTGGTGGCGATGTGCGATGACTACGACACAAGAAAGCCGCCCTGGACGGGAACCCAAAGCGGCCGTAAATCTTGATACCAACACGAGCGTAGCAGCACACAAGGCCAAGATCAGAGACCTCGCGCGGCAATCCGCTGCGTCGGCCCCTCCGCTCACCGAGAACCAACGGCGTCTGCTCGCCTCTGCGCTGGGCAGTCCGCGTGGCGGTGGTTCGTCGTGAGCATGATCTCGGCTGATGACTGGACGGAATGGGCGCTCTCTGTCCCCATCCCTCGTCAAGCAGCCAACATCGGTAAGAGCAGCACACGCCTCGTACTCATCGCCCTAGCCATGAACGCTGACGCGGAGGGCTATGCCTACCCCTCCGCGCAAACTCTCGCGGACAAGATCGAGGGCATGAGCCGGTGGGATGTTCGGAATGGGCTGGAGGTCCTGGAATCGGCTGGCGTGATCGCTCGCGCGGGGAAGATTGGGCGCGCGGTCCGCTGGCGGCTGAACGTGTCCGATATGGCGGTATATCCCGCCACTTCCAATTCCAACAATGTGGCGGGATATACCGCCTCTCATGTGGCGGGGAATGTGGCGGGGAACCTGGCGGGGAACCTGGCGGTAAATACCGCCACTAACAGAACTGAACTGAACGGAACCCCCTCCCTACCTCCCCAGCCGGATCGAACCGTCAGCCGTTCGACGTCTGCGCGACGGGATGGGGAGGAAGATCTGATCCTTCAAGATCTGGCATCCCGAAACCTTGACGTGGATGAATCGCGCGCCGTGCTGGAGTACGCCCGCAGCGACCCGCAGACGGTCGCACCGCGCAGACGACTCCAGCAACCGGCGTATCTCGCACAGTGCAGGCAGGCCGTCAAAGCTGCTCGTGCCAGGACGTACGACGCCGGGGCGAAGTGCGCGGATCATCCGACGGAGATCGCTGAGAACTGCCGATCCTGCAAAGCGGACGTGAAGTGCGGGCAACGGGATCTCCGGTTCATCGGCAAACACCAGCCTCAGTGCTCGGTCTGTCTCGATCCCCTGGTCAACTACCCGAACGGCGCCACAACCTGTCACGGCCACGCTGAGGCGGTATCGGCATGAGCGAGCAGCCTCTATTCGAGCGCCCAGAACGAGATCCCACAGACCTCGGCCTCATCCCGCCGCAACCCGACCCCGCGCCGCATCACTGCGACAACGGATGGCTAGGCGAGAACCAGGACGGCAACCTCATTCCCTGCCTGCGCTGCAAACCGCATCTGCGTCTCGACCGCGACGGATGGAAAGTCACGAAACCCCTACCCGAGAAGGAGCGCCGATGACCCCGGCCATGAGAACCCCACACTCCCCGAGCGTAATCCGGCTCCCTACCGGAGGCATCGAAAAGAGGTCCACCCGAGGCATCTATGACACGAGGGTAGGACCCAACGCACTGACCCCTCCCAGGGCCGAGGCGTACACCGCCCTCATGCGGGCTGTGGCCTCAACCGCTGAACAGGTGCCGTGCCTGACCAAACCGGATCTCGACTGGCTGTCGGATGACGACGATGACGACGCCAACGCAGCGGCACGAGCTTGCGCGGGTTGCCCTGCCTTCGTTGAGTGCGCTGCCTACGCTCAGGCGCACCGTCAGGACTCCGGCGTGTGGGGCGGTAAGACACTCAGCGAACGACGTCGAAGCCAGCGCCGGAAGGGTGACACACCATGAGTGACGAACACGAGGACAGCGAGCGCGTCGAGCAGGAACCTACGTCGCCGCCATCACCGAGACTCGATCACGCCGAACCGATGCAGGGAGGCGACGGACGAGACGACGAACAACGGACAACGGGCGCTCCGACCGACGAGGCGAAAGACACCGAACGTGCGAGATCCCAGCAGAACCCACAGACGCCTCACCAGCGGGCTAACACCGTCCCAGCCGGTCAATCACCCACGAAACGGAAACGCTCGCGGGAGATGTCAAGACCGCGACGACACCGGATAGACCCTGTCGGGGGTAAGGGAGTCAAGATCCTGGAGACAAACACTGCTCCGGGTCGCGACGGTCCAAAGGAGGCTGGTTGCACAATACGGGGACTCCCTCTCGAATCTGCACCTGAAGGTGACTCCCCGAAGGTTAGCCGGGTCTGCGGATACGAGCTTTGCAGCACCCCCCTGGTGGGGATGGACAGGCGGGCGGTCTATTGCAGCCGACAGCACAAGGAAGCCGCGAAGCAAGCTCGTGACCTCCAGAAGGTCGAGCGCACGCAGCGGTCCGGTGTCTGCTCGGTCTGCGGTGCTCTCGTGCCTGTGGAAGCTCGGCACGGGGCGCTCCCGAAGTACTGCCCACGGCATCACCCGAAGCAACCATGCAGGGGTTGCGGGAAGATCCTGCGCCATTACGCGGTCTCCCAGTTCTGCCGTGGCTGCCAGCCGCTTCCGCAGCTACCCGGACAGGTGTGGACGTGCCTCTGTGATGAGTGCGGCGAGATCTTCGAAGCACCACCCGGAACCCGACTCTGTGACCAACACTCGAACAACTCAAAGGATGAACGATGAACGACTTCCAGCCGACCCGCACCCACTTCGCCACTGCCCGCGACGCCGTGGCACTGGCCCGTCTCATCAACTCCGGTGATGAGGAAGCCGCCACTGAGATGATCGGCGCCCTGATGAAAGATCCCGCGTCGATCCCGCTCGTGCTGTCGAGCCTGTCGTGGATGGTCGGTCAGGCGTTGACGGCGCCGCCGCAGACGCCGCCTGCGATCTTTTTCGAGGCAATCCAAGAGTCGCTTGTGGATAACCACCCTGGAAGCGCTGGGATGGGTTAATCTTGGAGCACCGGATCATCCGGCGCTCCATTCGAGGCCCACGCAGGCCTCCGAGGCTCGCACGCCTCTGGAACCCGCCAGACCACACCCGGTGTTCCAACTGAATAGACCGCGTAGAGCGCGCACCTAACCGCATGGGTGCCCACCGACTCCGCGTCTGTTCCTCATCGCAATTTTCTTCCACAGGCACGCCCATATTCGGCGTTGCCGGAACAGGAACACATCATGAACAGGAAAGAACGCCGTAAGGCACTGATCGCGGAAGCACGCACCATCGGGGAGAAGGCAGAAACCGAGGGGCGGGATCTGACTGACAACGAGATGGTCAGGGTGTCGGCAATCAAGTCCGAAGTGAACACCCTTTCCGCGCAGATCAAGACCGACGACGAGGCGCGTAACGCGCTGAAGATGATCGGCAACGACGACGGCGGGGAGGGTGGCAGCGGTCCCAACACGAAGGCAGTGGCGCCCGGTGGAGGCCCTTCCAGTGCTTCGGCCAAGGCGATCATGGCCGAGGTCCGCGAACGAGCCACAGACGGCAATTTCAAGGCCGTCACCGTGAACGGTGGGAGCGTCACAGTTCCGGTCGGTCAAGGCGTCGGCACGATGGCGCAGTCCAACTACCTCATCAGCCAGTTGGTCCGCATGATCCCTTCGGACGGTGTGGACGGCGATGCCGTTTCCTACCTCCGGCAGGTCGGGCGCACCCTCGCGGCTGCGACGGTGGCTCGTGGCGCGGAGAAGCCGAACTCGTCCCTAGAGTGGGAAGGCGTCAACGACGCCTACGCGACCGTGGCGCACCTTGCCGAGGTCCCGAACCAGTACCTCGAGTCTTTCGCCAAGTTCTCCCAGGTCATCGAGTGGGAAATGCTTTACGGCATGGCGTTGGGCCTGGACGATCTGCTGCTCAACGGTGGCACCGATGAGAACGGCGAGGTCATGGCCGGGATTCTCGGCACCACAGGTGTCAAGAGGACCCCGTTCGCGACGAACAAGCTCCTGACTCTGCGAAGGGCCGTCGGCGCGATCCAGCGCGAAGGCACGCAACCTACGGCGATTGTGCTGCACCCCGACGACTGGGAGGAAATCGAGACGCAGACCATCGTTGACGGTTCCTACCTGCTCGACGGCGTACCAACCAATGCCGGGGAACCACGTCTGTGGAACGTCCCGGTCCAGTTGGCGCCCTCGGTCGGTGTTGGAACGTCCGTTGTCGGCGCGTTCAGCGATCCGAACATCGGTCTGGCGAACCGGGGCGGCATCAAGCTCCAGTGGAACCCGTTCAAGCTCGATCACCTGAACAAGACCGTCCTCCGCGTGGAAGGCCGTTTCGTGCCGGTCATCGCACGGCCGGCATCGTTCGCCGTCGCGAATCTCACGGCAGCTTAAGACCCGGCTCCCGGTCCTGCCGGGAGCCGTGTGTACGGTCAGAACCGTTTGCGGAAACGGTGCGGCGATTCGTTGATGGCGTCGCTTCTCTGACCGGCAGTGATATATGGAAGCCCCGGACGCTATCGTGCCCGGGGCTTCTGTGTACCTCGACACGCACCCGCCACGCGGTAAAGTGCTAGAAGCCTCAGGGATCACTGGGGTGCAGGATTACCTGGGGGTTATGCGTGTCCGTCACAGAATTCGTTGTCACCAGTACGGAAGAACTCGTAGCGGAAGTGCTCCAAGTCGGCCGCGCGACTTCACCCAACAGAGTGCTATGGCATCGGGGCCATAGTCGCGAGACCTATGAACTTGTTCCCAGTCTTTCTCGACAAGTGGGCGATCCAACTGAACTTTTCGCGGCAGAGCGAAAGCTGCTTACGCGTTTCCGACAGCGAAGCCTGCCGTACTGGCCCGCTGGCTATCCGCAGGACGATTGGGAACATTTGTTCGCGATGCAGCATTATGGCATTCCGACGAGGCTCCTGGACTGGTCCGAGAATCTCTTTGTCGCGTTGTACTTTTCCGCGATGACTTCAACAAGCGATTCAGAGGACGGTACAGAAAAAGCAGTGATATGGACGTTGGATCCTGTCGCATGGAACCAGAATTTGAGTCAACTCAAGGACTTCGCTGACGACATCGGGATCCTCAACACCGAGGCTGAGGAGCTCCGCCCGTACGAAGCCGCTCAGCCTGGACTGCCGCGTCGTTATAACGCGCCCGTTGCTATATATGGGACACATAATTCGGCGCGAATTGTCGCGCAACGCGGTACCTTCACAATCGCCGGAAACAGCCTATCTCCGCTCGACTCATTCGCTCCAAATGACGGTACTGAAGTTCTATGGAAATTTGTGCTTGATTATCCGAGAGATCAGATGAGGCGCGATTTAGAAATTCTGGGGTTCGCCGAAAGCATGGTCTTTCCGGATCTCGTCGGACTAAGCAAGGAAATCACAACTTCGGAGGGACTTAAATGAACACTCGGGATAGCCTTGCCAACGAGATACAAAAAGCGCGACGCGACATATCGTCAGACAGCTACCCGATGAGCATCGGAGAGTTGACAAACTTGTATCGAGACGGCGAACTCGTAATCAGGCCAGCTTTCCAACGGCTATTTCGGTGGGGTGCCGAACAAAAATCTAGGCTGATTGAAAGTATCCTTCTCGGGATACCTCTCCCCTCCATCTTCGTGGCGCAAATCGATGACGGCCGCTGGGAGCTCATTGATGGACTCCAGCGAGTATCGACTATCCTCCAACTACAAGGGCTGCTCCCGAAGGAGGAGCACTCTGCCCTGGTCCTGGAGGGCACAAAGTATCTTCCGAATTTAGAAGGTATGACGTGGGACGGTGAAGAGAATAATGCCCTCTCCGATGCCCAGAAACTTGACATCAAGCGTTCAAAACTAGATATCAAAATCATCAAACGTGAATCCCTCGGTGAGACAAAATACGATCTCTTCCAACGGCTGAATAGTTATGGATCACCTCTTACTTCGCAGGAAATGCGCACAGCACTCTTGGTCGGAGTCAATCCGGACTTCGCCCAGTGGCTAGAAGCCTGCGCCCAGAACGCCGATTACCTAAACGCACTGGGACTGCCCGATAAATTGTTGGTGGAAAAGTACGCTGAAGAACTGGTCCTAAGATTTTTCTTCCTTCATGGGAATGAAGACACCACGCAAAATAAGCTTCGGGGGTTCAATCAGCGATTGGACGACTCCGCGATGGGACTGGCAGAGTCGTTCCCCTCCAATAAGGACCATCTCGCCCTTGTCTTCAACGAGACGTTCCGGATCATCTACGACGCGGCAGGTAACAATGCTTTCCGGAAGTTCGATCCAGTTCGGTCGCGATTCTCCGGTGGCTTCCTGAACACCGCTTTTGAGGTAATCGGCATGGGCCTCGGCTACCACGTTGCAAATGGGACCCCGTATAGAAAAGACATCTCGGAAGCTGCTGAAGAACTTTGGGCAAGAGAGGAAATGAACACCCGCTTTGCCACTGGCGTGTCAACCGAGAAGCGCTTGAGCGTCACGCTGCCAATGGGACGCGAGCTTTTGGCTCGCAAGTAACCGCAGCGTAGCCGCTAGATTGTTCGATGACGCGCGGGCATGCTGGCGCTCGGCCCAGAATTGAAGAGATGCCTGATCGATTGTGTTTGGCACCATCATCGCGATCTCCTTGCGCCCGGCCGATTCCATGAGTTCACGCTTTGAAAGATCACGAACATCCTGGGCCTGGGCGCGCAGCACTTCCGCGAGCGGGGTGCCCCTCTCCACTGCAACGCTGATGCCGTCAACGAAGCGGATCAGCGGAGCGAGCTGCGTGCGGTTGGAGAAGTTGTGCAGTGCCTGCATGAATGGTGTTCCCGCACGGGTCTCCGCGAGCACCCGGGAGAACTCCTTCGCCAACTCGCCGTGGCCCGTCCGGCAAATGCGTTCGAGCGCTCCCGTTGCACTCTCGCCCGCGCTCACGGCAAGCGCCATCAGTTCAGCGAGGCTTGGAAACTCGGCCAGGATGCGATTTTCCCGCTTACGGATCTGGGCGCTGAGCAGGTAATCGCGCAGCAGGTACCCGCTTACCGCGGTCCCGAACACAATGAGTACGGCGAGAAGCGGGTTGAAGCTTCCGGACAGGGCGAGCATCACCATGACGGCGGTTGAAGCTGCTAGGCCTGCGCTCGCCCAGATAATCTGCTCTGCACGGAAATCGAGGACCGACTGACTGCGGCCGGCCTGGTCGAGGCGTTTGCTGAGCACTGAAGATGCCGGGCTGAATCGGTTGAGCCAACCGACGGCGTCACGTGCAACAGGACGGACTATCCGTTCCAGTGGGCCGAACGGGGTGACGTTGTGCGCGCTCAGGAGTCTTGAGCTGACGTCCACAGACTTGAGTTGGGGTGCGATTCGCTCAACAAAACGCGTCCTTCGCATGACGGGCAACCGGACGAAAGCGAGCCAGAGCCCGGACCCGAGGCAGGCTCCCACCAAAGTGGCGATCGCAAGGACACCCATCAGCGCAGCACCCGCTCATCTTCGGGAAGTGCTCCGATTCGAAGCATGACCCAATAGCACAGGGCCGAAATCACCAGCCCTGCGCCGAGGACCACCGCGCCGCCGCCCGTGCTGTATGCCTTGACCGCTTCCGGGCGCGTGGACAGAAGCGCGAGCACAACCCAGGGGGCCGCGACAGCCAGGCGTGCTGCGTTGACCGTCCAGGACTGGCGTGCCTCGAGCTCGCTTCGGGTACGCGCGCTGTCGCGGAGGAATTCCGCAAGGGTGCCGAGCAGCCTGCCCAGATCAGTTCCGCCGACCTCCCTTGTCAGGCGAAGTGCTTCGATGATTCTGTCAGCTACCGGGTCAGCCAGACGGTCCTTCAAATTATTGAGTGATTGCTCGAAATGTCCGCCGGCCCTATAGTCACCAGCAAATTCCCTGAAGGCTGGACGAAGCTCCTCGGGACCCTTTGTTCCGAGCTGCATGAGCGCTTCCGGCAGGGACAAACCTGCCCGGATCGCCGAACGGAGGTGATCCACAACGTCTGGCCAAAGCTCCCTGAGGGAGGCTGTTCTCTTGTGTGCGCGCCAGCGGACGATCATGAGCGGCGTTATTCCTCCGAAGACCCCGAAACACACCGCGATCGGCAGAGTACCTGTGAGCACGAGGACAACCAGGAATACGAAGGCGGCGGCCACAATGCTGGCAGCGGCGAGGCCGCCCGAGGAGACCTTCTCGACTCCGGCACGCAGGAGTAGTTCCTCAATTGCCCTGATGCGACGACGGGTGCGGTGTCCAGCGGGCGGCGCGGCCCAGGTTGACCACCAGATGAGGAAGAGACCTGCACCAAGGCTGGCACCCAAAGCCACTGTCATGCCGGACTCAGGAGGTTGGCAACGGTGTACCCGGCGGCTGCGAACTTTTCCTCAGCAGGCATTCCCGACGCAGTGACGCGGAGTTCGCCGTCGTGCCGTTTGAAGACAGTGGAGGTCTCGATGACTCCGTTCTCAACCCGGCATCCGAGAGCCACGATCTCCGTTACGCGCCGTTTCCCGTTGCTATCGCGCTTGCAGTGAACCACAAGGTCTATGCATGAAGCGACCGTTGGTACTACGAAGGCGCTGGAGATGTTCTGCCCAGCCAGCAGTGGCAGTGTGCAGATCTTGGTTACGGCGTCGTGAGCGCTGTTGGCGTGAACGCTGCACATTCCGGGAAGGCCACTGTTTAAGGCGATGAGCATGTCCAGACTTTCGGCCTCGCGAACCTCGCCGACGATGAGGCGGTCGGGGCGCATTCGGAGCGCTTCCTTCACCAGCCGGCGCAGGGGAATTTCGCCGTGTCCTTCAAGATTGGGTTGGCGGCACTGAAGGCCAACCACGTCCCGCAGCGGGAGTTGCAGTTCAAAGATTTCCTCTACGGTGACTACCCGCTCCCTGCTCCCAATGCTCGCTCCCAAGCAATTCAGCAGCGTGGTCTTGCCTGCCTGGGTGGCGCCTGAGACGAGGATATTCAGGCCGCTGACCACTGCCGCGCTCAGGAACCTTGCTGCCTGGGGAGTCAATGACCCTAGCTCCACCAGATGCTCGAGCCGGGTGGCACGGGAGATGAACTTTCGGATATTCACTGCCCAGTGTCGGCGGGTGACATCCGGTATGACTACGTGCAGCCGGGAGCCATCGGGAAGCGAGGCATCGACGAAAGGGGACGACAGGTCAAGCCGGCGCCCTGAGGTCTTCAGCATCTTCTCGACTACATCGCGAACCTGCTGGTCGGTGAGCGTGAGGGAGGTAAGTTCCGATTCACCGGCCCGTGCAACGTAAATTTCTGAAGGAGAGTTGATCCAGATTTCTTCGATGTCCGGATCGTCCAGAAGCGGTTGCAACGCACCGTAGCCTGCGACAGCATCAAAGACGAAGCGGCGGGCTTGCTCGAGCTGACCGAGCGGAGGGAGAGCACCTACGAGAGACCGCTCGTCGTAGTCGTTGACTGCGGCTTCGACGAGACGGCGCACCTCAGCACTCTGCTGGGCCGGGTCTATCCCCCGCCGTCGGATGAGTTCGCGAACCTCATCCTCGACAATGCGCACTGCATCCATAGTTTTCCCCAAGGATTAGGCGCAGGAGTAATCACCGGCGCCCGAGACTGTAAGACTGAAACTGCTATTGGCTGCCTAAATCGTAAGCGAAACCGTGAAGCAGGCAGAAGCCGGACGAAGCACCTGTGGACAACATGACCTCAGATTGTCACTTCTGCCCCTCTGTTCACATCTGTAACACCTAGGTAGCCTAAGAAGACAGACCTCGCTCCACAGCAGGGCTTGCACTGATCTGGAGAATTCGCCGTGACGCCTTCCTTCGCCCCAAACACCACCGTGTTCACCTCACTGACCCTGCTCGCGCTCCTTGCGGGCTCGACGACGGCCGTCGCCACTGAGCCGACGGCACCGTCGACGAGCGCCTCTCCCGCACCCAGCGAACCTGCGCCATCTGCCAGTGCTGAGCCGCTTCCTAGCGACACCGACGCAACCGTGCCCCCGAGCGAGGCACCTGTTCGCACCGCGCCTCCGTTGCAGGATAGCGAGACCTCCATTGATGAAGCGCTCACCCCCCAGGACTACATCAGCGACCCTGCTTTACTCGCGGAGCTGATCGGCAGGAACGGTGCGGAGATGGGTCAGGGACTGGAGCGGTTGAAAGTCACCGGCGATCCTCAAGTCGCGTCGCCGGATGAATTCCTTCAGTCACCTCCTGGAGCGGGAGCAGCGCCCGACGCCGCGCCCCTTGCTGAGGCAGCTCCGGCGGCGACCAACTACTGGAAGCCTTCATCCGGCGTGCTGGGTGTGGATGTCAGTAGCCACCAGGGACAGAACGTGAACTGGAATGGAGCCTGGAACTACGGATCGCGCTTCGCCTACGTCAAAGCCACTGAAGCTCTCTCATACAAGAACCCCTACTTCGGTACGCAATACTCCGGATCCTATAACCAGGGAATGATTCGCGGCGCCTACCACTTCGCCATACCGAGCGTATCCAGCGGAGCAGCCCAGGCCAACTACTTTGTAGCGAACGGTGGAGGTTGGTCAGCAGACGGCAAGACTTTGCCGCCGCTTCTGGACGTCGAGTACAACCCATACCCGGAGCTGGGCAACACGTGTTACAACATGAGCGCCTCGCAAATGGTCAACTGGATGCGTGACTTCTCCAACCGGATGGTGACGCTCACCGGCCGCAAGCCCATGATCTACACGACCACGGACTGGTGGAGCCGCTGCACAGGGAACAGCAGCGCATTCGGCGATCACGCCCTGCACGTCGCTTCCTACAACAACGTAGGGGCAGGGCAACTCCCTTCCAGCTGGAGCTACTACAGCGTCTGGCAATACACCAGTTCCGGACCGGTAATCGGTGACTGGAACCAGTGGAATGGCTCGCTCTCGTCGCTGCAGGCCTTCGCCCGAGGGTCCAACACCGGCTCTGGAGGTGCAATCAATCAGGCCTGGCTGCGTTCGGGTGGGTACAACGGCCCTCTGGGAGCACCGAAATCTTCGGGTGACATCTGCAACCTGCACGGCGGAGGGTGCTACCAATCCTTCACCGGCGGCAACATCTACTGGACGGCGGCTACGGGTGCGCATCCCGTCACCGGCGCCTACTGGAAAGCCTGGGGAGAAGCCGGCTGGCAAATGAAGATCGGCTACCCCACAGCCGGTGTCCGCTGCGGCCTCCACAACGGCGGCTGCTACCAATCCTTCACCGGCGGCAACGTCTACTCCCACCCCTCCGGAGGCACACACGCAGTCACCGGCGCCTACTGGAAAGCCTGGGGAGAAGCTGGCTGGCAAATAGGAACACTAGGTTATCCGAAGAGTCCCGAGCGTTGTGGTTTGCCTGACAACGGCTGCCAACAGGACTTCGTTGGCGGCCAGATCTACTACACGCAGGAATCCGGTAGCAACGCTGTGACCGAGCCTTATCTCGCGTCCTGGCAGCAAGCAGGTTTCCAGGGTGGCGCCTTGGGCTACCCATTGGACCCCGCGGTAGCTTCCCTCGGCTACAAACGTGTCGAATTCCAAGGTGGCTGGCTCGTGTATGCGGCCTCCGGCGTAAAGGTGGAGTACAAGTAGCGACATCCCGGACCAGCGGCACCGACCGTTGCTATCTGATTCGCCTGCCTCCGGACGGGTCAGGAGTTCGACGCTGTAAGCATCCCCCGGCGCCAAGCAATCAGCAGTGCAAGTCCACCAAGGACAGCCACCGCGACACACGTCAGGACGCCCGCAACCAGATCTCTGGGCAGCAGTAACAGCACGAGAACGTAAATGGCCCCCAATGCCAAGCAGACAAGATACCGGCGGACTGGCCAGCCTCCCGGTGCACCTGCCCTGACAATCACCCAGTACACGATTCCAAGAATTGAGAAGGAGCCAGCATTCACTGCGGCCAAAAGAACCAGATTGCCGCCCGACGCCGGTAGAAACGCCAACGCGACACTCACCACGAGAACGACGGGAGTTACGATCGCGAGCACGCTTGTGCGCTTGTCTGAGAACAACAGGGTCGTGGTGTTGAGGTACAGCACGTAACCGAACGCAGCAAGAGGCATGACCTGAGCCACGGGGATGAGGTCAGACCGCCCGTCCGCGAGGACGTGGGTCAGGACGTTGGCCCCCCCTGAAGCGAGGATCACTACACCTAGTGCTGCATAACTGGCTACGGACATGGTCTCGCGTACACGCCGCGGACGCTCTTCACGGGTCGCCGACATGATGCGCGGAACCCAGGCGTTGTTGAGGGCTCCCAGTAACGTGATAGTACCGAGAATGAAGACCTGCACTTTTCCGTAGTCACCCGATTGGACCGTGCCCACGAGGAAAGCGAGCAGGAACACCGCTCCTTGTGTCAGAAGCATCAAGGCACCTGTATGGGGTAACACCGGAAGCCCAATTGCGAAGCCCTCCCGAACGGCGCCCGGCGCGGCACCAGGCAGTGCGGGTGGCGCGGTGCGCAGGGCTACCACCGCAGTCAGGGCCACTGCGATCGTGAACCCCGCGAGATAGACCCACGCCAACGGCTGAAACAGCCAGATCGCGGCGAGGCCGCAGAAATGCGCTCCGACCGACGAACCGATGCTCAGGCAGACAAACGCGACGGGACGCTCCTGCGCGCGCAGGATGGCCTGGGATGCCAACACCGTCGCGAGGATTCCCATCGCAAGAAGAGCACATATGAAAGCTATCGGAACGGGGGCATGACTGATGGTTTGAACAACCCACAGCGCCAACGCCGCCGTCAATCCCAGGCAGATTCCTGCGATGCTCAGAAAACCGCTGATCGACCGAGCGCGGGAAGGACCGTCACCGCCGTCGAACCATGCACGGGTGATCGCAAGCGGCAGTCCGGCAGCAGCAAGAACCACTCCAACCTGCACAACGGAGACTGCCAGGATGAGTTCGCCCCACTGCCGATCGTCGTTCAGCACGCGGATGGCAAATGGTTGGACGAAAACCACCCCCAGCCCTTGAAGCAAAGCTCCGATCAGGTAGAGAGCAGCATTTCGATGATGACCTGCGGCTTCCTGAACCCCGCCCGCTTTACTCACCGCGCAACGCGAGCCATTCCATAACCCTGTCGATCACTCGCTGCTGGTCCGCGTCGCTAAGTTCGGTGGAGCACGGCAACGAGAGTCCCCTGGTGAACAGGTCCTCGCCCACTTGCCCGCCCAGGACGGTTTCGCCGTTGAGGGGCGGCTGCATGTGAAGGGGGCGCCACAGGGGCCGCGATTCGATGTCGACAGCTGTCAGAAAATCCTGCAGTTCATCCCTGACATCGGTTCCAGGGGTCCGTGCGGGCACGAGAATGGAGTACAACCAGTACGTCGACTCCTCACCGGCCAACACCGGCGGGCAGGTGATGGGCGTGCCAGCGAAAGCATCGTTGTACCGTGCTGCTATCAGGCGCTTCTTGGCGACAAACTCGTCCATTCTGCTCAACTGCGCCACGCCAAGGGCAGCGGCGACGTTGGTCAGCCGGTAATTGAAGCCGATTTCATCATGGAGGTACCCGCGTTCAGGAAGACGCGCCTGGGTGGAAAGGTGCTTTGCCCGAGTTGCCAATTCTTCGTTGTCGGTGACGAACATGCCACCGCCACCGGTCGTCATGATCTTGTTCCCATTGAAGGAGAACGCGCCCATCTGCCCCACGGTGCCAACGTGGCGACCCGCGAGCGGCCCCTGAGACCAGGTGGCGCCTAAGGCTTCGGCAGCGTCTTCGATCAGAACAATGCCGAATTCGTCCGCGATGTCGCGTGCCCGCCTAGCGTCTCCGGGTTGACCGAGAATATGGACCAGTTCGATCGCTTTCGGCATCTTGGTCCCGCTGGCGCGGCGCGCCGAAAGTTCGGTCTCCAGCAGGTCGAGATCCATGCACCAGGAGTTCGGTTCGGAGTCAACCAGCAGCAGGTCAGCAAACTGATAGGAGGCCGCGTTCGACGACGCCATGAAGGTGAAGTCCGAAACCACCACCACATCACCCGGGCCTACCCCAGCGAGGCGCATGGCGATGTGAAGGGCTGCTGTTCCCGACGAACAGGCAACCGCGTGCGCCGCCCCCACATAGTCCGCGAACTGTCGCTCAAACTCGGAAACGAAGGCACCTACTGAGGACACGAATCCACTTCGCATCGCCTCGGCGACCAACTCTGCTTCTTTCTCGCCGATGTTCGGCACGGAAAGGGGGACTCGTGTAGACAACTTCGGGCCTTTCAGTTCAGGAAGATCAGCGCGCGTAGCGGGAAGCATCTTTGGCGTTTACGCCGCGAGACTGGATCCATTCGGCACTCTGGCGTAATCCATCCTTCAGATCTACCTGTGGTGCCCATCCCAACTCCGCCAGCGCCTGCGAAGGGTCAGAGAGCAGTCGCATCACTTCGCTTGCCTCCGGACGCACCCGAATCTCCTCCGTAACAATTTCCGCCGTCGAGCCGGTGACTTCGCGGGCGATCTCGACGAGTTCGCCGATGGTCACGTCATAGCCCGTGCCTAACTGAATGACCTGTCCCTCGAGAGGGATATCGGCAGTTGCCGCACGAAGGAACCCGTCCGCCGTATCTGCCACGTAGGTGAAGTCGCGGCGAGGGCTCAAGGACCCAAGGTGGATCTGCTCCGCACCAGCAATCATCTGCTGGAGGATCGTGGGAATCACCGCGCGTGCGGATTGACGTGGCCCGTAGGTGTTGAAGGGGCGAAGCACGACCACGGGCGTTTCGAACGAACTCGCCCACGCCTCACACAACTTGTCAGCCGCAATTTTTGTCGCGCTGTACGGCGACTGTCCCCGCAATTCGTTGTTCACGGTAATGGGAACAGTACTGGGGGTTCCGTACACCTCGCTCGTGGAAGTATTGACGAGGCGAGGCACACCGTGGCGCCGGACCGCTTCCAGCACGTTGAGCGTCCCGGTGATGTTCGTGTCGACATAGGAGCGCGGAGCCTGGTAGGAAAACGGAATCGCGATCAGGGCGGCGAGATGCAGTACGACGTCGGCGCCCTTCACCAGGTCCGAGACGAACTCTGAATCCCTCACGTCCCCCAGGACGAGATCCACCGAGTCCCGCTCCTCCTCGGACAAGTCGTCAAGCCAGCCATATGAACCATTTGAGTTATAGATGCACAGGGCGCGCACGTTCGCCCCAGCCGCGATGAGGCGCTGGGTGACGTGACTGCCAATAAAGCCGTCAGCCCCAGTCACAACCACGGATTTCTGCTTTAGGTTCACGTCGAATTCCTTATCTGGCACGGTCATTGTCCTTTCGCCGTTGCGAGGTCTTTCGGGGTACCGACATCTATCCAGTCTGAGGCCACGGGCCAGGCGGCCACACCCGAAGCATTTTTTATACAGGCATCGATGAGATCCGGCATGGAGAAGGGTTCACCGTACGGCACCATTGCCAGCGCCTCGGGCGATACGGCATAAATTCCAGTACTGATTTCGAATTCCACCGTCGGCTTCTCAACCACTCCAGAAACAGCCCTGTCCTGGGCTATTTCAAGGACGCCAAAGGGAACCTGATGGTTGTACGGGCGGGCAGCGACGGTCAAGGCCGCGCCCTTGTCAGTATGGAACTTCAAGAGTTCCGCGGCGGAATACTGCACCATCAGGTCCGCGTTGGTGACGATCACCGGACTGGAAATATCCGGCACCTCCTCCAGCAGCAGGCTCAGAGCTCCTGCCGTGTTCAGGGGCCGTGCCGGGTCTTCGTGGATGTAGGAGATTTGACACCCGAAGTTCTCACCATCACCGATATGGTCGATGATTTTCTGCGCCAGGTACGCCACGCTGACGTAGATGCGTGTGATTCCGGATTCGACCAAACCAAGAATGACCCACTCAAGGATGGTTCGATCTGCGACGGTCATCAGTGGTTTGGGGGTTTCTTTGGTGAGCGCTCCCAACCTCGTCCCCTTACCGCCCGCCATGATAAGGGCGATGTTGGGAAGTTTGGGTTTCCCAACAATGTCGCTGAGGGTGTGGAGGCCCACCAGCCTGCCGTCGTCGTCCACTACGGGGACTTCGCTGATGCGCAGACTGCGCATCAAATCAATCACAGCGGCCCGGGTGGTTGATGCCTGCACGACCTTTGGTTTGCAGTTCGCAAACTCGACGACCCTGCTCTCGAGTCCGGCGCCAGCCAAGAGAGCGCGCCGCACGTCTCCATCAGTAACAATTCCGAGCAGACGGGAGTCGACGTCGGTGACCAAAGCAACAGACGCAGCACCTTGGTCTATCGCCTGCAAAGCCTCGCGAACAGTAGCCTCGGGTCCAACACAGGCCCCTGCAAGCACTCGATCATGACCCACTGGGAACTCCTTCAAGGGATGCGTCGATGAAACGCTTGGATGGCTGACCAGCTCTCGCCTCGGCGACTACACCTGCAATTTTTTCAGCGGCCAGACCGTCACCGTAAGGGTTTTCCACTCCCCTGGCGAGCTCCCGGAACTCGGGAGAAAGCGCGTGGTGGAGCGATGAAAGCAGGTCCGCAGAATCATCACCGCAATGGAGCACATTCGCTCCGTGTTCGCGCCCTCTCTGCCGTTCACCGACGTCGACTGCTGGAAGACCAAAAGAGGCAGCCTCAATGATCCCACTCGACGAGTTACCAATCATGAGGTCGGCTGTAGCCATGATGCTCGGGTAGATCGCGCCGAGCCCCGGACGAATGACGACATGGGGAAGTTCCCGGCGCTCGAGCTCGTCGAGAGCGGCCACGATCTCTTCCCGTCCGACATCGAATCCGGGGTGGGTCAGTATCAGGGTGCCCGCAACGTCAAGCGCTGCTTCGAAGACTCTTCGTGCCAGCAGGCCCGGTGCTTCGGATCCGCCTGCAGTCACGGGATGGTAGGTGCCGACTATCAATGGCCGGCGCAGGGGCACGCCGAATTCGCTCTCGAAATCTTCACCACTCATCGGCGACGACGATCGGAACCTGTCGAGTCCCGGCGCACCGGTGCGGTGGATTCTCTGCGGGTCCTCACCCAGCTGACGCACGCGCTGATAGGCGCCCTGCGTACTGACGCAATGCTGATCGGCAAGTTTGGTGAGGGCATGGCGCACCCGCTCGTCGAGAGCCCCTTCCGTCACTTCCCCACCGTGCAGGTGGATGAGCGGCACACCCATCAGTACCAGCGGGGGCGCTACGTAGAGCAACTCCCACCGATCGCCGAGTACTACCGCGGCGTCGGGATGCACAGCGTCAAGAACACTCAGGATTGCGAGGGACAGTTGGCTTCCCAGCTGCACCTGCTCCTGGGGTGTGAAACTCCCGGAGTGGAGCCCGAGGTCGTGGTGGACGAAGTGTCCGGGGCGAAGTCCAGCCCCGATAAGGAGCGACTCGCTCACTCCTTTGTCGAACCCGATCGCAGTGGCGACGTGCAGATCTATTTCATGAAGATCTTCCAGTGCGCACAGCACCGGACCGAGCGGAAAGAGATCCGCTCTAGTGCCAACGAAGGCCAATACCTTCATCGGGGATCCCCAACGGAGTCCGGCTCAAGAGGCACGCCCGCTGGGATATCTCGAACCGCGACACAACCCACAACCATCGCTGACGGCTTCAGTCCGCCCTCCGGTCGAAGAATCGCAACATCTTCATGTGTGATTACACTTCCCTGCGCTATCGCTCGGACCGAGTGGTAGCTCCTCCGGACAAGGTGAGCGTTGTCTTCTTCACTGGGCATCCTGCGTTTTTGTCCGTCACCCAGGCTCCGCTTTGCCGCCTGCACGTTCGCGACATACTCCTCGAACTCTGCGCGTTCCAAACTTGCACTGTGATCCGGACCATTTCGGGTCTTGTCGGTCGTGATGTGCTTCTCCAGCAAAGTGGCTCCAAGTGCCGTCGCCGCGACTGCCGTAACGGAGCCCGGAGTGTGGTCGGACCATCCGACTTCAGTACCGAACTCACGTCGCATTGCAGGGATAGCCAACAGATTGGCTTCATTGAGGGGTGCCGGGTATGCCGACACGCAGTGCAACAGAACTGTCGCGGGCGCCGCTTCGGTTGCCGCCAATGCTTCATGGATCTCAGCAATGGTTCCCATACCGGTCGACACGATCAGAGGAACGCCGAAATCTGCGATGGTCCGGAGAAATGGGACATTGGTGAGTTCACCTGACCCCAGTTTCAGGCCTGGCACCCCAATCGAGGCGAGCAGTTCCGCGCTTTGAACGTCAAAGGGGGTGGAAAGAAAAGTGATTGAACGTTCATCGCAATGCTGCTTGAGCTCTGCCCAAGACTCATCGGGCAGGGTCAGCCGGGTGAGCATGTCGGATTGGGACTCGGAGAAACCGGCCTTCTTTTGGTACGGAGTTGTCGCAGCCGCGGCGGTAACCAAGGCGTTTGGCTTGAACGTCTGGAACTTGACCGCGTGGGCACCTGTGTCTGCAGCCATATCGATCAGCTGGTGAGCGACCGACACATCGCCGTCGTGGTTCACTCCAGCCTCGGCGATGACGAACACATCCTCCGCAAGGCCCAAAGCGTGGTGCCCGAATTGGACTACCCGAGTACCTGAAGTCGATTCGTTCATACGCTGAAGCCTTTCGTGGAGATCATCGCGATTGCGGGAATGCCAACGTACGTTGCCCCGCCCAATAGATCCCTCGTTGCCACTGCGCCGGCTCCGAGGATGGCGTCCTCCGCCACGGTAATCCTTGGCAAAACCCGCGCGCCGGAACCCACGAATACTCTATGGGCAATGCGGGCTTCGCCCAAAAGCATCGCACCGGGCGCGACGTGGCATGCGTCTCCGGCGGAGGCGTCGTGCTCAACAACTGCCGAGGTATTGATGATGGTTGCGGCACCAATGACAGCTCCTGCACCCACGTGCGCATGCTCCAGGACTTGCGTGAGCGGCGCCAGGTCGGCTGTCGTGTCCACCGTGGCGCTGTGTGCGATCAAAGGCTGGAGGTGCGTCAGCGGCACCGAGCCTAGCAATTCCTCCGCGATCCGCCATCGGACGTCGTTGGCGCCTATCCCGATGCAAAGTTGTGCCCCACAACTCAGCGCGAAGTCCACGGCTTCCTGATCGCTGTGAAACGACCTTATGCCCGGATCTGTGCCTGGCGGGTGGTCCCCCGCGAGACCCACGACCGTTTCCTCCCGTTGGCGTATGACCGACTGGAGACTGCGGGCATGTCCACCAGCACCGATGATGACCCAACGGCGCGGTTTCGCCTGCTCCACATTTCTCCCATCAACATTGCGCTGCATCTGCCTCACACCCCTCGACACTAGAGTTGGTGAGCATGACTCATGAAGTGTATCCAAAGGTGCGGGGATGAACGGGAATCCGGAACCGACGCAAGTGAGAGTGGCAAGTCGCGGCGTACGGGCACTCGTCCGTGGCACGGGTTCAATCGGAGCGCGTCATCTACGTGTCCTCAGCGCTATGGGTGTCGACGAACTTTTCGCCTGGCCCGTCAGGAGTAATTCCTCATTCGATTCAAGGACAGACATACCGGCTGGTGTTAAGCAGGTTGACTCGTTTCCGGAGTCCGAGCTCGATCTGGTCATCATCGCTACCGATACGCTTCGCCACGTCGACGACACCATGGCGGCGTTGGAATTCGAACCAAAAGCCGTGTTACTGGAAAAACCTGCGGCTCCAACAGCATACGAATGCGGCTCGTTGCTCGAGGATCCACGTGGCGGCAGAATTTCCGTCAGTGCACCACTGAGATTTCACTCGGCCTTCCTGGCTTTGGCGAACCTCGTAGTAACGGAGGGGCGTCCGACGTCGGCGCAAGTGGTGTCGCAATCCTGGCTCCCTTCGTGGCGACCGGGAAGGAATTACCTTCAGAGCTATTCCGCCCGGAGCGAGGAAGGGGGCGTCCTTCGGGATCTCGTCCATGACATCGATTACCCGGTAATGCTTCTCGGCCAACCCGATGAGGTCATTGCGCGCCTTGGAAGCGGCGTGCTGGGAATCGAGTCGGAAGAAGCTGCCGATCTGTTGTGGATCGGCCCCGCAAACTCTGGCAGGACATCAGTCTCGCTGCGTTTGGATTACATTTCTCCCGTGAAGAGGCGGGACATTCGGATCGCAACATCCACGGGCCACCTGCATTGGGACATCGTGCACCACACGGTGACCAGCCAGATCGCCGAAGACACCGCGCGCACAAGCCGCTTTCCCGAGGACAGCGACGTCGACCTTGTCCTCGCCCGCCAGACGGGCGCCATCCTGCGACGGTCGGGCATCGATGTTGAGGGACTCCACGATGGATTTGCTCCCGCCACCCTCAAGGAGGGTGTTCTTGCGGTGGCAATTTGCGATGCCGCCAGGCAGTCGGACCGGACCGGCGGATCAGCGAAGGTATCGTTGTAGCCGGAATTTATCCGCACCATCTAAGGCTTCAGCAAATGGTCCCGAGCACGTCACCCTCAGTTCTTGCCGTCATACCTGCGCGCGGCGGATCCAAGGGGCTACCCGGCAAAAATATCCGGCCGCTCCTAGGCAGCCCCCTGATTTCGCACACCATTGCGTTGGCTGCGCAACTGGGCGCGGACATTCGGTGCATCGTGTCGACAGACGACGAGGTCATCGCGGAGGTAGCGAGAGACCACGGCGCTGACGTGCCGTTCCTCAGACCCCCACACCTGGCCACTGATACAGCCCCTATGAGTGGGGTGCTGAAGCACGCGTTGCACGAAATGGAAACGGTAGAGAACCGGGCCTATGATTCCGTCCTCCTTCTCGATCCGACGAGCCCTACCCGGGCACCGGAGCACGTACGGGCAGCCCTCGACAAACTAACATCTGACACGTCGTTGGACGGCGTCGTGGCTGTGTCTGAGCCATTCTTCAATCCGGTGTGGGTCGGAGTCCGCCCAACGGGCGAAGAAGTGCTTGAGCGCTACTTCGCCGAGGGCCAGGGTGTTGTTCGCCGCCAGGATGTGCAGCGTTACCTCCGGATCAACGGCAGCTTCTACGCCTGGCGGTCCTCCTTCATACGTCGGCTGGAAAACAGCTGGTTCGACGAGGGCAGGCACGGTTATATCGAGATTCCTGAGACCCACGCATTCTCAATCGACGACGAAGCCGAGTTTGACCTCGTGGAAGCGGTGGTCAAAGCGGGCCTGGCTCCGTTGCCCAGCCTTGCTGTCCGTCCACCCGTTGTCTCTACCTCTCAGGAGGAACCACACCGTGGCTAACCTTTTCTCGCTCCAAGGACGTCGGGCGCTCGTAACCGGCGGGAGTGGACCGCTGGGTCGTGTGTTGTGCGACGCACTCGCGGAGAGCGGAGCCGACGTCGTCGTCTCTGATCTGGACCAGAGCGCCTGTGACGAGGTCGCAACGCAACTGACGGCGACCCACGGCACCGCTGCCCAGGGTTTGGCCGCCAACCTGCTCGACGACGGCGGCGCCAGCCAGCTCGCGCAACAGGTAGAGGGGCCTTTGGACATCCTGGTGAACAATGCTGCCTTCACTGGAACGTCGAACGTCCCCGGCTACGCAGTGCCTTTCGAGGAGCAGACTGATCACGCCTTCGCGCTTGCGACAAAGCTCAACCTGCAGGCTCCCTTTACACTGACGCGTCTGCTCGCTCCGCGGTTGCGCCAATCTGCTGGCGGATCTGTTGTGAATGTCTCATCAATCTATGGGTTAGTGGGCCCAAACATGGGTCTTTACGAGGGCACTCAGATGGGTAATCCTGCGGCTTACGGCGCTTCAAAGGGCGGCGTGGTCCAATTGACACGTTACCTCTCGACCGTGCTCGCACCGGACGTGCGTGTCAATGCCTTTGCCCCTGGCGGTATAGCCCGCGGTCAGGCACAGGACTTCACGAGCAGGTACGAGCGGCTGACGCCTCTGGGGCGCATGGCCACAGAAGACGATTTCCGGGGAATACTGATGTGGCTCGCTTCCGACGCGTCGCGTTATGTCACCGGGCAGACCATACCTGTGGACGGCGGCTGGTCCGCCTGGTGACGGACAACCCTCACATCACCTGAGGGCAGACAGTAGCTCGACCTTGACCTGCTGAGGCAAGGGTGATGGCAGATGCCTCAGCGGGTGCCGCATCCAATGCCACGGGGAGAGATTCGCTTCATTCGCGTGTGCGCCGTCAGGCCGCTGCTTCCAGCCGAGAACAGCCCTTGCCTTGTCGAATGGGCCGCTCAGCCAATACTCCAGGAAAGGTTCCGGGGAGCGGGCGTTCCAACCCAGTAATGCCGAAAGTTCCTCCGGCGAACGCATATCCGCGAGTCCCAGTTCAGCTTCGGCAATCTCCTGGAGAACGGACGGCTCCGTGTCTGGCTCGAAGAACTCCGGCCATAGCCGCTCCATAACGCTGCCCGGGTCAGCCGCTGCGTCGGTGCCGAGCTGAAATGCTGGCCCTTGCAACTCGACCCGGCAGCCGGCCGCGGCCGCGTACATGATGGAAGTTGACAGCCGGTTGCTCACTACTTTTTCCGACTCAGCAAGTAGCCGCAGAATCCTGCCCAAGAATTTCGGATCACGGCGATCACCGGCCGACACGACCGTGTGCCCCTTCTCCTTCCACGCTCCTGCAACTGACGGATCATGCAGGTCATCGACGTGCAAGCACACAGTGCTTGGTCCTTCACGCTCAAGGGTCTCCTGCGCATATGCGGGATGACTTCCGGACACCTTCACCAGAGAGGTCCCGTGCATGGGAAACACAATCGTGCCGTTGCGCTCGGAGGGCAGCAGCCCTGATTCCCTCGCCATCTTCAGCAGGTAGAGGAATGGCGCTCCGATTGCGTGCAGCTGCTGGGTGCCATCGGGAAACAGATTCTCGGAATCATCCGGAGAGAATGCCCTCGACTGGCTGGACCAGGACAAACGACGGCGCTTCGGGCCCCGATCAGCAAAGTCCCCGAACTGAGCTTTGATCGGAGTGGTAACAGTCCAACCGTGCTGCAGTAAGCCGGAAATGTGGCGCAAGCGCTCCTGAGAGCAGTAAGCGGCGAGGGTGCTTGAGTGGCCGTAATAGTGATTCTGAATATCCATGCTTCTGTCTCAATCCATACTCGAGTTTAAGATCTGCAGTGCGCGCGTGAACAGACCCAACGCATGCACTATTCCAGCGGCACGTCATTCACCTGGAAACAACGCGCCGAATTATTCTGATCAATCTCGGAGGGAGATAGTACATTCCGTAGAGCGCGGCTCTGAATGAAAGGTCACGAAGCCTTTGCGGCACGCCATCCTGCCCCAGCATATTTGCAAGTTGTGCGCGCTCCTTGAGTATGGAGCGAACGTAATCCCCTCTAGGGTCTACACTTCGGCTTGTCTGGCTGTCATGCACGCGGTACTGAACCACATCCTGCGCCAGAACGGCCACCGGACCATGGAGGGACATGCGCAACCAGAGGTGGTAGTCCTCCATCTGCTTCATCGGCTGGTAGCCCCCAACCGTTTCGTAAGTGTCCCTGCGAAACGTGATCGCGGATTGCACCAGCACGTTCTGCTCCAGCAGCGCACGCCTGACGTCCGCACCCGACCGGTGCCCGAAACAACCGACTTCATGGCCCTGCTCATTGATCCACTGTGCACCGCCGGTAACAGCAACGGTGCCGGGATGAGCGCGGAGGTAGTCAATCTGCGCGCGGAACCGCCCTGGTAGGGCTACATCATCAGAGTCCAGGCGTGCAATGTACTCGCTGCCTGCCGCACGCGCTGCGGACTTCAGCGCATGCCCCACTCCCCGAGAGGATTCATTCCGGATGATGCGGACACGGGGGTCCTTGGTCCAGACAGCATCCGGGACTTCGACGCCATCCAGGAAAACGATCAACTCCAGCCGCACGCCCTCTTGCTGCAGCACTGAATCCACAGCGATTGTAAGCCAGTGGTCGACCCGGTTCGTGGGAATTATTACTGATACTTCCGGGGAATTGGTTGTCCTCATACCTCGTGCTTTTCCCATGGTCGATCGGCCTCGTCGAGGGCGATTCGTCGAGACAGTTTAGTCAAGGCGATTTCATTGTGCCGAAACCGTTGGTAGGTCGTGGCGACGAAGACAAAGAAACTGACCACCAGTCCGTACAGCACGAGGTCTGTTCCGCGGCCTATACCAAACCAGCCCGCGACCACGGTGAGGAATTCGGGAAAGAATATCGAGCACACTGCGGCAAACGCGAACAACAACAGCATGAGTCGCCGGATCGCCAAATGGCGGGCATTCGATCCACCCCGCATCAACACCAGCGAAACCACGATGACCGCTATGAGTAGCAGCGCTTGGAGAAAAATGATCATGTGCTACCTCAGAAAAAGTTCTGCCAGGATATTGACGGAGTTCAGGAGTGACTGGCCTTTGGCCTTCGAATAATCGGTATAGATGATCTCGACTGGATGCTCGACCCACCGGGGTTTCAACTCTGCCAGCTGGTGAATCAGTTCAGACGCGTGTGCCATGCGGTTCTGCGTCAGATTGATTTCCTCGGCCACACCGCGTCCAATAGCGCGGAGTCCATTGTGCGCGTCTGTGAGGTTGAGACCGGTGGACAGCTTCGATTGAAGCGCAGCTGTCTTCAGGACAAGCCGCTTCAGAGGGGCCAACTTGGTTCTGTTATCGAGGAATCGCGAGCCCAGGACAATCTCTGCTTCGCCCGATTGCAGGCGCTGCACCATTGCGGCTGCATCCTCAACACGATGCTGGCCGTCCGCATCGAAGGTTACGACTGCAGCTGTCTCAGGGTCCTGAAGGGCGAACTCAATTCCAGTTTGCAGCGCCGCCCCCTGGCCCAGATTGATCGGGTGCTGAACTACTACAGCACCCGCATCGCGCGCGATGTCCTGGCTGCCGTCCGAACTACCGTCGTCGATGCAGACCACGTTTGGAAAGGTTGGGAGCAACCCTCGAATGACTTCGCCGACGACGGTTGCCTCGTTATACATCGGGATGACTACCCAGGTTCGACTCACCACGACATTGTTTCATATGCAGCAGAGCCAACCTGCGTTCCACTACACACGGGGCAAAGGCGTTCCTGTGTAGAGTTGAGTGGCCCTGCCAATCGGGTAGCCCTGCTGTTCCATTGGATGGGCTCCAATCTTTCCCGCAGGAGGTCTCCGTGTCGTGGTTCGAAGTTGTCCCTCTTATCGCCTTGGCTGCTGTCGTCTTCATCCTGCCAGGGCTGCTCGTTGGCCGGGCTGCGGGGCTTCGAGGGCTGTCGATGTGGGCTATTGCGGGGCCGGTAACAGTCAGTGTCACGAGCCTCTTCGCTATAGCGGCACCTGCCTTCGGCATCGGCTTCTCCATACCGCCGCTGGCAATCATCTTCGCCGCGCTGATGCTGCTTGCGCTGTTGGTGCGCTATGTCTACGCGATCGCTGGATGGTCCTTCTGCGGCCCGGTCAACCGCACCGACGGGCAAACCGTTTCAAGGTTTTCAGGCAGAGAACATCTTGTGTCTGGAGCCGTGCAGTGCGTAGCGTTCGGCGTGGCAGCTGCGGTCATCGCCTACCGCTTTGCCGTGATCATCGGGAGTCCAGAGCAGTTCTCTCAAACTTACGACAATATCTACCACCTGAATGCGGTGAGATTCATTCTCGCCAGTGAAGACGGTTCCTCGCTGCATCTAGGCAACCTGACGGATACATCTCAAGGCTTCTATCCCGCGGCTTGGCACAATATGACCGCTGTAGTCGCTATCGCTACGAGTACGCCGATTCCTGTGGCCGTTTCTTTGACGAACATTGTGATCGGGGCGGTCCTCTGGCCGCTCAGCAGCCTGTACCTAATCCGGAAAGTAGTCAATACTTCACTGATCGCCACCCTTGTGGCAGGTGTCGTCATCGCGGGTTTCAGCGCTTTTCCCTACCTCATGATCGACTTCGGAGTCCTGTATCCGAACCTCTTGTCCATATCCCTGCTACCCGTAGCGGTTGCCCTGGCAGCTGGAATCTGCAAACTCGGTTCTGCTCCGGACAGCATCGCGGCCGGCACTCTGAAACTGCTCGGCGTGCTGCCCGGATTAGCGCTTGCGCATCCAAGTACTGTTATTGCACTGATAGCGTTCGGTGTCCCAGTTCTGGTTGCCTGGTTCCTTCGGAGCTTGAACGGCTGGCGCGAGCGTCGTAGCGCGCCAGTTTTGATAGCACTTGCCCTGGCGCTTATCGCGGCTTACCTGACACTTGCGGCCTACGGTTGGGATCTGGCGGGGCAAAGCCTGTCTGCATCGGCCTGGAAGCCCCGCCAGTCCCCCGCGCAAGCTATCGGTGAGGCAATCGGTAACGCACCGCAGAACCGGGATGTAGCCCTCGTCCTGATGGTTCTCACCCTTGTCGGAATTTTCGTAGCCGTCACCCGCAGGAGAAATGCGTGGCTTGTGGGCCTGTTCTCCGTTGGAGTCGCTCTTTTCGTCATAGTTTCGGCCAGCCAGGAGGGGGATTTCAGACATTTCTGGACCGGACCCTGGTACAACGATTCTTTCCGTTTGGCCGCCCTGCTCCCCACTGTCACGCTGCCGCTGATCGTTTTAGGCGGGGAGTTCCTCCTCAGGCAGGTTGCCCATCTGCTACGCGTTCGTGAAACAGATGGGTCCAGCTCCGACTCGCCTGATCCGCGGCGGAGCACATTCGCGGCCGTCTCGGTTCTGGTCTGCTGTGTACTCATAGCCGTCACGTCCCAGTTTGGTTCTGTAGCGACAGAAACGAGGGTTGCATCGACGCGCTACTTCATCACCGATACATCCGCCCTGCTCACGAAGGACGAACTCGCGCTCCTGGAGCAAGTCCCCGACCTCGTTCCCGATGACGCGAAAGTCTATGGCGACCCGTTCACGGGAGCGTCCCTCGTAAGCGCAATCGCCGGTCGGGAAACCATAGCCCCGCACGTTGTCGGTAAACGCACCGAGGATGAACTCATCATCATGTCAAAAGTGGACGAAGCCGGAGTTGATCCTTCCGTCTGCCCGGCTGTCGAGCGTCTGAACGCCTACTACGCCTTGCAATTCAATGAGCAGGAGGTTCTCGGAGAGGACCATCCAAACACCGCGATGGACAATGCTGATACGGCGCCCGGGCTGGAACTGATTGCCAGGGAAGGGGATGCCAAGCTGTTTGCAGTCCGCGCGTGCATGTAAGCGTTACTGCCCCCATGAGGAACATCAGGACCGCAACTGGATCATCGTCACACCCGATCGAGCGTGGAAGCGTATATCTGCTGCAGCTTGGTAACACCCTGCCGCGCATCATGTGTCGCCTCGATATACTGCCGGCCTCCCTGTCCCGCTGCCGCGTGGCGCGGATCCTTAAGCGCGAGCAGCACTCCGTCGACGATTGCCTCGGTGTCACTTCCGCCAAGAAGCGATAGCTCCGGGTAAAAATCAGGACGAGCCGTGCTGATCAGCGGCACGCCGATGGCGAGCGCTTCCAATTCACTCACGGACAGGATGTCCGTCATCTGGCCGACAATAGCTGACGCCCCGGCGAGCCAACGACGAAACTCTGCCGGTGGCATCCGCCGGACCAGGGACACGCCTGCCGAGCGCGCCTGTTCCGCCCTCGCGCCCCAGTCGAGTCCCTGCAGCTCCAGCTCGGGACGAACTGCTTTCAAGCGGGCAGCCACTTCGATCTGGCGCGCGGCGCCCTTCACATCATCCCATCGTGACGCGAAAACTACGCGCCCCCTCGGTGCCCATTCCGGCGCCTGATCCAGCCTCACCGTGACGGGCAGGTAGATGGCATGGTTAGTCAACCGACGCACGTGGGATTCGAGGTCCGGTGTGGAGTACAGGACAGCGCCTGCAAGCTCGACGCCGTATCGAATGGTCTCAGCCCAGCGCGGATCATACTGATTGGTCCGAATGTCAGTTCCGTGGAGATGGAGTATGAGCGGACGCCGTAGCCACCTGGCATGCATGGCCAGCTGCCCGGTATGAAGATGCACGACGTCGGCCTTCAGGCTTTGAAGGGCGAGAGTTGCGTCCCATACGTGTCTACGAGACATGCGAACAAGACGCCCAGCGGGACTGGACCACTTCCGTCGGTAATACCAGGGCACGTCTGTCATGGTCCAGGGCAGGCCCATGAGATTCGCAACCTCGACGAGGTTCTTCCCCACACCGGCGGCGTCGTGCACGTGAAGGGCGCGTACCTTGCGGTCCGAGTCAACCATGTCAGATCCTGATGAGGCGCTGAACAGCAGAGAGCCAGGGTTGAGATAACCGCTCGGCACTGAGCTTCTCCGCGTTCGCGTGAGATGCCTGCTTCATGCGGCTGACTGCCTCGGGAGTAAGTTCACATAGGATGCGAGCCGTCGATTCGGCGTCGAACCCGTCTGCGACCACACCTACGCCGTGCTGCCGCACAATACGCTCCATCTCCGGAGAGGGTCCTATCACCACAGCCAGGCGAGCCTGAATGAATTCGAAGAGCTTGTTGGGCAACGCGTGCCGGAGGTTGAAAGTGCTTGGAGGACAAAGGAAAATTCCAGCGTCGTATTGGTGAAGCATGGGCACGATCTCCTTGAACTCCACCGGCGGCAGGACGCGGACCGCTCCGTCCGGTGTCCTGTCCGCCTTCGCCTTGAGCTCGTCAATATAAGCCTGCTCTCCTGGGACCAGCACAACATCGAGGGTTGCCGTACCTGCACGTAGCTCATTGGCGCGGGCGACGGCGTCGATCATTACTTCGATCTTTCGGGCCCGTCCTGCGGCACCGGTGTGCACCAGACGCAGTGGCGTTTCAACGGTAGTTGGTTCAAACTCTGCGCGGTACTGCGTCGCGTTCGGTACCACCGCTGGCTCCGGAATACCGAACACGCGCGCATATTCGTGGGAGATTCCCGACGCAACAGTCGTGACTGAGTCTGCCTTGGGCAAATACTTGCGGCATGCCCAGTACATCAACGGACCCACGAGGAGGCGCCACTGACGCTTGTGTTCGCCCTGTCGCGGCGCGTATTCGTGCAGGTCGGCATGTACGCCCTGGCGTGGCTCCAAAGCAAGCGCCAAGGGAACGGCTATAGCATCATTGGCCACTACAACGTCAATGCTGCGAGGCGGGATGGAACGCCGGACGTGCCGCACTCTCTCGGAGTCGAAATAGAGCTTTTCGTGACGTCTTGTCGCCAGCATAAGGGCCACCGGAAGGAAGTCCGGACGCCAAGGTTTGTACTCAGCCGGTATCTCTACATGCTCGACAACCCCCTCGGGCGCAGCCCCATACCCACAGGAAATCACATCTGCGAACTCGCTGAAAAGGCTGATCTGTCGCAGCACCCTTGGGTCTCTGTGAATTGGAGAAAAAGACAGGACCAGGATTCGGGAACGGGCCGGCAAATGCTCTTCAGTCATGCGCGATCTTTCATTCGGTCCTTCAATGGTTTGACTACGCCAGCCCCGCCAGAGCGGCTTGCTGGGCGAAGTCCGGCATCTGCGCCACAACTTCCTCGAAGCTACCCTGGGCAGCAAGACGGCCATCTGCGAAGAAGAAGACGACGTCGCTGTCCCGGATGGTCGACAGGCGGTGCGCAACAGTGATGGTGGTGATGTCCCCGGCCAGGTTACGGATGGCCGCGGTGACGGCTGCCTCGGTGGTGGTATCAAGTGCGCTGGTCGCTTCATCGAGCACCAGCACCGCAGGATCAGCGTAAAGACCCCTGGCAATGCCCAACCGCTGCCGCTGTCCCCCGGAAAGGGCCATACCGCGCTCCCCCACCGAGCTGAGGATCCCTTCCGGTTTCGCTTCGACCGTATCGAGGAGCTGCGCCCTGCGCAGGGCACGGCGGACCCGATCGGGATCGACTTTGTCCGGGTCCCAGGTCAACGCAACGTTTTGCGCGACTGACGCATCGAAAAGCGACACTTCCTGCGGCACGTAGCCAACCTGGGACCGCCAGGAGTGCAGAACGCGCCGCATTGGCGTCCCACCGACCAGCACCTCGCCGGAGTCGGGAAGCAGCAGGCCCAGCAGGAGATCGATCAGCGTCGACTTGCCTGCGCCGGAAGCGCCGACCACGGCTACCCGCGACCCGGCCGGAATAGTCATCGTCACACCGCTGAGTGCAGGTGCGTCGGACCCGGGATAGGTGAAGTCAACGTCGCGGAGCACGACGTCATGGGCTCCGGAGGCCAGTTGCTCCTGATCGGGCTCCTCCTCGTCCACGGCCCGCTTCTCGGCCTCCTGGATGTCGGCCAGAACCTGCTCGGCGAAGGGCGTACTGGAATGAACGGTGGAGAGTATGGACTGGAACCGGGTCAGCGAGGGGATGATCCTGAACCCAGCGACTCCGAACAGCGCCACCGCCGCCAGCGCGTTCGTCACCGGGTCAATACCTGCAGGGCTGGTGAGCATGCCTACAGTTCCGACGATCATGAAGCCGCCGATGAGCGCGGCTTCCAGCACGAAACGTGGAACCTGGCCGAGGAAAGTCGCCAGGGCCCGCGCTTTCGACGAGTGAATCCTGTTGGCGTGTACGGCCTGTTCGACATCGGCTGTGGCGCCTTTGAGCGTTACTTCCTTGAGCGCACCTACAGCTTCTGTCAGCAACCGCACTGTCTTGAACGAGAACTGCCGGTTGCGCCTGCCGTTCAACACGGCACGACGCGAGATCCCGCGCGACAAGAACAGGGCTACCAGTCCCAGGTAGATGATCGCCGTCACAGCGGTAATCCAGTTGCTCACCAGGACCACGGACACGACTGCGAGAACCGAAACGATTTCCCCGGCCAACCCCATCGAGGGCATCAGGACACCGGAGACGGTGATCGACACGCCCGAATCAACAGAACGGACCAGTTCGGCCGAGTTCTTCCTGAGTCGGTCAACCCAGGGAGCTCGCATATACGCGGCCAGCAGGCGGTCGCCGATGGTCACCTCATGAGAGGCGAAGCGCGTGGTCGCGAAACGCAGGAGGAGGATGTTGAGTCCGCTCTTGAGAATGATCAGTGAGCAGAACACGCCGAGGACGACGATGTAGTCACTCACCTCACGCACGCTTCCGAACGGGCCCAGCTGCACCGTGTCACCGCTGATGATTCCCGACATCACGACTGCAAGGAGGCCAAGCGCGACGACGTCGATCAGCGAGAGGAGGCAAGACAGGACGGCGTAACGAATGAGGAACTGCCGAGCGGAGTTCGGCAGGACCGCCAAGAGTGTGCGGTTGATCGCTATCAGTGACTTCATTGCGCGTGGGCAGCCTCACCGTTAAGAGCGCAGGGCAAGGGAAAGCGTCTCAGCATGCGCAGCAAGCTAGGGTTGAATTCATGGGTCCCCGCATTTTGTGCATCTCCTTCTCGGATATCAACTCCGATTCAAGGGTACTGCGACAGCTGGACATCCTGGCCCGCTCCGGTGAGGTGACCACCCTGAGCTATGGCGAAGCACCTCCCCAATCCACCCGCCATCTTCGTGTGGATGAGTCGCTTCCTTCCCTGCCGCAGACTGTGCCTGGAGTCAGCGCCCTCATCCTCCGACGCTACCCGCGCGCGGCGTTCCTCGCTCCGGCAATTCACAGTGCGCTACAACTCGTCGATGGTCAGCAGTTCGATCTCGTAGTGGCAAACGAGGCGCGCGCCCTCCCACTCGCCCACAGGATCTCCAACGGTGCGCCAGTATGGGGTGACATGCATGAATGGGCACCGGAGGAGCGGGCGCACGTGCACTCGTGGCGCCTGCTCATCAAGCCTTACATGAGCTGGGTATGCCGTACCTACCTCCCGCGCACGGCCGCTGTCAGCGCGGTCAACTCGTCCATCTCGAGGTTGTACGAGGATCGTTTCGGTACGCCGGTGGAAACGATCCGCAATGCAGGGCCCTTCCGGGACCTGCATCCCTCCCAGTTGTCGCCCGGTCAGATCAGACTGGTTCACAGCGGTGCAGCCATACCCGGGCGGAATCTCGAATGTCTGATCGACGCCGTCAAAGAACTGGATGAGCGTTTTTCCCTCGACCTATTTCTCGTACCCGCCCGTGACGGCGGAAAGTATCTTTCGCAGCTCAAGCAGCGGGCTGATGACTCTCGCCGGGTACGGTTCCACCCCCCTGTTGCCCCGGCCAGCTTGCCTGACATTCTCAACGCTTACGACGTCGGGGTGTTCAGCCTGCCGCCCCGAACGGTGAATCACCAGCTCATGCTGCCGAACAAGTTTTTCGATTTCGTCCAGGCACGTCTGGCGATCGTTTTCAGCCCAGCTGTGGAAACAACCGGGCTGATTACCAAGTACGGCCTCGGCGCAGTTACCCTGGGTTTTGAAGCCAGCGATCTTGCCGAAACATTGTCCGGTCTGTCGGTCGACAGTGTGGGAGCGTTCAAGGCGAACACTCACGCAGCTGCCGAGGCTCTCAGCAGCAGGCAGGACGAGTCAGTATCGTGCTCTATCGTCGAACGCCTTCTGGGAGTCCGACCTCAGAAGTGACCCGGCTACCTGCCGCGCAGTAGCGCAACTGCTTCATGGGAAGGGCCGTCGAAAATGATCGTGCCGCGTTCCAGCACGACTCCCCGCTGACAAATCTGGGCGACCAGATCAAGGTCGTGGCTGACCACCACCAGGGTCCGGCCGGCAGCTGCGAGTTCCTTGATGCGCGCGATGCATTTTTTCTGGAACGGTTCATCGCCCACTGCGAGAATTTCGTCAACGAGAAAGACGTCGGGGTCGGTGTGAACAGCAACTGAGAAAGCCAACCGCAGGTACATTCCTGACGAATAGAATTTCACTTCAGTGTCTATGAACTGGCCGATCTCCGAGAATTCGACGATGGACTCGAACCGGTCCCGGATTTGTTCCTCCGTCATCCCCAGGATCGCGCCGTTCAGGTACACGTTGTCCCGCCCGCTGAGGTCGGGGTGAAAGCCAGCACCGACCTCAATGAGCCCGGCTACCCGCCCGCGTGTCCTGACGGTTCCGCTGTCTGGCAGCATGACTCCCGAAATGTGCTTCAGGAGCGTTGACTTACCCGACCCGTTGAGGCCGAGCAGGGCTACTGTCTCGCCCTCCCGTACGTCCAGGGACAGGTCGCTCAGCGCGTAGAACTTCTCCGAGAGGTCCCCTTTACGGCCCTTCACCAACCATACGAACGCCTCCTTGATGGAGCGGGTGTGGCGCAGCACGAATTGCTTGGAGATGCTGCGGACTTCGATTGCGGCGGCCATTGTCACAGCTCCTGGGCGAAGCGGCCTTCGAGCCGCCTGAACGTGATCTGACCCAGCACGGTGATCAGCAGCGCAGTGGCCAACCCGATCGGCAGCCATAGGTCAAGAAGATTTGGTGGGGTCGCCAGCACCTGGTCTGTTGTTCCCGTCGTGGTGGGTAACCAGAATGCGAAGTGGAACAGCTCGACAGCAACTGTCAACGGGTTGGCCTGGTAGGCCTGGTGGAGTATTTCTGCCGTGCCCGAGCTGAAAGCGGTTCGAAGGCCGTCACGGACCATGCTCCAGGTGTACAGAACCGGGGAGGCCCAGGTCGCGATCATCAGCAACATGTCCACGAAATTTTCCGAGTCCCGGAAGTAAACATTGGCGGCTCCGAAGAACAAGCCCAGTCCGGTAGCCAGGAGCGCGACGATGATGAAGGCAGCGACAGCCGCCACAATCTGGAAGAAACCCGGAGTCCAGCCGGTGACCACGCAAGCCACCAGAAGCACCAGGAACTGGGGAAAGAAGTGCACGGCCGACACCCAGACCGACGCCACGGGGAACAATTCGCGTGGAAGGTAAATCTTCTTGATCAATCCACCGTTGCCCACAATGGATCTCGAGGCGTTGCCAAGCGCCTCATTGAAAAAGTTGATCAGGATAATCCCTGAGAACAGGTACACAGCGTAGTTCTCGGTGTTACGTTCCATGCCCAGGAACACCCCAAGTGCAAACCAGAAAACCACGAATTGAACGCCAGGCTTGACGTAGGACCACAAAAGTCCCAAGGCGGATCCGCGGTAGCGGACTTTCAGTTCCTTAGCCACCAAGAGCTTGAGCAGGAATCGAGAACGTACAACATCACGCAGCCCTTTACCCAGCCCGGGCGTGACAAGCTCCGTGCTCAATCGCGTTGGCTCATGTCTGAGTGAGCTTCGAAAGTCTTCTTCCAAGCTTCAAAGGAGGTTATGTCGCTGAGCGCTGAGCGATACTGTTCGCGTAGATGTGGCCATTCCTTGAATATCTCAGCGTTGAGTCGGGCAGACTCCGCAAGCAAAGCCCGCAGCTTCTTCGGGTCACGCTGGTACCAGGAGGCACCCGTGCCTTCAGCATTAGAAACTACGGCGCTGTCGTACTGCGACATCCGCCACCACTTGTTGTCTTGGTGAGCCACTACCGCCTGCGGACGATCCGTCGCGGAAGGCGAAACCGGCTTGCTTAGCTGGCGAACAATAGTCTTAGCGGCCCATGGAGCCAACTTGAGGTAGGACGGCGCCCTGAAACCTTGTCCGCGGCGGGGTGGCCTGTCCATCTTTGGGCCGGGGAACGCATCAGGTGCACTTTTGAACTGTGAGTCAGGGTACTCGGTAGCCATACTTCTAATTTCCACAAGCTTCGTGGGAAGGATCTCATGCAAGTGATCAGGACCCTTCAGGACATCCCGCAATGCCATGACGCGACCCATCGCAGTGTAGTACTGCATGGAAATAGCGTGCTTGATATCAAGATACCCGGTCTCGCGAACTACGCGCCCACCACGTTCGTAAGGGCTGTGCAGGAGCGCTGCAATCATGCGGTTGCGTGTGTGGAAGTAGGCCTGCCACCCAACAAGATCGTCTTTGTCTATCCAGGAGACGTGCCATACCGCGGCGCCGGGCATGGAAACCGTGGGAAACCCCGCAGCCTTCGCCCGCAACCCATACTCCGCATCATCCCACTTGATAAATATAGGAAGAGACAGTCCTATCTCGCGAATGACCGCCGTCGGAATGAGGGACATCCACCAACCGTTGTAGTCGACATCGACTCTGCGATGCAGCCACGGCGTCTGCCGAAGGTTCGACCGCACGAAATCGTGGCCAAGGACCTGCTCGGCGACTGGCTGGTCTGGTTGGAACCGCCAGGGGTTGACTGTTTCACCGAAGGTATGAAGGACCGTCCGATTGTAAAGATCGAACATGTGACCACCGACAATTGTTGGCGACTTGCAGCGGTCCGCGAACGTAACTAAGCGTGAAATGCTCTCGGGCTCAATAACGACATCATCGTCGAGCAGGAGCGCGTAGTCACTTCCGTTTTCGACAGCTTCGTACATTCCCCGCGCGAACCCGCCGGAACCACCGAGGTTCGCCTGATTAATGATCCGCAGCTTGCCCTTGAGCGCGGCCTCTACTTCGTCGAACCCAGGCTCGGCTGCTACCTTCTGCGTGCCCTGATCGACCACAAGGATTTCCTTGAGGTGGACCAAGCTATCCGGGCTTTCAGCTAAAATACGGAGATTGTTGAGGCAGAATTCGGGCTTGTTCAGCGTAGTGATTTCGAGGGTGATTGTCCCGGTCTGTCCACCATCAGGCCGAGCCTGCCATTCGGCTGCTTGCAGCACAAAATCTTCTGAGCCCGCTACCAGCTCAAACCAATACCAGCCGCCGTCGCCGAAAGGCTTGAGCGACAGATCGAAAGTGGTGGTGGTGGTCCCGGTCACACGTTTCGTCTCCACGTGCTGAAGGGCTCCGCGTGCGTTGGACTTGTAGACGCTGACGCTGCCAGGTCCTCGCGTAGCCAAGCTGAGTCGAACATCCTCAACAGTGGTCCAACGACGCCAGTAGCTCGCAGGGAAAGCGTTGAAGTAGCTACCGAACGAAACACGCTCACCCTGGCGAACCAGCGTCGAGTGCCGGGACTGGAAATCCTCTGCGTGAATTTCTTTTGCGTTGTTATAGCTCCCCACTGACGAACGGTCCGACGATGTACTACCGTCCATAGTGTTCAACTGCACGCTCAGCGCGCTGCCCGTGTCGAGGTATAAAGGTGCCGTATCGATGTTGCTCTCGGTCGGCAGAATTACTCTTTGCAGTGTTTGGAATACCTGCTCGGTGCTGCTCAGGTTAACGGTGTCGTTCATACGTCCACCCCTCCACTTTCGAGTTTTGTTCCCCCGGAGAAATGAGGCTTGATCTTGTTGTCGTACATGGCCAGCGCGGAGCTAATCGCCATGTGCATGTCCAAATATTTGTAAGTTCCCAGCCGCCCGCCGAACAGTACTGCGTCTTCGCCCTTCGCCAGGTCGCGGTAAGCCAGGAGCTTGGAGCGGTCCTCCGCGGTGTTAACGGGGTAGTAGGGCTCGTCCTCCTTCTCGGCAAAGCGGGAGAATTCGCGCATGATGACCGTCGCGTCCTTCGTGTAGTCCCGCTCGGGGTGAAAGTGGCGGAACTCGTGAATGCGGGTGTAGGGAACGTCTTCGTCGGGGTAGTTCATCACTGAACAACCCTGGAAGTCTTCGATGGGCAGCACTTCCTCTTCGAGGTCGATGGTGCGCCAGGACAAGTGCCCCTCGGCGTAGTCGAAGTACTTGTCGACTGCGCCGGTGTATACGACGGGAACCTGTCCCGTCGTTGCTTTACGCGAGAACTCGTGGGTCTCGTCAAAGAAGTCGCTGTTCAGGTGGACGCTGATGTTCGGATGATCCGCCATTCGCTCGATCCACGCCGTGTAGCCGTCAACCGGCAGGCCTTCGTAGGTGTCGTTGAAGTATCGGTTGTCGTAGGTGTACCGCACTGGGAGCCGGGAGATAATCTCCGCCGGCAGATCCCGTGGGTCTGTTTGCCACTGCTTACCGGTGTAGTACTTGATGAAAGCTTCATACAGCGGACGTCCGATGAGTTGAATGCCCTTGTCATTCAGGTTCAGGGGATCCGTGCCGGCGAGCTCCCCCGCTTGCTCCTGAATCAGTGCCCTGGCTTCAGCCGGGCCCATCGAGGAGCGGAAGAACTGGTTGATTGTTCCCAGATTGATGGGCATGGGGTACACCTCGCCCTTATGGCTGGTGTAGACCTTGTGCACGTATTTGGTGAAACCGGTAAAGCGATTGACGTACTCCCAAACGCGCTCATTTGAGGTGTGAAACAGGTGCGCACCGTAACGGTGAACCTCAATACCAGTCTGCTGCTCGTTCTCGCTGTAGGCGTTTCCACCGATGTGGTGACGGCGATCGAGGACGGCAACCTTCAGGCCGAGCTCAGTTGCCGCCCGTTCAGCGACAGTCAGGCCGAAGAAGCCCGATCCTACGATGACAAGGTCAGCGTTCACAGATTCTCCTGTATTGATGTTGGCGCGCAAAGTCAGGATTGCGTGCGGGACTAGGTTACCCGACTGAACGGACGGGCTCTTCATTCAGTGGGCTGGGCAACAGCTGCCGTTTGTCAGCGCTGGTCCACTGCCACCTCAAGCGCTTCCACCGCCAGGGCACCAACTCTGGCCAGTGAATGATTGGTTGTAGCCCAGCGGGATATCCGCTCCCGGTCTTCTGAAGAGTAAGGCGTCGACAGAATGGTCCGCATGGCGTCTGCAACGGCGTCTGCCTCCCAGTCAACCCAGCACCCGAGGTTCTCGCTTGCCACAGATTCACCGATCGGGCCCACCCCCGCGTAGATGACCGGAGCCCCGCAGCTCAGGCCGGCGAGCGCCTTTGTGGCGTAGGCGAAGTCGTAGCCGAGCCCAGGGCGCACAGAAGCAAGCACCGCGGCACTTCCCCTGAAAGCTTCGGCCACCACTTCACCGGGCACGTTTCCCAGAAACTCGACGCGATCGGCGAACTTCGCTGCGTGTTCGAGTAGTTCTGCATATTCCGTGCCCTGGCCGAACATCAACAGGCGAACCTCGGGATTCTCTTCTCCCACCAGGCAAAAAGCGTCCACGAATACGCCAGCGCCCTGAATCTCGGATGCTGTACCGGCATACACAAAGAAGGGCCCAGTCCTTTCCGCGACCGGTCCGTCAAGGCAGAACCGGTCGGTATCCACGCCGGTGCCGACTTCGCTCACATGGACCTTGGAGCCCGCGAGGTCCCTCACTGCGTCGGTGACTCCCGCCGACACAGTCAGAATCCGCGTGGCACCCGAGAGTACCCAACGTTCAATGACCCGTAGAACGCCTACTACAGCACGGGGCGCGCCGATTCCTTCGGCTGCGACCGAGCTGACGTCACCAGCGAAATAGATGTAGGGGCGGCGGCGCAGGGCCGCCACCAGACGGACCACCACACCGGTGGTGGGAGGCGGTTCAACGACGACGACGTCGAACGGTCGGCTGGCGAGCAGGCGGAAGAAGAGCGGAATGTCGAAGCTCGCATACTGCAGGTACCCCCGCACCGATCCGGACTTGTCCCGCAATACGGGCCAGCGGCGCACTGTTCTGCCCGAGCTGCCTACTTCCCTATATCGGGTGGTATAGACAGTGACCCTGTGCCCTTGTGCCTCGAGCGCGCGCACCATGGCCGCGAGCCTGTAGGCCGCAGCGCCGGGCTCAGGCGGATACAGCCGAGTGGCAACAAGGACGCGTAGCGGCATCTTTAGAGCTCCACCGTGGACCCGGAGCGTGCCGCCGAAAGGATGGCCTCAGCCACTTTCAAGACGTTCAGCCCCTCGCGCATCGTCACGATGTTGTCTGCGGTGCCAAGGACGGCGTCCCGGAAAGCAACGTGTTCTACCTTCAGCGGCTCGCGCTTGTTCAGCGCCAACCTCGTGATATTGCCCTCAGAAACGCCACGGAAGTTTGACACGGCTTCCCACTCGGTGGCAACGGTGCCGTTCTCGTAGAAGGTGAGGTCGGCAGTGAGCGTGTCGGCAACGAAAGCTCCCCGCTCCCCCGTGACGACGGTCAGGCGCTCCTTCATCGGTGACAACCAGTTGACCAGGTGATTGACGATTACTCCATTCGCCAACTGGCAGGTCGCCGAGACAAGATCTTCATGTTGACGGCCTGAGCGGGTGCTCGTTTTGGCGGTGACCGTCTTGTAGGGGGACTGGGTCAGCCAGGAAGAGATGTCGAAGTCATGCGTTCCGAGGTCCTTGACCACTCCCACATCGGCGATGCGTGCGGGAAACGGACCCTGACGGCGTGTTGCGACCTGATAGACCTCGCCCAGCTCGCCGTGCTCCAGGCGCCCGCGGAGTGACTGCAGCGCCGGGTTAAAGCGTTCGACGTGGCCTACGGCACCGATTAGTCCGCCGGATTCGAAGGCAGCGACGAGGCGTTCCCCACCCTCGATTGTGGACGATATGGGCTTTTCGACCATCGTGTGCACTCCTGCACCTGCGAGGGCCAGTCCCACTTCTTCGTGCAGCCCCGTGGGTACCGCGCACACGGCCATGTCGATCCGCGCCGAGATGAGCTCTTCCACCGAGGAGCACACCGGCAACCCCCCAGCCACCCCATGCGGATCGCCTTGGGCGTCCGCGATGGCAACCAACTCCAGGCCGTCCAGCTCACGGATCACCCGTGCATGGTGCCTGCCCATCATTCCCAGACCAATTAGGCCTACCCTGAGTGCAGCCATTCCTCATGCACCGGCTCTGCAAACGGCATTCACGGCGGCGACAATTCGGTCGAGGTCTTCCGAATCAAGCGACGGGTGCACAGGCAGGGACAGAACTTCACTCGCCGCGGCTTCCGTGTTCGGAAGATCATCAGTTCGTGCGAATGAAGGAAGCCTGTGATTGGGAAGCGGGTAATACACGCCGGTCCCGATCTGGTGTTCATCTCTCAGAGCTGCTGCCACACCATCCCTGTCTTCGGGAACCCGGACCGTGTACTGGTGGTACACGTGTTCGGCTCCTTCCGCCACCTTGGGGGTTACAACGCCCTCCAGATGGTCGGTCAGATATTTCCCGTTCGCCTGCCGTTGATCCGTCCAGCGCTGTATCTTGGTCAGTTGAACACGTCCGATGGCAGCGTGCAGGTTCGTCATTCGTGCATTGAACCCGACCACTTCATTCTCGTACTGGCGCTCCATGCCCTGGTTGCGAAGGAGGCGGAGGCCCCGCTCAAGGTTTGGGTCCGAAGTCGATACCATGCCGCCTTCGCCCGAGGTCATGTTCTTCGTGGGGTATAGGGAAAACATCCCAAAGGCACCGAACGTCCCGACTTTCCGTCCGTCCAGTGAAGCGCCATGCGCCTGGGCGGCGTCCTCGAAGAGTTGGACTCCTGTGCGCGCCGCCAGCTCACCGAAGGCGGTCATGTTGGCCGGGTGCCCATAGAGGTGGACTGGCATGATGCCCTTGGTTCGTTCATTGACTAAGGATTCAACATGTCCGGGATCCATGCAGAAGTGGTCCGGCTCGATGTCCGCGAAAACAGGCTTGGCACCGGTAAGGGCCACGGAGTTGGCGGTGGCCGCAAAGGTGAAGGACGGGACAATGACTTCGTCCCCCGGACCCACACCCGCAGCGAGGAGGCCTAGATGCAGGCCTGAGGTACCCGAGTTCACGGCAACGGACGCCCGGCCATCAAGGAGGATTTCTGAGAATTCACGTTCGAATTCGGCAACCTCCATGCCCTGCGCAAGCATGCCGGACACCAGCACGGCATCCACTGCCGCACGTTCCTCGTCGCCGATGATCGGCTTTGCTGCCGGAATGAATCCTGTGCTCATCAAGGTCCTTCTAATGGTGTCAATGTTCCCTGGGCTTCACTGTACTTCTCGCCGGTGCGCGGGCATGTCCAGTGTCCATCCTGTTCGACCAGCGGCTGTCCCGATTTTCCCACCCAGCCGATCCTGCGGGCCGGCACCCCGGCAACCAGACCGTAGGCGGGCACATCCTTCGTGACGACAGCGCCTGCAGCGACCGTCGCCCACTCTCCGATGGTCACGGGTGCCACGCACACAGCCCTGGCGCCGATGGATGCACCGGCCTTGACCGTCACTCCCACAGGTGTCCAATCGTCTGCGTTCTTGGGCGTGCCGTCTGGCGAAACTGAACGCGGATAGGTGTCATTGGTCAACACAACGGCGGGTCCTATGAAGACTCCCTCGCCGAGGACTGCGGGCTCGTAGACCAGCGCGTAGTTCTGCACCTTGGTGTTCTTGCCCATGGAGACCCCTGCACCGATATAGGCTCCCCGCCCGACAATGCAGTTCACTCCAAGTCTTGCACCCTCGCGAACCTGAGCGAGATGCCAGATCTTCGTGCCCTCGCCGAGTTTGGCCCGTTCGGACACATCAGCACTCTCAGCAATGTAGGTCATCATTTCCCTTCTCCGTCAGTGGATGATCAAGCCTTGCCGATGACACGGTAGGTGACACCGTGCCATTGATCTGCGCTACTCACCCGACGCCCATCGATGAAGACCTTTATTCCGGGCAGTTTCGCTGGAGAGAGGCTCGAGTACTCGGCATGGTTCGCCTGAACAACAGCGGCATCGACCTCTCCGCCAAGGTGGTAAGGATCGAAGCCAAGGGATGCCAGTTCCTCGTCGGTATATAGCGGATCGTGGACCAGCACACTGGCTCCCCGCTTCCTGAGCGCCTCAACGGTTGCGAAGACGCCCGAAAAAGCAGTTTCTTTCACTTCGCCGCGGTAGGCAGCGCCCAGAACGACGACGACGGCACCCGCCAGGTCTCCATAGGCCCCTTCCAGCAGCCCCACCGTGTACTCGGGCATACCCGCGTTGGCATCACGCGCCGCACGCACAACGGTCGCTGACGGGTCGTTCCATAGATACAGTCGTGGATAGACCGGAATGCAGTGGCCGCCGACTGCGATCCCCGGCTGGTGAATGTGGCTGTACGGCTGGGAGTTGGACGCTTCGATCACCTGATAGATGTCGATCCCGGCCGTTGCGGAGAACCGTGCGAACTGGTTCGCCAGCCCAATATTCACGTCGCGGTAAGTGGTTTCGGCAAGCTTGGCGAGCTCTGATGCCTCTGCCGACCCGAGGTCCCATACGCCGTTCCCCCGCAGGAGGTCCGGACGGTCATCGAAGTCCAGCACCGCCTCGTAGAATGCGATGGCGGCCTTCGCGCCGTCGTCGGACAACCCACCCACTAACTTGGGGTACTTGCGGAGATCCTCGAAGACCCGGCCCGTGAGCACCCGCTCCGGGGAGAACACCAGGTGGAAGTCCTTGCCTTCGGTGAGGCCCGATCCTTCCTCAAGCATCGGCTTCCAGCGGGTTCGGGTGGTACCAACCGGGAGCGTGGTCTCGTAGGAAACTAGGGTGCCCGGGGTCAGGTGCCTGGCCAATTCGGCTGTTGCCCCATCCATCCATCCGAAGTCTGGCTGTGCGTCAGCATCAACGAAGAGCGGAACGACGAGGACAACGGCGTCCGCATCCGGCACTGCGTCTGAATAGTCAGTGGTGGCGCGCAGCTTCCCAGCCGGCACCAGTTCGGACAGCTTCTCCTGGAGGTGGGCTTCTCCTGGGAACGGTTCAACCGCATTATTGACGGATTCGACAACCTGGAGATTTACGTCAACTCCAACAACGTCGTGTCCTTTTGAAGCGAATTGCACAGCGAGCGGCAGCCCGATCTTTCCCAGCGCTATAACGGAAATCTTCATGATGTGGCCTTCCTCGATGGCTTGGATGCGCAAGTGACCGCCGAAGGCAATCCCCGTCCCCGACTCACGACTGGGTTCACCAGTCTGTCGCTTGTTTGAAGCGTTCTGAGAACACGGGAAGCATGGAGGCCACGTACGTTTCGGTCAGGTGATTGTCGTCGATGTAGACGTGCATGTTTCCGACGATCGGGCTGCACTCTTCCGCACCGCAGATCAGGTCCGTCATGTCCAGGAGCTTCGTGGACGGAGCAGCCTGGAGGATGTCATCGAATGGAGGGTTCTCGTTCAGGGTAGCGTCTTTGGACTGAGCACACGCTTCCGCTTCGCCCTCAGCCTCCAGACACGCCATCATGTTGAACGAGTATCTCGGATTGTCTCTCACACCGATTACCTCAACACCTGAATCTGCAAAATGTGCGGCTATCTTCGGGAATCCGGGAACTACCGTGTCCTGGGCATCGGCCTGATGCGCGGAGGTGGCCACGGTGAAAACTGCGTCCGGCTGCAGTGAGTCGATGTACTCAATAGCTGCACCGTTGAAACGCTTGCATACCTCGAAAGCAGCATCTTCCGGAGCGCCGAAGTCGCATCCCCCCTCAAGCAGGGCGATCAATTTCCAACCCTCTGCTTCAGCCATCGGTTTAATGGCCCCCAGCCACTGTTCAGCATGCGAGTCACCCACGACAACAAGTGTCCGGTTGGGGGTGCCTTCAATCAGGTTGTCGCTGCAGTACTGAGCGAGGTAATCGGTATTCGGCGCATACGGCTTGGCCTCGCATTTGCCTGGCAAGCCCGCCCATTCGCTCCTAATCTCCGCCGCGGCAGGTCTGATGGGCGCATCAGGATCAGGGTTACCCTCAAAGTTGGGCAACAGGGCGATAGCACCGGGATTGTCCGCCACCGTCTGTGCGGCGAGGCGCTCAGCCTCCCAGCGCAGGTTCTGCTGCCATGCCATCAGCGGCGCTGCGACCAGCACAACGCAGGCCACGATGACAACTGCCGCGCGCCGTCGTCGGCGTTCCGCCCAAGGAGATTCGCGGAGCGGACGCTCCACGAACTTGGTCGTGAGGTAGGCAAGGACCAGGGAAGCCGCGATGATCAATGATCCATCGAGTGGACCGGCAGCGGGCTCACCTTCCCAAATGAGGTAGATGACCAGCAGTGGCCAATGCCACAGGTACAGAGCGTATGAGATGTCCCCCATGCGCACCAGAGGTGGCCAGGAGAGCAGCCTATCGGCGCCTATCGGGCTGCCGGTCTGCCCCGCGAGGATGATGAGGGCAGCAGCAAGGAGAGGCCATAGTGCAATGTAACCGGGGAACTCCCGTTCCACGTCAAGTACAAAACCGCCGCTCAGCATTGCTGCCAGCCCGATCCATCCGGCGGCCACGCGCAAGGGCCGCGGGAGCTTCACAAAGGGCAACGCCAGGGCGAGCAGCGTGCCCAGCGCGAACTCCCATAACCGGGTTCGCGTATCAAAATAGGCGAAGGCCTGGTTTGTGTAGGTCTGGTGAATCGAAAACGCAAGCGACGCCAGGAACAACCCGCCAAAGATCACCAGGACCACAATCCGGAAGCGCACCCGGGAAACTTTGGCGAGCAACGCGGCGAGCGCAAAGAGGAGTGGCCAGAGAATGAATACCTGGCCCTGCACCGACAGTGACCAGAAATGCTGCATCGGGCTCGCACCACTGTGGTCCGCCGCGTAGTAATCAACGGAGTTGGCCGCCAGTAGCCAGTTCTGGAAGTAGAGAAGAGAAGCCCACGCCTGTTCCTGGATGTCCTGCCATCTGGATTGCGGCACGAGCAGATAGGTGGCGGCGAGAGTTGCCAGCAGGACGACGACGACGGCGGGGAGCAGCCGCTTGAAGAGGTGTAACCAGTAGCTGGCGAGCGCCAACGGCTTTCCGGCTTCCACTTTCCGCATGAACGAAAGCGCCAGGAGAAAAGCCGAAATCAGCAGAAACACATCGACGCCGCCGGAGACCCGGCCAAACCATACGTGGTAGGTCACAACCATCAGCACCGCGAGCGCGCGCAGCCCCTGGACTTCAGGCCTGTACGACGTTGCCTTCTGCCGGTCGACGGGGCCTTCGGGCACAGCCGACGGGCGCTCTGGAGTGTGAACGGACACTAAGAAAGACCTCAATTGCGTTTGGTGGGTTAGCGCCATTCTACCGCGCGTCGAAGCCGGCTGGCTTGCCGGACGCTCCCGGACGTTATCCACAGATTCCTCCGGCGGCAGGCAGCAGGCACCCTGCCGCTCCTAGGCTCGAATCATGGATCTGCACCTCACTCTCGCGGCCGGTCCTGCGGTCACGCTTCCCTCCGGTACCGCGACCGAGGAGATCGTCGTCGATACAGCCTTGGCGAGTTCGGGCGCCTCAGTTCGGGTGGAGCTGGCCATGCGGACGGGCGCAACGCACTTCTTCATCGACGGCCTACCTCTAGAGCAGATGAATCCCGGGGACCCACCGCTGATTGACGGCGCCGTGATTGTCGCGGCGCAGTCACCCGATCCGGGAATCAGCACACCATCCTTGTCCGCGAACCTCCTGTTTGCAGTCCATACCGGTCCCGACGCCGGGAAGCTGATCCCGCTGGCACGCGGTGTATATAGGATCGGGCGGAGCGCTCCCGAGATCACCATCCACGATCCCGAACTCTCCCGTATCCACGCAGTCCTTACCGTGACCAATGAGGCGATCACCCTCAAGGACCGTGATTCCGCCAACGGCGTGTGGGTTAACGGTTCGCGCGTGATCGAGACTGGAATCACCACCGATTCGCTCATCCGGATGGGAGCGAGCCAGTGCTCACTGGTCCTCATCGACACGCCAGTTACCGCTGTCGACGCCATCGATCTGACCGAGCCCTGCGAAGTTGCCGCGCCCACTCCCCCTGAACCCAACCGCCTGCTGTTGGTGACGGCTCTCCTGCCCCTTGTATTGGGCGTTGTCCTGGCCGTCACTACCGGAATGTGGTTCTTCCTCGCGTTCAGCGCGCTCTCAGCTGTGACTGGCTTGATTCCGTTGATGACCGGACGGCGCAAACGGGCGGCGTTCGGTGCTGCGGTGTCTGCCGCTGCGGAAAAGGACAGGGAACGACGACGGCGGGCAGTTCCCGAGGTCGCGGACCTTGCTTTGATTGCCGTGCGGCAGCGCTCCGGAAAGTTGGCGGGCACCGGTGAGCCGCCGTCGTGCAGGGGCCGGTACCTACGGTTGGGAGCCGCGGACCAGCCCGCCATCCTGCTCGTGAAACCCACGCCGCCGGAATGGAGTCCGCCCACTGTCTCCGGCGCCCCCCTGGCCATCCCGCTCTTCAATCCGGACGGCGATGGACCTCTCAATCTGACCGTCACCGGGTCGGAGGAGACGCTGACGGACGTGGCCCACCTAATCCTCCTCCAGCTGTCCTTGCTGGAAGATTCGGGCGGCATTGTCTGCTACGGGCCACCCGAATCCCTGCCGCATCCTGCCCGTTTCCTTCCCCGGGTTCAGCTCGTCACAAGCCGTGTCGACCTCGACCAACTCATCAGTTCGGGGTCTTGTTCCACCCTCCTGCTGTTCGGTGAACAGGCGGGCACCGTGGTGCGCCTGCCGAAGGTCAGGCTGTACAGATTCTGCCCTCCTGCCACCACCGCAGGAGGACCCGGTTGGGCCATCGACTACACGGCGCTGGAACCCATACTTAGCGCTCCGGCAGGCAAGATCCGCTTCGAGGCGGACTACGTGTGCGCGGATACCTTCGAGCGGATAGCACGCGGCCTTGGTTCACTACCGAGGCTTACCAATAACGGAAAGCCTGCCAAATCCCTGCCCAGCCAGGTCAGCCTGAGCGGGCTCGTTGCCTGGGACCCCCACAGCGTGGCGCGCCGCTGGCAGGATCCTTCCGACGGTTCCAGTCTCGATACGGTCATCGGCTCCTCGAGGGAGGGTGACATGACTGTCGACCTGGTTGGGGACGGGCCACACTTCCTGGTCGCCGGTACCACCGGAGCAGGCAAGTCGGAGCTGTTACGCACACTCGTACTCAGCCTCGGCATCAATTACTCCCCGGCTGACCTGAATTTCCTCTTCATCGATTTCAAGGGTGGATCAGGGTTGGGCGTCCTGGCCTGCCTGCCCCACGTCACCGGACTGCTCACCGATCTTTCACCGGCTTCGGTCACCCGCGCGCTAGTCTCCCTCAGGGCCGAAGTGAAGCGCCGGGAAGGACTGTTCGCAGGGGCCGGAGTTACCGATTATCTGGAATACCGGGCCACCGGGCGCGTTCTCCCACGGCTCGCAATCGTCATTGACGAGTTCCGAATGCTCGCCGAGGAGGTGCCCGGGTCAGTCCATGAGCTGATGCGGATTGCAACACTTGGCCGCTCGCTCGGACTCCACCTCGTGCTCGCCACCCAGCGTCCGCAGGGGGCGGTCACCTCCGACATCCGCGCAAATGTCACCACGAGCATTGCCCTGCGCATGCAGACGCCGATGGAATCCCAGGACGTCCTCGAATCGACCATTGCTTCCACGGTGCCACTCCACCTTCGGGGACGGGGCTACATCCGTGTTGGCGGGCAAACCCCCGTCGAGTTCCAGACGGCTACGACGTCGGCAGCACCAACAGCCCGCCGGGTCGCCGTGACTTCCCTTGCCTTCTACCTCGGACGAGCCGACCACCTTGAGCCAGCCGTTGAGCCGGACAGCACTGCACCGGCGCTCATTACGCTGATCGACGCAGTGCGGCGGGCATCGGGAGAAGTCGCGCTTCCCCCTTTGCGAGTTCCAGTCAAGCCACCCCTGCCCAATCTGCTCTTCCCCGGCGCCGGCGAGCCCGGCAACGAGCCGGGCGAGCCGGATCTTGGGCTGCTCGACGTCCCCGACGTCCAGGCGCAGTACCGGCTCTCCTGGAACCCGGAGCGGGACGCGCACCTAGCGTTCGTCGGCCAACCGGCTGGGGGTCTCAGTGCAGCGTTGAACGCGGTTGCGGGCCAGTTGGTCAAGCACCGGAAGGACACTCATCTCTACGTCCTAGACGGCGACGGAAGCCTGAGATCTCTCGTAGGCCTCCCACAGGTTGGGGCATACGTCGGGGCAGGTGAGGTCAGACGCGGGGCACGAATCCTGCAGCGCATATCCGAACTGATACAAGAGCGCGTGGGCGCGGGCAGTTCCGAGGATGGGCCGGACCGAACGTCGATTGCGGTCCTGGTTTCGGGCTGGGGGCGTTGGGCGAACTCCCTGCGGTCCGGTAAGTATGCCTGGGCGGAGGAAGCGTTGCAGGACATTGCACGGGACGGTGAAGCGGCGCGGGTGACCCTCCTGATCGGGGGTGACCGCGAACTTCTGTCCAGCAGGTTTTTCCCGATACTTCCCAACAGGGCCTACTTCCCCATGGGAACCAGCCCGGAATCGCTGCTCGCCTGGCCCAAGATGCCGGCGTTGGACGCCGTGCCTGGGCGCGCCTTCGTGCAGGGCCGTATCAGCAGTCCGCACAGCGCGGTGGCCCAATTCATTCTTCAGGCACCCGTGATTCCCTCCCGCAAACCCGAGTGCCAACCGTTCCCGGTGGCTCCCCTACCTCCGTTTGTGGCGGGTGCCGAGCTTGTCCGCGGGACGTTCGACGGCCACCGGGTGCTCCTGCCCATTGGGGTGGGTGGCGATGACCTCAGGACGCAGTATCTAACGCTCCCACCGCGAGGAGCAGCCCTCATTGTAGGAACACCGGCGTCGGGCCGCTCGAACGCGCTCCGGGTCCTTGCGCGCCATGCGCCCACCGGGCTCCGGACGGTGCTGCTTAGTCCGCACACCCCGGAAGCTGCTTGGCGGGAGTCCGTTGCGTCAGCAACGCCGGACGTCCTCTTCCTGGTTGACGACGCCGACCAACTCCCCCGGGAGAACCATCAGCTCCTCACCCAGGTGGTTGCGGCAGGCGCCCGGGCAGTGCTCGTCACCTCTGCTTCCCCGGCGGCGGTCGCTGCGATACCACTGGCCGCTGCCATACGCACCTCGCCGATGGGGCTGGTCATGGGAGCACGTTCGCCGTCAGACGGCGACGTCTTCGGAACACGGCTGGATGTGAACGGGCGGGGCGCTCCGGGCCGGGGCTTCCTGATCGACAGCGGCGGCGCAGTTGAGGTCCAGGTTGCCAGTGACGAACAACCCCCGGTTGACGCTTCGGTCTAGAGGGCTGGAAGTGTTCCCTCGCCGGTTCTGCCGGTGTAGGCAAGCACAGGGCGGGTGAATAGCTGGTGTAGGACCAGCACCGCCGGGATCAGCATGCCCAAACCCAGCAAGAGGACTCCTGCGGTAAGAGTCGGTACAGCCACAACAATGACGAAGAACTGGAAAACCAGCGCTGCGGACCGCGTCCACCTGTAGCCGCGGTGAAAGAAGTGTGCGACGACGAGCAGCCAGACTGCGAACAACACGAGCAGGACCAGCATGAAGATCGCCCCGCCCAGCGATGCCGGCGTACTTGAGATGAGACCGAAAAGGAACCAACCCGCCGCGGCGAGAAGCGCCAACGCTTCACACACCAGGATTACCGCAACGACTACGACTCCCCAGGGCCTGTTTGATGGCTGGGAAACGGTCTGTTCAGGGGGTCTTGACACAGTGGCACCCTACCGGACATAGTCGATCACAGCTACGACAGCTCAGCCTGGTGTCAACTGTGTGACGCATCCCTCACCGTTTGAGTCAATTACCTTCCGGTTACCTCTTGTTTGCTCACACGTAACGTGACAGCCTTGATGAAGGAAAAGCGGGGGCCGTAGTGGCCCCCTTTACTATGACACCACTCGTGAATGTTTTCACAAAAGCGCACGAGTCGTAAGGAGAAGTGATCCGCATGGACTGGCGTAGCCGTGCCGCGTGCCTCGATAAGGACCCTGAGTTGTTCTTTCCCGTGGGCAACACCGGACCTGCACTGCTTCAAATCGAAGAAGCGAAGAGCGTTTGCCGCCGTTGCCAGGTGGTTGACACCTGCCTGCAGTGGGCAATTGAATCCGGACAGGACGCCGGAGTGTGGGGTGGCCTGAGTGAAGACGAGCGCCGTGCGCTCAAGCGCCGCGCCGCGCGGGCCCGCCGAGCCTCATAGGACTGGCCAGAAGAACAGCATTGTCAGAGGGAGGGCACCTGCGGGTGCCCTCCCTCTGACGTGTACGTTGTGGTGCGAAGTGTGCGTTGGTGTTGCAGACGCCGGCCTACCGCCGCTTCAAAGCGTCCGGCGCCCCTGCCTCGTGACGGATGCCCATCGCGATGGTCACCTCAGTGCCTCCGCCTTCCCGGGAAGACCACTCTATCGATCCACCAAGCTCACTCGTGACGAGCGTGCGGACAATCTGGAGGCCAAGACCTTCGCTATAGCTCTCCGCTGGCAGGCCGACGCCGTCGTCTGCCACGGTCACTGAAAGGACCTCACCGTCCTCAGCCTCGCTCCGGTCCGCAGTCAGCCATACCGTTCCGGTCTGATTCGCGAGCCCGTGTTCCACGGCGTTGGTCACTAGTTCGTTGATCACCAGCGCCAGCGGGGTGGCGAAATCGCTCGGCAGTTCGCCGAACTCGCCGGAGCGCTCGGTGCGCACGGCTTGGGTTGGCGAGGCCACCTCGGCGGACAACCGGAACTGGCGCGCAATCAATTCGTCAAAGTCGACGCTCTGCGACAAGCCCTGCGACAGCGTCTCGTGGACGAGAGCGATAGTAGCCACCCGCCGCATCGCCTGCTCCAGCCCCTGTTTTGCTTCGTCACTGACCATCCGTCGGGATTGCATCCGAAGCAGGGCCGCCACAGTCTGGAGATTATTCTTAACCCGGTGGTGGATTTCGCGGATGGTGGCGTCCTTGGACACCAGTTCCATCTCCCGCCGTCTCAGTTCGGACACGTCGCGGCAAAGCACCAGCGCACCGAAGCGGTCCTTTTCATCCCGGAGCGGTATGGCGCGAAGCGAGAGGCTCACTCCGCGCGACTCAATCTCGGTTCGCCAGGGCATTTTCCCGGTCAGGACCAGCGGAAGTGTCTCATCGACAACGCGGCGGTCCTTCAGGAGCGGGGTCACAATCTCGGCAAGCGGCCTGCCCTCCAGAGTCTCAACATCCCCCAGGCGCCTGAACGCCGAGACGCCGTTCGGGCTTGCGTATTGGACGACCCCGTCAACGTCGAGCCGGATCAGCCCGTCTCCCACCCGAGGGGCACCCCGCCGGGAACCGGTAGGAGTAGCGAAGTCGGGCCACAACCCGAGTGTGCCCATCCGAAGGAGGTCGTACGCGCACTGCCGGTACGTGAGCTCAAGCCGTGAGGGCATCCTCGAACTGGACAGGTCCATGTGCGAAGTGACTACTGCGAGCGTGCGTCCGTTGCGCACCATCGGAACGGCCTCAACCCGCATGGCCATCTCGGTGGTCCAGTTAGTCTCACCGGACCGCTCGATCGCCTGGCTTTCCCACGCCTTTTCGACGAGGGGCAAAAGGTCGGCGCGGATGCGCTCACCGACGAAGTCGCTGTGAAATACCGTGTGCGACGTCGACGGCCGCACGTGCGCGAGGGCTACGTATCCGCCGTCGTGCAGTGGAAACCACAGCGCAAGGTCGGCGAAGGCGAGGTCGGCGACCATCTGCCAGTCCCCCACCAGAAGGTGTAGCCATTCCGCATCGCCAGGAGCGAATCCTGTGTGTTCGCGGATCGGGTCCGTGAAGATCGCCAACCTGTTTCTCCTCTACTTGCCGTGCGGTTACTTACCGCACGGTCACCGCACGATTGAACGCAATAAACGTAACGCAACCGAGAGTGAAGCCATGTCATCGCGTTCCAGCTGGTTCACCTCGGCGAACATTTTCTTTGCCCTCTCGAGGTGTTCAACATTCTGCTGTTCCCATTCCCGAAGCCTGCTGGTGGCCTCGGCGGGGAGCAGATGGGATGAACTGTTCATCACCGACACGGTCATCTCGGCCACCGTGGAATACAGGTCATCCCGAAGCGCGGCCCGGGCAAGAGCCTGCCAACGGTCCTCCCTGGGCAGGGAAGTGATCCGCTCCAGCAGGTTGTCCACATTGAAGCGGTCATAGATCGCGTAGTAGACCTCAGCGATGCGCTCGACAGGTTCGTCGATACGGCGGGAAATCAGCGCGACGTCAAGGAGTCCGAAGGATTCGAACTGTTCGGCCCAGCGCTGCGCGATGGAATCCGGAAGTCCCCATTCTTCTGCCCGCTCAAACCAGGTCCGCACGCGTGTCAGGTCACCACCGCGAACATAGTTGACCAGTTTGGTGCGCAGAGGATCGACCAGCGGCTTGAACGCTGCGATGTCTTCCTCGACCGAGGTGCCCCGCCCGACGTGGTTCACGAACCACCGCACGGCCCGGTCAAGAAGCCGCCGGATGTCGAGGTGGACCGTGGTCCAGCGCTCTGTCGGGAAGCTGGCCGGCAGGAGCGCGAGCTCGTCCATGATGCGGTCCAGCTCGTAGATTTCGCGCAGGGCAACGAAGGCGCGGGCCACCACGGATTCGGAAACCGAAGTCTCCTCCATGACGCGGAAAACGAAGGTGATCCCGCCCATATTCACCATGTCGTTCGCTATCACCGTCGAGATGATCTCTCGCCGCAACGGATGCGTATCGAGTTCCTCGTCGAAGCGCTCGACCAACTGACTGGGGAAGTAGTTCCGGAGGGTGTCCTTGAAGTACGGGTCGTCGGCGAGATCGCTCCGGGTGAGCGCCTTGGTGAGCTCGATCTTGGCGTAGGCGGCAAGCACGGACAGTTCCGGTGAGGTGAGACCCTGGCCCTGTTCAGTGCGTGCACGCAGTTCACTGTTGGTCGGGAGCGCTTCAAGCTCCCGGCTGAGGTCGGCATTGGTTTCAAGCCAGTCCATCAACCGCTCGAAACTGGGACTCCACTCGAGGACCCGCTGCCGGTCATTCAGAAGCAGCACGTTCTGATCGATGTTGTCCTTCAGTACGAGCTGAGCCACCTCACCCGTCATGGAGTGCAGGAACTCCGCGCGTTCCTCCGCCGGGAGCCGCCCGGTCCGCACCATGCGGTCCACGAAGATCTTGATGTTCACCTCGTGGTCCGAGCAGTCCACGCCCGCCGAGTTGTCAATGGCATCGGTGTTGAGGATGACCCCATTGAGTGCGGCCTCAATCCGGCCGCGTTGGGTCATGCCAAGGTTCCCACCTTCGCCAACGACCCGTGCCCTCAGTTCATTGCCGTTGACCCTGATCGCGTCGTTGGCCTTGTCGCCGACGTCGTTATGGGTCTCGGTGGAAGCCTTGACGTAGGTGCCGATGCCTCCGTTGTAGAGCAGGTCCACGGGTGCCGAAAGGATTGCCCTCAGCAGATCCGGCGGACTCATGGTCTCAACGGAGTCGGCGAGGCCGAGCACCGTGCGCACCTGGCTGGAAATGGGCACCGACTTCACGTGACGCGGGAAGATGCCGCCGCCGTCGCTGATCAGCTCGGCATTGTAGTCCTCCCAGCTAGACCGCGGCAGTTCGAACAGACGCTTGCGTTCAGCGAAAGACGACGGTGCGGCGGGGTTGGGATCAAGGAAGATATGGCGGTGGTCAAACGCTGCCACCAGGCGGATATGTTCGGATAGCAGCATTCCGTTGCCGAAAACGTCTCCGCTCATGTCACCAACGCCGGCAACGGTGAAGTCTTCCGTCTGGGTGTCAACGCCGAACTCGCTGAAGTGGCGCTTGACGGACTCCCATGCGCCCCGAGCGGTAATACCCATGACCTTGTGGTCATAGCCCACGGAGCCGCCGGACGCGAAGGCGTCCCCCAGCCAGAACCCGTACTCCGTTGAAAGCTCGTTCGCGATATCGGAGAAGGAGGCAGTGCCCTTGTCCGCGGCGACCACCAGGTAACTGTCGTCGCCGTCATGCCGGACGACACGTTCCGGAGGGACAACGATCTCCCCCTCCTCGGTGGTGACCAGGTTGTCGGTAATGTCGAGCAGCGCCCGGATAAACGTCCGGTAGCTTGACTGCCCTTCGGCCATCCAGGCCGCCCGGTCCTCCGTGGGATCGGGGAGCTGCTTGGCGTAGAAGCCGCCCTTCGCCCCAGTTGGGACGATCACGGCGTTCTTGACCGTCTGCGCCTTCACCAGCCCCAGGATCTCGGTGCGGAAGTCCTCGCGCCGGTCCGACCAGCGCAGGCCACCACGGGCGACCGCCCCGAAACGGAGGTGGACGCCTTCGACCTGGGGAGAGTAGACCCAGATCTCGAACTTGGGCCGCGGAAACGGTGCACCTTCGATGATCGAGGTGTTGAGCTTGAAACTGACGTGGCGCTTGTTCTGGAAGTAGTTGGTTCGCAGCGTGGCTTCGATCAGGTTGCCAATGGTGCGCAGCACCCGGTCGGCGTCAAGCGTGGGCACGTCCGCCAGACCAGCCTCGAGCTCGCTGCGGACCGCCGCCGTCGTCGTTTCCCGCTCTTCATCGGCGAGATCCGGATCGAAACGTGCCTCGAACAGGGCCACCAGGCACCGTGTCACCTCTGGATTGGCAAGGAGCGTGTCGCTGATGAATCCGTACGAGTTCATGTTGCCCAGCTGCCGTGCGTACTTCGCGTAGCTGCGCAGGATGACCACCTGGCGCCAGAGCAGGTTTTCCCTCAGCACCAGGCGATCAAATGAATCGGACTCGCTGGAAAGTGCGACGGCGGCCGCAAAAGCCTCCTCGAGCAGGGTCGCCGTGCCTTCCGGGTCAACCCCGTTCGGGTACTTCAGCCCCAGGTCATACAAGAAGAAGTCGCGCCCGTCAGACCGCTCGATCTCGAATGGACGTTCATCGAGCACCTCCAGTCCGAGGTTGTGGAGGAAAGGAAGGATTTGGCTCAGACTCTTGGGCTCCGTCAGGTACAGCTTGAGGCGGGCGTCCTCTTCGAGGTTCGCTCCAGCACCAGTCGGTACGTAGACGTGCATGATCGGGCCGGTGGTGTCGGGCCTGTCATACAGGGAGAACCTCTCGATGTCCTCCAGCGCATCCTCGACCTCGTAATCAACGCGGTAGGCCGCTGGGAAGGCCTCAGCCCACAACTGGGAGAACTGCTCAGCCTCACGATGGTTGAACCTGCCGCGCGCCACCTCGTCGATGCCCTCGGCCCATGACCGGGCGGCACCCACAAGCCGCTCCTCAAGTTCCGAAACAAGCACGTGCTCCACCTCCGCACCCTTGGGTAGGCGGATCCGGAAAAACAGCCGAGCCAGCGCGGATTCGCTCATCCTGGCTTCGTAGTCGATGGACTCAGCATTGAAGGTGCGGCGGAGCTCATCTTCAATGCGCAGCCGGACGCTGGTGGTATAGCGGTCCCTCGGAAGGTAGACCAGCGCGGACATGAACCGGCCGTAGGTATCCGGGCGCAGGAACAGCCGCGTACGGCGACGTTCCTGGAGCCGCAGGATGCCAAGGGCAGTCGTCACCAGGTCATCGACTTCAATCTGGAAAAGCTCATCGCGCGGGTAGGTTTCCAGGATCGACAGCAAGTCCTTGCCGGAGTGGGAGTCCGAGGGGAAACCGCAGCGTCGGAGGACCTCTGCGACTTTGTCCCGCACGATCGGAACATTCCGCACCGAGCCTGTGTAAGCGCTGGTGGCGAACAGTCCAATGAACCTGCGCTCACCGCACACGTTTCCCTGCTGGTCGAACTGCTTTATACCGATGTAGTCAAGGTAGGCTGCGCGGTGAACGGTCGAGCGGGAGTTGGCCTTAGTGATGACCAGTGCCTGCTTCTCGCGTGCTTTCGCCCTGCCTGCCTGGGTCAGGTGCTGGACTGCGCGCCCGTCGACAGGGTGACGCAGCAGGCCGAGACCGCTCTCCCCGCGCACGCGCAGGACGTCTTCGCCGTCCTCCGTGACAAGGTCATATTCCTTGTAGCCAAGAAAAGTAAAGTTCCCGCTGTCGAGCCAGGTCAGCAGTTCCTGCGCCTGGTCAAGATCCGGGATCCCAGCGGATTGGAGAACACTCTCCAGCGCACGGGCAATCTCGCGGACCTTGCTACGCATCGGCGGCCAGTCTTCAACAGCCGCACGCACGTCTGCAAGCACCCGGTGCAGCCCGTCGATGATGGCCGCTTTTCGGGCGGAATCGCCGATACGCCCCACTTCCACCGCGATCCACGACTCAACGTGGGCGCTGGTGTCACTCGTAGCGCCAAGCTCCGAGAGGTTTGGCAGCGCCGCTGTGTCACCGCTGGAAATCCCGGCAGTCGAAGGCACCCGCCGCAAACGCTGCAGCTCATGGGACTCACGGTCCCGGACTGCCACGAATGTCGGATGCACAACCAAGCGAATGGCGGCGCTTTGCCGCACCAGTTCCGCGGTGACTGAGTCCACCAGGAACGGCATGTCGTCGGTGACGATCAGGACGACGCTGGCATCCTCCTGATCGAAGACATCCACCCGGGCAACACCGGTTGGCCGGATCGCGGCCGCCGAGCGATGCTTTAGCGCACGTTCCGCAAGGGCGTCCGGCGAGTAGGCGCCGGCGTCGTCCTCTGCGAGGTGCTGGTAGTAGTGCGAGATGAACTCGGTGAGTGAAGTGTCAGAGCTGGACTGTTCCGTGGTGCTGGATCCAGACGACATGAACCGCCTCCGTAACGAAATGAAAGGCCGCCCCTTTGCGACCCCCTTACTGTGAGAGCCTAACGCCGTTGCCTGAAAACTTCATTTCGTTGTGAGGTGCTCCAGTAGAGCTTCGCCGACGTTGTTCAACCGGTGCAACGACAAGCGATGCAATTGCCTGGCGCAGCGGCGAGGTGGGCGCTGACTCGCAGAGCGTTGAGCCAGCGAGCAGGGCTGCATCAGCGGCCTGGAAATCGGCCGGAAGAAAAGCCGAGATCACCGATGAAGGCCCGAACCGCCCCCATGCTTCGCGCAGCTGCCGCTCCGGTGACCGCCCTACCGACGAGGCACGGACCTTGTTGAACAGAACGCGCGGGGACGCCGTCGGAATTGCCTCCTCCAGTTCCGTCAGTCCCCTGACCAGGCGCGGCACCCCGATGGAGTCAGCGGCGCCAATTGCGTAGAGCTCGTCGGCGAGTTCAAGGCAGCGCAGGGTGGCGCCGTTCCGCCGGGGCGCCAAGGTATCGAAACTGAGTTCTTCGTCCGCCTCCAGCCCAAACCCGCAATCGATCACGATGGTGTCTGCAATACCGCGGGCCACCTGGACCACGCGGGTGAGCGCCGACGGCCGCACTTCGGCCCAACGGTCGGGGCGCGTGATACCGGTGAGCACCTTGAGGGAGCTGCCGTTGATCAGCACTTCCGCGCACACGCGTCTCAATACAGTGGTGTCCAATGTTCCCTGGTCAGCGAAGCGGCATGCCTGCGCGAGGGCGGCAGACTCATCCAGCAGCCCTAGGGAAGCGGCCACGCTGGCACCATAGGTGTCTGCATCGATCAATAGGACGCTCGACCCAGACGCGGCGAGTTCGGCGGCAATGTTGACGGCCACGGTTGTGCGGCCGGGAGCGCCGGTAGGGCCCCACACGGCGATCACCCGTCCCGCACCTTCAGGCTCAGAGGCTGGCTCCGGCGAGGGCATTCGAGGGGCAAGTGCCCGGGAGGTGTCGGCGAAGGAACTGTCCTGCCGCTGCTCCCGTTGTCGATCAAGGTCGGCTACAGCGGCCGAAACCTCATCGGCCAGAACGGACGCCTCGACGTCGACCTGGACATGCCTTACGTCCAGCAAACGCAGACGCTCCGCGGCGTCGTCGTCCGCGACGAGCGCCACTACGGCGACATCAGCCGCGCGAAGCCGGTCAACCAGGGAGGCCGTAAGAACGCCGGCATCGAAAGTGATGATCGCCGCCCGCGCGATGCCGGTCTGGCACGCCGCAATCATTTCCGTGAATTCCTCGCACCGGCGGACGACCGTCACGGGGCCGCGTAGCTGCTCGAGCCCGGTCACGCAGTCTCCTGCCGCCTGGCCCACGGTGACTACAGGAATACTCATCAGGCTCCCGCATTCACAACGACGGCGATCCTGGCTTCATTCGACAATGCACTCAACAGCTTGGGCATCGTTGAATCATCGACCAGGACGAACACCCGCACCGATTGGCTGGCCCCTAGAGCTGAGTCTTCTTCCTTGTAGTCGTAGATTTCCGCTCCTTCCAGGAGAAGTTCGGGCTCGCCGTAAGCATTTGTCCCGTCGCTTAATGAGACCCAGACGTCCACCCGGTCCCCCGTAGCCGTCCCGGCTGGCAGCGGGTCTTCGACGGTCAGCCCGACCGGCTTGCGGTCAAGCGCATCAGCTGACCCAATGCTGGACGCAGGTAAGAGTTCGCCCTTGCGGACGAGGCTTTGGGCCACAGCATTCTCAGGGATGCCCTCATCTTCAAGTCGGTAGGAGCTCTCGGTATCACCGAGCCGGACGGGGACTAGCTGGAAATCGTCTTCCGATAGTTCCGCGCCCACCGGCAGGTCTTCCCTTGCCGCGTATACGTTCGTTGTGGTGTCCACTCCCTTCACGAGAGCGACAACACCCCCAATGGAAACGCAGACGAGAAGCAGCCCGATCAGAAGCCGCGGATCCTTCCAGGACGGCTTGCGGAGGCGCATCGGCGCGCTTGATGGTGGACTTTCGGTTTTGAGACTCACTTCTACTCCCCTGCTTGCCAAAGTCGGGTTCCCATAACAGCCCGACGGTAACTGCCGAAGCAATTCTCTTGCACCGAATCGACAAACGGAAACGAACGACCGGAACCGGCGCGAAATTGTGGATAACTGCCCGTCTGGGCATGATCTTGGTGGCAAGATAGGTGGGTCAGGTTTGTTGCATTAAACGAAGGGAAAGGCGGCTTTCGTGGCAACGAAACGATTCATGACGCTGGCTGATGTGGGGGAAGTCCTCAACATATCCTCGTCACAGACGTATGCACTGGTGCGCTCAGGCGAACTACCGGCCATTCAGGTGGGCGGCCGCGGCCAGTGGCGCGTGGAGACTCAAGTCCTGGAGGACTACATTTCCCGCGCCTACCAAAAGACGGCCGCAAGCGTAAAAGACGGAGTACACGCCGAGCAGGAAGTCTGAGTCTCAGTTAGGGGCGGCGCATCACACGCGCCGCCCCTTTACTTTGCCCAATTAGGCCCGGCCTGCGGGTTGACCTGCTAGTTCCTGGAAGCGACTGCCGCTATTCCGCCAAAGGCCACCGCATAGACGGCACCAACGTTCGCTGACCGCCGCGGCTCTCCCGGAAGTACGGCGGCCACTTCGATGAAGTCCTTGCCGACCCGGTCGATGGTGCCGTCGATACGTCCGCCGTCCACGCCATGCAGCGACACTGGTGCCCGGTCCCGTGCAAGCGTGCGCAGGGCGGACGCCAATCCAAGAGCAGCCTGAACCCGGGACCGTTCGATCGCCACGCTGCGGCCCAGGCCTTCCACGACCAGAATTGCGCCGACGGGGATGAGGGTTTCCCCGGCGGTCCCGACCAAGACGATCCATTCGGACCCGACATGGGTCAACGTGCCCTCATGCGTTGTGCCACCTACCACCCGGACCCGGAGCACCAACCCTGCCTGCCCACGCAGCCTGTCAACGAGGCTGATCTGCGACTGCTCGAGCCTTACGCGATCAGCGACGTCGGCGTCCTCTGCCGCCCTTTCTGAGGCGTAAAGCTGGGCTTCCAGATCGTCGAATAGGGCATTCCATCGCATCTGGCCAGCGTATGGTCCGGCTTTCACCCGGTCAAGAATGGACATTCACTTCGTTCACGTGTAGACAAGTGACTGTAAACGACGCAAACAACACCAAACTGCATCAAATGCATGGAACGGGGAACGATGAGGCAGCACGGGATGGAAGTCTTGTTGGCGGCGATCGTGCTTTGCCTGGGCGGAGTCCTTTGGGCGGCCGGGAGTGAACTGGCGGGCAGTTTAGACGCGGGCTCCGGCTCCCTCACTCTCGAACAACTGATCGGTTTGGCTGTAAGCGTGCTTGGCATCGCCGTCGTGGGTTGGTGGGTTCTAACCTTCCTGCTTGCCATTGCCGCCGAATTGCTGGCCCGCTGCGGGATGGAATCAGGGGCAGAGCATGCCCGAAAACTTTCCCCGGCCTTCATGCGTCGCTTCGCCACTGCGCTGCTCAGCATCAATCTGCTCGCCGTGCCGGTAGCGAACGCGTCTACGGAATCAGGACCAGGTACCCAATCTGTGCGGGTTCTGGCGGGAGAACAGTCGGCATCGGCACAACTCACCCCGCTCTGGACAGCACAGGACGTAAGCGCTGTCCCAAAGCCGCAATGGCAGCCAGCCCCATCTCCCGCCGGAGGAAGCCTGCTGATCAAAGCGGACCGAGCAACCCAATCCCCCGCAACGGGCGCTCGTGAAGTGGTAGTGCAGCCAGGCGACTCCCTGTGGATTATCGCGGCGAAGCAAATGGGCCATGAGGCTACTGATGCAGCGATAGCGGAGGCCTGGCCACGATGGTTTGAGGCAAACAAGCAACTGATCGGTAACAATCCCGATCTACTCCGACCGGGGCAGGTTCTCACCGCGCCCGCTGGACTTTAAGGAAGCGAGCTATGGATATGAATGCAGTTGCCGAGTGGGCTCCTACTAACGCCCTGAATTCTCTCGCAGCAGTCAGCGGATCACCGATGCCACTACAGCGCAGGCATGTGGTGCAGCGCGAGGATGCCCAGGTGATCTCGCTGAAAGCACGCAACTACCCCGCCCCGACCCCGGAACCGGAAGTACCGGGTGAGCTGGAGGCTGTAGCGCGCAAGGCTGCACGTGGCGCCCTCGAAGTACTCGGCGGGACGAGGCCCCTTCAGCAGATGGCCAGGCTGCTTGACGCCCGCAGCTACGAACGCCTGCAGCTCCGGGCAAACCTGGTCCGCAGCGTTGAGCAGGCCAGTGAAGCTGGGCGCCGAAGTGCCGCTTCCGCTACCTCAACGCGGCTACACCGCAATGTCATGATCCGGACGGTGCGGATCTGCGCGATCACCGACTCCGTCTTCGAAGCATCCGTGGTTGCTGCCGAGCAGCAGCGTGCACGGGCAATAGCGCTTCGAATCGAAAGATGGCGGGGTCAGTGGTGCGTCACCGAACTCCAAATCGGCTGACGGTGGCCTGCGCCACTGACCTACCACTGAGGCGCTCGGTTGAATATCTCAGGCGGAAAGGGTCACTTCCGACGACGCTTAGAGTTGGACCGCTGCTCAGTGCCGCTGTCCTTGCCGTTCTCAGCAGTCGGGCGCTGGCGCTCGACCCTCGTCTCGACTTCTCCCTGCGCGTTTGGTGCCGTGTAGTTCAGGCTGGCGGGGCGCTCTGGCGCTTCGAGGCCTGCAGCCTTGATAGATGGCGTGCTGATGAGTCCGCGACCGTCCGCTACACCCGGAAGTCCGGTTTGCTGGGCGGGAGTCACCTCAACCTCAAGATTGAAGATGTACCCGATGCTCTCCTCGCGGATGGCTTCCATCATCGCCTGGAACAGGATGAAGCCTTCGCGCTGGTACTCGACCAGAGGGTCGCGTTGGGCCATGGCACGCAGCCCGATACCTTCCTTCAGGTAGTCCATCTCGTAGAGGTGTTCCTGCCACTTGCGTCCGATCACCGAGAGAACCACGCGCCGCTCAAGTTCACGCATGGACTTCTCGCCAAGGGCTTCTTCCCGTTGCTGGTAAGCGACTTTCGCGTCGGACAGAATTTCCGCGTGCAGGAAGTCCCTGGTCACCTTGGACCTGCCGCCTGCTTCCTCCACTACCTCGTCGATAGTCAGGCTGATCGGGTAAAGGGTCCGGAGGTTGGTCCAGAGTTGCTCGTAGTCCCAGTCATCTCCGTGGCCCTGCACTGTAGCCTCGTCAACCATCGCTGTAACTACGTCCTCAAGGAAATGTGAAACCTTCTCGTGCAGGTCATCTCCCTCAAGAATCCGGCGGCGGTCGCTGTAGATCGCTTCGCGCTGGCGGTTCAGGACGTCGTCGTACTTCAGGACATTCTTGCGTTGCTCGGCGTTGCGGCCCTCAACCTGCCCCTGAGCGTTCTCGATGGCCTTGGAAACCATCTTGGATTCGAGCGCAACATCATCGGGCATCGTCGAACTGTTCATGATGCGTTCCGCAGCGCCGGAATTGAACAGGCGCATCAGGTCATCAGTAAGTGACAGGTAGAAACGCGAAGCTCCAGGGTCTCCCTGGCGACCCGACCGTCCACGCAACTGGTTGTCGATGCGACGCGACTCGTGGCGCTCTGTACCGAGCACGTACAGGCCACCGGTCTCCCGGACCTCTTCCTGCTCTGACTCAACGTCCTGCTTCGCCGCAGCGAGGGCATTCGGCCACTCAGCCTCATACTCGTCGGGATTCTCCGCAGGGTGGAGGCCCTTCTTCTCCATGGCAGTGACCGCATTGAACTCAGCGTTTCCGCCAAGCATGATGTCCGTACCACGGCCGGCCATGTTGGTGGCAACCGTCACCGCGCCTTTCCGTCCAGCCTGCGCTACGATCGCGGCTTCGCGGGCGTGGTTCTTTGCGTTAAGAACCTCATGCCTGATGCCCGCCTTGGCGAGCTGCTTCGACAGGTACTCGCTCTTCTCTACGGACGTGGTTCCAACCAGCACCGGTTGGCCCTTCTCATGCCGCTCCGCAATATCCTTGACGACTGCCTCAAACTTGGCAACCTCGTTCTTGTAAATGAGGTCCGAACGGTCCGCGCGAACCATTGGCCGGTTGGTTGGAATGGGCACCACACCCAGCTTGTACGTGCCCATGAACTCAGCGGCTTCGGTCTCAGCCGTACCCGTCATGCCGGAAAGCTTCTCGTAGAGACGGAAGTAGTTCTGCAGCGTCACAGTGGCGAGTGTCTGATTCTCCGCCTTGATTTCGACGCCTTCCTTGGCCTCGATCGCCTGGTGCATGCCCTCGTTGTAGCGGCGCCCGGCGAGGATACGGCCAGTGTGCTCATCGACGATCATCACTTCGCCGTTGAGGACCACGTAATCCTTATCCCGCTTGAAGAGTTCCTTCGCCTTGATGGCGTTGTTTAGGAAACCAATCAGGGGTGTGTTGGCGGATTCATAAAGGTTCTGGATGCCGAGGTAATCCTCGACCTTCTCGATGCCTGCTTCGAGGACACCGACCGTCCGCTTCTTCTCGTCCACCTCATAATCAGCGTCCCGGACGAGGCGGGTGACAACTTTGGAGAATTCGGTGTACCAGCGGTTTACGTCGCCGGAAGCCTGGCCCGAGATGATGAGCGGTGTACGGGCTTCATCGATAAGGATCGAGTCAACTTCGTCGACAATCGCGTAGTTGTGGCCGCGCTGTACCAGCTCGGCAGCGCTCCACGCCATGTTGTCGCGCAGGTAGTCGAACCCGAACTCGTTATTGGTGCCGTAAGTGATGTCGGCCGAGTACTGCTCACGGCGGGTCGCGGGGTCCTGTTTGGACAGGATGCAGCCGCAGCTCATCCCGAGAAAGCGGAAGACCCTGCCCATGAGGTCCGATTGGTATTCAGCGAGGTAATCGTTGGTGGTGACGACGTGCACGCCTTTTCCTGTCAGCGCGTTGAGGTAGGCAGGGGCCGTTGCAACGAGAGTCTTTCCTTCGCCGGTCTTCATTTCGGCGATGTTGCCGAGGTGCAGGGCAGCGCCTCCCATGAGCTGGACGTCGAAGTGGCGAAGACCGAGCGTGCGGCTTGCTGCCTCACGGACTGCTGCGAAGGCCTCGGGCAACAGGGCTTCGAGAGTCTCGCCGTCCTGGTAGCGCTGCTTGAGCTTGTCGGTTTCTCCGCGCAACTCCTCGTCGCTGAGGGCGCGGAACTCGTCCTCGAGAACGTTGATCGCGTCAGCGTAGTTTCGGAGTTGCTTCAGTGTCTTCTTATCGCCGGTACGAAGGACTCGTTCAAGAAGTGATGGCACTGGTATTTGCTCCCAATCTAGGTACGCCGCTTTCCGGCGTGTTTAGTCTACGTGAGAGACGTGCTGTCCCCCGATTTAGTTCCCTGCTGCTGTTTCGGGCGAGCCAGGCCGCTAATTCCTCCGCCAGATCGCCGAGCGGTGCGACGCTTATTTCGCCCAGACCAAGCCACTCGGCCATGAGTTCCAACTCCGCAGCCAGTTCCTCGGTGGTGTCCATGGGCCTGCCCGGTTCGCCGTGTGCTGCCCGGACCAAAAGCCGGCCCTGCGCTCGGTCCGCTTTCAAGTCAACCCTCGCCACCATACGGTCACGCAGCAGAAACGGAAGCACGTAGTAACCGTACTGTCGCTTCTCAGCAGGGGTGTAAATCTCAAGTCGGTAGCGGAAGCCGAACAGTGCCTCCAACCGTCTGCGCTCAAAGACCATGGAGTCGAACGGACTCAGCAGGGCCCGGCTGGTTGCCTCCCGAGGGAGTACTGAACCCGCGAATCGGTAGGCTGGTTGGGCCCACCCCGTTATAACCACCGGCATTACCACCCCACGTTGCACAAGGGTGTGAACTGCCGCAGCGGCAGCTTTGATCGGAATCCTGAAATAGTCCGCGATGCACCGGATTGTTCCTACGCCAAGCGCTTCAGCAGCCCGCTCCACGAGGTGCAGGTAGGCGTCTTCCAAAGGCATCTCGAGCCGTGCGTGGGCCGGATCCGGCACCACTTTCCGTGTGAGTGCGTAGCGGCGCTCGAACTGGGATGTACGCCCAGCCGACGACACGAGGCCCTGCTGGAACAGATCCTCGAGGACTCGCTTGACCGAGGACCAGTTCCATCCCCACTGATCCTTGGTGCGTTCTTCATCGTGGCCGATCCGGTCCTGCACCTGCGCAGCCGTGAGCGGACGGGAACCGGCGAGCAGGTTGAGGATTTGCCCGCTCAACGAGTCCCGCACCTCACCCGGGAGGGAGACGGCGCTAGCCCATTTCCTGCTTTGGGTAGCAGCCAGGTAGGGAAACAGCGCGGGCCTGATGAAGCTTGCCTCATGGGCCCAGTACTCCACCATGCGACGCGGCGCCTCGCCAGCCGAACGGTCAAGGAGGGATCGGTCGTAATTCCCGAGCCGGGCGAACAATGGCAGGTAGTGACTGCGGGCGAGCACGTTCACTGAGTCGATCTGCAGGAGCTGGATGCGCTCAAGGGTACGGCCCACCTCACGCATTCCTGCGGTTTTGGTAGGCCGTGTCCTTGCCAGCCCCTGAGCCTCCAGCGCGATGCGCCGGGCCTGCGGAAGAGTCAGGGTTGTGCTCATTGCTTGATCATAGGTGCCTGTTCTGCGGGAGCTTACGCGGAGGCCGATTCACGCGACCGGTAGGCGACGAGTTCCTCGTGGGGATCCTCGGGGCCATCCGCGCACTTGGAGTCGAGGGTGATGACTCCGTAGGTCCACCCCTGGCGTCGGTAGACCACCGAAGGTGCCCCGGTTTGCGAATCGACGAAAAGATAGAAGGCGTGGCCTACCAGTTCCATGTTGTCCACGGCGTCATCGAGGCTCATTGGGCTACCGGAGAACACTTTCCGGCGAATCAGCACGGGCGAATCGCCGGCGGGGACATCGTTCTCGATTTCATAGCCGGTCTGTTCCGCCGAACCATCACCCTGGCCCTGGCCCGTGTGGTCGGGGGATTCAGCGTAGATTGGCTGGCTGGTGCTGGCTGGTTCCAGGGTGGCGGTCGCCTCTCTCACCGCGACGGGAGTATGCCGGCCGTGGTGTACTTTGCGCCGGTCCCTCGCCCTGCGCAGCCTTTCAAGGAGTTTGCTGTATGCCAGGTCGAATGCCGCGAACTTGTCAGCAGCCGTCGCCTCTGCCCGAATCACCGGCCCTCTGCCGAGCACCGTCAGCTCTACCGTGAGCGCGCTGTCCGCCTGCCGTGCGTGGGGCTCTTTGGTAACTTTTGCGTCGACCCTCTGGACCTTGTCCCCGAGCTGTTCGATTTTGTCGATCTTCTCTTCCGTGTACTCCCGGAAGCGGTCAGATACTGCGAGGTTCCGGCCATTGATCATGAATTCCATAGTGCCCTCCAAAATCGCTTAGGTGACACAACAGCGGCCGAGGAAATTCTCCTTCCAGCCGCTGTCGATGGGTAACTGTCTTCGTTGCGATACCCATACTTCACGTTAGTTCACCCAATGTTTGAATACACCCCCAGTGGTGGCTTTTTTTCGGTGGGTTTGCTGGGAGTCACCTGTCAGATTCCTGACGACCGGGAGCTGAGGTCGCAGCGATAACCACAGCGCCGGCCACGTAGGCACCAGCCCCGCGGAGCACCCTGGCGGTCTCAGCGATGGTCGCGCCGGTGGTGAGAACGTCGTCGACGATGAGGCAGGTGCGGCCGCGCATCAGCTCGCTGTAGGCCGGTACCGCAACCATGCTCCCGGCAACGTTGGACTTCCGTCGTCGTCGTCCGAGGCCTTTCTGCGCAGAACCGGATCCGAACGCCTTAGGCAGCGCGAGCACCCGGATGTGACGGACCGCTGGAACGACGACGGCGCCCCGCGGCAGTTCTCCACGCCGCTCCAGTCCGCCCAAAAGCAGGGACACGGGATCGTAGCCGCGCCGCCGGACTGACGAACCTTTGGGAGGAACGGGAACAAGTACGACGGCGGCATGTGGCGTGCGCAGCGTAGCCGCGGCGTTGTGGAGGGCGCCGGCAAGCGCAGCCTGCAGCGGTCGCTGGACATCTGTGTGCCCGTGGTTCTTGAAAGCCAGGAGCGCCGCGGCAAGCGCTTTGGCGTAGACGCCGGCGGCTATCACCGGGAGCGGCACGAAGCTTCCCCCGTCGCACAGGTCGGCGGGCACACGCTGTTCCGCCACGGGCAGCCCTTCAGCCGACGCCTCTGCGTGGAAAGGCCGAACGGTTGCGCCTCTTAGTGCCGCCAGGCACGGAAAGCACAGGGAAGTATCCGGTTCCTCGCAGACGACGCACTCCGTTGGGAAAACGAGTGACCAGCACTCCCTTACTCCTCCGCTGACCGCGGAGCAGGCCCGCAGCAGGCGCGCTTCATCAAGCTTTCGCCACAGCCAATCCAAGTGCATCCTTCAACGGTGCCAGAGCACCGCGGCCAACTGTTGGGGGCGGAGGCTTCCTGTGGATATCTCAGCCTGGGAACGCCGGATACTTCGCTTCGACCTTCTGACTGGTCCAGGCAGTCCCGACCAACTGCCAGATAGTACTGCCGCTTTGTGCAAAAATTTCGGTGCGTCCGTTACCTGCGCTCAGGTACTCGATGATTTGCGGCGTCTCGCCGGTGGGTGGCTGCAACTCGACCGGTTCTTGTCCAAATGAAATCAAATAAGCCGCAGCCGGCGCTTTGGAGGACGTGTCAGCAACGAGAACACTCGTTTCGGTGACCCATTTTGCTGTGTCTACTCTTCCGGTCACATCAAGCGCGATCGGTTCGCTGAGAGACTGTGGAACTCCATCCTCGCTACGGCTGACGCCGGCGAGGAGGAGTTGACTCCCCCCTGATTGCTGAGCCACGATCAGCACCCTGGCCCCGTCCCTGGAGACTCTGACTTCAGTGATCACCCGGTTTCCCAGCCAGGGAGCCAACACCTCTACGGCTTCCTCGGCACCGCCGCCCGGAGGGACAGCCCGGATGGTGGAAACCCCGGCGGCGGAACCTGCGGTCCAGATCCAGTTGGCCGGATCGTAGCTTGGCGTGGTCAGGTTGGTCCCGGCCAGCACCGTCCTGACGGCCTGCCCGGCGCCGGTTGAGTACAGGGTGGTTCGATCAGCGCTGAGGAAGGCGAAGTTCTGGCTGTCATAGGAGATCGCGGGGTCAACCGGTTCGAGCTCTGCAATCGAGGGCACATCCGGGAGGGGGCCAAGCTGGCCGCCCTCGAGAATTGCTAGCTCACTCTCCGCGATAACCACCTGCTCATTACCCACCTGTGGGTCCTTGAGCGCGGTCAACTCGGTGTTTCCGTCAGCCAGGGAGAGCGTGCCTGCCCGCAGGTCCACCGAATTGACGTCATTCTGCTGAAGAAGCGTGACTCTCAGCTGTTGCTCCATCTTGATTCGCTGGAGATCATCGGCACTGTTCAGAACTTCCTCGGTAAGATCGACGGTCGCAGTACCCGATTCAATCGGGACTGATTCAACGGCCAGTGCGGTATTTTCCGGGAACGCGCTGATTACCGCACCCTGGAGGTAGGGAGCAGGCCCGTCGATGAGAGCCTCCACTATGTTGGTCACGATGCCCTGCCGGTTGACGAACCAGCGGATGTCCGGCACAAAGTACTCAGCACTGTTGTTGTAGAAATACAAAGCCTTGGACTCAAGAAGGTTTGTGGCGTCCGCGGTGGATATCAGGATCCCGTCGGGTATTTCCGCCACCCGCCACTCGTCTCCGACTTTTTCCATGCGCACTGTCAGCGATTCAGTGGTGCCAGGCGCCACGTCACGCCTTATTCCGGCGGCATCGATGTAGGCGGCTACTTGGAATTGGAGCTGGAGCTCATCCTCCGCGGGGGTGGAACCGATGACCCAGTCCGACCGGTAGACGGTGATTCTTTCCTCGGGCTGCCACGTCTGACCCAGCTCCGGTGTCAGGTGCTGCCGCGCGACGCTGTAGTTGTCAGAAACCCCCAACCCAGCAGAAAGGAAGCCCTGGAGGATGGCGGTTGGCGAACCTCCTTCCGGCGGTGACAGGGGATTGTTCACGAAGCCCCCCCTCGTGGGCTGGGGCTCTGCCACGGCGCTGATCGTGGACACGGGCCCCGCGGTGGGGATCGAAGAACAAGCGGAGAGCAACACCACAAAAAGCCAGACAATCCCCCAACGCGCACCGCGAAGCAGGTTCACCAGGAATCACCGCCGACCGTCCCGTGCAGTGTCGGCACGGCGTCCGGATCTGTAGACGCGGCAGTGGGTCCTGGTCTGGGAGGGAGCGCGTCCTGGCGCGGTGGCAGCGGAAGCGGCGAGACTTTCAGCATCGCCTCTCGGCGCTTTGGAAGCGTGAGACGAAAGCAGGAACCTTCTCCCGGTGAACCCCACGCCTGCAGCCAGGCGCCGTGAAGACGGGCGTCCTCGGTTGCAATGGACAATCCAAGGCCGCTGCCTCCGGTGGTTCGGGCACGCGCAGGGTCAGCCCTCCAGAAGCGGTCAAATACGCGGGCAGCGTCGAGGGCGGTCATGCCTATTCCGTAATCGCGGACTGCAACCGCCACTGCGTCGGGACTGGAGGCAACGTAGATACTGATCGGCCTTCCCTCGCCATGTTCAAGTGCGTTGAGGACCAAATTACGCAGAATCCGGTCGATGCGACGTGGATCCACATCGACAACGCAGTTCGTCTCGTTGGAGATGACTGTGATTTCCGACTTGAGGTTCTCAGCCAGCGGTTGAGCTCCGTCGATGACGTGATTGACCAGCTGGAAGATGTCGGTCGGCTCCGCATCCAGCACCGCAGCGCCGGCGTCGAACCGGGAAATTTCCAGCAGGTCCGCAAGCAGCGACTGGAACCGTTCCACCTGGTTGTACAGAATCTCAGCCGAACGGCGGTTGACCGGATCAAAGTCTGTGCGCGCATCATGCAGCACCTCGGCCGCCATGCGCACGGTAGTCAACGGGGTCCTCAGTTCGTGTGAGACGTCGGAAACAAAACGCTGCTGCATCTGAGACAACTCGGCGAGTTGGGTGATCTGGTCCTGGAGACTGGCAGCCATGTGATTGAAGGACGCGCCGAGCCTAGCGACCTCATCTTCTCCCTGCGTCTCCATGCGTTCCTGCAGCTGGCCGGCAGCAAGTTTCTCGGAGACAAGTGCTGCGTGGCTGACAGGGCCAACAATGCTTCGCGTGACCAACCAGACGATCGCACCGATGGTCAGCAGCAGCAGCGTTCCACCGATCCAGATGACCCCGTGAATGTAGTCGAGCGTGGCCTGCATCGACGAGAGATCGTAGAGCAGATACAGGGAGTACTTGGTTTGGTCGGGGGGGAGGGTCACCTGGGTACCGAACGCAATACCGGGAACCTTGTACGCGACGCCTGACGCAGCCACTTCAAGGGTGGTGGGTGCCCAGTAGAGATCCTGGTCTCTGCGGACAGCGTCCACGAGGTCAGTCGGGATAGCCGAGGACTCCACTAGGCTATTGCTGGCAAAAGGCGTCACGTAGTAATCGGTGTCCTGTTCGGGCACTCTTGCGAGCATGAATTGTCTTGGAGCATCGGCGCCGCCCCCCTCCAGGCTCGGAAGGGTGTCATCGACCAGTTGTCGCGTTGACTCGCGGTCGTCGGCAGACGTTTGGGCGAAAATCTGCTTGACCTCACTAAGCCCTGCACTTGCTTCAGCCTGAAACTGTTCCAGCCGTTCCTGGTAGAGCCCGTTGGCGATCTGGTTGGAGAGGAACGCGCCAACAGCAATGAGCGCGACGGCGGAGAGCACAAGGGTGGAGGTCACGGTACGGAACAGCAATGACCGGCGCCAGCGCCGCGAAACCATTGCCAGGATGGAGCGAATCCACCGCCAGGCCCGCTCTGCAACCGCTGCCGCAGAGCGGAGAGCCTGGCTCACATGCCGCTTCAACTTACGCTTGTCCTGCCTTATATCCAACGCCTCGAACGGTAAGCACAATCTCGGGGGCCTCTGGATCGCGTTCGATCTTCGACCTCAGCCGTTGCACATGGACATTAACGAGCCGGGTGTCTGCTGCGTGCCGGTAACCCCACACCTGCTCAAGCAACAACTCACGCGTGAAGACCTGCCAGGGTTTGCGTGCAAGTGCCACCAGCAGGTCGAATTCCAGCGGGGTGAGTGAGATACGCTCGCTGGCGCGCGTCACCGCGTGCCCGGCAACATCGATGCTGACCTCACCGATCTTCAGCGTTTCGGGAGTTTTCTGGTCCCCTGGCCGCAGCCTCGCCCGGACACGGGCCACCAATTCCGCCGGTTTGAAAGGCTTCGGCACGTAGTCGTCGGCCCCTGACTCAAGGCCGCGAACGACGTCGGACGTGTCGGACTTGGCCGTGAGCATGACGATCGGGAGGTCGGACTCGTTGCGGATCTGGCGGCACACCTCGATGCCGTCCACACCGGGAAGCATCAGGTCCAGAAGCACAAGGTCGGGTTTGGAACTCCTGAAAATCTCAAGCGCCTGTGCCCCGTCTGCGCAGAACACAGGATCGAAACCATCATTGCGGAGGACTATGCCAATCATCTCAGCCAGTGCTTCGTCGTCGTCTATGACCAGAATGCGTGCCTTCATGACTACATAATCTCCCATTGCCCCATCGATGTCGCTTCGGCGCGCGCCGAAGCCCCAGCTATTAGCCCCAGCCGGCGGACCTTTGTCATCCTAGAGGACGATTGCGGACGGATTCGGAGCCGGGACAATGGTTCGTGTTGCCACGCAGCACGGTTTACCGCATTCCGGCGGCGCCCGGCACCAAAACGTCAGGGCCGGTAACTATAGTCAGGTGTAGAGGTTCATTCGGTGAACCAACGTTGGGGGTCGGCAGTGCGTGCCGTCGAAACCGCGCGTTGCTTCCCAGAGGTTCGGACACACTCGTAGTACTGCAGTTCAGAATCGCGCGTAAGGGGAAATCATGAGCGGGAATGTACCGGGCGGGACACCCGGGGAACGGCCTTGGGAGGCTCCTTCCGGAAATCCCCCTCCCCAGCAACCACAGTGGGGTCAGAACCCGCCTCCTCAGCCACAATGGGGCCAGAACCAGCCATGGCCATCGCAACCCGGCTTCCAGGGTCAGGGTTGGCCAGCCACTCCCCCCGGAAGGTTTCCGGGTTATCAGGCGCCCCCGAAGCCCGGCATCATTCCCCTGAGGCCGCTGGGCCTGGGCGAGATACTCGACGGCGCTTTCCAGGCGTGCCGCCGTAATCCGCTTGCTACCTTCGGAACAGCAATCCTTTTTCAGGTGATCGTTGCCGTCATCACCGTCCTGCTAACCATCGGGCTGGTCGGATCGCTGGCCAGCCTGACCCCCAACACTGCGTCGATTGGCGAGATCACGGGCACCGTCTCGTCGATCCTCTCGGTCACATCGGTGCTGGTCCTGCTCACATCCGTCGGTGTCCTGATCCTTCAAGGCGTGCTGATCATTCCCATCGCCCGTGCGGTCCTCGACGAACGCACCGGCTTCGGAACCATGTGGAAGCTCGCCGGTCGCCGTATCCTTCCGCTCCTCGGCCTCGGCGGGCTGCTGTTGCTGCTCTGGACCGTCTCGATCACCATTCTGGTAGTCATCTTCGTGGGCCTGGCGCTCGCCCTTGAAGAAGGCTCCATAGCAATCATCATTCTTGGCACACTCGCAGCAGTCGCTGCCGCCATCTGGCTCAACATCAAATGGGTGATGGCACCTGCGGTTCTGATGCTGGAGGGCGTAGGGCCCATCACGGCGCTTCGCCGTTCCTGGACGCTCACCACGGCCAACTGGTGGCGCACCTTCGGGATTCTCATCCTGACCGCGATCATCGTCTCAATCATCACCCAGGTTGTCACCGCCCCTCTTTCGTTTATCGCGTTCGGGCTCGGATCCTTCTCCACGTCGGCAACCTCCGCGGAGTCCGCGATGCTCGAATCCATTCCAATCCTGCTGATCACCCAGGCAATCGTCGCGGTTTTCACCGCAATCGGCTTCGCCTTCCAGGCCGGAGTGACTGCCCTGCTCTACGTCGATCTGCGCATCCGGAGGGAAGGATTCGACGTCGTACTGCTGCGTGAAAACGAAGCCCGCGCCGCAGGGCAATCCCAGGCCATTCCGGGACAGTCTGCCAGCCAGTTCAAGGGTCAGTTCGGCCAGTTTGGCGATCAGCCACAGGGACAGCCTGGAAGCCAGTTCGGCCATCCCGGTTCACAGCGGCACGTCGATGGCCCTGGAACCTGATCATTCATGCCTCTTCCCGCGCTACCTTCAACGCAGGCGATAAGCCTGCGCTCAGGACCCTACGTACCGCAAGGCCCCAGCCTGCCCGGGACAGTACCGGTTGAACCCGACGCTGAGCAAGCGCGCCAACTCCTCCAGGATGAGCTCGCCAACGGAATCTACCAACAGGCAGAGCCAACCTTGCTGGAGCGGGTGTGGACCGCCATCCTCAACTGGCTGGGAGAAGTACTCGGCCAGATTCGCAGCGTCGACGCCGGTTTGGGAACCATCCTGCTGGCAGCCGGCGCCGTCGTCATCATCCTTGTGGCCGTCCTGTTGATTCGACCCCGCCTCAACGCCCGCCGGAAACGGGCTGAGCCCTCCGTGTTCGACCAGGACGCGCGCCTTTCGGCCCAGGCGCACCGTGATCTTGCGGACGCGGCAGCGGCGAAGGGAAAATGGGATGACGCCCTCACCGAGCGTTTCCGCGCCATCACCAGGGCAGCGGAGGAACGGTTGGTGATCGACGAGCTACCTGGGCGCACTGCCGGCGAGGTCTCCGCCCGCCTGCAGGCAGCATTCTCCCCGCTCATTTCCGACATCTCCTGGTTGGCAACGCGCTTCAACGAGGTCCACTACGGTGCACGTCCCGCTGGGGCGCAGGACTTCGAGCGTGCGGTGCAACTGGACTCGGAACTGGCCCACTCCCAACCCCAACGCTCGGGTACGTCGGCACAGTGGACGGCGCCGGTATGAGTGGATCACCAACAACAACGCCAGCAACGACGGCGGTGCCTCCCGGCGCTGAGGACCGCATCGAAGCGAGGAAGACCGGAGAAATAGTTGGAGACGGCGGCAGCGTTCGCCGGACCGTCACCGGCCGCCTTCTTCGCGCGCGGCCGTGGCTCATTCTCGGAACACTCCTGCTGGCGGCAGTGATCTTCGGCGTCCTTACTGCCGGATCCGGCGAGCGCAGGGCTCTGGCACCGGACAATCCCGAACCAGAGGGCGCACGCGCCGTCGCAGAGGTGCTGAAGCGCTCGGGGGTCGAGTTGGTTCAGGCACCTTCCCTGGCCGAGGCGGAGGAAGCCCTTCGGGGTGACGGCGACACGCTCCTGCTTCATGACCCGGACGGCTGGCTCAGCGCCGAACAGCTCGCGCGGCTGGGATCCGGCGTAGCGGACCGTCTGGTGCTGGTTGAACCAAGCCTGCCCATGCTCACCGAGTTGGCCCCCGGTATCCGAGCTGCCGGCCTGGTTCCAACATCATCCGGGGGGTCCCTTGAGGCGCAGTGCAGCGACGGGGACGCCACCGCAGCTGGCGAGACCACCGCGGGTGGCAGGACCTACCGGGGAGACGTCACCTGCTTTGTTGGGCGCCAGGACGGCGGAGCAGCACCCGCCGGCACGCTGGCCACCGCTGCAGGCGGGGACGTTGTGGTGCTTGGTAACGGCGCTATCCTCAGCAATGGCACCATCGAGGAGCATGGAAATGCCGCTCTTGCACTCCGTTCCCTGGGCAGCACGCCCACCCTCGTCTGGTACCAGCCCACACCTGAAGATCTGACCCCAATCGCGACGGCGCCCGACCCACTGACACTGCTGCCTGCATTCGTGGACCCGCTGATGTTGTGGCTTCTGATCACGGCGCTACTCGCGATTGCCTGGCGAGCCCGCCGATTGGGACCCCTTGTCTCGGAGCCGCTGCCCGTCGTCGTGCGTTCGGCTGAGACCGCAGCCGGGAGGGCCCGCCTCTACCAGGACGCGAAGGCAGTGGAACATGCTGCGGACACGCTACGAGCCGGTTCCCTGAGCCGCATTGCCGCCATCCTTCGTGTTTCCCCGTCCGGCTCCCGTGCCGAAGTGGTTGCCGCCGCCGCACGGAAGACGGGCCGCGATTTCAGCGACCTTGACCGACTACTGAATACCTACACGCCACGCTCTGACGCCCATTTGGTGCGCTGGAGTCAGGAACTGGAAGACCTCGAACAGGAGATCCGACCCGCATGAACCAGCAGCACCCTGCACAGTCCGCCCCACCCACCTACCCACCCGGACAGAACCCGCCCGCCGCGGGTGCGCAAGCTACGGCTGAACCCAGCGGCAGTGCTGACGAGTCGCGCCGAGCCCTGGTGGCGGTTCGGGATGAAGTGGCGAAGGCGGTCGTCGGGCAGGATGCCGCGGTGACCGGGCTGCTGATCGCCTTGCTGGCAAAGGGCCATGTGCTCCTCGAAGGTGTACCGGGCGTCGCCAAGACGCTCATGGTGCGTACCCTTTCCGCGGCGCTCAGCCTCGACACCAAGCGTGTGCAGTTCACCCCCGATTTGATGCCCGGTGACGTGACCGGCTCCCTGATCTATGAGTCCCGCACAGGGGAGTTCACCTTCCGTGAGGGCCCGGTCTTCACGAACATCCTCCTTGCCGACGAGATCAACCGCACTCCCCCGAAAACCCAGGCATCCCTCCTTGAGGCGATGGAGGAGCGGCAGGTCTCGGTTGACGGCGTCACCAGGCCACTGCCCAGCCCGTTCATCGTGGCCGCCACCCAGAACCCGGTGGAGTATGAGGGCACCTATCCTTTGCCTGAAGCCCAGCTGGACCGGTTCCTGTTGAAGCTGACGCTGCCGCTGCCTGAGCGTGATGACGAAATCGAGGTCATCCGCCGGCACAGCTCGGGCTTCGATCCACGCAACCTCCGCGAAGCAGGGGTGCGTGCGGTCGCAGGAGAAGCGGACCTCGCCCTGGCACGGCATTCGGTGCAGCAGGTGAGCATTGCTCCTGAGGTCATCGGGTACATCGTGGACGTGGTCCGCGCAACCCGCACAGCGCCGTCGTTCCAGCTCGGTGTCTCCCCCCGCGGCGCGACCGCCCTGCTGAACACGTCCCGCGCGTGGGCATGGCTTGCTGGCCGTGACTTCGTGACCCCTGACGACGTCAAGGCGCTCACTCTTCCGGCCCTGCGCCACCGCGTGGCCCTCCGGCCGGAAGCTCAAATGGACGGCGTGAGCGTAGACAGCGTTCTCGGCAACATCCTCGCGACCGTCCCGGTTCCCCGGTGACGGCAGTCTTCCTATGAGCATCACGTCCCGACTGGTTCTTCTCGCGCTGCTTGGCGTTCTTCCCGTGATCCTCTTTCCGGGCGCTGTGTCCATAGTGGTGTGGCTGGGCGTGCTCGTGTCCGGAGCCCTCGTGGACCTGCTGCTTGCAGCTTCGCCCAGGAAGGTCGGGGTGGAGCGTTCGCTACCTGAAACAGTGCGGTTGACCGAGCAGTGTGTGAGCTCACTGACGGTGAGGAATCACTCCGGACGAAAGCTACGCGGCTGGGTGAGGGAGGGCTGGCAACCGTCCGCGGGTGCGCAGAATCCGGTGCAGGACCTGCTCGTGCCAAGGGGTGAAGCCAGGCGTGTCCAGGTAACGCTTATCCCAAGCCGCCGCGGAGACTTACAGGTGCACCATGTAACGATCCGCAGTGCAGGGCCGCTCGGACTTGCGGCACGGCAGCTGACCATCGCGACGCCGGGCAGCATCCGCGTGCTCCCCCCATTCCATTCAAAGCGCCTCCTGCCATCCAAGCTGCGCAGGCTCCGTGAGCTCGACGGGCGGGCGGCAGTGCAGATCCGCGGCGCCGGAACCGAGTTTGACTCGCTGCGCGACTACGTCCGCGGCGACGACGTCCGGTCCATAGACTGGCGCGCCACCGCACGGCGCCGGGACACAGTTGTCCGGACGTGGAGGCCTGAACGCGACCGCAGGGTCGTCATCGTGTTGGACACATCCCGCACTTCGGCTGCGCGCATCGATGATGAGCCACGCCTGGACACAGGCATTGAAGCATCCCTGCTGCTTGCCGTCCTCGCCGAACGGGGCGGTGACCGCGTGGACTTCCTTGCCTTTGACCGCAGGCCCCGCGCTCGGGTGCAGTCAGCGGCGAAGGGGAACCTGCTTGGGTCCCTGGTCAAGGCAATGGCGCCTCTCGATTCCGAGTTGATCGAAGCTGACTTCTCACAGATCCCCGCCCAGGTGCGCTCAATCTCTTCCCATCGCTCGCTGGTAGTGCTCCTGACCGCACTGGACTCCGGCGCAGTGGAAGAGGGCCTTCTCCCGATCCTGCCGTCACTTTCCTCGCAGCACCTGGTGGTGGTGGCATCCGTCCGCGACCCGCGCCTTGACGAACTGCGCCGGGAGCGCACGACGGCGGCCGAGACTTTCCGGGCGGCCGCCGCCGAGCGCGCACTGTTGGACCGCGCGGCCATCCGGTTGCGGCTGAACCAACTGGGCGCCGAAGTAGTCGACGAGCCGCCGCATGAACTCCCCTCCAAACTGGCCGACCTATACATCCGGTTGAAGGCAGCAGGCAGACTGTAGGCATGCCGGAGCAACCCGAGCCATTCGACTACACTCGCACCGCCCGCCGCCAGAGCTGGAGTGCGCTTCCAGCGGCGGTGCGGTCCGCTGTGGAAACTGAGTTGGGAGGTGCCGTCCATGAGGTTCGGTCTGCCGGGGGCGGCTTCACCCACGGTTTCGCGGCGGTAATCGAATCGTCGGGCCGCAGCCTGTTCGTGAAGGCGGCGCCGCAGTCTGACCCGTTTATCTATGACGCCTACTCAAGGGAACGGCAGGTGCTCGGCGGCCTGCCGGTCGAGTTGCCAATTCCGCGGCTTCTCACCGCGCTTACCGTGCTGGACGATGAAGAGTGGCAAGCGCTTTGCTTCGAGCCCATCGCCGGGTACATGCCCGGGTCTCCGTGGGTGACCGAGGATCTCACGGAGATACATACCAGCCTGGTGCTGGTGCAGAGGGCGTTGGCCAAGCTGCCCATCCAGCTCACTGGAGGCCCGATGTCCGCCGGGCTGTCCGATGAACCAGAGGTGAGCTCTGTCTTCGGCCGACTGCGCGGCAGCGTCGAACTACCGGACTTCCTTCCCTCCTGGGCCGGCGCGAGGCTCGAGGAACTTCAGGACTTGTGCAACGCAAGTGCCGCGGCGCTTCAGGGGGATGCGATCCTGCACAATGATCTCCGCGCGGACAACATCATCATCCGCCGCAGTGATAGCCAGGCGTTGATCTGCGACTGGAATTTCCTCGCGCACGGGCCCAGCTGGGCCGATTGGGTGGGGCTGCTGGTGTATGCGCGGCACGGCGGGATCGATCCAGCACCGTGGTTGCGCGACTCGCCGCTCTCGGCGGGCGCCAACCCAAACGACGTCGACAGCTGGCTCGCGATCCTTGCCGCCTACATGACCCACTATGGGATGCAACCTGATATTCCCTCCAGCCCGCTACTGCGCGCCCACGGACGCTTCACAGCCAGAATCGCCCTCGATTGGCTCGGAGAAAGGAGATGGCCATGACGTCATCGATCTACCAGTTGGCACTCGGATCTCAATTCCGGCGCCTCCAGCCGGAACTGCAGGAGTACTTCAGCCTTCACCAGGACAGTGGCTCCTACGGGCTGGGCGAGGGACTTTTCTCGGTTGCGGGTAGCCCGTCACCCATCCTGAGACCCGTATTCGCCGCGTTGAAGGATGAAAATACGTTCTTTCCCGAACATGAAAACGACGTCCCCTTCACCATCCGCAACTGGGCGCACCGCGATCCATACGGCAGGGCATCACTTACGGCCCGGCGGGAACTGCGCTTCAGCAGCGTCACCCGTGTCTTCGAGGACACCACCTCGTGGGCCTCGAACGGGCTGGTGGATTACCTCGGCGTTCACCGGCGGGTAGCCACCGCGCTGACCTGCACCGTCACCGCTGAGGGACGCCTGCGGATGATTTCAGACAGGACCCGCTTGTTCCTCGGCCCCGCCCGCCTGCCGATTCCCGACCGCGTCGGCGCCCAGGCTTATGTGGAGCAGTGGTGGGATGACGCCGAGGGCCGCTTCCGCATCTCGAGCAACGTGATACACCGGCAGTTGGGCACGGTCCTGGTGTATGCGGGCTGGTTCACCTACCGGTTCGTCGATTACGACGGCGGCGTCCCCGACGAGGCTATTCCCGCCCGCTGGGAGCGCCGAGTCTGAAGGAAGCCGGTCAGGCGTCGGCGATGGCCTGGTTGAGCGCGTCGGCTCCCTGATTTAGGTAGGCAAGCAACTGTCGCGCCGCGTCGGGCCCCTGATCTGCAAGCCCGGTAGCGGGTGTAAGCCTTATTCCGCTCAACGAGGGAACCGCCAGACCTATCCCGCGCCACGGACGCAGCAGCGCCTCAGCCGTTTCCTGCGCTTTCGGCGGACCGACGGCTGACGTCCCCACGCCGGCCCAGAATTCCCGGCCACCCTCGATTAGCTCTGCCATGGTCTCCCATGACTTTGGATCAGCGCCCGCCACCGGTACAGCGAAATCGACTCCCGGTGTCCGCACAAGAAGACGCAGTGGCGCAACGTCGCGCAGGGCGAGCACGACGGCGGCACCAACTCCCCGCGCAGCCTCGGCGAGCGTCGTCCAGGCTTCGATGACCTCGTGCTCAGGTACGGAGCGCAGCGTACGGTAGCCGCTTGAGGTGGGAATAGTACCGCTCAGGATGTCGGTGATTTCGGGTTCGTCGAGCTGCAGCACCAATCCCGCCCCGGGGCAGGCTGCTCCGGCCCGTTGCAGCAGGGTCCTCACCCCATCCGCCAGCGCGTCCCTCAGGTCCCTGCGTGCACCATGGTCGAGTAATGCCCGTTCCCCGTTGTGCAGGTGAAGGTTGGCTGCCATGGACAGCGGGCCCCGGCAATGCACTTTCAGCTCCGCCGCCGGCGAGGCTTCAGCACCGGCAACATCCGCAAGCGCGTTGAGGTCCGAGGACAGTGCCGATACGGCACGGCGGAGATCCTTGCCCGGACGATCAACGAGCCGCCAGCCGTGGGGTTGGACATCAACGGGAAGCCCGCCCAGCAGCGCCGCTGTCCTGCCGACGTCGTCGCTTCCCAATCCCCGCTGCGGAAGGGAGGGAAGGAAGGGCAGGTTCGGGGCGCCGAGTTCTCCACGGATAACCCGCAACGCTTCCAGCGGATCCTCGCCGGGCCAGTCGCCGAGGGCGGTGACCGTTACGCCACTGATGTTATGCATCGGGGGTTGGATCCTGCGGCGTCTGCGAAGAGTGGGACTGGGAAATGTCCTGATGGTGCCGGATTACTTCGGAAATGATGAAGTTGAGGAACTTCTCGGCGAAGGCTGGATCGAGGTGAGCTTCCCCGGCAAGGGCGCGCAGGCGGGCGATCTGCGCTGATTCACGCGCAGGGTCGGCCGGGGGCAGCTGGTGCTCGGCCTTCAGGTATCCCACCCGCTGAGTTGCCTTGAAACGCTCGGCGAGAAGATAAACCAGGGTCGCGTCAATATTGTCGATGCTGCCGCGGACTGCAAGCAGCTCCTTCATCACGGCGGGATCAACTTCACCCACCAGGGAGCTTGCGGTGGGGTCGAAATCCCTGGTCTCTTCAGTCATGGTTCCAGTTAAGCAGATGTACGCGGACGCTCATTCCATTGTGTCGTGGACAGCGCATGGACCGTTGCGGCGAACCTCAACGCATGGGTGCGAGATCCGGGCGCTCAAGTGAGCGCGCGGAATCAAGCGTGGCCTGACCGAGCACGCGGGAACCCTGGTAAATCACCACGGTCTGGCCGGGAGCGACACCACGCATCGGCTCAATCAAGCGAACCACCAGTAACTGGCGGCCGTCGTCGTCGTGCTCCACCCAGGCGCGTGCGTCAACCGGATCTCCGTGCGCGCGGACCTGCGCCATGCACTCGAACTCGTCCCCGCTCTCGACGGCGGGAATGGGCAGGCCGGCCCAGGAGACTTTGATTCCTCGGAGCTGGTCCACGGCGAGCATGCGCTCCGGGCCGACAACAACCTTATTTTCCTTCGGCCGGATCTCGAGCACGAACCGCGGCTTGCCGTCGGGTGCCGGGCGGCCGAGCTTGAGGCCTTTGCGCTGGCCCACGGTGAAGGCATTCGCGCCGGGGTGGGTACCGAGAGTCTCGCCATCCACGTCGACGATGTCCCCCTCGGTCAGCTCGATGCGCTCCTCAAGCCACCCGCGGGTGTCGCCGTCGGGGATGAAGCAGATGTCGTGGCTGTCCGGCTTATTCGCCACCGACAGACCGCGCCGCTCCGCTTCCGCGCGGACTTCGGCTTTCGACGGCGTTTCGGCAAGCGGAAACATCGAGTGCTTGAGCTGCTCGTGAGTCAGGACGCCCAGCACGTAGGACTGATCCTTGGCCCAGTCCGCGGCGCGGTGCAGCTCTCGCGTCCCGTCCACGTTCTCGATGACCTTGGCGTAGTGCCCTGTGCAGACGGCATCGAACCCGAGAGCCAGTGCCTTTTCCAGCAGCGCCGCGAATTTGATCCGCTCGTTGCAGCGCATGCACGGGTTGGGCGTGCGGCCGGCCGCGTACTCCGCAATGAAGTCATCCACCACGTCTTCCTTGAACCGCTCCGAGAAATCCCACACGTAGTAAGGGATCCCGAGGATGTCGCAGGCCCGCCACGCATCACGGCTGTCCTCGATGGTGCAGCAACCACGGCTGCCGGTGCGCAGGGTCCCCGGCATGCGTGAGAGCGCGAGATGGACGCCGACGACGTCGTGCCCTGCCTCAACGGCGCGGGCAGCCGCGACGGCGGAGTCAACTCCGCCGCTCATTGCTGCGAGTACCTTCATAGTTCCTTGTTCCTCATCGGTTAGTCCGGCTACAGGCCGGTGCCCGCCGTCTGGATGGACGAAGCGTGAGCCGACATTCCGGCCTTGCGTGCGCGCTCATAGGCCTCGGGGAGCACGGCCACCAATGTGTCAACGTCATCCTGCGTGGATGTATGCCCCAGGCTGAACCGCTGTGCGCCGCGGGCCTCGCTTTCGCTCAACCCCATGGCCAGCAGCACATGGGAGGGCCGGGGCACGCCAGCCGTGCACGCCGACCCCGTGGACGATTCAACGCCGGCGACGTCAAGCAGGAAAAGCAGCGAGTCCCCTTCACACCCCGGGAAGGTGAAGTGCGCGTTCCCCGGTAGCCGCGTGGTGCGTGAACCGCGCAGCACCGCGGTGGGAATGCCGCGTGCGACGCCGGCAATCAGGCGGTCGCGGAGCCCTGCAATGCGCGCCGCTTCACCAGGAAGGCGAGCGACGGCGTCGTCTGCTGCGGCCGCGAAAGCTGCGATTCCCGCGGCGTCCAGGGTCCCGGACCGGATGTCGCGTTCCTGCCCGCCGCCGTGCTGGACCGGAGTCAGCTTCACTGCGCGACCCACGAAGAGCGCTCCTACGCCAACCGGTCCACCTAGCTTGTGGCCGCTGACCGCCATGGTTGCCAGACCTGAATCCGCGAAGGACACGGGCACAGAGCCGAACGCCTGCACGGCGTCTGCGTGCACCGGAATGCCATATTCAGCGGCCGCTGCAGTGATCTCGGCAACGGGCTGCAGCGACCCGACTTCGTTGTTTGCCCACATCACTGTGAGCAGCGCGACGTCGTCGGTGCCGTCGTCGAGAATCCGCCGCAGCGCGCCCAGGTCCAGGACGCCGTCGCCGTCTACGGGCAGCCAGGTGACCTGTGCCCCCTCGTGCTGCGCCAGCCACTCGACGGCGTCCTGGACGGCGTGGTGCTCGATGGAGCTGCACAGGATTCGCGTGCGGCCGGGGTCAGCGGCACGCCGGGCCCAAAAGAGCCCCTTGACGGCGAGGTTGTCGGCTTCGGTTCCGCCTGAGGTGAATATTACTTCGGAAGGGTGCGCTCCCGCCGCCCGGGCCAAAGCCTCCCTCGCGTCCTCAACCACCCTGCGGGCGCGGCGACCCGAGCCGTGCAGCGAAGAGGGGTTGCCGCTACGGCTGAGTTCGGTGGTGAGTGCGGCGAGCGCGGGCGCCGAAAGTGGCGTGGTCGCCGCGTGATCGAGATACACGGGCACCGGCCAATTCTACCGCCGGGACCCGTCGAAGCCGAACCTGTGCATCCGCACGATGGGGGCTGGTATGAATGAGCTGTGGATGAATCTTCCCTACGTGCTGCCGCACCGGCGGCCGCACCGACGTTCCTGCCGGCGTTTTTGCACCCCCGCCACGCCTTCGGGAACCGGACCATCGACTTCGACCGCCAGATAGCGCTGATGGCGATCATCAACCGGACACCGGACTCCTTCTACGACGGCGGCCGCACCTTTGCCCTGCAGGCTGCCGTGGATGCTTCCCTGAGGGCCGTAGCCGACGGCGCCGACTGGGTGGACATTGGCGGAGCGCCCTTCTCCCCCGGCCCGCTCATCCCGGCAGCGGAGGAAGCCAACCGAATCGTGCCGGTGATCGAACACGTGCGTGCGGCTTCCGACGTCGTTATCTCAGCCGACACGTTCCTCCCTGAGGTTGCGGAGCAGGCGATCAAGGCTGGGGCCAACGTCATCAACGACACTACGGGCCTGCGAAACCGCGACCTGGCGTCAGTCATCGCGGACACTGGCGCCCACGTCGTCATCACTCACAGCCTGGCCGAGCCGCGAAAGGTCCTGGGGCGTCCGGCGTACCGCGACGTCGTGGCGGAAGTGGCCGAGTTCCTCCTGCGGCAGGCGGACCTGGCCGTAGCCCTGGGAATCGGCGCGGACCGCATCATCATCGATCCTGGCCACGACCTGAACAAGAATACCCTGCACTCCCTGGCGATAACCCGCCGTTTCAGTGAGATTGCCGGCCTTGGCTTCCCCACCCTCGCGGCAGTGTCGAACAAGGATTTCATTGGAGAAACCCTCGACCTGCCCAAGGACGCGCGGGTGGAAGGATCATTAGCCGCCGCAGTCATGTGCGCCATGGGAGGCGCCCGGATTCTGCGGATGCACAACGTTGCCGCCTCGCGCTCGGCCATCGACCTGGTGGAAGCGGTGATGGGGTGGCGCGAACCGGCCTACCTAAAACACAACATGGGAGACGTCAACACACCGTGATTGATCAACTCATCCCGCGCAGCGCCAATGACCTTTCCGATGACCAGATCCTCGACCTCTACGCCTACCCGGCGGACCGGCCCTGGATGCGGTTTAACTTCATCGCCAGCCTCGACGGGTCGGCGACTTTCGACGGCGTTTCGGCGCCTCTGGGGAACGACGGCGACCGCCGGCTGTTCGGGCTGATCCGCCGCTTGTGCGACACCATCCTGGTGGGCGCAGGCACCGTGCGCGCCGAGGGGTATGCCGGCCCGCTCGTCGCTGGGGAGGACGTGCAGTGGCGCACGCACCACGGGCTCACGCCGCACCCCGGCCTTGCCATCATCTCCGGGTCGCTGGACCTTGACCCGGCCGCGGATCTGTTCGCCCGCGCTCCGGTCCGCCCCGTGATCTTCACGGCTGCCTCAGCCGGAACCGGCCGGAGGGACGCGCTCTCCGAGGTTGCCGACGTCGTCGTTCTCGGGGAGGAAAGCGTTGACAGTGCGCGCTGCGCCGCGTGGCTGAGCGAACAGGGGAAGGGCCGCGTGCTGTGCGAAGGGGGACCTGCGGTCTTCGGGGCGTTCATTGCTGAAAACTGCGTTGACGAACTGTGCCTCTCGGTGAGTCCGCTGCTCACCGGTGCCCAGGGTGCGCCTATAGCAGCCGGTCCAACGAATCTCGAGTTGCGACACTTTGCGCTGCACTCGCTGCTGACCTCAGGGTCCGCCCTCTACGGGCGTTGGGTACGGGCCGGGGAACGTTAGCCCGGCGGGACCACCGAGATCCGGCTGCGGATGTCGGCTACTGCGCCGGTGAGGCCCTCGTTCGTTGGGCAGGAAACCGTGAACGCCAAGCCGGTACCCGTGGCGTGGAATAGCCGCAGGGACAGGGCAGTGGCAGGTGTCTCCTTCGTGGCGTCCTGGATGTAGGTCAGGAACTCGATCGACGCCGTCGCATCTCCGGGCGTTTCACCCCACAGCCAGCTGGTGGGAACGAGGTACTCGGGCAGGATGCTCGGGTCCATGAACCGGAACAGTGCTTCCGTGGACGCCTGGTCATCGCCTGCGACGACCAACGGGGCCTGGGCTGACGTGTAACGCAGGGACACCGTGCACCCGGCCGTGCTCACGTAGACCGACTCACCGTTGACCAGCAACTTGGTCTGCTTCCATCCCTCGGCGCGGGAAATTGCGTCCGAGAACGCGACCATATCCGCGGCTTCGATGTATCCCCCGCGCTTGAAGGTCATGTCCTCACCGACAATCTTCGCCCGCGGAAGCGGCGGCAGTTCAGCGGTCACAGCGGACGACGACGGCACCGGGCTCGCAGGGAGGGACGTGCCCGCCGTCGGACCAGTTCCGCCAGGGGAAACCGGCACCTCAATCTGGCATCCCGCCAGCAAGGGCGCCACCGCGATCAGCACCATACTGCGCAGGAGCAGACCGCGCGGCTCACCCATCGCTCTTCGCTCCTGTCCTTGTGCTTTTATACCCTCAAACCTACCGATCCACTCTAGAGGCTCCCGCCCGCAGACCCCATGGGGAGCTGTCCCCATCTGCAGGCAGCCTGTGACGGTCAGGCCAGCACACGTAGCGCTAGCGGCTCAACGCGGATGGTCACGGGAGCCGACCCCACCGGTTCCCCATCAGCGAAGAGCGCTACTCCTGGCGCGGCAATGGTCAGCTCGGTGACACGGCTGAGGTGCACTGGGCGCAACTTAGTGTGCCTGCCGAAGAAGATGAGGGGAAAGAGCAGCAACAGTTTCAGACGCGGCATGGGATCGACCAACAGCAGGTCGAGCTGGCCGTCGTCGGTCCGTGCATCTGGAGCAACGGCCATACCGCCACCAATCGAGCGCATGTTCGACACGCACAACACCGTCGCCCGGCTCACCCGATGCCGCCCGTCAATCACCAGTTCGTAGGAAGGCGCTCTGAAGAACGGCAACTCCCGCAACAACGCGAGCACGTACTTCGCGCTCCCCCGCGGCTTCGACCAGCTGTTAGCGCGGGCATTCACCACGGCGTCGAGGCCCGCCGAACACGAAGCGGCGAACCACACGTCAGAGCGGCCGACGGCGGTGATTCGGCCAAGGTCTATCCTCCGGGGCTCCCGTTCGAGCTGAGCGACCAGGGCGACAGCGGCTCTGGCGGGTCTCCGGACTGGGAGCCCCAGTGAGCGGGCGGCGTCGTTTCCTGAGCCCGCCGGAACAATACCGAGCGTATGGACGTGCCAGCAACAGCGTTCACTCCGAGGTGGACCATCCCGTCGCCGCCAACCACGATGAGCGCGTCTGGTCGCTCACTCACCACCACGCGGAGCCGGTCACCCAACGCCACCATCCCCGGTGCCACAATCATTTCCACACTGTGGCCCGCCTGTGTCAGCGCGGCCGAGGCTATGCGGGCCGCCGCCGGACCAGCACCGGAGCCTGCCTGCGGATTGACTGCGAGAATGAGCCTCAACGGATGACCGCACCGTAGGCAACAGCTACGTCGAGCGCCTGTCCAGCGTCGATCACGGCTCCGCGTACGTTGAAGTTCTCGGCGTCTATCCCGCTGAGGTCGCTGCCCCGGAGGTCGGCCGCTCTGAGTACTGCCCCGTTCCAGGCGACGCTGGAGAGACGGCAGTCCCGCAACTGCACGCGCTTGAGGTTGGCGTTGGAGAAGTCCGCCTCTGAGAAGTTCACGTCCGTGAAGGTACTACCCTCCAGGTCAGCACCTGAAAACGAAATAAAGGACCACGTCCCGCCACGCACTTCGATGGGCTTGAGTGCTGATCTCGTGAATGTGCTGCCGGTGAACCTGCACGCTTCGAAGACAGCGTCGAAGAAGTTGCAGTTCTCAAAGCGGCAGTTGTCGAAGGCACTGTTCGTATGCGTGGAGACATTGAACTTGACGTTCCGGAAGACGCACCCGCTGAAAACCGAGCCATTGCTGCGCATCTCAGTGAAGTCACAGTCAATGAAGTGCAGCCCGGCGTGATCCTCCCGATCGCTGTCCCTGCCGTACCAGTCCAGTCCGCTCTGTACGTTCGTGCTCATCGCCATGGTCCCGATGCTAGCGCCCGCCAGGCTTCGGTTCATCGGGGGCCGGCCGCGGGCGGCTCGCCTCACGCCATTTGCCGGAGGTGAGCGCACCGTTTACAGTCAAGCGCGGGGACCCCTCCGCCCGAGGATCCTGCACCCACCTGCCCTGAAAGGCCGACATGCCTGCTCCTGAACGCACGTACTATGCCGTGCTGGGGCTGACCTGGAGCGCCTCCGGGAAGCAGGTGAAGGATGCATACCGGAGAGCTGCACGCTCCGCCCATCCGGACCAGGGCGGCAGCGCCGAGCTCTTCCACGAGGTGGCAGTGGCGTATGAAACCCTCTCAGACCCGGAGCGCCGTCGTCGTTATGACCGGACGCTGGGCCATAGGGAGCCGTCGGGTCCCACGCAGCCTGCGCCACCGCCGTCGCAAGCGCGCGCTGGAGCCAAGCCCGCCGCTCCCGCGACGACGGACGCGTTCGCCCAGGCTGCACGCTATGAGCCGCCCTACGCGGCTTCCTCTGGAACCGGGACAGTTGCGAATTCGGTGCCCCGGACCGTCGCGGGGCAGCAGGTGCACGGCGACGCGCGGCAGCCGGGCCGGCTTGCCCGCCTGCGGTCCGGAACAACGGCAAGGTACGACGGCGAACGCGCCACCGCGCGCCTCGTCGAGGGCAGCCTGCTGCAGGGGTTCCCCGCAGCGCGCCTGGTCAATGGCCTGCACTTCAGTTCAGGCCCCGAAGCGGGCCATGCCCTCCTGGCTGGGTACCGCATAGCCGTGATCGACTCGCTCATGGCGCCGCCGGGAAACTACGCGTGGGACGGGCAGCAGTTGCGGCACCGCGGCCGGCCTGCCGGGGATGTGCGGATGGCTCAAACCGTGCGCTGGGTCCAGGAATTATTCCCGGAGTGCAACGTGCGCGGGTGGCTGGTGCTGCACGGCGCACCGGACAATCCGTTCGAGCCCATCATCGATTACCCGCCCACCCTTGACCGCTCCGGCCTGGTTTCCGTACACGTCACCAATCCGGGCACGTTGTTGAGGGAAGTGCGGCAATTCCTGTCCGATGGCCCGCAGCCCAATACCGTCCAGGTGCCCGTGCTGTCGCGGCTGCTCAGCGCCGCTGGCCGCTAGGATTGCCCAGTGCTCCGCATACTTTTCTACACCCCAGAGATTCCAGGCAATACCGGCAACGCCATCCGCCTCGCCGCTGTAACCGGCGCGGAACTCCATCTGGTGGAACCGCTGGGTTTTGACCTGGACGACGCAAAGCTTCGACGTGCTGGGCTGGATTACCACGACCTTGCTGTGTTGACCGTTCATCCGGATCTCCCGACAGCCCTCGCCGCGCTGCGACCGAAGCGCCTCTTCGCGTACACCTCTGATGGGGACGCCACCTACTCGGACATCACCTACCAACCCGGTGATGTTCTTCTGTTCGGCCCGGAATCGGTGGGACTGCCGGATGCCGTGAAGAACCTCCCCGAGGTTACTGCGCGGGTCCGCCTGCCTATGTTGCCCTCGCGGCGCTCGCTGAACCTGGCGAATGCAGCCTCGATTGTGGTTTACGAAGCCTGGCGTCAATTAGGCTTCGCGGGAGCACCCGAGAGCCGCACGAATGTAAAGGAAACCACATGACTGCGCACAAGTTGCACGTCGGAAATCTGTTCGACGACGGCGCGGAGCACTTCGAGCGCCTGGCTCCCGCACTGTGGAACGTCATGGGTAATGCGGTGGTTGCAGCAGCTGACCTGCACGTGGGCGAAAATGTGCTCGACGCCTGCTGCGGCAGCGGTGCCAGCACCATCCCGGCCGCGCAGCTTGTCGGCTCCGAAGGGCACGTTGACGCCGTCGACCTCTCAAAGGAAATGCTCAGCCTCGCTGCCGCGAAGGCCTCCGCACTCGGTATCGGCACGGTGGACTTCCGGGAAGCAGACGTGTCCGCCTGGACTGCTGATGGGACCCCTTACGATGCCGTGCTCTGCTGCTACGGATTGTTCTTCCTCCCCGACATGGCAACTGCCACCCGTCACCTTGGCGGGCTGTTGCGGGACGGCGGCAGGCTGGCCATGAGTACGTGGCAGGGGCAGGCGCACGAGCCTTTTGCCACCCTCCTACAGGAAGCGGCCTGGGCGGAGCAGCCTCATCTGCGGGAGCTTCCCGAGCCCACCCCCACCCGTCAGCTTGCCGAAATTTCCTCGGCAGAGAAGCTTGAGGACTTCCTGCTGCGACAGGGCTTCGCCTCCGTCGAGGTGCATGACGCGCCGCTTCAGGTTCCCCTGGACCATGACCTGGCCTGGACCCTTGTCCTTGGCAGCGGCTACCGCCACCTGCTTCCGGCTGATGAGGAAGGGCGCGCCCGGGTCCAGGAGCAGTTCCTGGCATCGCTGGAAAAAGACTTCACGCTGAACGCCAACTCGCTGATCGCGGTTGCAACGCGTTAACAGTCTGTGGCGGCGCCCATCCGGATGTGAACCTGTTCCGAATTATAGGTGTCAACAGTTGCTGGTGGCTCGGTTGGATTCGACTTCGTGATCTCACGCTTGTGGGTCCAACTGTTTACTGCAGCTACAGACGGAGGCACCGAACGCTTATTTGAGTGCTTCCTCTAGGAACGGCGGGCGGAGCGGATGAATGGAGTGCGCACAGGTGCGGCAACACTGACACGCACTCATGGTCACCGTGTTCTGGATAAACATCCGGGCGCTTTATGCTTGAAACCTATGGATACGCCACGTGTAAGCCGGATGACCCCTGCGGGACCGGATGCTGAACAGACGGGTGAGCCCGCTGGTTCAGCACCCGCTTTGGCCCGGCTCCTGCATAGAGTCGCGCAAAAGGACGAGCAAGCCTTTGCTGAGTTCTATGCGCAGACCTCCCGCCGGGTCTACGGTTTGGCGAGGCGGGTGCTGATCGACCCCGAGTTGAGTGAAGACACAACGCAGGAGGTCTACCTGCAGGTATGGAACATGGCAGACCGGTTCAATCCGGAGGCCGGCAGTCCCATGGCCTGGCTCATGACCCTCGCTCATCGTCGGGCTGTGGACAAAGTCCGGTCGGAACAGAGCTCCAGCCAACGCGAGGCCCGCTATGGCGCGGCCATGCAGGTCAAAGACCACGACGACGTCGTCGACACCGTCACCCAGCGGCTGGAAGCCGAAGCTGTTGTGCATTGTCTCGACACACTGACTGACACACAGCGCGAGTCCGTAAGGCTCGCGTACTACGGGGGGCTGACCTACCGCGAGGTCGCCGAGAAGCTCGAAGTCGCGGTACCAACCATCAAATCCCGCATCCGCGACGGTTTGATCCGACTGAAAACCTGTTTGGGGGTGAACTGAGATGCAGGACAAGGATATGAACAAGCAGTTTGCAGACAATCTTCAACAGGACCTGGCCAATGGCCTGGCCCTTGAGTGGGCTGAGATGTACGCCCTGGATGCTGTGAGCGAAGAGGAGCGCACCACACTCGAGGACTACATCTCAGGCGCCGCTCCAAATGAACGTGCGGCTTTTGACCTACGGGTCCGGTCGGCACAGGAGACACTGGTCCAGGCATACGCCGTTGATGAAGCGGATCCGCCTTCGGGCTTGCTCGACAGGATCATCGGCAACCTGCCCCGGGAAGAGGTTGCGACACATTCTCCTGCGCCCGCTGCCGATGCACCCGTTGACGAGTTGACGGCTCGCCGTGAGCAGCGCCGCAAGCCCTCGGCTGCACGCTGGCTCATGGCTGCCGCCGCGGCCGTCATCGTCGCAGTCGGAGGTGTGACCGTCGCCCAGAACCTGCAGCCATCTTCCGTCCAGGAGGAGATCCTGCAGGCTGCCGACCTACAGCGGCAGCAGATAGCCATCGGTGAGACAGGGACAGCAGAACTGGCCTTCTCGTCATCGGAAGATGCCGCCGTCGTCACGCTGGATGGTGTGCCTGCTCCGCCGGAAGGCAAGGTCTACCAGATGTGGCGAGTGCCCGCAGATGGTGCCTCGCCGGAGTCGCTCGGCACAATGACGGGTGAGGACGTAGCTCACACCGAACTCACGGTTGAGGGCATCAACGCCTATCAAGGCCTCGCAATCACGGTTGAGCCCGAAGGCGGGTCTGAATCGCCTACGCTGCCCATGGTGGCCGAGATTCCGTTCAGCGCCTAACCTAATCAGCACAGCAGGGGGTGTCGCATCACGCGGCACCCCTCCCTGTTCTTGGGTCCGGAACTTCAGAAGCCCGCGATGGTGTCTTCCGTGTTGACCGGCACCGCTTGGAACAGTTCTGCGCTATGCCCCTCCGGCAGGCCTGCCCGCTTGGCGTTCGCGCTGAGGAAGCCGCGGACGGATCGGTCCATCCGCTCGATGTCCGGGTGCTGGCTGGCGTGGAAATGCAGTGCCCGCATTTTGTCTTCCACATGATCGGTCATGTCGACGAAGTGGTTCTCCAGCTGGGTTGGCCCGCCGATGAACCACAGCCAGGGAACCCTGTACGCCTCAAGCCCTTCCGCCGCCAGCTGCGGGAACGCGTAGGGGTTCTCCGCTGCCGGATAGACCGCACGGGTGACAGCCTCTCCGCAGGCAAGATGGTCGGGGTGGCTTTTCTGGATCCGGTCCCAGTTCCGCTCGGGGTGCATCGAGAGCACAATGTCCGGGCGCTCACGGCGGATCAGTTCGACCACGCCGGCCACCACCTCACCACTTGGTTCGAGTAAACCGTCACGGTGACCCAGGAAGTGCACGGTTTCAACGCCAACCATCCGGGCGGCGGAGCGCTGCTCTTCACGCCGGCGTTCCACGATGTTATGCCGGTGATCGTCGGAGAACCCACCGGCGTCGCCGTCGGTCATAATGCAGTAACTGACGACGACGCCAGCGGCCGTCCACTGCGCGATGGTGCCGGCAGCCCCGAAGTCGATGTCGTCGGGGTGCGCAACAAAACAGAGAACACGGCGCGGGTTGTGGCGCGCCGCTGGTGAGGATACGTCCACTTCTAGCCCTTGCGCCGCTTGATTTCTTCGGTGGCTTGGGGAAGCACGGTTTTGAGGTCGCCGACGATGCCGAAGTCCGCGATTTCGAAGACCGGGGCATCGGCGTCTTTGTTGACGGCCACAATTATCCTTGCCGTCTGCATGCCTGACTTCTGCTGAATTGCTCCGGAAATACCGGCCGAGATGTAGAGCTGCGGGGAGACGGTCTTACCGGTCTGCCCAACCTGGGCGGAGTGCTCAATCCAACCGGCGTCCGTGGCTGCGCGGGATGCTCCGACCGCTCCTCCCAACGCGTCCGCCAGGTCCTCGACGGGACCGAAGTCGCCGTCGACGCCGCGCCCGCCGGCTACAACGACGGGAGCCTCATCCAGGCTTGGCCGGCCGCTGGCCGCTTTGTCCGTCCGGCCAGTGATGCGCGCCGCGGCAACCGGCTGTGGAACGTCCAGCAAGTGGCGGACAGGTGCCTGGCCCGCGGCGGGCGATGCTGCTTCGACGCTGTTTGCCTTCACGGTGATGATGGGCGTTCCGCTGGTGACAGTTGCCTCGACGCTGTAGGAGCCCGCGAAGACGGACTTGGTTACCCGGAAGTCTGCCGTCACCGCCACGGCGTCGGTGATCACGCCTGAAGAAAGCCGGATTCCGGTACGCGCCGCGATCTCCCGGGCCTCGAATGTATTACCGAGTAGGACGACGTCGGCTTCGGAGGCTCCGGCGGCCGTGGCGAGGAACGCAGCCTTGCCGGCGACCAGAACGGCACTGAGTTCGTCGTTGGAGGACTGGTAAAGGTGCTCCACACCGTAGGCGCCAAGTTCATCCAGCACAGCAGGTGAAACTTCGCCGACCAGCGCTGCCGCGGTTGTCCCGAGGCTGCCTGCGAGGGTGAGTAGCTCGCGGTCGGTCTTGTGGAGGGACTCCCCCGGGTTGTCTATGTAGACAAGGACGGTTGCCATAGCAAAAGGCTCCTTCGAGTAGGTTCCGCTGGGCGGGTCGGTCAGAGCAGTTTCTGCTCGGCAAGGAAGTCGACCAGACGGATGCCGGCATCGCCTTCGTCAGTGATGATGGTGCCCTGTGAGCGGGGCGGCCGTTGCTGTGCGTCCTCCACCCGGGTCCACGCGCCGGCGTGCCCAACCTCCGATGGATCCAACCCGATGTCCGCCAGCGAGAGGGTAGCGATGGTCTTCTTCTTCGCCGCCATAATCCCCTTGAAGTTGGGGTAGCGGGGCTCGTTGATCTGGTCAGTCACGGAAACCACGGCAGGAACCGCGCTCTCCAGGTTCTCGGCGAAGTGATCGCTTTCACGGCGGGCACTCAGGTGCCAGGCGCCGTCGTCGTTCCTCAGGTCCAGGCTGGAAGCGAACGTCACCTGTGGCAGGTCCAGCAGCTCGGCTAGCTGCGCGGGCACGAGGGAGGTCTCACCATCGGTCGATGACATGCCGGTCAGCACCAGGTCCACCGCGCCGAGATGGCGAACAACGGCCGCGAGTGCCTTCGAGGTGCCGGAAGCGTCGGAGCCGGCGAGAGCCTCATCGAGGAGATGGACGCCGTCGTGGGCGCCTATCTGGAGTGCCTTCTTGACGGCGTTGGCCGCGGCTGGCGGCCCCACCGTCACTGCTGTGACGGTATGCCCGGCAGCCTGCCCGCCGTGAGCCTCCGTGATCTGTAGCGCAGCTTCCAGCGCATATTCATCCAGCTCGGAAAGAATGCTCTCCGAGCGGTCCGTGGTGTTAGCGCTGCCAGTCAAATGGCGGTCGAACTGGGCGTCCGGTACGTACTTCACCAAAACCGCGATTTTCAGCGCGGATCCTGTCTCTCCCATTGCTGCCTTTCCTACGGCTTCTAGCTGCCCGCACACAAGCTAACCACACGCTTTAGCCGTTTACGTCAGGCATAAGACGTAAGCAGCAGCCCCCCGTAAAGAAGGGCTGCTGCTCCGCTCTACCGGTCCAGTCGTCAGTCGGTTGCCGGCGGCTGGGTGACCGTCACGTCAAGGGTGATAGTTTCGCCGCCCCGCACCAGCTCGACCTGGGTGGTATCTCCGGCGGCGATCATACGAACGGCCGCCGTCAGGGCCTGTGGGTCCTCGATGGAGAGTTCCCCGACCTTCGTGATGACATCGCCTTCCCGGAGTTCCGCAGCTTCCGCGGGGCTGCCGGGCTCAACTGATTGAACCTCCGCTCCGACGGAGAATGCACTGCCGCCTTCGGAGCTGCCGGAGGCTGCCGGCCCAACGCTGACGCCAAGGAACCCGTGGGTGGCTTCGCCGTTGGCGATGATTTCCTCTGCGACGCGCTTGCCGTAGTTGATCGGGATGGAGAAGCCGACGCCGATATTGCCCGCGCTCTCCCCTGAACCCGCTGAGGCAATGGCAACGTTCACGCCGATAATCCGGCCTTCGGAATCGACGAGAGCACCGCCCGAGTTGCCCTGGTTGATCGCGGCGTCGGTCTGGATCACGTTCAGGTAGATGGAACCCTGGCTGCCCTGCTGCGGCGCCTGGGATCCGTCCGGCGGGAGGAAGTTGAAACCATCGCCGGGATCCTGCTGGGGTGCGTCCGTCTGTTCCTCGGGTACAGCTGAGGACTGAACGCTGATGGTCCGGTTGAGGGTGGAGATAATGCCATCGGTGACCGTTCCGCTCAGTCCGAGCGGAGCGCCGATAGCGATCGCGACGTCTCCCACGTTGAGTTCCGATGAGTCCGCAAGGGTTGCGGGCTGCAGATCCGGGGCGTCGATCTTGATCACAGCGAGGTCAGAGAGGGGGTCCGTGCCGACAACCTCGGCCGCGAACACCTGGCCGTCATTGGTGCGAACTTCCACGGCAGGCTCGGAGACCTGGCCCCCGAGCGTCACCACGTGGGTGTTGGTCAGGATGTGGCCCTCGGCGTCAATGATGATTCCGGAGCCCGAGCCGCTGGATGATCCGCCGTTGACAGAAATGGTGACAACGCTGGGTGAGGCTTTCGCCGCTGCACCAGTGATCTCGTTGACGCTTTCCGTGTCATTGACGACGACTGATTGCGGCTGCGTGGTGCTGGTGTTCTGGCCGTTGGCGCCGTCGTCGAAGAAGGCATCGGTAGCGACCGCGACTGTACCGCCCAGCAGCCCTGCGACGAGCATCCCTGAGATGAAGGTGCCAGCGCCCACATGCCTCTTGTCCCGCTTCTTGCGGGGCTTTGGGTAGGCGGGCGCCGGGTGGCCGTACACGTCGCCGAATGAACCGGCGTACTGGTGCTGTGCTGGCGCTTCCGGGTGGCTGCCCGACGGGGCACCGTACTGCTGCTCCGCGAACTGCTGGGTGTGCTGATGGCTTTCCGGTGCGGGCTCACCCATTCCGGGGTGGGCGGTCGCCTCTTGGTCCTGCGCCTGTTGCGACTGGTTCGCTTCTTGGTGGCTCTGGTTAGCCTCGTCCTGGCTCTGGCTCTGGTTCTGGTTATGGCTCGGGGGATTCTGTGGGCGTGGCGGAAGCGGTCCGTACGAACCGGCGTTGTTCTCGGTCATCGGTTGTCCTTTCACTGATGCTTCCCTGAACTATGCCAAACCATCCTGAAGTAACGGCTGACGTTTCCTGTACGAGCGCTGTGAACTAACCGTATGGATTCGCTTCTCGGGGACGACCGTCGGCTCCCACCGTTTCGCTGGAGGCATACCCCCGTTGGTGGACTGCCCCTGAACCGCACCATAGAATCGCAGTGAGGCGGGACATGGGGTGCGGCCTGGACGCACTGATGTTTCAGCTGGTTCCCGGAACGCCCGGCGGACACTGTTGAAGGGTCGTGAATGAAGCCGAGCACCACACGAATTTCAGCTGCCGCGGGTCTTGGAGCCCTCGCGCTGACGAGTCCACTGGCGGTTCCCGCAGCGATGGCCGCCACGCCCGTGGACTTCGGCTCCGAAACCGTCATCGATCAGGCTGATGTGCTGAGCGACGGCGAACAGCAGCAGGTCGAGCAAGCCATCTCCACCCTTGAACGCGACCACGGCTACACCTTGCATGTCGCCTACGTGGATTCTTTCGAAAGCCCTTCGGATGCTTTGGGCTGGGCAGAGGCTTCGGCTGTTACCAGCGATTTCGCGCCAGACGACGCCATCCTTGTAGTGGCGGTCGACCAAAGAGACGCCGCAATTCTTGCGGACCGGTCAAGTGCCGTGGATCGTCAGGCGCAAGCAATTTATGACTCGGAAGTTCGACCGGAGTTGACGGAACGGGACTGGGACGGTGCCGCGATCTCAGCGAGCACCGCGGTCGCTCAGGTGCTCGACGGCGGCACAATCGAAGGAGCCGGCAACTCCGGCGACGCTGCAGGCGGAATGGGCTCCATCCTTTTCATTGGTGCACTACTCATTCTCGCTGGGGCAGGCGGGTACTTCTACCTCCGGTCCAAATCGCGCCGGAGCAACGCCGGTCACGCGCAGGTTCAGCAACAACGCCCGGGCGAAATTGATTTCGGTCCCGGCCGGGGTGCGGACGGTGAGGTGCTCGACCCCCTTGCCTCAGTCAGCGTGGAAGATCTCCGCAAACGTGCGGGTAGCCTGTTGATCGCCGCCGATGATGCCATCAAGTCAAGTGAGCAGGAACTGGATTTCGCAGGAGCGCAGTACGGCGATGAATCTGTCAGGCCTTTCGCCGATGACATCGCGAACGCCAAGGCCCACATGAGTGAATCCTTCAAACTGCAGCAACAGCTCGATGACCACATTCCGGACACTGAGGAAGACCAACGCAAGTGGCTGGGCGACATCATCCGCCGCTGCGAATCGGTCAACGCCAGCCTGCAGGAGCACAAAACCGACTTTGATGCCCTCCGGAAGCTTGAGAGGAATGCGCCCCAGGCACTTGAGGATGCGCAGCGGGCAGCGGCCGACGTCGGCACCCGGCTTAGCGCTGCTGAAGAGACTCTCCGGCAGTTGAAGAGCCGCTATGCCCCATCAGCCACGGTTCAGATCGAGGACAACGTGGAGCAGGCCCGCGAGCGCCTCCAGTTTGTGGATAACGCCGCGTCCACCGCTCAACAGCACCTGTCCGCGGGGAACACCAGTGCCGCCGTCGTGGCCGTGCGCGCCACTGAGGAAGGCGTCCACCAGACGAAGGTGTTGCTGGAAGCGATCGATCGGCGGGCTTCTGAACTTGCCAGCGCCGAACGTGAAATGGAACAGGCTGTTTCGGACACCGCCCAGGATCTGGCGCAGGCCCAAGCCATGGTGTCCGCCGGTTCCAACCCGGAACTTGCCGGGCCAGTGGCAGGGACCACCGCTGCCCTCGACATGGTTCGGCACGAGATAGCCAAGGGCAACTTCGACCCCGTCTCCCTCCTGCAACGCATCGAAGCGGCCCACAACCAGCTTGATTCAGCCCTTGGAGGCGTGAGGGATCACGCGGACCAGACGCGCCGCGCCCGGGAAAGCCTGCAGCACACAATCATGGCCGCCCAATCCCGCATCTCGGGCACCGCCGACTACATCCGTGCGCGTCGTGGCGGAGTAGGCAGCGAAGCCCGCACGCGGCTGGCGGAAGCCGAGCGGAACCTCGACTACGCGCTCCAGATCCAGTCCGATGATCCAGTCACTGCACTCTCGCATGCCCAGCAGGCAGTCACCCTCGCGGAGCAGGCGGGCGGCCTCGCCCAACAGGATGTCGAGGGCTTTGGCGGCCGCATGGGCGGCTTCGGAGGCGGCGGCATGTTCGGGGGCGGCGGAAACGGTATGGGTGGAGCCCTGCTGGGCGGCATCCTTATCGGCTCCATCCTCAACGGCGGCGGTCACGGCGGAGGATTCTTCGGCGGGGGTGGAGATTTTGGCGGCGGAGGTGGCGACTTCGGCGGCGGAGGCGACGGCGGCATGTTCGGTGGCGGCGGCTTCGGAGGATTCGATGCCGGCGGCGGAGGGTTTGGTGATTTCGGCGGCGGATTCGGGGACTTCTAACGGAGCTTCTGCACACGGCGCCTGCGCGCACGCAGTGGCGCAGACAGTGATTTCTCAGCAGTGAAGAACACAGGCACATCGAAAGGTAACCAATGGTAAAGCAATCAATTTTCGGACGTATCGCGACTCTCGCGAAAGCCAACATCAACTCGATTCTGGATCAGGCTGAAGACCCCCAGAAGATGCTGGATCAGATGGTCCGGGATTACTCCAACAGCATCGCTGAAGCGGAAAGCGCCGTTGCGCAGACCATCGGCAACCTGCGCATGCTGCAGGAGGACTACAACGAGGACCGCGAGAACGCCCGGAACTGGGGAAACAAAGCTCTCGCAGCCTCACGCAAGGCTGATGAATACCGGACGTCCGGAGACACCGTGGACGCCGAGAAATTCGACAACCTCGCGAAGGTCGCCATCCAGCGCCAGATGCAGGCCGAGAACGAGGCCAAGGGCGCCGAACCGACAATCTCCTCGCAGACCGAGATCGTGGACAAGCTCAAGACCGGCCTGAACCAGATGAAGGGCAAACTCGGCGAGCTCACGAGCAAGCGGGACGAGCTCATTGCCCGCTCGCGCACCGCTGCCGCCCAGTCCCAGGTGCACGACGCCATGAAGAGCATCGACTTCATGGATCCCACCAGCGAGGTTGGACGTTTCGAGGAAAAGATCCGCCGTGAAGAAGCCAAGGTGCTTGGCCAGAACGAGCTGGCAAACTCCTCCCTCGACGCGCAGTTCGAAAGCCTCGAGGACCTCGGTGAGCAGACGGAGATCGAGGCCAGGCTCGCGGCGCTGAAATCCGGCAGCTCCGAGCAGCCCCGCTCCGCGATTGAGCAGGGCGAGGAAACCCCGCAGTACTGATCCAACGGATCAAGGACGACGACGGCCCCTGCTGGACCGTCGTCGTCCTGCTTAACGCCTGACGAAGCAAGGAGGGACGCGTGGCGCTTACAGTAGTTTGGCTGCGGGACGACCTGCGGGTGTCCGACAACCCCGCCCTGCACGCTGCGGCTGGCAGGGGCGACGTCGTCGTCTGCTATGTCCTTGATGACGTCAGCGAGGGGATCAGGCCGCTTGGCGGAGCGTCCCGCTGGTGGCTGCACCACTCCCTCGCCTCGCTCCGCGACGCTCTGGAGCGACTCGGTGTGCCGTTAGTGCTGCGCTCGGGCGGCGCTAAGGAGGCGATCGAGGGGATCGCCGAAGAGACCGGTGCTGATGCAGTGTACTGGAACCGTCGCTACGGATACGGCGAGCGGAATCTCGATGCAAGCATCAAAACCGCGCTCTCCGAACGCGGTCTCGAGGTACACAGCTTTCAGGCCAACCTGCTCTTCGAGCCCTGGGACGTCACCAATGGGGCCGGAGAGCCATACCGTGTGTTCACGCCGTTCTGGCGCGCCTGCCGGTCCCGGCCGGAGCCTCGCGCACCGCTCGATGCCCCTGCGGCGCTCCGGGGCCCCGCAGCTGCCTCTGAGGATCTCGCAGCGTGGCCGTTGCTTCCCACTAGGCCTGATTGGGCCGGCGGACTGCGCGAAACCTGGACACCGGGTGAGCCGACCGGACAGAAATTCCTCAGCGACTTTCTTGGCGGAACCATCAGCGGATACTCCGAGGCCCGCGACCGCCCCAACGTTGATGGCACCAGCCGGCTGTCGCCGCACCTGAAGTTCGGGGAAGTGAGCCCCTTCCAGGTCTGGCATGCTGCCGAGCAGAGCCGGCACCCCGAGATTGCGCGTGACATCACGGTCTTCGGCAATGAGATTGGCTGGCGGGAGTTCTGCTGGCAACTGCAGTACCACAACCCCGAGCTGGCGACGAAGAACTACCGTCCCCAGTTCGACGCTTTCCCCTGGCAACAACCGTCGGAGGAGGAACTGGACGCCTGGCGCCACGGTCAGACCGGATATCCGCTGATCGATGCTGGGATGCGGCAGCTTTGGCACACCGGTTGGATGCACAACCGCGTGCGAATGGCCGTTGCATCATTCCTCGTGAAAAACCTGATGGTGGATTGGCGGGTCGGTGAGGCCTGGTTCTGGGACACCCTGGTGGACGCTGACTCCGCGAACAACGCTGCAAACTGGCAATGGGTCGCTGGATCGGGAGCCGACGCTGCACCCTACTTCCGGGTCTTCAACCCTGTGACGCAAAGCAAGAAGTTCGACGCCGACGGCGGCTACCTGCGCCGCTGGATTCCTGAGTTACGGGCGGCGGCAGACGTTCACGAACCGTGGAAGGACCCGGTGGACGGTTATGCAGCGCCGCTGGTGGACCTGAAGGAATCGCGTGCACGCGCCCTCAACGCGTACCAGGAATTGCGCTCCCGGTAGCGTTCTTCACCGAACGCCGCTTGAGCAGTTCTGGCACTGCGACCCAGAGAGCGCAGATAAGCAAGGCAAGGCTGATGGCGGTGATCGTGCCAGCCATCCGGTTCAGCACGATGTCGAAGATCAAGCCCGTGGTGCCTACGAGCACCAGCCCGATGAGCACCATTGCCGCTCGCAGGATGCGGTCCGCATTGCGGACCAGGGTTTCCTTGATGCGCAGTCGGAAGAAAGTGCGGTGCATGATCACCGTCGCCAGAAGTAGGGACGTTATGAGGGCTGAGAGCACCACGAGGACCAGGTAGACGGTCACCTGGAAGCTGTCCAGCTCTGTGAAGCGTGCCTGAAACGGCAGGGTCAGAAGGAATCCGGTGAGGATCTGGATGCCGGTCTGCAGGACGCGAAGTTCCTGCAGCAGTTCCAGCCAATTACGGTCTATCCGTTGCAGCGCGGACTCGCCGCGCTCATCATCCCCGCCCACAATACTGTGTCCGACCATGTGCCCAGTTTAGGCGAGCACTTGCTCGGCGCGGCCTTCGCATCAAACGGATTCCGGGCGGAGTGGTAAAGAGAAAACGAGCCGACAAACAAAAAGTCCCGGAAGGCGAACCTTCCGGGACTTTCTTACTTGTTGCGGGGGCAAGATTTGAACTTGCGACCTCTGGGTTATGAGCCCAGCGAGCTACCGAACTGCTCCACCCCGCGGCGTGATTACTACGTTACCCGCCGCGGGAGTGGACTGCAAATCGGCTGCTTCAGCTCACTCGCTACCGGCTTCCGAGAGCCGGGTTTCGGCATCAAGCGCGCGCTGCAGGGCGCTGTCCAAGCGTTCCTGCGCTTCACCGTAGGCCGCGAAATCACCCTCGGCGAGGGCATCCTGGCCCTCCTGGATGGCAGCGTTCGCATCCTCAAGAGCCGACCGCAAATCCGCAGCAGGGTCCCCTGTTCCAGGCTCGACCGGCGTCGTTGGCTCAGCTGTTGGCTGCTCGGATGGCTCTTCCGTGGGCTCGCCAGTTGGCTCCTCACCGGCTGGCGGAGCAGCAGGGTCATCAGGCGTTTCGCCGACGTTCTCGCTGTCACCGGTCTCTGCACCGGAATCGCCCTGGAACACCTGGTCCAGCGCTTCTGCGAGGGTAGGCGCGAACCCGACTTGTTCACCAAAGCTGACCAGTACCCGCCGCAGAACAGGAAAGGATGAGTCCCCCGAGGACTGCACGAACACCGGCTGCACATAGGCGATGCCACCACCGATGGGGAGAGTCAGCAGGTTGCCGCTGATGACCTCTGAAGCGCCCTGGCGCAGCAGGTTCAACTCCTGCGAGACGCTCGTGTCCGAGTTGAAGAGGTTAGCCGCCTGTCCCGGCCCTACCGCGGAGTCCTCGCCCGAAGTGTCGAGCAACCTCAGCGTGCCGTACGTGTCAGCCTTGACGCCGTCTTCGCCGGTTCCGGCGTCTCCATCGGCGGCGAGGAAGCCATACAGGATGTTGCGGGCCTGCTGCCCCTCAGGAACAAAGGGAATGAACGGGGTGGTGAGCGAGAAGGAAGCTGATTCCTGCTCGGGCATCTGCAGCGACAGGTAGAACGGGGGCTGCTTGACCGACCGCTCCCCCTCCTCGAGAGTTGGGTCCTCGGGTACCGTCCATGCCTCACTGTTGTTATAGAACGGCAGTGTTTCGGTCACGTGGTAGCGGGCAAGCAACTCGCGCTGGACCTTGAAGAGATCCTCCGGATAGCGCACATGCGCCATCAGATCAGCGTTCATTTCGCTGTAAGGCTTGAGCGACGAAGGATAAATCTTCTGCCAGGCCTTCAGGATGGGGTCCTGGTCATCCCACGCGTAGAGATCCACAGAGCCGTCGTAGGCGTCAACGGTCGCTTTTACAGCGTTGCGGATGTAGTTGACCCGGTCCGCAGGCAGTGTCGCGGAGATTCCCTCAGCGGTGAGCGAGTCAACCGTCGCTGACTGCAGCTCCTGTTCCGTTGAATACGGATATTCGGCCGTAGTGGTGTAACCCTCAATGATCCATTTGACCCGTCCGTCCACAATCGCTGGGTAGGCGTTGCTGTCCAGTGTCAGGTATGGGGCGACCTTCTTTACCCGGTCAACTGGGTCGCGGTCATACAGAATCTGCGATTCCGAATTGACCTGATCGGAGAGCAGGAGGTCAGTGGACTGGAACTTCAGGGCATACACGAGCCGATGGAAGAGGTTACCGATCGCCGGTCCTCCGTCGCCCTGGAAGGTGCTGCGGGCCTCCTGCGTGGACTGTTCGGTTTCCGGCCGGTCAATCTCCTGCGGTGCTGCACCGTCCTCAGCGCCCACGATCGAGTACTCCGGCGACTCCTCCCCGAAGTAGATACGGGGCTCATACGTGCTTTCGTCGCCTAGGACGCCGGTGGAAGGAATACCCGACTGAATGAATTCGGGCCGCCCGTCCGGCTGAACAGTGGATCCTGCCGCAGCAACTACGCCGTAGCCGTGCGTGTAGAAAATGTGCTCGTTGATCCAGCCCGCAGGGACGCCGGCCGTATTGAGCTCACGGACAGCAATGACGGTGTCTTCCACCGCTCCGTCGATCTCATAGCGGTCCACATTGAGGATCTCAGGGAACTGGTAGTACTGACGGAACTGCTGCAGTTGGCTGAAGGCGTCGCTGACCAGGTTTGGATCGAGCAGCCGGATGTTCGCCGTCGTTTCACCGTCCTCGTTCAGTGCTCCTTCGGCCGGAACTTCTTCTACCGGATAATTGTTGACCTCGACCTGGTCGAGGCCATAGGCGGCCCGGGTCATGGCCACGTTGTGCTCAATGAATTCTTCTTCACGGTTGAATTCGTTAGGCACCACCTGGAAACGCTGAACAACCCACGGGTACACGCCGCCGGCGAGTATGGCGGTGATGACCAACATCGCGGTACCGATCACTGGAAGGCGCCACCGGCCGATCAACGCAGAAACGATGAAGAGAACGGCAACGATGACGGCGGCCGCGGCGAGGATCGCCTTGGTGGGAATGACTGCGTTGACGTCCGTGTAGAGGGCTCCAGTCCATTTCCCGTCGCTGCTGGTGACGGTCGCGTACCGGTCGAGCCAGTAATTGACGCCCTGCAGGAGGAGGAAGAGGGCTGCGAGGACGGCGATGTGGGTGCGTGCTGCCCTGCTGGTGAAGAGACCCTTTTCCTCAAGGCGGATGCCGCCGTAAAGGTAGTGGGTGAGAATACCGGCGATACCGCTGATGACCACGACGCTGGTGAGGAAGCCCAGGATGAACCCGAGGAAAGGCAGGGTGAAGACGTAGAACCCGACGTCGAGGCCGAACTCAGGATCAACGGTGCCGAACGGCTCCGCGTTGAAGAACAGCAGCATGGACTCCCACTGCGAGGAAGCCGCGGTACCCGCGAAGGCGGCAAGGACAACCGGGATACCGATCATCAGCAGCTTGCGGATTGGCTCGAGCTGCGCCTGGTAGCGGTTCAGGTTGTCCTGGACTGCACTGTCCGGGGCATAGATTGGCCGCGACCGGTAAGCGATTCGCAGGCTGAAGAAAACGCTGGCACCCATGATGAGGAACGCGGCCAGGAACAACCCGATACGCGAGAGGTTCTCAGTGACGAACACCTCCAGGAAGCCCAATTGGTTGTACCAGAGCACGTCCGCGTAGACCTGGGAGAAGTAGACGAAACCCACTACGAGCAGTGCGAGCACGATCAGTGTCGGGATCAGCGGACCACGCCGCCGGTTCGGGGAGGATTTCGATTGGCTAGGCCTGCTGCTAAACGGCCGGTCTGGTCCGGATGTCACTGTTACCTCATCATTGGCTGTACGGGATCACGGATACGTTGATAAACGCATCAGTCCATGATTCTTTATTCTGCCTTGTCCACGTCCGGGCGGACCAATTCAGTTCCGGCTCCAGGGCACAGCCAGTCGATCGTTCCTGAATCGTGTCCAAATCCGACCGGCACGCAGCGTCAGTCCTCGCAGGTCGCGAGTTCGGCGTCGTCGTCGTTCTCTTCTCCCAGCCCGCGAACGGCACTCACTGCGTCGTCGAGCGTCTCCACACGCACCACTCGGAGACCATCGGGTACATGACCCACCACTTCTTCGCAGTTGGCCGCCGGCGCCAGGAACACGCTCGCCCCGGCGTCGCGCGCACCGACGAGCTTCTGGCGGATTCCGCCGATCGGCCCCACGTTGCCGGCGGAATCGATGGTTCCGGTCCCGGCGAAGTGGCGGCCACCAGTGAGTTCGCCCTCGGTGAGCTTGTCGACGATGCCCAACGCGAACATGGTGCCCGCAGAGGGTCCACCGACATTGTTCAGGGCGATGTCGACGTCGAAGGGGAACTGGAACTCCGACATGAGGAAGACGCCAAGTTGGAAATCGCCCGCTTCCGACTCGAGGGGCGTCACGGAAACGGACTCCTCTTCGCCGTCTCGCGTGACCGTTAGTTCCACGCTCTCGCCGCCGGCAGAGTTGAGTGCTTTCTTCAGAGGATCCAGCGCCACGATTGGTTCACCGTCAACAGCGACCAGCACGTCGCCCTCCTCGAGAATCCCCTCCGACGCAGAATCCTCCGCGAGGCCAACCACTGAGAGGGTCTCCTCGTATGGGATTTCGAGGTGCGACAGGGCCGCGGCAACCGCCGATTCCTGGGACGAGGTCATGGCCTGCGCGTTCTGATCCTCGATATCGGACTGCGAAACATCCGGGGGGTAGACCAGTTCCTTGGGCGTCACTGCCTGCGATGGATTCGCCCAGGCGCGGAACACCTCGAAGATGCTCACGTCCTGTCCCGGCCCCCCGGAGACAAACACGGTTGTCAGGTCGAGGTCACCGCTGGTGGGATAGGTCTCGCGACCATCGACGGAAATCAGGGGCTGTGAATCCACTTCACCGATCGTATTGAAGGTGGGGCCAGGGGACTCGACCACGTACGGCGCGGGGAGCGCGATCGCTGCCGCACCGAGACCGACAGCAAGCAGGCCTGACACCGCCATCACCGTGAACCGCGGGTCACGCTGGCGCTTTTCCGGCTCGATTTTCTCGGGCGGGAGGGTTTGGGTCAAGAGTGTCACCTTTGAACTAGGAGCATCCCCTTACGCCGGACAGACCGACGCGCGGGTATCACCAATCAAGACTACAAGCCGAGCGCACCCTTGCTTTGCCTGCAGCTGCTTTGCCTACAGCGAACTCCCCTCATCAGCAGGGGACAACTTCGAAGCCGACCGGTAACGTAAGTGACCCGGCCGCATCCAAGGCTACGGGCACCGGCGCTGACAAGTCGGCTGTCCCCAAACCCGCACCAGACACCTCAAGGACCGGTGGTATCGATGACTTCCAATCCGTCGAACAACGACGACGACACCCCCAAGGATCCTCTCTCCGAGATGCTGGAGCGCCTCATGGGCGGGAACATGCAGGGCGTCAACCCGCAGGACATCGCGAAGGCAGCTGGCCTGCCGAACGATCCGCAGGCCCTGGCCATGATCATGCAGCAGGTGCAGGCAATGTTCAGCGCCCAGTCGGAGGGTCCGGTGAACTGGACCATGGCGCAGGACCAGGCGCGGCGTGCGGCGGCCGCTGGAGGTGACCCCTCTGTTTCCAGCAAGGAGCAGCGCGAAGTCGATGAGGCGTTGCGGCTGGCAGAACTGTGGCTGGATCCGGTTACGGACTTCCCGTCAACTGCACGGTTGGGCCGCGCATGGTCGCGGGCGGAGTGGGTCGAAGCGACCATGGGAACCTGGAAGCGGCTCACCGAGCCGGTTGCCACGAGTATTGCCCTCGCGCTGTCTAATGCCCTCAGCGAGCAAATGCCCGAAGAAATGAAGTCCATGATGGGCGGTGCCTCTTCCATGTTGCAGAACATGGGCGGAGCTATGTTCGGAATGCAGCTTGGCCAGGCCGTCGGCGCCCTATCCAGGGACGTTGTCAGTTCAACGGACATCGGCATCCCGCTCGCCGAAAACAGCATGGCCCTCCTGCCAGCGAACGTTGCCGCCTTCGGCGAAGGGCTCGATGTCTCCGAACAGGACGTACGGCTCTTCCTGGCCACGCGTGAGGCCGCGCATGTACGGCTCTTCACGCATGTGCCCTGGCTGACCGGTCATCTGCTCGGCGCTGTGGAAAGCTATGCGCGCGGCATTCACATCGACATGTCGAAGATTGAGGAGGTTGCTCGGGACATCGATCCATCGCATCCCGAATCAGTGCAGTCGGCCTTGTCACAGGGCGTTTTCATGCCCGAACGCACTCCGGCACAGGACGCCGCGCTGGCAAGGCTGGAGACCACCCTGGCACTGGTGGAAGGGTGGGTGGACGAACTCACGGCCGCCGCTACAGCCAACCTGCCCTCATCCGTTGCGCTTCGGGAAATGGTCCGACGTCGGCGTGCAACCGGCGGGCCATCGGAAAACGCCTTCGCTTCACTCGTGGGGCTTGAACTGCGCCCGCGCAGGCTGCGGGATGCTGCGGCGTTATGGGAGCAGCTGCGCGAAGAACGGGGAATCGCCGGGCGCGATGCCATCTGGCAGCACCCTGACCTCTTACCGACCCCCGAAGACCTCGACGATCCGGCGGGATTCAGCAAACGGCGCGAGCTCGCCGAATCCGCCGACGCGGAGGTTGACGCCGCACTGGAGAAACTGCTTTCAGGCGGGTTCGACGACACCGCTGTCCAGGATGAGAGCGCTGACACCGACAGCCCTGACACCGAGGGCCCCAGGAGCGATGGACAGGAAACCGGCGACCCTGAAACCGACGACGGCGACACCCGGCACTGACGGCTCGGCCGGTAGGTAGGCGGACGGTTACGTTCGCCTACCTACCGCGCAGGCTGTGGTCCGCTGCGTAGGCGGCGCCCTCAAGGAAGGCCTTGGCCGTTTCTGTGTGCGGATAGTCGGCCAGGAGGCTCCAGAATCTGCTGTTGTGGGACGGCTCGATCAGGTGAGCCATTTCATGCAGGATGACGTAGTCGATCACCCAGTCGGGCATGCCCTGCAACTTGTGTGACAGGCGTACCGCCTGTGCAGCTGGAGTTGCTGAACCCCACCGGGAGTTCTGGTTGCCCACCCATTTGATGCTGGCCGGTTGCCCTCTGCCATTCAGGTAGCGGTCTGAGAGTTGCACGGCGCGGGTGCTCAACTCCGTCTCTGACGCCGCCGGTCGGATGGACTTGGCATGCAACTTCGCAACCATGCGCTCGACCCACTGTTTCTCCTGCCGGGCTGTGAAGGTCGCCGGGATGGAAACAACTGCAACGCCGTCCCGCAGATCGACGCTCACCGTGCGGCGGCGCCTGGCCGATCGGCGAACCTCAACAGGAAACGCAGGGGCTGCCGCTGGAAACTCTTCACCCTGGGCTTCTGTGTCAGTTGTTATCGGCGAGGACACTCAGCACCGACTCCCCATAGCGCTCAAGCTTGGCGGGCCCCACACCGGCAAGTTCCGCGAGTTTGTCGAGTGAATCCGGACGAGCCTCGGCAATTGCTACGAGCGTCGCGTCAGTGAATACCACAAACGCTGGAACGTCCGTTTCCCGCGCCGCCTGCAGCCGCCATGAGCGCAAAGCCTCGAATGTTTCCTCGCTGTAGCTCGCCGGGCAGTCGCTGCATCGCCCGATTTTGCGCTCTGCGCCGCTTCCTAGCAACTTGCCGCACGTACGGCAATTGGCCGGCGCGGCCACTTTCCGCTGTCGGCGGGCGGTTGGTTGGCGGAACGCCCGCTGTCCGTCAGAGTCAGGACGGAGCCCATCAAGGAACCGGGATGGTTTACGCGAAGCACGGCCGCCAGGGGTCCGCGACGTCGACCAGGACAGTGCAAGGTGTTTGCGCGCACGGGTGACGCCTACGTAGAGCAGCCGGCGTTCCTCATCAACGGAATCGGGAGTGTCTGCAAAAGATATGGGCATCAGGCCCTCGCTCAGTCCGACAAGGAACACGGCATCCCACTCCAATCCCTTTGCCGAGTGCAGCGAAGCCAGGGTTACTCCCTGAACAGTGGGTGCATGCTGCGCTGCTGCCCGCTCTTCCAGTTCGGCTACGAAATCCTGGAGCGTGAAGCCCTGTTCGGACCGAGCCGCCTGTAGTTCGTCAGCGAGGGACACGAGCGCGGCGAGGGACTCCCATTTTTCGCGCACCGCACCCGAGGTCTGCGGCGCTTCCCTGGTGTAACCCAACGATGCGAGGACGTCGCGTACCAGCTGGGGGACGTCGTCGTCGTCGTTCGTGTTGCGTGCCGCGGCCCGCAGCTGAAGCAGGCTGTCGCGCACTTCGCGCCGCGCAAAGAACCTTTCCCCACCCCGGAGCTGATACCCGATTCCCGCCGCCGCGAGGGCCTGTTCGTAGGCCTCGGACTGGCCGTTCGTGCGGTAGAGCACTGCTACCTCGCTCGCAGGCACGCCGCCGGCCAGCAGGCTACTGATGCGACGCGCGACGTCGGCGGCTTCGGCTTCATCATCGCTGCATTCAGTGAAGCTGGGTGCAGGCCCGGAAGGCCGCTGCGCGATCAATTGCAGCGGAGTTGCCCAGGTTCCGCGGACACCGCGCCGCTCCTCCTCCGCGGTGCGTGCGGCCAGCAGGGCGTTGGCGAGGTTCACCACCTGCGGAGTGGAACGATAGTCCCGCACCAGCTTGATGACCTGCGCCTCCCGGTAAGCGGCCGTGAAATTCAGCAGGTGCGAACTGGTTGCACCCGTGAAGGAATAGATGGTCTGGCTGGCGTCACCGACAACGCAGAGCTCTTTCCGCTCCCCAAGCCAGAGATCAAGCAGGCGCTGCTGCAGTGGCGAGACGTCCTGGTACTCATCCACGACGAAGTGCCGGTACTGCCCCCGCACGGTGGCTGCAACCTTTGGGTCCTCCTGCAGGATCCCCACCGTGATGAGCAGCACGTCCTCGAAGTCGATGACATTGCGGTCCACCTTGAGGTCTTCGTAGGCGGCGAAAAGCCGCGTAACCGTGGTTGTGTCCATTCCCGCCGGTTCCGCGCGGCCGGTCGCGGCCTCTGCATAGGTGTCAGGGGTGAGCATCGACACCTTGGCCCACTCGATTTCCGCCGCAAGGTCGCGGATGGACGCGCGGTCAGTGCTCAGACGCAGGCGGCGGGATGCCTCTGCGATGAGTGAAGCCTTATGGTCCACCAGAGCAGGCAGCGAGCCTCCCACCGCCTGCGGCCAGAAATATTGCAGCTGCCGCAGAGCTGCAGCGTGGAAAGTGCGTGCCTGGACGCCCTGTGCGCCGAGATCACGCAGGCGCGTGCGCATTTCAGCAGCGGCGCGTGCGGTGAACGTTACGGCGAGGACCTGCTGCGGCTTATACACGCCGCTGTGGACGCCGTAGGCGATCCGGTGCGTGATGGCGCGGGTCTTTCCAGTTCCGGCTCCCGCAAGAACGCACAGCGGACCCGTAAGTTGGGAGGCAACCGCCCGCTGCTCATCATCCAGACCAGCGAGAATCCGCTCCTCGATGGAGGTCTCCACTAAAGCCTCCCGGCAGCAGGCTCTTCATCCAGCGGACCGCCGTACCAGTGCTCGATCAGGGCGCGGGCGATGGACGCACCCGCCGCAACCGAGATGCGGTCATCCTTGAGTTCCTCGAAAAGCTGCGCCCGGCTGAACCAGCGGACATCCATGATTTCGACGCCGTCGGGCACTGGAACCGCGTGCGCGGCCTTGGCCGTGAACCCGAGCATCAGGGAAGCGGGGAACGGCCACGGCTGCGAGCCAAGGTACTGCGGGGAATGAACCAGAATCCCGGATTCCTCCGCAACTTCGCGGATGACCGCCGCCTCCAGGGACTCCCCCGGCTCGACGAACCCGGCGAGGGTTGAAAACCGGTTTTCTGGCCAGGCTGCCGAGGACCCGAGGAGCAGCCTGTCCTCCTCATCCGTCACCGTCACGATGATTGCCGGGTCGGTGCGCGGATAATGAAGGCTTTGATCTGCCAGGCACCTGCGCACCCACCCGCCATCAATGGATTCGGTGGCGTTACCGCAACGCGGGCAGTGGGTGTGTTTGGCGTGCCAGTTCGCTATGGCCACCGCCTCGGCCAACAGACCGGACTCCTGCCCAGGGAGGGTTGCCGCGGCTGCGCGCAGGCCGATCCACTGCCCTCCGGGAGCAACCTCCGGTTGGAGTGCCTCATGGAGCACCAGCACCACGTGGGTGCCTGCGGGGAGTTGCGCATCTTCTTCCACCGTAGAGCCCAGGTAGACGGGGTTACTGCCGCGCTGCACGTCGGCAACGCTGCCGAGCAGCAACCGGTTCCCGCGCACGGGCGTTCGCTGGTCTGCCAGGTGCAGGACCCGGGTTTCGGGCTGCTCCCACAAGTGGTCAAAGAGATCAGGGCGGGTGCGGAAAGCCGAGCCGCGGTCAGCCGTACCCCGTGCCAGCGGCAGGGATCCGAGGGAAGGGAGGCTGGAAATGCTGACGGCTTCGGTCATGCTTCTACGGTACGATCTTCCACCCCCAAAAGGAGATTCGGGGAGCGAATCTGGAGGAATAGTGAGACGCGTGCAGCGACTCGCCGCGCAGGACGAACAGGCCGATGGGCCGGCGCCCTTACGGTGGAGGATGTGAAACGCACACCGATGGAACTCGCGGCCCTCGCAAGCGCGGCTGTGCCCGGACTGGCACCCACGGGTGTTTCAGGAGCACCCGATGATCCCGCAGACTTCGACTCCGCGCTACTGGTTGACGACGCCGGCAAGCAGTGGCGGGTAAGGGCACCGAGGCACGCGGAAGCCAGCATGCGGCTGGAAACCGAATTACAGGTGCTGCGCGCCTTCCCTCCGGGCGTGCGGGCAGAACTGCCCTTCCTCATCCCCCATGTGGCTGGCACCGTGAGGATCGGCGACCTGCGCACATTCGTGTACTCCCACATCGAGGGCTCCCCGCGCTCGCTTGAGGAGCTCGCGGCCGGCGGCGCACAGCTCGCCGCGGAAATCGGCAGGACAATCGCGGCCGTCCATGAACTTCCGCGCGCCCTCGTGAGCGAGGCTGACCTGCCCGCCTACGAGGCCAACGAGGTCAGGCAGCGCCGCCTCAACGAACTGGATCAGGCTGCCACGGCCGGTCGCATCCCCCCGGATCTCCTTCGCCGCTGGGAACATGCGCTGGAAGACGTCACCCTGTGGCGGTTCAGCCCCACGGTGGTGCACGGCGACATGCACGAAGACAACCTGCTGCTTTCGGCAGGGAGGGTCTGCGCGGTAACGGGTTGGACGGACCTCACCGTCGGTGACCCAGCCGATGATTTCGCGTGGCTCGCGGCAGCTCATGACGCCGGTTTCGCTGATGCCGTGCACGCCGCCTACCTTGCCGCCCGGTCCGAGCCAGCGGATGAGCACCTGCTCCGCCGGGCGTCGCTGGCGGCCGAGTTCGCGCTGGCGCAGTGGATGGTCCGGGGAATCGCGCTCGGTGACGAGGCAATGATCCTGGAAGCTGAGGAGATGATGCGTTCTCTCGCTGCTGATCTTGCCGCCGAGGAAGCACTGGCACAGGCCGAAGCAGAAGCCGAAGCGCAAGCGGAACTGCAGGCCGAAACTGAGGACGCCGAAATTCTCGATGAGGGCCGCTTCACTGCGAACGCGCACCATGCCGGGGCAGATCCGGTCGAAGACAGCGAGGATGACGAAGACGAGGACCGCGAGGGCGACGACGCCTCCTCCGAAGGTAGTTCTGCCGGCTCCGCACCGGGGAATCATCATGACAACACGGAGACCTCGGCCCTTCCCGTGGTCCGCCTGCCCTGAACCCGGTTCTACTTCTTCCGGTTATGACGCTTCCGTCGCCCGCCTGATGATGCTCTCCAGTGCTTCAGCGCCGGCGAGATCATGCGGCCTTACGACCTGATCTTCGCCGATATAGTAGAACGCTGCGCGAACCTCATCCAGGGGCACTTTCCTCAACCGCGCCCAGGCCAGCCGGTAGACGGCCAGTTGCACGGCCTTCGCGTCGCGGTCGCGGGGGCCCGGAGGACGTCCGGTCTTCCAGTCCACAAGGTCCCACGTGCCGTCGTCGTCCTGGAAGACGGCATCGATCCTGCCGCGCACAACCAGCGCCCCGACGCGGGCCTCCACTGGTACCTCGATGGCATGAGGGACCCTGTCGGCCCAGGCGGAGCGGCGGAAAGTTTCAGTGAGCTCCTCCAGGTGGAGACCCTCATCGACAAACGTGTCTGCTGCTCCGGGGAACTCGCCAAGATCCAGCATTCCCGTTGTTCCGTAGAACTCCTCGATCCAGGCATGGAACGCAGTGCCCCTTCGGGCGGCAGTACCTGGCCGGCGTGGCACCGGGCGGCGCAGCCGGCGGGCAACGGCAGCAGGGTCTTCGGTCAGTTCAACCATCAGCGACGCCGAGATATGGGTGGGCAACTCCACCGAAGCGCTAAGACCAGCCTGCGACTGCCGGGCAAGGATCTTGCGGACTTCATCCGTCCAGCGGCCCTCCCCCTCCTCAGTTCCGGGAGCCGGTTCAGCTCCCTGCCGCAGGCGTTCCCCTTCCGAGATCACAGCCCCCGCGGCAGCTTCCATTGCCGTCCGCCGTGCCCTGAGCGGGTCCGCGGGCCACACCGCGCGCTCGCTTTCCGCCCGGGCGGGATTGGAGTCACCGATCCGATCCTCGTCGATCCAGGCCAGCTCGGTGTAACCGGGTTCGCCTGCAAGCGCGAGTTCACGGAGTTGCACCAGGTAACTCGACGCTGCCGTCGGTTTGGAACGCCCTCCTCCCCACGCGGATGACGAACAGACCAGGACCTGACGTGCGCGGGTAAGTGCAACGTAGGCAAGTCTTCGTTCTTCCCGCTCGGCGTGCACTCCTGCGTCCTCGGCGAAGAGCTTCTCGCTTTCGAGCCAGCTCTTCTGGTCGATCTGGTCCCAGTCCCACTGCGGAAGTTCGGGGGCATCTCCACGCAGCGGCCAGGGAATTGCTGCATTCCCGGAACTCCACCGTGAATCCTTACCACTCGGGAAAGACCCCTCATTCATCCCCGGAACCAGGACAACGTCCCACTCAAGGCCTTTCGCAGCGTGCACGGTGAGCAGCTGCACTGCCTCCCGGCTGGTTTCCAGCGCGGTAACCGGCAGACCGTCTTCCTCGGCATCGGCAGCTTCAAGCCACGCCAGGAACGCCGGCAGGTCCACCCGCTCCGAGGTGGAGACAAATCCGCTTACGGCGTCAGCGAAAGCGTCGAGATTGCGGCGTGCCTCGTGGATGCTCACGCCGGGCTTGGCGGCCAGCTCGATATCGAGAAGGAGGGTCTGCTCAATTTCACCGATCAGGGTGTGAAGGTCATCCCCAACAGATTCCCTCAGGGTGCGCAGTTCATCGCGCAATCGGAGCAGCCGGTGGCGGGCAGTTCCTGAGAGGCTCCGCCCGTTTGCAGAGACCCAGCCGGCGGGCGGCAGATGATCCACAGCGTCGACGAGGCTTGCGGGCTCGGCACTTTCCGACGGCGCTGGAACCTGCTCACCGGCCACCGGGCCTCTGGCGGTTGCGTCTGACGTGCCTGCCATAGTGCCCGAAGCAGTGTCCGTGCTTCCTTCACTAAAGTCCGTCCGTGATGCATGCTGTTGGGTCAGCCGGGCGTCGCGGTCCTGCGCAAGTTGCCGTGCCCAGTCTCCGAGCGCCGCCAGGTCAGCTGTTCCGATCCGCCATCTGGCTCCCCCCATCAGGCGAAGCATGGCGTCTGACCTCTCCGGATCACCGAGTACCCGCAGAACCGACAGGATCTCAATGATCTCGGGGGTTCGGAGCAGCCCACCCAGACCGATGATCTGGGCGGGTATGTCGGCGGACTCAAGAGCGCGCCGCACGGACTCAAACTGACGTCGTCCGCGGCACAGGACAGCGATGGTGGGCCGGAGGGGACGGCCGTCGTCGTCGTTATCGAATGACCGGAGGCGCTGGGCGGCGATGATGCGGGCCAGCGCCGCCGCCTCATCACTCGCCGGGTTGACCGGGTGCGATGGACCTCCGCCCGACGGGCTGCTTTCGCTGAGGTAACGCGCGACGTACAGTTCACCGAGGGGAGCCTTAGGCCGGGGCCGCAGGCGCGGCACCTCCAGCCCAAGCCCGGAACCGACCCACCGGGGTGGAACGTTCAGCGGTGCCGAGACTTCATTCGCTGCGGTGAGGATGCTCGTGGAGTTCCGCCACGCAACCGAGAGATTGACCACCGGCGCAGGGGCAAGCGAAGCGGGCCCGCCACTGGTATCTTCCGTGCGCACCGGGAACCGTGTTCGGAAGGTGCCAAGCTGCCCGGCCGACGCACCCCTGAAGCCATAAATGGACTGAAGCGGATCTCCGACCGCCGTCACTGCCCTGCCATCACCAAATAACTTGGAGAAAAGCACCATCTGGGCGTGGGAAGTGTCCTGGAACTCATCGAGCAGAACGACCGCGTACTTCTGGCGCTCCACTTCCACGGCCTCGGGCACCTCGCTGACGATGCGCGCCGCCAGCGACACGAGGTCACCGAAGTCCAACTGCCCGCCATGCTGCTTCGCCAGGGTGTACCGTTCCACGAGCTCGGTCACCGTGACCCTGGTGCGCAGTTTGTCCAGCAGCTTCCCGACGCCCTGCGTGGGGGCCTTCACCTTCCCGTCCTGGAACGGGCGCGCTTCAATCTCTTCGATGTGCTCCTTGAGGCAAGCCCGCACCGCCGCCGGGTGCACCAGATGCTCGGCGCACTCGGATGCCATGGTCAGGACGGCGTTGGTGAGCGTGGACTTTGCAGCACTGAGGTGTTCCCAGGCGCCAGGGTAGGACTCGACGATTCTGCTGGCCGATTGCCAGGACTGCGCTGCCCCCAGCATGACGGCGTCGCGCTCGACCCCCACGCGGAGACCGTAATCCTGGACGATACCGTTGGCATACGAGTGGTAGGTCGAGATGGTCGGCTCCAGGCGATCCTCGGATGAAGCTGCCCCGGATGCCCCCTCAGACCGATACAACGCAGCTAATTGCTGGCGGATGCGCGCGGAGAGCTCCCCCGCAGCCTTCCTGGTGAAGGTGACCCCCAGGATCTGTTCGGGGCGCACAAGCTTGTTGGCAACCAACCACACCACGCGGTCGGCCATGGTCTTGGTCTTGCCCGATCCGGCCCCCGCCAGCACGAGCAACGGCTGGAGTGGCGCCTCAATGATGCGTGCCTGCTCCACGGTCGGGTAGAGGACCTCTGATCCCTGCCATCCCTGCAGTTTCCGGGCAAGCTCTTCGGCAGACAGCGACGCGCCCGCCTGCGCGGCAGGAACAGACGTTTCCAGGCTCATTCGGTGACCTGCCTTCCCTCGGCGCACAGGGGGCAGAGTTCCGGAAGCTTGCAAGCGCCCGCACCGAAACCGGACCGTCGTGGGTCATGGACCGCCTCGAATTCAGCGGCTGACATCAGCCCTGCGGCCTGTTCGATCATTTCGTACGCCCAGCCGCTTTCCGGCCCAAGTGCCTCCTGCTCCTGCAACTTGAGTCCCTTGGCGGTGGTGCCCAAGTGAACGAGGGCAGCCCCACCGACAGTGAACGACGACGGCGCGTCCCCGACACCCTCGACGCCGCCCTCGAAGCCACCTTCAGCAGCGGCTACCTGATAGGAGGCCAGCTGCGGGTGCTGGGCAACCTCCCCTTCAACGGGAGCCGATTTGCCCGTCTTAAAATCCACAACGAAAAGCCGCCCCTCGCTGTCAGTCTCCAGACGGTCCACCTGCCCGCGGAGCCGCACAACTTTCTCGGCTCCCTCGAAAGCAACTGGCAAGTCAACGCTGAAGCTCGCTTCGGTCCCGGCGAGGGAGCGGCCGGCGCTGCGCATCTCCACCAGATATTGCCCGAGCTTCCGGACCATCTGTTCGGCCCTGCGGAAGTCTGCCTTTGCCTCCCATGTGTCCTTCATGCCGAGCGACGGCCATCTCCTCAGCAGCTCCGCCGCATACTCGTTGCCGGTGGCCTCCGGCATGTCCTGGGCAATCGAGTGCACCAGGGTTCCCAGGGAACGGGCGAAGTCGGTTGGCCGCTCCCCGCCTACGGCTGATACAAACCAGTTCAGCGGGGAGGCCAGTACGCTCTCCACCTTCGAGGGGGAAACCGGGATGGGCGCCTCTGCCGGAACAACCGGCGTTGTGGAGGACAGGCCAGCCAGCCCCCACCACTGCGCCGGATGGGCGCCTGGGACTTCGGGCTGGTGTTCGGCCATGGTTCCCAGATGGCGGACGGCTTCGCCTGCGAACTGCGGGTGGCGCTCGAATTGCTGTGCGTACTTTCGAAGTTCAGCCACGAGTGCCCGCAGCGTGAGCGGCCGCAACACTGCGGTCCGCGGACGCTCGAACTGGCCAACAGGCGGCGGCACCAGAATGTCGAGGAAAGAGGAGGGTTGGGAATCCTCCGACGCCACCGCTACGCAGATCAGCTCTTCCGATGCGCGGCTTACCGCCGAAGAAAAGCTCCTCAGTTCATCAGCCCGGGTGAGCTGCATGAGGCTGAGTGGATCCCGGAGCCGTTTAAATCCCGCACCGTGCTCCAGAAGTGCCACGAGGTCGCCGGATCCGAGCAACTCGCCCCTGACCCGCAGATTGGGCCACACACCTTCCTGCACCCCGGCGAGGATGACTACCGGCCACTGCCATCCAGCTGCCGCAGCCGGCGTCATAATCGCAACAGCCGCCCCCTTTTGGGCCTTTGCGGCCAGCGTATCCATGGGCAGTTCCTGGCTGAGAAGGTACTCAAGGAATCCCGCAGTAGGCGCCCCCGGCACCTGGTCCACGTAGCGTTCGGCGGTCTGGAACAGAGCGACGACGGCGTCAAGGTCCCGATCCGCGCGTGCGGACCCGGCACCTGCGCGCAGCGCGGTCTCCTCCCAGCGTGAGGAAAGTCCGGAGGCAGACCACACTGCCCACAGCACAGTCTCCGGAGTTGCTGCAGGGTCCTCGAGAGCAGCACGGCCAGCGGTGAGCATCGCGGACAACCGGCGAACCGGCCGCAGCTGGTGACGGGGGTCCTCGACGGTCCCGCGGCTAAGAACTTCGACTATGAGCTGGTCCGAGTCCCGGGCACCGCCTGCCGTGCGCTCCTCCTGACGCAAAAGTTGGCGGAGACGGCGGATTTCCAAGGCGCCCGCCCCTCCGACCCGCGAGGTCATGAGGGACACCGCCAGTTCGGCGTCGAGCTCCCGGACCCCGGCCACAACCGAGAGGACGTCCAGGAGCGGACGGACAGCGGGCTCATCCCTGATGGCACGCTCTGCAGGCGGCACACTGACCGGGATGTCCTGTGCAGCCAGGTAACGCTGCAGGTCCGCGACGTGGGTTCCATTGCGGGTGATGACCGCAATGTCGTCGAAGCTTCTGCCCTGTTCAATATGCGCTTCCAGGATGCGCTGCGCCACGTACCTCTGCTCGTGGTACCCGCTGTCGACGATGTGCACGGATACCGGTTCACCGCTTTGAGTCTCGGCCGGCATGCTTCCGCCACCCTTACGCGGGTGCTTCCCTGCTGCGTTCAGCTTTCGGTACCGGAGCGATGTACCAGCTACCGGTATGCGGGCCGCAAGGGCTTCCCACGCGGCGGCAAGTTCCGCAGGCATCCTGTGCGACTCATTCAGCACCAGCGCGCGCAGATCCTCCCCCAGCACTTCGGAGAGGCGGCTCGCCAGCTCCGGGCGGGCACCGCGGAATCCCTGAACCACCGTGTCAGGGCAGGCTGTGACGAGTACGTCCCTCCCCTGGGCGATGATCGCGAACAAAGCATGGATTGCGGTGTTCGCCTCCTGGTAGTCATCTACGAGGATGAGCTTGTAATGGCTCCGCTCCTCGCTGAGGAAAAGGGGGTTATGCTCCAGTATTCCGCGGGCCGCGGTGAGAATTCCCGCGGGGTCGAACGCCTCAGGCATGCGCAGGTCGAGGACATCGCGGTACTCGCTGTAGAGACCGGCAGCTGCTATCCAGTCCGGCCGGTCAAACCGCCGTCCGAAGTCTGCGAGGTCATCAGCGTGAAGGCTGTACTCGCTCACGCGGTCGAATAGTTCACGGACCTCCTGCCGGAATCCACGCGTACCCAGTGCAAGTCTGAGGTTGTCGGGCCAGCTGCTCTCCAGGACGCCGCTGTTACGGTGCCCGGCAAGCAGTTCCTTGATGATGAGGTCCTGTTCCGCGCCGGAAAGCAGGCGGGGTGGCCGGGCAAGTTCGGGAAGAAGCCCGGCCACCTTCGCGCGGCGGACGAGGTCGAAGGCGTAGGAAGACCACGTGCGTGCCGGTGCCGGGCTTACGCTGTCCCCGAGCCTGGTGTTGATCTGGTCCCGCAGGCGGGCGGAAGCGAGCCTCGTGGGCGCGATAACAAGAACCTCGGAGGGCAGCACGCCCGCGTTGCGTATGCGGTGCACGGCTGACTCGACCAGCAACTGGGTTTTTCCTGTGCCCGGTCCCCCCAGCACCAGGACACGTCCGGTCCCGGCGCCTGGGTGAGAGCCTGTGCCCGCCCCTGGGAACAACATCTCCCGCTGCTCACGGCTCAACCCAGCGTCGGTTAAGCCGACCTCCCAGGAGGCCGGCGAGGGTGGCAGCCGCAGCACAGATTGCGGCGCATGGCCTTCCCTGGGAGCTGTTCGCCTTGTCATGGGGAAAGCTCACCATCCCGCTCCGACATTCCTGCTTCATCAGCCCAATTGCGGGCCAGACGGCGCCGGATTGCCTGGAGCGCATCCTGATCAGCGTGGTCGGGGAACCAGCGGGCGAGCCCCATGTCCACACGGTACCCTCCCCCGCCCCGCGCCTGGCTGAGGTTTCCGGACGCCCTGCGCAGCGGCGTTTCCTCGTCCAGATAATGCTCGACGGCGGCCGCTTCGTGTCCGGTCGGCGGCTGTCCGCCGGCGCGAATCACCCGCCACCAGGTGGTTCCAGCGTTTCCGCGCGACATCACCGCTCCCACCTGCCGGGGCCCGCCCCGTTCCAGAATCTCCGCCACGTCGCCATAGGTAAGGACCTTGCCGGCCGGTACCAGGGATACGACGGCGAGAACTGCATTCCGGTATTCCCCGTATTCCTCGCCTCGGTGATGCACGCATACACCCTATCGCCAGCACCCTTGCGCTCTCTCAATCCATCCATCCGGCGAGCCCCCACGAAAGTGTCGGTGGGCGGGGATAGCGTCTGGGCCATGAGTAGCTGGCATGAACTTCCCCGGGCCGCCTTTGACCTTGAGACAACGGGCCGCAATCCCCTCACGGCCCGAATAGTGACGGCGTCAATCATCCTCGTGGATGGGCGCGGTGACATCATTGAGCATCACGAGTGGCTTGCGGATCCAGGCGTCCCGATTCCCGTGGAGGCAGCGGCAATCCACGGCATCGACACAGCCGCAGCGGTAGCCGGTGGGCTTCCGGCCGCCCAGGTGACCAGTGAAGTCGCGGGTGTCCTGTCCGGGTACTTCCGGGCAGCGGTCCCGGTGCTGGCCTTCAACGCACGCTATGACTTCACGGTTCTGGCGTGCGAGGGCCTTCGACATGGTCTGCCCATCCCCGAGCCGCGTCCGGTCCTCGACCCTTACGTCATGGATAAGCACGCTGACCGCTACCGTCCCGGCAAACGGACACTGAGCGCGACGTGCCAGCACTACGGCGTCGAGCTGACGAATGCGCACACGTCAGCCGCAGATGTCCTTGCCACATTGGGAGTGGGGGCCGTGTTGGCCCAAAGGTTTCCACACCTGCAGCGTCCTGCGGATCATCTGCACGAGTCCCAGGTCACCTGGGCGCTCCGTCAGGCGGCAAGCTTCCAGGAATACCTCCGGCGCACCGACCCCGCAGCCATTGTCGAGGGCCGCTGGCCTGCCATCGCTTCCTGAAGCGCCTACCTCCACTGTGCGGACTGCGAACACCAGCGGATGGCGCTCGTTCCCGCACATTGTTCGATTCAGCGTGCTCCAGAGCAACTTTCGTTCCAGCTGAGTGACCCTCAGCACTAAAGTTCAGTCGAATGTTTCGTGCGTGCCAGAATGGCTTGGCACCGCCGCGGTCCTGAACACAGGACTCGGGTCATCGAAGACTTCCCAGCGGACATCCCCGAATCAAGACCCCTCCCGGTGCCTCCCATGTGCCTTCGCCACAAACCGAAGGCACAGCAGCGGCCGCAGCCACCGAAGCGGCCCCGAGATTACGAGGACCAATGATTACAGTCACCAATCTGCGCAAAACCTACCGCCAGGGTCAGCGAACAGTGACAGCGCTCGACGACGTCAGCCTCTCGGTGCCGAGGGGCTCCATTCACGGCATCATCGGACACTCGGGGGCGGGCAAGTCCACCTTGGTGCGCTGCCTGACACTCCTGGACCGCCCGACATCGGGCTCGGTGATGATCGATGACCGTGACCTCACCAAGGTCCGGGATTCGGAGGTGCGGACCGCCCGCCGCCGGATCGGCATGGTGTTCCAGCACGCCAATCTGATGGACTCGCGCACGGCAGCGCAGAACGTGGCGCATCCGCTCGAGCTGGTGAAGGCTCCCAAGGCGGAGGTCAAGCGCAAGGTCGCCGAGTTGCTTTCACTGGTGGGTCTGGCGGATTTCGCCGATGCCTACCCTTCGCAGTTATCCGGTGGACAGAAACAGCGGGTCGGTATCGCACGCGCTCTCGCCACGGACCCGGATATCCTCCTGTGCGATGAGCCAACCTCTGCGCTTGACCCGGCAACCACCGAGGACATTCTGCTCCTGATCAGGAATCTCACGGCCACCCTGAATCTGACGGTGCTCGTCATCACCCACGAGATGCATGTGGTGAAGCGCATCTGCGATTCGGTGTCGCTCCTGGAGCAGGGACGCATCATCGAACATGGTCCCCTCCACGAGGTAGCCGGAACGCACGGAGGATCTCTCGGCAGGTCCCTGATGCCGCTCTCAGTTCTTGAAGGCACGAGCGCCTTGCCTGCACTCGAACTGTTGCTCGTGGGAGAGGCAGCCTCGGCACCGATCCTCTCCGAGCTGACGCGCCGCTTCGACGCCAACATCAACGTCCTGGCAGGAACAGTCGAGAACCTTGGTGGAAGCCGCTTCGGCAGGCTCCGCGTCGAGGTGGACTCACAGGTTCCCCTCCCGGAAGTCATCGCCTACCTTGAAAGCACCGGCGTCCGCGTGGAGGTTGCAGCGTGAACCTTCTTGACGAACTCTTTAAAAATCCGGGCATCACCGAGGCACTACCCAAGGAATTCCTCGCTACCCTCCAAATGGTCGGAATTGCCGGCTTTTTCACCCTTCTGATTGGGCTTCCTCTGGGTGTGTTCCTCCACGCCAGCAGTCCCGAAGGGCTCCGTCCCATGCGGCTGACCAACCGTGTTGTCAGCGACATCATCGTGAACATCACACGGTCCATCCCGTTCGCAATCCTCATGGTTTCGCTCATCCCACTTGCACGGTTCCTTACGGGGTCATCAATCGGTCCTGTTGCCGCATCCGTTTCGCTGAGTATCGGCACCATTCCATTTTTCGCGAGGCTCGTGGAAACCAGCCTCCGCGACGTTGCCTCGGGGAAGATCGACGCAGCCCTGGTCATGGGTTCAACCAGGATGCAGGTCATCACCAAGGTCCTCATTCCGGAGGCTCTCCCGTCGCTGATTTCCGCACTGACCACCACCTTGGTGACGCTGGTTGGCTACTCCGCCATGGCCGGCATCATCGGCGGCGGCGGGCTGGGAAGGCTCGCCTACAACTTCGGGCTCCAGCGGTTCGACACCATGGTGATGGTCGTGGTCATTGTCATCATCGTCGCCATCGTGCAGGTCATTCAGTTCATTGGCGACCGGCTGGCCCAACGGTTCGATCACCGGATCGCAGCGACGGCGGGATCGGGTCGGAAGCGCGTCCGCACCAGGAACGGAACCGCGCTGCGGCAGCCCGACGACGCAGTCAGCACACCCTGAATCTTCCTCGCCCAAAGGCGGGGCTCGTGATGGCCGGCAATCGCCCGCCGTCAAAAATCCCCCAACATTGCGCGGGTCCGTCCGGCTGCGCGCTACGGTTCTATGAAAGGAACGCACATCATGCGTAAGCAACTCTCCCTGGCGGCTGCCGGGCTGTCCGCACTCCTCGCCCTCTCGGCCTGCGGAGCCAGCGGCAGTGAGTCCACCGCCGTCGACTCCCTGGATCCGGCCAGCCCGGCCAGCCTCAGTGTCGGGGCCAGCCCCGTCCCGCATGCCCAGATCCTGGAGTTCGTGCGCGACAACCTCACGGAGGGAACGGGCATCGAACTCGAAATACAGGAGTTCGATGACTACACCACCCCAAACATCGCACTCAGCGAAGGTGACCTCGACGCCAACTACTTCCAGCACCTCCCCTACCTGGAGAGCCAGGTTGAAAGCCAGGGCTACGAGTTCGCGCACGGCGAGGGCGTTCATGTTGAGCCATACGCGGCCTTCTCCGAGAAGCACGACGACGTCTCGGGCATCCCCGACGGCGGACGCGTTGCCATCACCAACGATCCTTCGAACCAGGCGCGTGCCCTGACCCTCCTGCAGGAGGCCGGACTCCTCGAGAACATCGAAGCCGACGCATCCGTCCTCGCGCTGACCGGGGAGCAGAACCCCAAGGGCCTTGAGTTCGTCGAGAACCAGCCCGAACTGCTGCTCAATGACCTGCAGGACCCAACAGTGGACCTCGCGATCATCAACGGCAACTACATCCTGGATGCCGGCCTCAGCACCGAGGACGCACTGGTGGTCGAGTCAGTGGACAACAACCCCTATGCAAACTTCCTTGCGTGGAACACATCATCCGAGGGCGACGCCCGGATCACCAAGCTCGAAGAGCTGCTTCACTCCCCCGAGGTCAAGCAGTACATCGAGGAGACCTGGCCAAGCGGCGACGTCACACCTGGCTTCTAGGCCGAAGAAGCAGTGAAAACCGGCCAGCGCCCCGTCCTCCGCAAGAGGACTGAGCGCCGGCCGTTGAGTCTAAGAGGTGGAGCTAGACGCCGGAGGGCGTGGCGCCTGCCGCGGCTGCGGCCCGCGCGGCACCCGGAAGCGCAGCAACGATGCGTTCCATCGCGTCGTCGTCGTGGGCTGAGGACAGGAACCACGCTTCGAAGACGGACGGAGGCAGGTACACCCCGGCGTCGAGCATGGCATGGAAGAACGGTGCGTACCGGAAAGTCTCCTGCGCCTGCGCATCGGCGTAGTTGGCCACACCGCGGGCCGACGTTCCGAACGCAACGCTGAAGAGGTTGCCGGCGCGCTGGATGGAATGGTCGACGCCGGCCTGGTCAAGTTCCGCGGAGAGCGCCCCGGAGAGTTCCAGCGAACGGGCGTCGATGTGCCGGTAGACCTCGTCGGTTGCGTGCGTCAACTGGGCCACACCAGCGGCCATAGCCAGCGGGTTCCCCGAAAGCGTTCCGGCCTGGTAGACGGGACCCAGCGGTGCAAGGTAATCCATTATTTCCGCGCGTCCGCCAAGTGCAGCGGCAGGCAGCCCTCCACCGATGACCTTGCCGAAGGTCAACAGGTCAGGGGCCCAACCCTCGCTGCGGCCGGTGAGGCCCCAGTAACCGCCGGGCCCAACCCGGAATCCGGTCAGGACCTCATCCATGATGAGGAGGGCCCCGTTTTCGGCTGTGATCCGCGAAAGTGCTGCGTTGAACCCGGGAGCAGGCTCAACCACGCCCATGTTCGCCGGTGCGGCCTCGGTGATCACCGCTGCAATTGACGGACCGTGCTCGGCGAAAGCCGCTTCGACGGCGTCGGGGTCGTTGTAGGGCAGCACGAGCGTCTCTGCCGCCGTCGCTTCCGTCACTCCTGCGGATCCCGGCAGCGCAAGCGTCGCGACGCCGGACCCAGCAGCAGCGAGCAGGCTGTCGAGGTGCCCGTGGTAGCAGCCGGCAAACTTGATGATCAGGTTCCGGCCGGTGAAGCCGCGGGCGAGGCGTACCGCCGTCATCGTCGCTTCAGTTCCGGTGGAGACCATCCGCAGCCGTTCGACGGCGGGGACCCGGTTGGTCACCAGTTCCGCCAAGTCCGCTTCGGCGGGTGTGGATGCACCGAAGGACAGCCCGCGGTCCACGGCCTGGTGGACCGCGTCGAGGACCGCAGGGTGTGCGTGTCCGAGGAGGGCCGGTCCCCAGGAGCAGACCAGATCCACGTACTGCCGTCCGTCCGCATCCGTCACGTAGGGGCCTTGGGCAGAGACCAGGAAGCGGGGCGTCCCACCCACGGAACCGAACGCGCGCACGGGAGAGTTCACTCCACCCGGCATCAGGGCCTGCGCGCGAATGAACAGATCTTCGGAGGTGGTCACTAATTACTCTCTTTCAGCCAGCCGGCAAGTTCAGTTGCCCAATAGGTGAGGATCATTTGCGCTCCGGCACGTCGGATGCCGAGCACCGATTCTTCGATGGCCCGACGGCGGTCAATCCAGCCGTTCGCGGCTGCCGCCTCGATCATCGCGTACTCTCCGGAGATCTGGTACGCGGCAACGGGAACAGGCGACATAGCCGCGACGTCGGCCAGGATGTCGAGGTAGCTCATGGCCGGCTTCACCATCACCATGTCCGCGCCCTCCTCAAGGTCGAGTTCAACCTCAAGCAGCGCTTCGCGCCTGTTGGCGGACTCCATCTGGTACGTGCGGCGGTCGCCCTTGAGCTGTGAATCAACTGCCTCCCGGAATGGACCATAGAACGCGGAAGCGTACTTCGCGGCATAGGCAAGGACGGCTGTGTCCTGGTGGCCGGCAGCATCCAGTGCCTCGCGGATGACAGCTACCTGCCCGTCCATCATCCCGGACGGCCCGAGGACGTGGGAGCCGGCGTTCGCCTGCGCGACCGCCATCTGGCCGTAGATCTCGAGTGTCGCGTCATTGTCTACTGAGCCGTCAGGAGCGAGCACACCGCAGTGACCGTGATCAGTGAACTCATCGAGGCAGACGTCGCTCATCAGGACCAGGCTGTCGCCTACTTCGGCGCGGACATCCGCTATTGCCCGGTTGAGCACGCCGTCCGGGTCCAGGCCGGCGGTTCCGGTCGCGTCACGGTGGGACGGAATGCCGAACAGCATTATGCCGCCCACACCGAGCTCTACAGCCTCAGACGCCGCCCGCTTCAGGGTGTCGGTGGTGTGCTGAACCACGCCGGGCATCGATGTGATGGCAGTCGGCTCGGTGAGCCCCTCGCGGATAAAGGCAGGGAGGATCAGGTCAGCGGCATTGACGCGGTACTCGGCCGTTAGCCGGCGGATGGCCGGCGTTGACCGCAGCCGGCGCGGACGATGCTGTGGGAAGCTCACGAAGAAATACCTTGCCTTACCTGTTGCTCTATTCGTTCCGACTGGTTGCTGTCTCAGTGCCCCGCAAGCGCCCGACAGCGGCTTCCACGGCATCCGAGATTCCCGCCGGACCCGGTGTTGCCGCGACAGCGTCCACCCTGAGGCCAAGGCCTGCAGCGTCGCGCTCAGTCCTGCGCCCGATGGCGATCACTGCCACGTTCGCGGGGACCTGATCCATCATGGCACGCAAGCGTTCAGCGATGCTTGGCGAGGAAACGACGACGGCGTCGATGCGTCCTTGCCCAATGGCATCCCCGAGCGCCTCCCGGGACATCACCTCGGACGTCGCACGGGCATTCACTGCCGCGGGCCCGTGGTCGCCAGGTTCACCTATTCGGAAGTCCTCGCGGGCTGGGTAGTCGACGGTGGCGTAGGCCGTCACCGTGTCCACCGACCACCCGCGTGCAGCGAGTCCGGCGCTCAGGGTGTCGGCGGCAAGACTTGACTGCGGGAGCAGCGCGCGCGTTAGCTCACCCGGTGAAGTTCCGGTCGGCGCGTCCAACAGTGCCGCCAACAACCCGATAGCGGACTGGTCCTCGACGGTAACGCAGTCAACGACGACGCCGAGGGCCTCAAGCGCTCTGGTCGTGGCTTCGCCGACTGCCCCAACCCGCACATCTCCGAGAAGCGCTGCGAGCGTAGTCCCGAGGTGGCCCGCCCGCAGTTCACAGGCACGGACGGTGGTTGCGCTGGTGAAAATAGCCCAGTGGTAAGCCGACGCAGCGCGCAACCGGCTATCAAGCTCGGCGGCGTCCTCCGGTAGTTCCCAGTCGATCAAGGGAGCCAGCACCACTTCTGCGCCGCGGCGCTCCAGTTCCGCGACGGTCGCCTCCGCACGGTGGGGGGTACGCAACAGCGCCACCCGAACGCGAGCCAGGGATTCACCGGCAGCGTGAGAGGTCATGAAGACGCGCTGAGCCCGGCAATATCCGCTGCTCCGGACGCAAGGAGCTCCTCAGACAGGAGGACCCCCAGCGCGGCCGCACCCTCGACTGTGGCCTGTGCTGTCGTTGCGGCCCGCCGCAGCAGACGGCTTCCGTCCGTGCTGCAGACGATAGCTTCGAGCGTGAGGGAGCCATCTGCGAGATGGGCAAGGGCACCGATCGGGGCCGTGCAACCCGCTTCGAGCCTGCGCAGCACGGCACGCTCGGCGGTCACGGCGAGGCGGGTCGGCAGGTGATCGAACTGTTCGAGCGCCGACGCAAAAGGCGACTCACCGGCGTCGTCCGCCCTGCACTCGACCGCCAGCGCCCCCTGGCCGGGAGCGGGCAGCATGAGCGACGGCTCGAGGTATTCAGTGATGGCGTCCTGCCGTCCAAGGCGGATGAGACCAGCAGCAGCGAGCACGACGGCGTCAAGGTCGCCGGGTCCGCCGCCAACGAAGCCGGCCACCCGGGCAAGCCGTGTATCGACATTGCCGCGGATGTCGATGACGGACAGGTCTGGCCGTGCGGCGCGCAACTGGGCCGCACGGCGCGGTGATCCCGTTCCGATGCTCGCCCCCGCGGGCAGGTCACGGAGCCCGAAGCCGTCACGGGCGCAGAGGGCATCGCGGATATCTGCGCGTTCGGGAACGGCGCCGACGGTCAGGCCGTCAGCCTGGGCCGTTGGCAGGTCCTTCAGGGAGTGGACGGCGAGGTCGCACGTGTCATCGAGCAGCGCCTCGCGAAGCGCCGCGACGAAGACGCCGGTGCCGCCAATCTGCGACAGCGACGCCCGGTTCACGTCTCCGGTGGTGCTGACCCGGACCAGTTCGTACTCGAAGCCGCCGAGCGCTGCGAGCGACTCGGCAACCGACGTCGATTGGGTCAGGGCCAGCGCGCTGGCCCTGGTTCCCACCCGAACGGCACCGCTCATGCCTGGTCTGTCCCGGGGAGGCCGACCGTGGAGTCAGCACCAGCGACCGTAGGCTTCTCGCCGCGCCGGTTTGCGCAGCAGTTCGGCCGGCACACGTCATACCAGGGGCCGAGGTTGGTGGCGGCGGGACGGTCCTCGATGGTGTTGGCCGCGGTCCGTTCGCTCACCATGTCAATCAGCCCGGAAACAAACTTATGGTGCGTGCCCGGCGTTGGGACACGTTCTGCCGCGAGGCCAAGCTCGGCACAGGTTTCCATGGCTTCGGTGTCCAGGTCCCACTTGACTTCCATGTGATCGCTCACGAAACCAAGTGGAACAATGACCACCGCTTTGGTTTCCGTTTTGGCCAGCTCCTGCAGGGCGTCATTGATGTCCGGTTCCAGCCAGGGGATGTGCGGAGCGCCGGATCGGGACTGGTACACGAGGGACCACTCGCATCCGGCGGCTTCGGGGATCCGGTCCAGGACGGCCTGGGCGGCCGCAAGGTGCTGCGCCACATAGGCACCGCCCTCAAGGATCGGCCCGCCGTCCTCGTTCCGTGGACCGGCAGCTTCAGCATCGCCGGTGGGGATGGAGTGGGTGGCAAACATGACGTGCACGGGGGCATCCGGTTCACCGTTGGACGCCAGGCGTTCCCGGACGGACTTCAGCCCATCCGTGACGCCCTCGACGAACGGCTCCACGAACCCTGGGTGGTCAAAGTACTGCCGCACCTTGTCCACTTCCAGCAGCCCATCGAGCCCGGTCTCCACCAGCGCCATGCCGAGGTCTTCGCGGTACTGCCGGCAACTGGAATAACAGGAGTAGGCACTCGTGGTGACGGCCAGGACACGGCGGTGGCCGGCGTCGTACGCTTCCTTCAACGTGTCGGCGATGAACGGTGCCCAGTTCCGGTTGCCCCACAGCACCGGCAAATCGATGCCGCGGCGCGCAAGTTCGGCCTCCATGGCGGCCTTCAACTCACGGTTCTGCTGGTTGATGGGGCTGATTCCGCCGAACGCGCGGTAGTGATGCGACACTTCCTCAAGGCGTTCGTCGGGGATGCCCCGGCCGCGCGTCACGTTGCGGAGGAACGGGATGACATCGTCCTGGCCCTCGGGCCCACCGAAGGACGCGAGCACAATGGCGTCGTAGTCCTTCGGAGCCATGCGTCCGGTACCGTCAACGCCGTCGAGCGGGTGGAACGTGGGTTTGGTCATCTCAGAACCTCGGCAACTTCCCCGGCGCCGATGCGGCGGCCAGTGTAGAAAGGGACTTCCTCGCGGACGTGGCGGCGGGCTTCGGTTTCACGCAGGTGGCGCATGAGGTCAACCAGGTCCACGAGTTCCGGCGCCTCGAGTGCGAGGATCCATTCCCAGTCCCCGAGCGCGAACGAGGACACGGTGTTCGAAATGACCTGTGGGTACTGGCGGCCCTTCATACCGTGGTCGTAGAGCATCTCCCGCCGTTCCTCGCTGGGCAGGATGTACCAGTCGTAGGAGCGGACAAACGGGTACACGCAGACCCAGGTGCTTGGTTCCACGCCGCGCGAGAAGGCAGGCGTGTGGCTCTTGGAGAATTCGGCGTCCCGGTGCACGCCCATCGCTGACCACACGATCTCGGTCCCTGCGAAGGTTTCCGTCCGGCGGAGCGTCCGCACTCCCGCCTGCAGCGCCTCCGGGTTGGCCCCGTGGAGCCAGACCATGACGTCGGCGTCCTCGCGCAGGGCGGATACGTCGTAGAACCCGCGGACGGTAACTCCTGCATCGGTCAGTCCGGCGAGCGCAGCCTGCAGCGAGGTGCCGTCGTCGGGGGTTCCACCTGCGCGCTTGAAGACTGTCCACAGGGTGAAGAACTGATCGGTTGCCGCTTCGTGACCGCTGGTGGGGCCTGCAATCTCACTCATGAATCCAGTCTGCTCCTGTCAACGGGCTAATCGTAAATCGTTGGGTTCTACAGCTGGTAGAAGGTTATCAACCTCACAGTCCAGGGCGCTATTTCCTCGTCAGGCGCCTGGCCAGCGCGGCGCCGCGGTCACGGGCGTTGTCGATCACGGCGACCAGTCCCGTCCCGGCGAGCCAGGCGCCGGTCACCTCAAGCTCCCGCTGGGTCGCGGTGAGGGCGCGGATCCGGGCAACCCGGTCCCGATGACCGAGGGTTGCGTGCGGGAGTGCGTTGGTCCAGCGGACAACATCCCAGTCGACGACGTCGGCGGCCGAGATGGGTACGTCGAGCAGCACCGACGCGTCCTGCAGCGCCTGCTCAAATAGTTCGCCGTCGGTGCGGGCTGTGTCCGTTGCCCGGACGTCTCCTGCCGACCGGCCGGGAATTCCCGCCCTGCCGTAGGAGAGCCGCAGCACGTGGTTGCCTGGGCCGGTTTGCTCGGCCAGCCACGGCCACTTGGCGGTGGCATGTGTCAGTGCCTTGGCCTGTACGCCGGGGGTGCCCGCCGCGACCAGCACGCCGGTCCCGCGGGGAGCTGCATCGAGCTCCGGGATGTCGACCACCAAACTCACCAGCGCCACAGCCGGCACAACGTCCGGCCGTTCCGCGGTCAGCCCCGGAATGGTGGGCGCCAGGAGGTCGACGGCGGCGGGCCCGTCCGTGGCAACCACCACGGCTGCGGCCGAAAAGGATCCGCTTGCGGTCGTTATCGTCCAGCCGTCAGCCGTATGAGTCAGGCCAAGCACGCGCGTCGACGGTTTCAGGACAGCGCCGTCACGCTCAAGCCGCGCGGTCAGTGCCGTCGTCAACCGGTTCATTCCGCCGTCCAACCCGGCGACTGCGGTGCCGGCGGGGGCGGCCTTCCGCATGGCCCCGACGGCGGCACCGAGGGAGCCGTGCTTTCTCATGGCTGCCCGTAGGCCGGGAATGGCGGAGTCGATGTCGAGACTGTCGGGATCGGCGGACAGCACGCCGCCCACCACCGGCGCGACAAGGCGCGCCAGCACCTCCGGGCCCATCCGCGTCCGCACGACCTCTCCGAGGCTGAGCTGCTGCTGGTTCAGGAGATTGCCGAGGGGCAGGGCACGGTCAAGGGCCGCGCGAACGCTTCCCGCCTTCCCCAGCAGCCCGGCAAGTTCCGGATCCCGCACATCCGCCGGAATGCCGAGCAGGCCGGATTTGGGCAGCGGAACCGCGAGCAGTTCGCCGCCTGGCCGGGATAGTTGCAGCCAGGCTCCCGCGGGCGAGGGCGTACGCACCGAACCACCGATTCCAAGCTCACGGGCAAGCGCGGGGACCGTGTCCGATCGGGTCGAGAACGATTCCGCGCCGGCGTCGAGCGTGTTTCCCCCGAGTTGGTGGCTGCTCACGGAACCTCCGAATGTGGCTGAGCCCTCCAGCACCGTGACCGCCAATCCCGCGCCCACGAGCTCCAGGGCAGCGCACAGCCCCGCGATGCCTCCGCCGATCACGACGACGGCGGGTGTGGACGTGTTGGCGGACTTGTCGCCTGCGGCGCGGTGAGCCCGGAGGTCCCTGCTCATCGACCCGGAGCCGCCGGTTGTCCTGGTGGCACCGAGTGGACCAGCGACACGATCCGGGTCAGCACGTCGGGGTCCGTTTCCGGCGGTACGCCGTGCCCGAGGTTGACGACATGCCCTGGCGCCCCTGCCCCGGCGTCGAGCACGTCCCGTACATGGGCTTCAAGGATGTCCCAGGGTGCGGACAGCAGAGCCGGGTCGATGTTGCCCTGCAGCGCAACGGTGCCGCCAAGGCGTTTGTTTGCTTCGTCAAGGGGCAGCCGGTAGTCAACGCCGACCACATCCACCCCAACGTCGCGCATTGCGGCGAGCAACTCCGAGGTTCCCGTTCCGAAATGCACGAGTGGCGCGCCGAGCTCCCGCACGTGGTCAAGCGCCCGGCCCGACGCCGGCGCAACGTGCCTTTGGTAGTCCTGGAGTCCGAGCGAGCCTGCCCAGGAGTCGAAGAGCTGTGCCGCGCTGGCACCGGCTTCGAGCTGGGCACGGAGGAACTGTCCGGAAGCGTCGGCGGCCCAGTCGGTCAGCGCCCGCCAGGTGGATGGGTCCGCGTGCATCATGGTGCGGGGGCCGAGGTGGTCACGGGATGGCTTGCCTTCGACCATGTAAGCGGCGAGGGTGAAGGGTGCGCCGGCGAATCCGATCAGCGGGGTGGAGCCAAGCTCCGCCACAGTCCGTGCCACAGCTTCCCGGATGGGGTCCAGGGCGGAATCAGTGAGCTCCGGCAGGGCCGCGACGTCGGCTGCAGTGCGAATCGGTGCGCCGAGGACGGGTCCGACGCCCGGCACGATGTCCACGTCCACTCCCGCAAGCTTCAGCGGGATGACAATATCGGAAAAGAAGATCGCCGCGTCCACGTCATGCCGCCGGACGGGTTGCAAGGTAATTTCCGCCGCCATCGCCGGATCCAGGCAAGCGTCGAGCATCGCCGACCCCTCACGCAGCGCGCGGTACTCGGGCAGCGAACGGCCGGCCTGGCGCATGAACCACACAGGGCGCCGGGAGGGGGTGTTTCCCCGGTAGGACTCAATGAGCGGCGACGCAGTGGTTCGGCCGTCGAGAAGGGGGTGGGATGGGCTGAGGGTCATAGGTCGATTCTGCCGAAGTTCGGAGCGGTTGGATAACCACTGAGCCCGCAGGGTGCCGGAAATCACGTGTTGGTGGGGTACCTTCGCGAGCTGTGGGTGCTCGAATTCCGTGTGATTCCGGGGAAGGACAGCACTCGCTGCACTCTGGAACTAAGGGTCCCCTATTAGGGCCGGAACCTGCCCGTTGGCTATGATTGAGGGGCTGTGAACTTCTTCTCCCTGGTTGCCACCCACTCCGATATTGACTTGGAGACCGTAGCCCGACTCAGCGTCGGGGCGGCCCAGGTCGCTTCGTCGGCGCTGGAGGACAGCGCCGCCCTCTCCGGAGCGGTGGCCCTCGCAACCTGCAACAGGTTTGAAATCTACGGTGAGGCGACTTCGGAGCAGGACATCGAAGCTGCACGCTCCTCGATCATCAGCGCGATCAGCACTGAGTCCGGCCTTCCGAAAAGCACCGTGTCCGCCTCTTTCACCACGCTCGCGGGCAAGGACGTACCACGCCACCTGTTCAGCGTCAGCGCTGGCCTGGATTCCGCCGTCGTTGGTGAGCGCGAAATCGCCGGGCAGGTGCGCCGGGCGCTGATCGAATCCCAGGGAACAGGCACTGCCAGCGGCGGGCTCGTGCGGCTCTTTCAGGCAGCCTCGAAAACGGCCCGCGAAGTAGGTGCACAGACCGCACTGGGCAGTAGGGGCCGTTCCATCGTGTCAGTTGCCCTTGACCTCGCTGCTGACCTCTCAACCAGCCCGGAACTTGCCGGCAAGGCTGTCGTCGTCTTCGGAACCGGAGCTTACGCGGGAGCCACGATGGCCCTGTTGCGTGAGCGCGGGTGCCAGAATGTGTCCGTGTACTCCCCTTCCGGGCGCGCCGAAAGCTTTGTAGCTACGCGCGGTGGCGTTGCCCTCACTGAAGAGACCGTCCGCCCTGCCATCGCTGAAGCCGACATCGTGATTGGCTGTAGCGGTAGTGAGCGCCAGGTCAGCGCCGCCGATGTCCGGGAACTCCGCGACGGAGTTGATCGCCCCCTGGTCATCGTGGACCTCGCACTGAGCCACGATTTCGACCCGGACGTTGACTCGGTGGAGAACGTGGAATTGATCACCCTCGAATCCGTCCGCCTCGCGGCACCCGTTGAGCAGGCCGAATCGCTTCGCCAAGCCGGCGACCTCGTGTCCAAGGCTGCGAACGATTTCCAGGAGCAGGTGGCAGCACGATCAGTCGATGCTGCGATTGTGGCTCTGCGGAAACACACCCAGAACGTACTCGACGCCGAAATGGCACGCGTCCGCGCGCAGCATGGCTGCACCGCCGCAGCCGAGGAAGTCGAATTCGCGCTCCGCAGGATGGTGCGCCAGTTGCTTCATGTACCCACCGTGCGTGCCCGCGAACTGGCAGCGGCTGGCCGTCAGGAGGAGTACACGGCAGCCCTTGGCGCACTGTACGGAATTGAGCCGGACGAGACGGTCGCCGAGGCGGCGCAGCAGTCCTGCCCGGTTCAGAGCAGTGGAGACACCCGGGCGGACTCCGCCTAGGTTTCGGGGTACCCCTGACAACCCTTCTCAGTAGACCGGTTTGTCGGGCTCCACTTCGCGTACCCACTGCAGCACCCCGCCGTCCACGTTGTACACCTTGCGCGCGCCCTGACCTCGGAGGTAGCGGACCACGTTTGCGGACCGGCCGCCCACCTTGCAGTGCACATAGATCTCCCGCTCGGGATCCACTACTTCGTCGCCGGAGAGAATCCGGTTCTGCGGGAGCAGTGTGGCGCCCTCAATCCTGACAATCTCGTACTCCCCCGGCTCCCGGACGTCGATAAGGTCGAAGTCGCGTTCTCCTGCTGAGCGCTGGTTCAGCAGGTCCTGTAGCTCGAGAACGCTCACGGAGGGCACGGCGTCGTCGTCGGACTCTTCCAACGGGGTCAACCCGCAGAACGCCTCGTAGTCGGTCAGTTCAGAGATGGGCGTTGCCGAGGGATCCCTGCGCACCTTGAGCTCGCGCCACGTCATGTCCAGCGCGTTGAAAATCAGCACGCGGCCAAGGAGGGTGGTGCCGATGCCGGTGATCAACTTGATGGCCTCGTTGACCATGACCGAACCGATCTGCGCGCAGAGAACGCCGAGAACGCCGCCCTCCGCACAGGACGGCACTGCCCCGGGCGGTGGTGCTTCCGGGTACAGGTCGCGGTAGCTCGGGCCGCCTACCGACGGTTTGGCCCAGAACACGCTTACCTGGCCATCGAACCGAAGGATGGACCCCCATACGTAAGGCTTGCCAAGGATTTCTGCTGCATCGCTGACCAGGTACCGGGTGGCGAAATTATCAGTCCCGTCGAGGATGACGTCGTAATCGGCAAAAATGTCCAGGGCGTTGTCCGCGCCCAGCCTGACCTCGTGTCGGATCACCCTGACCAGGGGGTTCAGCTCGGCGATGGCACGCTCGGCCGAGACAGCCTTCGGCGCACCGACGGTGCTGATTCCGTGAATCACCTGGCGCTGCAGGTTGGAGAGGTCGACGACGTCGTCGTCCACGATGCCCAGCGTCCCCACGCCGGCAGCGGCCAGGTACAGGAGGGCGGGCGAGCCGAGCCCTCCAGCTCCGATGACCAGCACCCGCGCGTTCTTCAGCCGCTTCTGCGCGTCCATTCCGAACTCCGGAAGAATCAGGTGCCTTGAGTACCGCTCGGTTTCCTCCCGGGTCAGTTCCGCGTGAGGCTCAACCAGTGGGCCAGGGCCGTTGTTCAAAGAGCTCATGGTTCAATGTATGCCCACTCCAGCAGCCCGGCGCAACATGGGATACATGTAACGCACGGGTAGACTGGTAGGCACCGCCTGACGAGCGGTGGAGCACCGCGAGTGCTCAACACCACCATCAATCACAACGAAAGCCCCAATGTGAGCTCAGAGGCACCGGCGAGCGGAAAAGCCATTCGGCTGCCCCGGGATGAGCGGCGGCGCCAGCTATTGCAGGCGGCCCATGAGGTTTTCGTAGCGAACGGCTATCACGGCGCCGCGATGGACGAAATCGCAGATGTTGCCCAGGTCAGCAAGCCCGTGCTTTACCAGCATTTTCCCGGCAAGCGCGAGCTCTACCTCGCGCTGCTCGAGAGCCATCTCGCCTCCCTCACGGAGCTGCTGGTCGAAGCCCTCCAGTCCACCACGGACAACAAACAACGTGTGCACGCAACCATGCGCGCATACTTCCAGTTCATCGCCCAGGACAGCCAGGCGCATCGCATCGTCTTTGAATCCGACCTCAATAACGACCCCGATGTCAGCCGCCGTCTCGAGGCATTCAACGCACACTTCGCGGATGCGATCGCCGGAGTCATCTCCGGGGACACCCGGCTCTCCCACCTCGAGGCCACGCTGCTTGGCCGCGCAATGGCCGGAATGGCCCAGGTCAGTGCCCGGTACTGGCTGGAAACTGACGGCAGCCTTGACATCGATGCCGCGAGCGAGCTGATCTACCGTTTAGCTTGGCGCGGAATCAGTCGGTTCCCCAAGGAAATCTGAGTTACATTTCCCTTAGGTTTGCGCGCTGCCGGAAGAGGCGGTTCGTCCGGAAATCAACAGAAAGGCCCGTCGTGGAGATCAAGATCGGCATCCAGAACGTTAACCGTGAGATTGTGCTGGAATCGAACCAGCCTGCCGAGGAGATTGCTGCGGTTGTCAGCAAGGCAATGAATGGCGGCGCTGAGCTCCGGCTGTCAGATACTAAGGGCCGTCAGGTCATCGTGCCTGCGTCGGTGCTCGGGTATGTCGAAATCGGCGAGCCGGAATCCCGTCGCATGGGATTCGGGGCACGCTAGACACAACGGGCCGGTTGGAACGCCTCCTTCCGGCCTGACCGGACATGAACGGGGTGGAGGTGCATTGTGGTCTCGCTGATCGTCGTCACGTTCGTCGCCGTCGCCTTGGGCTTTCTCTGCTGGTTCATTGACCGGCAGCACCATCGCTATGGGGTCCTGCTCCTTCCCGCAGTGAGCCTCGGTTCTGCCCTGCTGCTCTGGATCATCCTCCAGTTCGGTGGCCTCGGCTATCACCCCGAGTTGTTCTGGCTGGCCTGGTTGCTGCCTTTGGTATTCGCCGCGCTGATGGCCGGAGCCGCTGCCTGGTGGTTTGGTCGGCACCGCGAGAAGGCAGACCTCGATGCCATGAATCACATCCTCAAACGCCGCTGACTTTCTGCCAGCAGAAAGTGATGCCGCAGGATTCAGAGATCCGCCCGGCCGTCGAAGGATGATGACGCCAGCGCATGCTCACGTTTCGGAATGCGCCCCGCCTTTGATGCCAGGCGCCCTGCCAACACCCCATGGCGGAACGCAGCCGCCATGGCTACGGGATCCTGGGCGCGTGTTACGGCTGTAGCCAGTAGCACGGCGTCGCAACCCAGTTCCATGGCGAGCGTGGCGTCAGAGGCCGTCCCGATGCCTGCATCAAGCACCACCGGGACGGACGCCCGGGCAACAATCAGCTCGATGTTGTGCGGATTCAGGATGCCGAGGCCCGTTCCGATGGGCGCGCCGAGCGGCATGACCACCGCGGCCCCCAGCTGCTCCAGCCGCAGGGCCAGCACCGGATCATCGTTGGTGTAGGCGAATACGGTGAACCCGCGGGCCACCAGTGCCTCGGTTGCTTCAACGAGCTCCACAGCATCCGGCAGGAGTGTTTGCTCGTCCGCAATGACTTCCAGTTTCACCCAGTTGGTTTCCAGCGCCTCGCGACCCAGCTCCGCTGTGAGGACCGCTTCCCTGGCCGTGAAGCAACCCGCCGTGTTGGGCAGGATACGCATGTTCTGGTCCTCGAGCAGCTGGAACAGCGACGCACCGGTCTGGGGGCTGTACCTCCGCATGGCCACTGTTGTCAGTTCCGAGCCGGAAGCGGCGAGCGCCTCACCGAGGCCGTCGAGGCTGGGGGCACCGCCGGTTCCCATGATGAGCCGCGACTCCAGCGAAACACCGTCAATGATCAACGCATCTGCGGCCGTGTAGGTACTGGAGGCGTGGGATTCCCTCTGCATAACGGTCACCCTCCCTGGACTGCCGTGACGAGTTCGACGTCGTCGCCGTCCACGAGCGCCCGGCCTGCCCACTGGCTTCGCGGAACCACAGCAGCGTTCACGGCGACGGCAACGCCGAGCCGCGAACCGTCGACCGGCTGGCCGGTGGGTGCCAGCTTCCTCCCGGTGAGGTCCGCTACGAGTTCCAGCAGATCACTGGCCCCCGTTGCGGAGGTCTTTCCATTGAAGGTGATGTTCATATTGCTCCTTTCGTGAACCGGTTCGTGAACCGGTCCGGACTGTAGCGCGCCACGTCTGAGCGCGGAGGTTTGCCCTCGAGTAGGTCGATGCAGATCGCGGCCGCCACCGGAGTCAGCAGGACACCGTGGCGGAAGAAGCCAGTCGCTACAAGCACGCCATCCACGCCGGACAGCCGCCCGAGTAATGGGGCGTTGTCCGGCGTACCGGGCCTGGCCCGGCAGAGCGCCTCCGTCAGCTCAAGCTCCGCGATGGCCGGGATCAGTTGGGTAGCGTCCCTCAGGAGCTGATAGACGCCCCCAGCTGAAACGGAGCCGCTGCCGTCCTCCCTCATAGTGGCGCCGAGGACTACCGTGCCGTCCGTTCGCGGGACCAGATAGACGGCATGACCGCGCACCAATCCCCGGACGGTGTGGGTCAGTAGTGGTTGTAAAGCCGGCGGTACCCGGAGGCGGAGGATGTCGCCGTACACGGGGCGCAATGGAAGCGGGTGGGGCAACCCCTGAAGGTCCCGGGCAGCCAGCCCGGCGGCCACCACCGTGTGGGCAGCATGCACGGTCCCGCCGTCGTGCAGGTTAACGCCGACCACCCTGTTGCCCTCGCGGATAACTCCGGTTGCCGGCGTGCGGAGGAGTGTTCCTTGCGCTTCGACGGCGGCAAGCAGCGAGGCAGCGAGCCTGCGGGGATCCACCTGCCGGTCTTCCGGTGCCATGAATGCACCGGTGGCGGCGGGTCCGATCATCGGCTCCAGACGCCGTGCTTCCCGGACCGAAATCTGTTGAACCGCCAGTCCGTGTGCCGCCTGGACCTGCGTGAGGTCAGCCAGCGCCTGGCGGTCGGCACCATCCACGGCGAGCACGATGGTGCCGGTGCTGCGGTAACCGGCGTCGATGCCGGTCCATTCCAGTGATGCCAGGAATTCCGGATACAGCCGCGCCGATTCGCGGGTCAACTCCAGAAGGTGCTCTTCGCGGTAGTGCAGCTCACTGGCCGGGGCGATCATGCCGGCGGCAGCGTGGGTGGCTCCGTTCGCCGGATCCGGGTCGATGAGGCAGACAGAGTGTCCCCTGCGAAGCGCCTCCCAGGCGATCCCGAGGCCAACGATTCCCCCGCCGACGACGGCGACATCCGCGTGTGTGTCCATCAAAATGGTCCTTCCCTACGCCGGCATGACCCGGATCAGGTTCGTTGTTCTCACAACGCGGTCGGCGCCGAACGCCCTCTCAGCCCTTGCGCTGGATTGCTCGCTGAACACTCCTGGCGCGGTGGCTCCCGCAGTACCCCTTTATTGTAGGTGGTATGCAACTGACATCCGCCCGGCTTTACCTGTGCACGGATTCCCGCAGCGAGCAGCAGGACTTCGCTGATTTTGTTGATGCTGCCTTCGCTGGAGGTGTGGACATCATCCAACTGCGGGACAAGTCCATCGAGGCTGCGCAGGAGCTTGTTTTGCTGGAAGTACTCCGGGCCGCCGCTGTGCGGCACGGCAAGCTGTGGGCCGTCAATGACCGCGCGGATATCGCGGCGATCAGCGGTGCCCCGGTGCTCCATGTGGGCCAGCAAGACCTGCCATCGTCGCTGGCTCGGCCATTTCTGCACGACGGCGGTGTGTTGGGTCTGTCGACGCACTCACCGCAGCAGGTGTCGGCGGCGGCAGCTGAAAAGACGATCGACTACTTCTGCGCCGGTCCGGTGTGGGCCACCCCAACCAAACCAGGGCGCGCCGCCGTCGGGCTTGATCTGGTCCGGGTTGCTGCCGCCCTCGAGAAGGACTATTGGGCCAAAGGCCGCATTCCCAAGCCATGGTTCGCCATCGGCGGGATTGACTTAGGCAACATCGGCGAAGTGGTCGGGGCAGGCGCGCGGCGCGTCGTCGTCGTCCGGGCTATCACTGAGGCCGCTGATCCCGCAGAGGCTGCTGCGAAGCTGAGAAGCGAACTACCCGCCTGAGTCTTTCGGACGAGCAGCCGTCAGGCGGTCAAACCCAGCGCGCTCATACGCCGTGAATGGTTTCGGGTGAGTTGGGCGAACAGCTGCAAGGTTCCCCGCTCCTGGTCCGCAACGGTTCCTTCAAACAGCAGACCACCCAGGAATTGCCGCTCTATTCCCACGCGTTGGGCCTGGGTCAGCGCCTCCCCCACCAGGCGGCGGCCCCACAGCGCCAGTCGGGAAGCGAGCCTCGGATCATCGGCGAGCGCAGCCTTCAGCCTGGGCTGGAGCATTCCGCCCTGTTCGGTGGTCGACTGGATCTGCGCAATAACATCCCTGGTTGTGGCATCAAGGTGCTCAGCGAGGGCGGTGTAGAAGTCACCGGAAATAGCGTCGATGACGTACGCCTTCATGAGGGATTCGTACCAGTCTGCTGGCCTCGTGCGCTCATGGAATGAGTCGATTGAACCCTGAAAGGGCCGCATCGCCTCTTCAACGTCAATTCCCAGGCCCGCGAGGTGGGCGCTCACTAGCTCGAAGTGCTCGAATTCGGTGACGGCGAGCCGGCCGAGTGCCGCCCGGTCACGGAGGGTGGGGGAAAACCGTGCGTCGGAGGACAACCGCTCGAAGGCCGATATTTCGCCGTAGGCCATCACTCCAAGCAGGTCGGCGACAAACCTGCTGATGTTGGGCGAGTCCGCAGCCGTCGCCGTTCCTTCAGGCACCGATGCTCCCTGCTGCCGGATCTGCGGATTCATTGCTGTCATGCGGTTAAGGGTACCTGCGCGCTCTGCCGCGCAATCTCTCCCCCGCCCCGCATCGAGGTGTATTACGGTTGGGTCTGTGCCTTACTCGCATCTGGATTTGAGCAACCGGAACTCCCAGCTCCAGCTGACCGCTGCCCTGGAATCGCTCCGTCAGGAACTCGAACTACGCTCGGAATTCCCGCCTGAAGTGCTGGAAGAGGCGCAGTCAGCTGTGGTAGGGCAGGTATTGCCCCCACGCGACCTGACGGCCCTTGGCTTCATCACTGTGGATCCGCCCGGGTCAACCGACCTTGACCAGGCGTTCCACCTCGAACGGGAGGGATCCGGCTACCGGGCCTGGTACGCGATCGCCGATGTTCCTGCTTTCGTTGCACCCGGCGGTGCCATCGACACCGAAGCCCGCAAGCGGGGCCAGACCATGTACGCCCCCGACGGGCGGATCTCGCTGCATCCTGAAGTCATAGCGGAGGACGCCGCCAGCCTGCTTCCGGAGAAGGACCGTTCGGCCTACGTCTGGGAATTCGTCCTGGACTCCGACGCTCGGGTCGAGTCCGTCGTCGTCGAACGCGCCGTGGTCAGGAGCCGCGCGCAACTCACTTACGAGCAGGTTCAGGAGGATGTCGACGCCGGCGGTGCGGCCGGCAACCTGATGCTTCTGAAAGAGATCGGGTGCAAACGGATCGAGCTTGAGAAGGAGCGCGGTGGAGCAAGCCTGAACCTGCCAGACCAGGAGATTGCCCACGACGGCGAGCGGTACTTCCTCGTCGCGCGGCCTCCCCTGGAGGCTGAGGACTGGAATGCGCAGCTGTCCCTCATGACCGGTATGGCTGCCGCCGACATCATGCTCAAGGGCGGTGTTGGCATCCTCCGAACCATGCCACCACCTGATGAGACGTCCCTGGCACGCTTCCGCCACCAGGCGAGGGCCCTCGGTCGTGAGTGGCCGCAGGACGTCCCGTACGGTGAGTTCCTGCGCAGCCTCGACACCACTGATCCCCGCCAGCTCTCCCTGATGCACGCCGCCGCTTCGCTCTTCCGCGGCGCCGGCTATACAGCGTTCGACGGCGAGCTGCCCAAGTCGGTCGAGCAGGCCGCCATCGCTGCGCCTTACGCGCACACCACGGCGCCGCTTCGGCGTCTGGTTGACCGCTTCGTGCTTGTAACCTGCGAAGCGCTGTGCGCCGGCCGGGTGGTACCCGACTGGGTGCGGGCAGCCCTGCCCGAGTTGAACTCGCTCATGACTGCGTCCAATCAACTGGCTTCGAAGCTCGAAAGCGGTGCTATTTCCGCGGTGGAGGCAGCGTTGCTTGGCAACCGCGTCGGTGAAGAGTTCGACGCCGTAGTCATCAGCGGTTCAAAACCTGCCGCTGCCAACGGAAACCCGGAAGGTTCGGGGAACGGCAACCGCAACGGGAACGGGAACGGCAAATCAAACGGCAACGGTGTCCCCCACGGAGTGGTGCAGCTCTGGGACCCGGCGGTGGAGGGTCGCTGCGACGGTGTGATGGCAGCCGGAGACGAAGTCCGGGTGCGCCTGGTCACCGCGGATATCTCGCGCCGGGACGTCCGCTTCGAGCTCGTGGAAAGCGCTTGAATCTTAGCCGCAGCGCCCTGTCCCCGTCGGGAACCGACCGCGCAGCAGGGTAGACTTGGCGGGTAGTAATGGATGCCCGGTCGTTTCATGAACAGTCTTACCAAGTCTTTTGTGTGGGTCTTCGCTCACATCGGGGTTTGCATCGGTTCCGCAGGAGCCGTTCCATGCTCTGCAATCGACCCGCAGTACCTACGCGATCCTGAATTTCCAGGTTTCAGCTTGTGGCGGGGCACGTCCCCCTCCGAGCGGCAGTTGTTAGCCCGCGATCGGCTTCCACTGGACGCCCTGCTCCGTCTGCTCCGAGCGGGCCTTTACCGGCCCCCGTTGAGCCCGGCGGGCGCAGTGCCTAATCGAAACGGTAGTAAGAGTGACCACAGACACCCATCACCTCCACGCGGACAACAGCGACGACGAAATCTTCGTCGAGGAAACACTCGTCAGCACTGAGGAACCCCATCAGGAAGCGGCTGAAACCTTCGCGGACTTCAACGTCCGTGCAGACATCGTGGAGGCCCTGGCTGACGCCGGGATCGTGCACCCCTTCCCCATCCAGGCCATGACGCTGTCCATCGCGCTCGGTGGCCACGACATCATTGGCCAGGCGAAGACCGGCACGGGCAAAACCCTTGGCTTCGGCGTCCCCGCACTGCAGCGCGTCGTGGGTCCCTCGGATGAGGGCTACGATCGCCTGCCCGCACCCGGTGCACCACAGGCCCTTGTGATCGTTCCCACCCGCGAACTCGCGGTGCAGGTGGCAGCTGACCTGACCAAGGCCGCCATAAAGCGCAACGCACGCATCGTCACCATTTACGGCGGCCGGGCGTACGAGCCGCAGGTAGAAGCCCTCAAGAGGGGCACCGAGGTAGTCGTCGGAACACCGGGGCGCCTGATTGACCTGTTCCGCCAGAAGATCCTTTCACTGAAGAACGTGCGCATGGTTGTGCTCGACGAAGCTGACGAAATGCTGGATCTCGGGTTCCTTCCGGACGTCGAAACGCTGATGGCGGCCACGCCCTCGGTCCGCCAGACCCTGCTGTTCTCCGCCACCATGCCCGGTCCCGTCGTCGCAATGGCTCGCCGCTTCATGTCGCACCCCACGCATATCCGTGCAGCTGACCCCGAAGACGACGGCGCCACCAAGAAGGACATTCGCCAGGTCATTTACCGCGCACACAACCTGGATAAGGATGAGGTCGTTGCCCGTATCCTCCAGTCCCGCGGCCGGGGCCGGACCATCATCTTCACCAAGACCAAGCGCACCGCAGCGAAACTCTCCGAAGAACTGATCGACCGCGGCTTCGCTGCCGGAGCAATTCACGGTGACCTCGGCCAGGGTGCCCGCGAGCAGGCACTCCGCGCATTCCGCGGCGACAAGATCGATGTACTTGTCGCAACCGAAGTAGCCGCCCGCGGAATCGATGTCGAAGACATCACCCACGTCATCAATTTCCAGTGCCCCGAGGATGAGAAGGCCTACCTGCACAGGGTCGGCCGCACCGGCCGGGCCGGGAAAAAGGGTACCGCAATCACGTTCGTCGACTGGGACGACCTCCCACGCTGGGGCCTGATCAACAAGGCGTTGGTGCTGGACCAGGCCGAGCCGGTTGAAACCTACTCCTCCTCCCCGCATCTGTTCACCGACCTGGACATTCCCGAGGGCACAAAGGGCAGGCTCCCCCGCAACCAGCGCAAGCTCGCCGGGATCGACGCCGAGAAGATTGAAGATCTCGGCGAGACCGGCAAGAAGAACCGTTCGGCATCGGGTGGTCGGTCGGGTAACCGTTCCGAGGGGCGCCCGAGTGGCCGCAATGGTCAGGCAGAATCGAGTGACAGGGGCAATGGCCGACGTCGTTCGGGGAATTCCGATGCCTCCGCCGCAAGGCATGGGGATACCACGCAGGGGGAAGCCTCAAACGGAGCTGGCGCACGCGGCGAAGCCACCAGTGAGGCAACAGACCGCAGCGATACAGCGAGCGGTGCGGACCGCCCGAAGCGCAACCGGTCACGGACCCGCCGTCGTAATGGCGAGGTAATTCCCAAGCCCGCCACCGAAGCCTAGGATTCAATGGAGCAAGCTGTGGCCCGTCCGGCCTGGCGGCCGGACGGGCCCAACCTCGTTGTGCACGCGGACAACACGGACTATCTGCCCGGGCTGCCGGATGGTTCCTTCACCATGATCTATGTCGATCCGCCGTTCAACACTGGGCGGGCCCAGCGCCGGCAGCAGACATCCATGGTGCGCAGCGAACCCGGGGCGGGAGACCGCATCGGGTTCAAGGGCCTTAGCTATTCGACAGTCAAGGGCGTGCTCGCCAGCTACGACGATGCGTTTGAGGACTACTGGGAGTTCCTCGTTCCGCGCCTCGCCGAGGCCTGGCGGCTCCTGGCGGACGACGGCACGCTGTACGTCCACCTGGATTACAGGGAAGTCCACTACGCCAAGGTGATGCTTGATGCCCTGTTTGGCAGGGAGTGCTTCCTGAACGAGATCATCTGGGCCTATGACTATGGGGCACGCGCCACGCGCCGCTGGCCGGCCAAACACGACAACATCCTTGTCTACGTGAAAAACCCCGCGCGCTACTACTTCAACAGTGACGAAGTGGATCGTGAGCCCTACATGGCCCCTGGACTGGTTACACCGGAGAAAGCCGCGCGGGGAAAGTTGCCAACAGACGTCTGGTGGCACACGATCGTCTCCCCGACCGGACGCGAAAAGACCGGTTACCCGACACAAAAACCTGAAGGCCTGGTGCGGCGGGCGGTCGCAGCGAGCAGCCGGCCCGGCGACTGGGTCCTCGATTTCTTCGCTGGTTCCGGCACATTGGGCGCTGTCGCCGGAAAGCTTGGACGCCGCTTCGTGTGCATCGACAGCAATCCACAGGCAGTCGAGGTCATGTCGCGCCGCCTCGAGCCGTGGTGCGGCACCCAGCTTCCGACGTCGGACGTCCGCGTCAGCGAATAACAGGGACCCCGGTGGCCAGGTCCTCAAGCCGGGCCAGCATATGGGGTTCAGTGACGTTCTCGCCGAGCTGGTTCGGTTTGCCCGTTCCGTGATAGTCGCTGGATCCGGTGACGAGAAGGTCATGCCGCGCCGCCAGCCGCCTCAGTTGGGCGCGGCCTTCCTCGGGATTATCCCGGTGATCAATCTCGACTCCGAGCAGACCTGCCTCGATCATCTCCTCCGTCACTGCGCTGTCGACGATGCGTCCGCGGGCGGACGCAACGGGATGGGCAAACACAGGCACCCCGCCGGCCGCACGGATCAGTGCGACGGCGTCGGCTGGATGTGGCGCATAGTGCCCCACCCAGTAGGGCGAGCGTGCGCCGAGGATCTGCGCGAAGGCTTCGCTGCGGGTGTTGACCACTTTCAGGGCGACGAGCGTGTCCGCGATGTGCGGCCTGCCCACGGTGGCACCTTCCGCGATGTGTTCCTGCACGTGAGCCCAGGTGATCGGATAGTCCACGGAAAGTTTCTCGACCATCCGCTCAGCGCGGGTCAGCCGGGCATCGCGTGAGCGCTCAATCTCGGCCAGGAGCGCAGGATGGGCCGGATTGTGCAGGTAGCTGAGGACGTGAACACTCACCCCGGTGTCGGACCTGCAGGAGACCTCCATGCCGCGCACGAGCGCAAGGCCAAGTTGACGGCTCGTGAGAACCGCTTCTTCCCATCCTGCCGTTGAATCGTGATCGGTCAGCGCAACGACGTCCAGTCCCGCTGCAGCAGCGGAGTTCATCACGTCGGCGGGGCATTGCGTACCGTCGGACACCGTGGAGTGTGCGTGCAGGTCGATTCTCACCAAACAACTGTACGCCGGTGTTTGGCCTCCCACGCGCCCGGTGAGACGATGGATTGGTGAGTACAGCAGAGAACACCTCAATGGCCGAGACCCGCGCAACTACTGACACCGGCAGCGACGCAACCCCTGTCACGCCGGAAGACCAACCACTGTCGAGCCGCAACGAGAACCGCTCCCAGCGCCCCGATTCTGATGCCTTCCGATCCTTCATGGGGTCCAACTGGGCCCCGAAGGGCACTGACCTTCCAGCTGCTGCCGAAGTAGCGCCCTACGCGGCCCAGCGCCGCCTGAAGATTTCGCAATTGTTCCCCGGTGAGCGCCTTGTGATTCCGGCGGGCCCGCTGAAGGTCCGCTCGAATGATTCCGATTACCGCTTCCGCCCACACTCCGCATTCGCCCACCTCACCGGGCTCGGAGTGGATCACGAGCCCAACGCCGTACTGGTACTGGAACCCACTGAAGAAGCAAAGGGCGACGACGGCGGCAACCACCACTCCACCCTCTACTTCCGTGAGTTGGCGGGCCGGGACAGCACCGAATTCTATTCCGATGCGCGGTACGGCGAGTTCTGGATCGGGTCCCGCCTCTCGATGGCCGAGGTCAAGGCGCTGCTCTCCCTCGAGACCGCAGACCTGGCCGAGCTTGAACTCGCCATCACCAAGGATGCCGGTGCGGTGGAAATCGGTGGCATCCGGGTTCGCCTGCTGCGAGACGTTGACCTCAACGCGGACGCCCTTGTAGACACTTCCCGCATCAACACCGGCGTTGATCTGGAAGCCTCCGACGAACTTGATGCCAAGCTGGCCGAGGCACTGTCCGAGCTCCGCCTCATCAAGGATGAGTGGGAAATCGAGCAGATGCGTGCGGCCGTAGCTGCCACAGTGAACGGGTTCCACGAAGTAGTCAAGGAACTCCCCCGTGCTATTTCCCACCCGCGGGGCGAGCGCGTCGTCGAGGGTGCCTTCTTTGCCCGTGCACGGGAGGAAGGCAACGACCTCGGCTACGAGACAATTGCGGCATCGGGTTCCAACGCAACCACGCTGCACTGGAACCGGAACAACGGTCGGGTGCGCGCCGGCGACCTGCTTCTCCTGGACGCGGGCGTTGAAGCCGAAAGCCTCTACACCGCAGACGTCACGCGTACGTTGCCGGTTACCGGCAGGTACACGGAGGTGCAGCGCAGGGTATACCAGGCTGTACTGGACGCCGCTGACGCCGGCTTCGCCGTCGCGCAGGTTGGCGCCAAGTTCCGCGACGTCCATCGTGCCGCCACCGAAGTCCTCGCAGAGCGCCTGGACCAGTGGGGTCTGCTGCCCGTCCCACTCGACGACGTTCTGTCTGAATCCGGTCAGCACCACCGCCGATGGATGCCGCACGGCACCAGCCACCACCTTGGTCTTGACGTCCATGACTGTGCACAGGCCAAGCGCGAGCTTTACCTGGACGGTATCCTCACCGAGGGCATGGTGTTCACCATCGAACCTGGCCTTTACTTCAAGAGCGAAGACCTCGCTGTTCCCGAGGAGTACCGCGGAATCGGTGTCCGGATCGAGGACGACATTCTGATCACCGCAGACGGCCCTGTGAACCTGAGTGCGGCTCTCCCCCGCGAGGCCGACGACGTCGAGGCCTGGATGGCGGGCATCTTCAGCCCGACCGGTGAGTAGGCAGCGATCGGCACGTAGAAAATGCTAGACGGAAGCGCCGTCCGTAAACGGTTCTTCAAGGTCTGGTAAGCGAAAAGGTGGGCAGCCGATCAGCTGCCCACCTTCCTCATTTCGGATTGTGTACTCTGCGCCGGTCAGGAGTCCGAACGCTGGCCCTCATTGGCCGCCTGGCCCTGCTCGCCGCCCTCAACCTGTTCTGGTGTTTGCGGGTCAGCCTGCGGCACACGGACGCCGTACTGCGGCCGGCCATCGGGCAGGTCGGGGAATTGACCGCGCGGCGGGGATGCAGGTGCCGGCTGTTTGCTGGCACCGTTCTGCGAAGCTCCGGCGCCGTCCAGGGGAGCGACTGCACCGTCCTGCGAGGTCTGAGGTTGCACGGGTGCCACGTTGTTACCCGCTTGCCCCTGGGGTGCGTCCCAACCCTGCGGCCGCTGCGGCGGTTGAGTGGGCTGATGCTGGGTGGGCTGGTGCTGCTGCGGCTGGTGCTGCTGCGCCGGCTGACTTGGTGAAGCACCCCAAGTTTGCCCGCCTGCACCGGCTTCGCGGGCCTTACCGTTCATGGGCAGCTGTTGCAGCAGCCGCCTTGCCTCACCCGCTGCAGCAGGGTCGACGATGACGTCATAGCTGGTGGCCACTACCTGGTTGGTCGAGGTGAAGTCCCGCTTACCTCGCTGGAATGCGTAAGCAATCACACCGAAGAGAACCCAGAAGACGGCGCCGAGCGCAATCGACGAGAGGATGGGCAGGTAGGTCGAATCACCGCCGAAGAGCGTGAGGATGAATCCGACGAAAAGCCCGAACCAGGCACCCGTTGCGGCACTGGCGAGCGCAACCCTCGGGTAGCTCAACCGGCCGGTCACCCGCTCGACCGTCTTGAGGTCGTTGCCGATGATGGATACCTGCTGCACGGGGAACTTGCTGTCCGCGAGGTAATCAACGGCTTTCTGGGCATCCAGGTAGGAGCTATAGCGGCCGATGGTCTCGCCTTTGGGAAGGTTACGGCTCTCATCCCGCGAAGCAGTGCGTCCAAGAACGTTTGACATACCTTCATTCTTGCCTACCTGAGCGCGGCTGTGGTGCTGTATCGCTCGCAGTGAACTCGCGCGCAACCGCGCAGACACACGGAGCTGTGCCCGCTGTCACGCAATACGGCGGGAGGGCGGCAACGGCAGTAGCCTAGGCATGTGAGCAGCAACCCGACGCGCGTATTTGTGGCACGCCTGCTGGGCCTGGACGTTTTCGACCCTTTGGGAGACCGTCTCGGCCGCCTTCGTGATGCCGTAGTCCTGGACCGCGGGCCAACCGATCCTCCGCAGGTCGTCGGCCTGGTGGTTGAGGTGCCCGGCAAGAAGCGCGTATTCGTTCCGATGACGCGGGTGACATCCATCGACTCCGGCCAGATCATCTGCACGGGCCTGGTCAACCTTCGCCGCTTTGACCAGCGCGGCGCGGAGCAACTTGTCGTAGCCGAACTGTTTGACCGCCGCATCACGCTGAGGGACGGCAGCGGGGAAGCAACCATTGAAGACGTCGCCATGGAGCGGGACCGCGCCGGTGACTGGCATGTTGCCCAAATTTTCGTGCGTCGAGGCGGGGCGCAGTCGCGGCTGCGTGGCCTTCGCCGTGGCGAGCGCATCATCATCGACTGGTTGGACGCCTACCACGGAGATTCCAACGAGCCACAGGCCGCAACACAGTTCGTCGCGCAGCATGATGACCTGAAGGCGGCGGACTTCGCTGACGCACTCCATGAGATGAGCGACAAACGGCGTATCGAAGTTGCAGGTGAACTTCAGGACCAGAGGCTCGCTGATGTCCTCCAGGAACTTCCCGAAGATGACCAGGTCCAGATCCTCTCATCGCTCGACCGTGAGCGTGCGGCTGATGTGCTGGAGGAAATGGATCCGGATGACGCCGCCGATCTCCTGAACGAGCTGCCCGAGGACCAGAAGGAAGAGCTCCTCCAGCTGATGGAGCCCGACGACGCCGAAGACGTCCGGCGCCTGCTCGAGTACGCCGAAAACACGGCGGGCTCCCTTATGACTACCGTTCCGGTCATCCTCCCGCCCGAAGCGACGGTGGCCGAGGCACTCGCGCACGTGCGCCGCGAGGAACTGACGCCGGCACTCGCGTCATCAATCTTCGTGTGCCGCCCGCCGCTTGAAACCCCCACCGGCCGTTACCTTGGTGTGGTCCACATCCAGCAGCTCCTGCGCTTTCCGCCCCCGGAGCCCCTGGGCAATATCGTGGACACTGACCTCGAACCAGTGGGAGATCAGTCGAGCATCAGCGAGGTTTCCCGCATCCTTGCGACGTACAACCTGAACTCGTTGCCGGTCGTTAATAGCGACGGCCGCCTGGTGGGGGCGGTGACTGTAGATGACGTCCTGGACCACCTGCTCCCGGAAGACTGGCGTGCACAGGACTCACCCGAAAAATCGCGGGGAGGCGTAAATGGCTGACAAGACCAAAACCGTTGGCAGCGGGCTGGATACCCCCCGGGAGAGCCGCAAGCGATGGCTGCCGCGATTGCGTCCAAACCCGGACGCCTTCGGCAGCGCCACCGAGAACTTCGCCCGGTTCATGGGTACGCCGCAATTCCTGTTCTACATGACGGTGTTCGTTGCCGTCTGGCTCGCCTGGAACAGCTGGGCACCTGAGCACCTGCGGTTCGACAGCGCCGCCATCGGCTTCACACTGCTCACTCTCATGCTCTCCCTCCAGGCCTCCTACGCTGCCCCCCTGCTGCTGTTGGCCCAGAACCGCCAGGACGACCGCGACAAAGTCTCCTTACAACAGGATCGGCAGCGCGCTGAACGCAACCTCTCCGACACCGAATACCTCACCCGCGAGATTGCCGACCTTCGCATTGCTCTGCGCGAAGTGGCCACCCGCGACTTCGTACGCTCTGAGCTCCGAACCGAACTGCGTTCGGTTCTGGAGGAACTGCTGGATTCCCCTGAAGGCCAGGAACAGGGCAACCAGCGGAAACCGAAGCGCCGGGTGTCCGAGAACACCACGGGCATTCCGCGGGTAGCTCCGCGCAGGGACGGCCAGTGACGCTGGTTGACACGGTTCACGCTGCGCTGTCGGGCGTGATGGACCCGGAGCTGCGGCGCCCGATCACCGAGCTCGGCATGGTGGATGAGGTTTCCGTGCACGGCGACGGCGCCGTCGTCGTGCGTGTCCTACTGACCATCGCGGGGTGTCCCCTGCGCGACACCATCACCCGCGACGTCGAGGCTGTGCTCGCCGGTGTAGCCGGCGTCTCCCACGTGAGTGTGGAACTCGGCGTGATGACCCAGGAACAGCGGGACGCACTGAAGGAGCGCCTGCGTGGTGCTGGCGGCCAACGGGGAATCCCCTTCAACGAACCAGGCTCACTGACCCGGGTGTATGCGGTCGCCAGCGGTAAGGGCGGCGTCGGTAAATCCAGCGTCACAGTGAACCTCGCCGCGGCGATGGCGGCTGAGGGCATGCGCGTGGGGATCGTCGACGCAGATGTCCACGGCTTCTCCGTTCCCGCATTGATGGGAATCCGGCAGTCACCCACCAGGGTGGATGAGCTGATCCTTCCGCCCGTGGCCCATGCCGTGAAGGCTATCTCCATCGGGATGTTCGTCGAGGGAAACCAGCCGGTTGCCTGGCGTGGACCGATGCTGCACCGTGCGCTTGAACAGTTCCTGTCAGATGTGTACTTCGGTGACCTGGACGTGTTGTTCCTCGACCTTCCACCGGGCACGGGAGACATCGCAATTTCGGTTTCCCAGTTGCTGCCTGGAGCAGAGCTGTTGGTAGTTACCACTCCGCAGGCCGCAGCAGCGGATGTGGCTGAGCGCGCAGGTTCCATTGCCGTCCAGACCGGCCAGAAGGTCGCGGGGGTCATCGAGAATATGTCGTGGCTTGAAATGCCGACGGGTGAGCGCATGGAGATTTTCGGGAGCGGCGGGGGCGCGGAAGTCGCGCGGAGGCTTACGTCGGCAGTGGGGTACGACGTCGGCCTGCTCGGGAACATTCCCCTCGAACCCGAGCTTCGAGAGGGCGGAGACAACGGCACGCCCGTTGTTCTGGGTTCGGTTTCCGCCGCAGCGGCGGAACTCAGGCGGATCGCCAGCGCGTTGGCGCACCGGCCGCGCGGACTCAGCGACCTGCGGCTGAATGTAACTCCGAAGAGTTGATGGACGGGCTCACATCGAGGCCAGGACGGGCGGCGTCAGGTGGCTTCGACGTCGTATGGGGCGGCCTGTCCGGCAGCGAGCCTTTCCGCTACCTGGGTTGAACTTTTCGCGGCGGCAATCGATTTTGCCTCAGGCTCCGGCCCATTCTCGCTCACGGGCTTGATGGCGTCCTCGATGTCATCAAGGAGAGCTTCCTTGATGATGCGGCGGGGATCGTACTGGCGGGGATCGAGCTTGCGCCAGTCGACGTCGTCGAACTCTGAGCCGACCTCGTCGCGGAGCTGCTCACGTGCGCCGGTAGCCATCCGCCGCAAGCCCTTGACCATCTGGGCAAGTTGGGACGCGTATTCGGGCAAGCGTTCGGGACCAAGGACGATGACGGCAATCAGCGCCAGCAGGAGAAATTCATATCCATTGATTCCCAACACGGAAAGAAGCCTACCTTCAGCAGGGCAGTGAGGCTATTTGCGTCACGGTGATGGTTGTGCCAGTTTGGCCAGTCCGCGGAGGACCCGGCTGAGTGGATCGTCCGGTGTGTCGGGCCGGGAGTAGGCGAGTTGCGACTGTTCGGTGAGCATGAGTTGGCTGATGGTCCGCGGCATGTCAGCCACGGGAAGTGTTGAAACCACCGTGTACGTCACGGATCCGGAGTTGATCACCAGCTGCCAGGACCGGCCGGGATGTACCCAGATGGATCTTTGGGTACCTCCAATCTCCTCAAACCCGTCTTCCACCACGGTGTTGCCGGTGGCTGCGTTGACGGGCGGTTTATTGTCCGGAGCGGTTGCCGGCTCGACGCTGTCATCGCGCTGCTCGTAGACGGTCAACGAATATTCGCCGTCGTCGAGCATCAATTGGAGGGTGGGCTGACCGTCAACCGTCAGTGCTTCAGCACCAACCAACTCAAACCCCATCGTCTTCAACTCCGGGCAGAACCACCCGTCCTCGCGCAACTGGTCGATGTCTGCTGATGAAAGCTGCGCCGGGGTATCCGATGCCACGGTCTGCCAACTCTGGGTGACCGTTGCGGGACCGCCGGCAAGGACGTCGCCCTGCTGCACTTCGGATCCAAGCGCGTAGGCAGCTGTCAGGGTTGCAACCGTCACGACGGCCACACCTCCACTGACCGCCAGGGAGTTGCGGTGACGGGACGCAAAGGCAGCCACGTCGAGGTGGAAACGGCCTGCAGTGCCCTGCGCGCCGGAGTAGCTGTAGTGGACTGCGGGACGCCGGTTGGACTCCTTGAGGATTCGCTCCAGCAGGCCATCCGGCGGCCCAGGCGTGGCAGCACTCTGCAGGCGCTGCCGGACTGTCTCCTCCTGCTGGACCGTATAGCAGCATCGTGCGCAACGTGTGAGGTGTTTCTCGACGGTCAGGGTGCGGGCAGCATCCAGCTCACCGGCCACGTAGTCGGTCAGGAAACGCGTTGGATGGCGCATGGACCTAGCGCGCGCCCGCGATCCGAGGCAGGCTCAAACGGCTGGTGGCGGGTGGGTTCTGGCGCGGATCACGGTGCGCGAGCTTCTCACGGAGGATGGTCCGTCCTCGGTGAATACGCGAACGTACGGTACCGAGCTTCACATCGAGCACGCGGGCAACCTCGTCATAGGCAAGGCCCTCAAGGTCGCAAAGAACTACTGCAGCCCGGAAGTCCGGCGGGAGCTCCTCAAGTGCGGCCTGGACATCGAGGTCCAGATTGTTGAACTCGAAGCTGCGCTCCGGTCCGGGGTGGTTGCTTGGCAGACGGTTCTCGGCGTCGTCGGCCAGCCCGTCGAAGCGGATCCTGCTTTTGCGGCGCGCCTGGTCGAGGAAGAGGTTCGTGGTGATGCGGTGCAGCCAACCGTCCAGCGTGCCGGGCTTGAAGTTTGCCAGCGACCGGAACACCCGAACGAAGACCTCCTGCGTGAGGTCTTCGGCGTCGTACTTGTTCCCTGTCAGCCGGTAGGCAAGCCGGTAGACCTTCGGGGAGTGGTCGCGGACAACTTCCTCCCACGACGGCGTAACCCAGGCGGCTGCCTCCTGATCCTGCTCTTCGGTGATGACACCACCTGGACCTGCCACCGCTCGCGAAGTAGACATCAACTTCTCCTCTCGCCCTCGAACCGGTTCCTGCCACCCGCCGCTCGTAAAGTGCGACGCTGCCACCTGGTATTCGGGGCTCTGCCTCATTTGGATGTCTTGCGCCCCCTATCATGCCGAAGAAGGCTGGGTGGAAGCTGGAAGACGGTCGTGTGGGAGCCGGTGCGGTGATGCGGGATCGTGCGCCGTCCCGGCAGTAGGCTGAAGGAAACCGGCGGAAGCCAGCCTGCACGGCTGGCCGCGCATCACACTTGGACGGAACGGAACATCATGAGCTCGGACAAGCAGGCAAATTGGTCCTACGCGGAAGGCTTGCCCGTCGAAGATGATGTTCTGCTGCGTGCCAGGGAACGGTCCCAGGAGCTCGGAGTAACGCCCGTGAGCATGGGGATAGCCGCTGCCCTCACGGTACTTGCTGCCGGGTCAAAGGCTGCCACTGTTGTGGAGGTTGGTGCGGGCGCAGGTGTTTCGGGCGTTTGCCTGCTCCGCGGCATGGATTCAAGCGCCGTCCTCACCACGATCGACTCCGATGTTGACCATCTCCGGGCAGCCCGCGAGGCCTATGCGGAGGCTGGGATCCCCGCGAACCGTACCCGCACCATTTCCGGGCGTGCGGCGGATGTCCTGCCACGGCTTACAGACTCCGCTTATGACTTGGTGTTCCTGGACGCTGACAAGCCAAACCTGCCGGCCTACGCCGAGCAAGCCGTGAGGCTGCTGAAGACCGGCGGAATGCTGCTCATCAATGACGCGCTCGACGGCGGCAAAGTGCCTGACCCGGCCGTCAGGGATGCATCCACCAATACCCTGCGGCAGGTAGGGAAGGCCCTGCGCACGAACGAGCAGCTGGTCACCGCGCTGATGCCCGTGGGAAACGGCCTGCTGATGGCCGTGAAGCTGCCCTCCTGAACCAGCAGGGCAGCTGTTTGCTTCGAAGCAAGCGTGTCTAGTCGGTTACCGTCAGCAGGCAATCTTTGAGGTTGCCTGCTTCCTCGGCATTGAGTTCCACTACGAGGCGCCCTCCGCCGTCGATCGGAACCCGCATGATGAGGCTGCGTCCCTCTTTGGTGACTTCCATCGGGCCATCACCGGTACGCGGTTTCATCGCAGCCATTCAGAGTATTCCTTCCACAGTGCGCAGCCACAGCGGCCGCAACCAACTATCTTCGATCGGCACGGTGGATTGGGTCATGGACTGTCCCCCGTACGCTCATCCGTTCACATTATCCCGCACAAGTGCGTGGCGGGCGAATCGCCCCGCAGAAGCGCGGACCCGGCGCTAGGGCGAATAATCTCCCCCGCCGGCTAACGGAACGAACGCCCACAACCAGGCAACCCAGACAACCTGGAGACTCGCGAAGGACGCGACGAAGAGCCAGCGGTAGGCCCGTGAGGAAGAGGCCAGCACTGCTGCCAGGGCGAGTGGGAACAGCGGAAGCAGGATCCGGAACGTGCTGGTCTGCGGGTTCCAGAATGCGGCGAGGTACAGCAGGTAGGCCGTGCACCAGAGTTGCAGTGGAAGACCAAGGCTGCGCCCGGCGGGCGAGAGCAACACAACGACGACGCCGGCAATCGCCGCCGCCAGCACCAGCGGACCGAGCAGCGGACCGAGCAGCCCGGTTGATACTTCCAGCCACGGCACGAACGGCGTGAGGTGGGTGCCCCGCCACGCGGTCTCAGTCTGGACGTACGCATCGGATTCACCGGTTGCCAGCCAGGCCGTGAGCGGCCAGGCGAGCGCACCGAGTCCGGTGATCGCGGTAAGCACCGCCAACCGCCCAAGTTCGGCTGGCCTGCGGTGCTCGAAGATCAGCTGCACCAGGAGGAGTAATCCAAGCAAGGCCGCGAAGGGCACCCCCGCCGGCCGTGCCAGGCACATCACCAACACCACGGGCACGGCCGTCAGATACCGCTCCTTCATGACCAGGTAGAGCGCGGCGGCCAGCAGCATCAGATGCAGTGATTCCGCGTAGGGAATCTGCAGGATGGGGCTCACCGGGAAGAACGCAATCAGCGCGACAGTCCATAGCGAGTTGCGGTGATCGGTCCGGAGCCTGAAAATCCGGTACAGGATGATCACAGCAACCGCACCGAAGAGCGCTGCCAGGATCGGGGCGGTGGGGTTCCATCCCGTGCGCAGTGCCCCGGATACCAGGCGCACCACGGCGGGGAAGACCGGGTAGAACGCCCACTGATTCTCGCGGACGCTGCCGTCATCGCCGCGCGGCAGTTCACCCGGGTACCCGCCGTCGTGAATGCGCTCGTACCAGCCGCTGTCCCAGAAGTTAACGAAGTCCAGGTAGCCAGGCGCCGCCTCCGCCCAGGGGCTCGGCCCCTGACGGGCTGCCACCGCCGTCAGGACTATGGTGGAAAAGATTCTTCCGGCCCCGTAGACGAGCAGGACGTGCACCCACCACGGCCAGGACGCGAAGCGCCGGTTCAGCGCCGCGGCGCGGACCGCGAGCGTGGATTCAGGACCCGTTGCTGACACTGTCCCGCACCCAGCAGGTTGTGAGGTGGTCGTTCACGTAGCCGGTGGCCTGCTGCATGGCGTACGCGGTGGTGGGGCCAACAAAGCGAAAACCGTGTGAGCGCAGCGTCTTCGCCAGGGCCACGGATTCGGGCACGACGGCGGGCACGTCCCCCAGGGACTGCGGGGCCTGCCCGGGTGCCGGCCGGTGGGCCTCGAGGATGCCCGCGAGGCTTACTCCTGCAGGCAACGCAAGGAGAGCTTGTGCGTTGCCGATTGTCGCAAGGATCTTCGCCCTGTTCCGCACGATGCCCGCGTCGGCGAGGAGGCGCGCGACGTCGTCGTCGTCAAACGCAGCAACTGCGTGCGGATCGAAGTTGGCGAAAGCGGCGCGGAACGCCTCGCGCTTGCGGAGGATGGTGATCCAGCTGAGCCCGGACTGGAATGCTTCCAGGCTGATGCGTTCATAAAGGGCCGCTTCACCGGCAACAGGCCGTCCCCACTCGGCGTCGTGGTATTCCTCGTAATCACTGCTGGTGACGGCCCATCCGCAGCGCAGCTTCCCATCGCTGCCGGGAACGGCGCTCATGAAGGGTCCTGTTCCGCGCGCAGCCTCTCGATGGTCGCGTCGCGTTCCTCAAGCGCGGCGGCCAGGCGGTCGAGCACTTCATCGACCTGATCCATGCGGTAGCCCCGAAGCCCGAGCGAGAACCGGACGTGCTGGACGTCGTCGGGCGTTGGGTTCTCCGGAAGGAGCACGGGCGGAAGGGAGGGGGTCGGCTCAACCAGGCCGGGTACGACGCCGGGCTGCCGCTCGCCCGGAGTTGCGTCACCGACGGGCTTCCTCCCGATGGCGAAGAAAGCGGTCGCGCCGACCACCAGGATGGAGAGCAGCACCAGGATTACCGACATGCTCAGGGCTCTTGATGGGAAGCGGTGTCAGCCCGGACGAGGCGGACTGCCTCCGCAGGGTCATCCACCAGGTGCACCAGTGAGAGGTCCTTCTCCGAAATCATTCCGTTGGCGAGTAGGGTGTGCCGCACCCAATCCCAGAGAGGTGCCCAGAACTCGGTACCGATGAGCACGATCGGGAAGGAAGTCACCTTCTGGGTTTGCACAAGCGTCATCGCTTCAAACAACTCATCCAGCGTGCCGAACCCTCCCGGGAGGACGATGAAGCCCTGTGCGTACTTCACGAACATGGTCTTGCGGGCAAAGAAATACCGGAAGTTGATTCCGAGGTCCACCCATTCGTTCATGCCCTGCTCGAACGGCAGCTCGATGCCGAGCCCTACGGACATGCCTCCGGCTTCGCAGGCACCTTTATTCGCGGCTTCCATCGCGCCTGGACCGCCGCCGGTGATGACTGCGTAGCCCGCCTCCACCAGCCGGCGTCCTACTTCCTCTCCCACCGCGTAGTACTGGGAGTCACGGGGAGTTCGGGCGGATCCGAAGACACTGATGGCCCGGCCAAGCTCGGACAGGGTGCCGAAACCCTCCACGAACTCGCTCTGGATGCGCAGCACGCGCCACGGATCCGTCTTGGTGAAAGGCGTTTCCTCATCGGAGTCGAGCAGGTACCGGTCAGACTGCATGGATTTGGCCTGGTCCCGTCGGAGCTCCACCTGCCCGCGGCGGCGGGTGGTTGGGGCGTCAGCGCCCGCTTGCTGGTTGTCGTTGCCGATATGGGGACTCATAGACCTAGGCTAGCCGGGTTTTGACTGTTCCAGATGAGATGGCTTTGGCGCTGGCTAAGCCGCGAATTTGGTTGCTCTTGAATCACAATTTGTCGATTCGCTGGAGGCACGTATTGCCAGAGGGGAATCTTTCGCTAGATTCTACGTATGACCCGTGATGAACAGTCGAGCCCGTCCGCGTCCGCATCTGACTCGGAAGCACAGCCACTAGTCTCACTCAAGAACGTCAACAAGCACTTCGGGGAACTCCATGTACTGAAGGACATCAACCTTGAGGTTGCCCGTGGCGAGGTCGTCGTGGTAATCGGGCCGTCCGGTTCGGGAAAGTCCACGCTGTGCCGGGCAATCAACCGCCTCGAAACGATCGATGACGGCGAAATCCGAATCGACGGAAAAGAGTTGCCCGCGGAGGGTAAGGCGCTCGCAAAGCTTCGTGCCGACGTCGGAATGGTGTTCCAGTCGTTCAACCTCTTCGCGCATAGGTCCATCCTCGAGAACGTGACCCTTGGACCAATCAAGGTCAAGGGCATGAAGGGCAACGCAGCGAAAGAACTGGCCATGTCGCTGCTCAAGCGGGTCGGCGTCGATAATCAGGCGCAGAAGCTACCGGCCCAACTTTCGGGCGGTCAGCAGCAGCGCGTCGCAATAGCCCGTGCGCTGGCAATGCAACCCAAGGTCATGCTGTTCGACGAGCCCACCTCGGCGCTGGACCCCGAGATGATCAACGAGGTGCTCGATGCCATGGTCTCCCTTGCCAAAGAAGGCATGACCATGATCGTGGTGACCCACGAGATGGGATTCGCACGCAAGGCTGCGGACCGTGTGATTTTCATGGCGGACGGACAGATCGTGGAGCAGGCCAAACCGGAAGAGTTCTTCACCAACCCCCAAAGCGACCGTGCCAAGGACTTCCTCGGCAAGATCCTTGCCCACTGACAACCAACAGTTTTTCAATCAGGAAAGAACGCGAGGAGAAATCATGCGAACAACCCGATACGCAGTTGCAGCAATGGCAGCAGCTGCCGCATTGACCCTGTCCGCTTGCGGCGGCGGCGGTGAAAGCGGCGGCGAAAGTGGCGGCGAAGGCGGCGGCGGTGAGACTGGTGGAGATTCCATCCGCATCGGCATCAAGTTCGACCAGCCGGGCCTCGGCTTCGACGAAGGCGGCTCCTACAGCGGCTTCGACGTTGACGTTGCCAAGTACGTGGCCGGAGAACTCGGCTACACCGAAGACCAGATCGAGTTCGTCGAGTCCCCTTCGGCGAACCGCGAGAACATGCTCTCCAACGAGCAGGTAGACATGATCTTCGCAACCTACTCCATCACTGACACGCGCAAGGAAACCGTCGACTTCGCCGGCCCATACTTCGTTGCGGGCCAGGACCTCCTGGTACCGGTTGACAGCGACATCACCGGCCCTGAGGACCTTGAGGGTAAGAACCTCTGCTCGGTGACAGGCTCCACGTCAGCCCAGCGAATCAAGGATGAGTACGCTGCTGGCGCCAACCTGGTCGAGCAGCCCGGCTACGCAGAGTGCGTGACCGCGATGGCTGGCGGCCAGATCGACGCCGTGACCACCGACGACATCATCCTGGCAGGCCTCGCCGCGCAGGAGTCGAACGCTGGCCAGTTCAAGGTGGTGGGTAACCCATTCTCCGAGGAGAACTACGGTGTCGGCCTCACCAAGGGCAGTGAGCTGTGCGAAGACGTCAATGCCGCAATCACCAAGATGATTGAGGACGGGGCCTGGGAAGAGGCCATCGCCGCCAACACCGAAGGTGCCGATTACGCGTACAACGAAGAGCTGAATCCACCGACGCCGGACGACTGCGCCTAATCATTACCCTCGACATGGTGAGGCGGTCCCGGACCGCCTCACCATGGTCATGTCAACTTTCACCTAGGAGGTGAGCAATGGAGGATTTCCTGTCACTGTTTGAGCAGTACGACGTGGTTGCTGCGTTCTGGGCGAATATTCAGCTCACGTTTTGGGCCGCCATCTGGTCGCTGCTCCTGGGCACGGTGCTCGCCATGTTCAGAATTTCACCCATCGCCAGCCTGCGGTGGGTGGGTGCTTCCTACGTCAACATCTTCCGGAACACTCCCCTGACCATTATTTTGGCTTTCGGTTTCCTCGGCTTGTTCTCGGTCATGCAGGTCAGCCTGTCATCCGATCTGAACGTCAGCCTGTTCCGCATCGCTATCCTCGGACTGTCGCTCTATCACGCGGCGTTCGTCTGTGAAGCGATTCGAAGCGGCGTCAACACCGTTCCCCTCGGTCAGGCCGAGGCGGCTCGTGCCATTGGCCTCGGCTTCCTCCCTGCGGCGAGGCTGGTCATCATGCCACAGGCTTTCCGCGGCGCAATCGCTCCCCTGGGGAACGTATTGATAGCCCTGATCAAGAACTCCACGGTCGCGGCGGCAGGGTCCGTGGCAATTGAGGCGTCCAGTTTGATGAAGACGATGATCGAATTCCGGTCGGACATGGTGATTCCGATCTTCTTTACCTTCGCCCTCGGATTTGTGATCATCGTCATTCCTGTCGGCTTGCTGACAACCTGGCTCTCCAAGAAACTGGCGGTGGCACGATGAGCGCGCAGCAGGTCCTCTTCGACGCTCCAGGGCCGAAAGCCCGACGGAATATCCTTATCGGCAACATCATCGGAGCTCTGATCGTCCTTGGGCTTCTTACGTTTGTGGTGATGGCCCTGGCCGGGAAGGACCAGCTCACTGCCGCTAAGTGGTCTCCCTTCCTTGAGGGGCGAACATGGGAGTTCTTCATCCTTCCCGGTCTGCTGAACACCCTGAAAGCGGCTGCAATCGCGATAGTCACCTCCATCCTCTTCGGCATCATTTTCGGTATAGGCAGGTTGTCCACCGTCGCACCTATCCGCTGGGTCAGCGGAATTGTTGTCGAGTTTTTTCGCGCCGTGCCCGTGCTGCTCATGATGATCTTCCTCTGGCTCGCCCTTGGAAGATCCGGAATGGTGCCGCCCGATGACGCGCCATTCATTGCAGTCGTCGTCGCGCTAACTCTGTACAACGGTTCGGTGATCGCCGAGCTTGTCCGCTCTGGTGTCTACGGGCTACCCAAGGGACAGCGCGAAGCGGGGATGGCTATCGGTATGACCCCTGGTCAATCCCTGCGGAGCATCGAAATTCCGCAGGCGCTCGTCGCCATGCTGCCCGCACTCGTCAGCCAGTTTGTGGTCATCCTCAAAGACTCCGCACTGGGATCCATCATCACGTACACCGAATTGCTCCAGTTCATGCGGCGTTTGGGCACAGGAGAAGGCAACGTGATTCCGGCGCTGCTAGTTGCAGCACTGATTTTCATCCTCATCAACTTCGCCCTGTCGTCTTCCGCAACCAGGCTCTCAAAGCGCCTGAGCTTCCGGACGGGTAGAAAACCGAAGAAGGAAGCCACCAGCGACGTCGCTCCACTCATGGATCCCACCAACGCGGGTTAGGATCCTTCGGCCCATCCCAAGAGGTCTGTACGGCACCTACCGTGCAGACCTCTTGCGTTTAAAGGTCAGGCGAGCCAGTCACTCAGGGCCCGTAGACAGGCACGGACGGCATCCGCGTGCACATGTTCATCATCTGAATGGGCGAGTAACGGGTCTCCCGGCCCAAAGTTCACGGCAGGGATCCCGAGTGCGCTGAACCGCGCCACATCGGTCCAGCCGTACTTCGGCTTGGGTTCCTCGCCGACTGCCGCGACGAAAGCCGCAGCCGCCGGATGGTTGAGCCCGGGACGGGCACCCGCTGCTGCATCGGTACGCACCACGTCGAAGCCCTCAAGCAAATTACGCACGTAATCCTCCGCCTGCCCAGGCGTCTTGTCCGGAGCGAACCGGTAATTCACTTCGACGACAGCGCGGTCAGGGATCACGTTGCCGGCCGTACCGCCAGAGATAAGCACAGCGTTGAGGCTCTCGCGGAAGTCCAGACCATCAACGGATACGGTAGTGGGCTCGTGATCCCGTAACCGCACCAACACCTCGGCGACTCCGTGAATGGCGTTCTTCCCCATCCACGCTCGGGCCGAGTGCGCGGCAAGTCCCGTCGTCGTGACGTCGAAACGGGCAGTTCCGTTACAACCGCCCTCAACTGTCCCGTTGGTCGGCTCAAGCAAAACCGCGAAATCACCGCGCAGCCATTCGGGATACTTTTCTGCGAGCCTGCCAAGACCACTGAGCGAGGCCTCAACCTCTTCGTGGTCATAAAACACGTAGGTGATGTCCCTCGAAGGCTCCGTCAGCACTGCGGCAAGGGCGAGCTGGACGGCAACCCCGCCCTTCATGTCGGTCGCTCCGCGCCCGTAGAGCACTTCGCCGTCCCACGTGCTCGGCACAGTTCCACGCGACCCGGGCACGCGGGGAAGAGGCACTGTGTCCAGATGGCCCGCGAGAATGACCCGCTCTGCGCGGCCAAGGTTGGTTCGGGCCATGATGGAGTCGCCGTCCCGCACCAACTCGAGATGCCCACATCCTGCCAGGGCCGTTTCAACGGCGTCGGCGAGTGTCTCCTCATTGCCGGAAACGCTCTCGATGTCGAGGATAGCGGCCGTCAGCAGGGCAACGTCACCGGTCAGCTCCAGTGGCGGGATCTTCGAAGAAGTCATGGTCTCAACCTTAGTGTTTTTTGGTTTCGAATCGTTTCGTGGCGGAACGGACAGAAGGCAATTGCCTGCTCGGTAGAATGGAGGCCATGACTGAAACCGCTTCTGCTCCCCTGCAGCAATCCGTGTCCCTTGACCGCACTGCATTCGGCGTCGGGCTCGCCTCCACCGCCGAGGATGGAACGCTGTTGGACGTCTGGTACCCGAAGCCCGCGCTCGGCCACTCGGGAGGTCACCAGGATGACGGTGCGGAGGAGCTCCGGACGGAACTCGCGGCGATAGCCGCACCCGATTCCCTGCGAGGTGTTACCCAGGAAGTCGTCATTACTGAAAGCCGTCTCGACGAAGCTCCCACCAATGCGGCCGACGCCTACCTCCGCCTCCATCTGCTCTCCCACCGGCTGGTCCAGCCGAACAGCATCAATCTGGACGGGATCTTCGGCCTCCTCGCCAATGTTGTGTGGACAAACTTCGGCCCGTGCGCCGTTCCGAACTTCGAACTGACCCGGCTCAAGCTGCGCTCACGCGGCGCCGTGGTGGTTTACGGCGTGGACAAGTTCCCGCGCATGGTGGACTACGTCCTGCCGGCAGGCGTGCGCATCGCGGATGCCGACCGCGTCCGGCTGGGAGCCCACCTCGCTGAGGGCACCACGGTCATGCACGAGGGTTTCGTCAACTTCAATGCGGGCACGCTCGGGCACTCAATGGTCGAGGGCCGGATTTCCGCTGGCGTCGTGGTTGGCAACGGCACCGATGTAGGCGGCGGCGCCTCGATTATGGGCACCCTTTCCGGTGGCGGCAAGGAACGGATCTCCGTCGGCGAGCGCTGTCTCCTGGGGGCGCAGGCCGGAATCGGCATTTCCCTCGGTGACGATTGCATTGTCGAAGCGGGCCTGTACATCACGGCCGGCACCAAAGTGACCCTGCCGGACGCAACAGTAGTGAAGGCTGCCACGTTCTCAGGGCAGTCGGGCGTCCTCTTCATCCGAAACTCAACCACCGGCGTCGTCGAGGCACGCCAGCGGACGGGCCAAGGCATCGCGCTCAACGCAGCCCTCCACGCCAACTAGGTTCCTGCTCAGTGCCCCTCACGCAATCCCAGGCACGACGACGGCGGCGCCTCCGCGCCGGCGGCGTCCTCGCCTGCCTGATTGCCGTGGTCGGTGGCGGCGCGTACCTCGCGGTGAGCCAGCTCAATTCATCCGAGGTCCTCGTCAGGGAGCGGTGCAGCGCCGTCGTCGGCACCGACACCTATGAACTGGAGCCTGACCAGACAGCGAATGCCTCCACCATCGCCGGTATAGCAGTGAGCCGCGACCTGCCAGCCCGGGCAGCGTCCATAGCGCTGGCTACGGCCGTGCAGGAGTCCGGGCTTCGGAACCTCGACTACGGTGATCAGGCAGGCCCGGATTCCCGCGGCCTTTTCCAGCAAAGACCGTCCCAGGGTTGGGGTACCGAGGAGCAGGTCCAGGATCCGGTCTACGCTGCGGGTGCTTTTTACGACGAGCTGGTCACCGTCCCCGGGTATGAGTATCTTCCGATCACCGAGGCCGCGCAGTTCGTCCAGCGCAGTGCTTATCCGGATGCGTACGCGGATCATGAACCGGAAGCCAGGGCATTCGCCTCTGCCCTGACCGGCCAGTCCCCCGCTTCACTAAACTGCGTGCTGCGTAAGCCCACTGAGTCCGGCGATCCACGCGCCGTCTCAGACCAGCTCAGTGCCGTGTTCCCTGAAGTGGACGTGACCCCAAGCGAAAACGGCATCGTGGCAGGTGCTACCGATTCACAGGGATGGGCTGCCGCACAGTGGGCCGTTGCGCATGCCAAGGAATTCAACATCACGTCGGTCTCCCACGCTGGACTGCAGTGGAACCGGAACGAAAGCGGCTGGCGCACCTCGGAAACCGAGACGGGCACTGTGGTCATCACCGTGGCCGCTGAAAATCCCTAGGAGGGTGCGGTTTACGCGAGGAACTCGACGACGGGCTGTACGTAGCTGCGGAAGGCCGTTTCGTCGTCCTGCAGGTCCTCGCTCACCAGGAGCATCGCGGGCTCCACGAACCAGGCGCGCGGCTCGCCCAACGGCAGTTCAATGATCTTCAGCGAGAAATTGCGGGCGTTGCGTCCCAGTTCCAGCTCCCGTTCGCGGACGAGGTTGCCGAAGTCGAAGGTTGACCGGTTCCGCAGGCGTTCGAGGCTGCGTCTTCGCCAGTCTTCATCCCACTCCTGCACCCAGGTCATGGCGGTGCCGTAGTGGGCGGATGTGAGGCGTTGGAGCGCTGGCATCGCGTCCAGTTCCGGGAACTGAGGGGGAGTAGGAAAGACATGCCTCATCGCGTTACTGGAGACGAGCCCGTACCACCAGGCATCCCATTCGACGCGCAAGGCCGTCAGACCTCCGACGGCGTGAACCGTCTGACTCGCATCAAGGCAATGCACAGCAGGCTTCAGGGGCGAAACTGCCGGGACTCCGATGGCACCAAGCCCGGCGCAGTCACGCAGGTACAGGGCGAAACACATCGCCGGCGCGGCATCCATGGAAACCCGCCAGGAACGTGAACCGCTAAGCTGCATTCTCTGTCCAGGCCTCCCCTGCCAGCGACCGCGGCCGACACTTCGGTGTGATCTTTCCCAGTTGTTTCCTAAGGGTAGACCGATCCCCTGCTCTGCTCCAGAGCGCAACAAGAACCTGAGTCAACGGGGGAGATTCAGCCCATTTGCGGGCGATGTGCTGTCACGAACAAACTTGACGGCATTCGCTCGGTACGCTGGGAAACATGAAGATACTCGTCACCGGCGGAAGCGGTTACATCGGCTCACACACAACACTCGCGCTGTTGGAGGCGGGGCACGAAGTTGTCGTGGTGGATAACCTGTACAACTCCAGCGAAACGGCCCTGGAGCGCGTGCAGGAGCTGGCGGGCCGGGAAGTGGCCTTCCGCAACGTGGACCTGCTGGACGAAACCGCCCTTGACGCCGTGTTCGAGGCGGAGGCGGTGGACGCCGTCATTCACTTCGCCGGGCTCAAGGCAGTGGGCGAATCCGTTGAAAAGCCGCTGTACTACTACCACAACAACGTGGGCGGAACCCTGAACCTCCTGCGGACCATGGACCGCCACAACGTGCGGACCCTGGTTTTCAGCTCCTCGGCCACGGTGTATGGCGCATCCGAGCAGGTGCCGTTGATCGAGAAGATGCCGCTGGACGCCACCAACCCCTACGGCCGCACCAAGGAACAGATCGAAGACATCCTGAGCGATGTCGGGGCAGCTGACGCCAGCTGGAACATCGCGCTCCTGCGCTACTTCAATCCCGTCGGCGCACATGAATCCGGGCGGATCGGCGAGGACCCCACGGGCATCCCCAACAACCTGCTGCCGTTCGTCGCGCAGGTGGCAGTCGGGCGACGCGAGAAGGTCATGGTTTTCGGCAACGACTACCCCACCCCGGACGGTACGGGTATCCGCGACTACATTCACGTCGTCGACCTCGCGGACGGGCATGTGGCGGCGCTCAACTTCCTGACGACCCACTCCGGCGTTCACCGCTGGAACCTTGGTACGGGAAACGGTTCGTCGGTGTTGGAGGTCCTTGCTGCCTTCTCCCGGGCCGCCGGGCACCAGATTCCCTACGAGTTCGCCCCACGCCGCCCCGGCGACGCCGCGATCAGCTACGCGGACCCCTCCTCCGCTCTGGCGGACCTTGGTTGGTCCGCGCACCGCTCACTGGACCAGATGTGCGAGGACCACTGGCGCTGGCAGAAAGACAATCCTGAAGGCTACGCCTCCTAGAGCGCGCACTGTCCGTCCCCGCTGAAAGTACGACGGCGGGGGGTCACCTTCGATACGAAGGTAACCGCCCGCCGTCGTACTTTGCGGTAGTCCGGGTCTAGCGTGCGGGGTACTGCCGCTCCGGCTCGCCCGTGTACAACTGCCGCGGACGGCCGATCTTGGTTTGGGGATCCTTGATCATCTCGCGCCACTGGGCGATCCAGCCTGGCAGGCGGCCGATCGCAAACAGCACCGTGAACATTTTCTCCGGGAAGCCCATGGCCTTGTAGATCAGGCCGGTGTAGAAGTCCACGTTCGGGTAGAGCTTGCGTTCGATGAAGTAGTCATCGGCCAGCGCCTTCTCTTCGAGGCGCATGGCGATGTCCAGCATCTCGTCGTTGCCGCCAAGCCGGGAGAGGATCTCGTGGGCTGTCGCCTTGACGATCTTGGCCCGCGGATCATAGTTCTTGTAGACGCGGTGCCCGAAGCCCATGAGCTTCACGCCGTCTTCCTTGTTCTTGACCTTCTCCATGAAATCTTCAGGCTTCATTCCGGTGCCCTGGATGTCCCGGAGCATGTTCAGCACGGCTTCGTTTGCCCCGCCGTGAAGCGGGCCGAAGAGGGCGTTGATGCCGGCAGAGATCGAGGCGAACATGTTCGCGTTCGAGCTGCCCACCAGCCGCACTGTGGAGGTGGAACAGTTCTGCTCGTGATCGGCGTGCAGGATGAGCAGCAGGTCGAGGGCTTTCACCATCGCCGGATCGAGGTCATACGGCTCGGCGGGAAGGCCGAAGGAAAGCCGCATGAAGTTCTCCACCAGGTTCATGGAGTTGTCCGGGTAAAGCATGGGCTGGCCGATGGACTTCTTGTGCGCGTACGCGGCAATAACGGGGAGCTTGGCCATCAGGCGGAAGGTGGAGAGCTCAACCTGCTCGTCATCGAATGGGTCGAGCGAGTCCTGGTAGAACGTGGACAGCGCAGAGACGGCCGAGGACAGCACCGGCATGGGGTGTGCGTCCCTCGGGAACCCGCCGAAGAAGCCCTTCAGCTCCTCATGGAGGAGGGTGTGGCGGCGGATCCGCTGGTCGAAAGCATCAAGCTCGGTGGGGGTGGGGAGGTTGCCGTAGATGAGGAGGTAGGACACCTCGAGAAAGCTGGAGTGCTGCGCCAGCTGGTCAATGGGGTATCCCCGGTAGCGGAGGATTCCCTGGTCGCCGTCGATGTAGGTGATAGCTGACGTGGTGGCCGCCGTGTTCATGAACCCGGGGTCGAAGGTCACCGCACCGGTCTGCTTAAGAAGCTTCGATACGTCATACCCGGGGTTGCCTTCAGCTGCGGAAATCAGCGGGAGGCTAAGGTTGCCCCCGTCATACTGCAGCGAGGCACCGTTGTGCTCAGTCATGGACTCTCCTTGTGGAGCTGTGAGTGAAAGCGGGCTAATCACCTAAAACGCTACCGGGCGGAGCGCCTTCAGCACTAATTGGAGGGGCGGTTGTTGTGCAATAGCAACACCGCGTCAGCCATGCAGCCGGGCGGCCGCCGACTCTATCCGTTCGTCGGATCCGGTCAGGGCCACGCGGATGAAGCCGTTCCCAGCTTCACCATAGAACGTGCCCGGACCAACGATGATGCCCAGGTCAGCGAACCGGTTCACCGTCTGCCAGGTGTCCTCCCCCGCGGTGGCCCAGAGGTAGAGGCCCGCATTCGAGTGATCGACCCGGAGGCCAAATGATTCCAGCGCTGGCTTCAACACTTCCCGGCGGGTCCGGTACAGGGCCTTCTGCGCAGCCACATGCCCGTCATCACCGAGCGCCGCGCGCATGGCTTCCTGAACGGGGTAGGGGACGATCATTCCGGCATGTTTGCGCGAGTTGATCAGGTTCGGCATGACGGAACTGTCTCCAGCGACGAACGCGGCGCGGTAACCGGCAAGGTTGGATTGCTTGCTCAGCGAGTACACGGCGAGCAGTGATTCCGTGGACCCGCCGCTGACCGCTGCATCGAGGATGCTCGGAATCGGTTGTCCACCCTGGGCAGTGTCCCAGGCGTCCCAGCCGAGCTCCGCGTAACATTCGTCCGAGGCAACCATCGCCCCAAGCTGCCGGGCGTCGTCGACAATTGCCTTGAGCTCCTCGGCCCGGAGAACTGTCCCGGTGGGATTGGACGGGGAATTCACCCACACCAGCCGGACCCTGCTACGGGTGGCAGCATCCAGGGCGCTCAGCGAATCGGCGGCCACTGGAGTAGCACCGGCGAAGTGCGCGCCCATGTCGTAGGTCGGGTAGGCGACGGTAGGCCGTACGACGACGTCGCCGGGACCGAGTCCGAGCAGGGTCGGCAGCCAGGCCACGAGCTCCTTGGACCCGACGGTGGGCATAATGTCCGCTGGATCCAGTCCGTGCACATTGCGACGACGGCGGAACCACGCCGAAATGGCTTCCCTCAGCTCGGGTGTTCCGTGGGTCGTCGGGTAGCCGGGCGCATTGGACGCGCCGCGAAGGGCTTCCTGCACCAGGTCCGGAGTGGAATCGACGGGCGTGCCGATGGAGAGGTTGACCGCACCGTCCGGATGTTGTTGCGCCCGCTCCACGTAAGGCGCCAGGGCGTCCCAGGGGTAGTCCGGCAGGGTCAGCCCGAAGGCCCGGCTGGGACTCACGCGGTTGTTACGCTTCCTGGTTCTGCGGAGGCAGGACAGCGATGATCGGGTGGTCCTTGCCGGTATTACCCAGCTTGGCCGCTCCGCCCGGGGACCCAATGTCATCGAAGAACTCGACGTTGGCCTTGTAGTACTCCGCCCACTCGTCCGGAGTGTCATCCTCGTAGTAAATGGCTTCGACGGGGCAGACCGGCTCACACGCACCGCAGTCCACGCACTCATCCGGATGGATGTACAGGGACCGTTCACCTTCATAGATGCAGTCGACGGGGCATTCCTCAATGCAGGCCTTGTCTTTGACATCCACGCACGGTTGCGCGATTACGTAGGTCACTTCCCACGCCTTCCCTAGGGTTGTTGCGGTCTGGCGGCGAATGTTGCGGCGCGCCAGTGTTGCTTTTCCAGCTTAACGCAACGCAACGGGCGATCAGCATCGGCCGGCGCCCGCCGTAATATGTCGCCGTCGTCTGTTAGGTTTCGTCCATGGTCACTCCTGCCGCCTCGTTACTCGCCGAGCTGCCGCTGGGCACCCGCGTGGTGGTGCGCTACCGCATCGCGCAGGGCCTAACGGATGCCCTGGGGGATCTGGTGGCGCTGGACGCTGAAACCTGCACCATTGCAGGGAAGCGGGGCGACGCCGTCGTGCCGTTGGACGCGGTGACCGCTGCGAAGCGCGTCCCTCCCCCGCCGGAGCCCAGGGCGCGCAGACACTGACCTAACAACGTATGACCTGCGTGTGATTGACTGTTGTCAATCAGTAGGTCATGCTGACGTATGCTTTTGGATATGGAAACAGATGAGGATGTACAGGCACGCGGCAGGGCGCTGAGCTCACCTGTCAGGCTCAGAATCCTTCGTCTCTGCCTGCACAAGGCTCGAACAAACAAGGAAATTGCCGAGGTTCTGGACCTGAACCCCGCCACCGCGCTGCATCATGTGAGAACTCTGCTGGCCACCGGATTCCTCCGCGCTGATGACCCGCGTACCGGCAATCGCGGGGCCAAGGAAATCCCCTACCGAGCCACCGGCCTTTCCTGGGGCAGCCGGGTTCCCAATGCGGCACCGGTCCTGGTGGAGACCTTTCTCCAGGAGATCGAAGGCCTGAATCCGTCGGAGATCGACGTCTGGCGGTTAGGCGTACGGCTCAATGACACCAATCGCGCGGAGATGATGGAGAAAATCCGCATCGTCTTCGAGGAATACGCACAACGCGAGTCCGACGACGACGGCACCGCTACCTCGATCATGCTGGCCCACCACCTCGACCGCGCGGCCAACTAGACCGCCCGCTGGAATTCCCGGTCTGCTGAGCGCAGGACAAGCCAGGACACCGCCACTGCGGCAACAGTCCCCACGGCCAGGCCGATGACCCAGATATAGCCCGCCACCGCCACGCCAGGTGTGTTTCCCCCCACCTGAATGCCGGTCACTATGAGGCTCGGCGAGGGACCCGCGGCAAGCAGACCAACCAATGCGTACGCGACCGATCCGGTTGCCGCAGCCACGATTACCGTACGTGCCCACAGTGCCATCAATACGGCCAAGCTCATGCTGAACACGATGGCGCCGAGTGCCCCAACCGGGACGTTCATGCTTCCCACATGCCATACATGGGCATGCAGCGCCGTGCCAACCACCGCCGCGACGACACCGGCCACCGCTGACGCTACCGATGCCCGCCAGAGCGCACTGCGACGGGAACGGCCGACGACGGCGGCAGTCGGGCTGCCGCCGTCGTCGGGTGTTCGCTTCGGCTCGCCGGGTGCCGGCGCGCTCACGCGGACTTAGGCGCGGGCGCGGGAGCGCGCTGCGCGGAGGCGTTCGTTGACGTCGAGGACGACCTTGCGGATACGGATGCTCTCGGGTGTGACTTCGACGCACTCATCTTCGCGGGCGAATTCGAGCGATTCCTCAAGGGTGAGGTTGCGCGGCGGTGTCAGGTTCTCGAAGGTGTCCGAGGAAGCGGCACGCATGTTGGTGAGCTTCTTTTCCTTGGTGATGTTGACGTCCATGTCATCGGCACGGGAGTTTTCACCGACGATCATGCCCTCGTAGACCTCTGAGGTGGGCTGCACGAAGAACGAGCCGCGCTCCTGCAGGTTGATCATGGCGAATGGCGTCACCACACCGGAGCGGTCCGCGACCATCGAGCCGTTGGTGCGGTATTCGATGTCGCCTGCCCATGGCTCGTAGCCTTCCGAGATGGACGCGGCGATACCTGCACCGCGGGTGTCCGTCAGGAAGCGGGTACGGAAACCGATGAGCCCGCGGGCAGGAACGATGAATTCCATGCGGACCCAACCCGTGCCGTGGTTGGCCATGTTGGTCATGCGGCCCTTACGGGCGGCCATAAGCTGGGTGACGCCGCCGAGGTATTCCTCGGGTACGTCAATGGTCATGTGCTCCATCGGCTCGTGGATCTTGCCGTCGACGGTCTTGGTCACAACCTGTGGTTTTCCAACTGTGAGCTCGAAGCCTTCGCGGCGCATCTGCTCGACGAGGATAGCCAGTGCGAGCTCTCCGCGGCCCTGGACCTCCCAGGCATCCGGGCGGGCCGTAGGCAGGACGCGGAGCGAGACGTTTCCGATGAGCTCCTTGTCCAGGCGGTCCTTGACCTGCCGGGCAGTGACCTTGGCACCCTTGACCCTGCCTGCGAGCGGCGAGGTGTTGATACCGATGGTGACGGAGATTGCGGGATCATCCACCGTGATGAGCGGCAGCGGCTGCGGGTTGTCGACGTCGGTCAGCGTTTCGCCGATGGTGATGCCCTCGATACCGGCGACGGCGACGATCTCACCGGGACCCGCGGACTCGGTCGGCACGCGGTCGAGTGCCTTTGTGGCGAGCAGCTCGGTGATCTTGACGGACTTGAGCTCACCGTTCTGGCGTGCCCAGGCCACGGTCTGGCCCTTGCGGAGGGTGCCGTTGAAGATGCGCAGCAGCGCGAGGCGGCCGAGGAATGGCGAAGCGTCGAGGTTGGTGACGTGGGCCTGGAGAACGCCGTCCGGGTTGTATCGGGGCGCCGGGATGTGCTCGATGATTGTCTGGAACAGTGGCTCCAGGTTGTCATTCGAGGGGATGGTGCCGTCTTCGGGCTGCTCGAGGGAGGCTGCGCCGGCTCGTGCCGCGGCGTAGACAACGGGAACGTTGAGAATCAGGTCGAGGTCCAGATCGGGAACCTCGTCGGCGAGGTCGGATGCAAGGCCCAGAAGCAGGTCCATTGACTCGCTGACGACCTCGTCGATACGGGAGTCGGGGCGGTCGGTCTTGTTGACCAACAAGATCACGGGGAGCTTCGCGGCGAGAGCCTTACGGAGGACGAAGCGCGTCTGGGGCAGTGGGCCCTCGGACGCATCGACGAGAAGAACCACGCCGTCAACCATCGACAGGCCGCGCTCAACCTCGCCACCGAAGTCAGCGTGCCCTGGAGTGTCGATCACGTTGATGGTGATGGTTTCTCCCTCTGCCGCAGGTCCGTTGTAGAACACCGTGGTGTTCTTCGCGAGGATGGTGATGCCCTTTTCACGTTCAAGGTCACCGGAGTCCATGACCCGGTCCTCGAGATGGTTGTGGGCAGCAAAGGAGTTGGTCTGCCTGAGCATGGCGTCAACAAGGGTCGTCTTGCCATGGTCCACGTGGGCAACGATGGCGACGTTACGGAGGTCGCTGCGGATGGCAGTGTTGCTCGTGGAAACAGACATGCGTAATGACTCAATTCATGGGGGAACAGATGGGTCGATCAGAAATGATGGGCGGGCGACACAGCGCGCACTGCTACCAGTCTAAGCGCTGACCAAAAGATGGCCTAAACGGGTCTCGCTGCTCAGGCGCAAAAACGGGCGGCACCCACCTGAAAGTGGGTGCCGCCGTCGTCCTCTGTTGTGGCTGTAGCTGCTGTGCGCTGGCTACTCCGCTGCAGCCAGCAGGCGGGCCCGCAGTTCACGGCGCTCCCGCTGCTTCTCGGGGTCTGGTAGCGGCACGGCTGCGAGGAGCCGCTGTGTGTAGGGATCCTGGGGGTTGCGGAGAATCTGGTCACGCGTTCCCTGCTCGACGATCTTGCCCCGACGCATCACGCAGATGTAATCGGCGAGCACGTCCACCACTGCGAGGTCGTGGGTGACGAACAGGCAGGCGAAGCCCATCTCCTGCTGGAGGTTCTGGAACAGCTCGAGCACCTTCGCCTGCACTGAAACGTCGAGGGCCGACGTCGGTTCGTCAGCGACCATCAGCTTCGGCTTCAGGGAGAGCGCCCGGGCAATTCCCACGCGCTGCTTTTGCCCGCCGGAAAGCTCGTGCGGGTAGCGGTTGCGGTAGGAACGGGGCAGCTCGACCTGGTCAAGCAGTGTTTCGATGCGCTTCTGGAGGTCCGCCCCCTTCGCCTCACCGGCGAGGAACATCGGCTCGCCGATGCTTTCACCGATAGGCAGGCGGGGGTTGAGCGAGGATGACGGGTCCTGGAAGACCATACCCACGTTCCGGCGCACCGCACCGAGTTCACGGGAGGTCGGCTTGAGACCCGAGATGTCAGTGCCGACGACACGAAGCGAGCCTCCTGCAACGGGCAAGAGCCCGACGGCGGCGCGGCCGATAGTCGTCTTGCCGGAGCCGGACTCCCCCACCAGCCCCATAACTTCGCCGGGGTGAATGCTCAGCGTGGCACCTTCAACGGCACGGAACGCCGGAACACGGCCTTGCTTCGGGTACTCGATGGCGACATCGCGCAACTCAAGGACTGCTTCGCCCTGGCGTTCACGCCGCTCCTCGACGCTCGCCTCCAGCCCCTTCAGCACGGCCTGTTCCCGACGAATGAGCTCGTCGTGGTCCACACCCGCAAGTTCCGACTTGGTCGCTGCCGCAAGAGCCGCCGTGATGTCGACGTCGTCACCTCCACCGTCGCCGCCCTGCCCCAGGTGGGGAACTGCCGCAAGCAGATCCTTTGTGTACGGATGCTCCGGGTTGCTGAAGATCTTCTCCGCGGTCCCGGTCTCGACGATGACACCCTTACGCATCACCGCGATGCGGTCCGCGAGGTCCGCCACCACGCCCATGTCGTGGGTGATGAGGACGATGGCGCTGTCCAACTTGTTGCGCAGATTGCGCATCAGGTCCAGGATCTCAGCCTGGACAGTGACGTCGAGTGCGGTCGTTGGCTCGTCTGCGATGAGCAGCTTCGGATCGCAGGAGAGCGACTGCGCGATCATTGCTCGCTGGCGCTGGCCACCGGAGAGCTGGTGAGGGTAGGAGCGGAATGCCTTCTCGGGATCAGGAAGCTCGACCATGTCGAGCAGTTTGATCGCGCGTTCCCGCGCTTCATCGGGAGAGATCGCATTGTGCAGGCGTAGCGTCTCGACGATCTGGAATCCGACGGTGTACACGGGGTTGAGCGCCGTCATGGGCTCCTGGAAGATTACCGCTACGTCATTGCCGCGGACCTCACGAAGTTTGTGCGCCGACAGGTTGAGGATCGATCGACCGTTGAGGTTGACCTCGCCGGTGACCCTGCTGTTGCTCGGAAGCAGGCCGAGGAGCGCCATTGAGCTTGCGCTCTTACCGGACCCGGATTCACCAACGATGGCGAGGACCTCGCCTGCGTTGACGTGGTAACTAAGGTCGATGGCCGCTGGGACCCATTCCTTCTCGACGCCGAAGTCGACGCTGAGGTTCTTGACTTCGAGCACAGGCCCGCGGGCCGTTTTAGGCGTGTCGCCGCTCCCGGAGCCTTCGATGATGTCGTTGGTCATAGTGCTGTCCTTCCACTGTGTGACCGTTGGAGCTGTGCAGCTGCGCGACCTGTTTGGCCGTTAATTACTGCACTGAACCTGGATGTTGGAAATATAGGGGTATGAACTTGCCAACTGGACCGATAGAGACCACTGTCTTCCGCCCCCGCAGCAGCAAATGGATACTCATAATCGCTGGGATCATTGCGGGAATCGGACTGATTGGTTCCGTGATCACGAATGGACCGCTCGCCCTGCTCTCTTCCGGTCCCCTGCTGGCGATGGGAGCCGTGGCCTGGTGGCTCTTCTGGTATCCATCCGTTGTTATCGGGCCGGCAGGAGTTGAGCTGCGCAATCCGCTGCGAACGTTCGAAGTGCCGTGGGCCGCCCTGGTTCACGTCGATACCAAGTACGCGCTGAAGCTTGTTACGCCCCACCGCAGTTACACGGCGTGGGCCGCGCCGGCACCGGGCGTCCGGGGGACCTACGCAGGCAAACCTGAGCACATGCAAAACCTGCCGGGCAGCAGTTATGGTCCCGCGGGGAGCGTTCGTCCCGGTGATCTGCGCAACACGGATTCCGGTTTGGCCGCCCTGCTGGTTCGCTCGGAGTGGGAGCGGCAGGTCCACGAGGGTCTTGTCGATATCGACGCAACCGACCGGGCGACCGTACGCATTAGAGTCGCCTGGCTGCCGATGACGGTGGTTGCCGGTCTGCTGTTGCTGAGCGCCGTGACGCTGGGCGTTCGGTAACAGCAGACCAGCGTCACGCGGGGTGATGCGGCCCGCATGCGTGCGGGAGGCCCGGACCATTTATGCCGGCTTCCTGGGCTCTGCAGCCTTCTTCGCGTTGAACTTCTTCTGGCGGGGATCGAACGCATCGCGCAGACCGTCGCCGATGAAGTTGATCGAGAGACAGATGATCACGATGAACAGACCGGGCCACCAGAACAGCCACGGACGGGTGGCGAACGCAGCCTGGTTGTCGCTGATCAAACTACCGAGCGAAATGTCAGGCGGCTGAACACCCAGGCCGAGGAATGAGAGACCTGTTTCAAGCAGAATTGCGGACGCCATGACCAGCGTCGTGTTCACAATGATTACCCCGACGGCGTTCGGAAGAATGTGCTTGAAAATGATTCGGCTGTTTGACGCGCCGGCGATACGGGCGGCATCCACAAACTCCCGTTCACGAAGACTGAGGAATTCCGCTCGAACGAGGCGGGCAAGTCCAGTCCAGATGATGCAACCAACGAAGATACCCAGGAGAATTACGCCTGCGCTGCCCCCGAAGATACTTCCGAAGAATGTGCCTTCTCCCGAAACAGAACTCCCGAACTTGCCAAGGACTGCTGCGAGGATGAGCAGCGGGATGATGATGATGATGTCGGTGAGGCGCATCAGGATTGCTTCCACGATCCCGCGGAAGTAACCCGACACTCCACCGATGATCACGCCAATAGCAGCCCCGATGAATCCGATGATGAACATGATGATCAGCGAAAGCTGGGCCCCGCGCATGGTCATGGCGAAGAGGTCACGACCGACACGGTCCTGTCCGAATGGGTGGTCACCGAAGTTGAACGGCAACTGCCAGGTCGGCGCCCCGTTGGGAGTGGCGAGCGACGGCGTCTCTGTGTAGTTCCACTTCCACCAACCTGGGATGCCCGCATACCCGATGGAGGAGAAGGCCAGTATTACGACACCAATAAAGATGACGATGCTGATGACGGCCGCAGTGTGACCGAAGAACCGTTTGCGGACAATTTGTCCTTGACTCAGGCCCTTTGTCTCGTCGGGTTTCTGCTCAGTGGTGTGCTTTGCTGTGGTGCTCATGCCTTCACCCTTACGCGCGGATCAAGAACGGAATAGACAAGGTCGGCGACCAGGTTGAAGACCAACGCCAGCATTCCCGTGATCAGGAAGACACCCATCACGGGGTTCAGGTCAACCTCCCGAAGGGCTACCACGAAGAGCTGACCCATCCCACTGAAGGCGAATACCTGCTCAGTGATGATGGCGCCGCCGATCAGGCCGCCGATATCGAAGGCGACAAGTGTGGCCAGGGGGATCAACGCATTCCGGAACGCATGGCGCATCACGATGGTTCGCTCCCCCAGACCTTTAGCCCGGGCGGTTCGGATGTAGTCCTGGTTCATGATCTCCAGCATCGAAGCTCTGGAGTAACGGCTATAGCCAGCGAGCGAGATGAGCATGAGCGCGATGGTGGGCAAAAGCAGGTGGGTATATGTATCCAGCCCGCCGACCCAGAAGTCACCATTCAGGTTCGGTGTAGCCGAACCGATCGTGGCGATCGGCCGGCCGTTAATGCGGTTGTTGTTGAAGTACTCGGGCCAGGACTGCATGAACCGGTCGAGCACGATCAGGAAACCCATCAGGAATGCTGTGATGCCGGCAGCGGTCATATTCTGTCGCCGGTCATACCCACCCATGAAGTAGCCGACTGCCAGGCCGACGAGGATTGTCGCGACGCCCAGCAACAGGACCATCAGGAAGGTTGCCCTGTCCAGCAAGGGCTGGACAGCAAAATAGGCGACAACGCCGATGGCAACCACAATGAGCGAACTGTAAAGGGCTTTGCGGTTCTTGAGACCTGCGCTCAGAATCGTGACCAGGTAGGCGATGCCGACGCCCATGAGGGCGATAACCACCGGGCCGAAGGCTGGAGTCATAAACCATCCGGTCAGGTCCAGGAGCCAAAGTAGAGCCACGGCGAAAGCAAAGCCAACTGCGGCGTATAGCAGTCGCTTCTTCAGCGCTCCAGTCGACACAAGATAGAACAGGAAGGCGCTGAGCAGTCCGCAGATCACCAACGTCGTCACGGAGAAGTTTGGATCGCGGAGGAAATTGTTAAAACCGATGGCTCCGAACTCCTTCAGCAGGACCGCGACCCAGAACACAGGAAGCGAGAAGAAGAGGAAAGCCATGAACGTGACACCGTAATCGAGGCCGCTGTACTGGCGCAGTGCGGTGATGATGCCGAGCGTGATCCCGATGAGGATCGCCAGGATGGTCGCGGCGGTCACGAGGAGGATGGTCTGGCCCATCGCCCTCTCTAGAAGTTGAGTCACCTCGGCGCCGTTTACGGCGTTACCCAAGTCACAGGTCGCGGCGAACGGTACCAGGCAACCAGCGGCTCCAGCGAGCCAGTCGAAGTAGCGGAGGACGGGCGGAACGTCGAGATTCAGCAGGTCGGTGCGAAACGCGATGAGTTGTTCCCTGTTTGGAGCGTTACTTTCACGAAGGCCTGCAAGAGGATCGCCTGACACCGCTGTCAGGATGTAGACCAGGAAAGAAGCACCAAGAAGTATGAGTACAGCGACGATCAGCCGCCGAACGATATACGTCAGCATTGTTAGTAGCCTCAGAGTTGAGCGTCCGGGATCAACCCGGTTGGGACCCGGACAATCCGGGATGTCAAGAAAGAGCGTAATCCAGGTCACGCTTCTGGTGAATTTGGGGATTCCCAATCAGTGACGACATTGTCCTGACTGGACGGGCACGTCAGGAAGCGCTGGAGGCTTTAGCGACTCCAGCGCTTCCTGATCTCGTTATTCGAGCAGACTTATTGCAGCGCAGATTACTCGGCTACAGTCCACTCCCAGTAGTTCCACCAGATACCGTCCTGGTTGGACATGTACTCAGTTCCCTGGATGCGGTCAGCCACGCCGTTGATTCCGACGGACTGGAACAGCGGAAGGCCGAATCCGGTCTCGTAGAGTTTGGTGTCAACAAGTGTCTGCAGTTCCTGCTGCTCAGCAGGATCGGTGGTGAGGATCAGCTCGTCCATGGCTGTCTGTGCCTCTTCATCGCACCACTTCGCGTAGTTGGATGCTGAACCACAGCCATAGAGCTGAGGCGTACCGGTCACGCCAACACCTGGGCTGATCCAACCGAAGATGGTTGCATCCCAGCGGGAGCCGCCTTCTTCAAGAGCCGGACCCCATTCAGCGCCGGGCAGTCCAACGTTTTCGATGACGAACCCAGCCTGCGTAGCGCTTTCAGCGATCAGGGTGTAAGCGTCAACACGGTTCGGGTTCTCAGCGTTATACATGATGCGGACTGTCGGAGTTGCTCCGTCGAGCAGTTCCTTGGCACCTTCGATGTCAACCTCGGCGTACTCGGACGAGCCGTTCTCCTCGATTGCAGCGAGGTAAGGCTCGGTTCCGAAGTCGAAGATGTGTGACTGGCGGGGACCAGCCTCAGGATCGAGGGGGCGGATAGTGGCATCGACGATCGCCTCAAGCGGGACAGTCTTCATAAATGCCTTGCGCACGTTCTCGTCAGCGAACACTCCACCCTCTTGGAAAAGATCCAGGTGGTCGAAGGAAAGTTCAGGTCCCTCAAGGATCTGGACGCCTTCAATAGCTTCAAGGGAGGTCAGCGTGTCAGCAGAAGCCTGAGGCTGAATGATGTCAACCTCTCCGTTCTGAAGAGCTTGCACCTGAGCGTTCGCATCGCCGATGTAGCGGATCGTGACTTCGTCGATCGCAGGAACCGGTCCCCAGTTGTACTCTTCGTTGCGAACCAGCGTCATGGACTGATCCGGAACCATCTCAGAGACCACGTACGGCCCGTTCGAAAGGTAGAGCGAAGGATCGCTGGGGAGGCTGGTGGAATCGAAGCCTGTGTTCCAGAAATCTGCAATAGCCTGGATTTCGGGGCGATCCTCCGGGTTCTCGGGATCACCTTCTGGTGCGTTCTGAATCGCTTCGATTAGCGCATCGCCATCAGCCAACCCAGCGTTCGTTGCGACAACGTGAGCCGGGGTATCCGTGATTCCGAAGGCGATTTCCCAGTCCGCGTAAGGCTCGGAGTAGACCAGGGTAATGGAGCGCCCGTCTTCGCCGAGTTCCGGCATTTCGGTGAGGTCCAAACCGGAGGTGGAGGCGGAAGCGAAGTAAGTTGTACCGGTTTCGTCACCTTCTGCTTCGGGGTCAGGGTCGTTTTCGTCATCGAAGTAGGCAGAAGACGAAGCCCAGGAAAGCAGCAGGTCATCCGCATCGACCGGTTCACCGTCAGACCAGGTAACGCCTTCGTTAACTGTGTAGGTGATGGTTAGCGGATCCTCGGAGACAAGCTCGTAAGTACCGAAGTCTTCACGAGGGACAACCTCGAGGTCGCTGTTGATGTAATTGAAGTCGTTACTCGTGAGCAGCGCGACCTTGTTGTTGATGTCTACGTTGCCTACGGCTGTGTCCGAGTTGAACGAGCTGAAGGGGTTAACTTCAGCAACGGTCACGGTGCCACCGCTAGCCTCGCCCCCGCCGCCCTCTCCCGGATCTTCGCCGCCGCTGTTGGTCTCAGCGCAGGCACTCAGTGCAAGTGCAGCAATCGCGGCTACACCTACGGCTTTGGAAGTACGTCCGAAACGCATTCCGCCTCCTTGTTTCATGTTGTGGAAGATGTCCTTCATGGTTTTACAAAGGACTGACACGCACCCTGATGTTCAAAGTGGCGTGCCTCACATGATCAGAAGCCTAAGGGGTAATTGTTACCGGAAGGTATCGAATGAGAAGTGGGGTGAGGGTTGTTACCGAGATGCAACCAAATTTCACCAGGCTCAGCGAAGAGGCAGAATATGAGAGAGCGCTCTCCCCCGCACGCCGTGAATGGGGTGCAGCTCGGAAGGGTGCGCTCGACCTAGAAGCGAGACGACGCCGGTCGCCGTCGTTACCAAGACCTTCTCGAGTGCCACAACATGCCACTGATGCTTTCGGCCGCGTTGGCCCCGAGTGGACAATTTAGCGCGGGTTATCAGCGCCCCACCGTACACTTCAGTGCATGAGTCTCCCGAGTGCTTATCTCACGTCTTTTAAGAACACGAGTTCTATTCTGCAGGCGCTACAGGCGGCACAGGCGCCGCCTCGATTCACTCAACGCTTCCTCGAGGGACTGGGCTTCGCAAACACCAACGACCGCGCGATCATCAATGTGTTGAAGACGCTGGGATTCTTGGACGATTCAGGAGTGCCGCAGGCCCGCTATCACCGCTTTCTCGACCAGACTCAATCAGCTCTGGTACTTGCCGAAGGCATCAGTGAGGCATACGAAGACCTGTTCAGGGTCAACCGCAACGCGCACACTCTGAACGCGACCGAAGTCAAGAACAAGATGAAGACTCTTTCGGAGGGCGCATTCACCGATCGGATACTTACTCAGATGGCCGGGACTTTCACTACTTTGGTGAAGGCCGCCGACTTCAAGTCGTCCCCTTCACCTATATCTACGGCGGAGTCCAAGCCAGAGGAGTCGACTCACGAGCCCGCAAATCGTTCGAACGGCAAGCTACCCTCGGTAGCACCAATGAGCAACGGGGGCACGCCATTCGGCAGCCTTGCGTACAACTTCAACATCCAACTACCCGAGTCACGAGACCCCGCCGTCTACAACGCAATCTTCAAGGCCCTGCGGGAACACTTCCAATGAGCGCTGACAATCGGGCACTCATGTACGACTTTGTGTACCGGGCAATGCTCGCTGAGGAGGCCTTGGACGTCGCTGGGCGTCTCAAGCTGGGCTTCGTACCGGAAGCCGCGGAGGTAGCGGAGGCGTTGAGTTTTGAGCTCTTCGACGAAGATCTACTGACCCAAGCGCGCCTCATGTCCGCTGTCTACACGGCAATTGCTGCGTTCGAGATGTCGGTGCGAAGGTTCGTTACGAAGGTCCTAGTGGATACATACGGCGAAGACTGGTGGGACAGGGGAGTTTCAGAGAAGATTCGAAAGTTCGTGAGCACACGGCGAGCAGAAGAGGAGAAAGTAAAGTGGCACGGCACTCGGGGCGACGATCTCCTCAGCTACACCGAATTAGGTCAATTGCCGCAGATCATGCAGCAGAACTGGTCCTGTTTCGAGGCTTACGTCCCTCGGGTGGATTGGGCGACTGCACTTTTTTCGACCTTGGAGCGATCCCGCAATGTGATCATGCATAGCGGCTCGTTGTCACTGTCTGACGTCGAACGTATCGGTATGCATATCCGTGACTGGAACAAACAGGTTGCGCTGTGATCTGGGGCTTAGTCAGGGGCCGCCTCGAATTCGTCGGCGATGGGCTCGCGGCTGGACTCGCTTCCTAGACGTTGAAGCGGAACTCCACGACGTCGCCGTCGGACATTACATAGTCCTTGCCCTCGATGCGCACCTTGCCGCGGGACTTTGCCTCAGCCATGGTCCCCGCTTCGAGCAGGTCCTCGAAGGACACAACCTCAGCCTTGATGAAACCGCGCTGGAAATCGGAGTGGATTACTCCTGCAGCTTCGGGGGCCGTGGCACCCTTTTTGATGGTCCAGGCCCGGGCTTCCTTCGGTCCGGCCGTGAGGTAGGTCTGCAGCCCGAGCGTGTGGAAGCCGACCCGCGCAAGCTGATCCAGCCCGGACTCTTCCTGACCGTTCATCTCGAGCATCTCGCGTGCTTCCTCAACACTCAGCTCAACGAGATCGGCTTCGAGTTTCGCGTCGAGGAAGATGCTGTCCGCCGGCTCGACAAGGGCTCGCAGTTCCTGCTGGCGGGCCGGATCGCCGAGTACTGAATCGTCGGCGTTGAATACGTAGATGAACGGCTTGGCGGTGAGCAGGCTCAGCTCGCGCAGGTGATCCATCTCGAGCTTGTCACTCTTGATTGAGGAGAAGATGGTGTCGCCACGCTCCAGCACCTCCTGGGCCGCCTGCATCGCGGCAAGCTGCGCGGCCTCGCGCTTCTTGATCTTCACTTCCTTTTCAACCCGCGGAATGGCCTTCTCCAGCGTCTGCAGGTCCGCAAGGACAAGTTCTGTGTTGATCGTTTCCATGTCAGAGACAGGATTGACCGCGCCGTCTACGTGGATTACGTCTGGGTCGTCGAACACACGGACGACCTGCGCTATGGCCTCAGCCTCACGGATATTCGCGAGGAACTGGTTCCCCAGCCCTTCACCCTCGGAAGCGCCCTTGACGATTCCTGCGATGTCGACGAAGGACACCGGCGCTGACAACGTGCGCTGCGAGCTGAACAACTCAGCAAGCTGTTGCAGCCGCGGATCCGGCAGATTGACCACGCCGACATTGGGCTCGATCGTTGCGAAGGGATAGTTCGCAGCCAAGACTGAATTCCTGGTGAGAGCGTTGAAGAGAGTTGATTTGCCGACGTTGGGCAGTCCGACGATGCCAATAGTAAGAGCCACGGGAAAATAGTCTACCGTCGAGGGCCGGCGTCACGCCGCGCCGGGCGGTCTGACGGGCCGCTGACTAAAAATGTCACCGGCGACTGCGATGGTGGATCCATGGATGGAAACACTGTTCTTCTGGTCACCCTCGCCGCCCTGATCGGGCTCCTTGTCGGCGCCGCGGGGGCTTTGGTCATGTCGCGTCGGTCCGTGCAAATGCTTCGGGAAGAGCTCGACGACGCCGGCGCGCGCCTGGGCAAGGCCGTCGTCGATTGCGCCGCAGCCGAAGCTGAGAACCGGGTGCTGAACTCCCATAACCGACAGCTCTCGGACCAATCCAGCCGGGATCAGTCTGTCCTTCGCGCGCTGGCGCCCCTCGCAGACAAGCTTGGGCAGGTGCAGGCGCAGGTTGGGCATCTCGAGCGGGAGCGTGCGCATCAGTTCGGGCAACTGGCACAGCAACTGCACTCGGCGCAGCTCTCCGACGCCAAGCTCCTCTCGACAACGCATTCGCTGGCCTCAGCGTTGCGAAGCACCACCGCACGAGGTCAGTGGGGAGAGGTGCAGCTGCGGAGGGTGGTCGAAGCCGCGGGGATGCTTCAGCGCGTCGACTTCCTTGAGCAGGCCACTGTGTCAGTCCTTTCGCGTGAATCCGGGGCATCGACGGCCCGGCCGGACATGGTGATCCAGCTGCCGGGCAACAAGCAGATTGTCGTCGATTCGAAGGTTCCGTTGAGCGCCTACCTTGAGGCGCAATCCGCTTCCGGAGCTGGAGATGAGCTCCAGCTCGCGGCGGAGGAGCGGCGGCGGCAGGATCTCCTGGTTCAGCATGTGAAGGCGGTTCGTGCGCATGTGGATAGCTTGAGCCGGAAGAAGTACTGGGAAGGCACAGCCAACTCCCCCGATCTGGTGGTGTGTTTCATTCCGGTAGAGAGCGTGCTGTCAGCTGCACTGCACACCGACCCTGCCCTGCTGGACTTCGCATTCACCCGTAACGTCGTGCTCGCCTCGCCAGTTTCCCTGCTGGCAATCCTGAAGGGAGTCGCCTTCAGCTGGCGGCAGGACGTACTGACCGAGAACGCGAAAGAGCTATATGACCTTTCCCAGGAGCTCTATGACCGCCTGGGCACCATGGGAGAGCACATCACCCGGCTCGGCAGCTCATTGAAGAGCTCGGTGGAGAAGTACAACTCCTTTGTGGGGACGTTGGAGTCACGTGTGCTTCCCACAGCGCGGAAGATCAACGCCTTCGAACCAGCCGAGAATGGTCGCGACCTCACCACCCAGAGCGTGGAATCGACTCCAAGACTCCTCAGCGCGCCGGAGTTGATCGACGGTAATGAATACGCAGTGACGCCTCGAGAACAAAGCGCCTGAATGACGGACGGTGGTTCGCATTGCGAACCACCGTCCATACAGATTCCCGTTTAGTAGATGCAGTAGTACGGAGGCCTACACCCGTCGGGCGACGCACCAGCCGCCGTTGCTATGCCTGCGCCTCCGAACATTGCAAATGCAACAAGCACTCCTGCAGTTAATGTACGAGCAATTCTCATGCGACAACCCTTCTAATTAGCTGAGGCTCGGATCGCGAGCCTTAGCGGTGAGGGAAAGCAGGTGCGCCTTCCGAAAGATCGCGGAGGAGCGATTCCTCTCGCGATATTCAAAAGCTAAGCGCGTCCGCCAGCCGATACAACGGCGGACGGCTAATTCGATCGAACGTCTGGGCAAAAACGCAAGATACGTTGACACCACTACAAGACGAGACTATCGTCTCCCGCGACCGCCCAATCCGCTGGACGGGTCGCCCATGGCCTTCAAGGCGGCCCGGATTTCCTTCGGTAGGGAGAAGATGATGTCCTCCTCGGCGGTCACAATCTCTTCCACATCGGCGTAACCATAATCAGCCAGGAGACGTAGTACGTCCTTGACCAGGTTCTCAGGTACCGAGGCGCCGGAGGTTACACCCACCGTTGAAACGCCCTCGAACCAGGATTCGTCCACCTCGTTAGCAAAATCCACCCGGTGGGACGCCTTCGCGCCGTACTCAAGCGCTACCTCAACCAACCGGACCGAGTTGGAGGAGTTGGCGGATCCCACCACGATCACCAGGTCAGTCTCAGGCGCTATCTTCTTGATGGCTGCCTGACGGTTCGAGGTGGCGTAACAGATGTCGTCGCTGGGTGGATCCTGCAGCGTCGGAAAACGATCCTTGAGCCGAGCCACCGTCTCCATGGTCTCGTCAACGCTCAACGTGGTCTGGGAGAGCCAGATCAACCTCTCCGGATCACGGACGGTGACCTTGTCCACATCCTCCGGGCCATTCACTATCTGGATATGTTCAGGAGCCTCGCCCGCTGTTCCCTCGACTTCCTCATGGCCTTCATGGCCGATCAAGAGGATGTCGAAATCGTCGCGGGCGAAACGGACAGCTTCCCGGTGGACCTTTGTCACGAGGGGGCAGGTCGCGTCGATGGTGCGCAGGTTGCGCTCTTCCGCGGATTGCACAACCGCAGGGGAGACCCCGTGGGCAGAGAACACAAGCAGCGCGCCTTCGGGCACTTCGTCAGTTTCCTCGACGAAGATTGCACCCTTCTCCTCGAGGGTGGTAACCACATGAAGGTTGTGCACAATCTGCTTCCGAACGTAGACAGGTGGCCCGTAATGGGCCAACGCCTTCTCAACAGCAATGACAGCACGATCGACACCCGCGCAGTACCCCCGAGGAGCTGCCAGCAGGACTTTCCGCATGCCGGCCACCGGCGATGCGGCATGGACCTCCTCTGGAGACCGCCGCCTCCTTGGCACGGTGGGCATGGGAACGGATATTGCTGTGCTGGACATAATTCAATGCTAACGGGCGCACCACCGGACGAAGCCCCGATGAGAGCCACTGTCCGCTATGAGCCGAGCCACCCTGACGCGGATTTGATCCCTTAGCGGCGGCTGCCTGATAGGAGCCTTCCCACGATTCCTGCTACCAGTGCCAGCACGCCCACTGCCATCGCAGCCAGACACCAAGCCTGGAAGCTTTCGACCGCACGTACGGTCAGCGCATCCTTGAATACTGCTGCAACGGCGTTCGCGTCCGCGGTCTGGTCCACCAGTTGCGGAGCGGCAGTAGCCGCAAACCACAGGAGCCCTGCGGCCAGCAGGGCTCCGAGCCCCAGTACTGCAAGCGTGGTACTACGACGCCGGGCGACAGCGAGACTGAGAACGGCACCGATTACCGCGGCCGCGGCAAGTGCCGGCCACAGAGAAGCAGCCGCTTCTGCCCGGTCGAGGACGGCACGGTAGTTGGCTTGCCCGATGTTCACCAACGCCTGATCCGGTGCGGGGACCTCCACCTGGAGCTGATTGCTGATTTCATCGGCGACCACGGCCACGAGTGGGGCAACGTCCAGCGTGAACGAAGAGGAGGTATCCACGTCCGGGGACAGCGTTCGTGGATCAGCAAAGGTCGACTGATGTGAGCGCCGCAGGGTGTCCTCCCAAGCCTGATCGAAGCCGGGCAACTCTACAATGCGCTCCGCAATTCCCGCCACAACAGGCTGGGCTGTGTCCGCAAGTTCAATGGGAAGGTTTGCCCCCGCCGTCGCTTCCTCCGCAAGGGCTCCGGCCAGAGACTGCGTGAACTCCGTATCCTCGGCCAGTGGAGACGCAAGCCGGACGAATCCATCTTCCGCCACGACCTGCGTTGCAATCCAGGCACTTGGCAGGGCCAGCAGGCCCAGTACTACGGCAAATAGAACAAAGAATGCCGACCCGACTGTTCTCATGAGCTCCTGGTTCCCTATTCCGCTTGGTCCCTTTTCCCGGAACATCCGATTATGCCCTCTGTGAGTAGCTGCCCTGGCAGATACTTGTCCTGCACATCAAGGCCTGGGCGCCGCTCTTCTCAGCGGCACCTGATAAACATTAACCACAGACATCGCCGGCCCCAGCGCCGTCCACGGGAGGATGCAAACAATGAACGACGACGGCGCACCGCTGGGCACGGTGGTTGCCGCTCCCCCGGGCGCCTCCGGGGATCCATCCACCCTGCCGGAAACTGCCGCTGAAACTTCCGCTGACCGCCCCTGGCCACTGCATGTTCTGTCGGAGAAGCTCAAGGCGCACATCGAGCGTGCTCCGGCAGCATGGGTTGAAGGTCAGGTGATCGAGCTCAACAAGCGGGGCTCGATGTGCTTCCTCACACTCCGCGATGTAGACGCCGAGATATCCCTGTCCCTCACTGTCTGGGGCACCGTGATGGACCGGCTCGCTGTTCCTCTGGAAAGCGGTTCACGGGTTGTGGCCCGGCTTAAAGCAGACTTCTGGGTCAAGTCCGGGCGGCTGTCCATGCAGGCCTGGGACATCCGCCCTGTGGGCCTTGGCGACCTGCTTGCGCGGATAGAACGCCTCCGGCAGGCCCTTGCAGCGGAAGGCCTTTTCGCTGCCCAACGGAAGAAAGCCCTCCCGCTCCTCCCCCACCGGATCGGACTGATCACGGGCAGGGATTCAGATGCCAAGAAGGATGTCCTCCGCAATGCGCGCCTCCGCTGGCCGGCCGTGGAGTTCGAGATCCGCGAGGTGGCGGTCCAGGGCGTCAGCGCTGTGGCGCAGATGCGTTCGGCGTTAGCCGAACTCGACCGAATGCCCGCCGTTGACGTGATCATCATTGCGCGCGGAGGTGGTTCGCTTGAGGATCTCCTGGCCTTCAGCAGTGAGGACCTCGTTCGGGCCGTGTCCGCTGCAACTACTCCGGTAGTGAGCGCCATAGGCCACGAAGCAGACCACCCCCTCCTCGACGATGTCGCAGATCTCCGGGCTTCCACTCCCACTGACGCCGCCAAGCGCGTTGTTCCGGATGTCTCCGAGGAGCTCCAGCGCATCAGGCAGGCCCACGGCCAGCTCAACCGTTGCATTGACCAACTCATGTCCCGGGAGTCCGAGCGCCTCGTGCACCTGCGCTCCCGTCCGGTGCTGGCCCAGCCCGCCGGGATGGTCAGCGTCCGCCACGAGGATTTGCTGCGCCTTCAGAAGCGGAGCCGGATGGCCATGGAGAGCGCAGTCACACGGGAGGCGGACCGTGTGGCGCATCTCCGCACACAGGTAAGGTCCCTCTCGCCCCAGAAGACGCTTGACCGCGGGTACGCAGTAGTTCAGGACGAAGAGGGCACCGTCGTTCGGGATGCCTCGGATGTTGAATCCGGAGTTCTGCTGAATATCAGGGTGGCCCGCGGAAGGCTCACTGCCCGCGCCGAAACAGGCGAAGCGTCTCCGTCCACACAAACAAGCCCGCCGAATCGACCAAGCAGTAAGGAAACCCGATGAGTGCCAGTCCAGCGGATGCACCGCGCACAGTCAGCTCGCCCGTAACTGATCTGAGCTACGAAGATGCCCGGGAACAGCTCGTGAAAGTCGTCACCCAACTCGAAGCCGGCGGTGTAAGCCTGGAACAGTCGCTGGCGTTATGGGAGCGCGGCGAGGAGCTTGCTGACCATTGTGAACAATGGTTGGAGGGCGCACGGAAGCGTTTGGCAGCGGCGAGGGATCAGGACGAGCGTCCGAACGTGAAGTAGGGCATTTGTCAGCTTGCTGACAGCTTCGCTTTCTCGGCGGCGACGTCGAAGGCCGCCTTCGGCCAGGTGAGCTGCATGCCGGTGAGTGCGTCCACGAGGAGCTGCTGGACAGCTATCCTCGCATACCATTTGCGGTCCGCCGGCACCACGAACCACGGGGCGTCCGGGGTGCTGGTGCGCTCGATCGCAATCTCATACGCTTCCTGATAAGCGTCCCAGTGCTCACGCTCCTCAAGGTCGGTGGGACTGTACTTCCAGTACTTGTCTTCACGATCGAGTCGCTTGGCCAGACGTTCCTTCTGCTCGTCCTTACTCAGGTGCAGCATCACCTTGATCACATGGGTTCCAGACCGCACCAATTCCTGTTCAAAGTCCCTGATCTCCTGGTAGCGCCCCTCGATCACCTCCGGTGGAGCGAAGCCGCGCACACGGTGGATGAGGACGTCTTCGTAATGGGAGCGGTCGAACACGCCGATCATGCCCGGACCAGGCAGCTGTTTCTCGATTCGCCAGAGGAAGTGGTGCCGTTTCTCTACTGAGCTCGGGGCTTTGAAGGCATGGTGATGAACACCCTGAGGGTCCACTGCACCAACTACGTGCCGGACAATACCGCCTTTACCCGCGGTGTCCATCGCCTGCAGAATCAACAGCACCGAGATTTCACTGCCAAAGCGGCTCTCCGCGAAGAGCTTCTCCTGCAGTTCGGAGAGAGCTGCCCGTCCCGCAGCAAGCTTCGCCTTTCCCCCGGCCTTGCCTCCGTCGAAACCAGGCGTGGAACGCGGGTCGATCTCCTGCAGGCTGATATCGGGGCCCGCAAGCAACAGCTGGCTTGGGGACGAACTGAACTCCGGAGCGGACATCACTACCTCCTGGGCGAAGCGACTGCTGGGCTGGGTTAAGGCTTGTAGGTACTGAGGAACTCTGCCAGGCGTCCGATCGCGTCTTCGATGTCTTCCACATTCGGCAGCGTGACCATGCGGAAGTGGTCAGGGTTGATCCAGTTGAAGGCTGTTCCATGCGAGATCAGGATTTTCTGCTGCTTCAGCAGGTCCAGCGCAAACTGCTCATCGCTCTTGATCGGATACACCTCGGGGTCAAGCCGCGGGAAGAGGTAAAGGGCACCCTGCGCGAGCTCACATGAGACGCCCGGAATGGCATTCAGCAATTGGTGGGCTTTGTCGCGCTGTTGGCGCAGGCGCCCGCCGGGAAGAATGAGGTCATTGATACTCTGGTATCCGCCGAGGGCCGTCTGGATTGCATGCTGTGCGGGTACGTTGGCGCATAGACGCATATTCGCCAGGAGGTTGATGCCTTCAATGTAATCAGCGGCACGGTGCTTCGGACCTGATATAGCCATCCACCCGCTGCGGAAACCGGCTATGCGGTAGGCCTTGGACAACCCACTGTAGGTCAGACACAGCACGTCGTCGCCGGTGACGGTGGCCGCATTCACATGGACGGCGTCGTCGTACAGTATCTTCTCGTAGATCTCGTCGGCGAAGATGATCAGATCATGGCGGCGGGCAAGCTCAACGATCTGCTCAAGAACGGAGCGCGGGTAGACCGCACCTGTGGGGTTGTTGGGGTTGATCAGGACAATGCCGCGCGTCTGGGGCGTGATCTTGGACTCGAGGTCCCCGACGTCGGGCCACCAGTGATTGTCCTCATCACACAGGTAGTGCACGGCGGTGCCGCCGGCGAGGCTCACCGAAGCAGTCCACAACGGGTAGTCCGGGGTGGGGACCAGGATCTCATCCCCATAGTTCAGCAATGCCTGCAGCGAGAGCGTGATGAGTTCACTGACGCCGTTGCCGAGATAGACGTCGTCGACGTCGATGTTCTGGATCCCGCGGCCCTGGTAGTACTGGACGACGGCGGTGCGGGCCGAGAAGATTCCCCGTGAATCGCTGTAGCCCTGCGCATTGGGCAGGTGCCGGATCATGTCCACCAGAATTGCGTCGGGTGCTTCGAAACCGAACGGCGCAGGGTTGCCGATGTTCAGTTTCAGGATGCGGTGGCCCTCCGCCTCCATGTACTTCGCGTGCTCAAGCAGCGGCCCCCTGATGTCATAGAGGACGTTCTGGAGCTTGTTCGATTGCTTGAATTGGGCCATTAACAAAGAATGCCACAGCCCGGCCCGCCGTCATCGCATTGTGATCGAACGCACGTGATCCAATGCAAAGCGGCGGGCCGGCCTAGGTGGCTACTCCCCAGCCAAGCCCTTGTCCGCGAGCCAGTCGGCGGCGGCGTCAGCCGGATTGCGCTTCTCGTCGCCGCTCACTTCGCGGTTGAGGTTGATTAGGTCCTCAGTGGTGAGCGCACTCGAAACCTCATTGAGCACGGCCTGCGCGTCATCGGCAACATTGTCCAGGTTCACCAGCGGCAAAACCTGCTGCGCAATGAAGTTGTTTGCAGGGTCCTCAAGGACAACGAGGTCATTGTCGGCGATGGACGGGGTGGTCGTGTAAATGTCGGCAACCTGGACGGTGTCGTTCAGCAGGGCTTCGAGCGTTACCGGGCCACCGCCGTCGTTGATGGCTTCGAAGGACTTCGGCACGCAGCCGTAGTTCTCCTCAAGCCCGGGCAGGCCGTAGGCACGCTCGGAGAAAGTCGCCGGAGCACCGATCACCAGCTCATCGCACACCTCCGCCATGTCCTCGATGGACGTGAGCCCGTACTCTTCCGCGGTGGCGGAAGTGACGACCATCGCGTCCTTATTCTCGGCGTCGGAAGCGTCCAGAACGCCGAGGTTTAGATCAGGCGACTCTGCGGCCAGGGCATCCGGGAGTGCGGACATGATGTCTTCCGCGGACTCGGCGGTGGCCTCGGCATCCAAAAAGAGGAGCAGGTTGCCGCTGTAGTCGGGGAGAATGTCGACGGACCCGTCAACGAGGGCCTGGTAGTAAATTTCCCGGGAACCGATATTCAGGCTTGTGCTCGCCTCAATGCCTGCCCCGTTGAGAGCGCCGGCATAGATTTCGGCGATGACCTGGCTTTCCGGGAAGTCAGCCGAACCGACGACCAGCGGACCGCTTGCGCCCTCGCCGCCTTCGCCCCCGCCTCCACCCTGGGGGTCGGAATCTGCACCGCAGGCGGTCATGGCCAATGCTGCGGTAAGGCCCGCGGCAAGGCCAAGCAGGCGCCGTGTTGCACGCCCGGATGATGAGTTGATCATTTTGTTCCTCCTTGTGCATTGACGTGGACATCCTGTCCACCGGTCTTTGTTGTTTCGGCCGGGCCGCGGGAAGTCCGCAGGCCCGGCGACACAGCAAATCTTTGAAGCAGCGCCATGATGCCGTCCACCGTAATGGCGAGGACGGCTATCACCACTGCACCGCCGAAGAGGCGGCCGTTGTCCCGGAGTTGGGTGCCCTCGATGAGGTAGACACCCAGCCCACCCAGGTTGATGAAGGCGACGACGGCGGCAGTAGCCACCACCTGCAGCACGGCTGCGCGGAACCCGCCAAGGATTACCTGCAGGCCGTTCGGAAGTTCCACCCGGAAAAGAACCTGCAGCTCGGTCATTCCCATGCTTCGGGCGGCGTCAACCACGGCTGGGTTCACTGACGCGATGCCCGCATAGACACCGGCCAGAAGCGGCGGAATGGCCAACAGGACCAGCGCCCAGATAGGCGGCATCAGACCAAGTCCCGCGAGGAGAACGAACAGGATGAGCATGCCGAGGGTGGGAAGCGCGCGCAGGATGCCCGCCCCGGCAACGATGACCACGCGCCCCTTGCCGGTGTGGCCAACGAAGAGCCCGATGGGAACCGCGATTGCCGCCGCGATCAGGATGGTCAGAGCTGTATAGCCGAGGTGCTCGACTATCCGGACGGGAATGCCTTCGGGCCCACTCCAATTCTGAGGGAAGAAAAGCCATTCATACATCTGGACCAGCAGATTGGAGCTTGAGTAATCCATCAGTAGTTACCCCCAGCGCGAGAGGCGTCCGCTGACAGATTCGCATCAACAGCGACCCGCATGGGGTCCGGCGGCACCTTCACCGAGCGCGTCCAGGGCGTCAGAAGCCGTTCGACCAAAACCAACAGCAGGTCCATGACGAGCGCGAGCAGCAGCGTCACGATGATGCCGATGAAAATTTCAGTGGGGAAGTTTCGGTTCAGTCCGTCAGTGAACAGCGTTCCGAGGCTGGGGATACCGATCAGAGCCCCAACGCTCACCAGCGAGATGTTAGTTACGGAGATGACCCGCAACCCGGCGAAGAGCACGGGGATCGACAGCGGTAAATCCACGGTCAGGAAGCGCCGCACCGGAGTGAAGCCCATCGCCACCGCGGCTTGCCTGACGCCGTCGTCTATTGAATTCAGGGCGTCGAGTGTCGACCGGATCAGCAGCGCCACCGCGTATATGGTGAGCGCGACAATTACGTTCAGCGGGTCGAGCACCCGTGTGCCGAGGATTAGCGGCAGCAGGACGAACATGGCCAGCGACGGCACCGTGTACAGCACCGCCGACGTGGTGAGGATGGTTCCGGCGAGCGGCTTGCTGAGCCGGGCCAGCTGCGCGATGGGTATCGCGACGAGCACGCCAAGCACGAGCGGCAGGAGCGCCTGGAACAGGTGCTGGCCGGTCAGCTCTGCGATGTAGGAGAAGTTGTCCAGGAACCACTTCACATCACACCGCCGTGTTGTGGTCGGCTCGGCCGCGGTCCAGACGGGCTTCCTCGATCAGCTGAAGAACCTCATCCGAGCGGACCACGCCGAGCACCCGACCGTCGTCGTCGACCGTTACGCCCAGGCCCGAGGGCGCGGACAGCGCCGCGTCAAGCGCACGCCGAAGAGACTCTCCCTTGCGGAACAGTGACCCTCCCGGGACTACGTCGGCCAATGACCGGATGTTCTGGCGCGTGGCCCGCGGCACCCAGCCTTGCGGGCGGCCGTCGTCGTCGACTGCGAGCGTCCAGGACGACTCCACGTCCACACCCGCGTCCCCCAACTGGCTCACCCGGACCGTCTCGACGGGGTGTACCGGAACGCCCTCCCCGTCCTGGAAGGACAGCCGCCGGAAACCGCGGTCCCGCCCCACGAAGCCTGCAACGAAATCATCCACCGGCGCGCGGAGCAGTTCCTCCGGGGCCGCGTACTGGGCCAGCCTGCCGCCGGTCGCGAAGACGGCGACCTTGTCCCCGAGCACTGTTGCTTCGTCGATGTCGTGTGTCACGAAGACGATGGTCTTGGCGAGGTCACGCTGCAGGCGCAGCAGTTCCTCCTGGAGTTCATGCCGGACTACCGGGTCCACCGCGCTGAAGGGTTCATCCATGAGGAGGATTGGAGGGTCCGCGGCAAGCGCCCTGGCAACACCGACGCGCTGCTGCTGACCTCCCGAGAGCTGCCCGGGGTATCGCTTACCGAGCATCGAAGCCAGCCCGACGACGTCGAGCAGTTCCTCCGCCCGCTTGCGTGCCTCTGCCTTCGGAACACCGTTGAGCCTCGGGACGGTAGCTATGTTGTCCAGGACCGAACGGTGCGGCAGAAGGCCGGAGGACTGCATCACGTAGCCCATGGAGCGGCGGAGTTCAGCTGCTTTCTGCCTGCTGACATCCTGGCCGTCAACAATGATTGCACCGGCCGTCGGTTCGACCATCCTGTTGATCATGCGCAGGGAGGTGGTCTTTCCGCAGCCGGAAGGTCCAACGAAAACCGTGATGGCGCCCCGGTCAATGTCCATGCTCAGGTTCTCCACCGCGGCCGCCCCACCTGCGTACTGCTTGGTGACGTTCTGGAAGCTGATCATCGCGGCGGACTCCGGGCGGCTCACCCGAGGCCCTGGTGTGTTGTCGGTCATGGGTGCTGTGCCTTTCGTCGACAGGAGGCCGGTAAAGGCGCTCCTTCGCGATTAAGTGCTTGGTGGTCCAGTGCGGATCTGGCGGCTACGCAGGGCGGATGGTGTCGAGTCTAGCCATGGGTTCGTCGCAAACAAGCGGTCGTATGGGCCGGGAAGGGAGATTACCGACGAATCGTTAACACGGAACCGGTTCCCTCCTGCGGTGCCCTATCGAATGGGCACCGCAGGGGTCAGTCAGCCCTCCCGGAACCGGTTTCTGTAGTCCTTCGCCATGGCCGCCTCTTTGGCCATCTTGTGGAAGGACTTCGCGTGTCGCCGTCGCTCAACGGCGTTCTGCCGCCGGTGCAGGCTGGTCAGCTCCCGCTGCATCTTCTGGTAGCTGAGCCAGCGACGTTCCTCGAGCTCACCATTTGCGATCGCAGCCCGCACGGCGCAGCCCGGTTCGCTTACGTGCGCGCAGTCGGTGAACCGGCACAGTTCAAACAGCTCCTCAACGTCGCCAAAGACGGCTTCCAATCCCGCCTCTGCGTCCCACAGTGCGAAACCACGTACTCCGGGTGTGTCCATCAGCACGGAGCCGTCTCCCAGTGGGATCAATTCCCTTGCCGTGGTGGTGTGCCTGCCCTTGCCGTCGCCCGCACGCACGGCACCCGTGTCCTGTACCTCTGCGCCAACCAGCGCATTGATCAGCGTGGACTTGCCAGCACCCGATGGCCCGAGAAGGGCCAGCGTGGTGCCAACCCCGATCCGCTCGCGAAGTGCGTCCACACCATCACCGGACTCCGCCGAGGTAGTGAACACCTCGACCCCGCGGGCTTGGCCGACAGTCTGGGCGACTACCTCATCGAAGCGGCTGCTGAGGTCCGCCTTGGTCAGGATCACCAGTGGCACCGCACCGGAGTCCCAGGCCGCAACCAGCGTGCGCTCCAACCGGTTGGTGGACAAAGGGCGGTCGATGGGAACCACCACTCCCACCAAATCGATATTGGCACCCAGCACCTGGGCTTCCGAAAGCGGGTCGAACGCCTTCTTGCGCCGAAGCGACGAGTATCGCGGCAGGAGGCCGACGACGGCGGGAGGGTCGCCGTCGTGGTCGTTCGTCAGTGCCACCCAGTCTCCGGTGACCGGGGAACCGTCAGTCTCCACATGGCAAAGGCCGGCGTCGGAAGCGAGCAGCACCCGGCGGCGGTCCGCGCGGATCACCCTGGCCGGCCGCACGGCAGGGGACATCGGAGAAAAGTGAAAGTCGAAGAGACCGCGGATGCGGTCGGTGAAGCCGTACTCAAAAAGGGAATTCAATGGAAGATCCTCTGATGGGGCCTTCCACCCTTTACGCGCAGCTAGTGCGCCCGGGATAGTCCCGGGGGGAAGGCGAAGTTCATGTGGTGTGTGGCTGGGCAGAGCGCAGCGACAAAGGCCTTGTTCATGACTTCACCTCCAGTGATTTTTCGGTAATAAGCGCTATAGCCGTCCGCTTGGAACGGCCGAAGTCCCTATCGTAGCGCTCCAGGGGTGCTTTGGTAAGAGAGTACGAGGGCTGTGTCCACCAGCTCCACGCGCGTCAGTGCGGGCACGTCCTCCAGCGGAAACCACGCTGCCTCGTCGGTGGTTCCGTCGAGCTCATTGACTAGTTCTCCGGACACAGTGCGGGCGCGGTAGATGATGCGCAGGGCATGCATGGGCCGGCCCGATCCGCTGAGCCTGTCCTCGGCCGGGATGTGAAGGCTGTCGACACCGAGCAGCCCCTCGAGCTCCACGTCATAGCCGGTCTCCTCGAGCACCTCGCGGACAGCCGCCGTTGGGGCGTCCTCACCGAGCTCAAGTCCGCCGCCCGGGAGGGTCCAGCCGGTTTTGCCGTGCTCGTTCCAGTGGGCCAGGAGGATTTTGCCGTCGTCGATCACTACGGCGTACGAGCCCACGCGGGTGTCCCATGCTTGAACCATGCCAGCCAGTCTAGCGAGACCCATCGCCAGCCGAATTAGCAACCAGCAGGGCTGAAGGGTTGGTTGTCCGGCGCTATCCTGAGAGCACCCGCCCTGGCAGGAGAATGATGAGCAATCTCGACGTACATCCCGTTCCCACTCCCTGCGGGAGCGCAGCCCGTCCGGCGACCGTGGAGATCCTTGACGAGCGGATGGTGCCGCTCGGTGGACTCCGGGCCATGGAGGTCCGCAGGACGCTGCCGCAGCGGTCCTTGCCAACCATCGGTGCGTGGTGCTTCCTGGATGCCTTCGGACCGGACCGCACCGCCATGCGGGTGCTTCCCCACCCGCACATCGGGCTCCAGACTGTCACGTGGCCCCTTGTCGGTGAGGTGCACCACCGGGACAGCGTAGGTTCCGACGTCGTCGTCCGCCCCGGCGAGTTGAACATCATGACAGCGGGTAACGGGATATCCCATTCGGAGATCAGCCCGGGGTCAGAGGTGCTGTCCGGCCTTCAACTCTGGGTGGCGCTGCCCGCCGAGGCGGCATCAGTGGCACCGGCGTTCGAGCGCCATGCGGATCTTCCCTGCTACGACGTCGGCAACGTCCGGGGCACCGTGTTCATCGGTTCGCTCGGTGGAGTGAGTAGCCCCGCGACGGTGTATTCGCCCCTTGTCGGGGCTGACCTTCAGTCCGACGACGGCGGGAGCCTCAGCCTCACCGTGAGGCCGGAATTCGAGCACGGACTATTGGTGCTCGAAGGGCAGCTCACCATCGACGGTCACCGCGTGGCGCCGGGGCCGCTCGCCTACCTCGGCCTGGGCCGGTCTGAGCTCACCTTCGAGGCAGAGCCCGGAACACGCTGGGTGCTGTTGGGAGGCGAGCCGTTCACTGAGGACCTCCTCATGTGGTGGAACTTCGTGGGGCGCAGCCATGAAGAGATAGTGCAGGCCCGCACTGACTGGGAAGACGGGCACTCCCGGTTTGGAACGGTGGCGGGCCACGGGTCCGAACGCATCCCGGCCCCCGAACTCCCCAGCGTAAAGCTGACCCCACGCAGGCGTGGTCCACGGTAATCCACCGCCGGTAGGCTGGTGGGAGATTTGTCCAGCAGAACGCATTCGGCAAGGCCACATCGCGCGGGAAATTTCCTGAACAGGCCAAAGAGCAGGCAGGTACATAGACATGACCGCAGGCAGGCAAGGCGGCCTCGACCCTGTGGACCAGCACATCGTCCGGGAACTGCTAGCGGATGCGCGGATCACCAACGCCCAGCTGGCCGAACGTGTGGGCGTTGCGCCGTCGACCGCCCTCCTGCGGACCCGGCAGCTCAGCGAACGCGGTGTGATCAGCGGTTTCCATGCACAGCTGAACCTGCCCATTGTTGGCCGGGCGGTTCAGGCCCTGATCTCGGTTCAGCTGCGGGGACATAACCGCGAGGAGATTGACCGGTTCATGGTCAGGGTGCCCGCGCTTCCAGAGGTTGTGTCCACCTTCCATGTGTCAGGGGCGGTGGACTACCTCATTCACCTGGCTGTTGCTGACACCGATGCGTTGCGGGATTGGGTGCTCGACTACCTCACCACTGACCCTGTGGTCAGCCATACGGAGACCACGCTCGTGTTCAACCACATCGAGGGCAACCCCGGCTTGCTGCCCTCCTAGGGGCACAACCCCGAGTGCCGTGCTGCCGCGAGGTCACGCGACCTGTTTTCGAAGGCGCTCTGATAAGCGCGTTGGCGCGCAGGAACAGCGTGCGAAGCCGCCCGCCTTTCGCCGGCGTCGACCAGCCAGCGGCCAATGGCAATGAGCAGGGCTTCCAGCCCCGTTGGGCGGGCATGGTGTGAATAGCCAATCAGCGCGGTCATGACTTCTCTCTTCGTGCGGGGGGCTCAGGAAACTGGCGCGGAGGGCGCCCGGCGGGCGCTCCCACCAGCGCTCGCGGGCAGAGCCCCTGTTCTCGACCTCGTGGACCAACTCGCTTTTGGCGAGCTGGCGAAGGTGATAACTGGTGGCACCGCGAGGCGGCACCGGCCCTCGAAACGAACTAGGGACGGCGCCTTGCGCGCCAGAGAACCAGCGCCATTCCTGCACATGCCGCGGCTGTCACAGCCGAAAAAAGCACGACGGCGGCTGGCAGTCCTACTCCGTCCGCCAGCAGCCCCAAGCCGAGCACTGGAATGGCGCTGCCAAGGTAGGTGATGACGTAGACGGTGCTGATGATCTGCGCATGAGCCGAAGCCTCGACCTTGAGTGCAACCTCATTGAACACCGTGCGGAAGGCAGTTCCCTGCCCGGCACCAGCAAGGACGAGTGCCACGATCAACAGGGTCACGCTCCCGACGGAGCCGGCCAAGGACACCAGTGCCATCCCAACCGCCATAACCAACAAGCCCATGGGCGCCGGGTGCTGGACGCGGAGTGGAAAGAGCTGGCTCACCGCGGAAACGGCCAACACAAGTCCTGCGAGCATGCCGATCACCGGGCGGGGTTGATCGCCGATGATGTGTGCGAAGTAGGTGGGAGCCAGGCTCAGCGAGAAGCCGAACAGCGCGAAGCTGAGAAACCCGACTGCTGAAGCAGTCCAGAACGCGCGGGCTGCCGTTCTGGACACTGAAGGGCGCCGCGGCTTCAGTGCGGCGATTGGCCGGGCCGTCGGGGCCTTGATCGCGGGCCTGGCATCCAGCAGAACGAGTGGAATGAGCAGGCTTGCGAGGAATGCCGCGTACACAACGAACGGCAGCCGAGTGGGCTCCGGCAGTAGGGACAGCAAACCACCGATCACGGGACCGGCAGCCACACCGCCGGCCGACGCCGCGAGGGTGAACCTGGAGGCCCACTCCGGCCGGTGCGGAAGAAGGTCGCGCAGAGCAGCAGCACTCGCTCCGGTCGCGCAGGCTACGGCTATCCCCTGCAGGCAACGCCCGGTAATGAGCATGGGCAGTGAGGTTGCTGCCCCGAACACCACTGCACCCACCACTCCCGTCACCACCGCGAGCACCAGGGCAGCCCTTCGACCGATGTGGTCCGACCAGTGCCCCAGGAGCAGCAGGCCAGCGACAAGGACGAAAACGTAAGCAGCGAAAGCCAAGGTGGTGTCGAAAGCCGTCAGCCCGAGCTCGGAGCGGATCAGCGGGTAAAGCGGGGTTGCAAGATTTGCGCCAATGAGCAGCGTGGAGATGACGACAATCGCCAGCACGAGCCTTGCTCTGACCGGCGCATTCCAGCGGCGTATATCCGAACCCTGGTCGGTGATGGCCGGGCGCATGCGCAGCTCGCTGAGGACGCTCAAACCTGTCTCCTACTATTCCCGTGGGCAGCCTGCCTACTCACCATTTCAATCACTCATGGTGAGGCACTCCGGCTAGCACGGTAGGTGGTTAGGAGACTTTTTGATCATCGTGCTCAAATTGACGTAGCGGAAAACGAAGCGGGTGAGCTGAATGGGAGTAAGGAACATGTTCGACGGAACCGATATTCGGCTCTTGCTGGAACTGGTGCGGGACCCCAGGGCGCAGGTCAGCCAACTCAGCGAAACGCTGGGAATGGCGCGGAATACTGCACAGGCCCGGCTGCAGCGGCTCTTCCGTTCCGGGCTTCTTCGCCGAAGCGGAAGGGAACTCGACCTCGCCGTCCTGGGCTACGACGTCGTCGCCTTCGTCACCATAGAGGTCACGCACCGGGAGCTCGACGGCGTTATCTCGGCCTTACGCCGGTTGGACCAGGTGCTGGAGGTACACGAAATTTCGGGCCGCGGCGACGTCTGGTGCAGGGTCGCGGCGAAGGATACGCACAACCTGCAGTCGGCTCTCCGGTCAGTCCTGCGTATCAAAGGGGTGATCCGCACTGAGACTGTGCTCGCCCTGCACGAACACATCCCTTACCGCACGGAACCGCTTTTGGACCGCCTGCTCACGGACTCGTCAAAGCCCCAGGCTGCGGGTCGCAGATTGAACAGTGCAGACTGAAGTAGCGGCACGAGCAGGACAACGTGCCGACTTAGCGCAACCTAGCGCTTAGGACAGATCAGTCGTCCTGATCCTCGGCTCCGTCATCGCCGTAATTTTCCTCCTGTTCCTGTTGCTGCTCCTGGTCCTGCCCGTTCTCCCCTGCGGCGTTGTCACAGCCAACCAGGAAAATTGCGCTCACTGACAGGACTGCGGCAAGCTTCTTCAAATCGTTGAGCGACATTGCGCTCTCCTTCCGGTAGATGTGGACCCAGCCTATGCCCCACTGATGAGACCCGTATGAGAACTACACGGCAGGGTTGTTCCTCTCATCTGCATCTCATGATGAGTGGGGATACTTGACCTATGAAACGGTCGCAAGCGCACACTTGGCTCATTGCCGTTGCCAGCGCCGGCGCTGTGGCCGCCGTAGGCCTCGGCCTGTTGGGAGCGTTGCGCAGCCCTCCACCCCTGCCGCTCGGGCCGGCAGTAGGAGTTACAGTCACTCAAGCGCCAGCCGCCACCCCCACGCCGTCTCCATCCGCATCTCCGTCCGTCTCCCCGTCGGCATCTCCGTCCGTGTCCCCGTCGGGCACCGCTTCGCCGTCGCCGATACCGTCCGCGGAACCATCCCCCACCCCATCGGCCAGCCCAGAAGAGACGGTCGCCCCGCCTCCGGCCGTTGTGCCACCTCCCCCGCCGGCAACCCAGGACAACGATGATTTCGGGGACGACGACGACGGCGGGTTCGATGACGACGACGACGATGGCGACTTCGGGGAAGGCGAGTCCGATGATGGATAGGCCGCACGGCGGACCGACCACCGAACGGCTGCCTGGTGTCCCGCCGCCGTCCACCAAACCAACCATCCCGGTCAAGGTGCCGCAGGCCGAAGCCGCCGAAACTTCTGACACGCCTGATGCTCCAGGCATCGCTCCGGAGCCGACGGGCCGGATAGAGAGGAGGGACCGGGCTGCTGGCTGGAAGAGCCGGTTCCCCCACTCGTGGCAGGGTTACACGACGGTGCGTACGCGCGTTCTCGCAGCGATGCTGGCTCTATGCGCCCTCGGCCTGCTGGTCGCTGGGGCCACCGCCTACGCCCTGCAGCGCAATGACCTCAACCGTGACATGGATGACTCCCTGACCCGTAGTTTCCAGGAGTTCGAGACCCTCCTCGCTACCGGGATCGATCCCACCACGCGAGCACCATTTGTACAGGCGGACCAGCTCGTTTACCTGGTTATGCAACGGACGCTGACCGAGCCCAATGAGGGCATGATGGCCGTCAGAAACGGGGAGGTCATCTTCTTCGCCAATGAAGAGGTCGTGGTACGGCTCGAGGACGATGAGGAACTCGTCAACCACGTCACGACCGTGGCTGCGCGTGACGAGTCCCTGATCCGCACCGTGAACACAGCGGCGACCGCGTACCGTGTGATGATGGCACCCGTCCAGCTGGTCCAGGACGACCAGCCGACCTTCTTCATCCTCGCCTTCGATGCCGATGCCGAATACAGTCAGCTGAACCGCACGTTCGGCACCTACGCGCTCATCAGCTTCGGCACGCTGGTGCTGATCGGCGTCGTCGGTTTCCTACTTGTGGGAAAGCTCCTTGGCCCGATCCGCCGGCTCCGTACCACCGCCCAGCGGATCACGGACACCGACCTCTCGCAGCGGATCGAGGTCACCGGCAATGACGACTTGTCGGAACTGACCCGCACTGTCAACGCGATGCTCGACCGGCTTGAGGGTTCGTTCACTTCGCAGCGGCGGCTGCTCGACGACGTCGGGCATGAGCTTCGGACGCCCATCACCATCGTCCAGGGACACCTTGAGCTGCAGGACTCCTCAGACCCGCGGGACGTACGCGCGGTCCGCGACATCGCGCTGGACGAACTGGACCGGATGCGCCTCCTGGTCGACGATCTGGTCACTCTCGCCGGCATCTCGGGCCCAGGATTCGTGCGCCCTGAGCCTGTGAACGTTGGCCGACTGACCGATGATGTCATGGACAAGGCCCGCACTCTCGGCCCACGGCGATGGGTAGTCGACGGTCGGGCCGAAGCAATTGCGATGATGGACTCCCGGAGGATCACCCAGGCGTGGCTCCAACTCGCCGCGAACTCGATCAAGTTCACCGACGAGGGCTCCACCATCGCGCTCGGCTCCCGCAAGGACAACGACGGCGTGCGGCTGTGGGTCCGCGATGAGGGTTCGGGAATCGCCAGGGAAGACCAGCGAAGGATCTTCGAGCGGTTCGAGCGTGGGGCCGCCAGCAAGCGAACCGAAGGCGCGGGGCTCGGATTGACCATTGTCAGCGCGATAACGGAGGCACATGGCGGGCACGTCGAGCTGATGTCAGCCCCCGATCAGGGTGCCACGTTCACCATGGTGATTCCGCCGCGGCGGGAACCAACAGACAGCGAGAAGAGAGGATGGCAATGAGCCAGATTCTGATCATTGAGGACGAGGACCGGATCAGCTCATTCGTAGCCAAAGGCCTCCGGTCCGCGGGCTATGTGCCCACGGTTGCCGACAACGGCCGGGATGGATACCACCTCGCGCAGACCGGTGACTTCGAACTGATCGTTCTTGACCTGGGCCTGCCGGACCAGGATGGCTTCACCGTCCTGCGGAGGCTGCGGGAGTCGAAGAATGCCATTCCCGTCATCATCCTGTCTGCCCGCAGCTCCGTCGATGACACGGTGGCAGGGTTGGAAGGCGGAGCCGATGACTACATGGCCAAGCCCTTCCGGTTCGAGGAACTGCTGGCGCGGGTTCGTCTACGCTTACGCCAGGAAGCTCCCTCGGCCGACAACTCGGTGCTGTCCCACAGCGACCTGCAACTCGACCTCAGGTCGCGCCGGGCACTCGTCAACGGCAAGGAAATTGACCTCTCTGCCCGTGAATTCGCCCTCGCCGAGGCATTCCTGCGCAATCCGGGGCAGGTTCTCAGCCGGGAACAGCTGCTCTCACGCGTCTGGGGATATGACTTCGACCCCGGATCGAACGTCGTCGACGTGTACGTGCGATACCTTCGCAACAAGCTCGGCGCTGAACGGTTCGCTACCGTCCGCGGCATGGGCTACCGGCTGGTCGCCGAGGACAACTGACCTCCGTTCCACCGCCGGCATCAGGCACAGGCAGCCTTAAGGAAAGCTTCCGCCACACCTAGCCGGCCTAGCGCGTCCCGCTCCCACGCTCCACTCCCGGCCGTCCCGTGGGTGGGGCGCCTCTTCGCGCCCGCGATGAGTGTGAGTGCGACCCCGGCGGTGCGCACGTTCAAAGCGGTCCCGTCGACTACCTCCCTGAACGCGGTCCCAAACCGCTCCAATGCACCAGGGACGTGTTCGTAGCGGGCGTCGAGGCAGGGCAGCACGGCGAGGTGGGCGAGGAAGCAGGCCAAGTCATCGACCAGATAGCCCGGGCCCACCACATCTACATCGAGCACTCCGGTGATCCGGCCGCCCTCGACCAGCAGGTTCCCCTCATAGAAGTCACCGTGTGCCGGAACCAAAGGACCCGATTCCGTCGAACCGATCCCTTGGCGCACTACATCGGCCACCTTCAGGATGCGCTCCGTCTCCCGGGGAAGTACGGCCGCCGCTCCACTGGCGTAGTCTCCGACCCGTGCCGACCACGGGTGCCGGGCGGGTAGCTTCAGTGCTTCCGGGGGAAAGCGTTGCAGCAACTCAACGAGGGCGAAAGGGTCAAGCTCACGGGCGCCGTTTTCCATGATGGATACGGCGAGCGGCGCACCCGTTGCGGCCTTCGTCACCACCACATCCTCTTCCGGAGAAGCGACCACCGTGGGCACCGGTACATCCGCCTCGAGAAGCAGGCCGTGGCGCCTTCGCAGGCCCGCTCCCTGGCCACTGCGGAGGACCTTCAGGTAGCGGCGCTCATCCGTTGCCCGGGCACACAGGACTGCCCGTCGGAGCGGGCGATAGCTGACAGTCGTGACGGCAACCCCGCTACCCAGCAACGCGGTCTCAGGCGACGTCCTGCCGAGAAACTTCCCACCGAACAACGCTGCGCCCACGGACGGCGGATCACTTGCCCAAGCCAGCCCGGGAAGCAGTGGATCATGCGGGTGGCTCCAGGCTACAAGGGCCTCGTCATCCGGGCCCCGCAGCCGGAGGGAACAGTAGGTTTTCTCCGGAACCGGGGCAGTCGTGATGCACAGAAAACCGGGAAGAAAACCTTCCGCGTGACCGTACCGTATGGAGTAAATGCCGGTGACGCCTACGCCCGGGCGGTGATGTACCCGAAGAAGCTTCCACTCCTTCAGCGGTCCACACAACGCTCCCGCTGCAACCCGCAACACCGGCTCTACTGCCGCGCTCTCCAACAGCATCAATCCCCCAACTTCACTCATGGGGGCGATGCGGGCTAGGCGCGTCGGCGCTGGAGAATGTCGTCCAGGTTCATGCGGGGAGCGGAATCTTCCACCTTCGGAGCGGCGGCACCGTCCTTGATTGGGGTCTTGGCCTGGGGCTTTGGCGCCTCGGGCAGGTTCAGCGGCGCGGGCTCCGGGCGTTCGGCCTTGGGGGCCTCAACATAGGTGGGCTTCGGAACTTCCACCGGCTGCCATGGTGCGCCGATGCCTGCCGTCGGGTCGCCGGCTTCCGCCGCGACCGCGAGCGCCGCAGCCCGAAGCTCGGCGGCAGTGAACTGCACCGCCTGCTCGGACGCGCCGTCGTCGTTCGTTTCCGATCGGGCCTCGGTGTGCTCGCCGTCGAACAGCTTCGTGGGGCGCTGGGTGCGCGGCGGCCCGGCTGGGGCCTCGGGTTTCGGGGCCGCGAGGCGGGGCTCAGCGGCACGACGGCGGCGGTCGCTGATCGCGAGGAAGCGCAGCGATCCGATGCTTGCGAGACCGAGCAGGAGCGCCAGCACGGGAATGAGGGAACTAAGGAGACCAATCACGGCAAACACGGACGTCACAAGTGCGGCTGCAACCGCAACCAACCCTGCAAGCGCCAGCCCCAGCCTGTCCCATCGGACACTGAATCCAGCCTCCGGCGCCGTCTCGGGGGCTGTCGGGACTGACGGGTTACCTGTTGAGCGGACCGGTGATTCCTGCGTAGCGGACATCTTCATGAAGCTCCTTGGGAATTCAGCGTCCCCTGTTGCGGTGCTGGACAGTGCGATACGCGTGGGTCCTGCGGCAGGCACAGTCTCCCGACGGCGCAAAATGTACGGGGCAACCCAGATGAGCCAGAGTCCGACGATGGCCGCCAGTACAACCGAGCTGTTCAAAGAGAAGTCCACGTACAAAACGTTAGGAGCAGTTGGTCCTGCGGGGCCTCATTCGCGCCGGTGTGTCCGAAGCGGATGCAGAACTTTGGATATTTTCGTCCGGGGTTCCCGCGCTGGCCACAGCGGACACGGCCGATTAGCGCCGCGAGGATTCCCACCGCCGCAACAGGCCGCCCGGGACCTCGTCAGCGGTGAGCGCGAAAGTCCTGTGGTCAGTCCATGACCCTGCGATGTGCAGGTACGCCGCACGGATGCCCTCATCGCGGAACCCGAGCTTCTGCACCACCCTCAGGCTTGCTGAGTTCTCCGGCCGGATGTTGATCTCCATCCGGTGCAGGCCGAGTTCCCAGAAACAGAAGTCAGTGGCCAGCGCGACAGCCGTAGGGGCAATTCCCCGGCCTGCCCGGTCCCGGTCCACCCAATAGCCCAACGTAGCGGTCAGTGCGGATCCCCAGACGATTCCGGAGATGGTCAATTGACCCACCATGACCGGTTTGCGGCCATTACGGCGCTCGGCGATAACGAACGGAAGGGCACTGGCGGCCCTTGCCTGAGCGTTCAGGGCGCGGACCATCTCGTGATAGGTGGGAAGGTACCCCCCGGGTGCCGGGTTGGATGCCTCCCACGGGGAAAGCCACTGCAGGTTGCGCTGCCGAAGATCCATCCATTCCCGCTTGTCGCGGTGCCGGATTGGCCGGAGCATGAGGTCCCCGGTTTCCAGGGTCACCGGCCAGGTGAACCGCCCCCACATGGTGGTGTCTAGCCGTCAAGTGTGTCGGTGAATTCCCGCAGCCACTTACGCAGGTCGGGGCCCAGGTCCTCACGCTCGGAGGCAAGGGTGACAACGGCCTTGAGGTAGCTGAGTTTGTCTCCGGTGTCGTAGCGGCGTCCGCGGAAGACAACGCCGTACACGCCCGATCCTTCGCCCTCGGCAGCGGCAAGCGTCTGCAGGGCGTCGGTGAGCTGGATCTCTCCTCCCCTGCCCGGACCGGTCTCCTCCAGGACGTCGAATACCCGCGGGTGGAGCACGTAACGGCCGATCACAGCCAGGTTGGAAGGGGCTTCATCAACCGCAGGCTTCTCCACCAGCTTATTGACCCGTACGTAATCCTCGCCGTCGATGGAGGCGATGTCGGCGCAGCCATAGGCGCTGATCTGCGCAGGATCAACCTCGATCAGGGCGATTACGGAACCACCGGTCCTGGCCTGGACTTCGATCATGGTTTCGAGCAGTTCATCGCGCTCATCGATCAGGTCATCACCGAGTAGCACGGCGAAAGGTTCGTCGCCGACGTGGAGCTTTGCACGCAGCACTGCGTGACCAAGACCCTTGGGATCACCCTGGCGAAGGTAGTGGATGTCTCCCAGCTCGGATGCCTCACGGACGGCCGCCAGTTTTTCGTGGTCCCCCTTGGCTTCAAGTATCTGCTCGATGAAGGGAACACGGTCAAAGTGGTCTTCCAGTGATCGCTTGTTCCGGCCGGTGATCATCAGTACGTCATTGATGCCAGCGTTGACCGCTTCTTCCACCACATACTGGATAGCCGGCTTGTCTACGACGGGCAGCATTTCCTTCGGCATTGCCTTGGTCGCGGGAAGGAACCGGGTACCCAGGCCTGCGGCGGGAATGACGGCCTTGTTCACTCTTGGTCGCTCAGTCATGGCACAACACTACAGAATCGCGCGTGCAGCCGACGCCATGGCGGACACGGCCTCCAGCAGGAGCCCGGCGGTAAAGTCTCTGTCATGGAAGCTGAGGTCAGCAAGGAAGAGCTGCGCGGCATTCTGCGTGCAAGAAGGCAGCGGGTCACCGAAGAAGCCCAACGACACTTCGCCGAAGAGCTCTCACGGCGTGTCATGGCCTGGCTCCTCGAGAATGAGCGCCCAGGTGAAGGGCGTCCGGTAGCGGCTTATCTGTCCGCCCCACCGGAGCCTGGCACCCAGCAGCTTCTCGCTGCCCTCGCGTCAGCCGGGCAGCCTGTGGTCGTCCCTATCTGCGAACCGCAATACCAGTTGTCCTGGACATACTGGGAACCTGGCATCGAGCTCGCGAAGAGTCCGCGGGCGCCGATCTGGGAACCAGTAGGGCACCGGTACCACTTCACGGATCTTGCCCCTTTCCGGCTGGTCCTGGTTCCCGGACTGGCCGTCGACGCGCACGGTAACCGGCTGGGTCAGGGCGGAGGATACTACGACCGTTTCCTGGCTCAGCTCTGGTTCGAGGCGCCTGAAACCCGGGCTATTGGATATCTCTACGACGAGGAGATCCTTCCAGATCACCGATTTGTTGCTACTGCCCTGGACATGCCGCTTGAGGGTGCGTTCACACCGTCGGGTTTCCGCAGGCTCGGATGATGTGCGGCGTTGGGCAGGCTTGCTTGGCGCCGTGTAGAATTGGCACTCGGATCGAGTGAGTGCCAGCTTTGGTTGAAGTACTGCACCGGTCCACCACCAGCGGTTTCCCGGGAGGATCTCGATGCCTACTTACGCCTACGCCTGCAAGGATTGCGGCCACGCTTTCGATATTCAGCAGTCATTTTCTGATGACTCTCTGACCATCTGCCCTGAGTGCGAAGGTCTTCTTCGCAAGAAGTTCAACAGCGTCGGTGTTGTATTCAAGGGGTCCGGCTTCTACCGTACTGACTCACGTTCCGCTTCATCGTCCGTGGAAGCCGGTGCCGGTTCGCCGGCAAAAGCAACGCCCGCTGATTCTCCGTCCGCAGCCTCCAGCGACAGCAAGTCTGCCGACAGTTCAGCACAGGCAGGAAGCACACCAGCGAAAGCACCTGCGGCGGCGTCAGCCTAGCCACTCATCCTGCACAGCCCGCGTGATTGGAGCGAGTTCTCCACATAGCGCGGGCTGTCTGCATTAACCAGCGGGCCGCTAAATACCGTGGACAGTATGAGATCTTCTCCCACCAAAGCGCAGCCGCTGAAAGCCCGGTTCAATTCATTCCTGTTCCGCAAGCGCCGTTTGCTGGCGGCAACGGTCCTGTGCGCAGCTGCCGGCATCGCGGTGGAAGCGTTGCTCCCGGACGAACCCGAAATGGTGCAGGTTGTCGCTGCGACCGCAGACCTGCCGGTCGGAAGCGTTCTGACCTCCGGCCAGCTGGGTCTCATTGACGTTCCGAGGGAATCCGTACCACGTCAGGCATTTGATGCGCCAGAACTCGTCGCGGGGCAACAGTTGGCCGCACCGGTCCCCGCCGGAGACATCATCAGCAAGAATCTACTCGTTGGCGCCGGACTTCTCGCCGGGATGCCGGAAGGCACCGTCGCCGTCCCCCTGCGGCCCGCCGACCCATCCACGGTCCAGCTGCTCTCTGCGGGCCAGCATGTGGACGTGGTGCTGAGCACCGGGAACGGTTTCGAGGTAAGCGCGAAGAACACCGTACTGGCCAGGAATCTGGCAGTCCTGTGGACGTCGCAGGACGCTGCAGCCGGCCCGTTTGGAGCGCCAGCTGGGGGAACAGACGCGCTAGTTGTCGTCGCAGCAAGTCCCGAAGAAGCGGCGTCGCTGGCTGGCGCCTCATCCAACGGGCAGGTTCACCTCGTCCTGACCTCGGGCGCCAGTTAGTCCGGCCGTGTCGAAGCTCGCTCCATTCTGCGCTGCTAGCTCCAGTGTGGTGGCTTCTGTTCCTTCAACCAGTCGTCGTGGGAGCCGTCGCTGTCGTTCCAGGACCGCGGCTCATCTTCAGCCGCGCGCTGGGGAATCACGTCACCGTGCGCTCCAGACGTTGTCGACGCCGCTGTGCTGGGCTGGGCAGCCGGTGCGTGAGCAGGATCAGGCTCGGCGCCGTCGTGGCCTGTGCCTTCGCCCGCCAGCTCAGCATCGGCCCGCGGCTCACCGTCACCAGCGGTTTCCGGCTCGCTTTCGAATGATGAGTCCAGGCGCGAGTTGTCCACGGGTTCGTCCGATCTGCCCGTCACGGGATTCATCTCCAATTTCTTTTCGAGACCCAGGTAGCCGCCGATTAGATCGGCGCAACCTTCAGGGTCGGTGAACACTTCAATGGTCCACAACGGCAGGTAGCGCCAGCCCATACGCTCAAGCAACTGTGGGCGGAGGCGACTGCGTTCGCGGACGGTCAACCCGCGGTAGCGCGCCGTGCCATCGGATTCAATTGCCATGGGCGGGACGTAACCACCCGGATCAGCGCTCGGCGCCGCGGTCAGTGGGTCCCCGGTCGCCACGATGTCGAGCACGCCCGCGTGATGGCTGGATACCTGCGCCCCGCGCGAACGGAGCCGCTCGACAAGATCAGCAACGAGCGGATCCTCATTGGCCGGATTCATGGAGCCGGCGGCGCGCTGCGGACCGCCCTCGGCCAGTTCCCGGCAGAGCATCGCGTAAAAGTCCAGGGCCCCGGTGCCGAGACGCTCAGGGTCGAGGTCTTCCGGCCTGAAGCAGGTCAGTACGTGCTGGATGTACCGCGCCCGCGTCATCGCGGTCACGAACTTCCCCCGACCGTCAGCCGCAGACAGTGGGCCAAAATTGTGCAGGGCCCTGCCATGCGGAGTGCGTCCAAATCCAAGCGAGAAAATCACGGCATCGCGGGTCAGCCCGGCAGCGCGGTCGATGGGCACCACCCGGAAGGATTCCCTCCCAGGCTTAAAGAAGTCAGCCGCCCAGGGCGCATCGGCCATCTGCAGGCGCACCGCCTCACCAACCCGTTGGGCGTGGCGGGCACTAGCGGTGACAACGGCAAGGGAGTAGCTGGGTCGCTGGCGGATGTGCTCGAAGACCAGATCCACCGCCCTGGTGACTTCGGCAGCGACGCTCTCAACGCCGTCGTGATCTGAACTAGGCATCCCGGTCCCATTGGGAAGGTACTCGACCGTCAGTGCGCGCCGGGTGCTGGTGACCTCAGTGCCGGTGGGAAGCCTGCTCAGCTCACCGTCGTAGAACCGCTCGCTGAGGAAAGCGGTGAGGTCGCTGTCCGGCCCCCGGTAGACCTCCCGCAGGGAGAGCGCCGGGAGCACTGCACCCAGCGCGGTGTAAGCGCTCGGGAGGTGCTCCGTGGAACTGCGGCGCTCCTCCTCCACCGCTACAGTGAAGCTACGCGGCCCGCCGAGACGGTCATCGCCGAAGGCAATGACCTGCCGCGAGCGCGCGAGCGCCGGAACCACAGACTGCAACGAAATGGATTCAGCATCCAGCACGACGACGGCGTCGAAAGTCTTCCCCTCGGGAAGCACCAGCGGCAGCACCAGCGGGCTGGCAGCCCATACCGGCATCAGGGCGGTGACAAGTTCATCGGCCTGGACGGACAGTGCTTCCAGGGTCGGCTTCCCACTGCGCAACAGTTCCCGCATCTGCTCCGCCTCCGCGGGCATTGTTTCGAGCGCTCCGCGCCAGCGCTCTGAAAGCGCCCACCGGATCCGGCCGGCACCGGAGGCTACATGTGCGTTGTCAGCGAGGCGGTACTCTGCTTCAAGCTTTCGCAGGCTCTCGCCGTCGGACATTGCCAGGTAGTCATCGCCGCTGATCATCGCTTCCAGAGCCGATTGCCACCACGCAAGCTCCAGCTCCGCGCCGACCTGCTTCGGACCGACTTCACGGGCAGCCAGATCATCCAAGAGCTCACCCAGGCCGTTTTCGCGCATCTCGTCGATGAGCAACGTGCGCTCGGGCAGCGTGGCGAGGCTTTCCTTGTCAGCAGCGAGTGCCCGCAACCGTTCGATGAGCGCATCGAGGCGCATCGCCCCGAACTCGGGAGCATCTGCAGTGCCCGCAAGAATAGTGGTCAACTCGCCGAGCTGGGCGTCGACCCTCCTGTGGAAGGAGTTGATCTCAGCGAGGCCGGTAGGGACGGACGGGTGCCGCTCGGTGGTGGCGTACCTGGTCCACAGCGTGCGCTGCTCCTGAACCTCGATCAGGGACTGATGGAGGTCGGCGATGTGCACCCCGGGGCGGACGTATTCCTTAGCTACCCGCCGCAACCGCGAGCGGGTCATTGAGCTCATCTCGATGGTGCGTTCACGGCGCCAGGTCGAGGAGGCGGTAGCCGAGATGAGGTCAGTCACCGGGCGGTCGAAGATGTCAGGCGTGAACTTGTCGAGGCTCGCGCGCACCGCAACCAGGAGGTCGAGCTGTCCGCCCCACTCTTCGAAGGTCGATCCCAGCTCAATGTGAGAATGGTGAGCGACAGCGCGCACCTTTTCCTGGAGCTCCGGAATGTCACGCGCCAAGTCGACGGCGAGGCTGTGGGCGTGCTCGGTCTCCTTGCGGTTCCTGAGCTTCGACCCGTACCAGGGGCTTGACGTTGCTTCCCTGCTGAAGCCACCCAGCTCGGCGGCGCGGCGAAGCCGTGCGGCAAGCTCATCCCGGTTGGGGATACTGTCCATCACGCTGCGCTTCAATCGCACCGTTGTTGCCGGTGCGGGCGTGAGCGAAGTCAGTTCCGCCAGGGACTGCATCGCCTGGTACGGCGAGCAACCCCACCGTGAACGGACGTTGTGAAGCGACCGGACGTGGTCCAGCAGCTTGTGCCTGTGCGCGACGAGGGTCTCATGCAGTGAATCCAGCTTCGGCTTGACCGCCTTCTCATTGCGGACGATCGCCCGAACCAGCTGGTCCTTCAGCTGCTCCGGGCTGCCGTTTGCACTGAGTTGAAGCACCAGCGAGCCCAGGTTCAGCGCATCGAGCTCCTGCACGAAATGGTTAAGAGTCCCTCGGCGTTCCGCGACGACGAGCACGCTCTTTCCCTGTTCGGCAAGCGCTGCGGCTGCGTTGAGGGCGGTCTGCGTCTGGCCTGTTCCAGGAGGGGATGAAACAACTACCGAACCCCCCGCAGTGACGGCGTCAAGTACCCGCTGCTGGCTCGGGTCGGCGTCGAGGATGAGGAACTCGCTTGAGGGATGCCTGTCATCCAAGGGTGTTCCCTGGGCCGGCGGTTCCGCTTGGGATGGAGCGTCGATCCCCTCCCTCGCGGCATCCATGAGCGCTGAGAGCAGCGGGTGCCTTGGGTCGATTGCGGCGTCGGAGCCCACATCGGCAAGGTCGGCGAAGGTCGAGACCAGAATGTGGTGCTCGACGGTCATTCCGCGAACGTTCTCGGTGAGCTGACGCAGCCGGTCCAGCACGGGGTGCGGATCGAACCGCGCGGTGCTGTAAGCAAGGTTCGCGACGGCGTCGGCATCAAAACTGATGCCGTGATCCTTGTGCAGGGTCCGCACCAGCGCGGGGTTCAGTTGTGCCTGTTCGGTCAGCTGAAGTTCGTAGTCGTCCTGTGATCCGTGCACAGTGAGCGCTACAGCCGTAAGCAGAACGGGTGCTGTGAGAGAGTCTGTGCGTCCGTCGTCGTGGATTGACCGCCAGGAGGCAGTGCCTGCGGCGACGTAGCCGACGTCGATGCCCCGCTCCGAGGACAGCTCGTACACCTTTGCGCGCAGCTGCCGCGCAGCCTTCATGGCTGCACTGTACTGGTCTACGTCACGCAGCAGCGTGGACAACCGTGTCCGCCGACCGGCGAGCAGCTGGGCGAGGCCGGAGGGGTGGGCGTGCGTGAGGTCGATGCTGTTGGCGCGCGACGGCGTGAAGTGGAGCAGCGTGTCAGCACCGGCATGCGGGCCAAGCCTTCGCAGCCACGGGATCAGGAAATCCTCTGCGGAGTCACCGGCGTCCTGCACTGGCACGGTTGTCCTCTTCCCTACGGCCTCGCGACCTGATCTTGACCAGATAGGCATGTCTTCCAAGCTAGCCGACGCTGCTCGCCACCGGCTGTAAGCAACGCGGACCAGCCCCGAATTTTCACCCCTGTCCCTGTGCGGGGACAGCAGTCAGCGGACCGCTACTCCCACTCGATGGTGCCCGGGGGCTTACTGGTGACGTCGAGGACGACCCGGTTGACGCCGTCGACCTCGTTGGTGATGCGGTTGGAGATGCGGGCGAGGAGGTCATACGGTAGCCGCGACCAGTCCGCCGTCATGGCATCTTCGCTCGAAACCGGGCGGAGAACGATCGGGTGACCGTACGTGCGGCCGTCGCCCTGGACGCCTACGCTGCGGACGTCGGCAAGGAGGACTACTGGCATTTGCCACACCTCGTTGTCGAGCCCGGCAGCGGTGAGTTCGGCGCGGGCGATGGCATCTGCGCGGCGAAGGAGGTCCAGGCGCTCCTGATTGACTGACCCCACGATGCGGATGCCCAGTCCTGGTCCAGGGAACGGCTGGCGACCGACGATCTCTGCTGGCAGCCCAAGCTGGGCGCCTACCGCACGGACCTCGTCCTTGAACAGTGTCCGGAGCGGCTCCACGAGTTCGAACTGCAGGTCTTCAGGCAGGCCGCCCACGTTGTGGTGGCTCTTGATGTTCGCGGCGCCTTCTCCCCCACCGGATTCGACGACGTCGGGGTAGAGGGTGCCCTGCACAAGGAACCGGATCTTCTCGCCGTGGGCCTCGGCGTCGGCCATGATGGCGCGTTCGGCTTCCTCGAAGGCGCGGATGAATTCGCGGCCGATGATCTTGCGCTTCGTTTCGGGATCCTCAACCCCCTCCAGAGCGTCGAGGAAGCGCTTCTGCTCGTTGGCGACGTAGAGGTTCACGCCGGTGGCCGCAACGAAGTCACGTTCGACCTGCTCGGCCTCCCCCTCGCGCAGCAGACCGTGGTCAACGAATACGCACGTGAGCTGGTCCCCGACGGCGCGTTGCACCAGTGCAGCGGCCACCGCAGAATCCACCCCTCCGGAGAGCCCGCAGATCACCCGTGCGTCGCCAACCTGATGGCGGATACGCTCCACCTGCTCCTCAACGATGTTGCCGGTGGACCAGTTAGGGTTCAACCGTGCGCCTTTGAAGAGGAAGTTCTCGAGCACCTGCTGGCCGTGCGCGGAATGCTTCACTTCCGGGTGCCATTGGACGCCGTAGAGCTGTTTGCCTTCATGGGCGAATGCTGCGACGGGCGCGCCTGCGGTGCTCGCGAGCACGTCAAACCCGGCAGGTGCTTCCTGCACCGAATCGCCGTGGCTCATCCAGGCATTCTGGTGGTCGGGAGTTCCCTCAAGGATTGACCCGGCGCCCGGGGAGACCACGACGTCGGTGGAGCCGTACTCCCGCAGCCCGGTCCTGGCGACGGTACCGCCAAGCGCGGAGGCCATCGCCTGAAAGCCGTAACAAATGCCGAGAACCGGTACACCGGCGTCGAACAATTCAGGATCGACGCGGGGCGCTCCTTCGGCGTACACGCTGGACGGTCCGCCGGAGAGGATGATCGCGGCAGGGTTCTTCGCCAGAATCGCTTCGGTGCTGAGGGTGTGGGGGACGATCTCCGAGTAGACGTCCGCTTCCCGCACCCTGCGCGCGATCAGTTGGGCGTACTGCGCACCGTAATCGACAACGAGGACCGGCTGGTGTTCTGGAGCGGAAGCGGGGGTAGTCACGCGTCAACAATAGTGGTAGAGGCCCGGCCCCCGCACATTGATGTTTGCCGGTTGCGGCTAGTACCTCGACTGCGCTTCGGGGTGGGCCGCCAATTCCTGCTCAACCCTGGCGTGAATGCGCTTCTCCACGATGAAGGAGAGCAGCGGCACCACCCCGCCCAGCGCAATCAGGACGAAGCGGGAAAAGGGCCAGCGCATAAGCTGCCACAGCCTGAAGTCAGCGATGAGGTAGACGACGTAAAGCCAGCCGTGAACGATCAGCACGGCCGTGGACAGGTTGAATCCGCCTGCGCCCGCAAGCTGCGACTCGTGGACCAGTCCGAGCACCCCCGCCGAACCTCCGGCTACGATCTCGGAGCGGAATCCGTACTTCGCCACCATCTCCACCACGACCAGCAGCAGCATGACGCCGGTTGCGTAGGCGAGCACCTTATAGAACCCGAGCGCCGAAAGGATCTGGGCGTGCGTACCGCCGAAACGGCGTTTCTTGATTCCTGGGGGCTGGGCGGGGGTGGTCACGTTCTTACCTCGTCATTATCTTGGGTGCGGTCCGGATGGTCCGGTGTTGTTCTGCGTGCGTTGTGTTCGTCGCGCTCGTCCTGCTCGTCTTCCAGCCTGCGCCGGTGGTCATCAGCGACCAGGCGCCACCACAGGAAGAACGCGAAACCAGCGAAGACGAACCACTCGACGGCATAGAAGATATTGAGCCAGTTCACCGGGGTTTCCTGCGGCTGCGGACCGACGGAAACGGCTTCCAGCGGTGCGCCAGCTTCAACAGCCCGACCCTCCACCGAGGTCTCGAATGAGACAACGAACCCCGAATAGACGGTGGGGACATCCCACCGGTTGATCAGCTCGGCTGCGGACAGCGTGGGAACCTGTCCCTCGACCGGCCGCTGGGCAACCGGGGCTTCCGACGGGAGCAGACGGCCCATGACCGTGGCGTCACCGCTCATCTCCTGGACCGCCGCAGCTGATTCGGTATCCGGGATCCAACCGTGAACTACCGGTATGACGGCGCCGGGCTCACCGCCGCGCTCGACTTCGAAAGCCGAGACAACCCAAAGCCCCTCCCGCTCCCCCTGCAGACGGTCCCCCACCAGAACGCGGGTGTCCGGCAGGAAGCTTCCCTCCATGCTGATGATCTGGTCAGCGACGGTTGCCATCATGGGAGTGCCCGGCTCGAAGACGTCCTCGAGCGGCGTAACCTGCTCGGTGGTCGAAGACGGCGGTGGTGCTGAATCCTGTGAGCGCGAGAACTGCCACTGACTGAGGAGGACGAAGGTCGCGGCAATAGCCATGGCGAGGATCAACGCAAGTATCCATCGCGGCTGGAGCGCGGTCTTCAACACCCGTTAACGGTACTTCCTGCTCGTTGAGGGACCGAATCCCCGCGGCTTGCCGCCCGCCTGCAGAGACCAAAATCACGTTCGACCGCTGGATAAATAACTGATTGGGAAACATCTATCACTTGAGGTGATTTAGGTCTAGGATTGACTCTCGTGCGCTCGTACCCCTACCCCGATCCAGGCCCTCCCGAGCTTCGCTCACCCACCCGGTTCCTGCTGTGGCTGGCTTCGAAGCAGAAGGGCACGCTGGCTGCTGCCATCCTTCTTGAGACGCTCTTGATGGTCGCGCAGGCCATCGTTCCCTTCGCGCTGGGCCGTGCCATCGACGAAGGAGTCATCGCGGGTAGTTCTGAAGCACTGTTCATGTGGGTGTGGGTGCTGATCGGCCTGACCATCGTCCAGGCCGCAGCCGGGATGTTGGGGCACCGGGCAGCGCTCAGCAACTGGATGCAGGCTGCGTTCAAGAGCATCCGGCTCGTGGGTTACAAGATCACCAGGACCGGGGACGCGCTTCCGCAGAAACTCTCCACCGGCGAAGTGGTTTCGACTGCCGCCTCGGATGCAACGCGCCTCGGCGAAATTTTCTATATCGGTGCGCGTTTCGCAGGCGCGCTCGTATCCTGGCTCGTTGTCTGCGTGCTCATCACCTTCAGTTCACCCATGCTGGCAATTGTCGTACTGGTGGGCGTGCCCGCCTGCTGTGCGCTCCTCCTGCTTGTCGTCCGGCCGCTGCAGGCCCGCCAGCGGGAACAGCGCGATGCCTCAGGCAAGATGACTGCCGTCGGCGCGGACACCGTCGCAGGTCTGCGGGTTCTCCGCGGCATTGGCGGGGAGCACATCTTCGTGAACCGGTACCGCGAGCGCTCCGCCGAAACGCGCGACGCCGGAATCAGGGTTGCGCGCTCGCTCGCAACCCTCGAGGCGTCACAGGTTTTTGTTGCGGGAGCGTTCAGCGTGGTGTTCACCTGGGTGGGGGCCACGCTCGTACTCAGCGGCGAGATTGAACCCGGCCAGTTGGTTGCATTGTTCGGCTATTCCATCTTCCTGATGACACCCATCCGGACGGCTGCTGACGGCGTCTCCCACGCAATCCGGGCCCACGTCGGTGCGCGGAAGATCATCAACGTGCTCTCGGTCGACTCAAACGTGTCCGACGACGGCACTGCTCCCGCGCCGTCGGGCCCCTCTGCCCTCGTTGACGTCTCCAGTTCGGTCGTGATCCAGCCCGGACGCTTCACTGCCCTGGTATCCGCTGATCCCGCGGGTACAGCAGAACTTGCCACGCGTCTCGGCCGGTTTGATGATGCGGTTCTGCGCGAAGCAGTTGTCCGTTGGGGTGAAGCCGCGTTGCATGAAGTGCCGCTCGATGATGTCCGGAGCCGGATCATCGTGAGTGAAGCAAGCCCCCAGTTGTTCACGGGAAGCCTTCGAAGCCAGCTCGACCCACACGGAAACCACGACGACGCCGTCATCCTCGCGGCGCTTGAAACAGCAAGCGCACTGGATATCCTCGACGGCGTGGACGGCGGGCTCGACCACGAGGTGACCGAACGCGGCCGCAGCTTCTCCGGAGGTCAGCGCCAGCGCTTGGTCCTCGCGCGGGCGCTGCTGAGCGATGCTGAAACCCTGGTCCTCATCGAACCAACCAGCGCAGTCGATGCACACACCGAGTCCCGGATTGCCGCACGGCTGGGAGCGGCACGCAGCGACGAAGGGCAAACCACCGTCGTCGTTACCGCAAGCCCGTTGATGCTCGGAGCAATGGATCACGTTGTGTTCCTGGAGGATGGCCGGCTCTGCTCCCAAGGAACACACCAGGAACTCATGACCAGTACGCCTGCCTACCGAAACGTGGTGATTAGAAGTGAGTGATACCCAGATCGCTTCCCAAAACCAGAAGACTACCCAACCCGGGGAGCAGACTGCGTCCGGAAAGCTGCCCGTAGCCGACGCCCGGGCGGTGAAGACGGAGTCATTCAGGCTGATCCGCCGCCATCGCGGCGGACTCAGCAAGGTGGTGATGTTGTACGTCGGTTCGGCCGCCGCGGGGCTGGTGGGCCCGTTCATCCTGGGTGTCGTGGTGGACGCGGTGGTTGCAGGGACAACGTCCGGTTTCATCGCGTCGATGTCACTGTTGATGCTCGCGTTCCTCGCCGTGCAGGCCATTCTCCGCAAGTTCGCGGTGAAGGCCGGCATGGTGTTCGGCGAGACTGTTTTTGCCGAGCTCCGCGAGGACTTCATGGCGCAGGTGACTTCCCTTCCACTCTCGACGGTGGAAAAGGCGGGCACCGGCGATCTGGTCTCCCGAACGACCAACGACGTCGACTCCGTTTCGCACACCGTGCGCTTCGGGGTGCCGCAGGTTGTTGTCTCGGTAGTGACGATCATCATCACCCTGGCCGCTGCGGTCCTGACGTCTCCCGTGCTGTCCATTGCGTTGCTCGTCGGTGTTCCGCTGCTCTATCCGGCCACACGCTGGTACCTCAGGCGCAGTTCCGCCGGCTACAAGGCCGAGCGCGAGAGCTACGCCGTGGTCAACGGTTCAATCACCGAGACCATCGAAGGTGCGCGCACTGTCGACGCCCTCGGTCTCGGCGGACTGCGCAGGAACCGGATCGACGACTCGCTGGGGGGCTCGTTCCGCGCCGAACGCTATACCCTGTGGCTTCGCTCGATCCTCTTCCCCGCCGCTGACACTGCCTTCTGGCTTCCCGTGTCCGGTGTGCTCCTCTGGGGCGGCTGGCTCGCTTCGACCGGTGCGGTGACTCCGGGTGCGGTTGCAACGGTTGCCCTGTTTGCAGTGCGCCTGATCGATCCGGTTGACCTCCTGATCATGTGGACGGACGAGATCCAGGTGGGCGCAGCATCGCTGGCCAGAATCATCGGCATCAAGGATGTTCCCTCCGACCGGACGGCAACAGCCGCCCAGCCGGACAATGAGGACATCCTGGTTTCCGGTGCCCGTTACGCTTACCGCCCTGGCCATGACGTACTGCATGGGGTGGACCTCCAACTGCGCCGAGGTGAGCGCCTCGCCATGGTGGGGCCTTCCGGTGCGGGCAAGTCCACTCTCGGGCGCCTGATCGCCGGGATCCATCCCCCCACGGCCGGTTCGGTCACGGTTGGCGGTGTACCCCTTGTGGACCGCCCGCTCGATGCGCTGCGCCGCGAGGTTGCGCTCGTGACCCAGGAGCACCACGTCTTCGTCGGTTCGCTGGCGGATAACGTCCGGCTGGGGAAAGCCGATGCAACCGGGCAGGAGATCGAGAAAGCACTCGACGACGTCGGTGCCCTGGGGTGGGCCCGCGCGTTGCCTGCCGGACTGGAGACAGAAGTGGGTTCGGGCGCCTACGAGCTGACGCCCGCACGCGCCCAGGAGGTTGCACTGGCGCGGTTGGTCCTGGCCGACCCGCACACGCTCGTGCTCGATGAGGCAACTTCCCTCATCGACCCGCAGGCTGCCCGTGACCTTGAGCGCTCCCTGAGCGCGGTGCTGGAGGGACGGACCGTCGTCGCCATTGCCCACCGGTTGCATACAGCGCACGACGCCGACCGGGTTGCGGTCGTGGAAAACGGCAACATCACCGAACTCGGGTCACATGACGAACTCCTGGCGCTGAATGGGTCCTATGCCTCACTCTGGCGTTCCTGGCGGACGGAGTAGCCCCCGCGCGGGACGGGTGCTCAGCTGTCAGTGGTCAGCGTCAGTGGTCAGCGTCAGTGGTCGAAGAACACCAGCGATGAGTTGATGAGTTCGCTGATCACTTCGGCGTCGTGCGCGCGCCGCAATGACTCACGGAAATTTTCCTTGAACAGCGACCGCGCGAGGGTGGCCAGCACCTCAAGGTGCTCGGAGTAGGATGCCGCGGGCGTTGCGATCAACAGGACGAGCGTGGCCGGACCATCGAGTGCGCCGAAGTCGAGGCTGTGGCCGTAGCGCGTAACGCCCACGGCTATGGATGTCTGGGCAACGTACTCGCTGCGTGCGTGTGGAACGCCCACGCCGCCAGGGAGCCCGGTGGCCATCTGGTGTTCGCGGGCATTGACCTGTTGAAGGAACCGATCAAGGTCCGTGATCCGGCCGCAGGCGAACAGTCGCTCAGCAAGCTGGGCTGCGGCGTCCGCCTTATCCGCGGCAACCATGTCGAGGACCACCATCTGCGGGGTGGTCAGTTCGGTGTCGTGCAGGTCGAGCGGGGTCACAGCCGGCCTCTCACAATGTGAAACGAAGTAAACGTGCCGGGCGGGATGCGCCGGTAGTCGGTAGGTCTTCAGCTTAGGGGGACGATGTCCTCGACCCCCATGCGCGCGCTGTCCGCCGATTCGTCGTCGGGCTGTTCCTGGCTCAGCCTTTCGGCTTCCACCCGCGCGACGTAGTGCTTGACCTCACGGTCCACCTGCGCCTCGCTCCAGGTCAGGTAAGGCGCCATCAGCCCGGCGACGACGGGCGCGGCCGAGACGCCGCGGTCCCAGGACTCAATGGAGATCCGGGTGCGGCGGGTGAGGACGTCGTCAACATGACGGGCGTCCTCGTGGGTCACTGCGAACACCACTTCGGCGCCCAGGTAATCGTCGGCTCCGGGCAACGGCTCGCCGAGCTCGGGCTTCTCACGGATGAGCGCGACGATGTGCTCGGCCTGGGTGCCGTAACGCTGCAGCAGGTGCTCGACGCGGGCAACATGCACCCCCGAAGATTCGGCGGTCCGGGCGCGCTTGTTCCACGCGGCCTTGTACCCCTCGGCGCCGAGGAGCGGAACGGTTTCAGTGCAGCTGCTGGGCACACGCTCATCCAGCGCACGCGTAGCCTCATCAACGGCGTCCTTCGCCATCACGCGGTAGGTGGTCCACTTTCCGCCGGCGACGACGACGAGTCCCGGCACCGGATGGGCCACAACGTGTTCGCGGGAGAGTTTTGCGGTCGAGTCATTTTCACCTGCCAGCAGCGGCCGCAGCCCTGCGTACACGCCCTCAACATCCTCACGGGTGAGCGGCCGTTTCAGGACCTTGTTCACATGCTCGAGGATGTAGTCAATGTCTTTCGACGATGCAGCGGGGTGGGCCTTGTCCAGGTCCCAGTCAGTGTCTGTGGTTCCGATGATCCAATGCCGGCCCCAGGGGATGACAAAGAGCACCGATTTCTCGGTGCGAAGAATCAGACCGACCGTGGACTGGAACCGGTCACGCGGGACCACCAGGTGAATGCCCTTGGAAGCGCGTACCTTGAGCTGCCCGCGGTCTGTCACCATGGCCTGGGTTTCATCGGTCCACACGCCCGTGGCGTTCACGATCTGCTTGGCCCGGATGCTGAATTCCTCGCCGGTCTCCTGGTCCTTCACCCGAGCACCGACCACGCGTTCACCCTCGCGGAGGAAATCGACGACAGATACCCGGTTTGCGGCTTTGGCCCCATACGCGGCGGCGGTACGGATCATGTTCACCACGTACCGGGCGTCATCCACCTGGGCGTCGTAGTACCGGATCGAGCCGACCATGGCGTCGTCCTTGAGGCTGGGGGCCGCGCGAAGCGTTCCTCTCCGGGAGAGATGCTTGTGCATGGGGACACCGCGGGAATTGCCTGAGCTCATGCTCATGGTGTCATACAGCATGATCCCCGCACCGACGTAGGGCCGCTCAATGAAGCGCTTGGTCAGCGGGTACAGGAACGGCACCGGCTTCACGAGGTGGGGTGCGATCCGCTGGATCAGCAGCCCCCGTTCCTTCAATGCCTCCTGCACCAGGGCGAAGTCAAGCATCTCCAGGTAGCGCAGGCCGCCGTGGATCAGCTTGGAGGAGCGGGAGGATGTGCCTGACGCCCAGTCCCTCGCTTCCACGATTCCGACGTCGAGCCCTCGGGTCACTGCGTCCAGAGCGGACCCAACGCCGACGACGCCGCCTCCCACGATGAGGATGTCCAGTTCCTTGCCGGATTCAGTGGATGCTTTGAGTGCGGCGAGTGACTCTTCTCGCTGTTGTGGGCTGAGGGCGCCTTTAATCATGGCCGGATCCACCTTCGCTGTAGCCGGTTGGTCCCCCAACTCTAGGCAATCAGCCGTTGGAAAGGTAGGGCGAGAGAACTACCTCGACCCGCTGGAATTCCTTCAGGTCCGAGTAGCCGGTGGTTGCCATCGCGCGGCGCAGGGCACCGATCAGGTTGGAGGTTCCGTTGGTGTGGTGGGACGGGCCCCACAGCACCTCTTTCAGCGGTCCGACCATGCCAACGTTCGCACGGTCACCACGGGGAAGCTCATCATGGTGCGCTTCCTGTCCCCAGTGCCAGCCCTGGCCGGGAGCTTCCTCGGCGCGGGCCAGCGCAGATCCGAGCATGACGGCGTCAGCACCGACGGCGATTGCCTTCACGATGTCACCGCTGGTACCCATACCGCCGTCGGCGATGACGTGGACGTAGCGGCCACCGGACTCGTCAAGATAGTCACGGCGCGCGGCGGCGACGTCCGAAATGGCTGACGCCATCGGTGAGTGGATTCCGAGGGCGCGGCGGGTCGTCGTCGTCGCTCCCCCGCCGAAGCCCACCAGGACCCCTGCAGCACCAGTTCGCATGAGGTGGAGTGCGGGCGTGTAACCGGCCGCGCCGCCGACGATCACCGGAACGTCGAGTTCGTAGATGAACTGCTTCAGGTTGAGCGGTTCCTCATTCTTGGAAACGTGCTCGGCGGAGACTGTGGTCCCGCGGATGACGAAGATGTCAACGCCAGCGGCAAGGACCGTCTTGTAGAACTGCTGGGTGCGTTGCGGGGTGAGGGCCCCGGCAACGGTCACGCCGGCGTCGCGCATTTCAGCCAGGCGGCTGGTGATCAGTTCAGGCTGGACCGGGGCCTCGTACAGCTCCTGCATGCGTCGGGTGGCGGTCGGGCTGAAGGTCTCGGTGGACAGCCCGGCAATCTCTTCGAGCACGGACGTTGGATCCTCGTACCTGGTCCAGAGTCCCTCGAGGTTAAGGACACCGAGCCCGCCAAGCTTGCCCATCGCGATAGCTGTTGCCGGGGACATCACGGAGTCCATGGGAGCCGCGATCACGGGCATCTCGAACTGGTAGGCGTCAATCTGCCACTGCACTGAGACGTCGTGAGGATCGCGGGTGCGCCGCGAAGGCACCACCGCAAGGTCATCAAGGGAATACGCCCTGCGTCCGCGTTTTGCTCGGCCGATCTCAATCTCGTAAGTCACTGCACAAGGTTATCCCAGCGGGGAGAAGTGCCCATCGCGGCTTGCGGCAAAGCACTTTAGAGTCAAAACATGACAAGTGAGTTGATTGGCGCAAATCCCGAACAGTTGCGCAGCCTTGCCCAATCGATGGGGACCTCCAGTCAGACCATCACCACCGCTGACCAGACCATCACCGCTCTGTTGAACGGGATCCCATGGAACGGCCCTGACGCCGCCGGGTTCAAGAACAGGTGGCACACCACCATCCGGGTGCAGCTCAACCAGAGCGCCTCCATGCTGGAACAGCAGTCCCGACTCCTCGTCGATCAGGCCTCCCAGCAGGAAAGCACGAGCAACGACGACGGCGGCGGAAGCGGCTCGGGCGGTACCGGTGGCTCCGGTGGATCAGGAGGCTCGGGAAATCCCGACACCACGCCCGCCGGATCCAGTGAAGACCTCGATGGGCAGGGTCTTTTGGACCTGCTCGGCAACGGGTTTGGAGACCTCGGCGCCTTCCCGCCGTACCAGATCGCTAACTGGGTGGCATCAGCGGGCGGCCTCGGCGCCGAGCGCCTCCTGACCGCCATGGCTCGGGCTGATTTGTTGACACCCAACTTCGGGGTTGCTCCCGGCGTCGGGTACATCCGCGGAACCCAACTGCTCAATGGCCTGAACCTGGCCGGGAAATTTGCCGGTGGCTTGAGCATTCTCACCGGGCTTGGGCAGACCTACCAGGGAATCCAGTCCGGCGATGGCCACGTGATTGCCGACGGCGCCATCACCACCATTCTGGCAGCGGGCAGTCTTACGCCTACCCCTGCGGCTCCGTTCTTCGCGGCTGCCTCCCTGGTGTGGGCCGGCGCCCAGTTCCTTTCCGGTGACGTCCCCGTCACCGAAAGAATCACCGATTTCGCGTCCGACGCCGGTGATGCCATCTCCGATGGAGCTGACGCTGTGGCGGATGGAGCAAAGGACGCATGGAATTGGGCGTTCGGATAGTAGCGTCGTGTCACGGAAACTGCCTGTAACCACCAACCCGGGAGAGAGCATTGACCACCACTGAACCGCTACAGCTGACTGAACACGAAATTTTGGCGCTGCTCGCGTTCAACGACGGCGAATCAACCGCAATCACCCGGGAGATCTTCCGGTTGACTCCGCAAGCCGAAAACGAACAGCTGGTCAAAGCTGGCATGACCACGCTGCTTGTCCGCAGGCTCGCGGAAATCAACAGCGGCGACCTCATTGTGCAGGGACCGGCCGAGTTCCTCACCGCAGTGATGGCAACCGCTGGAGAATGGCTTGAAATCGCCCTGGTCACTCCGGCGGACAGCCACGTGATGTTCGCCGTCTCATCTGCTGGCGGAGCCTTCGTGGCGAACGTCAACGGTGACGGAACCCATGGGCTTACCCCGCTGAAGAACGAGCAGCCCATCCTGCACTTCGGGATCGACGCCGCAACACACTACCTTCAGAACCCTGAGCAAAGCCGCCCGATGGCCGTTCAGATCAAGCATCACGGGCTCGACGCTCAGGCCAGGACCGCCAACCTCATGGTCGACGAATCAGGGGTGTGGCACCTCGCCATTGGTGAAGGCGATGACCTGGTGAAGGAAGTTGTGCCCGAGGCGGAGGCACTCAATGCATTCGAGAGAGCCCTCGACCTGGATGAAGGGACCGTTGCGCCAGCGTGATCCAGAATCCACGCCCGCTCGAATACTGGATGTCACCGCAGCTTGGCCAGGCAGGGCACGGGTCGCAGAGCGTCCTCAGGCGAATGGCGCTCAACGACGCCCAAAGCAAGGCGACAGGCCTGATGATGTACTTCTGGGCTGCCTGGCTGCTCCTGCTCGCTGTAGTGCTGGCGTTCTTCGTTCCTGCAGCCGTTCTGTACGCAGCCGTTCCCGGCCTCATGCTCGCGTTGTTCGCCGTTTTGGCTCACCTTCGCCGGCGCAGCCGCGCGGTTCCTTCACACCGGTTCCCGGCGTCGTCCCGCGCACCCCGGACGGTGCGGGGAGCTTGGACGGGCGTCGCACTGGTGGCAGTGGGTATTTCGGTAATTCTGGTGGTAGTAATGCTCTCCGGCCAGGCAGACCTGAGCGCCGGATCCGTGGCTGGCGGAGTTGCCGCGTTGATTTTCCTTACAGGCCTGTTTATCGGCACGCTTGTCATTCCGGCGTGGCGCATCGAGAACTCGGACAGGCTCTTCCGGGAGCGGGTTGGGAGTGATGCCCGCCTGCGCCAGGAGTTGGAGGCCATGGCGCAGACGTACAACGATCCCAGCGGGCGGCTGCCCTTTGGGCCGCTCTAATCACTGGAAAACACCATAGAAACCAGAAACTGCCCTTACCCGTGGATCTGTCGCTTCGAACCGGCAGACCTGCAGGTAAGGGCAGTTTCTGTGCGTGGGGGCTACTTGCTCCCGTAGTTCGGGGCTTCCACAGTCATCTGGATGTCGTGTGGGTGCGATTCCTTCAGGCCGGCAGCGGTAATCCGGACGAACTTCCCCTTGGCCTTGAGCTCCCCGATAGTGCGTGCACCCGTGTAGAACATTGTCTGACGAAGGCCGCCGACCAGTTGGTACGCGACTGACGAGAGGGGCCCGCGGTAGGCCACGCGCCCCTCGACGCCCTCTGGGATGAGCTTGTCGTCGCCCGTGACGTCAGCCTGGAAGTAGCGGTCCTTGGAGTACGAGGTGTTCTTCCCGCGGGTCTGCATGGCGCCGAGCGAGCCCATGCCCCGGTAGGTCTTGTACTGCTTGCCGTTGACAAAGATCAGCTCACCTGGAGCCTCGGCAGAACCGGCCAGGAGCGAGCCAAGCATCACGGTGTCGGCACCGGCAACCAGCGCCTTGCCGATATCACCCGAGTACTGGAGTCCGCCGTCGGCGATGACCGGAACGCCCGCTGGAATTGCCGCCTTGGCTGCCTCGTAGATTGCGGTGACCTGCGGAACGCCGACGCCGGCAACCACGCGGGTGGTGCAGATGGAGCCGGGGCCCACTCCCACCTTGATGCCGTCCGCACCGGCGTCGATCAGTGCCTGCGCTCCTTCACGGGTGGCGGCCTGCCCACCGATGATGTCGACGTGCGCGGCGGATTTCTCGGCCTTGAGCCGGGCAATCATTTCCAGCACACCGGCGCTGTGGCCGTTGGCGGTGTCAACGAAGAGCGCGTCCACTCCGGCGTCGACCAGCGCCATGGCGCGCTCCCAACCGTCGCCGAAGAAGCCGATTGCCGCGCCAACGCTGAGGCGGCCGTCGTCGTCCTTGGTGGATAGGGGGTACTGCTCGGCCTTGGTGAAGTCCTTGACGGTGATGAGCCCGCGGAGAATCCCAGCGTCATCAACCAGGGGAAGTTTCTCGATCTTGTTCTTGCCGAGGAGGCCGATTGCGTCATCCCCGCTGATGCCCACATGGCCCGTGATCAGCGGCATCGGGGTCATGACCTCGCGAACCAGGCGATGGGGAAATTCATGCTCGGAGACGAACCGGGTGTCGCGGTTGGTGACGATGCCGAGGAGCTTTCCCCCGCCGTCGACCACGGGAAGGCCGGAGACCCGGTAGTGGCCGCAGAGGTCGTCGAGTTCCTTGAGTGTTTCGTCGGGGCCAATGGTGACCGGGTTGGTGATCATGCCGGACTCGCTGCGCTTGACGCGGTCCACCTGTTCCGCCTGGTCAGCTATTGAAAGGTTGCGGTGAATGACGCCGAGACCGCCCTGGCGCGCCATGGCAATCGCCATGCGGGCTTCGGTCACCGTATCCATTGCCGATGAAAGCAGGGGCGTCTGGACTGTGATGCGCTTTGACACCCGCGACGAAGTGTCGGCTTCCGAAGGAATGACGTCGGTGTGGCCGGGCAGGAGCAGTACGTCGTCGTAGGTCAGGCCGACAAAGCCAAAGGGATCATGGGGGGTCGACAGTTCGCTCAACGCGGCGCCTCTTTCGCGGGGTATGGAGGACGTACAATCGGCTTCGATCAGCCGGTTGTGCGGCTTCAATCTTAGAACGAATGGCAAAGCAACTCTATTCCGGGATGGCCTGCCAGGGGCGCCCACGGAACGTTGAATGCATCACATCGCCCCGTCAAGCAGCGCTGAAACCCGTTCGTCAAACGTGCGTTGCATACTACGGATGTACGTGGCGCTGAGGTGGTTGTCATCCATATAGACCAGGACCTTTCCGATAACAGGCCGGCACATGCCCTCCGGACAGACTAGATCGGTCATGTCGAGCACGTGGAGTCCGGGATAGCGATCATCAAGTCCGGCAACGGGATTCTGGGGGGCCAGTTTGTCACCCACCGGCGCCGCGCACTCAGGGGAATCGGCGCCGTTACGCTCCACGCATTCTGGGACCTTGAAGGGATAGCGCGGGTTGTCGCGGATGGCCACCACCTCAGCTCCGTTGCCGGTCATTTGGCGGACGGCGTCCTCGTATCCAGATACCAGGAGGTCTTCAGGGCGCGTGTGATGTGACGACGAGGCCACAGTGAAAACAACGTCAGCATCAATACTGTCGAGGTACTCCAAAGCTGCAGAGTTCCAGTCCTCGCAGCCCTCGAAGTGCACCCCGATGGGAGCGCCGAACGGACACTGGCCCTTTCGAAGCACCACCAGGTCCCAGTTGTTCCGCTTAGCCAAGGGCTCAATGGCGGCGACCCACTGCTGAGGGTGAGAGGCCCCGACCACCACTGCGAGACCGCTTGGGTCGGCCACGGTTGCTTCAGTGCACCCGGCCTGCAGGATCCCGAAATCCGAGGCGTTCCTTTCGTTGGAGCAAGCTTCCTTGAGCCAGACCCACTCCTGGTCGAGTGCAGTCATCGCCGGCACCAGAGGCGCTTCAGGATCTCCGGCGAATACAAACCCTGGCCGTAGCGATGCCGCCCCTGGGTTATTAGCGTCGGAGCCCTTGCCTGCCGCCCATACCTGTAACTGCCACCCCCCGAGCGGCACACTGACGCATAGCGCAGCAGCAGCAATCACGACGGCGGAACGGCGCCTCTTCTTTTCGGCCCACTTGAGGGAACGCAAGGGCTTGTCGATGAAACGGGTGGCGGCCAGAGCAAGTGCTACCGAGAGCAGGATTATGGCGGCACCGGAGCGGGGCCCTGCTTCCTGCCTGTCCATCACGACGAGGAAAATCACCAGCAACGGCCAGTGCACAAGGTAGAGGGCGTAGGAGGCGTCGCCGAGGGCTACGAATGGTTTTGAGCGAAGAAGGCGATCCACCCCGAAAGGACTGCCGGAGGAACCGGAGATTAGCACCGCGGCAGCTGCAACGGTCGGCCAGAGGGCCACATAGCCAGGAAATTGCTGTTCGACGTCGAGCACAATACCCACCAGAAGCATCGCCACAATGCCGCCCCAGCCACACACCACCCGCATCACTACGGAAAGTCGGAACCAGGGCAGGAGAAGGGCAATCAGTGAACCGAGCGCGAACTCCCAGAGGCGTGTCCGGGTGTCGAAGTATGCGAAAGACTGGTTGGTGAGCGTCTGCCATACGGAGAAGGCCAGCGACGCAATGAATATTAGTGAAAACATCCATATCAGCACTGAACGCGGCTTGAGCTTCCACCTGGCGGACGCCAGTGCTGCCACAGCAAACAATAGCGGCCACAGAATGAACACCTGCCCTTGAATTGACAGCGACCAGAAGTGCTGGAAAGGACTCGCGGTGCTGTGGTCAGCCGCATAATAGTCAACCGAGTTGGCGGCAAGCAGCCAGTTCTCGTAGTAGAAGAGGGCGGCCCAGGCCTCATCGAAGACGGACTGCCATCGAGTCTGGGGAACCAGCAGGAAGACCCCTGCGAGGGTGGCGACAATGGTGACCGACGCGAGAGGCAAGAGCCGTTTGAAGATGTGTGCCCAGTACCTAAGCAGTTCGAGCGGCCTCTGCGACTCGACCTTCCGTGTGAAGGAGAGCGTGAGGAGGAATGAGGAAATCAGCAGGAACACATCCACGCCGCCCGACACACGGCCGAGCCAGACGTGGTAGACGACGACCATGAGAACGGCGAGCGCGCGCAACCCCTGGACCTCGTGGCGGTAACCGGGTTTCTTTACCGTCTCCACTGGAACCCCTGATGGGTCATTGAGGTGTCTGGGAGCCATAGAGGATACCTTCCGGGCCAGGGGGAAGCACGTGGTCGGACCCGCCAGCGATTTGTCCGGCGGGATGGCAAAAAATTCAAGGTCGGGTGCGCGCAACCCAGGCGGTTCCGGTCTTCCCGAAACCGCCGGGCATAGGAGCGCCCCGCCCTGAAACAGGGCGAGGCGTGTACCTATAGAACAAGCTTAGTGGCTGTGGCCGTGGGCCTGCTCGTCGTCGTCAGCCGGCTTCTCGACCACCAGTGTTTCGGTGGTGAGGACCAGTGCGGCGATTGACGCTGCGTTGCGCAGAGCAGAGCGGGTGACCTTGACGGGGTCGATGATGCCTGCGTCGACCAGGTTCTCGTACTCGCCGGAGACAGCGTTGAAGCCGTGACCGACCTCGAGCTGACTGACCTTGTCGATCACAACGTAGCCCTCGTGGCCGGCGTTCTCGGCGATCCAGCGCAGCGGCTGGACGAGAGCGCGGCGGACAAGGCCGACGGCGGTAGCGGCGTCACCCTCGAGCTTGAGGACTTCAGGGTCCTCATCCAGCGCCTTGGACGCATGGATCAGGGCAGAACCGCCACCGGCCACGATGCCCTCTTCAAGGGCTGCGCGGGTTGAGGACACTGCGTCCTCGATGCGGTGCTTCTTTTCCTTCAGCTCAACCTCGGTGGCTGCGCCGACCTTGATCACGCCGACACCGCCCGAAAGCTTGGCGAGGCGCTCCTGGAGCTTCTCGCGGTCCCAATCGGAATCGGTGCGCTCAACCTCAGCGCGGATCTGAGCTACGCGGTCTGCGACATCCTGCTCGCTGCCTGCGCCGTCGACGATGGTGGTGTTGTCCTTCGTCACGGTGATGCGGCGGGCAGTGCCGAGGACCTCGAGGCCAACCTGGTCCAGCTTGAGGCCGAGGTCAGGCGAGACAACCTGTGCGCCGGTAAGGGTCGCGATGTCCTGGAGCATGGCTTTGCGGCGGTCACCGAATCCGGGAGCCTTGACGGCAACCACATTCAGGGTGCCGCGGATACGGTTCACCACGAGGGTGGACAGTGCTTCACCCTCGATGTCTTCAGCGATGATGAACAGCGGCTTGCCTGCACCCAACGCCTTCTCGAGCAACGGCAGGAATTCCTGCAGCGCCGAGATCTTGCCGGAGTTGATGAGCACCAGCGCGTCTTCGAGGACGGCTTCCTGGCGCTCGGCGTCGGTAACGAAGTAGGGGCTCAGGTAACCCTTGTCGAACTGCATGCCCTCGGTGAGGACAAGTTCGGTCTGGGTGGTTGAGGATTCCTCGATGGTGATGACGCCATCCTTGCCGACCTTCTCGAAAGCCTCGGCCAGCAGGTCGCCGACCTCCTGGCTCTGAGCCGAGATAGCGGCAACGTTGGCTGTCTGGGAGCCCACAACTTCGCGGGCGTTCTCCAGGAGGCGGGCAGCAACGGCCTCGACAGAGACCTCGATGCCGCGCTTCAGTGCGCCGGGAGCGGCGCCTGCTGCAACGTTGCGGAGGCCTTCCTTTACCAGTGCCTGCGCGAGGACGGTGGCCGTCGTCGTGCCGTCACCGGCGACGTCGTTGGTCTTGGTCGCAACTTCCTTGGCGAGCTGGGCGCCAAGGTTCTCAAAGGGGTCGTCCAGCTCCACCTCACGGGCGATGGTCACGCCGTCGTTGGTGATGGTGGGTGCGCCCCACTTCTTGTCGAGGACGACGTTGCGTCCCCGTGGGCCGAGGGTCACCTTGACGGTGTCGGCCAGCTTGTCGACGCCTGCCTCGAGCTTGCGGCGCGCGGCGTCGTTGAACTCCAACTGCTTTGCCATTATCTGAGTTCGTTCCTTTCAGGCTTGTGCAGTGATGTGTGTGGTGTAGCGGCCGGCACTGGTGGCCGACAGAAAGAACCCCGGCCTAACCGGCCGGGGTTCCTTTGCAGAACTACTTGACGACGATCGCCAGAACGTCGCGGGCGGAAAGAACCAGGTACTCCTGGCCGCCGTGCTTGACTTCAGTGCCACCGTACTTTGAGTAGATGACTACGTCGCCTTCGGAAACGTCCACCGGTACGCGGTTGCCGTTGTCGTCAACGCGGCCTGGGCCTACTGCGACGACTTCGCCCTCCTGGGGCTTTTCCTTAGCGGTGTCCGGGATGACCAGGCCGGAAGCAGTGGTCTGCTCGCCTTCCAGCGGCCGGACAACAATACGATCTTCAAGAGGCTTGATAGAGACCGACACTCGGACCTCTCCTTCACTTGGTTTGGATGAATCTTTGGGTTTCGAGCAGGCGCTGACCGTCGTCGCGGTGCCGGTTTGGCGCGTCCTCGAGGGATTAGCACCCTCATGGTGAGAGTGCCAAGTCCGACTTTATGCAAACGGTTAGCACTCGGTCAAGGTGAGTGCCAGTGCGTCATGCTTTCGGCGCAATTTAACCGGCGCTTCCTCTCATGCCGCCCGTGAAATGTCGATCGATATCTTCATCCGCGCACGTTTATCTGACGGCTGTGAGGTTATCGATCGATATTGGAGACCGGGCGAGCGGATCGGGGCGCCAGAAGGAGCGAGATGGACGCCAGGGCGAGCAGACCGGACACCGCAATGAGCAGGACGGACATCCGTGGGCGAAATACTGCTCTCTTTGTCCACCTTGCTCCCTAGTCGCCACGGATCACTGCAGATACGAGACCTCGTCGGCGCCAATGATCCGGCGGGCTGCCGGGGACGAATTATCTATGACAATGTCCGCCCGAGATGCGGGATCACACTCGGCGAAGTAGAGCCGCTGACCATCGACATACCTGCACCTGCTCGGATGATCCGGATCAGGGTTCGACCCGTCGCGTATTGCCATCCGCCGACCCGTCTCGCTGAACGGGACGTCCAGGAACAAGGACACTGCCCACTCCCCGCGCAATTCGTCACGGTGCAGAAACATTCCATCCACGATCACAAGGCAGTCCGACGGCACCAACACGGGCGATGGGTCGACATCGCGGTCAGCGTCGACGTCGTGACTGGCCTCCCGGTACCTGCCATCACCGTCCCGGGATAGCGGGTCCACTACCCACTCCCGGAAACGGGCGTAATTGTAAGTGTCGAGCCAGAACCCGACGGGCGAATGGCGCCCCAGCCGGTAACGCACCGCCCGCGGATTGATGAAGTTGTCCAGCCCGATCCGAACCACAGCGTGGCCGGCGCTGGATGCCTCGACGGCGAGCGCGTCCGCGAGCATGGTCTTGCCTGCACCGTCCACCCCATCGACGCCGATCAGCACGCGGCCGCGCCGGTCGCCAACCCGGGCGAGCACCGTAGCCAGCACACCGCCGTCGTCGTCTGCTGTTCCACCCATCCCGCGAGCGTATAACAGCCATAAACTGGGCTGATGCAGATTTCGGACCTCTCCCCTGGCCACTACGACGACGCCGTGAACCTCTGGGAGGTGGCCGGCCTTACCCGTCCGTGGAACGACCCGAAAGCGGACCTGTCCCGCGCGATGAATGGACCCTCGTCAACGGTGCTGGCCGGGGTCATCGACGACGCGCTGGCCGGAACGGCGATGGTCGGCCACGACGGCCACCGCGGCTGGGTGTACTACCTTGCCGTTGCATCCGACCATCAGGGTCAGGGCCTCGGCAAGCGGATGATGGACGCGTGCGAGCAATGGCTCATCCGCCACGGCGCAGTGAAGATCCAGTTGATGATCCGGGAGAGCAATACCGAGGTCATCGACTTCTACGAGCACCTCGGCTACGAACGCTCCGAGGTTGAGGTCCGCGCAAAGTGGCTGCGGGCCGATGCCTGACATTACCATCCGCGAAGCCACCGAAGCGGACTGGCCGGCGCTGGCACGGCTCAGAGCTGATTGGTCCGCTGAGCAGGGCAATGCCGACAACGACGACACAACCTTCGAACGCACCTTCACTGAGTGGGTCGCGGCGAACCCCAGGGTGACCTTCGTCGCCGAGCGGGACGAGAACCCTGTCGGAATGATGACGCAGAACCTCATAAACTGAAGAACGCCGAATGGGCGCCGATCCTGCGAAGCGGGCACGGCGATTAGAATGGGTAGCTGGCACCCCGGCCAAACTCCCACGCAAATGGAAGCAGTTTTGTGACGCAGCAGGTCCAGCACCCCACCCGCAGTTCCAGCGGAATCGCCCTGGAAGCGTCCCGCCGACGCACCTTCGCTGTCATCTCACACCCCGACGCTGGCAAGTCCACCCTCACGGAAGCCCTGGCACTCCACGCCCGGGTCATCGGTACCGCCGGAGCTACCAACGGCAAGGAAAACCGCAAGGAAACCGTCTCCGACTGGATGCAGATGGAAAAGGACCGCGGCATCTCCATCAGCTCCACTGCCCTGCAGTTCTCCTACCGGGACGCCGTCATCAACCTCCTGGATACCCCGGGCCACTCGGACTTCTCCGAGGACACCTACCGCGTACTCGCCGCCGTCGACTGTGCGGTCATGCTCATCGACGCCGCGAAGGGCCTCGAGACGCAGACCATGAAGCTCTTTGAAGTCTGCCGCCAGCGCAACATCCCCATCATCACGGTCATCAACAAATGGGACCGGCCGGGCCTGGACACCCTCGCCCTGATGGATGAGATCACCGAGCGCACCGGCCTGATCCCCATGCCGCTCACCTGGGCCGTGGGGATTGCCGGTGACTTCCGTGGCGTCTGGGACATCAAGACCGACTCCTTCGTCCGGTTCACGCGCAACAACGCCGGAGCCAATCTGGCGGTGGAAGAGCACCTGTCACCAGCCGAGGCCCTGGAGCAGGAGGGCAGCAACTGGACGGACGCCGTCGACGAAGCATCCCTCGTCATCGAATCGAACCTGCCGTTTACCATTGAACGCTTCCACGATGGGACCGGCACTCCGGTCCTGTTCTCCTCAGCGGTGCTGAACTTCGGTGTCAAGCACATCCTTGACGCACTCGTGGACCTCGCCCCGGCCGCCGGTCCACGCAAGGACATCAATGGGAACGCGCGCGACGTCGATGCCCCCTTCTCCGGATTCGTCTTCAAAGTGCAGGCAGGCATGAACCGCGCCCACCGCGACCACGTCGCCTTCATCCGGGTCTGCTCCGGCGTCTTCGAGCGCGGCATGGTGGTTACTCACGCCAACTCAAGCAAGACCTTCGCCACCAAGTACGCGCAGCAGCTTTTCGGCCGTGAGCGCGAGGTCATCGATGAAGCGTGGCCGGGCGACGTCGTCGGACTTGTCAATGCTTCGGCCCTGCGGATGGGCGACAGCCTGTACGTCGAGGAGCCCGTCGAATTCCCACCGATCCCACTTTTCAGCCCGGAACACTTCCGGGTTGCCCGTTCCAAGGACCCGAGCCGGTTCAAGCAGTTCCGACGCGGCATCGAGCAGCTGGGACATGAGGGGATCATCCAGATCCTCCGCTCCGACCTCCGCGGAGACCAGGCGCCGGTGCTGGCCGCCGTCGGCCCCATGCAGTTCGAGGTGGTCGAGGACCGTATGGAGCATGACTTCAACGCTCCGATGCGCATGGAGCCCCTGGCCTATTCGCTGGCCCGCCTAACCTCGGGCGATGCACAGGCCACGCTCAGTGCGGTCCGGGGCGCGGAGGTGCTCATCCGCTCCGACGGCGAGTATTTGGCCCTTTTCACCGATGTCTGGGCGCTGCGCCGGGTGCAGAAGAATAGCCCGGAATTACGCCTGGACACCATCGGCACCAGTGCGGGCGAAGCACGTGGCTACTGAGGACATCCTCGCCCCCATCCTCACGCCACAGGGCTGGGAACTGCTCAACTCGCTCGGTCCGTACTCCGAAGCCGAAAGCCTCCGGCTCAACGAGCAGCTGCGCAACGCGGGGCACTCCCCCGAGGTCGTTGCTGCAGCCCTCACCCAGTCCCGGTTGCGCGCGAAAGCCCAGTCAAAGTTTGGTCCCTTCGCGGACCGCATGCTCTTCACCCCGGCCGGCCTCGAACAGGCAACCCGGCTCAGCGTCGCAGCACGTCATGCGCAGCGTTACGTCACCGCCGGACTCCAGAAAGTAGCCGATCTGGGCTGCGGCGTCGGCGCGGATTCCATGGCCCTCGCCACCCTCGAACGCGACGTCACCGCCGTCGAAATCGATGAAACCACCGCCGCTGCTGCAACGATGAACCTGCTCCCCTGGTCGAACGCGACCGTAGTGAATGCGGACGCCGCGAGCTTCGACCTGACCGGGTACGACGGCGTGTGGCTGGACCCTGCGCGCAGGTCCACTTCGACGTCGGGCACGCGGAGACTGTTCGACCCGGAAGCGTTCTCGCCACCGCTTTCCTTCGTGGAAGGTCTTGCGGGCGAAGGACTCCCCGTGGGCGTCAAGCTCGGGCCGGGCATACCCCATGACGCGATACCCGCAGACTGTGAAGCCCAGTGGATTTCCGTGGACGGTGACGTGGCCGAAGTGGTGCTCTGGTTCAACACCCTCCGGCGCGAGCACGTCCGCCGAAGCGCTCTGCTGATCGCCGCGAAGGGTTCCTCCGAGCTGACAAGCAACTCTAACTTCGGTGACGAGGACGCCGCGCCCGTGGGTCCGGTTGAGGGGTACCTTTACGAACCCGACGGGGCGATCATCCGCTCGGGCCTGGTGGCTGACGTGGCCCGGCAGATCGGCGCGCACCTTCTTGACCCGATGATCGCCTACCTGTGTGCACCCAGCCTGGTCGAGACCCCGTTCGCCAAGGCATACCGGATTCTCGACGTAATGCCTTACAACGTGAAGGCGCTGAAGTCCTGGGTGAAAGCGAACGGCATCGGCGTGCTCGACATCAAGAAGCGGGGCACTTCCGTGACACCCGAAGAACTGCGGAAGCAGCTTCTCGCGGGCGCCAGGAAGTCCACCACCAAAGCCACGCTGGTACTGACCCGGATCGGCGAAGACCGCGTAGCCGTCGTCGTCGATCCGGTACGGGTTTAGCGCGGAGATTATGCCGGCTGGCGCGAGAACTCGCTTGCCCTTCGGATTTGGTCTGTGGAGGGCCGCACTCCGGTGTACAGCACGAACTGCTCCGCAGCCTGAAGCGCAGCAACCTCAGCTCCCGTGATGACTGGTTTACCGGCTCGCTCTGCCGCCTGGATGAGTGGGGTGGCTGACGGCAGCGCAACCACATCGAACACGAGCTGAGCTGCAGCAACAGCCTCATCCGAGAAGGATTGGACCGCTTCGTCCTGCCCCGCCATGCCAAGGGGCGTCACGTTGATCAGCAGGTCAGCCGTCGAACCGCCCAGCTCAGCCTGCCACCCGAACCCGTAGAGCCCGGCGAGCTTGCGGCCTGCTTCCTCGTTACGCGCAAGAACAGTGACGCGCGTGAACCCGGCGTCCCGCAGGGCCGCTGCAACCGCCTTCGCCATGCCGCCTGACCCGCGCAATAAGACCGACGACGAAGGCGCCACCTCCGAACGCTGCCGGATGAGTTCCGCGACGGCGAGGTAATCGGTGTTGTAGGCGGTGAGGATACCGTCGTCGTTCACGATGGTGTTCACGGAATCGATCGCAAGCGCGGAAGGATCCATACGGTCCACCAGAGGAATAACGCTTTCCTTGAAGGGCATCGAAACCGCGCACCCGCGAACGCCCAGAGCCCGTACGCCTCCGATGGCGGCCGGGAGGTCCGTCGTCGTAAAGGCTTTGTAGACAAAGTTGAGGTTCAACTCGCCGTACAACCAGTTGTGGAAGCGGGTCCCCAGATTGCTGGGCCGGGCTGCGAGCGACATGCAGAGGAGGGTGTCTTTGTTAAGCGTTGGCACCCGTCAATTATGCAGGCCCAACACGTCCTCCAACGCTGATCCGTCACCGTAGCTGTACTTCGTGATAATGCTCAGCTTGCCGTTGGTTTCCAGGACAATCGCACCAACCTGCGAGAGATCCCCGGTGCCTTGCATGCGCACAGCCTGCAGCAGTTCGGATTTCGTCAACCGATGTGACTTGAGCGCTGCCTCCACTACTGACCCGTCGCTGAAAAGCACCACCGGCCTGGAGGCGAGGGCTGTCCGTGAACGGGGCCATCGTGATGAAACGGTGGCCACAACGAATTGCAGCGACGCCAGCAGGCCAAGCGCAAAGACACCCTCCGTCCAGGACACATCCGAGCTGAGAAAAATGGTGGCCAAGGTGGATCCGAACGCCACCGTAATGACGAAGTCGAACGCGTTGAGCTGACTGAGGGTCCGCTTCCCGGACAACCGAAGAAGGACAACCAACGCTGCGTATGCAGCCGAGCCCACCAACAGGACCCTGGCAACGTCGGACCAATTGTCGAACCACATGCTGGTCTCCAGTCTCTTGGAATCAAAGCTTCATTGACCCCGATGCGTACCCCCGACGCATCAGGCGCCCCCTCGTCACACTAGCCCTCCCCCATTGCCAAAATCATGGGAGAACCAAGGCCTGCACTACTATTGGGCTAAGTTCTCACACGCGATGACGCGATACCGAGGCCACTTTCATTCCACCGTCCGGTACCGGTCAGGAGCACCATTGAAGCTTGAGTTCGCGCAGTCAGAGCAGTCCACCCTCGGCGTTGAGTGGGAGCTTGCCCTGGTGGACCGGTATAACGGGGACCTCGTCTCGGTGGCCAAGGAAGTGCTGCGCGGAGTCAACGAGCGACACCCGGAGCTTCAGGCGGATGAGGAACACCCGCACATCAAACAGGAACTGCTCCTCAATACTGTGGAGATTGTGACCGGCGTCTGCCACACCGTCGCCGAGGCGAAAGAGGACCTCAGCCGGTCCCTGGCCGCAGTCCGCGAGGTGACGGATCCCATGGGCGTGGAACTTTTCTCCGCCGGATCACACCCGTTCAGTGCGCCGCGCTCCCAGCCGGTGACGGACAAGGAACGGTATGCCAAGCTGATCGACCGCACCCAGTGGTGGGGCCAGCAGATGGTGATCTACGGGGTGCACGTGCACGTAGGCCTCGATTCACGCGAGAAGGCCCTGCCGGTGCTCGATGGGCTGGTCAACTACTTCCCCCACTTCCAGGCGATCTCGGCGTCCTCCCCCTTCTGGGGCGGCGAGGACACCGGTTACGCCTCCCAGCGTTCGTTGATGTTCCAGCAGCTACCCACCGCGGGGCTTCCGTTCCAGTTCCCCAGCTGGACCGACTACGAGGCGTACGTACAAGACATGTTCACCACCGGAGTCATCGACTCTGTGAGCGAGATCCGCTGGGACATCCGTCCGGTCGGCAATCTCGGCACCATCGAGATGCGTGTGTGTGACGGATTGTCCACCCTTGAGGAAGTTGGCGCCGTAGCCGCCCTGACCCAGTGCCTGGTCGATGATTTTTCGACAACGCTCGACGACGGCGGCACCATCCCCACCATGCCGCCCTGGCACATCCAGGAAAACAAGTGGCGCGCAGCCCGCTACGGCCTCGAGGCGATCATCATCCTCGACGCCGCCGGTAACGAACGCCTGGTCACCGAGCACCTCACCGACGAACTGAACCGGCTCGAACCGGTTGCGGCGAAGCTCGGCTGCTCGAAGGAACTGGCCGACGTGGAGAAGATTCTTCAGCGCGGCGCTGGCTATCAGCGCCAACGTCGTGTGGCGGCAGAAAACAATGGCGACCTCAGCGCCGTCGTCCTCGATATGGTGCGCCAGCTCCGCGGCTAAACCCTGGTCAGGGGATTCAGGCGTTCACACCGGACCGCCAACCTGCGTCACGGCCCATCCGCGCAAGCAGCCGGGTCTGCCGGTCAGCGCCCTCCGGTTCCGGAAGAGCGGGCCGGCAGATGCCCTCCATGTAGAGGTGCTCACCGAAGCCCTCCAGCGACTTCTCGATGAGGTCGAGCTCGGAGTCGTTGAAGGAGGTGTCCCGTCCGGCGCCGCGCGCAATATCCCACCGGTGCACGAGCAGGTCGAACCCATAGAAGGTCACTATTGTGACGCCGACGGTGGTAGGCCCGAAAAAGCCGTCAAAAGACTTCTCGGCGAGGGACGCAGTATCCAGCACGTTCTGCACCTTGGAGGAGTGGTACACCCAGGCGCCCACCGGATTCCCCGCAGTGTCCGGCCGGTCCCCTAAGTCAATGCCGTGCTTGTTGAGGAAATCCCGCTGGGTATCGATGAGATGGTCGAGAACATCCTGCACAGTCCACCCGGTGCAGGGTGTTGCAGCAGCCCAGTCCTCAACGTCTTCGAGGACCTCCGTCAGCCGGGCGTCCTCAGTCCGAAACAATTCCGTGTAGGTAGTCATGCCATCACCGTAACCGCCGTTGATCACCGCCGTCTTGATAAAATCCGACAGGTGAGGCCCCAAACCGATCCGATCTCCAGAGGTCAACTTCAGGATCCCTCGATCCCTGCTCCCCAACTCTTCCGTTATGCTCCGGGAGCCGGGGTGGCTCATATCATCCGGCACTACTGGGTTCCCGTCTGGGATTTTCCCGACGGCGTCTCCTCCCACCAAAAAGTGCTCCAGTATCCGAGCACACTGTTGGTGATCGCTCCGGACTACGCCATCGCCAAGGGACCGGAGCTTGCGCTCTCCCACAAGGTACTCAGCGGCACATCCTGGGCATTCGGTGTCCTCTTACAGGCCGCTGCGGGCTACCGGCTGCACGGCGAACGGCTCAAGGAACTTGTGAGTAACGAGATTCCGCTCCAGGAGTTGGGTCCAGAGATGGATGCCGTGATCCACGCCGTACGTCAGGAAATGTCGGAGGCACCGGCGTCGCCCGCCGTCCACGCTCATTGCATCGACCTAGTCACCGAGGCTCTGCGTCCGGGGCTAGGCCCCCTGGACCCCGAGGAACTCCTCATCAACGCGATCACCGACCATGTGGAGACAACGCCGTCCCTCACCCGGGTCGACAAGCTTGCCGCGCATGCCGGGATGGACGAGCGGGCGCTCCAGCGCCTCGCGCGGAAGCGGCTGGGCCTCAGCCCTAAATGGCTAATCCAGCGGCGGCGGCTCCAGGAAGCAGGCGTTCGCCTTGCTGCGGGCGGCTGCACAGTCAGCAGTGTCGCTTCCGATCTCGGCTACTCGGATCAGGCGCACTTCACCCGCGACTTCTCACAGGTGACCGGAATGACTCCGGGCGAGTACCTCAAGCGGAACAACCCCTGATCCGCTATACGTGGACGGTGCTCACCGGCATTGATGAGTCTGTGCCAAACCCGATTCCGCTGGGAGCACCTCCGTCCATGATGATGCGCGCGGCGAGCGCTGCGACCATCGCCCCGTTGTCAGTACACAACGACGACGGCGGGACGGTCAGCGAGATTCCGGCGGCTTCACAGCGTTCCCGGGTCAGCTGACGCAACCGCGAGTTGGACGCTACTCCCCCGCCGAGGAGGAGCTCGGTGACGCCATTCTCGGTGCAGGCAAGCACCGCCTTTGAGGTAATCACGTCCACGACTGCCTCCTGGAACGACGCCGCAACATCCGCCACCGGAACCGCCACGCCACGGGCTTCGCAGTCCTCGATGTGGCGCGCCACGGCAGTCTTCAAGCCGCTGAACGACCAGTCGTAGCGGTGCGGTCCAGGTTCCTCCGCTGTTCCCATGTACTTGGGCTGGGTGAGGCCGCGCGGGAAGCGGACAGCCTTGGGATCGCCTTCCCGCGCGAGCCGGTCGATGGCCGGCCCACCCGGGTAACCCAGCCCGAGGATCCGGGCCACCTTGTCGTAAGCCTCGCCCGCGGCGTCGTCGATCGTGGAACCCAACAGTTCGACGTCGGACGCCAGGTTCCTCACGCGGAGGATCTCCGTATGTCCGCCAGAGACCAGCAGTGCGCCGAGGTTTTCAGGCAGGGAACCGGCGTCGAGCAGCCCCACACCGACGTGGGCGACGAGGTGGTTCACCGCGTACAGCGGCTTTCCGGTCGCGACGGCCAACGCCTTGGCTGCCGCTACTCCGACCATCAGCGCACCGGACAGGCCGGGCCCGGAGGTGACGGCGAGCGCATCCACCTCCGCGAGCGTTACACCAGCCTCCGTGAGCGCCAACTGAAGCGTGGGCACCATGGCATCAAGGTGCGCCCGGGAAGCGATCTCCGGGATCACGCCACCGAACCGTACATGCTCGTCCATGGATGAGGAGACCGTATTGGCCAGCAGGCTGGTTCCGCGCACAATGCCCACACCGGTCTCATCGCAGGACGACTCAATGCCGAGGACCAGTGGTTCCTTCCGGTTCATGCTTGCCCGCCTTCGTCAGAATGCACCGGAAAAATCAACCGCATGACCTGCGCGCTCACGCCGTCCCGGTAGTAACCCGGGCGGGTGTGGATGTGCTCAAAGCCGAAGCGCTCGTAGAGCCTGCGCGCACGGATGTTGTCCTCCCGGACCTCGAGGAGCGTTTCCTGTGCTCCCCGACGGCGGGCTTCGGCGAGCATCTCGGTGAGCATGGTGGTTCCGATTCCACACCCTTCGTGCCGCGGCAGGACGCCGATTGTCTGAATGTCCGCCGTCGTGGCGACGACCATGACGCCGCAGTAACCGACGAGCTGGCCTTCAACCTCAGCGACGTAATACTGCCGGGTTTGCTGGGCGAATTCGTCGAAGAACATCTCCAGCGGCCAGGCGTCGATGGGGAACAGTTCCTGCTCCAGGTCCCCGACTGCTGGAATGTCCTCCAGGCGCATCGGGCGGAAATCGAAGCTGCGTTGAGTGCCAACAGGCTGCAGGGAAGTCATTTACAGCGCCTTCTTTCGCGGCCCGGGTACCTTGGCGTCCGATTCCCGCAGGTACAGCGGCGTGGTGTCGCGCAGTGAGCCTCCTAGGATGAGTGTCCGGTGGGCAACTGCCGCAAGCGCCGCTGCATCCGGCGTGAGGTCGGTGGCGTGGGCACTTCCAGCCAACCGGTCAGCGTACAGTCCTGCCCCGCGCCCGTACACGGGGAGGTCTGGTACCTCCTCCGCAGGGCCGACATGTGGGCCCTCGACCAGCTCCGGCAACGCCGAACCCGCGCGGTAACGCGCCCAGTACACTTCCTTGCGCCTCGCATCCGTTGCCACCGCGAACTCACCGTCGGAGTGCCCGGCGTCGAGGGCAACGGCGTCAAGGCTCATCACGCCATGCAGGGGCACGTCCCAGACGAAGGCAAGCATGCGGGCCGTCGCGATACCTGCCCTCAGGCCAGTGAAGGGCCCGGGCCCGACGCCGACAATCACCGCATCCAGCTCCGTCCCGTGAGCACCGGCGCGGGAGAGCAGATCCGCCACCGCGGGAGCCAGGACCTCGGCGTGGGAACGGGTATCCGACGAAGCGAACCGCGCCACGACTTCGCCGTCACGGGAAATGGCAGCACTGGCCGCGGCCGAGGTATCTATAGACAGGAGCAGCATCAGGCGACCCCCGTGCTTTCCGTGAGTTCGCCCAATCCTGCGTCTTCCCAGCGCGGACCGTAGGCGTCGATCCGCACGTGGCGAGGTTCGTCGTCGTCGTTTGCTGTCATGTCCCCGGCATCGCCGGGAACGACGACGGCGCCCCCTGACCCAACGGGGCGGGCGAGCGCTGGACGCTCGAGGGTGACGACGAGCCGACTGTCGGTAAGGTGCTCGACCCTATCCGCGCCCCACTCGACGACAGTGACCGAATCTTCAAGCGTGGACTCAAGGTCAAGGTCGTCGATCTCCGCATCCGATACCAACCGGTAGGCGTCAACGTGTACGAGCGCCGGCCCGCCGGACACTGAAGGGTGGTTGCGCACAAGGACGAAGGTGGGCGAGATGATTCCTGTCCGAACTCCAAGACCCCGCCCCAGCCCCTGCGTGAAGGTGGTCTTCCCTGCTCCGAGTTCACCGGTCAGGATCAGGAGGTCACCGGCGGTGAGCCGGCGGCCCAGGCGGGCTGCAGCGGTTTGCAGTTCCTCGACCGATGACACGGAGAACTCGTGTGTCCAGGCCAGGTGGGTCACTGATCCGCCTCGGAGTCGACGTAACGCCGTGCTACCCGCTGACTGATCCGGGTGACGATTTCGTAGTTGATCGATCCGCACGCCCGCGCCCAATCATCGACTGTGGGCGTGCCGTTCCCGTCTCCGAACAGCACCACTTCATGGCCCAGCATGGTGTCCGGTGTTCCAGCGATGCCGGTCTTCCCGAAATCGATCACGCACTGGTCCATGGCGATCCGCCCGATCACCTGGTAGATGTTGCCGTCCACCGAAACCGGCGCACCGGCAGCCACCCGGGGTACGCCGTCGCCGTAGCCCACCGGAATGAGGCCGAGTGTAGTGCGCGTCTCTGTGCGGTAGGACAGGCCGTATGAAACCCCGTGGCCCGCCGGAACCTCTTTGCAGTTGGCTATGGTGGTGCGGAAGCTCATGGCGGGTCGAAGGCCCAGCTCCCTGGAAGATTGGCCGTCGAAGGGGGACAACCCGTAGAGGCCGAGGCCCACGCGCACCAGGTCGAAATGGGTGTCCGGGCGCGACAGGGTTCCCGGAGTGTTCGCAAGGTGCCGTACTTCGAGGTCCACGCCGGCGTCCTCCGCCACGGCAACGGCTTCGCGGAACCGCTCGATCTGCTCATCAGTTTCATCGCGGTCAGGTTCATCGGCCACTGCGAGGTGCGAAAACACACCGACCACGCGCAAGAGCCCGGCTTCCTGGTGCTCGAGTGCCTGCCCAAGCAGTCCTTCCCAGTGCTCGGGAGCGCACCCGTTGCGTCCAAGGCCGGTGTCGATTTTGAGGTGCACCCGCGCGGGACGCTCGAGGCGCCGGGCTTCGGCGACCACGTGCGCGAGTTCCCATCCGGAAATGCCCAGGTCGACGCCGGCATCAATGGCCGCCGCGAAGTCGCTTGATTCTGTGTGCAGCCACGCCAGGATCGGGGCTTCGATGCCGGCATCGCGCAGGTGGACGGCTTCAGATATGTGGGCGACTCCCAGCCACGCAGCCCCCGCCTCAAGGGCAGCTTTGGCGACAGGAACGGCGCCGTGACCGTAGCCGTCAGCTTTAACGACCGCCATCACCCGCGCGGGGTTCGCGATCTCCGCAATATGGCGCACGTTGTGCCGTACTGCGCCCAGGTCAATATCCACTCGGCGCTCTGGAAGGGGCTTAGCTGGAAAACTCACCCACCCATTGTGTCAGTTGTGGGTTGCGGGCCCGGAATCAGGGTGGGTGATGGTTAAAGCAGAGCGCGCTGCGGACCCATGCACCGTCACAGCGGTCTTCCGGGCCCGCAACGCGCGGGTGAGGTGCTTAGGCCTTCAAAGCCTTCGCCCACAGGTTGATGTCGGACTCAACCGCAAACTCGTCAATGGCGTGCAGCTCACTGTCACTGAAGTCCAGGTTGTTGATCGCACCAACGCTGTCTTCAAGCTGCTTGACGCTGGACGCGCCAATCAACGCCGACGTGATCGGCGAACCCTTCGACTGCGGTCGCAGAATCCAGGCAATGGCCATCTGTGCCAGCGTCTGACCACGTGACTCGGCGATGCCGTTCAATCCACGGACCCGGCGCAGGTTGTCCTCGGACAAGTGGTCTTCGGACAGGGACTTGTTCGCTGCCGCCCGGGAATCCTCCGGGACGCCGTTGAGGTACTTGCTTGTCAGCAGGCCCTGCGCAAGCGGCGAGAACGCGATGGAACCCGCGCCTGCTTCCTCGAGCACCTCGGGAAGGTTGGGCTGCCCGTTCTCAACCCAGCGGTTCAGCATCGAGTAGGAGGGCTGGTGGATCAGCAGCGGTGTGCCGAGGTCGCGGAGGATGGCAGCGGCTTCGGCAGTTTTCTCCGGCGAGTAGGAGGAGATACCCGCGTAGAGTGCGCGGCCGGAGCGTACTGCCGTATCGAGGGCTCCCATGGTTTCTTCGAGCGGGGTCTCGGGGTCTGGCCGGTGGCTGTAGAAGATGTCGACGTAATCCAGGCCCATCCGTGAGAGGGACTGGTCAAGGCTGGACAGCAGGTACTTGCGGGAGCCCCAGTTGCCGTACGGTCCGGGCCACATGTCGTAACCGGCCTTGCTGGAGATGACCAGTTCGTCGCGGAAGGGCTTGAAGTCGTCCTTGAAGTGCCGGCCAAAGTTCGTTTCAGCTGATCCGTAGGGCGGGCCGTAATTGTTGGCCAGGTCGAAGTGGGTAACACCCAGCTCGAACGCCCTGCGCAGGATGTCCCGCTGGACATCGAACGCTTTGTCGTCACCGAAGTTGTGCCACAGCCCAAGCGACACAGCCGGAAGGTGCAGCCCGCTCCGTCCCACTCGGCGGTAGGGCATGGTGTCATAGCGGTTTTCCGCGGGTTGAAAGGTCATGCATCTAAGCCTATCGGTAGGGCCCCGCTGCGAGCGCAGCGAGGAGTGGGGGGCCGGTAGGCGCTATCGGTAGGGACCCTGCGGCTGAAGCACGTGAATGGCGGTGTCCGCCCAAGCCGACACGAATGCCGAGCGCGTAAAACTTCCGGGGGTCTTCCCAATGAGGGCGTGGAGGATGGGCCACTGGGTCAGGGCACTCATCAGCACTGTCGCGACCGCGTCGGGATCCGCCACGCTGAACACTCCGCTTGCCACCCCGCCTCTGATCCAGCTGGCCATTTCCGTGTACACGTTCGTCAGGACCCCGTTCCAGAGCCGCTCCACGAGTTCCGGGTGGCCATCGAGGTCACGGAGGAGCACGCGAATTATTGTTTTATCCGTGCTCATCTGCTCGATCACGCTCAAGGCGATCGCCTGCAAAGCCTCCCTGGGATCTTGTGGCAGCTCGCGGACCGTTTGGCTGCTGTTCGCCTCCAATGATTCGAGATAAGCATCCACTCCGGCTTCCAGGACGGCGCCTTTACTGGGGAAATGCTTGTACAGTGCCCCTGATCCACCGGTCAGTCCAGCGGCCATCTGAATGTCCGCCACCGATGTTCCGACATAGCCGCGCTCCGCGAACAGGCTCATGGCGGCATCAACTAGCGCGTCTCTTCTTGCTCCCATAAGGTGAGAGAGTAATCACTCTCTAACCTATTAGCAAGAACGGGAGCACATGCAGCAACGTGCGATCTTCATTGTCCTGGCTGTGCTTGGATCGGTCGCTGTCGGCTCGGGGCTTTACGGGATCACCCTCGGCCCCGCGTTGGCACCGGGCGGCTCGCCGACGTCTGCCAGCGTGGACAGCGAATACCGCTTCGTGAACGTGTTCTGGCTCGGCGCCGGAGTGGCCTTGTGGTGGTCGATCTCTCGCCTGCATGAACGAAGATCCGTCACACGAATAGTGCTCGTCCTAGCGTTCATCGGTGGCCTTGCCCGGCTCCTCTCGGTCATGGTTGTCGGATGGCCCCACACAGTGTTTGTCGCCACTATGGCCCTGGAACTGGTGGTGGTTCCCCTCGTGCTCTGGTGGCACGCGCGCGTTGTTCACGAACCATTGATCCGGAAGTAACGGACCAAGCACCGAAACTGCCCTGTGCACCGGCGCCGACCCGGCCACGAAGCCATCGGGCCTGACCAGGTAGCAATCGCCTTCCTCGAGCCCCCGCTGTGGTGCCGCTGGGAACGAGTGCACGGTGAGCTGCAATTCGTGCCCGACGGCGGCGCTCACCGCCGGGTCGACGTCGCCATAGGTATGCACCTGCCAGGTTGCCGACCGTAGCGCCTCGAAGTTCGAGCCAGTCCAGGGCAGCCTCCTGCCGACCACGCGCCCGCGGCGCCTCCCGCGGCGAGGAGTGCCGCCGTCGTCGTTCATCCAATAGTGGATCCGAATCTGCGACAGATAGCCGAACAGCCGCCGGGCGATCGGTAGCCGGGGAAGTAGCAGAACGGCTATCGGGCCGATGAAGCGCGGCGCCACCCGCCGGATCAGCCGGGCAACGGGGTTTTCGGAGGTGACCATTCCGAACGCCCGGTCCGTACTGTTCACCAGGCGCAGGGCTACGGGACGCCGTTCGGTTTCGTAGCGGTCGAGGACCGCGTCCGAAGCACGCCCGTGGACTACATCAGCGAGCTTACTGGCAAGATTGTGCGCATCCTGCAGCCCGGTGTTCATCCCCTGCGCGCCGACCGGTGAATGGATGTGCGCGGCATCCCCGGCAAGGAACACCGGACCCTGCCGGAAGCGTGCCGCCACCCGGTGGTGGGTGCGGTAAGTGGAGAACCAGACCGCTTCACGGTAACCGACACCGAACGTCTGCTGGAGGTGGTGGCGGGCCAGGGACTCAGGGACCTCACCACCCTCACTGCCTTTGAGCACGCCGAGTAGCCGGTGATGGCCGTCGTCGCCCATGGGAAATCCCAGCAGGAACTCCTCCGCGCCATACCGCAGGTTCACGCTGTCCTCAGTCACACCCGTGGCGCCGAGGACGTCGGCAACATAGAAGGTGTGCTCATTCGTGGTGCCCTCGAACGGAATCCCAGTCAGCTTCCGGACCACTGACGAGCCGCCATCCGCACCGACGCAGTAGCGGGCCCGGATCCGCAGGCCGCCAGCGGCTCCGGCGCACTCGGCCGTGACTCCCCGGTCTCCCTGATCGAGGTTGGTCAGCGTGTAACCCCAGTGCACGGAACCGCCCAACTCCGCCAACCGATCGAGGAGGATCTGTTCGTTGCGGCTCTGCTCCAACACGTGCAAGCCGGGGTAGGGAGTGAGATCCGCCCCGATAGGTCCTAGAGGGACGGCAGCGAAAGCCTTTCTCTCGTACCCGGGGCGGATGTTCGTGACCGGCCATGCCTCGGCAAGCACCCGATCGATCACGCCGAGCTGATCGTAGATCTCCATGCTCCGCGAATGTACGCCCAGGGCGCGGGACTCGCGCGTAGGGCCCCGCTTGCCGTCGATCACCACGGCGTCGACGCCTAGCCTGCCCAGCCATGACGCGAGCATCAACCCGGTGGGACCAGCTCCCACTACGAGAACGTCCGGGTTGATCTCGCGCATGGTCAGCTCTCCTCTTAGACCTTCAGAATCACCGCGCCGTGCCCGGGCAGGGTCACAGCTTTTCTGCCGAGGGACTCACCCGCTGCGGTGCTCAATAGAACCTTCTTCGCTCGCAAAGGCACCTCGCGCTCCTCCTCCGAGAAGTTGACGACGACGGCGGTCCCTCCCCTGCCGAGCACCAGCCAGCGCTGGTCCTCGTCGAAATCGACAGTGACCGAGGCGAAGTCCGGGTTGCGCAGGTCCCTATTTTCACGGCGGAGCGCGATGAGGTCCCGGTAAATTCCCAGCAACCGCGCCTGTTCCGGCTGCTCCTGCTCGCTCCAATCCAGTTTGGCTGAGGCGAAAGTGGCGGGGTCCTGTGGGTTCGGTACGGTGTCTGGATCCCAACCCATCTTTTCGAACTCGGCCAGGCGGCCCTCTGCGGTCGCCTTCCCAAGCTCCGGCTCAGGGTGGGACGTGAAGAAAGGCCACGGCGTCCTGGCCCCGTACTCTTCCCCCATGAACAGCATCGGGGTAAAGGGCCCCGCGATATTGAGCACGGCCGCCTGCGCGAGCTGTGCTGTGCTGAGGGTGGCGCTGATCCGGTCCCCGGCTGCCCGGTTGCCGATCTGGTCGTGGTTCTGGGTGCACACCACCAACTGGTGCAGGCTGTGCTTCGCCGGATCGATGGGCCGGCCGTGCGAACGTTCCCGGAAGGAGGACCACGTCCCGTTGTGGAAGAACCCGTCCCGGTAGACCTTCGCGAGTGCACTGATCGAGTCAAAATCCGAGTAGTACCCGACGGTCTCCCCCGTGAGGTTGACGTGTGCCGCGTGATGGAAGTCATCGCTCCACTGACCAGCAAGCCCGAAGCCGCCCGCGCTCCTGTCCGCGATCAGCCGTGGATTGTTGAGGTCCGATTCCGCGATCAGGAACAGCGGCTTACCGAGCTCCGCCGCGCAGTGCTCGGTCTCGACGGCGAATTCCTCAAGGATGTGTATGGCCCGCTCATCGTGCAGCGCATGCACGGCATCAAGGCGAAGGCCGTCCACGTGATAGTCCCGGAACCACATCAGCAGGTTGTCCACCACGTAGGACCGCACCTCATCAGAGTGCGGACCGTCCAGGTTGAGCGAGTCACCCCAGGTATTCGACTTGCCCTCGGTCAGGTAGTGCCCGAACTGGGTCAGGTAGTTTCCGCTCGGGCCGAGGTGGTTGTGGACCACATCCTGGATGACTCCGAGCCCGCGCTGGTGCGCGGCGTCCACAAACCGCTGGTAACCCTCCGGACCGCCGTACACTTCATGGATCGCGTACCAGAGAACGCCGTCGTAACCCCAGTTGTGGGTGCCGTTGAATGCATTGACGGGCAACAGCTCGACGTACTGGATGCCGAGCCCGGCGAGGTAATCAAGCTTGCCGATAGCCGCGTCGAACGTGCCCTCGGGCGTGAACGTTCCAATGTGCAGCTCGTAGATGACGCTGCCATCCAGGCCCGGGGATACCCAGGCGGCGTCGCCCCAGACGTGCGCGGCGGCGTCGAACGTTCGGGAGAGCTTGTGCACTCCTTCCGGCTGCCGGCGCGAGCGCGGGTCCGGGACTGGTGTTTCGGCGTCGTCGATCAGGTATCCGTAATCCACCTCGCCGGTGACGGGTGCACCGGGCGCACCCCACCAATCCCCGTCACGGGCTACCATCGGGTGCTTCTGGCCGTCGGCCACAAGGGTCACCGACTGGGCTTTGGGCGCCCAGACGTCGTACCTCGAGAGCGTTGCGGACCTGGCCTTCGTTGCAGCGGTATTCATTGTGCGTCCTCCTTCACGAGCAGTGCGACAGGGTAAGTCTCGAACAACCGCCCGGCGGGCACGGGCCCACCTTGGAAGCCGGTCCCGGTGATCGCACAACGGTAGGTACCTTCCGGGAGCACGACGGCGGTGTCCCGCCATCCGCCGGATCGCTCCAGGCCGATAGGCAGGCGGGTTACAGCAGTGACAGCCCCGCCCCTATCGAAAGCGAAAATGTGGTCAGCCGCTGCGCCTTGGGTACGCACCGACCGGTAGGTGAAGAAAAGTTCGGGGTTGTCCCGTCGCAGCTTTAGTGCCCGCGAAACCACGAGCAGCTTGGCAAGGCCTGCGTTGTCGACCGCTGGAAGTGCACCGAACGCAAGATCGACGAGGCCCTGCTTGCGTTGCGCGAAGTCCACCGCCCGCCGGTTGTCGGGGTCCACCAGCGAGGTCTCCCACAGTTCGGAGCCCTGGTAAACGTCGGGTACACCCGGCATGGTGAGCTGCACGAGCTTGGCACCAAGCGAGTTGGACCAGCCCGGTGCTTTCAAATGCTCCACCAGTGAAGTGACGAGCCGGTTCACTTCGACATTGTCAAACGCGGCGTCGACGGCGCCGTGCATCTTCTCCTCGAATGCCTCATCCGGGGCAGTCCAATGAGTGCTGAAGTCTGCTTCCCTGGAAGCCTTCTCGACGTACGCATGTGCGCGTTCCCTGCTGAGCGGCCAGGCGCCGATCAGCGCCTGCCAGAGGAGCGAGGAGAATGCAGGATCACCGAGTGGAGCGAGTTTGTTCAGCTGCCCCAACACGTCCACCCACTCGTCCTCGATCTCGGAGAGGACGGTGATCCGGGCGCGGGTGTCCTCGCCGCGCTTGGTGTCGTGCGTGCTCAATGAGTTCATGGTGAGCGGTGAGGTCTCCTGCCGCTCAAGCAGTGCCCGGTGGACCTCATAGGGGTCGAGCGAGAAAATCGATGGGTCGGCGCCTACCTCGTTGAGTGAGGTCAACCGGTTGAAGCGGTAGAACGCGGTGTCCTCCACACCTTTGGCCATCACCATTCCGGAGGTCTGCTGGAACCTCACAACCAGTTCACTCAGTTCCTCATCCGACGCCGAAACGGCGGTTTCGAGGAATGGATTGAGCAGTGGGTGGAGCGTATCCAGGGCATCGCTCAGCTCGGGCCTACGCACTTTCGCGCTGTGCACCGCTTCGGCGAGGTGGTCCGCGCCATCCGGGAGGTAGCTGCGGTAGACAGGAAAACAGGTCAGCAACTCGGCGATGGCATCCGCGCTGGTCTCCAATTCAAGCCCGGCCTTGGACGGCACCAGCCGCGCCAGCCTGAGAACCTCGGACCGCAAAATTCCGTCCGCAATGCCACGCTTGGTGCCATGGATCATGTGGACGAAACGTGCAGTAGGCACGGCGCCGTCAAGGGCGGGCTGACCTGTTGGGTCAACGAAGAGCCGGTCCACGACCGCCAGCCCGTCGTAGCCGGTGGTTCCCTCACAGGCCCACTCCGCGGGAAGTACTTCACCGGGTTCCAGAATTTTCTCGACGAGGGTGTAGGCCCCGCTGGTGAGTTCCCGCAGCTGCTCAAGGTAGCCCACCGGGTCGGCGAGGCCGTCCGGGTGGTCGATCCGCACTCCGTCCACCAACGATTCGCTGAACCACCGCCGGACTTCCGAGTGTGCCTCATCGAAGACCCAGGGCACCTCGACGCGAACGCCCGCAAGGGTGTTGACCGCGAAGAACCGACGATAGTTCAACTCACTGTCAGCACGCCGCCAGTTCACCAGTTCGTAGTGCTGGCGCGCGTGCACCTGCGCGCCCGTTTCACCGGGCTGCGCCGTTCCTTCGGCAATGGGGAAGCGGTTGTCGTAGTAGTGCAGCTCCCCAGCGACAACTTTGAGTTCGTCTTCCTCATGGTCGCTGTCACCGAGAACGGGGATCCGGATGCGGCCCCCGCCAGATTCCCAGTCGACGTCGAACGCCTCGGCGTACCGGGAGTCCTTCCCCTTGTGGAGGAGGTCCCACCACCAGGCGTTCTGTGCAGGCGTAGCGACACCCACATGGTTCGGCACAATATCCACGAGTACACCGAGACCAGCCTCGTGCGCGGTGCGGCACAGTGCGTCGAACGCCTCAGGCCCACCGCGCTGCGGATCCACCGTGGTGGGGTCCGTCACGTCATACCCGTGATCGGACCCCTCCTCCGCGGTCAGCACAGGCGAAAGATAAACCCAGTCCACGCCGAGGTCCACCAGGTAGGGAACAACCCCAGCGGCCGCGGTCAGGTCGAAGCTGGATCGAATCTGCAACCGGTAGGTCGACTTGGGTACCTGCACGTACTTCTCCTCGTTGGTGGTGGTGATGGTGTTGGTGGACCGGGCCTGGGGTATTAGACGGAACCGGTCTTGGAGGTGTTCTCATTTGCGAGAACGGCCAGTGACGCCGCCACCGAGTGGTCGCGGTCCTCTGCCTCTTCGTGTGCGCGCAGCACAACCATGGACTTCGCCTCGACCGAAACCGTAGCTCCCGCTGGAATGGGATCGGAGTCCGCGTAGACGCCCGCCGTGTCGATGACCTCGGCCCACATCGGCCCGTATTCCTCGGACGGCACGGTGAACTGCACGGCTTCATCGTGCGCATTGAAATACAGCAGGAAATTCAGGTCCGTGATGCGCTGGCCGCGCTGATCCCGTCCTTGAATACCCTGCCCGTTCAAAAACACTCCGATAGACCGTCCGAAGCCGTCATTCCAGTCCTCGGGGGCCATCAGCTCTCCTGCGGTGTCCAGCCACACGATGTCGGGCAGCGCTTCTCCCTCGCCGCGCCGGACTGGGCGTCCGTCGAAGAAACGACGGCGGCGGAAGGTTGGGTGCTCCGACCTCAGCCTGCTGACAGCCGCGGTGAACTCAAGTAGCGGCTGGTCGAGGTTGTCCCAGTGCACCCAGGCGATTTCCGAGTCCTGGCAGTAGGTGTTGTTGTTGCCGTCCTGAGTGCGGCCTAACTCGTCACCGTGAGTGATCATGGGGACGCCCTGCGACAGCAAAAGCGTCGCGATGAAGTTGCGCTGCTGCCGGACGCGTACGGCCTGGATCTCCGGATCATCCGTGGGGCCCTCGGCACCGCAGTTCCACGAGCGGTTGTGTGATTCGCCGTCGTTGTTGTCCTCGCCGTTGGCTTCGTTGTGCTTCTCGTTGTAGGACACCAAGTCCCGCAGGGTGAAACCGTCGTGGGCGGTGACGAAGTTGATCGACGCGACCGGACGCCGCGCCGAGTGCTCGTAAAGGTCCGCGGAACCGGTCAGGCGTGAAGCGAACTCGCCGATGCTTGAAGGCTCTCCGCGCCAGAAGTCACGGACGGTGTCGCGGTACTTTCCGTTCCACTCCGTCCACTGTGGCGGGAAGTTGCCCACCTGGTAGCCGCCGGGACCAACGTCCCAAGGCTCCGCGATGAGCTTCACCTGCGACACGACCGGATCCTGCTGAACAAGTTCGAAGAACGCGCTCAGCCTGTCCACTTCGTAGAATTCGCGCGCAAGAGCCGAGGCAAGGTCGAAGCGGAACCCGTCAACGTGCATCTCGGTGACCCAGTAGCGCAGCGAATCCATGAGCAGCTGCAGTGAGTGCGGATTTCCGACGTTCAGGGAGTTGCCGGTACCGGTGGTGTCCATGTAGTACTGCTTGTCGTCCTCAACCAGGCGGTAGTAGGACGCGTTGTCGATTCCGCGCATCGAGAGGGTTGGGCCCATGTGGTTACCCTCCGCCGTGTGGTTGTAGACGACGTCGAGAATCACCTCGATGCCCGCGAGGTGCAGTTCGCGGACCATTGCCTTGAACTCCTGGACCTGCTCGCCTTCGTCTCCGGTGGAGCCGTAGGTGTTGTGCGGTGCGAAGAAGCCGATGGTGTTGTAGCCCCAGTAGTTGGACAGTCCCTTTTCCTGCAGGGTGCTGTCGTTCACGAACTGGTGTACGGGCATCAGTTCGATCGCCGTCACGCCGAGCTTCTGCAGATGGGCGATCACCGCTGGGTGCGCCACGCCTGCGTAGGTGCCCCGCTGCTCTTCCGGAATCTCCGGGTGCAGCTGGGTGAGGCCCTTCACGTGTGCTTCATAAATTATGGACTGGTGGTATGGCGTGCGCGGCATGCGGTCGCCGTCCCAGTTGAAGAACGGGTTGATGACCACGCCGAGCATCATATGCGCGGCGGAGTCCTCATTGTTGACCGACTTCTCGTCGCCGAAATTGTAACCGAAGAGCGCCTGGTCCCAGTCAATTTCGCCGTGAATGGCCTTGGCGTAGGGGTCCAGCAGCAGCTTGTTCGGGTTGCAGCGGTTGCCTTCGTGCGGGTTGTTGGGCCCATGCACGCGGAAGCCATACTTCTGTCCGGGCGAGACATGCGGCAGGTAGCCGTGCCAAACGTGCCCGTCCACTTCCCTGAGTTCGATGCGGGTTTCCGTGCCCTCGTCGTCAAACAGGCACAACTCCACCTTCTCAGCGATTTCGCTGTAGAGCGCGAAGTTGGTTCCCGTGCCGTCATAGGTTGCCCCCAGCGGATAGGCATCTCCTGGCCAAAGCTCCATGTGTACTCCTTGCTCGTATTTCTTCAAATCGTCTTCTGTATTCAGAGCGAAAACTTGTGGGCGTGCCCGTCCTGCATCCTTTCATAGCGCAAGACTCTGACATTCAGGTGAACTATGTCGCCGGTCGCTGCTGCAGCAGGTCCCCAATGACCCGCGAGACGTGCCGAGGCAGGTCCCGTACCAGGACGGGCCCGCGTTTTGCAGCCCTCCGGCCTGCAAGGCCGTGAATCGTCGCGGCGGCGGCCCCGGTCAATGCCCAGCGGGACGACGGCGGCAGGCTGAGTGCCGCGCCGACGTCGTTCCCGGCGTCGTCGGTTCCGGCAGTGGTGGCGAGCAACGCCCCCAGGATGCCGGCGAGGGTATCGCCGGATCCAGCGGTGGCGAGCCACGGAGTGGCGTTGGTCTGGATGAACACCTCACCAGTCGGCGCTGCAATGACGGTGGTACTCCCCTTCAGCAGCACCGTGGCGCCGGTGGACTCCGCGGCCCGCCGTGCGTACTCCACCGGCGAATCTTCAATAGCCTCCCGGCTGGTCGGCTCTCCCCGGCGTGTTAGCAGCGCAGCAAGTTCCCCTGCATGAGGGGTGAGAATGATGTGCGCCCCGGACTTCTCAGGCAGGAGGGGCAGCGCACCGGCATCAACGACAGTCGGCAACCCGGACGCCATCGCATCCCGCGCCCGCTGACGCTGGCCTGGATCTTCCGCAGCTCCCGGTCCCACCACCCAGGCCTGGACGTGCGCGTCACCAACGGTGCCCTGTGAGCAGACAGCCTCCGGATGCGAGGCGTTGATCAGCGCTGCAACACCTGTTGGCCCGAGGAACCGCACCATTCCGATGCCGGTACTAAGCGCCGCGCCCGTGGCAAGAACTGCGGCACCCGGATACATTGCCGACCCGGCGGCGATGCCGAGCACTCCCCTGCTGTACTTGTGGTCCGCAGGCTTGGGCTGGCGGTAGAGGTGCTGGAGGTCGCCTGGCTCAAGTGAGAAAACCCGCGGTTCCGGGAGCGTGGCTCCGAGGCCAATGTCGATTGTTTCTACCCGCCCGGCAGCCCGGGCGCCCGCTCCAACCAGCAGCCCGGTCTTGCAGGCGCCAAAGGTGACCGTGACGTCAGCTGCAAGGATCTCGCCGGTCACAGCTCCAGTGTCGGCGTCCACTCCGCTGGGAAGGTCGCATGCAACTGTGACCGTTTTCGCACGTCCGTGCCGCCGAGCGTTGACTCGTTCGACCAGTTCAGCCGCCGCACCCCTCAGCTCTCCAGTTCCGCCTGTCCCGAGGATGCCGTCAATCAGCAGATCAGCGCCGCCGGCAATCACAGCCAGTTCGTCAAGACGCGCGTCCGTGAGCTGTTCAACGCGCCCGCCTGCCGCCCGGAAGGCGGCCAGCGCGTCCGCGTGCACCCGCTCGGAGGTGAGCACCGCCGTCGTTCCCGCTCCGCGCCGCTGCAGAAGGGCACCGGCGTAGAGCGCATCTCCACCGTTGTTTCCGCTGCCTGCCAGCAAGACGACGCGACGGCCGTAGACTCCCCCACCTTGGCCCAGCAGCCCCGCGGCCACCTGCGCGAGGCCGTGGGATGCCCGCTGCATCAGCGCGTGGCCGTGCCCGGCGTCGAGCAGCGGAACCTCCGCAGCGCGCACCTCACTCCCGGCATAAGCACTAAGCATGCTTAGAATCCTAGCGGGTGGCGCTTGGAAGTTCCCCTTCGGCGACGACCATTGCGGTCGCGACCCCGCCGTCGTGGCTGAGCGAGAGGTGCCAGCGGTTGACGCCGCGGGCCTCTGCAACCGCGAGCACGGTTCCGGTCACCTCAACCACCGGGCTCCCGTGGCCGTCCAGCCCGATCCAGCAATCCTGCCAGTTCATCCCCGCCGGCGCGCCGAGCGCCTTGGCTACGGCCTCCTTGGCGGCGAACCGTGCGGCAAGCGAACGTGTGTTCAACGCACGCTCAGCCGCGACGAAAAGCCTGTCCCGCAGGCCCGGAGTCCGCTCCAGCTGGCGTTCAAACCGGGCCACGTCCACAACATCCACACCAATGCCGATGATCATTGCGTCCCTACTCGACCGTGACGGACTTGGCGAGGTTACGCGGCTGGTCGACGTCGTAACCCTTGGCCGACGCCAGTTCACACGCGAAGATCTGCAGCGGAACCGTGGTGAGCAGCGGTGCGAGCAGCGTGGCGGTCTGGGGTACGTGGATCACATGCTCCGAGAACGCCGCGACGGACTCGTCGCCCTCCTCGGCAATCACGATGGTGACTGCGCCACGCGCGCGGATCTCCTGAATGTTCGAGACCACCTTGGAGTGCAGCGAGTCACGCCCGCGCGGCGAAGGAAGTACGACGACGACGGGCTGGCCTTCCTCGATCAGCGCGATCGGCCCGTGCTTGAGTTCCCCGGCGGCAAATCCTTCTGCGTGGATGTACGCGAGCTCCTTCAGTTTGAGCGCGCCCTCCATCGCCACGGGGAAACCCACGTGGCGGCCGAGGAACAGAACGGACTTGGCGTCGGCCATGTCGCGTCCAAGCTTCTTGACGGCGTCGGAGTTGTCCAGCACGTGCTGGATTTTCGCGGGCATCTCACTGAGGTCGGCGAGCACATCGGCGATTTCGTCGCGGAACTTGTTGCCGCGCAGCTGCGCCAGGTACAGGCCTAGCAGGTAGGCCGCGGTGATCTGCGCGAGGAACGCCTTGGTGGAGGCGACCGCGATTTCCGGCCCGGCGTGGGTGTAGAGCACGGCGTCGGATTCACGCGGAATCGTGGAGCCATTGGTGTTGCAGATGGCCACGACTTTCGCGCCCTGCTCACGGGCGTACCGCACGGCCATGAGCGTGTCCATGGTTTCGCCGGACTGCGAGATGGCAACCACGAGGGTCTTCTCGTTCACAATCGGGTCCCGGTAACGGAACTCGTGTGAGAGCTCCACCTCGGTCGGAATTCGGCACCAGTGCTCAATCGCGTACTTGGCTACCTGCCCGGCATAGGCGGACGTTCCACAAGCCAGGACAACGATCTTGTCCACAGAACGCAGGATCGACTCGTCGATCCTCAACTCGTCCAGGATCAGGTTTCCCTTGATGTCGGTGCGGCCCAGCAAGGTCTGGCCAACGGCGTCGGGCTGGTCGTTGATTTCCTTCTCCATGAAGGACGGGTAACCGCCCTTCTCCGCAGCGGCGGCGTCCCAATCAACATGGAACTCCTTGCCCTCGGCAGGCTCCCCATGGAAGTCGGTGATGAACACCTCTTCGGGAGTGATTGTGACGATCTGGTCCTGGCCAAGCTCCACAGCGCGACGGGTGAAATCGATGAAACCGGAGACGTCCGATCCGAGGAAGTTCTCGCCGTCGCCCAGGCCCACCACCAATGGAGAGTTACGGCGGGCGGCGACGACGACGTCGGGTACGTCCTGGTGGATGGCGAGCAGCGTGAAAGCGCCCTCAAGGCGCTGGGACGCCTGCTGCATGGCGGCGGTCAGTGCATCCTGGGTTCCTGCATCCGCAAGGCCTCGGTAAATGGTGCCGAGCAGCACGGCCGCAACCTCGGTGTCGGTGTCCGAGACGAACGTGGCCCCCTGCTCTAGGAGCTCAGCTTTCAGCTCAGCAAAGTTTTCGATGATGCCGTTGTGGATCAGTGCGAGGCGGCCGCCGTCGGCGAGGTGCGGGTGGGCGTTCTGGTCCGTTGGCCCGCCATGGGTGGCCCACCGCGTGTGGCCGATGCCCGTCAACGACTCAGGAAGCGGCGAGGCGTCAAGTTCGGCAACCAGGTTGGTCAGCTTCCCCGACTTCTTGCGGGACTGTATCCCGGAATCAGTCAGCAACGCGACGCCGGCCGAGTCATAGCCGCGATACTCAAGCCGGCGAAGGCCCTCCATGACGACGTCGAGGGCGCCGTGACCACCATCAGTTTCGGACCCGCTGAGTACCGGGCTGCCAAGGGATTTGCCGCTGTTACGGCCTACGTATCCTACGATTCCACACATGGCCTTAAGCGTACCCGCCGCGTGCCAACCGGCTTGTCCCGGCTTCGCCGCAGGTGCTGCGCATCACGTTCAGTTCCCGGGTGCTAAAGGAACGTCGTTTGTTAATGTGCTGACCAGAGGGCAGAATTCCTAGGGTGAGTGACCAATCTCCCGGTACGGGCCCCACTTCCACCGTGGACGCAGGTGTCACCCCGTTCGTCGAGCTTGACCGCCAGATGTGGGCCCGTCTCGCCAACGAAATCGAATCTCCCCTCAACGTCGAGGATGTGCAGCGCCTTCGAGGGCTCGGAGACGCGCTCAACCTCGATGAGGTGCGTGAGGTCTACCTTCCGCTCTCGCGCCTGCTGTCCCTTTACGTCGCGGCCGCGGGTGAACTGCACGCGGCAACTACAACCTTCCTGGGTGAGCGCACCACACGTACACCGTTCGTGATTGGCGTGGCAGGGTCCGTTGCTGTCGGTAAGTCCACCACCGCCCGCGTGCTTCAGGAACTGCTGCGTCGTTGGCCCGGGACACCGAACGTGGAGCTCGTAACCACCGACGGCTTTCTCTACCCAAATGAAGAGCTGGAACGCCGTGGCCTGATGCAGCGCAAGGGCTTCCCGGAATCCTACGACCGACGCCGGCTCCTCCGCTTTGTCAGCGAGGTCAAGAGCGGCGCAGAAGAAGTGCGTGCGCCCTGGTACTCCCACCTGACCTACAACATCGTGCCCGGCCGCGAAGTAGTGGTCCGCCGCCCGGACGTGCTCATCGTCGAGGGACTGAATGTGCTCGCCCCCGCCCGGATGCGCGCCGACGGACGCTCAGGCCTGGCGCTGAGCGACTTCTTCGATTTCTCCATCTACGTGGACGCCAAAACCTCTTACATAGAGGAGTGGTACGTACAGCGTTTCCAGTCACTGCGGAGCGGCGCTTTCGCGAATCCCGCGTCCTACTTCCACCGGTACGCCTCGCTGACGGATGCAGAAGCACGCGATACTGCCCTCGGTATCTGGCAGCGCATCAACGAACCGAACCTCTCGAGGAATGTTTTGCCCACCCGAGGCCGTGCCACTTTGGTGCTGACCAAGGAAGCCGACCACTCCATTCGCCGAATGCTACTGCGAAAGACGTGATGGACCTCCGGCGGATGGACGCAATACCGGCCGTAGTGACAGCGCTGACGCTGCTTCTAGGCCTTGTTGGGTGCGGATCAACCGAACCCACCGTCCGCGAATCCACAACTGCGGGTTCCGCAGCGGTGGCCGTGCCGTCGTCGTCCCCTGCCCCCGGGGCCACCACCCGCGCGGCCGGCGAATTGCCGGCCCCCGCCCAGCGCCCACCCGGCACCGCTCCGACTACGGGGCCTGCGCCGAGCACTGCACCGACTACTGAACCGGCCACGGTACCGGCCGCCGAGCCAACGCCTCCTCCCAGCACTGAGCCGGCAGACCCTCTTGAACTCCCCGAACGGGCGGAATTGGCCGATCCCGCGTCGGTGACGGTGGTCGTCAACAAGCAGCGCCCGCTCGATCCCGTCGACTACTTCCCATCCGGCATGGTCCTGCCGAATGTGGCCCTTGCCGTAGCTGAGCCCAACGCGCTGCTTCGCGCGGATACCAGCGCCGCGCTCGAGGAACTCTTCGCGGCGGCAGCGAACGACGGCGTGGGCCTTACGTTGGTCAGCGGTTACCGTTCCTACGAGGATCAACTGGCCACCTACCAGCACTGGGTCAATGAAAACGGCGGCAGCGTCGAGGCCGCCGATCGGATCTCAGCGCGCGCAGGCTACTCGGAGCACCAGACCGGTTTGTCCTTCGACGTTGGCCAGGCCGACGGCGCGTGCACGCTCCGATCATGTTTCGCCACAACTGCCGCCGGGCAGTGGATGGCCGGGAACGCCCACCGGTTCGGCTTCATCCTCCGGTATCCGGACGGGGCACAGGGCATCACCGGCTTCTCCGGCGAGTCCTGGCACTACCGGTATATCGGCGTTGAAGTGGCCGACGATATGACCGGACGCGGGACCGCCACACTGGAAGAGTACTTCGGCCTGCCCGCCGCTCCGGGCTATTAGGAACGTTCACCGGCGAGCCGGGCGCAGTGCCATTTGTCCTTTCGATAGCCTGCTTCCATGCTTAGCGGATTCAAGAATTTCATCATGAAGGGCAACGTCATCGATCTCGCGGTGGCGGTTGTCATAGGTACGGCATTCGGAGCGGTGGTGACATCACTTGTCAACAACGTGCTGATGCCGCTGATTTCAGCACTCGTGGGGTCCCCGACCTTTGACGATTTCGCGAAGTGCACCCTCAACGGCAATGAGATTCAGTTCGGCGTCTTCCTGACCGCCCTCGTGAATTTCCTGCTGGTGGCTGCGGCCGTCTACTTCGTCATCGTGATGCCCATGAATAAGTTCATCGAGCGGCGTGACCGGAAGCTCTCGCTGAAGGAAGACATCGAGGAAGTGAATCCTCAAATCGCACTGCTCACCGAGATCCGGGACAGTCTGCGCCAGAAGACCCTGTAGCCATCCGTCAGGCCGGCTCGAGGGCCAACTGTCGCTGGACGGTATCTGCGAGTCGGTCTGCCACGCTTTGCGCGGTTTCCATATCCGCAGCTTCCACCATCACCCGCACTACCGGTTCAGTGCCCGACGGGCGAAGCAGTACCCGGCCGGTGTCCCCGAGCGAGTCCTGGGCTTCACGCACGGCGCGCTGAACCTCGCCGTCACTGTTGACGCTGGACTTGTCGACGCCCTTTACGTTGATCAGTACCTGCGGAAGCTTGGTCATGATGGTGGAGAGTTCCTTCAGGCTGCGGCCGGTGAGCGCGACCTGCGCCGCGAGCTGCAGACCTGTGAGCACCCCGTCTCCCGTGGTGGCGTACTCGGAGAAAATAACGTGTCCGGACTGCTCTCCGCCAAGAGTGTACTGGCCATCGCGCATGCCCTCCAGAACGTAGCGGTCACCTACGGCGGTCTCGCGGAGGCTGATGCCTGCCTCGCGCAACGCGAGCTTGAGGCCGAGGTTGCTCATGACCGTTGCTACGAGTGTGCTGTCTTTCAGACGCCCGGCACTGTTCAGGGCAACGGCCATAATGGCCATGATCTGGTCACCGTCCACGACGGTTCCCTCATGGTCCACGGCCAGGCAGCGGTCAGCATCGCCGTCGTGCGCTATACCCAGGTGCGCGCCATGCTCAATCACTGCAGCCTGCAGGAGCTCAAGGTGCGTGGATCCGCAGCCCTCGTTGATGTTGTTGCCGTCGGGATCGGCACCGATGAGTACGACGTCGGCACCCGCGTCCGCGAATACCTGCGGCGAGCAGCCACTTGCCGCCCCATTGGCGCAGTCGAGGACTACCTTGAGTCCGTTGAGGCGGTGGGGCAGTGACTGCAGGAGGTGAACAACGTAGCGGTCTTCGGCGTCGGCGAACCGTTGGATGCGGCCGACGTCGGGGCCCACGGGACGGTGGGGAGGCGAGTTGAGTTCAACTTCAATCGCGTCTTCGAGCGCGTCGTCGAGCTTCTTGCCGCCGCGTGCCAGGAACTTGATCCCGTTGTCGGGGGCTGGGTTGTGGGATGCCGAGATCATGACGCCGAAGTCTGCGTCGAGGTCCGCGACAAGGAAGGCGGCAGCGGGGGTCGGGAGGACGCCGGCGTCATAGACGTCAACCCCGGCGCTGGCGAGGCCGGCTTCCACTGCTGCGGCGATAAAGTCACCGCTGATGCGTGGATCGCGTGCGATGACGGCGGTGGGCCGCCGCCCCTCCGACTGCTGGTGCCCGAGCACGATGGCAGCCGCCTGCGCCAACTGGAGGGCGAGTTCCGCCGTGATCAGGCCGTTGGCCTGCCCTCTGACACCGTCTGTTCCAAATAATCTAGTCATCGTGGTCCATCCTAAGTCAGAAGGGTGCCGTGGCAGAGAAGTCAGGTGGAGGTCGATACTTCCACCGGACAACCGTCCCAGGCTTAAAGCGTTACGCCCGCCCGGCAGTTGCCGAGCGGGCGTAACGGGAGAAGCTGTGTTTAGCGCTTGTGGAGCCAAGCACTGGGAAAAGCCGAGGGGGAAGGCTTTTCTAGCGCTTGGAGTACTGAGGCGCCTTGCGTGCCTTCTTGAGACCGGCCTTCTTACGCTCGATGACGCGGGCGTCACGGGTGAGGAAGCCTGCCTTCTTGAGGGGGGCGCGGTTGTTGTCGCGGTCGATGTCGTTCAGCGCACGGGCAACTCCAAGACGGAGTGCTCCGGCCTGGCCGGAAGGGCCGCCACCGTGGATACGCGCAATGACGTCGTAGGCGCCGTCAAGCTCGAGGAGCTTGAACGGGTCATTGACTTCCTGCTGGTGGAGCTTGTTGGGGAAGTAGTCAGACAGCTCGCGGCCGTTGACAATCCATTTGCCGGATCCGGGTGACACCCGAACGCGTGCAACGGCTTCCTTGCGACGGCCTACTGCGGCGCCACCGACGGTAAGCGCGGGGCGCTCCTTCGCTGGTGCGTCCGATGCAGGCGCGGATTCCGAGGTGTAGCTGCTGAGCTCCTCGGTTGGTTCATTCAGCTCTTCAGTGTTCTGAGCCACGGTTCTCCTTGAGTGATTCTTAGTCTGTGGTGGCCAGGACTACTGAGCGACCTGGGTGATTTCGAAAGTCTGGGGCTGCTGTGCGGCGTGAGGGTGCTCCGCGCCGCGGTAAACCTTCAGCTTGCCGATCTGCTGTGCTGCGAGGGAGGTCTTGGGAAGCATGCCCCTGATCGCCTTTTCAACGGCGCGCACGGGGTTCTTTTCCAGCAGCTCTGCATAGGTCACGGACTTGAGGCCACCCGGGAAACCGGAGTGGCGGTAAGCGCGCTTCTGCTCGAGCTTGGCGCCGGTGAGGGCAACCTTCTCTGCGTTGATGATGATGACGAAGTCTCCCATATCCATATGGGGTGCAAAGGTCGGCTTGTGCTTTCCGCGCAGCAGTGTTGCGGTCTGGCTGGCAAGACGGCCTAGGACAACGTCGGTGGCGTCAATGACGTGCCACTGGCGGTTGATGTCGCCGGGCTTCGGGGTGTACGTACGCACGATTTTGCCTTCGTTTCTTGTTCTACGGTGACGCTGGTAACGGGAGGGAAGCTCCTGATGCCAGCGCAGCTGATGCATGCGTTACCGGAACTTCAGGTGAGGACTGAAACGACACCGGTGATCCCATGAACCTCGGCCATCTCCGCGGACCAGGTAGCTCTGCAACGGAGCCGCACGCGGACATGGACGTATCGAGTTGGGACACGCACAACGACTCCCAAGATTAGCGTGTGCGTAGGTCCCGGGTCAAAACAACGGATGCGGGCCGCCCGCTGGCGCCCAACAAGATCGAGAAGCACCGGGAAGCACACACGGGCCCTGCGGTCACTGGGTGCTGCCGCTGCGAGCGGAAAGACCCAGTTCGTCATTCATTTCCTGGGCTTCACGGTAGTAGTCGGTCAGCGAGAGAAGGGATGCGGCCTCTGGATCCAGCACCACGATGGCCCGCCGGTGCAACTGGAGCACTGACGCCGGACAATGCGCGCTTACAGGCCCTTCGACCATGGCCCGCACTGCGTTAGCCTTCCGTGCACCCATGGCGACCAGGACGGCAGTACGGGCCTCGCGGATGGTTCCCAGCCCCTGGGTGATGCAGAGGCGGGGCACATCACCGCCAGGGAAGAAGCGCGCGTTGTCCAGCCGGGTGGTTCCGGCGAGCGTCTTCACCCGGGTGCGGGAGTTAAGTGACGACGTCGGCTCGTTGAAGCCGATGTGCCCATTGGCCCCGATTCCGAGGACCTGGACATCCACGCCCCCAGCGGCTGCGATCGCAGCGTCGTAGCGGTCCGCTTCCGCACCGAGATCCTGTCTGTCCCCCTGGGGGGTGGTGAGGTTACCCAGCGGCAGATCCACGTGGTCGACAAACTCGCGCCGGATGGTGGTGTGGTAGGACTGCTCGTGGTCCTGGGCTAGCCCTGCGTACTCGTCCAGGGTGAATGCCCGGACGTCACGGAAGCTGAGCCCATCTTCTTTATGCCGGCGGATAAGTTCTGCGTAGGTGGTGCTCGGAGAGCCACCGGTTGCGAGCCCCAGTACTGCGGAACCGGCGCGCACGCTCTGCTCGATAATGTCGGCGGCCCTGGAACCGACGCCTTTCGCCGAATCGCACAGAATGACCTGCAAGCTCGTCTCCCTTGGTGAAATCTTCTGACTGCAGCCGAGGCCCCGGCGCCAAATTGATCGGCAGGCGCCCCTCGGAACAGATGAACTGACTCAAGACTAATCAATCATGATTGGGAAAGCGCTATCCCGCGCATTGTTTCTCCCTCCACAGTAATTTATCCGGTGCGGGAGACCCGTGGCTCAACCTTTAGGATGGCAAGAGACAAGCGAGTGTGGCGCACCTCTCAGGCCCAGTTCAACCGGCCAGAACGGTTGCGCGCCATAGATTCCGGGGGAGGGCGTTCGCGTTTTGCTGGCACCTAAGGTTCCGCTTGCCCGTTTGGCCCTGCGGCGCGCCGCCTCCCGCCGAAGCCTCCTCGCGCTGATCGCCCTTACTCTCGCGTTCATCACCGCAGTCCTTGCCGGCATCAGCGGCTACACGCAACTGGCTGCCACCGAGGCCCTGAGGTCCCTCGCGGCGACGTCCGGCCCTGCTGGCTACTTCCGTGTCCACACCTCCATCTCTGATGACGCCGAGGCTCAGCGCTCCACAGCTGATGCCCTTTTTGACGACCTCGTGCTCACTGACGGGCTTGTTGCTTCGGCGGCTCCGTACTCGCCCCCGCGCCCCCTGATTCCCTCCGGCGGAAGTGCCACGAACCTGCCCGCAGGCCTCACAATCCTGCCTGTCGGCTGGGAACCGACGACGACGCCGTCAGCCGGCTCGCTGGACAGCCTCGCCGCGGCGGACCAGAGCGAATCCGCCCCCGTGCCGGCAGCGCTTGACGAGGCGGTGGCCGCTTCCCTTGGCCTCGGCATCGGGGACACGTTCGCGGTGGAAGGCGCCGCCGGAACAGTCCGGTTGGAAATCGTCGCCACATTGAACCCCGCGGGGGCGGACGCCGCTTTCCTCGACCCCGTACCAGTGCAGGGTGCCGAGACCGAGCCCACCGCCGTCGTCGTTCCTCCCGGGGCCATGGCTGCGTTCACTGGCGAGCCCAAGCTGCAGTGGGTGTTCACCGTAGACAGGGACTCAGTCTCCGCTGCGGGCCTCGCACGGCTGGCGGAGGGTCTGCGCACGCTACCGCAGCGCATGAGCAGCGACCGCACCATCAATGGTGGCGGAGTCATCGAGTCCGGTGAACTCAATGGCCTCCTCGCTGAGGCAGCTGACGCCACGCAGGCCGTTAGGGCAATCATCCCCATCGCGTTCGTGTTGTTGATCGCGCTCGGTGCCGTGAGCGTCGTCCAGTTCGCGCGGTTGCTCGCAGGGACCCGTGCTGTTGAGGACCGGGTTATCGGTGGCCGTGGCACCAGTCCACTTCAGCGAGCTGTGACAGCGGCTTGGGAAATCGTGCCGCTGGCTTTCCTGGCAAGCCTGCTCGGGTGGGGCGCCGCCGTCGTCATTGGTCCCCTGCTCTCCCCCGGCAGCGAGACCAATTACCTTGACGGTGCCACCGAGCTGGCCGCCGCCAGCTGGAGCGTCCCCCTGGCATGCGCGGTAGTGGCTTCTCTGACGTTCATTGGCGTTGCACTGGTCGGTGCCCTTCGTGAGCACGGTGCCCCTGCAGACACACGGGGGGCGCGCGTGGCGTCATTTGGAGTGCTCGCGCTGCTGGCCGCAGCCACCGGCCTGTCCGTGTGGCAATTCCTGCTGTACCGCTCTCCGCTGTCGGAGACGGCAAGCGGTGATCTCGCCGTCAACCCCCTGGCCGCGCCGGCGCCAGCCCTGCTCCTGCTTGCCGGCACTGCGGTTGCCCTGCTCCTCACCGGTTGGGCCGCGAGGCTTCTTGAGCATCGAACGGCGGCATCACGCAGAAGTGTGGGCGCGGTGCTGGCTGCGAGGCAGGTATCCCGCCGCATCTCCTCCTACGTCATACCTATCGCGCTGGTGACGGTGACCGTCGGTTGCGCTACCTTCACGGCGTCGTACGCGGAAACCACCAGCCGCTCCCAGGCAGCGGCGTCGCAATTGGGCAACGGCTCCGATGTGCGGGTGAGCGTCCCCGGCCCAACCGCAGTGCGGACGGTTGAGGACGCCTTCAACGTGCAGCCCTACGCCGAGATTGATTCAGTGACGGGCGTCTCCCCCGTCCACCGAGGTGCTGCGAAATTCGCTTCAGTAACCTCTCCGCTCCTGGCTGTCGACGCGGCCCAGCTGCCCGGCCTGCTCTCAGCGGCCAGCTCAACCATCGACGCCGTGAACCTCGCTGAGGCTCTCACCTTCGAACCTCCGGTACCTGAGCCCGCCCTCACGCTGCAGGCAACAGCTACCCAGGTGCGCATGCAATTGACGTCGGTCGCCACTTCCGACCCCGCAGGGGAAGCCGGCCCGGCGAGCCGACGCGCAGTGGTAACAGTCTGGCTCCGCTCCGAACAGGGGCAGCTCGTTCCAGTTCCGGCCGGATCCTTGCTCCTGACCGGCCCTGGCGAACGCGCACATTCGTTGTCCTTCGTCCTGCCGGAAGGACTACGTGCATTGGCCGTGGCGGCAATCGACGTGGAGCTGGATCCCTCGCCTGTCCCCCAGTCCTACAGCCTTGAAATCACCGGGATGGCGAGCAACGGCGGCATCGGGTCCGGTGATACCCGGTTCGTCGAAGACTCCACCGTGCAGATGGTGAACGGTGTTTTCGGCGCTGCCCAGACCGGGATCACACCCCTCGGCGAAGGCGTTGGAGTCACCTTTCCCGAGGAAGGATCCACTACAGGCACCGCAGCCGTGCGGCTGATGCAGGACGCTTTGGACCAACCCCGGCTTCCCGTTGCCCTCTCAAGCCAGTTGATGGCAGAGCTTGACCTCGCAGTCGGGGACCCGGTCTCGTTGCGACCAGGCGGCGTCGACATTCAGGCCGAAGTTGCCGCCGTATCGTCCGTGCTGCCCGGCACCACCGAAAGCGTCGCCGCGCTGGCTGATCTGGAAGCGTACGCGCAGGCGGCGCTGGGCAGTTCGCCGATTCAGCCGCGGCCGGGCGAAGTGTGGCTCGCGACTGGAGACCGCGGCTCTGTCTCCCAGGCTGCGGCGGCCGTCGCCGGAGTGGGCGCAACTGTTTCCAGTGCCGACAACAGCCTGGTATCGCGGTTCCTCAGCCCGGCGGCAACTGCCCTGTGGATCGGCGTGATCGGCGCTTTGCTCGTCGGAGGCGCTGCCCTCACCGCAAGCATCGTCACGCTGGTGCAGTCCCGCAGGGCAGAGGTGGCGGTCCTGCGGGCACTCGGTATGCAGGCTCGCGATCAGGTGCGCGGACGCAGGTGGGAAGTGCTCGGTGTCGGAGGGGCCGCCGTCGTACTCGGCCTGGGAGCTGGACTTGCCGTCTCCTACCTAACCGTCTCTCTGCTGGCCCAGGCCGTGGTGGTCGGCGGCGCGAACTCACTCCCGGCGCCGCTCGCCGTGGCCGTCCCACCGCTGCTCGGTGTGCTGGCCACGCAGGTGATCATCCTGGTGGCGTCAGCGTGGTTCTACGGCGAGCGGGTCCGGCGGCACGCGCTCACGCCCGCGCAGGCGGTGGATGCGTTGTGACGCTGATTCAGTTGCTCCGGCGGCAGAACAGGCATTCGCGATGGCCATCCATCCTTCTCGCGGGGATCGTTCTGGTGGTGTCGGCGCTGTTGTGCGCCTGGCCACGGGCAGTGGACGCCATGTACACCGCCGACCTCAAGCAATCCGTCGCCAACGTGCCGGGGTACCAGCAGGCAGTTCAGGCCACTATCTCGAATGTTCCCCCGTTCGGGGACACCGACCAGCTCATGGAAGAGACCGACGACGCCGGAGCCACCGCCGCCGCGCTGACCGGCATCCGGGAGGATCTGATTGCTCCGTTGGGGAACGTCCTAACGGAAGGGCGGTGGCTGGCAACGGGGGTCGAATCCTATGTTGGGCCCCTGCCCGAGGGAATCCGCGAACTGATCCTCAACTATGCAGCGGACCTCCGGGTGCTCGAGCATATCGAGTTGGTGGATGGTGAGCTCCCGGGACCGGCACCTGAAAACTATGGAGGTGCTCCGATCGGGATCCTCCTCTCCGAAGGGGCTGCCGAATCGGCACAGTGGAAAGTCGGCGAAGAGAGAGTCACGTCGGTGCTGCTCCCACCGCTGCCGGGGACGGATGATCCAGTGGGAGAGCAGCGCGTGGTGCTGAGCGGAATCTACGCGGCAATTGATCCGGAAGAGGACTACTGGAGCATCCACAACAGCTTCCTGTCCGCAGCCGAGGACTACAATCCCGACTCGGGTACCGCCGTCAACGCCACAGCCTTCATCTCCCCGGATGCCTTCGAGCTGGTGGTCTACATGGTGGACGGCTTCCGAACGTCGTACTGGTACCCGCTCAACACCGGCGCGCTCGATGCACGCACCGCATCCCAGGCCGAAGCCCAGCTACGGGAGTTCCTGGGTACGCCGCAGAACGTTCCTGCTGAGGGATTGTTCGAGCCTGCCGTGGTTTTCGGCTCCGACACCCCTGATGCAATCAACGAGGCCACCCAGCGGGCTGCCTCCACCAACCAGATCCTCGCGATGCTCGCCTCTGGGCCCCTCGGGGTGTGCCTGGCCACCGCTGCGCTGGCCGTGCGGCTGTTGACGCAACGACGGCGCACGACACTTGCGCTGGTCTCCGCCAGGGGAGCCACAGAGCGGCAGGTCCGTGGGTCCCTCGCGCTCGACGGGCTGATCATCGGCGTTCCGGCAGCTGCCCTCGGTGCGCTGGCTGCCGTGATCCTGATCCCGGTGCCATTCACACCAAGCCACCTGGCGTGGGGCGTTGCGGCCGCCCTGGTACCGGCTGCGCTGATGGCGCTGCAGTATCGGGGATCCGCTGAAGGGCGGGAGGATCTCGCACCGCTGGAAGGGAACCGCTGGCGCATCGTGGCAGAGGCCGCCGTCGTCGTCCTCGCGGTGGTGGCCACCACCCTCCTCTTCCAGCGCGGCATCGCTCAGGGAACACTTGCGTACGGAGAAGTGGATCCCCTGCTTTCGGCCACTCCGCTGCTGATAGCACTCGCCCTGTGCCTGCTGGTGCTGCGGCTGTATCCGGTGCCACTGCAGTGGTTTGCGAGAGTTCGACGGCGGGGGCCGGGCCTGATCGGGTTCCTCGGCGCCGCGCGCGCAGTCCGTTCGCCGGGTGCCGGACTCGTGCCGGTGCTGGCGCTGGTGGTGGGACTCGCCGTCGTGCTTTTCTCAGGGGTGCTGTTGTCCACGTTCCGTGAGGGGGTGGCCGATGCGGCGCAGGCCAGCGTCGGCGCGGATCTTCGCATCCAGGGCTCTCCCTTTACACCGGAGCAGGTGGAAGCTGCCGCTGCCCTTGACGGTGTGCGGGCGGTAGCACCGGTCACCGACCTCGGTTCCCTGCGCGCGGAGACCGCCGGCCGCCAGAGCATTACCGTCAATCTGCTCGCTACGGACCCTGCTGCGATGCGGGGCGTCCAGACAGACCTGGCAGGTGCCCTGTCGCCGGTCCTTATGACCGCGCTGGAAGAACCGGCCGCGGACGGAACCATACCTGTTGTGGTTTCCTCGGCGTTGGAGGTCGAAGAGGGTGCTGTGCTCTCCATCAGTTACCGCGCCACCAGGTTCAAAGCGGAAGTGGTGGGAATAGCAGAGCAACAGTCCGTTCTCACTGGTGCCTCCAACTGGATGCTAGCTAGCCAGGACGCCATCAACACAGTGAAGGAACGTACCTTCGAGCCCTCCGTGCTGTTCGCAGACCTCGACGACGGCGCCAATCTATCCGCCGTGATGGACGCCGTGGGTGAGGTCGCTGGAACGCCGGTCCTGCTGCAGACTCCGGAGCAATACGTTGAGCGGACGCTCGATTCGCCGTCGGGGTTTGGCCTGCAGGTTGGATTGTGGACGGTCATTGCCGCGATGGCCCTGCTGTGCTCGCTGACCATCGTCATGACGTCGGTGGTGAACGCGCCCGCCCGGAACCGCCTGATCGCACTGCTGCGGACGCTCGGTTTCCCTCCCCGGCGCGATGACGGACTCATGCTGTGGGAGACGGCCCCGTTGGCAGTTGCGGCGGTAATTGCGGGTACTGGGTTGGGCCTGGTTCTGCCGGTCATCATTCTCGACAGCATTGACCTTTCGGCGTTCACGGGTGGCGGGGCTGAGCCTGGCCTCGCCCTGGATCCACTGCTCGTTGCGGGGTTGACTGCAGGATTCCTCGCAGTGGTGGTGGGGTCGCTCGGCGCGGCAGTCGCAGCTGGACGCCGGCAACGACTGGCCGCGGTTCTTCGGATGACAGACAGTTGATGGGGATGAATCAAGGGATGGAACACGATGGCAACTGATACACAGCCCCACATTCTGTGCGAGGACGTGGTGCGCATCTTCAAGGGCGAAGGTATTGAAGTTCAGGCACTCCAGGGCCTGAACCTCACGGTCATGCCCGGTGAGATGACCGCTGTTGTTGGGGCGTCGGGCTCGGGAAAATCGACGTTGCTCACCATCCTGTCCGGTCTCGACCGGCCAACCGCCGGCCGCGCAATGGTGGCTGGGGTGGACCTGCTGGGGTTGAGCCGAAAGGATCGCTCGCGGTATCAGCGGGAGACCGTGGGCTTTGTCTGGCAGCGGACGCCACGGAACCTGCTGCCCTATCTCACGGCTGCCGAGAACGTGGCACTGCCCATGGCAATCACTGGCCGCAAGGACCGGAGCCAGCGGGTGAGCGAACTGCTGGAACTGACCGGGGTGGCGCACTGCCGGGACCGCCGGCCACAGGAAATGTCCGGGGGCGAGCAGCAGAGGGTGGCTCTCGCCGTCGCGCTCTCCAATGCCCCGGCAGTGATTCTCGCTGACGAACCAACGGGTGAACTTGATGAGCACACCTCCGCCGACGTCCTGGAAGCCATGCGTTCCGTGAACGAGGAACTCGGCACCACTACCCTGATCGTCACCCACGACCCCACGGTTTCAGAACACGTGAAGCGTACAGTGCAAATCCGGGATGGCAGATGCTCCACGGAGACGCTGCGCAGGACAGGACTGAACCACGATGGCGACGAACACCTGATTGCCGAGGAGTTCGCCGTGATCGACAGGGTAGGGCGGTTGCAACTCCCCCAGGAGTTCATGGAAACCCTCGACATGAAGGACCGGGTTCGGCTTGGACTGGAGCCTGACCACGTCCGGGTAGCGCCGGCGGCCCAACCAGCTTCCGCCGACGGCGAATCCGGTTCCGCCACCAAGTCCAGTTCCGAATCCGGCTCAGCTAACGAAACCGAGGAGGCACGATGAACGCTGCTTCTGCTCCTGCCGTTCGAGCGACAGGCCTCAACCGAACTTACGGGAAAGGCGAGAGCGCGGTTCATGCGTGCCAGGACGCCAGCCTGTCCGTACTTCCCGGTGAGTTACTGGTTGTAAAGGGGCCGTCCGGCTCGGGAAAGACCACTTTGCTGAACTGCATCGGGGGGCTGGATGAACCTGACAGCGGAACGGTCTTCATTGGAGACCGCGAGCTCACGGCCATGCGGGAATCGGATCGTGTGGAGCTGCGGCAGAGCGAGCTTGGGTTTGTGTTCCAGTCGTTCGGACTGATTCCCATCCTCTCTGCCGCCGAGAATGTTGAAGTGCCCATGCGCCTCGTGGGTATGGATCCCAGCGAGCGCCAAGCGCGCGTGGATGAGCTGCTGGAGCTGGTTGGCCTTGCCAATCACCACCATCAGCGGCCGGCGGAGTTGTCGGGTGGGCAGCAGCAGCGGGTGGGGCTTGCTCGTGCCCTCGCTAACCGGCCGAAAGTGCTGATCGCCGACGAGCCCACGGGTCAGCTCGACAGCGTAACCGCGGGTTCAATGATGGACCTCATCAGCGCGCTGGTACATCAACATCAGGTTGCTGCCATCGTCTCCACGCATGATCCCCTGATGATGCACCGCGCGGACAGGATCCTTGAGCTACACGACGGGCGGATTGTGGGTTCTTCGGGGTCTGTTGAATCACGACCACTGGCCAGCGCGAACCCTTCCTCGGACATGATCGAAGTGCCGCGTTCCTACTCCTCAAAGCACCGCGGGAACTCCTAGGGAATTCGCAGGGAAAGCACAGGAAACGGTCTGAAGAAGCTTACCGGGGCAGGGTTGACCAAGGATTGGTTCAAGCTTGGAGTTTTGAGGGTTCGGGGTTGCTAGCTTCTTTGTCATGAGCTGGCGACGGGCCAGCCACCCCCTCGTACAGGAGAAACCCATGCTGTCTTCCTTCTTCGCAGACGCAAAGAACATCATCAAGTCCCGCATGAACCGCGACGAGACCGGCGCAACCGCCGTCGAGTACGGCATCATGGTCGCCCTCATCGCCGTAGTCATCATCGTTGCTGTCACCTTGCTCGGTGGCAACCTCAACAAGATGTTCCAGGACACCGCCTGCGGAATCCAGGGCAAGACCTACGCAGCGGGCGCGGCCGCTGACGACCCCGCAACGGCGGCCGTAGACGAGTCCAAGGGCAAATGCTCCTAGTTCCGTAACCCGAGATCTGGTTGGGGGTAGCTGTGCTTGCAAAGACAACACCCCCAATCGCGTCATATGACGAACTCTGCAGGATGATGCGAAACGTTGAGGGTGGAGCCTCGTATCTCCACCCTCAACGTCGATCAACACGAAAGGGCCCAAGGTGAGCGGAACGCGTCGCGAACTGGATCGGGGTGCAGTCGCCGTCGAGATGGCTCTACTCCTGCCCGTTCTCTTGCTTCTGCTCCTCGGCATCATGGAATTCGGTCGAGCCTACAACGCCCAGGTGACTCTAACGAACGCGGCTCGGGAGGGCGTGCGCGTTATGGCAATCAACAATGTCGAGGGCGATGCACGTACAGCGGCCAGCAAAGCTATGACCACGCTCACTTCGACCGCCACAAACCCGACCTTCGCTTTCACATTCGCGACTACACCGGCCACTACCCCGAGCCCCACTGCATGCGCGGCCGGTCGGCAGGTCACGATGACCATCTCCTACAATCTCAGCTCGCTCACCGGCATTGCCGGTCCTTTCACAATGACCGGCAAGGGAGTCATGCAATGCGGCGGGTAGCAATTGAACAAGATTCTGAGCGGGGAGCCGCCGCCGTCCTGGTGGCAATGCTCATGGTCGTGCTGCTCGGATTCGGCGCCATTGCCGTGGACATAGGGCTCCTTTACTCAGAAAAAGCACAACTGCAGAACGGCGCAGACGCTGGAGCGCTCGGCATCGCCCAGGCCTGCGCGAAGGACGCCACAAGCATCAACTGCACCGGACATGCTTCTTTCGCTAAGGGCATGGCCGACAAAAACTCCCTCGACAACCTCAGCAATATCCAGTCTGTCAATCTCGATTTGGCGACCCGCACGGTCGCCGTCACCGCCGATCCTCTTGAAGCAGGACGGACCGACAATCGGGTATCGCTGCATTTCGCGAACATCTTCGGCATTTCGGCGTCATCGGTAGTGGCCAAATCCTCGGTGATCTGGGGAAGCCCGAGCAAAGGCACTACACCGTTCCCCTTGACCATCTCCCGGTGCCAGGTCGAAAGCCGCGTAGATGGAGCGAAGCAGCTCATAAGGAGTCACAGCGCGACGGTCACTGACGACTGCCCCGCAACATCTTCTGGAGGCGATACGCCCGGCGGGTTTGGTTGGATCGTCCAGGATCCGGGAGGATGCGGCGGCTACATCGACCTGTTGGTCAACGAAAGCGGTTCCGACACAGGCAACGACGGACCCTCCAACTGCGACACCGTTCTCAATGGCTGGGCGGCCGAAATCATGGCTGGAAAAGAGGTCGTCATTTTACTGCCGGTCTTCTTGTCGGTGTCGGGCACCGGAACCGGAACAACGTATGACGTGAACGCATTCGCGGCTTTCAAGGTCGAGGGGTGGAAATTCGGTGGAACCAGCGGTACTCCCATGACCTTCCGCAATCGAGCCGAACATCACCCCGATAACCCAGCCCTTGAGTGCCGTGGTGACTGCCGCGGAATTATCGGCAAGTTCATCAAGTACACCGCATTGTCCAGCGGGTACGAAGAACTTGGTCCTGTCAGTCCGTACGGTGCCACCGTCGTGAAGCTCATCAACTAAACCCTCCCAAAAGCCTGGAGCACCTTATGAAGTCCCGTCTAATCGCCGGCATTGCCGCCGTTGTACTTGCCCTCGTTGGAGCGGTGATGGTGTTCAGTTACGCGAACGGTGCTGAAAACAGGGCAGTCCAAAATCTCAACCCCGTGGACGTTCTCGTGGTGCAGTCGGCAGTTCCCGCCGGAACACCGGTGGCCGAACTCGGTGCCTCCGTCGCTTTGAAACCTCTTCCTGGTGCATCAGTAGCGCAGACTGCATTGAAGGATCTCGATAGTTCCGCGGGCTTGGTCACGGCTGTCGACCTGGTTCCTGGAGAACAACTCATGACCGAGCGTCTAGTTACCCCGGATAATCTCGTCACTCCAGGATCCGTGGAAGTACCGAAGGGTCTCCATGAGGTGTCCATCCTTGTAGAACCGCAGCGCATAGCTGGCGGCCGGGTTGCTCCTGGCGACTACGTGGGTATCTTCATGTCGATGGAATCGGGCGCAGCAGAGGATGAGGAAGGCGCAGTCGAAGGCGAAGGGGAGGAAAGCGAAGGCGGCGGCAGCGAGTCCACCCAGCTGGTCGTGCCGAGAGTTCTCGTGTCATCGGTACAACGTGCACCGGAGCCGGCGCCAGCTGCGGCCGCCGAAGGAGCCGAGCTGACCGAGGAAGAGAAAGCAGCAGCGGAAGCCAAGGCGCTGCCGAGTGGCTCATTGATGGTCACCATCGCACTCAACCCGGACCAGGCGACCCGGCTCGTCTTCGCGAGCGAGTTCGAATCGATCTGGCTCAGCAAGGCAACCGCAGCCGAAAACGACGCTCCCCCATTCATTGTCAACAAAGAGGAGCTGTACCGATGAGCCGCTTCCTCCTGATCACAGCGGACAACCCCTTCGAGCAGAAGGTCCGTCTGGCAACCGATGGTAGCCGCCGGGGTGATGTCCTCACAGTCCAACCCGATCTCCTCAGCCAGCCCGACGATCTCCTCGACCTCATCTCGGTCCAGCAACCGGAAGTTCTGATATTCGGTCCGGGGATAGTCATTGATGCTGCCCTGCGTCTTGCGCTCATTGTGGACGTCCGCTTCCCCAACGTCAGTATGGTCATGGTTGCGCCGGAGGATGACGGTGTTGCCCTTGCAGCGATGCGCGCGGGTATCCGCGATGTCATCGACCCCCTCGCTGACATCCCCAGCGTTCGCCTACTGCTCGAGCGCGCATGTCAGGCGTTCGCCAGCCGCCACCGGTCCGAGAGCGTCCAGGCGCCAACTCCCCGTCAGCAGGAGCACGGGCTGGTGGTTGGCGTCTTCTCTCCGAAGGGGGGGGTTGGCAAAACAACCATTGCCACCAACCTCGCTGTCGGTCTCGGCAGAATGGCACCAATGGGTGTTGTCCTGGTCGACCTGGACCTGCAGTTTGGAGATGTGGCATCCAACCTGTACCTCAACCCTGAGTACTCGGTTCGCAATGCAGTCTCCGGATCGGCGAGCGCCGACACCATGGTCCTCAAGGCGTTCCTTACTCCGCACCCCTCCGGTATCTACGCCCTCTGCGCACCGAGCAATCCCGCCGAGGCCGATTCCATCACCCCGGAACAAGTCGGCACCCTGATCAAGCAGCTCAGCACCGAATTCCCCTTCGTCGTCCTCGACACTGGGCCGGGCCTCACTGAACACAGCCTCGCCGCGCTGGAACACTGCACCGACGCCGTATGGGTCACCGGTATGGATGTCCCGAGCGTGCGCGGCCTGCGTTCCGGGCTCGACGTACTCGGAAAGCTCAATCTGATCCCCGAAACCCGCCATGTGGTGCTCAACTTCGCTGATTCCAAGACTGGCCTGTCCATTCGGGACATCGAAGCCACGCTAGGCGCGCCGGTCGATATTTCGATTCCACGCTCCCGTGCGCTGTCGCTCGCGACCAACCGCGGTGTCCCCCTCCTTCAGGAGGAAGTGCGTGACCCCGCCACCAAGAACCTGCGCGGCCTGGTACAGCGCTTCAATCCTGAGTGGCGCGCTGGTGCTCAGCGCAAAATCCATCGGCGTGTGGTGATCCGATGAAACTTTCGGAGCGCCTCAACCGGGCCGATCCCGCCGCACCGACCGGCACACCACCGGTGCCCGTAAGCCTGCCAGCCAGTGCCCCAGCTGATGAGCCCGCGTACCAGGGTGCCGTCGTCGTCGGCTCCGTGCCTTCGACCGGTCTTGAAGCCCCGGTCGCCGCGCGCGTTGACGTTTTCGCCGGGATCAAGCAACGTGCCGCCGAAGCGCTCTACGAGCGCATGGGATCGAGGTTCAGCGACTCAACCCTGAAGGAAGAAGACCTGCGTGCCGCGGCCCGTGAGGAACTCAGCCAGGTCATCGACGCCGAAAAGGTCCCGCTGACCCCGGACGAACGACGCCGGCTCATCCAGGACGTGGCCGATGATGTGCTCGGTTTCGGTCCTCTGCAGCGTCTGCTTGACGACGAGGACATCACCGAGATCATGGTGAACCGTGCTGATCAGATCTACATCGAGCGCCGGGGACAACTGGTGCTGGCCGACACGAGCTTCAAGTCTGAGGAACACCTGCGCCGGGTCATCGAGCGCATTGTGTCCAAAGTTGGTCGACGGATCGACGAGTCCTCACCTTTCGTCGATGCCCGCCTTGAGGACGGTTCGCGTGTGAACGCCGTCATCCCGCCGCTCGCGGTCAACGGGTCCTCGCTGACAATCAGAAAGTTCAGCAAAACCCCGCTGACGGTCCAAAACCTGATCAACTTCGGGACACTCACCCCGGAGATGGCGGAACTGCTCGATGCATGCGTCAAGGCAAAGCTCAACATCATCGTCTCCGGGGGTACGGGCACCGGTAAAACCACGCTGCTCAACGTGTTGTCGTCTTTCCTCCCGCACGGTGACCGCATTGTCACCATCGAGGACGCTGTGGAACTCCAGATCCAGCAGCAGCACGTCGTCCGGTTGGAAAGCCGTCCCCCCAATACGGAGGGAAAGGGCGCTGTCACCATCCGCGACCTGGTGCGCAACTCCCTCCGTATGCGCCCTGACCGCATTGTGATCGGTGAGGTCCGTGGCGGCGAATCACTCGACATGCTTCAGGCCATGAACACCGGGCACGACGGCTCGCTCTCGACGGTGCACTCCAACTCACCCCGTGACGCCGTCGCGCGTCTTGAAACTCTCGTGCTGATGGCCGGTATGGACCTGCCTTTGCGCGCAATCCGCGAGCAACTCGCCTCAGCGGTGAACGTCATCGTCCAGATTGCCCGCCTTCGTGACGGCACACGCCGCATCACGCACGTCACCGAAGTGCAGGGAATGGAGGGCGACGTCGTCACGCTCCAGGACGCGTTCGTGTTCGACTACTCCGCCGGTGTTGACTCGTCCGGACGATTCCTCGGCAAGCCGGTTCCCACTGGCATCCGTCCCCGTTTCATGGAGCGGTTCGAGGACATGGGCATCACAGTGTCCCCTTCAGTATTCGGCGCAGAATTCAGCGGACGGAGGTAGTCCGTTGACTCTGATGTTCCTCTACGGGTCGGCGTTGGTGGTCACGGCCCTGCTGCTCCTGCTCTTCGCCACACGGCCGCGCCAGGCGGCGGTGCCACTCGACCGCCGTCGTCCACCCGTCGAAGAGTCAGATTCGCAGCTGAGCAAGTTTGCGGGATTCGCCGTGCGCGCCGTCGAACGGTTCCTGAAGAAACACCCCCAACGGTTGTACCGGCCGGAGCTGCTTGAAACCGCAGGCGTGCGGCTCACACAGGCAGACATGTTCCTGCTGGTCATTACGGGGGGAATTGCGGGCCTGGCGCTGGGCCTACTGATCGGCGGACTACTGTTTGGGCTTCTTCTGCTGATCCTCGCTCCCGCGGTTGCCCACGTTGCGTTAGTTTTCCGGATCAGCCGGCGCCGCTCGAAGTTCGATTCCCAACTGGGCGACACCCTGCAACTGCTCACCGGCGGGCTCCGTGCCGGCCATAGCATCCTGCGCGCCATCGATGCGGCAGCCATTGAAGCTGATGCCCCCACGTCGGATGAAATGCGGCGCGTCATAACCGAGACGAGCCTCGGAAAGGACCTGCTCGCTTCCCTCATGGACACATCGCGCCGGATGGAGAACGAGGACTTCGCGTGGATTGCACAGGCCATCCAGATCAATCGCGAAGTAGGCGGTGACCTTGCGGAAGTACTCGACCAGGTCGGTGAAACCATCCGTGAACGCAGCGAGATCAAGGGGCAGATAAGGGCCCTGGCAGCCGAAGGAAAGTTCTCGGCCTACATTTTGGTGGCTCTGCCCTTTGCGATCGGCGCAATGCTCATGGTTGTGAGTCCCGGCTACGTAAATCCGCTGTTTGAGAACCCGCTCGGCTGGATCATGATCGGCGCTTCGGTGGTCATGATGACCATCGGCTGTCTCTGGCTGCGCAAGATCATCGACCTGAAGTTCTAGGAGGCTGGCGTGAACCCTGTCCTGTTGGCGTCCCTGTTCCTCGTAGCCGCACCGCTCGGGTACCTGGGCTGGGCACTTCTGAGTCCCGGAAACAGCATGCACAAAACGGTGCAGGCCAACCTTAACCGCGGTATCAATGCGTCAGCAGAGGCGCGTGCCGACCGCTCCAGACGGCTGGCGAGCATCGGCTACAAGTTCACCCCGGCCGGTTACGTGCGGAAGCTCGACCATCTCCTCGCGCTGGCGGGACGCCCGGCTTCCATGCCGCTCGGCCGTGTGCTCGGCATGAAGCCTGCCCTGTGCCTGACTGGCGCCGTGCTCGGGTTTCTGATGGCGAACGCCGCCCAGAAACCCATGATCACTCTGCTCGCTATCTTCCTCACGGCCCTCGGCTATTTCATCCCGGACCTCCTGCTGTACAGCAAAGGTCAGGAACGGCAGAAAGCCATGCAGCTTGAACTCGCAAACACCCTCGACCAGATGCTCATCTCCGTGGAGGCGGGCCTCGGCTTCGAGAGCGCCATGCAGCGCGCAGGTGAAAACGGCAAGGGACCGTTGGCCCAGGAGCTGGTCCGCACGCTGCAGGACATGCAGGTGGGACGCAGCCGCAGGGAGTCCTACCTCGCGCTGAGCGAACGGACCAGCATCCCTGAACTGCGCAGTTTCGTGAAAGCGGTAGTGCAGGCCGACGCCTATGGAATTGCCCTCAGCGGCGTGCTCCGGACCCAGGCGAAAGTGATGCGGGTGAAGCGCCGCCAACGTGCGGAAGAAAAGGCCATGAAACTCCCGGTCACAGTCCTGTTTCCGCTGCTCTTCTTCATCTTCCCGGTGCTCTTCATCATCATCCTGGGACCCGCCGTCATCAACGCGATCGCGACCTTCAGCGGAGGCTGATCAAGTTAACCCGGTGAGAACTCCGAAGATACGCGCAGCGTTTGCATAGGATCAGGTTATTCCTGCCTTTCTGCAGCTTCCAGAAAGTAGCGTTAGCCCATGGCTCTCTCCCGCACTGGCGCCGACGACGACGACGACGCAGAGTCCCTGCGCGCCGTCGGGGCTGGCCCGGGTGAATCCTCGGGCGGCAACCCCCGATTGGACAGGGCACCACTGGTGGATCCGGAAGTTCTCGAGGATCTTGAATATCAGCTTGATAGCAGGGCGGCCGCGCGTAACTTTGTCCGCGACTACATCAGTGTCTGGGACGAAAGGGACCTTCGGCTGTCAACGGCGGTCAACCGACGCAACCAGGCAGCCTCACTTGATGCTGTCCTCAGCCTGAAGATCACCTCGACCATGGTCGGCGCGTCCCAACTCGTGACGCTTGCCGGGCAGCTCGAAGACCTCTTGCGGGAAGGCCGCCTCGAGGAAGCCCAGGAGGCCCTGCCGCTGGTGCATCGCTGCGGGCTGCGCACCATGCGCACCCTCACGGCCATGCACCTGGGCCAGGACTAGCTTTCCTCGGCCCTCCGCGGCACCAGTCTGTAACCCACGCCGCGCACGGTCATGAGCCAGCGCGGATGGCGTGGATCCTCCCCCAGCTTCCTGCGAAGGTTGCCGATGTGCACCTCAATGGCCCGTTCGTCAGCCTCGCTAATGTACGCATCCGTGCGGTAGTACTGGCCGCGGACCACCCGAACGAGGTCGCCTTTGGTGCGTACGGCGCCGGAACTGCGCAGCAGCTCATGCATCAGGTCAAACTCGCTGCGGGTCAGTTCCAGTTCCTCCCCGAGGACAGAAACAGTCCGGGTGTCCTTGTCCAGGGCCAGCCCATTGTGCCGCAGCACCGCGTCAGGGCGTGCGGGGGGTGCCGCTTCAGCGGCAGGCGGCGGCGCCGTCGTCTCGCTCACCAAACCGCCTCGTGGCCTGCGCAGCATCGCCGCAACACGCGCCCGTAATTCACGGGGACGGAAGGGTTTGGTGACGAAGTCATCCGCGCCGGACTGTAGCGCCGTCAGGGTATCGAGCTCCTCGGTATGGGCGGTGAGCATGATGACGTAGCAGTCACTGACCCCGCGGATTCGCCGCAGGACCTCAAAGCCGTCAATATCCGGAAGTCCAACGTCCAGCGTCACCAGTGTTGGATTGTATTCAGTCACCGCGTCAACGCCGCTGCGCCCCCCAGCGGCCACATGCACTTCGAAACCGGACTGGGTGAGCACAGTGCTCACGAGATTCCGGACGTCGAGATCATCCTCGACTACTACGGCTATTCCTGGATCTGCCACATTTCCTCCTCGTCCCTCAAGACCTGCGCGTCCGCAGATCCTCAACACAGGATGAAACGTCCCGAACGGGCGACAGAACCACCCCCCAGCGTGCTTTCCACAGCATATACATAGGTGCACAGAATGAAAGAGGATCCGTCCGTTCCGATCACGAATCGGAAACATTCGTGCCTTACAACGCTAAACCGGTGCGTTGTAAGGAGTGAAACGACATAATGAACCCTATGTCGCGGTCTCAGAGGCATTTCAACGGTGCTCTGCGCCCCTGCGCGAAAGGTGGGCGATGAGTGATCGGGTGCTCTTTGACGCAGCCAAGCGCTCCTACGCCCGGCTGACCCTGCGCGCTCGCGTCGGATTATGCGAGATGCCGCTGACCACCCTGGTATTCGCGGCTGCGGTGGCGGCGTCCCTTGCCTGGCCCAACCTACTGTCCAATTCGACGTTCCTCAGCGGTGTCGGCATGCACCTGGTTCTCCTGGGCCTGAGCTTCCTCCTTCCATGGGAGAGACTTCCCGAGGGTTCCTATATTGCGATTCCGCTCTTCGACTTCGTTGCCATCGCACTCACCCGGCTTGGAGCCTCGGAGCAGATCACGGGGATAGGCCTACTTGCCATCTTCCCGGTGATCTGGCTCGCCGCGTCCGGTATGTGGCCGTTCTTCAGTCTCATTGCTTGTTTCATCGGCCCGTTTGTCATCCTCGGACTTCCCTGGGTCGTGGGCAGTGCGCAGACCAGCCAACCGCTCACCGCACTGTTCTTCGGGCTGATGATGGTTTCCGTCTTCGTGACCCTCCGGTTCGCCACTATGAACACCGCGCACAGCCGCAGCAGGCTGGAGGCCAAGGAAGCAGAAGTCCGCCGGCTGCGCGGTGAGAACACCGAGCGTCAGCTCCTCCTTGAAACGATTCTCGACACCATCGATGTCGGCTTGCTAGCCCTGAACTCGCGCGGCGAGCGCACCATCACCAACCGGCAGCAGCGCTCGTATGACCTCCTGACCCAGGCAGACGACGGCGGCGGCACCCCCACGCACCTGTACGCGACCGACAAATCCACCCCCCTTGATAAAAACCGCCAACCGGTCGAGCGCGCGGCAGCGGGTGAAACGTTCTCGAACTATCTCGTCTGGCTCGGACCCAAGGATTCCCAGCGGGCAGTCATCACGGCCGCCACGGCTATGACGGACGGCACTGGCACGTTCGCCGGCTCGGTGATCGTCCACAGCGACGTCACGGACATGGTCGAGGCATTGTCGGCCAAGGAAGATTTCGTGTCCAACGTCTCCCATGAACTCTGGACTCCCCTGACGTCCATCCTTGGCCACCTCGACCTCGTACTCGAAGATGTGTCTGCCCTCCCCCCGGGCGCCGCGGCGCAACTCACCGTGGCCCGCCGCAACGCCGAACGGCTCTCGGCCCTGGTCTCCGACCTCCTTGCTTCAGCTTCCGCATCGGCGAGCATCCGGTTGCGCCCTACCGACCTGTCCGGACTCGTGGAACACAGCATCGAATCTGCCTGGCCGCACGCAGCCGACACCGGCGTGACGCTAAGAGCCGAGGTGCCCGAGATCTTGTGGACCACGTCCGATCCGCTACGGATGCGGCAGGTCCTGGATAACCTCATCTCGAACGCCATCAAGTACTCTCCCGACGGCGGGACCGTCACGGTGCGGGCCAGGAGGCAGTCAGACTCCGCTCTCCTTGAGGTCGAAGACACCGGGATGGGAATGTCGCAGTCCGAGACGTCCCTGGTCTTCGGGAAGTTCTTCCGCACTGCTGCCGCCCGCGACTCATCAGTACCAGGGGTTGGCCTGGGGCTGTCCATCTCCAAGGCCATCGTCGACAGCCATGGGGGAACCATCTGCTGCTCCAGTAAGCCCGGTACCGGAACCACGTTCACCGTCACCCTCCCCCTGCACCGGTCAGAGGAGAACTAGCCGGCGCTCACGGTATTCGCGGGCTCGGTTCAGCTGTCGCCCCGCCGCGCGCGGGTGAGCTCCGCCCGTTCAGCTACAGCGGCGTCGTCGTCGGGGTAGCGGACTTCCTCTAGGACGAGCGGGTAGGGCGGCGCCAGAACCGAGCGAGCATCCTTCTTGCGCGATCGAAGCCGCTCCCCGAGCCACCCGGGGACTTCCTCCCCGCTGCCCACGCGTAGAGCGGAGCCGATCAGCGCCCGCACCATGTTGTGGCAGAACGCATCTGCCTGGACGGTTGCGCACAAGATGCCGTTGCTGTCGCGCTCGAATTCGAACCGCTGCAGCTCGCGGATCGTGGTCGCACCAGCCCGGGGCTTGCAGAAAGCGCGGAAGTCCTGCAGGCCGAGCAGTGGCTTCGCCCCCTCATTCAGCGCCTGCTCATCGAGTGGTTCCGCGTGCCACAGGACCATCGACCGGCTCAGCGGATCCTGCAGTGCGGGACGGTCGGCGATCCGGTAGGAGTAGCGCCGCCACAGAGCCGAGAAACGGGCGTCAAAACCGGCGGGCGCCAAACATACGTCTTTCACGACGACGGCGGACGCTGGGGTACCCGCGAAGACCGTCCGGGCACCCGCGCCGGGCGGAAGGTATCGGTTGATGGTTGCTTGCAACCGGCGGGTCAGGGCCAACTCCGGAGGAATGTCACGTCCGCGGCTCAGCGCGAACCACTCATCCGGAGTGATGTCGATGTGGACAACCTGGCCACGGGCGTGAACACCGGCGTCGGTTCGGCCTGCGACAGTCACACGAACCGGCCGACGGAACAGCAGCGCGAGTCCGTCCAGCACCGAGGCTTGAACCGTGGGCAATCCCGGCTGGACCGCCCATCCTGAGAAGGGACCGCCGTCGTATGCCAAATCGATCCGGATACGCAGATGCCCGCCATCCACGGGTGGGATGGCGGGCATCTCTACGTTCATGCGTTTCTCAAGAAGACTGAGGCGACGTGAAGGAAGTCCTGGCGACTACTTCTTCTCGTCTTCCTCCGGGACGGATCCCTCTTCTACGACGACAACCTCTTCGGACTCACCGGACGCAGCGCTCACGGTGGTGTCCTCAGCGGCGACCTCTTCAGCCGAAGCGGCTGAGGGCGCGGACTCCGCCGACTCAGGTGAATCGACCGAGTCAGCCGACTCCGGAGAGTCAGCGGATTCAGCGGACGCTACGGGAGCAGCGGCAGCGGAGTCACGGGCAGCTGCGTTCCCAGCGGCACGCTCAGCCTCACCAACTACAGCCTGCTTGGGTGAAACTGTTTCCAGCACCAGTTCAATGACGGCCATGGGAGCGTTGTCGCCCTTACGGTTGCCGATCTTGGTGATGCGGGTGTAGCCACCGTTGCGGGTAGCTACGGCTGGGGCGATGTCCGTGAACAGCTCGTGGACAACGCCCTTGTTGCTGATGACAGCCAGCACACGACGGCGTGAGGCCAAGTCACCCTTTTTTGCGAAGGTGATCAGGCGCTCTGCGTACGGGCGGAGCCGCTTTGCTTTGGTCACCGTGGTGGTGATGCGCTTGTGCTCGAACAGCGAGGCGGCCAGGTTGGCGAGCATCAGGCGCTCGTGCGCCGGACCGCCACCGAGGCGTGGGCCCTTTGTGGGTGTGGGCATGATGTTTTATCTCCTCATGAATGTGCCCGAGGCCGCGTCCTGTGCGGCACCAGGTGTTACTGACGTTTAGAGCTGATCGTCGCCGTAGTCGGCGTCGTCCTCTTCAATTGCGGCCGCACGGGCAGCAAGGTCAAACCCTGGAGGGGAATCCTTCAGGGACAAGCCCAGCTCAACGAGCTTTGCCTTGACCTCATCGATGGACTTCGCACCAAAGTTGCGGATGTCCATCAGGTCTGCCTCGGAGCGTGCAACAAGTTCACCCACAGTGTGGATGCCCTCGCGCTTGAGGCAGTTGTACGAACGGACGGTGAGTTCGAGGTCCTCGATGGGCAGTGCCATGTCCGCAGCAAGCGCTGCATCACTTGGCGAAGGACCGATCTCGATGCCCTCAGCTGCGGTGTTCAGCTCGCGGGCGAGACCAAACAGCTCAACCAGGGTGGTGCCCGCTGATGCAACGGCGTCACGAGGAGCGATTGCGTCCTTCGTCTCGACGTCGACAATCAGGCGGTCAAAGTCGGTGCGCTGCTCAACACGGGTCGCTTCCACGCGGAAGGTGACCTTGAGAACCGGTGAGTAGATGGAGTCGACCGGGATGCGGCCGATCTCCGAGTCGCCGGACTTGTTCTGCGACGCCGATACGTACCCGCGGCCACGCTCGATGGTCAGTTCGAGTTCGAACTTCCCCTTCGAGTTCAGCGTGGCAATGTGCAGGTCCGGATTGTGGAACTCCACGCCAGCCGGAGGCGCAATGTCAGCGGCAGTGACAACGCCAGGTCCCTGCTTGCGCAGGTAGGCGACAACGGGCTCGTCGTGCTCGGAGGAGACAGCGAGGTTCTTGATGTTCAGGATGATCTCGGTGACATCTTCCTTGACACCCGGAACAGTGGTGAATTCGTGCAGAACACCGTCGATCCGGATGCTGGTTACCGCAGCACCGGGGATGGAGGACAGCAAGGTACGGCGAAGCGAGTTGCCGAGGGTGTAGCCGAAACCGGGCTCCAGCGGTTCGATGACGAACCGCGAACGGTTGTCAGCGACTACTTCTTCAGTCAGGGTGGGGCGCTGTGCAATGAGCACTTACATTTCCTTTCAGGGAGCATCCGCTATATGACGCAACACAAATGGTGGAAAGGGACAGCTAGCGAGCTGCGCTCAGTAGCTAACGGCTTTTGGCTCCAGGCTGGCGACGTCTCTTTCGAGACGCCTTCCACCTGGAGCCGCGGAACCTATTAGACGCGGCGGCGCTTGGGCGGGCGGCAGCCGTTGTGTGCGCTCGGGGTAACGTCCTGGATGGAACCGACTTCAAGGCCTGCAGCCTGAAGCGAACGGATCGCGGTCTCGCGGCCGGATCCCGGGCCCTTCACGAAGACGTCGACCTTACGGACGCCGTGCTCCTGTGCACGCTTGGCAGCTGCCTCGGCGGCGGTCTGCGCAGCGTACGGGGTGGACTTGCGTGAGCCCTTGAAGCCAACTTCACCGGCGGATGCCCAGGAAATGACTGCTCCGCTGGGGTCCGTGATTGACACGATGGTGTTGTTGAACGTGCTCTTGATATGCGCCTGTCCGAAGGCGATATTCTTCTTATCCTTGCGACGCGGTTTACGGACCGCTCCACGAGTCTTGGGGGGCATTGCTTCTCCTACAAAGTGTTTGGGTGATAGTCCAGCCGAGAGCAGGGGCCTCCGCTGGCGAGGGTCCCCTGGCTTAGCGAGCGAAGCGAGCTAAGTTAGGGAGCCAGTGGGGACCTAGCGGCCGACCTTCTTCTTGCCAGCGACGGTGCGCTTGGGGCCCTTGCGGGTACGCGCGTTGGTCTTGGTGCGCTGTCCACGCACAGGAAGGCCGCGGCGGTGCCGGATGCCTTCGTAGCTGCCGATTTCGACCTTGCGGCGGATGTCGGCGGCTACCTCACGGCGGAGGTCACCCTCAACCTTGTAGTTGCCTTCGATGTAGTCACGAAGCTGAACAAGCTCAGCGTCGCTCAGATCCTTGACGCGGGTGTCCGGGCTGATCCCGGTTTCAACGAGCGTCTGATCTGCACGGGTCTTGCCCACGCCGTAGATGTAGGTAAGCGCAATGACAACCCGCTTTTCGCGGGGAATGTCTACGCCAGCGAGACGTGCCATAGTGGCGGTTCTCCTTTTGATGACCGGAGGTCTGAAACAGTGCGACCCGAATGTTTCCGGTCCCCGGCCTCCGTGCCGGGGGTGTGGGCTCGCTCCTTCGAGCTTGCCCTGCTCTGCTTTTTATCTATTTGTGCTACGCGTGGGTGACCCTCAAACGAGGATTCAGCCCTGGCGCTGCTTGTGGCGCGGGTTTTCGCAGATCACGAGTACGTTGCCCTTGCGGCGAACCACCTGGCACTTGTCGCAAATCCGCTTCACGCTGGGCTGTACCTTCATGGTTTTCCTTTGCGTTCTTGCAGGTTGTGCTGTGTTGCTCACTCACCTGTCAGGTGTGTGGGCCTGGAACTAAAACGTCTGAACCGTCTACTTGTAGCGGTAGACGATGCGACCCCTGGTGAGGTCATAAGGGCTAAGCTCCACTACCACCCGGTCCTCAGGGAGGATTCGAATGTAGTGCTGACGCATCTTTCCTGAGATGTGGGCGAGAACAATGTGTCCGTTGGCCAACTCAACGCGGAACATCGCGTTGGGCAGAGCCTCGTTCACAGTGCCTTCAATCTCAATGACACCGTCTTTCTTGGCCATATCCTCCGCTAACTTCGGTGCCCGCCACTTACGCGGCGGACGCTTTTGGGGTTTCGGTTGCCGGACTCAGTGCCCGAGCACCGCCGCCCACTCCCGAACACGACTGAACATCCGTTACAGTCCACTCGAAGGAAAGGCGCGCAAAAGGGCGCAGAAGTAGAGACAACCAACAGACAACTCTACGCTACGGTGTGCTGAAAGTTAAATCGCACCCGTAGTGTGGGGGCCGCTATGAGAGGGGCGCGACGACGACGCCGAGCTCGCCCAGGCGGGCAGCTCCCCCGTCTTTCGCGCTCAGGACCCAAATGCCGCCGTCGTGCACCGCAACTGTGTGTTCCCACTGGCAGGCGCGCTTCCCATCGACGGTCACGACGGTCCACTCATCATCCAGGACAGCTGTCTCCAACTTGCCCTGTACGAGCATCGGCTCGATCGCGAGGCAGAGGCCGGGCTTGACCTTTGGTCCGCGGTGGCTGGTTCGATAATTCAGGACATCAGGCGACTGATGCATCTCGGTACCAATCCCATGGCCTACGTAATCCTGGAGAATGCCCAGGGATGGCCCGCTGACGCCGGAGACGTAGTCGTCGATGGCGCAGCCAATATCACCGACATATTTGCCGGTAGCCAATGCAGCGATCCCGCGCCACATGGCATCTTCGGTGACCTTCGATAACCGGACGTCTTCGGGGCGCGCATTGCCTACTATCACGGTACGCGCGGAGTCCGAGTGCCATCCCCGGACGATCGCTCCGCCGTCAATCGAGATGATGTCGCCGTCCTGCAGGGTGTAATCGCCGGGGATTCCGTGGACTACCTCGTGGTTGACGGACGTGCAGATGCTCGCCGGGAAGCCATGGTAACCGAGGAAGTTCGAGGTTGCCCCGGCATCTTTGAGGACAGCAGCAAACACAGCGTCCAACTCGCGGGTGGACGTCCCAACCTTGGCCGCTGCCACTGCCGCATCGAGCGCTTCCACAAGGACCAGACCCGCCTCGCGCATGACGCGGATCTGATCCACGGATTTATACTCAACCCGCTGCTGACGAAACATGGCAGTTACTGGGACACCTTCAGCGCCGACATGACGCGCTCTGTGACGGCGTCGATCGGTCCGATGCCGTCAACGCGGGTTACGATCCCACGCGACTCATACTGGGCCACAACCACCTCGGTCTGCTGGTGGTAGAGCTCCAGGCGATGCCGGATGACAGCCTCGTTGTCATCCGTGCGACCGTCAAGGTCCGCCCGCTTGATCAAACGGCCAACAAGCTCCTCATCGTCCGCCGTCAGTTGGAGAACGACGTCCAATGCGAGGTCGTTGTGCTGGAGAATGTCATCCAGTTCGGCGACCTGGGCTGCCGTACGGGGGTAGCCATCCAGGAGGAAACCCTCCTGGACATCCTCCTCGGTGAGGCGCGCCCTGACCATGCGGTTGGTAACGCTGTCAGGGACGAAATCTCCCGCGTCCATGTACTTCTTCGCTTCGACACCGAGCGGCGTTTCGTTCTTCACGTTCTCGCGGAAGATATCGCCGGTGGAAACGGCGACCACACCCAACCGCTCGGAGATCCGGGCAGCCTGCGTCCCCTTGCCTGACCCGGGGGGTCCGATAATGAGCATCCGTGTCATCGCAATAGTCCTTCGTAGTGGCGCTGCTGGAGCTGTGCGTCAATCTGCTTCACTGTCTCGAGACCCACACCCACCATGATGAGGATCGAAGTTCCGCCGAAGGGGAAGTTCTGGTTCGCGTTAATCGCTACGAGCGCGATCAACGGAATCAGTGCAACGAACCCGAGGTAAAGAGCGCCCGGCAGCGTAATTCGTGCGAGCACGTACTGCAGGTACTCCGCGGTAGGCCGGCCAGCACGGATACCGGGGATGAACCCTCCGTACTTCTTCATGTTCTCCGAGACTTCCTCCGGGTTGAAGGTGATCGCCACGTAGAAGTAAGTGAAGAACACGATCATCGCGAAGTAGAGCGCCATGTACAGCGGGTGATCGCCGTTCACGAGGTAGGTGCTGATCCAGTTGACCCACTCGGGTGGAGGCGTTTGGCCATCAGTCGGAGTATTGAACTGGGCGATCAGCGACGGCAGGTACAACATCGAGGAAGCGAAGATGACGGGGATAACTCCAGCCATGTTCACCTTGATCGGGATGTAGGTGCTGCTGCCACCCAACGTCCGGCGGCCGACCATGCGCTTGGCGTACTGAACCGGTATGCGGCGCTGTGACTGCTCGACGAAGATCACCAGCATGACGACCAGGAGCCCGATTGCCAGCACACCAAGGAAGACGTTCCAGCCCTGGGTCTGAAGGATTTCGCCCAGCGAGGTGGGGAAACCGGCAGCGATGGCGGTGAAGATCAGCAGGGACATGCCGTTGCCGACGCCCTTTTCAGTGATGAGCTCGCCCATCCACATGATCAAGCCGGTGCCAGCCGTCAGGGTGAGGATCAGCAGGATGATCGTGATGAGGCTGTCATCCGGGATGATCGGCACAGGACAGTTGCCGAGCAGGGCACCCGAACGCGCAAGCGACACCAGTGTCGTTGCGTTCAGCAGGCCCAGGGCAATGGTCAGGTACCTGGTGTACTGGGTGAGCTTCGCCTGTCCCTGGGCACCTTCCTGGTGTAATTCCTGGAAACGGGGTATGACAACGCGCAGCAACTGCGTGATGATGCTAGCCGTGATGTACGGCATGATCCCAAGGGCGAAGACGGAGACCTGCAGCAAAGCTCCGCCGCTGAACAGGTTCACGAATTGGTAGAGGCCGCCCTCTGTATTGCCGAGCTGCAAGCATTGCTGCACGTTACCGTAGTCAACACCGGGCGCGGGGATGAAGGCCCCCAGGCGGAAAATGGTGATGATCCCCAGCGTGAACAACAGCTTGCGCCGCAAGTCTGGCGTCCGGAAAGCCCGGCCAATAGCGCTAAGCAAGCGTCCTCCTGATTAAGTCTTGATAGCCCTACGCGGGCAATGCACACCAACCGAGTCTAACGGCTGGAACCAGGCACACGAGAACCTGGGTGAGGCAAGAGTGCGTTAAACGAAACAAACCCCTGGTGGGCCGATGAAGACGGCCCACCAAGAGTCTAGTTGCTTCATGAGCTGGATCACAGTTGGACCCTTCGAGCCTGCGTCTTCAGCGAACTGTGTGACGCAGACTCGACGAGCCTCAACGTTGACTAGAGCGCCGAGACGGTGCCGCCGGCGGCGGTGATCTTCTCTGCAGCGCTGGACGAAACGGCGTGAACCTTCACGTCCACCTTTACGGTGAGCTCGCCGGTTCCAAGAACCTTGACCAGCTGGTTCTTGCGGACTGCCCCATTGGCGATCAGGCTGTCTACCGACACCTCGCCGCCATCCGGGTAGAGCTCGTTCAGGCGCTCCAGGTTCACAACCTGGTACTCGACGCGGAACGGGTTCTTGAACCCGCGCAGCTTCGGCAGGCGCATGTGCAGGGGCAACTGGCCCCCTGCAAATCCGGCCTTGATCTGGTAACGAGCCTTGGTGCCCTTAGTACCGCGCCCGGCAGTCTTACCCTTGGAACCTTCACCGCGACCCACACGGGTCCTTGCGGTCTTGGCACCAGGGGCGGGACGAAGGTGGTGAACCTTCAGTGCGTGAACACGGAGCGTGCTCTCAACAGCTTCCGGAGTTGTTGCAGCCTTCGCGGCCGACTTGCGGGCCGTCTTCTTCTCGGCGGATTCCTCCACCGTCTTCTTCTCTGCCATTACTTGGCCTCCTCAACCTTCACGAGGTGCGGAACCGTATTGACCATACCGACGGTCACAGCGTCGGCTTCGCGGACAACAGTGTGTCCGATCCGCTTCAGACCGAGTGAACGAAGGGTGTCGCGCTGGTTCTGCTTACCGCCGATAACGGACTTGATCTGTGTGATTTCCAGCTTTGCGGAGCTGGGAACCAGACGCTTCGGTGTGATCGCAGTCATTACGCACCTGCCTTTTGTTCCTGCATTGCGCGCAGCATCGCCTTGGAGGCAACCTCGTCCAGCGGCAGTCCGCGGCGTGCAGCCACGGCCTGGGGCTCTTCGAGCCTCTTCAGCGCGTCAACGGTCGCGTGGACAATGTTGATGGCGTTGGACGATCCAAGCGACTTTGAAAGGACGTCGTGGATACCGACGCACTCGAGCACCGCACGTACCGGACCGCCGGCAATAACACCGGTACCGGGGGACGCGGGACGCAGGAGAACTACTCCTGCTGCAGCCTCGCCCTGAACCAGGTGAGGTACAGTGCCGCCGATGCGGGGAACTTTGAAGAAGGACTTCTTGGCTTCCTCAACGGCCTTTGCAATAGCCGAAGGAACTTCCTTGGCCTTGCCGTAGCCGACACCGACCATGCCGTTGCCGTCACCGACAACCACAAGAGCGGTGAAGCTGAAGCGCCGGCCACCCTTTACGACCTTCGCGACACGGTTGATCGACACGACGCGCTCAATGAACTTGTCCTTGTCGTCGTTGCGGCCACCATCGCGACCACCACGGCCGCCATCGCGCCCGCCACGGCCGCCGCTCTCGCGCCCGCCGCGCTCACCCCGACGGGCACCGCCGCGGCGGTCGTCGGTGTTCGAAGCCGTTTCAGTGGACTCAGCTGCCGGAGCAGCTTCATCAGCCTTTGCGGTTGTCAATGGAGCTTCCTTTGCGTTGTTCTGCTCGGTCACAGTGCCAGCCCACCTTCACGTGCGCCGTCTGCGATTGCGGCAACCCGGCCGTGGTACTTGTTGCCCCCACGGTCGAATACGACTGCCTCAACACCGGCCGCCTTGGCACGCTCTGCTACAAGCTCACCAACGCGCTTCGCCTTGGCAGTCTTGTCGCCGTCGAGCGCCCGGAGGTCTGCCTCGAGGGTCGACGCCGATGCAAGGGTGATTCCCTTGGTGTCGTCCACAACCTGCACGAATACGTGGCGGGCGGAACGGTTCACAACCAGGCGCGGACGAACTGCCGTGCCGGTAATGCGCTTGCGGACCCGAAGGTGGCGGCGTCCGCGCTGGGCGGACTTGCTCTTCGACGTGCGCTTCTTGTTGATGCTCAGTGTCATGGTTACTTACCAGCCTTTCCGACCTTGCGGCGGATAACCTCGCCTGCGTAGCGGATGCCCTTGCCCTTATAGGGGTCCGGCTTCCGCAGCTTGCGAATGTTGGCAGCGACCTCGCCGACCTGCTGCTTATTGATGCCGGAGACGGATAGCTTGGTGGGGCCCTCAACAGTGAGCGTGATGCCCTCCGGAGCCTTTACAGCCACAGGGTGGCTGTAACCAAGCGCGAACTCCAGGTCCGAACCCTTTGCCTGCACGCGGTAACCGGTGCCGACAATTTCAAGGTTCTTCTTGTAGCCCTCAGTGACACCCGTGATCATGTTGGAGATCAGGGTGCGGGTGAGGCCGTGCAGTGACCGCGCTTCGCGCTCGTCGTTCGGTCGGCTGACGGTGATGGTGCTTTCGTCAAGCGAAACCTGGATCGGGCTGGGCACAGTGTGGTCCAGCTCGCCCATGGAACCCTTGACCGAAACCAGGCTGCCGTCGACCTTGACCTCTACGCCGGCAGGCACGGTGATGGGGAGACGTCCAATACGTGACATTTTTCTTTCCCTTTCCCGCTACCAGACGTAGGCGAGGACTTCCCCACCTACACCCTTCTTGGATGCCTGACGGTCAGTAAGGAGACCGGACGACGTGGACAGGATTGCAATGCCCAGCCCGCCGAGTACGTGCGGCAGGTTGGTGGACTTTGCGTATACACGCAGGCCCGGCTTGGAGATGCGCCGGATGCCTGCAATGGAGCGCTGACGGTCTGGACCGAACTTGAGGTCGATGGTGAGCTTCTTGCCCACTTCAGCCTCTTCTTCCTTCCAGCCGGCAATGTAGCCCTCGGCCTTCAGGATGTCGGCAACGCGTGCCTTCAGCTTGCTGTATGGCATGGACACGGTGTCGTGGTATGCCGAGTTAGCGTTGCGGAGACGCGTGAGCATGTCTGCAACTGGATCTGTCATTGTCATTGGGCTTCAGCCCTTCCTCGGAACGGTTTCCGGATTCCAGCAGCTACCAGCAGGGCTGGTCCCGCGGGAGCGGACCTGTAACGTAGTTGAATTAATCTTCGGATTTGAACGGGAAGCCGAGCGCTTTGAGCAGCGCACGGCCCTCGGCGTCGGTCTTGGCTGTGGTCACCACAGTGATATCCATGCCACGGACACGGTCAATCTTGTCCTGGTTGATCTCGTGGAACATCGACTGTTCCGTGAGGCCAAAGGTGTAATTGCCGTTGCCGTCGAACTGGCGGCCGTTGAGTCCGCGGAAGTCGCGGATACGTGGCAGAGCCAGGGAGACCAGGCGGTCGACGAATTCCCACATGCGGTCGCCGCGCAGGGTCGCGTGAGCGCCAATCGGCATTCCCTCACGAAGCTTGAATTGCGCGATGGACTTGCGGGCCTTGGTGACCTGCGGCTTCTGGCCGGTGATCTGGGTGAGATCGCGGACCGCTCCGTCGATGAGCTTGGAATCCTTTGCTGCATCGCCAACACCCATGTTCACAACGACCTTGACGAGTCGCGGAACCTGGTTGATGTTGCTGAAGCTGAATTCCTCCTGCAGAGCCGTCTTGATCTCGGCTGCGTAGCGGGTCTTCAGGCGCGGGGTGATCTTGGTTTCTACGGCTTCAGTAGTCATTAGAGATCCTTCCCTGATGCCTTGGCGACGCGGATGCGGACCGTACGTTCACGGCCGTCCCGCTCCACTGTTTCTGTGCGGTAGCCAATGCGGGTGGGCTTCTTGGTCTCTGGGTCTACCACAGCAACGTTGCTGATGTGGATGGAGGCCTCAACAGTTTCGATGCCACCGGTCTTCGTGCCGCGCTGCGACTGCCCGACCTTGGTGTGCTTCGTGATGCGGTTGATGCCTTCGACCAGTACGCGGTTGGTCTCAGGGAATACCTTGAGGACCTTGCCCTGCTTGCCGCGGTCTCCGCCGCGCTCCTGCTTGGAACCGGTGATGACCTGCACCAGGTCACCCTTCTTGATCTTGAGCTTCGAACGGGTCTGCGCCATAACTACAGCACCTCCGGGGCGAGAGAAACGATCTTCATGAAACGCTTGTCGCGAAGTTCACGGCCAACAGGCCCGAAGATGCGGGTGCCGCGAGGGTCGCCGTCGCCCTTGAGGATAACGGCTGCATTCTCGTCGAACTTGATGTAGGAACCGTCCGCACGGCGGCGTTCCTTCTTGGTACGGACGATGACGGCCTTGACCACATCGCCCTTCTTGACGTTCCCACCGGGGATAGCGTCCTTTACGGTGGCGACAATTACGTCGCCAATTCCTGCGTAGCGACGGCCGGATCCACCGAGAACACGGATGGTAAGGATTTCCTTAGCACCAGTGTTGTCGGCGACCTTGAGTCGCGACTCCTGCTGAATCACTGTCTACTCCTTGCGTCGCGCTGGTTCTCAGGCCGAGATACTGCTACGGAATGAGCCTTGCCGAACGGTTGATCGGGGTGTCTCTCGACCCGCCTGGATTTTGCCAGAGACGGGCCTAAACGCCAGTGCCCATAGCATCTGCCTCCCAACCGCAAGCGGAAGGGAAGTACTATGCCGGAGCACGAGTGTTTACGAGGGTTTCAATGGACGGCGCCTAGAGCATCTGCACAAAAGCTTGACTCCGCACAGAGGGCGCCATACAAACTCAATATCCTAACACGTCTGGCAGCCAGCCCCATACCATACTGAGTGGCGGCTACGGGGAGGAAATGCAACAGTCCCCCGCTCCAGTGGAGCGAGGGACTGTTGGCGACCGCAATAGCGATCTGCGCCTACTTGGCCTTTTCGATAACCTCGACCAGGCGCCACCGCTTGGTGGCGGACAGCGGGCGAGTCTCGCTGATGAGGACCATGTCGCCGATGCCGGCGATGTTCTCCTCATCGTGAGCCTTGACCTTCGAGCTGCGACGAAGCACCTTGCCGTACAGGGCGTGCTTCACGCGGTCCTCGACCTCAACGACGATCGTCTTCTCCATTTTGTCGGAGATGACGAATCCGCGGCGGGTCTTGCGGTAACCACGTGCTGCGGTCTCCGGCACTGTTGCCTCAATCTTCTCTTCACTCATTTGACATCCTCCTCAGAAGCCTGCGTTTCCTCGGATTTTGCATCCTCTTTGGAGACAGCCTTCGACCGCTTCGATTTCTTGTCGGCCTTTTCGGTCTTCGCTTCTTCAACCGTCGCTACGACGTCGGGGCGAATGCCCAACTCACGCTCGCGCAGCACAGTGTAGATGCGGGCGATATCCCGCTTCACGGAGCGAAGGCGACCGTGGCTCTCAAGCTGTCCGGTAGCTGACTGGAAGCGCAGGTTGAACAGCTCTTCCTTAGCCTTGGCGAGTTCCTCCACCAGACGATCCCTATCGAAACCATCCAGCTGGTCGGTTGCTAGTTCCTTTGAACCAAGTGCCATGACTATTCACCACCCTCACGACGCACGATGCGTGCCTTCAACGGCAGCTTGTGGATTGCCAGGCGCAGTGCCTCGCGAGCTACCTCTTCACTTACACCCGAAAGTTCAAAAAGAACCCGGCCGGGCTTGACGTTGGCGACCCACCACTCTGGAGAACCCTTACCGGAACCCATGCGGGTTTCAGCAGGCTTCTTGGTCAACGGACGGTCCGGATAGATGTTGATCCAGACTTTGCCGCCACGCTTGATGTGACGGGTCATTGCGATACGCGCAGATTCAATCTGACGGTTGGTGACGTATGCCGGGCTCAGAGCCTGGATACCCCATTCTCCGAAGCTGACCTCCGTGCCGCCGGTAGCAGCGCCCGAACGACCGGGGTGGTGCTGCTTACGAAACTTCACTCGACGTGGGATAAGCATTTAAGCCTGTCCTCCTTCCGCTGCTGCAGCGGACTCAGCCGGAGCGGCTTCGGCGGGAGCGGCAGTTGCCTCGCCCTGACCTGCGCCGCGTTCGGGACTACGACGACGACGGTCGCCTCCGCGATCTCCACCGCGGTCAGCGCCGGCAGGGCCACGGCTGGGTCGATCCCCGCCGCGTCCACGTGAAGGAGCTGCGGCAGCCTGGGCAGCCAGTTCCTTGGCGGTGATGTCACCCTTGTAGATCCAGACCTTCACGCCAATTCGACCGAAGGTGGTCTTCGCCTCGAAGAAGCCGTAGTCGATGTTTGCGCGGAGGGTGTGCAGGGGCACACGGCCTTCGCGGTAGAACTCCGAACGGCTCATTTCTGCGCCGCCGAGGCGGCCGGAGCACTGCACCCGGATGCCCTTGGCGCCGGCACGCTGAGCCGACTGCATGGCCTTCTTCATCGCGCGGCGGAAAGCTACGCGGGAAGAGAGCTGCTCGGCGATGCCCTGCGCCACCAGCTGAGCTTCCATCTCGGGGTTCTTCACCTCGAGGATGTTCAGCTGCACCTGCTTGCCGGTGAGCTTCTCGAGCTCGCCGCGGATGCGGTCAGCTTCGGCTCCACGGCGACCGATCACAATACCGGGACGTGCCGTGTGGATGTCCACACGAACGCGGTCACGGGTGCGCTCGATCTCTACCTTGGCGATGCCTGCGCGGTCCATGCCCGTGGACATGAGCTGACGGATCTTGATGTCCTCGCGGACAAAGTCCTTGTAGCGCTGGCCGGGCTTGTTGCTGTCAGCAAACCAATGTGACCTGTGGTCAGTGGTGATGCCGAGTCGGAACCCATGCGGGTTTACTTTCTGTCCCACTTAGCGGTCCTCCACTTTCTCAGGGGTAGCGACAACAACAGTGACGTGGCTGGTCCGCTTGTTGATGCGGAAGGCACGGCCCTGGGCACGCGGCTGGAACCGCTTCATGGTGGGGCCTTCATCCACATATGCTTCGCTGATGATGAGGTCGCCCTCGTCGAAGGCAACGCCGTCGCGGTCCGCGAGAACGCGGGCGTTGGCGACTGCCGACTGAACTACCTTGAATACCGGCTCCGAAGCTGCCTGTGGGGCAAACTTCAGTATTGCCAGAGCCTCATTCGCTTGCTTACCACGAACAAGGTTGACGACGCGCCGGGCCTTCATAGGCGTAACGCGCAGATGACGCGCAATAGCCTTGGCTTCCATTGCTTTCCTTCTCTCGTCTTAGCCGTAAGAACAGGCGCCTAGCGGCGCTTGCCCTTGCGGTCGTCCTTAACATGGCCGCGGAAGGTCCGCGTGGGAGCGAATTCGCCGAGCTTGTGCCCGACCATCGACTCGGTGACAAACACCGGAATGTGCTTGCGCCCGTCATGCACTGCGATCGTGTGACCGAGCATGTCGGGAATGATCATGGAACGGCGGGACCACGTCTTGATGACGTTCTTGGTGCCCTTCTCGTTCTCGCGGTCCACCTTGACGAACAGGTGCTGATCGACGAAGGGGCCTTTCTTCAGGCTGCGTGGCATGTTTCCAGGCTCCTATCGCTTGTTCTTGCCGGAACGACGGCGACGCACAATGAGCGAGTCGCTTTCTTTGTTTTTACGGCGGGTACGGCCTTCGGCCTTACCGTTCGGGTTGACCGGGTGACGTCCACCGGAGGTCTTGCCTTCACCACCACCGTGCGGGTGATCGACCGGGTTCATGGCCACACCGCGGACGGTTGGGCGAACGCCCTTCCAGCGCATACGGCCAGCCTTGCCCCAGTTGATGTTCGACTGCTCGGCATTGCCGACCTCGCCGACAGTTGCGCGGCAGCGGACATCAACGTTGCGGATTTCACCGGAAGGCAGGCGGAGCTGCGCGAAGCGGCCCTCCTTGGCGACCAGCTGCACGGAAGCTCCAGCGGAACGGGCCATCTTCGCGCCGCCACCGGGACGCAATTCCACAGCGTGGATTACGGTACCGACGGGGATGTTGCGCAGTGGAAGATTGTTGCCGGGCTTGATGTCAGCAGCAGGGCCGGCCTCAACGAAATCGCCTTGCTTCAGCTTGTTCGGCGCAATGATGTACCGCTTGGTGCCGTCCAGGTAGTGCAGGAGCGCGATGCGGGCAGTGCGGTTGGGATCATACTCGATCTCAGCAACGCGCGCGTTCACGCCGTCCTTGTCGTGGCGACGGAAGTCGATAAGACGGTACTGACGCTTGTGTCCACCACCCTTGTGACGGGTGGTGATCTTTCCGGAGTTGTTACGGCCGCCCTTTTTGGGGAGCGGACGAACAAGGGATTTCTCCGGCGTCGACCGTGTGATTTCTGCGAAGTCGGCAACGCTTGAGCCTCGACGGCCCGGTGTTGTCGGCTTGTATTTACGGATAGCCATTTTTCAGTTCCTCGTTAAAGTGGTCTCCGCCCTAGTTGAGCGGACCGCCGAAGATGTCGATTGTGCCTTCTTTGAGGGAGACGATTGCGCGCTTGGTGTTCTTGCGCTGTCCCCATCCAAAGCGGGTGCGCTTGCGCTTCCCTGCACGATTGATGGTGTTGATCGAGTCGACCTTGACAGAGAAGATTTTCTCCACGGCCAGCTTGATCTCGGTCTTGTTGGAGCGAGGGTCGACCAAGAAGGTGTATTTACCTTCGTCAATCAGGCCGTAGCTCTTCTCCGACACGACGGGTGCAATGACGACGTCGCGGGGATCCTTTGCGATGGAGCCACTCACTTGGCGTCCTCCTCAGTTGTGGTCGTGGCGTGAACTGCCTCGGCCGAGCCGACGAGCGTGTCGTAAGCAGCCTTGGTGAAGATCACGTCATCCGAGACGAGTACGTCGTAGGTGTTGAGCTGATCCACGTAGATGGTGTGAACATCAGTGAGGTTACGCATTGAAAGCGCCGCAACATCGTTGGATCGCTCGATGACAACCAGGAGGTTGGCACGCTCGGAGATTCCGCGCAGCAGCCCGAGGGCAGCCTTAGTGGAAGGCTTCTCGTTGGTCACGAGGGACTCGATGACGTGGATGCGGCCGTTACGGGCCCGGTCGGAGAGGGCACCGCGGAGAGCGGCAGCCTTCATCTTCTTGGGGGTGCGCTGGCTGTAGTCACGCGGGGTGGGACCGTGAACGACCCCACCGCCCGTCATGTGCGGGGCCCGGATGGAACCCTGACGCGCGCGGCCGGTGCCCTTCTGCTTGAAGGGCTTGCGGCCAGCGCCACTTACTTCAGCGCGGGTCTTGGTCTTGTGGGTACCCTGACGGGCCGCAGCAAGCTGCGCTACAACGACCTGGTGCAACAGTGGCACGTTGGTCTGCACGTCAAAGATTTCAGCCGGGAGATCCACATTCACGATCGTCGCGCCGGACTTGTCAGACTTGGTAGCTGTCTTCGCAACCATTGGTTATGCTCCCTTCACGGCGGTGCGTACGAGTACGACCTGGCCGCGGGCGCCCGGAACAGCGCCCTTGATCAGCAGCAGCGACTTCTCGGCGTCGACAGCGTGAACCTTGAGGTTCAGCGTGGTCTGACGAACGGCGCCCATACGGCCGGCCATTTTCATTCCACGGAAGACGCGGCTGGGGGTGGATGCTCCACCGATGGAACCAGGCTTACGGTGGTTCTTGTGAGCACCGTGCGAAGCTCCAACACCGTGGAAGCCGTGGCGCTTCATAACACCGGCGAAGCCCTTGCCCTTGGTGGTGCCGATGACGTCGACAACCTGGCCGGCTTCGAACAGCTCAACCGAGAGTTCCTGGCCAAGCGAGTAGGAGTCGGCGTCGGAGGTGCGCAGCTCGACAACGTGACGACGAGGCGTAACACCTGCCTTCTCGAAGTGTCCAGCGAGTGGCTTGGTAACCTTGCGCGGGTCAATCTGGCCGAAGCCGATCTGAACGGCCGTGTAGCCATCTGACTCCGCCGTGCGGAGCTGGGTGATTACGTTGGAATCAGCCTGCAGGACAGTAACCGGAACGAGAAGGTTGTTCTCATCCCAGACCTGTGTCATGCCGAGCTTGATTGCAAGCAAGCCCTTGACCTGGCGTGTAAGTGAAGTAGACATATTGATCTTCCTCTCCCTTACAGCTTGATCTCGATGTTCACGTCCGCTGGCAGGTCGAGGCGCATGAGCGAGTCGACGGCCTTAGGCGTGGGGTCAATGATGTCGATCAGACGCTTGTGCGTGCGCATTTCAAAGTGCTCGCGGCTGTCCTTGTATTTGTGCGGCGACCGGATAACGCAGTAAACGTTCTTCTCCGTAGGCAGCGGCACTGGGCCAACTACCGTCGCGCCTGCGCGCGTCACCGTCTCAACGATCTTCCGAGCTGAAACGTCAATGACCTCGTGGTCATACGACTTCAGCCGGATGCGGATCTTTTGTCCCGCCATGGCGTCTCGACTCTCTCTCTTCATGATGAACACTGCCGAATCCGGCGGAGTTCCTGAATACCTGCGTACGTGTGCGCCCGTTGCGTGGCGCTCCTCCAACAGACTGAATCCGGACGATTCCGGGTTCCTCACCCTGCCAAGGTACCGACCCCCGCGCTCGGGCGTGTCGCGCATCTCCTACAAGGAGAATCCCGCGCGTAGCCGAGCTACTAAAATGGGGTGGGTTATATTTGGGCCTGATTCCGCGGCGGGTGCGACCCTGCACCAGGCATTATCCTGACCGGGACTACATCTCAAACCGCGCGCAAAGGCGCTTGAACAACTCAACTAGTCTGCCAGATTGTGCGTCACAATGCGAATCCCCGCCTGCATTATGCCTGCGACACGCCGCAGGCCGACTATCAGGGCCTCACACCAGCGCGTTTCAGGGCCAACCTCGCCAACCCCTCGACCGCCACCGGATCCCCCTCGCGCCAAGCCCGTACCGGGTCCTCCGCCACTTTTCGCAACTCGGACGGTTTCGCCTGCACCAGCGCGCGCAGGGCGAGAAGTTCGCGACCGCCGTCTTCATCGCCCAGCCGCCGTGACCGGCTGGACTGCACTGCAAACCGGACGCGTGGAATCAGCCAGAGCGGCAGGAGAAGGAGAACCGGGATCAGAAAGATGGCCAATCCCACAACCGTGGCGGCTTGCGCAACGGAATCCTGTTGGTCCTGGCCTGCCGCGATAAGGAATCCACCGGCATCAGCTGCACTCAGGAAGGGTGCACTCGCTTGATCGCCGATGATCGGCACTCCCCCGATGCGTTCCGCAGCATCATCCATAGTGCTCCGGAATCCGCTTCCAGCGTCTTCCATACCGCGGCCGAAGACCGCCAACTCGGAAAGGGCGTTGAAAGCCGCTCGCGAGAGGAGCCAGGCAATGAGGACAACAGTCAAGGCCAGAAGATCGGTGAGGATCTGCCAGGAGAGCTGGCGCGGAAGGCGTGAGTAGATCTGCATCGGGCCAACACTACGGTAGGAAAGACGAAAGCCCCGCTGCGTGAATGCAGCGGGGCTTTCTAACCAGCAGTACTGGAGAAGCTACTACTTGATGATCTTGGTAACGCGACCTGATCCAACGGTGCGGCCACCCTCACGGATAGCGAAGCCGAGGCCGTCTTCCATAGCGATTGGCTGGATGAGCGCAACGGTCATCTCAGTGTTATCGCCAGGCATGACCATCTCGGTGCCCTCAGGAAGGGTAATAACACCAGTTACGTCAGTTGTGCGGAAGTAGAACTGCGGGCGGTAGTTCGAGTAAAACGGGTTGTGACGCCCGCCCTCGTCCTTGGCCAGGATGTAGACGTTGGCCTCGAAATCGGTGTGCGGGGTAATGGAACCCGGCTTGACGATAACCTGGCCGCGCTCTACGTCCTCGCGCTTGATGCCGCGGAGCAGGAGACCACAGTTCTCGCCGGCCCAAGCCTCGTCGAGCTGCTTGTGGAACATCTCGATACCGGTAACCGTGGTCTTCTGGACCGGGCGGATGCCGACGATCTCGACCTCGGAGTTGATTGCGAGGGTTCCGCGCTCTGCACGGCCGGTGACAACGGTTCCACGACCGGTGATCGTGAAGACGTCCTCGACGGGCATGAGGAACGGCTTGTCCTTGTCGCGAACCGGGTCAGGAACGTTGTTGTCAACGGCTTCCATGAGTTCCTCGACGGACTTGACCCACTCGGCGTCGCCTTCGAGGGCCTTGAGCCCTGAAACGCGAACAACGGGAGCGTCGTCGCCGTCGAAGCCCTGTGCGCTAAGCAGCTCACGAACTTCCATTTCGACGAGGTCGAGCAGCTCTTCATCGTCAACCATGTCGGACTTGTTCAGCGCGACCAGCAGGTAGGGAACACCAACCTGGCGGGCAAGCAGAACATGCTCGCGGGTCTGAGCCATGGGGCCATCAGTGGCAGCTACAACGAGGATGGCGCCATCCATCTGTGCCGCACCGGTGATCATGTTCTTGATGTAGTCAGCGTGACCGGGAGCATCTACGTGTGCGTAGTGGCGCTTCTCGGTCTGGTACTCAACGTGCGAGATGTTGATGGTAATGCCGCGCTGCTTCTCCTCGGGTGCCGAGTCGATTGACGCGAAATCACGCTGCTCGTTGAGAGTCGGGTACTTGTCGTAAAGTACCTTGGAAATGGCAGCCGTCAACGTGGTCTTGCCATGGTCAACGTGACCAATGGTGCCGATGTTAACGTGCGGCTTAGTCCGCTCGAACTTTGCCTTCGCCACGGGTTCCTCCTAGAACGTTTTTAGAAGACTTACTCCCCAGCCACGCTTTTCGTGGCTGAAACTCATGCAAGTCTACTGGGGGCTTTTACTTTGGTGAAATTGCGATTGTGCGCCTGATTCGAGGGAGTGAACCGGGGCGCTGCGCGGTGGGCAGTCTCTGTTACGAGCCCGCCCACCGGCGTCGGCTTCCGCCTTGCGACGGCGTGCCTGGATTACTCTCCGCGTGTCTTCTGGATGATCTCGTCGGCTACAGCCTTCGGGACCTCGGAGTAGCTGTCGAACTGCATCGAATAAACGGCGCGGCCCTGGGTCTTGGAACGCAGGTCACCGATGTAGCCGAACATACCCGAGAGGGGTACGAGCGAACGGATCACTTTGACACCGCTTGCATCTTCCATGGACTGCATCTGGCCACGGCGGGAGTTCAGGTCGCCGATTACTTCACCCATGTACTCCTCGGGTGTGCGGACTTCCACCTCCATCAGTGGTTCGAGCAGTACAGGCTTTGCCATCCTTGCAGCTTCCTTGAACGCCATACGTCCGGCGATCTTGAAGGCCATTTCGGAGGAGTCGACGTCGTGGTAAGCACCATCAAGCAAGGTTGCCTTGATGCCGACAACCGGATATCCGGCGAGGATGCCGTCATTCAGGGCGTCCTGAATGCCTGCGTCGACGCTTGGGATGTACTCACGCGGGATTCGGCCACCAGTGACCTTGTTATCGAATGCGTAGAGCTCGCCTTCGGAGGTATCCATGGGCTCGATCATGATCTGGATCTTTGCGAACTGACCCGATCCACCCGTCTGCTTCTTGTGGGTGTAATCGTGCTTCTGGACCGTACCGCGAATGGTTTCCCGGTATGCGACCTGAGGCTTGCCGACGTTTGCTTCAACCTTGAACTCGCGGCGCATGCGGTCCACGAGGATATCCAGGTGAAGCTCGCCCATGCCAGCAATGATGGTTTGTCCGGTGTCCACGTTGAGGGACACCTGGAAGGTGGGGTCCTCAGCTGAGAGCTTCTGGATAGCCGTTGAGAGCTTCTCCTGGTCACCCTTGGTTTTGGGTTCGATGGCAACCGAGATAACCGGCTCGGGGAAGCTCATCGACTCAAGGACAATCTGGTTCGAGGAGTCGGACAGGGTGTCACCGGTTGTGGTGTCCTTCAGGCCGATAGCCGCGTAGATGTGGCCTGCAAAAGCCTCTTCCACGGGAATTTCCTTGTTGGCGTGCATCTGGAAGAGCTTCCCGATGCGCTCCTTCTTGCCCTTGGTGGAGTTGACCACACCGGTTCCGGCCGTGACGTGTCCCGAGTAAACCCGGATGAACGTCAGCGTGCCGAAGAACGGGTGAGTCGCAACCTTGAACGCGAGAGCTGAGAACGGCTCCTCCGTGCTGGGCTTGCGGGTCAGCTCGATCTCCTCATTGCGGGGATCATGGCCCACCATCGCGGGAACGTCCAGCGGGGAGGGGAGGTAGTCAATGACGGCGTCCAGCATAGGCTGCACACCGCGGTTCTTGAATGCGGAACCACAGAGAACCGGGTAGATCTCCGAGTTGATGGTCAACTTGCGGATGCCGGCCTTCAACTCCTCGATGCTGGGCATCTCTCCCTCGAGGAACTTGTTCATCAGTTCATCCGAAGATTCCGCAACAGCTTCAACCAACGCCGCGCGGTACTCCTCGGCCTTCTCCTGAAGGTCGGCAGGGATCTCCTGGACTTCGTACTTGGCGCCCATGGTCACGTCACCCTTGGAGTCACCAGGCCACACCAGCGCACGCATGTGGAGAAGATCCACAACGCCTACGAAGTCGTTTTCAGCGCCGATTGGCAGCTGGAGAACCAGCGGCTTGGCGCCGAGGCGGCTGATGATGGTGTCAACGGTGAAGTAGAAGTCAGCGCCGAGCTTGTCCATCTTGTTGACGAAGCAGATACGCGGAACTTCGTACTTGTCAGCCTGGCGCCAGACGGTCTCCGACTGGGGCTCTACGCCCTCCTTGCCGTCAAACACCGCGACGGCGCCGTCGAGGACACGGAGCGAACGCTCCACCTCAACGGTAAAGTCCACGTGACCCGGGGTATCGATGATATTGATCTGGTTCTTATCCCAGAAGCAGGTGACAGCAGCGCTGGTGATGGTGATACCGCGCTCTTTCTCCTGTTCCATCCAGTCGGTCGTCGAAGCGCCGTCGTGCGTTTCGCCGATCTTGTGGTTAACACCCGTGTAGAACAGGATGCGCTCGGTAGTAGTGGTCTTGCCGGCATCAATGTGGGCCATGATGCCGATGTTGCGGACCTGGTTGAGGTCGGTAAGCACGTCCTGTGCCACGGTGTCTCCCTTTTTCTAAGATGGAGTTCTACTGGACCGCCGGTCCGAAGTGCCCTGAGGGGGCGCCATGGACCGGCAGCGCGTTTACCAGCGGTAGTGAGCGAAGGCCTTATTGGACTCGGCCATCTTGTGCGTGTCTTCGCGGCGCTTCACAGCGGCACCCAGGCCGTTTGAAGCATCGAGGATCTCGTTCTGCAGACGCTCGGTCATGGTCTTCTCGCGGCGAGCCTTCGAGTAGCCGACCAGCCAGCGGAGAGCCAGGGCAGTTGAGCGGCCGGGCTTTACCTCGACCGGAACCTGGTAGGTGGCTCCACCAACACGGCGGGAGCGAACTTCCAGGCTTGGCTTGACGTTCTCCATGGCCTTCTTGAGCGCTGCGACGGGATCGCCGCCCGACTTGGCGCGTGCGCCTTCAAGCGCGCCGTACACAATGCGCTCTGCGGTGGACTTCTTGCCGTCTACCAGCACCTTGTTGATCAATTGAGTGACCAGGGGTGAACCGTAAACGGGATCTACAACAAGCGGCCGCTTCGGGGCCGGGCCCTTACGAGGCATATTACTTCTTCTCCATCTTTGCGCCGTAGCGGCTGCGAGCCTGCTTACGGTTCTTCACGCCCTGGGTATCCAGTGCGCCACGGACGATCTTGTAGCGGACACCGGGAAGGTCCTTCACACGACCGCCGCGCACCAGCACAATGGAGTGCTCCTGGAGGTTGTGTCCGACGCCCGGGATGTACGCGGTTACTTCGATGCCACCGTTGAGGCGGACACGAGCGACCTTACGCAGAGCCGAGTTCGGCTTCTTCGGGGTGGTGGTGTAAACGCGGGTGCAGACGCCGCGCTTCATGGGACTGCCCTTCAATGCGGGCGCCTTGGTCTTGGAGACCTTAGGTGACCGGCCCTTACGGACCAGCTGGTTAATGGTAGGCACTTCTCAGTTCTCCGTATGTTGTCTTGAGATCAGATCTCTGCTGACTCCGCGTCGCACCGACCGGCCAAGGCCGGAATCAGCGAACGGAGCTTGTTGGTCATTTGACGTGCCCACTCGGAACGTAGGCAAAACGACCGTAGGCGTGCAAAAAGGTGGCATTCGTTGTACAAGTTCCCTACAACACGGAGATACGTCGGAAGACGCCAATCCACTGCCACACAAACAATTCCCGACCAGTCTAACAGATTCCGGGGTTGGCCCCGACGGGCCACCCCCAGGTACAGCAAAGGGGCCGGGACAGCTGTCCCGGCCCCTCTCCTACTGACTAGCTCGGTTTCTTAGCGGAAGTCGCTTGAACCCATGTCGTAGTCATCCAGCGGAATCGCGTGGAACTCGGGGCTCAGTCCGCCGTCGACACCCGCGTAGTCGAAGTCGCTGAACGCGCTCGGACCAGTGAACAGGTTCGCCTTGGCTTCCTCGGTCGGTTCAACAGTGACCTTCGTGTAGCGATCCAGGCCGGTTCCGGCCGGGATGAGCTTACCGATGATCACGTTCTCCTTGAGGCCGAGCAGCGGATCGCTCTTGCCTTCCATGGCGGCCTGCGTGAGAACACGCGTGGTCTCCTGGAACGATGCAGCGGACAACCAGGACTCGGTGGCCAGCGACGCCTTGGTGATACCCATGAGCTCGGGACGGCCGGAGGCCGGCTTCTTGCCCTCGGATACCACGCGGCGGTTTTCGTCCTCGAAACGGCGACGTTCAGCCAGCTCACCGGGGAGCAGCGCGGAATCGCCGGACTCGATGACGGTTACGCGGCGTAGCATCTGCCGGACGATAACTTCCACGTGCTTGTCGTGGATGCCTACGCCCTGGCTGCGGTACACGCGCTGAACCTCGTCCACAAGGAATTCCTGGGTCTTGCGGGGGCCGAGGATACGGAGGATCTGCTTGGGATCGACTGCACCGAAGACCAGCTGCTGACCGACCTCCACGTGATCGCCATCCGACACCAGGATGCGTGCACGGCGCAGGACCGGGTACGCAATCTCTTCGGAACCGTCGTCCGGAGTGACCACAATGCGCAGCTGCTTCTCTGCGTCCTCGATGGTGACCCGGCCGGCAACCTCGGAGATCGGTGCAACACCCTTAGGCGTACGCGCTTCGAAGAGCTCCTGGATACGGGGCAGACCCTGGGTGATGTCCTCGGCCGAGGCAACACCACCGGTGTGGAAGGTACGCATGGTCAGCTGCGTACCTGGCTCACCGATTGACTGCGCGGCGATGATGCCGACAGCTTCACCGATGTCCACGGTCTTGCCGGTGGCAAGCGAACGGCCGTAGCACAAGGCACAGGTGCCCACGCTGGACTCGCAGGTGAGCACGGACCGGATCTTGATGTCCGTGACGCCGGCCGAGAACAGCTGACCGATCAGTACGTCGCCGACATCGGAACCCGCGGGTGCAAGCACCTCACCCTTGGAATCGACGACGTCGGTCGCCAGGGTGCGTGCGTAGGCCGAGTTTTCGACTTCCTCGTGCAGTACGAGCTCGCCGTCGTGGTTGGGAACCGCGATGGTGACATTCAGTCCACGCTCGGTCCCGCAGTCGTCTTCGCGAACAATGACGTCCTGGGACACGTCGACGAGACGGCGGGTGAGGTAACCCGAGTTCGCCGTACGCAGGGCGGTATCCGCGAGACCCTTACGGGCGCCGTGGGTGGCGATGAAGTATTCCAGCACCGACAGGCCCTCGCGGTACGAGGACTTGATGGGGCGCGGGATGATCTCGCCCTTCGGGTTTGCCACGAGGCCACGGATACCGGCAATCTGGCGAACCTGCAGCCAGTTACCGCGAGCACCGGAGGAAACCATGCGGTTGATGGTGTTGTCCTTCGGCATCGCTCCACGCATGGACTCGGCTACCTCATTGGTTGCCTTGTTCCAGATGTCGATGAGTTCCTGACGACGCTCTTCATCGGCGATCAGACCCTTGTCGAACTGCGCCTGGACCTTGGCGGCCTGTATCTCGTAGCCCTCCATGATCCCGGCCTTGTTGATCGGCGCGGAGATGTCGGAGATTGCCACGGTTACGCCCGAGCGGGTTGCCCAGTAGAAACCGGAGTCCTTCAGGTTATCCAGCGTTGCAGCCGTGACAACCTTCGGGTAGCGCTCGGCGAGGTCGTTGACGATCGTCGAAAGCTGGCCCTTGTCCGCAACCTTCTCAACCCATGGGTAGTCCTCGGGCAGTGTCTCGTTGAACATGACCTGTCCGAGCGAGGTTTCAATGAGTGCCGGAGTGCCCTCTTCCCAGCCCTCAGGAGCTGGGGTGTCGGGACCCGGTACGAAGTTCGGAACACGGATTCGGACAACCGAGTTCAGGTGCAGCTCACCGGAGTCGAATGCCATGATCGCTTCGGCGGGGCTGGAGAAGACGCGCCCCTCCCCTGCTGCTCCCTCACGCTTGGTGGTGAGGTGGTGCAGGCCGATGATCATATCCTGCGAAGGCAGGGTAACCGGGCGGCCGTCGGACGGCTTGAGGATGTTGTTCGAGGAGAGCATCAGGATGCGCGCCTCCGCCTGGGCTTCGGGGCTCAGCGGCAGGTGTACTGCCATCTGGTCGCCGTCGAAGTCTGCGTTGAACGCACCACAAACCAGAGGGTGCAGCTGAAGGGCCTTACCTTCAACCAGCTGCGGCTCGAACGCCTGGATGCCGAGCCGGTGCAGGGTAGGTGCACGGTTCAGCAGTACCGGGTGTTCGGTGATGATCTCTTCGAGTACGTCCCAGACCTGCGGGCGGTAACGCTCAACCATCCGCTTGGCACTCTTGATGTTCTGGGCATGGTTCAGGTCAACCAGGCGCTTCATGACGAAAGGCTTGAAGAGTTCCAGGGCCATCTGCTTGGGCAGACCACACTGGTGCAGCTTCAGCTGCGGGCCGACGACGATGACCGAACGGCCCGAGTAGTCCACGCGCTTGCCGAGCAGGTTCTGACGGAAGCGGCCCTGCTTGCCCTTGAGCATGTCGGAGAGCGACTTCAACGGACGGTTACCTGGTCCGGTGACCGGACGGCCGCGACGGCCGTTGTCGAAGAGGGAATCGACTGCTTCCTGGAGCATCCGCTTTTCGTTGTTCACGATGATCTCGGGAGCACCGAGATCCAGCAGGCGCTTCAGGCGGTTGTTGCGGTTAATCACGCGGCGGTACAGGTCGTTCAGGTCGGAGGTCGCGAAACGGCCACCGTCCAGCTGTACCATCGGCCGCAGTTCCGGCGGGATCACCGGTACTGCGTCGAGCACCATGCCCAGCGGGCTATTGGTGGTGGTGAGGAATGCGTTGACAACCTTCAGTCGCTTCAGGGCGCGCGTCTTCCGCTGACCCTTTCCGTTCTGGATGATGTCGCGCAGAAGGTCAGCTTCAGCCTGCATGTCGAAGTTCTCGAGGCGCCGCTTGATGGCCTCGGCGCCCATGGAGCCTTCGAAGTACAGTCCGTAACGGTCGCGAAGCTCGCGGTAGAGCCCTTCGTCGCCCTCAAGGTCAGCAACCTTGAGGTTCTTGAAACGGTCCCAGACCTGCTCGAGGCGCTCGATCTCGGCGTCGGCACGCTTGCGCAGGTTCGCCATCTGGCGATCGGCGGAGTCACGGGCCTTCTTCTTGTCGGCAGCCTTGGCGCCCTCACCCTCGAGGCGGGCAAGCTCGTCCTCGAGGTCCCTGGCGATCGTCGCGATGTCTGAATCGCGCTGGTCAACCAGCTGCTTCTTCTCGAGGTCGTGTTCGGCCTGGAGGTTCGGCAGTTCGGCGTGACGGTTTTCCTCGTCGACGGCGGTGATCATGTAGGCCGCGAAGTAGATGACCTTCTCAAGGTCCTTCGGTGCCAGGTCAAGGAGGTAGCCAAGGCGTGAAGGGACGCCCTTGAAGTACCAGATGTGGGTTACGGGAGCTGCGAGCTCGATGTGGCCCATACGCTCGCGGCGCACCTTCGCGCGGGTGACCTCAACGCCACACCGCTCGCAGATGATGCCCTTGAAGCGCACGCGCTTGTACTTGCCGCAGTAGCATTCCCAGTCGCGTGAAGGACCGAAGATCTTCTCACAGAAGAGTCCGTCCTTCTCGGGCTTGAGCGTGCGGTAGTTGATGGTTTCCGGCTTCTTCACTTCGCCGTACGACCAACCGCGGATCTCTTCCGCGGTGGCCAGGCCGATTCGCATGAGGCCGAATGAGGATTCGCTGGACATATGGTCCCTGTCTCTCTTTATCTCTAAATTCTTGAAGTCACACGGGGTGCGGGAAGGAGGAGCTGAGCGGTACCGGTGGCTGGACCGGCATCTGAGACGCCGGTCCAGCCATAATCCGGTGGTCGCTAGACCTCTTCGACAGAACTCGGCTCGGCCCGTGAAAGGTCGATGCCCAGCTCTTCCGCGGCCCGGAAGACTTCTTCATCCGAGTCACGCATCTCAATCGTGGTGCCGTCAGTGGAGAGGACTTCCACGTTCAGGCACAGCGACTGCATTTCCTTGATCAGAACCTTGAACGACTCCGGAACGCCTGGCTCCGGAATGTTCTCGCCCTTGACGATGGCCTCGTACACCTTGACGCGTCCGTGGATGTCATCCGACTTGATGGTCAGGAGTTCCTGCAGCGTGTAAGCCGCGCCGTAAGCCTCAAGCGCCCACACTTCCATCTCACCGAAGCGCTGTCCGCCGAACTGCGCCTTACCACCCAGCGGCTGCTGCGTGATCATCGAGTACGGACCAGTGGAACGGGCGTGAATCTTGTCGTCCACCAGGTGGTGAAGCTTCAGGATGTACATGTAGCCAACGGAGATCGGGTCCGGGAACGGCTCGCCGGAGCGGCCGTCGAACATCCAGGCCTTGCCGGACTCGCCGATGAGGCGCTGCCCGTCGCGGGTGACGTTCGTGGAACCGAGCAGGCCGACGATCTCGTCCTCTGTGGCGCCGTCGAACACTGGGGTTGCGACGGTGGTGGAGGCGATCTCGCGAGGTAGGTTCGGGAGGTTCTTGAGCCACTCGGGCTCGCCCTCGATCTTCCAGCCCTGCTTGGCAGCCCAACCGAGGTGGATCTCCAGTACCTGTCCGACGTTCATTCGACCTGGAACACCCAGCGGGTTCAGGACGATGTCGACGGGCGTACCGTCCTCCAGGAACGGCATGTCCTCGATCGGCAGGATCTTGGAGATGACGCCCTTATTACCGTGGCGGCCGGCAAGCTTGTCGCCGTCTGTGATCTTGCGCTTCTGGGCTACGTAGACGCGGACCAGCTGGTTGACGCCCGGGGGCAGCTCGTCGTCGTTGTCGCGGTCGAAGATGCGCACGCCGATGACGGTGCCCGACTCGCCGTGGGGAACCTTCAGCGAAGTGTCGCGAACCTCGCGGCTCTTCTCACCGAAGATGGCGCGCAGCAGGCGCTCCTCAGGGGTCAGTTCAGTTTCACCCTTCGGGGTAACGCGCCCTACCAGGATGTCCCCGGCTTCGACCTCGGCACCGATGTGGATGATGCCGCGCTCGTCGAGTGCGCCGAGAACCTCTTCGGAGACGTTCGGGATATCCCGGGTGATTTCCTCGGCACCAAGCTTGGTGTCGCGGGCATCGACCTCGTGCTCCTCGATGTGGATCGACGTCAGGACATCGTCGGAAACGATGCGCTGCGACAGGATGATCGCGTCCTCGAAGTTGTGGCCTTCCCAGGACATGAAGGCAACGAGCATGTTCTTGCCGAGCGCCAGTTCACCCTGATCGGTGGACGGGCCGTCAGCAATGATGCTGTTGTACTCAACGCGGTCGCCCTCGGCGACAAGCACGCGCTGGTTGTAGGCGTTGCCCTGGTTCGAGCGCGCAAACTTCATGATCGGGTAGTTGGTCTCGGTGCCGTCGTCGTTCAGCACGGTTACCAGGTCAGCCGAGACCTCGGAGATAACGCCAGCCTTGTTGGCAGTTACGGCGTCTCCGGCGTCGACAGCGGCGTTCCGCTCCATGCCGGTTCCCACCAGGGGACGCTCGGAACGGAGCAGGGGCACGGCCTGGCGCTGCATGTTCGCACCCATGAGGGCACGGTTGGCGTCGTCGTGCTCCAGGAACGGGATCATCGCAGTTGCGACGGACACCATCTGGCGCGGGGAGACGTCCATGTACTCAACGTCTGCAGCTACCACCAGAACGGGCTCGCCGGAACCACCACGGGTACGAACGAGGACCATATCCTCCACGAACTTGCCGTTCGCGTCGAGCGGAGCGTTTGCCTGTGCGATCAGGCGCTCAACCTCGTCGTCGGCCGTGAGGTAGTCGATCTGTTCGGTGACGATGCCGTTCTCAACCTTGCGGTAGGGCGTCTCGATGAAGCCGAAGGTGTTGATGCGTCCGTAGGATGCCAGCGAACCGATGAGGCCGATGTTCGGGCCTTCAGGGGTTTCGATGGGGCACATGCGTCCGTAGTGCGAGGGGTGGACGTCACGGACTTCCATGCCTGCGCGGTCGCGGGACAGACCACCCGGGCCCAGCGCGGACAGACGACGCTTGTGCGTCAGGCCGGCGAGCGGGTTGTTCTGGTCCATGAACTGGGACAGCTGGGATGTTCCGAAGAACTCCTTGATGGCAGCCACGACCGGGCGGATGTTGATCAGTGTCTGCGGCGTGATCGCCTCGACGTCCTGGGTTGTCATGCGCTCACGGACAACGCGCTCCATGCGGGACAGGCCGGTACGGACCTGGTTCTCGATGAGCTCGCCGACCGCACGGATGCGGCGGTTACCGAAGTGGTCGATGTCGTCGACCTCTACGCGCAGCTCGACGTCATTGCCGTCGCGCTTGCCAGTAATGGTCTTCTCGCCTGCGTGCAGGGCAACCAGGAACTTGATCATCGCGACAATGTCATCAATGTTCAGGACCGAAGCGTCACCGTCGCTGAGGTTCTTGTCGATGCCGAGCTTGCGGTTGATCTTGTAACGTCCAACCTTCGCCAGGTCGTAGCGCTTCGAGTTGAAGTACAGGTTGTCCAGCAGCGTCTTGGCGGCTTCGACGGTGGGGGGCTCTCCCGGGCGAAGCTTCCGGTAGATGTCCAGTAAGGCGTCTTCCTGGGTCTCCGTGGCGTCTTTCTCAAGAGTGGCGCGGATGGAGTCATACTCGCCGAACGTCTCGAGGATCTGCCCCTCTGTCCAGCCAAGGGCCTTGAGGAGTACGGTGACAGACTGCTTGCGCTTGCGGTCAAGGCGAACGCCGACCTGGTCGCGCTTGTCGATCTCCAGCTCGAACCAGGCACCGCGCGAAGGGATGATCTTGGCGCTGAAGATGTCTTTGTCGCTGGTCTTGTCCGCGGCGCGCTCGAAATAGGCGCCGGGCGAACGGACGAGCTGCGAAACAACGACACGCTCGGTGCCGTTGATCACGAAGGTGCCCTTTTCCGTCATCAGTGGGAAGTCGCCCATGAACACGGTCTGCTGCTTGATCTCGCCCGTGTTGTTGTTCATGAACTCGGCCTTGACGTACAACGGCGCCGCGTAAGTTGCGTCGCGGTCCTTGCATTCCGCCATGGTGTACTTCGGGTCAGCGAACTCCGGCTCGGAGAAGCTCAGGGACATGGTTCCCTGGAAGTCCTCGATTGGGGAGATCTCTTCGAAGATGTCAGCAAGACCGGAGGTCGTGGCGACGCCGGGGAGGTTCTGCTCCAAAGCCTCTTCCACGCGCGCCTTCCAGCGCTCGTTACCGACCAGCCAGTCAAAGCTGTCAGTCTGAAGGGCAAGAAGATTAGGAACATCCAGCGGTTCGTGAATCTTTGCGAATGATAGCCGGGGTGCGGCGCCGTCGGCGTCGACCTGGCTGGTAGCGGTTGCGTTAATTGAGGTGCTCGGGGCGACCAAGAGGGATCCTTCCACAGACCAACAGGCGTGTTCGTACGATCTCTCCCCGCACCGGAGAGGTGCTGACCTGACGCCCGCAAGCATTGGACGGAGACCTCCAGCTGGAGATGGCCGTTAAATGACGAATGCGAGACGAAGCCCACCGCTATATGAAGGCTGAGGTTTTGAGGGAAGACGCAAATATCTACCTTACGCGAAGCTAGCGACAATGTCTAACTGAATGTGGTATATGCGCCAGCGCTCCTCCGCAACGCCAACTGCTCTCCTGGTTACCCATTTCAGTGAATGATCATTAGCTGAGTTGGGCCGGAGGCCGGTACCCTTACAGGCAGCGACATTCAACGACGAAAGCGAGCCAGCCATGAATCCAGAGCTGAATACAGCAGAGCGAAACCCGAACGACGTCGTCATCGTCGGCGGGGCCAGAACCCCACAGGGGCGCCTGAACGGGCAGTTAGCCTCCTTCACGGCCGTCGAACTGGGGGCCTTCGCGGTGACCGGTGCACTGGAGAAGTCGGCAGTAGCACCAGGAGAGATCGACGCCGTCATCATGGGCCATGTGGTTCAGGCCGGTTGCGGCCAGAACCCCGCCCGCCAGACCTCCATCAAAGCGGGCATCGGCTGGGACGTGCCCACCGTGACCATCAACAAGGTCTGCCTGTCCGGCCTGACCGCGGTCATCGACGCCGCGCGGCTAATCCGGAGCGGCGAGGCGACCGTCGTCGTCGCCGGCGGTCAGGAGTCAATGACGCGCGGACCGCACCTGCTGCCCGGTGCGCGCCAGGGCTGGACCTACGGAACCATGCCCGCCGTGGATTCGGTCGCCCATGACGGCCTGACCGATGCCTTCGACCAGGAATCGATGGGGTCCTCTACCGAACGGGGCAACAAGAGTCTCGGCATTGAACGTGCTGCACAGGATGAAGTAGCGGCGGCGTCCCACCAGCGGGCTGCGGTAGCGACCGAGTCGGGGGTGTTCGACGACGAGATTGTCCCCGTTCACGTGCCGCAGCGGAAGGGCGACGATGTGGTGATCACCCAGGATGAAGGCGTGCGGCCCAACACCACGGTTGACACCCTCGCCGGTTTGAGGCCTGCCTTCGACAAGGAAGGTTCCATCACGGCGGGCAACTCCTCCCCTTTATCCGACGGAGCAGCAGCACTGGTGCTTACCTCGCGCGCGCACGCTGAAGAGCGGGGCTTGAAGATATTCGCCGTCGTCGGCAAGCCTGGCCAGGTTGCCGGTCCGGACAACTCATTGCACTCCCAGCCCTCCCGCGCCATTGCCCAGGCGCTTGACCGTGCAGGATGGTCAGCGAGCGATCTCGACTTCATCGAAATCAACGAAGCGTTCGGGTCGGTTGCATGCCAGTCCCTCAAGGACCTCGACATCCCGCTCGACAAGTGCAACCTGCACGGCGGGGCCATTGCGCTTGGCCATCCCATTGGAGCATCCGGTGCCCGGCTTGCCCTGCACGCCGCTCTTGAGCTTGACCGCCGTGACGGCGGTAAGGCAGCGGTTTCCCTCTGCGGAGGCGGCGGTCAGGGTGAGGCCCTGCTGCTCTACCGCGACTGACCTCGGCGCGCCACCAAACGCAAAACAGCCCCGGAACCAATCGGTTCCGGGGCTGTTTTTTGATCTCGAAAAGGTTCGAGGAACTTACTTGAGGCTGACAGTGGCGCCGGCGGCCTCGAGGGCCTCCTTGGCCTTCTCTGCCGCTTCCTTGGTAGCGCCTTCGAGGACAGCCTTGGGTGCGCTATCGACCACATCTTTGGCTTCCTTGAGGCCAAGTGAGGTGAGGGCGCGAACTTCCTTGATAACCGCGATCTTCTTGTCGCCGGCTGCTTCGAGGACGACGTCGAAGGAATCCTTCTCTTCCTCAACTTCGCCTGCGCCGCCACCGGCGGGGCCAGCTACAGCAACAGCGGCAGCGGTAACGTCAAAGGTCTCTTCAAACAGCTTTACGAAGTCCGAGAGCTCGATGATGGACAGTTCCTTGAAGGCTTCAATGAGCTCTTCGTTGGTGAGCTTCGCCATGGCAAAAGCATCCTTCCTGATTAGGTGCACGGTGCACCTGGAGATTGGTGGGCGAGAAGGTTAGTTCTCTTCGGGGGCAGCTGCTTCTTCTGCAGCCTCCGCAGGCGCTGCATCCGCTGCTGCGGGTGCTTCCTCTGCGGCGGGAGCTTCGGCGGCTGCCGCAGGTGCAGCGTCCCCGTTCTCCTCCAGTTTGATGCGCAGTGCATCGACGGCGCGGGCAAGCATTGACATAGGCGCCTGAAGGACACCTGCAACACGAGCCAGCTGGAACTCACGCGACTCAAGAGCAGCAAGAGCGGATACCGCCGAAGCGTCGAGGGCCTTGCCCTCGAAGTAACCGGTCTTGATGATGAGCTGTGGGTTGGTCTTCGCGAAATCCGTCAGGCTCTTTGCCGCAGCAACTGCGTCACCCTTGATGAAAGCAATTGCAGTTGGTCCGGCGAGCTGGCCTTCGAACGCGTCGATGCCGGCTTCCTTGGCTGCAATGCCAGTCAGGGTGTTCTTGACAACAGCGTATTTGGTTTCCGCGCCGAGCGAGCGACGCAGTTCCTTGAGCTGTGCAACGGAGAGCCCACGGTATTCGGTTAGGACAGCGGCGGTGGATTCCTTGAAATCAGTGGTGATTTCCTCCACGGCCGAAACCTTTGTTGGCGTTGCCATAACCCTCCTTCCGGGGAATTGGTGCGAGGTCAGCGATTCCAATAAAAATGCCCCGCGCAGATGCACGGGGCTTGACCACAGCCAGGGATAATCCTGAAGAGGGTTGAGCTTCGTTCACCTGCGCTGGCCACCCTTACGGGAACTTTCAGATGCCGCCCTGCCCGCAGAAAAATGCGGTTTGGAATACAGGGTGATCATCGACCGACGGTCTTTGGTTCCTCAAGCGTACGGGATGGGGTTAGTCCCCTCCAAATCAAGAGGATTGGACCAATAGTTTCTGCCACGCCGCCGTGTAACCCACCGGTTCAAAGCCGAGCTCCACGTTCACAGCGAGCATGTGGCGGTTCTCTTCCGCATTCCAAGTGAAGATGCGCTCGGCTTTGGGCCACGCCGAGGCCACGGCAATCAGGTTCTCAGCCTTCAACCACATGCCCAGGCGGTGTCCGCGGTGCGCGGACAGTACCAGCGTGTCTTCCTGGTACACGGTGTCCGGCTTTTCGGCCCGGCATTCCAAAACCGTATGGCCAACCAGCTTCCCGGTTGGCTTATGGAGGACGACCCGAACCAGGCTACTGCCCCCCTCGCGGGCCAGCCGCTCCTCCCCCTCGCGCACCCGCGCACCGTCCCAAACTTCCTCTTCCCAATTCAGCTCACCCATAGGGACGTCTGTGCTCATGGTTTTCCGCAACTGGGCGTACTGGTCGAGCAGCCCGTCAGGACACCGGTCCATCCAGTCGACGACGGCGTAATCCGGCCCGGCCTTCCTGGCCGCCTCCAGAGCGAGGTTCTCCAGCTGAGCACCCCTGCTCGCCAAGAGGACACTCGCGCGATCCACCTGCGCCAGCGTGTAGCCAAAGTGGTTTGCGAATTGGGCGGGAAGGCTTTGCGAGGGGAATGAGCCGGCTCCCGTAGCCGGGACAAGTCCATCCTCCAACGTGTTGAAACCTGCGCGTTGATCCGTCCAGGCCATAACCGTATTACGGCCCTTCGAGGACGCATGGCCCTCGACCGCTGCATACAGCGCCGTGCCGATACCCCGGCGTCGAGCTTCCGGATGTACCAGGACGTAGGCATAGCACGTGTGGAGGTTATCGGTCAGGGGGACATTGACGACGGCCTTCCCGACCACCCGTTCCCCCTCGAAGGCCAGGAAGGTGGTGCGTTCCTCATACTCATTGGGGCGTGCGTTCTCGAAGCGGGTTTCAGCCGAGAAGCTGTGGTCATCGGTGCCCCAGATCTCTCGCTCGATGAGGTTGCTGAGATCTGAGGCCTCAATGAATGGCCGGGCTTCAGGCACCTCAAGGGAGGGCGGAAGCGCGTACCTGACGATGCTGGCAGCGGTGATGGTCATATGGAAAGCATGGCTTAGTGATTGGGAACTGTCAATCACTAAGCCATGATCAGGGCAACTTCTTCGATGCTCGGTTAAACGTGAAGGCGGGCGGAGCGTGAGCTCCACCCGCCTTCCGCTGTGCCATTTGCTTATGCGTCTGCGAGAACCTTGGTGACGTTGGGGTCAACCGAGATGCTCGGACCGAAGGTGGTGCTTACCGTTGCCTTCTGGATGTAGCGGCCCTTGGAAGCGGATGGCTTCAGGCGAAGCACCTCTTCCAGAGCAATCGCGTAGTTCTCAACCAGCTTGGTGGCGTCGAAGGACACCTTGCCGATGATGAAGTGAAGGTTGGAGTGCTTGTCGACCCGGAAGTCGATCTTTCCGCCCTTGATGTCGTTCACGGCCTTGGCCACGTCTGGGGTCACAGTGCCGGTCTTCGGGTTAGGCATCAGGTTACGGGGACCCAGGACCTTGCCCAGGCGACCAACCTTGCCCATGAGGTCAGGGGTTGCAACTGCTGCGTCGAAGTCGACCCAGCCGCCGGCAACCTTCTCGATCATGTCGTCGGAACCAACGAAGTCGGCGCCTGCAGCAATTGCCGCTTCAGCCTTGTCGCCGGTAGCGAAAACAAGAACGCGCTTGGTCTTGCCGGTGCCGTGGGGCAGGTTGACGGTGCCGCGCACCATCTGATCTGCCTTGCGGGGGTCAACGCCGAGGCGGAAAGCCACCTCAACAGTTGCGTCAAACGACGACGGGTTGGTGTCCTTCGCCAGGTTTACTGCCTCGACCGGCGCGTACTGCTTGTCCGCGTCAATCTTGGCGGCAGCTGCCTCATATGCTTTGCTGCGCTTTGCCATCTGCTCTTTCTCCTTATGCAGTTGTGGTCTGCGGACCGCGCTCGGCCCTGCCACAGGCAACCGCCCCAAGGGGCAAATTGCTCTTTTTGATTATGTGTAGTGCGTGTTGGCTTTCGCCAGTTAGCCGACGTGCTTGATTTTCGCCCAACTTGCGGGGCTTACTCCCGGCGGATCCTCGTTCCTCGGCTCCACCGTACGTAAACTCCTCGTTAGCCGACGGTGATGCCCATCGACCGGGCGGTACCCGCGATGATCTTGGCCGCAGCCTGGACATCGTTGGCGTTGAGGTCTTCCATCTTCATGGTGGCGATTTCCTCAACCTGAGCCTGCGTGAGCTTCGCAACCTTGACGGTGTGAGGCGTAGCAGAGCCCTTCTGAACTCCCGCAGCTTTCTTGATCAGCTCAGCAGCCGGCGGGGTCTTGGTGATGAAGGTGAACGAGCGATCCTCGTACACCGTGATTTCCACGGGAACAACGTTTCCGCGCTGTGATTCCGTCGCGGCGTTGTACGCCTTGCAGAATTCCATGATGTTGACACCGTGCTGGCCAAGCGCAGGGCCGATCGGAGGAGCCGGGTTAGCAGCACCTGCGTTGATCTGCAGCTTGATGAGGCCGGTGACCTTTTTCTTAGGGGCCATGAAAGGGTCCTTCTCTTACATTTCGTTCCGCGGGACAGGAGCGTCCCGTGGATGGTGGCCACCATGGCGTGGCGGCCGGCCGTCCTGCCGGGCTAAAGCTCACCCGGCGAGAACGAAAACTTTGGTTGCGTACTACTGGATCTTGGTGACCTGGCTGAACGAGAGCGTTACCGGGGTTTCGCGCTCGAAGATAGAGACGAGCACCACCAGTTGCTGCGATTCCGGCTTGATCTCCGAGATTGAGGCCGGGAGCGTTTCGAACGGACCCTCGTTGACGGTGACGGACTCGCCGATCTCGAAGTTGACCGTTACAGGCGTGGCGTTGGCCTGAGCCTGCTTGCCGCCCTCGGTTCCGGCCTTCACGATGGTGTGCTCCAGCATGGAGAACACTTCATTGAGGCTCAGGGGGACAGGATCATGGGCGTTTCCGACGAATCCGGTGACGCCAGGGGTGTGCCGCACGGCGCCCCAGGACTCATCTGTGAGTTCCATCCGGACCAGGACGTAGCCGGGGATACGCACGCGGTTGACGATCTTCCGCGTGGTGTTCTTGATCTCGACGACCTCTTCCATGGGCACCTGGATCTCGAAGATGTAATCTTCCATGTCCAGGGTCTGGATGCGGGTCTCAAGGTTTGCCTTCACGCGGTTCTCATAACCCGCGTACGAGTGGATGACGTACCAGTCGCCGTCCTGGCGGCGAAGCTTGGCCTTGAAGTCGGCGACCGGGTCAACCTCGGGCTCTGCGTCTTCCGCAAGCTCTCCGTCTACCGCAGGCTCTCCGTCTTCTACAAGCTCTGAATCTTCCGCAGGCTCTGAACCTTCAGCGGACTCTTCGCCATTTTCGGGCGCAACAGCTTCGGCAGGTGCGTCTTCTGCGCCTGCCGTGGTTACCTGATCCTGATCCTCGGTACTCAGATCTTCCTCTTCGGTTTCAATCTGTTGATCGAGTTCTTGCTCGGACACCTAGCTGCCTGCTTTCTGCATTGCTGTACTTGCTCGATACTGCCCTTGAAGTGGGCAGAAGCTAGCTTTCGCCGCCAAAGAGCCACACCGCGCCGGTGCCGAACAGGTAGTCCAAGCCGGTCACGATGAGAATCATGATGATCACGAACACCATGACGGTGATGGTGTACCGCACCAGCTCCCTGCGGGTAGGCACGACCACCTTGCGCAGTTCAGCGACGATCTGACGTACAAAAAGGATGATTCGACCGAAGAACCCGCGCTTGGGCTCCTGGTTGCCGGAGGGGCTTCCCTTGGAGCTACTCTCAGCTGTATCGGTCACCTTCAACCTCATCAATCTTGTAGGTTCCTGAGCGGGCCTCACTGACCAATCACTCTTTGAGCGTTCAACGCCGCACTGCCGCATGCTGTTCATGACGGTGATGCGCAGGGCAGACAGGACTCGAACCTGCAACCTGCGGTTTTGGAGACCGCTGCGCTACCAATTGCGCCACTACCCTTTGGGATGAATTACGCCAGTGCCTAAGGACCCGCCGCAAACTCTTCAGCAGGCATGGGACATCATGGCGATTTCAACACCGAGGATCTAGTCTACGCAATCCGGGACGCAACGTCGAACCGGGCACCGGACCCCGGAAACGCTCATGAAACCAGCAGTCATGTGCCGCGTCCAGGCGGGCATCGCGTGTACCTGAAGCCCTAAGCTGGTGGGGGTCCGAGCTTATTGCCTTGGACACAATCAGTTCTCATACGCGACACATCAGTCCTACCGACGGGAAGACCATGACTGCCGACCTGCCCCTGCCTTCCGCCGCACGCGTTTCCCGGCGGATCGCTTCGATTGCCGAATCAGCCACGCTGGCCGTCGATGCAAAGGCGAAGGCGCTCAAGGCAGCGGGGCGTCCGGTGATTGGATTCGGAGCAGGGGAACCGGACTTCGCCACCCCTGACTACATCGTGGAAGCGGCTATCGCCGCCGCGCGGCAGCCCCGGTTCCACCGATACTCCCCCGCGGGTGGCCTCCCGGAGCTCCGGGACGCGATCGCTGAGAAGACGAGGCGCGATTCGGGTTACCTGGTTGAGCCCTCGCAGGTGCTGGTGACCAACGGCGGCAAGCAGGCTGTCTACCAATCCTTCGCCACCCTGCTTGATCCGGGGGATGAAGTGCTGGTCCCCACGCCGTACTGGACTACCTACCCGGAGGCCATCCGGTTGGCGGGCGGCGTACCCGTCGAGGTCTTCGCTGGACCCGAGCAGTCCTACCTCGTGACTGTGGAGCAGTTGGAGGCCGCCCGCACACCCCGCACAAAGGTGCTGTTGTTCGTGTCGCCCTCCAACCCCACAGGGTCTGTGTACTCCCCTGAGCAGGTGCGCGAAATCGGCGAATGGGCCGCTGCCAACGGCCTGTGGGTCATCACCGACGAAATCTATGAACACCTGACCTACGACGGCGTCCCCTTCACTTCCATTGCCACTGCGGCTCCAGCGCTGGGTGACCGCGTTGTGATCCTGAATGGCGTCGCCAAGACCTACGCGATGACCGGCTGGCGCGTCGGCTGGATGATCGGCCCGAAGGACGTCATCAAGGCAGCAACGAACCTCCAGTCCCACGCAACCTCGAACGTAGCGAACGTCTCCCAGATGGCAGCGCTGGCCGCGGTTTCCGGGCCGCTCACCGCGGTGGAGGAGATGAAGAAGGCTTTCGACCGCCGTCGTCGTGCCATGGTTTCGGCTTTGAACGAGATCGACGGCGTCGAGTGCCCTGTCCCGCACGGCGCGTTTTATGCGTATGCGGATGTGCGCAACCTGCTGGGGCGGCAGATTGCCGGTGCGACGCCAGAGACCTCGACGGAGTTGGCCGCACTGATCCTGGACAAGGTCGAGGTGGCGGTTGTTCCGGGCGAGGCGTTCGGCCCGAGCGGATTCATCCGCCTGTCCTATGCACTCGGTGATGAGGATCTGGCAGAAGGCGTCGGCCGGCTCCAGCAATTCCTCGGATCAGCCCGCTGAGCTCAGTCTCTAAACCTACGCTGGGCCAGCGCCACCTAGAGCAGACGGCGCTCGGCAGCCCAGCGCGTCAGCTCGTGGCGTGAGGAAAGCTGTAGTTTCCGCAGCACGGCCGAGACATGCGTTTCAACCGTCTTGATGGAGATGAACAACTCCTTCGCCACCTCCTTGTAGGAGTACCCGCGGGCGATCAGCCGCATCACCTCGAGTTCGCGTGCCGAGAGCCTGTCCAGCTCGCTGTCCACGGCCGCAACGGCCGCTGTGCCGAAGGCATCGAGCACAAAGCCCGCGAGCCTCGGCGAGAACACCGCATCCCCCGAAGCGACCCTGAGAACGGCGCTCGAGATGTCGGCTCCCGAGATGGTTTTGGTGACGTATCCTCTTGCGCCGGCACGGATGACGGTCACCACATCCTCGGCTGAATCGGAGACGCTGAGCGCAAGGAACTGCGTGGTGTCACGGACCTCCCCGCAGCCTGCGATGACTTCTGCTCCACCGCCGCCGCGCCCGCCGGGCAGATGCACATCGAGCAGCACCACCTGCGGCCGGTGTTCACGGATCACGGCAATGGCTTCCTCCACCGTTGCGGCCTCGGCGACCACGCGCACCCGTCCGTCGAGGTCAGCCTTCAGGCCGGACCGGAAGATCGCGTGATCATCGACGACGACGACACTCACCGGGTCAGTCATTGGTTCTGGTTCCATCTGGTTCGCCTTCCGGCATAGTCAAGTGCACTTCGGTGCCCGTCATCGAACTGCGGATACGCGCTCCGCCGCCGTGCCTTTGCATCCGGTTGATGACCGATTCGCGGATACCGAGCCGGTCTTCCGGAACCGAATCCAGGTCAAAGCCCTCTCCACGATCCCGCACAAACACCTGCGTTGTTCCCTGGCCGGCCTCGAGGTAGACCGAAACGGCGCCGCCCGCGTGCTTGGCTGCGTTCAGCACCGCTTCCCGTGTGGCCTGCACCAGTGCTTCCTGGCGCTGGGTCATAGGCGTATCGCCCACGGAGACGACGTCCACAGGAGGCCCGTAGGCTTCCTCCACCTCGGCCGCAACCGCCTTGATACTGTCGGCCAGGTTTCCCGTCCGCTCGTCGGCATCCGCGTACAACCAACGCCGCAGTTCGCGTTCCTGCGCCCGCGCAAGCCGAACGACGTCCTGCTCCGACCCCGCCCGGTTCTGGATGAGCGCGAGGGTCTGCAGAACGGAATCATGAAGGTGGGCAGCGATCTCAGCACGTTCGGTTTCACGGATACGGCCTGCGCGTTCAGCTTCAAGATCGCGCCAGAACTTCACGCCCCACGGCGCGAGCACCAGCCCAACACCACCGAGCACCGCCCCGGTTGCCAGCAATACCGGCCAGCTGAACTCCCAGGACAGGGAACCCGAGACGAGGATGAGCACACCGACCATCACCAAAAGCAACCCGGCCGCCAGCCGGGCAACGCCTTCGGCGCGGGTGGCCCCGGCGTGGTCCATCAGCCGTGCACGGCGGGCCTCATCAATTTGCGACCAGGCGAGGACAGCCCCGAGCGCCACGGCTGCGACGGGCACCAGCCATCCCCATTGGATGTTCACGCCAAGCTGTTGGGCGACGAAGGCTGCTGCCACCACCAGAAGCCCGACGCCGATGATCACCTCCCGGCGCCCAGCGGCGCGGACAGTACCATCTGGTTCCGGTTCAGTTCCTGCGAGCGCCGGCGTACCCAGCCGAAGCCCTGCCGGCTGGCCTGCGGTGGTCTGCGTCCGCCGTCGTTCCTCAGTGGTCGGTACCAGCAGCCACAGCCAGCCGTACAGAACGAGCCCGGAACCGCCCACAAGGGTCAGTGCCGCCATGCCGATCCGGGCAGCCCGCACCGAAACACCGAGGTGCGCGGCCAGTCCCGCGCAAACGCCGGCTATCACGGCGTTATCGGAGCGCAGGAGCGGAGGTCTCATGCCACAATCCAAACACGCTCAGGGCCCGATGAACCCCAGTATCAGGGTAATCCGGGTACCAGTCAGGGGTTGTTCAGGGTGGGCCCCGATGGCAAGACCTAAGCAGGGGGAACCAAGATGAAGGTATGAACTCGCATGATGACCCTCAATCAACCCCGGGAGAACCGGCCGGAGCAACAAACCCCACTAGGGACCCCGCACCGGTTCCGCCCGAGGCTTCCCGGCCCTCGCCCGGGTTCTTCGGGTGGATCCGCGGCCTAAACCTGGTACGCGGGCAGGACCGCTGGATCGGCGGAGTTGCCACCGGAATCGCTGCGCGGACGGGCCTCGACCCCATCCTGGTGCGGGGAATTTTCGTTGTACTCGCGATCTTCGGAGGTATCGGTCTGCTGGCCTACGGGCTCGCCTGGGCACTGCTCCCCGAGCCGGACGGACGCATCCACGCGGAATCCGCCGGGCGGGGCAGCTGGACTTCCGGAATGACCGGCGCGCTCAGCGTCACCATCCTTGGACTGTGGCGGCCCAACGTGCCGTTCTTCGGTGACACCGGCGGCTTCGGGGGCTTCATCTGGAGCCTGTTCTGGATCGGTGTTGCAGTGTTCATCGTGTACTGGATCTCGAATTCGGCGAACCGGAACAAGGCCGGCGCGGGCAACCCTGCTGCTGGCTCACCTGACATTGGGACTCCCGGGACTCAGATTCCGCATACCACTCAGGCCGGCGCTGCCACGAGTGCCCCTGCGGACACTGCCGGACCCGGAGCTTCCACCATGGCGCACACCGTCCCGCTCGCGTGGGAACAGCGGAACAGTCCCGCCACTGCAGCCATGCCACACGCAATGCCACCCTCCTTTTCCCAGACCCGCCCCCAACCTCGCCCGCCCGTGGTGAAGAGCCCGCCGAAGCCGCCAACGCCACGGCCGTCCGGAGCCGACGTCGCTGTCTTCCTTGGAGGCGCAGTCCTCCTCGCAGGGCTGGTCCTCGCGCTCGATTACCTTCAGGTGCTGCGGCTGGGAGACAGCGTGGTTACCGTCGCGCTGGCGACGGGCGTCGTCGTACTCGGTATCGGCGTCGTGCTGCTGGGACTGCGTGGACGCAGCTCGGGAGTGCTCGGTTTCCTGGCCTCCGTAGGCATCGTTGCGAGCCTGATTGCCAGTGCTTCGCCGACGACCGGACACTGGGTGGTGGCCTCGCAGGGGCACTGGTCAAGCTCGGCCGGAGCACCCGCCGATGACGGTTACACCGTAGTCGCCGGGCAGGGCCGGATAGACCTCACGGAACTTGACGCGCTCACTGAGGACCTCCGTATCCCGGTCAACGCCGCTGCCGGCAATGTAGGCATCCTGATCCCGGAGGACGTACCGGTCGAGGTTCGCTCGATGGTTGCGCTCAGCTCCACCGACACGGTGACCCCGATCGACTCACAGTCGATCGGCGGTATCTGGCAGCCCGGGACCATGTATCTCAACGAGGACGCAGACGGACCAAGCATCATCCTCGACGTGCGTGGCGTAGTCAGCCACATCACGGTCTCGACCAACGAATCAGCACTCGAAGACACCGAAGGCGGGCAGGAACGATGAGTACCCTCCACCCAGCAAGCGGCGGAGCCAGGAGCTCCACCGAAGCCGACGACGCCGGGGCCCCGGTCCGGCCCGGAACCATCATCTGGGGTGTGGTCACCATAGTTATTGGCGCACTGATCCTCATCGGCGAACTCGCGGACATCACGCTGAATCCCGTCGTCGTGGTGATGGCCCTCCTGATCGGGACCGGACTTGCGCTGGTGATTGGCGGCGTCCTGTCCATGACCCGCCGCAACGGGCAGCGGACTGACTGATGCTGCAATCAGTGAGAACCAACAATGACATTCAACAGCGGACATTCAACAGTGACATCCACGCCCCAATAAGAAAGCATGGTCCCATGGAATCCTTCTTCAACGCCCTTCGCTCCTCACCCATCAAGCGCGCTCCAGGCGGCTGGTTCGGTGGCATCGCTTCCGGAATCGCCCAGAAGTTCGGTTGGTCTGCCGGCCTCGTCAGGATCGGCATCCTGCTGAGCTTCCTGCTCCCCTTCATCGGCCTTCCGCTGTACCTGGTGCTGTGGCTTCTGCTGCCCAAGACCGACGGGACCATCGCGCTGGAGAAGATGGTTAGCAACCGGGCGCTCTAACTGCTGAGCCGAACTTCCAAGCCTGAGAGGACGTGTCCACCGACCGGTGGACACGTCCTCTGTCACAGGGCGCTCATCTTCGGGCCTGCTGTAACGGATGTGTCTAGAATCATAGGAGGCTCGAGGAGGCGCCTGACCAAGTCATCCGTCAACTCTTGATTGGAACACCCCTGTATGAAAATCGGCATCCTCACCAGCGGCGGCGATTGCCCAGGCCTCAATGCGGTCATCCGCGGCGCTGTCCTCAACGGCATCAAGTCCCACGACCTCGAGTTTGTCGGCTTCCGTGACGGGTGGCGGGGTGTTGTGGAGGGTGCCATCATCGACCTGCCGCGCCACGCAGTCCGAGGTATCTCCAAGCAGGGCGGCACCATCCTGGGCACCTCCCGCACCAATCCGTTCGACGGCAACGGCGGCCCGGAAGCCATCAAGGAAACGCTGGACAGCCTGGGGATCGACGCGATGATCGCCATCGGCGGAGAAGGCACCCTCGCCGCGGCCAAGCGCCTGACCGATGCCGGCCTCAAGATCGTCGGTGTTCCCAAGACCGTCGACAATGACCTTGATGCCACCGATTACACTTTCGGATTCGACACTGCTGTCCAGATCGCGACCGAAGCCATCGACCGCCTGCGCACCACGGGCGAATCCCACAGCCGCTGCATGGTCGCGGAGGTCATGGGCCGGCACGTTGGTTGGATCGCTCTGCACGCGGGTATGGCCTCGGGGGCCCACGCGATCCTCATCCCCGAGCAGCAGACCTCCATCGAGCAGGTCTGCGAATGGGTCACCGATGCCCGCGACCGTGGACGCGCTCCCCTGGTTGTGGTGGCTGAGGGCTTTGTTCCCGCACACCTCGAACAGGCACATTCCGAACGCGGCATCGACACGTTCGGCCGGCCCCGGCTCGGTGGAATCGCCGATCAACTGGCGCCCGAGATCGAGGCCCGCACCGGCATCGAAACCCGCTCCACAATCCTCGGCCACATCCAGCGCGGCGGCGTCCCCTCTGCCTTCGACCGGGTGCTCGCCACGCGGCTGGGTATGGCCGCCGTCGACTCCGTGGTGGACGGGCTGTGGGGAACCATGGTGTCCCTCAACGGCACCGAGATTGCGCGGGTCGGCTTCGAAGCCGCGCTGGGCAACCTCAAGCGCGTTCCGCAGCACCGCTACGACGAGGCAGCAATCCTCTTCGGCTAGAGCCAGTCCGCTAACGAAAGCCGATATGAATCTGGAACCCGGTACTGTTTCGATCATCCAGCTTGCGTGGTCGCGCCTTTTAGGGTTCGACGACGGCGCCATGGCCACCGGAGGCGGGCGTATCTACCGCGAGGACGACGGCGGTTCCAAGCTCACATTCGTCTCGCTTTTCGGCAAGGAAGCGCTCGTTGGTCCGTCCTGGGCCATCGAGGCAGCGCAGGGTCTCACCGGCGTCGAACTTGCCCGTCACTCCACCCTCCTCGCGCTCAGCCGGCCGCATGGCGGCAGGGCGCTCGGTGAGGCAGTCCTGTACTTCTGCGACACGCTGCCCGTGTTCCCCGATGATGGCCCGCTGGTGAGCAGCGACCCCAGTGACGCCGTCGCGCTCGAACGGCTGTGCCCGCCCGACGACGTCGCAGAGGTGGGGCTCAGCGACATGGAACACAACTGCATCCTCATGGATGACACGCAGGATCCTCCGGTTCCGCTTGCCGGCGCGGGATACGAGGTGTGGTCCGGGATCCTCGCCCACATGGGTGCGCTTACCGCGCCGGAGAAGCGTCAGCACGGGCGCGCCCAGTACGCGGTGTCCGTCGCTGTGGAGGAAGCAATGGCCACGGGCCTGATCCCGCAGTGGCGGGCCCGCAGCGACAACACGGCATCGAAGCGCACTGCGCTGAGCACGGGGTTCGTCCTGGCCGGCACCCAGACGTCAGTGGTGGTGCAGCCCTCTAGCTGAGCAGTTCGAGGATGTCGGGTTTGCCGAACATCCGGGCGGCGTCGCGTGCCGAGGGTGTCCCCGCGTCTGGATCCGCGCCTGCGTCAAGGAGAACGCGCACGACGTCGGGGTAGCCCTTGAAGACGGCTCCCGCGAGGGGTGTCTGCCCGCGGTCGTTCGCGGACTGGGGGTCCGCGCCCCGCGTCAGCAGATCCGCGACCAGCTCAGCGTGTCCGTTGTAGGCGGCCAGCATGAGGAGGCTGTCGCCGGCAGCGTTGGTCATGGTGGCCGGAACCCCGGCGTCAAGGTACCTGCGCAGGGTAGTACCGTCTCCCTCGCGGGCTGCGTCCATGAGGCGGTGTGCCAGCGCAATGGCCTGGTCCGCTGCCCCGTCAGTGGGTTGGTCCGCAGTCATGAGCGTCCGCCCTTCAAAAATCCGGTGGCTCGTCCAACAACCTGGCCGGCGTCGGTAGCCACAATCAATTCTTGCGCGGCGGCATAACGCTCATCCGCGTCCACTACCTCAACCGGGGAGTCGGGATCCACGCTGCGCTTGATCACCGCAAGGCCGACAGCCCCCATCTCATAGTGCTGAGCCACGGAAGTGAGCGTGCCGACGTTCCGTTCCCCGACGACGACGGCGCTTCCCGCCGCGGGCAGGGTGTGCTGGCTGCCGTCGAGCTGGAGGAACACGAGGCGGCGCGGCGGGTGGCCAAGGTTATGCACGCGGGCGACGGTTTCCTGGCCCTTGTAGCAGCCCTTGGCGAGGTGGACGGCGGTGCGCAGCAGGTCCAGTTCGTGGGGGATGGTGCGTTCGTCCGTTTCGACTCCGAGGCGTGGCCTCCAGGCTGCGATGCGAAGCGCTTCCGCTGCCATGATGCCCGCGAGCGGGAGCCCTGCGATGGCACCAAACAAGTCTGCGCGCGGGACCAGGTATTCGATCCACGGCCGCTCATGCCCCGGGTGGGCAGCGGGTTCGACCACGCTGTAGGCGTAGCCGCCGGTAGCGACTTCGGGCCACGGATCCTTCCACGACAGGCATTCGGCGAACTGCTCGACCGGTTGAACTGAGCCGACCGCGGCCCATTGGGCGGAAGCGTCAGTCACCTCGACGCGGAGCATGAACTTCATCCGTTGAAGCCATTCCGCGAGCGGTGCAGCTTCCCAACTTTCGGTCAACAACCAGGTGGTTTCGCCGTCGTCGACCACGCGTGGGCTGAATTCGATACGGCCCTGCACTGTCAGGAGGAGGGTTTCGGTGGACTCTCCCGGCTGCAGGTTGAGCAGCAGCTGGGAGGAAATGGTGTTGAGCCAGGTGAGACGGTCCGGGCCAGAGACGGTGACTACGCCTCGATGTGAAAGATCGACGACAGACTCCCCCCGCGCAAGCGAACGCTGCTCACGAAGCGGGTCACCATAGTGGGCGGCGACCCCCGCATCTGGGGATCCGGCCACAACGGCGCCGGGCAGGGAAAGGAGCGAACTCGAATAGCTCATGCTGATGGAACGTCCCTTCAGGGCGGCGCTATTCCGCCTTCAGTGGTAGCCCGCCGGTCAGGCGGTTTTCTTCAGGATGGCGGAGGCATGCGGCTCGAGCGAGCTGCCGTCCGCAGCGATGTCCCACCGCCAGAAGAGGTCACCATTCACAAGACCGAAGAGCCTGGTTGCGGCGGTGTAATCCTTGGAGTGCTGCCCGCGCATCACGAGGTCCGTGGTGAGCTGGATCTGCGGTCCCTTGATGCTGCCGTAGTAGAGCTCGGCGATGCCGCCCGGGTGCACGATTGTTGCGGTGATGTCGAAGCCGCCGTCCTCGTTCCGGAACTGCTCAACCTCGTCGGCGCTCTTCAGCGCAGGCACAATGTCGGCCGGCGAAAGCCCGGGGCCGACGTCGGCGTCGTTCAGTTTGCGGTCCAGGGCCCAGAAGCCGGTCTCCACCGAGAGCGGGCGGAGCATGGTGCCCTTTTCATCCGTGAGCCAACTCTCCGCCGTGTACTGCACGTACGGCAGGCCGTGCTGGCTGAAGGAGACCCGCTGGTGGAAGTGCTCGGAGTCAGCGGCGCCCTCGCCGAGCCTTCCGGAACCCTCCCAGGTGCCCAGCAGCCAGGAGAGAGGGACGAGCTCAGGCGTCAGATCAGTGGGGATCTCAAAGGACATGGATCAGCGGGTGCTACTTCTGGCCCTTGTAAAGGCGCGTGATGACGAGCGCCGCGAAACCGGCCATTCCCAGGCCCGCGATGACCAGCAGCGTGATGAAGAAAATTTCCAGCGCAAGAAGTGACATGGTTCCATCGTAACGCCACGGGACTGGTCCCTGGGCCCATATGTCAGCTGAGCAGGAGCCTGTCGAGGAAGTAGACAATGGCTCCGATGGCGAGAATCGGCGCGATCCCGACGGACAGGATGGAGACCGTGTTCAACGGCTCGGTCCGGCTGATCGTGAGGCGACGCGCGGCCATGATCACCGCACCGCAAACCGCGCCGATGATGCCGGCGGCCAGGCTCTCGACTTCAGTGAAAATCAACGCGCAAAGAGGGCCGGCGAGGGCAGCGAGTACGACGCCGAGGGGCCCGACAATGCGGTCAGGCCACGGAAGCATCGCGGTGAGGATGGCGACCATGACACTGATGCCCGTGACGAGTGTGACTCCGGAGGTTCCCGCGTTGACTGCCAGCCCCTCGGCAGCGATCCACCCGGCGCCAAGGGCAATCATGAGGAGACCTGCGCTGGCGCCAAGCACTGATTCGAGCCGGTGGCTTTGGCCGGTTCCGCGGATGAGCTGGATCATGAAGATCGCGCCCACCCCGAGGGCTACTGCACCAGGCAACCATCCAAGCGCTGTGCCAACCGGAGCCGTGTACGCAGCAGCGGAGGCCGCCAACGCACTGAGGGCGATTGCGGTTGCCTGGCTCTTGCGTGCGGGCACTCCGAGTACGTGCGGCCAGCCGAAAGAAGCAATAAGGATCAGGACCCCGACGACGGCGGCGGTCAGTGTCGAAGAGACGAAAGAGGCGACCACCAGGACGGCCAGCGTTACCGCCGCCACCAGAGCCGTCATCATCATCCTCACCCCTGCAATACTGCCTTACCCGCCGTCACGGGGCGAAAATCGGTGTGTGAACGTGCGATCGGTGCAGTAAGCGGCGGTGGCGCTCAGCGTGGTCGTGGCTGTTGATTTTCGCCCGCTCCCGCGATGTTACGGAGTGCGGTGCGTCACCACGGCTATAATGGACGGAACCCGCTGGCTGGTTTGCTTAACGAACACGATTTCTAAGTTCGTCCCGCAACCACCAACGCAGCCCGCCCGATGATGCGCGTCCCAATCCCCTGGAGGACATATGCCGCACATCCTGATGCTGACCAATAGTCCCGGCTCGTCAGTCGAGGTCCTCCCCGCGCTTGAGCTTCTCAGCCACAAGGTGCACATCCTCCCCGCAGAACCCACCGCCCTCCTCGAGACTGAACCGTGCGACGTCGTCATCATCGATGCGCGGAAAGACCTCGTGGGAGCCCGTTCGCTCACGCAACTCCTTCGGGCAACCGGACTCAGCGCTCCGCTTATGCTCGTGCTGACCGAAGGCGGGATGGCCGCCGTCGCCGCCAACTGGCTCGCCGACGACGTCGTATTGGACTCCGCCGGGCCCGCCGAAGTCGAAGCCCGGCTCCGTCTGGCGATCGCACGGGCCAACAGCGCGGCCGAGGAAGTGTCCAGCGAGATACATGCGTCCGGCGTCGTGATTGATGAGGCGAGCTACACAGCGCGCGTCGGCGGCGAGCCGATGAACCTCACCTACAAGGAATTTGAGCTGCTGAAGTACCTGGCGCAGCACCCGGGCCGCGTATTCACCCGTGATCAGCTGCTGCACGAGGTGTGGGGCTACGACTACTACGGCGGCACCAGGACGGTGGACGTGCACGTGCGGAGGCTACGCGCGAAGCTCGGCCCGGATCACGAACAGCTGATCGGCACTGTGCGCAACGTTGGCTACCGGTTCACGCTGACGCGGCAGCCGGAGGACTCCGCGGTGAACCAGAAAGCCTGACTGCTGGGATTAACAGAACGGTTCCCATCCCGCAGTGCGGAAAGGGAACCGTTTTTTGTGGAGGACATACGGGTCGAACGTATCGAGGGCGCCCCACTGGCGCATCCCCCTCGCAGCACTTCTCAGCGCTCGAAAAAGCGTACATCACCCGTTGCGGGGCTGCCAAAACCGTCCCGCGCGCATGGCCGGGACGTCGTGTAAATCTACCTGTCGACTCCTTGTTATCCCACCGTCCGGCGCTACGCTGAACAGATGACGGCTTCCACACCGACCTGGCCCATCCTCTCGATCGAAGGTACGCCCCGGGAGGATGTTCTCGAAGACATCATCGGGCTCGCCCGGGCTGCCGAGGACGCTGACGGAAATCCCCCGCTATCCGAGCAGACTCTGGTCAATCTCAGGACAGCGCAGCAGCATCCGGACAGCCTGCTCGTGTTTGCGACCTACGCGAATGACGGCGAAACGAACGACGACGGACTCGCCGGCGTCGCCGTCGTCAGCCTCGCCCGCGCAACCGGCCAACCCGGCGTCCTCGAGCTGGTGGTCCGGCCCACCTACCGCAACCAGGGAGTGGCTTCCGGCCTCGTGCGCGCACTGCAGGAACGCCAGCTTCCCGATCTCCGTGCGTGGTCGCACGGCAACCATGCGGCCGCCGTCGAGCTTGCAGGCAAAGCCGGCTTTGCGCCGGTCAGGGAATTGTGGCGCATGCGCCAGACGCGGGCCGCGCTGAAAGAATCAGTGCCCGACGTCGTCATGCCGGACGGGGTGGCCCTGCGCACCTTCCAGCCCGGCCGCGACGAAGCGGCCTGGCTCGAGGCCAACGCCGCCGCTTTTGCGCACCATCCCGAGCAGGGGGCCACCACGATGGACGACCTGGCCGCCCGCATGGCGGAGGATTGGTTTGATCCAGCCGGGTTGATCCTGGCGGTTAGGGAATCCGATGATCGGCTGCTTGGTTTTCATTGGACCAAAGTGCACCCGCGCACCGGCAAACATCCGGCAATCGGTGAGGTATATGTGGTCGGCGTGACCCCGGAAGCGCAAGGAATCGGACTGGGCAAGGCGCTCACTATCGCTGGCATCGAGCACCTCCATTCCCTCGGTCTGCAAGCGATCATGCTCTATGTGGACGCTGACAACACGGCGGCGGTGGCGCTCTACCGCAAGCTCGGGTTCACCCGGTGGGATGTGGATGTCATGTACGCGCCGAGGAGTGGTGGCGAAACTTGTAAGGTTTGAGGAGGGCTACAGCCTGCCTGCCCGGGCAGGCTTGTGCCACCTCAGGAACCATGAAGGAGACACCATGAAAGCCGAAACTGCAGCACGCCTGCCGGCACGGTACGGATCTTCGGAAGTGGCTCCGGCCCGGGCAACCCAGGACCGCATCGACATCCCGGAATTTGCGCCCAGCCTGGTCCCCGAAGGCGACATCAAGCCGGACCGCTTCCTTGACCGCGAGATCAGCTGGCTGGACTTCAACGCCCGGGTACTTGACCTGGCCGAGGACCCGGAACTCGCCCTGCTCGAGCGGGTCAACTTCCTCTCGATCTTCGCTTCCAACCTCGACGAGTTCTACATGGTCCGGGTTGCCGGGCTGAAGCGTCGGATTGCCACCGGGCTCGCAGTGCCATCGGCAGCCGGCCTGAGCCCGATCGAGCAGCTCGAGACGATCATGACGGAGGGCTTCGACCTTCAGCGGCGGCACGCGGCAATCTTCGCAGACCACATCCGGTCCAACCTTGCTGCGGAGAACATCCACCTCACCACGTGGGACGAACTCGACGAAGCGGCACGCGCTGACCTCCACAAGCTGTTCGCCGAGAAGGTTTTTCCCATCCTCACCCCGCTTGCGGTGGACCCGGCCCACCCCTTCCCCTACATCTCGGGGCTCTCGCTGAACCTCGCCGTCGTCGTCCGTAATCCGGTGAGCGACAAGGAACTCTTCGCCCGCGTGAAGGTCCCGGACCAGCTGCCTCGGCTTGTGTCAGTTGACGGACCCCGCGCCGGTAACGTGGCCGGGCGCACCGCGCGGTTCATCCCGCTTGAGGACGTCATCGCCGTCCACCTTGACCAGCTGTTCCCCGGCATGGAAGTGCTGGAGCACCACACATTCCGCGTCACCCGCAACGAGGACCTGGAGGTGGAAGAAGACGACGCCGAGAACCTCCTTCAGGCGCTTGAGAAGGAACTGTTGCGGCGGCGCTTCGGACCGCCGGTCCGGCTCGAAGTCACAACGGACATCAATCCCAGCATCAGGGCGCTGCTCTCGCGCGAACTGGGCGTCGATGAGTCCGAGGTCTACGACCTCCCGGCACCCCTGGACCTACGGGGCCTGACCGTAATTGCCGGCATCGACCGCGGTGACCTGCACTACCCGAAGCACGTTGCGCACACGAGCCGGGATCTGAATGAGAGCGAAACGTCCAAGGCGGCGAACGTCTTCGCTGCCATGCGGCGTCGGGACATCCTGCTGCACCACCCTTACGATTCGTTCTCGACGTCGGTGCAGGCCTTCCTGGAGCAGGCGGCCGTGGACCCCAAGGTTCAGGCAATCAAACAGACCCTGTACCGCACCTCCGGCGACTCGCCAATCGTGGACGCTCTCATCGACGCGGCGGAAGCCGGCAAGCAGGTCCTGGCCCTTGTCGAGATCAAGGCGCGCTTCGACGAGCAGGCCAATATCTCCTGGGCCCGAAAGCTGGAGCAGGCCGGTGTTCATGTGGTGTACGGAATTGTGGGGCTGAAGACGCACTGCAAGCTCTCACTGGTGGTGCGGCAGGAGATTGACGGGCTGCGCCGCTACTGCCACATCGGCACCGGGAATTACCATCCGCGCACTGCCCGGTACTACGAGGACCTTGGTCTGCTGACCTCGAACCACCAGGTCGGCGAGGACCTCTCCCGCTTGTTCAACCAGCTGTCGGGTTATGCGCCGAAGTCCACTTTCAAGCGGCTGCTCGTCGCTCCCCGGTCAGTGCGATCGGGACTCCTTGAACGCATCGAGCAGGAAATCGCGAACTGCAAAGCGGGCCTGGACGCGCGGGTAATCATCAAGGTCAATTCGATCGTGGATGAGGCCCTCATTGATGCCCTGTACCGGGCTTCGCAGGCAGGTGTGCGCGTCGATGTGATTGTGCGCGGTATCTGCTCGATCCGGCCGGGCGTTCCCGGGCTGAGCGAGAACATCACGGTACGCTCGGTGCTCGGCCGGTTCCTTGAGCATTCCCGCGTGTTCCTGTTCGCCAACGGCGGTGATCCGGCTGTGTTCATCGGCTCAGCTGACATGATGCACCGGAACCTGGACCGGAGGGTTGAGGCCCTGGTGCAGCTCGCCGCTCCGGAGGACATCGCGTACCTTGTATCACTCATGGATCGCTACCTCGATCCGGGAACAGCGAGTTGGCACCTTGGCAGGGACGGCGAATGGACGCGCCATCACAAGGACGACGCCGGCACTCTCCTGGGTGACGTGCAGTCCTGGCTCCTGGCGTCCCGTTCACGCAGCCGTCTGCGTCCCGCGCGCCCGTGATGGTTCAACCCGAGGCACAAGCAACAGCGACCAAAAGCACGCAACCCGTCGCCGTCGTCGCTGCCGGCGCCCTGTGCTGGCGCAAGCAGCAGGGCAAGCTCGAAGTGCTTTTGATTCACCGGCCGCGCTATAAGGACTGGTCCTGGCCGAAAGGCAAGATCGACCCCGACGAGACAACCCCCGAATGCGCGGTGCGTGAGGTCCGCGAAGAGGTGGGTATCGAGATCCGGCTCGGCATACCGTTGCCTTCGATCGAGTACCAGGTCAACTCCGGCCTGAAGGTTGTGCACTATTGGGCAGCCCGCGCCGAGGGAATGTCCATCCAGCCGGACGGCAAGGAGGTAGACAACTTCGCGTGGTGTTCACCCAGCCGCGCGATGAAATTGCTGTCCAATCCTTCCGATCGTGAGCCCCTCGAATCACTCCTTGAAGCGTCCGAGGAAGACAATCTGGAAACGTGGCCGCTCATCGTGGTTCGTCACGCCAAGGCGAAACCACGCTCATCCTGGACGCGGGCAGAGGGCGAACGTCCCCTTGCAGCGTCGGGTAAACGCCAGGCGGTTGCAGTCAGCCGGCTACTGCAGGCCTGGCGCCCGGAGCGCATTGAGAGCAGCCCGTGGGACCGGTGCGTGCAGACGGTCATGCCGTACGTGCGGCGCGCGGATCCGAAGCTGAAACTGGTGGACGCAATTACGGAGCACAACGCGGCGCGCAAACCGGACAAGGCGAAGGCGGCCGTGGAGAAGCTCTTCGACAAGCGGGTTCCGGTGGCAGTCTGCAGTCACCGGCCTGTGCTGCCGTTGATTCTCGACGTCCTCCGCAATCACATGCCACGGCAACTGGCTGACTCACTTCCCACCACCGACCCCTACCTCGCGCCTGGTGAAGCGATCATCTGCCATGTGAGTTCCAAGAACCAGGGGCAGGTCGTTTCGGTGGAGCAGTTCCGGGCGTACGACGACTGACGAGCGAGGCCTCTGGCTTTTATCCAGTTTGTATCAAATACTTAGTACATAGATACAGACCTGGGGGACGCATGGACTATCTGACTTCGACACTGCTCGGCTTCTGCATCGGCGCGGCCGTCGTGTACGGCTTCCTGCGGTTGACCACCATGACGTCAGACAAGTTCGACGCACTCAGGGCGGCGAGAAGTCACGGATTCTGGACGGCGCTGATCGCGTTTTTTGCGAGCACTGCCTCCTTCAGTAGTGCGCCCGCAAACATGAGCTTCACCTCGGACAGCATCTCCGAGGACCGGCTGCTTGTATACGCAGTGCGCGCAGCAATTCCGATGTTGTGCCTCGGTGGGATCTACGTCCTCGCCCAATTCACCTGGCCGCGGCCACGCGGTGCCGTCCGGGTAGCTGACGTGTCCGCCCGGAGGGTAACGGACTTCCTGCCTCGTGCACTCACGATCGTTACCGGGATCTTCGCGCTTCTTGCCTCAGCCGCCGTCCTGGCAGCTGCCTACCTTCCCGCCGTACAACGAGGCTCCGAGATCAACGGTTACGTCCTGTCCACCGGTCGATCGGAGGGGAACCCGTTCGCCGTCGCTTCCGGGACGGCGCTGGCGGTGCTGCTTATCGGGGTGGCTGCCGCAGTCCTGGTGATCACACGGCGGCGGCGAATCGCGTCGCTCACCCCGGATGACGACGCCGTGGTGCGCCAGATCAGCCTCAACCGGCTGCTCCGCACCGCGGTGCTGGCACTCGCCGGAATCATCAGCAGCGCCATCAGGTTCGCAACCAGCGGCATGCCAAATGAGCTGTTCGTCAACACGGGGACGCCTGCGATCTGGGAACTCGCGGGGCAAGCGAGTTCCTGGGTGTCCCTCATTGTCCTTGTCGGTGTGGTGGCTTGGGCACCACCGAAACTCCGGGAGGGCACCGAGGAGACCGTCACCGTATCGTTGGCAGCAGCAGGTTCCTACGCTCGCGTTCTGAGGCTCAGTAACGCCGCCGGCCGCATCGGGTACGGGCTGCTGATCCTGCCCGGAGTCCCCCTTGTGCTGTCGCTGTGGGCTACAGAGGCTGTCGCAATTCCCCTTGCGCTCCTGACCCTAGGTTTCGGTGCATACCTGTTCCTCCAAATCGGCGTAGAGCACATAATTACGCGCAACCACTCGGCCGGGCCCCGCAAGCGGACGCCAATTCGGGGCCTGGTTCCGCTCTGGCTTCGTATAGCGCTCGCGGTTTCCGTTGCGACTGTCCTGTACTGCGTGATCGCACTGAATATCGCTACAACCCGCGGACTTCCTGAAGTGCTATGGGTGCTGGGCTCCATGATCCTGCTGTGCGTCCTTGCCGCCCGGGGAATCAGCGGCGCGCTCTCCCGCCCGCGTTTGAGTGGCGTGGACGCTGTGCAGGATCGGCTCCTACGGGCTGTGACCCTTCACCGGATCTTCCGGAGCTGCGCCTCCGCCATGCTTTTCGTTGCTGCCTACCTACTCGTCAGCGAGTCTGCATCATGGACTCTCATGTTCGGCGAGTACCGCCCGCCCTCGATGGGCACTCACCCGATGATCGCCGTCGTACAGGCCGCAGTAATGGCGGTGGCAATCGTTACCGTCCTCATTCCTGGACCGGCGCGCGCCCCGGCCGATGCAGACGCTGACTCCGCCGGATCCCCCGGTAGAGATTCATTCAAGAACAACACGAATTCGTTCTACCCATGAGCGCGCAGATCACCGTCGACGTGACCTCGGCGATTCCCCCCTATGACCAGATCCGCTCGCAAATAGCTTCCCTCATTACAGTCGGGGCGTTGGACACCGGGACCAGATTGCCGACCGTGCGCGGGCTCGCCTCCGACCTCGGCGTAGCGCCCGGCACAGTAGCGCGCGCTTACAAAGAGCTTGAAGCAGCCGGGCTCATTGAGAGCCGCCGCCGAAATGGAACGGTGGTCATTGGAACCGGCTCCGGTGAGACCGGCCCTGCGGCGGGTACACCGCCCGAGGTGAGCGCCGCCGTCGTGCACTTGGTTCAAAGTGCACGCAGGGCCGGGCTCGACAATCAAACGCTTATAAGCCTCGTGAGGTCGCACCTCGGCTCTGACACGCGCCCGATGGACTCGACGCGGTGAGCAATGAAATCTGGATCCGACCGGCTGATACCGCCCAGGACGTTGCTGGACTCGTCCTGCGACTGTACGGACCCGATGACGTAGCGGCGCTTCCTGATACTGACCGAATGCTGACAACGCTCGACGACGTCGAACGCGCCCGCGCTGCACGCTCACCCGAGGCGCGGCTTCGTGTGCAGTTCATCACCGGCCGGTACCTGCTGCGGCTGCTGGCCGCCGAGCTGACCGGAGCTGAACCTGCCCTTCTCGAAACGACCTACGACTGCCCGGAATGCACTCCGGCGACAGGCTCCCGCGACCATGGGAGGCCGGGTTACACACTCAACGGCTCGCAGTTGTCCGTCGCGCTGAGCCTCTCTCGCGCCGCTGGCAACGTGCTGGTCGCCGCGCTGCAGCAGTCCAATGGGACCCGGATCGGGGTGGACCTCGAAAACGTGCTTGCCGCGGACTTCGAGGGGTTCGATGGCGTCGCGCTTGCTGAGGAGGAACGCGCCGCCGTGCAGAGTCTGCCACCGGAGCAGCGCCTGGCCGCCCGCGCGCGCCTCTGGGTGCGGAAGGAAGCGCTCCTCAAGACCCTCGGCTCAGGCCTGACACAAGACCCAGCAACGCTGAACGTGCTCCGGGACCACCGGGTCGGAGACGTGCTCAAGGCCGGCGCCGTCGTCGTTCCCGCTGGGTTCGCGGCAGCCGTAGCCGTGGTGCGTCCGGGGAGCGAGGAACTAGAGAGCAGGCAGCGCCTCGGTGTACAGCCAGCGGGTCAGCAGGACTTCAATGTCGGCGCCGGGGAGCCTGCTGGACGCGAGGGCAATGAAACCGGCAGTCGTGGCTGATCCAAAACGGAAGCTGGCCGTCCAGGTCTGCAGGACGTCGAAGAATGCGCTGTCGCCCAGTGTCTTCCGCAGGGCGTGCAGGGTGAGGGCGCCGCGTTTGTAGACGCGGTCATCGAACATGTCCGGTCCGCCGGGGTTACCGATGAGGATGTCCTGCGGCTCACGTGAAAGCCTCTGGTGGGCGGTGCGCGCGTGGCCGTCGGCCGTCGTCGAACCGCTGGCCTCGGACCAGATCCACTCCGCGTAGCAGGCGAAACCCTCGTGCAGCCAGATGTCCTGCCAACTGCTCGCGGTCACCGAATTCCCGAACCATTGATGTGCGAGTTCGTGGGCGATCAGGCGCTGCGCCTCCCAGCCCTGGTGAAGGTGGTTGCGCCCGATGATCGAGAGCGTCTGCGCCTCAAGGGGGATCTCAAGCACATCATCGGCGACCACCACCAGGTACTGCTGAAACGGGTACGGACCGAAGAGCTCCTCGAACGTGGCGACCATCTCGTGCTGCCGGGCCAGGGCCGCGCGGGCGGCCGGAGCTAGAGCGGGAGGGACAGCGGCGTATTGCGGTACGGGTATGCCCGGTGCCCGCGCGACCTGCGGTTTCCCTTGCGGAGCCGCCGCCGCGAGCGCAGCGGCTTGGGCGGAGGCGTTCAACGGCAGCAGGTCATAGCGGCCAATCTGAACGGTCGCAAGGTAAGTGGCCATGGGCTCGGCCTGCTGATAGACCCAGACGCTCCGGCTGGATTTCACGGTCCTGGAAACAAGGAGGCCGTTGCAGATGGCACGGTATCCGGCATCGGTGGTCACGGTGAACGCGTAGGTGGCCTTCTGGGACGGCTGGTCATTGCATGGGAACCACGACGGCGCGCCCGTCGGCTGGCCCGCGACGAGGACGCCGTCGGTAAGCTCCTCCCACCCAACCTCACCCCAGGTGCCGCGGATTGGTGACGGATTACCTTCATACCTGATGTCGAGGCTGAACTCGGTGTTCGCGGGAATCTCCTCGCGGAAGCTCACAACAAGCTTCCCGATGCGCTCCCTGAAACCGCGGACACGCACAGTGTCAGAGGTGACTTTGGTAGCGCGGAGGCCGCGCAGGTCCAGTTCGATCTGCTGCAGGCCGGGTTGAGCCGTCACCGTCAGCACGGCACGGCCCGCCAGCCTGTTGCTGGCCAGCCTGTAGTCGAGTGAGAGGTCGTAGTGGGTTACCCGAAACGCTGAGCTGCCGTGTGTGGGGGTGTACGGGTCTGTTGAAGCGAGCGCTGAACTGCTGCTCACTCGCGCGCTCCCGGGCCGGCCCAGGAACTTACGGGATTCCCCATCCAGTAGGCTCCGGCCGGAACGGTCTCTCCACGCATCACCAGCGACGCCGGACCAACGGTCCCGCCGGCTGCAATATCCGCCGCGGGGAGGATGACGCTATGCGGTCCGAGGGTCGCTCCTGCGGCGAGCTCTACGGTGTCCATGCTCATGATCCTGTCATGGAAGAGGTGGGTCTGCACCACGCAGCCGCGGTTGACAGTGGACCCGTCACCGAGGGTCACAAGGTCCGCTTCCGGGAGCCAGTAGCTCTCACACCACACGCCGTGCCCGATCTTCGAGCCCAGCGCGCGGAGCCACCAGACCAGCGCGGGAGTGCCGCTTGCTGCCCGCGCAAACCAGGGTGCGCTGACGCTCTCAATGAAGGTATCCACCACCTCGTTGCGCCAAATGAAGGAACTCCACAGTGGGTGCTCCCCCACTTCAATCCGGCCGACGAGCGTCCACTTCGCCGCCACGGCGCTGCCCGCCGCAACAGCGCCGAGCACCATGATGACGACGCCGCTCAACAGGGCCGCTACCGCGTAACCGCCCGCGAGCGCCAGTGCGTCGAAAATCGCCAGCGCCGCGACGGCGATCGCAACGGTGAGGATGATAGGCACCAGCCGGCACAGCTCCCAGAAGGCGCGCGCCGTTTTGAGCTGCCGGGAAGGCTGAAAGGTCCGGCTTTGGTCACCAGCGACGGCCATGCGCCGAAGGCGCGACGGCGGGCTCCCGAGCCACGAACTTCCGGCTTTGGCCTTCGCCGGAGTCGCAGAGAGCACAGCTACGAGTGAGTTCTTGGGTACGCGGCGGCCTGCCGACGTCATGCCCGAATTTCCGAGGAACGCCCGCCGCCCGATCTTCGCGGGTGCAATGCGGACGTACCCTCCGCCGAGTTCATAGGAGGCGACCATTGTGTCGTCGGCGAGGAACGCGCCCTCACCGATAGTGGTCATCTTCGGTATCAACAGGACGGTGGAGGCTTCCACGTTCTTGCCCACCCGTGCCCCCAGCAGGCGCAACCATGTCGGGGTGAACAGGCTGGCGTAGAGCGGGAAGAGAAGATCACGCGCCATATCGAGGGTGCGCTCGGTGGCCCACACCTGCCAGCCGATCCGGCTGCGTACCGGGTAGTGGCCTTCCTTCAATCCGATGCCGAGCAACCGGACGGTCATCAGCATCAGGATTGCGTTCGTCAGGAGCCACAGAATGGCCGAAAGCACCACCGGCCCAACCAACGAGAGCCACTCCGAGGACAGGGAATCCGCTCCCTGGAGTGCGACGACGATGGGCAGCGAGGCGACGACGGCGGCACCATACGGGATCAGCGCGAGCGCACCGGACGCTGCAGCGAAGGCAAGGAACGATGCCCGCGACTTCAACGCTGAGCGGGCGGCTGGCACTGCCGGCCAGTCCTGCTTCGACCTGCCGGTCCGCACCGCCGGCGAGCCACTGAAGAGCTGGCCGGCCTTGACCGTTCCCTCCACGGCGGATCCCGGCGCTATTTCAGCCTCGGACCCTATCCGGGTACCGGGCATCAACGTGCTGCGGGCTCCGACCACTGCTCCAGCGCCCACACTGATGGCGCCGATGTGGACGTGGTCCCCGTCAATCCACCAACCGGATAGATCTACTTCCGGTTCGATGGAGGCGCCGTTTCCAAGCTTCAGCAGGCCGGTGACCGGCGGGAGCGAGTGAAGGTCGACGTCGGGCCCTATCTTCGCGCCCAGTGCCCGCGCGTAAAAGGGCACCCAGGGTGCGCTCGCCAGGCTGACGGCACCCACGCTGTCCGAGATCTGCTCGGCGAGCCACAGACGAAGGTGGACCTTCCCGGAACGCGGATAGACGCCGGGCTCGACAGCGCCGAGAAGAATCCGTGCGGCGAGAACGGACAGTCCCATCCGCCCGAACGGACTGACAAAAATGAGCCAGGACAGCGCCACCCACCACCAGGACACGGTCGGCGCAGATTCGAGGACAGCCAAACCAGCGAGGACATTGCTGGTGATCATGGCGTAGGTGAGCCACCGCATCCCGGCGAGGAACTGGAGCGGCACGCCCATCAGGGTCTGGAAGACCTGCGACTTTCGTGCCGTCCGGCGGACGGTTCGTGGCGGCACGTCCGGCTGCTCGCCCCCGTCGCCCGTGCTTGCGGCGAAAGCGGCCAGCGCACCGAGCCGGGGATGGGCGTAAATGTCTGCGACGGTGATGACCGGGTAGCGCACGCGGATCAGGGAAACGAGCCGCGCGGCGGCCAACGATCCGCCGCCGTGCAGGAAGAAATCAGCGTCTTCATCAGCCGGCACGGTTCCGAGGACTGCTGCCCATTGGTCGGCGATCCACTGAATCCGTGGCTCGAGATCCTGTGGGACGCCCGGCTCGCCGACGCCTGTGATCGGCCATGGCAAGGCAGTGCGGTCCACTTTTCCGCTGGTTTTGGTGGGGAGCGAATCGGTGACGGTCAGCAGCGGCACCAAGGCGGCGGGCAACTGGTCAGCGAGCAACGCCCTGAGCTGCGGCAAGTCGGGCACCCCCGCGGCCGGGACCAGATAGCCCACCAGCAGCTGGTTACCCGATGGTGTGGACTGAACGGCGGCCGCGGCACCGGCGATGCCGGGAAGCGCCCGGAGCGCCGAATCCACCTCGCCAAGCTCGATCCGCCGTCCGCCCAGCTTGACCTGGTCATCCGCCCGTCCGGCGAAAATCAGCCCTGCCGCCTCAAGCCGCACGAGGTCACCGGACCGGTATGCCCTATCCCACCCGAGGGAGGGCATCGGCGCATATTTCTCGGCGTCCTTCGCCGGATCAAGGTAGCGGGCCAGTCCCACTCCCCCGATGATCAGTTCCCCCGTTGCTCCTTCCGGCACCGGGACGCCGGCGGCGTCGACGACGGCGAGGTCCCAGCCGTCCAGCGGCAAGCCGATACGGACCGGCCCATCGCCGCCGAGGCGAGCCGCGCAGGCGACGACGGTTGCCTCGGTTGGCCCGTAGGTGTTCCAGACTTCGCGGTCGTGGACGGCGAGGCGCTGTGCAAGTTCGGGCGGGCACGCTTCCCCGCCGAAAATCAGGAGCCGCACGTTCTCAAGGGAGTCCACCGGCCACAGGGCCGCGAGGGTGGGCACTGTCGACACGACGGTGATGCCCCGCGCGATCAGCCACGGACCAAGGTCGACGCCGGTGCGCACCAGCGCGCGCGGCGCAGGAACCAGGCACGCACCGTGCCGCCACGCCAACCACATTTCCTCGCAGGACGCGTCGAAGGCAACCGACAATCCGGCCAACACCCGGTCAGCCGGGCCGATCGGGTCATCCTGCAGGAAGATCCGTGCCTCGGCGTCAACGAACGCCGCCGCCGAGCGGTGGGTGACGGCAACGCCCTTGGGCGTGCCGGTGGAGCCGGAGGTGAAGATGACCCAGGCGTCGTCGTCGGGCGTTGCTTCCTGTCCCTCGCCGTCGTGCACTTTATTTGCGCGGGTGCCGTCCGTACGGGTGACCGTAAGTCCCTCGCCAACGACGACAACGGCGCGCGACTCAGCGAAGACAACTCGGGCCCTCTCCTCCGGGTCATCGGCGTCCACGGGAACGTAGGCTGCTCCGGCGGTGAGCGTTCCGAGAATCGCGATGTAGAGCTCGTTGGTGCCTGAAGGAATCCGCACGCCAACTTTGTCCCCCCGGCGGACGCCGGCTGCGCGCAGGGTTTGCGCGAATTCGTCCGCCCGCTCCACCAGTTCGGCATAGCTCAGAGCCGTGCTGCCGTCGTCGAGCGCGGACGTGTCCGGGTGCGCTTCGGCCGTGGACCGGAAGATGTCGAGGAGGGTTCGGGGCAGCGGCGCGCGGTCCGATGCCGGAAGCTGCGCGTGGTGCGGAGCAGAAGTTGCACCGGCGGCGCTGTTGGGAGGGATAAGGGTCACGCGTGAATTCTCTCGAAGCGAAGTGAACTGCAGGTGTCCAACGCTATCGCCTGAGCATGCGGTGTCCTTGTAGGTTCCATCAGCGCACGCATAGTGTTGCCGGATGCCTGATGTGATCTTTTCGAACCCCCGCGTTGCCCGCGTTTACGACCCCTTGGATCCGGATCGAAGTGACCTCGACACCTACGTCAATCTGGTAGACGAATTCAACGCCAGGTCAGTGCTCGACGTCGGCTGCGGAACAGGGACTCTGGCGGCTCGCCTGGTGGCTGACGGCGTTGAGGTCATGGGTGTCGATCCTGCGGCGGCGTCTGTGGAGGTTGCACTGTCGAAGGTGGACTCCCCCTTGGCTGAACTGATGGTCGGCACCGCGCCCGATGTAGCCGGTGATCCCGCTCAGCAGAAGCGCTACGACCTGGCAACCATGACGGCGAACGTCGCGCAGGTCTTTCTCGACGACGACGATTGGCTGGCAACCCTGCGCGCGATTCACTCCTGCCTCCGCGAGGGCGGTCACATCGCTTTCGAGACACGGAAGCCGGCCGACCGTGCCTGGGAACGTTGGACCAAGGAGCAGTCCCGGCAGGTAGTGGAGGTTGATGGCGAGGGCCCGGTGGAGGACTGGGTGCAGGTGACCGCCGTCGATGGGGAGTTTGTGACCTTCGATTCGCCGACAATTTTTCATTCCGACGGCGAGCGCATCGAGTCCACGTCCACTCTCCGCTTCAGGACTGAGGACGCGATGCGGCGCTCTCTTGCCGAAGCGGGCTTCGTGGACGTTGAGGTTCGCGACCTGCCCTATGCGCCGACCCGCGGTTGGTTGTTCGTGGCGTGCGTTTGACCTTCCTCGGCGGGAGCCAGGCGATCGCCGGCAAGTCACCCTTTGCGCCGATTCACCCACCGTCCACGGCCAGCAGCTTAGCTTCGTCTAGGCCGAATGCCCCTTTGTGTTTATCGTCCTAGTTCGCTGACGGCGGGTTGGTTCGGTGCGCGCTTTGAACGATCTATGCGGCTAGGTGCGCGGGGGCTCTTGGACGGTTCCGTGTTGCCGCTTTGTATGGACTCTCGACTTCCATGAGGACGCATACAGAGCCATTGGACAACGGCCACGTGCTAGGTGCCACCCGCCTGCTATCCGGAGAACCTCATGCTTGCGCGCGCCGACTGCGGAGCGACCTACTTTCGATTCTCTTCGCCTGCGGTAAGTCGCGGTGCTTGCTCAAGGGGGAGCTTGTTTAGCGTGCAGGATGGCGGACTCTAGTTGGGCTGCCACGGTGGCCAGCTGGTAGCCCGGGTGTACCTCGATGAGGGTGCATCCGTTCTGGTTGCAGGCTGCTCGTTTCCGTGCGTCGCGTTCCTGCTGCACTTCGAAGTTTTCCGCGCCTCCGAAGTAGGGGATGGGAGCTGAGTGCTGGGCTCCCTGGTACTCGATTCCTATGTTGTGGTCCGGCAGGTAGATGTCGAGGCTTTGTGGGGCCAGCCACCCCGGGCGGGCTTGATGTTGTACGCGTTCTGTAGGGAATGCTTCCTGAATCTGTCGCAAGAGGGTGGTTTCCGATATCCAACCTTGTCCAACGCGGGGTACGCCAGCCTCATCACGTGCAGCGTTCTCGGCGTCTCTGAGTAGGTTTCGGAAGAAGCTGAAGACTAGGGCGCCGTACTGCATCCAACAAACCCATCCGGTTGGCCAGTCGATCGGCTCTTCATATCCGGGCCACTGATGAAATGCTTCGAGCGGTTCAGATGCGGATGGGCTACTGCGAGCGTCTTCTAAGAACGCTCGCGCATCTCGTCCAGTGAAGCGCAGTGCAACCTCATCTTGGATGCTTTCCACTACGTCATCTATCGGTAAATCAGAGGTGATTCGCTGCCAGAAGATTTCGAGCATACTTGCGCCGTGGGCAGCGTGGTATTCATCCAGCCGATCCTGTAACCCAGTGATGATGGTGTGGAGATGGAGTTGGATCCCCTTCCTAGTGATTGCACCTTCGCCCCACCTGAAGACCTGGAGCGCTGTCAGCGGAGGATGGTCAAGATGCGAGGCAAGCGTGAGGTGATGCGACGGCGTGATGAACGAGCCAAGCGCAGCGTAACCAGCGGCGAAATCGCCCTCTAGGAAGTAAAAATCGGACAGGGCATAGCTCACGGATAACGATCGACCAGCTCCGCTGTACGCCGAGCGCAGTTTCTCCAATGTGCGCAGAGCTTGCAGGGGATCAGCCCGGCGCTCCTCCAAAAGCTCGCGCAGCAGGGCCTCACCGTAACCAGACTCACCCTGAACATCCACCGGGTCACCCGCGAGCAGACCCGGAAGGAAATAGCGCTGGTAGAACGACCTCTGCTGCCGGTTCATCTCCGACAGCAGAGCATCGAACTCAATCTTCGGCACCCGAACCGGCTTCTTGCCGGACGCTGAAGCGCTTCGCTGGTTCATACCCCTTATCTTCCCGCAGCCGGCACTGTTCCTGGCCTGAATTCGACCTGCTACTACTAACTTGCGGAAACCAGGGGGAGGGACACCCGGGCGCTGAAGTTGTCAAGCCCCTCGGTCCCAGATCACACAGTGTCACGCTGATTGGCTCAGTGATTACCGCCATATGCTGAACACATGCCGGATGCGATGTTGGAAGGAGAATCACCCTTTCCGCCGCAGTATCCAGGGGTGCGCGTCTACGTCACAGCACTCGACCTATTAGGCGTCAGAGTGCCAGAAAAAGACCGCACCAACCTCTGGAAACGAATACCGGTCGGCCAAGCCCTTTCCCTGATCGCCCAAGTTCTAACGGACATCGACATTCAAACTGGATCTACGGACTCTCCGCAATCGGAAGTAGACCGTCGGTGGGCTACCAAGATCCAGGACACGCGGCTGCGAACCTGGCTCTCCATCGCCTCAACCCTTGGGGCTACGCTGTTCGCCACCCAGATGCTGCTGCTTACCGCAAAAGAAGCCCTTATGCATTGCCCCGAGGGACCCCCAACGGACACCCTGGACGGGCTCGACGAAATTGTTCTGTGCATGCTCGGAATCGCCGAAGACAAAACTGTGCCTACGGAGGTTGATGAAGAAAGTTGGGGCGGAATGGGGGTGTCATTGGCTAACGAAATCATCGCCAACACACATTTCAACCGCACACTGTGGATCGGACGACAGCTCGTTTGGTTCGAACGCACCTGGTTTCGAAACTGGCCAAAACGCACACAAGCTGTGGAAACAGTCAGCGGTGAACCTGCTGAACTCTTCAAGGAAGCAACCGGTGTTGAACTCATCGATTTCGCGGCGGTCGCGTTCAACCTCTACACACAGGCATCCCTCAGAAGCTATGTCCGCTTCCCGGACGAGTTCTTCTCCACGCTGGGCCTTGAACAGCAGGCAATCGACCATTTCTTGGCTGCCACATCGTGCTCCGTGGCTGAGCTTCGCCAGGTAATGCACGAAGAGGATGCCAGGGCGCGTTCACGGTTTGGGTTTGACGGTTTCCGCCGATTCCCCCTCGTCCGTTTAGCTTCAGGAGAGCTACTCATGCTGAGCCCCAACTTCGTGCTTCAGCGGGCCTTGAGTGAAACAACTTTCTGGGACGTCCGCCAATACCTCAAGGGCGCTAACCCACGACGTGAGAAAGCATTCCACCTATGCACGACCGATGTCCTTGAGCATGAAACCGGAGAAGCTCTCCGGCGAATCTTCACCAGGAGTCGACGGCGGGTGCTCGACGAGGAACACCTACAGAAAAAGTTCGGTTCAGCGCAAAGGATGCCACGGATCTGCGACTTCGCCGTCCGTTCTGGAAAGACTTGGATCCTCGTGGAGGTTACTGACCGAGCGATGCCGCGGCTGGTTACCTTCGCCAATAGTTCAGCTGAGGAATTGGACGCTGAATTAGACAAGGTGCTCACCTCACGAAAGGCCGAACAGCTCATCTCAACCATGGAACTTCTGAGGAAGGATCACGGCGCGAACTCGGCTGATCTTACGTTCATTCCGCTGGTCCTCACCGGGGACACAGGGCTGCCGTGGGGTATACCCGTCCATCGCCGCGTAAAGGAACGCCTGGCCTCCCTCGGATATCCCGAAAACTTCGGCCAAACCGTTGCTCTAATCACGTTGAAAGATCTGATCATGCTGGAAAACGCTGCAACTCTTGGCCACGACGTCGTAGACCTCCTACGGTCATGGCGGCAGGACAATCCCGCCATTCCGCTGGACCAGCACGTGCACCACCTTGGAATCACCATCGATTCACCACGATGGGAGAAAGACCGCGTAAGCGAAGTGATTCAACGCTTCGCGCAACGTATGAAACCTCAGGGCGCATAGCGTGAGCGGTGCCGATAAGACCTAAATCGCACTAACTCCAGATCGCAACAGGAGCTGCAGACGATTCCGACTGGATCCGTTCGGGCATTGCGTCATCGAGAGCTTGACGTCTGGCGGGTCTGCGAGTCTTCCGGCGCACCTTAGATCGTTGGCCGTCGCTCCTCGACCCCTCGGGCCTCGCTGACGCTCGATTCGGGCCCCTGCCGATAGGCTTAGGCGCGTGACTACTTCGGTGCCCACTCCATATGAAGATCTGCTCCGCGATGTGCTGGCCAACGGTACTGCGAAATCGGACCGCACCGGTACCGGAACGCGGAGCGTCTTTGGCAGGCAGCTCCGGTTCGACCTCGCTGAATCCTTCCCGCTGATCACCACCAAGCGTGTTCACTTCAAGTCCGTCGCGCTCGAACTGCTGTGGTTCCTGCGCGGAGACTCCAATGTGCGCTGGCTTCAGGAGCGCGGCGTGCGCATCTGGAACGAATGGGCGGACGACGACGGCGAACTCGGCCCCGTTTACGGCGTTCAGTGGCGCTCGTGGCCGACGCCCGACGGCGGGCACATCGACCAGATCGAACGGCTCATCGAGGGGCTGAAGAGCAACCCCGACTCCCGCCGGCACATCGTGTCAGCCTGGAACGTGGCCGAGATCGAGAACATGGCCCTCCCGCCATGCCACGCCTTCTTCCAGTTTTATGTGGCGGACGGCAAGCTCTCCTGCCAGCTGTACCAGCGCTCCGCCGATACGTTCCTCGGGGTGCCGTTCAACATCGCCTCCTACGCACTGCTGACGCTGATGATCGCGCAGCAGGTTGGGCTGGAACCAGGTGAGTTCGTCTGGACCGGCGGCGACGTCCATATCTATGACGATCACCTTGAACAGGTCAACGAGCAGCTCACACGCGAGCCCTACCCGTACCCGACGCTCCGTCTGAACCGGAAACCGGAAAGCATCTTCGACTACACGCTGGAGGACTTCACAGTGGAGAACTACCAACACCACCCGACCATCAAGGCGCCGATCGCCGTATGAGTGAATCGCTGAAGCCCGCCGCCCGCGTTGGGACCCCGATGGTCGGGATGATCTGGGCGCAGACCATCGACGGTGTCATCGGCCGCGAGGGCTCCATGCCGTGGCACCTGCCTGAGGATATGGCCCATTTCAAGAGCACCACCCAGGGTCACCCGGTCATCATGGGCAGGCGCACCTGGGAATCCTTTCCTGAGCGTTTCCGCCCGCTCCCCGGCCGCACCAACATTGTGGTGAGCCGGCAGGAACTTGATGCGGCTGACTACCCGGGTGCCGTCGTCGTCGGCTCTCTTGATGAGGCGCTTGCCGAGGCACGCAACAGTGACGGCGCTGAAGAGATCTGGATCATCGGCGGAGGGCAGATTTACGCCGAGGCCGCTTCGATTGCCAATGCCGCGCTGGTGACATTGATCGAATCGGATGTGGAGGGTGACACGTACGCTCCGGCGCTCGGCGCTACCTGGAAGCTGGCCGGAGTCGACCCGCAGGAGGACTGGCTCACCTCGACGAACGGGACCCGATTCCGGATCAGCCTCTGGACGCAGGAGAAACAGGGAGAATCCCAGTTCCCTGAGCAATGACCGCCGTCGTCGTACCGCCCGCGTAACCGACAGCGGCCAGCTTGGCCCGCTCCCCTAAACTTGGTTCATGACTTCCGCAGCACACGTGTCCTCCTCCGTGCCCTCCGTCGGTTTGGTCGGCTGGCGCGGGATGGTCGGCTCCGTCCTCATGCAGCGCATGCAGGATGAAGGCGACTTCCGGCGCATCAACCCCGTCTTCTTCTCGACGTCCAACGCTGGCGGGGCCGCGCCGTCGTTCGCTGAAGGTGCAGGCACACTGCAGGATGCTTACGACGTCGAAACCCTCGCCAAGCTGCCGATCATCATTACCGCCCAGGGCGGCGACTACACCGCAGAGGTGTACCCGAAGCTGCGCGACGCCGGCTGGGACGGCATGTGGATCGATGCCTCCTCGAAGCTGCGCATGGAGGAAAGCTCGATCATCGTCCTCGACCCGGTCAACCGGGAAGTCATCGACGCCGGACTTGCCCGTGGAGTACGCGACTTCATCGGCGGCAACTGCACGGTGTCCTGCATGCTCATGGGCCTGGGCGGGCTGTTCAAGAACGGGCTGGTCGAGTGGGGAACCTCCATGACCTACCAGGCGGCCTCAGGCGGCGGTGCCCGGCACATGCGTGAACTGCTGAACCAGTTCGGGTCCATCCACGGTGCCGTCGCCGGCAACCTTGCGGATCCGGCGTCGGCGATCCTCGACATCGACCGGGGCGTGCTAGCCCAGCAGAAGAATCCCGAGATGGATGCTTCGCAGTTCGGTGTTCCGCTGGCCGGTTCGGTGATCCCGTGGATCGACGCCGACCTGGGCAACGGACAGTCGAAAGAGGAATGGAAGGCTGGTGCGGAGACCAACAAGATCCTCGGTACCGACGTCACGTCCGGCGCCCGCATACCGTTCGACGGCCTGTGCATCCGCATTGGCGCAATGCGTTCCCACTCGCAGGCGCTGACGTTGAAGCTGACTCAGGACCTGTCGATCAGCGAGATCGAGAACCTCATCAGCTCCGACAACCGGTGGGCCAAAGTGGTGCCAAACACCAAGGAAGCCTCCATGGCTCAGCTGACGCCTGTCGCTGCGAGTGGCACCCTGGACATCCCTGTCGGCCGCATCCGCAAGCTCGAAATGGGCCCGGAATACATCAGCGCCTTCACCGTCGGTGACCAGCTCCTGTGGGGCGCAGCCGAGCCGCTTCGGCGCATGCTGCTCATAGCGACCGGGAACCTCTAGGTAGCTGCGAGAGCACGACGGCGCCTGCGCGGCTTGATCGCGTGGGCGCCTTTTCTTGCTTCCGGATAACTAGAACGTGTGTTCCCCTAAAAATGTCAGAGGGGTCAGGCACACTGGTCCACATGAGCCAGATCCCCGTGAACCAGATCCTCACCCGCTACTTCTCGGCAAGCAGCGCCGGCAAACACCCTGCCACCGTTGGGCAGTACAAGCGAGTACTCGCCCATCTTCAGCAGTTCCTCGAGAAAGAGGGGCACGCGTCAGTGGCTCCTGAGTCAGCGGAACTGTTGGCCCTTGAACGGCAGTTCGAACCCGACGGCGCGTTCGGAAGGGTGCTCGGCGCCGAGGACCTCGTCTTCGCACTCCCACGCTTCCTCAGTCAACATTGGCTCATGCCGAACTTCCACGACCGCCTGGCCCAGATCAGCCTGATCTGCAGGCTGGTGCAGTGGCTGTGCAGCAGGGACCTGGTGGACAGCAGGTGGCACCGCCACGCGGTTATGCAGACCCATGCGGCCGCGGAAAGGGCACGACGCCGCGCGGTCACCTGACCGGCTAACGCAGGGAACAGCCGATCAACAAAGGTTCGGGCTGCAGACGGATCCCGAAGCTCCGCTCCACGCCGTCAGCAACCAGGCGTGCGAGGCGCAGGAGATCCTCCGCCGAGGCACCCCCACGGTTGGTCACGGCGAGAGTGTGTTTAGTCGATAACGCTGCACGGCCTCCAGCAGCCTCGAAGCCGGCGTCCTCCGCCAAACCGAAGCCCTTGCCAAACCCCGCGTGGTCGATCAACCAGGCCGCGCTCAACTTAACTTTGCCCTCATCTGCCGGATAGCGGGGCGCCCCTTTGGGCAACGAATCCGCGACCGCAGGCTCAACGATAGGATTCGTGAAGAAGGAGCCCGTGCTGTACGTGTCGCGATCATCAGCGTCGAGAACCATGCCCTTCGCCGAACGGAGCCGGAGAACAGCACGCCGCACATCGTTCGCGTACGTCCGCTCTCCCACCTCGATACCCAGCTCGCGGGCGAGCTCCGCGTAACGCACCGGGCTGCTCATGCGACCAAGGCCCAGCTGAAACTCAACGGTTAGCACAACGTAGCGGGGTGAGCCACCAGTGGTGGTTCGCTTCAACAGCGAATCACGGTAGCCAAACTGGAGGTCGAAGTTGGCCAGCGACTTGATTGACCTGGTCACGCGATCATAGGTGCGCACCATCGCGATAGTCTGCGAGACCTCGGACCCATACGCACCAACATTCTGGACCGGGACCGCGCCGGTGGAACCTGGGATCCCGGAGAGCGCCTCCAGGCCCGAATATGCGTGAAGCACTGTGTACTCCACCAGTTCATCCCAGGGCTGCCCCGCCTGCGCGGTGACCATCACACCGCCGCAGGTGGCGTCGTCGTCGTTCACTGTGAAGCCGGAGGACGCAATGCGGAGCGCCGTGCCGTCAAAGCCGCTATCCGCGATCACCAGGTTCGATCCCCCGCCGATGAGCAGCAGCGGCTCCCCGGCAGCGTCAGCCGCTTGAACAGCTTCGATAATCTCGGCTTCGGTGCGCGCTTCCACAAGCTTCCGTGCAGGTCCGCCGACCGCCGAAGTGGTCAGCTCCGCAAGGGATGTCACCAAACCCGAACCACTGCCTGCGCCTTGACCAGCACCTTCTGCCCGCCTGCGGACACAGTCAGGTCAATGCGGGCCGTTGAGTTATCGGCGTCAAGCGCACCTACAACGCCCACCACCTCGACGACGGCGCCAGCAGCATCCGGTTCCGGAGTGGTGTCCTCAACAACTACAGGCCGGGTGAAACGCGTCTGATAGTCAATCACCGCAGCAGGATCGCCAATCCAATCAATCACCAGTTGCACCGCGGAGCCCATGGTGAACATTCCATGCGCGATGACGCCGGGCAGGTCCACGCCGCGGGCGAAGGACTCGTTCCAGTGAATGGGGTTGAAGTCGCCCGAAGCGCCCGCGTACCTCACTAGGTCCAACCGCGTGACCTCGACTGCGGAACGGCCTATCTCCTGTCCAACCTCAAGGTTGGTCAAAGTTACCGCCATGGCTTCTGCTCCTCTCCGCGGACAAGGATGGAGGACGTCGTCGTGGCCGTCTTTTCACCCTCCACGGTCGAAATTTCGGCGCGTGTGGTGATCATCGCCCCGCCACCCATGGCACGAACCTGGTCGACGTGCAGTTCGGCAACAAGTTCATCTCCGGCGACAATGGGCCGGTGATGCGTGAACCGCTGATCCGCGTGGACAACGCGCGTGAAATCGATTCCCGCCTCCGGGTCATTGATCAGCTGCGCGTCGGCGCGCTGGGCGACAATGATCGCGAAGGTCGGCGGGGCAACCAGGTCCCGGTGGCCAAGCGCGCGGGCGGCTTCGACATCGTAATGTGACGCGTGCGTGGCCTTGACTGCACGGGCGAACTCACGAATTTTCTCGCGCCCGACGGTGTAGACCTCGGCAGCAGGATAACTGCGCCCCTGCAGGTCCGGATTGATTGTCAATGGTGCTCCTTTTCCAGCGGTACAAGCTTGCACAAGCCTAGCTGTAGTGGTGTCAGCGTTACGGCGTTCTGGGCGGACGAAGACGACGGCGGGCATCCCGCGCGCGCACCACCAGTCCGGCCAGGTGCGCAGCCAGTCCGGCGACGATGATCGGCATCGCCGCGTACACCAACCCGTCGGTTTGGAGCATTGCCCCGGCGACGGCAAGCAGGATCCCGACGCCGGTCAGGATCAGTGCGGAGATGACCAGTTTCCGGTAAAGCGGCGAACCGGTCTCCCACGGCGTATTCAGCATAGGTACAAGCGTATCGGCAGGGCGGTTGCAGGCAGTATCAGCGCAGGCCTGGGGAGAGAGCCCGGCGTTTCCCATGCCACCGGGTGATCAGGGTGGTAACCCGCGTGACGATCACCCAATACAGCACCCCCGCGATCAGCGAAGCTACAACCCCCACCGCGGGATGGAATGCCTCCAGCCTTGGGAACACCAGCCAATGCACCAGATACACGTGCAGCGATGCGCTGGCCAACAGAACAGCGATCTGCTGCAGACCGCGGGGAACAGGGAGGGTGCGCAGCCACACCAGGATCAGGATTCCGGTCAGGAGGGTCATTTCGCGCGTTTGATCCCCGTAGAAGTAGCCCGGAATGCAGAGTACCGAGACCGCGGTGATCAGGCACCGGTGCAGGACTGTCCGAGCTCGGGCGGTTGCCCAGCCTAGGGCGAAGAGCCACAGTGCCGGCGCTGTGTTCGGCAGATCGAGGTCTACATAGTTGAACCGGGTCAGGAGCCCTGCAGCCATCAGCACCAACGGAAAGGCGAAAGGGAAGCGCCGCTCCAGCCGCGCGACAGGGGGGATAGCGAGCAGGGCGATCAAGCAGACGAGCAGGTAGGTCAGAACCTCCACAAACCAGAACTGCCACTCGGGCGTCACCTCCTGCGGACCCACCAGAGCGTTAAGCAGGAAGATGTTCGCCACGCTGTACTGGTCGGTGATGAAGTAGCCCAGCGCGATCAGGGCCATGCTTGGTACGACAATCCGCGCGACGCTTGCCAGCTGGCGGCGCAGCCTCTGCAACCTTTCGCCCTCGAGCTGGAAGCGCGCAAAGTTGAATCCGGCCGCCGCAATCAGCACGTGGGCCGTACCCTCCCAGCGGAACAGGCCGATGTGAGTGCTGATGATGAAGATGATCGCCACGGCGCGCAGCACGATGCTCGACTCGATGGGTGCGAAGAACTTCCGCCACGGTGCGGCCGGGCGCGCTCCCCGTTCGAGTTCCGCAACCGTCTTGAGGTGCCAGTCCGCAGGCAGCGCACCGATGGCGTTCTCCAACCGGACGGAGGTCGCCACGTAGGAGAGCGAGTCTCCGCCGAGGGACACAAAGGTGGCGCCGCCGTCGACCGTTGCAACTTCCAGCTGTTCGGCAAAGATCTGACGCACGTCCCGCGGGCCCTCAACGCGGGATGCCGCAGGTTCCCGCGGTGGAGAAGCGGGCTCGGCGAGCGCGAGTACCGCCCGGTAGTCCGGCTTGCCGCTGTTGGTGCGGGGCAACTGCTCCACCGCGAACGCCCTCACAGCACCGCGCGGGATGCCAAGGTCCCCGGCCAGGAGCTTGCGGAACATCGCTGTGTCGTGGTCTCCCTCCATGGCGACCACCAGTTGCTCGTCGGTGCCCGCGGCCGTCGCCTGAACCCCAAAGCCCGCAAGGATCTCTTCCACCTGGCCGAGGTCGATGCGCAGGCCCGCGATCTTGATGAACCTGCTGCGCCGCCCCACCACCTCATACAGCCCGTTCGTGTGCCTGCGCGCGAGGTCGCCGGTCCGCAACTCGGCGACTGTACGTCCCGCAGCAAGGTCACAAGGATGCTCGGCGTAGCCCAGCATGACGTTGGGGCCTGCATAGACGAGCTCGCCGTCGTCGTACCCTTCGATCGGATCAATCCGGAAGCTGCCGCCGGGAACTGCGACGCCGACGCTCGTCGGGTGCTCAGCTGCCAGGTCCGGCGGTAGGTACGCCATGCGGGCTGTCGCTTCGGTCTGCCCGTACATGACGAACAGTTCCCAGCCCTGACGGCGGCCAAGCTCGGCGTACCGGGTCACCAAATCAGGACTCAGGCGGCCGCCCGCCTGGGTGACATAGCGGAGGCTGGGCAGGTCCAGGTCAGCGAACCCGACCCGCTCGAGGAGGTCGAACGTATAAGGAACCGCTGCGAACGAGGTGACCCCGGCTTCGCGGAACAGCTTCCAAAAACAGGGGTCGACGACGGACAGATCCGTGAGTACCAGCGAAGCGCCGGCGAGCAGGTAGCTGTTGAGCACGGACAGGCCGTAGCAGTAGGACATCGGCAACGTAGTGGCCGCGCGATCGCCGGGCCCGATGCGAAGGTACTCGGCGATGGACTCGGCATTGCACTGCAGGTTCGAGTGAGACAGGCGCACCAGCTTCGGAGAACCCGTCGAGCCGGAGGTGCTGAGCAGCAGCGCGAGGTCCGGGTGCAGTTCATGCCGGCTCTCGGCGCGCACCTCGACGACGCGTGGTTCGCCATTTCCCGTCCCGGTGCCCATGACGACGTCGGGGTCGAAGGCCTCCGTAATGGACGCCAGGGCGGCGGGCTTGTCGCCTGGAACCAGGATCAGCGGGTGCCCGGCGGAAAGTGCGGCGAGGTAGGCAACCAGGGAGTCGACGTCGTTGGTTGCGGCCAGGAGAACGAGCCGTCTTGCCGTTCCGAGCCGCCCGGCAACCGCCTCCACGCGACTGGCCAACTGCCGGTAACTGAGGTTCACGCCGTTGAACAGCACGGCCGGGGTGTCACCGAACCGGGGGAGTTCCGCTGCGAAGGAGACGGAACGCGGTGCCGCTTCGAGGGGCATGCTCGGGGCTGCAATAGACAAGGGACTGACCTCGGTGTGGGTTACGGGGACGTGACGGCGGCGCGCGCGAACTGGACGACGGCGCCGATCGGCGGCTCGGTGACCGCCTGATCGCCGACCAGCAGGGTGGGCGAGGTTCCGGCGGCAACGGTGACGGTGACCGACGTGCCGGGCAGGTAACGGATCTGGTGCGGCTGCCAGGAGCGCACAGTGCTCCCGGAACCCAGGCGGACATGGTGAAGCACGAATGCCCCGCGGTACTCCAGAGCGGTGACGCGCGCGGTTCCCTTCGGATCCGGCGCGAGTGCTACCTCGTGCGGCCGGAGGACCACGTCGACATCGACGTCGCAATTGGCCCATCCGGGGACGGTGGAAACGACTCCCACCTCGCAGGTCAGCAGTGCGTTGTGCACGTTTGCGGGCAGGAAGTCGGCGTCCCCCATGAAGGACGCAACAAAGCGGGTGGACGGCTGCTCGAAGACCGCCTCGGGAGCATCGGCCTGTTCGATGGCGCCGTCGCGCATGACGACAACGCGGTCACCGACCGAGAGGGCTTCCGTCTGGTCGTGGGTGACGAGCAACGCAGTGGTCCCCGTTTCCCGCAGTACCGCGACGATGTCTGCCCGCACTCGACCGCGCAGTGTCTCATCCAGCCCTGAGAACGGTTCGTCCAAAAGCAGGACGGCGGGGCGGGGCGCCAGTGCCCTGGCCACCGCGACGCGCTGCTGCTCACCGCCTGAGAGCTCGTGCGGGTAGCGTTCCGCCAGATGCCCGAGCCGGACCAGCTCAAGGACCTCACCCACGCGTTTCCGCCGCTCCGGCGCCGGCAGGCGGTTCAAGCCGAAAGCAACGTTCTTGCCCACGGTCAGGTTGGGGAACAGCGCGTGATCCTGGAACACAAGGCCAACCCGGCGGCGTTCCGGTTCCTTGAACCGCTTGCCGTCAGCGACAACTTCGCCGGCGATGGTGATGGCACCGGCGTCCGGGCGTTCCAGGCCGGCAATGAGCCGGAGCATGGTCGACTTTCCGCAGCCGGAGGGCCCGATGAGCGTGACGAGTTCACCTTCGGCAACGGTCAGGGCGAGGCTGGTGGCCGCCGCAACGCCACCATAGCTCCTGCTCACACCCTCGAGCAGGAGGGCGGGTTCGGAAGAGTACTCGCTCACGCTGTCACCTGTCCTGACTCTCGTTTGACGCCCCGGTTCTCGATGCCAGCAGTCCGGCGGAACAGGAGCCACACCGGTATTACAGCCACGGCAACAATGCCGAGTGCCGGGAGGGCGGCCTTCTCCCAGTAGTTCTCCCGCGCCAGTTCGTACACCCAGACCGAGACCGTGGTAAATCCGAACGGCCGCAGGAGGAGCACTATCGGCAGCTCCTTCACCGCGTCGATCGCAACGAGCACCAGGGCCACCGCGGCTCCCCGCCGGGCAAGGGGAAGGTGCACGTGCGCCAGCAGCCGGTGTGGCGTGGCTCCAAGGCTGAGGGCAGAGGCGGTCAGCGACGGTGAAATCTTGGAGAAGCTCGCATCCACTGCCTGATAGGCAGGAGCAAGGAAGCGCACCAGGTAGGCAAAGAGGATGCCGGCGACCGAACCCGTCACCAAGAGGCCCGTGCCGCCCGGAACGCCCGCTGTTTCCAGCAGCTCATCGAAGCGGGCAAATGCGATCAGGACGCCGATGCCCACAACTGCACCCGGAACCGCGTATCCGAACGTGGTGACCTGGGCCGCCGACGCCACCAGGGCTCCGCCGCCGAGCCGCAGGCTGTGCGCGATGGTCAGGGCAAGAATCGCACACAGAATCGCTGCCACCGTCGCAACGCTCATGCTGTTCACCAGATACTCCATGAACCGGGGATCCAGCAGGGGTTCGGGACCGGAGAGGGCTTCCCCACCAGCCCAGACGAGCAACTGGACCACCGGCAGGATGAACCCTGCCCCGAGCACCGCCAGACCGGCGAGCGCGGCCAGCAAGCCTTTCCATCCGACCAGCTGCCGGGGAGCCATGCTGCCGCCCCTGGTGACCTTCTGATGGAAACGCGAGCGCCCACGCAGTAGCCGTTCCCCCGCAAGCACGACGACGGCGAACAGCAGCACCAGGACGGACAGTTGCGTTGCGGCGTGGAAGTCGAAGCTTCCCTTCCAGACCAGGTAGACGCCGACGGAGACGGTCTGCACGTTGAAGTACTGGACGGTGGCGAAATCTGTCAGGGTTTCCATCATCACCAGCGCGAGCGCCGCCGCCAGGGAGGGCCGTGCCATCGGTGCGACAACCCGCCAAAGCGTACGGGTGCGTCCGGCGCCCAGGGTGCGGGCGGCGTCGTACGTTGCTGCGCTTTGCTCGGCGAGGGCTGCGCGGGCCAGCAGGTAGACGTACGGGTACAGGGTGAGGATCAGGACCAGCGTGGCTCCGGGGAGGGAGCGCACTTCGGGCAGCCAGGCGCCCGGACCGAGCAGCGAGCGGAGCGCCGCCTGCACCGGACCGCCGACGTCGAACGTTGAGAGGAAAACGAACCCGAGAATGTAGGCGGGCATCGCCAGGGGCAGCACCAGCGCCCACGACAACAGGTTCCTCAGCGGGAAGGTGTAGGCGGTCACCACCCAGGCGAGCCCGCCCCCGATGATGAGCGTGCCGACGGCGACCCCGGTCATCAGCAGAACTGTGGTCAGGACCATCGGGCCGATGTCACGTGGAAGTGAGCCCTGGTCCAGGCTCCCGAGCCCGTCCACTACTACTGCCACGACCGGCGTCGCCACCACGACCGCAGCGAACAGAACCGCCGCTGACCAGAGGGGACGTCCGTTTCCCGTCAGGGGCCGCCGGCGCTGTCCTGGTACAGCTCCCTCAACCAGGACCGCCGGCTCAGTCACTTGTAGCCGGCCTCTGCGAGGAGGTCGGTGGCTTCAGCGTTGAGGTCCCCGTATGCTTCGGCGTTCAACGGCATGCGGGAGAATTCGCCGAATGCCGCAATTCCCTCAACCGGTGGTGCGGACTCGTTGACCGGGAACTCGTAGTTGGCGTCCACGAACGCGTTCTGCCCGGTAGTGGCCAACCACTCGATGAGTTGCTGGGCTTCCTCGGCGTTGTCCGAACTCGCAACCACGCCCGCACCGGAGATGTTCACGTGGGTGCCTGCGCCTTCCTGGCTGGCCCAGAAGAGGTCAACGGCCAGGTCAGGGTTCTCCGCCTTGGTGCGCGCGAGGTAGTAGTGATTGTTGATTCCCACGTCGCACGCACCGGCGTCGATCGCTTCAAGGAGAAGGATGTCGTTGCTCATGATGTCAACGTCATTCGCCACCCAGCCCTTGACGATCTCCAGGGCTTTGTCCCGTCCGTGTAAGTCGATGAGGCTCGCGACCAAAGACTGGGTGTACGCGGAGGTGGCGTCCCGCATGCAGAGCCGGCCCTTCCACTTCGGGTCGGCAAGCCCTGCATAGCTGTCCGTGGCGTCAAACTCAGTGGGGTCCACGTTGTCCGGGTTGTAGGTGAGGGTCCTTGCCCTCATCGCCAGCCCGAACCACTGGCCGTCAGGGTCCCGAAGATCTTCGGGGACGGCCCGGTCCAGCTCCGAGGAATCGAGCGGTGACAGGACGTCCTGGCGCGCAGCGTTCCAGAGGTTTCCGGCGTCGACGGTCATGAAGACATCCGCGGGGCTGTCACTTCCTTCGGCCTTGAGCCGCTCCAACAGCTCGGCGTCATCCCCCGTGATGAACTCGACGGAGATGCCGGTCTCGTCGGTGAATTCACCGAACGCACCCTCAAGGTCGTAATGCCGGGCCGAATAGATCTGCAAATCGGCGGGCGCGTTGCCTATTCCGAGAACGCCGCAGCCTGAGAGGGCGAGGGCGGGCACCGCGAGGACGGTGCAGGCAGCAAGAAGCTTGGGTCGATGCACGGGGGTACTCCTGGGGAAGCGGCGATTGCCGCAGGAAATAGTAACAAAGGTTAGCCTAACCGAACAACGGCGAGGCCGGAAATGTGTCGCAATGTCAGAACAATTGATCCTGCACCGCGATCGGCGGCGACCGGAAGCTTCCAAGCTCAAGTCGCCGGCCGCGCAGCCGTGAAAGATCCAGCAGGAACGGCCCTTCCGGAAGGTCAACGAGTGCCACCTGGCCTAGCAGGGCCCTCACCTCTCCCCCGTGCTCACCCGCTTCAAGGCTTGGCGCGTACACCAGCGCCCGGGAGGAGAGGACGGCGTGCCAGGACGCCGGCGGCGCCCACTGCTCATCGGTTTCCGCGAACCCGTCGATATCGATGTCGTTGCCCATCAGGTTGCGCGCGAGCGTACTGTTCTCCTTGTTGACGGCGTCGAGCTTTTCCAAGGGCATGGGACCGGCAAGACCGGCGACCTTCACCGCCGACCGCACGGCCTGCGCCAGCCCAAGATGGCGCGTCACCGCGTCCTCCAGCACGCGGACGATTCGACCGTCGTTGGCGTGGGCAACATACCGCGCGACGACGGCGCCCTGCTCAGCCAGGCGCGTCCATTTGCTCCGGTTTGAGGCAGTTCCGACCTTCGTCGAGCCGTCGGCGAACGTTGCGACGTACAGCCAGTGTTCCTGCGCGAGGTAGGCGGCGAGTCCCGGCGGCGCTATGCCGGAACGGTGGACATCGTGCATGAACCTGAAGTCGTCCCGCGCGAAGCACGGTCCGCACTGGTAGCCGCGCTCCGCCGTCGTCCGCTTTGGGCAGGGGAAGGTGTTGCGCTCGGTTGGACCGAGCGAGTGGGCGTAGCCGGTGCAGTACCGCTGGCCGGGCGGGCCGTCGATGCGGAACCCGACCAACAGCGGCGCAGCTTGCGGGGTGGTGAGCGGTAGCGACGTCGATGTGCCCTGCGGGGTCGTCAACCCGAGCGATGGACCGGATGCGTCCCAGGACACGCCGTGGCAGAGAAAGGGTCCGGTGAGCATGTCGCCACGCTACCGGACCCTGTCCCACTGTTTGCCGAGGCTAGGCGGTTTGACCCTCGTGTGGGCCTTCCGCGATTTCCTCGAGAACCTTGTCGTTGAAGGCGGGCAGATCATCCGGGTTGCGGCTGGTGACGAAACCCTGATCCACCACAACTTCCTCGTCCGTCCAGTTGGCGCCAGCATTACGGAGGTCCGTCTGGAGCGTGTGGTAAGACGTCAGATCCCGCCCGCTCACCACACCGGCGTCGATCAGCAGCCAGGGTGCGTGGCAGATCGCGGCAACCGGTTTGTGCTGTTCGAAGAACCCGCGGGCGAAGGCCTGGGCCTCCTTGTCGACGCGCAAGTGGTCAGAGTTCACGACGCCGCCGGGGAGTACCAGCGCATCGAAGTCACCGGGGTTTGCCTGGTCCAGCGTGAGGTCCACGGTGAACGTGTCGCCCTTCTCGGTGCCGTCGAAACCCTGCACGGAGCCAGCACTGGGGGCGACCAGCGTAGGCACACCGCCGGCGCTCATCACGGCTTCCCACGGGCTGGTGAGTTCGATCTGCTCGACGCCGTCCGTCAGCAGAAAAGCTACCTTCTTGCCTGAAATATCGTGCGCACTCATGCTTCCTCCATTCCGTTGGCTTACTCCCCCAGCCTAGGAACGAACAAAGTGATAAGCAAGCTGATTGTTAGAGGCCTTCTGCTACTGCAGCCGCCGCGGCAAGCCACGCACTTTGCGTTACCGGCCTCAGCGCACCCCAGCGGATGCGCCCCTTGAGGAGCGCGACGTCGTACGGAATGGTGACAGCCCGGCGCGCCAGTTGACCGAACCCGGCTGCGATTTCCTCGGCCTGCACCGCGGTCCCGTTCTTGTCGGACTGGCTGACGATGACGACGGCGTTCTCCGACAGTTCTGCGTACTTCCCGCCGCGGGTTCGCAGTGCTTCAAGCAACAGCGCTCCGGCTTCGGCGTGCTCCTCGAGCGTGGTGGTGGCGATAACCAGCTGATCGGTGTGATGAATCATCCGGAGCCAGCGCTCAGCGGTTTCGTCGTTGCCGGAGTCCACGATGTTCAGCCGGAAGTACTTCGACGCCACCTCATGCAGCGCATCAAAGTCGTCAGAGGTGACTTTCTGCTCCGAGGCGAGAACGTCGGGCTTTGAACGCAGGACGTCGTACTTGTCCTCGGTCTGATGGTGGACGTAACGGGCAAGGAGCGCTGACTGGGCCGAAGGTGCCAGGAGCTGGCCGGTCTCCGGGAGGAGGTCCATCACTGTTGAGTTGTGCGGACCCTGCTCTGTGCGCCAACCGAGCGTGCCGCGGGTTTCGTTGTTGTCCCAGGCGAGGACCGGGCCTCCCCCGTTCCGCGCAAAGACGGCCGCGAGCATCACCGTAGTGGGCGTCTTGTTCGCTCCGCCTTTGCCGTTGACTACCGAAATGGTCCGCGGGCCGGGCCAGTGCTGGCTCACGGCCCGGGTATTCGCCCGCAGGGCCAATTCCCGCTTGGACGGCGGGACCCGGATGCCGAGCTTGGTCAGCAGTCCACGGAAGCCTGTCTCTGCCGGCACCGTGCCGTTGTCGGCTGCGAGGAAAGAACGACGGCGGTCCCCGGACGTATCGGCGGGTTGCGGTGCCTGCCGGGGCGGTGCGGCCGGTGCCGAGGGCACGGCGGTGGCTGGCGCCGTCGTCGACTGTGTTGATGCGGCCGGTGTCGCAGCAACCGGGGCGGATTCGACCGGTGCGGATGCGACCGTGGCCTGTACCAGTGTTCCGTTGTTTTGTGGGGACGATGGCATGGGTACCGGGACCGACGTCGTCCAGCTGCTGTGCGCTGACTCATCGAAGCGGATGTCCAGTACGGGCCGGCGAAGCATTTCGTCTGCGACCTCTTCGGTAGGCGGCTGCGGATCCGCTGTCTCAGGGCCTACTTCGGGTGCCTGTTCAGGGGGCGAGAACCGGTCAGCGAATCGGGGCACTTCTGAGATAGGGCCGGTGCCTGGCTCCCTGCCGCCCGCACGCCGGCGGCTGGCCCGGGTTGGGAAGTCCTCGGGATTGTCGCCGGGACCCCAGGCGGAATCGTTCTCAGTCATGGTTCCTGTCCTGTCGATGTGCCTCGCGGACCATACTATAAGGCTGCTGACCACAGCCGGCTCCGTTTAGGGCCGGATAGGCGCCCAGAAACAGCTCAGGCCGGCAGCTCCGAAGAGCCACCGGCCTGGATGATGTAGCGGTGCCGGGACTCGATCCCGGGACCTCACGATTATGAGTCGTGCGCTCTAACCAGCTGAGCTACACCGCCATAAATGAGACTGCCCGCTTTCAATCTTACGATCTGCGGCGGGCCTCCCATTTCAGAGCCCCCCACCGGAATCGATCCGGTGACCTCGTTCTTACCAAGAACGCGCTCTACCACTGAGCTAGGGGGGCAACAGCAGAAAACTTTACCAGCTAAATAGTGTGCGGAAAAATCCGTCCGAACGCCCTTCCGGAACCCAAAAACGCCGCTGAGTTGCAGGATCGCGGAGGGGCCCCCACGAACCTGCGACTCAGCGGCGCTTTTACTGACCAGTCCCTCTCAGAACCGTGTCAACGAGCGTCAATTACCACTTTTCGCGGCGTCCGGTACCAGCGCCGGCACCCTTCTTGTGGCGGGGCTTGCGGTCATCGGCAGAAGCGAAACGGTCTCCACCGACGCCGGCGTCATGCCCGCGCTCGGGGCGGAAGCCGCCGTCGTGCTCGCGCTCCTTGCGGAAGCCCTCTCCGCCCTTGCGGTGCGGCTTCTTGAAGTCGCCGGAGGGGCGGTCGCTGCTGGGGCGCCGACCCTTGTCCAGTTCGAGGTGAATCAGCTCGCCGCCGATGCGGGTCCGCGACAGCGCACGCCACTGGTCCTTGCTGAGATCAGCGGGGAGCTCAACGAGGGTGTGGTCGGCGCGGATGTCTATACCGCCGATTTGCGACGACGACAGTCCACCTTCATTGGCGATGGCTCCAACGATCGAACCAGGCATGACACGCTGGCGGCGCCCTACCGCGATGCGGTAAGTGGCGTTGCCCTCAGTGAGCGTGCGTGTGGGTCCGCGTGATCCGAAGCCATCCTTGCGGCCCGCTGCGCGGTCCTTCTGGCCCGCAGGAGCCTGGGGGATGTCCTTGACCAGGAGCGGGTTTCCGCCCTGCGCCATGATGGCGAGCGCAGCAGCGATTTCAGCAGCGGGAACGTTGTGCTCGGTCTCGTAGTTGGCGATGAGGTCACGGAAGATCGAGACGTCCTCGGTGGCGAGGGTTTCTGTAATGCGCTCAGCGAACTTGTTGAGGCGCAGCACGTTGACTGCCTCGGTGGACGGCAGGTGCATCTGCTCAACCGGCTGGCGCGTTGCCTTCTCGATGGAACGCAGCAGGTACTTCTCGCGCGGCGTGATGAAGAGGATTGCATCGCCTGAGCGGCCTGCACGGCCGGTGCGGCCGATACGGTGCACGTAAGACTCGGTGTCGTGCGGGATGTCGTAGTTCACCACGAGTGAGATGCGCTCGACATCGAGGCCACGGGCGGCGACGTCGGTTGCCACGAGGATGTCGATCTTGCCGTCGCGCAAAGCCTCAATGGTGCGCTCGCGCTGCTGCTGCGGGATGTCACCGTTGATGGCTGCAGCCTGGAATCCCCGGGAACGCAACTTGTCCGCCAGGTCTTCAGTGGCCATCTTGGTGCGCACGAACGCGATGATTCCGTCGAAATCTTCGACCTCAAGGATGCGCGTCATGGCGTCGAGCTTGTGCGGGCCCATGACCTGCAGGAAACGCTGCCGGGTGTTGGTGCCGGTGGAGGTTTTACCCTTCACCGTGATTTCAGCGGGGTTGTTCAGGTACTTCTGGGCAATCCGGCGAATTGCGGTGGGCATGGTTGCCGAGAACAGTGCAACCTGCTTGTCTTCGGGGGTTCCGGCGAGGATCTGCTCCACGTCATCGGCGAAGCCCATGCGCAGCATTTCGTCGGCCTCATCCAGCACGAGGTACTGAAGGTTGGACAGGTCCAACGACCCCTTGGACAGGTGGTCGATGACGCGGCCGGGAGTTCCAACGACTACCTGAGCACCGCGGCGGAGCCCTGCAAGCTGCGGGCCGTAGGCCGATCCGCCGTAGACGGGCAGAACGGTGAAGTTGTCGATGTGCTTGGCGTAGGAGGCGAATGCCTCTGCAACCTGGAGCGCGAGCTCGCGGGTTGGCGCCAGGACGAGCACCTGGGTGAATTTGGCCGGGCCGTTAAGGTCAGCCAGTTCAGCCATTTTGGACAGCGCGGGAACTGCGAACGCTGCAGTCTTACCGGTTCCGGTCTGTGCGAGTCCGACGACGTCACGGCCCTCGAGCAGCACGGGAATGGTTGCCGACTGGATGGGTGAGGGCTTCTCGTATCCAACATCGGAAAGCGCTGCAAGGATGCGGCCGTCGAGGTTGAAGTCAGCGAAAGTGGTGTCCGGCGTTGCGGACTCGGCGCTTTCGGTGGCGGGAGCTTCGGTTTCAGGGGTGTCTGCGGGCAGGTTTTCAGGCATGGAAAAGTGATCCTTCAAATGGGAGCCGAACGGCTAAGGAAAGCCGTATGAACAGGGCGTCCTGCGCTGTTTCAATCCCGCGGCAGGACTTCACATTTCAACTTCGGCCGCTCTCACAGCGGTGAAGTGCAATGTTCTCTGACCGGCGCTCCCTGAATGAATCTGCCTGCTTGGCGTAATTGCCGCAGGCCCCAACACAACCAATCCATGCCTCAAAGGGCAGGAATAAAGGGAAAACCGGTGTGGGGGATGTTTCAAGTGTACCGCACCCGTGGTTGGCGGAGTTTCAACGCGGGCGTGAGCCTGCCCACAGCCCTTATACGGTTGCGCGCTGCAGCGCCCTGGAAAGAACCTTCAGGACATCGGGCGTGAGCCTGGCGCCGTCGTCGTTTGCTGCCTGAAGGCGTTCAGCCTGCTCCGGCGAGAGGCCAGCGAATAGCTGGCCCACCGTCACGCCGTGCGAAGGTACATTCTCGACGACGACGGCGTCTCCCGCCTCGATCTGCCCGCCTTTCACGACACGCAGGTATGTGCCGATGCGACCCTCGGCCGCGAAGCGCTTGACCCAGTTCGGCTCCCCCAGGTAGCGGGCAAAGTTCACGCAGGGCGTGCGGGGTTCAGTCACTTCCAGGAGCACCTCGCCGATGCGCCAGCGTTCACCGATCACAGCCTGCGTCGCTTCGATGCCGCCAACGCGCAGGTTCTCCCCGAACTTGCCGGGTGCCATGTCCCGTCCGACCTCGGCGGACCAGAAATCGGCGTCGGCCTGCGAGTAGGCGTAGAGGGCCTTGGTGGTTCCCCCGTGGTGCTTGCGGCTTGCCTGGATATCGCCGGTCAGTCCGAGCGGATGCACCTTGACCGGCCCCTCCGCGGCGCGCTTGTCGATCGCGGTAACACCCGTTGAGTCCTTGGTGGGAAGAAGCGCATGGACCCGGCACACGGCCAGCAGAACACCAGTTGTCATGGTTCCAAGGCTACTGGTTTTGAGATCCTGCTTACGGCTCGAACCGATAGCCCATCCCGCTTTCGGTGATGAAGTGGCGCGGCCGCGCTGGGTCAGGCTCCAGCTTCCGCCGCAACTGGTTGAAGTACACGCGGAGGTAATGGCCTTCGCGCGCATAGGCCGGACCCCACACCTCCGACAGCAGCTCCTGTTGCGACACCATTTGGCCAGGGGTGCGGACCAGCAGCTCGACGATCTTCCATTCGGTCGGTGTCAGCCGGACCTGCTGCCCGTCCTTCACCGCTTTACGCCGGGGTATGTCCAGCTCGAAATCGCGAGTGGTGACGACCGGCGTCTCCGACGCTGCAAGCGCTCCCCGCCGTTCGGCCGCCCGCAACCGCGCAAGCAGTTCCGGGAGGCCAAAGGGTTTGGTGATGTAATCGTCGGCCCCGGCGTCAAGCGCTTCGACCTTGTCCTCGGACCCGTGGCGGGCTGACAGCACGATGATCGGTACGCGGGTCCACGCGCGCAACCCGGTAATCACCTCGACGCCGTCCATATCTGGCAGCCCAAGATCGAGCACCACAAGGTCCGGCCGATGCTCCGCGGCAGCGGACAGTGCGGACGCGCCATCGGCAGCGGTGAAAGGCGTGTAACCGTGAACCCTGAGGTTGATCTGCAGGGCGCGGAGAAGCTGGGGTTCATCATCGACAATCAGGACGCTGGTCACTGCGCCACCCCCGTTGAAAGTGGCATCCGCACTATCATGGTCAGCCCGCCGCCCGGAGTTTCCTCTGCAACAAGCTGGCCGCCCATCACCTCGGTGAAACCACGCGCAACCGCCAGCCCGAGGCCCACCCCGGAGCCGCCGCCTACATCATCGAGGCGCTGGAACGGCAGGAACATGCGGGCAGTGTTCCCGTGTTTCACTCCGCGGCCATGATCGACAATCCGTAGCTCTCCCGCGGGGAACCCGTTGACCGTTCCGGCGACGGCCGCCGTGATCACAACCTCCGCTCCCGCCGCATACTTCTGCGCGTTCTCGGTAATGTTCGCGATCACGCGCTCAAGCATGCCGAAGTCCGCCTGCACCGGCGGTGCGTTCGGAGGCAAGGACACCCGGATGTCGTGTCCTCCTGTCCCCTGCAGCGCAGCCGCAACCACATCCGGCCAGTGCACCGGAGCCAGGTGCACAGTGACGGCGTCCCCCGTCAACCGCGACATGTCCAGCAGGTTATCGATGAGGGATTCCAACCTGTCGGACGAGGATTCGATGGTGGCAAGCAGCTCACCCTTCTCCTCCGGACTGAACACCACGCCCTGCTGCCGGAGACTCGAGACAGCCAGCTTGATGGTCGCGAGCGGTGTCCGGAGGTCATGGGATACCGCACGAAGGATGGCCGTGCGCATTTGATTGCCCTCCGCGAGCCGCCGGTTCTGCTCGGTACTTGCTAGTAGCTCCTGCCGTTGCCGCATCGCTGCGAAATGCGATCCGAAGGCCTCAAGCAACCGTTGCTCCCGCGCTGAGAGAGACCGCCCGGTCAATGTGAGCCGGTATCCACCCTCGATGTCCGTTGCCGCGCTGGCGTCGTCCGAACGGGAAGAGGACGACGACGACGGCACTTCCGCGTGCGCTGCAGGCGCCTTCGCTGGCGCAACCGGCACCAACGCCTGCGCTACTGGCACCCAGGGCGAGTCCCCCGCCCGGGTGCGGGCGCCGTCGTCGTCTGCTGTCTCCTTGAAAAGCGCTGCGGACTGCATGCCGTAGTGGCTCCTGACGTGCTCGAGGAATCCCTGCACGGAATCTTCAGCGGCAAGGACGCCACGCGCCAGTTCCCCGAGTGTGGCGGCTTCGGCGGAGGCGAGCGCGGCTTCCTGCGAGCGCCGGGCGGCCAGGCCGACCACCAGCGACACCGCGACGGCGACACCGACGAAGATGACGAGGGTCAGGAGGTTGCTTGGGTCGGCAATCTGGAGGGAACCGAAGGGTTCGGTCGAGAAGTAGTTCAGGATGAGGCTCGCCCACAGCGCGCAGAGCAGGGCCGGCCACAACCCGCCAACCAACGCAACCATCACCACGGCGGACAGCTGAAGCAACACTTCTACGGCAAGGAAATCGTTGCCCGCCGACAGCGTGAGCCATTCCAGAAGGGGAGGAAGGGTCACCGCGAGGATGAACCCGACTGTCGTCCGCGCCTTACCGAGTCCGGCGGTCCCCTGTATGCGCATGGATGCATTCTGTCAGAGCTCTCCTGTCAGAGGAGAGCGCTGAACTTCTCGGCTCTGGTGGTGGGGCCGGCGACGATTATTTCGTCATCGCTGTAGAGGGTGGTGCTGGCGGTGGTGTAGTCCCAGCACTCGCCCTGCCGCTTCACGGCGACCACGGTGACCCCGTACTTTTTGCGGAGGCCGCTGGTTCCCAAATCGCGGTCCCAGAACTCCTTCGGCGGGCGGGTTTTCACCATGGCGAAGTTGTCTTCGAACTCGATGTAGTCGAGCATGCTGCCGCGAACCAGGTGGGCCACGCGCTTGCCCATGTCGTGCTCGGGCCGGATCACGTGGGTCACGCCGAGCTGCTCGAGGATGAGGGCGTGCGCCGCGCTGACGGCTTTGGCCCAGATGGTCATGTTCTCGAACCGCAGCAGTAGGGACGTGGTCAGGATGCTGGCCTCAAGGTCACTTCCGATCCCGACGACGACGCGATCGAAGTCCGGCAGCGAAAGTTGGCGCAGTGCCTCCTCCTTGGTGGTGTCCGCCCGCACTACGTGGGTGAGCCTGCCGTTGAAGGACTGGACGACGTCCTCGTCCGCGTCGATGCCGAGGACCTCGGTGCCGGAAGCCGCCAGTTCCAGGGCCAGCGCGCCGCCGAACCTGCCGAGGCCAAGCACCGCCACGGAGCCTGCCTGCGCGGTCTCCTCAACGGACTTGAGGGTGAAAAGACGTGACTTAGCCAATGAGGGGCCTTTCCTTGGGGTATTCGTACATGACCGGACGTGAGCGAAGAGCGAGGGCGGAGGCGAGGGTGATGGGACCCAGCCTGCCGATGAACATGACCGCGATCAGGAGCAGCTGGCCGGCCGGCGGCAATTTCGCAGTGATGCCTGTAGACAGACCAACCGTGCCGAAGGCGGAGACCACTTCAAAGAGCAGCCGGTCGAGACCGAAGTCGGTGATGAGCATGAGGAACATCGTGGATGCCACTATCAGGGCGGTTGCGAGCAACACGATGGTGATGGCCTGCCGGTGCACTGCACGCGAGAGGCGCTTGCCGAAAATGTTGACCGCTACACCGCCGCGGATCTCCGTGTAGAGGATGAAGAACAGCACGGCGAATGTGGTGACCTTCAGGCCGCCGGCGGTACCGGCGGGGCCTCCGCCAATGAACATCAGGGCATCCATTGCGAGCCACGTCACCGGATGGAGGGCAGCGAAATCGACGCTGTTGAATCCGGCCGTGCGGGTCATGGTCGATTGGAAGAAGCCCGCAAGGATCTTGTCCTGCGGTTCCAGCGGGCCGAGTGTCCCGGGGTTGCTCCATTCCACGGCAGTGATGAACACCCCGCCGAGGACCAGCAGCACGGCCGTCCCGCTGAGAACCAGTTTGGTGTTCATGCTCCAGTGCAGCGGGCGGCGGAACTCCCTGCGCAGTTCGAACAGGACGGGGAACCCGAGCCCGCCGAGAATCACGGCTGCGGCAATGGGTATGCAGATGAACGGGTCCGTGACGAACTGCATGAGGCTGTCGCTGTAGAGCGCAAACCCGGCGTTGTTGAACGCCGAAATTGAGTGGAACGCCCCTAGCCAGAGCGCTTCCGCAGGGGCCGCCCCGTAGTGCAGCATGAACCGGAGCGTAAGGACCACCGCTACGATTCCCTCGATGATGAGGCTGGTGCGGAGGACGCCAAGGAGGACGCGGCGGACGTCGCCGAAACCGCTCTTCGTTTCTGCTGCAACGGAGATGCGGGATTTGAGGCCTACCTTGCGTGCCAGCAGGATGCCAAGCAGCGAGGCGAAGGACATGATGCCGAAGCCGCCCACCTGGATGAGGGCCAGGATAACCGTGTGACCGAATCCGGTCCAGTAAACCGGGGTGTCCACGACGATGAGCCCGGTGACGCAGACGGCGGACGTTGCTGTGAAGAGTGCCTCGAGCAGGGTTGCACCGCCCGGTCCTGCTTTCGCAGTAGGCAGCATAAGCAGCAGGGTGCCCACCGTGATCGCCAACCCGAATCCCAGCACCACGAACTGCGCCGGATGGCGCGGCGCGATCACTCTCGAGACCCGGCGCATCAATGGAAGGGTTGCCTTGAGCGGTCTGACGAACAGCGCGGTGGCTGGCCCGGATAGGCTCACGGCTTTGGCATCTCCCCATGGTGGTCCCCGCGCGTTCTGCGGGCTTCCACCATTGAACCGCTGGGCGATGCGAGTATCGGCCGTTTTTTACGCGTTCTTAACGGTGTGTCCTTGACGACATGATCTGACCGGCGCCGCTTATACGGCTGAGAACCCGCCGTCCGCCTTAATGAGCTGGCCGTTCACCCAGCGCCCGGCGCCGGACAGAAGAAAGACGACGACGCCGGCAACGTCGGCGGGGGTACCCAAGCGCCCGGTGGGCTGGCGTTGAGTGAGTGCGTCCCGCAGTTCGTCGGTCATCCACCCGGTGTCGACGGGCCCGGGGTTCAATACGTTCGCACTGATGTTGCGGTCTCCGAGCTCGTACCCAGCAGCGATGACGATCCGGTCGAGAGCACCTTTCGATGCACCGTACGGAAGGTTGTAGGCAGTGTGGTCGCTGGTCAGCGCGACAATCGCGCCGCCGTCGTCGTTGTTGTTGTTGTTGTTCGGACATTGCAGCGCAAAGGCTCGGATCAGCTGCCACGAGGCTCGAACGTTCACGGCGAAATGACGGTCGAAGCTCTCGACCGTGGTGTCGAGGACGGTTGAATCGACGCTCTCGGTGTGGGACAGCACGAGGCCGGTGAGCGGACCGAGCTCGGCGGCTGCGCGATCGACCAGGGTTGCGGCCGCCGTCGGCTGCTCAAGATCGGCAGGTAGGAGCACCACACGCGAGCCGATTGCCTCCAACTCAGCAGAGAGGGCAAGCAGGTCAGCTTCGGGCAACGCCGCCTGGTTCACGCGCTGGTCATAGGGGTGCCAAAAACTGAGGGCCAGGTCCCAGCCGTCGGCTGCCAGCGCACGGGCAATTCCCGCGCCGATTCCCACCGACCGGCCCACCCCGGTGATCAGCGCGCACTTTTGTGACATCGCACCAGTCTAGGCAGACGGTAAGTTGGAGTGTGACCCCCACCACCGGCGAAAGGTCCACACCCGTGACTGCCACAGCATTCATCAACGCTCACGTTGTCCCCATCGAAGGCGATCCCTTCGACGGCACCGTCGTTATCGAAGACGGCAAAATCTCGGCACTCGGTGCCGACGTTGAAGCACCCGAGGGGGCCGACGTCGTCGACGCCGCCGGTAAGTGGCTCCTGCCGGGCTTCGTTGACGCGCACGTCCACCTCGGCACGCACGAGGAAGGCGAAGGTTGGGCTGGGGACGACACCAACGAAATGACCGACCCGGTGACCGCCGGTGTTCGCGCACTGGATGCCGTAAACCCGTTCGATCCCGGCTTCGATGATGCGCTGGCCGGCGGCGTTACCGCCGTCAACGTGAATCCGGGTTCCGGTAACCCGATTGGTGGGTTGGCGGTCGCCATCCACACCCACGGCCGCTACATCGAAGAGATGATCCTCCGCTCCCCCAGCGGGCTCAAGTCCGCACTCGGCGAGAACCCCAAGCGGGTGTACGGCGACAAGAAGCAGACGCCATCCACCCGGCTGGGCACAGCAATGGTGATCCGCAAGGCCTTCATGGATGCGCAGAACTACATGGGGAAGGCCGACGACAACGCGCGCGACCCCAAGCTTGAGGCACTCGCTATGGTGCTTCGCCGAGAGATCCCATGGCGCCAGCACGCACACCGCGCGGACGACATCGCGACCGCCCTCCGCATCGCTGACGAATTCGGCTACGAGCTGGTCCTCGACCACGGCACCGAAGCGCACCTGCTCGCGGACGTCCTCGCCGAGCGCGGTATCCCCGTCCTGATCGGCCCGCTGTTCACCACCAAGTCGAAGGTGGAACTGCGTGGCCGTTCTATCGCAAACCCGGGCAAACTGGCAGCGGCCGGCGTCGAAATCTCCATCATCACGGACCACCCCGTCATCCCTATCAACTTCCTGGTCCACCAGGCAACGCTCTCCGTGAAGGAGGGCCTTGACCCCGTGACCGCCCTGCGCTCTATCACCCTGAATCCGGCGAAGGTGCTCGGCCTAGCCGACCGCATTGGTTCGCTGGCTGTGGGCAAGGACGCCGACGTCGTGCTGTGGAGTGGTGACCCGCTCGATGTCATGCAGCGGGCGCTGAAGGTTTGGATCGGCGGCAAAGAGGTCTACCGATATGACAGCGACGCCCGCACCGGCGTTGTAGCACCGAGAGGTTAATTCATGGCACGACAGCCCCGTCCCGCACTACCCAAACGGCCCCTGACTATTCGGGCAGCAATAGCCGTGTGGGTGCTTGTGAGCGTCCTTTTCCTGATCGCCGCGGTGTCTTTCCTAATTTCCGCGATGACGCAGGAGATCGACCGGACGGGGCTGTTCGGCCTCGGAATACTCATGGCAGTGATCTCACTGGTTCAGCTATTCCTGGTCTGGGGACTGATGCGGGGCAAGCGCGGCGCCAGGGAATTGCTCACCACGATCGGGCTCATCGTGGGCGTGCCGATTCTCGTCCGGCGGACTCCCGGGCTGTCCGTGATCTGCGTTGTCATGCTCATCAGCATCGTGCTGATGTGGCTGCCGACGTCGAGCGCCTGGTTCCAGAAGATCTACCCGAAGCCGCAGAACAAGTGGGTGCGGCTGGCCAGCCGCACGGCATCCCCGTTCCGGAAGAAGTAGCGTCTAGAGCTTCGCGAATGCCTTCTCGAGGTCAGCGATGAGATCCTCGACGTCCTCGATCCCGACCGACAATCGGATCAGGTTCTCCGGAACCGCCAGCTCGGTGCCCTTCACGGAGGCGTGCGTCATTTCCGAGGGGTAGTTCATCAGGGACTCGATGCCGCCGAGTGATTCGGCAAGGGTGAAAAGCTCGGTGTTCTCTGCGACGGTGCGTGCTGCCTGCTCGCCGCCCTTGAAGGACACAGAAATCATCCCGCCGAAGTCACGCATCTGCTGCGCCGCGAGCTTGTGCCCGGGGTGGTCGGTGAGCCCCGGGTAGTAGACGCGCTCAACTTCTTCGCGTGTCTGCAGCCACTTCGCGATCGCCAGTGCGTTGGAGCTGTGCCGGTCCATCCGCACGCCGAGGGTCTTCAGTCCGCGCGTGGTCAGCCACGCCTCCATCGGCGCCGAAACCGCGCCCACCGCGAACTGGATGAAGCCCACTTTCTCAGCCATGTCGGCGTCGTTCAGAATGACCGCACCGCCGCTCGCGTCGGAGTGCCCGCCGATGTACTTGGTGGTCGAATGCACGACGACGTCAGCACCCAGGTTGAGCGGCTGCTGCAGGTAGGGCGTGGCGAAGGTATTGTCCACGACGAGGATTGCGCCGGCGTCCTTGGCGATCTTCGAGATGGCTGCGATGTCGGTGATTTTCATCATCGGGTTCGACGGCGTCTCGACCCACACCATGCGGGTGTTGCCGGCGCGGAAGGCGCGTTCGACGGCGTCGGGGTCTGACATGTCGACGGCGGCGTTGGTGATTCCCCAATCGGCGAGGACGCGGTTGATCAGCCGGTAGGTGCCGCCGTAGGCGTCGTTGCCGAGGACGATGTGATCGCCGGGCCTGAGCAGCCCACGGATCAGTGCGTCTTCGGCGGCGAGGCCGGAAGAGAAGCTGAACGCGTGCTCACCATTTTCAAGGGCTGCGAGCTGGGCCTGCAGGGAGTCGCGCGTGGGGTTGGTCCCGCGGCCGTACTCGTACCCGTTCCGCAGCTTGCCGATGCCGTCCTGGGCGAACGTGGTCGTCTGGTAGAGAGGTGGGATGACGGCGCCCGTGGTTGGGTCGGGAGTCTGCCCGGCGTGGACGGCGCGGGTGTTGAAGCCTTCTTGGGATGTCACGGCATTTGCTCCTTTTTTAACTGCTGCTGAGGTAAGTCAGCAGATCCTGGCGCGTGAGTATTCCCACGGGTGCGCCGACGAACGTGACCATGAGGGTGTCGCTCCCCTGCAGCCGTTCGCGCGCGGTGACGACCGATTCGAGGGAGCCGATAATGGGCAGCTTTTCATCCATGTGCTGCGAGATCTTGTCGGTGAGCTTCGCGGTGCCGTGGAAGATTTTCTCGGTGAGCAAGCGTTCATCCACCGATCCGAGGACCTCGCCCATCACCACGGGTGGCTCCTGCGACAGGACCGGGATGTTGGAGACGCCGAACTCGTTCATGATGGCGATGACGTCCCGTACGGTCTCGTTGGGGTGAGTGTGCACCAGCTCCGGAAGCGTTCCGTTCTTGGAACGCAGCACTTCACCTACGGTGGATTCGTCGCCGCTGTCCATGAAGCCGTAGGACTTCATCCAGTCATCGTTGAAGATCTTGCCGAGGTAGCCGCGGCCACTGTCGGGCAGGAGTACGACGACGACGTCGTCCTTCGTGAGGTCCTTCGCCGCGCGCAGGGCGGCAACCACGGCCATCCCCGAAGAGCCGCCGACGAGGAGGCCTTCCTCCCGGGCGAGCCTGCGGGTCATGGCGAAACTGTCGGCGTCATTTACCGGAATGATTTCATCGGCGACCGTTGGATCGTAGGCATCAGGCCACATATCCTCGCCCACGCCCTCCACGAAGTAGGGCCGCCCGGTGCCGCCCGAGTACACGGAGCCTTCCGGGTCTGCGCCGATGACGCGCACGGGACCGGATTCGCGGTCCTTCGAGATGTCCTTCAGGTAGCGGCCGGTGCCGCTGATGGTGCCGCCGGTGCCCACGCCAGTGACGAAGTGCGTGATCTGCGCTTCAGTGTCGCGCCAGATTTCGGGGCCCGTGCTCTCGTAGTGGCTGAGCGGGCCGTTGGGGTTCGAAAACTGGTCGGGCTTGAAGGCGCCTGAGATCTCGCGGGTCAGGCGGTCGGAGACCCCGTAGTAGGACTGTGGGCTGTCGGGGGCGACGGCGGTCGGGGTGACCACGACCTCAGCTCCGTAAGCGGCCAGGACGTTGCGCTTGTCCACGCCTACCTTGTCGGGGACCACGAAGATGCACTTATAGCCGCGCTGCTGGGCGACGAGCGCGAGACCGACGCCGGTGTTCCCCGACGTAGGTTCGATGATCGTGCCGCCGGGCTTGAGTTTGCCCTCTTTTTCGGCAGCGTCGATGATCTTCACGGCGATGCGGTCTTTCACGGAACCGCCCGGGTTCATGTACTCCACCTTGACGAGGACCGTTGCCTCTATCCCATCGGTGACTTTATTGAGTTTGATGAGCGGGGTGTTACCGATCAGGTCCACGACGGAGTTGGCGTACTTCATGGTTAACAAGTTACCGGCATTGGACAGGTTCGAATCGTCAGACCCCCGTGCGAGCATTGATTGTATGACCGTCACCGCTTCCACATCGGCTGCCCTCACGGCGGCGTGGGATGTTGATGGGCCCTATTCGTTGCGTGCATCCGTCGGCCCGCTGCAGTGTGGCCCTCATGATCCAACGGTGGTCTTTAGCGATGGCGCGGTGTGGCTGGCTTTCCGGAACGACGACGGCGCCGCCACCCTTCGGCTGACGCAGCGGGGCTCGCTTCAGTCGTCTTCAGTGCACGCGACGGCGTGGGGGCCGGGGGCTTTGCTGGCGCTTTCGTCAGTGCCACAACTGGTTGGGCTGCAGGACGACTGGGCACCCTTCGATGCTTTCGGCGACTCCCTGCCTGAGCTGGCGAGGAAGGGTCGTTATCTGAGCCCTGGCGTGAGGTTACCGGCGACCGGAAGGATGCTCGACGCCGTCGTCCGCGTCATCCTTGAGCAGAAGGTGACCGGCCTGGAGGCGAAGCGGGCGTGGCGGTACTTGGTGATGCACTTCGGATCGCCGGCGCCGGTTGCTCCCGGTTCTCCTGCCCTGCGGCTGCCGCCCACGCCTGAGCAGTGGCGACGGGTGCCCTCCTGGGAGTGGCACCGGGCAGGGGTCGACTCGAAACGGTCAGCGGCGGCGTTGCGGGCGGCGGGCGTTGCATCTTCTTTGGAGCGGCTAGTTGGGCTGGACGCTGCTGGCGTTCGGGCTGGGCTGTGCTCGATACCGGGGATTGGCGAGTGGACTGCGGCGGAGGTGCTCCAGCGGACGCACGGTTGCCCGGATTCGATTTCCGTGGGCGATTACCACCTGGCGGCGTTTGTGGGTGCGGCTTTGACCGGGCAGCGAACCGACGACGCCGGGATGCTCGAGCTGCTGGCTCCCTGGGCTGGGCAGCGTCAACGGGTAGTGCGGATGCTGTACGCGAGCGGGTTCAAGAAGCAGGCCTACGGGCCACGACTATCCCCTGAGGACAATCGGCGACGGTAGGTCGGCTTCTGCTGGATTGTGCACGCGAAAGGCCCCGGCCCCGAGTGAATTCGGGGCCCGGGCCTTCGTGATGAAGAGTATTAGGCCTGCTCAGGGCCGTCGGCCTGGGCTTTGGCCTGCTGCTCAGCGACCTGGGCATGAACTTCAGACATGTCCAGTGCCTTCACCGCGTCAACGAGTTCTGTGAACTGGTTGTTGTTCAGCGCGCCGGGCTGCGAGAAAACGAGGACCTTCTCGCGGAATGCCATCAGCGTGGGGATCGAGGTGATGCCTGCTGCGGCGGCGAGGGACTGCTCGGCTTCGGTGTCCACCTTGGCGAAGGTGACGTCGTCGTGCTTCTGGGACACGGCGTCGTACACGGGAGCAAACTGCTTGCACGGACCGCACCATTCCGCCCAGAAGTCGACGAACACAATGTCGTTCGACTCAATGGTGTCGGGAAAGGTTGCCTCAGTGATGTCAATAGTTGCCATATCTTCACGCTAACGAGAATTGGCGCGGATGTCGCCTCCTGTTCGCTCAGCGCGAGGCTCCTTGGTACAACCTGGGTGTCACCGGTGGCGTTACGGGTGCTCCGATCCGTGAACCCGTTGCCTTGGCGCAGGCGACGGAGCATCAACACAACGATCCTGCAGCGAGTCGATGGATCCGTTGCTTCGGTGCAGCGCAAAGCGGCTCAGGGCAAAGCGAAAGGCCCGCACTCCCTGTGTTTCCGGGAATGCGGGCCTTCGTGGCGAAGTGGCAGATGAGGGATTCGAACCCCCGTAGGCGTTGCCAGCTGATTTACAGTCAGCCCCCTTTGGCCGCTCGGGTAATCTGCCCTACGTCTCCATAAAATGCTTCAGAAGACAACCCGCGAATCGCCGATCCGCAGGCAAAACAACTTTACAGAACATCCCGCCCATAATCGAATCGTGGGCGCGGGCGCTCCGAATGGGAGTGAATCAGCCGCCGGAGGCTACGCGCCGCTGTATCTGCGCATAGAACTTCTCGGCCTGTTCGGCAGTCACCAGCCCCCAAACGACGGCGTCCTCAAGCTCCGATCGGACACCGTCCAGCCGGTCAGAGGGGGCATCCTGCGGGTTGGTGACGGTTGACGATGCAGCGACCGACGGCGCAACCCCTACCCCGGTAAGAGATGCCGCCGCGATCAGCGACCCTGCGACTGCAGTGCGGAAACGAATGTAGTAGCGGCGGTGGTGGTGCGCTGGCAAGGATCCTCCTGAGAACTGATGAGATTCTCAGATTTTCACCCTCGAATGTGAGCGCCCTGTCCCGAAGCTGTGAATTAGGGTAGGAGCAGGAAAACACCAACCCAGAAGGAGGCAACGGTGGCCAGCGAATCCACATTCGACGTTGTGAGCAAGGTAGACAAGCAGGAAGTTGCCAACGCGCTGAATCAGGCTCAGAAGGAAATCGTCCAGCGCTACGACTTCAAAGGCGTCGGCGCTGAGGTCGATTTCAGCGGGGACGAGAAGATCCTCATGAAAGCCAACTCCGAGGAACGCGTCCTCGCGGTGCTCGACGTCCTGCAGTCCAAGATGATCAAGCGTGGAATTTCACTGAAGTCCCTCGACACCGGCGAGCCTTACGCCTCCGGCAAGGAGTTCCGTCTGGAGACCTCCATCAAGGAGGGCATCGCCCAGGACGTCGCCAAGAAAATCAACAAGCTCATCCGCGACGAGGCCCCCAAGGGCGTCAAGTCACAGATCCAGGGCGACGAGCTGCGCGTCAGCTCCAAGTCCCGCGATGACCTTCAGGCCACCATGGCGCTGCTGAAGAACTTCGACGAAGCAGACCTGCAGTTCGTGAACATGCGCTAGGCGCTGCAGCCAGCCGACGACGACGGCGACGCCCCCTCGCGAGGGAGCGTCGCCGTCGTCGTTCGTGGGCTAAATGACCCGCCTGAGTATTCAGATAAGCACCGCAATCCGCTGCTAAAAGGTGGTGATCTGAATAGTCAACGACAAGGGGTTACTGGCCGAGCGGACGCCCCGCCATTCCCTCCAGCCGGGCGATGCGCTGCTCCATCGGCGGGTGGGACGCGAAGAGCTTCTGTGCGCCACCGCCACGGAACGGGTTCGCGATCATCAGGTGGGACGTGTTCACAAGCTGCTGACTCTGCGGAAGCGGTGCCTGCTGGGTTCCGCGCTCAAGCTTGCGCAGGGCGGATGCTAGGGCCAGCGGGTCGCCGGTGAGGCGTGCGCCGTCTTCGTCGGCGTCGTACTCGCGGGTGCGGCCGATGGCCGTGCGGACCAGTGTCGCCGCAAGCGGCGCCAGCAACGCGAGCAGGATCGCCGCAATCGGATTACCACCTGAATTGCGGTTGCCGCCAAATGCGGAGGTGAAAGCGAACATCTGCGCCACCGACGTGATCACGCCGGCCACCGCAGCCGCGACGGATCCGGTGAGGATGTCGCGGTTGTAGACGTGCATCAACTCGTGCCCCAGGACACCGCGCAGCTCACGCTCGGTCAGAATCTGCAGGATGCCCTGCGTGCAGCACACGGCCGCGTTCTCCGGGTTGCGGCCAGTCGCGAAGGCGTTGGGAGCCAGGGTCGGCGAGACGTAGAGGCGTGGCATCGGCTTGCCGGCCTTGGCGCTGAGCTCGCGGACAATGCGGTACATCTCCGGTGCCTGCTGCTCCGTCACGGGGACTGCCTTCATGCTGCGGATGGCCAGCTTGTCGCTGTTCCAGTAGCTGTAGGCGATGGACCCCACGCCGATCAGCGCGAAGATCCACAGGAACGCCGAACTGCGCGTCGCCGCTGCGACCACCGCGCCGAACAGCAGGAAAATTCCCATGAGGGAGCCGAAAAGCAGGGCCGTCTTGGCCCCGTTGAAGTGGTTGTGCAATGTTCTCCTTGTTGACTGACTACCGGTACAACGGCGCCGGCGCGCCCACTGTTCCGCAGGTGGCTAGCGGTTCAGGACCGTGCACACGCAGACGCGGTTCCCCTCACCATCAGCAAGAACAGTGAACGACGGCGCTTCCTCCGCGTCGACCACGGTACCGCCTGCTGCCACGGCCGCCGCGATTCGCTGCTCGGCAACATCGTGCGGCACCCACAGGTCGATGTGGAACCGCTGGCGTGGGGTCTCGTGTGCGTCGGTGTGCTGGAACCAAAGGAGGGGAATGCGTCCGTGGGGGTCGACGACGTCGTCGCCCTTTGTCGCGCCGGGATCCCCGGTCAGCAGCGCGGCCCAGAACGGTCCCGCCGAGGCGAGCTCAGCGGTATCCAGCGACAGCTCGAACTCAGCAAGGACCTCCGGTGACGCGGCGAGGTCCAGCCCCCGGGCAATGTCGCTGATGGTCCGTGCCAGGTCGATGTCCCGCTCGGTCACCGCAGACTCATCGTGACTGATCAGCTTGAGGTCTACGTGCGGGTACTTCAGCGTGACGTCCGGATGGTGGTTGGCCGCTTCTGCCGCCTCGGTGACCGCCTGGACGAACCTCAACCCCGCGGTGAAGCTGCCGGTGAGGAAGCGGGCGTGCAATCCCTGCGCAAGCTGGCGCCAGTCGGTGAGTCCGGCGTCGAGCACTTGTTGCGGTGTGAGCTGAGTCATGCGTCAAGTATGTCGGGCTGGCCGAGGCGGCGCTACGGCTCCGGGTTGCGGGAATCGTACTGGCCGAAGCGCGGCTGCACGCGCTCCAGCACAAGCACCAACAGGATGCAGACAATACCGCCGAAAAGCGCCGTCCACCCCTCGCCGATCCACTCCGCGGAACCGCCGCCAAGCAGCTCCCCAACCTTTGGGCCACCGGCGACGACGACGATGAACACGCCCTGCAGGCGCCCCCGCATCGCATCCGGCGTGGCCGACTGAAGGATGGTGCTGCGGAATACGCCGCTGACGGAGTCGGAGATACCGGCAAGCATCAGGCAGATCGAGGCGGGGATGATCCACGGAGTCATTCCGCCGTCGGGCGAGGATCCCGCCATGATCACCACGAACCCGAATCCGCTGACCGACGCACCCCATGCAGCTACGGACCATTGAACGGCGCGTCCCTGCCTGTGGATGTGGCCCAGCGGACCCGAAAACAGCCCCGATAGGACAGCCCCTACCGCGACCGAGGCCAGCAGGATCCCGACCGTCAACTCGCCACCGCCGATGAACACCGCGCCGACCGCAGGCAATAGGACGCGCGGCTGCGCCATGATCATGGCGACCAGGTCGATGATGAAGGTCATGCGGATGTTCGGCCGTGTTCCGAGGTAACGGAAGCCTTCGACGACCGTCGCCAGGCCCGCCCGCCTCACCGGACCCTCGGGCGGCATGGGCGGCAGGCGGAACAGCGCCCACAGCGCCGCGGTGAAAGTCACGACGTCGATCGTGTAGGTCCAGCCGTAGCCCACCTGCGCGATGAGCAGGCCAGCGAGCATCGGGCCAACGGTGAAGGCCAGCCCGAAGGTGATCATCGACAGCGCGTTGGCCGCAGGCAGGAGTTCGGGACGCACCAGACGGGGAATGATTGCCGTGCGTGTGGGCTGGTTAATGCCGGCGAACCCACTGTGGATCGCGATGAGGATGTAGAGCACCCACACGTTATCTGCGCCCATCCAGGCCTGGACTGCAATGCCGATCGTTGACGCCCAGAGGCCGAGGCCCGAGAGGAGGGCTACCTTGCGTCGGTCATGGGCGTCAGCAACAGCTCCGCCGTACAGTCCTGCGAAGACCAGTGGGATGAGGGCGAAGAGCCCGATGAGTCCGACACTCAAGGTGGATCCGGTGATGTCGTACACCTGGAGGCTCACCGCAACCAGGGTCAGGTTGGTTCCAACCGCAGACAGCGCAGTCCCGAAGTACATCCTCCGAAACGCCGGGCTTTCCCTGAGCGGAGTGATGTCGGCGAGGAGTCTGGGCACTGGCTTAGTGTACCGGCGAAGCGGTTACCCTCGGCAACGAGCTCCCAGTGTCTGAGTAATCATCAGCCTGCTGACTTTCGGAGCCGACACGACTAGGGTTTGTGGTCTCCACACGCAAAGGACCGTCTCATGCTGACCGCCGAAGTAGCCGAAGGAATCCACTGGCTGGAACACGCACACGTCAACGTCTACTTCGTGGAGCAGGACGGCCGGGTGATGATTGTCGACGCCGGTCTGCCTACTGTCTGGCCGAAGATCAAGGCGGCGCTCGGCGAGTTGGGGTTCCAAAACTCGGTCGTTGCAGTGGTCCTCACGCATGGGCACTTCGACCACGTGGGTGCGGCAGCGCGCATCCGTTCTCACTACCGGGTGCCGATCCTGGTACATCCCGATGATGCCTACCTTTCTGCGCACCCCTACCGGTACCGGCACGAGCTGAACCGGCTCGCGGTTCCACTGAGACACCCGGCGAGCCTGCCTATCCTTGGCCGCATGACCTTCGCGGGCGCGCTGAACGTCCGCGGAGTCGCAGATACCCTTCCGCTGATGCCGGGCATCGCCGCGAACCTCCCTGGCACGCCGGACGTGATTCACGTTCCCGGTCACACTGACGGGCACATCGCCCTGCACTTCCCTGCCCGGAACACCCTGATCTGCGGCGATGCACTGGTAACCCTGAACCCGTACACCGGGGTCAAGGGTCCGCAGATCGTTTCAGGGGCCGCCACCGCAAACTCATCACAGGCACTCGACTCACTCGACCGGCTCGCTTCGCTGACCGCTGACCAGGTGCTGACCGGACACGGTGAGCCGTGGCTCTCAAGCCCGGCAGACGCCGTCGTCATCGCAAAGCTCAACGGGCCCAGCTAGGAACGCGGGGTACCCGCGCGAGCGGAGCGAGTGGGGGGAAGTTCCGACGCGCTAGGAACGCGGGGTACCCGCGCGAGCGGAGCGAGTGGGGGGGCAGTTCCGACGCGCTAGAAGCGGATTATGCATCCGCATTGCCCGCAATCGCCTCATCGATCGCCGACAGCAGCCTCTTGTCGCCGAGGATCCGGAAGTGTCCCATGACGTCGATCTGCACGTTCGTGGCGCCGACCAGCTCGCTGCCGCCGGGGATGTGCGGGTCGAACGTCCCGTAGATCGAGGTGATGCGCGAGTTCACCGCGAGGTTTGCGCGCAAGGCGGTCAGCGTCCGGTTCCGCGGTGAGAACGCGCGGAGGCTCGGGAGCAGCGCAAACATCGCGTACACGGACCCTGAGAATGGCGAGTTGACGGCAATCAGCTGATGTACCCGGGGAGCTGATTCAGGCAGGGTCATCACATACTTGCCGATCAGCCCGCCCTTGCTGTGAGCGAGAATAACGACGTCGTGCAGGTCTCGTTCCGCGAGGTAGTTGGCAACCAGCTCCGCCATCGCCATGACGCTGCCCCGGTTGTAACCGAGTGCGGTGATGGCGTGCACGGGATGGCCCTTGGCGTGCAGGTGGGAGGCGACCGGGTGCATGAACTGCCACGGCTCGTAGATCCCGGGAAGCAGGATCACCGGCACGCGGTCACCGGAAAGCTGCCGCTTGGCGTCCCCGCGGAGGATGAAACCACGGACCTGCCAGAGAGCCACATAGGCGTAGTCGAGCGCCCAGGCCCAACCGCGTCTAAGCAGTTGCACGGGAATTTCCCGTCAGAATCCCCTGAGCCGTCTCGACAGCATTGTGGTACATCAGGACGTGTGGCGCGCCATCGACCTCTTTGATGACCGCATGCCCGTTCGCCGCCGCGAGGCGCTCCAACCACTTCAGGGGCGCGATCGGATCGCGTGCACCGCGCATCAACACGACAGGGCAGGTCACCTGTGCCACAGCCTCCTCCAGCGGATGATTCACCATCGCCGGGAGGGTCCGGAGGTACGGAACGAATGACCTCAGGTAATCCGTGAACACCATGAAATTGACCCTGGGAGATTCCCGCAGTGTGTCCTGCCCAAGACGAAGCGCCTGTTTGCGAATCGAGCGTTCATGGTCATTGGTGGTCGGGCCGAGCAGCACCAGCTTGCGCACCAGCTCCGGTCCTCGGGCCGCCGTCTCCGTAGCCACCTGACAGCCCATCGAGTGGCCAACAAGTATTACGTCGGTGAGGTCCAGCTTGCGCAGGACGGCCAGCACTAGCTTCCCGAGTTCCGGGACCGAAAGCGCGCGGCGCGGACCAGGCGATGCACCGAATCCGGGCAGCTCGATGGCATAGACGGAGTGGTTCCGGGCCAGTTCAGTAGCGAGCGGCTTGAAGTACCTGGCCGACACACCGATCCCGTGCACCAGGACAACCGGCGGCCCGCCTTCGCCCATCGAGCGCACGACGACGGTGCAGTCCGCTACGCTCTCCTTGCGTACTGCTTCCCATGGCGATCGGCCCACAATTTCCTCCAGTTCCGGCATGCATTCTCTCCAGCGTAGACGCTGCGGCGTGGCTTATTATGACTTACTCAGAATAAGTGGTTGACTGTCACCATGACGGAACAAATCGCCACGGAAAGCGCATGGGCCACGTCCCTCCGCGCCGCCGGGCGCAGGGTGACGAAGCAGCGCCTCGCTGTACTCACCGCCGTCGAGCATTCACCGCATGCAACAGCCGACGACGTCGTCACCGCAGTTCGCTCCGAACTCGCGGACATGACGGTCCAGTCGGTGTACGTGGTGCTCTCGGACCTGACCGCGAGTGGGCTGCTGCGACGGATCGAAACACCGCACTCCCCTGCCCGCTATGAAACCCGCGTCAACGACAACCACCACCATGCCGTGTGCACGGGGTGTGGGCGGATCGAAGACGTGGACTGCGCCGTCGGGCACGCGCCGTGCCTCACTCCGCATTGGTCCCCCGGCTCAGAGCAGATGACCATCCAGATAGCCGATGTCGTCTACCAGGGCCTTTGCAATGACTGCCGTGAGACGTCCTCCCAAACTTCACCATCTCAATTACTCGAAAATCACTAAAGAAGGAGAATCCATGACTGCCAACTTCAGTACAACCCAGTCGGGTGCCCCCGTTGTTGACGACAGCAATTCCTCGGCACTGGGCCGCGACGGCGCCATCCCGCTGACCGACCATTACCTGATCGAGAAGCTCGCACAGTTCAACCGCGAGCGTGTCCCCGAGCGCGTTGTGCACGCCAAGGGCGGCGGCGCATTCGGTGTCTTCGAGGCCACCGAAGACGTCAGCAAGTACACCAAGGCTGCCCTCTTCCAGCCGGGTGCCAAGACCGAGACGCTGCTGCGCTTCTCCTCAGTCGCCGGCGAGCAGGGCTCCCCCGATACCTGGCGCGACCCCCGCGGCTTCGCCCTGAAGTTCTACACCTCAGAGGGCAACTACGACCTCGTGGGCAACAACACCCCGGTGTTCTTCATCCGCGACGGCATCAAGTTCCCCGACTTCATTCACTCGCAGAAACGCCTCCCAGGCTCCAACCTGCGCGACGCCGACATGCAGTGGGATTTCTGGACCCTCTCCCCCGAGTCGGCACACCAGGTGACCTGGCTGATGGGCGACCGCGGCCTTCCGGCATCGTGGCGCACCATGAACGGTTACGGCTCGCACACTTACCAGTGGATCAACGAGGGCGGCGAGAAGTTCTGGGTCAAGTACCACTTCAAGTCCAACCAGGGCCACGAAGTACTGACCACCGATGAGGCTGAGGCTCTGGCCGGCTCGGACGCCGACCACCACATCCGCGACCTCTACGAGAACATCCAGCAGGGCAACTTCCCGAGCTGGGACCTCAAGGTCCAGGTCATGCCGTACAGCGACGCCAAGGACTACCGGTTCAACCCGTTCGACCTCACCAAGGTGTGGCCGCACGCTGACTACCCGCTGATCCCCGTGGGCAAGCTCACCCTGAACCGCAACCCCGAGAACTACTTCGCGCAGATCGAGCAGGCCACCTTCGCGCCGTCGAACTTTGTGCCGGGTATCGCGGCCTCCCCTGACCGTATGCTGCAGGCGCGCATCTTCTCCTACGCGGACGCTCACCGCTACCGCGTGGGTACCAACCACGCGCAGCTGCCCGTCAACGCACCGAAGAACGAGGTGCGCAACTACTCGAAGGACGGCGCCGCACGCTACGCCTTCAACTCCCCGCAGACTCCGGTCTACGCTCCGAACTCCGTAGGCGGCCCCGCGGCTGACCCTGCGCAGTACGGTGCGCACGGCGGCTGGGAGAACGACGGCGACCTGGTGCGCGCCGCGCATACCCTCCACACCGAGGACGACGACTTCGGCCAGGCGGGCACCCTCTACCGCGAGGTGTTCGACGAAGCTCAGAAGGCCCGCTTCCTCGACACCATCACCGGTGCCGTGGGCGGCGTGACCATCGCGCACATCCGCGAGCGGGCCGTTCAGTACTGGACCAACGTTGATGCCGACCTCGGCGCGAAGCTCCGCGCCAACCTCGGCAACGGCGGCGGCAGCGCTGACACCCCGGCTGAGGCTGCGAACAAGTTCTAATTCACCTTCGCTAGCAGGAAGGGCGGGTCCAGTTCCGACTGGGCCCGCCCTTTATTTTTTGCCTGGGCTACTGCGCATCACGGGGCACTTGGCAGCCCGAGCGCCAGCCCGAAGCAAGTTCAGCCAGATGACGTCCCATCATCTTCTTACTCTGGCGCCAGGGTTCCTGAGGGCCAGGACTCCGAAGACTATGAACACCACGGCAGTGGCGGCGGCGAAAGCGTCACCGTGTGGCTCCTTCGCGTGTATGGCGGTGAAGTCAGCTAGCGCATGCACGAGGATGAGCGGCAGGATCCAGTGAAACCGATACTGGAAGGCGGCCATGGCGAAGCCTACAGTCCCTGATAGGAGGACATTGGTGAGGATGTCATAGCTACCACGATCCGTCGTTGCGAACAGGGACAAGTGCTGCAAGCCGAAGAGCACTCCCGTCAAGATCACAGCGGGCAGCGCTTTGTAGCTTCGGGCCAGCCGTTCGAGGACCACGCCCCGGCTGATGAGCTCCTCATTGAAGCCCACCAGGAGAAGTGTCAGGGCCCACAAGGCCGCTCCAGGTGGAGTGATGTCCAGGCCCGCCGGAAGGATCCAGGTCAGTGCCTCCATGAGAAGGACCAGGACGAAGAGCATCGCTGCCGGCCCCGCCCAGAGGCGGGTGATCCCGATCCGCGACCACAGCCGGTAGTAGGTCACTAGACCGGCCGCGAAAAGACAGCAGAGCAGGTTCACGAACAGCCCGGCGTACCACCCTCGGATACCGATCAGTGGTGCGATGGCCAACCCGCCGAGAATGACACCGAAGCGGGCGAGATGGACAGCTGCACCGAAAGCCAAGTCCTGCGTCCGAGAGGTCGTCATGAACCGAAGATACAGCGTGCCGAAGGCCATGAAGTCCCGCCTGCGATGTGCAAGCAATCAGGCACACTAACACTGGAATCAGTGGGCGAAGCTCCTCTCACTATTGAACGGTGAGGGATCCTCCTGTGGCGCTAACTACCGGATCTCGGGACAGAGGCGGTTATTACTAACCGCTCGATGGACTGAACGTTCCTGGACAGCGAACACCACTACCGCACCTCTTTGGAGTCACTCCTCTTTCCCAAGAGCGACGGTCAGGGGTTTTGTGACTAGAGCGCAGGAAGCCCGAACGAACTGCGCGTTGATCGCCCTCGCGTTGGTGTCATTACAGGTGTCGCGCTGCCGCGGATACGCGGACACCAGGTACTGGCCCGGTGGCAGATCGCTGGGGATGATGAGGTGGGCGCTAAAAGCGCCGGCGGACGTCATCGGCGCTTCCAAAGTCTGGATCGGCCGCATCTGGTCGTCGTAAAGAATGATCTCAATCTCAGCCTGCCACCCGTACACGGGATCACAGGACGTGTTTTCATCGGCGCTGATTACAACGGCCTCGCCGGGAGCAGTCACAGCCGCGGCGAGTTCCCATGGAGGTTGCTCACAGTCACGGCCCGGCCGTCCCGGACCAGCGTAGAAGGCAACACTAGCCATCAGCCCTACTGCAGCAACGACCGCAACCGACATACCCCACTTAGCCATGCCGTCAGTATCCTCGCGTTAGACGGGATGGGACAGTGCGATGAGGAATCGAAGCGCCCGCTGGGCATCCTCCTGGATGTTACTGCGGTGTCACGTTACTACATCCGAAGTGTGCTCCGTCGCCTATACCATCTTCGATCGCTCGGGCGAGTTCCTGCGGTGCGGTCACGTGTGCGAGGTGGTCCTGATCAGCCAAGATCGCGACATCGGTGACCTGTAGAGCGTCGAGGAAGAGATCGACGCCTGGCCCGTAAGGTGAGCGGTTCCTGCTGTATTCGCCCGCGATGATCGTCGTCGGGATTGTCCAGGACTCTGGTGTGGTGAAAGCAAAGTCATTGATCGCCAATAATTCGGCACCAGCTGGAGCCGCGAGCTGTAGAAGTTTGGGCCAAGCCGGGGTTTCGCGAAGAGCTTCGACGTACTCACGGGTGTAACCGGAGAGATCGACATTGATGATCTCGACGGCAGCGTCGAGGTTTCCGGCATTCACGGCCGCCGTCACGAGAGGTTCTGCTGAGGAGCCGAACGGGCGTGCGACGGGCTCATACAGGACGAGCGAGCGAACATTGGCACCTCGCCGGATGGCTTCGACCGCAATCAGGCCGCCGTAGCTATGCCCGACAAGGTCGACGGGGCTCTCGAAGGTCGCGAGCCAGAGCATGAGGTCCGTGACCTCTGCATCCACGCCATATTCCTCGTCGAGAGGAGCACTTGGGGCTCGCCCACGTCGATTGAGTACCACTATTGGTCGCCCCGGAGCGAGAGCCCGCACGACGTGCCGCCAAGCATTCGCATCGGCCATCACCCCATGCACGACGACGGCGGGAGTTCCCCGGCCCTTTCGGCTAAGTGCCGTGAGTGTGCCGCGAGCTGATTCCAGCGTTACTTCTGTTAGATCCTCAACCTCATGTTCGTTGCTCATTGATCCCCCACGTTCTATTGGTGACTGGCTCATAGTAGTTGTATCGAGTCTTCCCGATAGGGTCTGTCATTGTGATTTCTCTTGTTGCAGGAACCGGCCTACCGCTCGTAGCGATCCACGGGTTCGGTGTTGATCATCGGATCATGCTTCCCCTGGAGGAATTCATTGAGGACGGGAAGTGGCAACGAATCTACTTGGATTTGCCATGGGCGGAGGGGGCGTCTGAGAGCACCGCGGACAGCACGGAGGATGTCGCAATCAGCGTCGTTGATGAAATCCACAATCTTCTAGGAGTTCAGCCGTTCGCAATCATAGGTAGTTCCTTCGGCGGGATGATCGCGCGTTACGTAGCGCACCGAATGCGTGATCAGATTCTTGGGCTCGCAACCCTCGCCGGAGTGTTCGAGCCTCTCCTTGCCGAGCGCATCCTCCCCGCCCGCCGAGTTCTGCGCCAGGACGCTGCGGTCGCTGCCGCCGCTGGCAAAGCCCGGGGGGAGCACGAGGAGATGACAGTCATTCAGACCAGAGAGACGTTCGCTGCCTTCACCAGATACGCATTGCCCGGTTTACGGAGCGCCGATCAGTCGGTTATTGATCGCATTGCAGCAAATTACTCCCTGCCCAGGCAGCCCGAGGTTGAGTATCCTGCCCCGTTCGAGGCGCCGTCGTTGCATGTATTTGGCAGACAGGACCATGTCACTGGGTACGAAGATGGTTGGAAGCTGCGGGACCACTACCCCCGCGGCACATACGCCGTCCTCGACGCGGCGGGGCATAACGTTCATCTCGAACAGCAAGCGCTCACTAGCGCGCTTGTGAACAACTGGCTGACCCGCATGGATCCAAGGACCCGGCATATGACTACTGAAGGGCACCGCGCAACCGGACGATGATCTGTTCGATCCTGGACGCTACTTCGGCGTGCATCGTGCGTTGTTCTGATGGAGATCGCTCCTCGTCGGCGAGCGTCAGCTCTATCGGCACGGCGTCTACCAGCGCAGCTAGAACGAATTCCCAGCGGGAGCGACTCATGTTGATCGTGCAGTCCTCGCCCTCTGGCGGCCAGGAGGAAATATCATCCCCGGCGCTCGGCCATCCCGGCACTTGCGTCCATCCGATGGATCGGATGGCCAACGCGAGTTGGGCAAGATGCGGGTCTTCAAGCACAGCAATCGACGCGAAGTTGTCCATGGTTCCATCGATCAGCACCCAGTCTTTGATCGGAAGTGTCACAGCGAGAACGTCATCGACTCCCACCGCAACAGGAACATCACTCAAACCGTCTCCGGAGAGTCGGTGACGGGTTGGGCCGACGATCATTTCTAGGAGGTCGTCCAGATTTCCGTGGCACTTCTCCAACTCAGGTAGGTGGTAGAACGCGCTGGTGGTCTCGAGCTTGTTGGTTACTTCGTCAGGCGAATGCAGGATAGTCCTTTTACCTCCAGCGATCGCGATGCCAAGCTCAACATGGGTGCCTTTCCCACCCGGAAGCAGGATAACGACGACGTCGGCACCCAACACTGCATCTCGCTCTTGCTGCCCGATGGAGCGTAGATCACCGAGGGTGACTGAACCGGCGTCGCGCGCCGACGCATTCTGGGTCCAGTCGTACATATTGACGTAGCCCAGGCTTTCCAAGGATTGTGCGACGTACCGGACGTCGGCGATATTCCTGAAGCTCCCCGCAACGTAGAACCTTTCCAAGGTTTCTGCCTCCTGATAGCCGATGCCAGGCACTCGACGTTTAGTTTCATACTTCGTGATGACCACGCCGCCTGGAAGCGTCTGGGCCTCCACCAGCCTAAGGTCCACCCAATTGTCCAGGGCAGCGAAGAACGGGATGCCGCCGCCCACCAGAACTGGATGGGTGACTGTGACGTACTCGTCGATCAGCCCGGCCATGCTGTCAGTCCCTCGGCGTAGGTATTGGTTGTACAGTCCAGCTCGGTTCGCGTTCCTTCACCGGCCGCTCCGCACTAGGTCCGTAGGGTGGACGCGGCGGTTCCTGCTGCGTTCGCCCGCGATGGGCCAAACCGGACTGCGCGAAGTGCCTCGACGTGCTCACGGGACCCCTGAAAATACAGCCAGTCCGTTAGGACGGGCACCGCTTCGGTCGCTACCCGGCAACCCCGCTCATCTGGCCTTCAGGACGTAAAACCACCGGCTCCAAACCGTCAACTAAAGCGAACCCAGCCGTTCCCACCGCCGCCCCGTCAACGACAACGACGTATGGAGGGAGTGGAACGGTTCCATGGCGTATGCCTGGTGGAGGATGTCAACGAACTTTCCGCCATCTGCCATTTGTTGCTCGGCAATGTGGGCGACGGGTACTGCTGGGCTCCAGGAGTTCATCACCACTGCTGCAAGATTCTGTCTTAGATCTGTGCGTTTGACGGCGCGCGTGATCTGGTTGATGCCGAGCGCGGCAAGCTGACGGGTCAGGATCCGCATCGTGATGCCTGGTAACACCTCTGCCTTGGGCCAGACCACCGAGGTTCCGTCCCAAAACGCGAGATTCCATATGGTCGCCTCACTGAACCTTCCACGACTATCAATGAACGCTGCGTCATCGAAACCTCGTGCGTTAGCCTGACGTAGGAACTGCGTTTTGGCTACTTCTCCCACATGTTTGATGCGTGGGAGATGGCGTTCGTGACTGATGACATCAAGCGTCAAAGGGGTAGTTGGTGGTGTGACCGGGTCGGTAACTTTGATGAGGACGTCAAGTTCAGTGTCTATCCGGGCCTGCATGAACTCGCCGGGTCGTGCACTGATGAAGCAGGTCAGTGAGACGTCCTGGGGTGCAGACTTCACAGCTAGCGAGATCAGGTCACTTACCTGCTCGTCCGGTAGATGGTCACCGAAGAGCTCATCGCTGGCATGGCGCAGTCGCTGGAGGTGAAGATCGAGTCCTCGTACGGCATGGTCACGCACCTGCATGGCGGTGAAGTGGGCGTATCCAGCGAAAGCCAGAGGAGCAAGCTGCTCGACGGTGGCCGACTGGCCGTTGAGATATGCATAAGGGATAGACATGTTCAGAATCTAGGAGTTGACACTAGTGACAAGGGCAAATTCGGAGGAGCTCCTGAGGGTGGGGGAATTGGCCGCCCGCACGGGGGTGAGCGCCCGCCTGCTGCGCTACTACGAGAACCAGGGGATTCTGCCGGCGCAGCGATCGGCTGCAGGGCAGAGACTTTTCGAGATTGACGCCGTCGAACAGGTGCGCTACGTCCGCGAGCTTTTGCATGCTGGGCTTCCCATCCGAATTATCCGCAACCTCATCGATTGCATCCGGGAACCCGGGCGTATTGAACCCTGCGCCGTTCCGATACTTCTTGAGCATCTCAATGACTACGATCAGCGGATCAGTTCTCTCCTGAGCACAAGGGCCTCACTACAGGGCCTACTGGACGCATCAGCAACTTGAGTAAATCGACACGATCGGGCAACATCCGGTGAAGGATCCGCCGGCGAGTACCCGTAAGTCACTTTCAGGCAAAGAAAGGTTGAACCGATGAAGATAGGCATTATTGGCGCCGGGGGCGTCGGAGCGTACTTCGCTGCAGCCCTGTCGCAGGCAGGGCATAACGTCCATCTTCTGGTTACACCTCGGCACCTGGCACCCATCAGGGATCACGGGCTGCGCCTCACCACCGGCAGCGGACGCGACGATCTGATTCCCATCACCGGGGTCGCCACGGACGCAGCAACGATCGGGCAGTGCGATGCGGTGATAGTCGCCTGTAAAGCGGGCTCCGTCCGCGAGGTCATGGCGACAGCCCTGCCACTTCTTGGCCCAGACACCCCAGTGCTGCCGTTGCAGAACGGAGTCACCGCGTCTGAGCAAATCACGGCTGCCGTAGGTCCCGGGCATGCACTGGGTGGGCTGTGCATGATCATCTCCTACCTGGTCGAGCAAGGACATGTGCACCACGTCGGCGGACAGCCTGCGGTCACCCTCGGGGAGCTCGACGGAATAGCCAGTACCCGCACGCAGCACCTCGCAGACGCTCTAACGGCGTCCGGTATAACGGCTCAGGTCTCGAGCGACATCACCACGGATCTGTGGCGGAAGTTTATGCTCATCACCTCCTACGGAGGTGTCGGGGCACTCTGCCGCAAGAACGTCGGGGAAACCCGAACCCACCCAGCGACGCGTGCGCTGGTCGAGGACGCCATGCGCGAAGTCGCCATCATCGGGGCCGCCGCCCGTGCGAAACTTACGGCTGATGACGTGAAAACCGCGATGGCCCAGTACGACGCGTTTGCACCAGAGAGCACGGCGTCCATGCAGCGCGACCTCATCGCAGGACGCCCCTCAGAACTCGAGGAACAAAACGGTGCCCTCGTCCGCATCGCAGCCAACCACAACCTTCAGGCGCCCATCCACACCACCATCTACCGCGCGCTTAGCATTTTCGGCACCACCAGCTAGTGCCGCCTCCTTGGTGAGATGTGAAGGCGCGCTAAACGGCACAGATCAGGTATGCCCATTGGCTACGCTCGCGCCTTGTCGTTGACGCGCTCAGCAAAAACGCGATGCCTTTTACTATGGCGGCCGGTTAACTCTCTCCGCCCGGCGGATCGAGCGCCGAGTCGAGCGTCTGGAAAAGGAGCTTGAGCAGCAAGTGCAGCGCCTGCTCCACCGATTCGCGGTCGTGGTTCAGCACATAGTCGTACTGCAGACCATAGAGACTGGACGTAAACACCCGTCCGGCCGGCTCGGCACGGTCTCGGGGCAGGCCCTGCTGCACCAGCCAGTCAGTGGTGAAGGAGTACCAGTATTCGAACTTCTTCGACGCACTCCCCCGCGGTGAAAGGCTCGCCGCATCCTGGACCGCCGCCTCGAACTCCAGCCGCTGTAGATTCCGGTTCCGATCAACAAGGAGCCAGTTCCAGGACTCAAGGATCCAGGTACGGAACTCCTCCGGCGAGAGGTCCGTTGGGTTCTCGGGCTTCATGGCGTCGTGCCGGGACTCGATATGGCGGACGATCTCGTTGACCAGTTCCTCGCGGTTACCGAAGTGGTATACCAGCACGTAGCTGCTGATTCCCAGCCCATCCGCGAGCGTCCGGAAGCTCAGACTGGCGAACGTCTTGTCGAGCAGATACTCGACAATCTGGTCCAGCAGCTCAGTCTTTCGTTCCGGTTTCGGGGGGCGCGCCATCCTGAGATCCTATCGTCGGCCCGCCGAACCCCTCGCGATCACATCACAATTGTCCCCAAACTGTTTCCACGGGCAACAGGGGGGGCCTACCTCCCGGCACCCACAGGTTCCGACGCCGGGAGCTGGCTGGCGCCGTCGTCGTCGGCTTTCTGGGTGAGCTTGGCACCCTCGACGTCGACATCCGGGAGGATGCGGTCCAGCCACTTCGGCAGCCACCAGGCCGAGCGGCCAAGCAGGTGCATCGCCGCCGGGATCAGCGTCATGCGGACCACGAACGCATCCAGCAGCACGCCGAACGCCAGGCCGAACCCGATCGGCCGGACCATGGTCAGGTGCGAGAACACAAAGCCCGCAAAGACCGACACCATGATGATCGCCGCGGCAGTCACCACCCGCGCGCCGTGGCTGAAGCCCACGCGCACGGCTTCCTTCGCCGGACGGCCGTGGACGTATGACTCGCGCATGCCGGAGACGAGGAACATCTGGTAATCCATCGCGAGGCCGAACAACACGCCGATCAGAATGATGGGCAGGAAGCTCAGGATCGGGCCGGGATTGGTGACGCCGAAGAAGTCGCCCAACCAGCCCCACTGGTAGATGGCCACGGTGGCGCCGAAGCTGGCCAGCAGCGAAAGCAGGAAGCCCGCGGTGGCGATCAGCGGCACCAGGATCGAGCGGAATACCAGGAGTAACAGCACCAGCGAAAGCCCGACGACGATGCCCAGGTAAAGCGGCATGGCCTCCATGAGCTTGGCGGAGACGTCGATGTTCGCAGCGGTTTGGCCGGTGACGGAGACGGTGACTCCGGTGGCGTCCTCGATGTTGACGGCCTCGGCGCGGAGGTCACGGACGAGCTGTTCGGTGGTCTCGCTTGCCGGGCCCTCCTCGGGGATGACCTGGTAGATGGCGGTACGTCCGTCATCGCTGATTCCCGCTGGGACGGCGCTTGCGACGTCGTCGATCTCTGCGAGGCGGTCGGCGACGTCAAGCTGGAGGTCGGTGCGTTCGCCGTCGTCGTCGAGCTGTGGGAGCTCGCCCACCACAAGGAGCGGGCCGTTGGTTCCCTCGCCGAACTTTTCGCCGACGAGGTTGTACGCCTGGTAGGCGGTTGAATCGGCGGGTTCGGAACCGCCGTCGGGCAGGCCGACGCGCAGCTCGAGGGCAGGCAGTGCCAGGACCGCAAGTGCAGCAACGCCAGCGATGACTGTGAGCACGGGCTTGCGCGTTGCGAAGCCACCCCAACCACGGCCGGCAGCTGCTTTGTCATCGGCGGTGTGCTCGGCCTCGTCTGCCTCAGCTGCCGCGAGGTCTGCCTTCGCCCAACGGCGCTTTGAGATGACCTTGCGTCCCATGAAACCGAGCAGTGCCGGGGTCAGCGTAAGGGCCACGAGAACTGCCGCGGCGACTGTTCCCGCGGCGGAGAAGCCAAGGATGGTCAGGAACGGAAGCCCCGGAACTGCGAGCGCCGCGAGAGCGATGATCACCGTGATGCCCGCGAACAGGACGGCATTGCCGGCGGTTCCCGTGGCACGTGCGATTGACTCCTGCAGCGGCATACCGCGAAGCAGTTGTGTGCGGTGCCGGTTGACGATGAAGAGCGAGTAATCGATACCGACTGCGAGGCCGAGCATCAACGCGAGCACCGGGGAGATGGAGCTCATCTGGATGACGCCGGTCAGTGCGAAGGTAACGCCAACACCGACGCCGACGCCGACGATCGCCATGAGAAGTGGGAGCCCCGCCGCTACCAGGGTGCCGAGCATGACGATGAGGACGATGGTTGCGACCAGGAGGCCAATGATCTCGCCAGGACCGAAGATTTCGGAGATGTCCTGAACGATTTCCTTGCTGTATTCGACGTTCAGCCCGGCGTCGGTCACGGCGCCTGCAGCTTCCTGCACGGCTTCACGGGTTTCGGGGGTAATCGCATCCACTGCGGTGGAGAACTGGATGCTGGCGACGGCGGTGGTGTTGTCGTCGGACACAAACTGGATGCCCGAAGAGGCGTCGAGCAGGCGTTCACCCCGCTCAAGCTCTGTCCGACCGGCATCGAGCTCTTGCTGTCCTTCGGTGAGCTGCTGGCGCTGTGTATCAATCTCAGCCTGCGCTGCGTCAAGTTGGGCGAAAGTTGCTTCGGCTTGCTCCGCGGGGAGGAGGTCGCGGGATGCCTCGAACTGGGCACGCTGGCCATCGAGCTGCGCCTGCCCGGCCTCGAGCTGAGCGGCGCCGTCAGTCAGTTCCTGAGCGCCGGTTTCGAATTCGTCGCGGCCGGTCTGGAGCTCGGTGCGGCTGTCCGCGAGTTCTTGTTCGGTGACAAACGGGTCGACGACGTTCTCGACGCCGTCGAGGGAGGCGACGTCGTCGAGAGCTGCGCTGACGGCGTCGCGCTGAGTGTCATTAAACTCGCCGTCCTCGCTCTGGAAAACGATGGTTCCCATTCCGCCGACGGCGTCGGGCATGTCCTCCTTCAGCTGGTTCAGGACCCGCTGGGATTCGGTGCCGGGGATAGTGAAGTTGTTGCTGAGCGTGCCGGAGAAGGCGACGGCGGACCCGCCGACGGCCACCATGATGGCGAGCCACGCGGATACCACCCACCAGCGGCGGCGGTAAGCGAAGGAACCAAGTCGGTACAGGAGATGTGCCATGGTGTTTATGCGTCCTGGTCTAGAGCGTGGGGGTTGGTGAAACCGTCGCGCAGCATGGTGAGCGTGGCGACGATGTGGTTTTCGAGGGCCTTGGCGTCGTTGTCTTCGCTGGAGGCCCATTCGCGCATGGCGGCTTTGGCGCAGGAAAGTACGCATCCGACGAGCGCGTGAATATAGAGGGGTGAGGCCTGCCCGTGAAGGCGTTCCTCGACGGCGCTGACGATCCGCGCTTCCGCCCGTTCCCACGCAAGGAGGTGGGTTCCGAGGAGGTCCGGGTTGTTAGCTGCCATTCGGAAGAGATCGCCGCAGTCCTGCAGGTTCTCCACCTTGGTGGTGGCGGAGAGGGTTTCGAGCATCGCGTCGAGGAGCGGCTCGTCCTTGGGCCGGGCGCTGAACTCCGTGACCGCCTGGTCGAGGAAGGATTCCGTCGAGACGATCAGCGCGTCTTCAGCGCTGTGGAAGTAATTGAAGAAGGTGCGCCGGGAGACGTTCGCCTGCTCGGCGATCTGGTCAGCGGTGAAGTTGCCCATGCCGTGCTGTCGGGCAAGATCGAGGGCGGCTTGGGCGATGGCGCGCCTCGTGTCGAGCTTGTTCTGCTCGCGGCGGCCGGTTACTGGTTCAGTCACGTCTTTACACTACGTGCAACTTTGCACTTTGTGCAACATACTCCTTCTGCTGACGGCAGATCTGCCCTGAGACGCATACCGTTGCGAGCCTTCCCAGCGACGGACAGGCTGGCACCATGAACACTCAACAGGACGGCCTCCAGGTTTTCGACAACGCACTCTCCCAACAACTGATGAGGCACCGGATCCTTTTCCTTGGCGACGAGTTGGACCAGGAAGGCGGCAACCGACTCTGCACCCAGCTGCTTTTGCTCTCGGCGGAGGATTCGCGCCGGGACATCAGCCTGTGGATCAACTCTCCAGGCGGATCAGTACCCGCCATGCTGGCCATTCGAGACATCATGCAGCTCATCCCGAACGACGTCTCTACCCTGGCCGTCGGCTGGGCAGCCAGCGCCGGACAGTTCCTCCTCAGCGCTGGCAGCCCGGGGAAGCGATACGCCCTGAAGCACTCGCGAATTCTGCTGCATCAGGGGTCCGGCGGGATTGGCGGAACGGCAACTGACATCGAAATCCAGGCTGCTGACCTGCGGCATACCCGCGACACAGTGCTCTCACTCATAGCCGCCGATACCGGGCAGCCCGTCGAGCGGATCGCTGCCGACTCCCTGCGCGACAGGTGGTTCACGGCCGGTGAAGCAAAGGAGTACGGGTTTGTGGATCACATTCTCGAGAACCTCGACGACATCCGCCCGGACAAACCGGTCAGCGTGAGCCTGGGCGGATCACGATGAGCACCTACACCATCCCGTACGTCACTACGCGGGCAGGCGACGGTTCACGGCAAACGCTGGACATCTACAGCAGCCTGCTCACGGAGCGCATCATCTACCTGGGCACACCGGTTGACGACGGCGTGGCCAACAGCCTCATCGCACAGCTGATTCACCTCGAATCGCAGTCGCCGGATGTTCCGATTGATCTCTACATCAACTCCCCCGGTGGCTCGATCGAAGCGATGCTGGGCATTTACGACGCCGTGCAATACGTACGATCCCCCATCAGGACCGTCTGCATTGGGCAGGCCGCCTTCACCGCCGCGGTGCTTCTTGCCTGCGGTGCACCCGGTCAGCGTTCCATCCTGCCGCGAGCCCGTGTGGTCCTCCACCAACCACATGTCGAACCAGGCCGGGGAACCGTTCCGGACCTCATCCTGAACGCCGAAGAGGTCTCGCGGGTCAAGCTGGTGCTGGAGCAGCTCCTTGCGCGGCATACCGGCAAGAGCGTCGATACGATCAGGCAGGACACCGACCGCAACCTGATTCTCAACGCCGCGCAGGCTGTTGAGTACGGGTTGGTGGATCAGGTGGTGGAGAACCGCTATATCTGACTTACGCCGCGAGGCACACCGGTCCGGAGGCTCTCTGCTGCGTCGCGTACAGCTGGCGAGCCGCCTGGCTGGTGAGGTCGAACATCGTCATATCCAGGGCCCGGGCGACACTGGCGAAGACCTCCGAGGAAGCATCCTTGCGTCCTCTTTCGATTTCCGACAGGTATTGGGTTGAGATCGCGGCTCGCTGCGCGACCTCGACCAGCCGTTCGCCACGTTTATGGCGGGCTTCCTTCAGAATGGAACCGAATACGGTACGCAACGGCGGTTCATTGTTCAGACGCTTTGGTTGGAACGCGATGATGTCTCCCATGCGCACACCCTAGCCGGATATAGGGGTGCTCGGCCGCTCAATCTGCCCACAGCAGATAGCTGAGGGATCACGTCCTCACCAGTGAAGATTCACGGCATCGTAATGCGTGCCCCTAGAGTGCGATTCTCGGCGGCGAATGACGACTGGCGCCAGGATGGCGAAAGCAACTATAAGCAGCGCTACTCCGAGCATCGCTGTTCGCAGACCGAACTCCCCCGCGAGCATGCCAACATAGACCGGCCCCAGCACGAAGCCAAGGTAGGCAGTTGTGGCGACCGCCGACGTCGCTCGTCCTCGCCTGTGTACGGGCACGCCGCGCGTACCTTCACTGAGGAGCGTCGGGAAAAGAACCGAGGTCCCGACCGCCGCCAGAGCGAGCCCACCAAGCGCGAGGCCCAAGTTTGGGGCGACACTGAGGCCCAGCGTTCCGATTGTCGCCAGTGCAGCGCCCCCGACCAGCAGCACCCCGGCCGGAATCCGTTTGAAGGAACCAACTGCGAATCGGGTGAGGGCAGCGAACGCCGCGAACGTGGCGGGCGCAAGAGCTGTAATTCCGGGTTCGGCAGCCAGTTCGTCGGCGAGGAAAACGGCGCTCCAGCTTTGATGCGCATTTTCTGCCGCAAAGCCTAGCGCCGCTACGATCCCGATGATGACAAAAGGGATGCTTACTCGCCAGGACGCGGCCGCCGGGCGTGAGTCTGGCGGCGAGGAGGCGTGCCGCCCTTCACCAAGAGCTCCGGCGACAGTGCCTGCAACAGCAATGAGAATGCCCGATATCCCGAAGATTACGACAATATCGGCGCCCGCCGCGCGCAACGAACCCACGCCGAGGCTACCGATCACTACGAACGAGGAGAACACCGCGTGGGAGATGGTGATGATTCGCCGGCCTGTTCGCTCCTCCGCAAGACCTGCGAGCGCATTCGCGCCTACATCCGCAGCCCCGGACGTTGCACCAACCAGTGCCATACCAATGGCCAGAGTGGCCAGGTCGTTCGCAAATTGGGCAGTAATTACACCCGAAGCTGCGAGTGCCGTCAGTAGCGCCCCGGTGATCCGAGCCCCGAATCGGTCAATGGCCCTGCCCGTGAACAACATTGCGGGCAGTGCTCCGATCCCCACGAACAGAAGAGCGGTACCGAGCTCTGCATCATCGATCGCCGCCGAAGTACGCAGAGCCGGCAAGCCAGCACCCCAGGTTCCCCAGAACAGCCCGAAGGCAGCGAAGGCACTGTACGAGGCGATGACAATACGCATTTGTGTAACGATACACATGTAGGCTGAGTGCGTGAAACCCCAACGAGTGACTATGCGCCAGGTTGCAGTGGAGGCCGGCGTCGCGGTCATGACCGTCAGCTACACCTACACACAGCCCGATCGCGTTGCGGACGCGACGAGGACCAAAGTGCTGGAGGCCGCAGAGCGCCTCGGTTATCGCGGGCCTGACCCGGTGGCGCGGTCGCTGCGCAGCGGGTCGACCGGCAACCTGGGCGTTGTGCTCGGCGAACATCTCACGTATGCGTTTGAGGACCCGCAGGCTGCCCGGTTCCTGGCCGGAGTTTCCCGGGTATGCGTTGAGAATCGCCTCGGGCTGGTGCTGATTCCCAGCAATGGCGAGGCCGACGACGTCGAGCGGGTGCGTGAGTCCGCCGTCGACGGCTTTGTTCTGTGGACGACCGCGGACGATGATCCTGTTCTCGACGCTGTTGCCTCCACGAGGCGGCCGGCGGCAATCCAGGGCGGACCCGGCGCAGCCGGAATCAACGTCGTGACAGCCGACGATCAGGCCGCTGCCCGGTCAATCGCGGGCTACATGTTGCAGGGTGCGCGGGCTCCACTTGTCCTTTCCCTTCCCCTTGACCGGGAACGGTGGAGCGGGTTGCTGTGGGGTCCCCTCCGAGATGTAGGTTTTCCGGTGACCAAAGCGAGACTGACCGGGTTCCGGCACGCGTTCGAACAACAAGGTCTCCCCTGGTCGAAAATGCCCGTTGCCGTTGTCGGCAGAAACGACAGAAGCGAGGGTAGCCGTGTTGTGGCGGAGGTGCTCGATCAGGTGCAGCCCGACGTCGTCGTCGCCATGAGTGACCAACTCGCCGCGGGTGCTCTCGATACGCTCGGACTTTCAACACGTGTGAGCGGGTGGGATGACAGCGACCTCGCTGCCGCTCTCAACTTCCCGAGCGTGCGGCAGTCGCTCTTCGATCAGGGCGTCGCCTGCGCTGAAATCGCCGCTGGATTGAAGCCCTCAGCGGGCGCGGCAGCATGGGACCTCGCGCTCCGCTGACAACGCAACTTCAGCGCCGCCGAGGCGTAGGTGGATGCAGCTTACTCTTCCGTGTTACCGCCGGAACGTGACGTCGGCTGACTCGTGAAGAAGTCCCTCGCTGCTTCCCACACGTGCTCGGCAGCCGCCTCCGGCGGCGCACTCGATGAGTCGATGACGACATCGTCCAGCCCGCTCTCGACGAGGATCCGTTCCAGTTCGATGGTTCGGTGAAGGTGCCATGCCCGTCCGCTGGGATCGTGCTGGTGCAGGGCACTGATCCTGCCCTTCCGGAGGGCTTGCTCGGCCGTGATGCGTACGATCAGCATTGGAAGTATCTGTACGACAGCATGACTCCACAATGTCATCTCCAGAAGCTAGGACCGGGTCTGGCTCGCCTCCTCTTCTTCAGCGACCACACCATCCCGATAGCCGTCAACAGCACGCCACAGCTAGTCTCGAAACATGCCAACGACGCAAACGGATCCTCGACCGCCCTCAATAGCGTCGGGGCTGCTTTTCGGTTTGGGTTTCGGGGGCTTTGTCGATGGAATCGTCCTGCACCAGATTTTTCAGTGGCACCACATGGTCAGCCACGTTGCCGACTACCCGGTCACTACTGTGGCCGGCCTCGAGGTCAACACCCTGGCCGACGGTTTTTTTCACCTCGGGGCCTGGCTTCTGGTTGTTGCAGCATCGATCACCACCATCGTCGCGTGGCGGCAGGAGCGGCTGGCGCCTAACTGGCGATTCCACTTCGGGTTAGTGCTGGCCGGCTGGGGGATCTTCAACCTCGTTGAGGGCATTGTCAATCACCACATCCTCAGCATCCATCACGTACGCGATGATCTCGGCGGACCGCTTGCCTGGGATATCGGCTTCCTCGCGCTCGGGGGGATTTTTGTCTTCGTAGGATTTTTGATCCACAGAAGCGGGCATCATGCCCTCGAGCAGCATCCCATCAACGCGAACAGCCCCTCACCGAGCGATTCCTGACTATTTCTGGCGCAGGGCACGCAAGTACCGCCAGCGGACAATTCGCTGTGCAACGAGGAGGACCGGAAACAGCGAACGCCATGGCTGTTGCTGCGCTGGTCGGGTTAGCGACCGTACGGTCAGCCGCACTTCGTCACCGTGGCGGTGGACGATGAACGCTTCCTCGCCGTTGACGGGGTGCCCCGGCAGGGTGCGGTAGGAGAAACCGCTTCGCGCCGGCTCACCAACGACGTCCACAACTTCAACGGGCTCGACGACGGTGAACCCGAGCACTCGTGCTCTGACCTTCAGGCGCTGGCCTTCTTTGACGGCGCCAACTGGATCCACCAGGAACCCACTCCGGGTTTTCACTTCCCACCGGAGCACGGCGTTCGACGCGCGGGCCCAATCGTCGTCGCCACGGCCGATGACCGCCGTCGTTTCTGACCTACGGAAACCGGGCCCGCGATGTGGCCAAATGGGGAGGCTTGGGTGCGTCATTGAGAATCGACTCCTGCTCATCCTTCTGGTGGTTCCCAACCCTCGCCCCCGCAGGTTTCGAGGAGGTTCTCGCTTGCAGACTTGATCTCCTCAAGATCGTCGGACTCCAAAACGTTCAAAAACGCACGGGCACTGTCTTCGATCGGCCCCTCGGCATCGGGCTTGAGTGACTTGTCGATGTTCCTCTGGAGCTTGGTGGTGTCATCCGGCATGCCCGCGTAAGTCCACGAGGCGTTCAAGTTGCAGAGGTCACCTTGTGCGTTGGTGAGCGTCGCCGGACTACAGGCAGCGACTGCAATCGAGACCCCTGCAACGGCTCCAGCTACACGAACCCGAGCCAGACGCGAGCTCTTCACGACTCGTCCGGCCTGAGCGCGATCCGGCACTGGGTCCCCGTGGTTAATCCGTCGGTTTTGAAATGGAGGTAGATCTCATGTGCTTCCCTGACCGGTTCGGGCTGGTAGGTCCAAATGGCGTCCCACTCCGTACCACCGCCCGCAGTCTGACCCCCGACCCACGTGTATTCAGAGCCCACATCATCCGTGACCTCGGCCTTAATCCGCTCAAAAAGAGGTACAGCGGGCATCCGGGGAGGATGGCCCGCAGATTCGTCTCCGTCACGCTGGCGAAGCTCATACCAGGAGTTCATGCCCAGTTCCCATTCGATGTCGCGCCTCGCGGTTTCTTCACCCCGAGCAGCGCTCAGCGAGATCTTGATACCACCCAGTCGATGTCCGGATGCTTGGGAGCCTGAGATGACAGGAGTGAACTCGATACCGGCGAAGCGCACAGATATCCCTTCGAGTGAAGCGATCACGAGATTTGCCGGCGCTGAGACAAGGAATGCCATGCCGCAACGCTAGCGATGCTTCACAGGTTCGTCGACCCAGCGGCTAAGCCATGTTTCGTCATTTAGCCGTGCACGGAAGCACGGCCTCCTACACTGGGCGCAGGTCATGAGCGCCAGCGAAAAGCCCCGGCTCGCTGGCCGGCAACCCTCCACCGCGGCGGGGTGCCCCGGGTGAAGACCTGGCTGTCCGGCAAAACGCCGGACCGCAAGCGCGGCCCGTGGTGCTTACCAGCATGCCGGGCCCCTAGCTGAGGAGCATGACATGTCCAACGGTTGGTCCTTCGAAACACGCCAGATCCACGCAGGCCAGGAGCCCGACGCCGCCACCGGCGCCCGAGCCCTTCCCATCTACCAGACCACATCCTTCGTCTTCCCGAGCGCCGAAAGCGCGGCGAACCGGTTCGCCCTGGCGGAGCTGGCGCCGATCTACACGCGCATCGGCAATCCCACCCAGGACGCCGTCGAGCAGCGGATCGCAAGCCTGGAAGGCGGTTTGGCAGCCCTCCTGCTCAGCTCCGGGCAAGCCGCCGAAACGTTCGCCATCCTGAACATTGCGGAAGCCGGCGACCACGTGGTCGCCAGCCCCAGCCTGTACGGCGGCACCTACAACCTCCTCGCTCACACGCTGAAGAAGTTCGGAATCACCGTCACGTTCGTTGAGGATCCTGACAATCTGGACCAGTGGCGCGATGCCGTGCAGCCAAACACCAAGCTCTTCTTCGCCGAAGTCGTGTCGAACCCCCGCCAGGATGTCCTCGACATCGAGGGCGTCTCACAGACAGCTCACGACGCCGGCGTGCCGCTCATCGTGGACAACACCCTCTCCACGCCGTACCTGATCCGCCCGCTCGAGTGGGGTGCCGACGTCGTCGTTCATTCGGCCACCAAATACCTCGGCGGGCATGGCACGGCGATCGCGGGAGTCATCGTGGACTCAGGCAAGTTTGACTTCACGAAGGACCCGGAGCGCTACCCCGGCTTCAATACGCCGGACCCCACTTACAACGGACTCGTCTACGGCCGAGACCTGGGTGAGGGCGGCGCACTTGGCGCCAACCTGTCCTACATCCTCAAGGCACGCGTCCAGCTGCTGCGCGACCTTGGCTCGGCGGTCTCCCCCTTCAACGCCTTCCTGATCGCCCAGGGTCTGGAAACGCTGAGTTTGCGCGTGGAACGCCACGTGGCCAACGCGTTGGAAGTGGCGCAATGGCTCGAGGCAAGGGACGACGTCGAATCCGTCGCCTACGCGGGCCTGCCGTCGAGCCCGTGGTACGAACGCGGCCGCAAGTACGGACCCAAGGGAACTGGCGCGATTGTCGCCTTCACCCTTGCCGGTGGCGCCGAGGCCGGCAAGCAGTTTGTCGATGCCCTTGAGCTCCACTCGCATGTGGCCAACATTGGCGACGTGCGCTCCCTGGTCATCCACCCGGCGTCGACCACTCACAGCCAGCTCTCGCCGGAGCAGCAGGCCATCGCGGGTGTGGCTCCCGGGCTGGTCCGCCTCTCGGTGGGGCTCGAGCACATCGACGACATCCTGGCCGACCTGGAGAACGGCTTCCGCGCCGCGAAGGCGGCATAAGCCTCAACATAGAAGTGGCCTCCGCGATGAACGTCGCGGGGGCCACCTCCGTTTCAGAACCCGTTCACCCCGTTTGAGACGGGCTGAGACCCGCCCCTAGCCGCGTCTCCTTTTCGGTGCTGTTATTGAGGAACGCTTTAGTGACGGGTGGTGTGTCGATGTCCGCAATGATTGTTCCGAGGGGTGCCGCACGCGGCGGCGCGCTCGTAGTTGGGGCCTACGCGGCTGCACTGGCCTGGGTTGGAGGGGCGTGGTTGTTGGTAACCGAACCGTTCCTCGCCTACTCGGCTGGCTGGTTCTTCGCCCCGGCGGGGTTGCTCACGCTGATCGTGACCGCGGTGTGGTTGGCGGGCCGCGAACGTCCGGTCCGTCCCGAGCCACGTCACGCCCACGTACGACGTCGGCACTTGGCTGACACCGCCGTCGTACCTGCTGCTCCACAACCGCGTTCCGCACTCTCGCGTTCGCTGCTGCCCGTTGCCATCTACATGGCAGCACTCATGTGGGGCGGGATGCTCCTCCTGGCGTGGACCGGTGCCGCGTGGATGCTCGCTTCCGTGTTTCTGATCCTTCCGCTGCTTGCGACGGTGCTCGCAATTTTCGCGTGGGTATACCGTGGCCGGTCAGCGTGACTGAAGCTCCAAAGCGGTGGACCGAGGCGACCGTCTATCCGGACATGTGGGTCAACCCCGATGACGATGCACGCAATACCGACGGCGTCAGTGCCGACGGTGAGCTGGCGACCCTGCAGGACTACCTATCGGATTACCGGCTGACACTGCTGATGAAGTGCGAGGGTCTGGACGCCGCGCAACTGGCACGCAGATCGGTGCCGCCGTCGACAATGTCGCTCCTGGGTCTTCTCAGGCACCTGGCCGAAGTGGAACGCGACTGGCGCACCTGGGTCACCGTCGATGAGCCGCTCTCGACCTTGTATGGCGGGCAGGATGCGGACTTCGACGGTGCTGTTGCAGACCAAGCTGTGGTGGACGCCGCGTATGCGGACCTCTCGCGGGAGCAGGCAGACACTGACGCGTTACTTGCCCGATACCCGGATCTTGGGGAGCGCGTCGGGGAGGAAAAAATCGCCGTCAGGGAGCTAATGATCCACCGGATTGATGAGTACGCCCGGCACTGCGGACACGCCGACCTGCTGCGCGAGTGCGTCGACGGCCGAGTGGGCCAGTAATCCGCGAACGTTCAGCCTCTGCACTAAAACCGCGGAACCGTTGGCTCACCGCTTACGACGCGGCATCAAAGCATCGCCGCCCCCTGCGCAGAGGCAACGGTTCCGCGGGTTAGGCGCTTAGGACTTTACTCGCCCCGGGAGATCGCAATCATCTCGTCCCGCGGAACCAGCTTCACGCGTTCGCGGACCAGCTCAGGCAAGCTGGCGTCGTCGTGCGCGTAATTTGCGCCGAGCTTCAGCTCGTGGGCGTCCAGCCGCAGCCAGCCCTCCCACGTGGTGTAGCGGACGCCGCGCTCCTCCAAGAGGTTGATGATGGCGTCTTCGGAGGGGTGCTCGGCCGGCGGAAGGTTCAGTCGGTCCTCCAAGAGAAAGCCGATGGTCTCGAGGGCGTCGCCCTTCGTGTGACCGATGAGCCCGACGGGCCCGCGCTTGATCCAGCCGGTGCAGTAGATTCCGGGCACGGGGTTGCCTGCCTCGTCAATGACCCGGCCGCCCTCGTTGGGAATCACGCCATAGCGGCTGTCGTAGCCGACCTCAGGCAACTCGGAACCGAAGTATCCGATCGCCCGGTACACGGCCTGCACCGGATAATCGACAAACTCACCGGTGCCCTCAACCGAACCGGCACCGTTCAACTGCGTACGCTCAAAACGCATGTTTGCAACCTTGCCCGGCGTCTCAGGTGAATCGGTGATCTCGACCGGACTGTGCAGGAAGTGCAGGTGCAAACGGCGTGACGCGGTGAACTCTGCCGGGTCCTCCGGCTGCTCAACCAGCCAGTTGGTGAGCGTCTTGACCATGGTCTTGGTCTGGTTGTTGGTGGCGATCTGCTGCTCGGAGGCTTCATCGAAGTCGAAGTCCTCCGGGTAGAGAACGATGTCGACGTCGCGCGAGTGGGACAGCTCGCGAAGTTCCAGCGGGGTGAACTTCACCTGCGCCGGGCCTCGCCGGCCGAACACGTGAACGTCCGTCACGGGCGAAGTCTTCAACGCCGCGTAGACGTTCGAGGGAATCTCAGTGACCAGGAGGTCATCCGCATGCTTCGAGAGCACGCGAGCGATGTCGAGAGCCACGTTGCCGTTCCCGATGACGGCAATTTCCTTCGCAGCCAGGGGCCAGCTGCGGCTGACGTCGGGGTGGCCGTCGTACCAGGACACGAAATCCGCTCCGCCGAAGGAACCTTCAAGCTCGACGCCCGGGATGTTGAGGTTGGCGTCCTTCACGGCGCCCGTGGCAAAGATGACGGCGTCGTAGAACGTGCGGAAGTCAGACAGCGTGAGGTCTCGGCCGTAGTTCACATTGCCGAGGAAGCGGATGTCGCCGCGGTCCAGTACCTTGTGGAGGGCATTCACGATGCCCTTGATCCGGGGGTGGTCCGGAGCCACGCCGTACCGGATCAGCCCGTACGGCGCCGGGTACTGGTCGAAGAGATCAATGGAGAGCTCGAAATCCCCGCCCTTGACCTCCTGCGACTTGGTCAGGATGTCTGCTGCATAAACTCCGGCCGGGCCTGCGCCGATGATGGCAACCCGCAGTGGACGGGCCGACGTCGTGCTGGACACTGAAGCGCCTTCTTCCTGCTGGACTCACGCACCTTAAGCGCACAATTTCCTATTCTAAATGCCGGGACTTGCGCAGTCTAAAAACAGGCTCTATCAGTGGCGGACCTCACGTACCTACGGCCGAACTGCCTTTCTCTGCCAGCCGTTTCAGTTCCTTCAATTGCTTTCGCATCATGAACAAGTCACCCCAGGCGAGGACATATCGGCGCAAATTTCCGAGCATCCCCAAAGGCCGCGGCACGACCATCTCCGCAACGAGCCGGGCGCCCGCCCCCGACTGCTCGACTTCGTAGTGCACTGTGATGCGCCCAAACAGTATTGTGGGCAAACCTTGGTTCATGACCACTGTCATGGACCTGCCCCGCACAACTCGCTTGGCCGTGAAGATGGTCATCACCTTGTCCCCCGGTGCAACACTCACCAGACTGCGGTCCAGGTTCTGGGGGCTGCGGCGACCGAAATTGTCCGCCCAGTCGTAACTGTATGGAGCCCGGCGCAGTTGAGTCACCCACGCGAACACTTCCTGCGGCGACGCATCGACATCTACGGCCCTCACCCAACGTTGCCCTGGGCACGCAGGCTCGAACTGCCGCGGAGCCAGGTCCACACCGCCGGAACCGGGGTACCACCACCATGGAACTTTCCTCGGCATGGCGCGGCGGTTCTCCTCTTCGCTGTGATTCACCCTTCGACTTTATCCACGAACTCTTGCAGTGACGGCACGAACAGGAATAAGAACACCGCTCGACGCCGTTGGCACCCATGTGAGCCGCACCCGCACCGATACCCCGCGCCAGCCCCGCAGCGAAAACTCGCTGGGCATCCTGTTCGGCATCGGCGCGTACGGTCTGTGGGGCCTGCTCCCCCTCTACTTCCTCATCCTGCTTCCAGCCACCGCCGTCGAAATCGTCGCTAACCGCGTCCTGTGGTCCCTGCTGTTCTGTGCGCTGCTGCTGACGGTCATGCGTTCATGGGGCACCGTCCGGAAAGCCTTCAGCAACCGCAAGGTCCTCGGCACCCTCACCATTGCCGCACTGCTGATCGCGGTGAACTGGTTCGTGTACACCTACGCGGTCACCAACGGGCAGGCCATTGAGGCCGCCCTGGGCTACTTCATTAACCCGATCGTGTCAGTTCTCCTTGGCGTATTCGTGCTGCGCGAGCACCTCCGCCCGCTGCAGTGGGCGGCCGTCGCGTTGGGGTTTGTCGCCGTCGTCGTGCTGGCCGTGGGCTACGGCAACGTGCCGTGGATCGCGCTGGCGCTCGCGTTCTCCTTCGGCTTCTACGGTTTCGTGAAGAAGCGGGTGGGACCGGACGTTGACGCCGTGTCGAGCCTGAGCATCGAGACGGCGGTGCTGACACCCATCGCCGCCGTCGTCATGGTGTGGCTGACGCTTTCCGGCGGTGCGACGCTGCTGACCGAAGGGGCCGGCCACTTCTGGATCATGGCCGCATCCGGCGTGATCACCGCTGTTCCGCTCATTTTCTTCGGCGCCGCGGCCCGGCGCCTGCCCCTGACCAGCATCGGCATGCTGCAATACCTGGCGCCGGTCCTGCAATTCATCCTCGCGCTGACGGTGTTCGGTGAGGAAATGCCGCTTGAGCGCTGGATCGGGTTCGGCCTGGTGTGGGCGGGACTCGCCCTGCTCACCGTCGACATGATCCGCGCAGTCCGCAAGAACGCACGGCCCCGCAAGGCTGAACTGGTGGAATCCGCAGCCGTCTGAACCCTTGCGCTCGCCGGATGGGTCGAGAAGGATGGGCCAGGACGACGGACCCATTCAAGGAGCTGGCATGGCCGAAATACTCATGTTCCACCACGCACACGGACTCACCTCCGGTGTCCTCGAATTCGCTGTAACCCTCCGGAACGCCGGCCACACGGTCCACACGCCGGACCTGTACGAGGGCCGCACCTTCGAATCCCTCGACGACGGCGTCGGCTATGCGCAGGAGGTTGGCTTCGGCACCATCATGGAGCGTGGGAAAGCCGCGGCCGAGTCCCTGCCAACGGCCCTCGTGTACGCCGGGTTTTCCGTCGGGGTGCTGCCGGCGCAGATGCTCGCCCAGACGCGTCCGGGTGCGGTGGGCGCGCTGCTGTTCCACTCCTGCGTGCCGACCTCCGAGTTCAGCGACGGCTGGCCCGCCAACGTGCCCGTCCAGATCCACAGCATGGACGCCGACCCCTACTTCGTGGACGAAGGTGACATCGACGCCGCGCAGGAGCTGATCGCCGCAGCCCCCGACGCTGAGCTGTTCCTCTACCCAGGCAACGCGCACCTTTTCGCCGACAACAGCCTCGAAGCTTACGACGACGGCGCCACCACCCTCCTGCGCGAACGGACGCTCGCCTTCCTGGCGCGGGTCGCCTGAGCGACCCGACGTCGTCGTAGGCTCAGCAGACATAGTGCGCGCGGTCACAAACCCTATAGAGTCATAACCGAACGATCGTTCGGACACTTAGGAGTGCAGCATGACAGGAACCGTGATCGTCGGCGTAGACGGGAGCGACACCGCGTTCAAAGCCGCGTCCCGCGCGGCAGAGATGGCGAAAGGGCTTGGCGCCGACCTCACAGTGGTCAGCGCCCACACCAAGGACAACACCGATATCGTCAAGATCGGCAGTGAAACCTGGATCCTTGACGACGCCGACCAGGCCCTTCAAGTCGCGTCGAAGGTCGCTGACCAGCTCCGCAGGGACCATGCCGGCCTGACCATCAGCCCGGTCGCTGTCCGTGGCAAGCCGCAGGACGTTCTGATCAGCGAGGCTAAACGCGCTGACGCAGGACTCCTGGTGGTCGGCAACGTCGGAATGAAAGGCCTTGGCAGACTGCTGGGAAGCGTTGCAAGCAGTATTGCCCACAACGCCCCCTGCGACGTGCTGATCGTGAGAACTGCCTAGCGGTGAATTGCCTGCTGCAGCGTCTGGCCGCGGAAGAACACCGGATTCACGCGGTACATCACGAGCATCAGCACGGCGCCGAGCAGAATCACGCCCATCCCCAGTACAAACACCAGGCCCACGCCGAACAGCGACGAGCCTGATCCGTACGCCGGATCCATGGAGTCCGACGCCGTCTTCACGAACATCACCAGCAGGATCACCCCGCCCAGCAGCGGTGCCAGGAACTTCAGCAGGATCGCGCGGGCTGAGGAGAACGCCACGGCCCGGAAGTACCAGACGCATGCCAGCGCGGTGATGCCGTAGTAGAAGCAGATCATCATGCCGAGCGCGGTGATGGTGTCGTACAGCGCGTTCTCGGAGAGCACGCGCGTCACCACGTAGAAGCCCGCGGCCGCGACAGCAGCGGCCATCGTGGCGTACGACGGCGAGAGGTACTTTGGGCTGACCCGCGAGTACGACGCCGGTAGCGCACGGTAGTGCCCCATGGCCAGCAGGGTTCTGGCCGGGGACACGAACGTGGACTGCAGTGACGCCGCCGAGCTACTCAGAACCGTCAGGGACATGAGGACAGCGAACGGACCCATCACGGGCCCTGCGAGGACGGCAAAGATGCTGCCCTGGTTGTCCTCGTTACCGACGCCGAGTTCGCCGTCGCCCACACCCGAAAAGGCGAGCGTGGCCAACGCCACCAGCAGGTATAGCACCACGATTACGAGCACGGTCACCGTGGCAGCCCGACCGGGAGTGCGCTCGGGATCCTTGGTTTCCTCGTTCATTGTCAGCGTGACGTCCCAGCCCCAGTACACGAAGATCGACAGCGAGACTCCGGCCGCAAATGCCGAGAAGGATTCCACCGCAAAGGGGTTGAACCATTCCGGGGTGATGGCCGTTGCGTCGAACGCTGTCCCGTTCGCAACGTGCACGAAAGCGGCGATCGAGAACCACACCAGCACCACCAGCTGGAACCCGACGAGCACGTACTGCACCGCTTTGGTGGTCTCCATCCCGCGGTAGGACACCCAGCACGCGAGCGCCACGAATACCAGCGTGGTCAGGATATTCAGCGGCAGGTTCAGCGTCAGGTCCGCGAGCGCAGGGTTCCCGGTCAGTTGCGCAAGCAGCAGGTAGAAGAAGTCCACAGCGACCGCCGCCAGGTTGGACAACACAATGATCGTTGCGGCGATGAGCCCCCAGCCGCCCATCCAGCCAATCCACGGACCGAACGCACGGGACGCCCACGTGAAGGAGGTGCCGGCGTCGGGCATGGCGTTGTTCAGTTCCCGGTACCCGAGGGCAACCAGCAGCATCGGGATGAAGCCGACCAGGAAGATCGCCGGCAGCTGCACGCCGACCTCCGCGACGGTGGGCCCGAGGGCCGCCGTCAGCGTGTACGCGGGGGCGATGCAGGACACCCCGATGACGACGGCGCCCAGCAGCCCCACGGTCCCGGGCTTGAGGCCCTTCAGGCTCAGCCCGCCGTCGGCTTCCTTCTTCAATACTGTGCTCATGACATGTGCCTAGCCTGCTGCAACTGGTTCGTTCGCGCTCTGGACAGAGTACGACGACGGGGCGTCACCTTCCGCGGCCAGGATCAGCTTCGCGGTCCTCTGCCCCATCCGGATAGCGCCGTCCACGTGCTGGTATCCCTTGTCGGCGAAGTCGCTGCAGGAGAAGTAGATGGGTCCGACCGGCTTGCTCTGGTCCGCGCCGTAGCGGGACAGGCCACCCAGGTCGAAGCTCGCGGCATAGGCTCCGCGGGTCCATTCCTCCGAGCCCCAGTCACTCTCGTAGTAGACCTCGGGGTTAAGCGCTTCAGGACCGTAGTAGGCGGCGAGTGATTCGAGGACGCGCTGCTTGCGCTCTTCGGGGCTGAGGCGGAATACGGCGTCGGCGTGCTCATCGGAGATGAAACCGACCAGTGTCCCGCGGGCGTCACCGTGGTTGGTGTTGTCGTAGGACTCGTGGACCAGCTGGTATGGGCTGAAGCAGGTTCCCGAGAGGCCGTGGTCGCGCCAGAACGGCTTGGAGTACACAGCGTGGACCTTGATGACCAGGCCGAGCGAAAGGTGCTGGTGCAGCTGGTGTTGACGGCGCGGCAGCGGCGGGTCGAAGCTGACGCGGGAGATCAGGTTCGGCGGGACAGCCATGATCACACGGCGGGCATGGACTGTGACGTTGTCGCTGATAACGGTGACATTTCCGCTTACGGTCCCGTCGTTGTCGCTCCAGCGCACCGTGCGTACCGGCGTGTTCAGGTGGACGTCGCCGCCGAGCTGCTCCGCGAGGCGCTGCGGCACCTGTTGGAGACCGCCGACCACGCGCTTGTCGAGGATGAAGTCCGCATCGACGAGGTGGGTAAAGCTGCCTGCACTCGCGGCCATGAGCACGGCCTGCAGCGCGGAGAACGAGTGCGCTGGCTTGGTCAGCATGGCGCCGGCGATGAACATGCCGATGTTGTCGCGGGCTTCCTGGTCATCGGTGCGTTGCGCGAGCCAGCTGGCGAAGGAAATCCGGTCGAGCTCCTGCGCTTTCGCGTGGGCCCAGGGCTCCTCCGGACCAATCTCTGCGGTGAGCGCATCCAGTTCCGCGATGAGCCGTTCCATCTCCGCCTCGGTTTCAGCGGAAACGGGGAACATTTCGCCGGTGAAGCTCTGCTTGGCGCCGTTCGCGTCGAGGTAGAGCGATTCGCCTTCGCGGTACCGGGAGTATGTTTCAAGGCCCAGGTCAGCGAGGGTCTCGATCAGCGCATCCTGGTCCGGCGAGACCCACTGGCCGCCGATCTCCAGCATCGCGCCGTCGATCTCGCGGGTCCATAGCCGTCCGCCAACGCGATCACGCGCCTCAAGCACGGCGACGCTGAGCCCGGCTTTCTTCAGCTCAGTTGCCGCAGTGAGCCCGGACGCACCAGCGCCGATGATGACGACGTCGCGCGTCAGTTCCTGCTGTTCCGTTGGGGTGTTCATCAGTTCTCCGTTGTTCCTTGTCGTGCCGTTGGGTGTTGCGTATCCCGTTGAGCGCGCACATCATCTGCGCACTCAGCGGTTGGGTCTTCGGTTGCTGGCCCGCCGGTTCCCCACGAGCTCGGCGGGGTGGTGAGCCAGGAGTGTTGGACGGGCCGTCGTCGTGCTTTCACTCCGCGACCTCCAGCGCCGGTGTGTCCTTGCGCAGTGTCTCGCCGCGGAAGAATGCGGGGTGCGTGCGGCGGACAAGGAGCATGACGACCACGCCGAGCGCAATGATCCCGACACCGATCACGAAGACGAGCCCAACGCCGAACACTTCCGAGCCGCTGCCGAAGGCCGGGTTCCAGCTGTCGACGGCGGTCTGCAGGAACACAACCACCAGGCCCAGCCCGCCGATCAGCGGTGCGAGGAACCGGAACACGAGGTTCCGTCCGGAGGAGAAGGCGCTCCGCCGGAAGTACCAGACACATGCCAGTGCGGTGAGGCCGTAGTAGAAGCAGATCATGAGGCCGAGGGCCATGATCGTGTCGTTCAGGACGTTGTCACTGATGATCCGCATGAGCGAATAGAAGCCGGCCGAGATGACACCTGCCACGACTGTCGCGAAGACGGGCGAGCGGTACTTCGGGTGCACGGTTGCGAACTTCTCCGGCAGCGCCTTGTAGTAGCCCATGGCCAGCAGGCTACGCGCGGGTGAGAGGAACGTCGACTGCAGCGACGCCGCGCAACTGGACAGCACGGCGAGTGAGAGCAGGATAGCGAACGGGCCCATGATCGGCGCGGCCAGGGCGGCAAAAACGTTCTCGGAAATGTCCGGGTTGTTCAGACCAACGCCCTCGGTCCCCACACCGGCGAACATCACCGTGGCGATGGCGCCCAGCAGGTAGATTCCGAGCACGACGACGGCGGTTACCGCCGCGGCCAGGCCCGCGGTCCGCTTGCCGTTGCGGGATTCCTCGCTCACGGTGAGGCAGACGTCCCAGCCCCAGAAGGCGAAGATGGAGAGGGAGAGGCCGACGGCGAAGGCTGAGAAACTCTCGATACCGAACGGGTTGAACCAGTCCCAGGAGAAGGCGATTGACTGGCTTTGGTCACCTGCGCCGATCCTGCTGAACGCGCCGATCACGAACCAGGCGAGCACAGCCACCTGCAGGCCCACCAGGCCGTACTGCACGGCTTTGGTGGTCTTCAGGCCGCGGCAGGAAACCCACACGGCTGCCCCGACGAACACCAGGCAGGTCAGGATGTTGAGCCAGCGGATACCGGCAAGGTCAGCGATCGCTTGCTGCCCGGTGAGCTGTGCGAGGAACAGGTAGAAGAAGTCCACCGCGACGCCCGCGAGGTTGGAGAGCACGATGATGTTCGCCGCCAGCAGTCCCCAGCCGCCGATCCAACCGATGTACGGCCCGAACGCCTTGGTCACCCAGGTGAAGGTGGTACCGCTGTCCGGGGTGTCTGCGTTGAGTTCGCGGTAGCCGAGCGCCACGAGGAACATCGGGATAAACCCGACGATGAAGATGGCAGGCAGGTGCACTCCGATGCTTTGCACCGTGGGACCGAGCGTGCTGGTCAGCACGTACGCCGGAGCGATCGTCGAGATACCGAGAACGACGACGGCGAGCAGCCCCAACTGCCCCGTCTTCAGTCCCTTGCTGGAGAACTTTTCGGCCGTCGCGCGGACTTCTGTTGTGCTCATGGAGTTTCCTTACTTCGTTGTAAGTGGCGCTGTGGTGGGGGTTGGGGTGCTCGCCGGACGGGCGGGCTGCTGCTGGGTGATGCAGTGGATGCCGCCCCCGCGGGCGAACAGTTCTCGGGCGTCTACGCCCTTTACGGTCCGTCCCGGGTAGGCGTCGGCGAGGATGCCGAGCGCCTTGTCATCCATGGGGTCGTTGAACGTGCAGGCGATGACGCCGTCGTTCACCACGAGGTGGTTGATGTAGCTGTAGTCCACCCAGCCGTCGTCGTCGGTCAGGGTTTCCGGGGCCGGGACTTCGATGATTCGCCAGGGTCGCCCGGCGGCATCGGTGGTGGTTGCGAGGTAGGCGATGATGTCCCGGGTGATCCCGAAGTCGGGGTGCTCGGGGTTCTGCTGGCTGTGGACCAGGAGGGTTCCGGGTTCGGGGATGGTCGCGACGATGTCCACGTGGCCACGGGTTCCGTACTGCTCGGAGTCGCGGGCGAGGCCGCGCGGCAGCCAGATGACCTTGGTTGCACCGAGCGTGCGGATCAGTTCGGCTTCGACGTCGCGTTTGGTCAGGCCGGGGTTGCGGTGTGGGTCGAGTTGGACGGTTTCGGTGACGAGGACCGTTCCCTGGCCGTCCACGTGGATGCCACCGCCCTCATTGACGAGCTTTGATGGGATCCTGTTTACTCCGGCGAGCTCCGCCACCCGGGCGCCGAGGAGTTCATCCTTGTCCCATTGGGCCCACTCCTGCTGGCCCCACCCGTTGAAGACCCAGTCGACGGCGGCAAGACCGCCGCCGTCGTCGTGCACGAAGGTGGGACCGATGTCCCGCATCCACGCGTCATTCAGGGGTGCTGTCTGTACCTCCACTACGGGGCGGAGGTAGGTTGCCGCGGTTTCCGTGTCAGCGGGATCGACAAGCATGGTGACGGGAGCGAAGTCGACGACGGCGTTCGCTACAGCTGCCCACGTGCTGCGGGCGGCGTGGGCGTCTTCAGCGGTCTCGCCGAGGGTGTAGCCGCCGGGAGGGAACGCCATCCACACCCGGTCCTGCGGGGAGGTCTCGGCGGGCATCCTCATGCCGAGACCAGCTTATCTACTGGTTCGGTGAGTGCTCCGTAGGTGTCCGGGCGGCGGGTGGCGAGGAACGGGAAGAGCTCGAGCCAGTCCTTGCGCTGGTCCAGGTCAAGGTCGGCGACGAGGACGGCCGATTCGTTTCGCGGTGCCTGAACCAGGATGCGGCCGTACGGGTCCGAGATGAAGGATGAGCCGTAGAAGGTCACGTTGCCCTCATTGCCCCAGCGGTTGGGGACCACCATGAACAGGCCGTTCGCGATCCCGTTGCCTACGATGACCTGCTGCCACAACGGCTGTGTGTCGAATTTGGGGAACGCCGGTTCGGAGCCGATGGCGGTCGGGTAGACGAGCAGGTCCGCTCCCCCGAGCGAATACAGGCGCGCCACCTCGGGGAACCACTCGTCCCAGCAGGTAGGCATGCCGAGGCGTGCGCCGTTCAACTCGGTCGGCTCGTGCACTTTGTAGGCGTCTTCGGCTGCCGGTCCCTGGCGGAAGTACTTGTCCTCCATGTAGCCCTCGGTGACGGGAATGTGGAGCTTGTGGGTACGGGCGAGCAGTTCGCCCTGCGGGGACACGAGGATCGCGGTATTAAGACCGAGGCCGTCGTCGTCGTCGGTGTCTGCCTTCTGGAAGAGCGAGGCGTGCACGCTCACACCGTGCTGCCGCGCAGCTTCGGCGGCGAAGGTGAAGGTGGGGCCGGTGAGAAGGTCCTCGGCGTCGTCGGCAGGCCTGCCCTCGGGAAGGGTGTCCGCCGGGTAGCGGGAGAGGGTGATCTCGGGGAGGAAGACGACCGTGGCGCCCTGGGCCGCAGCGCGGGCGATGCCTTCGTTGAGTTCGGCCTTGAGCGCATCGGCGTCGGGCTGCCAGCGGTGCTGGACGAGGCCAACGCGCAGCGGGGTGCGGGTGGGCGTGGTGGTACGGGCGTAAGACTCCGGCGTCTGGCTCCGTGTCACTTCGATCATGGGAAAGCTCCAGTATGAGATGGGGGTCACAAAACGAATGGTGTTCGTTTATTATGGAGCCTAGCGGGCTGCGATGCAAGAGGATGACATTCGGCCGAGCAGGATCCTGCAACTTTTGGGTCTCTTCAGGAGAATCGCTGGCAGTCTGCGGCGTAAGCACAGGGAACGGGCGCCGAGGCCGTTCTGGAACCTGCAGGATTGAGTTCGCCGGCGCGGTCGCGGCGGCACTTGCCCGCGCCAATCTGCTCAGGTTCGGTGACGGGGCAGCACCAGACCGCGGCGTGTCGCGGACAACACGCTGGCAGGCCAGTCAGTACCTGGGCAACTTGGCACATGGGTCATCACGGAGCGCCGGACGGGCACACAAACGACGACGGCGGCCGGCCGGAATCCCAGCCAGCCGCCGTCGTCGTACTCCTTCTGTACTGTCAGGTGCGGACTTCTTCTCTAACCGGTTTGAGGTGTTCTGGGAACTCATGGTTTGCCAGGGTCGGGTAGGTGCAGGTGAATTCGCCCTCGTAGCCGAACAGGAACCCAAGGATGGGGTTCCGTACCCGCATCTGAATGGCGAAGACTTCCCGTGCGTCGTCGTAGCCCTCGTAAAGGTCTGCGGTGCCGGTGAGGAACGCCGGAATTCTGAAACCCAGGACTCCCTCGTAGAAGTGCTGGGCGGTTGACCGTAGATGCAGTGAGCCGCCTGCCGTCACTTCGAGCAATAGATTCGTGGCCAGGTGCTGGTGAGTCCCCAAGTAGTCCACGATCAGTCCGGATTCGGGGTTGTAAATCATGGTTGCGTCGAATCGCCGCTGCTTTGATGCTGAAACTTTGAGGGTTCTTACAAAGGTCACTGTTGGGCGGCCGAAGCCGTCGACGTACGGGTAGTTCTCGATCATGAAAGGGATGTTGTTGCCCTGCTCGGGAAAGAGGATGTTCCGGAAAGCACCCAGGCGTAGGAAGGGACTCGTCCACCATGCTCGGCTCATGCGGGAGAAGGTTCCGCGCCCTACACACGCGTAACCGGCTTCGGCGTCGACCCTGAATCGCTCTTGCAGCATAGGGTGCAAGCGTCCGAAATCCTTCCCGAGCGCTAATTCGAAGATCGAACTCATAGCTCACTCCTTTTGCGCTGTGCGGCTCCCTGCACTGGTGGTTCCAAATCGGCGAGAGCCGCAGGCGCACGCGCGGCACCGACGTCGGGCGCCCGGCGCAGGCATCGCCCCGCTCGGGGAACCGTGTTGTGCGCTGGCACCAGCAATGCGGCCAGAGCCAGCCCAACTCCCACTACTACTTTCCCGGTGACAGGAGAGCGCCCTTTGATGGATTGGAGAGTGAGGATGCCTGCCGCGAGCAGACCGCTGGCTCGAACGGTTGCATCGATGATCCACCGAGTGTTGACTTTCCGGGGTTCCAGGCCTGATTCCGCCCAGATCCGCAATCGGTCGAAGCTCAACGCTGTCGCCCAGCCCAGCGCCGGACGGGTAAGTGGAGTGTCCAAGAACCGTCCGAGGGGACCCATCCCCGGCTGATAGTTGAACCCCGTAATGAAGCGCAGTCCGTGGTCGGTGGGGATGTACCGCCAGTATCCCGCCCCTTGCCCGATGGGCGAGAGCGCATCGGTGGTGTCGAATTTCAACACTGAAGTTGCTTGGCCGTCCGCGCGATGCCTGTGCCCCAGCGAAGTCCCGGTGCCGTGAATGACGTGGAAAGGAAGGGCGAATTCGTAGCGAAAACGCTCATGTCCCTTGGGGCTGCGGTCGACTGGAACTATCCGCGAGAACCGTAGGTCCCATTGTGGATGCAGACTGGGATCCTGGCTCAGCTGCCACACCCGTTCCATCGAAGATCGAATGGCAATCTCGACGTAGATCGGCTTTCCCATTTCACCTGCCGGAGCAGCTAATTTTTCCCCCACTCCAGCATCATAGGTTGCCACTCAGGAGAACCCGCGTCGAGGGGTCCCTCACCGTGCGATCGCGGTCGTTGGTTCGGTCCAATCTGCAATGATGAACGCATGCGCAAGAAAGCCAAGTCAAAGAAAAGGATTCGTTCGGTACTCACTGAATCCATGAAGGAGTTTCGGCCGATTGTCATCCGCCGCACAGTGGAGCGTCATGAGACCGAGCCAGGCGTTGTTGTTGGTTTGAGCGCCGACTGGGTGCTGATCGCGTCTATCCGGGATGGTGGGTACTTTGACGGTTACCGGGCATTCCGGGTGGCACAGCTTCGCCGCGTGAACTCAGAAACGGTGTTCGAAAAGTTCCTTCAACAGAACACGCAATGGCCTCCGACATCGCCGTTGGATGCTTCTGAGCTCGTAGATCCAAAGTCGATTCTTGAGGCTGCTGCCCGGACGCACCGTATCTCAGCGGTCTTCAGGGAGGTACTGCGGCCAGGCAGGTGCTTCATCGGTACGCCAGTCGCGTTGAAGAAGAAGTCCTTCCGGCTGATGACCATAGACACGGCAGCAAATTGGGAGGACGGGACGGTCAAGATCCCGTACAAGAATCTGACCCAAATCTCATTCGGCGGCGATTACGAGGCAGCGCTGCTGTCCGTGGCCGGGGCCGCACCCGTAGCACTCCCCAGCTGAAAAAGTGCGGTTCTTGATACGCAATGGTCCGCTGTGTGGCAGCCCGAGCACAGAACGACGACGACGGCCGGCCGGGAGTCCCGGCCAGCCGTCGTCGTCGTGCGTCTGTTGAGTGTTCAAATAACAACCGAAAGGCCGTGCCAGAAGGTGATTATGTGAACACTCAGCGGATGGAAAAGCGCCTACTTCACCGCGCGGATCGCAGCCTCCAGCACGTCAAGGCCGTCGTTCAGCAGGTCCTCGCCGATCACCAGCGGGGGCAGTAGCCTGACGATGTTGCCGTACGTACCACAGGTGAGGATGATGACGCCCTCCTGCAGGCACGCCGCCGCGATCGCCTTGGTTGCAGCAGGGTTGGGCTCCTTCGAGCCCGGCATGACGAACTCGACGGCGAGCATGGCGCCACGGCCACGCACCTCGCCGATAATGTCCGTCTCCGACTGAAGTGCGCGCAGGCGAGGAACCACAATCTCCTCTATCCGACGGGCACGGGCGGAGAGATCAAGATCCGTCATGGTCTCGATCGCCGCGATAGCCGCAGCACACGCAACCGGGTTCCCGCCGTAGGTTCCGCCAAGACCGCCGGGGTGGACGGCGTCGAGCAGGTCCGCCCGGCCGGTCACCGCCGAGAGCGGCATGCCGCCGGCAATCCCCTTCGCCATGGTGATGAGGTCCGGGACAACGCCCTCATGGTCGACAGCGAACCACTCGCCAGTTCGACAGAATCCGGACTGCACCTCGTCCGCGATGAAGACCACGCCGTTCTCGCGAGCCCACGCAGCGAGCGTAGGGAGGAAACCGTCGGCGGGGACAATGAAGCCACCCTCGCCCTGGATGGGTTCGATGATGATCGCGGCCAGCGACTCGACACCGATCTGCTTCTCCATCATCGAAATCGCCCGGCGAGCGGCCTCAGCCCCCGTGATCGAGGGGTTCTCCTCGCGGAACGGGTAGCTCATCGGCAGCCGGTACACCTCGGGAGCGAACGGTCCAAACGTGCCATCGGGCCCGGCCTTGTAGGGCAGGGACTTCGCGGTCAGCGCCATGGTGAGGTTGGTGCGGCCGTGGTACGCATGGTCAAATGCGGCAACAGCCGTCCGTCCGGTCGCCAGGCGAGCCACCTTGACGGCGTTCTCAACCGCTTCGGCGCCGGAGTTGAACAGCACGGTCCGCTTCTCGAAGTCGCCGGGGGTAAGCTCGGCCAGCTTCTCCGCGACGGCGATGTAGCCCTCATACGGAGTCACCATGAAGCAGGTGTGGGTGAAGTGCTCAACCTGCTCCTTCACCGCTCCGACGACGGCGGGATCCGAGGCCCCGACGCTCGTCACCGCGATGCCTGAGCCGAAGTCGATGAAGGAGTTGCCGTCGACGTCGTGCAGGATACCGCCGTCGGCGTCTGCCACGTAAACGGGCATACCGGAGGCGACGCCCTTGGCGACGACGGCGGCACGGCGCGTGTTCAGCGCGGTGGACTTGGGGCCGGGGAAGTCGCCGATGATCCTGCGCTTCTGCTCGAGCCGGAATTGTGGCTGGAGTGCCTGGGTGGTCATAGTGAGTCCTTTCTGGCGTGCGGACGCTCAGGCGTCCAGCGCGCTCATGACGTGCTTGATGCGGGTGTAGTCCTCCACGCCGTACATGGAGAGATCCTTGCCGTAGCCGGAGCTCTTGAAGCCACCGTGCGGCATTTCGGCAGTAAGGATGATGTGCGTGTTGATCCAGACAGCCCCGAAATCAAGGTCACGCGAGACGCGCATGGCCGTTCCGTGGTCGGTGGTCCACACGCTGGAGGCGAGGGCGTATTCGACGTCGTTCGCCAGTTCGACTGCTTCATCTTCAGTGGTGAACTTCTGCACCGTAATGACGGGACCGAAGGTTTCCTGCTGCACAATGTCATCGGTCTGCTTGGCACCGGTGACGATGGTCGCTTCGTAGAAGTAGCCTTTGTCCCCGGAGCGCTTGCCTCCGATCGCCACGGAGCAGTGCGAGGGCAGCGCATCCATGACCGCGTTCACGGCATTGAAGTGGTTGATGTTGTTCAGCGGGCCGAAGTAGTTCTTGGAGTCATCGGCGTCGCCGGTGGTGAGGGTCTTTGTGTGCTCGACCATTGCGGCCACGAGATCATCGTGGGCCTCCTCCTGCACCAGCACGCGGGTGATGGCGGTGCAGTCCTGGCCGGCGTTGAAGAAGGCGAACTCCGCGATGGCCGCGGCGGTCTTCTTGAGGTCGGCATCAGCGAAGACGACGGCGGGAGCCTTGCCTCCCAGCTCGAGGTGCGCGCGCTTCAGGCTCTTGGCGGCGCCGGTTGCGACGGCGATGCCGGCCCGTACCGATCCGGTGATGGAGACCATCGCCGGGGTCTTGTGCTCAACCATCGCGGCACCGGTCTGGCCGGTTCCGAGGACAACGTTGAGGACGCCGTCGGGCAGGATGCCCTGCGTCAGGCGGGCCAGGACCAGGGTGGACTCGGGCGTGGTGTCGCTCGGCTTAAGCACAATGGTGTTGCCGGCGGCGAGCGCCGGGCCGATCTTCCAGATCGCCATCAGGAACGGGTAGTTCCATGGAGCAACCTGCGCGACGACCCCAACCGGTTCGCGGCGGACGTAGGACGTGTGGCCTTCGAAGTACTCGCCTGCGGACTTGCCTTCAAGCAGGCGGGCGGCCCCTGCGAAGAAGCGCATCTGGTCTGCGCCGGTGCCGACTTCCTCGGAAGAGATCATAGCGCGCACCTGGCCGGTGTTGCGGTGCTGGGCTTCGACGAGTTCCTCGCTGTTGGCCTCAATGGCATCGGCAAGCTTCAGCAGCATCAGCTGGCGCTGGCCGGGCGTCACGCTCTTCCAGGACTTGAAGGCGTTCTTTGCCGCATCCATCGCGGCGTCAACATCGGCCTGCACGGAGACCGGCGACTTGGCGACAACCTCACCATTGGTGGGGTTCACGACGTCGAGCAGTTCGGTGCCGGTCGGCGTGACGAACTGGCCGTTGATGAAGTTCTGCAGGGTCGCAACCACGGCGTGGTTCCTTTCGGGAGAGTCTGATTTCACTGCCGACCCTACGTGGTGTGCACCACGTCGCCTAGGTCATGCCGCACAACGCATTGGCGAAACTGTCATGCATCCGCACAAGCTTGAGCGCCTATAGTTGACGTTATGGCGATCACACTGTCTGCACTGTTGGCCGCCCCGGCACTGAAGCTGCAACGGGTCGGTACCAGCGAGGTGTCCGACGTACCCGTGCAGTGGGTCGCCGTCACCGAACTGGAAGACCCCCAGCCCTTCCTCAGCGGCGGAGAAGTTGTCCTGACCACCGGCCTCCGCCAGAAATCAGCTACCTCCCAGCGCAATTTCGTGAAGCGGGTGCATGCTTCCGGCGCCCTTGCGATTGGCTTCGGTACAGGCCTGAGCCACGAGAAGGTACCCAGCGCCTTCCTCGACCAGGCAGACGAGCTTGGCCTGCCCGTCTTCCTCGTCCCGTACGAAACCCCGTTCATCGCGATCGGCAAGATTGTCGCCGATTCTCTGTCCGCCGAACATTACGCCCGCCTTGAGAACCTTCTGAAGGGCCACCAGGTTCTGGCCAATGCCTTGCTCGGCGGCGGCGGGCTCCCCCAGCTCCTTCGTGAGCTCGCCGCGATGCTGCGCACCGACGTCGTGCTCTCCCAGTACGGGACGCGGCTCTTCGCGACCACACCTGCGGCCACGCCCGAAGACCGCGAGTGGCACCGCGTACCCGTGGCCACCGGGCTGAAGGACCGCTGCACCCTGGCAATCGCCGAGCCGTACACCCGCGACGCCATCGTGGCCTACGCGCAGAGCCTGATCAGCGTTGAGCTCAGCAACCAGGCCACGCGGCGGGCGAGTGACCGCGCTGTCGTCGGGCAACTCCTGCAGGACGTGGTCCGCGGGACCATCGCGGGGACGGACGCCGCGGCCCGCCTCGGCAGCGCCGGGATCGACACGGGACGGCGGCAGTGCATCGTGCTCGCGGACGTCGCCACGGGCCAACGCCGCGCGCTGCGCACGCTTCCACTTCCGGGCCAGCACGACGACGTCGTCACGGCCGTCCTCGATGACCGCCTGGTGATCGCGGTGCAGGAAAGCGACGGAGAGACGCTCAGCCGGGAGATCAGCGCGTACCTCCACGGTGCCGGGTTCACGGCGAAAGTGGGCTTTGGAGGCGGCTATGCACAGCCGAGCGGGCTGCGGTGGAGCTACTTCGAGGCAAGGGAATCGCTGACCCGCGGGCAGTCCGTGAACCGCCCCGACCGCCTGAGCCTGACCTCGCTGCTCATGGCGAGTGAGGACGTGCCGCTGGCAGACCTTGCCGCTGAGGCACTGGACCCTGTTGCGGCTTTCGACGAGCGCCACAGCGCTGAGCTCATGCTCACCCTCGAGAAGTATCTGGCACTGAACGGCTCAGTGGCGGCGGTAGCCGATGTGCTTCAGCTGCACCGGAACACAGTGCGGTACCGGCTGCAGCAAATCGTGGACCTCACGGGCTATGACCCCTCAACCACCGCGGACCGGGTGCACCTGTACCTGGCGCTGAACGTGCGCGGCCTCCGCTGAAGTTTTTGTCGCCTACCTGCTGCATAAACGGCGATCAGACAGCAAGTAGGCGACAAAAAGTTCAGTGCCCTGAGGCGTGCTCAATGCAGAACCGCGTCCACGGCCGCGCCTCGAGCCTACCCTCGGCAATCGACCCACCGCACACCTCGCAGAGCCCGTAGGTCTCGGAGGACAAGCGAAGCAGCGCGGCTTCAACCTCGGCAATGCGAGCGTTTACGTCGCCGAGCAGCTTCGCGGACTGAGATAGCTCGAAGGCAATGGTGGAGCCTTCCGGATCATGTTCATCGTCAACGTTGGAATCGCGGCGCAGTTCGCTCGTTGATGTGATGTCAGCCGTCATGGCTGCGCGGGCTGCAACTGAGGCGGCCAGCTCCCGCTCCAGAACGGACCGGGTAGCCTCAGCGCTGATCGACACCCAGCAGCCCGAGACTCTCGTGGATCCTGGCACGCACCGTTTCGGCCGGCAAACCGAGGCGCTCGGCGATGTCCCGGTACGTCAGTCCGTCGAAGTAGATCATCTGCAGCAATTCCGCGTGCTCCGGTTTCACCGTGGCGGAAGACCGCATCTCGGTGAGGGCCATCCGGCGAACGAGTCCGATGAGCCAGGCGCGTGGTGAACCCAATGATGGCCGGTACTCTCCCGCGCACTCCCAGACCCTGAGGTAGGCGCGCTCCAGCAGAGCACCGTCTGCCTCAGGTGTTGGGAGCAGCTCCTTGGCCAGTGCATACGCACACGGGGCGGTTGCGACGTAAAACTGCGCAAACGCGGATCGGTCGCCGTGCGATATCCGCAGCAGAAGCGCAGCGAGCCCCGTGGAATCGTCTTCCGCAACCATGAGACCTCTCCAGCGTCAGATAATAAGCCTACTTATTTAGCGTAACTTGAAGGCAGGTTCCCGGCCAGCCCCTAGTCAAGCAGTTCCCCAATCCTGCCGAACGCCACGCGGGATTCCCGGAGCCAGGGCAGCGCTACAAACACGTGGAACGCACCCGGGTAGCGGTGCACCGTAACCCGCCCGCCGGCGTCGTTCATCCGCTGCTCGAACAGGCGGGTGTCGGCCATGCAGATGTCGCGGGTGCCCTGATGAATGTGAACCGGCGGGAGCGCGGCGAGCGCAGCGGGTTCGGCGAACACGGGGCTGAGCAGGGGCTGGCGGGCATCCTCGCCGTCAGCCCACCACGAACCAGCCTCCACCGCGCCGGGAACCGCGAGCATCGGATCAACCCGCTGATACGCCGCTGACTCGGGGTTGGTGCCGGTGATGTCGAGCCAGGGCGAGAAGAGCAGCAGCTGCCCCGGCGGTTTCAGGCCCTCCGCCGCGAAGTGGAGAGCCTGCCCTACGACGAGGCCTCCGCCGGCAGAGTCCCCCGCAAGAACGACGACGGCGGGATCAGTCTCCGCGATGATGTCCCGGTAGACCTCGGTAAGGAACGCGTACGCCTCGCGGAACGTATGTTCAGGAGCGAGCGTGTATAGGGGCACTGTGACGGTTGCCCCGGTTCGGCGGATGAGTTCACCGATAATCCACCAGTGGGGGCGCACCAGTTCGTTGATGTAGGTGCCGCCGTGGGTGTAAATGATGCGCCGACCGCTCGGGTGCTGCTTCCGCGGGGTCAGGGTGATCACCCTCGTCCCAAGAATGGAGGACTCGCTCACCTGACACAGCCTGCGCAGGCTACGGGGCGGTTCGGCTGGCCGCGGATACTGGCGGGCGAGGTGCTTCCTGCGCATCCATTCCGCGGAAAGGTACCGGCGTTTGGTCGGCGTGAGGCCCAGCAGCAGACAGGCTGCCCGCATTGCGAAGCTACCGTTTTCTTTGCCTTTGGCAAGAATATCCACCATCTCTTTACCCTAGGCTCTAGCGCGCCGCCCCCACCGATCCCTAAGGTGAACGAATGGGAAATCAACTTCATACGAGCCTGCTTCACAGCTGGCAGGGCAGCGACGATCCTGCGCGCCTGGATACCGCAACCATCAACCTCGAACCGGACCGGTTGAGCTCCCACGGTACTTCCAGAACTGACGACTACGCCATGAGCTGGGCGCTCACCACTGCGGACGGCTGGGTGACGCGCAGGCTAACGGCAACCGTCCACGGCCGCGGCTGGAGCCGGCATCTGGAACTGGAGCGGTCCGACGACGGCGAATGGTCCAGCACGTCGCACAGTTCCGGTGATTGCCCGCTTCCGGCACCGGGCATCGATGACCCGTCCACCCTGGCAGGCGCCCTGGACTGCGACCTTGGGCTTTGCCCAGTCACCAACACCATGCCGATTCTTCGCCTGAACCTTCACTCCGAGGAGCTGGCGCCTGCAGATGAAACTTCCATGACCATGGCCTGGGTTGAGGTACCAAGCCTTCGGGTGATCCGCAGCCAACAGATGTACACCCACCTGCGCGCACCCTCCGGCGAGCGGAACGGCGTCGTGCTCTACAGCTCCGACAACCGCGGATTCACTGCGGAAATCGAAATCGACCCTGACGGGATCGTGGTCAACTATCCGGGCCTGGCTACCCGTATTTCCTGACAAGCTCCTGATTCACTGAGCGTTTTCGGTTAGCTTCCTCACGTTTTGACCCATGAGCGGCGGCCTCACCTAACATGCCCGGCCGCTCTAGTACAAGGGCCTACGGTGGAAGGATGCCCACTTCTGCTCCCGCCCAGTCCGGACCCCCCGGTTCCGCGAAAACTACAACCGCTCCCGCTCGTATGAACGGCGCCCTCGATCGTCCGGTCTTTTACACGTCCCTGGTGGTCGTGCTGGCGCTGGTGATTCTCGGTGTGGTCTTTCCCGCCGGCTTCGCCGATGTCACCAGCAGTGTCCTCGATGGATTGGTAACCAACTTCTCCTGGGCTTTCGTTCTGACCGCCACCGGTTTCGTGGGTTTCGCCGCGTTCCTCGCTTTCAGCAAGTACGGCCGCATCCGCCTGGGCAAGGACGACGAGAAACCCGCCTTTTCAAGGGCATCCTGGATCGCCATGATGTTCAGCGCCGGAATGGGCATCGGGCTCATGTTCTACGGCGTCACGGAACCGATCTCGCACTACCTGACCCCACCCATCGACGGTGTGTTGCCCGGCAGCGACGCCGCTGCCCGCCAGGCAATGAACTACACACTGTTCCACTGGTCGCTGCACCCTTGGGCGATTTACGCCGTCGTCGGACTGGCACTCGCTTACTCCGCGTTCCGCAAGGGCCGCGGGACGGGGTTCAGCGCGGCCTTTGCGCCGCTTTTCCGCGGCCGGACCGACATCAAGGCGCTCCGGGCGATCGACGTCTTCGCGATCTTCGCAACCCTGTTCGGATCCGCTACTTCCCTAGGCCTCGGCGTCGTACAGATCAACGGTGGGCTCACCGAGGTCTTCGGCATTGAGAGCAACCTCTGGGTCCAGGTTGGCCTCATCGCGGTACTCACGGTGTGCTTTGTCGTTTCGGCGGTCAGCGGCATCTCCCGCGGTATCAAGTGGCTGTCCAACGGCAACATGATCGCCGCCCTGGTGCTGCTTGCCTTCCTGTTTGTTGTCGGCCCGACGGTGTTCATCCTCGAACTGATTCCATCCTCCGCCGGAAACTACCTCTTTGCCCTGCCCCAGATGGCAACCCGGACCGGGGCGTTCGGCGGCCACGAGTGGCTTGCCGGCTGGACCATTTTCTACTGGGCGTGGTGGGTTTCCTGGACACCTTTTGTCGGCTCATTCCTGGCGAAGATCTCGCGTGGACGGACCATCCGCGAATTCGTCCTCGGCGTCGTCGCCGTGCCGAGCCTGGTCAGCCTCGTCTGGTTTGGAGTCTGGGGCGGAACCGCGATCACCGCGCAGAATAACGGCGTCGACATTGCAGCCGCCAACGCGGAAAGCCAGGAGTCGGCGATGTTCACGCTCCTGGCCGAGTATCCGCTGGCCGCCGTGACATCGATCCTTGTGGTGTTGCTGATTGCGGTGTTCTTTGTCTCCGGTGCTGACGCCTCGTCCATCGTGCTCGGTTCGCTGTCCTCCTTCGGTGCGGAACACCCGCGGAAGTGGCTGACTATCCTGTGGGGAGGAATGACAGGTGCGGTCGCCGCAGTGCTCCTGTTCATCGGCAGCCTCGAAGCACTGCAAACCCTTACGATCATCGCTGCAGCACCGTTCCTGCTGATCATGATCGGTCTGAGCGTTGCGCTGATGATGGACCTCCGGAAAGACCCGGCAATCGTCGGGCCGAAGCGTCGTCATACGCCGGTCGCCCCGGAGCCGGATCCTGGACGGCAGGCCGAGGATCTAGGAACCGCCGAAGAAACCGCCGCGGCGGCCGCCGCGAGGTAGGCGCTCCCCTGGGGTCCTAGACGGTGGAATCGCTCGCTGCCACGTGGGGCTGTCCGTCAGGAGCCTGGAGGTCGGGCAGTTCGAAGGTGAAGGTGGTCCCCTTCCCCAGTTCGCTGCGGCAGTGAATTTCGCCGCCGTGCTCTTCAACAATCGACCGAACAATGGCAAGCCCAAGCCCGACGCCGGGAATCGCCGCCTGGCGCACCGCCGTCGTCCGGAAGAACTTGGAAAACACCTGCTCCACGTCTTCCGGGCTCATGCCCATGCCCTGGTCCTCGACCTCGCACACCACGGTACCGGGCATACGCTGCGCTCGCACTGTCACCGTCCCACCGGACGGCGAGTACTTCACCGCGTTTGAGAGCAGGTTGTCGAGCACCTGCCCGACGCGCGCCGGGTCGCAACGGGCGATCAGTCCCTGCGGCACTTCATTGACGATGACGACGCCGGTCTCCTTCGCGCGGGTCGTGATCGCGCCCGCGGACTCTCGGGCAATCTCACCGAGGTCGGATGGAACCGGGGATACGTCGGTGGTGCCGGCAGCGATTGCGAGGAGATCATCCACCAAACGCCTCAACCGAGTGACGTTGCGCCCGATGATGTTCAGGCCGCCCTTAATGCTCGGCGGTGGCTCCTCGTCGAGCATGATCTCGAGGTAGCCCACGATCACCGTAAGCGGCGTGCGCAGCTCGTGCGAGACCATTGCCACGAACTCCTCCTTGGCGTTCAGCGCATCAACGAGGTCGGTGACGTCATTGAACGCGATCACCGCTCCTTCGCGGGTGCCTGCTTCATCGAGCATTACCCGCGCCGAAGCGGACAAAACCCGTTGATCCGGCGCCTTCCCGACCCGCACCAGGTAGTCGGAGAAAGTCTCACCGTGGACGGCGAGGTAGGCGGGCCGCTGTTCAGCCGGAATGGGGGTGACGCCGTCGCTCTCGAAGAGCATCAGGTCCTTCTCGGCGGCGTCATCCACCCCGTCGGGAAGCCCCGCCTGGTGGATCTCGTGCTGGCGTCGGTTGAAGAGGATGTCGTGACCGTCGCTGTCCACCGCAAGAAGCCCTACGTCCACAGTGTTCACCGTAGCGTTGAGAAGCCGCTCCCGCTGAGCGCTGCGCCGCAGGATGCTCTGTAACGCGTGATCCTTTTCCTCCATCGCCTTCTGCTGGTCCATCATGCTCGCCGTCATGACCCTGATCGTCACGGCGACGGCGAAGATGATGACGGGAAGCAGCACGGACTGGGTGAGGTCTCCGACCGTCACGTCCGGATCGGTGAGGAAAAGTGGTACCCAGATCATCGCCAGCGGACCGAAGAAACTCACCGCGAGGCAAAGCCGCGGATAGAGGCCGGAAGCGCAGAGCCAGACCACAGGGAACACGGACATGAGCCCGATTCCCAGCACTTCTGTATTCGCCCCGAAGCGCAGGAACCCGACCGGGATGAAGTTCAGCACCGGGATGATCAGAAACAACCCGTAGTGCACGCGGTCCCACGGAATGAGGACGCACAACGCGAGGACGACGGCGCTGATCACCATTCCCCACTGGTAGGCGCCGCTCGCCCAAACCTCCGGTTGGAAGAAGATGCTGCCGATTGCCAGCGCCCCTACGGTGATCGACATGGGAGCCTGGCTGAGCAGCACTCTGGCGCGCATGGACATCTCGTGGAACTGACGGGTGTTGAACGTCAGGTAGGACAGAACGTTGTCCATCGCGCGGTTGCTCCTCCCAGTCAACGGCAGGATCACCATAAGGCCGCCTGCCGACTGCCTCCACTCTATAGAGACGTCCGGCGCCTGACATCAGTCGAGGCGCCGGAAGCAGAAAACCAGGTAAAAGCTGCCAGCTGAATGTTGCTAGGCGCCGGCCTGGGCCTCGACGTGCGCCGTCCGGGAAACCGACACCATCTCTCCCCTGGGAACAACCTTGATACGTTCGCGCACCACGCCGTCGATCTCGGTTGCCGCGTCGCCCAGCGCGCGCTCGTGCGCATCCAGCGCCAGCCAACCCTCCCACGTGGTGTACTGCACGCCGCGCGATTCGAGGAGTTCGACGACGGCGGCATCCTCCGGCGCGCTGGCGACCGGCAGGTTCCCCAGGTCCTCAAGCAGGTAGGTGATCGTTTCGAGAGCGTCGCCCTTGGTGTGACCGATCAGCCCGACCGGACCACGCTTGATCCAACCTGTTGCGTACACGCCCGGCACGTGGGTGCCTGAAGCGTCCAGGACGCGGCCGCCGTCGTTCGGGATGACGCCCCGGTTGTGGTCGAACTCGACCTCCGGAAGGGCTGACCCGAAGTAGCCCACCGCACGGTACACGGCCTGCACCGGGTAGTCGATAAACTCGCCGGTGCCCACGGCGTTGCCCGTGCCGTCAAGCTCGGTGCGCTCGAACTTGATGCCGCTGACCAGACCGTCCTCACCGAGAACCTCAACCGGATTGTGCAGGAAGTGCAGGTGCAGGCGGCGTGACGCGGTCAGTTCGGAGAGGTCCTCAGGCTGCTCGGCGATCCAGTTGGTGAGCGTTCCCACCATGGTCTTGATCTGGTTGTTCGTCTGGATCTGGCGGTCGGATTCGGCGTCGAACTCGAAATCTTCCGGGTAGAGCACAATGTCGACGTCGCGGGAATGGGACAGTTCGCGGAGCTCAAGCGGGGTGAACTTCACCTGGGCCGGGCCGCGGCGGCCGAAGACGTGGACGTCGGTCACCGGCGAGGCCTGGAGCCCCTGGTAGACGTTGTCGGGGATCTCGGTGACGAGCAGGTCCTCGGCGTGCTTGGAGAGCATGCGCGCCACATCGAGGGCCACGTTCCCGTTGCCGATGACCGCTATTTCCTTCGCTTCGAGCGGCCAATCGCGCGGGACGTCGGGGTGCCCGTCGAACCAGGACACGAAGTCAGCTCCGCCAAAGGACCCCTCAAGTTCGATGCCCGGGATGTTGAGGTCGGCGTCCTTGATGGCGCCGGTGGCGAAGATGACGGCGTCGTAATGGGCCTGCAGGTCCTCCATGGTGAGGTCCGTGCCGTACTCGACGTTGCCGAAGAACCGGATGTCGCCTCGGTCCAGCACCTTGTGCAGCGCGTTCACGATGCCCTTGATGCGCGGGTGGTCCGGCGCAACCCCGTAACGGATGAGGCCGTACGGTGCCGGGTAGCGGTCATAAAGGTCGATGCTGACCGTCAGTTCACCCGAGGCAACGGGCGCGGACTTGGTCAGGATGTCGGCGGCGTAGACTCCGGCCGGACCGGAGCCGACGACGGCGACACGCAGCGCACGCTTGTGGGAGAAGGAGGTGGGTTGCGACACGGCTGTGTTCCTATTCTTCGTCTTTTTCGAAAGGTCTTGGTAGTTAGTTGGCGGGCCAGTGCGGCGAGAGGGTGACCACGTCACCGATGACGACGACGGCGGGAGACTTGACTCCGCGCGCCCCGGCAAAATCGGCGATGGTTGCGAGCGTTCCGGTGGTGACCCGCTGCGAGTCCATCCACCCGTTTTCGATGATGGCCACCGGCGTGGACTCCGAGCGCCCTCCGCTGATCAACGATTCGGTGGAATTGCGCAGCAGCGAGACACCCATCAGGAGCACCAGAGTGTGGTCGCTGCCCGGAGGAATGAGCCCGGCCTGCTGGGCGATGTCCTCATGTCCGGTGATGACGCTGAAGCCCTTCGCCACTCCCCTGTGCGTCACGGGGATGCCGGCCGCGGCAGGTACGGAGATGGCTGAGGTGACACCCGGCACCACTTCGACGGGTACGCCGTGGTCGCGGCAGTACGCCTCTTCCTCGCCGCCGCGCCCAAGCACATAGGGGTCCCCGCCCTTGAGCCTGACCACACGGTTGCCGAGCAGAGCCTGCTCAACGAGGATCCGGTTGATCTCGTCCTGCGGCACCGGGTGGTGACCTGGTAACTTCCCTACCTCGATGACCTGCACGTCTGCGCCCAGCCCGGGGATCAACGCGCGCGGACCGAGGCGGTCAGCGACGACGACGTCGGCCATCGCCAGCAGGCGCCGCCCGCGGGTGGTGATCAGTCCTGCGTCGGCAGGTCCGCCGCCCACCAGGGCGACGGAGCCAACGGCACCTTCCACAACCCGGTGACGGCGCAAGGGCAGTTCGCCGGAATCGAGTGCGGCCGCAACGCCGTCGCGCAGGGCCGCTGCCCGTTTGGGATCACCGTTGGTGTTCACGGCGACGACGACATCGTCCACCTTCGCAACCGCGGGAACCCATGCACGGGACTGCCTGTGATCCCCGCCCTTGACGCACCAGACCCGGGCCTCGTCGGCATCGGCCGCAACGCGGTCCTCGACCGCAGGGGACCCGGAGTGGCTGAGGACCAGCCACGCGCCGTCGAGGTCGGACGTTACGTACTCACGCTGGAGCCACTGAAGCTTCTGTTCCCGGGCCAGGTCGGTGATGTCTTCGCAGGCATACGGCGCGACGACGGTGACCAGCGCGCCGGCCTCACACAGGGCCGGGATGCGGCGGGCCGCGACGGGGCCACCGCCGACGACCAGGACCTTCCGGCCTCGCAACTGCAGTCCGAGTGGGTACGTCATCGCGATCCTCCGATCAGCAGGCCGCGGCGCCGCAACAGGCGACGTTCCAACGGACCGAAGATGAGCAGTTCCACCACAATTCCGATAAAGAGGATGAGCAGGATTGCCGCGATGACTGTGGCCATCGAGGAGAACTGACGTCCCTGGTCCAGCAGCGCACCAAGTCCGAAGCCAAGGGTTCCGCCTGTTGCGATGATTTCTGCAGCCATGAGTGAGCGCCATGAGAACGCCCAGCCCTGCTTCAGCCCGGAGACGTAGCTGGGCAGCGCAGCGGGGAGGATGATCCGGGTGGCCAGTTGCCACCGGTTTGCACCGAGCACGTGCCCTACCCGGCGATGCTGGTCAGGCACATGGTCAACTCCCGCAATGAGTCCGTTGGTGATCGACGGGATAGCACCCATGAGCACCACGAAGTACACGGTTGCATCGCTGAGACCGAACCAGATCACGGCCGCTGGCACCCACGCAACTGAAGGCAGCACCTGCAGGCCTGAGATCAGTGGCCCAAAGGCGCCGCGCAGGATCCTGCTCTGGGCGAGCAGCAGACCGAGCGGTGTTGCGATAACGACGGCGATTGCAAAGCCCACGACGCCGCGCTGCAGACTCGTGAGGACGGTCTCGACCGCGTCGCCGTTCTGCCACAGCGTGCCCAGGGTACCGAACACGTCGGCGGGACCGGGAAGCTGGTCCGGCCGAGGCCGGGCAATCCAGACGTACATCTGCCAGGCGTAGAGGACGGCCACCAGAGCGGCCACCGGCAACAAGGCCTTGGTGATACTGGCCTTCCAGGAGGACTGGACGCGGGTCTCCTGCTGGAGGGCGTCAAGGCCCTTCTCGAGGGCGCGGTCGTCTTCGGTGGTGAGTTCAGCTGGAAGCGGTTCCACATCATTGATCGATGTTGGTTCCTCCTCGCGCCTGGCGAGTGCCTGGTCAGGCTGCATGGCGGCGGATCTCCTTCCGGAGCTCGGCGGTGATTTCCGCGGTCAGAGCCGTTGGACCCTGCTCTTCTTCAAGGCCTGTCACACTCCACTCCGCAACCACCCGGCCTGGACGTGATGACATCAGCAGCACGCGCTGACCCAGCCGGACCGCCTCCCGCACGTTGTGCGTAATGAAAACGATGGTGCGGCCGGTTTCACGCCAGACTCGTTGCAGCTCATCGTGAAGCAGGTCGCGGGTGATGGCGTCGAGCGCCGCGAACGGCTCGTCCATGAGCAGGACGTCACGGTTCTGTGCGAGCGACCGGGCAAGGGCCACGCGCTGGCGCATGCCGCCGGAGAGCTCATGCGGACGCTTATGTGCGGCATCGGCCAGGTGCACCAGTTCGAGCAGGCGAAGTGCCTCGCTACGCCGCTCCGCTTTTGCTGCGCCACGTAGTTCCAGCGCGAGTTCGACGTTGGCCAGCGCGGACAACCAGGGGAAGAGCGAGGCGTCCTGGAACATGAACGCCGCCTTCGGGGAGGCGATAGTGCCCGACGTCGGCTCCTCAAGACCCGCGATCAGGTTCAGCAGGGTGGATTTACCGCAACCCGATGCACCCAGGAGGGCAACAAACTCGCCCTTCGCTACGCGCAGGTTTACGTCCTCGAGCACCAGCGGGGAGTCGGCCGAGAACTGCTTCGACAATCCCTTGATCTCGATCTGCGCTGCGCTCACGGCGATGTTCCTGCGGAACCCAGCCCGGCGTCGTCGTACTCCGCGCGGCCCGCTTCCAACTCCAGCTCGTTGAGCAGGGTGAGGTCGAGGATGCCTTCGAGCTCGGCCTCCTCGGTAGTGCCGGCCTGCACGCCGTCTTCGAGGAGTTGCGCCAGCGCACCGGCCAGGGGTTCCTGGGAGAACGTGACGTTTTCAAGCGCCCGCTCGAGAACGGGTTCGGCCAGCGGTTTCGCGTTGGCAGCCACCAGGCCCTCATTGATGAGGTCCGGTGTCTCCGCAGGGTTTTCGTTCAGCCAGGTAATGGCCCGCTGCTCCGCCCGGAGAAGTGCCTTGACCTGGTTGGGGTGCTCCTCGAGGAACTGCTTGTTCACCACCAGGATGGTTGTGGCGAACTTGCCCTGGGGCCAGAGGTCAGCTTCATCAGTCAGTACCTCGGCGCCGACGTCGATCACCAGGCGCGAGGCCCAGGGCTCAGGCAGCCAGGCGCCATCGATGTCGCCGTTCTGAAACAGCTGAAGGGTAGTCGCGTTCTCGGTGGGAACAATGCCAACGTCTCCACCGCCGTCGATCTTGGTCTCAAAACCCTGCTCGTCCAGCCACACACGAAGGGCAACGTCCTGGGTGTTCCCGAGCTGCGGGGTGGCGAGGGTCGCACCCTGGAGGTCATCGGCCGAATCGATACCCGGCTTCACCACCAGCTGCGCGCCGCCTGATGTCGCTCCGGAAACAATGCGCAGCGACTCGCCCTGGCTCTGGACGTAGGAGTTGATGGCCGGATTCGGCCCGATGAACGTTGCGTCGATCGCGCCGGCGTTGAGCGCCTCGATCGCCGACGGGCCGGCGTTGAAGACCTGCGTACTCAGCCGGATGTCGCCTAGCTCCTCCTCGAAGTAGCCGTTCTCAAGACCGGCCAGCGCAGGAGCGTGCGTGAGGTTGCCGAAGTAGCCCAGGCGAACCTCGGCGGCGTCAGTTACCGGTGCCGCCGTCGTCGTACTCTGTGGAACGGACTGCGATGAAGCGTAGGCAGTAATAGCGGCCCCGGTTGCAACGATGGCTACCGCGGCTCCCGCGATGATTCCCTCAGCTGTGCGGCTCTTGAGCAGGACTCCGCGCTTGCCGGGGCGGGTCAGGTTCTCGTTGACGGGGGTGTTCTGGTCATATGTCATAGCGTTCGTCCTCGCGGGCTGCGAGTTCCAGGTGGTCGGATTCCACCAGGCCTGCAGCCAGGGTGTTGCCGTCGGAGGGGTCGATAACCAGGAAAGCTCCGGTTCGGCGGAAGTTCACGTAGTTGTCCACGGGCAGCGGTGCTGCCAGGCGGATGTGGACGGTCCCGATGTCGTTGAGCTCAAGGCCCGACGCCGGTTGATCGGCGAACGCTGACAGGTCCAGCTTGTTGATGACCTGGCGAACCAGGCCCTGGACCGTCTTGCTGCCGTGCTTGATGAGGAGCCGCGAGCCCTCCTTCAGCGGCTTCGGCGAAAGCCAACAGAGGGCTGCGTAAAGGTCCTGGGTGGGTTGGGGCAGCGCGGCCGCGGGTCCAGCTTCCGCCAGCAGATCCCCGCGGGCAATGTCGATGTCGTCAGCGAGGCGAAGCACCACCGACTGCGGCGCGAATGCCTCCTGGAGTTCCTGCCCGGCGAAATCGATGCCGATGACCGTGGTCTCCCTGCCTGATGGCTGCACGGTGACGGCATCACCCACGCGGATCGAGCCGGCGGCAACCTGGCCTGCGTACCCGCGGTAGTCGCGGTAGACCTCGGCATCCAGGCCGGGTGCCACAGCGCCCTGCGGACGGATGACGGTCTGCACGGGGAACCGGAACGCTTCCACGTCGGTTTCCAGGTCAGCCAGGGCGGGCAGCTGTTCGAGCAGCTCGAGCAACGACGGTCCGCTGTACCAGGGCGTCTTGTCGGAGCGGTCCACCACGTTGTCACCCTCGAGTGCGGACACCGGGATGATCGCGGGCTCGTCGACCTTTAGCTCGCGGGCGGCCTGCTTCAACTGGGCTTCGACGTCGCGGAACACGGCTTCGCTGTAGTCAACGAGGTCGATCTTGTTCACGGCAACGACTATGTGCGCCACCCGCAGCAGCCGCGACACCGCGAGGTGCCTGCGGGTCTGCTCCAGCACGCCCTTGCGGGCATCGATGAGAACAACGACGGCGTCCGCTGTGGACGCGCCAGTCACCGTGTTCTTGGTGTACTGCACGTGGCCAGGGGTGTCGGCGAGGATGAATGTGCGGTTCGCTGTGGCGAAGTAGCGGTACGCGACGTCGATGGTGATGCCCTGCTCGCGTTCGGCGCGCAGGCCATCAGTCAGCAGTGCAAGGTCCAGGCCTCCCCGCTCCCCGCCGAAACCGCGCTCCGCCGAGGTGCGGGCAACGGCGTCGAGCTGGTCAGCGAGCACCGACTTGCTGTCGTGCAGCAGGCGGCCCACGAGGGTGGACTTGCCGTCGTCGACGGACCCGGCGGTCGCAAACCTGAACAGCGTCGAGTGTTCGAGGGCTGTTTCAACTGCGGTGGTGCTCATTAGAAGTACCCGTCTTTCTTGCGGTCTTCCATCGCGGCTTCGGAAATCCGGTCATCTGCCCGGGTGGCGCCGCGTTCGGTGAGGGTACTGAGGGCTACTTCGCGCACGACGGCGGCGACATCCGTTGCATCGGATTCGACGGCGCCTGTGCAGGACATGTCGCCGACGGTACGGTAGCGGACCAAGCGCGTCTCAACGGTTTCCTTCTCGGTGGGCATCGACACTTCGCCGACTGCGCGCCACATTCCGTCGCGGCTGTAGACCTCGCGCTCGTGGGCATAGTAGAGCCCCGGAAGTTCAATGTTTTCCCGCTCGATATAGCGCCAGATATCCAGTTCGGTCCAGTTGCTGATCGGGAAAGCGCGGACATGCTGGCCCACCGTGTGACGGCCGTTGTAGAGGTTCCACAGTTCCGGGCGCTGGTTACGGGGGTCCCACTGGCCGAACTCGTCGCGCAGGCTCAGGATCCGTTCCTTGGCGCGTGCCTTGTCCTCATCGCGCCGGCCGCCGCCGAAGACGGCATCGAACTTGTTGGCGTTGATGGTGTCCAGCAACGGAACGGTCTGCAGCGGATTACGGGTGCCGTCGGCGCGATCGTGAAGCTCGCCGCGGTCGATGTACTCCTGAACAGAGCCGATAACCAACCGGATGCCAAGCCGCTCCACGGTGCGGTCGCGGAACTCGATGACCTCGGGGAAGTTGTGGCCGGTGTCAACATGCAGCACCGGGAACGGAACCTTGCCGGGCCAGAACGCCTTGGTGGCCAGGTGCAGCATCACCACGGAGTCCTTGCCACCAGAGAACAGCAGCGCGGGCCGCTCAAACTCAGCGACGACCTCGCGAATGATGTGTATCGCTTCGGACTCCAAAGCGTCGAGGCTTGAGAGCCCCTTCGCTACGATCGGGTCCTCAATGGTCTGGGATGAATGGCTCATTGGTGGATTCCGCACTCTGTCTTCGCTAGACCGGCCCAGCGGCCGGCTCTTGGGTCTTCTCCTGGGGCTACCGGCCGGGTGCAGGGCTTGCATCCGATGGAGGGGTAGCCGCTGGACAGGAGCATGTTCACGGGCACTTGATGCTCGCCGGCATAGTCGAGGAGTTCATCGAAGGTCCAGGCGGCAAGCGGGTTGATCTTCACCAGGCTGTGGACGTGGTCCCAGGTCACCAACGGGGTGTTGGTGCGGGTGGGGGCTTCGTCGCGGCGCACACCGGTGAACCAGACCTCGTATCCGGACAGGGCCTTCTTGAGCGGGTCCATCTTCCGCATGGCGCAGCACTGGGCTGGATCACGGCCGAACAGGTCCTTGCCGAACTGGGCATCCTGCTCAGCAACAGTCAGTTCCGGCATCACGTCGACGATGTTGATGTCCAACTGTTCCGCGACTTCGTTTCGGGTGATGTGGGTCTCCGTGAAGTGGTAGCCCGTTTCGAGGAACAGTACGTCCACTCCGGGGAACTGCTGCGACACCAGGTGCGGCAGCACGGCGTCGGCCATGGAGCAAGCCACAGCGGCCTGGGTGAGATCGAAGTTCCGGGCAACCCAGGCGATTACGCTTTCGGCGGGCGAATCCCAGCCAAGCTCCTCGGCTCCTCTGACGGCGAGCGCCCGCAACTCTTCCTCCGGGCGGCGGGCAGGACGCGCAGCGATCTGGCCTGACGGCAGACCCGTAACACTGTGAGCACTCACTGCAGCACTCCTTCCTCGGCGCGGTGCGCCCATTGGGCGAAGGTCTCGTTGTCCTGGCGATCCGCCGCGTACTGGCGGACTACCCGCTCCACGTAGTCAGGGAGGTTTTCGACGGTGACTTTGAGGCCGCGGATGGTTCGGCCGAGGCCAGCTTCTTCGCGGCTGGAATCTGCGAGCCCACCGCCCAGATGCACCTGGAAGCCGGGTGTGGGGTCACCGTCGGGCGTTGGCAGCATCATGCCTTTGAGGCCGATGTCAGCGGTCTGGATGCGAGCGCAGGAGTTGGGGCAGCCGTTGATGTGAAGGGCAATCGGCTGGGTCAGGGTCCCGTTGTCCACCAAGTCGGCGAGCCGCCGCTCAAGCTCGGAAATCGCGGTGGCCGCGGTGACCTTGGTTTCCACGATGGCGAGCTTGCAGTATTCGATGCCGGTGCACGCGATGGTGGAGCGGCGGAACAGCGATGGCCGGGCGGAGAGCCCAAGCGCATCCAGTTCGGCTACCAGCGGCTCAACGTGGTCCTTGTCGACGTCGAGCACCACGAGTTTCTGGTGCGGCGTGGTGCGCAGGCGGGTGGAGCCGTGCGCTTCAAGCGTGTCCGCGAGCCTCGTCAGGATCTCCCCGGAGACTCGGCCCACGGTGGGCGCGACGCCGATGTAGAACTTCCCGTCCTTCTGCTCGTGGATACCCACGTGGTCGCCCGGCGTCGGCGGTTTGGGGGCAGCCGGGCCCTCGGGCAGCTCGAATCCCAGATACTCGTCCTGCAGGATCTGGCGGAACTTCACCGGTCCCCAGTCATTGAGGAGGAACTTCAGTCGTGCCTTGGTACGCATGCGGCGGTAACCGTAGTCGCGGAAAATGCTGGTGACGCCGAGCCACACCTCAGCGGCGACATCCGGTGAGACGAAGACTCCAAGCCGCTCAGCGAGGCGGGGGTTGGTGGAGAGGCCGCCGCCAACCCAGAGGTCATACCCGATACCAAGTTCAGGGTGAGTGACACCAACGAGGGCGAAGTCGTTGATCTCGTGGACTACGTCCTGGCTGGGGTGCCCGGTGATTGCGGTCTTGTACTTGCGAGGAAGGTTGGCGAGTTCGGGATCGCCGATGAAACGCTCGCTCAGCTCGTGGATGAGTGGCGTGGGATCGATGATTTCGTCCTTGGCGATGCCCGCTACCGGGGAACCGAGGATGACGCGCGGCACGTCGCCGCAGGCTTCGGTTGTGGACAGGCCGATTGCTTCCAACCTGTTCCAGATCTCGGGAACGTCCTCCACACGGATCCAGTGCAGCTGAATGTTCTGGCGGTCTGTGAGGTCCGCGGAGCCTCGGGCGAATTCGGTGGAGATTTCACCGATCACCCGCAGTTGCTGGGTGGTGAGCGCACCGCCGTCGATCCGAACTCGGAGCATGAAGTACTTGTCTTCGAGTTCGTGCGGCTCCAGTGTGGCGGTCTTGCCGCCGTCGATGCCCGGGCGCCGCTGCGTGTACAGGCCCCACCAGCGGAAACGTCCATGGAGGTCGGTGCCTTCAATCGAGTCGAAACCGTTCTTGGAGTACACCTGCTCGATGCGCTCGCGGACGTTGAGCCCGTTGTCTTCCTGCTTCCAGGTTTCATTGGCGTTGAGCGGAGTGGTCCCGTCAACCTTCCACTGGCCGTGCGGCTTTTGGGCAGGCCTCGTCTTGGCCGCTGGTTTCCGCTCGGCTGGGCTCGCATTGGTCACGACTGAACTCGTCATAGAAAAACAGTAGGTCCGGCGTTTGAACCCCATCAAAGGACCGGCAACACCCGTTCACGTGACGACTCCTCGCGTCACAATCACGTCAAAAGGTTGACATGCCCGGCCCACGCGAAAACGGGGACGCGGTCAGAGCCTTGCGCAGACCTCCACCAGCGGCCTGCACGGACGGCCGCAATCCCGGTTTGGGTTAGGGGTAATAGCCCGACGGACCGCCTCGTCGTAGCGCGCGAGCGCCACTTTCGCGATGTCCGTGGACGGCAGCAGCGGCGCGCTCACCACCGATCCGCCGGCCTTGAAAAGCTGGTCATGAAAGTAGCCCGGCGCCAGGAGATATGCCGCGACAGCCGGAGCTTTCCCCGTCAGCGATTGTTCCTGCACCGCAACAGACACCGACGGCTTCGCGCTGGCTCCGTAGCCGGGCTGGATGCGCCCATTCCGCAGGCCGCCCAGCTGACTGGCGAGCTCTTCCACGTCCACGGCCGCGCAGGCATCCGAGGAGCCGGCGGCCGCGAGGACGACGGCGTCATCCTCCTCGACTCCGGCCTCCTCCAGCCGCTGCTGCAGCAGTGCCGCGAGCCGGGGGTCTGGGCCGAGCGGGGCGGCCGCCACGGTCTGCGGGCGGCTTGCCACCGCTTGTGAAATGTCCACCTTCACGTGGTACCCCACGGACAGGAGCAAGGGCACGACGACGGCCGGGCCTTCCGGCAGCGCAGCAACCACTGACGGAAGGTCAGGTTCCTGCACATCGACGTAGGCCTCACGAATGTCCAGCTCGGGGCGCAGCTCGGCCATCTCCTGACGGAGCCGATTGACGGCCGCCTGCCCCTCGGCGCTGCTGGTGCCATGGGAACAGGCAATCAGCACGGGATTTTGAGCCGGCTGGTTCGGAGTGTGCATGTTGGCCATTGAAGCACCCGCCTGCGACCATTGTCAGTTGTGCCCCGTAATCCAAGGACCTCATGACTGCCGCGCTGATCCTCGACCTGTTCGGTGTTTTCTTTTTCGCGGTATCAGGTTCCCTGCTTGCTGCCCGCAAGGGATTCGACCTCGTCGGGTCTCTGCTGCTCGCCTCACTGGCCTCGCTGGGAGGCGGCGTTGCCCGCGACGTGATCATCGGCGTCGTCCCTGTTGCGTTCTCCAACCCGCTGTACCTGGCTCCCCCTCTGCTCGCGACACTGCTGGTGTACTTCCTGTACTCCCGCCTCGAGCGGGTGTCCAAGCTGCTCGTCCTGTTCGACGCCGGCGGGCTGGCACTGTTCTGTATTGTCGGCGCGCTCAAAGCCGTTGACGCCGGGCTGCACCCCATAGCGGCCGTCCTGCTGGGGGTGACCACCGCCGTCGGGGGCGGCCTGCTGCGTGACGTCGTCGCCAATGAAGTGCCGCAACTGTTCAACCCAGGTGACATTTACGCCCTGCCCGCCTTTCTCGGCGCGGCACTGACGGTGGTGCTCGCCCGGCTGGACTGGTTCAACGCCCTCACGGGAATCGCCGTCGCCATCCTGGTCTTCGCGCTGCGCGTGCTTGCCTGGCGGGCGGGGTGGCATGCACCGCTGGCGGTCCTGTCCCACCTGCGCGGGACGCGGGACCCCGAGCCGCCGCGGGCGGGATAGGATTGCAGCAATCCCCCCAACCCCACCTGGAGCCACCCGTGACCGAGCTGTTCCTGGAAAAATTCCGCGCCCTGGTGCCCGCCTATTTTGACGAGCCCTGGGTGGCGGAAGACGGCCTCTCCGAAGACGAGCTCACTGAACTGCGTGAGGGCCAGGACTTCCCGCTGCCGTTGGCGCTTCGCGAGTTCTACCTTGCAGTCGGAGCGTCCGAGGACCTCATGGAGGCATTCCACTACGTCTGGGATCCTGACGAGCTGGAAATCGAAGACGGCTACCTGCTGTTCATGGAGGACGTCGACGAGAAGTTCGTGTGGGGAGTCCGTGCCGACCAGCTCGCCGTACCGGATCCCATTGTGTGGCGCCGCAACAACGCGCGTGCTTCCTGGAAAGACGAGGAAGGCACCTTCAGCGAATTCATGCTCGACATGTTCGAGTGGGTGTTCGAGGACGAAGAGGACGCGTGAGCTGGACACACCACGCACCTGCTGGGTACGAGTGCCCATTCTGCGACCTTGCATCGGGTGAGTTCCGCTTTGCGTCGAACCTGTGCCAGCCCGGTGACCTGATCTACTCCGATGACCTGGTGCTCGCGTTCATTGCTTCGCACGGTTTTGAACCGGAACCAGGGCACGTGCTGGTCACGCCGCGGGATCACTACGAGCTGTTGTATGAACTGCCCGACGACGTCGCCGGCCGCATCATGACGGTCAGCCGGGACATGGCCATCGCCATCAAACGCGCGTGGGACCCCGACGGCGTTTCCACCCGCCAGCACAACGAACCGGCGGGAAGCCAGCACGTGTGGCACTATCACCAGCATGTGCTCCCGCGCTGGCACAAGGACGGTTTCTACTTCACACCGAAGCGTCCCATCGTGGATCCTGCGGTACGGGCACGGAAAGCCGCCGAACTTCGCGCTGTGCTCTAGGCCTGCCTCGCATCAGCTTCCCGGCCTTTACACTGGACGTTTCTGAAGTGCTCATTCTGCAAACTGGACAGCACACCTGCGACCCCGAGGACGCACGGCCCATCAAGGTGAGTGCGGCCAAAAGTCAAACGTCCCGGCTCACGACAGCGTGCGCGAAGCTGGCCAGGGCACTCTTGACCGTGCTGTCCGGCAGCGGTTCGAGAGCAGCGACGGCGTCATCGGCCCACTGCTGGGCGACCGCCCAAGCCTGCTGGGTCGCGGGGTGTTCCCGCAGGGCGGACACCGCGCCGGCCAAAGCCTCATCGGAGGTCAGGTCGCCGTCGACAAGTTCCAGCACCCGTGTAGCCGATTCGTCGCCGTCGGCCGCTGCATGGCGGAGAAGGAGTACCGGAAGCGTCGGGACGCCCTCGCGGAGGTCGGTTCCCGGGGACTTGCCGGACTTAACTTTGAGGCCAGTGACGTCGATGACGTCGTCAGCGAGCTGGAACGCCACGCCCACCTTCTCGCCATAGGAGACCATGACGTCGATGGCTGCTGCCGGTGCGTCCGCAAAGATTGCCCCCAGTTGGCCGGAAGCGGCAACCAGCGAGCCGGTCTTGTCAGCGATAACCGAGAGGTAGTGCGCTACGGGGTCTTCGCCGTCCTGCGGTCCCACTGTCTCGTGGAGCTGGCCCAGGCAAAGCCGCTCGAAGGTGCGTGCCTGAATGCCGAGCGCGCGGCTTCCCAGCTCGGACACCAGGATGGACGCGCGGGCGAAAATGAGGTCGCCCGTGAGGATGGCGACCGAGTTGCCCCATACTTCATGCGCAGTGGGCGCACCGCGACGGAAAGGGGCGGAGTCCATAACATCGTCGTGGTAGAGCGTCGCCAGGTGGGTGAGTTCGACAACGACGGCGGCAACCACCACCTCCGGCTTGGTCGCGTCGCCGAGGTGGGAGGCGAGGATGGTGAGCAGCGGGCGTATGCGCTTGCCGCCGGCTTCCACCAGGTGCCGCGAGGTGGCGTCCGCGATGGGGTCCGAGTTGGCTATCGCTTCCCTCAGCTGCTTCTCGACCTTCGCGAGGCAGGTCGAGACAGCCGGCCCGAGCTCCGGGTCTTCTGCAATCAGCGCGAATCCGGCGGGCAACCGCAGACCGGTGGCAATGACGCCGGTCGAAGGGTCCAGCTCGTCGATGAGCGGACGCGGGTGGCCGGCGCTGGTCCAGCTGGTCTGGGAGGAATCCGTCATGGGGCTAAGCCTATCGGCAGGATCCGGGTGCGAGCGCAGCGAGCCCCTGGGAGCCGGTAGGCGCTATCGGCAGGATCCGGGTGCGAGCGCAGCGAGCCCCTGGGGGCCGGTAGGCGCTATCGGCAGGATCCGGGTGCGAGCGCAGCGAGCCCCTCGGGGCCGGTAGGCGCTACTGGGCGAGGGACCGCGACGAGCGCTACTGGTTCGACGTCGCCGGCACCAGGCTTTCGAGCACGCGGATCACCCGGTCCTCGAAGCCCTTCCCGGACGCGTCAGTCAGATTCGCGAGCATCCGCACCACAAAACGCATGAGCACGGGGATCGGCATACCGGTGCGCAGTGCCAGCTTGAGGATGGCGGGTTTGCCGATCAGCGTGGCGAACATCCGGCCCAGTGTGAAGTGGCTCCCCCACTGGTCCCGGATGTAGGGCGAGTAGTCGGCAAGCACTTGGTCACGCGCGGTTCCTGGCGCCACGGCCAGCGACCGCTCGATGAACTCCGCGGCGTAACGGGCAGATTCCATGGCGTAGGAGATGCCCTCCCCGTTGAAGGGCGACACCATTCCGCCGGCGTCCCCAAGGAGCAGCATCCCTGGCACGTAATGCGGCGTGCGGTTGAACCCCATCGGCAGCGCCGCCCCGCGGATCTCACCGACCTGGTTCTCCTCGGTGAATCCCCAACCGGCTGGCATGCCGGCGGTCCAGTCGCGCAGCACTTGCTTGTAATCGAGCTTCCCGAATGACGCCGAGGAATTCAGGATCCCGAGCCCAACGTTGGACGTTCCATCACCCACACCGAACACCCAGCCGTACCCGGGCAGCGGCTTGCCCGTGGCGTCCGGCAGTTCCAACCAGCCTTCCATCCACGGGTCTTCGTGCCGCGGGCTGGTGAAGTAGGTGCGTACTGCCACGCCAAGCGGGCGGTCGTCGCGCTTTGCCATTCCGAGGCTTACGGCCGTTCGGGTGGAGTTGCCGTCAGCCGCCAGCACGACGTCGGCGGTGAGGGTCTTCTGCTCGCCGGTGCGGCGCCCATTCGGTGCAACGATATTGACGACGACGCCGGTCACTCGTCCGGACTCATCGCGTACCGCTTCGGTGACCGAGTGCCCCTCCAAAATCTGCGCACCAGCGGCGCGCGCATGAGCGGCCAGTTGCTCGTCGAAACCGAGCCGCGTGCGCACCAGCCCGTAGGAGGGGAAGTCGCTGAGTTCGGGCCAGGGCAACTCCACAGTGCGCCCACCAGCCAGCAAACGCAGCCCGACGTTCCGCCGCCAGCCGAGCTCCTCACCGTGCGGGAGGCCGAGCAGCTGTATCTCTCGGACGGCCCGGGGCGTAAAGCCATCACCGCACACCTTTTCGCGCGGGAAGAAGGTCTTCTCGACGACGGTTGTCTCAATACCCGCAGCAGCGAGGTAGTACGCAGCGGTTGACCCTGCGGGCCCAGCACCGACGATGAGGACGGACACCTAGTTTGCAGCCCTGCTGCTGCGGCGGCGCCCTCGCGTCTGGGAAGCTGCCGCCGTCGTCGTAATGGTGTTTACAGGTTTGGTAGCGCGGTGTACCGCTACGATGCCGCCGTTGAGGTTGCGGTATGCCACCGATTCCCAGCCGCTTTGGGTGATCCAGGCCGCGAGTTCGTCCTGGTTGGGCCACGCGCGGATGGACTCGGCGAGGTAGACGTACGCGTCAGGGTTGGAGCTGACCTTCGTCGCGATGGCAGGCAGGGCGCGCATGAGGTACTCGGTATACATGGTGCGCCACAGCGGGACGGTGGGCTGTGAGAATTCAGCAATCACCAGGCGGCCACCGGGCTTGGTGACGCGGAGCATCTCCTCAAGCGCCTTGATGGGCTGGTCAACGTTGCGCAGGCCGAACGAGATGGTGCTCGCGTCAAAGGAGTTGTCCGCGAAGGGAAGGTTGGTGGCGTCACCGGCGATGAAGTCGATGTCGGGCCGCCGCCGTTTGCCCACGCGCAGCATTCCAAGTGAGAAATCACACGCCACGACGTTCACGCCGGCGTCAGCGAACGGCTCGCTGGAGGTGCCGGTACCGGCTGCCAGGTCCAGGACCCGGTCACCGGGTTTGGCGTCCACCGCGTCGACCACAATCCGCCGCCATCGGTGCGTTTGCCCTAGCGAAAGCACGTCATTGACGACGTCGTACTTAGGAGCCACGTCGTCAAACATGGCCGCAACTTCCTCGGGACGCTTATCCAGCGATGCTCGATTCACCCGCCCATTGTCTCAAACAATCCGGCCGCACCTGCAATCCGGCCCGATCAGGAGCTGCAGCGGAGCGGAGTACGCTAATGCATCATGAGTAACCCCTCCCCTGCTGCAGTGGCAACGCCGCTGAATCAGGCGCCGGCGCTTCGGAGCATCACCGTCGAGCGGGGTGATCTCGAACTGAGCACCGGCCTCCTTGACTATGTGATGCGCAACGACGTCCATACCTGGATCCGCCGCGGTGGAGGAATGGTGGGCTTCGGCGAAGTAGCCCGCTTCACCACTCACGGACCCAGCCGGTTTGCGCAGGGACAGGCATGGTGGCGCGACATCGTTGCCGCATCCGACGTCGTCGATCCCCTCTCCCAGCCTGGTACCGGCCTACTGGCTTTCGGCTCCTTCGCCTTCTCGAAGACTTCCCGGCACCTCTCGCGCCTGATCGTGCCCCAGCTGATCGTCGGCAGCCGTGACGGCAAAAGCTGGCTCACCTATATAACGGACGACGGCGATGCAGAGCTGAGCGCCGACGCCGCCGAGGCAGCGTTAGCGTCCTACCTGGACGACGTCGATCCCGAACGGGAACCGTCCCCGGAGGACCGCCTCGCGCCCGGAGTGCTCACCGAGGAACAGTGGATGACGGCGGTGAGCCGCGGCGTCGCGCACATCCGGGAGGGCGAGCTGAGCAAGCTCGTGCTCGCGCGGGACGTTGTTGCTGAGCTGGGATCACCGGTATCGACGGCGCAGGTGCTGCGGGAACTCGCCGTCCGGTACTTCGACTGCTGGACGTACGCCGTGGACGGCCTGATCGGTTCCACGCCGGAGATGCTCATCAAGGTGGAGAACCAGACCGCACAGGCTCGTGTGCTCGCCGGCACCCTCGACCGTTCCTCAGCTCCCTCCAGCGAGAGCGGCTACGCGGACCGCGTGCTGGCAGGGTCCGAAAAGCAGCAGCACGAGCACGAAATAGCCATCGATTCACTCACCCGGCAGCTCGAACCGTTCACCCGGACAATGACGTCCCACAGCGAGCCCTTCGTGCTTGAGCTCCCCAACGTGTGGCACCTTGCCTCTGATGTGAGCGCTGAACTGACGGTCGACGACGACGGCCAGGTGCCGTCGTCGTTGGCTCTCGTGGAGGCCCTCCATCCCACCGCAGCAGTGTGCGGCACGCCCACCACCGTCGCGGGCGAGCTGATCCGCGAACTCGAACACCTGGAGCGCGGGCCCTACGCCGGCCCGGTCGGCTGGATGGACGCGCATGGCAACGGCGAGTGGGGAATCGCGCTGCGGGGCGCCGTCGTCGAAACCCCAACCCGGGTGCGCATGTATGCGGGCTGCGGAATTGTGGAGGCATCACAGCCGGTGGCGGAGCTCGCGGAAACGTGGAGCAAGTTCCGGCCGATGATCGAGGCTCTTGGCCTCCGGGTCCCCATCAAGTACTGACCGATGCCTGAGGGTGACAGCGTTTTCCGGCTGGCCGTGCGGCTCAGGAGGGCGCTCGACGGCCGCACCCTCAAGCGCGGCGACCTGCGCGTTCCAGCCCACGCCACCGAGCCGCTGGACGGTATGCGCGTGACCGGGCATGACACCCACGGGAAACACCTGCTCACCCGTCTCGACAGCGGCCTCACCCTCCACACGCACCTGCTGATGCAGGGCTCGTGGACGGTTACGGCTCCGGGCAAGCGGCTGCCGCGCACGCTGCTTCCTGACGCCTGGGTGATCCTCGAGGTCGACGCCGGTCCCACGGCCTACGGGATGCACCTTCCCGTCGTCGAACTCCTTCCCACGCGGGCAGAGCACGACGTCGTCGGGCACCTCGGGCCCGATCCGCTGAGAAGCGACTGGTCGCCAGGGGAAGCGGTGGACCGGCTACTGCGGGACCCCGGACAGCGGGTTGCCGCGGCGTTGCTGGACCAACGCAATGTCGCGGGCTTCGGCAATCTGTGGGCCAACGAGCTTTGCTTCCTGCGCGGAATTCATCCCGATACGCCGGTTGCCGACGTCGATGTGCCCGCGCTAGTGGCACTCGGGGCTCGTTGCCTGCGCTTCTCTGCCACGCAGCCCGGCGCCCATCAGGTGACAACAGGGAACACGCGTAAAGGTGAGCAGCACTGGGTCGCTGGACGTGCAGGCAAGCCGTGCCTGCGATGCGGCGCGGCTGTCCTTGTCCGCACCGAAGTCCCGGGCGATCCCGGGCGTCGCCGCACCTGGTGGTGCCCGAGTTGCCAGCCACTCAAACCTCACTAGCCGGAAATGTGGGCTCGACTGTTGGTTACTAATAGGCAATGCCTGTAGCCTGTGATGAACATCTCTATTCCGGCTAGAATCGTCCATGACGTTTCTTTACTCTGTCCCCTTACCCCCTTCAAAGCTGAGGTACCGCATGTTCTCGAAGATCTCCAAGTCGCTTGCCGTAGTGGCAGTCGGCGCACTGACCCTGACCGCCTGCGGCGGCGGAAGCGAATCGGAAGGCGGTGGAGAAGCAGGCAGCTCGGAACTCGGCCTCGTTTCCGCAGGCACGCTGACCGTTTGCTCTGATATCCCCTATGAGCCGTTCGAATACGAAGAAAATGGCGAGTACGTCGGTTTCGACATGGACTTGATGAAGGAAATTGCCGCCGGCCTGGATCTCGAGTTCACCGTGCAGGATGTTGGCTTCGATGGCCTGCAGTCGGGCGCGGTGCTGGCTGCCGGCCAGTGCGACGCCGGAGCAAGCGCCATGACCATCACTCCTGAGCGGGAGGAAAATTTGACGTTCTCCGAGCCTTACTACGATTCGCTGCAGTCCCTTCTAGTACCCGCTGATTCTGACATCGCGACTCTGGAAGACCTTGCGGGCGAGTCGGTTGGAGTCCAGCAGGGCACCACCGGTAAGGCATATGCCGAGGAGAACTCACCGGAGGGTACCGAGGTTGTGTCCTTCCCGAGCGACGCGGAGCTATACGCGGCTCTGCAGGCCGGGAACGTGGCGGCGATCCTTCAGGACCTTCCCGTCAACCTCAATCACACTCAGGACGGCGAGTACACCATCGCGGCGGAATTCGAAACGGATGAGCAGTACGGTTTCGCCTTCTCGAAAGAGGGCACTGAGGCACTCGTCGAGGCCGTAAACACTCAACTCACCGAACTGCGCGACAGCGGGACGTATGACGAGATTTACAACACCTACTTCGAGGAGAAGTAACCCCTTCCACACCCCTTGCGGCAGTTCCAGCTCCTGGAACTGCCGCAGTCGTGTTCACCTCTTTCCAAAGATAGGTAGAAGTCGTGAGACCCACCACCCGCAAGCGGTTGTTCCGCGGTGTTCTGTATGCGATCTTCGTCATCGCCGTTGCCCTCATCATCTTCATCGCCGACTGGGAGGCGATACGCAAGAACTTCTTCAACCTTGATGTGGCGGCAGCGACTTTCCCAACGATCATCGTCGAGGCGGCGAAGAACACCGTTGTCTACACCATCATCGCCTTCATCGGGGGCATGCTCGGGGGCCTGATCCTGGCCTTGATGAAACTCTCCCCCATCGGGCCTTACCGCTGGGTTGCCACTGCTTACATCGAGCTCTTCCGCGGTCTTCCGGCGCTCCTTGTCATCTTCGGCTTCGCTTTCGCAATTCCAATCGCGTTCCAGTGGCGCCCGCCGGGGGGTGCAGTCGGCGCCGGTTTGATCGCGTTGATCGTCGTTTCCGCCGCCTACATTGCGGAAACCATTCGCGCAGGCATTGAGGCTGTGCCGAAGGGACAGGTTGAAGCTGCCCGTTCCCTTGGCATGCGTCCATCGTGGACGCTGGTGTCCGTGGTGCTGCCGCAGGCGTTCCGCATCATCACTCCTCCGTTGACCAACGAATTAGTCATCCTGATCAAAGACACCTCGCTGCTGTTCATCGCCGGTATGGCGCTTGGTGAGCGGGAACTCACCACCTTCGCCCGCGACACCGTCTCCTCCCAGGCAAACTCGACGCCGTTGGTAATCGCAGCGCTGCTGTACCTGGTCATCACCCTCCCGCTCACCCAGCTGGTTGCCAAGCTGGAACGCCATAACAAGAGAGGCCGGTAACCATGGCCGAGTTACAGAAGACCGGCGTGCCCGCAATCGAAGTACGCAACCTGCACAAGAGCTTCGGCGAGAACGAAGTGCTCAAAGGCATCGACTTCCACGTCGATCAGGGTGAAGTGGTGTGTGTCATCGGCCCGTCGGGGTCCGGCAAGTCCACGCTGCTGCGCTGCGTCAACCGGTTAGAAGAGCCGACGTCGGGCACCATCATTGTTGAGGGCGTAGACATCACTGACGTGGACACCGACCTCGATCAGGTGCGCACGCGAATCGGCATGGTGTTCCAGCAGTTCAACCTGTTCCCGCACCTGAACGTAACCGGCAACCTGACGCTCGCGCAGATGCGCGCCAAGAAGCGCAAGAAGCCCGAAGCCGTCGAAATCGCGAAACGTAACCTCGCGAAAGTGGGCCTCGCGGACAAAGCCGACGCCTTCCCCTCGCAGCTCTCCGGCGGCCAGCAGCAGCGCGTCGCCATCGCGAGGGCGCTGTCGATGGACCCTGACATGATGCTCTTCGACGAGCCAACCAGCGCACTTGATCCTGAACTCGTGGGCGACGTGCTGGACGTGATGAAGCAGCTGGCACGGGACGGCATGACCATGATGGTAGTGACCCACGAAATGGGCTTCGCCCGTGAGGTCGGTGACCGTGTGGTGTTCATGGACGGCGGCGTCGTCGTCGAGCAGGGCAACCCCGAGGACGTCCTCGGCAACCCGCAGCATGCGCGGACGCAGGAGTTTCTTTCCAAGGTCCTCTAGCGAATCCATTCCGGTTTGGGTTGGTGCGTGGGAGGATGGGCGCACAACCCCATGCACCAACCCAAACTCCGCGTGAAACGGGATTCCCATGTCCGAGGTGACCACCGCCGAACGTCCGCGCCTACAGGCGCGGGTTGCCGCCGTCGTCGTACTTTGTCTTGCACTACTCACCGGCCTGCTCACGGCACCCACTGCCCAGGCGGCTGTGCCGATCGGCGACCCGAACAACATTCAGGTGCTGGTCACGAAGTCCCGGCCGCTGAATCCCCTGCGCTACGTCGCCCCGGATCTGGTCTATTACCCCGGAACCAACTTTGTGCTGCGCCGCGAAGTGTCGGCGAACCTGCAGTCCCTTTTCAGTGCGGCCCGGAACGCCGGCTCTCCCCTTGCAGTGGTGAGCGCGTACCGCTCCTACGACCAGCAGGCGGCGCTCTACAACCACTACGTCTCGATCTACGGCCAGGCCACCGCCGACACCATTTCCGCGCGGCCCGGGCACAGCGAGCACCAGACGGGGCTGGCCGTCGACGTCGGGAACGTTGACGGCAGCTGCGGCCTTGGCGCGTGCTTCGGGAACACACCGGGCGGCCGCTGGGTGGCTCAGAACGCCCACCGCTACGGGTTCATTGTGCGGTACCCGGACGGCTATCAGTCCACCACTGGATACACGTACGAGCCGTGGCACCTCCGCTATGTCGGCAAGTCCATCGCCACCGAGATGAAGACCCGCGGCTTCCCCACCATGGAGCACTATTACAACGGCTCCAACCCGTCGATCAAGGATGCGGCCGAGGTTCTGGCACTAGATTCGGCAGGCGTCCTATACCGGTACCCGCCGGACTACCTGGGCGGATTCCGTCCACGTACCCGGCTCGGCACTGTGTGGGCAAACGTCAAAGCCGGTTTCAACGTCGACTGGAACGATGACGGCGTGCAGGACATCCTCGCCCAGTGGAAAGACGGCAGGTTGACCCTGTACCGCGGCCAGAAAGGCGGCGGCTACCTGGCTCCGATAGCGATCGGCCATGGCTTCCAATCCTTCGAGCTCGTCGTCGGGAAATGGGTTCGAGGAAATCGCTTCCCATCGGTGGTCGCGAAGAACACAGCTGGGGACCTCCGACACTACTCAAACAACGGCGGTGCGCTCTCCGTTGACCGATCGGCACGGATAGGCATGGGATGGCAGCAGCTGCGCATCGCGATGGCTGACTGGGACCGCGACGGAAACCAGGACATCCTCGCCATCAGACCGAGTGGCGACATGCTGCATTACCGCTCCAACGGCCGCGGGAGCTTCGTCATTGAACCCCGGCGCGCCATTGGGAGCGGATGGCAGAGCCTGAATAACCTGACTGCTATTTCCGGGTTCAAGGGCCCCGGGTCCTATGGGCTGCGCGCGAGGACGAGCTCCGGGTCGATGCGCTACTACCCCCTGCCGGGCAATTCGTGGGGGGCCCTCTCCTCAATGGGCCACGGCTGGCAGACCTACCGCCCGTTCCAGTAGGTCTAATCCAAAGCGCTGAAGACGGCGTTCTTCACCCGCGCGTGAAGCGCGCGCAGCCCAGCGCGCTCGGTCCGCACCTCCACGATCGAGCGGCCCTTGATTGGCGCCTCCAACGCCTCATCGAGTTCGTCAGGCGTGCTCACCAACCGGTGCCCGACGCCGTACCCGCGCGCGATTGACGCTATATCCGCGGTGTGCGGCGTGCCGAACAGACGCTCGACGGCGGCGCCGTAGCGTTCCAGCGTTGCCGGTTGGCCGTGCTCCAGCAGCCCGAAGATCCCGCCACCGGAATCGTTCAACACCACCACCTGCAGGTCCGCTTCCTCTTCGCCGGTGCCCAGCAGCAAGCCACCGGCGTCGTGCAGGAAGGTGAGGTCTCCCACCAGCAGCCTGGTGGGGATGCCCGCTGCGAGGGCAATACCGCTCGCTGTCGAAATTGTGCCGTCGATGCCCGCAAGCCCCCGGTTCGCGTACACCTCGAGCGGATGCCAGTCACCGGAGGCAACGAGGTCGACGTCGCGGATCGGGTTCGACGAACCAAGCACCAGATTCCCGCCCGTGTGCTCCCACACAGCATCGGCGACGTGGAGCCCGGTCAGGGTCTGATCCTCTTCGAGGAGGAGCCGGATTGCAGCTTCCGCGCGGGCCGAAGCGTCCTGCCACTCCCCAAGCCAGCCCGGTGCACCCTGACCGGCAAAAGCAAGCAACTCATCCAGGGAGCGCAATTGGAGCTCCGTGCGACGCCCCTCCTCGAACCACGGCTGGGGCTCCGGAACAAACATGGCGCGTTCGACGTCGGTGCGCGCTAGCAGCGCTGCCACCGGACGGGACAGCGTAGGCCGGCCGAACACCACAACCTTCTCGATCCGCGGTCCGAAGTCCGCCAGGAGCAACCGGTACGGCGCGATCACTGACGAACCGAACCGTGCGTTCGACGACGGCTCTGCCAACAGCGGCAGGCCCAGATGCTGCGCGAACACGGCGGCAAGTTCCCCGGCTCCATGCCCGGCGAGCACTACCGTCCGGGCGTCAGCAGACGGCGAAATACCCGCCGTCGCCGTTGTCAGGTCCAGCGGCGAATAGGCTGTCGCCGTCGCGCCAGCCGGCCCACCGGCGTCGTGCGTTGGCACCAGCGGGTCGCGGAAAGCGAGATTGACCTGCACCGGTCCGGCAGGGGCGACTCCCCCACGCGCCGCCGCAAGCGCCCGTTCCAGGAACGGGACGGGATCAGTTCCGGCGGGGATGTCGACGGCGGCGCGGACGTGGACACCGAACAGGCCGTCCTGGCGCGTGGTCTGGTTGGCGCCGGTGCCGCGGAGTTCGTCCGGGCGGTCGGCGGAGAGGATCACGAGCGGAACGCCTGCGTGGTTCGCTTCCATCACGGCGCACAGCAGTTCGCCCACAGCGGTACCGGAGGTGGTGAGGACGGCGGCGGGCCTGCGGGACCCAAGTGCTAGACCCAGCGCCGTGAAACCAGCAACGCGCTCGTCGATGCGGACGTGCAGTTTCAGCTGGCCGGCTGCCTCTGCCTCCGCGAGCGCGTACGCCATGGGCGCGCTTCGGGATCCGGGTGCGACGACGACATCGGTTACACCATGAGCGGCGAGGGTTGCGGCCACGCGGCGGGCTGATTCGGTTGCGTCCACTCCCCCATCCTCACACTGATGTGAACCAGAATGGAGTCAGGCCCTGCAAACGCCGCAGATTGGCTGCAGCTTAGAAGAGAAATTCAAAGACGAAGGGTCCGCACTCCCCCAGAGTGCGGACCCTTCAGCGTTGGAGCCTTTTGAGCTACTGGCGACCGCCGCGGTTGTCATCGTTGCGGGGCTTGCCCTTGCCGCGGCCGCGGCCCGGGCGGTCATCACCCTTGCCTGCCCGCTCCTGCGGGAAGACCTGGATGACCGATGGGCGGGGCAGAGCACCCTCGCCGCGGGCGGGCGCTGCGCCTGCCGGTACGTAGTCCGGGAAGAGCGAGCTCTGCGCGCCCCAGGTGCCATCTTCTCCCGGGTGCTGCACGGCGACGAAGACGTTGCGCTCATCGTCGTGGATGATCGGTCCGCAGGTTTCGCCGTCACGTGGCACTGCGAGGAACTGATCCACGCGCCCGCGGTCCGCGCCTTCCAGCCCAACACGGAAGAGACCGTCGCAGAGGCCGATTGTGCCGGGCTGACCGTCCGTCGAAATCCACAAGTTGCCGACGGAATCAAATGCCAGGTTGTCCGGGCAGGAGATCGGTGAGACTTTGTCAGCGGGGTACCCGCTGAAGTAGGTGCTCGAGTTCTTCGCCGGATCGCCGCACACCATCAACAGGTTCCAGGTGAAGCGGGTGGCAGTCTGGTCACCGCCGTTCTCCATGATTTCGACGATGTGGCCGTCACGGTTAAGGGTGCGCGGGTTGGCTTCATCAGCTGGTGCGTTGGTTCCGACACCGCGGAGGATGTTGTTGGTGCAGGCGACGTAGACCTTGCCGGTGGCGAGGTTGGGCTCAACGTCCTCGGCGCGGTCCATCTTCGTGGGGCCCACCTTGTCAGCTGCGAGGCGGGTGAACACAGCGACTTCGGCGGCGGTCATGCCAGGGACAGCCGACGCGTTATTGATGATCAGCGGCAACCACTCGCCGACGCCGTCGAACGCGCCGTCGGAGGGAAGCGCGCCGGTTCCGTTGATCTCCGGGGCCGAGTTTCCCTGGAAACGTGCAACGTACAGTGAGCCCTCAGAGAGCAGAGTCATGTTCGCGCGGCGGTCCTCGGGGCGGCCACCCTTACGGACCTTGTTCTTCGAGACGAACTTGTAGAGGTAATCGAAGCGCTCATCATCACCGGAGTAGGCGACAACCCGACCGTCGTCGGCCACGATCACGTTGGCGCCCTCGTGCTTGAAGCGTCCCAGCATGGAGTGCTTCTTCGGAGTGGACGTCGGATCGAACGGATCGACCTCGATGATGTAGCCGAAGCGGTTCGCTTCGTTCTCGTATCCGGCGTTGCGGGTGTCGAATCGGGGGTCGTCAAGTTCCCACTGGCGTGCGGTGGGCTTTGCCGTAAGTCCGTAGCGGCGGTCCGCTGCGGAGGTACCCGGCGTAGCGAAGTAGCCGTTAAAGTTTTCTTCACCGGAGAGAATGGTTCCCCAGGGGGTGGTGCCGCCGGCGCAGTTGCCGAGCGTGCCGCGGATGGTGCGGCCCTGAGGGTCGTCGATGGTCTTGACGAAGTTCGAGCCGGCTGCTGGACCGGTCAGTTCGTACGGGGTGTCGAGGAGGAAGCGGCGGTTGAGACCCGCACCAACAACGTAGTTCCAGGGAGCGTTGGTGTTCTTCCGCTCAAGTTCGACGACGGACAGTCCGTGTGCCGCACGTGCAGTCGCTCGCACCTCCGCGGCAGGCATGGTCGGCGGGAACATGATGTTTTCGTTGGTGTACTCATGGTTCGCGAACAGGGCAGCGCGGCGGCCCTTGGTGCCCGGAATCTCGATGATGTCCGTGTAGTCGCAGTTGTAACCGAACTGCTGTGCCTGGGCAGCAGCGTTCTGGTTGTTGGCATCAAATGCGGGGGCTCCCTTGAAGATCGGGTCACCCCAGCGGATCACTGGCCGCCAAGCGAATCCCTCAGGCACGGTGAAATCATCGACATCCCATTTCACGGGATCGATGGGCGTGAAGGCAAGCTTGCTCTTCGCTGCGCCGCGCTTTGCGGAAACCGCTGGGGCCAGACGCGTTCCACCCTGACCAGCGTTGGCTCCAACGAGCATGGTCAGTGCACCGACGGCGCCTGCACCCATCACGCTGCGGCGGGACAGTTCATTGGACACAATGTCGCGGAAATAGTTGTTGTCGCTGGTGTTACAGACGGCTGAGGCGCAGGCATTGTCACACTTGAGAGCGCAGGTCACTGCACTGCGCTTTCCGCTGGTGTGGCCGAGCATGGGTAGGAGACGGCGCTTGGTGTCGCTCACTGGTAGACCTTCCGGATACGTTCGGTGTGGGGTGTGTCTCACACTCCCAACCGAAATGAACTGTCACGGGGTCCTTAGGTGAACGCGAGTTCAACCCGCGGCGAATACCGGGTGCCGCCACCAGGGTTCAGATCTTGCCCGAAACCCGCTCAAGCCGGTCCAGCCACCAGGTGGTCAGGTCCGCCGGGGCGCGGTACCGCTCAAGCAGCTCCTCGTCGACTGTCGCCGCCCGCACGGGCAACCATCCGCCGTCGGGCAGCAACGGTTCCGCTGAGACATCCCCTTCCATCAGCGAAAGCGTCCCCAGCCCGCAGGCAAACGGGAGTTCCGGCAGGGCAGCTGCCAGCGCAACGCCGGCGCGGATCCCCACGGAGGTGTCGAGGGCCGAGCTGACGACGGCGGGGAGTCCCGACTGCGCGACAATGTCCAGCGCACGGCGAACCCCGGCGAGCGGCGCCACCTTCACGACGATCAGATCGGCGGCGTCCTCCCGCGCAACCCGGAGGGGGTCCTCGGCCTTGCGGACGCTTTCATCAGCCGCGATCAGGACCGGGATCTGCCGGCGCTTCAGTTCCAGGCGGACCGCCCGCAGGTCCGCGATCTCCATCACGGGTTGTTCCGCGTACTCAAGGTCATACGGGGCGAGGTCCGTGAGCGCCTGAAGCGCTCTTCCCACGTCCCAACCGCCATTCGCGTCCACCCTGAGACGGGCGTCCGGCAGGAGGCGCCGTACCTCGGCCACCCGGGCGACGTCGTCATGCAGTGTTTGCCCAGGTTCAGCAACCTTGATCTTCACCGCGGTCACTTCGCCGAAGCGCGACAAAACGGGTTCGACGTCGGCAGGCGCCACGGCGGGGACCGTCGCGTTCACCGGGATGCGCGTGCGCACTGGAGAAGGGAAACCGTCCCAGCCCGCCTCGATGGCCGAGCGCAGCCAGGCGGCGGCTTCGTCGTCGTCGTACTCGGGGAAGGGAGCGAACTCGCCCCAGCCTGCAGGCCCACGCAGCAGGAGCGCCTCGCGATGCGTCACGCCGCGAAAACTGACTCGCATCGGAATCGAGACAACGCGGGCCGTGGAACGCAGTTCGGCGCTGGACGGGTGCGGCATCCGTCCAGCGTACGCCGAAGCGTTGGGGCGGTCAGGAGAGGGTGGAAACGCCGAGCGTTGCCAGTACACCGAATGCAACGCCCCAAATGATGATCGAGATGACCTGCCACAGGATCACAACGTTCTTGGCGGCTCCGAAGGAGACCATCGCAGCGGACGTGATCTGGCTGGGAAGGACAGTCTGGCCGAGGAGGCTGACACCCGCAACGCCGTACTTGTCGAAGCGCTGACGCAGTTTTTCCTTGCGGGGAGACAGCGGCTTCGGTTCCTTGTTCTGGATCGCCTTCGAGCGCACACCGTGTGCACTGAGCACGAAGATCAGCATCGAGGCAACATTTCCCACAATCGCCGCTGCGATAGCAACGATTGGGTTGATGCCGGCAAGAATGCCGATCACTGACCCGGCATACGATTCCACGAACGGGATCGCCCCAGCCAACATCACTCCCACCCACTGCAATACGTCCGGGAGTGAAGAAGTGAAGTTCTGCAGGTTCTCGATCATGAGGCACGCCTTTCGTTGATGCTGTGAACTGTTGATTCAATCCTTGTCGCCTCCTTCGGGCTCCTGTAGTGCCGCACTGTCACAGCATTGACGGACGGATTGCACGCCCGGTGGATGACAAATGTCATTGCTCTACGCTGGACCCATGGTTCAGTCAGCGCTCCCGCAGAGCCGGGCGGAGGTGTCTTTTCCTCCCGAAACGAACGACGACGGCGGCGGGCCCTCCGCGCAAGGGCGCAGCGTTCACACCACCTGGCTCTACACCCTCGGTTCCATCGTCTTTTTCAGCCTTATCCTTGACGCCCTGCTGCTGATGATGGCTTACTCGGCCATCGAGACACGCACCGCGGGACCGTTGATTTTTCTCCTGCTTGCCGCAAGTGCAATGCACGTCCGCTACAGCTGGTTCCTTCGGGTTGGGCGCGGTGGCGGCCAGCCCCGGACGGCTTGGACACTTGCGCTCCTGGCACCAGCGGCGGCCATCTGGGTGCTCGGTTTCTTCTGGCCCGTCGGTGAGTTCCCTGCGGCGCTCCCGCTGTGGATGGCAATGTGCCTGTGGGCTTCGCTGCTCCCGAAGCGGCAACGCTGGCTCATGCTGGCGGCCGGACTGGCGCTAGTGGCCATTCATCTGTTCCTAGCTTCCCACCCGCCCGATTACTGGCTCGGATTTGGTCCGGATTCCGGGCTCGGCCCAACTCTGGTCTATTCGCTGGGATTCCCTGTGATGCTGTTGAGCAGCCTCTGGTGGTGGGAAATTGTTGTGAAACTCGATGAGCACCGGCGCACTGCAGCGGAGCTCGCGGTCACTCAGGAGCGGTTGCGGTTTGCAGCTGACCTACACGACATTCAGGGCCATCACCTGCAGGTCATCGCCCTCAAAGCGGAACTGGCCGAACGGATGCTGGCGATCGATCCCGACACTGCTCGGCAGCACCTCCACGACACCCGTCTCATCGCGAAGCAGGCGTTAGAGGAAACCCGCTCGCTGGTCTCCGGGTACCGGGACAGCGCTCTGGACGATGAATTGGAGAACGCTCAGGCCGTCCTGACCGCAACGGGCGCCGAGTGTGACCTCGAGGTCGGCGTTCTCCCTACTGATGCCGGTGTGCTTCACGCACTGGCGATGGCCGTCCGCGAGGCAACCACCAACATCCTCCGGCACAGCAACGCCTCGAAGGTCTCGATCCAATTCGCCACATCCCCTAATGGGAGCTTGCATCTTGAGATCGTCAATGACGGCCTTGTGCCGGGCCCACTCACCGGACGGACTTCCGGGACAGGGCTTGCCGGTCTTCGGGACAGGGTGACCGCGCTCGGCGGCACGCTTGAGACCCGTCTGGACGTTGAGGGTGACCGGTTTGAGCTCCGCCTGTCCATTCCGTCAGGAACTGCAGCGTGAGCGAATTGCTCGACCAGAAAATTCGGCTGCTCATTGCCGACGACGAACACCTGATCCGGGGCGCCCTCGAAGCGTTGCTGGCCCTCGAACCGGATATCGAAGTGGTTGCCAGCGCCGACAACGGGCTGGCCGCCGTCGAGCTTGCACAGAGCGCTAAACCCGACATCTGCCTCCTCGACCTCGAAATGCCGGGCGCCGACGGATTGGAAGCCGCCGCGCGGATCCTCTCCACAGTTGCCACCAGGGTGGTTATTGTGACCAGGCATGCCCGCCCAGGGGTGCTCAGGCGGGCGCTGGCAACGAGGGTTTCCGGTTTCGTTCCGAAGTCCACTCCGGCTGAGGAACTCGCGGACGTGATCCGGGACGTGGTTGCCGGCAAGCGCTATATCGATCCCGAGATCGCTGCGACGGCGTTGACTGCCGAGCGGTGCCCGCTCACCGAGCGCGAACTCGACGTCCTGCGCCACAGCCGAACCTCCGCACCGGTGCAGCACATTGCCGGGCAGCTGCACCTGGCACCGGGCACGGTGCGCAACTACCTTTCCTCCGCGATGGCCAAGCTGAACGCAACGTCGAGGCACGATGCCGCCGAGAAGGCCTGGCAACAGGGCTGGATCTGATCGGAACCATCTTCGGGCTGTGTCAGTGTTAACCAGGTGATCTCCACCCAGTCGACTACTGAACACCGCTATCGGATTGCCGCCAGGCAACCCGCGCTCTTCCTACTCGGCGCACTGGGTTGTTTTGCTGCCTTGGGCTACACCTACTGGGCTTTCGTCAGGACCACCACCGGCCAGTTCGCGGATGAATCGGCGTGGCGGGAGGCGGACATTGCCGCCCCGGACAGCGAGTTGCCGCTGCTTCAGTTCCTGGACAGCCTGCCCCTGATCTCGGTATTCATCGCCGCCGCAGTGATCCTGTTCGTGACGCTGGGACGACGCCGGTGGGTCGCCGCGGTGATAGCGCTGGGGACAATAGTCGGGGCCAATCTGACCACTCAGGTGCTCAAGAACCTTGTTCTGGATCGGCCTGACCGCGGCGTGCCCACCCTCGACTTCAACTCCCTGCCATCGGGCCACACCACGCTCGCCGCGTCAGCAGCCGCGGCCATCTTCCTCGTGGTCTCCCCCCGGTGGCGCCCGCTTGCGGCAGCCGCCGGTGGAGCATATTCGGTGCTGGCCGGAGCCGCGACGTTCATCAACCTCTGGCACCGCCCTGCCGACGTCGTCGCCGCTTTCCTCGTGGTGGGTGCGTGGACACTGCTCGGCGGACTGCTCATCATGCGCACCGGCAATCCTTGGAATGTGTGGTCGGGATACGACGAGCACTGGGCCGCGTCCCGGCTGTGGCTCATGGTGTGTTGTGTTCCCGGGTTGCTCGGGCTGGCACTGTCATTGGGCTTGTACATCTACGTTCAGTGGATCGGACCGGCGCCCGTCCCCGGAACAGCGAGTGTGCCGTTGTTCTTCTGGTCCGGTCTGGCGCTGATTCTCGGTGTCGGATTCACCCTCAGCGGGACGGCCTGCTGGCTGTTCTCGGCTCAGGCTCGTCTCCGCAGCGAGGAGTGAGCACGTATCCCTTGCCTGTCTAAAGGGCCCGGGAACCGAAAACGGGTAGACCATAAGTGCCAGCCATCCGAGTGCGAAGAGTGTCTGATAGGGCCAATGGGTACGGCGAAGATTCGAAGCAGCATCTGATCGTTCCCTCGCGTAGAAGGGAGACCCTGGTGGAAGACGGGTGCTCAGCTTGCTGGCTGGGGGACTTGCTCTAGCCAGTTCCAGAGGGCGGACTCGCGGGCGGCGTCGTAGGATTCGACCGATGACGCCGTGGCCTTGGTTTTGTGGATGTACTCACCGGTGACGGCGGCGGTAATGGCGAGGTCCGCGTCGGCGAGCTTCGAGCCTGCTGGCCCCGGGGTGTCCACGAGGGACGTAGCCGAGAGCAGCGGGATGATCTTGCTCATCAGGAAAGGAAAGGCACCACCGGCCTCACGCGCGAGCCCCGTGCCGAGGTCGAACCCGCTTGGACGGAATATTTTCGGCAAAGCCCAGCGGGGTGCGGGCATTGTTCCCGCGGTGTGGCGGAGATCTCCGAAGTGGGCGTCACTGACCGTGACGACGATGCGCGCCGGCGCCTGGAGGTGCGGATGCAATTGCCGAGGGAGCTGATGGGTGGACATGACGTTCATCGCGAAGGTCTTCTCGTAGCCGTCGATCGTGGTTTCGAGCGAGCACCCTTCGGGTACGAGCCCGACGTGATTGTCTACCATCCCAAGGTTTTGTCGGCTCCGCTGGTAGCGGATGCCATGCGAGTGCCGCATGTCGTGGTCGAGATTGCGCCGGCGCTTACGCCTACCGGAGCTATTCCTGCCGCAGGCACAGTTGCTCGCAGCCTCAGACCACTATATTGAATGACCTACAGAGCAGCTGGCGCCGCAGCGACCATGTTACGGTCCCTGCTCGAAGTCGTGCGCACCACTCTCGGGTGCAAAGAAGCGCAGATCCTCCTCACCCGCAATCACCCTCCTGCCCATCAACCCCGCCATCCTTCCGCGTCCACGACTGGCCGGACTTGGTATACCTGGGAGCGGCCGGCACCACGCAGGGCGAAGCGCAGTGCAGGACGGCTTGCATGCAAGGGCTGGGCTGGATCACCAAGCTCTTTCGCGTGGCTGGGCCGGGTATCGCCCCCACCAATACCGGTGAGTGGCAATTTCTAATCGCCACTCACCGGTAAGTACAAGGAAAGAAGAAATTCATTTAAGCACTCCTGTGCAGTGCGGTGGTCCGGGTAAGACTTAGGTCATTAAGCCCACTGGGGGCTTTCTTTATGGGGAGTATGAATTGAAGTCTCTTCTTCGTCGCGCCGTCATGCCGATGTCAGTTTCAGTAGCCGTTCTTATTGGCGGGCTAGCAGCGCCCGCTACGGCTCAAACACCTTCCGTCAACCCGATCCTCAGTGAGGTTGGGCTTGAGGAGCAAGAAGCCGCGAAAGCAGCCGAGGTCAATGAGTGGGTGGTCCCTGCAAAGGTGAACAGAACCACTAAAGGCGGGAACCCGAAAGGCGATTACCAGGAGCAGAGCGTCTCCCCAGATTCCATCCAGCGGATGGCTCTAGCCCCTGCCACTGAACGGCTCGGGGTTTTGCCGTATTACCCATTCCACCAGATAGAGCTTTATGGGGAGACGACCGCAGCGGTCAACCTCTCCACCGGCAACCTGGTCGTCGCCAACTCAACGTTGAGCACGAACTCGCCGGGTGTTTCCGCGCAATATGCCGAGTTCTACAACAGCCTCGACCCATCCCAAGGATCTCTCGGCGGCAGGTGGCGTGCATCCTTCGGGCAAGACATCGGCCTACTTATCGCCGCCGACTCGGTGACCTTCAGGGATGCGACCGGCATCTCGCAACGGTTCACAAAAAACACGGCAGGCGCATGGGTCCCCCCAACGGGCCTCAAAGCCCAGCTAAAGCAGGAGACAAACGGGAACTGGCTGCTGACCTACAACCAGTCCGGGGAGAAGCTAACCTTCTCCGCAGGCGGTAACCTGCTCCGTAACACGGACCGGAACAACATCGGCATGACGTACGCTTACGCGAACAATAAGGTCGTGTCCATGACCGACGCTGCGGGCCGGGTCAGCACCATCACCCAGGCCGCCGGGAACACCACCATCGATCTTCCCGACTCCCGCGACATCATTTACAGCAAGGACGCCCAGGGTCGGCTGATCAGTGCACAGAACCCGGAGAACAAGATGGAGTACATCTACAACAGTGCCGGCCTTCTCCACCAAATAGAACAGCGAGACACCGTATACCCATCTGTGACGGGGTGGTATAGGACCACGTTCGCGTATGACACTACGGGTAGGGTCATAAGCATCGAGCAAACACACGTTGTCACCGACGGCGACGGAAGCATCACGGATGAGAAGACGAAGAGCACTGGGTTTGCCTACGGTACCGATCAGACGACGGTGACCGATCCAGCCGGTAATCCTTCGAAAATCAATTTTGATTCTGAAGGTCGCCAGATTTCGGCAGTAGATCAGCTTGGCCGGACGAAATCCCAAAGCTGGACGGCGAACAGTGACGTGCTGTCCGTTACCAGCGGAGCGTCGGCCGGCGGACCCGCGGGCGATGTCACCGAATTCGAGTACGACGCCCTGGGGAACCGCTCCGCAGCTCGCCTACCAACCGGTGCCGCGGCAACCGCAGCCTACGCCGCGACTTCAACCTGCCCGTCCGACGGAACCGGTGACCCCTACCAGGTCAAATGCTCCACTGACGCCCAGGGCAACAAGACCAGCGTCTCCTACGACACAACAGGCAACCTTCTCAGCACCACGGATCTGAAGACCAACACCAAGAACCTCACCTACAAACGCGAAGTGGCTGACAGGTCTGTGTGCGGTGCTTTCGCGGGCATGGTGTGCGCATCGACCGATGAAAACGGGAAAACAACCACCTATACCTACGACGCGGACGCGAACTTGACCAGCGTTATCCCTCCAGCGCCGCTGGGGAAAACCACGTACACCTACGACCAGATGAGCCGGCCAATCACCACTGTCGACCCGGCAGGCACCGAACTGGGATTTTCCTACACGGGGGATGATCGCATCTTCGCCACGACCTACAACGGCGACACCACAGGCAACCGCATCTCACACAACCGTGACTACAAGGGCATGAGCTTTTCTTATGATGCCCTCGACGAGGCATACCCCCGCGATCTCGGACCGTCCTTGTCCCAGCTGAAAATCAGAAACGGCATTTATGGCGATCCGCTCTCCCAGGTCATCAGTCGCAACGGCGAGGGCCTCACCATGGAATCAACCTCTGATACCCGCGGCAACCTCACACAGACATACATTTTTTCCGACGGATCCCTACCGCGCACATACTCAGATACCTTCTTCAACTACGACGCGGCGAACCAAATGACTCGTAGCAGTTCCAGTGACACCGCTACCTGTACCACCACTACGGCGATCGCGGCGAACACGGACTGCCTCGCGTACAACTACGACAGCCGCGGACGCGTCGACGTCAAAGCGCTCCCCGGTGGTACGAAGCAGACCACTGCGTATGATGCTTCCGACCGAATCACCCGAACGACCGTGAAAACCGCTACCGCCGCTGTCCTCTACGACGTGTCCTACAACTACAAGGGCGCCGACGGACTCGACAAAGCACTCCTGCAGTCCAAGACCTCCCACGTCGAGCAAGGCATCACAGCGGGAGCTATGACCACCTACACCTACGACTCGAAGAACCGCCTCACCGCGGCCACCGAAAAAGCAGGCACCACGACCACAGCGTCATGGGCGTACGCCTACGACAAAGCCGGTAACCGCACCAGCGTCACCTACGCCGGCAACACCGGCTCCCCCGCCGGCACCACCACCTACACCTACAACGCCGCGAACCAGGTCATTGCCTCAAGCAAGAACCCCACAGGGTGGACCTTCGACGCGTCCGGCAACCTCACCAAGAACCCGCAAACCGGGGTTAGCCACACCTACGGGGTCCGCCAAGAAGTTCTCACGACCACCAAGGGCACGACGACTCTGAAAGGTAAGTACTGGGCCGCCGGTAACACCAACCGCACCCACGCCAACGGGACCGAAGAATTCAGGACCATCCTCGGACTCACCGAAACACGCACCAACGGGACACCGACCAAGTACACCCGTGACCCCCAGGGCAACCTGCTCAGCTCCACCACCGGAACCACGAAAACCTATTACGTCACCGACAAGCAAGGCTCCGTCGTCCTACTCCTCAACGGATCCGGACAAAAAATCGGCGCCTACAGCTACGACCCCTACGGCGTCACCCGCTCCATCAACGGAACAGCAGCCCAAACCAACCCCTTCCGCTACATCGGCGGCCAGCTCGACTCCACCACCGGCCTGTACAAGTTCGGGGCACGCTACTACGACCCAGCAATGGGACGCTTCACCCAACTCGACCCATCCGGCCAAGACCCCCACTACACCTACGCAGGAAACAACCCCATCAACTACACAGACCCGACAGGTCTGAGCTTTTGGTCTGAATTTGGAGGCGAGCTCGTCACCGGCTTAGTGAGCTTAGTTGGTGGTCTTGCCTTCGCTGGATCAAAAACTCCCGTGGGAATAGTAGGAAGCCTTGCAGTCGGGTGCGCGGCAGGCGCCGCTGGCTCAGTGATTAGTCAGGGCGAAGACGGGGGCAACATCGACGGCGAAACAGTCCTAGGTGGATGTGCCGGGGGTGCCGTTATGGGTCTACTCGGCTTCGGCATAGGAAAGTGGAAGATGGCCGAATGACTGAAAACCAAATCTACATAGCTGGCCTGTTCGCTGGACTAATAATCGGCCTCGTACTAATGGGAACGGCGTGGCTAAAACGCAAGCCGCATGAGGCCCTCGATAGTCCGAGGCTTCGCCCTTGGATGATTCCGGCTTTCACGTTCATCGGATTTAGCTTGGTATGTAGTGGGATTCTCATCATCACTAATTGGTAACCGATTTTTGTAAGCACCAACCAACTTGCCGCGGTTACAGGCATTGCATCTAAGGTCCCGGTCTGGCTCGTGTTGCATCATTCGGCGAGACTGGTAATCCCGTAGTGAACTACGGGTGGTGGCGGGAAGTGAGCATAACGGTCACCGCCAAGAGAAGAGAAGTGAACGTTCTGTCGGCAGCTCGTCGGTTGGTAGCGGTGAACAGCCCATCTGAATAGAAGCAGGACCTTGACCTCAAGTCAGGGTCCTGCTTCTATTAGAAGCAGGATCCACCGGCGTGGGCGGCGCCATGGTCGGACTTTCGAAGGCAACACTCGGAACCGCCATTGCTAGAGGGTTGGCGGCTTGCGGTGCAGGCATCGCGTGGTCCGCTCGCCTTCGACAGCCAGATGCTATACGACCCTGACAACGACCATTGGGCCATGCGCTCCACACCGCAGCCCGTTCGAGGGCGCCTTACCGCTGCCCTGGGGCTAGGGCCCAGACGTGGGAGTGGAATGTGCCACCCACGAAACGCAGGACGGGATTGCTCGTGGCGCATTGATTAGATGGGCCCAATTTATCTGCCGGTGAGGTGTATGCGTTCGCCGTGGGGGCTGAAGAGGCCGATGATTTCGACTGGGTCAGGGGTTGCGCTTGCGATTGTGTGGGGGACGCATGTGTCGAACTGGGCTGCTTCACCGGAACCGCGGTGGCGCTTTCGCCCTGTCGACCCTGATCGGCGCGGGTATGTTCGGCGTGCTGCTCTTCCTCGCCTACTACCTCCAATCAAACCTCAACATGACTCCCGTACAAACGGGACTGTCGTTCCTACCCTTCAGCGGATGCATCATTCTCACGGCCATGATCGCACCCTCCCTCATCCCCCGATGTGGTGAAAAAACCCTGCTGGTGCTCGGAGCGACCATCGCGGCCCTCGGCATGGCGCTACTGTCCCTGCTGCAAAACCCGTCAACATTCCTCACCGGCATCCTCCCTGGGGAAATCATCGTCGGTCTCGGCCTCGGGCTGATCTTCGTACCGCTGAACTCCATCGCACTATCGAGGGTTGATCCGCACGACATGGGGGCAGCGAGCGCCGTGGTCAACACCACACAGCAACTTGGAGGCGCCATTGGAGTTGCCCTCCTCAACACCATCTTCGCCTCAACCATAGCCGGGGCAGCCCTGTCAAGCGCCGGAGGCGCGACGGATACCCAAAGCATTGACGGCTACAAAATGGTGTTCCTCGTCGCCGCTGCACTTTTCGCGGTGGGCGCCGTTATCGCAGGAGCACTGATGCGCCGAACTCGAGTCGTCGCCGTTGGGAAGATATAAAGTGCTCTATGCCCAGTTCGCGGCCGGCTCTGGGTGCTCGAATCTATTTAGTTCTCGCCCGCTTTCGTCAGGTGCCTCCTGCGCGGCGGCACCCACAACCAGAGCGCTCCCGCACCGATCAACCCAAGCACGCCGGTGGTCCAGATCCCGCCGGCCAGGCTCGCAACCGCGGTTACCGCAGAGACGGTTCCGGGCCCGGCCATGGTTCCGATGTCCGTCAGCAGCCTCCAGATCCCAAGGAATTGGGGCCTGCCCGGTGATGGTGAGAAATCCGCCCCCAGCGTCATGACGATCCCCGACCCGATTCCGTTGCCGAACCCGATCAGCATCGCGACGAGCAGCAGGCTGAGGGCATCATGTGTGAACGGCAGCGCCAGCAGTCCCGCACCCATAATGATCATGCAGGGTACAGCGACCCAGCGCCTCCCGTAGAGGTCCATTACCTTGCCTGCGGGGTAGAAGATCAGCATGTCGATCGCGCCGGACAAGCCGTAGATGAGTGCCGTCGTCGTCGGGTCCAACCCGATCTCCTGCGCCCACAGCGGGATGACCGCCTGCCGGGTGGCGCGGACGGCGGCGATCAGCAGCACTCCGACGCCTACTGTGGCGAAGATTCGGGTGTGGCTGCGGAGGATCGCACGAACGGTAGCGGGCGCTGGAGCATCGTCCACAGCGCCCGTCGACGGTGCCTTGCGGGTTCGGGCCACCAGTTCCGGAACTCGGTAGCTCAGCACCGCCGCTGCGACACTTGCCGCGGCACCCACCCAATACGCGCCGTCGAGCCCGCCGAAACTCATGGCGAGCGCACCGGCGAAGGGGCCGATGAACACGCCGATCCGCGTCACCCCGCCCAGGGTGGAGAGTGCCCGTGCACGGAAGTCGACCGGTACAGCCTCCGTCAGGTAGCTCTGCCGTGCGAGACCGAACACCGCACCGGCCATGCCGACCATGAACACGGCGGCTGCGAAAACGAACAGGTTGGGCGCCGCGAGGGCCAGCACCATGGCCGCGGCACACCAGAGCGACGCTCCGACCAGCGACCACCGCTCCCCGAATCGCGTGGTGACCAGCGTGGCCGGGACGTTCGTGACCAATGACCCGATCCCAGTGAGCGTAATGATGAGTGCCGCCGTCGGAATATCCGCGCCAAGTTCCCGCGCCGACAGCGCAATGACAGGGACAATTGAACCGATTGCGGCGCCATACAGCAGTGACGGACCGTACGCGCCGACAGCTATCTTGCGGAGGCTGAACGGTTCCTGAGGCACCGTTCAACGCTAGCGCACGGCGGGCGAACAGTGCCCCTGTCAGTCCGCGCCCAGACGCTCTTGCGATAATTGTCCAGGACCATAGGCGGAAGAGGCGGGAAATGACCGGCGTTGAATCACGGCGGCAGCATCTGCGGGTAGTGCTGCTCGGCATCGACGGTGCCGGCAAGACAACGGTTGCCCGCGCCGTCGTCGGCTCGCTGCGGCAGCAGGGCCAGTCGGCGTACCTGTACCGCAATCCGGGTGGGCGGCGGACCCTCAACCGCTGGGCGTCGCGCTACGCTGCCACCGCCGAGGCCCTCCTCGGAACCCGCGTCCTTGACGCCGTCGAGACGTCCCTCCGCGTTGGTTCGGTACTTCGTTCGGAATTAAGCGCACGACGACGGCGGGGGGTCGTCGTCGTCGACCGGCACCTTTGGTGCCAGCTGGCACTGCGGAAAGTGCGCGGTTTACGCGCTGGCGCAGTGCTTCCGTGGTTGCTCCGGATACTGCCGCAGCCGGATCTGGTGGTCTACCTCGGGGTGGACCCTGCCGTTGCGGCGGAGCGCATCTCGACGAGGGCTACCGATGAGGAGACGCTCGAGTTCCTCACCGAACTTGATGCTGCGTACCGGTCCCTTGCCGACTTCTCGCGGTTCGTTGTGCTTGATGGCAACGGGTCCAGCGAACAGGCCGCGGCGGCGATGCTGGCTGCGATTCAGGAGCGGCCGCTCCGGGTAACCTAGCTCCCCTGCCGCTCGAGCCACTTCCAATGCGCGAGGGTGCGCAACCGGGTCAGGAGCGCCCGCGACTGCTCGGGACCGTAGGGCAGGATCGGGATGGCTTTGGTCATGTCGACCGATGCTTCGTCCATCGCCACCTTGGTCACCCGGACGGCGCTGCGCATCTTGTTCAGCTGCGTGGTCACGAAGTCGATTCCCACTGGAGCGCCGTGACCGGGTACGAACACCTCGTACAGATCCTCGAGGGCAGCGATCTTCGCCAGCGTGCGGATCCAGTCGCTCGGGAAGGAACCACCAAAATTGGGGTCTGCGCCTTCTTCGACCAGGTCCCCCGTAAAGAGCACGTTCGCTGCTCCCACCAGGAGATCGTGGTCAGTATGGCCCCGGCCGAGGTGGAAGAGGGTCACTGATATGCCACCGAGGTCCAGATCTACGGGCGAGCCGGCAACCAGCCTGTTCGCGGGCACTATGCCGGTGTGCGCGCCGTCGTTAGCGGCCATGGCTGGCTCCGAGTAGGCGACCTCCCCGCGTTGTTCCTCACCCAGTTCAGCGACGACGGCGGCACACCGCTCGGTCGCCCAGAAGTCCTCGACGCCGTTCGCTGCGAAGTAGGCGTTCCCAAACACGTGGTCGAAGTGTGCGTGCGTGTTGACCACCGAGAGCGGCCTGTCGGTGAGCTGCCGGACCGCGTCCAGGATTTCGGCGGCCTGTTGCGGGCCTGTGCCGGTGTCGATGACCAGGGCGCGTTCGGTGCCGACCACAAGTCCCACATTCATCCGGTAAGACTCGGTCTGCAGAACCCAGGTGTGATCCCCTAATTGCTGCCAGGGGGACTGGTCGGCGTTGAGCTCAGTCATGACTTCCTCTCGCGTTTACGACAGTGCTAAGCGTATCGGCAGGGTACCGCGGTGAGCGAAGCAAGGGCTGGGGCACCGTTCCCGGCTAGAGATCAGCCAGCAAGCCACCCGGCTTCTCGATCGCGTCCGCCACGTAGCGCAGGAACCCACCGGCCACACCGCCGTCGCACACGCGATGGTCGAACGTGAGCGTCAGCTCGGTGACCTTCCGGACCGCTAGCTCCCCGTCCACCACCCACGGCCGGTCGATGATCCGACCCATTCCAAGGATTGCCGCTTCCGGATGATTGATGATCGCCGCACTGCCGTCTACACCGAAGACTCCGTAATTGTTCAGCGTGAACGTTCCGGAGGTCAGCTCCGCCGGGGTCGCCTTGCCATCGCGTGCGACGGCGGCTAGTCGCCGGATCTCGGCGTCCAGTTCGCGGGCGTTCAGCCGATCCGCGCGGGACACGCTGGGAACCATGAGCCCACGGTCGGTCTGCGCGGCGATCCCCAGGTTGACGCCGTCGAACGTGAGGATCTCATGGCTGCCGTCTTCCCGCTCGACAATCCGTGTGTTGAGCTCCGGGTACTTCGCGAGACCGGCGAGCACGAACCGCGCCACGAACGCGAGGAGGCCCGGCGTGGAATCCGGCTGCCGTCGCTTCAGCTCGGCGCGCAGGTTGACCAGGGCGGTGGCGTCCACGTCCACCCAGACAGTGGCTTCCGGTATTTCCCGGCGGCTGCGCGTCATGGCCTCCGCGACGGCCTTGCGCACACCCTTTACGGGGGTCCGCTCGGCGATGCGCAGGCCGCTGCGACGGTCGACGTCGGTTGCACTGTCTGTCGCGGTTGAAGCAGTAACAGGCTTCTCGGCAACGGGCGAAGCAGCACCACCAGCGGCAAGCGCCTGCTCGACGTCGCGGCGCAGGATCATTCCATCGGCACCGGTTCCGGGGACGTCGCGAAGATTCAACCCGGCATCGCGGGCGAGTTTCCGTACCAGCGGCGAGACACACAGGACTGCGCGGGCGCCGGCCTCGGGCACGGGTGTCTGCGAGGCCGACGACGGCGAACCTGCCGTCCTAGAATCCAGCGAACTCCCCGTCACCCCACCCTTTCGCCGGCGCGTACGCCCACTGGAACCCGACCCGGATGTACCGTAACCGATCAGGACGTTGCCCGACCCGGAGTCTTCAGCTGTTTCCGTCACGGTGGGCGCAGCGGCAACCTCTTCCTCAGAAGGAACTTCGACGCCGGCGCGCTCCTCTTCCCGGTATTGCTCCGCTTCTGCGACGGGCGCGCCTGACGAAGCTGGAGTTACCGAGATCAGCGGAGCACCAACGTTGATGGTTGTTCCAGCTTCACCGTGCAACTGAGTGATGACCCCGGCGAACGGCGACGGCACCTCCACCATGGACTTCGCGGTCTCGACCTCGGCAACCGGTTGGTCCACCACTACGGTGTCGCCCTCGGCCACGAGCCAGTTCACCAGCTCGGCCTCGGTCAGTCCTTCGCCGAGGTCCGGCAGCAGGAACACCTTAGCGGTTGTGGATAAGGCCTGGGCGCTCATGCGTCCTCCCACTGCAGCTCATCGACGGTGTCGAGGATCCGGTCAACGCTGGGCAGGAAGAAGTGCTCCAGCTTCGGCGACGGGTACGGGATGTCGAATCCGGTCACCCGGCGCACCGGCGCAGCGAGGGAGTGGAAGCAACGCTCCTGCACCCGGGCAACGATTTCCGACGCAACGGACGCAAAGCCCGGCGCCTCCGCGATGACCACGGCCCGCCCGGTTTTCCGCACACTCGCGGTCACGGTTTCATCATCAAACGGCACGATCGACCGGACATCGATCACCTCGAGGCTCCGGCCCTCTTCCGCAGCTGCCGCAGCCGCCGCAAGGGCAGTTGGCACGGAGGGTCCGTAGGCGATCAGCGTCGCGTCTGTGCCCTGGCGGGCGACGACGGCGCGACCCACGGCGGAGCTGGAAGCCGCGCGGGCGTCGTCGTCGGCTGCTTTCCGCAGCTCGTCAAGGTCCAGGGTCTCCTTGGCCCAGTACAGCTTCTTGGGCTCCAGGAACACCACGGGGTCGGGAAAGCGGATCGCCTCGCGGAGCATGAGGTACGCATCGCGGACCGTGGCGGGCGCGAGGACCGTCAAGCCGGGGGTGTGCGCGTAGTAGGCCTCGGAGGAGTCGCAGTGGTGCTCCACGCCCCCAATTCCGCCGGCGTAGGGGATCCGGATGACCAGCGGCAGCTTCACGCGGCCCTTGGTGCGGTTCGGCATTTTGGCGACGTGGCTGACGACCTGCTCGAACGCCGGGTAGGCGAAGGCATCGAACTGCATTTCGACGACGGGGCGCATGCCGTTCATCGCCATCCCCACGGCCATGCCCATGATCCCGGCTTCGGCAAGAGGAGTGTCAAAGCAACGCTCCTCGCCGAACCGGGCGGTCAGCCCGTCCGTGATGCGGAAGACCCCACCCAGGGGCCCGACGTCCTCACCGAACATGACAACCGACGGGTCGGCTTCCATCGCATCGGCGAGCGCGGCGTTGAGCGCTTTCGCGAAGGTGAGCGGCTGAGCACCCGTCTTAACGGACGCCGCTTCCACTTGTGGGCCGGTTCGGACGGCAGTGTCAGTCATCGCTGCGCCCCTTCCGGGGACATCTCGCGGGAGAGTTCTTCCCGCAGTTGGGCGGCCTGTTCGCGGAGCTGGCTGGTCTTTTCGGAGTACACATACTCGAACAGGTCCGCCGGGTTGAATTCTGGTTCCGAGTTCAGTCCGTCGCGCAGGGTGGTGGCCGTGTCCTCAGCGGCTTTCGTGATGTGCCGTTCCACCTCTTCCGTGAGGAGGTTGAGGTTGGCCAAGTAGGTGCGCATCCGGGTGATCGGGTCCTTCGGCACCCACTTCTCGACGTCGGCCTGCAAGCGGTAACGCGAGGGGTCATCGGCGTTGGTGTGCGCCTGCATCCGGTAAGTGTGGGCTTCCACAAGGGCCGGTCCGCCGCCGTCGCGCGCCCGGTCCACCGCCTTGCCGAGGACCGACATCATCGCCGCGAGGTCATTGCCGTCCACCCGCTCCCCCGGCATGCCATACCCGATGGCCTTGTGCGCCAACGACGGCGCCACGGACTGGTTCTTCAGCGGAACCGAGATGGCATATTCGTTGTTCTGGATGAGGAAGACCACGGGCACGTGGAAGACGGCGGCGAAGTTCAGTGCCTCGTGGAAGTCGCCCTCGCTGGTGGCGCCGTCCCCGCACATCGCCAGGACGACGGTGCTCTCGCCGCGCAGCTTTGCGGCGTGGGCTACCCCGACGGCATGCAGCAACTGGGTTGCCAGCGGTGTAGCCTGCGTGGCGGTCTTGTGCTCGTGTGGGTCATAGCCAGCGTGCCAGTCGCCGCGCAGGAGGGTCAGCACCTCGAGGGGGTCAACGCCGCGTGTGATCACCGAGACTGTGTCGCGGTAGGTCGGGAAGAGCCAGTCGTCCTTTTCGAGTACGACGGCGGCAGCCACCTGACACGCTTCCTGACCGTGGGAGGACGGGTAGACAGCCATCCGGCCCTGACGGACGAGAGCGTTTGCCTGCTCATTGATGCGGCGCCCGATGACGAGCTTCTCGTAGGCGGCAAGGAGTGCGCCGCCGTCGGGAAGCGGGTAACGGTCATTGTGGACGTGACCGCCGTTCTGATCCACTAACTGAACCGGCTGTGCGGACGGGAGCATGAACTCCTCCGCGGAAGGGGTAGCATCCTGCGAACGGCCGCCGCGCCTCATTGACTCGCCGTACTGATTCCCGGTTGAAATAGTCATCTCTACCTCCATCAGCCGCCGTGGCTTACGTTGGCGGCCCCTCTGCCTGGACGCACCCGACTGTTGCGAGTGACGATGGTCTGTAACCCAATTATCCGTGTGACAGTTGTTTCGTATCCACTAAACGCCTGAATCGTGGATCATTGGTGGTGGCACGGGTATTCTTAGAGACAGATTGTCAGTGTGACCTGGATTACGAACGGAGCGGTAGACAAAATGGGTGAGCAGCCGCTTGATGAGGTGGACCGGAAGATCCTCGCGGAACTGACTCGGGACGGGAGGCTCTCGGTAACGGCGGTCGCGGAGAACGTGCACATTTCGCGGGCGCACGCCTATTCGCGCATTGCGCGCTTGACGGAAAGCGGGATCCTCACCAAGTTCACGGCGCTGATCGATCCCATCAAAGCGGGGCTTCGGTCCTCGGCGTACGTGACGCTCAAGGTCCGCCAGCACGCGTGGCGCGAGCTCAAGGAGAAACTGCGGGCAATACCGGAGATTCACCACATTGCACTAGTGGGAGGCGACTTCGATGTGATCCTGCTGGTCCGTGCGGAAGACAACGTTGACTTGAGGCGCGTGATTTTTGATCAGCTGCAGTCAATGCCCGGGGTGCTGGATACTCAGACGTTCCTCGTTTTCGAGGATGTGGACACCCGGTAGGGAGTTGCGGAGCCCAACTCGCCAGCCTGAATAAGTTCGGGCGTGCGGCGGGTCGCCCGTGAGATATAGGTCTCACGCTAAGCGCTCACTAAAGATCTCTTTGGGGACGGCAACGGTCACTGGGATGCCGCGCTGACGGAGATGGGGCATGCTGGGCAAGTACCTCTTCCGCAACTCTCGGCGAAGCGACACCGGAAGGAAACGTTTAAGCTGAGATAATAAGTGCGCTTATCATCTCAGGATCCTGTTACTTCTGTTTGCTGGGTGTCGGTGCTTATCGGGCTCCCAGGAGGTTGTTTTGAACGAACAAGTGCAAATCAAAATGACGACTTCCGCCCTATCAGAGGCTGGGCTGAGCGTCGAGGATCTATGGGTTCGTTACTACGGGCTTGGCGGGGCTATCTCAGCGTTCGAGGTCCAGTCCTACCTGACGGGCCTCCTCTCCTTACCGTCCCATGAGCGGAATCTCTTAGCAGAAGCTGCGAACGAATTGCTGGAGCTAACGGCGGTGCAGACCCGTGTGCCGGCCGATACCAAGGACACTGTCGAGTTCTCGCGGGAGGATTTACGGCGTGAGATCGGCGCGGCAGGTGCTTTTATGTTCAGCGTCAACGAGCAGGAAAGTGAACGCCTGGCCGCGTTGGACGGGACCCAGTTGCTGGATTCCGAATCTGAAGCCCGGTTCGATCGGTTCACTCAGCAGGCGAGGGATCACTTTCATGTCAGCTCTTCAATTATCGCTTTGCTCGATGCCCGGCGCATGTTCCTCAAATCCGTACTGGGACCAGTTGAGCAGAATTTGCCTCGGGAGATTACCTTTTGCCACGCGACGGTTCGCAATGCTGGCCCGCTCATCATCAACGACGCTCTCGAAGACGAACGATTCAACAGGAACCCCCTTGTGCTCGGAGAGCCGTTCATACGTTTCTACGCCGGGTACCCACTGCGGGGGCCGGGTGGGTGGACCGTTGGCACGCTGTGTGTCATCGATCAGAAACCACGCGAGTTTTCAGACAACGACAGACGCTTCCTGAAAAAACTGGCCCACCTCGTGGAAGAGGAAATCAACGCCTAACCCAGAAACGGGGCTTACAAATCTACTCTGGTCGGCTTAGATGAAGTGGGTTTGGTTCATCCGGCATGAGGATCTGACCTCAACACTGTAGCGGTGCTCTTTCGAGCACAGCGAAAGGTAAGTAGGCTGAGTAATTACCCTGGGTCGAAGTGCGAAGCGTTAGGGGTGGGCAATGCAGGAGTTTCTATCAGAGCCAACGCATGAGTTGCTCGCCCAGGCCTCGCGGCTACTGGCCCACGTCTGGAACGAACATCTCCTGGAGCTAGGGATCACGTACGCCGGCTACATCGCTTTGTCCGCGGCGGCAGCGAATCCAACCTCCCATCAGGCCACACTTGCGCAAGTACTGCACGTCAAAACGCCTACCATTGGCGGGACGCTCGACCGACTGGAGGAACAAGGGCATGTCATCACGCATCGCAAGCCTGGTGACACCCGATGCCGGGTTATTCGCCTCACGCCCCGCGGTCAGGATGCCCTTCGCTTGGGACGAGAAATAGAGCAATCCCTCCTAGCGGGAGCCGAGGGGTTGCGCGCCCACCTTCTTCAACTTCTTCCCCGAATCATGCAGCAGCAAGGCGCCGCTTAATCCCTGTCAATAAGCGTGAGACAAGGTCGCATCACCAGATTTAATAAGAGAGCCTAGTAGTCAGCATGCTTCCTATTTAATGCCTTTTGTGGTTACGGTTAGGTCACACAAACCTCGGTGGGGGCCGACTACACCTGGTCACTCACACTCGGAGGCATAGATGGAAGAAACACTCAGAAGCGGTCTGGCGACGGTTGTCGAGTTCGTCCCGAAACTGTTGCTGTTCCTGGTCATCCTGATCGTGGGACTCCTCATAGCCAAAGCGATCTCCAAAGCGTTGTCCAAGCTTCTCGAGAAGGTCGGTTTCGATCGCGCGGTTGAGCGCGGCGGCGTGAAGAAGGCCCTGGCCAAGTCGTCCCTGGATGCCAGCGACATCATCGCGAAGATCCTTTACTACACTCTCGTTCTGTTCGTGTTGCAGTTCGCCTTTGGGGTGTTCGGGCCCAACCCGGTCAGTGATCTGCTGGGAAGCATCATCGCGTTCCTGCCCAAGATCATCGTCGCAATCATCATCGTCATCATCGCCGCTGCTATCGCCGCTGCAGTCAAGACGCTGATTCAGAACACGCTCGGTGGGCTTTCCTACGGCAAAGTCCTGGCAAACATCGCCAGTATCTTCATCCTCGGTCTGGGCATCATCGCCGCCCTGAACCAGGTGGAGATCGCCACGACTGTCACCACACCGATCCTCATCGCAGTTCTTTCCGCGATAGTCGGCGTGATCATCGTCGGCGTTGGCGGCGGGCTGATCAAGCCAATGTCCCAGCGCTGGGAGCACTACCTGAACAAGGCTGAAGAAGAAGCACCCCGCCTGAAGGCTGAAGCCCGGAACTCACCCTCCGCCAAGGAGCAGCTGAAGAGCAAGGCTCAGCAGGCGAAGCCCAAGACACAAACCAACGATGGATCCGGCGCCCACCGGATCTGATTCATCCAAACTCCCGAGCAATATCAACGCAACAACACTGATAAAGGAGAACACCATGATTTCCCAGAACAATATTTCCCAGATCCTCGAAGCCGGCGGCAACGTCATCGATAACGACGGCCAGAAGATTGGCTCCGTGGGCCAGGTCTACGTCGATGACCAGACCAACGAGCCCAACTGGGTCACCGTCAATACGGGCCTGTTCGGTTCCGGTGAGTCGTTCGCTCCTCTGGAGGGTGCATCGCTGGAGGGCAATGACGTCCGCGTGGGCTACGACAAGTCCACCGTCAAGGACGCACCCCGCGTGGCTGCTGACGGTCACCTGAGCGAAGCGGAGGAAGCCGATCTGTACCGCTACTACGGCCTCACCGACAGCTACGGTGCAGGCACAACAGGTGACTACGACACTCACACCGATGCTGACCGCGGCATCGTCGGCCACGACACTTCCGGGCCCACCACCGATGATGCGATGACCCGCTCAGAGGAACAGCTCCACGTCGGCACCGAACGCCGCGAGGCAGGACGTGCGCGACTGCGTAAGTACGTTGTGACCGAGAACGTCACCAAGACGGTCCCAGTGCAGCGCGAGGAAGTTCGCATCGAACGTGAACCAATCACCGACGCAAACCGTGGTGACGCTATGGGCGGACCCGAGATCAGCGAGGAAGAACACGAGGTTGTCCTTCACGAAGAGCGCGCCGTCGTCGAGAAGGAAGCCGTACCGGTTGAGCGGATCCGCCTGGATAAGGAAACCGTCACCGAGCAGCAGACCGTCAACGAGGAAGTCCGCAAGGAACAAATCGACACCGACGACGTCGACAACCGCTAACTACGACGGGAAGTCACTCGCACCACCTAGTTTTGAGGAAGAGATCATGAGCACTAGCGCAGGATCAGCACACGACGGACCCGATGACAACGACAAGGTAGATCAACGCCACCGCCAAGTCGATCGCCATCATGACGTTGACCGGGACCAGCGGGATCATCTGCTGGAACGTGAGAAGGAAGAGTTCGGCGGTATCAAGATCGGGTCGGCGTTCTTCGGCTGGCTCACTGCCACCGGCACCGCGATCCTCCTCACCGCCCTGGCAGCCGCATTGGGCGCAGTCGTGGGCAACGTGACGAACACTGACGTTGCGAGCCAGGCTACTCAGGACCCGCAACAGGCCGGCATCATCGGTGCGATCGTTTTGGCAGTAATCCTGTTCATCGCCTACTACTGCGGCGGTTACGTCGCAGGGCGGATGGCACGCTTCAACGGAATGAAGCAAGGCATCGCAGTGTGGGTATGGGCTATCGTCATCGCGATCATCGTAGCCATCCTCGGTGCCATCGCCGGGGATCAGTTCAACATCCTCGCCCAGCTCAACAGCTTCCCGCAGATCCCCAACGCGGAGAACATGACCACAGCCGGGATCATCTCAGCGGTCATCGCCGCTGTGGTTGCCCTCATCGGGGCAATCCTCGGCGGCCTGGCCGGCATGCGTTTCCACCGCAAGGTCGACAAGGCAAACCTGGTCGACAACCACTAACCAAATACCCCGAGTTACACATGAGATGGAGGCAGCACCATGAATATCGATAAGCAACAGATCATCGACCTGCTGAAGAACCGTGGAGATAACGATAAAGCCGATCAGGCGCAACAGGAACTACCCGATCAGGTCGACACCGACCAGGACAAAGACCTGCTGGACAAGTTCGGCATCAACCCTCAAGACCTGCTAGGCAAGCTCGGGGGCTTCGGAGGGTAACCAGCTCCTCCCCTAACAATATCTAGTTCGTAGTGGCGGGCCCCCTGGGGCCCGGCACTACGCGTTTCTCAGACGCGGAGAGCACTAGAGCAGTCACAACGTTGGGCAATATTCGTAGGGATGCTTCCAACAGCCGCACGCCCCAGTTGTTGAACATCGCC